>NZ_CP150313.1:10500000-13293572 GCF_051525245.1 Sorangium sp. So ce128 | reverse complement strand
CGCTGCTCTGAAGTCCGCTCCACGAAAATAGGTTTCGGGGGCGACCGAAAGAACCGTCGCCCCCAACTTATCCACAGGTCTCACAGCGAGGACTCGCCTCTAACTCCTGGAGATCTCTATGTTATTCTGAATGTAATCGAAGGGCGTGTCGACTTTTCAACAGTCCGCCCACGGCCGCTTCGTCCTCGGGGAATCGTCCGCATGCTCCCGCCAACTGCGGGTGAACAGTACAGCCCTCCTGTACCAGGGCCCGGCCCGGCTGCAGCCGAGCACGCCGATCGAGGTGGGGGTACAGCCGTCGCGTCGAGGTCCATCGCATTGAAAGACAGATCGGCACAGCCGTCCCCCATACCGCCTCACAGAGCTCGGTAACCCGCAGCGCCCCTTTCGAGGCCACCCTTTGGAGGACCCGGTGCGGCACGGAACCGCCCCGAGGACGAATCGGAGGTAGCACCGGGTGAGTCCGGGCGTCTATCCCCAACTGCGAAACTTGGCTCAAGTATCCGATAGTATTGTTATAAATTCAGTCCCTGACACACTGCGAAGCCGGCTTCGCGTCGACCGAGCTCTGGCTGCCGGACACGAGGCGCCAAAACTCCCGACGCGGGGCGGTGATTTTTACGACGCGCTCACGATTGCAGAGCAAAACCCGCTCATCTCGTCGTCAAGAGCCTCGACGTGGCGGGTTTTCCAGCTTTTTGAGGAAGACGAAGTTCGTCCAGCACAGAGCGACCGAGGTTCGCCGGTTTTCAGGAGCCGAGAATTTGCCCCCGGGGTCCAGGTGTGCGGTATGGCGAGGCGATGTCGTCAGGGATCCGGTTGACAAGGGGGGCACTCCTGGCGCAGCGGCCGGAGGGGGCGTCGCGCCGGGCGGCGGCCGCCCGGCGGGCCGGGGCCCTCTCGGCGGCAGGCGCGCTCCTGATGGCGTCGGCCGCAGGGCCGGCGGCGGCCGACGAGCTGCCGCCCCAGCTCGCCTACGCCTATGGGGAGAATGAGACGCCCCGCGCCGCGGCCTTCGGGGGCGCGCTGCGCGCCCTCGGGAACGGGACGTCGGCCGTCTTCCTCAATCCGTCCGCCATGGTGGAGACCCGCGTCTATCACCTCCAGGCGCTCTTCCAGGGGAGCCCCGAGGCTGGCCGGCACGCTTACGGCGGCGTCGTCGTCGACTCGGTCACCGGCAAGCTCGCCGGGGCGCTCTCCTTCGTGGGCGGCTTCGTCGACATGGACGACGGCGGCATCAAGCGCTCCTACCTCGACGCGCGCGCAGGCCTCGCCTACCCCCTCACCGAGCGCGTCTTCGTCGGGCTCACCGGCCGCTATGCCAAGATCACGCAGGACGGGACCCTGCTCGAGGGCGGCCTCGGCGACAGCTCCGTCTCGGGCGGGCTCCGCGAGTGGGAGAACGGGAAGCTCGTCGGCCGGCACTCCTTCGTCGACGGGTTCACGTTCGACGCCGCGCTCACCGTCAAGGCGACCGACAGCCTGTACATCGCGGTCGTCGGACAGAACCTCACCTATCCGGACCACGGGCTGCTCCCCACCACGGTCGGCGGCGGCATGGGGCTCGGCACCGCTGACTTCTCGATCGAGGTCGACGGGCTCGCCGACTTCAACTCTTACCGCGACACCACCTTCCGCTTCATGGCCGGCGGCGAGTACCTCGTCGCCGATCACTTCCCGCTCCGCGCCGGCTACCGCTTCGACCAGGGCGCCGACCAGCACGCGCTGTCGTTCGGCCTCGCCTATGTGGGGACCCAGTTCGCTGTCGAGGGCACCGTGCGGCGAGCCCTCACCAGCGGAGGACCCACCACCTTCGTGCTCGGGCTCGCGTACCACCTCGAGTCGAGCGGGCTGACCCGCGGGTCGTCCGACAGCTTCTAATCGACGGACGCTCCAGAGCGACACCGCGCCGCGGCGCGGCGTCGGCGACCCGTCGTCGCGCCCGCGCCGACCTCGAAGCCCGCCTCCCCCTTCTCGCCGCGCCGCGCCTGCTCTAGGTCGGCCCTGCGTGCTGTGCCTGACCCTACCGACCGACCCACGCTGGGCTGACGTGGCGCTCGCCGATCTGCCGGCGCTCCTGACCGATCACGCGCACTGCGAGATGAAGGCGGCGTCGAACGCCCTGTCCCTCGCCGCGCGCTGGCCGTCGCTCCCGCGCCTCGCGCGGGCGCTCGTGGACCTCGCCGAGGAGGAGCTCCGGCACTTCCGCGCGCTGCTCGACGTGATCGAGCAGCGCGGCCTCGCGCTCGGCAAGCCGGAGACCGACGTCTACGCGAGCGAGCTGCGCAAGGCGGCCTCGAGCACCTGCGCGCGCAACGCGAAGGCCGCGCTCATCGATCGGCTGCTCGTCGGCGCGATCATCGAGGCCCGCTCCTGCGAGCGCTTCAGGCTGCTCGCCGACGGGCTCGCGGCGCGCGAGCACGAGCTCGCGCCGCTGTACGAGGAGCTCTTCGCGTCGGAGGCCCGGCACTATCGGACACTCGTCGACCTCGCCGTCGAGGTCGCCGGCGACGAGGGCGCCACCCGAGTGCGGCTGGCCGAGCTGGCGCGCGCCGAGGGCGAGATCGCCGGGCGGCTCGGGACGGCACCCGCGGTGCACGGATAGGTGACATGGAGATCGATCTGATACGCCTCGACCAGGACGTCGCCCGCGCGGAGCGCGCGTGGCGCGCGGCGCACGGCGACCTCGCCCGGCGCGGTCCGGCCCCTCCCGCCGCAGACCAGGACGGCCCGAGCGCCGCCGAGGCGAGGGCCAGGCTCGAGAACCCGCTCGATCCCTTCCGGCGCGTCAGCTCGCGGACGACCTACCTCGAGCTCACCGGCAAGACCCCGGGCCTCGGCGCGGAGCTCGGGCTCGCGAGCCCGACGTCGCCCGCCGCGCCGGACCCGACCGGCCTCGCGGCCCCCCTCGCCGACTGGGTCTACGCGCTCACGCTGGAGCGCGTCGTCTGGGCCGACCGCGTCCGGCTCGCCGCGGCCTGGCACACGCCGCTGGTCACGATCGACCTGCCCGAGCCGGCGCGGATGTCGCCCCACGAGGCGCGGCTCAGGCTGCTCGCCGACCCGACGAGCGCCGGACGGCAGATCTTCGCCGAGGCGCTCGCCCGAGGCTCCGGCGCGGTCGCCGACGCCGCCCGCGTCCTCGTCGAGCGGAGGCACGAGGCGGCGCGGCAGCTCGCGGAGGAGGGCCTCCGCGCGATCGAGATCCCCTGCGACCCTCCCGGCGCGGCGATCGGCGCCGCGGAGGCGCTGCTGCGCCGGACCGAGTCGGTGATCGAGCTCGAGCCGACCTGGCACGCCGCGCTCGGGCGCGCCGTCGGCCGCGACGCGTCGTCGGGGTGGCCAGCGCGGCTCGGCCCGCGGTGGATCGAGGAGCTGTTCCGCGCGACGAAGCTAACCGATGGCGTCGCGATCGATCTCGGACCGTTGCCGCGGCCGCTCGGCGCGGCGTCGTTCGCGCGCGCGCTCGCCCGCTTCGGCGCGGCGCTCGCGCGTGGTGATGGAGCGCGCGGGCCGTTCGCGCTCTCCCACGCGCCGTTCGATCTCCGGCAGGCGCGCCGCGCCGCGCTCTTCGGCGGCCTCGTCGCCGATCCCGTCTTCTGCGCCCGCGCGCTCGGGCTGGGCCGGGGCCGCGCGCTCGATCAGGCGCGCGCCACCGCGCGCAGCCTCCTCCTCTCGCTGCGCCTCGACGCCGCGACCGTGGCGCTCGTGTTCGGCGCCGGCCAGGACGGAGGCGGGCACGTGCTGCTCCGGGCCTCGCGCGATCGGAGCGACCGCTTCGAGGAGACCACCGCGCGCGCGCTCGGCGCGCCGATCCCGGGCGCGCTCGCCGGGGTCGTCCCGACGCTCGATCCCGGCGCGGCGGTCCGGCTCGCCGGGGCGCTCCTCGCCGCGCGCGATCGGCGCGGCCTGATCGAGCGCTTCGACGAGGACTGGTTCCGCAATCCGCGCGCCGCCGAGGCCATCCGCGACGAGGACGGCGCGCGCGCGCAGGCGCCGCGCGCCACCGAGGGCGATCTCGAGGCGGGCCTCGGCGAGATGATGCGCGCGCTCGCGAGCCTGTAGCGCGGGCGCGTCGTCAGGAGACGTGATGTTAAAGAGGGGCTCGTCCGCTCTGCGAGAACCCTTCCAGCTTTGACTGACACGTGCTAGTGCCGGCTCGCGAAATCGCCCCCTCGGGGGGCGTGGGGCAGCGAGCGGCTCGCGCTGCGCCGCCCTCGTCGCCGAACAAGCACCCGTGAACCCGAACGCAATGCACCCTCTCCTCGCGTCCGGCGCCAGCGCCATCGCCGTCGACTTCGATCTGACGTTCCTGGCGCAGGTCGTCCTGTTCTCGACGTTCGTCGTCGTGCTCAAGCCGCTCCTGTTCGATCCGCTGCTCCGCGTCTTCGAAGAGCGCGAGCGGCGCACCGACGGCGCCAAGCGGGAAGCGCGCGAAATGGACGAGCGCGCCGGCGAGCTGCTCACCCGCTACGAGGCCGAGATCGAGAAGGTCCGGCGCGAGGCCGGGATCGAGCGAGAGCGGCTCCGCGCCGAGACGGCGAAGATCGAGGCGCAGATCATGGCCGAGGCCCGGGCCGAGACGGCGCGCATCCTCGAGGACAGCAAGGCGAAGATCGCGGCCGAGGTCGCCCGCATGCGCGGCGAGCTCTCCGCCGCCCAGCCCGCGCTCGCCGCGGAGATCGCCGCCAGCATGCTCGGCCGCGAGGTGCGCCAGTGAAGAAGCCGCTCCGCCGCTCCTCGCTCGCCCTCGGCCTGGCCGCGGCGCTCGCCGCCGGCACGGCGCTCGCTCAGACGCAGCCGCCGGGCTCCGAGCCGGCGCTGCCCCCCGGGCACCCGCCCATCCCGTCGCCTGCCCAGGCGCAGCCGGGCTCGCCGCAGATGCCGCAGCGCCCGCGCGACGCGCAGCCCGGCCGGCCGCTCGGTCCGGGCGGCCGCCAGCTCCCGCCGGGCCATGGGCTCCGGCCGCCGGGAATGCAGCCCGGCCGCGCGCGCCCCACGCCGCCGCCCCCGCAGCCCGAGCACGCCTCCCACGGGGAGGGGCACTGCCCCGGGCACGGCCCGACGGATCCGCCGCCGCACGTCAACTGGTGGCACGGCCTCATCGGCGTGAACAACGAGGCGGCCTCGAAGGGCGGGATCAACGCGCTGCTCTGGCGCTACCACAACGAGCAGAACCCCTGCGATCCGAAGAACGAGCCGCCGCCGTTCCTCGCGTCGGTCCTGAACTTCGGGCTGCTCGCGCTCATCGTCGTCCGCTTCGGGAGGAAGCCCATCGCGGAGGCGCTCAAGAAGCGCAAGCAGACGATCACGCAGGAGCTCGACAACGCGTCGCGCCTCAAGCAGGAGGCCGAGCAGCGGCTCGAGGAGTACGAGGACAAGCTCACGCGGCTCGAGGAGACGCTCGCCGAGCTCAAGGCCGAGCACGCGGCGCAGGCGGAGGTCGAGAAGGCCCACGTGCTCGCCGAGGCGGAGCAGCGGCGCGTCCGGATGCGGCGCGACGCCGAGTTCCGCGCCGAGCAGGAGCTCAAGGCGGCGCACGCCATGCTCCTCCAGGAGGCGGTGCAGAACGCCGTCGCCGCGGCCGAGGAGCTGCTCCGGCAGCGCATCGGCCAGCAGGACCTCGACCGGGTCAACGAAGAGTACCTGAAGGCCATCCCCGCGGCCGTCTCCGCCGGCGCGCGCCGCGGAGCCCAGACCACCGGAGCAGCGACATGAGCTACGAGTCCGTCGCCCGACGCTACGGGCGCGCGATCTTCGAGATCGGCAAGGAGACCGGGACCCTCGCGGCCCTCGCCAGGGAGATCGGGGACGCCAGCGCGATGTACTCGGCGAGCGAGGAGCTCCGCCTCGTCCTCGACAACCCGCTCATCCCGGAGGCCTCGCGCGAGGAGCTGCTCCGCGAGATCGGCGGCCGCGCCGGCTTCTCGGACGTGACGAAGAACACCCTCCTCCTGCTGGCGCGGCGCCGGCGGCTCGCGGCGCTGCCCGAGATCGCGCGGCAGCTCGCGCTCCTCGTCGATCAGGACCAGAACGTCGCCCGGGCCGTGGTGACGAGCGCGGGCCCGCTGAGCGACGGCTACCTCGACCGGCTCCGGGCCGAGCTCGAGAAGGCGACCGGGAGGAAGATCTCGGTCACCCACAAGCAGGATCCCTCGCTCATCGCGGGCGTGGTGACCCAGATCGACGATCAGGTGATCGACGGCAGCCTCCGGACCCGGCTGTCGAGCTTCCGTGACAACCTGCTCCGGACCTGAGGGGACGCGAGCAAGCCCCCCTGTTTCATGTTGGGTCGTGGCCCGGCGCTCAGCGCCCCCTCGACCTTGACGACGTTGACTCCGCAGCCCAAGCGTCTCCCGACAGAGGACTCCGCATGCAGCTCCGCGCCGAAGAGATCTCCCAGATCATCAAGAAGCAAATCCAGAATATCGACAAGGCCGCTCAGGTCACCGAGACGGGCACCGTGCTCACGGTGGGCGACGGCATCGCCCGCGTGCACGGCCTGAGCCGCGCGATGGCCGGCGAGCTCGTCGAGTTCACCGGCTCGGAGGGCGGCAGCCTGATGGGGCTCGTGCTGAACCTCGAGCAGGACAACGTGGGCGCCGCCATCTTCGGCGACACGAGCATCATCAAGGAGGGCGACGCCGTCAAGCGGACCGGGCGCATCATGGAGGTGCCCGTCGGCGAGGCGACCCTCGGGCGCGTCGTGAACGCGCTCGGCATGCCGATCGACGGCAAGGGGCCGCTCGAGACGAAGGAGCGCCGCCGCGTCGAGGTGAAGGCGCCCGGCATCATCCAGCGCCAGCCGGTCACCGAGCCGATGCAGACCGGCATCAAGGCGATCGACGCGATGATCCCGGTCGGCCGCGGCCAGCGTGAGCTCATCATCGGCGACCGGCAGACGGGCAAGACCGCCGTCGCCGTCGACGCGATCATCAACCAGAAGGGCAAGGGCGTCATCTGCGTCTACGTCGCGATCGGCCAGAAGCTGTCGACGGTGCGCCAGGTCGTCGACCGGCTCGATGCGCACGGCGCGCTGGAGTACACGATCATCGTCGCCGCGACGGCGAGCGAGACCGCGCCGCTCCAGTTCATCGCGCCGTACACCGGCGTGACGATCGGCGAGTACTTCCGTGACAGCGGGCGCCACGCGCTGTGCATCTACGACGATCTGTCGAAGCAGGCGGTCGCGTACCGCCAGCTCTCGCTCCTGCTCCGCCGCCCGCCGGGCCGCGAGGCGTACCCGGGCGACGTCTTCTACCTCCACTCCCGGCTCCTCGAGCGCGCCGCGAAGATGGCCGACATCTTCTACGTCGTCTCGAAGGGGACGAAGATCGAGGGCGGCGACGCCTCGTACCGCGGCGTCGACGGCAAGGCGCACGTCGGGGCGCACGGGATGCACTCGGCGAAGGACTCGCTCTGGAAGACGATCGACGGGGCCCTCTTCGAGAAGCTCGAGCAGGCGCGCAAGGACGAGAAGAAGGACGAGATCAAGAAGCTCGAGCAGCAGCTCTCGGACAAGGCGAAGGCGAGCGACTACGAGATCGTCCGCGATCCGAAGTCGGGCGGCTCGCTCACGGCGCTGCCGGTCATCGAGACGCAGGCGGGTGACGTGTCGGCGTACATCCCGACGAACGTCATCAGCATCACGGACGGGCAGATCTTCCTCGAGGCCGACCTCTTCTACTCCGGCGTCCGCCCGGCCATCAACGTCGGCATCTCGGTCAGCCGGGTCGGCGGCAACGCGCAGATCAAGGCGATGAAGTCGATCGCCGGCACGCTCCGCCTCGACCTCGCGCAGTACCGCGCCATGGCGGCGTTCTCCCAGTTCGCCTCGGACCTGGACGCGAAGACCCGCGCGCAGCTCGAGCGCGGCGCGCGCCTCACCGAGATCCTGAAGCAGGGCCAGTACGTGCCGCTGGCGGTCGAGAAGCAGATCCTCATCATCTACGCCGGCACGCAGGGCCTGCTCGACAGCCTGCCGGTGAGCTCGCTCTCGCGCTTCGAGGAAGAGCTCAACAAGTTCATCGAGGCGAAGCACCCCCAGATCTTCGTGGACATCCGCGAGAAGAAGGTCCTCGACGACGACCTCAAGTCCCGGATGACGAAGGCGATCGACACCTTCAAGAAGCGGTTCGCGGTGGAAGCGAGCGGCGCCTCGACCGCGGCCGACGAGGACGGTGCGGGCGACGACGAGGAGGAGGCGCCGGCGCCGAAGGCCAAGTCGAAGAACGGGAAGAGCGCCTCGAAGGCAAAGGAAAAGTAGGCAGCCGTGCCCAGCCTCAAGTCCATTCGCAAGCGGATCTCCAGCGTCAAGTCGACGCAGAAGATCACCCGCGCCATGAAGATGGTCGCGGGCGCCAAGCTCAACAAGGCGCAGCAGCGCATCACCGAGCTGCGCCCCTACGCCGTGAAGGTGCAGGAGGTGCTCTCGGCGATCACGCGCGACGCGGCTCCCGCGGCCGAGGCGCTCGCGGCGGAGGGGCACGGGGCGGAGGGCGAGGCGAGCGCGCTCGCCGGTGGCGAGAAGGCGCTGCACCCGCTGCTCGTGACCCGTCCGGAGCGGCGCGTGCTGCTCGTGGTGCTCACGAGCGACCGCGGACTTTGCGGCGCCTTCAACACCAACATCAACAAGCGCGCCGAGCGCGAGTGGAAGAGCCGGACGGACGCGGGCCAGGAGGTCCAGCTCGCGATCATCGGCCGCAAGGGTCGGGACTACTTCAACCGCCGCGGCGCGCCGATCCTCGAGTACCTGGCCGGGGTCTGGGACAAGCTCAACCTCGAGACGGCCCAGGCCGTCGGCGCGAAGCTCCTCGCCCCGTTCAACAAGGGCGAGATCGACGCGATCTACCTCGTCTACAACGAATTCAAGAGCGCCATCACGCAGACGGTCGTCGTCGAGCGGCTCCTGCCGCCCGCCGGCGGTCCGGCGCAGGAGCAGGAGCAGGAGCAGGGGGACGAGGGGGGCCACGGCGCGCCCTCCGCGGCGTCGGAGTTCCTCTACGAGCCGGACAAGGGCGCGCTCCTGGAGCGGCTCGTGCCGATGTACGTGGACATCTCGATCCTGCGCGCGCTCTACGAGTCGATGGCGAGCGAGCTCGGCGCGAAGCTCACGGCGATGGACGCCGCGAACAAGAACGCCAAGGAAGTGATCGACAACCTGACGCTCGAGTACAACAAGGCGCGTCAGGCGGCGATCACCAAGGAGCTCATGGAGATCATCGGCGGCAGCGAGGCGCTCAAGGAGTAGCCAGCAGCGCTGCACGCCGGGATCTTCGATCTCCGCCTCAAGCCGCTCGCACGTGCGACCGGCTTGCGTCTCGGGGCTTCGCCCCGCCTCTCTTCACCCGCAGCGCCCGCACCCGGCTGCCCGTCGCTGGTCGTACATCCAGGCAGCCAGCACTGGCGGAACCGACCGGGCGGCCCCATGGTTGCGTTCCCGTGCTCCAGCCCATCAACCCCGATCACCCGGAACCCCGCAAGATCGCGCGAGCGATCGATCTCATTCAGAAGGGGGAGGTCATCGGCTACCCGACCGATACCGTGTACGGGTTCGGGTGCGACCTGATGAACAAGGCGGCTATCGAGCGGGTGTATCAGATCAAGGGGATGCGCCAGAACAAGAACCTGGCGTTCATCTGCCCGGATCTGAGCGACATCGCGCGGTATGCGATCGTCGAGAACCAGGCGTACCGCATCCTGAAGCGCTACCTGCCCGGGCCGTACACCTTCATCCTCCCCGCGACGCGCGAGGTGCCGAAGTACGTGCACCTCAAGCAGAAGACGGTCGGCATCCGCGTGCCGAACCACCCGGTCGCGCTCGCGCTGGTCCGCGCGCTCGGGCGACCGCTCATCAGCACGACCGCGGCGCCTCCCGGGGAGGATCCGATCATCGATCCGGGGGAGATCGACGACCGGTTTCCGGGGCTCGCGCTCGTCCTCGACGCTGGGACCGGCGGGGCCGTGCCGACGACCGTGATCGACCTGAGCCAGGGCGAGGTGCAGATCGTCCGCGAGGGCGCGGGGCCGATCGACGAGCTCGTCTGAGCCGGGGTGAGAGGAGGAGAGGGCCATCCGAGCTGCCCAGCCCGAGGAGAGGGAGCTCGCCAGGGCCCAGTCAGGGACGCTCCGGCTCGCTCTCCGCGGCTGGAACGGACTCGCACGCCGTGTACACGATCCCCTCGCGGTCGAGCCGCTCCCGCGCCGTCGCGAACGCGAGCGGGCTCCGGTCGCCGCCGACGAAGCGGCGGCCTAGGCGCGCGGCCGCGACGAGCGTGGTGCCGCTGCCGCACATGAGGTCGGCGACGGTCGCGCCGGGGGCGGAGGACGCGCGGACGATGCGCTCCAGCAGCCGCTCCGGCTTCTGCGTGGGGTAGCCGGTGGCCTCGCGGCGCAGCGGGGTGTTGGCGACCATCCCGGGAATGTCGCTCCACACGCTCCCGAGCCGCCGGCCCTCGTCGGCGTAGTACCGGTACGCCTTGCCGCCGAGGATCCGCTCGCGGTACAGGCGGCCGTCCTCGTCGCGGTGCTTGAAATGCATCGCCAGGCTGGTCTCGGCGTACGGCTCGCGGAGCGTCGGATCCGCGGCGTTGTAGACCACCTGGCCGCGCTCGCTCGCGGCGCGCGCGTAAAGGAGGATCGTCTGGTGCGTGACGGAGAAGCCGCGCGCGCCCCGGCCGCCGTTTCCGGGCGCCCAGATGATCTCGCCGAGGAAGGCGCCGCGGCCGAACAGGCGATCACACGCGACCTTCGCGTCGTGGACCGCGCGGTGATCGAGGTGCAGGTACAGCGTCGCGCCCTCGGTCATGCGATCGCGGATGGCCGCGAGGCGCGGCGCGAGCATCGCCACGAGCGCGTCGGCGCTCGCGCGATCGTCGTACGCGTCGGGCCCGCTCTCCGGCCTGCGCCGGCCGCGCGCCTGGCCGCGCGCCGCCCGCGCGGTCATCGTCGTCCCGACCCCGAAGGGAGGATCGAGGTAGACGAGATCGAACCGCACGTCCGCGGGGAGCGCCGCGCAGACGTCGGCCGCGTCGCCGTGCGCCAGGAGGTGGCTCACAGCGCGCTGTCGGGAGCCGCCACGCGAGAGCCCGCGGCGGCGCTTCCAGGCAGGAGGTCGTCGAGCAACGCAGCGGCGAGGTCGTCGTCCGACGGCGCGATGAGCTGCGGCACCGCCGGGAGCCACGGCCACTGCGGGCCGCCGCCGAGGCAGCCGGAGAGGGTTTCGTCCGGCGTACAAGCGACGCGGAGGTGGATGTGATCGGCGTGCGCCGTGCTGTCGCCCGGCTGGAGCAGCACGCTCTCGGCATACCAGATGAGCTCCGGGTCCTCGCCGAGCGCGCGCGCGTACTCGATGAGCAGCGCCTCGAGCCAGCGGGCCAGGAAGAGCCACTGGACGTGCGCGTCGGGCGAGCGGACGAGCGACTTCACGAGCAGCCACTCCCGCTCGACGTCGAAGCGGACGTACTGCGGCGGGCCGGCGCGCGGCGACGCGGGCTCCTCGGCGCCATCGCTGATCCGCCCGAGCCCGTCCGGCCCGAAGGCGACGAAGCCCGGCGAGCGCACAGGGCGGCCGTCCGGGGTCAGCGAGTAGAGCAAGAGGTCGGCGTCGCGCCCGGTGCGGTGGGACCGGTGCCCCCGCGTCGCGCCGCCGTAGCGCGCGGAGAGGTCGCCTACGACGAGCGGCTCGCCGCCCGGCCGCGCCAGCGCCACCTCCGCCGCGGCGCGCTGGACCGCTGCGACCAGGCGCGCCGTCCCCCACCGGATGCCGTTGCTGCGAAGCAGCCGGTAGCCCGGGCCCTGCCTCGGGAGCTCGACGGCGTCGGTGATGACGCCGTGGTGCGGGACGCCGATCGAGCCGCGGAGCGCAGGGGCGAGCGGCGTGGGCGAGGAGCCGACGCAGGCCGCGCAGCAGAGCGCGACGAGCCCGAGGAGGAAGGTGGCGAGGAGAGGACGGCTGGGCATCACGACGAAAGAGAGGAGGGCCGCGGCGCCAGGCACCGGACGGACGAAGCTGACAGCCGCTCGTTAGCCTCGCCGGCGGCGGAGGGGAAGTTCTCGGCTCACCCGGGTGCCCGGAGCGCGGCGCGCGCCGCGAACGCGGGTCCAGTCGGCAATGCAGATGAGCTCGCCTGCGCGCGTGCGCTCCCCATGGTTGTTCAGGTCGTTGATGATCCATGGAGGGGCCGTGTCGGGAGGCTCGTCGTGGACAAGATCGGCCTGGTTCAAGCGCACACCGGGACCGGGAACAAGATGGCTGTTTCGGTGATCGCTCGTCCTCCTGGCGGAGGTGATATCGCAGGGTCCTGCGTCCCGAAATGGTCGCTCGATGGCTTATATCGAGCATCGATGGATATCTGCACGACTCAGCGCGTGCGGACCGGCGTCGCGCCACGCAGAGGCGGCCAAACTGCCACATCGATCTGGCGCCGCGACAAGGCCCCTGGAAAGGGCGCCGCCGGACACACGTGAGAGGGGACAGGCCGCGGGGATGCGTTCCGGCACGTCCAGCGCGCACGGCACCGTTCGACGCGGGCACCTCCATCGTCCCACGGTGCCGCCACGCAACATGCCTGTGGGCGCCCGCCCCAGCGATCCCACCCGACGAGGTCGCGTCCCATCGCGAGCTCGCGCGGAGCGGCCGCGCTCGCGGCGCTGCGGGGCTTACGCTCCCCCTGCCCTCGCGGAGCGATCAGCGCTAACACCCACGCCCCATGGATCCCGAGCAGCGCGCCACCCAGCGGAGCACCAGCAAGGGGAGCACGGGCGCAGATCGACAGCCGCCGCCAGCGGACGAGCCCGAGGGCGTCGCCTGGAAGGGCGCGCTGGCCGTCGCCCTTGTCGTCGGCGGCCTCGTGGTGTGGCGCGCCTGCTCCACACCGGGAGGCGCCACGAGCGACGCGCCCGCGCCGCCCAGCGCGAACCCCGCGGCGTCCGCGCCGAGCGACGCCGACGATGCCGGCGCGGCGCCGCAGCCGACGCCCCCGCGCTGCACGCCGGCGAGCCCGCCGCCGTTCGTCATCGGCGACGCACCGCCGGCCGCACGCGGGGCCGAGGAAGGCGCGGGGGGCGGCGACGCGGACAGCGCCGAGGACATCGCGCCGTTCGCCGTCGAGGTCGGCCGCGGGACGACGTTCTCCGGCGGGTTCGCCGTGGGCGCCCAGCGAGAAGCCGAGGGCGGGACCGTCGCGATGGTGGCCACGCTCTCGGCCGACGGCGCCCAGGGGAAGCTCGTCCGCCTCGCGCGATCGCGCGGGGACATGGATCCTCCGGTCGTCGCAGGCGCCGGGGGCGCGATCCTCGCTGCGATGCTGGAGCCGAACGCAGGCGGGCGCGCGATCAAGGTCGCCAGGGTCGAAGGGGACCACGTGACGTGGGGGGCCGAGCTCGCCGAGGGGCGGGACGAGTCGCTCGCGCTCGACATCGCCGCGTCCGGCGAGCGCGCGGTCATCGTCTGGGACGACGTGACCCGCGACGGCAAGCGATCGCGGATCATGCTCGCCTCCGCCGACGTGGGCACGCTGCGCTCCGTGACGTCGGCCCGCCCGGTCTCCCAGCCGAGCACCGACGCCGAGATGCCGCGCGTGCTCGGCCGGCCGGGCGGCTACTGGCTCGCGTACATCGCGCGCGCCGAGGAGCCGACGCGAAAGGCCGCAGCGAAGAAGGACGACGGCGACGAGGACACCGCCGCGGCAGGCGAGACGATCACCCACCAGTGGATCGAGGTGGTCCCCCTTGACGAGGCGGGCGCGCTCACCGCGACGCCCCGCGCGGTCACCCCCAAGAACGGACACGTGCTGGCGTATGACCTGACGCTCGGCGACGACGACGGGCTCATCCTCGCCTTCCGGGACGACGACACCCCGAGCGGCTCGATCGGAGGGCGCATCAGCGCCGTGCTGGTGCGGCTCGGCGGCGCCGGCGAGCCGCGCGTGCTCGTCGGCGGCGATCGCGAGCAGGACGCCCCGCCCGAGGCCGCGCTGGGCCTGGGCGCCGGGGTGCCGGCGCTCCTCCCCGGCGCACGAGGCCCGGGCGGGCAGGACCCGGCGAAGGCCGCAGGCGCCGCGGCATGGCTCGCGATCGCGAACGCGTCCGGCCCGACGCAGCTCGCGGCGCTCACCGCGAGAGGCGAGCTCGAAGGCGGGCTGCAAGCCGAGCCGGCCCTCGGGCGCGGCGAGCCGATCGCCGCCTCCGCAGAGGCGCTGCTCGTGGCACACCCGGCCGGAAAAGCGATGAAGCTCGCCTTGCTGCGCTGCGCATCGACAGCACCGTTCAACAAGTAGGTCGCCCCTGTATCGGTAAGCGCGCGACGCCAGCGAGCAGGCGCATCGACTGTAGATTGAAGGCGCGTGGATGTGTAGCATCCGCGGCGGTGGCCCACGGGGACGATCCGCAACACGAAGCGTCGCGCCGGCCTGGTTTGCCGAGCCTGTCCGGATCGCCGGACGAAGGTGGCTGGGAAGCCAACGCCGACAACGCTCAAATGACGCGCGCGAGCGCGCAACCTCAGCCCGGCGCGAAGACGCTGCTCGTCGGCACGAGCACGTCGATGCCCGGCGCGCCGTCGAGCGCGAGCGCGCCGACAGGCGGCGAACCGCTGCCGGCGGCCGCGAGCGCGCCGACAGGCGACGAACCGCCGCCGGCGGCTGCTAGCACGCCGACAGACGGTGAACCGCTGCCGGCGACCGCAAGCCCGCTGCCACCGATGAACCCGCCGCCGCTGCCGAGCGCGCCGCTGGCCTCGAGCCCGCCGCTGCCGCCGAGCGCGCCGCCGCCAGGGCCGAACAAGACGCCGGCCCCGAGCGTGCCGCCGCCAGTACCGAGCAGGCCACCGCCGCTGATCCGCCGCAAAGACGGCAGCGTCGCGAGCGGGCCGCCACCGGCGCCGCCGTCGCTTGCGCCGCCGTCGAGGCCACCGCCGCCGATGCCTCCGGGAGGCGCGTCCAAGACGACGGCAGCGCCCCCTGGATCCAGCCCCGCCCGCCCTCCGGCGCGCGGCCCAGGCCAGCGCCCGCAGATCCCGAACCGCGCCGCAACGCAGCCCGCTCCAGGCTCCGCCGCGAGCGCGGGCAAGCCGGCGCCTGGCTCCCAGCCGGGCGGCGCGGCCCAGGCGATCGCCGCCTTCGACGCAAGCACGACGCCGATGCCCATCTCGGTCGAGCCGACCGCGACGCCGCTGCCCATCTCGGTCGAGCCGACCGCGACGCCGCTGCCCATCTCGGTCGAGCCGAGCTCGTCGCCGACGCCCATCTCGGTCGAGTCGCTCGAAGCGGCGCCCGCGCAGAGCGCCGCGCCGGCGCCCGTACAGAGCGCCGCGCCAAGCGCGACGCGCACGCCGTTGCCGGGCGGCGCGCACGCACCGAGCGCGACGCGCACGCCGTTGCCGGGCGGCGCGCCCACGCCAGGCGCCCCACGCGCGCCGCTGCCGGGCGGCGCGCCCACGCCGAGCGCGACGCGCACGCCGATACCGGGCGTCACGCCGAACGCCGCGCATGCGCCGGGCGCCACGCCTGCACCGAGCACGGCCGCGCCTGCGCAGAGCGCCGCGCATGCGGCGACCGTCCTGCACGCGCCGAACGCCGCGCATGCGGCGACCGTTCTGCATGCGCCCGCGCCGAGCACCGCGCACGCGCCCGCCCAGTCACCTCCGGCGCCCCGCTCGCAGCCGAACGCGCCCGAGGCGCCCGCGCAGAGCCCGCAGCTCGCCGCTCCGGACCTCGCCACCGAGCTCCAGCAGCGCGCCGAGCGGCTCAAGAGCAGCGATCCGGTCGGCGCGGCGCGCGCCCTCGTCGAGCTCGGCATCCATGAAGAGCGGGTGCTCAAGAACCCCGCCGCCGCGCGCCGCTCGTACGAGCGCGCTCGACAGCTGTCCCGCACGCTCGAGCCGGCGCTCTCGCGGGTCCACCGCGTGCTCGACGCGCGCACCGAGCTCGCCCTCGCGCTCGAGGTCGTCGAGGACAAGCTCCGCGTCGCCGAGACCGACGCGCTCCGGGCCGACCTCCTCGCCGAGCGGGCGCGCCTGCTCCAGGCGCTCGGGCGGACGCCCGAGAGCTGCGAGGCCTTCACCGAGGCGCTGCGGCTCGTCCCGCTCCACGCCGCGTCGCTACGCGGGCTCGAGATCGCCCTCCGGCGCGAGAGCGCCCGCGGCGCCGAGCAGGCGGCCAAGGACCTCGCCGCGCACCTCGACCGGCTCTCCGCCGCCTACGCCCCAGGGCGCGGGCGGCCGGACGGCGACGGCCAGCTCACCGCCTGGGTCCACGTCGAGCGCGCCGCCGTGCTCGATCGGAAGCTCTACAAGCCGGAGCTCGCCCTCGCGTCCCTCGAGGGCGCGATCGCGTTCGATCCAGGGCCTGGGCCCGTGCGGGAGGCGCTCCGCCGCCACCTCGTGCACCACGACGGCATCGTCGGCCTCGTCAGCGCGCTCTCCCTGGAGGCCGATCACGAGAGCGACGACGACCGCGCGGCGCGGCTGCTCTACACGGCGGCGCGGCTGCTCATCGACAAGATCCGCTCCCCGGCGGACGCGGTGCCCCTCCTCCGGCGCGCGTCGACGCGGGCCCCGGCCGGCTCGCCGACCGCGCGGCGCGTGGTCGGCGAGCTGATCCGCCTGCTCGAGGCGAACGGCATGCTCGAGCTCGCCGCCAACGTGCGCCAGAAGGAGCTCGCGCTCCTCACCGACAGAGAGGCGATCATCCACGAGCACGTCCGCCTCGCGGAGATCTACGACACCCTCGGGGACGCAGAGCAGGCCGCGCTCCACGCGACGCGCGCGCTCGACCTCGATCCCGAGGACAGCTCGACGCGGGAGCGGCTCGACCGCGCCCTCCAGCGCCTCGGCCACCACGCCGAGCGCGTGGAGGTGTGGACCGCCGTCGCCAACGCCGACCGGCCCGCGCCCGTCCGGGTCGCGGCGCTCCTCCGCGCCGCGGACATCTCCGAGCGGCACCTGAAGCGGCGCGACGAGGCGCTCGCCATCCTGCGCGCCGCGTGGGCGATCGAGCCGGGCAACAGCTCGGTCTTCGACGCGCTCTCCGCCCTGCTCACGCCGGACGCCCTGGCCGTCGAGGAAGATCCGCGCGGCGTGCAGGCGCGGCTCGACCTGTACACGCAGGCCGCGAGCGCGACGGAGGACCCCACGCGCAAGATCGGGCTGCTCGAGAAGCTCGTCTCCATCTGGGAGGACGAGCTCGCCCAGCCCGCCCGCGCCGTGGAGGAGATCGAGAAGATCCTCGCGATCGACTCGGAGCGGCGCGCCGCGATCCTCGCGCTCCAGCGCAACGCCGCGCGCGCGGGCGACGCGCAGCGGCTCGCGCGCGCGCTCTGCGCCGAGGCCGAGCTCACGAGCAGCCCGCGCGAGCAGCGCAGGCTCCTCCTGCGCGCCGCCGATGTCACCGAGCTCCGGCTCGGCGATCGCGACCGGGCCTCGTCGCTCGTCGACCGCGCGCTCGCGATCGATCCGGCCGACCCCGACGCGCTGCGCGCGCGCGTCCGCCTCGACGAGCGCGCCGGCCGGTACGAGGAGGCGCGGCGCGCGCTGCTCAAGCTCATCCAGCGCGACCCCGCGGGAGACGCGGCGTTCAGCCTCTGGATCGAGGTCGCGGGGCTCGACGAGCGGCGCCTCAAGCGGCCGCACAGCGCGGTGGAGTCGTACCGCGAGGCGGCGCGGAAGAAGCCCGCTCACCCGCTGCCCCGGATCGAGATCGCGCGGCTCCTCCGCGAGACCGGCAACTACGAGAAGCTCGTCGAGGTGCTCAGCTCGCTCGCCGACGAGGCGCAGCGGCCCGACGACCACGCGCGGCTGCTCTTCCAGGCGGCCGAGGTGCAGGAGCTCGCCCTCGGGCGCGATCAGGACGCCCTCCGCCTCCTCGCCCGCGCCGACGCGGCGCTCGCCTCGGGCCAGCACGATCCGGCGATCCTCGACGCGATGGAGCGCATCTACGTCCGCGCCGGCGGCGCAGGCGTCGGCGTCGGCCTCGGCGCGCCCGTCGCGCAGCGGCCCGCGACCGGCGCACGCGCGTCCAGCCTGCCGGGGATGTCCGCCTCCATGATCGCGAGCGAGCTCGCGGGGCTGTACGCGCGCTGGCTCGAGCGCAAGCCGCCGGCGCTCGTCGATCACGCGCTCCGGATCTCCCTTGCGCTGGTCCTCGCGGACAGCAGCCCGCGCCAGGCCGTCGAGATCCTGGAGGGGCTCGTCGGGGTGGTGCCGAACCACGTCCCGGCGCTCCGCATGCTGGAGCAGCTCTACCGGCACCTCGAGGCGCCGACGTCGCTCGCGACCGTCCTGCGCGCGGAGGCCGACGTGTTCACCTCCGCCACCGCGCGCGGCGGCGCCCTCTGGGAGATCGCGTCGCTCGAGGAGCAGCTCGGGCCGGGCGCCGCGCTCGAGGCGCTCGCGCGCATCGTGAAGGAGGCGCCCGACGACGCGGCCGCCCACATGGCGATCCTCCGCATCGCCGCCAAGGCGAGCCCCGCGGATCCGATCGCGCCGCGGGCGCAGGCCCTCTTCGCCAGCGCCATCCGCGACAGCCGGGAGCTGACGCCCGATCCCATCGCGCGCGCCCTCTACAGCGTCGAGGAGGCGCTCCTCGCGGAGGCGCAGGCCGACGCGGACCCCGCCGCCGCCCGCGCGGCGCTCGCCGGCTTCCGCAACGCCCTCGGGCTGTGGCCGGAGAGCGTCATCGCGGCGCGCGGGCTCGATCGGCTCGCGCAGCGCCTCGGCGACCGCGCGAGCGTGATCGCGGCCCAGCTGGCGCTCGCCGACCTCGTCCTCGGAGCGCCCGCGCGCGCCATGCACCTCGTGCGCGCGGCGGAGCTCACCGCCGAGGACGCGTCACCCGAGGGCCGCGCGCGCGCGCTCGAGCTGTACGAGAGCGCGCTCCGCGCGGATCCGGGCTGCGTGGCCGCGGCGCGCGCGCTCGCCCGGGAGCTCGCGGGCGATCCCCAGCGGCTCACCGACCGGCTCGGCGAGGCGCTCGGCAAGGCCTCGAGCCGCGAGGCGATCTCGCTGCTCGGCACGGAGATCGCCCGGTCGGTGCTGCAGCACCACGGGCGCCCGGGCGCGATAGACGCCGGCGTGGGCATCGCGGCCGTCCGGCGGGTCATCGAGACGCTCCCGAACGACGCGGCCGCGCTGCTCCTGCTCGCACGGCTGCTCACCGCGCAGCGCGTCTGGCTCGAGGCGCGCGACGCCCTGAAGCGCGCCGTGGCCGCGGCGACGGACGCCGAGACCAAGATCGCGGCGCAGTTCCTGATCGCCGACCTGTACGAGGGGCCGCTCGCGAACCCGGCGCTCGCCCAAGACGCGCTCCAGGCGGTCCTGTCGCTCGACGCGCAGAACCGTCCCGCGCTCGAGCGGCTGCACAAGCTCGGCGTCACGCGCGGCGACCACGCGCTCGCGCTGCGCGCGCTGGGGCGCCTGGTCGAGCTGTCGCCCGACCCGGGCTCCCGCGTCGAGGCCGCCCTGCGCCTCGCGGACGCCTACCGCGACGCCGGCGACACGGCCGGCATGGTCCGCACGCTGTGCGACGCGATCGTGAGCGCGCCCGGCGGCGACACGCGCGGGTGGGTGGCGCTCGCCCGCCTGTACCGCGTCGACACGAGCGAGGGCGCCGCGGCCTACGCCAAGGCGCTCGCGCAGCTGCTCGAGGTCGCCGAGTCGCGCCGCATCCCGGCCGATCCGCGCTGGCTGACCACGCTCGGCCTGCTCGAGTCGACCCTGCTCGTGCGGCCTCGCGACGGGCTCGCGCGCCTCCAGCAGGCCGTCGCGCTCCCGGGCGCGCCGCCCGAGTCGCGCACCGCGCTCGGCCGCGGGCTCGAGGCCGCGGGGCGCAACGCGGAGGCGGTCCAGGTGCTGCGGGACGTCCTGACGCCCGATCCGGAGGTCTTCACGCGGCTCCCGGACCTCGGCCCGGCGCTCGCCGCGCTCGAGGCCGCGCTCGCCAAGGACGGGCGCGCGGAGGAGCGGATCACCGTGGAGGAGGTCCGCGCCTGCCTCGGCGAGGTGTCGCTGGACCGCATGGCCCGGCTCAGGGGCCGGCGCGTCCCGTCGGAGGCGCCGTACGCCGGGGCCTTCGCGGGCCCCGAGATGGGCCGGCTGCTCCTCCCGGAGGCCCGGAGCCCGTGGATCGACGTGGCGCTGGCGATCGCGCCGATCGCCGCGAAGGCGATCCGCTTCGAGCTGAGCAACTTCGGCATCAGCTCGCGCGAGCGGATCAGCCCGCGCGACAACCACCCGACGCGGCAGCTCGCCGAGCGGGTGGGCCGCGCGCTCGGCATCGAGGCGTTCGAGCTCTACCTCGTCCCCTCGTGGCAGGGAGCCGCCCGCGTCTTCCCGGGTGATCCCCCTGCCCTCGTCGCGCCGACGTCGTTCATGGAGCTCCCGGAGCTCGAGCAGACGTTCGCGCTCGCCCGCCTCTTCGCGCGCGTCGCGGTCGGCTTCACGTTCCTCGACGAGATCCCGGCCGAGGCGACCGACGGCCTGCTGCTGGCGTCGATCCGCACGATCGATCCCGGCTTCGGGTCAGGCGCCATCTCGCCCCCGCGCGAGCACGCCACGCAGCAGATGCTCCCCGGCGTGCAGCGGGCGATCGGGCGCCGCCAGCGCAAGATGCTCGAGGAGCTCGCGTCGACCGTCGCCGTGTCGTACGACGCGCGCGCCTTCGTCCTCGGCCTGCGCCGGAGCGAGCACCGCACCGGCTACCTGCTCTGCGGCGACGCGCTCGCCGCGATCGACTACCTCCGCCGGTACGATCGCGACATGGCCCGCTCGACCGAGGAGCCCCGCCTGCTCCTTCAACATCCGGTGTCGAACGAGCTCCTGCGCTACGCTCTCTCGGCCGAGGCCTACGCCGAGCGCCGGCGCGCCGGCTCCATCTGGCCCGCCGTTTGAGCGGCACGCGCCCGCTGCGGATACGGGCCCACCTCGACGTTTTCGGTGCTCGGCGTACGTGAGTACGCCTGCGCGCCGAAAACGCCGATCTGGGCCCGTCTCCTGTGCGGGCGCGCGCCGCTCGGCGGGGCGCGTTCCGGGGCGGATGAGCTCGGTGGCGAGGGTGCTTCACCAAGGATGAGCTCGGTGGGGGGCGCGCCACGATGAATGAGCGGTGGTGACGCGGCTTGGCATGGTGTGTTTCATGATCGGTGAAGTTCGATGTCGAGAAGATATCGGTGCTTCTGCGGTAACAGGGACGTACAGCGGGCCGGTGATGTTATGTGGCTACCGGGGTCGCCGTGGGCAGCCGAACATCCGTGTTGAAAAGATCACTGCGCTTTTGCGGCGACAGGGACGTACACACGAGCACCTATGTCGTATGGCGCGCCGGGGTGCGCGGTGCTGCGTCGAACACGTAATTGTCCGACCGGAGCGGTGTTTGAGCGTCTGAGGCGCGCGGAGAAGGTCGGGAGGACGGCGCGTGGTATCCTGATCTCCGCGTGAGCAATCCGCTGATCCCGGGCGCCCTGGTGGCAAGTCGCTATCGGGTCGATCGCCAGCTGGCCGAGGGAGGCATGGGGGTCATCTGGGCCGCCACCCACCTCGCGAACGGCGAACGTGTGGCGCTGAAGCTGCTGCGCCCCGGCACGGCGGAGGACGCGTCGACTCGGCGGCGCCTTGTCCGGGAAGCGCGCGCGGCGGCGGCGGTCGATCACCCGAACGTGCCATCCATCCACGACGTGCTCGAGCTCGACAACGGGACGCCGTTCCTCGTCATGGATCTGCTCGAGGGGGAGTCGCTCCGCGACAAGCTGCTGCGCGAGGCGCAGATCCCGCTCCCCGAGCTGTCGCGCATCCTGCTGCCGGTCATCTCGGCCGTCGGCACCGCGCACGCGCTGGGGATCGTCCACCGCGACCTCAAGCCCGACAACATCTTCCTGCTCACGCCCGCCGCGGCCGCGCCACGTGGTTCACCCGGCGCAGCCGCTCACGCCGCCGCGGTGCCCCCGAGCGGCGCGCCGGCGCCCGGCTCCGCGGACTCCGCGGATGCGCCGGAGGCCGCGCAGCACGACGCCCGCGTCAGGGTGCTCGATTTTGGCATCGCCAAGGTCACCGCGGCGCCCGGCGAGACCAGCTGGTCCTGGGGACGCACCGGGAGCGGCGAGATGCTCGGGACCCCGTACTACATGTCGCCCGAGCAGATCCTCGGCGAGCACGACGTGGATCACCGCGCCGACATCTGGTCGCTCGGCGTCATCCTCTACGAGTGCCTCACCTCGGTGCGGCCCACCGAGGCCGAGAACATGGGCAAGGTGATGAAGCGCATCCTGACCGGCTCCATCCAGCCGATCGGGGAGAGCGCGCCGACGCTGCCCTCCGACGTCGCGGCCATGATCGATCGCATGCTCAGCCCGGACCGCGCGCAGCGCCCGGCCGATCTCCGCGAGGTCGGCGCGCTCCTCGAGCGCTACGCGGCCGTCGCCCTCCGCCCCTTCGGCCCCCCGGCGGCGCCCAGGGTTCCGGAGAGCGACTCGCTCGTGCCCAGCGCCCGCGCCAGCGACCCGCTCGTGCCCAGCGCCCGCGTGAGCGGCTCGCTCGCGCCCGACGCCCGCATCAGCGACGCGTTCCCGGCCAGCGCCGCCGATCTGGACGGCGAAGCATCGACCGCGACGCTGCGCGCAGGCAGCCTCCTGCCAGCGCCCCCCTCGAGCAACCGGCCGCGCGCGCGCGGCGCCGGAGCGGCCTCCCTGGAGGCGCCGCCCGACGCCGCGGCGCTCTCCTCGCCGGAGACGGCCGGCGCCACCGCCGCGCTCGCCGACGAGGGAGCGGTCGCCTCGTCGGCAGGGGCGCGCCGCGCGAAGCGCGCAGGGATCAAGCTCGTCGCCGCCGGCGTGCTCATCGCCGCCGGCGCAGGCTTCTCCCTGCTTCGCTGCTCCGCCTCGTCAGCGCATGAGTCGCCCCGCCACCCCGTCATCGCGCCAGCGACGCGCGCTCCATCGAACGAGGAGTGATCTGGTCGACTCCGGATCTGCCGGAGAGCCATTGAGGGAGCTGCCTGAACGAGCCAGTGTCGAGCTCGCCCTGATCCGGTTGTGACGCGATACGCCAGCGTTCTGCCGGGTCGGATTCCTGTTGCGCCGGGATCTTGAACGCGGCGACGCTCCCTCACCTCAGGAGAACGTCATGCCCAGCGATGTCATCGTCCGGATCCGTTCGCCCCGAGGGTCCGTCGACCTGCCTGGCACCGTGGATGCCGTCGGGCCAGCCGCGTCGTCCGCCTTCGAAGAGCGAAAGTCCGCGCCAGGCATTCACCTGCTCGCGGTCGCGGTGAGCGACAGCGATTATGCCATCTCGCTCTCGGCGCCGGTCCCCGGGGACAGCCTTGCGGCGCTCCGGGAGGGCGAGGGCAAGGCGGTGCTCATCGTGTTTCCCGGCCACTCGCCCGTGCGCCGACGGCTGCGCGCCGTCGCCGTCTCCAACGTCGAGGTCGTGCCGGATCCGGGCGTGGCGTCGCAGGCGGCGCCGATCGACCTGAACGCGGGGCGCGAGGGCGCCGCGCCGCTCTGGCTCCTGCCCGCCGGGGTGTTCAGCGCGAGCCCGACGCTCGGCCCCGACGGGCCCGCCGCCCGCGATGCCCTCGTCACCGCGGCCCGGTGGATCTCGTCGCGCCGGACGAGCACCCTCACGCAGCTCTTCCCGCCGAGCGCGTTCCACCCGGAGGAGCCGGTGCGCAAGGAGCGGCTCTCGGCGCGCCGGGGCGCGGCGCTGCTGGATCAAGCGCGCGCGGCGCTCGAGATCGCGGCCGTGGGCGGCGAGGAGGCGAGGCGCGATCCGACCGCCGCCGCGACCCTCCGCTCAGCGGCGACGACCATCCTCTCGCACCTCATCGCGACGTCGCTGGACGACCGCGGCTTCGCGCCGGTCGCGGAGCGCGCCGCCGAGGAGATCCTCGCGCTCATCGAGAGGGAGGCGGGCGACGAGACGGCCCGGCCGGCGCTGCGCGCGCACGCGATCCACCTGCTCCAGCTGCGCGCCCCGGGGCTCACGGCGGCCCAGCAGGAGCGAGCGCGGGGGCTCGTCCGCGGGCTGCTCCGCGAGGCGCCGCCGTACGACGAGCTCACGGGACCGTGGAACCTCGCGATGTGCGGCGCCTCGGAGTTCCACGAGGGCGAGTGCGACATCCTCGTGTCGACCCACGGCTTCAAGGAGATCGCCCTCCCGCCCGAGGCGCCCCCGTCGCCGAACGGCTGGAGCCCTTACCGCGCCTTCGAGGCCCCCTTCAAGACGCCCGCCGGCGAGCCCATCCGCGTCTTCGCCCGCGCCGCGACCCCGCGCGACGAGAACCTCGAGATGGGGATGGCGTTCTTCATCGGGGTGCTCATCAACCGGCACGCCCAGCTCGGCGCCTTCGACCTCCGCGCGGCCGCGGTGCAGGTGAAACAGGAAGGGTACAAGCTGATGATGAACTCGCAGTGCGCGGGGCTCACCACGCGCTTTGCCGTCTCCCAGATGTTCCCGGACGCGGACATCTACTCTTCGTGGGACTCGACCTATTTCAGGACCGGATCGGACGGGGTGGTCACGGCGTCCGAGGGGGTCGACTGCTTCGTCGCCGCGCTGCGCGGGATGAGCAAGCGCGCGTCGCACGCCGAGCTCGACGCGCGCCTCCGGAAGGCGCAGTGGCCCCACCCGCAGGCGCAGATCGCCGGGTTCTCGCAGTTCGTCGGGCCCTCGCACCCGCTCGTCGTCGCCCGCTACTCCGACGTGAACCGGGACGGGCGCGCGGATTACTACGACGGCTTCCTCGACTTCCAGCTCGCGGACATCGCCGAGGACATCGAGGCCTCGATGACGCCGCGCGACCCGGGGGTGAGCGCGTCGCAGATCGGCGGCGACGGCGCGGCGGGCCTCAACTGGGCGGCGGGCAGCCTCAATCGCGTCGCGCAGTACTCGGACATCTGGGCGGGGCTCGCGGGCCAGAGCGAGCTCTACTATGCCTTCCAGTCGGGGGGCTTCTTCAGCCACCGCGAGCCGCCGCACGACGTGCCCACGGGCGGCGCCGTGCAGCAGGATCTCGGGCGGCTCCCGGCCGTCACCCGCTTTCAGCAGAGCAACGAGGCGCTCGGCGGCCTCTCGGTCGAGGTCATGCTCCACAGCCACCTGAGCCACGCGGCAAAGGAGCTGAAGCGCCTGCTCTGCGCGGCCGACGCCATGCGCCGCGCCCTCGATCTCGGCCACCTCTCCGGCGGCGATGCGCTGTCCACGCCGAGGGGGCAGCGCTGCGCCATGCTCCTCACGATGGCCGGCCTGCTGGAGTTCCCCGCGGACCAGAACCGCATCGACGGCCTGTGGTCGATGGCGCTCAAGGCGCTGCGGCTCCCGCAGATCTCCCGCAGCGCGGTGCGCGCCTGCATCACGGACGAGGATCACGAGATGTCGAACTACTACGGGTCGCGGCGCGGGCTGGCGCAGCTCCTGGCGGCGCTCGAGAGGAGCGATCCGGGCGCGTTTCAGCAGCTCGGGAGCGAGGATCCATTCGTGGGGAGGCTTTCGGAGATCGACCTTTCGGCCAAGGGGAAGCCGGAGGACTGAGCTCGAGAGGGCAGGTCGGGGGCTGAGGCGGTCGTCGCGCGCGTCGTGCTGGCGCAGCTCGTGACCGCCGGACGGAGACAGGGCGAGGGCAGCACACGCCGGAGCGACCGCCCCCTGTCAGTGAGCCCACATCTACACCTCGATTACATCGCGCCCCCCCGAGCGCTTGACCGCGGCTTGAGGCCACCCTGCTCAACGTCGTACAATCGACAAGGATGAAGTTTTTCCAGGCCATCGCTCGGATGGGGCTGAAGTCGGGCGACGATCCGAAGGTGCGCCAGCACAAGAAGATCCTCACGCTCACCGCGGCGCTCAAGGCGTGCGCGTGCCCCGTCTGGGTGATCGCCTATGGGGCAGCCGGGGACCACCGCTCGGCGGCGATCCCGCTCGGCTACATGGTGTGTACCGGCCTGAGCCTCGCCCACTTCGCCAGGACGAAGGAGTTTGCCGGGTTCCGCTTCCGTCAGGCGCTGCTCATCTTCGCCCTGCCGTTTCTCATGCACGCGAGCCGGGGAGGGTTCGTCGGATCGAGCGGCGTCGTCCTGTGGGCGCTCCTCGCGCCGCTGACATTGCTGCTGTTCCACGGATCGCGGGCGTCCATCCCCTGGTTCATCGCGTATACGCTGCTCGTGATGGCCGCCGGCGTTGCCGACCCGCTCCTCTCCGGCGTCGCGCCGGAGGCGCCTCCGAGCCTCCTCGCCGGCTTCTTCGCGATGAACCTCCTCACGGTGTCGGCCATCGCGTACGCAGCGGTGCATTATTTCGCGCGCCAGCTCGCGGAGGAGCAGGAGAAGCTCGCGGAGCTCGTCGTCTCCTCGGCGCAGGCGCTCGACGACATCGCGAGGTGGTCGTCCGCCGCGGCGGCCCAGATCGCGGAGGCGATCGGCGCCCGCGAGGTCGCGGTGTGGAAGGCCGAGGAGCAGGCGATGGTCAGCCTCACCGCGACCACCACCGAGGCGCCGCACGTCGACGCTCTGCGCCAGGCCGCGCTGACCCAACACTCCTTTCCGAGATCCACGGATGTCGTTGTCCCCGTCCTCGGCATGTCGGGCGACGTCCACGGCGCGCTGGTCATCGTCGGCAGCGGCGTCGTGTGGAGCGATACGACCCGACGGCTCGTCCGCTCGTTCGCGCACCACCTCGGCAGCGCGCTCGAGCTCTCGCGGCTGCGCAAGGATCTCGCGAGCGCGGCGGAGCGGCGGGCAGCGACGCTCGAAGACATGGTGCGCCGCGGTATCGATGTCCTGCAGATATGCCCGAGCTGCCAGCGCTGTTACGATCAGTGTGTAGAGCGATGCCTCGATGACGGCGCCGCGCTGAAGAGGCCGCGGCCGTTCCCCTATCGCGTGGCGGGGCGGTATCGCCTGACCCGGGCCGTCGCGGAAGGCGGCATGGGCAGGGTGTTCAAGGCCCACGACGAGCGGCTCGGGCGCGAGGTCGCGATCAAGACCATCAGGACAGAGCACTTCAACAACGAGGATGTGCGCGAGCGGTTCGCGAGAGAGGCGCGCCTCGTCGCGCGAATCCATCATTCGTCCGTCGTCGAGGTGTACGACTCGGGCGAGCTCGAGGACGGGACGCTCTTCATCGTGATGGAGTGGCTGGACGGCTTCACCCTCGCTCACGCCATGAGGTCGCACGGGCCCGGGACGCCAGCCCAGGTGGCGGTGCTGCTGCGCGAGGGTGCCTCGGCGCTCGGCGCTGCGCACGCGGCGGGGCTCGTGCACCGCGACGTCAAGCCGGAGAACATCTTCCTGCTCCCGTCGACGGGGCCGGGCGACTTTCACGTCAAGATCCTCGACTTCGGTATCGCCAAGGAGCTCTCCGCCGACGTGAGCGCGACCTCGACGGGCATCTTCCTGGGGACTCCGCTCTACATGGCCCCGGAACAGGCGCGCGGCAGGTCGGTGGACACGCGCAGCGATCTCTACTCCTTCGCGGCCGTCGCTTACCAGGCGCTCACCGGACGGCGCATCGCCGCCGGAGAGGACCTCGCCACCATCCTGTCGAGCCTCTCGCGCGCCCCTCCGCCGCCCGTCTCGTCGCTGCTCCCGGGGACGCCGCCGGACGTCGACCGCGCCTTCGCGCGGGCGCTCGCGCTGTCGCCCGACGAGCGGCCTCGGGCCATCGAGGAGTGGGTGAGCTCGTTCGCCGGCCTGCTCGACAGCCTGCCCAAGCGGAGCCCGGGCTGGCGCATGTCAGGCGACGCGCCCGACATGGAGGAGCTCTCCAGCGCCGAGACGGTCCTGATCCACGAGCCCAGAGCGCGGATGCCGTCGGACATGTCCCGCGCGTCGTGATCGCCCCGCGCGCGCCTTCGCGAGGCGCGATCACGACGCGCACGTCGGGTCTTGCAAAAGGGGCGGGGGAAGGGCTATCCCCGAGAACGGGACCTCATGCTGTGCCCTCGTTGCCACCGGCGGTACGCGGATGACCACCGCTTCTGCCCGCACGACGGAGAGAAGCTGGTCGCGAGCCACGACATCCGGCGGATCCGGTCCCAGCCCACCGAGCACGTGGGCGCGATCGTCGCCGAGCGGTACCGGGTGCGGGGCCTCATCGGCAGCGGCGCCATGGCGCAGGTGTTCCTGGCGGAGGACACGAAGAGCGGCGCGCCCGTCGCGCTGAAGCTCCTGGAGGCGAGGCTCCGCCGCGAGCCCAAGGTGAAGGCGCGGTTCCTCCTGGAGGCCAAGGCCGCGGCCACGGTCGTTCACCCGAACATCGTCGAGGTCCTCGACATCGGCCTCCATGAAGGGTCGCCTTACCTCGTGCTGGAGTTCCTCTTCGGCGAGTCGCTGAGCTCGCTGCTCCTGCGCGAGAAGCGGCTGTCCGCGGAGGCCGGCGTGCCCTTCCTCCTGCAGGCCGCGGCCGGGCTCGGCGCGGCCCACCGCGCGGGGATCGTCCACCGCGACGTGAAGCCCGCCAACGTGTTCCTCGTGGGGGAGAAGGGCGACGCCTGGGCGGCCAAGGTCGTCGATTTCGGGTTCGCGAAGCTGTACGAGCACTCGGGGCTCACGCAGGCCGGGGTGACCGTCGGCACCCTGGAGTACATGGCGCCGGAGCAGACCGTCAGCGACCCTCCCGACGGGCGCACGGACGTCTACGGCTTCGGCATGCTCATGTACCGGATGTTCACCGGCCGGCTCCCCTTCAGCGTCGCGCGGAGCTCCTCCCCCGCCCTGGCGCCCGCCATGGACGAGGCCGTGGTGCTGGCCAACCAGCTCGTCACGCCGCCCCCGCCGCCCAACCTGGGTGAGAGCCCGGCGTCGCGGGCGCTCGAGGCGGTGATCGCGAAGTGCCTGCGCAAGCGGCCGGAGAACCGGTATGCCTCGATGGAGGCGCTCGGCGAGGATCTCGCCCGGCTCGGGCGCCCAGGCGCGCTGGCGGCGCACGCGCCGATCGCCTCGCCCGACGTGTACGCGGCGCAGACGCCCTATGGAGAGCACGCGGCGCGGTTCCTCTACAAGCAGCTCGGCAGGGTGTACGGCGGCGCGCCGTAGCCGCGGCATGCCCGGAGCGCGCTCCCTCGCGCGACGACGCGCTCCCGCGCTGGCCGCTTGCGCCGCCGCGCTCGGCTGGCTGCTCTGGCCGCTCGCCGCGGGCGCGTCGCCCGAGGAGCCGCGGCAGGCGGCGCCGGCGGCCGCCGCCACGGAGCCCGACATCCGCCCCACGCTGGCGTGGCTCCTCGTCCAGCTCGTGCCGAGCCCCGAGCTGTGGCTCGAACCGGGCGGGGCGCGCTTCGGGTTCCGCTGGCAGGTGACCCCGCTGCTCTACTCGTTCGGGATCAACCGCAAGCTCTCGCCGTGGCGCGCCTTCATCGCGGAGCCGCTCACGCGTCACGCCGGCTCGATCGAGCTCTTCGGCTCGCCCGGGTACGTCGCCCGTCCGGGCGCGTTCGCCGATCGCTGGCTGATCCGGGGCGGCGTCCGCGCTTATTTCCCGCTCCTCGATGGCGGCGACTACCTGTCCTGCTCGCTCGGCGGATCAGCCCTCTATGCTCGAGGGCAGGTGGCGGCCTCGTACGAGGCGGGGGTCTATATCCTGTTCGGCGCCCTGGGCGCGCAGGTGGCGGCCACGCCGACGGCCGCCTTGCGATCGACAACGATCACGCTCAGCATCCGCTACTTCTGACGCCGCGCATGGCCACGCGCTTCTCCTCGTCGCCAGCTCGCCTGTCCGCCGCGGCGCTCCTCGCGCTCGCGGGCCTGTCGTGCGGCGTGCCCGCGCGCATCCTGGAGAGCAACGTGGCGAGGCTGTTCGCGAGCCCGCTGCCCGTGCCGGACAAGGTGCGCGCGCCGTACCGCCCCGAGGCGAGGCTCGCCGCGCTCTGGGTCGGGCACGCGACCGTGCTCGTGCAGATCGACGACCGATGGATCCTGACCGACCCCGTCTTCACGTCGACGGTGGGCCTCATGGTGAAGCGGCTCGTCGAGCCGGGGATCGCTCCGGAGGACCTGCCGCCCATCGACGCCGTGTTGATCTCGCACATGCACCTCGACCACCTCTCGCTCGGCTCGCTGTCGATGATCGAGCCGAAGGTCCGCGCGCTGCTCGTGCCTCGGGGCGGGCTCGTCTACGTGCCCAACCATAGCTTCGCCTCGTTCGAGGTCCCGACCTGGACGACATGGCGGCAGGGCGATCTGAAGATCACGGCCGTGCCGGTGCGGCACTCCGGCTATCGCTACGGGCTGGACCGGGACTGGATGACGGAGAGCTTCACGGGTTATGTCGTCGAGTACCATGGAATCACGGTCTACTTCGGCGGCGATACAGCCTACGACCGCGATGGCTTCGTGAAGACGCGCGCGCGATTCCCCTCGATCGATCTGGCCCTCTTGCCGATCGCGCCGGTGGGGCCGCGCGAGTTCATGGAGAGCAAGCACCTCGATCCGGCGGAGGCGGTGCAGGCCTTCCTCGACCTCGGGGCGCGGCGGATGATGGCTATCCATTTCGACACCTTCATCAACAGCACCGATACGTTCGGAGAGGCGCCCCGCGAGCTCCGGCGCGTCATGGCCGCGCGCGGGCTGGGGCCGGATCGCGTGATCCTGCCCAGGCACGGAGAGCAGCGGATCCTCATCACGAGGGGCGAGCCCGGGGGCGCGGCGGCGACGAGCGCGCCGGCGCGCGGCGACTAGCCGGGTCAGTCGAGCTCGCGGAGCGCCGCCGCGTAGTCCTCGGGCGTGTTCAGGTTGCGCAGCGATCGCAGCGCCGGATCCGCGGCGCGGAGCCGCGGATCCGCGAGCAGGAGCTCCGGCTCCGCGACAAGGGTGCGCGCCCGCTCGAACAGGGTGGAGAGCCGCAGCCTGCCCTCGGCGAGCAAGGCCGCCACCTCGCCGCGCACCGAGCACGCGTACACCGCGGCGAGCGGGTGATGGTGCCCCTCCGCCCGCGGCACCGCGATGGCGTGGCCGCCCGCCTGGAGATCCGCGAGGCGCCGCACGAAGGCGGCGTGCAGGAAGGGCGCGTCGGTCGAGGCGACGTAGGCCCGCTCGGCGAGCGGCGCGATCGCATCGAGCCCGGCCGCGATGCCCTGCAGCGGCCCGCGGCCCTCCACCGGATCGCGCACGAGCAGCACCCCCTCCGGCAGCGGCGGCAGCTCTTGCCCCGGCGCCGCGACCACCACGATCGGCCAGGCCGCCTCGCCGAGGCGCCGCACCACCCGCTGGAGCAGCGCCTCGCCCCCGAACGGCAGCCATGCCTTGGGGCGCCCCATCCGGCGGCTCTGCCCGCCGCACAGCACGACGCCCGCGAGGCCGGCCACGCGGCCCGCCCCGTCGCCGTCCTCCGAGGGCGCCGTCATGAGCTGCACGCCGTCCTGCATACCACCCCCGCCAGGAACATGCGCCCGCGGCGCGCGCCAACTCGACAGCGCTGTCGCCGCACGGGGCGACGGGACGCGGCAGCGAGACATCCTGGTCAACAAACCAGACAAAATCCGACGATATCTAGAGAATAAGCCTAAGATTCCAGGTAATACTGGGCCAGATCCAGAATTTCATCTCTCAAATCCGGACAATCGAAAGCAAATCCAGGGAATGGTCTCATAAATCAACACAAATCAACTCAGAATCCAGAGAATCAGCTCAGAAATCAAGCGAATCGGACCGTTCCCGGTCGTGCCGCTCGGTGAGCACACGGCCTCGCTCGACTTCCGGGTGTCTCGTGCCACCGACGAGAGGCAGGCGACGCTCTCCGGAGACAGCCCGCCGACAGTCCGCCGGCGTCGAGTGGACACCGGGAGTGCGCCGTCGTACCCCTCGCGGCCACCCGGTCGATCGCTCGCCTGGTGCACCTACGACGCCAGGCGCGGCGGAATCACGCGGGGCGAGACGGACATCGCGACGCTGCGCGCTTCAGCCCTGGTCGACCTCGGCCGCGGCGCATCGACGAGGAGCCACATCGACCATGAGCGAGGCCTGGATCCTGCCGCGAGGCGAGCAAAGCATCCTTTTTCGGCGCACCGCAGCGCCGAGCTACCGTGAGGGCGCCGCGGCCCTCGTCGAGGTCGGTCCCGTCCCCATGCCCGTGCGCGCCGTGCACCGGCTCGACATCGAGGCCGACAGGCTGGTGTATGCGCACCAAGGCGCGCTCACGGTGATCCGCGGGCTCTCGGGCGAGCGCGCGGCCAGCGTCGTCGACATCGAGGGCCATCCCGACATTCACGCGATCTTCGTCATCGACGACGCCGCCTTCACGGGCGGCGACGCGGGCAAAGGGATGCTCGGCTGGGTGGACCTCCGCGCGCCCCAGAGATGGTGTCCCATCGCGGTGCCGCGCGAGGCGTGCGCGGCTGGCAAGGGAATCGACGGGTTCGCCGTACACGGCTCGCGCCTCGTCGCCATCGACGACAGGGTACTCCCTCGCTTCATGCTGCTCGTCGACGTGACGAGCCCGCGCGAGCCGCGGCTCGTCGAGAGTCTGACCCTGGTGGACCATGGCTCCTTCGAGCGGGTCGTGTCCGTCGCCTCGACTAGCGACACCGTCGTCTTGCTCTCCCATTCGCCCTCCCGCGTCGGTCCGTGGACGCACGTCGCGTTCATCGATCTCCCGACGCTCCAGCAATGGGCGGTGCTCCACGTGAGGCGCCTGGAGGGCAGTCAGCGTTCGGCCGAGCGTTCGTACGGCTTTCATGCCGTCGCGCTGCACGGCGATCTCCTCTTCGTCGCCGCGGGCGAAGACGGCATCGGCATCCTCCCCGTCCCGCCTCGCCCGCGCGATCTCGCGCCCCGGAGCCCCACGGAGCCGCCTCATCGGATTGCGTGGGACGCGAGCATTCCGATCGAGGGAATGCGCTTCGTGCCGGTCCCCAGAGGCCCGGTGATCGACGTCGTCCCCGTGGACGAAGCGCGCGCGTTCGCGGTCGTCGAGGTGCGCGCGGGCGGCATCTTCGGGCGCACGCGGCTCGACAGCGTGCTCGTCTCCGCAGGCGGTGGAGTGGAGGCGCCCCCTCCGGGGCGTGGGTGAGCTATCTCAGGCCGCTCGCCCATCGGTATCAGCCATGCGCGAAGTCCCCATGCTTCCGCATGAACGGCGACTGAAACCCGAGGTCCTCGCGCGCCGCCCGGCCCAGCTCCGAGCAGGGATCCGGAGAGAGATTTCAACGCAAAGTCGCAAAGTCGCAAGGTCGCAAAAAAGATTCATGCATTTTCGCGCCTTCGCGCTCTTGGCGCATTTGCGTTAAAGCCTCTCTTCGCTCGGGAGACAGATCCCTGGCAGGACAATTCCGCGGGGGCGAACCGTTGCGATCCGTCGGATCCTCCGGGATTTGGGGAGAGCGTGATGACGGATCGCCCCCCTCGGAATGCATAGCCCCAGCCCGGGCCCAACTGTCAAGCCCTGGGCCTGGGGAGCTCGCCGTGACCGAGCTGTCGCGTCGGGCTGCGGTGGTCGCCTCGTTTGCCAGCACCCTGAGCCGCGCCGTCGCCCTCGGGGATGAGGTGGGGGCCCGGGTCGTTCACGAGGCGATCGGTCGGCTGCTCGGATTGCCAGTGGCACCAGAAGGGTGAGCAAGCTTGGGCCGAACGTCGAGCCCGCCGCGCGCGCGGACTCGCTGCCGGAGGCTTGCCGCTCGCCAGCACCCGCAGGCTCTGCTGAGAACGCCCTCGCGCGATGGTTGCGTCCCGAGGCGCCCCGAAGACGCCGGCCCTGGAGCAGGCCGGAACGGGAGAGAAGGCGAAGGAGCGAGGATCGGAGACGCGACGCGCCCACGGCGCACTACTCGGACGACCCCGATCCGTTTTGCCCTCGCATCGACGTCGTGCTCCACCACATCGACGGGCTGAGCACCGCCCTCGCTCGCCACCGCGCCGTCCTCGACGGCGATGACCGCCTCTCCATCCACATCGACTGAGAGCGCCGGCACCCTGCGGCTGACGAGGTGACACGGCGCCTCACCGCGCTGCAATCGCGGCGCGCGGACATCCAGGTCGATAATGGGCATCACAGAGCCGGATCTTCCGACCATCAAACAGGCCGCTCGGCAACACCCCAGGTCGAACCCTCTTCACAAATTCAACATCAACTCCAGATGCCGGTGAACAAGAACAGCCTGGGATTCCTCGTTCCATTGCATTGTCGAGAGAGCACCGTCCTGGGACGCAACGATAACCTTTGACCCAGGAAATCCGTGACAGGTCACGGCGGCCGATTGATGCCGAGCCCCCCCGACGGCTGCGAGTTCACCTTCCCTGACTTCATTGGGGGCACCTTGATAGGGATCGACAATTCGGACCCTGAGCCCACCAGGAGGCGCCTCCGTTCGGAAGAAGGCCCCAAAGCAAAGCAACGTCAGATCTGGCCTAACGACGGTCATCCCGTCAGTGCCAGTAAAATGAGCAACCCACTCTAGTTCCACCCCCAGATGAGACGTGCTTGAGTAGCAAAGTGCCGAGATTATGGCTGCACCGGCATTTCGATCGATATAGTCGCATGGGCTCTCGTTAAGCAATCTCGCCATGGCATCCTGTCTGCGTTTCTCATGCTCAACGCTGGAAGCCTCTGCATCGCACGCGCGCGACGCCGGTCTCCTGGGGGCAAAGCGACAGCTTGTTGCGCGTTCTTGCCAATGCAATCCGTTGGGCAGAACAAGGAGAGCTCCACCGTGGCGCATGCGCACCATGGACTCGGCAATGTGCACAAAGCACTGCTGAAGCTGAATTTTTCGACCTTCGTCAACCTCGGCGGCTATAGGTGGGGACAGAGCGCGCTCTGCGTCTAGCGTCCACTCGAAGTCCCCCGGGTAGCAAACCACTTCGCCCCGTCTATAAGTCAGAATTAACCTGGCATCATAGTAAATTACGAGGACACCTGGGCTGACCACACGAACAGAGAAATGACTTGGAGCGCTTCTTGGCGCGCGAAATGAGTGGTGGTCGCCAAAGTGGTAGAGCCCTACGATCTCAAGGCCTGATGGTCCGCTGGTTGCACAGATGTAGGTGCGCGATGGGTCCAGCGCCACAGAAAGTCGAGCAAGCGCAGCAGGGGTGAGCGCCAGCGGTTGCTCGAATTCATAGTCAACCAAACTGGAATCGTGATCGAAAAAGAGTGTAAAGGCAACTTTTCTTCCTTCCTCGTGCTCGATGCTTGCCGCGAACGCAAGTATGAGAAGTTGATGTACCTGACGGCGCGTCGGTGGGGGTGCAGTGTTAGCTCCTCTGCCTCTCTGGTACTTAAATACCCTGTCGGCGCAGATTGTGATATGGTCTATTATGGCGGAATCGTCTGGCAGTGTGACCGGGGTGCTCATTCTTCGAGAGTACAGCAATTCGTCACTGTCGACTAGCTACGAGGACACAGCGACCTCAGCTGGCGCGACGCGCGAGACGCGCGTGATGCGGCTACATCGCCCGCCGCCTCGGAACACGGAAAAGCGCCGGTGGGAGCCATCGACGGGGTGGGCGGTCGGGGCCAAGAGGGGGGGCATCGGGCGACATGGCGGCAACGGCGGAAAGGGATATTCGCTCGACATGCCGGATGCGTGCCCGGGTGGCGGGGGAGGCAACGGCGGTCGCGGAGGCGATGCCGGCGGCGGGCTCGGAGGCGCAACCATCGGCATCGCCTACGTGGCGCCCAACTTCGCCATTCGACCCGGGACCTACATTCAGGTCGGAGACCCCGGTCATGGCGGCGATGCGGGGAACGCCGGTGCCAGTGACGAGGTGGGCGAAGGGCGGCAAGGCCCCACGGGTGAAATCCATGCGTTCAGCGTGGGGAACGAGCCGCCCCATTGACTCGTGCCTTGCGAGACACCGCCATCGAAGGATACCCATGAACCTGAATTCCGCGATCCTCCTGTTCTTCGTTCTTCCGCTCGCCGCGGCCGGTTGCGGGACCGCGCCGGGGGTGGAGGGCCCTGGCGGCGCGCCGCCGTGTGACGGTCCATCGACGTGTGCAAGCGATCCCGTCCCCGAGTCGGTCTGCCTGGAGCATCTGGCGGCGGGTCGGGCGATGGACGGCTGCGGCGTGTTCGTCATCAATCCGTTTTTCGGCGGTGACGACGCGAATCCCGGCACGAAGGACAGGCCGGTTCGTTCCATCCGGCGCGCGATCGAGCTTGCGCGCACCGGGCGCGGTCGCGTGTTTCTTACCGACGACGGGTTTGAGGAGACCGTCATGCTCCCCTCCGGCGTGGATATCTATGGAGGCTTCGAAACCGCCATCGGATGGTGTTGAGAATCAAACTGGTTGATGCTTTCTCGTTCGGGCTGACTGATGACCATCGCGACGGTGAGCGGGCCCCGGTCACGGGCGTGATGGTCGGCCCATCGCGTCCTGAGCGTGCCGGGGTGCTCGGACGCGTCAAGGGTTCCCTCGCAGGGCTCGGCGGCTGCGCCGCCCTTGACGCGCCCTGCGCGCCCCGGCGGCCACGTCGCGCGGGCGATGGGCGGACGGAGCCTCCGGCGGGGGCTCCGGGCACCGGATGGGGGCGATGGCCATCGTGCGCGTGAGCGAGCCATCATCCTGCGTGAGCGAAAAGCGGCCCCCACCCATCATCTAACGGGAGCGTCAACAGATGGGAACGCCGCAGAGGCCTGGAAAACCCGGTGCACATGATGACCAAGCTCACTGTCGGCGATCCCAGGCTCATCGCGCTGACCGTCCAGCCGGCGCGCGCCGGCGATACCGGGGCTGCGGATGGGGTCTCGATCATCGACCACGTGGCCGTTCTCAGCACAACGCATGTCGGGATGTTCGTTCGGTCGGGCACCGCGGTGGAGATCATCGGAAGCTGGATCAAAGTCACGGCGGGATTGAGGGGCGACCATGGGGAGGAATGGCCCTGGCCGTACCAGGCAGCGACGGGACCGGATGGGCAGTACGGGGAAGACGCGTGCTCCGCCGCCACGGTCCCGGGAGGGGCTCGCGCGGTGAACCCGTGCGAAGGAGGAATCCCGAGCATCGGCGGCGCAGGCGGGGACGGGCTTCCCGACGGGGCGGGCGACGGCGAGGACGGGCAGCCGCGCGTGGCGTCAGACCCGACGGCCGGACGGGGGGGGCGACGGGGACGCGCCAGGCGTCCCTTGCCAACCAGGTCAGGTGGCGCTCCACGGCGATCCAGGCATCCCCGGTGAACCGGGAAAGGGCCGCGGTCGGATCGATGAGACCGGATGGCACCCTGACAGGGCCCGCGACGGCACCCGGGGGACGCCCGGGCAAGGCGGCGGCGGGGGCCGCCGGGGCGGGCTCGCAGTGTGCGGCGTGGCCTCCAAGGGAGGCGCCGGCGGCGGCTCCGGAGGTGCCGGCGGCTGCGGCGGTCGAGGCGGCCGAGGGGGCGAGAACGGCCAGCCGAGCATCGGTATCCTGGCGCTCCACGCCAAGGTGACGGTGCGCGACAACACCATCACCGCGCGCGACGGTGGCCCCGGCGGCGACGGCGGGGGGCCGGAGGATGGCGGCAAGGGCGGCAGGGGCCTGCCAGGCGGCGCCGTGGGGGACGGCACGTGGTCCTGCGGCGGTGCCGATGGCGGCGACGGAGGCCCTGGCGGCCGCGGCGGCCCTGGGCGCGGCGGCGACTCGATCGGCGTCGCCTACCTTGACGAGGACCAGCTCACGCTGGAGGCGGTCACCTTCGAGCTGGGGCTGCCGGGCCCAGGCGGCACGAGCTGGGATTGGTCTGGCGAGGAGATCACCGGGGAGGACGGCATCCAGGTCGAGACGCTTCGATTCCCCGAGTCGCAGGAATGAAGCCCATTGTCCTTCGCGCTGTTCACCACCTGCATGGACCACGCCGTCGGTATCCCCCTGAGTGGATCGCGTCCTACGGCGCCGCTGGTTGCGCATCCATCAGAAGGTCCTGCCCTGGAGAAAGCTCTTCATCCCTACGAACAACCCGGGGTGCGGTGGTTCCCGGCACGAAACGGAACTTGCACCACATTCGCGAATCATGGCATCGGCCGTGCTCGAAGAGAACCGTATAATCGCCCGGCTCCAGTTCCACCACGACCGTTCCGGCAAGGGTGCCTATCTCGACATCAACGCCGGCCGGAACGTGAAATGGAACCTGGATTACTCTGATTGCTGAGGGCGAAACATCAAGTGTCGGTCCCTTTTCCACAACGACCGAGGCCGGCCCATCTACATCGAGAGTACGAAAAGACACGCTGCCCGGCCTCCATGAGAACCCCTGTGAAACATGCGCATCGGTCCAGTCGTTGAATGGATCTTTCAGATGCGACTGAAAAACGGAGATCTGCGAATACGTTACTTCTAAACTGAACGGGGCCATGTTCTACTCCACGATGATCCTGATACGTGTACCGTCGGGCATCCCTCGGCACTGGTTCCCAATGCAGGCCCCTGCGCCCATGTTGTCTGCGGGCGACACAGGGCGAACACTCGCCCCCGATCCACCTTCCCTGAACATGGCTGGTGGGTACTCGTCGAGCTGTTTTCCCGGAACTTTCGCGTAGCTACTGAGTGCCTCGGCTCGTCGTGCGCCTATCCCAGGACGATCGATCGTCAAAGTTGACGGATGACCAAGCGCCTGCGCATCACGTATGTGTCCGGCTGTCTCCGGATATCGAGCGCTCGGCACTCGGACGATTGGCACTCCCCCCTTGCGGCCCCCGCCTCCTCCGCGAGCGCCCCCAGCCCTCTGCCCGCACCGAACACCGTCGCCGCGCCGAGGAGAATCGTCTTCACCCCCGCCGCGCCCGCCGCCCGATAGTCGCTCCGGTCGATAGCAAGGGCCGTGTCGGCGCCGTTGCGCCCGATCTCGTAGAGCGGGTTGACGGCGTTGAGCGCACCGACAACGCCGTCTTCGTCGTAGCCCTCCCACATCGCGCTGGCGAACTCGTAGCCGCTGTACATCCCCAGCGTCAGCGCATTCAGCACGAGCATCCGCCCGATCCCTGCTCCGAAGTCGCGCGTCCCCTCCGCGGCGCCCAGCAAGGTCTGGCCGACAACGGTAGCTGGGCCGCCGACGCCCGAGTGCTCCGGCGAGACGGTCACTGGCTGCGGCACGTACCCGGATGAGCTTCCGGTCGTGCCCACGTCGATGGGCGCCGTCGTGGCGCCGACCTCCGCGGCCTCGCGCGGTCCTTCTTCAGGCTGGTTTGTTTTCGGCGGCGAGTAGAAGATCTCCACGGCGTATTGTTCCGGGCGCACCACCGAGTAGACCGGCAGGATCGGCGCCTCCACCGGCTCTTCCTGGAACCCGCTCGGATCCACGTGATTGAGCGGGCTGTTGCGCACGTAGCTGTATGGATTCCAGCTCTGCCCGAAGGACGGAATCGAAACGATCGGGTCGGTCGTCAAGAACCGCCCGATCCTGGGATCGTAAATCCTGCCCTTCATGTTCACGAGCCCGAGCTCGTCGTCGCTCTCGTGCCCGGTGAACCCCAGCGTCGTCTCGCTCGGGAACGACGCAGGCGGGCGCTCCCCCCACACCGGGTTCCTGCGCTGCCCGAACGGGTCGTAGCTCCGCCGCTCGATCACGTCGCCGTCCTCGTCGGTGAGCGCATCGAGCGAGCCGAGGTGATCGACATGCACGTAGCGCGTGCCGTCGTCCGAGCCTCCCCGGGTCACGATCGCCACGACGCGCTCCGGCGAGTGGACGTGGTACCGGTGCTCCACGGTGCCCGACGCCGCCTCGGTGACCCGCTCGTACAGATCGCCGAAGTAGAGCGTCTCCTTTTCCGGCGTGGTCTTGCGGATCCGCTGCTGGTCGCCGTCGTAGCCGAACGTGATGGTGCTCGCGCCCTGCGTCATCTGCTCCGGCAGGTCGAACGGCGTATAGCGCACCGTCGTGCCGCCGGGCCGCGCCGTCTGATTACCGACAGCGTCATGCGCGTAACTGTCCGTACCCGCGCCGGTGCTCGCATGCGGGTGCAGCGGGTCGTCATACGAGAGGTCACCAACGTCCGACTTGAAGGTGAGATTGCCGTTCGGGTGGTAGTCGTAGCGGAGCGCGCAGGGTGCCGTCGCGCTCTCGAGATCGCCGAAGTACGCGCAGGTCAGCCGATGGATCGGATCATACCGGAAGCGCTCCGTCGTGTTCTCGGGCTGGAGCGCGTCGGTGCGGCGCGTGAGATTCAGGAGATCGTCGAACCCATAGTCCAGGTTTTGCACCTCACCCGCGCCGCTCTGCGTCGTCAAGTGCCTCAGGCGCTGCTTGTCCGCGAAGTAGCTCCGCTCCGTGACGGCGCCGTTGCCGAACACCTCCTCCCGGAAGCGCCCCGCGTCGTCCACGTCCGCCAAGCGCCAGTAGGCGAGGTTCGTTCCGATGTCGCGCACGGCGAGCACATGGCCGTGCGCGTCGCGGTCGTGGGCCACGACGAACGGCGCCGCGCCGGCCGGCGCCGGGTACGTGACCGTCTCGACGCGGCCGAGCTCGTCGTAGCCCAGCCTGGCCTCCAGGGGAGAGCGCTCGCCGTCGATGCGGAGCGCGATCGTGTCGAGCTGGCCAAGGCCCGTGTACCCGTACGTCTTGTCCCCGTCCGGGCTCGCGAGCGTGTGGAGCCTGCCGACGCCGTGCGACGCGGTGTCCCATGTCCACGTGGTCGTCAGGCTCTCCGCGCCGTCCTGGTCCACGCGCGAGCGGGGTCGACCGAGCGCGTCGTAGGTCCACGTGACCTTTCGCTCGAGCGCATCGGTCGACGAGATCTGCTCGCCGAAGCCGTCATGGATCGAGACCGTCGTGCCCCGATCGGGGTCGTCGAGCTGCCGGACACGGCCGAACGCGTCGCGCGTCGTGCGCGTCACCGCCTCGCCCGGATCGGTGACCGTGTGCAGCAGTCCAAAGGGGCCGTACGCGTAACGGGTGATCCCGTCGGCCGCGTCGGTGATGGTCTTGATGCGCCCCAGCGGATCCTGCTCGGTCACCGTCACATGATCGAGCGGGTCGGTGACGCGCACCTGCAGGCCATCGTACGCCGTCGTCGTGACCGCGTTCCACGGCGTCGTATGGCGCACCTCGCGGCCCGCCGCATCGTACTCGTAGCGATCGTACAGGATCGCGCTCTCGGGCGTGTCCTCCCTGACCGGCACCGAGCGCCGCGCGATGTGCTCGCCCAGCGCGTCGTACCCGATCTCCTGCATGATGCGCTTCGCATCGCCCGAGCCCTCCGACGGCTCCGGTTCGGGCCCGTATCCCAGCCACCGGATCGGGCGGCCGAGGCTGTCGAACTCCACCGTATCGTCGGCACCGCCGGTCGTGATGCTCTGCTGCCTCACCCGCCACGCATCCTGGTCCGGGCCACCATCCTTGCTGCGAGCGAGGGTGACGGTCGTCGTTGTGCCGTCCGGGCGCCTCTCGATGCCGAGCCGCCCGAAGCCGTCGTGCGCCCACGTCGTCACGAGCTGATTCGGATCGACCCGCTTGAGGAGCACGCCGATCGCGTCGTCGAACTCCACGAGCGTAGCGTGCCCGGCCGCGTTCACGTACTTCTCGGGGAACATGCCCTCCTCGTCGAAGTCCGTGCTGGATGTGCGCTTGTGCCCGAAGGCGTCCTCCGCCGTGACGCCGGTGATGTTCCCGAAATCGTCGCGCGCATAGGTGAGCTTCAGCTTCGTGTCCGGCAGGCCGTCGTCGCTCTCGGTGGACTCGGTCTCGACCTCCCCGTAGATCGTTGTCGTTCGCGTGAGGGTCCGGCACTGCGACATCCCCGCCGCCGCGCTGCACTCCTTCTGCGTTTCAAGCTGGCCGAGGACCCAGCGCCCTGTGTCGTTCTTGAACGTCCGCGTGACCTCGATCGTCAGGTCGACGCCTTCCGTCGAGACCTCCTCGGCGCGCACGTTGCCGAACGTGTCGAAGTCCGTCACCTTCGAGACCGAGTCCCGCAGCAGCGTCGCGCCGTCGCCGCCGCGCTCGATTTCCCGCACGTACGCCTCGATCGAGGTCGCGTCACCGCTCGGGGGCGGATAGACCCCTTGCGCTCGCCTCACCCGGCGCTCGGTGGGCAGCGTGAAGTACGTGGCGCCGTCGTTGGTCGGCACGAGCGTCCGCGTCACGTCGCTGAACGAGAGCTCGATCTGCTCCGGCCTGGGCTGGCTCGCGAGCCCCGGAGCCCCGCGCAGCGTCCGCTGGACGCTCCCCGCGAAGGGAAAGATCTGCAGCTCGTCGTCGAAGGTGACGTGGTCGTAGACGTCGATCGTCACGGCACCCGTATCTAGGTCGGTGACGATCCGCTCGCCGAACCCGAGAAATCCGCGGCCCAGCCGGTGGTAGCGTCCGTCGCGATAGCCGACCTCGAAGCGCCTCGCTCGATCCGCGCCGTTGTTGAGCGCGTACGCGCTGACCACCCGGCGAGGGCCCACGACGCAGCGCCGCGGATAGCCGCAGTCGTCCGCCGCGCCGGAACGCGCGACGTAGAGCGCGCTCCTCCGGTCCGGATCCTCCTCCGCGCCTCCGCTCGTGACCGGCGCATCGGTCAGGTGGCCGTACGAGATGCTCACGTTGGGCACGAAGCCCGGCTCGGTCGGCTCGTGCGCGTTCATCCCGTCAGAGACTGCGACCAGGAGATCCTGGTCGGCCGAGAGGTTCTGGAAGACGTTGAACACACCGCCGAGCGGCAGGATCACGTCCTGGGCCCCGTCACCGTTGAGATCGCCGGTGCGCGGCCCGTGCGGATCGGCGAGCGTGATCGCGTCACCGAGCTTGGCCTCGAAAGGAACCCCTGCGTCGACGAGCTTGAACGGCGGCCCTGCCAGGTCGCCCGTCGCTTGCAGGACGGCCCAGGAGGGGAGGACATTGGAGCCACTCAGCAGCATGCCTGGTGGGACGGGCATGAGGAGATCCTGCCGTCCATCGCCGTTGAAGTCGAGCGGCACCGCGAGGCGGAAAAGGGCGTCCTGATCCGGGGCCCCCAGCAGATCGCCGAAGCTGAACGCGTCGACGGTCCGGAACGGCGACATCACGAACGTCGGCCCCGTGTTGAGGTAGGTGTAGAGCTGGTGGCTATGGACATCCGATTCGACGGCATCGGGCAGGCCGTCGCCGTTGACGTCGAGAAAGACGACGCGGCCCCCGGGCCACACGACAGGGAGCTTGGTGTCGATGACCCCCCAGCGTCCCTCGCCCCGGCGCATGATCGCCTCGTAACTATCTCCAATGAGGGCCGTCCCGTCACCAAACAACCTCACGGAGGGCACGATGAGATCGATCTTGCTGTCAGCGTCGATGTCGAGCGTGTGGAGCTCCATTGCGCATGGATAGCCGGTGAGCAGCTCGATCGATTCGCCCGTAGGGTCGAATCCCGCGGACGTCGCGCCGCGCGCGGGCCTCCAGAGGTGGACGGTCCACACGGCGGAGAGCGGGTCCGGTACCAGCTCCTCGGCGTGGTCCTGGCACTGGATCAGATCCGGCACCGAGTCGCCGTCGAGATCGGCGAGGTGCACCGAGGCGCCGGGTCGTCTCAGGCTCGGCGGCGCAGGCGTGACCCCGAGCGGGAACGGCCGGCGGATCCCCGTGTCGTGAAGTGCGAAGGTCCGGTCCGGCTGGGACAGGAGCACGTGCCATGTGGTCTTGGTGTCGAAGACGTCGTGGAGAAAGACGTCCATCTGCCCATCGTCGTTGTAATCGAGCACCGTCCCGAGCTCGGGCTGAAGAAGGGCCGGGTCGGACGGTCCATCCGGATCGGCGACGAACAGCCAATCCTGGAGGAAGGCGAGCTCCGGCGCCGCGAGGAAGGACGGTGTGGCGCGGGGCCCGAGGTTGCGCGCCACCCCCCACGCGGTGATCGGATGCGACGGCGTGCTGGACCCCGCGACGATGTCCGGAATCACGAGATCGTCGAGGCCGTCGGCGTCGATGTCGAACACCATCGGGCTCGCCTTCTCGGAGACCGGCTTGTCGATGTCCGTCGTGAGCCGCTCGAATCCGGGCTTTCCGCGGCTGTACTGAAACCGTGTGGGCGGCTTGCAGACCCCGTCGCTCGCGCACTCCTCGACCTGGGTGAGGAGCGTCCGGCTCGTCGTCGGGCTCAGCTCGTAGCGGAAACCATAGCTCCGGACCAGCGCGTCGCCCGGACCGAGCATCTGGATCTCCTCCAGGCGAAGCGAGCGCTGGAGCGCCATGCCGCCCGAGTAGCCCATGCGAACCGCGGCCGAGTCCTTGGTCCCGTACACGAAGCGCACCGCCCGGGAAGGCTCGAGCGACGGCGTGCCCTCGAAGCTCGTGTAGCGGATCTCGTCCACCGCATATTCGGCGGTATGGCCGTCCTCGGCCTCGGCGAGGCAATATGCGTACGTCATGGCGTTGCCGCGGCCGTCACGGGCCTCGTTCGCGAGCCACGCGCGCGGGACGCCGCCTCGCGCGAGCGGCTTGCTGCCGTCGGCGCGCCCGTACTCCACGACGCGGCCGGAGGGCAGATTCGCCTCGAAGAAGAGCGCCTCGGCGGGCGCGCCGCGTTCCGGAGGGTAGTGACCGACCACCTTGACGAAGGTATCCGGGAATGTCCGGTACTCGATGGTTCCCGGCCCCTCTCCCACGGGGACGAGGCGCTGGCCGTCGAGGCAGAGTGCGTCGTCGCCGTCGTACCGCACGCCGCGGATCTCCCCGTCTTGCGCGAGGCTCTTCGGACATTGCGTGATCGCGGACAGCCCGGTGATGGAGAAGCCGTTGCCGAGCACGCCGTCGCCGCCGTCGCTGCGGTAGACGAGCTGGAGCCCAGGACCCATGCCCGCGCGCGAGGGCGGGGAGGCCAGGTCCATGGTGTACACGGCCTCGCCGGTGCTCGTGATGGAAAACGCCCCGGGGACGGTGCCGGCGGCGGCGGTCTCGACCTCCGGCGCGGGACGGGACGTGGCAGGGCCATGGGCGCGCTGCGTCCGGCAGGCGACGAGGCCAGGCGGCTCCGGAATCGGCTCGCCGAAGCTGCACTGGCACCCGCCCGACGCGAGCACGCAAGTGAGAAACATCCAGAGCGGGATCAACGCCCGGAGCAACCAACGCGGAACTGGCGACATCGCACCCTCCCCGGCGAACAGCAGTGCCACGGCGCTGCAGCGCGCGTCAAGCGCTGCGCTCCTGCCGAACCGCGCCCTCCATGCCGAGGTCGAGGCATTCGTGACTGCACCCGTCCCGGTTCGGTGTGCGCATGGCGGGCGCCACGGATGCCTCGTCCAGGCGCGATCGGCCGTCCATGATGAAGTCGCGGCGAGGAGAGAGCGAGCCGGGTGGGAGAGCGCTCGGCTCGGGCGGCGTGCGCAGCGCCTCGACGACCGTAATCGCGGAGTTCGGCTGAGCCTGGTACAGCTCGATCTTTAATGGATTGAGCCGGTATGGGAGGTCAGCACCCACGACGGCGTGATCGGGACGCTCTACGGCAGCCCAGGCGCGGCGGCGATCCGATCGGCATTGGCTACCTCGACGAGGCGGAGCTAGCCGCTGGCGCGGCGCTTCCAGCGTCGCGCCCCGCCGGCGGCCGCGCCGCCCAGGGTCAAGGCGAGGGCGCTCGCCCCTGCTCCTCCGCGCTCGAGAGCGCGACCTCGCCGAGCACGCCGTGGTTCGCCGCGCCGAACAGGTTGTCCGGATCGACGGCCTGCTTCACCTGCTGCATGAAGGCGCGCGCGCCGTCCGAGTAGATGTCCTTCACGAAGTCCTGCCGGATCTTGCCGATTCCATGATGGTGGGACAGCGACCCTCCGGCGGCGAGGATCTCCTCTCGCGCGGCGTGCTCCATCTCGGCGTAATGGCGCACGGGATCGTCGACGCCCTTCGCGTAGAAGCCGAGATAGAAATAGATGCAGACGCCCGTGGGGTAGACCTGGGTGATGCGGCCGGTGAAGAACGGCTTGCCAGGCAGGCGCCGCTGCTCGTGCTCGCGCAGGATGCGCTGGCGCACCCGGTCGTAGAGCTCGAGCGCCCGGCTCCACGGGACGCTCGTCTCGAAGCTCTCCGCGATCGCCCAGTGCTCGAACGTGAGATCGCGGATGTACGCGATGCCGAAGGTGAGCTGATAGCCGCGCTCGCCGTTCGCCGCGCCCGCCTTCATCCCGCCGTGCTGCGCCGCGATGCGGTAGAGCGTCTTCTCCTGGAAGTCGACCTCCTCCTTCGTCCCCTCGAACACGAGGGTGGCGACGGCGAGCTGGTGCGGATCGAAGCCCTTGATCCGGGTCACCACGAGCTTCTCCGCCTGGCTCTTCACCCGGGCGAGCAGCCCGGACTTCTTCGGCTTGAGCGCCTGACCGAAATGGAACTGCGTGTTGTCCATGACGCGCACGCTCGCGGGCAGCGCGCCGGCTCCCTGCAAGTCGTAGAGGAACGCGAGCCCGCGCGCGAGGTCGGGGAAGATGACGCTGCCGTAGCGCTGGACCTCGGGCAGGGGGAACAGCTTGACGACAGCGCTGGTGACGATTCCATAGTTGCCCTCGCTGCCGAACATGCAGTTCTTCGGGTTGGCGCCGACGCTCTCGCGCGGGGCCACGTGCGGCCGCTCGACCACGCCGCGCGCGGTCACGACCTGCATGTCGAGGACGAGATCCTCGATGTTGCCATAACGGTTCTTCTTCATCCCGCTCGCGTTCGTCGCGATCCACCCCCCGAGCGTCGAGAACTCGAGGCTGTCGGGCTCGTGCCCCATGGTGAGCCCGTGCTTCTCGAGCTCCGCGACGATGTGCCGCCCTGTCGCGCCCGCCTCGATGCAGGCCATGCGGTTCACGGGATCGAGCCAGAGGATCCTGTTCATGCGCCGCATGTCGACCGCGATCACCGTCCGCTCCTCGTGGATCGACAGGCGCAGGGCGTCCGTGACGTTGGTGCCGCCGCCGAACGGGACGAGGCACGCGCCGTGTTGCTTGGCGACCTCGGTGAGGCGCACGACCTCGTCGTGCGACGCGGGGAACACGACGAGATCCGGGACGCGCTCGAGGCGCTCGTAGCGGATCGCCCAGATCTCGGCGCCGGTGTGGCCGTGGCCGCGCCGGAGGCGCACGAGCGGGTCCTGCGAGATCTGATCGTCCGCCAGGAAGCCGCGGAGCGCGGCGAGCAGCTCGCTCGCGACCTTGGCGTCGGGGATCCGGGGCGGGTAGTGCGGCTCGTTGCGGTTCTCGTAGGAGAGCGGCGCGGCGAGCGTGGCCGACATCCACGGGAGCAGCGACGGCAGCTCGACGTTGCTGATGCTGTACCGCGTGCCGGTCAGCACGACGCTGCCGCTCGGCTTGACGACGAACCGGGTGTCGGCAAAGCCCCAGCCGTCCTTGCGCTCCTCGTCGCGCGCCTCGTCGCGCGCCGCGGGGCCCGGCACGATGCGCGTGCTCGACGGCGTCGCGCCGCGCGAAGAGAGCAGCGTCGAGCCCGAGGGAGTCTCACGTCTTCGATTCACCATGGAGATAAGGCCTTCCAAGCAACCCGCGCACGAGCGCGCGTCCAATCCCGAGTAGGTCGCGCTGGAGCGGGCCGGACGTCCATCGAGAGCGCGCGGCCGCCGATCGACGCCGCGGCTCTTCTGGGCCTGCTCAACGCGCGGCGATGGTGGCACGAACGTCGGCGGGCGTACCATCGGATACTTGGGCGCGGCCGCGGGCCCGTGGATAATGCGCGCCGAGACGCCGCTCGCGATGCGCCCTGCCCCTTTCTTCCTCGCGATGTGCGCAGCGGCCGCGCAGATCGGCTGCGAGCGGCCCGCCAACGTGGGCGCCGGGCTCGCGCCTCCGCCCGCCGTCGCGCCGGCCGCGCCCCGCGACGTCGCGGAAGCGACCCGGAAAGCCCGCGCCGCGCCAGCTGCCGCCACCGCCGCGCCGGCCGCCACCGCCGCGCCGGCAGACGCCACCGCCGCGCCGGCCGACGCGATCACGCTCCTCGCCGGCGGCGACGTCTGCCTCGGCAAGGCGCTCGGCCAGGAGCTGCTCCGCGATCCGGCGTACGATCCGTTCGCCTCCGTCGCGGCGCTGTTCGCGTCCGCCGACGTGCGCTTCGTCAACCTCGAGAACCAGCTCAGCGACCAGGGCGGAGAGACCCAGCACGCGCGCCAGCCGCTCGTGTTCACGGGCCCCCCGGCCGGCGCGGACGCGCTCGCGCGCGCCGGTATCGGCGTGGTGTCGCTCGCGAACAACCACATGTGGGACTACGGCAAGGGCGCGTTCCTCGAGACGCTCGGCCACCTGGAGCGCGCGGGCGTCGCCTACGTGGGCGCCGGCCGGACGCGGCTCGAGGCGTACGCGCCGGCCGTCATCGAGCACCGCGGCTTCCGCGTGGCGGTGCTGGCCGTGACCGGCATCTGGAACCAGGGCTCGCTCTGGCAGCACCCGGCGCGGGAGTTCGTCGCGGGCGCGGAGCGGGACGGGCTCGCCGCCGCGGTGCGCGCCGCGCGCAAGCGGCCCGGCGTGGATGCGGTCGTCGTGAGCTACCACGGCGGCACCGAGTACCTGGACACCCCGCTGCCCCAGGCGCGCGCGCTCGCCGGCGCCGCCATCGACGCGGGCGCCGACGCCTTCCTCGGCCACCACCCGCACGTGCTCCAGGGCATCGAGCTCCGCCGCGGCCGGCCCATCTTCTACAGCCTCGGCAACTTCATCATGAAGGTGAAGAGGACCGGCCCCGCGGCCGAGCTCGCGATGCTCGCGCGCCTGCGCCTGCGGCGGGGCGCGCCGCCCCTCGCCGAGATCTGCCCGGTGCGCAGCGAGGGCCTCGGGACCGTCCCGCTCGCGGCCGACCCGCGGCGGGCCGAGACCGAGGCGGCGTTCGCCGAGCGGATGCGCCGCGTCTCGGCGTTCGTCAAGGGCGAGCCGGCGATCGGCCCCTTCGCCGCCGACGGCTGCGCGCCGCTCGATCCCGCCGCGGAGGCGGCCCCCGCCTCGCCGCCGAGGGTCGCCGGCCCGATCCGCTGAGCGACGCTTCGCGGCCTCGCGGCGGGCACGCGCGCGAATCGCTCGGCACCATCGATCGGCGCCGGCTGTTGGGCGGAGGCCGCCCGAAAGGGCGCCCGCGAAGCGGATCGGAGCGAAGCGGTGAGCCTCGATGGCGTCGAGCACGGCGCCATCGAGGCATTCGACGGGCGTTCGCGCCGTACACCCACGAAGCGCTCAGGAGCGCCACATTTTCTTTGGATCAGGGCGTCGCGTTCCAGACGCGACCAGCTGCAGTTCCATTGCTACCGGGGTTGAACACCTCGACGGCCAGGACCTGATAGGTGGGATCGTCGCTCGCATCCAGGTTGTTCATGTTCGGGACAATCCAGCCGGTGTCGGCCCATGCTTTCAGGTGATCGGCGAATATGATCTTGTGGTCCTGTCCGAGGGCCTGCGCCCGAGCAGGCTTGCTCCAGTATTGGTAGAAAGTGGAGCGACCATTGATAGAGGGCTGCTGCTGCCGCGTCGAGCGGTAAGTGGAATATTCGACCCCATCGCTCGTGAAGGTCTTGCCAGCGGTAGCACCCTGACTGGGATCATAGCTCCATCGCTGCAGGATGTAATACTCCACCAGGTGTGCCGCGTTTGAAGTGGGCATACTCTTGTCGTACCCCCAGCCGTACAGAGCGATGTAGCTCGCGCCGCTGTCGTTATTGAGGCGGTAGCCGATCACCCTCTTCTCATCTCCGTAATGCCATCCGGGACCACCGACATAGTTATAGCCACCGCCCTGCCAGGTCACGCTGAACTCACCATTCGGGTCCACAGTCAAAGATGTCGAACCACCATCTTTCCAGTGAGTGAAGAAGAAATCACCGACGTGACCCGTCGCGTGATTCGAATTGATCACAGTCTTCTCAGTGTATCTCTGAGTGTAGGCTGAGTACTTGGAGAAATCGGGGAGGGGCGTGACCGTTGTATCCAGCTCTCCATCGTTGGAGAAAATAGCAAATCCTGCGATGGTGGGGTTATCTACACCCTTGATCAGCTCAATGGTGACGCTGCCGTCATTCACCGCAATATCCGCGAAGGTCTCCGTGTGGCCCACGCCATGACCAACTTCGGTATAGATATCCAGATCACTGATAACGATGTTACCTTCGATCGCAACGCCAAAACTGCGCGAGCCAGCGCTGGTCTTATCGATTTCCGCAAAATGCAACTTCACGGTGTATTTGCCGTTGGCGGTGACCGGAATTTCATAACTGAATGAGCCATACCGCTCTGTTTGGTAAAGCTGCCCACCGACGACAGCGTCTTGCGTGCTGTTGGGCGTACCACCGCTAGCGTATTTGTCCGCCTGGTACTCCACGCCGTCGACCATTGCGCTCGAAGTACCACCGGAGTTGATGGCGACCACCAATGCGAGATCGCCACCAGACGAGCTGGAGCTGCTCGAAGACGAGCTGGCGCTGCTCGAAGATGAGCTGGAGTTGCTCGAAGACGAGCTGGAGCTGCTCGAAGATGAGCTGGAGCTGGAGCTGGAGCTGGAGGAGGAAGAGCTGCTAGAAGACGATGAGCTGCTCGAGGGCCCTGTGGGATTGGTATCATCGCCGCAGCCAGCTAGCGCGACTGACGCGAACGCCAGTATGAACCAACGAGAGAACTGATTCTGCTTTAAATTTTTCATAGATGTTTCCAATGTTTCCCGAAGATGCACACGTAGCGACTCGCCTGTCAGGGACTCTCTGTCGCGCATTGAGACCAGGGGAGACAACGACATTCGCATATGATCACACAGGATCATGTAGTGCCATTCACAGAGTCCGAAACCTTGTCCGGACACCCATGCTCTCTCTGGAAGATCATGTGGTCCTTCGACTGGATTTATACGCCATGGAGCGACCGCGACACAACGCCATTTTGCGCGGTTTCATTGCTCGTGTTTCTCACCTAACGTTGGCACAGAGGGGGCGGAAAATGCCAACAGGATTGAGACAGGCCGGACGAGAATCCTATGAGTGGATCGCGCAGAGAGGCGCGTTCCGGCTCCAGCCAACGGTCATGCGACTGAGCAGGTCGAGGACGACGTACAGGCAGTAGAAGACCCCAGGCAGCGGCCCGCGCAGCTCGGTGATGTCCCACGTCCAGATCGGGTTGGGGCCGTGGCGGTGAGCGTCGGCTTGGCGTGCTTCATCAGCGCACGCTGGGCGCGCCGCTCGCCGCGCTCGCCGGAGGCGCGAGCAGCCGGTACATCGCGCGGATGGAGGCGAGATGGACGCCGCGCGACAGCAGCGTCGCGCAGACCTCCGGCGGGGGCTGGTCGACCTCAGGCCCGCCCGCGCCGCGCGCCGTCCACCTCGTCGACCGCCTCGAGCGCGCTCTCGATCTCGCGGACGAGCTCGTCCGCCGCCTGCTGCTCCCTGTCGGCGCGCGCCTCCACGGCCGACGCGTCGACGCGCAGCTCCACCCGCCGCAGCACCTCCGCGACCCGCTTGCCCTCCGTCGAGGCGGCGTCCACACGCCGCCTCTTCAGCGCGCCCAGCGCGGCCTCCACAGCCGGCACGAGCGGCGCGGCCACGACGGGGTCGGCGGCCCTCAGCTTGGCCCGGGTGCGCTTCGCAAGATCGAGCAGGCGGCCGCGCGGCGATCGGGCGCGCCGGCGCTGCACGACCCACCCGATCGACGCGAGCACGGAGGCGCCGAGCAGCACGGCCGCGCCCTGCACGTAAGGAACGGCCGCGGGCGCGACGGGCGGGAGCACGGCGTCCGGCACCTCGACCGTGATGCCCCCGTGAAGGCAGCTGCCCAGCTCCTGCGCCGTCTGGAGCCGCGAGCGCGCGAGCGGCAGGAGCCGGAGCGGGAGGCACGGGGCTTCCACGCCCGCGAGCGCGCACGCGGGGGCCGGATCCCCTGTCGCGATGGCGTGGACCTCGTGGGTCGCGGGGTCGCGGCTCGTCATGTGAAAGCCGCCCTGCTCGAGGTCGACGAGCCCGCCGCTGTCGACCGACGCGCCGCCCGGCGCGCCCGCGGGCCAGGTCGTCGTCGCCGCGTCGATGACCGAGGCGTCCGTCGAGCAGACCAGCTTGCCGCGGAGGACGATCTCGCCGCCCGGCGCGACATCGACGTGCTGCGCCGCCACATCGCGCCGGAGTGTGAATGTCTGGGTCATGTCCGCCCCTCGGCTCCGCCGGTGCATCGCCCCTGCGCCATCGTGCCCCGAGCCCCGCCCTCAGTGAAGGTGCGTCCGCGAGGCCGTCTCGAGCAGCATCGCCAGCACGAGCGGATCCCCCAGGCCGCCCGCGGCCCCGGCGTGGCCGCGGAGGCGCGCGAGGCGGGCCGCGTCCTTCAGGAAGAGCGGCTCCCCGAGCGCCTCGGCCGCGGCATGCAGGATCCCCTCCCGCTCGGAGAGCAGCGCGGCGGCGCGGGCGCGATCGCCGAGCGCGATCTGGCGGGCGGCCTCGGCCAGCGTCTCGCCGGCGGCGAAGCCCTGGATCGTGCGGGCGACCGACGGGTCGGCGCTCGCCGCGCTGTCCGCGTCGCCGGTCGCGTACGCGACCCGGAGCGGCGCCTCGTCCACGACGTTCTTCTTGGCGACGCGGTCCTTGTACTTGAGCTCGATCGCCGCGATCGCCCGCGTGTCCGCGCCCGCCGGGAGGCCCAGCTTGAAGAGCATCGCGTGGCTGTCGTCGCGCGAGAACGCCGGGATGAAGAACCGCATCCCGCCCTCGGCGTCGTCCTGCCGGTCCCGCTCGATGCCGTCGCGCCGCGCGGACTGCGCGTCCGCCGCGGCCTCGATCGTCCGCACGCGCGCCGCCTCCACGTCGTTCAGCCGGCGCGACCCGTAGACCTGGAGCAGCTTCACGTCCGGCTTCAACCGCACCCGCAGCTCGACCGCGGTCGCGACCGGATCGAGCCGCCTGTCGAGCTCCGTCGCGAGGGCCGGGGCGATCTGATCCGGATCGCGCAGGTAGTAGTACCCGCCCGCGCCGTCGCTCGCGATGGCGCTCATCAGCGCGCCGTCGTAGTCGGCGCCGAGCCCGAACGTGCTCGTCTGGACGCCGCCCTGGAAGGCGTCGAGCGCGAGGCGCGAGAGCCGCTCCGAGCTCGTGATCCCGGCGTTCGCGCGCCCGTCGGAGAGCAGCAGCACGACCTTCACCGCGCCCTCCGGGATGCCCGGCCGCGCGGCCTGCGCGTAGCCGAGCGCGAGGCCCTGGCCGATGTTGGTGCCGCCGCCCTCGCGGATGCCGTCGATCGTGGCCTTGATCGCCGCTCGCCGCGGCCCGACGGGCCCATCGTCGATCCTGACGTCGGCGCCGCTCGAGAAGGTGACGAGGGAGAAGTCGTCATTCGCGTCGAGCTTGTCGACGAGCGCCCGCGCCGCGTCGCGCGCCCGCGCCATGGGCTCGCCCTGCATGGATCCGCTCACGTCGAGCACGAGGTGCACCGACAGGTGCGGCCGCGCCGCGGGCGCCTGCGCCGTCGAGCGGAGCGCGACGCGCACGTGCACGGGGCCGCCGCCGGGCGGGACCCGCGTGCGCTCGATATCCGTGCGCAGGGCGAGCGCCGAGCCCTTCGGGACGTCGATCGACGGGGCGTAGCGGGCGCCGACGTCGCTGACGAGCTCGCGCCCGTCGGGCGGGACGATGCCGCGCGCGACCGCGGACTCGAACGCGGCGAGGTGGCCGCCGCCGGGGCGGTACGTGGTGGCGAAGCGGCCGTTCGGGTCGAGGCCCGCGGCCTCGGGCGCCGCGGCGCGGGCCGCGCCCTCGCCCGGCGCCGCGGTGGCCGCCGGGGCGGGGACCACCAGACCGTCGGCGCCTGCGCGCCCCTTCCCACCCGCCATGTCGAGCCTGGGGGCGGCGGGCTCACGCGCCACCAGGAGGGGTTCGGCGGCCGACGCCACGGCCTCGCGCTTCGCCTCGGCGGCGTTCCCGAGCGGCATCGACGCCGGGGACGCCTCCGACGTCGCTGGGGCTTCCTTCGTGCTGCACGCGATCCCCGCCCCCGAGAGCCCCAGCGCGAGCGATCCGCCGAGGAGCGCTCGCTTCACCCACACGATTCCGAGTTCGTTCATGGTCTTCCCCTCCCGCGGACAGAGCGGGTGCTCGGTCTGACGGGTGAGCGCCGCATCTGTTCTGTCGCTCCGCTCCGGAGCGACGGCGCCGGCCGCCGCCGGGCGCTCCAGCCGGAGAGACAGCGGCGATCGCGCATTGTTCGGCAGGAGTCGCCCGTGCGCCGGCGGAAGGCCTCCGCGTCGGCCGCCGCCCGGCCGCCGCCGCCCGCGGGTGCGACAAGGCCGGGGGCGCCCGGCGTCCTGCGCGGAGCGCGGCTGCCGGCCGGGCCCGCCTCCTCGCCTCAGCGGATGTTGACCCTGAGCCTCGTCGGGCGGCCGTCGCGCTCGACGACGACGGAAAGGCTCTTGTCGGAGCGCATGCGCGAGTAGGCCAGCATGGCCTTCTGTGGGTCCGTCAGGTCGATGCCGTTGATCGACTTCACGATATCGCCGCTCTGCACCCCGAACGACTCGAGCACCGAGCCTGGCTTGACCATCATCTTCAGCCCGACCACCTTGTTGTCCCGCATCTCCGGTATCGCCGCCGAGGTCTGCGTCACGAGCTCGGGCTGCGCGAAGATCTTCTCGGCCGCCGAGCGGTCGATGTCGATCTCCGTGTCGCTCACCCGCTGCATCCGCGAGGCGATCTCGGGCGGGACATCGCTCTTGCTGCTCGGGCGGTACGTCGCGCGGGGCGGAGCCGGCGCTGCCGCCTGCGGCTCGGGCTCCTTCTTGCCGCCCTCTCCGCCCTTCTTGCCGAGCTGCATCTGGCAGCGCGCGCCCCCCGAGGTCGAGGTCATCCACACCCGATCCCAGGCGATGTCCTCGACCTTGCGACCGGCGATCTCTCCGCCTCGCCGCCCGAGCGCCGTGTGTCCGCCGTCGCTCTCGACGGCGGCGAACGACCATTCGGGGTCCTCGGACATCGCGATCAGCACGACGCGGCCCGTATCGCAGGGTGGAGCGAGGTAGGGGTCGAGCTGCGAGAGGTCCGCCGGGCCGGCGGGCGCGGCGCTCGGCGGGGGTACGAGCGGCCCTGTCGTCGAGTCGAACGGATTGCGCTCCAGGATCGGCGCCGCGCTCGGCGGGGGATCGTCGGAGGGCGGCACGTCGACCGGATCCATGACGAGGGGGGCGGAGGCCTCGCCGTCCCGCGTGATCTGGTGAGCGATGAGCTGAGATACCCCGGAGGCCTGAAAATACGCGGAGACCGCGACCATTCCTCCCAGGATGAATGCGAATCGGCGCTTGACGAACGCGTCCGGGTTCATGAGTAACGCTCCTCCTGGCCGGAGCGCGCCGGGGCTCGCTGCGCGAGTGTCCCTTGCCGCCGCGGCGTTCGCGGCAGTGCACGCCCTCGCCACCGGCGAGACCGCGCCTCAGGGCGAGCACCGAGCGTGCCTGCGCGAGAGCGAGCGCGACGCGCGTCCGCATGGAGCAGGGACTGCCGCTCTGACTGGACCGCTCAGCGCCGGTCGCGGCTCGTCCGATACGGACGCGGAGCGCGCCCCGCGCGCATCACGCGCGTCGCCCGGTGGAACAACCGGAAGATCCGTCGATCAGGGGAGAGCTGGCGGGCAACGGGGACGGCGCCACGAACGAGCCCGCGCGCTCGCCCTGGGGAACGGGGCCGTGAAGGGCGCGCTCGGGGATTGAGGAGCGCCCTTCGCGCGGCTCAGCGGAGCGTGTACTCCAGGCCCCAGATGTCCACGGAGCTCCGCGCTGGGTAGTACACGGTGAGCTCGTCCGAGGTCTCGAGTCGGGCGGCGTCGATCAGAGGATCGGAGAAGAACCGGCCCGAGTCGGCGGCGTCGAGGAGCGTCCAGGTCGCGTAACCGTCGCTCGGGGAGGCGCCGGCGATGCGGAGATCGGGGAGGATCGCATAGACGTTCTCGGTGGAGGAGATCGCGAGCTTGCCCCGGAAGTTCTGGACCACCCTCAGGCCGATGCCGTGGCGCGCCCAGGTCCCGTCGGTGTCGCGGAGATAATGGAAGAACTCGCTGCGCGTCCGGGCGCTGGTGAAGTTCGAATTGTCGGTCTCGGCGTCGGGGAGGTGCGAGAGCAGCACATGGACGCGGCCGCTCGCGTCGACCGTCATGTGTTCCTGGTTGATGAGCCCTCGGTTCTGGCCGATGGGCCACACGGAGAGGCCCGTCGTGCTCCGTGTCACGAAGGAGGCGCCGGTCGTCGCGACCGTGGCGCCCGCGTTGTTCTTCCATGTGCGCCCGTGATCGTCGCTGTAGACGTACAGGAGATCGTGGTTGGTCGTCGCGTCGGGCGTGTCCCGCCAGCACCACGCCGCGTGCAGGCGCGAGCCGCCGCGCGTGTACGACAGGCCGTGCAGGTAGGCGTTCATGCTGGCGTCGGTGCCCTCGATGTACTCGCCGAGCGCGGTCCAGGCGTGCGTCGTGGCGTCGTACTCCCACAGGTGCTCGTCGCCGCTGCCGCTCTCGCCGATCCGGGCGCTCAGGAGCATCCTGTCCCCGCCGGGCTCGGTGACGAACCGCGGGTACGTCACGAGGGACACGCGGGTCGATCCGACGAGCGCGCTCGAGACGGCGCTGAAGCTCGAGGCGGCCCAGGCCGCGCCTTCCGGGTCCGTCAGGAGACCCGTGACCGAGCGGCGGTAGTGCAGGTTGCTGCCGTGGTGATCGAACGCGAGGTGCAGCGTTCCGTCGCCTGGCGCGATCCCGAGAGAGATCGTGTTGTGGGCGTCGTCGGCGCTCAGCCGATACTCCTTGAAGTCGAACTTCTCCCAGGCGCCTGCCGCTCCGCCGGGGCTCGCCGGCAGCCGGCGGCGCGCGAGGACGACGTTGCGGTTGGTGTTCCAGAAGGCGGTGTACTGGAAGCCGCCGAACGACACGATCGCGTCCTGCTGGAACGACTCGCCGTTCAGGTAGCCGCCGTAGGACACCACGGTGAGCCCCGACTCCGCGAGCTTTCCCTCGCCGAGCTTGACGATCCCCGGCGCGACGGGCTCCGCCCCGCCGCCGCCGGTCGTCGTGCTGCTGACGGTCGCGCTGCCGATCGTCGCGCCGCTGGTCGTCGTCGTGCCGCCCCCCGCGCCGGTGGCCTCGGAGGTCGTCGCCACCGCGCCGCCGCCGCCCGGGTTCGCGCCGCCTGAGCCTGAGGACGTCGACGATTCGGGCGTCGAGGGGCGCTCGCCGTCGCTGCAGCTCGTCAGCCAGACGACCGGCGCAAGGACGGGCAGGAGGGAGAAGATAAGTCGGAGGGTCATGCGTTTGCCCGAGGATACTGCCGTACCGCGGCGCTACCAAGCGAGGCAAGCGGTGGTCGCTCAAGGATTCGCGGCAAACAGCGCTCCAGCAATCGCGTTGCGCTGTCATCGCCCACCGACCCGAGCGGTCCGAAGTGGACGCTCCACAGGAAGACCTGGCAGCGCAACGTGCTGTTCGAGCCGGTGAGGGGAAAGTGAGCGGTCGTTCGGCGTAGATCATGGCAGAAGCTGGCGGTCGTCCTCCGGAACACCCCGATCCGACGAGAGCGATCCGATCGACCGGTTCCCCGGGAAGCCCATCAAGACGCCGGCGCGAGCGCCGTTTACACAAAAACTCGCATGATTTCGATTACTTGGCAGCCACGCTCTGCGGCGCATCGCCCCGCGCTGGTCCTCGCTGAGCGGCCCCTCCGCGGCGCGGCGATGCGCTTTCTCCGGCGATCCACGGCAGCCGCAGCGCTGCTCGCGAGCGCGCTCGCGCCGTGCCTCGCCGCCGCCGCGCCCGACACGCCGCTGCCCCATGCAAAGCCGCCTGCGGAGCCGTCCGGCGATGCGCCGCCGGCAAAGCCGTCCGGCGATGCGCCGCCGGCAGCGCTCGTACCACCATCGCCGCTCACGCCGCTCGGCGCCGACTACCCTGCTGGGGCGCATGGTGACGCGACGGTCCACCTCGTCCTCACGGTCAACGCGGAGGGCACCGTCCGCTCCGCGGTCGCCGAGGATGGCGTGGAGCCGTTCGCATCGGCCGCCGTGGCCGCCGCAACGTCGTTCCGCTTTGCGCCGGCCACCAGGAACGGCGCGCCGGTCGCCGCCAGGATCCGCGTCGAGGTCCGCTTCACCGAAGCCGCGTCGCCCGCGCCGCCCGGCGCCTCCGCAGCCGCGCCGCCCGGCGCCTCCGCGCCCGCGCCGGAGCGCCCGGCGACGGCAGCCGGGCCGGCGCCGAGCGCGCCGCGCGCGATCGAGGTCACCGTGCGCGGCGAGCAACCGGCGCCCGGCGTCTCCAGCTTGAGCCGCGGCGAGGTCAGGATCGTCCCTGGCGCGTTCGGCGACCCCTTCCGCGCCCTCGAGGTGCTCCCCGGGGTGACCCCCATCGTCTCGGGGCTGCCGTTCTTCTACGTTCGCGGCTCACCGCCGGGCAACGTCGGCTATTTCCTCGATGGCATCCGCGTCCCCTACCTCTACCACCTCGGGCTCGGGCCCTCCGTGGTCCATCCCGGCATCGTCGATCGCGTCGACCTCTACCCTGGCGGCTACCCCGCGCGTCACGGTCGGTACGCCGGCGGCATCGTCGCGGGCGAGACGACGCCGCCGCTCCCGTACTGGCACGGTGAGGGCATGCTGCGGCTCGTCGACGTGGGCGGGCTCGTCGAGGGCCCCTTCGCCGGAAACCGAGGGGTCGCGCTCGTGGGCGGCCGCTACTCGTACACGGCGTTGCTCCTCTCGCTCGCCGCCCCCGAGGTCGCGCTCGATTACTGGGATTACCAGGCCCGGCTGTCCTACGAGGTCGTCCCGGAAGGCCGGGTGAGCCTCTTCGCGTTCGGCGCCCACGACTTCCTCGGGAGCGAGGAAGACGGCGAGGAGACGACCCTCTTCGACACGACATTTCACCGGCTCGATCTCCGGTACGACCAGGCCTATGGCCAGGGCAGCGCGCTGCGCGGCGCGCTGACGCTCGGCCACGACGAGACGGGGATCGGGGACGGCCAGAAAGCGCTGACTCGGAGCCTCGGCGCGCGCCTCTCGCTCGCTCACCGGCTGCGCGACGAGACGATGATCCGCGCCGGCATCGACGCCGTGGTCGACGACAACGAGCTCGATCTCGCGACCGGCGCCGACGACCCGGGCGACGTCGCGCCGGACGATGACGACGACGTCCCCGTCGACGATCTCCTCTTGAGCCGCGTCGACCTCACGGTGGGCGGCTACATCGAGTCGGACATCGCGATCACCCCGCGCCTGCGCATCACCCCCGGGCTCCGGCTCGATCTCTACCACTCGGACGGCACGGTCGCGCTCGCCGTCGATCCGCGGCTCTCGGCTCGGCTCTCGCTCGGGCGCGGGGTGACGTTCGTGCAGGCGCACGGCATCGCCTCCCAGCTGCCGAGCTTCGTCGTCCCGATCCCCGGCTTCCGCCCGCGCCTCGAGGACGGCCTCCAGCGGAGCTTCCAGTCGAGCGCCGGCGTCGAGCTCGCGCTGCCGGCGGACATGACGGCCACGGTCTCGGTGTTCCACAACGCGTTCTTCAACATGACCGACGCGCTCGGCTCGCTGGGCCTCGAGTCGGTCGAGGACGCCTTCACGCTCCGCGCGCTCGGCGCCGCGACCGGCGTGGAGCTGTCGGCCCACCGGCGGCTCACGCGGCGCGTCGGCGGGTTCGCGTCGTACACGCTGTCGCGCTCCACGCGGAGCATCGGCCGAAGCCGGCAAGTGAGCTCGTTCGACCGGACCCACGTGGCGAACGTCGCGCTGACCTACGACCTCGGTCGCGGGTACAGGGCTGGCGGGCGCTTCGTGTTCTACTCCGGGCTCCCCCAGAGGATCGGCGGCGCGACGCTCCCACCGATCAGCGGAGTCCCCGGGGGCTCCGGATCCCTCGCCGGCGGAGCGCCGCGGTGGGAGCGGCTGCCGCCGTTCTTCCGCCTCGATGTCCGCCTGGAGAAGCGCTGGTCGCTCGGGAAGTCGGGCTGGCTGGCGGTCGTCCTCGACGTGCTCAACACCACGTTATCGAAGGAGACCATGCCGGGGATGTGCGATGCGTTCTCGTCGTGCGAGCCGACGACCTTCGGGCCTGTCACCGTCCCGAACTTCGGCTTGGAGGGCGGGTTCTGACGCCCCGGAGGCGCGGCGCCCCAGGCTGGCGACGGCCCGCGCCCGCTCCGGCGGGAGAAGAGGATGCTTCAGGGTCGACCGACCACGGCAGGCGCAGTCACCGCAGTTCTCCTCGGCGAGGTAAAAATGCGGGGATGCCTCAGGTTACCACTTCAAGGCTTCGATCATCTTCTCACCATAACGCGTGCCCATGAGAACGACGGACGCATGATCGAAGTGGTACTGATCCATGACCTTGGTCCCATCCTGAGAGACCCAGTATCCATCAGGCAACATATCGGCCGCTTGGTGCACGAGGCTGTTGTGACCGCTGCAGCACCCGCCCGCGGGGAGCTCTCCAAGGATGAAGGGAACGTCGTAGTCGACACCCCAGGCTTCTTTCACCTCGTTATAGAGCTGAACGACCTTGCCGGGCCATGAGCTCTGGCCGCTGTCGGACTCACCCTGGTGGAAGATGATGCCCGCGAAGCGCGCGTTCTCAGCCGTCTTCGCCTTGGCGATCTTGTTCAAGATCATCTGGTGATGCGAGCCGCCAGAGATGAACGTGTTGATCGATTCACCGCTCTCGGCCGTGCCGACGAGCCCGATCGTGTCCCCCTCAGGCAGCTTTCCGAGAAGGGTCTTGCCGAACCAGATGCCTGGGTCGACCGCCGTCGACAGGTTCCATCCCTTTTCACCAGGGCAATCGCTGAGCGGCGGATTGGCCACGTTCCACTGTCCGGCCGGCTGGTTGCATCCGCCGAGGACCTTCAGCCGCTGGTCAGAGTTCTGGTCACTGGCCTGCTTGTCCGCGACGCCAGCCATGTTCGACTGACCCATGAGCATGAAGACGTGGAACGTCGGACGTGAGTTCGGCGCGCCGCCGGTGCCTGCCCCGCTGCTATCCGATCCGGTCCCTACCGTGGCGCCGCCTCCGGTCCCCGCGGTCGTGCTGCCCGTGGCGCCGCCCCCGGTCCCCGCGGTCGTGCTGCCCGTGGCGCCGCCTCCGCTCCCCGCGGTCGTGCTGCCTGCGGCGCCGCCTCCGGTTCCCGGACCGGCCCCTCCGGTGTTGTCGACCTCACCGGTCGCGCCAGGCGAAGAGGACTCGCCACAACCCGACGCGGCGATGATGGCGAGAAAGGGGAGGAGTAGGAATCTGGCAGTGCCTCGGAGTGTGCGGTTCATCTGGGTCATGGTCATTACCTCGTCGCGCCCGGTCGCGATCAGAACACAAGAGCGGAATTGGGGGGCCGGCCGTGCGGTGCCGACAGGACGAACGTCGCCCGCAAAGAGCTCAGCGCCGAGGCCTAACCTATCGCATCTTGGGTGCCCGGCATCCAGGATTCGGCCCAGGATGGCGCGCGGAGAAGACCGCTGTCGATGGATTCTTTCATCATCGGCGGCGTTCGTTCTCCCTGCCCCTCAAGCGCGGACCGGCCCTCTCGAAACGAAGCGGTTTCATGGCCCCGGATCTCGGAAATTTGAAACGGACGCGCCGCGCTGGCAACGCAGGTGACTCATCACGAGGCAACCGCGTTGCCTCCGCGCTTCACCGCGCTCGCGGGGAAGGCCGCCAAGCGCTCATCGATGTCGTTCGGACCACGCTCAGCATCTTGGTGAAGCACGCCAACTCGACTTGTACCCGGCTCCGCCCGGCGGTAGACCCCGCCGCCTCACGCGTCGTAGAGCAGCACCTCGACCTCGGCGCCCTCGCCGATCACCGCCTCCTCGGCCTGCACGATGACCACGCCGTCCGCGCGCGTCGTCGACGACAGGATGGACGCGCCGCTCGTCGCGATCGGAAACACCCGATCTCCCTCGACACGCACCCTCACGTAATCGACGCGCCCGGGCTCGGAGGCGATCTCGCTCGCCACCACGCACCGCCGCCGCCGGTGCGGCCACGCGCGCGGCAAGCCGCCGAGGGCGCGGATCGACGGGCCGGCGAAGAACTCGTAGGCGCAGAGGCACGACACCGGGTTGCCCGGCAGCAGGAACACCGCCCGCCCCCCGGGCAAGAAGCCGAACCCGGCGGGCTTCGCGGGGCGCATCGCGACGCCGTGGACCACGACCTCACCCAGCTCCGCGAGCACGAGCGGCGCATGGTCCTCCGAGCCGACCGACGACCCGCCGGAGACCAGCACCACGTCCCCGCCCGCTGCCTCGAGGGCAGCCCGCACCGCCTCGCGTCGGTCGGGGACGTACGCGACGGCCACGTCCTCCGCGCCGTCACGGCGCGCGAGCGCCGAGAGCACCAGGCTGTTCGTGTCGACGATGCACGCCCCGCTCGGCGTGCTCCCCGGCGGCAGGAGCTCGTCGCCCGTGATCAGGATCCGCACCGACGGCCTGCGCACCACGCGCACCTCGGCGACCCCGGTCGAGGCGAGCACGCCGACGTCCTGCGGGCGCAGCCGGCGCCCCGCCGGCACGACCTCCGCGCCCTCCAGCACGTCCTCGCCGATCGCCGCGACGTGCTTGCCGGACGGCACCGGCTCGCGCGCCCGCACGACCGCCGCCCCGCCGCGGCCCGCGCCCTCTTCCGCGCGCTCCGCCACCAGCACCGCGTCCGCCCCCTCCGGCACCGGCGCCCCGGTCGTGATCCGCACCGCCTCGCCCCGGCGGATCGCGCCCGCGTGCGGGCGCCCGGGGAACGACGCGCCCACGAGCGAGAGCTCCACCGGCGCGAGAGCAGCCGCGCCGGCGGTCGCCTCGCCGAGCAGCGCATAACCGTCCATCGCCGCGCGGACGAAGTGGGGCACGCTGATCCGCGCGCGCACGGGCTCCGCCGCCACCCGCCCGACCGCCTCGCCGATCGGGACCAGCTCGTCACCGAGCCGCTGGATCCGCCGCTCCAGGACCTCGAGCGCGCGCTCGACCGCCGTGTGCTCGCGAAAACCCCGCATCCGGACGTCGCGCATCGGCTCTCCGTGGAACGACGGCCGCTCAGACCGCCGCGGAGGCCTCGAGCGCGCCCCGGTACACCTCGTCCACATCGAGCAGGGCGTCGATCGACGCGAGCCGCGCGCGCTCGCCGGGCCCGGCCTCGTAGAGCGTCCACGTGCCGTCCTCGTTGCGCCGGAAGACCTCGATCCTCCGGTGCGCCTGGGAGACCAGGACGTACTCCCTCAGCGAGGGGATCCGGCGGTAATGCGCGAATTTCTCTCCCCGATCGTAGGCCTCCGAGGAGTCCGACAGCACCTCGACCAGCACCAGCGGGTTGACCACCGCGTCCTTGTCCTCGGGATCGCGCGCGATCTGGCCGCAGACGACGCTCACGTCGGGGTAGGTGGCGAGGCCCGTCGCGAGCACGCGCACGCGGAGGTCGGACGAGAACACCTCGCAGGGGCCCCGGCCGAGCTGCGCGCCGAGCGCCACGGTCACCCGCGCAGCGAGCCGCGCGTGCTCCGGCGTGCCGCCGGCCATGTCGAAGATCACGCCCCCGAGGAACTCGTGTTTGGTCGGGCTCGCCCGCTCCTGCTCGAGGTACTCGGCGTAGGTGAAGGAGAGCCGGCGGGCGGGCGCGTTCACGTCATGACCTCACCAGGGAGTATGCCACGGGAACCGCCCCGCCGGTGCGCCCCCCTCCCGGAACGCCGCCGCGCGGCCTACCGCCCGCCGCTCCTCCGGGGCCGGCTCGCGCGGCGGAGGGGCGCGATCAGCGCAAACATCCCGAGCGCCATCACCGACAGCTTCGGCCCCCGCTTCTTCCGGGCGCTCGACTGCCGCTCGCCCGCGATCGAGCAGTCCTCCGACTCAGCAGAGTCGTCGGTGTCCCCGCTGCAGCCATCGTCCTCCGCGTAGTACTCGTCCTCGGACTCGCTCGTATCGCCGCTGCAGCCGTCGTCCTCCGCGTAGTACTCGTCCTCGGACTCGCTCGTGTCCCCGCTGCAGCCGTCGTCCTCCGCGTAGTACTCGTCCTCGGGCGCCGGCTCGCTCGTATCGCCGCTGCAGCCGTCGTCCTCCGCGTAGTACTCGTCGTCTTCGACGTCCTGCGGATCGACGTCGTCCACGACCACCGTATCGGCGGTGCCGGAGCAGCCGCAGCCCACGTCGGCGGCCGGCTCGTCGTAGTCATCGTCCGGCGGCGGGTTCCCGGCGCCCGACGAGCCGCTGGTCGGGCTCGATCCGCCGCTGCCCGGCCCGCCGCCCAGGCCGTCGGGCCCGCCCACGCCCGACGAGCCGCCCGCGCCGCCAGCGCCGGCCTCGCCGGAGCACTCGTCCACGAGGACGCGCCCGGCCCTCAGGACGGGCGAGATCGCGGAGCCCTCCCCGAAGGTCAGCGGCCAGTCCGCGCCGGGCTGCCCGGCCGCGAGCCGGAGCGAGAGGCGGGTCAGCCACACGGACGAGGGCGCGAGCCCGGAGAGCCCCACCGCGAGATCGTCGGCGGCCGGACCGCAACGCAGGAGGTCGGGATCGGTCTCGTCTCTCCGGGGCGACTCCGCGCAGTCCAGCGCGCCGTCGACAACGCCGTGCGCGGCGCGCGGGCAGCTCGCGGCGACCTTGAGGCTCGACTCCAGCGCGGCCGCGGCGACCGCGGCGCACGTGCCCGGCGCATCGCCGATGTCGCCGTACGCGCTCGCGCGCGCGAAATAGGCCTCGATCACGCTGTCCACGCTGTCGCTGCCCAGGGAGATGCGGCGGCTCAGCGCCTCGTGGCCCGCGCCCTCGACGAGCGCCCCGTGGAGCCCCGCCTGGCCGAGGGCCCCGGCGCGGAGCTCCGCATAATCGCTGCGCTGCGCGCTCGCGTCCCAGCGCAGCGAGGCCGGCGGGAGCGTCACCGGCGCCGCGCCCGAGAGCGCGCCCCGGCCGTCGCCGAGCAGCCACGCCGTCACCTGCACGTCGCCTGCGCCCGCCCCGGCCAGCGACAGCGGCAGGATCGGCTCGCCGCCGCCCATGGCGATGCGCAGCGTCCTCGTGACCGCCGCGCCACCGGGAGCGTCGAAGCGGGCCGCCGCGAACCGCATCCCTTGCAGACCCCCGAGCTGCGCGGCCGCCTCGGAGGACAGCGCGAGCCCGGCCGACGCCGCCCAGCGCGCGACCGCGTCGGCGTCCTCGAGCACCGTCACCTCGACCGGCTCGAGCGTGGCCTCGTGGGCGAGCCGCCCGACCGTCTCGAAGGGGTTCGGCGCGCCCGCCTCCCCCGGGCAGTACGGGTCGACGCCCTGGGGCGGGAGCACCCGGGGCGCCGTCGCCGCCTCGAGCGCCTCGAACCACGCGTCCGAGCTCGTGTCGAGCGCGGCGAGCGGCGGCACCGGAACGACGAGGGCCACGGGCCCGCTCGCGCCCTGGAACCGCAGGCTCGTCCAGAGCGTCGTGCGCTCCGGCCCGGCCGCGACGGCGACGCGCTGCTCGACCGACGCCTGTCCGGCGCCGGGCAGCCACGCCCCCGCGGCGAGGGCGTCGCCGGAGAGCGAGAGAAGGACCGATGAAGAAAGAGCGACCGCAAGCGACCGTCGGGGCATGCGAGGCCGATTGGCAAGCAGCATGCCCCGCAGAGTACGCCTTGTTCGAGGCCAACTTCGACGCGGCCGCGTCCGGCTGAGAACGGCGGTTCACGACGCCCCGGCGCCACACGGGCGCGACGGCCGACCGGCGAGGATCACCCCTCGTGGACGATCACGATGTCGTCGGGGTGGAGGTGGCAGAACACCCGGTCTCCGACGTGCAGCGCCGCCTGGCCGGAGCTCTCGTTGGCGACCACCGCCGTGAGCACGAGGCCGGCGTCGGTCCGGAGGCGCAGCTGGTCGGTGGCGCCCTTGAACAGCTCGTCCTCGACGCGCGCCTCGAAGCGGTTCTCCGGCGCGCCCTGCGGCTCCCTGCGGAGCGCGATCTTCTCCGGCCGGATGGAGACAAGGGTGCTCCCGGCCCCGCCCGCCAGGTGCTCGGCGTTGACGAGGAGCTCGAGCCCCCCGTCGAGCTGGACCCGCGCCCGCTCGCCGCTCCGCGAGAGGACGGTCGCGCGGAGGATGTTGGCCTGGCCGATGAAGCTCGCGACGAACGTCGTCTTGGGGCGGTGGTAGATCTGCGATGCGTCGCCGAGTTGCTCGATCCGGCCCTTGTTGATCACGGCGATGCGGTCGCTCATGGTGAGCGCCTCTTCCTGGTCGTGGGTCACGAACACGAAGGTGATCCCCAGCTTCTTTTGCAGCTCCTTGAGCTCCACCTGCATGGCGTGCCGGAGCTTCGCGTCCAGCGCCGAGAGGGGCTCGTCGAGCAGCAGGACCTTGGGGCGGCACACGATGGCCCGCGCGAGCGCGACCCGCTGCCGCTGCCCGCCGGACAGCTGCGACGGCTTGCGCTGCTCCATGCCCCCGAGCGACACCATCGCGACCGCGGCCCGGACCCGCTCGTCGATCTCCGCCCGGGGCACCTTCTTCATCCGCAGTCCGAAGCCGATGTTCTCCTGCACGGTCATGTGAGGGAACAGCGCGTAGCTCTGGAACACCTGGTTCACGTCCCGGCGGTACGGCGGCTCGTGGGTGACGTCCTTGCCCTCCAGCAAGACGGCGCCGCTCGACGGCGTCTCGAAGCCCGAGATCATCCGGAGCAGCGTCGTCTTGCCGCACCCCGAGGGGCCGAGGAGGGTGATGAACTCGCCCGCCCTGATCTGGAGGTCGACCTCGCTCACGGCGTGGAAGGCGCCGAATCGCTTGGTGACCGCGCGGAGCTCGACCATCACATCCATCGATTCACCTCGGAGGGCCGGCGAAGCGCGCGGGGGAGGCGGAAGAGGCGGAAGAGGCGGAGACGAGCGGCGCTGCGCCACCCCGCGCGACGGCGCCGCATCAGGCCTCCTGCTCCTTGCGCAGGCCGAGCAGGAAGAAGAGCGAGAACAGGAGCAGGAGCGCCATGCCGAGCGCGGCGCCGAAGGGCCAGTCGCGCGCCTGACCGAACTGGTTCTGGATGACGTTGCCGATCATCGGCACGCGCGATCCCCCCATGAGATCCGTGATCGCGAACATCCCGAGCGCCGGGATGAACACGAGCAGGACGCCCGCGAGGATGCCCGGCCGGGTGAGCGGGACGATGACGTGCGAGAACGCGGACACGGGCCCCGCGCCGAGATCGAACGCCGCCTCGATCAGGGCGTTGTCGAGCTTCTCGACGCTCCCGTAGATGGGCAGGATCATGAACGGCAAATACGAGTAGACGAGGCCGATGACCACCGCCGTCGGCGTGTACATGATGTCGAGGGGGGTCGAGATGATCCGCAGGTAGAGGAGGAGCCCGTTGAGGAGCCCCTCCGACTTGAGGATCGACATCCACGCATAGGTCCGGATGAGGAAGCTCGTCCAGAACGGCACCATCACCAGCATGAGCAGCCGGTTCCGGACGCCCTCCCTGGCCCGCCCGATGAAGTACGCCACCGGATAGCCCGCGACGAGGCAGATCGCCGTGGTGATGGCGGCGTACTTGATCGAGCTCAGCAGGATCTTGAGGTAGGTCGGGTCGAAGACCCGGGCGTAGCTCGACAGCGAGAGCTCGAAGACCACCTGCCCGAGCTCGTCCCGCTCGCAGAAGCTGTAGACGAGCATGATCGCGGTGGGCGCCACGACGAAGGCGAAGAGCCAGAGCAGGAGCGGGGCGAGCAGCAGCCACCCGCGGACGCCCGGCCTCCGCCGGGCGCCCTGGAGCTCGACGACCTGCCCGGTGGCCGTGTTCATGACGCCCCGCCGCTCACTGCGACGCCTTGAGGTCGGTCACCAGCTTGTCCACGTCCGCGGCCACCTTGCCGATGTCGTGGAACGTCTCCATCCCCGCGAGCGGCGGATAGCTCGCCGGGTTCGCGAGCTGCTCCGGCGTGAGCAGCTTGCGCGCCTCCGCGTTGGGGTTCGTGTAAGGGAACTTGTCCGAGATGATCTTGCTGACCTCCGGACGGAGGATGTAGTTCATGAACATCTCCGCGCCGATCTTGTTCTGCGCGCTGTCGGGGATCACCAGGCTGTCGATCGCCTTGTGTGTCCCCTCCAGCGGCAGGACGAACTGGAACTTGTCCTTGTCCTCCTGGTAGAGCAGGGCCGCCTCCCCGCTCCAGACGACGCCGATGTCGACGTCGCCGTTGAGCAGCGCCGTCTTCGGGCTGTCGGAGTCGAACACCTTCACGAGCTTGATCCACTCCGCCAGGGTCGGCTTGACCTTCGCGAGGCTCTCGGGCGTGACGTCGTTGGGGTTCATCCCCATCGTCACCATGACCCAGGAGACCATCTCGCGGTTGTCGTTCAGGGCCACGATGCGCCCCTTGTACTTCGGCTGGAACACGTCCTTGAAGCCCTTCACGGGCTCCTTCACCTTCTGGGTGTTGACGACGATGCCCACGACCGTGCCCATCCACGGGACCGAGTACTTGAGCTCCGGGTCGTGCGGCTGGTTCCTGAACGCGGGCGCGATGTTCTTCAGGTTCGGGATGCGCGACTGATCGAGCAGCTGCAGCTTCTTCTGCCGGATGAGCGCCTCGACCGCGTACTCCGACGGCTGGATGAGGTCGTACCGGGTGCTCCCCGCGAGGAGCTTCGACAGCATCTCCTCGTTCGAGGCGAAGGTCTCGTAGTTGACCTTGATCCCCGTCTCCTTCGTGAAGCCGTCCAGGACCTCCTGCGGGACGTACTCGGACCACCCGAAGAGGTTGAGCTCGTCGCCGGGCTTCGGCTCGGGCGCCGGGGCGCTGCCCGCGGCGGCCGCCTGCTGCGGCGCCGGGCTCTCCTTCTTCCCGCAGCCGAGGAGGCAGAGGAGCGGGACGAACATCAGTATCAAGAGCGCTGAGATGCGTTTCATTGGCCTTTTCCTTGTCTCGCCTGCGCCGGCGCAGGCCCCCGCGTTCGCGCCGCGCGCCGCTCCCCTTCAGCCCTCGTCGGGGAGCCGCCTCGCGGTGCCCTTCAGCGACTCGGCGATCACGACGAGCATCGCGGTCGCTGCGATGAACACCGTCGAGATCGTGTTCAGCATCGGGTTCAGACCGACCTTCGCCATGCCGAACACCTTGATCGGCAAGGTCTCGGACTTGGGCCCACGGGTGAAGTAGGTGACGATGAGCTCGTCCATCGACAGCGTGAACGACATCAGCGCACCGGAGATGATCGCGGGCAGAAGGTAAGGCACCATGATCAGGAAGAACGCCTTGAGCGGCGTCGCCCCGAGGTCCAGGGCGGCCTCCTCGAGCGACGGATCGAGCCCCGCGAGCCGCGCCTGGACGGCGATCAGCACGAACGGGAAACAGAAGGTGACGTGCGAGATGATGACCGTCGTGAAGCCGAGATCGAGCTCCACCGTCTTGAAGAAGATGAGCAGGCTGATCCCCATGATGATCTCCGGGATGATCATGGGAATGAAGATCAGCGTCGTGATCGACCGGAGCGCGGGGAACCTGTACCTGTAGAGCAGGAAGGCGCCCGCCGTGCCGAGGGCGACCGAGAACGCCGTCGTGATCGCGGCGATGATCACGCTGTTGCTCAGCGACTCGATGAGCGGCGACCGCCGCTCGTCGCCCAGGTGGGCGACGAGCTCATCGAAGAGCTGCCGATACCATTTGAAGGTGAACCCCTCCCACACCACGCTCATCCGCGAGTCGTTGAACGAGTAGGCGATGAGGAGCAGGATCGGCAGATACAGGTAGAGGAGGACGAGCCCGCTCCAGCCGCCAAGGAGCCAATTCGACAGCTTGATGCCCGACATCGTCCGGAGTCGCATGCGGCGGCCTCGCGATCCGACAGGATCGCCGCGCGAGCTTATCGCTTGCAGAACGCCGCGCGCAACACATTGCCGAGTGGAGAGGAAGGGCGCGACGCAGGTGATCGCGGCCACGCTGGCTGTCGTTCGCGAGGGCGCGCCGGCGCCGGCCGCACGCCCGCACGCAGACCCCGCGCCCCACCGAGCGCGCCCTCGCCGCGCGCGCTGCTCGCGCGCTGCATGCGGAGCGCGCGCTGCATGCGGCGGGCGCGGCGGCTCCTTCCGTAGAAGCCCTTGACACCGCACTCTCCTCCGCTTACCGGCCCTGCATGACCGGGTCGTCGCGCCGCCCTTCAGGTGAGGTCCCGTGAGCACTTCCCGCATCTGGACGATCGAAGAAGCGAACGCGCTCGTCCCGCGGCTCTCGTCGATGATCGGCCGGCAGCTCGCCCTGGCGAGCGACGTCGAGCGCTGCTGGCAGGAGCTCGTGCAGGCCGTGCAGAGCCCGGCCGCGACGCCGGATCAGCTCATCGAGATGGCGCGCAACGGCAGCGAGCAGGCGCGGGCCCGCGAGCGCGAGCTCTCGGAGAAGATCGCCGCGTACGAGTCCGGGTGGCAGGAGATCGAGGAGCTCGGGGTCGTCGTGAAGGACCAGCGGATCGGCCTCTGCGACTTCTACGGGCGCCTCGACGGCGCCCTCGTCTGGCTCTGCTGGCGCTACGGCGAGCCGGCCGTGGAGCACTACCACGGGCTCGAGGCCGGCTACGCCGGGCGCAAGCCGATCACCGCCGAGAGGCGCCGGCAGCTGCTCAACTGACGAGGCCCCTGGTGATCGATCGGAAGAGAGCGGCGTGGGCGATCGAGGAGTTCCTCCGCGCCCTCGGGCGCGACGTCGAGGGGGACCTCGCGGGCACGGGCGAGCGGGTCGCCGACGCGTGGGCCGACGACCTCATCGAAGGCGAGGCCATCGACGCGGCCGCGGTGCTCCGCGAGGGCGCCATGGAGACAGGCCCCTTCGAGCGCGGCCTCGTCGTCGCTCGCGACCTCGCCGTGACCACGATGTGCCCGCACCACCTGCTGCCGGGGCACGGCACCGGCACCATCGTCTACCTGCCGGGCGCGCGGGTCGCCGGCATCGGCACGCTCGCGCACGTCCTCGACGCGCTCGCGCGGCGGCTGACCCTGCAGGAGCGCATCGGCGGGCAGCTCGTCGAGCTCCTGGTCCGCGAGCTCGGCGCGCGCGGCGCGCTGTGCAAGCTCACGCTGACGCACACGTGCCTCATCGCCCGCGGCGAGCGCAAGGCGGGCGCCCTCATCGAGACCCTCGCCGTCGCCGGCGAGCTCGCCGAGCCAGGCCCCGAGCGCGATCTCGCCCTCGCCGCGCTCTCCGGGGGGAGGGCGTGACCGACGTCGCGGTCGTCACCGGGCCGAGCCGCGGCATCGGCCGGGCGACGGCGCTCGCGCTCGCGCGCCGCGGCCTCTCCATCGCGCTGCTCGGCCCGCCGAGCCCGCGCCTCGACGAGGTCACCGACGAGGTCCGCCGCCTCGACGTCGCCGCGCTCCCGGTCCCCTGCGACGTCGCCTCCGAGGAGCAGGTGGCGCGCGCCTCCGCCGAGGTGGTGGCGTGGCTCGGCGCGCCCCGCGTCGTCGTGAACAACGCCGGCATCGTGAGCCGCGGCGCGAAGGTCCACGAGACCGCGCCCGCCGCCTGGGACGAGGTGATCGCGGTCAACCTCCGCGGCCCCTTCCTCATCTCGCGCGCGTTCCTCCCGGCCATGCTGAAGCAGGGGCGCGGCCGCCTCGTCCACGTCGGCAGCATCTCCTCGACCCTCGCGTGCCCCGGCAACGCCTCGTACGCCGCGTCCAAGTGGGGCCTCATCGGCCTCTCGAAGAGCCTGGCCGAGGAGCTGCGCGGGACAGGGCTCCAGTCCATCGCCGTGCTCCCCGGCTCGGTCGACACCGACATGCTCGTCGGGAGCGGGTTCCCCCCGCAGATGAGCGCCGACGAGGTGGCGCGGCTCCTCGTGTACGCCGCGCTCGACGCCCCCGACGCCGTCACCGGCTCGGCCATCGAGATGTTCGGCTGACGGCGCGCCGCGCTCGCCTCCGCGGAACGCGCGCCAGAACGCGGGCCGGCGACGGCGGACCGCCGAGCCCGATGTGCATGTACGTGGCGCCGCCACACCCCACCCCCCGCGTGCTACCCTGCGGCCCGTGGATACGACGCCTCCGCGCCCGGGCGACCTCAGTGGGGCATTGCCCGAGCTGCCGCTGTTCCCGCTGCCGCAGACGGTGCTCTTCCCCGGCGCCCTGCTGCCGCTCCACATCTTCGAGCCGCGCTACCGGGCGCTCGTGCGCGACGCCCTCGGGACGCACCGCATCCTCTCCGTCGTCCTCATCACGGACCCCCGCGCGATCGACGCGCACGGCCACCCGGCCATCGCGCAGGTGGCCGGCGCCGGCGAGATCATCGATCACGCCGAGCTGCCCGGGGGCCGCTACAACATCCTGCTGCGGGGCCGCGCCCGGGTCCGCCTGGCGGAGTGCCCGTTCGTGCCGCCGTACCGCACGGCCGCGGCGACGGTCCTCGAGGACGAGCCCGGGGAGGTCTCGGCCCAGGATCACGCCGCGCTCATCTCCACCGCGGCCTCGTTCGCGGCGCTCGTCCGGGATCGGGACAGCAATTTCGAGTTCCGGCTGCCGCGCGACGCGGCCACGTCGCTCGTCGCGGATCTCTGCGCCCACCACCTCATCCTCGACGCGCGGGAGCGGCAGACGGTGCTGGAGACCCTCGACGTCGTCGCGCGGGTGCGCCGCGTGACCGAGGCGCTCGCGCTCCAGCAGCTCGCGCTCGCCTCGGCGACGCGCGACGTCAACTGAGACCCGAAGCGCCGGCCTGCCCGCATGGGCCGGCGCGGCGCACCTGAACACGGGTCCAGAAGGGGCTCCGGGGCGGGTGCGGTCGTCCCAAGATCGAGTAGGCTGCGCCGCCTATGGCGACCTCTCGTTCAACGGAACCCTCAGCCCCGATCATCGTCAAGCACCCGGGGTGTCCCCAATGGGGACTCGGATACCTCGTCGAGGAGCGCGACGAAAAGCGCTTCTACGATTTCGAGGATGGCCTCAATCACTCCATCGCCAAGGCTTTCTGGTCGAAGCTCGAGCCGGTGCAGCTCGGCGACGACGAGGCGAGCGCGCTCGAGGCCAGGATCCGCGGTCTCCGTGACCGGCCGTCGGCCGCCGCCAAGAAGCAGCGCGCCCGCGTCGTCGCGCCGCCGGTCACGAGCTTCGACGAGCAGGTCGCGAGCTTCGAATCGCAGTTCGAGGGTGGGTTCGGGGGTCCGCAGTTCATCGCCGAGGAACGAGGCGCCGCCGGGGGCGAGGGGGCCGAGGGCCCGGCGAGCGGGGCGAAGAAGAAGAGCAAGGCCTTCAAGCAAGGTGCCATCGAGACCGCGCGCGCGCTCCTCGCCAAGGGCGAGCTCGAGGCGCTGCTCGCGGCGGGCAACCTGAACGATTTCATGGAGCGGATCACCAAGGTCCACAAGGCCGCGACCGGCCTCCTGCACCCCCTCGGCGATCTCATCCCCTTCAACAAGATGCCGGCCGAGCACCACCGCGCCTACGCCGAGGCGGTCGTGGATCTCCTCTATGGCGCGGGCGACTACGCCGCGCGCTTCGACCGGCTGGCCGGCGTGCTCGCCGCGGCCAAGGTCGTCACGTGGCCGCTCGTCACGATCCTCGGCGCGCTCATCTACCCGGGCGAGCACGTCTTCGTGAAGCCCTCCTTCTTCGAGAAGCAGGCCGCCGTGCTCGGCTTCAATCTCGCCTACGATCGCGCGCCGAGCGCCGAGGGGTATGCCCGGATGCAATCGCTGGCGCGCGAGCTCGAGCGGCGCCTGCGCGAGCGCGGCCTCGCCCCGCGCGATCTGATGGACGTCTACGCGTTCCTCTGGCGCACGATCTCCCCGTCCAAGCCGGCCACGAAGTCCTGACATCCCGCGTCAGGCCGCCCTGCGCGACGTCGTGCGACGCCGCGTTGGGCGGTCCCCGGCGCTGCGCGAGGCGGTGCGGGCGCGGCCGGCGGCCCTCGACCCTCGACGCGCGGCGCTGGCCCGCCTATGCGACCTTCCCAAGGAGGGTCTCGCATGAAGGCTGCCGTGCTCGAAGCCGTGAAGAAGATCGCCGTTCGCCATGACGTCGCCCCGCCGCAGATCGGCCCGCGCGACGTCCTCGTCCGCGCGAAGGCGTGCGGCATCTGCGGGACCGACGTGCACATCTGGGAGGGCGATTTCTTCCCGACCTTCCCGCTGATCCCCGGGCATGAGCTCGCCGGCGAGGTGGCGGCGGTGGGCGACGAGGTCGAGGGCCTCCGGCCCGGCGATCGGGTGATGGTCGACCCGACGGTGACCTGCGAAGAGTGCCACTTCTGCATGATCAACCGGCAGAACCACTGCCTGAAGTGGAACGCGGTGGGCGTGACGCGCGACGGCGGCTTCGCCGAGCTCGTCCGGGTCCCCGCGAAGAACTGTTATCGCTTCGAGCGCGTCTCGTTCAGCGAGGCCGCCTTCTGCGAGCCGCTCGCGTGCGTCGTCTTCGGGCAGGATCGCGCGCGCATCGAGATCGGCTCGGAGGTCCTTGTCCTCGGCGCCGGCCCGATCGGCCAGCTCCACCTCCAGGCGAGCCTCGCGAACGGCGCCGCCGCGGTCACCGTGGTCGACGTCGTCGAGTCGAAGCTCGACCTCGCCCGCCAGCACGGCGCCACCGAGGTGGTGCTCGCCGACAACGCGCTCCAGGCGAAGCTCAAGAAGATCGCGCCCTACGGCTTCGACGTCGTGATCGACGCGACGGGCATCGCCCGGGTGCTCGGCGACTCGGTCCAGTACGTCAAGAACGGCGGCCGGTACCTCGTGTTCGGCGTGTGTGGACCGCAGGACAAGGTCGAGATCTCGCCGTTCGAGATCTACCGGCGCGATCTCGAGATCATCGGCAGCTTCGCGATCAGGCGGACGTACGACCGGGCATTCAAGCTGATGGAGCGCGGCGCGATCGACGTGAGGAAGCTCCTCTCGGAGGCGATGCCGGTCGAGGAGCTCCCGCGCGGCCTCGAGATGATGAAGAAGGGCACCGCGCCCATGAAGCTCCAGGTCGTGTTCTAGCCGCGCGGCCTTCGCGCTTACAAAGCTTACGATTTTCTCGATTAGTTAAGAGTCGTTACGAAGATCACCGAAGTAGACGAAACTGCAAAAAGGACGCTTTCCATGGCCATCGTGATCGGAATCGACGTCGGGACCAGCGGCCTCAAGGCCATCGCAGTCGAAACGGAGCGCGGCGCGGCGGTCGCGTCGGCGCACCGCGAATACCCGCTCTCCACGCCGCACGCCGGGTGGGCCGAGCAGGATCCCGAGGACTTCGCCGCGGCGGCGCTGAGCGCCCTCGGCGAGCTCGCCCGCTCCCTCGGCCCGCGCCGCGACGACGTGCGTGCGATCGGGCTGACGGGGCAGATGCACTCGGCGGTCTTGCTGGACGAGGCGCAGGCGGTCATCCGGCCTGCGATCCTGTGGTGCGACACGCGCACCACGGCCGAGTGTGAGGCCATCCGCGCGAACCCGAAGGTCGGCGACGCGGGGCTCGCGCGCCTGGTCGGCAACCGCGCGCTCGAGGGGTTCACGCTGCCGAAGCTGCTCTGGCTGCGGGCGAACGAGCCCGAGGCGTTCGCCCGCGTCCGCGCGGTGCTCATGCCGAAGGATTTCGTGGGCTTGAAGCTGACGGGCGAGCTCGGGACGGACGACAGCGACGCGAGCGGCACGCTGGCGTTCTCGCCCGGGGATCGCTCCTTCAGCGCCGAGCTCCTCTCGGCGGTCGGCGTCCCGCGCGCGGTGTTCCCGCGGTCGGCGCCCTCGAACGCGCCGCTCGGCCAGCTGACGGCCGAGGTCGCGGCCGCGACGGGGCTGCCGGCGGGCATCCCCGTCGTGCGGGGCGCCGCGGACAACGCGGCGGGCGCGGTGGGGCTCGGCATCGTGCGCCCCGGCCGGGCGATGGCGTCGGTCGGCACGAGCGGCGTGATCCTGGCGCACACCGACTCGTGGATCGTGGAGCCCGAGATGCGGCTCCACAGCTTCTGCCACGCGGTCCCGGGCCGCTTCTACCTGATGGGGGTGATGCTCGCCGCCGGCGGCGCGCTGCGCTGGTACCGCGACGTCCTCGGCGACGGGGAGCGCATGGCGGCCGAGCTCCGCAAGGTCGATCCGTACGAGATCATCTCGGACACGGCGTCGACGGCGCGCCCGGGCGCGGGCGGCGTCGTCTTCCTGCCGTACCTGATGGGCGAGCGCACGCCGCACAACGACGCGGCGGCGCGCGGCGCGTTCGTGGGGCTGAGCGCCCGCACGACGAAGGCCGATCTCTCGCGCGCGGTGCTGGAGGGCATCACGTTCGGGCTCGCGGACTCGCTGGATCTGATGCGCGGCGTGGGCCAGACGAACGGCGCGTCGGCGGTCTCGATCGACGAGATCCGCCTGACCGGCGGCGGGGCGCGGAGCCCGTTCTGGCGCCAGCTGATGGCCGATGTCTTCGAGGCGCCGGTGGCGATCACGACGTCGACCGAGGGCCCGGCCTACGGCGCGGCGCTGCTCGGCGCGGCGGGCGCGGGGCTGTTCTCGTCGGTCGAGGAGGCCGCGGACGCGTTCGTCCATGTCGTGTCCCGGGTCACGCCGGACGCGGCGCGCTCGGCGCGGTACCGGGAGATCCACGCGGTGTACCGGGGGCTCTACAACGACCTGCGCGGGCGGTTCCGGGAGCTCGGAAGGCTGGCGTGATGGGGTGACAGGATCCGGGCGGCTACGGTGACGCGGGCGTTGTCCCGGTGGGCGTGAGGTCTTGCCGGGTCGCCCGGCGCCCGGAGAGGGAGTTCTCCGCGCGGGGTGGGGGCCCCGCCGAACTCGCCTGAGCCATCTCTCCTCCGGCTTCGCCGGAGGAGAGATGGCTCAGGCTCAAACATCGGCCCATCCCCCACCCCGCGCGGAGAACTCCCTCTCCGGGCGCCTACCGCTCACTTGACTGATCCACCAGTCAGACATCGGCCCATCCCCCACCCCGCGCGGAGAACTCCCTCTCCGGGCGCCTACCGCTCACTTGACTGATCCACCAGTCAGACATCGGCCCATCCCCCACCCCGCGCGGAGAACTCCCTCTCTGGGCGCCTGCCGTGGGCGGTGGGGCCTTGGACGAGCGCGGACGACGCGGCGTTAAGGCGGCTCAGGCAGGTAGCAGAGGTCCATCCACGGCCGTCTCCGACCCGATGGGAGATCGCTGGCGAAGAGCTGGATCTGCTCGCGGTCGTCCGAGCGGAGCAGGATGCCGTAATTCTCCGTCTTGCCGCGAAGCCAATCCAGGACGAGCCCAGTCACGTCGAACGAGAGGACGTTACCATCCTTTACAATGGTCTTCGCGTTGCCGGTGACCGCGATCGGGGTGGGATCAAACCCACCCTTTGCGAAGGAAGTCCAGGACTCGCCCTCGTCCCAGTCCCTCACCACGCGGTGCACGGAGATCGCTCCCGGCCCGCTCGTGCTCGCGACCCGAAGCCCGACGCGAGCCGTGAGGAGCATCGCCCGCCGGGGAAAGACCGAGGAGATCTCGAAGCGGAGCAGAGCGCGGCGAGTCGCATCGGTACCACGCGGCGTGCCCACGAGGAGATCGACCCGCTCGCCGAAGCGCTGATCGGGCTGGTCGCTCGCGATGTACGTATCGCGGACCTGGCCGGGGGTAACGCCGCCGCGCATGATCAGGCGGCTCTCGAGCGTGGATTTCTCGCCAGCGAGCACCTTCTCCAGGAACTCGTTGAGGACGCCAGCAAAGGCCACGCGCGCGAGCGCACCCGAGGCGTCGCAAAAATCGGATCTGGCGACGAATGAGCTCACGCCCGCGACGACCTCGACGCCATTCTGCAGGATCAGCGCCGGACCGCCGCTGTCGCCGTAGCACACGCCGCCTTGTGCGTTCGCTTGATCGACCACGATCGTGAGCGGCTCGACCTCGCTGACGCGCGCTTCGACCCTCCGGCGAATGGAGTTCTGCGCCGGGGTGCCGCCGTACCCCACGACGGTCACGGCGCTTCCGACCGTGACATCGTCCGGCGCCGACACAACCGGGATCGGCGTGACATTGAGATCGCCCGCGCCTCTGGCAGTCACGACACAGACATCATAGTCGTTGTTGAACACGTTGTAACATGGGTGAAGCCTGGCCGAATCAACATCGACATCAAGAATCGTCGACGGTTCCAAGAAGTCGGGGCCGACCAGAACCTTCTTGGGAGGGGACGGCAAGCAGCAGTGCGCGGCGGTGAGCACGTAGACCTTGTCGCCATCGGCGCTCCGGCGAACGATGGTGCCGCTGCAGCCTCCGTCGAGGGACACCACCGCCGTGTGCGTGTTGTCCGCCCGGGCGTCGGCGCCGACGATCGCTGACCGCTCCTCCCCGCTCTCCTCGCGCGAGCCGTTCTCGGTCGGTTGCGCGCAGGCCGCCGGCAAGAGCGCGGAGATGACCAGCCGGGCCACCGTGAGCGTTCTCATGATTTGACCTCCCCCAGACCACCAGACGCTCGGCCGGCGCGCGCGACGCCATCACGCGTTCTCGACCGCTCCCGATGTTCATCCGTCCGAGAGGAATCTTGCTGGCGGTCCAGGCGCTGTCAATCGATCGTGCAGCGCTCCCGCGCTCGCGCTGCACCCCGCACCCAGCCCAAACGGCGGTCCCGATCAGCTTGAAAAGCTCATTTCCACCCATCTCGCGAAGAACGAGACGACGCGCATTCTCCAGAGATCGCCCGTTTCGCATCGCGAGCGCACGGATTGAGTCGGTACCACGCATAACGTGCCTGTCGGATCGCAGCGCGCGTCGTCCTCGTGCGCGACCACGAGCGGGACGCGCCTGGCGGGTCGCGGGCTACCGGGGCCTCGGGCCCGTGCCGAGGATGTAGCGAATCCAGATCGGGAGCGCGGTGTCAAAGTCCGGCGAGAAGGAGTGCTGTTGCTGCTCCGCGTAGGGCTTGTGGAAGACCTCGGCGCCGAGCGCGCGCAGCCGCGTGGCGTCGCGCTCGGCGAGCCGGACGTTGCCCGGCGACTCGCCGGCGCCGACCACCACGACACAGCGGCGCTGGGCGAGTTCGGGCGAGCGCGGCACGCCGTCGAGCGAGAGCTCGGTGACGGACCCGGGAGACATGACGACGGCACCGGCGTAGTGGCGCGGATCCCGGGCCGCTATCTCGGCGGCCATCTGGCCGCCCTGCGAGAAGCCGATCAGGATCACCTGGCCGGGGGCAACGGTCACCCGGTCGCGCACCTCGGCGAGCGCCTCGTCGAGCCGCGCGCGGTCGCGCGCGGGCGACTCGGACCATACGAACTTGCGTGGTCCGCGCGGCAGGGTGCCGCTCACCGAGACGAAGGCGACCGAGAGCGCGTCGGCGGCGCGCTGGACGCTCTCGTCCACGAAATCCTCCGGCTGCGACCCCAGGCCGTGCATGCCCATCACGACCGGGATCGGCTTGCCGGTGCGATAACCCTTCGGGAGCACCAGGAGCGTCTTCTTGATCCCGGACTGCCCCCAGTAGCGCCCGGCCCGCGCCAGGTAGGGATGGACCGTCGCCCATCGCGCATCGCTGCGCAGCGCCTCCAGGTCGGAGTCCCGGGCTGCCCAGTCCGGGTCGACGCCCTCCTCGACCGCAGCGCGCTCCAGCCAGTGGAAGGAGGCGTCGAGCTGCCCGGTGCGGGCGTAATAACACGCCAGGTCGTATCTCCCGTCCACCCCGCCAGCCACGGCCCAGTGCTGGATCTGCGCCGCGGCCTGGTAATCGCCGTGCGCGGCAGCGCTCCGCGCTTCCATGAAGAGCCGCACGGGCTCGATCTTGCGGAGATCGTGGCCATCGCGCTGCGCGGGCGGCTGGGGCGGAGCCGGGAGCGCGAGGGGGCGCTCGGGGAGCGCGCGCTGGGGAGGCTCGGGCGGCGGCGGCTCGAAGGAGCGAAACATGGCCTCGATCTCCGGGCGCACCTTGGCCATCGCCTCCGCGGGGACGATGCCGGCCAGGTAATAGACGATCTGGTCCTGGACGAAGACGCCCGTCATCAGCTCGACGCGGCGCGCGTCCTTCCGATCGCGCGCGTGGACGACCACCCCGCCCGCGGCGCGGCCAGGGAACGGCTCGCGGCGGGTCTCGTCCAGACCGGCCATCCCATCCCGCATCCTCTGCACGAAGGTGTTCGCGACGTCATCCGCGGTGAGCGCCTCGTTGGCGGCGGGAAGCACCTTCACCGAGAGCGAGGCGGACGTAGGCTCGTGAAGGAACGCGATATCCACGCTCCCGTCCTGCGCGGACGGCCCCCGCTCGAGGTGAGTCCTCTTCCACGCAGGGCTCGCCGGCGTGATGCGGTAGCGCGCGGCGATGCCCTCGACGGCCGCGCCAGGGCGCGCTCCGGGTTCGACGGCGCCGCTGTGCGCGGTCGGGCTCGGCGGCGAGCCCTCGGGGCCGCCCGCAAGCCGCGCGGTCCACCAGGACGTCAGGCCGACGGCTCCCGCGACGACGAGGGCGATCAGCGCGATCCTGGCATTCCCTGGGCGCGGCAGCGCCACGGGCGGCACGCCAGAGCGTTCACGGGACGAGCTCTTTGTGCGGGGCGGGGCCAACGTGGCCCCATGCTACGCCCACCGCGGCGCGCAGTGCGCGAGATTCAAGCGAGCGGCGTGGCCGCCGCGCGCAAAGGCGCAAGGTCGCAAAGGCGCAAGGAGAAGACCCTCTTTTGCCTACGCCGCCCGCACCCAGCCGCGCGACGTCTCCTCGAAATGCTCGGTGCTCGCGACCCCGAAGAGGCCGCCTTCCGGCTGCCAGAAATACCGCTCGATATGGATGTTCTTCCCATCGACGCGGATCACATTGAAGGCGTTCTGCTCGCCCCGGCCACGCGTGGAGGTCGCGGTCCCGGCCTGGACGATCAGCGAGGAGTGGCCGCCGACCTCGAAGCGCTCCGCGGAGTGCCCCGTGTGGCTCATGTGCAGGTGCCCCGACAAGATGACATCGACGCCGCAGCCCGCGAGCGCCGCCATCGCCTGCCTCGCGCGCCCGACGATCGCATGCGGCGAGTTCTCCGGCAGATCGAAGGGGTGGTGCGTGACCACGATCTTCGTGATCTCGGGCCCGAGCTCGCACATCCTCGCCTTGATCCCCTCGACCTGCCGCGCGTTGATGCGCCCCTCCTTGATGGTCAGCGAGCGCGCGGTGTTGATGCCCAGGATGGCGATCTCCGCGTCGAGGTGGAACGGCGAGAGGTCGTCCGTGATGTGGCTCCGGTACCTGTCGAGCGGGCGGAAGAACCGGTCGAACAGGTTGTAGAGCGGGACATCGTGGTTGCCAGGCACCACGATCTGCGGCGAGGGCAGCGCGTCGAGGAAGGCGCGCGCCTCGGCGAACTCGGCGTCGCGCGCCCGCTGGGTCAGATCGCCGGAGATCACGACCACGTGCGGCTCGAGCCCCCCTATCCTGTCGATCAGCGGGCGGAGGATGGCCTTGTCGACGCGGCCGAAGTGCAGATCCGACAGGTGCACGAGCGTGCGCACGGCGCCTCATCCCCCCAGCGCCGCGACCGGGCGAGGTGGGTCCTCCTGCCGCCGCGAGCCCGCGCGGAGCTCGGACGACAGCGGCACGATGACGCGCAGCGCTGCAGGCCGCACGCGATAGCAGAGCGGCGGCGTCATCCTGAGGACCTCGCCGTCCGCGGCCACATGGAGGCGGCGGTGGGGTGCCTCCACCCGGAGCTCCGTCGTTCGTAGGATACTGAAATCGTTCGATTGATGAATGCGCCCGACGGCCGCGCTGGCGATGAGCTTGATCGTGGAGAGGCGGCTCTCCGCGTGCGCCACGCACACACCGAGCTCACCCGAGCACGGCGGGCGCTGGCGGCCGATGTCCACGTCGCCAAGCTTGAAATCGTTGTTCGCGACGAACACGAACGGCGTCTCCAGCTCGACCTCCTGCCCATCCAGGACGAGCCGGAGACGGACGCGCTCGTGCCGCCGGATCCCGGAGAGGGTCGACAGCGCCAGGGCCATCCACTTGTTGAGCCCACGCCGCTTCCGGAGCGCCTCGCGGGCGCGCACGATGCCCGGGTAGATGCCCAGCGTCGAGTTGTTCACGAAGACCCGGCCGTTGACCTCGCCGACATCGACCCGGACGCGCCGCCCCTCGACGAGCGTGCGCACGGCGCCCTCGAGGGAGAGCGGAACGCCGAGGTGCTTGGCGAAATGGTTCACCGTGCCGAGCGGAAGGACACCCATCGTCTTGTCCGTGCCGGCGATCGCGGCAGCGACGGTGTTCACCGTCCCGTCGCCGCCGCCGGCCACGACGAGGTCGCAAGGCCCCCGCGCCACTCGGCGGGCGAGCTCCCCGAGCTGCTGCCCCTTCTCGGCGCACAGCACCTCCGCCGTGAGGCCGCTCTCTTTCAGGAGCTCCCCGAGCCGCGCGCGCTGCGCCGCCGCGCGGTTCGACCGGGAGGAGCAGTTCAGGAGGACCGCCATGGATCGATGTTTCACCGTCGCGCTCCCGGCATGGGGCAAGGGCCCATGCCCACCCGACAGCGAGAAAGCAGATCGCGCGCCACCGCCCCGCGGCGAGCGGCCGCGACGCTCCGGCTCCGTCAGGCGGCGCGGAGCGTGGCGGATTGCCACGCTCGCCTCGCGCCGCGCGCGCCGCGCCACAGCCGGCGCTCCTCAGCGCATGCCGAGCCCGCCGTCCGTCTCCATCCGAGGCCAGGTGAAGAAGAACGTGGCGCCGGCGCCCTGCTCGGACTCGACCCACACACGCCCCCCCTTGCTGAGCACGATCTTCTGGACGATCGCGAGCCCGATGCCCGTCCCCTCGATGTTGTCGCGCGCGTGCAGGGTCTGGAAGATCTCCCATACCTTCCCGTGGTATCGCGGGTCGATCCCGGGTCCGTTGTCCTTCACCGAGAACTCCCAGAGATCGCCCAGCGCCCGCCCCCGCACATCGACGCGCACGTCGGGGCGTTCGGCATACTTCAGCGCATTGCCGATCAGGTTCAGGAACACCTGCTCCAGCGGGATCCGCTCGGCGAGGAGCGTCGGCATGCCCGTCGCGACCTCGATCGACGCGCCCGCAGGGACGGTGAGCAGGGCGACGACGTCCTCGAGGAGCTTCTGGACGTCCACGATCTCGGGCTTGTCGCGGAGGCGTCCAGCGCGCGAGTAGCGCAGGATCCCGTCGATGAGCGCCTCCAGCCGGACCACGCGCGAGCGGAGGAGCTCCATGTACTGGCGCGTCTCCGGCGTCGCCTTGTCCACGAGATCGTCCTCGATCCACTGCGAGAGGTTCGCGATGGCGCGGAGCGGCGCCTTCAGGTCGTGGCTCGCCACGTAGGCGAAGCGGTCGAGCTCGTTGTTGCTCCGCTCGAGCGCCTGGATGAGCTGCTGCGCCTTCCGGAACAGGTGCGCGTTATCCATCGCGATGGCGGCCTGAGCCGCGAGGCCGACCACCAGCTTCTCCGCCCGCTCGGTGAAGACACCCCGCTCGGAGTGCCCGAAGAACAGCCCGCCGATGACATGCCCCGAACGGGAGACCACCGGCACGGCAAGGTAGCTGACGACAGGCAAGTGGCCCTTCGGCATCCCGTGGTAAGGGGCGTTGTTCCCGTAGCGCGGGTCCTTCGTGACATCGTCGAGCCGCACCACGCCCTCTCCGTTGAAGGTCGGCGCGAACACGGCCGTGTTGCGCGGCATCGGGAACCCGGAGAAGTGCTCTCGCGGCACGCCAGAGATGGTGTAGAGCATGTAGCTCTTCCCCTCGGCGTTCGTGACATTGTAAAAGAACGCGCCGAACTGGGCGCCGCTCAGGCGGGTGGCCGCGTCGGTCACCGCCTGCACGAGCTTCTCGAGATCCAGCTCGGCGGCGAGCTGCTTGCCGGCGCGATTGAGCAGCTCGAGCGTCTCCCCTTCTTCCTGGAGCCTGTCCTCCGTCTGCTTGCGCTCGGTGATGTCGAGGACGATCGTCCCCACACCCATGACGGGCCCGCCATTCGCCCGTACAGGAGCGTAATTGACCAGCCAGGAGCGCGGTCGCTCCGACGCCCGCGTCGTCCCCGTCACCTCGGCGGTGAACGCCTCGCCCGTCTCAAGGACGCGCCGGAGATTGGCGACGATCACGTCGCTCATCTCCGGGAGCAGCTCGGGGATCGTCCTGCCGAGGTGCGCCTCGAGGGGGATCCCGTTGATGTCCGCCAGCGCCTGGTTGAGCCGCACCACGCGGAGATCGCGGTCGATCACCGCCAGCCCCGCGGTCGTGGCCTGGAAGAAGGCGTCGACCAGCGCGCGGTCCGCGGGGGAGTCGTGCAGCGCGAGGCGCTCCTGATCGAGCCGCGCAGCCCCCGCCTCGCCGCGCTGCAGGGGCGCCGCAGCGGGCTCTGCCGCCGCGGGCGAGGCCGCTTCGGAGAGCTCCGCCGTTTCTTGACGCGAATCCGTGTTCTGCATGGACCTCGTGGACACAGGCTGTCCCCACGACCTTAGCGCTCGAGTGCAAACGCGACATCCACCGTCTGTCGCCGTCTGTTACCAGGCCGTTCCCCGGCGCCAGCGCTGCGATGCGGGCTCAGCAGCCAAACACGGCCGGTCGCCGCGTCCGACCGCATCCCCCTCGGCTACCCGCCAGCGACGACTGGCCGGGCGAGACGGAAGCCCACGGCGCTGAAGCGATCCTCCGGGCGCGCGGCGAAGCGACCTGCCGCGCGGCACACCGCGGGGGGCCCGGAGCTCCACGCGCCCCCGCGGATCGAGCGGAGCCCCGGAGCCGCCGCGTCCGCTGGCTGGAGGCGCGCGATGCGGTCGACCACCGTGGGGCCGTCGGGCATCCACAGCTCGGCGCACCAGTCGCGGATGTTGCCCGCGAGGCCCCGGGCGCCGTGGGGGCCCTCGTCCGTCGGATGGTCGTCCACCGGCGCCGGGCTCGCGGGGCCGGGGCGGCCGCCCACCATGCAAGCCCACGTCGGCTCGGGCTCGTCCCCCCAGGGGAAGAAGCGCCCGTCGACGCCGCGCGCGGCCTTCTCGCGCTCGAGCTCGCCGACGAGGCGCCACGGCGCGCCGGTGCGCGCCTCCAGCCAGGACGCGTAGGCGACGGCGCTGCGCCAGTCCACCGAGGCGACCGGGTGCCGCGCCTGCTCCGCGCGCGCCTGCGGGCCGAGCACGAAGCGCCCGTCCCCGTCGCGCGCGAACAGCGGGATGTCCACGTTGCCGGCGATCGCGCGGGCCGCGCGCGGGCACGCCGCCGCGGCCTCCGCCTCGCGCCCGCCCGCGAGCAGATCGTTCAGGAAGGCGAGGTACTCGGCCTGCGTCACCGGGTGCCGCCGCACCACGAAGCCGTCGACCCAGATCCGGCACGCCGGCAAGCCGTCGCCGGCCTGCGGGTCTCCGCCGGCCGAGAAGAAGCCCGCCGGCACGTAGACGTCCTCTTCGCCGAGCGCCTCCGAGGGCAGGAGGGGCACGACGAACGGCTCCGCGCCGCCCGGACGCACGCCGTCCCAGTGCTCGCCGCGGCCGATCTTCACGGGGTACGACGCCTCGCGGTACCCGGGCGCGCGGATCGAGAGCAGGTAGCTGCCGCGCGCGAGCGGGACCTCGCAGAGCGGCGTGTGACCGAGGAGGCCCTGAGGCTCGGCGCGAAGCCGGCGCCCCTGCTCGACATAGCGGAGCAGCCAGACCTGCGCCCCCTCGGGGTCGGTCCGCAGCGAGAGGGCCCCGGTGCCGCGGAGCAAGACCGCGTGCCGCTCGCGCGCGTGCGCCCTGAGGAACGCCTCGGCGCGCGCCGCGGCCTCGGCGTCGCGGGCCTCCTCGGCGGCCCGCAGATCGGCCAGGTGGGCGTCGGCGAGCGCCGCGTGCGCTTCGTCGAAGTCCGGGGCCTCGTTGAGCGCGGCGCGGAGCTTCTGGTGCCAGGTCGCCTCGTCCAGGGCGGCGGCGCGGTCGAGCGCGCGCGCCTCGTCCTCGAGCGCCCACCCCTGCGCCTTCTCGGCGGCGGGCGCGAACGAGTCGAGGCGCCCGAGCACCGCCTTCGCCTCGGCCCGGAGGGCCCGGGCGCGCGCGCGCAGGCCCTCGATCTGCGGCGCCAGCGCGCGCGACTCCTCGACCAGGGCGCGCGCCCGCTCGCGGCGGCGGGCGCCGTCGAGGAAGCCGCGGATCTCCGCGGCGAGCACCTCGGCGCTCGCGTAACGCGAAGGCGGCTCGCGCGCCATCGCCCGCTCGCAGATCGCGATGAGATCCCGAGGGATCTGGTCAGGGCACCGGACGGCGAGCCGCTCGGGCGACCGCTGGACCACCTGCGCCAGGACGGCCAGCGCCGTCCCCCGGAACGGGGGCTCGCCGCAGAGGAGCTCGTACAGGACGGCCCCGAGGGCGTACACGTCGCTGGGGGGCCCGAGCTGCTCGGCCTCGCCGCGCGCCTGCTCCGGGGGCATGTAGACCGGCGTCCCCAGGACCAGGCCCACGTGCGTGTGGTGGCCGCTGTCCGGGAGCGCGTCCGCCAGCGCGCCGCGCGCGGTCGCGCGGGCGATGCCCCAGTCCATCACGAGGACCTCGCCGAACTCGCCGATCATGACGTTGTCCGGCTTGAGATCGCGGTGGAGGACGCCCTGGCCGTGCGCGTACGCGACGGCCTCGCAGACGCGGACGAAGACGTCGAGCACGCGGCGCAGCGCCTCGGGCGAGGGGCCCGCCTCGCCCGAGGCGTGGAGCGCGCGGATCAGCGCGCTCAACGTGCGGCCGCGGACCTCCTTCATCGTGAACCAGAGCTGGCCGTTCGGGAGCATCCCGCAGTCGTGGACGGGGACGATCCCTGGGTGCTGAAGGCACGCCGTGAGGCGCGCCTCGTCGAGGAAGCGCGCCCGGCCGTCCGCGTCGTCTTGCCCCTCGATGCGCAGCAGCTTCATGGCGAGCACGCGGCCCATCACGCGATCGCGCACGCGCCGCACCTCGCCCATGCCCCCGCGGCCGATGAGCCCGAGATCCTCGTAACGGTCCCAGGGCCACGCCGCGACCGGCGCGTGGACCGCCGGAGGCGCGGCGCTCGGGCGGCGCTCGGCCGCCGCCGATGCGTCCCCGGTCAGCCCGGGCGCGCCCCCGGCCGCCGCCGGCGCCTCCCCGCTGGGCCCCGGCGCGCCTCTCGGCGCCGCCGGCGCGTCCCGGACCACGGTCGCCGGCAGCTCTTCCGTGAGGCTGCGCGCGGCGTGCTCGGCGAGCGCCCGCTGGATCTCCGCGCATGCCGAGGGAGACAGGTGCAGCTCACCCGCCAGCTTCCTGAGGAGTGCCGCGGGATCGCTCATGGGGGCCTTGCCTTCGACGCCGTTGATGTGGTCGGCGGCAGCATCTTACGCTGCATCCATGGCGGTCTTGAAGCATGAAGCCCACGGCGTTCGCGTGACGCTCCCGGCGCGCGCGCGGGTCGGCCGAGCGCGCGACTGCGCCGTGCGCCTCCGGGACCGCTGCGCCTCCGGCGAGCACGCCGTCCTGTTCTGGGACGGGGCTCGCTGGTGGATCCGCGACCTCGGCAGCACGAACGGCACGCACGTCAGCGGCCGGCGGCTCACGTCCGCCGAGCGGGTCGCGCTCGACGCGGGGACGGAGCTCGTGTTCGGCGGCGACGCCGAGCGCTGGACCGTGGAGGAGGCCGGCGCGCCCGTCACGAGCGCGCGGGCCGAGCTCACCGGCGAGGTGCGCCCGGCGGAGGAGGGCCTGCTCGCGCTGCCGGACGCCGCCGACCCCCGGGTGACGCTCTTCGAGGATCAGCACGGCGTCTGGCAGATCGAGATCGACGGGAGCACGCGCCCGGCCGTGGATCAGGAGCGCATCGAGGCCGGCGGCGCCTGGGTCCTGCGCGTCCCGCCGCAGGCGCTCGACGCCGTCGTGCCGACGACCGCGTCGAGCGCGGCGAGCCCCAAGCTCCTCGGCCTCACCGTGCTGCGCTTCGAGGTGAGCCACGACGAGGAGCACATCGCCGTCGCCCTGGTGCAGGGGGAAAAGGTCATCCAGCTCGCCGCGCGCGCCCACCACGAGCTGCTCCTCATGCTGGCGCGCTCCCGGCTGCGCGACCGGGAGACCGGGCTGCCCCCGGCCGAGCGCGGGTGGCGCTACGTCGATGACCTGCTCGGCAAGCTGCGGCTCGACCTCCATCACCTCAACGTCAACGTCTTCCGCGCCCGCCAGCAGCTCGCGCGCGCGGGCGTGCTCGACGCCGGCTCGCTCGTCGAGCGCCGGACGACGTCGCGGCAGATCCGGCTCGGCACCGAGGCGGTCGAGGTGGTCCGGTACTGAACATCGGGCCGCGGACGGAGCGCGCCGGCCCTCGCGCGTGACCGCCTGTCATCGACGCCGCGGCCGGGAGGATCCAGGTTTCCTCTCGTCGACGCCGGGTGAGGCCGCGCGGGTCGCGCGTCGTGAACACACACGCGCGACCGCGCCGCCGCCGGAGCGCGGGCTGGGCAGGGCCTGCGCGCTGCGATCGATGCTGTCGTGATCGTCATCCCAGGAGAGAGCGCAACCATGAGCAACGATGCAGACTCAACGTTCGGTGCGCCCGCCGCCGGCGCTTCCATCTCGACGCGCAGCCCGGCGAAGGCCAAACCGGGCTCCGGTGTGGCCGACCAGATCCCGCCGGACGTGAGGCTCAGGATCTTTTCGACCGCGGATCTCGTCCGGATCGTGGCCCTCGGGAGCAACGGTGTTTCCAATGGCCAGCTCACCTTCCAGGCGCAGACGGAGTACTGGCGGTGGGCGAACACGCTCACCTTCTCGAACACATTGACCTTCACGTCCGAGGTGATCCCGAGCTTCACGGCGCCGGCGCTCGACGCGTTCCTGGACGTCGTGAGCCCGAGCAACCAGTTCACGGCCCCCCGGAACCCGACCCAGGGCGACTGGACGCAGGGGACGCGCTCCGTCCCGGGGACCCGCACCGGGTACCTTTACCGGTTGCCGAGCCCCGACGACAGCCAGGTGAAGATGGGAGTCCTGTTCGAGAAGGACAACCAGACATCGGCCCTGATGGCGGCCGCCTGGTACGTGAATACGCAGGCGCCGAGCAACGGCCTTGCGTTCAACAAGAAGATCTTCACGCGCACGCTGACCCGGGTGAGCGGGACGCACCCGAACGCCATCGAGGTGGGCACCTGGTATTATCTCCTGATGGGCACGCCCTGACCTGGCGCAGGGGCGAGAGGCGGCGCGGCGGGGTCGCTCCCGGGCCCTCTCGAACGCGCGCGCCGCCTCAGAGGAACGGGGTGGAGCGCCGCTCCGGCTCGCGAAGGGGGATATGCAGCTCGCGCTGGGGAATCGGGACGACGATCCCCTCGGCGTCGAGCCGCTCCTTGAAGTGGCGCGTGAGCTCGAGCCGCGCCGGGAAGAAGTCGGCGGGGAGGGTCCAGGCGCGGACGAGCAGGTTGACCTTCTCGTCCGCGAGCTCGACAACGTCGACCGAAGGCGCCGGCTCCGGCAGCACGCGCGGCTCGTTCGAGAGGACGTCCCGCAGCGTGGCGATGGCGTGAGCGATGTCGGCGGTGGCGCTGACGCCGATCGTGAGGTCCATGCGCCGGCGCTGCGCCCGGGTGAAGTTCTGGATCTTGGCGGACCGGACCTTGGAGTTCGGCAGCGTGATCGGGACGCCATCGAAGCTCGTCAGCTTGGTCTGGAACACGTCGATGGCGTCGACGACGCCGGAGGTCCCGTCGACCTCGATCGCGTCGCCGACATCGAACGGACGGAGCACGAGCAAGACCAGCCCGGCGGCCACGTCCGACAGCGTGTCCTTGAGGGCGAGGCCGATGGTCAGACCCGCGGCGCCGAGCACGGCGAACAGGCTCTTCGTGTCCACGCCGAAGCGCTCGAGCACGGCCATTGCGGTGACCGTCAAGATGGTGAGTCGGCTTACGCTGGCCAGCAGGGGAATGAGGGTCGCGTCGACCTGCGTCCATTTCTTGCCGAGCGACCGCACGCTCCGCGCGGCCCAGGCCGCGGCCGTCCACCCGACGACCGCGATGAACAGCGCGCCCGAGACGCCGGGCCCGTGGCTCTCCAGGAGCTCGATAGGCGTGCCCCACGTCGGAATCCCCTGCTCCACTGCGCATCCTCCTCGGCTTCGACGCAGCGCGCGACGCCGCGCGCGGCCCAGCGCCGGGGTGTCTCCGCGCGCGGCCGGCGGGAGTCAACCCGCGAACGTGACGAGGCGGCGGAGCCGCTGCGCCGCGAGCTCCACGCCGTTCACGAGGCCCCGGAGGAGGTGGGCGGCGACGTCGTCCTTCGCCGCCCGCGTCGCGCGCATCGGGCGCGCCGCGAACCACGCGAGCTCGTCGGCGACCGCCTCGACCAGAGGCCTGCGCATCGACAGCCAGCGCGCGCACCACGCGGCGAGGGGCGTGTCGCCCTCCACGGTCGCGACGTACTGGAGCAGCTCGACGAGGTCGACGCCGTGCCGCATCCCGAGGAGCGTGCCGCGGTAGGACCTCTCGGTGCTGAGCAGGTGATCGGCGAGGTGATCGCGCAAGGCCGAGAAGGCCTCGCCCACCATGCTGCCGCCCGCGCTGATGGGCAGCCCGCGCTCGCGGAGGAGCGGGCGGACCTCCGACAGCGCGGCCTCCGCGTGGGTCGAGACCGCCCGCATGGCGTGCGCCGGCGGCACATCGCCGAGGCGCTCCGCCTCGATCCGCGGGTGGATCATCGCCGAGCGCTCCGTCTGAAACAGCTCCCGGACAAGGGTCGTGAGGAACGCGCGCCCTCTCCGGCTCTCTACCTGCGGCCCGGACTCGTCGCCCAGCAGGCCGCCCTCGCCATTCGTCGCTCCGTTGCTCTGAAGTTCCTGCATGGTCGCCCCCTCTCCTCTTCTCGCCGGAGCGTCAGGACCCGCTCGCGGCGCGCCGCGCTCCGGTCCTCGCCCCCGAGGTCGTCTTGCGCGAGGCCCCGCGCCGCGCTCCGGTCTTCGCCCCCGAGGTCGTCTTGCGTGAGGCCCCCGCACCGCCGCGGCGGGCCGTGCCCTGCGCGGCGCGGGAGCGGCCGCTCGTCGGCGTGGCCGAGGAGCTGCGCGAGCGAGCGCTGGACGCGGCGCTCTTCTTCGCCCTCGCCGGCGCCTTCTTCGCGGCCGTGGTCCGTCCGGCGCTCGCCGCGGCGTTCCGCTTGCGGGTCGCGGCCGCCTTCTTCGCCGCCGCGCTCCTCGCGGCGGCCGGCCGCGCCTTGGACGCGGCGCCTCCCTTGCGGCCCCCCTTTTTCGCCGGCTCCTTGTTCACTGGCTTGCCCACCCCCGATCCCGACTTCTTCCCCCCGCCGGTCATCTTGTTGACGGTCGCCCAGGCCCGCCGCTCGGCCTCTTCCTCGGAGACCCCGCGCTTCTCGTACCCCTCTTCGATGTGCTCGGCCTGCCGCTTCTGCTTGGTCGTGTAGCTGGATTTGTCGCCTCTAGGCATGGTGCCCTCCTTGCGCCTGCTCCACCTCGCGGGTCGGCAGCTTCGTCGGAAACGCCGGCTCGCCCCGTCGTGAGAGCGTGAGAATCGCGAGATCGTGCGAACGTGCGAACGTGCGGGAACGCGCGGAAACATGCGGGGAAGACAGACCGTGCGTGTGGCCCGGGTCCATCGAGCCGCGATGTCGGTTGCGTCGGTTGCGTCGGTTGCATCGACTGCGCCTGTTTCGATGGACGAGCAACGGCTGTGCCGTCGGAGAGCGCGGCGCCAGCCGCTGGCGGCGCGTCCGGGCCGGGCGCCCCGTCACACGCGGTTTCCCCGCTCCGCGGGCGGCCGGGTGATGGGGGCTCGTAGCGTGGCAATCGGCCCCGGATGTCGAGGAACGCCTCGGTCGTACCGCGCGAGGAGCGCGGCGCGCCGGAGGCTCAGAGGGACTCGAGGTAGGCGACCAGATCGTCCAGCTGCGCGGGGGCCAGGCCGGAGATGTCGCCGTGATCGTCGCCTCCGCACAGCGGATCGAAGCGATCGTGGAGCGTCGCCGCGCAGCCGTCGTGCATGAACGGGGCGCGCCCGGAGATGCCGAGGAGCGAGGGCACCTGCAACCGCTCGCCCTTGCCCACGTCCTCGTTCCGGTTGTTGGTGAGCATCGGGCCACCATGGCACTCCGCGCAGCCCACCTGCTTGTCATGGAAGAGCACCTCGCCCCGCGCCACGGCGGCGTCGTCCTCGGGCGGCGACGCCGGGAAGGCGGGCAGGCTGTCGATGTAACGGGCCATCAGGTCGAGCCGCCGGGCGCCGGGCTGCTGGCCGCCCATGCGGGAGACGAACACCTCCCCCATCAGGCCCTCGAGATCCTGCAGATCCCCGCTCCAGTGGAGGGGCGCCGTCTTCAGGATGCCGCCGCCCAGCGCCTGCGTCCGCCGCAGGCCCACCGGATCGAAGTCCCACGTCCGCCCGTCCTCGTGCCCTTCGGGGTGGCACGACGCGCACGCCACGGCGCTCACGCCGTTCGGCGGGCGGTGGAACATCTCGTGGCCGGTGTCTTTCACGCTCGCTCCCGGAAGAGCGATGATGCGCCGGCCGACCAACTCCAGGGCTGCCGGCTCCCGCAGCTGCACGACGATCCCGCCCTGGCCGTCGAAGGCCACGGCGACCGGCTGCCCGCTCAGCGCGTTCGCGGTGACCTCCGGGCTGCAGCTGGCCGTCTCGGCGTCGCGCTCCAGATTGTCGACGGTCGCGCTCACGACGGTGCGTCTGCCGGCCGCCACGATGGCCATCCGCGCGCCGTCGGGCGCGACCGCGATGTCGACCGGCAGCGAGACATTCGGGATCGCGGCCGCGGGCAGCGAGGGGATCGATGTGTCAGGAACGTCCGCCGGGTCGATCCTGCTGACCGCGGCGTGCACGATGTTCCCGTCGCAGTCGGCAGACTGGTAATAGCCGCCCGGGCTGAGGGTGACCTTCGACGACATCGCGCGCTGGTGCACCATCAGCGCACCTCCGCCGGCGAGCGGCGCCATGCGCCAGGCCACGGACGGCGCATAGTCCGAGTTGGCGAACCCGTTCGAGTGGAAGACGGGGAGCGTGCGGCGCGAGAGCACCGCGCCGTCGGGGCCCACGACCAGCGTCTCCGCGGATCTGAAGCGGCTGACCAGGAGCCGGTCGCCCTCGACCACGACGTCGCGCAGGTCGGGGGCGAGGCGGAGCTTCCGGACGGCGGGGCCGCCGGAGGCCGGGAGCGTCACGAGCTCGCCGCCGGCGCAGGCGACGTGGAGGGCGTCGCGCGAGGCGTCGTAGGCGACCCCGCGCGGCGCGCGGCAGACGTCTCTGCGCGCGATGACCGACCGCGCCTCGACATCGAGGGTCACCACCGCGCCGGCGCGCCGGAGCGCCACGTGGACCCGGCCGCTCGCGTCCTCGACGAGGCGCCCGGGCTCGTCGCCGCGCTCCAGCAGGACCGCCGTCGGCTCGCCGCCCTCGAGATCGACGATCCAGACGCGATCGCGGTCGGCGTCCGCCGCCACCGCCGTGCGACCGTCGCCGGCGACGATCAGCGTTCCGCCGCTGATGGCCGGCGGTGGCACCTCCGTCACCGTGATCTCCTGATCAGGGTCGCCGACAGGGGCCCCGGCCACCGGGGATGGATCCCCCGGGCCGCACGCCGTGAGAGCTGACGAGAAAACGCCCGTGGACAAGAGCCCTGCCACGACAAGAGAACGAGAAAGGCGCAGACGCATGGGTTCCTCCGTTCGCCGCGCGCGCGAGCTTAGCAAGGAGGATTCCAGGCAGATGTCGAGATTTGGACGGCGGCGATCCCCGCGGGCGGCGCGCCGTCCGGAGGTGGGAGCGGGAACGCGTGTTCTCGTGCGAGGCGCGAAGGGCGTCACGCGCCGCGCACGCCGGGGCGGGCGCTCGACCCTGGGGTCGCGACGGCGCCACGGAGGGCGCCGAGCAGCCGGCTGGATGGATGGAGGCCCGAACTCGGGAGGCCCGAGCTCGGCAGGAAGGCTGTCAGCGGTAGGCGCCGTATCCCAGCTCGTGCTCGATCTTGACCAGCTTGTTGTACAGGCCAATCACGAGCAGAGATGGCGCCCACTGGCCGATGAAGTTCGCGATCTGCTTCTTGCCGGCCAGCATGAAGCCGGCCGAGACCGCCATCGAGCCGATCGCCAACCCGAGATAAGCGCCGGACGGAATCCTGCCGGTCCTCTCCTCGATCTTCGTCGTGATCTTGCCCTCTTCCTTCTGGACCATCTGCTTCTGCATCATTGGCTCGGTGGTGGTCATCGTGGCTCTCCTTCCGCAGCGCCTGGCCGGCGCTGCCCTGGCCGGCGCTGCCGCGGCCGGCGGGAGCCGGTGCGACGACCGGGCCAGAAAAGAGGGCGTCCGGACGAGAACAAACCGCGCAGCGCTCTCTTCTGCCGCCGACGCTGCGGCGCGCTGTACCCTCCAGTCGACCCCCGCCGGAGCGAAGCGCAGGGGGCAGCGACAGCCGATGGCAGGGCTCGATCGCGCCCGACGCCCACTGCCACGTCGATGCACACGCCGGCTGGTAGGCCGCTCGATCGCCGGCCTCCGGCGCCGGGCCTGCCCGGGCGCCCGCGCCGCTCAGATCCGCGCCGTCACCGCGCGCAGGATCTGCCGCTGGGCCGCCGCGAACACGAGGAGCACAGGAAGGCTCAGGATCACGTTGCCGGCCATCACGAGGTGCCAGCGGACCCCTGTCCCCTGCTCCCGGAGGAGGGCGATCGCGAGCGGCAGCGTGCGCACCTGGTCGTCGGTCGTCATGACGAGCGGCCAGAAGTAATCGTTGTAGTGAAAGACGAAGCTGAACAGGAACAGCGCCGAGAGCGTCGGCCGCAGCATCGGGCCGAGGATCAGGTAGACGATCCTGAGCTCGCCAGCTCCATCCATCCTCGCCGCCTCGATGATCTCGTCAGGGACCGAGAGCAGCGCCTGGCGCACGAGGAACGTGCCGAGCGCGCTCACCCCGAAGGGCAGGATCAGCGCCCCGAACGTGTTCACGAGGCCGACCGAGCCGAGCATGGTGAAGACCGGAACGAACGTCACCTGCGCCGGGATGAGGAGGCACGAGAGCACCAGGACGAACGCGGCGCTCCGCCCCACGAACCTGAGCTTCGCGAGCGCATAACCGGCCGGGAGCGCGAGGGCGATCTGCAAGAGCGCGATGGCCGTCGCCATGAGCACGGTGTTGACGAAATACCGCATCACCGGCACCGCCTGGAGCACCTCGCGGTACGCGCCGAGCTGGAGGGCCTGCGGCAAGGGGTAAGCCGGAGCGCGGGTGATCTCGGGCAGCGTCTTCAGCGAGGTGATCGTCATCCACGCATACGGCCCGAGCCACACGATGGCCACAACGACGAGCACGGCGTCCGAGACGAGGCGGCGCGAGCGCGAGTACGAGTGCGAGTTGAAGCGCCCCGCGCCGGCGCCGCCGCTCTGCCCCGCCGTCACGACGGCCGCCTCGCCTGGCGCGGCGCGCCCGCGCGGAGCGCCCAGAGCTGCAGGACCGTCAACAGGAGCAAAAAGACGAAGAAGATCACGATCATGGCGCTGGCCCGGCCGACCCGCAGGTTCACGAAGACGTGCTCGTAGATCGCGTAGACGAAGAGGGTCGTCGCTTTGACCGGCCCTCCCTGCGTCATCACGCGGATCACGTCGAACGCTTGAAAGGAGAGGATGAGGCTCGTCGTCGCCACGAAGGCGGCGCTCGGGCGGAGCAGCGGCCATGTCACGTGGCGGAACCGCCGCCACGGGCCGGCGCCGTCGAGCGCGGCCGCCTCGTGGAGCGCGCGGGGAATGTCCTGGAGGCCGGCCAGGAAGATGACCATGGCATAGCCGGTGATCTTCCAGACGCTCACCGCGGCCAGCGCGAGCAGCGCCGAGCGGGGATCGCCGAGCCAGCTCATCGTCGGCAGGCCGAGCCAGCGGAGCGCGACGGTGAAGAGCCCCTCGGCGTCGAGGATCCACATCCAGAGGAGCGCCACCGCGACCCACGACACGACATAGGCGCTGAACACCGCGCCCCGCACGAAGGCATAGACCGGCCCAGGGCGATCGAGCGCCACCGCCAGCGCGAGCCCCAGGGCGCCGGAGAGCGCCACCACGACGGCGCTGTAGCCGAGCGTGCGGAGCAGCGTGCCGGCGAGCTCGCCGCTCTCGAGGAGGACCTCGTAGTTCCGGAGCCCGACGTACCGCGGGGGCGTGAGCAGGTCCCACGCAAAGAAGCTGTTCTTGGCCGCGAGCAGGAGCGGGACCAGGAAGAACACCGCCAGGAAGGCCGCCGTGGGCAGGAGGAGCAGGTAGGGCGAGAGGGGGTGTTTGGGCTTCATCGCTCGCGCGCCGCGCGGACGGCCTCGGAGAGGGTCTCGGCGGCGTCGCGCGGGGCGAGCACCGCCTCTTCGAGCCGGGGCTGCACCGCCTCGCGCTGGACGCGGAACAGGTCCGGAGACCAGGGCCAGGGCGCGGCGTGCGCGAGCTGGTCCACGGCGACGCGGTCGTTCGGGTGCGCGGCGTAGTAGCCGCCCTGCCTGAGCACCTCGAGGCCGCGGCGCGAGACGGGGATGTAGCCCGTCCGCGTCGCGAACGAGTTCGCCTGCTCCGGCTGCATCATCCAGCGCAGGAACGCGAACGCCGCCTCCTGCGCCGCCGGCGCGGCGCCCCGCGGCATCACGAACATCGTCCCGCCCGTGGGCACCGAGGCGCGCACGTCGCGCGGCAGCGGGGCGGCGCCGACCTCGAACTTCCCCGCGCCCGCCTGGCTCGCGTTGTCCTCCAGGTATCGAAGGAACGCGGTCGACGTCCAGATCATCGCGACCCGGCCTGCCAGGAAGTCGGTGTTCGTCACCTGCCACGCGTTGTAATCGCGCCCAGGCGGAGGCTTCATCGTGCGGTCCTCGTGCACGAGGGTCTGCCAGAACCGGAGGGCGCGCACGCCCGCCTCCCCGCCGAGCGTGGGCGTGCCGTCCGGGGCCACGACGTCGCCGCCCGCTTGCCCGACGAGCGCGGCCCAGAACCACCAGTCGACCGGGCACTCGAAGCCCCACCGCCGCGTGCTCTCGCCGTCGCGCACGACCAGCCGCGCGGCCGTCGCGCGGAGCTCCTCCCAGGTCGTCGGCGGCGACAGCCCGAGCTCGCGAAACACATCCCGGTTGTAGTAGGCGATCGGCGTCGATCGGTTGAACGGCAGGCACACGAGCGGGCGCTCGCCGCCGCCCACGAACGTCCCCGACTGGCCGAGGGCCTCGACCACGTCGAGGTCGCCGCCCGGCGCGTCGGCGAGGAACCGATCGAGCGGCTCGAGCACGTCCGCCTCGGCCAGGTAGGGCACCACCTCGCCGACCACGTGCGTCAGGGCGGGCGCCGCGCCCGCCGCGAGCGCGGTCCGCAGCTTGGCGAGCGCCTCGAAGTAGTCGCCCTGGTACACGGCGTCGATGCGGTAGCGGCCCTGCTCGCGGTGGAACTGGTCGACGAGCGACAGGAGCACCTCGCGGTTCTTGCCGCCGTACGCGAACCACAGCGAGGCCTCGGCGCGCGCGCCGGCGACGCGCTCGCGCCGCGCGCAGCCGATGGATCCCGCCGCGGCCGCGGCGAGCGACGCGGCGAGCGCCCGGAGCGCGTCGCGCCGCGAGCGCACGGCGCGGCCTTCCCCGCTCATGACGCCGCCCGCGGCGGGGCGATCCGCGCGCCGGAGCCCGCGTCGAACCAGAGCACGTCGCGCGGATCGAGCCGCGCGCGCACCGCCTCGCCCGGCGCGGGCGTCGCGAAGCCGTGCGCCCGCGCCCGCAGCCGCGTCCCGCCCGCGTCGAGGTACAGGAACGTCTCGGCGCCGAGCGGCTCGGCCACGACGACGCGCGCCTCGACCTCCACCTCGCCCTGCGCCCCCGCGTCGCCGTGCGATCCTCGCCCCGGCGCGACGCGCAGGTGCTCGGGCCGCACGCCGGCGATGGCCCGGTCGGGGAGCGCCACCCCCGGCGGGGCGGGCAGCGAGAGCGCCGCGCCCTCGTAGCGCTCGCCGGAGCGCTCGAGCGGGAGGAGGTTGATCGCCGGCGTGCCCAGGAACCCGGCCACGAAGGTGTTCGCCGGCGCCTCGTAGATGGCGCGCGGCGGGCCGACCTGCTGGAGCTCGCCGGCGCGGAGCACGGCGATGCGGTCGCCCATGGTCATGGCCTCGACCTGATCGTGGGTCACGTAGACCGACGTCGTTCCGAGGCGGCGCACGAGCGCCGCGAGCTCGACCCGGAGCTCGGCGCGCAGCGCGGCGTCGAGGTTCGAGAGCGGCTCGTCGAAGAGGAACGCCGCGGGGGCGCGCACGATCGCGCGCCCCATGGCGACGCGCTGGCGCTCGCCTCCGGAGAGCTCGCCGGGGCGCCGCTCTAACAAGTGGCCGATGGCGAGCAGCGCCGCGGCCTCCTCGACGCGGCGCGCCCGCTCCTCCCGCGCGATCCCGCGCATCCTGAGCGGGAAGCCCATGATGTCGCGCGCGGTCATGTGCGGGTAGAGCGCGTAGCCCTGGAAGACCATGGCCACGTCGCGGTCCTCCGGCGCGACGCGGCTCACGTCGCGCCCGCCGATCGAGACCGTGCCGCCGTCGGGGCTGTCGAGGCCCGCGATCAGCCGGAGCGCCGTCGATTTGCCGCAGCCCGAGGGGCCGACGAGGACGAGCAGCTCGCCGTCGTCGACGTCGAGATCCAGGCCGGCGAGCGCGGGTCGCTCGGCGCTCGGGAACCGTCGGGTCAGGCCTCGGAGCGAGAGGGTGGCCATGGCAAGAGCTCAGGTGGCGAGCAGGACGAGCCCGGGGATCGTACCGGCGACCGCGAGCAGCTTGGGGCTCGGGGAGACCGCGACGGGCACCCGGGCCGTCCGGAGCAGGGCGGCGTCGTAGGCGCTGTCGCCGAAGGCCGCGAGCACCGCGAGCTCGGGGAAGATGCGCTCGAGGGCGCGGGTCTTCCCCTCGCCGTAGGTCGCGGGCGCGCCGAGCTCGGGGGCGAGCCGGCCCTCGCGGACGGCCGGGGTCATCGCGGCGATGCGCTCGGCCGGGACGCCGAGGCGCGCGACGGCGCGCACGATCACGGCGCGCGGCGACGCCGAGACGACATAGACCGGGACGCCGCGCGAGCGCGCCCAGTCGAGGATCGGCAGCAGCGCGGGCCGGATCCGCCCGGCGTGGCCCCTCTCCTCGAGCACGCGGTCGACGAGCGCCGCGAGCTCGTCCTCGCGCCACCCCGCGAAGGCCCAGGCCATCGTCGCGAAGGCCCTGTCCTCCGGGTAGCGCTCGGCGTTGAACGCCGCGTAGAGCGCGCTCGCGATCTCGTGCGCGCCGCCCTCCGCGGCGACGCCGAACGCCTCGGCCTCGCGGCGCAGCGCCGCCTCCGCCTCGGGCCGCGCGCAGCGCTCCGCGAGGAACGCCTCGAAGAGGTCGACGCCCACGTCCCCTTCCCAGAGAGTGCCGTCCGCGTCGAACGCGAGCGCGGGGCGCGTGGCGTACGTGCCGTGCGCGGCCTCGATCCGCCGCAGGATGTCCGTCGTGCTCTCGCGCGGGATCGTCGCGCTGCCGTCGAGGTGTGCCGCCGTCATGGTCTCCCCGGGGCCGGACGCCTGGTCCGACCGAGGCCTACGCCTACTGCGGCGCCCGCGTCGCGTCACGCCTGTCAACGTCGCGTCACCCGGCAGGAACACCGATCACGTCGAGGATCCGGGAGAAAACAACAGGGAGACGAGGAGGCGAGGAGGAAGAGAAAGAAAAATCTCCCCGTCTCCTCGCCTCCCTGTGAATCGCTGCTGTTTCTCGAGGTTCAATCGGTTCGGCGCGCCAGGGGCGTCACCGCGCCTTCTCGAAGAGGGAGTGGTGCAGGACGCCGACCGCGGAGGCGACGTGCGCGTCCTCGATGACCATCGACAGGTTGACGCTGCCCGTGGCGTAGCTGAGCATCTCGACGTTGACGCCGGCCTGGGCCATCGCGTCGAGCACCTGCGCGGCGACGCCCTTCTGCCTGGGCATGCCCTGGCCGACGATCACGAGGGTCGTCCGGTTGGGCAGGACCTCGCAGGCGCCGAACTGCTCGAGCTCGGGGAGCGCGCGGCTGAGCTTCCCGAGGTCGTCGGTGGTCATCGAGATCGAGACCTCGGACGTGGTGATCACGTCGATCACGACCTCGTGCCGGGCCAGCACGGCGAGCACCTGCGCGAGGAAGCCGACCTCGCCGAACATCCGGGTCGAGCTGATCTTGAGCACGACCTGCCGCTCGCGGTAGGCGATGCAGGTCACGGCCGGGGACGCGGCGTCGGTGTCGAAGTCGATGACCGTGCCGGGGTGGTCCGGCCGGTTCGTGTTGAGCACCCGCACCGGGATGCCCCTCTCCATGGCGGGCAGGAGCGTGGAGGGGTGCAGGACGCGGGAGCCGAAGAACGCGAGCTCCGCGGCCTCTTCGAAGCGCATCGTGGGGATGTTCCGGGCCGTCTTCACGACGCTCGGGTCGGCGGTCATCACGCCGTCGGTGTCGCTCCAGATCTGCGCCTCCTCGGCGCCGAGCCCCGCCGCGACCAGCGTGGCCGTGAGGTCGCTCCCGTTGCGGCCGACGGTCGTGATCTCGCCGGCCTCGTTGCGGCCGACGAAGCCGGTGACGATCGGCACGATCCCCTCGGGGACGCGCTCGGCGAACATGGCCTTGATCCGGGCGTCGAAGCCGGGCAGCGGGCGCGCGCGGCCGAAGTTCGCGTCGGTGATGAAGCCGAGGTCCCAGACGTCGTAGGCGCGGGCCGGCACGCCGCTCCTCGCGAAGAAGTCCGCGATGCACCGCACGGCCATGCGCTCTCCGAAGCTCGCGATGTAGTCGAGGCTCCTCGGGCTGAGCTCCTTGACGAGGCTGATGCCGCGCAGGAGATCGGCGATCTCCTCGTAGAAGGGCGCGAGGAGGTCGGGCGCGCAGCCGAGCGACTCGGAGACCGCGCGCTGCTTGTTCACCGGGACGGAGGGATCGAACCGCCCCGTGGCGGCGGCCTTGGCGGCGTTGATCAGCGCGTCGGTCATGCCCTTGTGAGCGGAGCTCACCACGACGGGGCGGCGGGCCAGGCGAGCTCTGACGATGTGAAGAACCTTCTCGATCTGCGCGCGGCTCTCGACCGAGCTGCCGCCGAACTTCATGACGATCATGCGCGTGCCTCCATGGGCCAGCTGGCCCGGTGGGCGCGAGAATAGTCGCGGTCGGCGGTGAAGCGAGCCCGGCCTGACGTTGACGCGAGGTGCTAAGAGCCTGTCTCGGTAGCCGACCCAACCAGGCCGGCGAGGGGCCTATGCCTCGGTCGCCAGGAGGGCCCGGAAGCTCTCGCGCTTCGTGAGCAGGAGCCAGCGCAGGTTCTTCATGAGCGTGCCTTGCTCCGAGAGGGCCGCGTGGCTCAGGAGGACGAGCTCGGCGACGCTGATGCCCTCCCGCACGTCCTCCAGGGAGACCTTGACCCTGCCATCCGCCGCGGCGCGGCAGCGGGCGAAGCGGGAGATCACGACGGTGGCCAGCGAGAGGTCGAGCACGGCCGCCAGGAGGTGCCTCGGCGCCGAGAAGATGTGCCGGCGCTGGAGCACGAGGCGCAGGTAGTCCTTCACGGCGGCCCCCTCGTCGCCGGCGAGGAAGCGATCGACCGTGCTCACCCGCTGGAGCTTGAACGGCCTGGGGACGAACATCATATCGACGGTGCCTCTCCCGAGCATCCAGGCGGCCTTGTTCCCGAAGCTGCGCAGCGCCTGGAGCTCCGTCCACGAGGCCTTCTCGACCCGGTGGGGCTCGCGGACCCGCGACGGATAGCAGAGGTTGCCGAGGAGATAGGCGAAGAGCACCCGCGCATAGAAAGAGGGCTTCTTGCGGGGCGCGAGCGGCTCGGGCTCCTCCTTGCCGGCCTGCCCGAGTGCGGCGTCGGCCGAGGCGTCCGTCGCGCGCCCTTGGCCCTGGGGGAGAGCGCGCTCGAAGGCCGCCGTCCAGTCGTAGAGCCGCGCCAGCGTCGACGCCGGCGACGCGCCGGTCGCGAGCTGCTCTTCCCAGTGCCTCGCGGCGCGCAGATAAAGCGGCTGGGGGAGGATCACGCCGCTCAGCGTCGCCAGCGCCGTCGACATCCGCTCCGTGTCGCCTCGCTGCTGGAGCTTCGCCTTGAGCTGGCGGTCCACGGGCTTGCCGTAGTTGTCGCGGATCGACGGGCACAGCTGGGAGAGCTGCGCGACGACGACATCCTTCTCGTCGCGGACGAACCCGAACGGGAACGCCTGGCACGACTTCGGGATGTACTCGTGGCCGAACCGCTTCTGCATGCTGCAGAGCATGTCGTCGTCGAGGAAGACGCACTGGAGCTGGCGATCCCGCTCCCGCACGGGCAACACGCCGCGCCCGATGACGAGGGCCCCCTCTTCCCCGACGCGCTCCCGCACCCAGGGCTCGGCGAGGTACCGCCTGGCTTCGTCGCCGCTGAAGCGGATGTTCCACGGCATCCGGCAGCACCGAGCTGGGCAGTCGCGGCACTCGAACTTCTGATTCGGGGGGTGGCTCGAGGGAGCGATGAGCTTCGTCGCCATGGGGCGGCGGGACCATACAACGCCACGGAGATCGGCGCTCGATCACCGCGTGCCGCGTGTCCATCGCGCCCGGCGTGGCGCAGCGAGCCAGTGGGCTCAGGCGTGGCGACGCGAAACGAGGACCGACAAAAAGACAGCGCCGCCGGGGCCTCAGGGGGGCGAAGGCCACGCCGGCGGCGCTGCCTACCATGAAGCACTGACCGTGCCATCCGGACGACCCCTAGGTAGCACCCCGAATTGCGGTCATGCGTCAGGGACGTCCCCTACAGGTTTCGTTTTTGAAACGTCACGGTCTCAGCATTGAACGATTGTAAGGGTTCTTTTCTTACCACCATATTTCGTTCCGGACGTAACAATTCCAGTCAATCCAGGCTCTTTTTGCTGTTGTCGCAAGTTTTGCTGCGTTCCGTGGTCGAGCGCTGTACCTCTCTTTCAGGAGAACGACATGCGACTTGCTCTTCCCCTGTCAGCGGTCACAGCGATGTCTCTCGCGCTCGCCGCCTGCGGCGACGACGACGAGATCTCTCCGTTGGGAGCGGCGTCCAGCGCAGGCGGCCAGGGCGGCCAGGGCGGTGACGACGGCGAGGGCATCGCGCCGGACGGGAAGGCGGACGGCGCGGCCTGCGCGGTCAACGAGGACTGCCTCGGCGGGCTCTGCTTGACCGAGGAGGAGTTCGGCTGGGCGGGCGGCTACTGCTCAAGGCTCTGCGACACGGCGCTCTTGCCCTGCGGTGAGGGCTCCGAGTGCCTGCCGCAGGGCAGCTTCTCGCTCTGTCTCAAGTCCTGTGAAGAGACGTCCGACTGCGGGAGGGCGGGGCATACGTGCGTCGACGTGACCGACGACGGGTGGACGATGTGCTTTGGCGGCTGCGACGACGACGCGCAGTGCAAGAGCGCCTGCGACGAGGACTCCGCGTTCTGCGTCTCGACGGGTGAGATCTGCGACAGCGCCGAAGACGAGGACAAGGACGGCCTGCAGGACTGCGAGGAGCGCGACTGCTCGACGAAGGCAGCGTGCGTCGAGGGCGTCGCCGCGGCGTGCGCGGAGGCCACCGACGTCTCGGAGGGCGGGAGGTACACCGGCACGACGGAGGCCGGCACCAACCTGTTCGCGGCGCTCTGCCCTGGTATGATCACGTCCATCACGGGCACGGGCATGCGAGAGCGGGTCTTCCGGTTCGTCGCGCCGGCGAAGGGCGCGGTCCAGATCGCCGCGACGGCGACGGCGCCGGAAGCCGACTTCGACTGGTACATCCGGGAGAGCTGCGACGACGAGGCGACGCTGCTCGGCTGCGTCCCTGCGTTCGGACCGGAAGACGCCCCTCTGGAGCTGCTCACCGAGGCCGGTCAGACCTATTTCATCTTCATCGAGGGCAAGAACGGGATGGACGCGTCGTATACGCTCGACGTGTCCTTCGCGGAGGAGATCTGCGGGGACGGAGCGCGCGTCGGCACGGAGGAGTGCGACGACGGCGACGCCGTGGATGACAACGTGTGCAGCGGCGCGTGCAAGGTGAACCTGGAGCCCCTGTGCGCGGCCACGGCCGCGCTCATGGAGGCAACGACGGTGGGCGACACCTCCGAGGGCACGCAGGGCGTCACGGCGTCGTGCGGCGGCGAAGGCGGGGAGCTCGTGTACCGGTATACGCCGGAGGCGAGCGGCGAACTGACGATCACCGCGACGCCGGCGGGCCACGCCGATGTCGTCCTCTACGCGCGTGGCGACTGCGCAGACCAGGGCAGCGAGCTTGCCTGCGAGGATGATCCCTTCGAGTCCGGGTGGCCCGAGTCGATCACGGTGACGGGGACAGCAGGCCAGCCGATCGACATCTTCGTCGACAGCTACAACGCCGCCACCTCGGGGCCGTTCACGCTGACCATCACCCCGGCGGAGTGACCTGAAAACGCGGACCGGCCGTCCAGGAGGCTCCGCCTCCGGACAGCCGGGAGATCGCGCTGGCGCTGCGCTCGCTACCGCAGCGGGAGCGCGGCCTCCTTGCCCTTCATGCTGGGCAGGTCGATCACCTGGAGATCCGCCGTCGCGACCTCGCCCGCCTTCACTTGCACGCCGGTCCCGATGCTCGTCGACTCGACGTTGATGATGTAGCCGCCGGTCGGGAGACCGGACGCGCGGAACGAGCCGTCCTCCGCGGTGACGGGGTAGAACATGCCGATCGCGCCGTCGTCCCCGATCTGGGTGGCCATCATGAGGCGAGCCCCCGGGAGCGGCTTGCCGGCCACGGTGACGCGGCCGCGGATCTCCCCGGTGCCCCGGGGCGCAAAGGCGATGTCGTGCTGCGTGTTCTTCCCCTCCTCGATGCCGACCGCCGCGAGCATCACCTCCTCGCCTCGCCGCATCATGACGCGGAGCTCGCCGGGCGGGACCTGGTCGAAATTGAAGCTGCCATCCTCGTCGCTCACCGTGTTCACGAAGCCGATCGGGCGGTGCATGAGCGTGAGCCGGGCCCCGGCGACGGGCTTGCCCTCGGCGTCTCGCGCCACCCCGGAGAGGCTCCCGCCGGGCGACATCACGAGCTTCACCGGCTTCAGGCCGTCGCAGCCCGCGACCTCGATCTCGGTCGAGCTCACGGCGTTGCTGCCGTCGTAGCCGCGGACGACGATCGTGCCCTTCGGCACGTGCGGCAGGCTGAAGGAGCCGTCGTCCTCGGTCTGCGCCTGCGCGGCGGCCTCCATGGACAGGCTGCTCAGCTCGCCGACGGCGAAGAGCGACTCGGCGTCCACGTACACTCCGGGCAGCGGAGCGCCGGACGAGTCCACCGCCTGCCCGCTCAAGGTACATCCCTTCGAGAGGGTCAGATCCATCTTCTCGACGTCTCCGGCGCGCACATTGACGTTCGGCGAGAACGCGGGCGCGAACTCCGCCGCCGTCGCCCTGACGACGACGTCCCACGAGGGCAGCTGATCGACGCGGAACGAGCCGTCCGGGCTCTCGAACGTGCGAGAGAACAGGGGCGGCGTCGCCGGCGTCTCCGCCGTCACGGCCGAGAGGATGTCGATCGAGAAGCGGCGCACGGGCTCGCCCCGCTCGTCCAACACGCGCCCCTCGATGACGCCGCTCTTCGGCAGCACGAGGCTCACCGCCTCGCCGGGGCGCGCCGTGATCGACGTGGTCCCGTACCCATCGACGCTCGCGCTCAGCTGATAGGTGCCGTCCGGGAGCGTGAGCTCGAACCGCCCTCCATCGTCGCTCTTCACGGAGCCCGCGGTCGAGAGCACGTTGCCGGCGACCTCGAAGGTCATGGCGACGACGGTCGCTCCGGCGAGGGTGTTCCCGTCCGTGCCATAGACGAGGCCGCTGATCGTGGGCCGCGCCTCCTCCTTCGCCGCCGGCGCCGGGCCGCGCACGAGCGCCCTGTTGCGGTAGCGGACGTGCTTCTCGGCCCCGGCGGCCGGGCCGCTCGCCCCGGCGGCCTGCTCGTCCCCGGAGCGGAAGGCGAGGAAGAGGGCGACGCCGGCGAGGGCGGCCAGGAGCAATCCGGCGGCGATCCACAAGGGCCGGCGCGAGGGGTTCCGTTGCGACGAACTCGGTTGCATCATTGTTCCTCCAGACAAGTTGACCTGGCTAGAGCCCTGCGGCCGGGAGCTCGGCAGAGGCGGAGAAGAGAAAGGGGCCGCCGGCGTTCCGCCGGCGCCCCCTCCTCAATCCGCACGACGCGATCGACGAGCGCCTCCCCGACCTGCCCGGGGCCGTTACTATGGGCTTTCTGCAGGGAGGCTCTCGCCGATCGGTCGGACGCCGGGCGCCGTCTCAGAGCCCAGTGAAGACCGGTCTCAAAGGCACGCCGTCAGTAGCAGTGCGGGGCGTACGTGACCGGCACGGGCATCGACAGCGCGGAGTAGAACTGAATCGTGGCCTTGATCGTGCCGGTGAAGTCGTCCTCCATCCCCACGAAGTTGCAGATAGGCGCCTTCTGGAGCCGTGAGGTGATGCCGGTGCTGGGCGGGAACGCCACGGTGCTGGGCGGAATCGGCACAGAGGGCAGGAGCGAGATGCTCCCGTCCGTGAAATAGAAGGAGTTCCAGTCGCAGTCGTTGCTCCCGATCGTCGTCTGCTGGCGAAGGAAGATGTTGGCGGCAACGGCGGCGCCCGGGGCCGCCACGACGCCCCACTTGCACACGTAGCCGCACTCATCGTTGAACGGGGTGCCCGCCTGCTCGGCCAGCTGGCAGACGGTCGTACCGACCGGCACCTTCCTCAGCCCGGTCTTCATGGACACGTTGTAGATACAGTCGTTCCGGATAGCCATGGCGCTGCCCGAGATCGACGTGACGGTTGCGAAGGCGAGCACCCAACGAGCGAAATTCTTCATGAGAAATACCTCCGAGGAATCGAATCTGTGGTGAAGTTTGATGCAGATACCTATCCAGATCGTCACCCAAGGGATGCAATCCCCCGGGGCCAGCGCCAGGAGAGCGGTGCCCCGACGGGAGCGACGCACGTCGTCGTCGTCCCGTCACGGTCACGCTCCCGGAGGAACCCGCCCCGAGGTCATGACGCGAACAACAGGAGACTATTCTCCCCGCGGTCTCACGCAAGCACTTTTGACTGGCATCTTTCCGGTCAAAAACAGGACGGAGTTAGAACCAGGGAGAATACCGGCACTCCTCGACAATAAACTCATGTCCTCTGCCTCGAACGCACCCCGCGGGCTCCTACATCCAGCCGAAGTATCACGCACCCGCGCGATAGAGGCGATGTACGGCGGCGCCGCGAGGCGCGGCCGAGGGCGGGAATCGCCGGGCAACGCCAGGGCGGGCGCGCGGCGCGCGGCGTCGGACGCGCGGGCGAGGCACAAGGCAGCTCCGTGCCGCCCGCGGCGCTCGATTTACCTACCTATTACCTACCTACCAACGCTTGTGGGTATGGCCCCCCCATGCGGCTCCGATGAGCACCGCGGAGCCACACCGCGCGGCAGCGCGACGGAGCGCGGCAGTCTCGCGATGATGGGATATCGAGACATCGAATCAAATCATCGCGCGGCGGCGGGTGCGTCCCGGCCTCCCGGCGGCGCGCGGCGCGCGGCGGCGGACACGCCCCGTCCCGGCCGGACGGGGCCACCGGTGATCCCGGACGTCCCGCGGCGTCCGCGCTCGTCAGCGGAGCGTGACGGCCAGCCGGTACTCGAAGAGGGCCGCGGTGCCCGAGGCGCCAGACGCGGCGCGGACGCGGAGGAAGTACCGCCCCGCCCGTAGCGCGTGAGCCCCGGGGTGGCGCGGGGTGTCCCCGGTGCCGTCGAGGAGCGAGCAGTTGCCCCGGCCGCCGTCGTCATCGTCCGCGATGAGCGAGCCCGCGACGTCGAGCAGCGACAGCCGGCTGTCGATCTCGAGCGACTCGCACGCCTCGTCGCCGCCCTCGATGATCTCCGCGCGGATCGACCGGCCCTCCGGGACATCCACGGCGTAAAAGTCGAAATCGTCGGTCGTCCGCGCGCCGGCGATGAACCCGTCGGATCCGACCGATTTGCTCGCGGTGGCGATGGTGCCATTCGGCTCTTCCTCGGCGCCCGCCGGCGCGAGGATCTTGGCCTGGAGGAGGTAGAGCGGAAATTCCGCGCCGCCCTCGCGCGCCGCGACCTCGACGTCGTGGTCGCCGGAAGGCAACGCCACGACGAGCGCCGAGCATCCGCCGATGCCGCCCGCGTACGCTGCGTCGGAGAGCCCCTCGTCCGTCGCGACCGTCCCGCCCGCCGCGTCGAGCACGCGGAGCGTCGTGAGGAGGCCTCCCTCGCAGCCCGCCGCGGTGCCGTCGAAGACCTCGAGGCGCACGACCGAGGCGACAGGCAAGCTCAGGCGGAACACGTCCCTGTCGCCGCCCGCTGCGAGGCTCGCCGCGAGGAGCGCGTCGCCCGAGATCACGAGATCGCTCGCCCCGGCCTGCGCGGGGGTGTCGTTCGGCTCGATCTCGGCGGTCACCGCCTCGAGCTGGCAGGCGGGGCTGCACCCGTCGCCGCCCGCGGCATTGCCGTCGTCGCACCCCTCCGGCGCGTCGAGCAGGCCGTCGCCGCAGACCGGGAGCCTCTCGCAGCGGGCGCTGCACCCCGCGCCGCCGTCGCACTCCTCCGCGCCCTCCCTCACGCCGTCGCCGCACGAGGCGTCGAGCGAGATCCGCAGCGTGTAGCGGGCCCCCGGCTGCTCCGGGAAGCCGCTGACCCGGACATGGTATGTCCCGGGATCCAGGCGGCGCGCCGCGGCCCCGCCGGGGCTCCTCGAATCGATGAGCGAGCAGGCGCCGATCCCGCCGTCGTCGTCGGAGGCGAGCACGGTCGCCCCCTCCGGGGAGAGGAGGGAGAGGACCGTATCGACGCCCTCGGCGCACCGCGCTGGGCCGCTCGAGTCGAAGGTCTCGAGCCGGAGATCGGATACGGTCGTGACCTGCAGGGCGAACAGGTCGACATCGCTGTCCGGCTCGATCGCGCCGGACACGAGCGCTCCCGGCGCGACAGCGCCGTTCGCCTCGGCCTCGGCAGGGGTCGAGTTGGGCTCGATCTCGGCGATCGCCCCCTCGATCCGACATGCGGCGTCGCAGCCATCCCCGCCTCCGGTGTTGCCGTCATCGCAGACCTCGGGTTCGTCGATGAAGCCGTCGCCGCACACCGGGACGCGCTGGCACGTCGCCCCGCACGCGGCGCCGCCGTCGCACTCCTCCAGGCCCTCGACCACGCCGTCGCCGCAGAGGGCCGTTGTCCGCGCGCGCACGGTATATCCAGCGATGGAGTCTCCTGCATCGTCCTGGACGCGCACGTAGTAGACGCCCGGCGCGGTGACGGCGGCGCGGATACGGGAGCACCTGGCTTCGCCGCCGTCGTTGTCCTCGGCGATCACGGCGCCGTCGGGCCCGAGGAACTGCACCGCTGTGTCGATGCCGCGGCACGACGTCGGGCCGGTCGCGTCGAAGGTCTCCACCTCCAGCTCGGCCAGGCCGGGGACGTCGACGGCGAAGAAGTCGGCCTCTCCCGGCGGAGAGATCGACGCGGTGAACAGCGCCCCCGCCGCGGTCGCCCGACCCGCGGTGGCCTGGCCTCGCGCGTCGTTCGGCTCGATCTCCGGGAGGGTCCCCTCGAGCTGGCACGCGGCGCTGCAGCCATCTCCGCCCTCGGTACCGCCGTCGTCGCACGCCTCGCCGCCGTCGATGGCTCCGTCGCCGCACACCGGGATCCGCGCGCACTCCGAGGAACACCGCTCCCCGCCGTCGCACGCCTCGCCTTCCTCGATCACCCCGTTGCCGCAGAGCGAGGTGAAGGCGACGAGGAGGTCGTACCCGGGGATGGAGGCGTCGTTGTTGAACTCCTCGACGGTCACATAATACGTGCCCGGCTGGAGCCGTGTCGCCCTGTCGTCGACGCTCGAGTCGATGAGCGAACAAGCCTCGGGGCCGCTGTCGTCGTCGCTCGCCAGCGCCGTCGCGCCGTCCACGTCGAGCAGCTGGAGGAAGGTGTCGACTCCCTCGACGCACTCGTTCAGCCGCCCGGGGCTGAACGTCGCGAGCTGGACGTCCGCGAGGCCCGGCACCTCGAAGGCGAAGACGTCGATATCGCCGAGGGGCTCGATCGCCGCCGAGACGAGCACGTTCGGCCGGAGCACGGCGCGCCCCTCCGCCTCCGCCGCGGTGTCGTTCGGCTCGACCTCGGGAGAGCGGAGCTCCAGCTCGCACGCCGCGCTGCAACCGTCACCGCCGGTCGTATCGCCGTCGTCGCAGAGCTCCGGATCCTCCAGCACGCCGTCGCCGCACACCGAGGTATCCAGCGTGAGGGAGAGCGTGTAGTCGAACGTCGCGGGCTCCGCTTCAGGGGAGATCTGCACGCGGACGAAATACTCGCCAGGGCTCAGCTTGCGCAGCGCCAGGAAAGAACAATAATCGTCGTCGGCGACATCGTCGTTGTCCTCGATGCTCGCCAGGCTCGCGTCGAAGATCGTCACATGGGTATCGACGCCGAGCGAGCTGCACGTCGTGCCCAGCGGGCCATCGAGCGTCTCTGCCTTGATGCGCCCTACCGACCCCTCGGGGACGGTCACCGAGAACACGTCCACGTCGGATTCGGGGTCGATGAACGCGCGGATCCGACCGCCGGGCGCGATGGCGAAGGCGTCGTTGGCCGAGGCGAATCCGTCGTTCGGCTCGACCTCACAGCCGGACTCGACCTGACACGCGCGCGAGCAGCAATCGCTGTCCTTGTCGCCGCCGTCGTCGCAGGTCTCCGCGCCGCCCAGCGCGCCGTCGCCGCACCCGCTCGTACACACGCTCGGCGCCCCGGCGCACGCGAACCCAGGCTCGATCGCGCAACCCGGATCGCACCCGTCGCCGGCCGTCCGATTCCCATCGTCGCACACCTCGGCAGGAGCGCTGACCGCCCCATCGCCGCACACCGGGCCGGCCGCGCCGCCCTGCCCACCGCTGCCGTCTTCTCCGCCGCTACCGCTCTCTACGCCGCTGCCGCCTTCTCCGCCGTTACCGCTCTCTACACCGCTGCCGCCGTCTCCGCCGTTGCCTCCGGCTGCGGGTGCATCGATCTTGCTGCGGTCCGCTGAGACGAGCAGCTCGCACCCGCTCAGTGAAATCAGCGCCAGACCGAGGAACCATGGGAGAGCGGTCCTGGGGGAGAAAATCATGGTTTATGAGGCCTCTGCTCGGCAGCACCGCGAGGATCGCGGCGATCGCGGCATTCGTGGCGATCACCGCAGGCGCGCCGCAGGCTGGCCACGACGGCGGGGGCGGCAGCAGACCGATGCTCCGCGGCTGCGTCAAGAGATGACGACCGCGCCGCGCCCTCAGTACGTCACGACGATCGCCTTGCGGAGGTACTCTTCGCTCTCCAGCTGGGAGAGCATGAAATACGCCAGATCCTCGCGCGAGATCGTGGGGCCGCCAAAGAGGTAGCCCTCCGGCGGCGAGGGGTCGACTTCGGCGCGGCACTCCTTGGTGAGCCGCCCGTCGGTGAGCTTGGGGACGCGCACGACGGTCCAGGCCACATCGCTCCGGCGGAGGGCCTCTTCCATGCGCAGCATGTCGGAATACCTGTTGCGGAGCATCGGCTTGACCAGGAGCCGGAACCAGAGCGCAGGCTGCTGCTCCTCGCCGATGCCCGCGGCGGTGACGGCGATCAGGCGGCGGACGCCATGCTCCTTCATCGCGCGCAGGACGTGGACGATGCCGTCCGAGTAGACGCGCGTCGGACCCAGGCCGCGCGACCCCAGGGCCGAGAGGACGGCGTCGTGGCCGGACACGGCGCGCGACACCTGCTCGGCATCCATGATGTCGCCGCGGAGCGCGCGCAGCCGCTCATGGTGCGGGACAGGGATGGTGGCGGGCGTGCGCGCGAATGCCGAGACCTCGTGTCCAGCCTCCAGCGCCTGACGGATCAACGCGGCGCCCGTGCCGCCGGTCGCCCCCAAGATCAGCAGCCTGCTCATGTGCCGCCAGCCTACCCGGTCCGCCGCAGCGGGTACAATTTGCGCGCGAATGCCTCATCCATCGAGATCTGCTGGAGATCCGGGCGAGCGGGGCCCGCCCTTCAGGCGCCGAGCCGCAGCCACGCGGCCACGCCGTGGTGATCCGAGCCGGAGAACGGCGCCCGCTCGCAGCGCGTGATCGCCCACCCCTCGCCCGGTTGAACGAAGACATAATCGATGCGGCGCAGCGGCAGGCCCGCGGGCCAGGTGCCGCCCGCTTTGCCGGGGTGCGCCTGCGTCCAGGCGTCGAGCCAGGAGCCGTTTCCGGCGCTCGCCCGGAGATAACAGACCGCCTCTTCGCTGGGGAGCGCGTTGAAGTCGCCCATCAGCACGGCGCCGTGGCTCCCCGACTTCTGACGCTCGCGCGCGGCGAAGCTCACGAGCTCGCGCACGGTGCGCGCCCGCGCGCGCTTCGACAGCGAGAGGTGCGTGACGAGCACGTCGACCACCGCGCCGGCGTGCCGGATCGCGGCGCGCAGGACGACGCGCTGGCTGTCGCGCTCGAACGGGTCGTCGCGATCGAGCGTGAGCGCCTCCACGGAGTGATCGAGCACCTCGATGTCCTCCCGGCAGAGCAGCGCGACCCCCTCGCACTCGCCGCTCGCGGCGACCCTGCCCGGCGCGAACCAGGCCCGGTATCCGCCGGCGAGCCGCGAGAGCTCCCCGGCCTGGCCGAGGTCGCCGCTCGCCGCCGGCGCGTGCACCTCCTGGAGCCCGAGGAGGCCAGGGCGCAGATCGCCGATGAGCCTGGCAAGCATCGTCCGGCGCCGCTCCCAGAGGGCGACTCCCCCCCAGATGTTCTGCGTCAGGACGACGAGATCGCGATCGTGGCTCAAATGCCTCCTCCTCGGGCGTCAGTCCGGGGATGTCTTAACCAGCTTGTCGAGGAGGCTCAAGGCCCCGTGAGCGAGCCAGTCCGCTGCCTTGCCCCGGAGCGACCGCGCCGCGAGCGTGCCCCGGGTCACCGGCCGCGAGTCCGCCCTGTCCCGCGAGAACAGGTCCGCCACCTGCGCGACGAACGCCGGATCGAACACGAAGAGGTTCACCTCGTTGACGGCGCTCAGGCTGCTCGGGTTCGCGTTGAACGTGCCTATCGTGCACCAGTCGCCGTCGACCAGCGCGAACTTCGAGTGCAGGACATCCCGCTGGTACTCGAAGATCGTGAAGCCGCGATCGAGCCACGCGGCGTGCTCGGCGCGCGCGGCGCGCTTGATGATCGGCAGATCGGTCTCGCCGGGGAGGATGATCTGGACGTCGACGCCGCGCGCGGCCGCGTCGACGAGATCCTTGAGCATCCCGGCGGGCGGGAAGAAATAGGCGTTCTCGATCCAGATGCGCTCCCGCGATCGCCGGATCGCCTCGCGGTAGCGGGCATAGACGCGCGCGTTGTCGTCCGGCGTGTCCGCGACGAGCTCGAGATCCGGGTACTTGCGCCCCGTCGCGTAGTCGCGCACGCCCTCGGATCCGCCGTCGGCCTCGCGCCAGCGCCGCTCGAAGAGGAAGGCGAAATCTTCGACGCAGGGGCCCTCGAGGCGCATACAGACGTCGTGCCACCCCCTGCCCCCGCGCCGCTCCGGGAGCCACTCGTCTCCCCACGCGGCGCCGCCGGTGTAGGCGTGATCGTCGATCACGATGACGCGCGAGTGATCCCGCGGCAGGAGCCCGCCGTGGCCGAGCCCGGGCGCCATGGGGCGGTAGGCGCGGACCTCGATGTCGCGGCGCCGGAGCTCGTCGAAGAAAGGGGCGTCGGTTCGTGTGAGCCGAGCGGATCGTAGAGGAGCCGCGCGCGCACCCCGCGCGCCGCGGCCCGCCCCATGACGTCGGCGAACGCGCTCCCGAGCAGATCGTCGCGGTAGATGTACGTCTCGATGTCGACGCGCCGCTCTGCGCGCTCGACGTCGCGGAAGATCGAGCCCAGCACCGCCTCCATGCCGGGCAGGAGGGTGAGCGCGTGCTGCGCCGTCAGAATGGTGTCGATCGGCTTCGACGCGCCGCCGCCGGAGCGGCCCGCGGGCGGATCGCCCGGAACAGGCGAGCTGCGTCCGTCGCCCACGGGGCTCAGCAACCGGCGGTCACGGGAGATCATCGCCGAAGTGTGGAGGATGCGCGGGGGAAGACGAGCGCTACCCGGCCCGCCGGCGCTGCGCCGCGCGAGGGCGGGCGCGTTCGCTCACTTGAGGGAGAGCGGGCCCTCGCCGGGCTGGGCGCCGCCCTTCATCTCGTGCGAGTTGGGATCGTACTTCGAGGTGCACTTGGCCATCACGAGGCTCGCCTCGAAGTCGCCGCCCTGCGAGAGCGCGCCCTCGACGGTCACCTGGACGCCGCCGCTCGGGACGTCGCGGAAGGTGTCGGGGATGACGCACTGGGCGTAGCGCACGGGCAGCGCCGCCTGCGTGCCGTGGATCTGGAAGCGGTACTCGCAGGGCGAATCGCGCTTGACCAGCGTGCCGGGCACGAGCTCGCCCTCGACCCGGACCTTGCGGCCGGCGAGCTTGTCCTTCGACGCGAGCAGCTGATCGACGGGCGTCGCGTAGACGGCCGCTTCCTTGAAGCCGACAAGGAACAGGGCGACGAGCGCGCCCACCATGACGAGCAGCGTCGCCAGCAGGCCGAGGCTGCGCGACGGGCGCGGCTTCGGCTCCTGGCTCGCCGCGGCCGGCTTCACCACCGCCGGCGTATCCTGCTGCTCTGCGAGAGACAGCGCCTGGGCCAACTCGTCGTCCAGCTTCTTGCTCATCGGGGATAGGTACAGGCTAGCCCGCGCCCCGCGGACGGTCGAGCACCACCTGCACGGCCTCGGGCCCGGCCGGCGGCGTCCTCCCGTTTGGGCGCCGCGGCGGACAGCCGTACCGGAGTTCTCCCTCGCGAGCGGACCCGACGAACCCGCGCGCCCGCTCGCGGAGCTGGGCCCTCATGGGCTGTTCAGGGCCGCCTCGATGGCGGGGAGAAACACGGCGTGAGGGAACGCCGCGCGGAACCGCTCGGCGCGCGCGCCGGCGTCGGCGCGCCGCCCGGCCTGGACGAGGGCCTGGACGGCGAGCGCCTCGCGCAGCTGAGCTCTCGGGCTGCGCGGGTAACTCCGCTCGTGCAGGGCCAGCACGTCGAGCGCCTCTGTCGCCTTCCCTTCGCTGAGCGCAAGGCCGGCGCTGCTGAGCAACGCGCTCTCCTCGGTCGTGTGGTGCTCGCTGGGCGGAGCCGCCTTGCGGGAGGGGGCGCGTGACGGCCCTGCTGCCGCGATCTCGACAGCCGCCGGGGATCCAGCGCTCCCGACGGTCGCGGCCACGGCGCGCCCGTCCGCGGCGCCCCCGCTGCGCCGGGCCCCGGCGCGCTCTGCTCGCTCGGGCGCGGCGCGCTCGGCTCGCTCGGACGCGGCGCCGTCGGCCTCGGCGCGGACGGACACCACCGGCGCCGCAGCAGGCGGCGGGAGCATGGCATAGACGAGGCCGGCGCCGGCCCCGGCGCCCCAGACGAACAGCGCCGCCCCCGCCTTGATGAGCCTGGATCGCGCGATCGTGACGACCGGCGGCGTGCGCTTCTCCCCGGTGGCACCGGCGGCCTCCACCGCGTTCCCGGGGCGGCGCCGGTGGGACGACGTAGCGCCTGCATCGGGCTGTGTTGCAGGGGCGCCGGAGAGGCCGTCCGCGCCGCAAGCCAGCCCTTCGGTCGAGGCGAGCGATCGCTGGAGCCGCGCCCAGAGCGGCCCGGCGAGGGCCTGCGAGAGGCCGAGCCGGACCCCGCCTGCGTCGAGCAGCAGGGGTCTGTCGGCCAGGGCGAACGGCGCCAGGGCGAAGCGCAGGCGGCGAAGGCCGAGCGCGTCCGGGTCCCGCGCGGAGAGTCGTTTGACCGCGGCCGTGAACTCGCTGCGAGCGCGCCTCAGCCGATCCCATGCGGTGTTCACGGGGATCTGGAGGGCCTGCGCGATGTCGCGCATGTCGCTGCCCTCGAGGTCGTAGAGCACGAACACCGCTCGTCGTTCCCTCTCGATGCGCTGGATGAGCTCGCGGACGATACGCTGGGTCTCGGCCTGTGCGACCCGGCGCTCCGCGTCGAGCCCGGGGTCCGCGAGCTCGATGGGCTCGACATCGCCGGGCGCGAGCAGCTCCCGCTGGTTCCGGGCGAGCTGCAGGTGGCGAAGGGCGACATGCGCGCTGATCCCCGCGACCCACGATTTGAGCGACAGGCGAGGATCCTGGTCCTTGAGGCGGCGGTGAACGACGAGAAACACCTCGTGAGCGACATCGTGGAGATCCCGAGACGCGACGCCGACCCGCCAGAGCACCGCGAGGACGTACGGGAGCAAGGTCTGGTAGACCTCCTCGAACGAAGGCGGCGGGGACGAGCCGGTGGCGGACGCAGGATCCCTATTGGGTCCGGCAGCGGGCTCTGGGTCCGGTGCAGGCATCCTCTCCGGGGCGGGCGCGGACGCCGCCTCCGGGGCGGGCGCGGGCCGAGGTGCGGGGGCAGGTGCAGGCGCGGGCGTCGGGTCGGGCGCAGGAGGGGGCGCTGGGCGCGCTCGGGGGTCGTTCATGGATAGGTAGTCCGGCGAGGCCGCCCGGCTCGTTGCGAAATCGTACACGGGCTCGACACGACCGGCCGAGCGGGTACCGAACGGAGGATCACCCCGGCGCCGGCGTCACCGAACGGCGCCGTCACCGAACGGCCGCCTCGGTGAGGCGAGCCTTTCAGCCAGCGCCCTCCTGGCGCGACGCAACCGGCTGGCGGCGGAATTGGGGTTCATGCGGCGTCTTCGTGCCCAGGCGACGAGGCTCAGGGGCCCGGCCCCTGCGAGGAGGACCTCGCGATGGCCGGCAGGGAGCGCGGCGAGCTCGCGGAGCGCGGCGCGGGCGAGGAGCGCTCCCTCGATCTCCACAGGCGCATGGCCGGCGGGCGAGAGGGGCGCGTCGAGCAGGATCTCGCAGCGGATGCAGGCGCTGTTCCGGTAATGGGACACATGGTGCCAGACGATGCCCCGCAACCACCCGCGCAGCGCCGCGCGCGGGTGCCGCCGTGGGTCCGGGCGGTACCTCCGCGCTCGGATGGCTTCCCAGGCGCCGAGGAGCACCGTCTGGAGGAGATCCTCCAAGTCGCGAGCGGGAACGTGGAGGGCGCGGAGCAGGGGGGCGACGAACCGCCGCTCGGCCCAGAGGGCCTCGATCGAGGGCGAGACCGCCGGGTGAAGCGCCTCGTTCGGCGCGCTGCGCGCGCGGCGGCGCGTCCGGGGTCCCGGCGCATCGGAGGACAGGCGGCGGGCTTCCCGCCGGGGAGGGATCGGCAACGGAGTCTTCATCGGAGCGGTTTCCGGGACTGCCCCGCTTCTCGCTGCACAATCGACAGGCCCGCGTATCGGTGGGGCGCCGGAGCGCTCGTTCTGGCGGCAGGCGGGGGACCGGCGCACGACGGGGACAGCTCGGGTCCTCGTGAAGGGCGACTTCCCTTGCGGCGGCCCCGAGGCTCCCGCGCTCTCGTTCGTTGCCCCTACTGGGTGGGACGGGACATGCACCTCGGTGAATGCCGTCGAGGGGTCGCGGAAATCATCGCCGGCTTCCGTGCTGCGCGGCGAGCTCTTCGCCGATGCACGCCCTCCGGACGATGTTCACTCCTGCGGATTCTCGTCGTCCTCCAACCTCAGAATGGACACCAGATGCCCCTGCCGCATGGCACCGTCCCACTCGGCGGACGTGGGCCCGCTGGTTGCCTCGGTCGCCGGTGCCATGCGAATCGTTCCAACGGTTGCCGCCCTCGTTTCTCTCCATGGAGTCGCTCTATGCGTTGCATCTTGTATCGTGCACCCATCAGAAAATGCCGATGAGAGGGAGACCGACACACCAACCAGCGAGCCAGAAGCTGACAATCTGACACTTGACGACGAAACGGAGGACGTTTCCACGACCGAGCCGGAGGCGATCGGCAGCTTCAAGATCATCCACTGCAAGAGATATGAGCACGGCGCTGACTGCATGATGAAGTGCGACGATGCAGGAATATCTTGTCAGGCCGGACGAAAACACCCGTACAAATCCAACGTCAAAACTGGACTACTGATGCAATGCAGAGGCCTCGGCGTGGTCACCAGCTGCTGGTATTATTACGAGAACGAAGACATCTGCGTTTTCGTCGTCGGAGTTCCCGTTAAGTGCGGCTACGAGGGTGGAACTCCTGATTGAGAGCGCGCGCGTAGGACGCGGCTTTCCGCGCCGCGTGCTGCCAGTCCGGTCCGAACAGAGACTCCATGGATCGAAGAGCGAGCGGGCCGAGCTCGGGCGACCGCTCACCGCCCGAGAGCGCAGCGGAACCCAGTTCGCGGAGTCGCCGCATCCGCTCGATGTCTTCCGCGGTGATGGCCGTAGGCCCGTGCAGGCGACCGCGCATCTGCTCCACCATCGCCCCCTCGGCGGCGGTCAGGGTGTTTTCCCACGCCACGCGATCCACCTGGAGCTCGGCGTCGCCGTGCTCGATGGCGTCGGCGAGGATGCAGATGTAGCCGGCGGCGTAGAACGTGGCCATGGACGCCCAGTCGAGGAGATCCTCTTCGTCTTCGTCGAGCAGAGGCTCTTCGTCGTCGTCGTTGGTGAGGGGCTGATCCGGGTGAGGCATGCCCGGAGTCTAGTGCAGTCTCACGATGCGGAAAGGCGCGGCGGCGTCGCCTCGTCCGAGGACGGTCTGGAGCGCGATAAAAGAAGGTTACCGAGCACCAGACCGCGCCTGGCTCCCCTCGTCTGCTGGTGGGGGCGCACGGCCAGGCGGACTCCTGGCGCCGCACCTCGCTCGGTCCGCTCGCCCCTCGTGCGGGGCAGGCGGGGCAGACACCCTGGTATGACGTTCGCGCTGTAACTCCCGCGCAACGCTCACCGTTGCGCCGGAGATGGCTCCGCGCAGCAGGATCGCCCCGGCCGTGGCTGCCCTCCTGGGAGCGCCAGCTTGCGGGGCGGCGGACGAAGCTAGCGATGCAGATCGGAGCGACGTGGAAGACGTCGATCGGCGCGCTGCATGTGCGGCGGCGCGTCCGGGATCCGGGCGCATCGGAGGACGGGCGGCAGCCCTCCCGCCTGGGAGGGATCGGCGACGGGGTCTTCATGGGAGCGGCTTCCGGGACTGCCCCGCTTCTCGCTGCACAATCGACGGGCCAGCGTAACCGTAGGGTGCCAGAGCGCTCGTTCTGGCGGCAGGTGGGGGACGGGCGCACGACGGGGACAGTTCGGGCCCTCGTGATGGGCGACGCGGGCTGTCGCCCGGAGAAAGATGAGAAAAGGACCTCGCTCTTCGTAATGCGATCGCACGGGGGTGGTCTACCCCGGGGTTGGTCTGGCGGCGTCCTGGGGTCCCCTGGTAACGTGGCCGCACTTACGGCGGCGCGCCGTCAACGGCGCCGCAGATCATGAGGAGCGGCGATGGCGGCGCGGGCGCGACGTTGGCAGCGTGGAATCGTGGCGGTTTGCTGTGCGAGCGCGCTCGGGCTCGGACTCGGGGTCGCGTCCGGCGGATGCGGGAACCCGACCACGTACCTGTGCCCGTGGGATGAGAACCAAGGACCCAAGGGAACGCCTTGTGAGGTGCTCGAGCCCCCCGACGCCGGCGGAGCTGGCGGATGCGGCGGTGCTGGCGGTGGCGGCGATGGCGGCGATGACTGCGCGGCCGAGGACGACACGGACGTCGCCATCGCGCCCGATTTCGGCGACCTGATCCCGGCGGCAGAGGTCTGCACAGGGCAGTGCGTACCGAAGGAGCCGCTCGGGTGGTCCGAGCCTGCGCTGCTCTGGATCGGCTCCCCCGACGGCGTGCCGAGCTGCCCTGCGACCGCGCCGATCGTCGGCTACGAGGGCTACGCGGATTTCGCCGCTCCGGCCCCGCACCCGTGCCCCGCCTGCGCGTGCGACCCGCCCGAGGCGACGTGCGAGGTGCCGACGGAATGGAGGGCCTACGCCAGCTTCCCGTGCGGCGGCCCCGAGGCTCCCGCGACCTCGTTCGCTGCCCCGGAGGGGTGGGACGGGACCTGCACCTCGGTGAATGCCGTCGAAACCGGACGGACCTGCGATGGCGCCCCGTGCGTGCAGTCGCTCGCGATCCAGGCGCCTCGCGTCGTGTCCGCAGGTTGCGCACCGAGGGTCGCGGAGGCGCCGGAAAACCCCGACGAGCCCGCGACGGCGGGGAGCTTCGCGATCGTCGCCCGAGCGTGTACTGGAAACGCGTCCCCCCCGTGCGCGGATCCGGGCATGACCTGCACGCCGGCACCGCCGATCGGCGACGCCGCGCCGCCGGAAGGGTTTCTCACGTGCATCCACCGCGAGGGAGAGCATGAATGCCCCTCCACGTACCCGGATCGGCACGTCTTCTACGCCGGCGTGGAGGACACGCGCGGCTGCGCTCCTTGCGGCTGCACCGAGCCCACCGGAGCGACCTGCAGCGTCCTGGCCTCCGCCTTCAGCGACGAAGGGTGCTCGCAGCTCGTTGCGGGCCAGGTGATCACCTCCGACGCCCCCGACTGCGGGACGGTCGCGACCGGCACGGCGCTCGGAAGCAAGTCGGTGAGCGTCGTCAGCCTCGATCCCGGATGGTGCGAACCGTTCGGCGGCGAGCCGGTCGGCAACATCGCGCCGACCGCAGCGGCGACGTTCTGCTGTCACCGCACCAGCGCTGTACCGGCCTGAGTCGGCGGCTCGTTCCGGGCGCAACAGCGGCCTCGCCGGGAGGAGGCAGGCCGCGAGGGGCGCGCTCGCAACCCCCCCGGCCGCACGCGCTCGCAACCGCCTCATGGGAATCGCTCCCGCAGGCGTGTCTGATGCTTCGCGAAACCACACGGAGGTTCAGAAGAAAGCGACCAGGCGGAGAGCCACCGCCTCCGAGACGGGCGCCGCGGACCAGCCTTCGCCATGGAGCGGTCGAACGTGCGGCCGAAGTGTGTTGAGCAAGAGGTCGCCGGTGAGCTGCCCGGCGAGGCGGGCCGAAAGCGGCACCTCCAGCCCCGCACGAAGCCCGAGCGCTGCGTAGGGCAGCGCGTCCTCAATGCCGGTGCTGTCCCTGACGTGCCACACCCCGCCTGCCGTGGCGACGGCGCAGCCGAAGAACCAGTCCGCGTGACCGCAGGGAACGAGCGAGCCGCTCAACCCCGACACGCCGATGGTCCAGCCGCGGTAGGGCTCGGCATCGATCGGAAGATCCCCGCGGGCCTCCAGCGAGAGCGAGAACCTCTCCCAGCGGGCGCCGGCGAACCCCGAGAACCCGACCGCCACCGACGGCGCCACGCCGGCGCCGAGCAGCACCCCAGCGCCCAGCTGAAGGCGCGGGCCATCCGGTGGCGGCCTCGGGCGCGGAACGGGTCGGGCCGGCGTAGCGACCGGATGGGGCGGCTTCGAGGCAGGCGCCTCGGGCGGCGCGTCCGGCGAGACGGGTGGAGCGGCGCCCCCCGGAACCGATGCAGACGGCAGCCCTGACGGCGGCGAGGTGGGAGCACTCCCCGGTGCCGGCCGTGGTGGCAGCAACGGGCGCATGACGGCGCTGAGGGAGAGGCCGATGTCCTCCACGAGCACGCCACAGATCGCGCTCGAGTGCTCCTGGCGGCCGAGATCCCGGCCATCGCGGTCATGAAGCGCGATCGCTCCCTGGAACGCCGCCCCCTTGCGCCGGATGGCCACCTCGATGTGCCACGCGCCGTCGCGCACGAATGGGTCGACCCCGCCGAGCTGGGCCGCGACGATCTGCCGGAGGCTCGGCTCCTCGGGGCACCCCTCGGTGCCAGGCCCCCGCGTATAGGACAGGCGCGCGCCGCGCGGCGCGACCTGCGCGAGCGCCACGGGCGCCGCCAGGAACAGCGACGCGGCGAGCGGCAGCGCGGCGCGGTTCATCCTCCGGATCCGGCCGCGGGCGAGGAGCGGGCCGGACATGAGCGGAGCTCCCTCAGCCGTCATCCGTCGTCGTCCGTCGTCATCCGCACGACTTCCGGAAAGGTTGCCCGGCTTGTTGCGAAATCGTGCGCCGACCCCGAAAAAGAATGCACGAGGTTTACCGGCGACATTTCCCCCGAACCTGAGAGAGATGTCACCTGGAATTGGGAGTGGAGCGGCGTTGCGAGGTGACCGGCGAACGGCGCCGTCCGCGCGCGATGGGTGGGAAGGCCGGTCGCCTGCCGGCGGGCATGCGAGGAGCAGCGTCGAGCGCTACGCTGGGATGCAAGGTCATCCCTCCCGTGGCGCGACGCTCGCCCAGCGACGTGATGCCCACGCCGAGGCCCGCCTCGAGCTCGAACTCTCCCGCGCGGGCGACTCCGGAGAGCAAGGTGACGGCGGCGGCGACCACGACCCGGCACCGTGAGAGTCCGTCGCTCAGAAGTAGCCTCCGCCCGGCGGTAGGAGCGGCGGTGGGAGGTCGCTTGCCATCGGAGGAGCGCCGTCGCAACCATCGATGTCGTTCGGACAGCTGCGCACCGGCACCGGTGGCGGCGATCTGAGCGGGGTACCGCTGCAACGCGCGTCGTCGAGCCTGAAGCTCATCTCGAAGAGAAGACGAACGCCGACATTTTGTCGACTATTCCATTGAAGAGCAATTCAGGGAAGGAGCATTCGCTGTTGTTGATACGACGCGCCACGACCTCGACCCAATCGAGCCATCTATCTTGATGGCTCCCAGCGCTTCCCGAGCAGTCCATGCAAGCCTCGGCCCGTCGAGCGGCGCATGTTCAGGAATCAGGGAGGTAGCGCGTCATAAGCGACGCGCGCTTCTCCTGGCCACGGATGACCGGCCACGGCGGTCAATCCATGCGGAAGACTCTCCACCAACCCGGCGATCAGGTGCCCAGACGATCCGAACCAACCGCGAGCGTGCGGACGGCGCCCGCGCTAGGCTCGGCCGCCGCGCCGGGCAGCCACGCGGACAAGGAGACCCGAGCGCGAGCGAAGGATGCGTCGTCCCCGATCCCCCCTCTCCCCCCGATCCGTGATCCCTGCCCTGCTCGTACCGCTCGCCTGCGGCACGAGCGCGTGCTCCGGCGGCTCCCTGCGGGACGCGCCCGCACAGACCGGCACCGCGGCGCACGCGCCCGGCGCGAGCCCGGCCCCGGCCCCCGCCCCGGAGGGCGCGCCCTCGATCGGCGCCGCCGTGGCCCCCCTGGCGAGCGTGGCTCCCCCCGGCCGCACGCCGCTCGGCACAGCGGCGGTGCAGCCGCTCCCGTTCACGATCGAGCCGTCGCTCGACCGCCGCTCGGTGCTGCTCCTCTCCAAGCTGTCGTCGGATCGCGCCGGCTGGGTCAGGCGGCTCGACGCTGCCACCGGCGAGCTCGGACCGCCGCACCTGCTCCTCGACGAGGACCTCGCCGGCGCCCACGCCTCCCCGGACGGGACCACCACGCTGCTCACCTCGCAAGGCGGCGAGCTCTGCGTGACGGCCGTCCTCCCCGGCGAGGCCTCGGCCGCATCGCGCACGTGCGCCCCGATCCGAGCGCACGCGATGGCCGCCGTGGGCGAGCGCGTCGCGCTGCTCGAGCTCGCCGAGACCGCGCCGCGCGGCAGCTCCACGACGCCGGCCCAGCGCGCCGCGCGCGAGCGCTCCGCCGCGGCCAAGCCCGCGCGCAAGGCCCCCGGCCGCAAGGCGACGGTGGCGAAGCCGAAGCAGCCGGCAAAGGCCTCCGGCGCGAGCGGCAAGGCCACGCGGAAGAAGCGCGGCGAGCACCGCGGGCGCGACGGTCGGCCCACGAAGACCGCGCGCCCCGCGCCCCGGCCGAAGCGGCCGGACCCGTTGCCCGAGGTCGAGGTGCGGCTCCGCTGGGTCTCGCCGTCCGAAGGGATCGCGGCCACGTCGTCCCCCACCGGGCTGCGCTTCCGGCCGCCGCTCGACGGCATGGGGCTGATCGACGCAGGCGGGCGGCCAGGCGCGATCGATCTCTTGTTTTACGCGGCGAGCTCGAAGAAAACGAGCACGTCGTGGCTCGGGAGCGCGCAGATCGCCTTCGCCTCGCTCGGCGAGGACGGCAAGCTCGATCCGGGCCGGCGCGCCGTCGTGGTCGAGGGCGACCTCGAGTACGGCGCGCTGCGCGGCCACCAGGATCCGCGCCTCGTGACGGCGACCGCAGGCGCCGTGGTCGTCGACATCACCGGCCGCAACGGGGCCTGCCAGGCGACGCGCGTCGCGCCCTCGCTCCAGCGGCTTGTCGCCGGCGCCGCGCCCAGGGCGGTCTGCGCCGTGGATCCGGCGCGCCTCGCGGACGCGACCCCGGTCACGCCGGCCGAGATCGGCGCGCTCGAGCGCATCGCCGCGAGCGGCGCCCGGCGCGCCGCGGGGCAGCCGGGGTACGATCCGGGGCTCGCCGCGTGGGCGGGAGATCGCGCGTACTTCCAGACGATCTCCGGCGGGCTCTTCTCGGCCTCGCGCGCCGACGGGCAGCCGCGCCGCGAGCCGGACCCATTCCCGGCGCGGCGCGCGCGCATCGCGTGGGGCGCGCTCGCGACGGACGGCGAGGGGCTCGCCTTCGCCGCGGGGCAGCTCCACCGGCTCGACGCGCGCGCCCTGGTCACCGCGGCGGCGGCGCCGGAGAGCCTCGGCGCAGCGCCGGCAGGCGCCGCCGGCGGCGCGCCGGCCACGCCGATCGGCGAGCCGGAGCGCCCCACCGACAGGCGGCGCGCCGCGCGCATCGGGTCGTCCTGGTGGCTCGCGAGGACCGACGTGGCGCGGCTCCTGCCCGAACCGCTCGTGGTGCCCGCGCTGCGGGGGCGCGCGCACGAGGACAGCACGGCGCTCGTCGGCGGGCACGAGCGCGGGCTCTTCCTCGAGGTGCTCGGCGACAGGCTCCAGATCACCGGGATCGACGCCTCGGGCGCGCCGGGCGCGCCGGGCGCTCAGGGCGGGCTCGCGCCCGTCGCGCCCGGCGCGCCCGACCCCGACGCCGCACGCCGCGCGCCGCCCGCCCTCGCCATCGCGTCGCCGGTGCGCGCGGGGTTCGACGCATGCGAGCGCCGCGGCGGCGGGGCCATCGTCGCCGGCGTGAGCGCCGCGGATCCGCGCAAGGTCGTGGCGCTCTCGATCGACGCGCTCGGCCGGCCCGGCGCGGCGCGCGTGACCTCGCTGCCGATCGCCGAGGGCGACCTCGCGGTGCGGCTCGTCGCCCTGCCCGAGGGGGGCGCGCTGCTCAGCGACGCGGCCCGGCGCCACGTGGTGTGGCTGGACGACGAAGGCGCCGAGCTCGCGTCGCAGCCCTGGCCGGCCGACGACACCGGCGCGCTCTGCGTCGACGGGCAGCCCGCGCGGCGCGCGGTCCCGGCCCCGGCGCCCGGCGCCTTCGTGACCGTCCCGGAGCTCGCGGCGCCAGGCGCCTGCGTGGTGGGCGATGCGGTCTGGGCCTCCGACGGCAGCCTGCGGTGGTTCGGGAGCGCCGTGAGCGGCCTCGACGCGCAGGCCGAAGCCGGCGTCGCTCGCCCCGCGCTGCCCGCGAGCGCGGGCGCGGCGCGCTCGGCCGCAGGAGAGCCCGCGGAGGCGCCCGCCGCCGCGCTGCCGGGCGCGCCCGCGTGTCCGGCGGACATGGTGGCCATCGACGGCGGCCGCTTCTGCGTCGATCGCTTCGAGGCGATGCTCGTCGACGGCGCCACCGGACAGGCGCTCTCGCCCGACTACCCGTCGACCCCGAACCTGCTCGAGCTCACCCTCGCCGACTGGTCGACCGGCCTGCGGCGGATCGGCGACGTCCACGCGCGCGCCTTCCCCCTGCCGCTGCTCGCCGCCTGGCAGCGCGGCCGGGCGATCGCCGCCCTTGCCCGCTCGCGGTCGGGGGTGCGGCCGAGCGGCTACGTGACCGGCCTCGTGGCCGAGAGCGCCTGCGCCGCGGCCGGCAAGCGGCTCTGCTCGGTCGAGGAGTTCGTCACGGCGTGCCGGGGCGAGGACGACACGCTCTACCCGTACGGCGACACGTTCGAGGAGGGCGCGTGCAATGTCTACCGGCCGGCGCACCCCGCCGCGCTGCTCCACGGCAATGCGTCGATTGGCCACCTGGATCCCCGGCTGAACCGCGTGCGCAGCGCCCGGGAGCCGCTGCTCCGGGAGACGGGCGGGAGCCCGCGGTGCAGGAGCCGCTGGGGCAGCGACGCGGTCTACGATCTCGTGGGCAACCTCGACGAGTGGGTGAACGAGCCGGGCGGAGCGTTCGCCGGCGGCTTCTACGCGCGCTCGACCCGCGCAGGCTGCGAGGCCCTCATCACGGCCCACCCGAGGAGCTACCTCGATTACTCGACCGGCGTCCGGTGCTGCCAGGACGGGCCCTCGCCCCCGGCGACAGCGACGGACGCGCCGCCGGGCGCCCCGGCCGCTCCCGCCGGCTCAGAGCCGCGGCCGCCCGGGCATCTGCCGTAACATCCCCGTCACGGCGAAGGCGGCGGAGATCACGAGGAGCGCGGGGGTCCACGGGTGCACGGTCAGCACACCGACCACGGCGAGCAGCCAGGTCAGCAGCGAGACCAGCACCACGCTCCAGAGCACCACATCGGTCCAGCTTCTCATTCGTGCCCCTTTCGATGAGGTCCGTCCGGGGACGAGGCGAACGGCGTGCCACCCCATCGCTGATGCGCGGCCGCGCGTGCTACGTTGGGCCGCGATGAGCGCGTCATCCTCCGCAATGGCAGGCGATCTGGAAAACCCGACGGAAGAGCACCGGATGCTGCGGCAGATGGTGAGGGATTTCGCCCGTGAGGTCGTCGAGCCGCAGGCCGACGAGCACGACCGGAGCGCCACCCTGAACGTCCCCCTGATGCGGCGGCTCGGCGAGCTCGGCCTGCTCGGCGTGACCGTGCCCTCGGAGCACGGGGGCGCGGGCATGGACGCGGTCGCCGCGGTGATCGTCCACCACGAGCTCGCGAAGAGCGATCCCGGGTTCACGCTCGCGTACCTCGCCCACGCGATGTTGTTCGTGAACAACCTCTTCCACGCCGGCAATGACGAGCAGCGCGCGCGGTACCTGCCGAAGGTGCTCTCCGGCGAGTGGATCGGCGCGATGGGCATGACCGAGCCGACGAGCGGGACAGACGTCCTCGGCATGAAGACGTTCGCCCGGCGCGACGGGGATCGGTACATCCTGAAGGGGCGCAAAGCGCTCATCACGAACGCCCCGGAGGCCCAGATCTTCCTGGTCTATGCGACCATCGAGGGCCGGGTCACGACCTTCGTTGTGGAGCGGGGGTTCCCGGGGTTCTCGACCGACGAGAAGACCCCGAAGATGGGAATGCGGGGGAGCACGATGAGCGAGCTCCTCTTCGACGACTGCGTCGTGCCCGCCTGGAACGTCCTGGGCCCGGAGGGGGGCGGCATCCGCAACATGATGAGGAACCTGGAGCTGGAGCGCCTCACGCTCGCGGCCATGAGCCTCGGAATCGCGGACCGCTGTCTGGAGATCATGATCCAGTACGCCGGAGAGCGGAGGAGCTTCGGCAAGCCCATCGCCGAGCACGGGCAGATCCAGCGCTACATCGCGGAGAGCTACGCCAAGACCGAGGCGGCGCGCGCCCTCATCTACGCGGTGGCGCGCAACGTCAGCCCCGAGCGGAGAAACCGGCTCGGGACGGACGCGGCAAAGCTCTTCGCCGCGCCGGTGGGCAAGGAGGTGGCCGACAACGCCATGCAGGTGCTCGGCGGCTGGGGCTACTGCACCGAGTACAAGGTGGAGCGGTTCTTCCGTGACGCCAAGCTGCTCGAGATCGGCGGCGGCACGCTCGAGTCGCACCAGAAGAACATCACCCGCGAGCTGATAGGCCGCATCAGCTGACGCTGCCCGGCCGCGCCGATGGGCTCGCGTGGCCTCGGCGCGCGTGTGTCGGCGACGGATCTCGCGTAACACCCCGAGTTCGTACCGGCCATCACGGTGTGTCGTGGGCGATGAGGGGCTGTCACGCCTCGGTTGCGGAAAGTCAGCGCTGGGTTTGCGGTCCGGCCATCGAGACGCCACGCGGTTCGATCAGCATGGCCATCCATGGATTGGGGAGATCTGGCGACGGTCGCGCCGACGGCGCTGTCATCCATCATCTACGCGACGATTCAGACCTCCTTCCTCTGGAGGATGGCGCGGCACCGGCTCGTGGCGCCGGTCCAAGCGTCGCGGCCGTGCGGGGCGACCCCGTTCGTCAGCATCCTCAAGCCCGTCGCGGGCGTCGACGACGGGCTCGCCGACAACCTCGAATCCTTCGCCCGGCTCGATTACCCCTGTTACGAGATCGTCTTCGGCGTGGCCTCGCGAGAAGACCGGGCGGTGCCTGTGATCCAGGCCTTCATCGCGGCGCACCCCGAGCTGAAGGCGCGGCTCTGCCTGACGGATCCGACCGAGGCGTTGAACCCGAAGGTGGCGCAGCTCCTCGAGCTCGAGCGCAGGGCCGAGGGCAGCGTCCTCGTCATCTCGGACGCGAACGTGTGTGTCCGTCCGGACTACCTCCGCTCGCTGCTGTCGATCTTGATGCGGCCGGGCGTGGGGCTCGTCTCGAGCGTCGTCGTGGGCACGGGGGAGCGGACGCTCGGCGCGGTGGTCGAGAACGCGCAGCTCGGGGCGTTCATCGCGCCCGGGGTCGTCGCCGCCGCCGAGCTCGCGGGGCGGTCGATCAGCGTGGGCAAATCGATGGCGATGCGGCGGGTCGATCTCGCGCGGGTGGGAGGGTTCGAGAGCGTGGCCCACGTGCTGGCGGAGGACGACATGCTCGGACAGCGCTTCAGCGCGTACGGGTTCGTGGTCGATCTCTGCCTGGATCCGATCGAGAACCGCAACACGAGCTGCTCTCTCACGCGCATGCTGGATCGACACACCCGCTGGGCGAAGATGCGGCGCACGCTCGTTCCGCGCTGCTTCGCGGCGGAGCCGTTCAACTCGCCGCTGCTCATCGCGTGGCTCACGTTGCTCCTCAACCCGACGGGCCTCGCGCTGGAGATGTGGCTGTTCGCCTGGACGCTCCAGAGCCTGGGGACGTTCCTGGCCCTGAAGATGCTGCGCCCGGCGCGCTCCAACCTGGCGCTGGTGGCGGTGGAGCCGCTCCGGACGCTGTGCTGGTTCTTCTGCTGGCTGAACGCGTATTCGAACCGGCGGGTCGCCTGGCGGGGCAACGCGTTCCACATCGGGCCCGGGACGGCGCTGGTGGCCGCGGAGGAGCCGTCTTCCTTGCGATCACCCGCCAGGTAGCGGGGGCGAGGGATCCCGGGCTGCTCCCCGGGCGCGGGCACGGCGAGGAGGGGCCGGAGCAGCGAGGAGCGCCGGCTCAGACGTGAACCGACGCGACGCCGATGACGGCGCCGGCCAGGATGAGCCAGAGCGAGCTCACGCGGTACCGGATGAGCAGGAGCGCTGCCGCGATGGCCAGAGCGCCCGTGAGCCAATCGACCACCGCCGCGCGGGCGAGGCGGAACGAGACGACCGCCATCAGGGCGAGCGACGCCGCGTTCACGCCGTCGAGGAAGGCCGAGGCCACGGGGGAACGGCGGACGCGGGGGATCAGGGGTCCGCTCAGCGCGACGAAGAAGAACGCAGGAAGGAAGATGCCCGCCGTGGCGACCAGCGCGCCCGGGACGCGGCCCAGGAGATAGCCGATGAAGGTGGCCGCCGTGAAGACGGGGCCGGGCGTCACCTGGCCGACCGCCACCGCGTCGAGCAGCTGCGCCTCCGTCATCCACCGGTATCGCTCGACGAGATCCGCGCGGAGAAACGCGAGGAGCACATACCCACTCCCGAAGAGGACCGAGCCCACCTTGGCGAAGAACAGGAACAGCGGCAGGAGCCCGAACGGCACGCTCACAGCCGCCGCGGCCGTCGCGGCGGCGCCGCTGGCGAGCGGGACGGCGAGCGGGACGGCGACGGCGGCCGCGCCGGGAGGCGGACCCGCGGGGCGCCCGGCCGCCAGCCGGTGCGACACGGCGAGCGCGCCCGCGCCGGCCAGGACCGCGAGCTCGTGGATCCCGAAGAGGCTCGCGCCCGCGCAGAGCGCCGCGAGGCCGAGCGAGCGCCGCGAGCGCAGCCCGGCGCGGCCGAGGCCCCAGAGCGCCTGGGCCACGACCGCGATGATCACCGGCTTCACCCCGTAGAGGAGCGCCGACATCTCCGGCACCGCGCCGAACCGGACATAGGCCCACGCGAACCCGAGCGTGATGAGCGCCGCCGGCACGATGAAGCACCCTCCGGCCACGAGCAGGCCCGCCCAGCCGGCCCGGCGATGCCCGATGTGGATCGCGAGCTCGGTCGAGCTGGGTCCCGGGATGAGGTTCGTGGCACCATAGAGATCGAGGAAGTCCTCGCGCGTCATCCAGCCGCGCCGGCCGACCACCTCGTCCTCCATCATGGCGACATGAGCCGCGGGGCCGCCGAAGGCCGTGGCGCCAAGCCGGAAGAAGAGCCGCGCGAGCTCCCAGAGCGCCGCGCCGCGGGCCTCCCCGGACGTCGGCGCCCCCTCGATGCCAGAGTCTTTGCTCATGATACGTGCCGCGTGAAACAGGCCTCGCCGGGCCTCCAGGGAGCCGCGAGCGCCGGATGCTCATCAGTCGATGGGGGGCACCGGGATCTCCGGCGGGACGAGGAAGAAGACCTTGCGGGTGCTGAGCGTGGTCACGCTGTCGCCGGTGACGACGATGTTCGCCGTGAACACCTGCGGCTCCGTCGTCGGAGGCACCGAGACGTTGGTCTTCGGAATCACGTCGAAGCAGACCGTGGGCCCGGGGAACACGTTGGTATAGGTATCCGCGACGCCATCGACGTTCTTGTCGATGACCCTGAAGCCGGTGGTGCAGGGCTCAGGAGCGCTGTTGTTCGCGATGATCCTGTCGATGAACGCGCTCGCGGCGTCGACCGCGTCGATCTCGTCCGCCACCGCCGCCGCCGAGATGTCGAGCGTGACATAGGTCGTGAGCACCTTGATCGCCTGCACGACGGCCAGGTTCAGCCCGTCGCCGCTGCTGGCGACCCGGAACACGAGCGGGCATTTGCCGCTCTCGATCGTCACGCCGCTCCCGTTCTCGCCGACGCAGCACTGTCCCACCGCGCACCGCGGCGGGCGCATGCCCTCCGGTCCCCACGCCGCCGGCGGGACCACCGAGCCCGTCGCCACCACGCCGGCCGTCAGGTCGGCTTGCGCCTCGACCGAGCTGGAGGCGACCATGCCGATGAGCCGGCCTCCCACGCCCGTCACCGCCTGCAGCGCCTCCGAATGGGTCGGCGACTCCACCCTGGACCTGGCGTAGTTGTGCTGCACGAACGTCCCGTTGTGGCTCGGCGTGTCGGTGATCATCACCACGATGGGCAGCGAGCCGAAGCGGAAGCCCACGCCACCGATGTTCCCGACCGTCTCGCCCGCCGGGGTCATGCCCGGCGGAGCGCTCAGCGGATTGAACATGGGCACGTCGGCGCCGCCCTCGTTCGTGCCCGCCCCGGTGGCGATCTGATAAAGAGCCTCCCAGCCGCTCTCCGGGATATCGCCGCCGGCCTCGGCCTTGAGGTAGTTTACCGCGTCCTGCACCGACTCGCGCCCTGCCGGCGTGAGGACGCTCATCACCCGGTGCTCCAGGTAGAACGGCTGGTCGTTGCGGCCCCCGTAGGAGTCGATCGGGAAGTCCTTGTACTGAGTCACCCCGATGCCGATGTTCGGGATCTCCTCGGCGAGCTGATCGATCATCTCCTGGAGCGCGCCCTTCAGATGAGTGATCTGGCCGCCCATGGTCGCGGTGGTATCCATCGCGAACACCACGTCGGCCTGCGAGATGTTGGTCGAGAAATCCAGCGTGTCCTGCGCGGGATCCGGGCGGCTCTGATAAGGCACGATGAACACGAAATCCCCGCTGGCCCGCGGGTTGTCCAGGTCGTCGTTCGGGTCCGTGCCGGCGGCCTGCTCGATGAGATCGTTCACGCCGTCCTCGTCCGTGTCCTCGCTCGCGGTGCTGGACTCGCCCGGGTCGAGCACGCCGTCGCAATTGAGGTCCTCGAGCTCGTCGAGCAGGCTGTCGTTGTCGCTGTCCAGGTCGAGGAAATCGCCCCCGCCGTCCATGTCGCTGTCGCTGGGCGGCTGCTCGGGCTCGCCGTCGCCGCGCTCGATCGAATCGGGCCGGCAGTCACCGTCCGAGTCGAGATCTTGAAACGCCGGGATCCCGTCGCCGTCGGCGTCGAACTCTCTCTCGAACCGATCCAGGAGTTCGTCGTCGTCGGAGTCCCTGTCACGGAAATCAGGCCAGCTGTCGCCGTCGGTGTTCACCGGATCGAGCGGGTCCGACCCGAGCTCGACCACATCCAGGAGGCCGTCGCCGTCATCGTCGAGATCCACATAATCGGCGGTTCCGTCGCGGTCGCGGTCGCTGTCGCCGTCGTCCTCGTCGGGTAGCCCATTGTTGTCGGAGTCCTCGTCGCGGTAATCCGGCACCCCGTCGCCGTCGCTGTCAGGCGGCTCCGCTTCTCCTGGGAAGGGAGCGCCCTCGAGCTTGTCGGACAGCCCGTCGCCATCGGAGTCGGTGTCCTCGAAATCCGGCTGACCGTCGCGATCCGTATCGACCGCATCGCCGCGCCCTTCAACCGCATCGCTGATCCCATCGCCATCCGTGTCCACGCTCGGCAGCTCCGCCGGCGTATCGTGGGACGGCGGTCTGTTCGCCGACGTGGCGTCGCAGCCGATCGGCACGGAGAGCAAGAGGCAGCAGAGCAGAGGGTGAAGACTGCGACGCATAGGAGCTCCCGCGCGAATGTGGGCGCGAAATCCTAGACGCTCCACGCAATCCGGATCAACCGACATTCCATGGTGCGCCGGGGCTCTCCGCCCGTCATCAACCGCAGACGGATTGCCGCCTGCGGCCACCGCGGAACGCCGGCGCGCGCGTGCGCAGCAGCTTCTTCGATACCGTCACAGCGGCGCGTTGCATGGCGCCGCTCGCCGCGATCCGCCGCGGAGGCTCGACCGCTGCGCAGGCGTCACCGGCGTCAGGGGAGCTTCAGCCGAGGCAGCGCGACGGTGATCGACTCTGCCGGCGCCTTCTCCCGGTAAGGGCAGTGGCGGCACTTGGAATTACAGCAGTATCCCCGTTTCAGGTGATACGCCTCTGTAAAAACCACCCGGCCTCCCTCGAGGTAATAGTCTTCGCCTTCGACGGCCCTGGGAGGCTTCGGCCCGCTCATCTACGCTCGATCAAGCTACGCCGAAAGGCGCACCGGCGCCATCCGGCGCGCGGGCGGTTGGATGGCGCGCCGGCTCCACGACGCCCGCCCGCCGCCCGTGCTACTCCTGCGCCGCCCGCCGCACACCGGTGCGCCGCCGGGTCCGCCCGCGATGCCCGATCGATCCTGCTCGAAGCTCCTCCGCGCCCTGCTCCCGCTCCTCGCCGCCGCCGGCTGCGATGGCTGCCCGAGCTCCAGGCCCTACACGCCCTACACGCTCGGCTCGGCGGCGCCCTCCGGCTCCCCGCCCCCGCTGAGCGGCGTCGGCCCTGGCGCGGCGACCGCCGGCCCCGAGGCCGACGCCGGCGCTCCGGACGCCGCCGCGCCTCGGTTCGCGGTCGTGCCGAGCGTCCCGGCGCCAGAAGGCGGCAAGCGATGGCCCCTCGAGGGCGGCCCCGTGGCCGCGGCGCCGACCGGGCGCACGTTCGAGACCGGGCTCCTCCTCGACGTCGACGGGGACGGCGCGCGCGATCTCGTCGCCTGGGCGCGGTCGCCCGACGGCCTGCGCGGCGAGCTCCTGCTCGCGCCCGCCGCGCGGCCGCAGGCGCTGCGCACGCTCGCCGCGCTCCCCGGCGATCTCGACGCGCAGGGGTGCACTCCGCGCGTCGGCCTCAGCCAGATCGGGCCCTCCGCGCTCGCCTTCGATTTCGCCCCGCAGTGCGGCGGCGCTCACCGCGGCGCCGCGGGTACGGGCCCCACGCGCTGGATCGCCGTGATCCGCCTCCCCGGGCCCGCCGCGGGCGCGGGCGCGCCGCCGGAGCTCGCCCTGGAGCTCCGCCTCCGCGCGCCGCCTGCGGAGGAAGCGCTCTCCGCCTCCCTCGAGGTCGCCGACCGCGACGCGGACGGCCGCGACGACCTCATCGTCTCGGTCGGCCTCGCCGGCGCCCTGCGCCCGTTCCCTGCCCCGGCGGGCCCAGCGTCCGAGGTCCGCGCCCCGCTCGTCTTCCTGGATCGCCCCGCCGGCCTCTCGCGCGACGCGGCCCAGCCCGGCGAGGCGCTGCGCGCCCTCGCCGCCTCCCTGCTCCGGGACGCGCGCGGCAAGTCGACGGCGCCGGCCGTGGCCGCCTCCGCCCAGCGGCTGCGCCGGTTCCACGCCGCCCTCTGCGCCGACGCCGAAAGCGGCGCCGGAGCGACCACCGGCCGCGACGCCGCGCGCGCCGGCGAGGCCCTCGTCTGGACGGGCCCTGGCCCGGTGCGCTGCGGCGAGCCGGGGCTCGCGGCCGCCATCGACCACGCGGAGGCGGTGGCGGCGTCCACGCGGGGCGCGCCGATCGCGGCCATCGCGGCGCTCGACCGGGGCGGCGCCGAGGCGCGCACCAAGGAGGACGGCAAGCTCCTCGCGAAGCTCGCGCCGCCGGCGACCGCCGCCGCCGTGTACCGCACCGCCGCTGCCCCGCAGCCGACCAGGACCGGCGCCTTCGGCCCGCTCGCGTTCGAGGCGAGCGGCGCCCTGCTCGTCAGGACCGCGCAGGGCGTCGTCCGCGTCGACCCGGCCACGTCCACCGAGTCCGCGACGGACATCCCTCCCTGGCCCGCCGCCGTCCACGCCGGGCCCGCGGAGCTCGTCGCCGTCGAGCGGCGCTGCGACGCGCCCACCTTGCTCGCGCTCTTCCGCAGCTCGCCCGATGCCGTCGGCGAGATGCAGGTCCCGCTCCCGCTGCTCCGCGGCCAGGGGCCTCGCTCCCGGCCCGGCGCGGCCGCGCCCGAGCGCTGCGCCGGGACGGAGCGCCTGCCGTTCGTTCCGCTCGCCGCGTCCGAGCGCGGCTTCGACATCGCCCTCGGCGCCGCGCTGATCTCGATCGACCTGCGGGCGGCCGCGCCGGCCTCGTCCGCGCTGTCGTTCCCGCTCACGACGCCCGCGCCTCAGGGCGCGGCGCGGTCGCCGGACGGCGCCACGCTGGCGATCCCCGCCGCCGGCGGGCTCCTCGTGGCGACCGCGGGCGGCGCCGCGCGCCTCTGGACGGGCGGCGACCTCGCGCAGGCGACGGCGTGCGCGCCGGCCAACGGAGGAGCCCGCGTCGCGTGCGTCTCCGGCGCGGCCGCCGTGATCTTCGAGGCGAAGTGACCCCCGGCGGCCCGTGGGCGCGCCCCGCCCCCGGAGGGTCAGCCGCGCGTCAGCCGAGGGTCGGCCGGGGCTCAGCCCTTGTTGACGCGCTCCAGGTACTTGCCGTCGGTCGTGTCGATCTTGATCCACTCGCCCTCCTTCACGAAGAGCGGGACGTTGACGGTCGCGCCGGTCGACACCGTGGCGGGCTTGGTGGCGCCGCTCGCCGTGTCGCCCTTGACGCCCGGCTCGCTGCTCACGATCTGGAGCACCACGTGCGGGGGCATGCTGACGCCGATCGGTAGCCCGTTGAACAGGGTCACGTCGATCGACATCCCGTCGCTCAGCCACTTGGAGTCATCGCCGATCTTGTCGCCGGGGACCGTGAGCTGCTCGCCGGTCGCCGCGTCCATGAACACGAAGTCGGTGCCCTCCGGATAGATGTACTGGAGGCTGCGCTCCTCCACGTCCGCCGGCTCCAGCTTCTCGCCCGATTTGTACGTGCGCTCGAGCACCGCGCCCGTCGCCATGTTCCGGATCTTGACGCGGGTGAACGCCTGCCCCTTTCCCGGCTTGACGAACTGGAAGTCGATGACCGAGTAGGGCTGGCCGTCGACCATAAACTTGAGGCCTTTTCGGATGTCGCTTGTGTCCATGGGGAGAGCTTCCTGGTAGCGTAAGGGCGGCCTGTCGGCGAGGCCGGGGATCCGCGTCCGCGGCACCCTGGCGCGGCTCGGGGGTCCGCGTTCGCGGCCCCTTCCACGGGTCGGGGGTCCGCGTTCGCGGCCCCCTTAGCACGAGCACAGCCTCCTGCACAGGGCACGGTTTCAGGACCTGAAAATGCACGACTTCGACGACGAGCTCAGGGAGATCAAGCGTGAGATCGTGGAATCCCGTGGGCTCATCATCAAGACGAACAACCTCACGAACGCCCTCGCCGCGGATCTGAAGAGCATCTCCAAGCGCCAGATGGCGTACGAGCGGCGCGCCTTCTGGAACAGCGCGAGCGCGAACCTGCTCTTCGTGATCGTGGTGATCGGCGTGGTCAAGCTCGCCTGGGACGCACGCGTGGACGCCGTCCAGGCCGAGACCAAGGGCGCGCGCGACCGCATCGCGAAGCACGAGGCCGATCTCAAGGAGATGCAGCAGCGGAGCGACGCGCGCGCCAAGGCCGAGAGCGACGCCGCGGCGTTCTACGAGCTCATCCGTGCCGAGCGGCGACAGGAGGTGATCGAGGGCTTCGAGGCGCTGCGCAAGGCGCCGCTCACCCGCGCCGAGCTCGCGTTCTTCTCGGACTCGGTCGACAAGTCGCGCTCGGAGCTCTCGATCAAATCGTACCAGACGGGCCTCGATCACATGCGGACGGGCCGCTGGCACGAGGCCGCGGTCGCCTTCGAGGACGCCATCCGGCAGAAGGAGACGGCGTCACACACCCCGTCGGCCCGCCTCAACCTGGCGCGCGCCTACCGCAGGCTGAACCGGCAGCGCGACGCGATTCCGCTGCTCATGACGCTCTCCGAGGCGTCGCCCGATCGGGAGGTCATGGATGACGCGACCTTCCTCCTCGCCGAGTGCCTCCTCGACATCCAGGCCTGGAACGACGCGAAGACGACGTTGCGTTCGTTCATCCGCCGCTTCCCGGACAGCGCCTACATCAACGACGCGCGCCTCGCGCTGGCCGACGTCTCGCTCCGGCACTGACGCGCGCCGCCACGACCGGCCGGCGCCCCCCACGCGGCGCCGCGGCGGCGGGACGACGTCAGGACCCGCGCCGCACGTCGATCCGGCGCGGCTCGTCCTTCTTCTTGAACCAGCTGGATCGGAGCTGCCGGCGGAGGCCTGACGCGAACAGGCAGTCGCGGAACGCGTTCTGCTCGAAGGTCACCGCGCTGTGCGCGAGCGGGACCTGGATGAAGATGGCGCGGCCGTCCAGGAGCTGCTTGCGCGTGAGCTCGCCCGGGCGCCGCTCGTGAAGGCAGGCGACGCCCTGCGCCTCGAGCGCACGCTCCAGCTCGAGGTTGAGCCGCCGCACGTCGCCCGCGACGAAGTGGCTGATGAGCTTGTGCCTGTCCCGCCCCGTTCGGCCCTTCCGCTCGAGCACCCAGTCGCGGAACGCGTCGACCTCGCCGTACAGCGCGTCGAACAGGTACACCTCGTTCACCTCGCAGCCGCCGTGGCGCAGGCACGCGGCCGCGACGCGGTATCCGCCCGAGTGCGCCGACAGGCAGAGCGTCCCGAGCCTCGCCTGCCGCGGGATGGCGCGATCGCCGAGCGCCCGCCGCGCCGAGGGGCTCGCGAGCACCGACGCGAGCTCGCCGCACAGCCGCCGGAGGCCGCCCTTCTGCCCCAGCTTGCCCGGGGGCGACTCCGCCGCGTTCACCGCGCACTGCGGCACCACGAGCACCGCGTTCTGCTTGCTCTCGTGGAGCTGCTCGCGGAGCTTGTGCGCCGCGATGGCCCGCTCCGCGGTCGTGACGTGGCCGTGGAAGTGGATCACGAGGTCGAGCTCATCGCTCTCCGGCGCGCGGTAATGGGCCGGCACGAAGACCATCGCCGTGGCGTCCTGGTAGGGAGCCCCATCGCAGGGAAACGGCGCGTTCGACAGCTCGATCTTCAGCGTCACGCCGATGTCCGACGCCTCGACGGCCCTCACCCTGGAGGCCGCCCTGGCGAGCGCCGGCGCCGGCGCCCAGAGCCCCGGCGCGGCCAGGGCGCCGCCCGCCGCGCCGAGCGCTCGGAGAAAGGCCCGGCGGCCGAGCGCCGGTGTTGCGATTCGGGACATCCTGGCGACCTCGTCCCGCGCCTATCACCGGCGCTCGGCCCCGGCCAAGAAACCGCGGCTCGTCAGGGCTGGCTGACGGCCGCGGAGCTGACCTGCGCGAGCAGATCCTGGATGCGCCGGACGAGCTTCGCCGGCTCCTGGACCACGCCCTCGACGAGGAGGGCCTGGTCGAGGAGGAGCTCGGACCACTGCTTCACCCGCTCCGAGCCGGCCTCGCGCCCCGCCAGGATATTGAGGTTCTTCACCACCGGGTGGCCCGGGTTGAGCTCCAGGATCCGCTTGGATTCCCCGGTATTCTGGTCGATGAGCTTCATGATCCGCTCGAAGTTCGCCCCTGGATCCCCCTCGGCGGCGACGAGGCAGCTCGCGCTGTCGGTCAGGCGCCGCGAGACGCGCACGTCCTTCACCCGGTCGCCCAGCGCCGCCTTGACCGCCGCCACGGCCGCGTCCACCGACGCCTCCGGCTCGTCCTTCTTCTCCGGCTCGGCGCCGAGGTCGACATCGCCGTGCATCACGCTCTTGAGGCGGCGCTTGTCGAACTCGTTCAGCGACTGCACGAACCACTCGTCGACCGGATCCACGAGGAACAGCACGTCGTAGCCGCGCTTCCGGAACGCCTCGAGGTGCGGGCTCTGCTCGACCGCGTGGCGGCCGAGCCCCGTCACGTAATAGATCTCCTTCTGCGCCTCCGGCATCTTCGCCACGTAGTCGCGGAGCGAGATGACCTTGCCGGCCTCCGTGTTCATCGACTCGAACCGGCAGAGCTCGGCGATCGCGTCCTTGTTCTTCCAGTCGTTGGTGACCCCCTCCTTGATGACCCGGCCGAACTCCTTCCAGAAAGCCGCGTAGCGCTCGGGCTCCGACTCGGAGAGGTCCTTGAGCGACTTGAGCACCTGCTTGACGATCTGCTGCTCGATCTGGGAGAGCGTGCGGTTCTCCTGGAGCATCTCGCGAGAGACGTTCAGCGAGAGGTCCTCGGAGTCGACGACGCCGCGCAGGAAGCGCAGGTACATCGGCGTGAGCTTGTCGCAGTCCTCGACGATGAGGACCCGCTTCGCGTAGAGGCGCACGCCACGGCGGTCCTTGTGGAACATGTCCGCCGGCGCCTTCTCGGGCACGTAGAGCAGGGCGTGGAACTGCACGGGCGCGTCGATCGACAGGTGCACGGTGAGCAGCGGCTTCTCCCCCTCGTAGCCGCCGGTCACGTGCCGGAAGAACTCCGCGTGCTGCTCCTCGGTGATCTGCGACTTGGGCAGCGTCCAGAGCGCGGCCGAGCGGTTCGCGACCTCGTCGTTCACCTTGATGGGGAAATGAACGAAATCCGAGTACTTGCGGATGATCTCCTTGATCCGCCACACCTTCGTGTACTCGCGCGCGTCGTCCTTGAGGTGGAGGACGATCTTCGTGCCCGGGTGCTCGCGATCGCCGGGGGCCACGGTGAAGGAGCCCGCGCCGGACGAGCGCCACAGGACGGGCTCCGCGCCCGGCAGCATCGAGCGGGTCTGCACGTCGACGCGCGCGGCGACCATGAACGCGGCGTAGAAGCCGACGCCGAACTGGCCGATGAGCTGGAGCTTGCCGCCGTCCTTCTTCCGCTTGGCGGCCTCAGCGTTGGCCTTCAGGAATTCCAGCGACCCAGAGCGGGCGATGGTGCCGAGGTTCTGCACCACCTCGTCCCGGGTCATCCCGATGCCGTTGTCCTCGATGGTGAGGGTGTGGGCGGCGTCGTCGAGCGTGATGAGGATCGCGGGCTCGCCGGCTTGTTCAGCGACGCCTTCGCGCGTGAGGGCCAGGAAGCGGGCCTTGTCGAGCGCGTCCGACGCGTTCGAGATGAGCTCGCGGAGGAAGACCTCCTGGTTTGCGTAGAGCGAGTTGATGACCAGCGCGAGGACCTGCTGCACCTCGGCCTGGAAGGGGAGCTCGACCGCGCCGGCGGCCTTGGCCTCCTCGGACGGGGTCGACGCGGGCGTCTCCGGGCCCGGGGCCGCACCCGAAGGCTCGGCAGAGGGCGTGGAACCGCTGGTTTCGGGGTTCGGGCTTTCCGTGTTCATGTCGGCGACCAAATGGATCCGATTTTCGAAAGGGCAATCCCCCGGCGCGCCGCGGGGCGTCCCCAAGACGCGCCGCGATGTGTCGCCTCGCTCCGAGCGCGCTCCGCGGCCAGCTCGAAGCCTCACCGCCGCGGCGCCCCCCGGCCGAGGTAAGGGGCTCACCAGGCCGCGGGCCAACGCCTGCGTCGAGGTCGGGATCTGCGCGCCGGGTCGTCACGTTCAGGTCGTTGTGCGCGATCCCCGCATCCCTGCCCGGCTTTTCCGGTGGGTAAGGGTTTCTTCATCAGGTCGCCGGAGCTAGATTCACCGGCGTTGCACCCTCGCCGTCGTGGAGATCTGTTGTGGTAGCACTTCTCCGTGCAGTCCTCCGTGTTCTCCCGGCAATCGGCGTGCTGGCCGGGGTGCTGGCGCTCGCGGGGTGCGGCGATCGGGGCAAGACGGCCGATCGGGACGTGAAGCGTCCGCCCGCTGTGCTCCAGTTCGACGGCTATGTCTACGTCCCGACCGGGACGAGCGATTTCAAGATCCTCGAGCGCGTGCGGACGCAGACGCGATCGGTGTTCACGGGGCTACGGAAGTCCCGGGTGATGGTGAGCCGGCGCGAGGTCCAGGGCGCGACCACGGACAACTTCGCCAAGGAGGCCGTGACCGTCGTCGACGCCGCGGGGCACCGCACCCTCGCGCTCCGCGTGCGGTACCGCTTCGTGGCCCGGCCGGAGGTCGCGAACGGCATCGACGATCGCAAGGAGCTCCCGCTCGGGCTCCTGCACCGGGAGGATGACGACGTCGCGGAGCGCATCCACGAGGAGTGCACGCCGCCCCAGGAGCGGAGGAAGGGGGGCGCCAGCGCCGTCGGCCTCGACTTCGATCCGTCCCTTCCGAGCTGCAAGGCCGCGATGGCCGCGGAGCAGGCGGCGATCGACGCGGCGCGCGCGAAGGTGCCCGAGCTCGCGGGCGGGCCGCCGGCCTCCGTTAAGGACACCGTGGTCCCGATCGAGGAGGCGCGGCGCCTGTACATCCCGACCCAGGTGACCGTCGAGCTCCGCGATCGGAAGCCGGGCGAGGTCGCGCCGCGCTTCGTCCCGGTGGATCGACCGGAGAAAGAGGACGCGCGGGTCGCGACCGCGGAGCCGGGCGGCGCCGAGGGCGCCGAGGCGCTCGAGCCGGCGGCGGTGATCATCGACCCGGATCTCAGGACGGAGCGGACGCCCGAGGAGAGGGCGATCGCCGAGGGTACCCTGCTGCCGAAGATGCCCGCGACCGGCGGCACTGGCGTCGCGAGCGGCGCGAGCGGCGCGAGGCGAATCGAGGTCGTGAGCCCCGCGGTGGCGCAAGCGCAGCAGCGCAAGGCGGAGGCCGCGACCGCGAACGAGCGCTTCGAGATCCCGTTCGAGACGCTGACCGACCCGAAGTTCCTGGTGGTCTGGTTCAGCCTGCTGATGGCGTACCCGATCCTCCGGGGCGATCCGCGGAAGAAGCGCTGACGCGCGCCGCAACGCGCGCCTCGCCGAGAGGAGCGACGGCGCGGCGCTCGGACCGGCGCGGGCACAGGACGCCGCGATCGCGGGAGGCGTCCGCTACGATGCCCGCCATGATGCTTCGCCTGATGAAGAGGTTCGGCCTCGCGTTCGTGGAGACCACGACCGAACGCGCCCGCCGGGGGCCCGCGCGCCCGAGCTGGGGCTTCGGCTTCGAGTGGGTGGTCCGCTTTCTCCGCCGCGATTTCATCCAGCTGCTCGACCGGCCCTACCCCGAGGTCAGGGCCGAGCTCGACGCGCGCCCGTACTCCCGGAAGGCCGTTCGGCGCGTGAAGCGCACGGACGATACCTTGGGGGGCGTCCCCGCGGCCTGGTTCGAGCCTCCGGGCGCGGCGTCGCGCGGCGTCGTCCTCTACCTCCACGGCGGCTCGTACCTGTTCGGCTCCACGAGGACCCACGCGGATCTCATGGCGCGGCTCGCGCTGGCAAGCGGCGCCCGCGTCGTGGGCATCGACTACCGGCTCGCGCCGGAGCACCGCTACCCCGCGCAGCTCGAGGACGCGCTCGCCGCCTTCGATGCGCTGGTCGAGCGCGGCCATGCACCGGGGGAGATCGCGCTCGCCGGCGACTCCGCCGGCGGCAACCTCGCGCTCGTCACGCAGCTCGCGCTGCGCGACCGCGGCGCGCAGGCGCGCTGCGCCGCGCTCATCTCTCCCTGGCTCGACCTCACCTCGAGCAGCGCCTCGGCGCGCGCGAACGACGCGACCGATTACGGTACCCGGGAGGGTCTCTTGCGCCAGGCGCGCGATTTCGCGGGCGCGACCCCGCTGGACGATCCCCGGCTGTCACCGCTCCACGCAGGTCTGGAGGGGCTGGCCTCGCTGTTCATCCAGGTCGGCGACGCCGAGCGCCTCCACGACGAGGGCCAGGAGCTCGCGCGGCGCGCCCGCGAGGCGGGCGTCGACGTCACGCTCGACGTGCTGCGGGACATGCCCCACAACGGGCCGGTGCTGGCCGACTTCCACCCGGAAGGGGTGCGGGGCACGGACACGCTGGGCTCGTATCTCCGAGCGAGCCTGTCGTCGAGCGCCCCGGGGGCGACGCGACCTCATGCGGCCTGATGCGGAGCTCGCTCCGGGGCGCTGCGAGGCGAGGTGGTTGCCGTGAGCGGGCGGCGCGCGTAGGGGATCGCGCCGTGAGGCTCGCGTCGAGGGCCCACGGAGGAGACGATGACCCCTTCCCAGGACCTGGTCGAGCTGGCAGAGCGGCTCGCGGACGCCAGCGGCGCCGTGATCCGGCGCTATTTCCGCAAGGGCATCGAGGCCGACGACAAGGCGGACGCGAGCCCTGTCACGATCGCCGACCGCGAGGCCGAGGCGGCGATACGCGAGCTCCTTGCCGCGCACGCCCCGGGCCACGGGATCGTGGGAGAGGAGTTCGGCCGCCAGGACGAGGGGGCGGAGCTCGTGTGGGTGCTCGATCCCATCGACGGGACGAAGGCGTTCATCACGGGCAAGCCGCTCTTCGGCACGCTCATCGCGCTGCTGCACCGGGGCCGGCCGGTGCTCGGCGTCATCGATCAGCCGGTCCTCGGCGATCGCTGGCTCGGCGTCCTGGGCCGTCCGACGCTCTGGAACGGCGCGCCGGCGCGCGTCCGCGCGTGCGCGGGGCTTTCGCTCGCGCGCCTCTCCACCACGGGCCCGCAGTATTTCCCGCCGGCGAAGACCCGCGCCTTCGGTGAGGTCGCGTCCCGGGCCAAGCTCGTGAGCTACGGCGGCGATTGTTACCAGTATGGCCTCGTGGCGAGCGGCAGCATCGACGTGGTCGTCGAGTACGGCCTCAAGCTCCACGATTTCGCGGCGCTCGTCCCGGTGATCACCGGCGCCGGCGGGGTCATGACGGACTGGGAAGGGCGCCCGCTCGACGCCGCGAGCGCCGGTGACGTGGTGGCCGCCGGCGACCCGCGCGTCCACGCCGAGGTGCTCGCCGCGCTCCGCGCCGGCGATCCCCGGCAGGGCACGCGCTGACGCGCGCCGACGTTGAAGCGCCGGCGCCTCACGCCCTGAGCCCTCGGAACTGGAGGGCGAGGGAGCTCTTCAGCACAGGATCCAGCGCCGCGTTGAGCGTCACGAAGCCGCTGAGCCAGGACAGGAGCGCCGCGAAGTAGAGGGCGAACACGTTGTGCGCCGCGGCGAGCGGGTCGATGTCGCCCGCGACCTCGCCGCGCGCCTGCGCGTCGCGCACGAGGCCCGCGATGCGGTGCAGGAACGCGAACGTGAGCGCGTTCAGCCGCTCTCCGTTCGGACCCGACGCGGCGGGGAAGGCCTTCACGAACGCCTGCGAGACGAGCGGCTGCTCGCCGTACATCGCGAACAGCCGCTGGAACACGTGGAGCAGCTGAGCGAGCAGGGGCTCTTTGCGCGGCAGCGCCTCGAACGCCGCGTCGACAGCGGCCGCGAGCCGGTCGTGCATCACCATCATGAGCAGGTCGGGCTTGTCGCGCGCGTGCACGAACACCGTCCCCGTCGCGACCTCCGCGCGCTCCGCCACCGCCTTGGTCGTCGTGCCGTCGTACCCGAGCTCGGTGAAGAGCGCCCACGCGGCGTCCCGGATCCGCCGGCGGGTGTCGAGCTTCTGCTGGGCGCGCCCGCCGCGCTCGGGCGGCGGCGCGATCGGCGCGGACGCGACCGGCGCCGGCGCGACCGGAGCTCGCGGCGCCGCGGCTCGCTTCCGGCGTTTCGTCGCGCCTGGAATGACCTTGCTCATCGACCGGGCAATCTGTTGCCGCGGATGCCTCCACGTCAAGCGGAGATCTCCTTGACAGAACGAGCGCGAAGAATGACCATGGTCAGTGACTGAAGTCATCGAACGAGGGTGGTGCCATGGCTCTGGTGCATTACGACGAAGGCCTCACGATGCGGGAGGCGCGGGCGCTCTACTTCGAGGTGAACCGCTTCGGCGCGGACGGCGGGTACGGCGACGCGTGGGTCGACTTCAAGCTCGGCCCGCTCCCCGTCCCGTTCCCGAACACCCGGGCGCGCGTGCGCGCCGTGCGTTACCACGACCTGCACCACGTGCTGACGGGCTACGACACGAACGCGATCGGCGAGTTCGAGATCGCGGCATGGGAGCTCGGCGCCGGCTGCAAGGGCTTCGTCGCGGCCTGGCAGCTCAACCTGGGCGGCCTCTTCGCGGGGCTGCTCTCGGCCCCGCGCCGGACGATCCGCGCGTTCTTCCGAGGCCGCCGCAGCGAGAGCCTGTATGGCCGGCCGTTCGAGGCGCTGCTCGATCGAGAGGTCGGGGAGCTGCGCAGGGAGATGCGCGTCGACGAGCGCTCTTCGTCCGGTTCCAGCCCGGCGGCGCTCGACGTGCTCTGGCTCGCGCTCGCGAGCCTCGCGGGGATGGTGGTCGGCGTCCTCGGGTTCGCGACCGTGCTCTTCGTGGCGCCGATCGGGATCGTGAACCTCGCGCGGCGCCGGCACCGCGCGCGCACCGCCGCAGAAGCCGGGGCCTGAGGCGAGGAGCCGCCCGGCGTTCACCCCCCGAGCAGGTTACGAGGGTTCAACGAACCCCCAGCACCTTCTCGCATACTCCACGACCACCTCTGCGACACCGTGCTCAATCGATGACACGTCCGCACGAACAAAGTCGCCCTTGAGAGGCCCACCGGAAGCAAGGACGGTATACGGGCCGTTATCGGACGGACCTCTACCACCATCAAGCTTTATGAGGACGATCGCCCCGTCGCTGCGCATACGCTCCAGGATCGGGAGGACCGCATCGATTCCTCTCCACTGCGCTGAAACTGGGCTCAAACCAAGGTAGCTTGCTACCATTGGAATGAGGCTATAATCACCTGTAGCCATGAAAACTCCTGGGGTGTGACACAGTAGCCTCGTGTCAAAACGCAGTCTCGATAACCTTTACGAATGCGGTTCCGAAGAAGTCTGAACCGCCAAGATCGTCGACAACCTCCGAGTACGGTACGCCACCGGGCCCAAGAATGCCTCGCGCACAGCATCTGTGCGCCCGTCCGGCCGCCGACCCGCCCCCCGGCGAAGCTCGACGCGCGCCCCCGGCGCATCCCGCCCTACCTCTCCCCAGCTTGACCTGGCCCCCGCGACGCACGAGGATCCGCCTCGTGCCCCAGCGAAAGCGCTACCTCTTCGTCTGCGTCAACCGCCGCCCCGACGGCGTTCCCAAGGGCTCCTGCGCTCAGCGCGGCGCCGAGGGCATCCACGTGCAGCTCAAGGCCGCGCTCGCCGAGCGGGGCCTCGCGAAGGTCGAGGCGCGCGCCTGCTCCGCGAGCTGCCTCGACGTCTGCTGGGCGGGCCCCGTCATCGCCGTGGAGCCGGACGGCTACTTCTACGGCCGCGTGACCCCCGCCGACGTCCCGGAGATCGTCGACGCCCTCGCCTCCGGCCGCCGCGTCGAGCGGCTCGTGCTCCCGCCCGAGGACTTCACGGAGGCGACGGCCGGCCCGCCGCTGCCGGCGCCACCCCGGGGCGCGCCCCCGCAGGCGTGATGGGCGGAGGCGTGATGCGCGGCTTCGAGTTCTGCGAGACCATGGCCGGGAGCTTCCACCTGGTCGACTCGCCCTCCGACGAGCGGCCCATGTCGTTCACGATCCGCGCGCGCTCGCGCGGCCTCCTCGCCTTCCTGCGCAAGCCCGAGGTCGAGATCGAGGGCGAGATCGACGCCGAGGGCTTCGCCGACCACCGCTACCTCTCCGGGCGGCTCGGCCTCGACGTCGCGCGCACCGGCACCCTGCCCTACTCCTTCGAGTTCACCGCCAACGACGGCCGCCGCTGCGCGTTCGCCGGCCGGAAGACCGTGCGCCCCGGCGACCTCATGACGTCGATGACCGTCCTGCCCGGCGTGCTCGTCGGAGACGGCGGCGCCCTGATCGGCGAGGCGCTCCTCCGCTTCGACCTGCGGAGCGACCTGCTCCGGTTCCTGAGGAGCTTCCGGGCCACGAGGTAGCCACCATGCAAAGGATCGAGCCCGCAGACAGCGCGGTCATCGTCATCGACGTCCAGGAGAAGCTCGCCGGCGCGATGCCGGCGCCCCAGATGGACGCGCTGACCCGCGCGGCCACGGTGCTGATCGAGGCGGCGCGGCGGCTCGGCGCGGCGGTCATCGCCACCGAGCAGTACCCCGCAGGCCTCGGCCCGACCGTCGCGCCCATCGCCGAGCGGCTCGCCCAGGCGGGCGCGCCCGTCATCCCCAAGATGGAGTTCTCCGCCTGCGGCTCCCCCGAGTTCGAGCGCGCCTTGCGCACGTCGACCGGGCGCGCGCCCCGCGCCGCCATCGTCGTCGGCGTGGAGGCGCACGTCTGCGTCTTCCAGACCGTGCGCGACCTCGCCGCGCGCGGCGTCCTCGTCCAGGTGCCGCTCGACGGCGTCGCCTCCCGCCGCGACGACCACCGGCTCGCCGGCCTCGATCTCTGCCGCGCCGCAGGCGCCATCATCACCACCGCGGAGACCGTCGTCTTCGACTGGCTCAGGATCGCCGGCACCGACGACTTCAAGCAGCTGTCGAAGCTCATCCGCTGACCGATCCCGCGATCTTCGCGGGCGGCGCGCGGGGACCAGGTCGGCGTGTCAGTTTGTCAGGCGCCGGATCGGACTTTGTCAGACCCGTGCTCTCCTGGACACGCCGCTGACGTCTGTGACACAGTGGCGCATGGCTGACGATCTGGCACAGGTCCCCCCGAGCGCGCCGCCTGCTGGCCCCGCTGCGCCGCCGCCCGGCGCGCCGACGGTCCTCGTGGTCGATGACGAGCCGTCGAACGTCGCCTCCATCGAGAAGATCTTCCAGCGCGACGGCATGCGCGTCATCACGGCGGACAGCGCGAAGGCGGCCCTGGAGATCGTGCGCAGCCGCCGCGTCGAGGTCGTCCTGACCGACCTGATGATGCCGGGCGTCAGCGGCCTCGAGCTGCTCCGCGCGCTGAAGCAGCTCGCGCCCGACACCGAGGTCGTGATGATGACCGCCTACGGGACCGTCGAGACCGCGGTCCAGGCCATGCGCGAGGGCGCCTACGACTTCGTGGAGAAGCCGCTCAAGCGGATGACGATCATCAAGAGCGTGCGCAAGGCGGCCGAGCGCCAGTCGCTCGTCGCCGAGAACCGCTCGCTCCGGCAGGAGATCAAGCTGCTCACGAAGCGCGAGATCGTCGGATCGAGCCCGACGCTCCGCCGCGTGCTCGACATCGCGACCCAGGCGGCGCCCTCGAGCGCCACGGTGCTCGTGCTCGGCGAGAGCGGCACCGGCAAGGAGCTGCTCGCGCGCTTCATCCACGAGCGCAGCGCGCGATCGCGAGGGCCGTTCGTCGCGGTCAACTGCGCGGCCATCCCGGAGACCATCCTCGAGGCCGAGCTCTTCGGCCACGAGCGCGGCGCGTTCACCGGCGCCCTCGCGAAGCGCGACGGCCGCTTCGCCAAGGCGGCCGGCGGCACGCTGTTCCTCGACGAGATCGGCGAGCTCTCGCCCGCCGTGCAGGTGAAGCTCCTCCGCGTGCTGCAGGAGGGCGAGTACGAGCCCGTCGGCGGCGACACGGTGCGCGCCGACGTGCGGGTGGTCGCGGCCACCAACAAGGATCTGCGCGCCGAGGTCGCCGCCGGCCGCTTCCGCGAGGACCTGTTCTACCGGCTCAACGTGATCGCGATCACGGCGCCCCCGCTCCGGACCCGCCGCGAGGACATCCCGCTCCTCGTCGACCACTTCCTCGGCGTCTACTGCACGAAGAACAACCGCCCCCGCCTGGAGGCGCCGCGCGACGTGCTCGCGCGCCTGACCGACTACACGTGGCCGGGCAACGTCCGCGAGCTCGAGAACGTGATCGAGCGCGCCGTGGTCCTCTGCCGCGGCGACCAGCTCTCCGTCGACGACCTGCCCGACTTCATCCGCGAGGCCGCCCCCGCCGAGCCGAGCTCGCTCACCTTCTCGGTCGGCACGCCCCTCGACGAGGTCGAGCGAAGGCTCATCCGCGAGACGCTCCGCCACGCCCGCGGGGACAAATCCGTCGCCGCGCAGTTGCTCGGCATCTCCACGCGCACCATCTACCGAAAGCTCGGCGAGCTGGAGTGACGCCGCGCGCGCCGTCTTGCGGACACGGCGCGCTCCCGTGCGCCGGCACCCCGCGAAAATCCATTTGTCACTTTGGCAACGAAGGCCGTCCGACGCGGCTGGGGTGCGTCACCTTGGCGGGACAGCTTCCGAAATTTCGTGAAGACGCGGGAAACCACCGGCGATTGACCGCTGGCATGAAACTCGCCTAGAGGAGGATGGGCGCATGGGCATCGACGCGATCCTGAAGCGGTATTTTCCCTGGGTGCTGGGCGCGCTGATCGCGCTCGCCGCCTACTTCCAGGCGTCGGGCATGGGTCAGCTGGTGGTCTCCAGCGTCGCCATCGACGCCCCGCCGGCGCCGCCGAGCCCTCCGACGCGCCCGGCGTCGTTCGGGTCGACCGCGAGCAACACGGACCACACGACGAGCGCCGCGGCGATCCTCTCGCGCAACCCGTTCGACTCGGTGACGGGGCCGCTCGACGGCAAGCCGGTCGAGATCCCGAGCGTCCCGCACGAGCTGCCCAACAAGGACCCGTACGCGGACCCCTCCTGCGACGGCGCCCGCGTCCTGCTCATCACGCAGGCCGACGATCCCGCGTGGTCGTTCGCGGCCATGGCCGGCTCGGACGGCAAGGCGATCTTGCGCCGGCAAGGGGATGAGATCAGCGGGCAGACCGTTTACTACGTGGGGTGGGATCGGGTCTGGCTGACGTCCGGCAGCTCGCGTTGCCAGGCCGTCGTGGGCAGCAACCACGCCGTCGCCCGCGCCAGCGCCACGCCGGCGCCGGCGCCCGCGACGACGTCGACGAGCGCGGCGTCGAAGCCCGCCGCCCGCGGCGGCAAGAAGATCCCGCCGGAGATCGCCTCGAAGATCCAGCGCGTGAGCGAGAACGAGTTCAACGTGGAGCGCAGCGCCGTCGACCACATCCTGGAGAACCAGGGCGAGCTGATGCGCTCCGCGCGTATCGTCCCCGAGAAGGAGGGAGACAAGGTGGTGGGCATCCGTCTCTTCGGGATTCGCCCGGACTCTCTGCTAGGGACGCTCGGGCTGGAGAACGGAGATCGGCTGTCCAGCATCAACGGGTTTGAGATGAGCGATCCGCAGAAGGCCCTCGAGGCCTACGCGCGGCTCCGGACGGCGGACCGACTCACGGTGAGCATCAACCGCAAGGGCAAGCCGATGAACATCGACTTCAACATCAAGTGAGCGCTCCGGACTGAATCCAGGGACGAAAGCAGGGTAGCGGCATGGCGCGATGGATAGGGACGCTGAACGAGGGGAGCCTGCTCCGGCGGACGCTGATGGTGATCGGCACGTTCGTCCTCGGCTCGCTCACGTTCGTCGGGGTCATGAGCCTCGTCCTCGTGTCGGTCGCCAAGGCCGTCCTGCCGCCCCACGACAAAGAGTCCGCGACGGACGCGACGGAGGAGGCCGACAGCGAGGCCTCCGCCGGCGCGAGCAAGACCGCCCTGGGCAAGACCTCTCGCTCGAAGCGGCCGCGGCCCCCCTCGCCGGCCGCGCGCGAAAACGCGCCGAGCGCGCCGAACGCGCCGAACGCGCCGAACGCCGACTGAGCGGCGCCGCCTCCCCCTACCAACCAACGCAGAGAATATCGAGTCGACTGATGGTGATGACGATCCTCGAGCGATCCTGCTGCCTCCGGAGGAGGCTCCTCGCCGCGCCGGTGGCGGCGCTCGTGCTCGCCGCCGCGGCGCCTCCCGCCGCAGCGCAGCCCGCGAACCGCGGCGTCCCCGTGCTGCGGACCCCCGGCCAGGTCCCTCCGCCGCCCGCCCGCCCCGCGCCGGGCGCGCCGGCCGCAGGCGCTCCGCCAGCTGGCGCGCCTGGCGCGGCCGCGCCCGCGCCAGGCACGCCTGGCGCCCCGGCCGACGCCGGGGACGACCCGCTCGCCGCGGTCAAGCAAGGGGTCCAGGAGATCGAGTTCAAGCCGAAGCCCGGCGGCTACAAGGTCAGCTTCAACCTCGACGAGGCCGACCTCCCCGAGCTCGTGAAGGCCATCAGCAACATCACCGGGCGCCGCTTCATCTACGGCGGCAAGCTCCGGCAGATCAAGGCCACGGTGTACGCGCCGGAGAAGGTGACCGTCGCCGAGGCGTACAGCGCGTTCCTCTCGATCCTCGCCTCGAACGATCTCACCGTCATCCCCCACGGCCGCTTCCTCAAGATCGTGGAGACGCCGGGCGCGGTGTCCGAGACGACCCCCGTGTTCGGGGCCGCCGCGCCCGTGCCCGCGGAGGACCGGTTCGTCACCCGCATGTACCGGCTGTCCCATATCGACGCCAACGACGCGGGCGGCGTCCTGAGCAAGTTCAAATCGAAGGACGGCGACGTCACCGTCTACCCGCCCGGCAACCTGCTCATCATCACGGACACCGGGTCCAACATCCAGCGCATGCTCCGGATCGTCGAGGAGATCGACGTCGGCGGCGCCGGCGATCAGCTCTGGGTGCAGCCCGTTCATTACGGCTCCGCGGCGGAGGTCGCGACCAAGCTGAACGAGATCGTCGACCCGAGCAGGGGCGCGGCGGGCGGCGGCAGGCCCGGCAGGGGCGGCGCCGGCGGCACCGGCGCCCGCATCATCGCGGACGACAGGACCAACTCCCTCATCATCACCGCCACCGAGCCGGACTACCTGCGCGTCCTCGGCATCCTGAAGCGCCTCGACGTGGCGCAGACGGGCGAGGGGCAGGTCCACGTGCTCTCGCTCCAGCACGCCGGCTGCAAGGAGCTGTCGGCGACGCTGAACCAGGTCCTCGGCGGCGGGAGCGGCGGCGGCGCGCCCGTGGGCGGCAGGCCGGGCGCGCGCGCCGCCCCCGCGGTGCCCGGCTCGACCGACGACATCTTCGAGGGGCAGGTCAAGGTCACCTGCGACGAGGCGAGCAACAAGCTCCTCATCACGTCGTCGCCCCACGATTATGCCCAGCTGCGCGCCGTGATCGACGAGCTCGACGAGCCGCGGCGGCAGGTGTTCATCGAGGCCGTGATCATGGACGTGAACGTCAGCCGCTCGCTCGATTTCGGCATCGGCTACCACGCCGGCGCGCCGTTCGACGGCCTCGACCCGAACGACAGCGTCGTCTACGGCGGCAACAACATCCGCCAGTCCGTCATCGGCCTGCCGGCGCAGCTCGGCGCGCTCGCGCTCGGCATCAAGGGCCCCGCGATCACGGGCTCGAACAACATCCTCGGGACGGGCATCTCGATCCCCGCGTTCGGCGTCGTCCTGCACGCGCTGGCCCAGGACGGCGACTCCAACGTCCTCGCGACGCCTCACATCCTCGCGACCGACAACGTGGCGGCCGAGATCTCGATCGGCCAGAACATCCCGCTCCAGACCAACGTGGGCGGCGGCGGGCTCAACCAGCTCGCGAGCCTGGCGGGCGGCGCTGGCGCCGCGGCGGGCGCGCTCGGCGGCCTCGGCGGCCTGCTCGGCGGCCTCGGCGGCCTCGGCGGCGGCACCGCCGCGCGCCAGGACGTCGGCACGAAGATCAAGGTCGTCCCCCACGTCAACGACTCGGACCAGGTGCGGCTGGAGCTCTCCGAGGAGATCTCCGACGCCGGCGCCCCCCTCGAGGGCGCGCTCGGCGCGATCCCCATCAACAAGCGCACCGCGAGCACCACGCTCGTCGTCCGGGACCAGCAGACGGTCGTGATCGGCGGCCTCATGCGCGACGGCATGACCACCTCGGAGACGAAGATCCCCGTGCTGGGCGACATCCCGGTGCTCGGGTTCCTCTTCCGGCAGCGGGTCAAGACCAAGACGAAGACGAACCTCCTCCTCGTGCTGACGCCCTACGTGATCCGCGACCAGGACGATCTCCGGACCATCTTCGAGCGCAAGATGCAGGAGCGGCAGGAGTTCATCGACCGTTACTTCGTCTTCAGCGAGAGCGCCGCGTGGGAGCCGCCGCGCGACTTCGGCCGCGCGAACGGGCTCCTCGAGGACATCCGCCAGTCGATGCTGGCCGAGGAGGAGCGGGCGCGCCTCGAGGAGGAGGCGCGCCCGAAGGGGCCGCGCGAGCACGTGCCGGTGGACCCGGTCGGCCTGCCGACGTTCGGCGGCAAGGCCACCGGCGCCGCGCACATGCAGCCCGGCGCAAACGACATGGAGGGCGAGCCGGCCCAGCTGCCGCCGCCCCCGAACGGCGCCCCGCCGCCGCGGCCCACGCGGCGGCCGCCGGGCGGCGGACGGCAGATGGAGCGCGTGGAATGAGCCTGCAGCAGCAGCAGTACCTCGGCGAGATCCTGGTCCGGCGGGGCGTCGTCCCCGCGGAGCGGCTCGTGCCGCTCTACGACACCGTCCGCGAGCGCGGTCAGCAGCTCGCGGAGCTCATCGTCTCGTCCAACATCGCCGACGAGGCGAGCATCGCCAAGGCGCTCGCGGAGGAGTGCGAGGTCGGCCTCCTCCCGCGCATCGACATCGACGCGGTGCCGCTCGAGCTCGCGAGCCGGGTGCCGATCACCTACGCCAAGCAGCACAAGATCCTGCCGCTCGCCGAGCACGACGGGGTCGTCTACTGCGCCGTCGCCGACCCCCTCGACACGACGGCGATCGACGACGTGCGGGCGCTGTTCGGCAAGCCGGTCGAGATCGCGGTCGCCACGAGCGACGCGGTGCTGAACGCGATCAACCGCATCTGGGAGCGCAAGGAGGACGGCGGCGCGAAGCTCGAGGGCGACACGGCGCTCGAGGAGGACAACCTCGTCGACATCATCGACTCGGACGACGACGCCCCGATCATCGCCTGGGTCAACGGCCTCTTCGCGCAGGCGGTCCGCGAGCGGGCGAGCGACATCCACATCGAGCCCGAGGAGCGCGACGTCGTCGTCCGCTACCGGATCGACGGTGAGCTCTACGTCGCGAAGCGCGCCTCGAAGCAGTTCATGGCGCCGATCATCGCCCGCGTGAAGATCATGGCGGCGCTCAACATCGCCGAGAAGCGGCTCCCGCAGGACGGCCGCATCACGCTGAAGATCGCGGGCAAGAGCGTCGACATCCGCGTCTCGACCGTGCCGACGAGCCGCGGCTTCGAGCGGATCGTGATGCGCATCCTGCACAAGGCGTCGGTCCTGCTCGGGCTCGACGACCTCGGCTTCGCGCCGCGCGAGTACGCCATCATGGACGCGCTCATCCAGCGGCCGGACGGCATCATCCTCGTCACCGGCCCGACCGGCAGCGGCAAGACGACGACGCTCTACGCCTGCCTCAACCGGATCAACGAGCCCAGCCGGAACATCCTCACGGCCGAGGACCCGGTCGAGTACGAGATCGGCGGCATCCACCAGATCCACGTCCACCCCGGGATCGGGCTCACCTTCGCCTCGGCGCTCCGCGCGTTCCTCCGCCAGGATCCGGACGTGATCATGGTCGGCGAGATCCGCGACAAGGAGACCGCCGAGATCGCCATCCACGCGTCGCTGACCGGCCACCTGGTGCTCTCGACCCTCCACACGAACGACGCGGCCGCCGCCGTGACCCGCCTCGTCGAGATGGAGATCGAGCCGTTCCTCGTGCGGAGCAGCGTGATCGGCATCCTCGCCCAGCGCCTCGTGCGCCTGCTCTGCCCGGCGTGCAAGGTCGCCTACCGCCCCTCCGATTACGAGCTGCAGCAGCTCGGCCTCGACGAGGACCGGCTCGCCTGGAAGGCGCGGCGGAAGCTCTCGAACCGCTACAGCGTGCACGGACAGAAATACGATTACATCGGTCAGGACATCGACCGGGCCGTGTTCTACAAGCCCGGGGGCTGCGACGCCTGCAACCAGAAGGGCTTCATCGGCCGGCGGGGCATCTATGAGCTGATGGTCGTCGATGACGCCGTGGGTCCGCACATCCTGAAGAGCGCGGACGCGCAGACCATCAAGCGGGTCGCCATCTCCCAGGGGATGGATACGCTCCGGGATGACGGGGCGCGCAAGGTGCTCAAGGGCATCACCACCGTCGAGGAGGTGCTCGCGGCGACGCAGGAAGACGTCATCGTCGACGAGTAGGGAAGGCCGTGGCGGTATTCGAATACAAAGGCATCCTCGTCGGCACCGGCAAGCCGGTCAAAGGGGTCCGCGACGCGGAGAACGCGAAGGCCCTCCGTGCCGCCCTGCGCAAGGACGGCATCATGCTCACCGGCGCGACCGAGGAGCAGGCCGCGAAGGCGAAGGCGAAGCGCGATCTCAAGATCTTCGCCTTCGCGGGCCGCCCCTCGACGTCGGACGTCGCCGTGATGACCCGCCAGCTCGCGACGCTCATCGGCGCCGGCATACCGCTCTTCGAGTCGCTCAACGCGCTCATCGAGCAGGTCGAGAAGGAGTCGCTGAAGAGGGTGCTCACGCAGGTGCGCGAGCAGGTGCGCGAAGGCACGAGCTTCGCCAAGGCCCTCGAGGCGCACCCCTCGGTCTTCCCGCCGCTCTACGTGAGCATGGTGCGCGCCGGCGAGGCGTCCGGCACGCTCGAGGGCGTGCTGACCCGCCTGACCCTGTTCATGGAGAACCAGGCGAAGCTCGTGGGCAAGGTGACCGCCGCCCTCGCCTACCCCGCGCTGATGGCCCTCATCGGCATCGGGCTCATCTCGGTCCTCATGGTCGCGGTCGTGCCGAACGTGACCGGCATCTTCGCTTCCATGGACCAGGCGCTGCCCTGGTACACGGCGGCGCTCATCGGCACGTCGGCGTTCGCCTCGAGCTACTGGTGGCTCGTCCTTCTCGCGCTCGTGGGCGCGGTGTACGGGTTCCGCCGCTGGGTGCGGACGCCGAAGGGCCGCCTCGCGTGGGACACGTTCGTGCTGCAGGCGCCCATCTTCGGCAAGCTCATCCAGATGCTGTCCATCGCGCGCTTCGCGCGGACCCTCGCGACCCTGCTGTCGTCGGGCGTCGCGCTCCTCAGCGCGATGGATATCGTGCGGAGCGTGCTGGGCAACGCGGCCCTGGAGAAGGTCATCGTCGACGCCATCGCGTCGATCCGCGAGGGCCAGAGCATCGCCGATCCGCTGAAGCGGAGCGGCCGGTTCCCGCCGATCGTCACCCACATGATCGCCATCGGCGAGAGGAGCGGGCAGCTGGAGGCGATGCTGGAGAACGTCGCCAATGCCTACGACTCCGCCGTGGAGACCCGCGTCCAGGTGCTCACGAGCCTGCTCGAGCCGCTCATGATCGTCATCATGGGCGGCGCGGTCGCGTTCATCGCGATATCCATCCTCATGCCGCTCATCCAGATGTCGAGCTTCGTCGGGTAGGTGGCTATGGGGCGGCGCAGGCAGCGAGAGAGCACGATCTTCTTCCCCTGGGAGCGCGGCGGCGGGCTCTTCCGGCGGACCGGCGTGGCGCGGGCGAGGCCCTTCGCCGCGGGCCTCGCGATGGTGGTCCTCCTGCTGCTCCTCGGCGCGCGCGAGCGGCGGCTCGTGGGAATTCGATCGACCCGCGCCACGTTGTCCGTCGTCCACGGGGCGATCACCCTGTACCGCGCGGATCACGAGCGGCGGTGCCCGGGTTCCCTGGAAGAGCTGAAGCGCGAGGGATACCTCGCGATCGACCCGGTCGACGCGTGGGGCAGGCCGCTCCGGCTCACCTGTCCCGGAAGGAAGGATCCGGACGGATACGATCTCATGAGCGACGGACCGGACGGCGAAATAGGCGGCCTTGACAGGGTGGAGTGAGAGATGGAGACGAACAGAGCAAGCAGCGCAAGAAGGATTCGACGGCTGAGCCGGAAGCTCTCGCGGGGCGTGACCCTCGTCGAGGTGCTCATCGTCGTGACGATCATGGCGATCATCGCCGGCGGCGCCACGCTCGTGGTGTGGCCGAAGCTCAAGCAGTCGCGCGTCAAGAGCGCCTATACCGGGGCGACGATCATCAAGAGCGCCGCCGAGCAGTACCAGCAGCTCGGGGCGGGCAGCGAGGGGTGCCCGACGATCCAGGCGCTGGTCAGCGCGAAGCAGATCGACGGCAACAAGACGGACGATCCCTGGGGCCAGCCCTACAAGATCAAGTGTGACGAGAACAACGACGTCCATGTCGTGTCGTCCGGAGACGACAGGAAAGAGAACACGCCGGACGACATCCGGGACGACATGAAGCAATCGGATCTCAACAAGATCGCGGAGATGTAGCGCCGCGCGGGAGCAGGAGCGCCCATGACACGCCGTCGCACGAGGGGACTCACGCTGGTCGAGGTGCTGATCACCGTCACGGTGATCGCGCTCATCAGCGGCTCGGTCATGCTCGGCATGGGCGCTGTCACGAGCGCGCGGCTGAAGCGCAGCGCGGCGCTGCTCGCGGGCGCCGTCCGGGTCGCGTACGCCCACGCGAACGCGAAGTCGAAGCCGGTGCGGCTGGTGTTCGATTTCGAGGAGCGGATGATCGTGCTCGAGGAGTCCGCGGGTGATCTGCTCGTCGAGCGGAACGACCGGGCCGGCGGCGCCGCCGCGGCGACGGAGGCCGAGAAGGCGGCCACGGCGGAGGCCGAGGCGATCCTGAAGGGGCCGCGCGCGCCGCGGCCCTCGTTCGAGCCGGCGAAGGTGTTCGGCTTCAACCCCGAGAAGGACAGGCCCGGCAAGGAGCTGTCGAGCGGCGTGCGCTTCCTCCAGGTGGAGACCGGACACCAGGACGAGCCCGTGACAGAGGGGCGGGCGTATCTCTACTTCTGGCCCGGAGGCCAGACCGAGCACGCCGCGATCCAGCTCAGCCTGGGCGGCGGAGAGACCGAGGACGCGGTGATGACGGTGCTCGTCTCGCCGCTGACCGGCAAGACGGACATCCGGAAGGGCAAGGCGAGCATGCCCAGGCCGCGCGACGACGCCGAGGCGTCGGAGCGCGAGGACACGGGGCTCTGATGCGCGCCCGCGGCTTCACCCTGCTCGAGGTGATGGTGGCGGTCGCCATCCTCGGCCTCGGGCTGACGGCGATCCTCTCCGCGCAGGCCGGCGCCTTCTCGGCCGCGGCGCACGCGCGGAACCTCAGCCTCGCGAACGGGCTCGCGCGCTGCAAGATGACCGAGCTCGAGGAGCGGCTCGCCAAGGACGGCCTGCCGGCGCTCGACGAGGCCGACAGCGGGCCGTGCTGCGAGGGCGACGAGTCGCCGAACATCAAGTGCAGCTGGCGCATCGAGAAGCCCGAGATGCCCGAGCCCAAGTACGGCGATCTGGACCTCGACACCAACCTCGAGGGGCTCGGGGCGCTCGGCAAGCCGGGCGAGTCGAGCGGCACCGCGGCCCCGAGCGGCGACATCAACGATCTCGCGCAATCGCTGGTCGGCGGCGGCGCGGGAGGCGGCGAGTCGGGCGGCGGGATCTCGGGGCTCCTGCAGCCGTTCGTCGACATGCTCGCGCCGACGCTCCAGCCCATCTTCGAGGCGAGCGCGCGGCGGGTGACGGTCAAGCTGACCTGGAAGCAAGGGTCTCGGGAGCACGCGTTCGAGCTCGTGCAGTGGGTCACGATCCCCCAGATGGGCCAGCCCGACGAGGGCGCGGGCGGTGAGGGAGGAGGGAGTTGACCGTGGCGACGCGAAGGCCAAGCTCTCCCCGCAGGCGCCGCGGCCGCTCGCGCGCGGTGACCCTCCTCGAGGTCCTCGTCTCGGTCGGCATCCTGGCGCTCATCGGGACGCTCATCTACGGCGCGTTCGACGGCATGAGCCGCGCGCGCTCGGGCATCGCGCGGATGGGCGACCGCTACCACCAGGGCCGCGCGGCGATCGCCCGCATCTCGCGCGAGCTCCAGACGGCCTTCCTGTCCAGGCACCAGCCGGCCGACAAGAACATCGTCGTGCGGCTCACCGCCTTCGCGGGGGACGACTCGTCGCCCGCGGACCGCGTCGATTTCACCGCGTTCGCGCACCGGAGGCTCCTCCGGAACGCGCACGAGTCCGATCAGTGCGAGATCGGCTATTTCGGTGCGCGCGACCCGGAGCGCGACAGGCTCGATCTCGTGCGGCGAGAGGCGAGGACCATCGATACCGAGCCGACGAGGGGCGGAGTCGTCAACGTGCTCGCCGAGGACATCGAGAGCTTCAATCTGCAGTACCTCGACCCGATCACCGGGGAGTGGGTCGACTCGTGGGACTCGACGCAGCCGGCGGCGCAGCTCGACCGGCTCCCCTCGCAGGTGTGGGTGACGCTGGTCCTGAACGGCGGGCCTGGCGGGGAGCCGATCAAGTTCGAGTCGAAGGTGCCACTCCCGATGCAGGTCCCCATCGCCTTCGGGGCCAACTGAGCCATGAGCCGCCCGAAGAGCCCCCACGCCGAGGACCGCGCCGCAGAGAGGCCGACCTCCGGGCGCGCGCGCCGCCGCCTCCGGAGGCGGCGCGACCGGCGCGGCGTGGCGCTGGTCATGGTGCTCGGCGCGATCACGGTGCTCACCGTGTTCCTGACCGAGCTCCAGGAGGAGACATCGACCGAGCTCTCCGCGGCGCTCGCCGATCGCGACGCGCTGCGGGCCGAGTACTACGCGAAGAGCGCCGTGAACCTGTCGCGGATGCTCATCGCCTCCGAGCCGAGCGTCAGCACGGCGATCGGGCCGATGCTCGCGATCGTCGGGATCAGGGGGAAGTTCCAGGTGCCGGTCTGGAAGTTCACCGACATGTTCCTCGGCCCCTTCAACGCGCAGCTCGCCGAGGGCGAGGGCAGCGCGGCGCCGCCCCCCGAGGCGGCGGGCGAGGGCAGCGCGACGGGCAAGAACCTGGGGCTCACCGGCGGCGGCCGCTTCGAGCTCAAGATCGTCGACGAGGACTCGAAGATCAACGTCAACCGCGCCGCCGACGACGTGGGCGGCATCTCCGATCAGATCGCGGTAGGGAACCAGCTGCTCAGCCTGATGAGCGACGCGCAGTACAACACGCTCTTCGAGGAGCGCGACGGCGACGGCCAGTTCTCGGACCGCGCGACCATCTGCAGCGCGCTCATCGACTGGGCCGACCCCGGCGACCAGACGTTCGCCTGCGACGCGACGCCGAACGCCCCGAGCTCCACCGGCGCCGAGGACAGCTTCTACCAGACGGTCGGCCTCTCCTATCAGCGCAAGAACGCCCCGTTCGACTCGGTCGATGAGCTGCGGCTGATCCGGGGCATGAACGACGACTTCTGGGCGACGTTCGTCGACCCGGATCCGAGCAACCCGGACAAGCGGGTCCTGACCGTCTGGGGCAGCCGGAAGCAGAAGGTGAACGTCTCGTCGGCGAACGCGCTGACGCTGCTCAGGCTCACGTGCACCGCCGATTTCGTGGATATCGCGACGACGACGCTCTGCACCGACGTGAACCAGCAGACGGCGTTCCTCACCGTGGCGTCGCTCGTGCAGAGCATGACCGGGGGGCTGCTCTTCCCCACCCCGAAAGATTATGTCGATGCGATGACCCAGAAGGCGGGCAGCTCGCTCGGGGGGATGCTCGGGCAGCAGTTCAAGGCGATGGGCGTCGAACCGGTGAAGTTCAAGCCGAACGTCACCAAGTCCCTCGGCAACAGGACCAACTTCCTGAGCATCTACGCCGATGGCATCGTCCCGGGGAACAAGCGTGAGACGCGCGTGCGCGTCCATGCGGTGGTCGATCTCACGGGGGCGACGAAGCTCGACGATCCGGCCAAGGATCCCAAGGACCCCGCTCAGCCCAGCACCCCTCCGACGCCGGAAACGTACGAACAACAGGTGCGATCGAACCCTGCCGGGACGATCATCTACTATCGCATCGACTAGGACACCCCTCCGGGAAGAAGCGCGCAAATGCACAGGCTGCTCGGGATAGATGCTGGAAAATCCGTGGTGCGGGCGGCGCTCATCCGCACCACGTACAGGAGGGTCTTCGTCGAGGCCCTCGGCGAGGCGGCCGTCACGGACGGCGTCTCCGAGGCCGAGGCCATCCGCGCCGCCGTGGGGCTCCACCGCCCCGACGCCGCGGCGATCGCGCTCTCCGGGGAGAAATCGTTCTACCGCCGCCTCGACCTGCCGGCGGCCGCGCAGAAGGAGGTCGAGAACGTCCTCGGCTTCGAGCTCGAGGCCACGGTGCCGTTCGAGATGGAAGACGCGGTCTTCGACCACCGCCTGCTGAAGCGGCCGCCCGGCGTGGAGACGCTGCCGGTCTTCGCCGCCGTCGCGCGCGTGGACGACGTGCGCGAGCGCATCGCCGTCGTGAAGGAGGCGCTCGGCTTCGAGCCGGAGCGGGTCGCGCTGGGCGCGGTGGCGCTCGCCAACCTCGAGGCGGTGATGCCGGAGCTCGCCGCGCCGTCGCCCGCCAGCGCGCCGATCGCCCTGCTCGACCTCGACTACCTCACGTCCGAGATCGTGATCGTCTCCGGCGGCGAGCCGGTCTTCGCCCGGACGCTGTCGCGCGGGACGGCCGGCCTCCCCGGCACCGCGCCGGCGCTCGCGCGCGAGCTCCGCCAGACGCTCGCGGCGTGGCGCAACCTCGGCGGCGAGCCGCTCGCGGGGCTTTACCTGGTCGGCGGCGGCGCCACCGCCCAGGGCGCGGAGATGTTCCTGGCGACGCAGCTCGGCCTCACGATCCTGCCGCTGCCGACCCCTCGCATCGAGGGGCTCACGCCCGAGCAGGCCGCGGCGCTGCCCCGCTTCGCCAAGGCGCTCGGGCTCGCGCTCGGGCTGACGCCGAAGACCAAGGGGTTCAACCTCCGGAAGGGCGCGCTCGAGGCCGAGCGCAGCTACCCGTTCCTGCGCGAGAAGATCCCGATCCTCGCCGGACTCGGCACCGTCATCGCGCTGAGCTTCGGGTTCTCCATCGTCGCGGAGCTGCGCACCCTCGACGCGGAGCGGGAGCTGCTCGCCGCCTCGCTCGCGACCGCCTCCCACGACGTGCTCGGCGAGGAGACGAGCGACCCGCAGAAGGCCCGGGAGCTGCTCGAGCAGGGCCCCGGCGCGGCCGACGAGGACCCGATGCCCCGCGTCGACGCCTTCGACGTCATGGTGCAGCTCTCGAAGGCCGTGCCGAAGGAGATCACGCACGACGTGCTCGAGCTCGACGTGAACCGCGGCCACGTGACCCTCCAGGGCGTCGTCCCGTCGGTGTCGGACGCGCAGATCATCGCGGATCACATGAAGGAGCACCGCTGCTTCCGCGACGTGAAGGTCGGCCGGACGAGCCAGTTCACGGAGGGCAAGCACAAGTACGTCCTCGAGCTGGATCTCAAGTGCGAGGACAAGACGAAGAAGAAGAAGACCGGCGCCGCTGACGCGGCGGAGAGCGCCTCGGCCGGCGCGCCGGAGAAGCCGGAGGGATCGCGATGACGCTCCGCGAGCGACTCGACAAGCTGGAGCCGCGCGAGCGCAGGCTCCTCACCATCCTCCTCGGATTCCTGGCGGTGATCGTCCTCTTGCTCGTGCCGATCGGGCTCGCGAGCGTCGCGTCCAGCAAGCGCGCCGAGAACCAGGAGATCCGCGACCTGCTCCAGTCGATCTACGAGGCCTCGGGGAAGGTCAGCGAGCGCAAGGCGCTGAAGGACGCGCTGCTCGCGCGCTATTCGCGGCCGGCGCCCGCGCTCGCCGGCTTCATCGAGGACGCGGCGAAGCAGCAGCAGCTCACCGCCGCCGAGTCGCAGGATCGCCCCGACGTCCCGCACGGCAAGAAGTACACCGAGCGGATCACGGTGGTGAAGATGCACAGGATCGGGATGCTCGGGCTCGCCAAGATGCTCGAGCACATCGAGGGCTCGGGCCACCCGGTCGCGGTGACGAAGCTGAACCTCAAGCCGCGCGCCGGGGAGCCGGACTCCTACGAGGTCGAGCTCGGCATCTCCGCGTTCGACCGGAAGGGCGAGCCCCAGCCGGCGACCCCCGCGCCGTCCGCGCCCCCCGCCGAGGAGGAGGAGCAAGAGCCATGAAGGCGCGGCTCATCAAGATCGCGAGATGGGCGGCCTACCCGCTCTTTTACCTCTTCTGTCTGGGGCTCTTCGGCTACCTCACGTTCCCCTACGACCGGCTCAAGGACCGGCTGATCGCCGAGTTCGACCGCACGCAGCAGAAGCGGGGCCCGAGCCAGGCGCAGCGCCTCGAGATCGACGAGCTCGACTCGTACTGGTTCACGGGGGTCGAGATGAAGGGCGTGCGGCTCATCCTGCCGCCGGGCGAGCTCGGCACGAGCAGCAGGCCGAGCGCCGCCGCGGCCTTCGCCTCGGGCGACGCCGCCAAGGACAGCGCGCCGAAGCCGAGCGTCATCGAGATCGACGAGGCGCACGCGCGGGTGAAGATCCTGCCCCTCCTGATCGGGCGGATGCGGGTCTCGTTCTGGGCCAGCGTGTTCGGCGGCGAGATCGAGGGCGTGGTCCCGATGGGCCGATCGGGCGGCGACGTCCACGTCGAGGTCTCGGACGTGGAGCTCGCCAAGGTGGGTCCGCTCGGGGACATCCTTGGCCTGCCGATCGCCGGCACGCTGAGCGCGAACCTCGATCTCAGCGCGCCCGAAGGCAAGTTCAACAAGGCGAACGGCGCGCTCGAGGTCTCGGCCAAGGAGGTCTCGGTCGGCGACGGCAAGACGAAGATCCAGGGGCTCATCGCGCTCCCGGAGGCCAAGCTGGGGGAGCTGCTCCTGTCGGCGGAGGCGAAGGAAGGGGTCCTCAAGGTCACGAAGATGTCCGCGAACGGCCAGGATCTCGAGCTCGACGGCGACGGCAAGGTCAACATGCGCGAGCCGTGGAACAACTCGACGGCGGATCTCTACGTGCGCTTCAAGTTCACCGACGCGTACCGTTCGAAGAGCGATCTCACCAAATCGCTGCTCGGCGCGCCGGGGTCGAGCGTGCCCGGGCTGATCGAGATGCAGCAGCCCAAGATGAAGCGGTCGAAGCGAGCGGACGGCTTCTACGGCTGGCACGTCCACGGCCCGCTGAAGCGGCCCCGGTTCGACCCGCACGCGGCCGAGTCGCCCGCCGCGCGGGGCCGCGGCACGCCGGGCGCGAGCCCGGCCACGACCACGAGGAAGCCCGGCGGCGTCAACATGCCCCTCGGCGCCTCCGAGGCCGCCCCGAGGGAAGGCGAGGAGCACGAGCCCCCTGTGATGCCCCCGCCTCCGCCCCCGCCCTCCACCGAGGACGAGTCCCCCACACGGCCGCCGTCACCTCCGCCCGTAGACGGCGAGGGCACGCCTCCCGTTGAATAGAGCGGGGTGCAGCTTCGTGCGACGAAGACGCGCCTCGCTCTAGGACCCGGACCCACGCTCCAAGGACTCGTTGATGGGGGATCCCAGCTGGCAGCAGAACCGGCGCATTTTGCTGATCGACGACGACGAGGCGATCCACGAGGATTTCCGCAGGATCCTCCGATCCGAGGCGGAGGGCTCGACCTTCGCGAGCCTCCAGCCGACGCTGTTCCGCGAGCCGCCCGCCCGGCGGCCGGTGAGGTTCGAGCTCACGTCCGCGACCCGCGGGGAGGAGGGGCTGGCGAAGGTCCGCGAGGCGCTGCAGAGCGGCGCGCCGTACGCGCTCGTGTTCGTGGACGCGCGCATGCCGGGGTGGGACGGCGTCGAGACGCTCTCGCGCATCTGGAAGGAGGACGGCGCCATCCAGGCGGTCCTCTGCGCGGCGGACTCGGGTGACTCGTGGGAGGAGATCGCCGCCCGGTTCGGGCAGACCGACAACCTCCTCATCCTCGCCAAGCCGTTCGACCCGAGCGAGGTCCGCCAGATGGCCTTCGCGCTCACCGAGAAGTGGAACCAGCGCCGCGCCCTCGCCGAGGCCAATTACAAGGTGTCGGCGCAGTACACCGTGACCAGGATCATGGTCGAGTCGACGACGCTCTCCGAGGGCGTCCCGGCGCTCCTCGGCGCGCTCGGGGAGATGCTCGGCTTCCGGTTCGCCGCCCTGTGGCTCGGCGACGACGAGAGCGACGGGCTGCGCTGCGAGCACACCTGGAGCGCCGCGCCCGACGACTCGATCGCGCTCGAGGCGGCGACCCGGGGCGCGCGGTTCGCCCGCGACGCCGGGCTGCCCGGCCGCGCGCTCGCCCAGGGGGAGCCGACCTGGTTCAGCGACCTGGACGCCGAGGCGGACGACCCGCGCGCGCAGGCGGCGCGCGGCGCCGGCCTCCGCTTCGCGGTCGAGCTCCCCATCGCGGTCCGCGCCGACGCGCAGGTCGCGGCCGTGCTGGAGCTCATGGACGCCGAGCCGCGCGCGCCCGATCCGGGGCTGCTCGACGTCCTGCTCGCCATCGCCGCCAAGGCCGGCCACTTCATCGGCAGCAAGCGCGTGGAGGCGGCCCTGCGCCGGAGCGAGGCGAACAACCGCGCGCTGCTCTACGCCATCCCCGACACGATCCTCCGGATCAGCAGCGACGGCATCTGCCTTGATTTCAAGGCCTCGCGGGACCCGAGGCCGTCGCTCCGCGCCGAGGATCTCCTGCACAGGCACGTCGCCAACGTGTTCCCCGCCCACGTCGCCGAGCAGATCACCGGCCTCGTGGCGCGAGCGCTCGCCGACGAGGCGACGCACGTCTTCGAGTACCAGGAGCAGCTGGCGGGCGGCGCGCGCGACTACGAGGTCCGGATCGCCGGCAGCGATCGGGCGGAGGCGGTGGTCATCGTGCGGGACATCACGGAGCGAAAGCGCGCCGAGACGGAGACCGAGGCGCGGCGCGCCCGGGAAGAGGCCCTCCGGGCGCAGAACGAGATCCTCGCGGCGCTGTCGACCCCGCTCATCCCGATCAGCGACGACATCGTCGTGATGCCGCTCGTCGGCGCCCTCGACAGCCAGCGGACGCGCCGCGTGCAGGAGACGCTGGTCCGCGGCGTCGCCTCCCGCCGCGCGCACGTCGCGATCCTCGACATCACCGGGGTGCCGCGGATCGACGGCGCGTGCGCCGACGCGCTCCTCGGCGCCGCGACGGCGGTGCGCCTGCTCGGCTCGGAGGTGATCATCACGGGCCTGAGCCCCGACGTGGCCAGGACGCTCGTCGAGATCGGCGTCGACATGAGCGGCATCGTCACGCACAACACCCTGCAAAACGGCATCGCCTCCGCGATGACCTCCGCGAACGCGCGCGGACGGCGCCGGCGGCGCCGCGCGAGGTCGCGCGGGTAGCGGCCGGCGGCCCGACCTTGCCGGAGCGTCAGCGCTTGCTGGTCTGCGCGGCGTGCTTGTCGAGGGCGGCGAGGACGCGGTCGTAGTCGGGCGGCAGCGCGACCGGCGGGTTGGCGAGCCGGCTCGTGACGTCCGCGAGCGCGCGCTCGTGGTATTTCACCTTGAACTCCGTGAACTTGAGGCCGTTCGCGGTCGAGACCACGACGACCCGCTGGCGCTTCTCCACGAGGCCCTTCTTCACGAGCTTCTCCAGCGCGGCGAGGGCGACCGCCGTGTGCGGGCAGGTGTACATGCCGGTGCGATCGGCGCGGGCCGCCGCGTCGCAGAGCTCGTCCTCGGTGACCTCCTCCGCGACGCCGTCCATCGCCTTGAGGGCCAGCATCGCCCTCGGCGCGCTCACCGGGTTGCCGATCTGGATCGCGCTCGCCAGGGTCTCCCCCGCCTTCATCGGCACGACCTCGCTCCGCCCCTCGGACCACGCCTTGAAGAGCGGGTTGGCCCGCGCCGCCTGCGCCACGCAGAGGCGCGGGAACCGCGTCGTCAGGCCGAGGTCCTTCAGCATCTTGAAGCCCGCGTAGAGGGCGTAGGCGTTGCCGAGGTTGCCGCTCGGGAGGATGACCCAGTCGGGCAGCGTCCAGTCGAACTGCTGCACGATCTCGATGGCCACGGTCTTCTGGCCCTCGAGCCGCAGGGCGTTCATCGAGTTCGCCAGGTAGACGACGCCCTCGGCCGAGAGGCGCTGCACGATGGCCATGCAGCCGTCGAAGTCGGTGTCCAGCGAGAGGACCAGCGCCCCCGACGCGATCGGCTGGACGAGCTGCGCCGTCGACACCTTGCCCCGCGGCAGCAGCACGACCACGGGCAAACCGGCCGCCGCCCCGTACGCCGCGAGCGACGCCGAGGTGTCCCCCGTCGACGCGCACGCGATCGCGCGCACCTCGAGGCCCTCGCGGATCGCCTTGTTCACCACCGAGACGAGCACCGTCATGCCGAGGTCCTTGAACGACCCCGTGTGGCTGTTGCCGCAGAGCTTCACCCAGACGTCATCGAGCCCGAGCGTGCGGCCGTAGCGGTCTGCCCAGAACAGGTTCGAGCCGCCCTCGTCCATCGACACGATGGCCTCGTCCGGGACCTCGGGCGCGACCCACTCCCGCTTGCCCCAGACCCCGGAGCCGTAGGGCCACACCGTGCGCTTGTAGCGCTCGTCGAAGAGCTTCATCCACGTCGCGGGGCTCCGGTCACGGAGCGCGTCGATGTCGTGGGCGACGTCGAGCAGGCCGCCGCAGGTGGGGCAACGGTAGAGGGGCTGCGTCAGCGGGTAGCTGCCGGCACAACCGGTCAGGCATCGGAATGCAGCAGAGTAGGCCATGGCAATCGAATCTCCTGGGTGGCGGGAAGCGCCCGCGGGAGGTGGTGTCGGTTCAGTCGAAGCGTGGGGCTTCCATGCCGAGCCGCCTATAGAAGTAGATCGCCGCGTTCCTGGCAAACGATCCCTGCGGGAGATACACGTCGCCGGGCTCCCGCAGCGGCTCGTCGGCCGAGAGCGGCCCGTCCCGGTCGCCGGCCAGCCGCTCGAGATCCTCGAGGAACGCTTCCATCGAGGGATAGCGGTTGTTCGGGCTCTTCCGGATCGCCTTCAGGATCACGGACTCGAGCAGCGGATCGAGGCTCCGGCGCCTCTCCGAGGGGCGGGGCGGCGGGGTCACGAGCTGCCGGGCGAGGAGCTCCGACTGCTCCGAGCGCGGGAACGGGAGCTCCCCGGTGAAGGCCCGGAACATGACGATGCCGAGCCCGTAGACGTCGGTGCGGGCGTCGGGCAGGTCGCTCACGACCTGCTCGGGCGCCATGTACTCGAGGGTGCCCACGGCGGTGCCGGTCGCCGTGATGAGGTCGGCGGCCTGGATCTTCGCCAGACCGAAATCGAGCACCTTGACCGCGTACGGATCGCCCTGCGGGCCCACGAGGTAGATGTTGTCCGGCTTCACGTCGCGATGGATGATCCCGGCCCGGTGCGCGGCGGCGAGCCCGGACGCGGCCTGGGAGAGCACCGGGATGGCGAGGTCCGCGTCCATGCGGCGCTCGCGCCGGAGCCAGTCGCCGAGCGACTCGCCGAAGAGGTACTCCATCACGAGGTAGGGCGCGCCGTCTTCCGAGCGCGTGCCGGCGTCGAGCACCCGGACGATGTTCGGGTGCCCGATCGTCGCCGCGCTCTGCGCCTCGCGCACGAACCGCTCGCGCGTCCGCTCCGCCCGCGCGGCGAACTCCTCGAGGACCTTGATCGCGACCGGCTGGCCCGTCTCGATCTCGACCGCGAGGTAGACGCGCGCCATCGCCCCTTTGCCGAGGTAGCCGCGCACCTCGTAGCGCTCGCCAAGGACGGTCCCGCGCAGCCGGGTCGGCTTGTACCGGAACAGGTCGACGCGCCGGCCCTCGGTGAGCTCCGCGCCGTCGTAGGGGCAGAACCGATGGCCCGCGTCGTACTCCCGGTGGCAGCGCGCGCAGAACATGGCCCCGCATCGAATAGCGCCCCGCGCTCCGGCCACGCAAGCCCGCTCGGCGGCCCCCGCGCTAGCCGCTCTAGCCCGCCTTGCGCGGCGAGCGCCCCGTCAGCTTGGTGTACGCGTGATAGCCGAGCCAGCGGAGCGGCTCGGGCGGGACGCCCCGGAGGGGGGCCATGTAGAACGGCAGATCCCGCCACCGCGCGTCGTCGCCCGCGTAGATGTCGCAGAGCACGCGGCCCGCGAGGTTGGCGAGCGTCACGCCGTGGCCGCTGTAACCGAGGGCGTAGTACACGTTCCGGTGCTCGCCGCGCACCCCCATGCTGCAGAGCCGGCTCATCGTGATGCCGAGGGTGCCCGTCCAGCGGTGCGCGATCCGCAGCCGCTCGGCCGCAGGGAAATAGCCGGTGAGCCGGCGCCGGATGGCCTCGAACGCCGGCCCTGCCGACCCGGGTGTGCCAGGGTAGGAGGTCTTGTTCCCATAAAGGTAGGCATACGCGGCGTTGCTGCCCCCGCCGAACACGAGCTCACCTGCCGGCGTCATGCTGGCGTACGCGATCCGGTCGCGGTCGTCGCTGAAGCCGGCGACCTGCCCCCAGCCGAGCGCGGCGCGCGCCTCGGCGTCGAGCGGCTCGGTCGCGATGACGTGCGAGTGTAGCGGGAAGATGCCGGTCTTGAAGTAGCCCAGGCGCGGCGTGTAGCCGTTGGTGGCGAGCACGATGGCCGCGGCCCGGACGACGCCGCCCGGCGTTGTCAGCTCGATCGTGCGCCCCTCCCGGATCCCGAGCACCGGCGTGTCCTCGTGGACGGCGACCCCCCAAGCGAGCAGCAGCGGGCGCAGGCAGCGCAGCAGGTCGACCCCGTTCAGCTGCCCCTCGGTCGCGTCCAGCACGGCCCCGGCCGCGCCCTGGATCCCGAGCCGCTTCGAGAGCGCCGCGCCGTCCAGGTACTGTAGCGAAATGCCCCAGCTGGCCAGCTGCTCCACCCGCGCGTGCGCCGCCTCGGCCCGGCGCGCGTCGGTGAGCACCTCCATGCATCCGTCACGGCGGTGGCGCACCAGGAGGTCGTGCTCCTGGATCATCCCGACGATGCCGTCGATCCCCGCGCGCGTCGTGTCATACACGCGGCGCGTGAGCTCCGGATCGCGAGAGCCCACCCCGTTGATCCAGTTCAGCATCATCCCCCCGTTGCGCCCGCTCGCGCCGTTCGCGAGGTGGCGCGCCTCGAGGATCATGACGCGGAGGCTCGGAAATCGGCGGATTAGATGGTATGCGGTGGAGATCCCGGTGAAACCTCCTCCGATGATGGCCACGTCGGCCGTCGCGTCCGCGCGCAGCGGAGGGACGGGCTCATAGACCGGACCCGCCTCGCTCCACACGGAGCGCGCGGAATCGATGTGTGTGTGCGTGTGCGTGTACGTGTCAACGAGCGCTGCACGAGCCACGATGATCACCTATCAGAGGGATGCGCCTCTGGCACCATGAACCCCGGGAGCCCTGCTTGAAGCGACGTGTCCGGCTCTGCATGAAGGATCTCTTCCACCAGGACGTGGTGGAGATGATCGAGCGCGAAACTCGCAAATACCAGATCTGGTCCATCGAGGATCCTTCCGACCCGGACTTCGACGCGGCGTATCAGATCCTCTGGGACTGCTTCGGTCCTCATGGAGAGATGGAGCGCAAGGAGGCGATCGAGGCGTTCCTCCGCGACGACCCGTTCACGCCCGAGCCGTCGGGCACGTACATGCGCTACTTCCTGCTCGTGGCGCGAGACGCGGACGGAAAGGTGCGCGGCGTCCGCGACGGCACCGTGCTCATCAATCCGGCGTACGCTCCGGACCTCTGCGTCATCTACCTCGCTCATATCTTCATGATCCCCGAGGCGCGCGGGACGGTGCTGTCGTACTGGCTGCGCATCTCGCCGGTCGAGCTCGCCATGCAGTACCTCACCGACCTCCACGCGATGGGGAAGATCACGCTCCCCGCGCCGTCGGCCCCGGGCAAGTACTTCGGGATGAACGTCGATCTCGCGGCCGAGGTCGAGTACTTCACGCCGGAAGAGCGCCTGTCGTGGCAGCGCATCCTGTTCTACGGCCGAGGCGGGTTCGACGCGATCAACCCGCGCCACTTCCCCTACCGCCAGCCCGACTTCCGCGATCCCGAGGTGATCCGCGCGACCGGCAACCAGCCGTCTCCCTTCATGGTCCTCGTGCGGCGCATGGGCCGCGAGCGGCAGGCGCAGCTGCCGATCGACGAGGCGAGGGCGCTCATGCGGCTCCTGTACGACGATTTCGCGGATCACTGCGCGCCGCACCTGCTCGAGAACAGCCTCCAGCTCGTCCTCGACCGGCTGGAGGAGCGGGCCAGGCGGAAGAGCTTCGTCGAGCTCTTGCCGCTCCCGACAGGGCCCAGGGATCTGCACCGGCTGAAGCCGCTCTTCCGGCACAACGTGTTCACGAAGTACTACCCGGACAGCCCCGACATCCGCGGTTACCTGAACAGCGGCATCCGCGAGAGGCTGCTCGCGAACCCGCGCCACCTCGACGAGGAGCTCGCCCGCATCGCCCGGGAGCTGGAGACCCGTCCGCCGTTCGTCTACGGGAGCCGGGACAAGACCGCGACCTGGGAGGGCAACCCGCTCGCTCCGGGCTCGGAGCCGCTCGCTGACGGGCCCGACGCGGGCGAGATCACCCGCGAGGTGCCGGCGCCGCCGTCGACCCTGCCGCCGCGGTGATCCCCCACGGCGCCGTGATCACCGCGCCTCAGGCGGACCGGCGGCGCCGCCGCTCCCGGGGCCGGCCGTCGCGGCCCGCGCGCGCAGGGCGCCCGCGCGGAGCCTTTGCACCGCCGCGGAGGCGGCCTCGTGGGCGTCGAGCGCGCCGCGCAGCACGAGCGCCCGCCCCTTGGCCGCGGCGGCCTCTCCCAGCGTCCCGTCGAGCACGCCCTCGGCGAGCCGTACGAGCGGGCCGATCTCGGCGAGGTTCCGCGCGAGCGCCCGGGCCTCCGTGGCGAGCCCGGACGCCGCCTCGCAGGGCGAGGCGCTCGCGATGGCCGCGGCCTCCTCGCAGAGCCCCTCCGCGACGGGGCCCATGTCGCGCCAGCACGACACGGCCGCGCGCAGGCTGGCCGGCGTGACGTGCGTCGCGCGCGACGCGTCGATCCCGCGCGCCGCGTCGACCCGCGGCCCCGCCGTCGCCGCCTGCGCCGCGGCGATGACGGGCGAGAGGGCGAGGAGCGCGCGCTCCAGGGCGCGGGTGGCCTGCTCGACGCGGACGAGGCGCTCCTGCACGTCGGCGCTGGCCAGCGGGGCGTCGCTCAGCGTGAGCGCCGAGAGCCGGCCGGAGACGTCGATGGCGAGCTGCTCGAGGGCGCCGACGATGCGCTGGTCGAAGCGGCGCGGGACGACGTCGAGCACGCAGAGCGCTCCGAGCACGTGCCCGTGCGCGCGCACCGGCACGCCCGCGTACGCGCGGATGCCGTAGCTCTCGACGAGCTCCTTCGGGACGCGCTCGTCGCGCAGCGCGTCGTCGACGATGAGCGGCACCTCGTCGAGCACGACGAGCTGGCAGAAGGAGTTGCTCCTCGACGTCGCGCAGCTCACGGCGAGCTCGAGGGGGAGCCCGTGCTGCGCGCGCAGGAGCTGGACATGGCGCACGAGCAGGCTGACCACGGCGATGGGCGACCGGGCCAGCTTGGCGGCCCGCACCACGCAGGTGTCGAGGATGGCGTCCGCGTCGGCGCGCAGCAGGGCGCCGCGCAGCTCGGCCAGGCGGGCGGCGTCGTTCAGGTCGGCCATCGCGCGATGCTACCCTGCCTGGCGGGGCGCGGGTCGGCCGAGGTCACCCCGGGCGCGCCGCCGCTTCCCTCGCCCGCACCGCCGCGATGAAGGTGCGGAGGTGCACCTCGACCACCCGGCTCACGTCGGGCGTGTACCCACCCGCGAGCACCCACGCGATCGGGACGCCCCGCTCGAGCGCGGCCCGGAACACGATCTGGTCGCGCGCGTGGAGATCGTCGTGCGTCAGGTCGAGCGGCGAGTACGGGTCCTCGCGGTACGGGTCCGCGCCGGCCTGGTACAGGATCAGGTCGGGCGCGGCGCGGTCGATCGCCGGGCCGAGGTGCCGCTCCAGGATCTCGAGGTAGGCGGCGCCGCCGCTCCCGTTCGGGACCGGGACGGACCAGCAGTTCTCGGTGTCCGGGGCGCGCTCGCCCTCGACGTCCCGGTGCGCTTTGTTCTGCCTGTACCAGCTGCCGTAGATGGAGAGCTGGAACGCCCAGGGGCGCGACGCGAGCAGCGAGGCGGTGCCGTTGCCGTAGTGGAGGTCCATGTCGACCACCAGGCCGCGGCGGATGCGCCCCTCGGCGCGCGCGCGCTCCAGCGCGACGACGAGGCCGTTGAAGGTGCAGAAGCCCTCGCCGTGGGCCTCGTGCGCGTGGTGGAAGCCGCTCGCGAGGTTGCCCGCGACGCCGTCCTCGAGGGCCGCGGCGGCGGCGGCGACGCAGCCGCCGTTCGTGAAGCGCACCGCCCCGGCGAGCGCCGGCGACCACGGGAGCTTCTGCGACTCGGCCAGCGCCCGGGGCTCGCCGGTCGCGATCGCCTGGACGTACCCGGGCGCGTGGACGCGAAGGAGGTCCTCGTCACACGCCGCCTCGGGCTCCTCGATGCGCGCGGGCAGGCCGCTCCGCTCGATCGCCTCGCGCACGAGGGCGAACTTGCGCATCGGCATGACGTGCTCGCCGATGTCCGCGAAATAGCGCGGCGTGTGGAACACCCGGATCGGCGGCGAGGCGGCGGCGTCAGAGGTCACTTGCAGACCGACTCGAGGTGGTCGAGCGCCTCGCCGACGTGGCGCGGGGCGAAGATCAGCGCCGGCCGGAAGCGGAGCGTGCGCTCGCCCGAGCCGCCCACCTCGAGGCCGCGGTTGCGGAGCGCCGTGAGCGCCGCGTCACGCCGGGCGGCGTGGGGGAAGTCGACCGCGGCGAAGGTGCCGCTGCCGCGGGCGCCCGAGAGCACCCCGGGGTAGCGCCGGCAGAGGTCCTCGAGGCCGGCGACCAGGCGCTCGCCGGTCGACCGCGTGTTCTCGAGGAGCCGGTCGCGCTCGATGACCTCGAGGATCACCTCGAGCTGCGCGCCGCGGAGCGGGTCGCCGAGCCAGGTGTTGAAGACGCGCAGCGGCTCGATCGGCGCGAGCTCCTCGCGGCAATAGAAGCCGCCGAGCTGCATCTTCTTGGAGAACGTGACCATGTCCGGCGGCTCGGGCAGGTCCCACGCCTCGTGCGCCCAGAGCGCGCCGGTCCCGCCGCCGCACGTCTGCACCTCGTCGATGATGAGCGCGACGCCGCGCTCCGCGGTGAGGCGGCGGAGCGCCTGGAAGAAGGCCGGGCTCGCGTGGCGGTCGCCGCCCTCGCCCTGGATCGGCTCGACGATGACCGCGGCGACCTCGTCCGGGTGGGCGTCGAGCGCCGCCTCGACCGCCTCGAGCGAGCGCGCCTCGGCGGCGCGGTTCTGCTCGGCGTGCGCCGCGAGGGGGAAATGGCTCGCGGGGAACGGCGCGACGGGCCAGTCGAACGCGGGGATGTCGAGCTTGTGGATCGGCTTGCTCCGCGTCGCCGAGAGGGCGCCCATGCTGCGGCCGTGGAAGCCGCCATCGAAGGAGAGCACCTTGAAGGCGTTCACGCCGGGCTGCCGGTTGAGCATGGCGGCGGTGAGGTCGCCGTCGCTCGGCTGCGCGCCGCCGCGCCGGCGCCGGGCGAGGCGGATGAACGCGGCCTTGAGCGCGTTCTCGACCGCCTCCGCGCCGGTCGTGAACGTGAAGACGCGCGTGTGCCCCTTCGGCGCGACGCGCATCAGCGTCTTCTCGACGAGGTCGACCCACTCGGGCGCGGGCGCGACGCCGAGCGCGGAGCGGTAGCCGGCGCACCAGTCGAAGCGGCCGTCGCGCCACGCGGCGAGCAGGTCCGGGTGGTTGTAGCCGATGGGCACGGCGGCGATGTGCCCGTACACGTCGAGCAGCACGTTGCCGTCCACGTCGACCATGTAGTTGCCCAGGCTCTTGCGCGCGTCCTGATAGAAGTGGATCGGTCGCGCGTCCTGGTAGCGATGGTGGCGAGCGCGGAGCGCCTCGGACGCAGGCCCCGGGATGGCGGTGCGCATCGAGGCGCGCTCGGGCTCGCCGGGGATGGGCGGGGGGATGTGGGTCGGGGCGTTCATGGTCGGACTCCAATGCAACGGGGGCGGCGGAGCGTCACGCAGATCCGTCGGTCGCGACCGCCGCCCGGACGCGCACCACGATCGATTTCGACGCGGGCGTGTGGCTCTTCTCGGCGATGCTGCCGAGCGGCACGAGCACGTTCGCCTCGGGGAAGTAGGCCGCGACGTTGCCGCGGGGGATCGTGTACAGCACGACGCGGAACGCGCGCGCGACGCGCTCCCCGTCGGAGAAGCGGCTCGTGACGTCGACGAGGTCCCCCTGGGCGAGCCCGCGCTCGGCCGCGTCCTCGGCGTTCATGAACACGACGCGGCGCCCGCCCCGGACGCCGCGGTAGCGGTCGTCGAGCCCGTAGATGGTCGTGTTGTACTGGTCGTGGCTGCGGATCGTCATCATCAGGAGCTCGCCCGGCTCGAGATCGTGCCGCGGGAGCGGGTGGATCACGAAGTTCGCCTTGCCCGTCGCCGTGCGGAACTCGCGCCGCGCCGCGGCGTTCGGCAGGGCGAAGCCGCGCGGGTCCCGGATGCGCGCGTTGAAGTCGTCGAAGCCGTCGATCGTGCGCTCGATGAGATCGCGGATCCTGTCGTAATCGGCGGTGAGCTCCTCCCACGGCACGCGCGAGCGCGCGCCCAGCGCCGCGCGGGCGAGGCCCGCCACGATCGCCACCTCGCTGCGCAGCAGCTCCGAGGCGGGGGGGAGGTTGCCGCGCGAGCTCGAGACGACGCCCATCGAGTTCTCGACGGTCACGAACTGCGGCCCGCCCGCCTGCGCGTCGCGCTCGGTGCGGCCGAGGCAAGGCAGGATGAGCCCGCGCCTTCCCGTCACGAGGTGCGCCCGGTTCAGCTTGGTCGAGACGTGCGCGGTGAGGTCGCACCGGGCGAGGGCGCGGGCGGTCAGCGCCGTGTCCGGCGTGGCCGAGAGGAAGTTGCCGCCCAGCGCGAAGAAGACGCGGGCGCGCCCCTCGGCCATCGCCGCGATCGCGGCGACGGTGTCGAGCCCGTGGCGGCGCGGCGGGGAGAAGCCGAAGTTCTGCTCCATCCGATCGAGGAGCTCCGCGGGCGGGCGCTCCCAGATGCCCATCGTCCGGTCGCCCTGCACGTTGCTGTGCCCGCGCACCGGGCACGCGCCCGCCCCGGGCCGCCCGATGTTGCCGCGGAGGAGCAGGAAGCTCATCACCTGCTGCACGTTGGCCACGCCGTTCTGGTGCTGCGTGAGGCCCATGGCCCAGCACGCGATCGTGCGCTCGGAGCGCATCGCGATCTCGGCCGCCGCCCGGATCCGGTCGCGCGGGACCCCGCTCTGCGCGACGATGTCGTCCCAGGGCGCGCCGCGCACGGCGTCCGCGAACGCCTCGAAGCCGTGGGTGTGGCCCGCGATGAACGCGCGATCGAGCACGGCGCCCGGCCTCCGCTCCTCCTCTTCGAGCATCTCCTTGATGATCCCGGTGAAGAGCGCGACGTCGCCGTTGATGCGCACCTGGAGGAAGAGCGTCGAGAGCGGCACGCCCGAGCCGACGAGATCGAGCGGGTGCTGCGGGTGCTGGAAGCGCTCGTTGCCGGCCTCGGGGAGCGGGTTCACCGTCACGATCTCGCACCCGCGCAGCCGCGCCTCGCGCAGCGCCGAGAGCATGCGCGGGTGGTTCGTCCCCGGGTTCTGCCCGACGACGAAGATGGCGTCGGCCAGCTCGAAATCGTGAAGGGATACCGTCCCTTTGCCCACGCCGATGGCCTCGCGCAGGCCGACGCCGCTCGACTCGTGGCACATGTTCGAGCAGTCGGGCAGGTTGTTCGTCCCGAGCTCGCGCACGAAGAGCTGGTAGAGGAACGCCGCCTCGTTGCTCGTGCGGCCCGACGTGTAGAAGACGGCCTCGTCCGGCGAGCCGAGCGCGCGCAGCGACGAGGCGACGACGCCGAGCGCCTCGTCCCACGACACCGGGCGGTAGTGCGACGCGCCCTCGTCGAGCAGCATCGGGTGGACGAGCCGCCCCTGCTTGCCGAGCCAGTGGTCGGACTGCCGCGAGAGCGCCTCGACGCTGTGCTCCCGGAAGAACTCGGGCGTGACGCGGCGGAGCGTCGCCTCCTCGGCGACCGCCTTGGCGCCGTTCTCGCAAAACTCGGCGAGCGAGCGCTTCTCCTCGGGCTCGGGCCACGCGCAGCCGGGGCAGTCGAAGCCCTCGCCCTGGTTCACGCGGAGGAGCGTGCGCACGGCGCGCGCGACCCCCATCTCGCCGACCGCGTGCCGGAGCGTCGCGCCGACCGCCGGGAGCCCGCCGGCCGCCGCGCTGCGCTCGCCGATCCTGGGCGCCTCGGGCTCCAGAGGCGGCTCCGCCTGCACGTCGCGCACTACGTCGCGGGCCGTCACGACGCGGCCTCCGTCGGGACCGCGACCGGGACCTCGATGCGCTCCCGGCCCGCGTACACGTTGAACCGCCCATCGCGCGCGAAGCCGACGAGCGTCATCCCATGCGCCGCTGCGAGCTCGGCGGCCAGGCTCGAGGGCGCCCCGACGGCGACCATCACCGGGATCGAGGCCCGGAGCGCCTTCTGCACGAGCTCGAACCCGGCGCGCCCGCTGACCATGAGCACCGCGCCCGGATCGGGCAGCCGCCCTGCGAGCAGCGCGGCGCCGATCAGCTTGTCGACGGCGTTGTGGCGCCCGACGTCCTCGCGGAGGTCGGCGAGCGCGCCGCTCGCGTCGAAGAGGGCCGCCGCGTGCAGCCCCCCGGTCCGCCCGAACACCGGCTGCGCGCCGCGGAGCCGCGCGGCGAGCCCGTGCACGACGCCCGGCGCGAGCCGGGGGACGCCCCGCGCGAGCGGCGAGGGCGGCGCGAGCGCCGCGACGTCGATCGACGCCTTGCCGCAGACGCCGCAGCTCGCGCTCGCGACAGCGAGGGCGCGCTCGGTGCGCCCGAGATCGACGGTCACGTCGTCGCCGAGCGTGACGCGCACGAGGTCGCCCGAGGGGCCGAGAGCCTCCTCGACGGCGACCGCGTCGGCCGCGCGGGAGATGACGCCCTCGGCGAACAGGAGGCCGACCGCGAGCTCGCGGTCGTTGCCGGGCGTGCGCATCGTGATGCCGAGGCGGCGCTCGGCGCGGCGCGCGTCCCCGGGGACGCGCGCGACGACGACGATCTCGAGCGGCTCCTCGACGGCGAGCAGATCTTCGGCGTCCGAGGCGGCCTCGTCCGTGATCCTGCGGATCGAAACGGTGGTGGTGCTTGACGGCATGGCGGCGTGTCCGGCGCTCTCAATCGTAGCCCGCGGCGACCCGCCGAGCAGGATTCGCGTGGAGCCGCCCGCCTGGCCGGCGCCGGCCGCGCTCCGACGCGCCCCGGGCGGAGCCCTCGCAAGGATCTCCGCCGAACAGCCGGCGCCTACGATGGGGCGCGGAGCCCCGGGGCCTGCTGACCCCGGCTATCCCGAGGACCACGCCGCGCAGAGCCTCTCGAGCTCCCGGTCCGGCACGTCGAGCGGCGCCTTCCCGCGCCACGCCGGCGGGAACAGCGGCATCACCGCGCTCCGGAGCACCGGCGCGAACCCCGCGACCTCCGCCGGCCCCCGCGGGATCCGGATCAGGGGCACGCGCTCACCCGGGAACGCCGCGAGGCGCGCGAGCGCGTTCTCCCGGATCGGCGCGAGCTCGCCCTGGCTCACCTCGCGCGCGTGGACGGCCTGGTAATGGCGCAGAAACGACTCGGCCCGGGCGCGCGGGAGCTCGTCGCGCTCCTCCTCGCCGACCTGGCGCACCACCGCGAGCAGCGGCAGCGGCACCGGCGTGACGCCGAGCGCCGCGATATCGCGAAAGTCCGGCTGCGCGTACGGGAGCACGTCCGGCGGGACGATCGCGAACCCCGCGCGCCCGTACGCGATGAGCCGCACCACCGTGTCGCGGTCGTCCGGGTCGACGGCCTCCATCTCGGCGGCGAGCATCACCTCCGCGCCATCGCCGCCGGCCCCCTCGCCCCCTGCGAGCCCCGCGCCCTCGATCGCGCGGCGCGCGAGCGCGACGGGCGCAGCGCGCAGCAGGGCGGCGAGCCCGCTGCGGCGGAACGCCGGCAGGACGAGCGCGTGCGACAGGAGCGCCACGCAGCGCCGCGCCGCGCGGTCCAGCGTGACGTAGCAATCGCGCACGCCGGCGAGGTGCCCCTCCGCGTCGCGCGCGAGCAGCAGGTGGTACGTCGCCGTGATCGGCGCCCCCGCGTCCGTGTGCGCCCCGGTGAGCCACGCCCAGAGCACCTCGCGGCGCTCGAGCTCCCCCTTCGGCCCGAAGACCGCGTCGAGCGCCCGGTAGCCCTCGTCGAACGCCGCGCCGTCCTGCGCCTCGTCCACGGAGAACTGCGCGAGCGCCCGCGCGACCTTCTCCGGCCCCTCCCCCGGGCAGACGTCGCGCGGATCGACGATCATCCGGCCATCTCGCGCAGCACCGCGTCGAAGACGCCGATCGCCTCGTCGACGTCCGGGACCGTCGTGATGAGGTGCGGCCGCAGCCGCACCGAGCGCGTCCCCGTGTAGCTCGCGAACACCCCGCGGCGGAGCGCGCGCGAGAGGAAATCGTCGCGCGCCGCGGTCGTCGGCAGGTCGAACGCGAGCAGGAAGCCGCGGCCGCGCGGCTCGCTCGCGAGCGCGGGGTAGCGCTCGCAGAGCTCCTCGAGCCGCGAGAGGAAGTGGCGGCCCGTCGCGCGCACGTTGCCGAGCAGGTCCTCCGACTCGATCGCGCGGAGCGTCGCCAGCGCGATCGCGGACCGCGCGCGGTCGCCGTTGCGCGTCTGGTACATGCGCCCGAACTGCGCGACGTCGTACGCGCTCGTCGCGAAGAACCCGCCCATCTGCATCTTCTTGCCGAAGCACATGAGATCGGGCGGGCGCGGCAGCTCGAGCTGCTCGTGCGCCCAGAGCGCGCCGGTGATCCCCATCCCCGTCTGCACCTCGTCCAGGATGAGCGCCGCGCCCGCCTTCCCGGCGAGCTCCTGCACGCGGCGGAAGAAGGCCGCGCTCGCGTGCCGATCGCCCCCCTCGGACTGCACGGGCTCGACGATCACGGCGGCCACCCGGCCGTCGTGCGCGTCGAGGATCCGCTCGAGCGCGGCGAGCGCCTCCGCCTCGGCGCGGTCGTTCTCGTCGGCGAAGCGCGCCAGCGGGAAGCGGCTCGCGGGGAAGGGCGCCGTCGGCCAGGGGAACGCGGGCAGGTCGGCCTTGTGGATCACCTTCGAGTGCGTGGCGGACATCGGCCCGAGACCCCGGCCGTGGAACGCGCCGGCGAACGACACGACCACCGCGTCGGTGCCCGCGTTGTCGAGGATGCTCTTCTGGAGCTCCTCCGGCAGATCGAGCGGGTTCCTCGGCAGCCCGGCGGCCTCCCGCCGGCGCTCGCCGTGCCGGATGAACGCCGCCTTGATCGCGGACTCGACGCCCTCGCCCCCCGCGTCCACGCAGAAGACGCGCGCCATGCCGCGCGGCGCGAACCGCTGCTCGAGCGCCTCCACGAACTCGAACCAGGCCGGCGTCGTCACGAACGGCGTCGACGTCGGGTTCGCGACGGCGCGGATGAAGGCCTCGCGGTGCGCCACCTCGACCAGCGCGGGGTGGTTGTAGCCGAGCGCCCCGAGCGCGAAGTTCGCGAACAGGTCCAGGAACACGTTGCCGTCCACGTCGACGAGCGAGCACCCGCGGCTCGCGATGTCATCCATCACGACCGCGCGGTACCTCGACTGCATGTCGAAGCCGCCGCGCGCCATCCAGGCGCGCGCCTTCGGCCCGGGCAGCTCGGTGACGACTCTTCGCGGAGGGACGGACGGGAGCGTGGGGCGATCGGAGAAATCCATAGGCAGCGCGAGTATCCCGCACGCCGGGGCGGGTGTCATCGCCGCTTGCCGCGCCCGGGTGCGCGGGTTTACGACGGGGGCATGGGTGACACGCGCGAGACGGTGAAGAGGCTTTGGATCGACAACGCCGAGCGGGAGGCGCTCTCCGGCGAGACGTTCGAGACCGCGAACCCCGCGACGGGCGGGGCGCTCGCGCGGCTCGCCCGCGGCCGCCGCGAGGACGTGGACGCCGCCGTGGCGTCCGCGCGCGCGGCGTTTCCGCGCTGGGCGGCGATGGATCCGAACGAGCGCGCGCGCATCCTGTGGAAGGCGGGGGAGCTGATCCTCGCGCGGTGCGAGGAGCTGGCGCGGCTCGAGGCGCTCGACACGGGCAAGCCGATCACGGCCGCGCGGACGATCGACGTGCCGCGCACGGCGGACACGTTCTTCTACTTCTCCGGGTGGGCGACGAAGCTCGGCGGCGAGACGATCCCGGTGCGGGGTCCGTTCCTGAACTACACCGTGCGCGAGCCGCTCGGCGTCATCGGCGCGATCATCCCCTGGAACTTCCCGCTCTTGCTCGCGGCGCGGAAGGTGGCGCCCGCGCTCGCGGTGGGCAACGTGGTGGTCATCAAGCCGCCGGAGGAGGCGAGCCTCACGACGCTGGAGCTGGCGCGCATCCTCGCGGAGGCGGGGGTGCCGCCGGGCGTCGTCAACGTCGTCACGGGGCACGGCGAGGAGGCGGGGGCTGCGCTCGTCGAGCACCCGGGCGTCGCGAAGATCTCGTTCACGGGCGGCACGGAGACGGGCAGGACGATCATGCGCGCGGCGGCGGGCACGCTGAAGAAGCTGTCGCTGGAGCTGGGCGGCAAGAGCCCCAACATCGTCTTCGCGGACGCGGACGTGGAGAGCGCCGCGAAGGCGGCGGTGACGGCCATCTTCTACAACCAGGGCGAGCTCTGCACGGCGGGGAGCCGGCTCCTCGTGGAGCGGGCGGTGCACGACCGCGTGCTGGAGGTGGTCACGAGCGGCGCGCGCCGGATGGTCCCTGGCGATCCGCTCGATCCGTCGACGCAGATGGGCCCCCTCGTCTCGGAGGCGCACTTCACGAAGGTGCTCGGCTACATCGACCGTGGCGCGGCCGAGGGGGCGCGCCGCGAGACCGGCGGGCGCCGCGAGGGCCCGGGGTTCTTCGTCGAGCCGACGGTGTTCTCGGCGGTCTCCCCGTCGATGAGCCTCGCCCGTGAGGAGATCTTCGGCCCCGTGCTGGCGGTCCTCCCCTTCGACGACGTGGAGGAGGCCGCGCGCGTCGCGAACGCGACCGAGTTCGGCCTCGCGGCGGGCATCTGGACGCGCGACGTCGGCAAGGCACACGCGCTGGCCGCGCGCCTCTCGGCGGGCACGGTCTGGATCAACACGTACAACCGCTTCGACGCGGCGAGCCCGTATGGCGGAACCAAACAGTCCGGCTTCGGGCGGGAGAACGGCCGCGCGGTGCTGGACGAGCTGACACAGCTGAAGTCGGTCTGGGTCTCTCTCAGCTGAGGAGCGGGGCTCACCCGCTTCGGATACGGGCCCATCTCGACGTTTTCGGTGCTCGGCGTACGTGAGTACGCCTGCGCGCCGAAAACGCCGATCTGGACCCGTCTCCTGTGCGGGTGAGCCCCGCTCGGGGACGCATCGACTGTAACGACGCGCCGCCGAGCGTCTCCCTCTTCCGTGCTTCGCCTACGGCCGATTACTTCGGCGGGGGCGCTGTCTCCTTCGTGCCAGGCGCCGGCGGCTGCGCGCCCGCCGGGCCGAGCTTCTGCGAGAGCGCCTCCGCGTCCTTCAGGTGCTTCTCGATCGTCGGCCGGAGGTCCTTCTCGACCATCGCCTTCAGATCGGCGTTCTTCGCGTTCGGCAGCGCCTTCCTGTCGAGGAAATCGAGCGTGTTCTGGTGGTCCTTGATCATGGTGGCCACGAACTGCTGATCGAAATCGGCCCCTTGCAGCGCCTTCAGCTGCTCGAGCGCGCTTTGCGTCTCTTCGGTGAGCTGCTTGCTCTTGTCCGAGTCCGCCGCCGTGATACCGAGCTTCTTGACCAGCTTGGCCTGCTTCGCCTTGGCCTCGGTGTGGTGCTGGGCGATGACCTTGGCATAGGCCTTCACGTCCTTGCTCTTGGCCTTCGTCTGCGCGAGCTGGGCCTCGTCGATCTCCTTCTTGTTCGAGGCGTCGAGCACGGCGAGGATCTGCTCGTCGGTCAGCGGGGCCTCTTCCGGGGCGCTCGGCGTCGTGGCCGTCCCCGGCTGCGGCTCGGTGCCGGGCGGCGGAGCCGGCGGCGTCGCGGGAGGGGCCGCCTCCGGGAGCGGCGGGGCCGCGGTCGGGGCCGGCTGCGGTGGTGCTTCGTTCGTGCTCGGGCTGCTCGCCGGGGGCGTGTTGGAGCAACCGACGCCAACAGCGAGACCGATCGTCAGGACGAAAGCGTTGCGCGATGCAACCATGGGTAAAGACCTCCTCACGTGGATTCGAGTGCCGGCCCCGTGCAAGATCCGGTGCACGGCACGGGTGCACCGTTTTCTCCCGAATCCACGCGACTGCCCCCCTCCCCGCTGTGGCAAGTTGCCACGGGAGTGGGCGAATCTGCCTCATCAGTCCGCTCAGGAGGATGCCTGTGGCGGACTCGACGGTTGCGCGGCAATGCTGTCGCACGACAGCCCCGGTAAGGCGGCGCGGCACGGCGCGATGACCTCGGCGAGCACCTCGCGGCGCAGCGCCCCGAGCGCGCGCGCCGGGAGCAGGCCGAGCGTCTCGTGCACGGCGGGCCCGGGGGCCGGGTCGACGGCGTAGCGGGCGGCGGCGCGGGAGAACGCCCGCTCCGCCGCGGAGCGCGCCGGCTCGCCGAACGTCGCGAGCATCCACGAGAGCGCCCTCCACGAGAGCGCCGCGTGCCGCTCCTCGTCGGCGGCGATGCGCGCGAGCGTGGCCGCGAGCGCCGGATCCCCCGCGCGCTGCGCGATCTCACGGCCCTCCGCCGCGCCCAGCGCCTCGCCCACGCAGCCCTCCTCGACGAGCGCCTCCACCACCTCGGCGACGCTGGCGCCGAGCGGCGCCGTTGCCGCCTCGAGCAGCGGCCCGGGGCCGATGGCCCGGCCGGCGAGGCGGGAGGCGACGCCGTAGGCGAGGCGCGCGTGCTCCACCTCGTCGAGCGCGGCGCGGTGCGCCTCGCCGACGAGGGCGGCCGGCGCGCCGAGCGCGAGGAGCTGGAGGGAGAAGCGGGCGAAGCTCGCGATGGACGCGTGCTCGAGCGCGGCCACGGCGGCGTAGTGCGCCGCGGCGAGCTCACGCACCTCGGGCGAGAGGGACGCGACGTCGAGCTCGGCGGGAGCGCGCCAGTCGTCGCGGGCGGCGCCCTGCGCGGCGCGCGGCTGGCCGTCGACGACGAACGGGCGGCCGATGGCGCAAGAGATGCCGGCGCACTCCCAGCGCACGCGCTCTCCCTCCGGGTCGGTGACGACGCAGGCGGCGCCGCGGTTCTCGTCAGAAGATCGGCAGTCCGCGTCGCGCAGGCAGGTATCTTCCTTGGTGCGGCAGGCGAGCGTCACCTGCTCCCAGCAGCCGTTGAAGTACGCCGACAGGCCGCAGGTGCTGCCGGGGCAATCGGCGTCGACCGAGCAGAGGGCCTTTGCGCAGACCGAGTGCTGCTCTCGGAGGGCGCCCGTCCCCTTGCACACGCAGGCCTCGGACGCGCCGCACTCCGCGTCGCTCTCGCAGGAGTACTCGCAGCCGCAATACGCGCCTATCTGCCCGAACGAGCTCACGCATTTTCCGCGGGGTCCCTCCTTGCAATCGGCGTCCGTCCTGCACTGGAACGTTCGCTCGGTGCCGCTGCACGCGCGCTGGTCGATGGTCGCGTCGCACCGGACCCGCGTCGCGCGGTGCACGGTGCCGTCCCGCTCCTCTACCCAGCCCACGCCGCGCGGCGGCCGAGGCGCGGGCGCGGCTTGTTCGTCCGGGACGCCGGCGTCGCGGGGCGTGGCCGCCTGCGGCTCGCCGAGCGTGACGACCGCGATCTCGGGGCTCTTCGCGTTGGAGCAGCCGGCGGCGCCAGCGGCGAGGAGGAGGGTCATGCGGAGCGAGCGGTGGCGTTCCATTCGCGGCAGGGTAGCAGAGGGGCGCGCGAGACCGGATCGGCGGGCTCGCGGCGTCGCGGGAGCTGAGCGTCGATGACGAGGCAGCGCGCCGCGGGGGGCGGACGCACGCTGGCGCGATCCGGTGCGACGCTGGCCCGGTGACGAGACCCTCTGTCGCGATGCGAACGATCGTCAGCCGAGCTGGGCGGTTCGCGCCTGGACATCGCCCCTCGCCGGACCTGTCGTCGACGGGGACGGACGGCTCACGTCCATCACGTCGTTGCGGCGAGCGCCGGCCGTACGCGGGAATTGATGGCGCTCGGCACCAATGATACGGCCGCTTTCGATCGCGCCGCTCAGCGCGCTCGTCCCTCGCACAGTCCGGAATCGAGCGGCGAGATCATGGCTTTTCGGAGCAGGGTGGCGAAGTACGCCCCTTGGGTTCATCCGCAGGCAGCTGGGACGCATCGAAGCCTGTAGCGAGCGGAAGCGCGGGAGTCTGAGGAAGCCGATCCAGAGGCGGTGTTCCACCGCAGCATCGCCTTGCGGAGGCGTCTGCCTGCCCCATGTTGCGAGCGACGCCGAGTTCGCCGGTCCCCGCCTCGATCCCGGGTTTACAGCGGACGTCGGCAGGTGATCCCGCGGCTGGCCGAGAGGGGAAAATGTCTCACCGTCCCAACCCGCATTACCACCCCGTGTTGGTCGTCGTCGTGTCGGTTCTCGCAGCGAGCACTGCCCTCGCCGCGAGGCCATACTGGGGTCGTTTCAAGGACGATGGTTGCCGGGCAGCCAATGCCAGGCAGTTCTCCTCGGTCCTGCATGGTATCCCGTCGGGCCAGTCCTGGGAGGACGCGTGCTGGCGCACGCCAGGCCTTCACGGCAGAGTGCCGGACCGCTGCATCACCACCGACCGCATGTGGGGCGAGTGGGATATCCCCGATCCCAGCTGCCGCCCATAACGCAGCCCATCGGCCCTAGCGCAGCGCCGGTCGATCGCTGATGGGTTCCCGCTCAGCCGAGGTTATCTCGGCTGTCCCATGCCATCCGCGCGATTGTCGCCTTCTGCGTGGTCTGGTCCTGCCTGTCGGCTTGCCCGGGTCTCGGCTCGCTCCGACTCTCCACCGCAACAGCGGCATCGTCGGCACCGGCGAAGCTCCGCCCACTTCCGCCAACGTCCCGCGCCACCTCCGGCCAAGCCCCGCCCACTTCCCCCGACGTCCCGCGCCACCTCCGGCCAAGCCCCGCCCGCTTCCCCCGACGTCCCGCGCCACCTCCGGCCAAGCCCCGCCCGCTTCCCCCGACGTCCCGCACCACCTCGTTCGAAGCCGCGCTCACTCCCAACGATCTGTCCGGCGCCGCCGAGATGTACCGGAAGCACCGCGAGGCCATCCAGGACGACAAGCGGAACTTCCGCAGCGAGGACGAGCAGGACGCGGCCGCGCTCGCGGCGCAGATCCTCCGCCTGCTCGGCGCCACGGCGACGCCCGAGCAGACGCTCTGGAAGGGCTACCAGGCGCGCGCCGCCAAGCTGCTCTTCCGCCATTACGACGAGGCCGTCCGCGTCGGCCGCTTCCTCTTCTACTACGACGATCCCGAGGGCCGATTCCCCAACCTGTACACGGCGACGCGCGCCACACCGACGCCCCCTCGGACCGAGAAGAAGCCGGACGCCAGCCCCGTGAAGCCCGAAGCCGTCACCGTCGATCCGCCGGTCGGCATCGCCTGATCCGGACGCTCCCGACAGCCGCGTTGACCAACGTCGTTCGGTCGCGCTCAGGGCCCGAAGCCCCCACCATCACTCACGAACGTGAACGTGGTCGAGATCGTCAGTGGTCGTCAACGGTAGGCCGTGAACGACCACGACCACGACCACGTTCACGTTCGGGGCTAGGAGAACGCGGCGCGAAGACTGTTCGCAGCGCTGCTGCGCCGGCATCGCGCCGGCGCGGCGGCTACCTCCTCGCCCTGCGCCCGATCCCGCGCGCGTCGCGCCCGATCGGCTCGCCCAGCTCGAACGCCGGCTCGCCGGTCCTCGCCGGCGGCGCTTGCGGCTCGCCCGCCTCGAGCGGGCCGTGCGCGTGCTCGGCGTCGGCGATGGATGGATAGCGCTCCACGTCGCCGTCGACCTGAAAGCCCCCCTCGCGCGCCGGGCGCACCACGCGGCCGAGGACAAGCCCCTCATCCCAGATGCCGCCGTGTTCGACCGCGATCGCAGCGCCTACGGCCACCTCGGAGAGCCGCGAGAGCGCGCCGTCCGGCCGCTTCGGCGTGGGCCGCCAGCGCAGGATCGTGTCCTCGTGAAGCACGACCACCGCGCGCTCGCCGGGCAGCTCGGAGATCCCGAGCGCAAAGCGCACGCGGTGCCCCGGTGCCCCAGAGCCCGCGCCGCGCCCGCCGCGGGCAGCGCTCTCCGCCTCGTCGATCGCGGCGAGCTGCTCCGGTTGCCGATCCTCGAGCGGAGCCATGCGCCGTGTCCTCCTCCGCGGATCTCGGACGAGGTCGCCGCGCCGTCAAGCCCGCTGCGTCGCCCGCCCTCTCGCGCGCGCCAGCTCGGACGGCGCGCGTCCTCCAGCCTCCAGCACGCGCAGCGCTCGCCCTCCCGCAGCGCGCGACGCCCACGACGCACAGCGAGGGACGCACGGCGAGGATCGGGATCGCAGGCCGCTCCAGGCGAGCACCGCTCCAGTCGAACGCCGCCCCGGACGGCGGTGGCCAGCGCCGTGTCCGACGCTTGACGTCCGCCGGACCTCCGCCCATCCCCTCGCCCGATGGTGTCGTTCGATCCGTTCCCCGTCCTGATGACGCCGCGCCTCCGCCTCCGCGCGATCGAGCCCGCCGACGCCGCGACCATCCTCCGCATCCACTCCGACCCGGAGGTGACGCGCTACTTCGGCCGCGCGCCCGACAGCTCGCTGGCCGACGCGGAGCAGCGCATCGCTTCCATCCTCGCCGAGATCCGCGACGCCACATCCATCCGCTGGGGCATCACCCTCCACGAGAGCGGAGAGCTCATCGGGACCACGGGTTTCTGGCGCTGGCACAAGCCCCATCGCTGGGCGGAGATCGGCTACGAGCTGCTGCCCGCGCTCTGGAACCGGGGCATCATGACCGAGGCGCTGCGCGCCATGCTCCCCTTCGGATTCGACGTGATGGACCTCCACCGCATCGAAGCGCACATCGATCCCGAGAACCGCGCCAGCATGCGCGTTCTGGAGCGACTCGGCTTCGTGCGGGACGGGCTGCTCCGCGAGAACTGGTATTACAACGGGCGGTACACCGACACCGCGATTTACGGGCTCCTGCGCAGCGACGCCGACAGCGCCGCGAGGTGACCCGAGGTCGCCCGAGCGGCCTGCGCGCGTCCCCCCTCCCGCGCTATCTCGGCGCCGGCGCGCCCTTGCTGCTCGGCGGCGCCGCGGTCCCGGCCTCGCCCTTGCGCGCCAGGTTCAGCTGGATCCGCGCGGGGGACTCCGACGTGATCTCGACCGTCTGCGAGACGCCGTCGCTCGATCGCACGTCGACCGAGAGCGACACCCCCGGCATCGGCCGCGCGATGACCTGGCTGCCCACGCCGAGCACAACGCCGTTCAGCCGCACGACCGCGGCGCTCGGCTCGATCTGCACCGCGATCGGATCCACGAGCGACCGCTGATCCCTCGGCCGGCTCAGCGCGACGAACATGAGCGACGCCACCGCGACGCCCGTGGACACCGAGGCCACGAGCCACGGCAGCGCCACCGGGCGCAGCGCGTCGCCGCCGGCGCGCATCAGCCCGCCGAGCCCCCGCCGCGGCTCCGACCGCACGCTCCGCCGGCCTTCGGAGGGCGGCCCCGCGCTCAGCGTCGCGCCCGGCTTCGGCCGCCACCCCGCGCGCTGCTGCGGGGCGACGGCGGCCGCGATGCGCTGCCGCTCCTCCTCCATGCTCTCCCCGCAGCGCTCCAGGAGGAGCTCCGCCACGTGCGCAGGCGTCACCACGCCCGACCTGCGCATGAGGAAGTCCTCCAGCGCGCTCGCCATCTCGCCCGCCGTCTGGAAGCGCTGCCGCGGATCGCGCGCGAGCGCCTTCACGATGATCTCCTCCAGATCACGCGGGCAATGCGGCGCGATCAGCGTGGGCCGCGGCGGCTCCGGCACCCCGGTCTGCGGCAGCACGAGGTCGTGCAGCACCTGGAACGGGAGCGCGCCCGTCACCGCCTCGAAGAGCACCACGCCGAGCGAGAAGATGTCCGAGCGGCGATCGACCGGCTGGCCCTGCGCCTGCTCCGGCGACATGTACTCGCCCTTGCCCTTGATCTCGCCCGTCTGCGTCGTGTCGCCCAGGCGCTCGAACGCCTTCACGATCCCGAAATCGGCCACCTTCACCGTGCCGTCGCGATCGATGAGGATGTTCTGCGGGCAGACGTCGCGGTGCACGATGCCGAGCGGCTCCCCCCGGTCGTCGTGGAGGTCGTGCGCCGCGTGCAGCCCGTGCGCCGCGTCGGCCACGATGCGCGAGGCGATCGCCGGGGAGAGCGGCATCGGACGGAGGCCCGGCCGGAGCAGCTGCTGCATCGTCTGCCCGTCGATCCACTCCATCACGAGGAAGAGCACGCCGTCCGTGTCGCCGAGGTCGAGGATCTCGACCACGTTGCGGTGGTGGATCTTGGAGGCGAGGTTCGCCTCGTCGAGGAACATGCGCTGGAACTGCGGATCACGCGCGAGCGCCGGGATGAGCGTCTTCAGCGCGACCACCTTGTGAAAGCCGCGGGAGCCCTCCATGCGCGCGGCCCAGACCTGCGCCATCCCGCCTTCGCCGATGAGGCGCAGAAGCTCATATCGCCCGAGACGCTGCCCCGGAGCGGGGTCCTCGGAGATCCGCATGGCTCACCAGATGCTGGTGCTCGGGGAGCCGCGCCCGCGGTCCCCAGGAGCAGCCCGGCCGCGGGTCGCGGCCCCTCTCTCCAGACGATCACCATAGCCAAGCGCGACCGCGCCGGAAAGGCTCGTGTGGCGCGCCCGCGCCCGCGACGCCTCGATCCCGGCGTCCGCGACGCCCGCGACGCCCCGCGCGCGCCTTTCTCTGCTTCCCCTCGCCCGCGATCCGCGTCGCTCCCTCGCCTCGCCCCTGCTATGGCCGGAGCACGATGACGAACGCGACAAGCGCTCCGCCCGCCCGCGCGGACCGGGCCCCCGCCTCCAAAGCCCTGTTCGATCGCGCCGCCGCCGTCCTGCCGGGCGGCGTGAACAGCCCCGTGCGCGCCTTCCGCGCCGTCGGCGGCGACCCCCTGTTCATCGCGCGCGCCAAGGGCGCGCGGCTGTTCGACGCCGACGGGGCCGAGTACATCGACTACGTCGGCTCCTGGGGGCCGGCCATCCTCGGCCACGCGGACCCCGCCGTCATCGAGGCCGTCCGCGAGGCAGCGCTCGGCGGCCTCTCGTTCGGCGCGCCGACCGAGCTCGAGGTCCGCTTCGCCGAGAAGATCCGCGAGCTCTACCCGAGCATCGACATGCTGCGCTGCGTCTCGAGCGGCACCGAGGCCACGATGAGCGCCATCCGCGTCGCGCGCGGCTTCACGCGCCGCGACGCCATCATCAAGTTCGAGGGCTGCTACCACGGCCACGCCGATCACCTGCTCGTCAAGGCGGGCAGCGGGCTCGCCACCTTCGGCGCCCCCGACTCCGCCGGCGTCCCCGAGAGCATCGCCCGCACCACGCTGTCCTTGCCCTACAACGACCCGGCCGCCCTCGAGGCCGCCTTCGCCGCGCGCGGCGGCGACATCGCCGCGGTCATCCTCGAGCCCGTGGTCGGCAACATGGGCTGCGTCCCGCCCGAGCCCGGGTTCCTCGCCCTCGTCATCGACCTCTGCCGCAAGCACGGCGCGCTCTCGATCTTCGACGAGGTGATGACCGGCTGCCGCCTCGCCCGCGGCGGCGCGCAGGAGCGCTTCGGCCTCCGGCCGGATCTGACGACGCTCGGCAAGATCGTCGGCGGCGGCATGCCCCTCGCGGCCTACGGCGGCCGCGCCGACGTGATGCGCGTCGTCTCGCCGCTCGGCCCCGTGTACCAGGCGGGCACGCTCAGCGGCAACCCGCTCGCGGTCACGGCGGGGCTCGCGACGCTCGATCGCCTCACGCCCGCGCTCTACGAGCGGCTCGAGAAGCTCGGCGCTTCCCTCGAGGCGGGCCTCCGGGCCGCCGCCGAGGGCGCCGGCGCGGCCGCGTGCGTCCAGCGGGTCGGCTCGATGATCACGCTGTTCTTCACGAAGGGCCCGGTCCGCTCCTGGGCCGACGCCGCCACGTCCGACACGAAGCGCTTCAGCGCCTTCCACGCGGCGATGCTCGCGCGAGGAGTCTACTGGCCTCCGTCGCAGTACGAGGCGGCGTTCCTGAGCGGCGCGCACTCGGAAGAGGACATCGAGCGGACGATCGCGGCCTGCCGCGAGGCGCTCGCGGCCTGAGGGCCGCGCCGACCTCTCCCAGGAGGACACCCGCGACGGCGGGGCCAGGGCGGCGAAGGGCCGACCGCCGCGGCGATCGGCCCTCCCCGCGCCGGCGCTCCCTCTTCAGCTTCAGCGCCGGCGCGCGAACGGTCCTCGGAGCGTGTCAGTCCGCCGCGCGGACCCAGCCGTTTCTGTAGTAGTTGCCGCGCGCGGTCGGCCAGAGCAGGCAGTTCGTCGCCGATCCCGGCACCGTGTACACGTACGTGTTCGGCTCCGGGTCCGCCCCGTCCCACCCGATCTCGCGGAGCGACACGACGATCTCGATCGTCCCGTCGCCGTTCACGTCGGCGAGCGTCGGCACCGGCATCGCGCCGAGCCGCGGCAGCGCGATCTTGTGGAGGATCGTGCCGCCAGCGTCGAGGACGAAGAGGTGGCTCCTGTCCTCCTCGGTCGAGTAGGTGTTGAACACGACCTCGGGGATGCCGTCGCCCGACAGATCCCCGACCACGACGCCGCCCGTGAGCACCTGCGTGTCGTCCGTGTAGGTGACGTCCCAGAACTCGGTCTTGTCGGCGTAGACCGCGTGGATCCGCCCGTCCAGGCCCGCGAAGATCATCTCGGGCCCGGCGTGCGTCGCGTCGAGATCGGCCACGGTCACCTGCTGCGTCATGGCCACGATGTTGCCGTCGAAATCCTCGCCGCCGGACAGGTAGTCCGGCGCGTAGAACGGGCTCTCCCACCCCTCGATGCGGCTCGCGTCGTTGCGGACCGCCCACAGGCCGACGCCCTGGGACTGGTCATTCATGGCGACGTCCTCGGCCGCCGCGAGCATGATGATCTCCGGCGTGCCGTCGCCGTCGAGGTCCGCGATCGCAGGGGCCGAGTTCTTGAAATAGGCCTGCAGGTCGCTGCTGTCGCCGAAGCCCTGCTGCGCGAGCTCGAGATCGTGCATGTACCGCACGCCCGGCGTCTTCGGGCGGCCCTCGAACATGGGATTCGCGTCGAAGGCCTCTCCCGTGCCGTGGTAGAACCCGGCATAGGAGTTATCCATCGGCGAGACGATGTCCTGCGATCCATCGCCGTCGAGATCACCGATGGCCAGGTTCTGGTCGTAGGCGCCCACGATCCAGCACTCGGCGTCGTCGCTGCGGCGCGCGTCGCAGCCGATCGTCTGGCTCTCGATCGGCGGGAAGCCGGCGACCGCCGACCCGCTCGCGTGGAAGGCCATCAGGATGTCGGAGTAGTCGGGGGACCTGTCGGTGCTCGCGGCGACGACGTCGAGCTGACCGTCGCCGTCGATGTCGCCCGCGGCGAGAGAGCGGATCTCGTCGTTCCAGGTGACGGGCCAGCCGCTCACCAGCTGGCCGCTCGCGTCGAGCATGTAGATCGTGGTGCGCGCCGCGAAGACCACCTCGAGCTGCCCGTCGCCGCGGAAGTCCGCGACGATCGGGCTCGCCCAGATGCGGCCGTTCTGACGCGACTCGTCGTACCGCCACTTCTGCTCGCCGTCGGGGCCCCAGACGACGACGTTGCCGTTGTGCGTCACCAGGATCTCCTGCTCGCCGTCGCCGTCGAGATCGGCGACCACCGGCGACCCGAGCCACGCGCTCTCGTCGTCGTCGGACAGCTGGAGGAGGAGCTGGGGCTCCGCGACGTCGGAGGAGCCGCTCGACGCCGGAGCGCACGACGCGGCGGCCGGCAGCGGCTTGGAGCCCCCACCGACGGGGGGGCGGTAGCCACCGGAGCCAGAGGAGCCACTGCCGCTGCCGCTGCCGCTGCCGCTGCCGGTGGTGGGAGAGGTGCCGTCGAGGTTGCCGAGCTGCCCTTCGCAGGCCGCGAGGGCGAGGACGCTGGTGAAGAGAGCGATTCTACCGGGAATTACAAAACCTCGGTTGGAGACAAGGGAGTTCATCATGCCAGGGAGCTTACCAGCGCTCCGGGCCCTACAAGGAGGTGGAAGCGGAAAATTGACGCAGTCGCGCACACGCCGAACGGTACGTTACGCTCCTCCTTCTGGCGCGCAGGTGGCACACCTCATTGCAGGAGGGAGGCAAGTACACGTTCGTGACGTAGCGCGCACGCGCCCCACCCCCGTTCCCCACCTCCGCTCGCGCCCCCGCGCGACGTCGGAGACGCATGGCGGGGGTATGGGTGCGGGTAGGTGCTGTGCTAGGCTCCGCCGCCATGAACGTATCGCGACGGCTTTGGATTGCTGGCGCCGCATGTGCCCTCCTGATGGGGACGACGGCGCTTGGCTGCAGCTCGAATCCCGCGCCCAAGACGGCCAAGGTGCAAGCCGGTGACATGCCCGAAGGCGGCGACTGGACGGGGGTCTATTACAGCGAGCTCTACGGCTACCTGCACCTCGTGCAGGACAACGACGCCATCGAGGGGCGCTGGATCCGTCCGGTCAAGGATCGCTGGGGCGTGCTGCACGGGACGGTGACAGGCGACCTCATCAAATTCACGTGGACCGAGCACACCATCGGCGCGATCGGGCAGAGCGCGACCAAGGAAGGCCGGGGGTACTTCAAGTACACGCGGCCGGAGGGCGAGAACGTCGACGACCGGCTGGCGGGCGAGATCGGCCGCAACAAGGACGAGGTCGGCGAGCCCTGGGAAGCGGTCAAGCAGCGCAACATGCTCCCGGATCTGAAGTCGATCGGGGGCTCCGGCGCCTCTGACATGGGCGGCGGCGACTGGGACAGCGCGAACCAGGAGGAAGGAGCGCCCGAGCCGCCCGCCGCTCCCTCTGACGAAGCACCTGCCGAGCCCCCCGGCCTCTGACATAACAGCCCCCGATGACCCAACCGCAGCCTCGAGGCATTCAGTTCCGCGAACCCCCCATCTTCGAGCGTGGCACGCCGGGCAGGACCGGCGCGTCGCTCCCCCCGCTCGACGTGCCCGAGGTCGAGCCCGCCGCCCACTACGGCGCGCTCGCCCGCAAGGAGCCAGCCGGCCTGCCGGAGGTGAGCGAGCCGGAGGCCTTCCGGCACTTCATCCGGCTCTCGCAGTGGAACTTCTGCATCGACGGGCAGATGTACCCGCTCGGGTCGTGCACGATGAAGTACAACCCGAAGATCAACGAGTGGGCCGCGCGCATCCCCGGATTCGCGAAGCTGCACCCGATGACGCCCGACGAGCTCAGCCAGGGCTCGCTCGAGGTGATGTGGCGCCTGCAGGAGGCGCTCTGCGAGGTCAGCGGGATGGACGGCTGCTCGCTGCAGCCCTCCGCGGGCGCGCAGGGCGAGCTCGCCGGGCTGATGATGATGCGGGCGTTCCACGAGTCGAAGGGGCGCTCGCCGAGGAAGGTGTTCATCCCGGAGAGCGCCCACGGCACGAACCCGGCGAGCTGCGCGCTCAACGGGCTCGTGGCCGTCCGGATCGAGAAGACCGCCGACGGCATCACCCACCCCGAGCAGGTCCTCGCCGCGATCGAGCGCGAGGGGTCGGACGGCGACGTCTGCGGGCTGATGATCACGAACCCGAACACCCTCGGGGCCTACGAGACGCACCTGCCGGCGATCATCAAGCTCATCCACGACAAGGGCGGGCTCGTGTACGGGGACGGCGCGAACACGAACGCGATCATGGGGCACGCGCGCCCGGGCGACGTCGGCATGGACGTCATCCACATCAACCTGCACAAGACGTTCACGACCCCGCACGGCGGCGGCGGCCCCGGCTCCGGGCCGGTCTGCTTCAAGAAGCACCTGGAGCCGTTCCAGCCCTCGCCTGTCCTCGTGCGGCGCGGCGACGCCTTCGCGTGGGACCGCGACCGGCCCCAGAGCGTCGGGCGGCTCCGGGCCTTCACGGGCAACTTCGGGATGTTCATCCGGGCGTACACGTACATCCGCGAGATGGGCGGCGACGGCCTCACGGCGGCGAGCAGCCTCGCCGTGCTCAACGCGCGCTACCTGTGGGCCAAGCTGAAGGACCACTACCTCGCGCCGGTGCCGCAGCCGTGCATGCACGAGGTGGTGCTCTCCGACAGCCAGCTGGAGAAGGAGACCGGGGTCAAGACGCTCGACGTCGCCAAGCGGCTGCTCGACTACGGCTTTCACGCGCCCACGGTCTACTTCCCGCTGGTCGTGCCCGGCGCCCTGATGATCGAGCCGACGGAGACGGAGACCCGCGAGACCCTCGACGAGTTCGTGGCCGCGATGCTCAGCATCCTCAAGGAGGCGCAGGAGACGCCGGAGGTCGTGAAGCAAGCGCCCCACGGCACGGTGGTCGGCCGCCTCGACGAGGCCCGCGCCGCGCGCCAGCCGCGCCTGCGATGGTCGAAGGCCTGAGCTCCCCGGAGGAGGCGGCCCGCGGTCGGCCTCCTGCGGCGGGCGGCGCCAGCCGGCCGCGCGCTCCAAATTCGCGAATCTCCGCCAGACGCGACTACAATGAGCGCCGAGGGACCGCAGTGAGGCACCTCACGGGATGAGCGACGCGTGGCCGATACCGTTGAGAACGAAGGCGACATCGAGACGATCAGCCAGACCACCCCGGTCTCGGTCGGAGACAGCGTGCGCCTCGTGTTCCGTGCCTACGACGAGGCGACCCCGCCGTTCAACATCAAGATCCGCTCCCCGTCCGGGAAGATCATCATCGAGCGCGTGCTGCGCGATCTGCCCACCGGCAAGCCGCAGAGCGCCTCCCCCGTCGAGTTCAGCGCGTCGTCCCCCGGCGAGTACAAGATCGAGATCAAGCAGCTCTACGGCAAGGCGAAGGGCACGGCCGTCCTGCGCGTGAAGCCCTGAGACGCGCCCGCCGGCCCCCCTCCCCTTCCCTTTCCCCTTCCCCCTACCGTCGCCGGAGCTCACCCGCACAGGAGACGGGTCCAGCTCGGTGTTTTCGGCGCGGAAGCGTACTCTTGTCTCAGGATTGATCATATTTTCCCCACCTCCCTCGCGGCGCTCCAGCCTTGGACGAGGGTGAGGAGTTGCTCGTAGCCACGGCCCAAGGTCTGCCAGCCGGGCTCGCCGTTTCGCCGGAGGTGTCCGCCGAGCCCGGCGATTGCCAGGAAGGCATCGCGGGCCGTGGCGTTCTCGGGCAGGGGCTTGCGCGCGAAGACCCGCAGCACCTCGATCTGGGTGGGCGTGAGCACGGCGGTCGCGGGCTGCTCCGGAGCGCGCCGAGCCTCGCTGCGCAGCAGCAATAGCTGCCAGGCGATGGGCGCGAAGAGCGCCAGCACGTTGCGCAAGCCGTGCAGGTCCTCGATCTGGCGCTTCTCGTAGGCGCATCCGGTCTTCAGGGCCTTGAAGAACTCCTCCACCATCCAGCGCGCCCGGTACCAGTCGACCAGCTGCGTCAGCTGCTCGACGGACTCGACCGGCTCGCTCGTGAGCAGCACCCACTCGACCGGCGCTTCGCCCGGCGGCGGCTCGATCTCCCAGACGCGTACGACCCACAGCGACAGCGTCGCAGGCAGCTCGCGCGGCTGGGATCTCGGTCGCCGCAGGGTCACGCGCGTGCTTCCAAGGGCGAGCTTGGCCAAGCGTCCTGCGCGCGGAGGATGCAGCCGTTTCTGTTGAGGGCTGCGATTGCCCGCCGGCCGCGGCGAAAGCTCTACCTCGCGTACGGCCACCGCTTGAACATGCGCGAGCGCCTGCTCGAGCTTGGCCTGCTCTCCGAGGGCGTCAGCCTCGACGAGGCGATTGTGCGCGAGCCGAATCACGAACCGATGCCCTGCGCTCAAAAGCTGCGCGAACAGGCCGTAGTCGTCGCCTTCGCGGTCCATGACGTGCACCACGTCGTGCGCAGTAGCGCCCAAGGCCGCGACTCGCTCCACCTGCTCTCCCCAGCGGTCGTGCTCGTTGTCCGTCCTGCCGTCGTCGCGCACGTGCGTGCTCAGATCGAGCACGCCGAGCGGGCGGCGCGTTCCATCGCCGCTGACCGCCAGCGTGAAGTGGGCGAAGAACGTCTGCCCCGAGGAGCGCAGCCGTCCGAGCCCCTGCCGCTGGCCGTCCGAGCGGAAGGACAGGGTCGTGGTGTCATGGATGGCGAGCACGACCGGCTCGGCCTCCATGCGCGCGAGGGTGGCGCGCACATGCGGAGCCAGAATCGCCGCGGGCGTGACGGCGTCGTTGCCGAAGAAACGGTACGCCGCCTCCAGCTCGCTGTCGGACAGCAGCGAGGGGAAGCTCTTGTCCGGCGCCTGCGCCAGCTTCTGCACCAGCTTGCTCTGGCGCTTCGAAAGCCGCGCATCGCCGAAGTGCGCGTCGCTCATCTCCTCGGCGAGCGCCGCTGCGTGCTCTGCTGCAGGTGAACCCATCCGCAGCTTTGATCACGTCGCTCAGCACACATCAAGCGAGATGTGTAGGATCCTGAGACTCTTGTACGCTGAGCACCGAAAACGCCGAGATGGGCCCGTATCCGAAGCGGGTGAGCCCGCTAGAAGCCAGGGAGGAGCATCGCGGTCATGCGGTCCGGGCTCACGATGCCCTGCTCGTGCATCCAGCCGTTCGCCGCCTCGACGGCGGCGCGGCCCTCGTCGCCCTTCAGCAGCTCGCCGTGGCGGCGCCGCGCCGCCGCGGCGTAGAGGGCCATGCCGGCGGCCTCGAAGCCGCGCACCGCGTCGGCGAGCTGCTGGACGGCCGCCTCTCCCTCGCCGCGGGCCGCGGCGATCGCCGCGCGCACCGCGGCCGCGAGCGGGTCGGCCCAGGGCATGTGCTCCGCGTCGATCTTGCGGGCGGCGCGCGTCGCCTCCTCGTACAGCGGCTCCGCGTCGGCCGGCGTGGACGCGGCGGCGGCGGCCAGCGCGGCGCAGGCCCGGAGGTGGGTGATGATGATGCGCACGGCCTGGATGCGCAGGACGAGCGAGCTCTCGAGGCCCGCCCGCTGCTCCGCGAAGAGGCGGTACGTCGCCTCGCCCTCGCCCCGGTACAGGCCGATGTGCGCGCGGGCGACGAGATCGAAGTAGCTCTGCAGCTGGAAGCCCGCCTTGGACCAGCTCCGGATGGCGTCCTGCGCCTGGCGCAGCGCGGAGTCGGGGTCGTCGCCGACGAGCCAGTAGGCGTTGCTCTGCGAGGAGCGCAGGCTCGTGGCGAGGTAGCGATCGCCGCGCTCGTCGGCCGCCTGCAGGTACATCGGGACCCGGCGCATGAACTCGCGCGTCTCGCCGCCGTACCAGAGCGCCCAGACCGAGAAGGTGTGCGCCCAGCTCCGCTCCCACGTGACGCCGGTGCAGCGCTCGCGAAAGATGGTGTCCGCCCGGTCGAGATCGGCCACGCCCTGCTGCCAGCGGCCGAACAGCGTCGCGGTGACGCCGCCGACGAAGCCGACGAGGCCGAGCGCGTGAGGCCTGCCGATGCGCGCCGCGATCGCGCTCGCCGTCGAGAGCAGGTCGGCGACGCGGGACGCGGACGGGCCGCCGTCGATCGCGAGGTAGGTCGCCTCGAAGGCGAGCGCGCGCGTCACGCGGTACGGCTCGCCCGCCTTGAGCGACAGGAGGAGGTTGCGCGCCTGGAAGTCGGCGCCGCGCGTGGGATCGACGATGGCGAGCCCCATCGCCGCCGACCAGCAGACGTCGATGCGCATGAGGTCCTCGGGCGAGACCTCGTCGGCGGGGCGCTCGACGAAGTTGAGCCCGCGCAGGCGCACCTGCGCGCGCCGCAGCATCAGCGACGCGACCGCGAGCTCCGGCGTCTTCGGCACCTGCATGCCGACCGCGCCGAGCACCGAGCGCAGGCCCGCCATCCCGGCGTCGACGTAGCCGGCGCGGAGCAGGTTCTCCGCGGCCCGGCGGCCGAGATCGATCGCCTCGGACTCGGGGGCGCCGTCGCTCGCGGCCATGTAGGCCTCCGCTGCCTTGGCGCCGCGCCCCGCGCTGCTCAGGGCGTCGCCGAGCTTGGCGAGCACGACCCGCCGCTCCGCCGCGCCAGGCAGGTGGAGGTCGATCGCCATGCGGTAGAGGCGCGCCGCGTGGTCGAACGCGAACGCGGCCTCGGCGTGCTCGCCGGCGCGCACGGCGTAGCCGGCGGCGCGCTCGGGGTCCCCGGCAGCGCGCCAGTGCTCGGCCAGCGCCTCGAGCTCCGCGCGCCCCGAGGCCTCCAGCGCCAGCGCGAGCCGGCCGTGCCAGCTGCGCGCCGCCTGCTCGTCGAGCCGGCTCGCCACCGTCTCCCGGATGCGGTTGTGGAACGGCTCGAGGAACTCGTCCTGACCCGAGCCGCCGGTCCGCACGAGGTTCGCCGCGCGCAGGGCCGAGAGCACCCGCGTGAGCTCCCCGAAATCCGCCGCCATGGCGTGCGCGGCCACCGACGTCAGCACCGGCGCGCCGGCGCACACGACGAGCTCGAGCAGCTGGCGCGCCCGCGGGTCGAGCCGGCTGATCCGCGCCCAGAGGACGTCGTCGAGGCGCACCGGGCCGCCGTCGGCGTCCGGGGACATCATCCGGTGGCGCAGGAGCGCGTCGATGAACAGCGGGTGGCCGCCGGCCTCCTGCGCGATCGCCTCGATGCTGAGCGGGTGGCCGACCTGGGCGCCCCGGAGGAGGAGCGCGCAGAGCTCCTGCGCCTCCGCGAGCGACAGGCGGTGGACGATGATGTGCCCGAGCGAGTCGATCGGCACCCCGAGCTGCCGCGAGACGGGCGGCGCGGTCTCCGAGGCGGTCCGCACCGTCGCCACGAGCATCATCGCGCGCGGGCGCGAGGGGTCGACCAGCGCGCCCGAGGACACGGGCCCATCGAGGCCGGCGAACGAGCCGGGCCTGGTCGCGGCGTGGAGATCGGCCTCGGTCCACGGGCGCATCACCTCCGAGAGCAGCGCGACGCTGTCGGCGTCAGCCCACTGGAGATCGTCGATCGCGAGCACGAGCGGCCGCTCGGCCGCGAGCCGGCCCAGCAGCTCCCGAAGCGCGGCGAAGACGAGGGCGCGGATCTCGGGCGGGTCGATCGCCTTGCGCCGAGCGCGCGCCTCCGTGATCGCCGGGACCGTCCGGAACACCGGGAACACCGTGCCGAGCAGGCCCGCGTTGGGCGGCAGCAGCGCCTTGACCTGCTCGGGGGGGCGGCGCACGAGGTGCCGGCTCAGCCCGTCGATGAGCTCGTCCACCGCCTTGTAGGGGACCGCCTCGCGCTCGTAGCAGCGCCCCGCGAGGACGAGCGCCTCCTTGTCGATGCGCTCCAGGAACCGGCGCAGGAGCGCGCTCTTGCCGACGCCCGACTCGCCCTCGATGAACCGCGTGACCGCGCGCCCGAGCTTCGCCTCCGCGAACGCGCCCTCGAGCGCGGCGAGCTCGCTGCGCCTGCCGACGAAGCCGATGCGCTGCGAGAGGACGGGCGGCTCCTCGATGAGCTCCTGCACCTGCAGCCGGCGCAGCACGTCGCGCGCCGTCGGCCGGGCGGCCGGGTCGATGCGGAGCATGTCCACGCAGAGCTCGTCGATGTCGGCGGGCATGTCCTCGACGAGCCGGCTCGGCGGCGGAGGCTCCGCTCGCCGCATCATGTCGAGCGCCGCCTTGGGCGCCGTCTGGAACGGGTAGACGCCGGTCAGCGCGAGGTAAAGCATGACCCCGACACTGTAGATGTCCGCCTCGGGCCCGGCCGCCTTGGCCTCGGCCTGCTCGGGCGCCATGTAATGGAGCGTTCCGACGACGGCCTGCTCGCGCCCTGTGCCGCTCGCGTCGGCGACGAAGCCGAAGTCGAGGAGGACCACCCGCTCTTCCGCGGTGACGAGGACGTTGGAAGGCTTGATATCGCGGTGAACCTTGTAAGCCGCATGCACCGCCGCGAGCCCCTGGGCGAGCTGCGCCAGGGCCGACCGGAGGCGGGCCTCGTGGAAGGGGCGCTTGATCCGGGGCTGTGGCTCCGAGGCAGGGCCCTGCACAGCAGACCACATGGGGCTCGACGGCAGGGTCGAGCGGCGCCCGACGCCCGCGGGCTCGCCCCTCGGCCCGGCGTCGCCCTCCTCGTGGACCCGCACGTGGACCACGAAGTCGACGCCGCGGATGAGCTCCATCGTGAAGAAGAGCTGCCCTTCTTCCTCGTGAAGCTCGCCGAGGCTGACCAGGTTCGGGTGCTGGATGTCCTGGAGCGCGCGGAACTCGTTCTTGAACCGGAGGCGCGCGTCGGCGCTCAGATTCCGGAGGATCTTGAGCGCGACCCGCCCCTTCCGCTCGCGGTCGAAGGCCTCGTAGACAACCCCCATCCCGCCGCGGCCCACGACGCGAACGACCTGGAAGCGACGCGTGCCTCCAAACTCGGGTCTCGCGTTCCTCAGGCCCATGCGTGGGACCAAGAAATCACCGGCGCCGAGCGGTGGCAAGCAGCGCGTGGGGAGCGCGTGGGGAACACGCGGCGAACGCGTGGGGAACGCGCAGCGAACGCGCGGGGAGCGCGCAGCGAAGCGCGCCCGGACGCGCACGGGAAGCGCGCTCCGAACGCATTGGGCGCGCTCCAGCGACGCGCGAGCCCTGCGCGGCGCTGGAGCGCACCGCGAGCAGGATCGGCAGAAAGGTGGCACGCCCAGGGGAAGGGCGGTAGCGTACGCCGCCTGCGAGCGAAAAGAGCCCGGCCGGGCGCGCGCCGCTCAGCCGGTCAGCCCGGCGCGCGCCCAGTTGACAACGGGAGGGCATCATGGTCTGCGTAGTACGCTCCGAGGCTTCGGAAGCGGTTCGGAAAGCGCCACGCGCAAAGGGTTTGCTGGGGTGATCCAGAGGTTGAGAGACTTCTTCTCGTCGTCGGGGCAGCGCAGCATGGCGCCCCTGACCGAGAGCGCGGCCGACCGCAACCCGGGATGCAGCCTCGTTGTAGAGAACGTCAGCAAGAGCTTCGGTAAGACACAGATACTGAACGACGTGTCGTTCACGGCGGAGGCCGGCGAGTTCGTCACGCTCCTCGGGCCTTCCGGCTGCGGCAAGACGACGCTGCTCCGCATCATCGCGGGGCTCGATCGCGCCGATCGGGGGCAGATCCTGCTCGCGGGCAGGGCGGTTGACCACCTGCCGGCGAACCGCAGGCCGGTGAACACCGTGTTCCAGAACTACGCGCTGTTCCCGCATCTGACCGTGTTCGAGAACGTGGCCTTCGGCCTGAGGTCGCGCAGCTTCCCTGATCCCGAGGTGCGCGAGCGCGTGCGTTCGAGCCTCTCGATGCTGAAGCTCGATGACCTCGCGGAGCGGTATCCGCACCAGATCTCGGGCGGTCAGAAGCAGCGAGTCGCGCTCGCGCGCGCGGTCGTCAACGAGCCTGAGGTGCTGCTGCTCGACGAGCCGATGTCGGCGCTCGACGCGAAGCTGCGCGCCGAGGTCCAGCTCGACCTGCGCCGGCTCCAGCGCGCGCTCGGGAAGACGTTCGTGCTCGTCACACACGATCAGGACGAGGCGATGACCGTCTCGGACCGCATCGTGCTGATGAACAAGGGCCGCATCGAGCAGCAGGGGGCGACGGCCGAGGTGTACGAGCGGCCGCAGAGCCGCTTCGCCGCCGAGTTCTTCGGCGCGGCCAACCTCATCTCCGCGCAGCGCGTCGGCGCCACGCTCGTCTTCACGACGGTGGGCGCGCTGAGGGTGCAGACCAAGCCTCAGTGGGAGTACGGCACGCTCGCGATCCACCCCGAGTGGATCGAGCTCTGCGAGAACGAGCCGGCGGAGAACGGCGTGCGCGGCGTGGTGAAGGAGAGCTTCTACCGCGGCGATCACGTGGAGCTCATCATCGAGCCCGGGCCGCTGCGCGTGCAGCTCAGCCCCCGCTCGCGGCTCAAGCCCGGCTCCTCGGTCTGGCTCGCCCTGCCCGCCGAGCGGCTCGAGGTGCTCAGTGACTGAGCCGACGGTCTGGTATGGCCAGCTCACGACGCGGCGCAGGCTCCTCGCGCGGGGGTCGCTGCTCATCGCGGGCGGCGTCTCCTGGCTGTCCGTGTTCCTCCTCTTGCCGAGCTTGGCGCTCCTCGTCGTGTCGTTCCTCAAGCGCGACGCGGACGGCGCCCTGCTCTGGGAGCTGTCGTTCGAGTCGTTCGAGCGCATCTTCGGATCCGCGTCCGGCGAGAACGCGCGCATCCTCATCAGGAGCATCGTCCTCGCGCTGGTCGTGACGACCGCCTCCGTGATGCTCGCCTATCCGATGGCCTTCTTCATCGCGCGCGGCTCGCGTCGCCGGCGCTTCTTCTGGCTCGCGCTCATCATCGTCCCGCTCTGCACGAACCTCGTGATCCGCACGTTCAGCTGGAAGCTCCTCCTGTCGGCGCAGCTCCTGCCTGCCAAGCTCGCCGCCTGGCTCGGGTGGATCGACCCGGGCCGCGACGTCTATCCCAGCTGGACGGCGGTCACGATCGGCCTCGTCGCGGCCTCCCTCCCGTTCGCCGTGGTCCCCCTCTACACGAGCATCGATCGTCTCGACTGGTCGCTCGTCGAGGCCGCGCAGGACCTCTATGCGTCGCGGCTGCGCATCTTCCTCGCGGCGATCCTGCCGCAGACCCTCCCCGGCCTCAGCGTCGCAGTCCTCCTCACGTACGTCCCTGCGATGAGCGTCTTCGTGGTGAGCGACATGCTCGGCGGCGCGAAGCACTGGCTGATAGGGAACCTCATCCAGCACCAGTTCGGCCCGGGGAGGAACATCCCTTACGGCGCGGCGCTCAGCCTGGTGCTCATCGTTCTGACGCTGGGCGGCGTGTCCCTTTACCGCCGGAATGGGCGCTCCGTGGAGATCCTGTGAAGCTCGGCCGGGGCCTCTGGCGCGCGCTGACGACGATCGCCGCCTTCCTCGGCTTCGCGCTCCTCTACCTGCCGCTCTTCGCGGTCGCCGTCTACTCGTTCAACGCCGCGGAGCGGGGCCTGCTCTGGACCGGCTTCTCGGTTCGCTGGTACCTCGATCTCTTCGCCGATCCCGAGACCAACCGGCGTGCCATGGAGATCCGCGAGGTCGCCGTGAACACCCTGATGCTCGGCGGCGCCTCCACGCTCATCGCGACGGTCCTCGGGACGCTGCTCGCCCTGGGGATGCACTTTCCGTGGCCGAGCTCCGTGAGTCGCGTGCTCGAGTCGATCGTGGACATCCCGGCGGTCGCTCCCGACATCACGTTCGCGGCGGTGCTGGTCATGGCGTTCAACGTGCTCCGCCGCGTGGTGGACCATTGGTTCGAGCCCAGCATGACGACGATGATCATCGGTCATGTGACGTTCGAGATCGCGTTCGTGACGCTCATCGTCCGCAGTCGGCTCGTCGCCATCGGGCCGACGCTGAGCGAGGCCGCGATGGACCTCTATGCGTCGCCGTGGATCCACTTCCGGAGGGTCACGCTCCCCCTCCTGTGGCCGGCGATCGTGGGGGGCGCCATGCTGGCGTTCACGCTGTCGCTCAACGACTTCGTGATCAGCTTCTTCACGTCCGGCCCGCGCTCGGTCACGCTCCCGCTCTACGTCTACCAATCTCAGATGCGAGGCGTGCGGACCGACCTGTTCGCGATTTCAACGCTCCTCCTGATCGGCGTGGCGGTGTCCATCGTGCTCCTGGAGCGGCTCACCCGCTGGAGGCACAATTGAGCCGCCGGCCCGGGCTCGCGGCGGAGGCGGCGGAGCTCGGTGGAGGCGGCGCGCCGGGCGGCCAACGGGCTCGCGCGCGCCGCGCGGAGCCCGGCGGACTCCTGCGCGTCAGCGCAGCGATGCACCGCCCTTGTTCACCTTGGCGCTGGGCCTGACCAGCGCTCCACCTCGCTCTGGCTCGCGCGGCCCGGCCCTGGGGCGCCGAGCTCGAGCGCTTGCCTGACGGCGCCTCCTGCGGGGCGCCGGGCCCGGACCGCGCGCCGCCCCGGGTTCCGCTCACTCTGTCATGCGCTCCGCGCACGGCGCCTACACAGCGGCGTCCACGCCGGCGTGAGGTCTCCGGCCGCCTGTGCGAACAGGTTGGATCAGCTGACGGCTTACGGTAAGCTGACCCGGCAATGCGGCTGTTTCGTCCCAAGCTCGCCGGGTTTTTGCGTGACGGCTGGACCCGGCGGACGGCGCTTTGCGCTCCACTTCGACCGTTGGGAATCGAGATCGAAAGATGAGCTTTCGTCGCTCCGCACTCCTACTCATACTCGTAGCACTCCTCACATTCTCCGGTCGGCCTGCCTGGGCGGATGATCTGGCCGATGAGGCCGATCTGCACTTCAGGATCGCCACGGAGCGCTATTCGGCGCGTGACTACCGGGGCGCCCTGGAGCACTTCCTGGTGTCGAACCGGCTTGTCCCGAACCGAAACGTCATCTTCAACATCGCCCGAACTTACGAGGCTCTCCAGGAGTATCCAGACGCATTTCGCTACTACGTTCAGGCGCTCGATCTCGAGCCCAACGCCGCGCGCAGGCCGGCCATCGAGGAGGCGCTCGCGCGCATCCGGCCCAACGTCGCCGTCATCAACGTGACGACGGACCCGCCCGGAGCGACGGTGTACATCAACCGCCGCGATCTCGGCGGCCGCGGCAACACGCCCCGCCTCCTCGGCTTCCAGCCCGGCAAGCACAAGATCATCGTCGATCTCGAGGGTTACGAGCCGGCGGAGGTCGAGAACGTCGAGGCGAAGATCGGCGAGCAAACGAACGTCGCGGTCAAGCTGAAGCGCATCGTCGGGACGGTGCGCGTGGTCGGTGAGATGGCGGGCACGACGGTGCGGGTCAACGACGCGAGCGGCCCCCCGGCGTGCACCGCGCCGTGCGATCTCACGCTGCCTCCTGGCCGGCACCGCCTCTACCTTTCGCAGGAGGGGTATCAGCCGTCGGAGCAGGACGTGAACGTGGCGGCCGCGAGCACGGTGACCGCGCGTTACCGGCTCAACCCGCTCACCGGCAGCCTCGTCGTCAACGCGGATGAGCGCGACGCGCTCGTCGAGGTCGACGGAAAGCCGATGGGCTTCACGCCCGCGGTCCTCAACGTGCAGAGCGGCCAGCGCCGCGTGCGCGTCTCGCTGCGCGGCTTCCGCCCGGTGGAGCAGACAGCGAACGTGGTGGCCGCACAGCAGACCCGGATCGACATCTCCCTCCGGCAGCTCGAGGAGGTCGAGGCCGCGTCGCGTACGGCGGAGGCCGTCGAGGACGCGCCCGGCTCGGTCACGATCATCTCGGGCCAGGAGCTCCGCGCGATGGGGTATCCGACGGTCGCCGAGGCCTTGAGGGGCATGCGCGGCGTCTACACGACGTACGACGGCACCTACTCCTGGGTTGGCATCCGCGGGATCAGCATCCCTGGCGACTACAGCAACCGCGTGCTCGTGCTGCTCAACGGGCACTCGATCAACGACACCTGGGACGGCCTCGCCTTCGCCGATCAAGCCGCGCGCACCGACCTGGAGGACGTCGAGCGGATCGAGGTCGTCCGTGGCCCGGGCTCGCTGCTCTACGGTACGGGCGCGTTCGTCGGCGTCATCAACATCGTGACCAAGGGCCGCCCGACGTCGTTCGGCGCGGGCGTCGGCGTGGGCGCGGCGCAGCACGGCTTCATCCGCGGCCGCGCCCAGGCGCAGGTGCCCTTCGGGCGCGACTCCGGCATGTGGCTGTCGGTCGCCGGCGGCCACGGCCAAGGGCGAGACTACTTCCTGCCGATCACGCCCGGACTCGATGAGCAGTGGAAGAACAAGGACGCCAACGCCCGCGACGCCGACCACTTCAATGTCGGGACGGTCCAGGGGCGGCTCTGGTACAAGTCCCTCTCGGCGCAGGTGTTCTACAACGAGCGCAGGAAGGCGCTCCCGAGCGGCGCCAACAAGACCGTCGTCGGCGACGACAGGACGTTTTACCGCGACAGGCGCGGGTTCGCCGAGGTCACGTTCGCGCCGCGGATCTCGGACGTCTTCTCGACGGTCACCCGCGTGGCCTACGACATCCAGTTTTATGACGACACGCTGTGGCTGGCGAACGACAGCACCGGCCTCAGGATCTCCGATGTCGAGCAGTACCAGGACATGTTCTTGCTCGCGGATCAGCGATTCGAGATCACCCCGTTTCCACAGCTGAAGGTCACCGTGGGCGTCGAGGGCCAGATGCACTTCGTCGGCCGGCAGCGCATCGAGGAGACCGTCTGCGTCCCCGACCAACCCTGCACCGACTCGCTCATCCTCCCCGTCCCGGTCGAGAGACAGGACGTTGACCAGGATGGTAACGTTGAGGCGCCTGCTGCTGGCGCCAGCAGCGATGACGATGATGATCTCGACAACGACGGCATGATCAACAAGGATGATGTCGCCATCTTCAATGCGCGAGATGACGGTCTGTTCGACGCGCACCCTTACCAGATCCTCGCCGGCTACGGCGTCGTCGACTTCGTCCCGTCCGATCGCGTCCGCATCTCCGCGGGTGCTCGTATCGACTATTACAACTATAGCAGTGACGAGCCTGAGAAGAAGCTCAGCTTCAACTCCGGGATCAGCCCGCGTATCGCGCTCGTCGTCAAGCCCTACGAAGGGGGCAACCTGAAGGTGACCGGCGGCCGCGCGTTCCGCGCTCCGCCCATCTACGAGCTCTTCCTGCAGGTGCCCGCAAGCAACTTTGCCCCGGGGTACAATCCGGCGGAGTCGGAGGAAGAGCGGATCGGTCCCGAGAGCGTGCTCTCGGGAGAGGTCGAGTTCACGCACCGGCTCTCGTCCACGCTCTCCCTGCTCGGCGCGGGGTACGTGAACTACATGACCGACATGATCGCGCAGACCGGCGACTTCACGGAGGCTGTGCCGGGAAGGTACGACAACACCAAGGAGCCGATCCTCGTGCTGGGCGCGGAGGCCGAGCTGCGCCGCGAGTGGCGCCAGGGCTGGATGGCCTCTGTCTCCTACTCCTATTCACGGGCGCGGTACCTCGATAAAGGAGACGTCGACGATGTGCTCAAGAAGGTGCCCAACTCGCCGGAGCATATGGCCGCCGTCAAGGGGACCGTGCCGCTGTTCGGAAAGGCCCTGATGCTGTCGACGCGCCTCACCGTCGAGTCGCCGCGCATCGACAAGACCCTGACGGAGACCGACCCCGCGGTGATCTGGGACGTCGTCCTCTCCGGTCAGACGGACGTGGCCGGCCTCCGCTACAACATGGGCGTCTACAACGTCGCCGACTGGGAGTACGAGGCCCCCATCTCGCCCCAGTTCACGGCGACCAGGATGCCCCAGGCAGGCCGCACCTTCCTCCTCTCTGCCAACCTGAACTTCTGATCATCGCGCGGCCGTCCTGGCCGCGCGCGCTCTCCACCTCACGGCCATCACCTCTCGGCGCTCCGCCCCCGCGCCGCCCCGCTCGACCGCGGCGCAGGGCGGGCAGCGCAGCGCGCAGCCTCGCGCCCCGCGGCCATCGAGCGGCGTCGCCCTGGCGGCCTCATCCATTCCAGGCGTGGCGCAAGCCACAGCTGCGGTACCGTTCCGCTCTGGCAGGAGCTCCACCGCTGCACGCGGTTCGCGCCACGCTCGAATTCAGCGTCTCGCGTGAACTCAGCGCCTGGGCCGGCCTCGCGTGTCATGCAGCGCTCTCGTGTGTTTCCTTGCCCGACGCAAATCGTGCGCCGTGGCGCAAATCACGCACGTTCCTCCGCAATCCACGATCGAGGCGCGATGGTGTGGGGCGGTGCGTTCGCTTCATGGCCGTCGCCGGAAACGCTGCGATCTGACGGCGCGCGGCCGCGCGCTGCGCGCCACGTGTCACGCGCCACGTAACCAGGTGACCACATCATCGGACGCCCGCACACTCTTGTGACAATCCGCGCGGTCATGATTTTGCTTGAAAGCAAAACATCGCTTGTCCATCATGGTCACTCGTGAATATCCGCTCCTCGACCTCGGATCACGCGACGCACGGCGCGCGCGGTCCGGAGCGACGGCGGAACGACGGGCGCGCCGCTCGGCGGAGCGCGCCGCGAATGGGAGCGATCAGGAGAGCGATGGGCGCCGATTTTCGCGCCGAACCGTAGGCCACGAGGGGAGCGCGCGTCGGGTCTGCCACCCGCGGCGCGCCGTCTCAACGGCGTTTTTGCCAACCTGACGATCGTCAGCCAGCCCGAGCAAGAGGTCCATGTTGCCCGACCGCCCGATCGATGTTCCCGAGCAGCCGTTCGCTTCCGTCTACGACCGGCGTCGCCTCGCGGCCGCAGGGGAGATGTTGCCACAGATGTGGGACACCCTACCTGAGTGGCCGAGCGTCGGCGGCGGACGCCGTGTCATCGTGCTCGGCGGCGGGATTTCAGGGCTGTGCACCGCATGGTCGCTGCGGAAGGCCGGGTTCGACCCGATCATCCTCGAGCGGAATGACCGTGTGGGCGGCCGCTTTTACACGCTCCGGAACCACTTCGGCGACCAGTACGCCGAGCTCGGCGTCACCCGGATCGCCGACACCCACGTCCTCACGCTCGCCTATGCGCGCCACTTCGGGCTGGAGATCCTCGAGTATCCGCTCGACGCGACGCAGCTGTACTACGTCATGGGCCATCGCTTCCTGAGCACCTCGCGGGGCAAAGCGCACTATCCTGCCGACTTTCCGCTCTCTCCGGAAGAGAGGGACATCGACGCGGAGTCCCTCAACCTGCAGCTCGCGGCGAAGGCGTTCTCGGTGATCGGCGACCCGCGGGACACGCAGTGGCCACCGGCCACCGTCCGCAAGGACTTCTCGGGCGAGACGTTCTACCGCAGCCTGGATCGGACCGGGGCCTCGCACGCCGCGAGGGAGATCTGCCGCGCGTACGAGGGGACGGAGATCGAGATGTTCAGCGGCCTCGCCTGGTCGGCGAACCAGCGGCTCGACGCCAAGTGGTTCCACACCTACGCGATCGCCGGCGGGAACGACCGGCTGACCACCGCGTTCGCCGACGATCTCGGCGATCGCATCCTCAAGGGGGCCCATGTGCAGCGGGTGATCTCCCGCGAGGACGGCGTGACCGTCGAGTTCCTCAGGAACGGGGACCCCGAGACGATCGAGGGCGACTTCGTTGTGTGCGCGCTCCCCCACCGCATCCTGCTCGAGGTCGCGTTCGACCCGCCGCTCTCCGGCCCCAAGCACCGCGCCGCGTCGGAGATCCCGATGTTCACCGTCACGCGCCTCAACTTCCAGTTCTCGCACCGGTTCTGGGCGGATGAGGGCATCATCGGGCTGCTCGCGGCCTGCACGACCACGCCCATCGAGCGCCTGTGGGACCTGACCTCGCTCCAGTCCGGCTCCTCGGGCATCCTCACGGCGTACGTGCAGGACCGCAACGCCGCGGCGCTCGACGAGCTGCCCACCGCGGCCGATCGCATCGAGTTCGGGCTCAAGACGATGGAGTCGTTCTTCCCGAACGCTCGGCAGTACTTCCAGAAGGGGCTGTCGTTCTCGTGGCACCACCAGCCGTACACGCGAGGCGGCTGGCCCGCGTACCGGCCCGATCAGACCGACCTGATCGCGGATCTCCAGCGCGGCGAGGGGCGAATCGTCTTCGCCGGCGATCACACGTGTCTCTACACGGGCTGGGCGCAGGGTGCCCTCGAGTCGGCGCACTTCGCCACGGCCGAGGTGATCGCGGCGGCTCGCGGGTCGATCGAGCCGACCACCTGAGCGAGCTCGCCAGGCGCCCCCCGGCGCGACGTTCACGACGCCCCTCGAACGCACGCCGCAGAGGGGGTGTATAACGTCGCTTGTATGGCTCGCCTCCTCCACGTCATCGGAGTCCAGTCCCGGCCCGTGCCCGGCGACCCTGCTGCGACGCTCGAGAAGCTCGAGCGCGAGGTGCAGACGCTGGGGGTCTCGTTCCCCGAGGCGCAGCTCTACCTCTTTCCCGAGCTGTGGCTCACGGGGGATCACCCGTTCCGCCACACCTCCCCGTCGCACGAGCTCGCCCAGCCGATCCCGGGGCCGCTCACCAGGCGGCTCGGCGCGATCGCGCGCAGGGCTGGGAGGTGGCTCTGCGCCGGGTCGATCTACGAGCGCGCGGGGGACAAGCTGCACAATACCGCGCTCGTCTTCTCGCCGAGCGGCAAGCTCGTCACCCGGTACCGCAAGCTCTATCCCTGGATGCCCTTCGAGACCTGTGCGCCGGGCGATGAGCCCGCGCCCGTGTTCGACATCCCGCGCGTCGGCCGGCTGGGGCTCATGATCTGCTACGATGGCTGGTATCCCGAGGTCGCGCGCGGCCTGGCGCTGCGCGGCGCCGAGGTGATCCTGCACCCGACGCTCACCACGACGCCGGATCGCGAGGAGGAGCTCGTGCTCGCCCGCGCCCGCGCGATCGAGAACCAGTGTTATGTGGTGAACGTCAATGCCGCGGTGGAGATCGGCGGCGGGCGCTCCATCGCGGTCGATCCCGAGGGCCGCGTCCTCTTCCTGGGGGGCTCCGGCGAGGAGTACCTCGGGGAGGTGCTCGATCTCGACCGCGTCCAGACGGTCCGCGCCCACGGCACGCGCGGGCTGAACCGGGTGCTCCGCCAGTTCACCGAAGACTCGCCAGAAGCGGTCTTCGCGCCATACCGAGCGCAGTCCCCCCGCCGCCGAACACGCTCGTAGACGCGACGCAGAGCGGCGGTCTCCCGCACAGGAGACGGGTCCAGATCGTCGTTTTCGGCGCGGAAGCGCACTCCTGTGCGCTGAGCACCGAAAACGACGAGATGGGCCCGTATCCGAAGCGGGTGACCGCCGCTCTAACGCCGCTCTCCCTCGGCCGGCTCCCTTGCTCTGGGCGCGCCAGGCCGGCACGCGAAGAGCCCGAGCCCCTCCTGCGCGATCGTCGCGCCAGCCAGCGCCGTGATTTCACCCACGTCGTACGCGGGCGCGACCTCCACGACGTCCATGCCGACGAGCGCGATGCCCTGGAGCCCCCGCAGGATCTCCAGCGCGACCGCGGTGGACATCCCCCCGCAGACCGGCGTGCCGGTGCCGGGCGCGAAGCTCGGGTCGAGGAAATCGATGTCGAACGTCAGGTAAACCTCGTGGTCCCCGACGATATTACGAACGTGCTCGATCACCGCCCTCGCGCCATGGCGATGAACCCAGGGCGCGTCGAGCACCTGGAAGCCGAGCGTATCGGCGTTGTAAGTGCGGAGCCCGATCTGCGCCGAGCGGCTGGGCTCCACGAGGCCCTCCTGCGCCGCGTGGAAGAACATGGTGCCGTGATCGACCCGACCCGATCCGACCTCGTCGCTCCACGTGTCGGAGTGAGCGTCGAAATGGATCAGCGAGAGCTTCCCGCGGCGCTTGGACACGGCGCGCAGGATCGGGTAGCTCACGAAGTGATCCCCCCCGATCGAGAGGGGCGTCACCCCGGCGTCGAGGATCCGGCCGATGTGCTCCTCGATGGCGACAGGGCTCTCCTCCGGACGCCCGTAATCCCAGACGCAGTCGCCATAGTCCACCACGGCGAGCCGGTCGAGCGGATCGAACTCGTAGCCGTAAGGGCGGTTCCACGCGAGGTGCGCCGAGGCCTCCCGCACCGCGCGCGGGCCGAAGCGCGTCCCTGGGCGGTTGCTGGTCGCCGTGTCGAGCGGGATGCCGGTGACCGCCACATCGACGCCAGTCAGGTCGCGCGTGTACTTGCGGCGCAGGAAGGAGAGCGCGCCGCTGTAGGTCGGCTCGCGCCGGACGCCATAGAGACTATCGGCCATGAACGCGTTGTCTACGACCATGCCTCTCGCGCGAGCCGTGGTCTTGGAGCGATGATCTTCCATGGAGGTCCTTACGTTCAGATCGACGCACTCCACCTCGAAGCGCCGGGCGCACCGGGCGCGGTGCGCTCCGGTGGCAGCGAGCTACGCCGTGCGCTCCAGCCGGGCTCGTCGCGCACGCGTCGGGGACGCGCCGGCGAGACGAGCGCCGCGCCAGCGGGACACGTCGGTGGCAACGAAGCATTCAGCCTTGCCAGGGGCTCCACGCAGCGGCCCTGATTCCAGCTCGGGCGTGCGCTCGACACCGGCGCGTCGCGCAGGATGGGCATCGGCGTGATCGGAGGCTGAGCACCTCGTTGGCGCCATCGCCTCGCGGTCAGTTCGATTTCACGGCCGCCCAGACCTCGTCGTAGAGCTTGGCCGCCTCGCCGAGATCGCGATGGTGCTCCAGGCGGCTCGCCTGGTCGCCCGTCGGATAGATGAGCTGGTTCGTGCGGTCCTCCACCGGCAGCTTGGCCTGCGCGGCGCTGTTCGGGGTCGCGTACTTCGTCATCATCGAGAGCTGCGCGCCGCCGTCGGGGGTCAGCATGTGATTGATGAACTTGTGAGCCAGCTCGGGGTGGGGCGACTTGGTGGGCACGGTCATCACGTCGACCCAGATCACGGAACCTTCCTTCGGAATGACGAGGGCGAGGCGATCCTTGTCCTCCCAGACCACCTTCTGCGCGTCCCCGTTCCAGACGACCGCCATGTCGACGGAGCCGCCCTTCACGTCCTGCGTCGCGCCGATGCCGCCCTTGAAGCCGAGGCACTTCGGGTTGCTCTTGGCCTCCTTGAGGATGCGCCCGGCCTCCCGGATCTCTTCAGGCTTCGACGTGTTGCTGGAAAATCCCTTGTACTTCAGCGCCGCGCCGACCATGTCGCGCATCTCGTCGATCAGCACGAACGTGCCCGGCGTCTTCTGGGCGTCGAAGAGCACGCCCCACGTCGGATCCATGTTGGGGATCTTCTTCTTGTTGTAGATGATCGCGACAGTGCCCCACTGGTAAGGGATAGAATACTTGTTGCCCTCGTCGAAGTTCGGGCCCGAGAACCGCGACTCGAGGTTCTTCAGGTTGGGGAGCTGGGCGTGATCCAGGGGGCGGATGAGCCCGCGCCGCGCGAGCCGCCCGCTGGCGTGCGCCGCCATCACGACGACATCGTACTGCGCGTCGGCGCCCGCATAGGCGAGCTTGCTCTCCATCTCCTCGGTGGAGTCGTAGATCGTGAGCCGCAGACGGGCGTTGTTCTGCGTCTCGAAGTCCTTGATGCTCTTGTCATCCAGGTAGTTCGGGAAGATGAGGACGCTGAGCTCGGAGGGCTGAGCCGCAGCTTCCTTGGTGCCCGACTCTGCACGTCCTTCAGCAGGAGCCTTATCTTTGCCGCAGGCGGCGACCGATAGGACACCCAACAGAATGGCTAGTACCATCAGGGGGCGACGTTGAGTTTTCATAAGTTGTCCTTTCTCCAGCTGCTCAAGGCGGACAGGCCTGCGGGTGTTCGCTGGCGCGATGCTGGCCTCTGGGGTCTCCGGAAACGCCAACCAGCGGAGCGCGTCTGCGGACCGAGGCCCCCATCGGCCGGTAGGACGCGCGGGATGCCGGGCAGCCCCGGCCGCAACCCTATGGACCGTGGATTGCAAGCGCGCGTCCCCTTGTCAAGGAAAATGTGTTGCGCGGTAAGCAACACGACTGGCCTTCTCATTCGGAGCGAAACCACGACTGTTCGCAAGCTTAGGCGAATCGTACATTCCGTGGCTCTGAATCCGAAAGAGATCGTCGAAATTGCATTCAAATGTGTGTTCGCCGCGCATCCACGCGCATCCAAGATAGCGTCTACACGAGATTGTTCTCCCCCAGGTGAAACGGCGCGCGGCACGGCAATGCGTGTTTCGACGCTACCGGAACACAGGACCGCAATGCTCGCGGGCTGCGCTCGGTGGTCGTGCGCGATCGGATCTGCGGGAGCCAGGTGCTCGCGCGTGCAGCATTGAAGAGCGGGCACGCCGGCTCCCCGGCGCGCGGCGCGCACCGGCGGGAGGCGTACTGCCGTCGCACCATGCTGCAAGCGAGTCTCCACGGGAACGCAACGCTCCAGGCCGGACCGATCGAGTCTAGTTGAACAGCGCTTTCACGGGCGACGTCGCGTGCACGATCCTCTTGGCCAGCAGCGTGACCACGAAGTGGTGGAAGGCCGCAGCCAGCTCGGGCGCCTCCGCCGTCATTCGCTGCAGCGCCTCCTCCGAGAGCCGGTAGAGCGTGGACTTCTGGCTGGCGGTGACCGTCGCCGACCGCTTCTCTCCCATGTAGAGCCCGGACTCGCCCACGACCGACCCCGGCCCCATCGTGCGGAGCCGCTTCTCCTTCTTTCCGTCGATCTCGGCCCAGGCCGTGAGCTCCCCGTTCTCGATGAGGTAGAGGTCCTTCGAGATATCTCCGGCCCGGAACAGATCGAACCCAGCCGGAAGCTCCACGCGCTCGAGGTAGTCCTTGAAACGTAGCATTTCCGGGCGACCGCCGAACACATCCTGGAGATCGTAGAACAGCATCGGAGGCGGCAGCATGCTGGGCGGCGCGTCTGCGATGATCTCCTTCTCACACGCCTCGAGACCTCGATCGATATCCGGGTAGAGCAGGGAGACCTCGTCGCCTTCGGCCAGGAAGACCTCACCCCGCTCGAGGTGATTGCGGATGTCCTCACGCACCGCCGTGAAAATGAGCTTGACGCCGTTCGACTTGGCGAGCCTGCGGAGCCGGAGGAAGCTCGCGATGGCGGACGAGTCGATGCCGTTGACGTGGAGGAAGTCGAGCAGCAGGTAACGCGGCCTCTCGTCCTCGTCGCTCTGGATGCGCTGCTGGGCGGTCGAGAGCAGGTTGTACGCCGTCCCGAAGAAGATATACCCCTGGAGCTGGAGCACGTAGAGCTGCTTGCCGCGCGCCGTCAGGGTCTCCAGCTCGCCCTCGCTGCGAGCGACGTTGCTGCGCAGGTGGACCCCGGTGATGGCGTTGCGCACCACCTCGATGCGGCTGTAGCTGAGCGCGAAGAGGATGAACGAGACGCCGAGCCCCACGCCGATGCCGACAAGGAAGCCCCGGACGGCGACGACAAGGAGGATCACCACGATGACGAAGTACTCGATGCGCCGCAGCCGGAACCAGCCCTCGTAGAGCGTGTTGATGAGGAAGTGGAACCCGAGATACGCGATCAGGCCCCCGAGGACGGGCCGCGGGAAGTACAGGATGGCGTCGGCGCCGACGAAGAGCACGATGCAGCTGATAGCCGCCGCAACCAGCCCCGAGACGCGGCTGTTCGAGCCGGCCTTGTAGCTCATCGACGACTCGGCCAGCGACAGGTAGCCGACCATGCCGCCAAAGAGGCCCGTGACGATGTTCGCGACGCCCGTGGCCCGCAGCTCGCGGTCGAGATCGATCTCCTGCTCCGTCGCGAGCTCGACGCCTGACGCGCTGAGCAGCACGGTGATGGCGGCCATGATCATCACGGCGGCGACGTTGCCCGCGCTGCTGAACAGGACCGACCAGTCCACCTTCGCGAGGTCCGAGGCCCCGATCGGCGGCCAGAGCGACGCGGTCGGGAACGGACCAAGGAGCCAGCCACCCTCGAGCACCTGCTGCACGCTGACGCCGGCGAGGCCCAGCGAGACGTAGAACACAACGATCGAGCCCCCGAGCAGCACGGGGAGGAGCAGGAGCGACGAGAACCGGCGCAGCACCACGAGGAGCAGGACGCCGAACACGAGGCCCGGCAGGACCCGCTTCAAGAGCTCCGGATCCATCACCACGGTCGGAAAAATGTCGAGCGTCGATGGCTGCCCGGACATCACCGAGATCGAGCCCTGGAGGAGGAGCCAACCGGCGCCTGCGATGAAGCCGCCGGCGACGGGGTACGGGATGAAGCGGACCAGGATGCCGAGCCGTAAGAGCCCGAGCAGCAGGAAGAAGCCGCCTGCGACCACGGAGGTGATCGCGATGGCGGCCACGACCGTCGGGAACGGGCTCGCCGCCGGGTCCTTCTGCGCGATGGCCGTCGTGATCGCCGCCGCCATCGAGGCGAGAATGACGGCGGCGTCCTCCTGCGGCGCGGCGATCACCGGCTTGTAGGAGCTGAGGAGAGACACGATCACGCCGACGATGACGGAGCTGATCAGGATGATGCCGATCCCTCTCGAGAGGTATTCGGCGAGCCCGTGGTTGAAGATCAGCGCGCCAAGAGAGATATCGAACGAGACGACCAGCGTCCCCGAGACCATTCCGGCGATCACGGCGGGCACGAGCTTGGAAGGCTTCGCCTTCTCAAGGAGCTCCTCGTTCAACAGCGCAGGTGACTCCTTTGTTGCCTGTCGTGTCATGCTCTTGGGAGACCTCGTGATCGATTGTCAGCGGAATTCGCAGGGCGGCGAGGGCCGGGGCGCGCCGGCGCCGCGCGGGCCGGCGGGGCCTCTGCACCGCGATCTAGGGAACGTGCGACGACGTCGGACGACGGGGTCGCCTTCGCGTGGGCGGAGCGCACGGCAGCGTCCCCCACCGGCTCAAGAGGCCCCCAGCTCACGCTCGATGGCAGCGGCCTGCTCCTGCAGAGCCTCCGCCTCGCCGAGGTGGCCGCTCAGCCGGTGCAGCTTCGCGAACTCCCCGAGGAGCCTCGCCTCCTCGCGCCGGTTCCCGATCTGCCGCTCGACCGTGATCGCGCGCGAGTAGAGCGTGCGAGCGGCGTCGTACCGGCCCTGGACGGCGTAGGCCATCCCGAGGCTCGCGAGCGTGAGCCCCTCGGCCGGCAGGTTGCCCGCCTCGCGCGCGGCGCGCAGCCCCTCTTCCCAGTAGGTGCGCGCGTCGTCCGGCTGCTGCATCGCCCAGTGCGTGCGGCCGAGGCCGAGGAAGCCGAGCGCCTCGGACCCGCGGTCGCCGAGCTTCTGGGCGTCGGTGAGCACGCGGATGTGCTCCTGCCGCGCCTCCTGGTACCGCCCCCTCGCCTCGAGGACGTCGCGGGCGAACTCGTAGCGCACGACGACGCTCTCGGGCGTCGGCTCCGGCGAGAGCTTGAAGTAGACGCGGTAGAGGCGTGTCGCCTCCTCGTGGGCGTAGCGCGCCGCCGCCTTGCGGGCGCCCGCGAGGAAGTAGCGGCGCGCGTGGTCCACCTTGCCCGCGCGGCGCCAGTGGCGGCCGAGCGCGACGAGCTGGTCCTCGAGGTCATCGCCGTAGAGGCTCTCGATCGCCTCGGCCGCGAGCCGGTGGAGCTCCTGGAGCCGCGCGCGGGACTGCATCTCGTAGGCCGCGTTGCGGAGGAGCGCGTTGCTGAACTGGAAGCGCCGCTCCGTCATCTGCGACCAGATGCACTGCGCCTCGCCGATGCGCACGTGCTCCTCGAGCACGGAGGCGTCGGGGAGCATCAGCGCGAGCACCCGCAGGTCGAACTCGCGCCCGAGGACGGCCGCGGCGACGATCGTCTGCTTCACCTTCGCGTCGAGCCGGTCGAGGCGCGAGATGAGCAGGCTGTTCACGTTCTTCGGCGGCATGAACGTGTTCGAGATCGAGATGGAGCTCGAGCTCGAGCCGTAGCGCCCGTCCTCGAGCCAGTAGGCGAGGATCTCCTGCGCGAAGAACGGGTTGCCGCCGGCCGTCTCGCAGAGGAGCGTCGCGAGCATGTCCGGCATCGGGCCGCCGAAGAACGGGACCGCGAGCGCGAGGAGCTGCTCGCGCGGCAGCGGCTTCAGCTCGATCACGTTCTCGGAGATGCCCGGGTCGAGCGGGATGCGGACGGGGGTGCCGTCGTCCTTGCGCCGCGTCGTACAGATGATCGCGATGGGCAGCCCCCGGCACGCGCGCGCGATCACGCGCACCGCCTCGAGCGAGTCCTCGTCGGCCCAGTGCGCGTCCTCGAGGTGCAGGATCACCGGCTGGAGCGACGCTTCGGCGAGGAAGACGAAGCTCAGCGCCGAGAGCGTGCTCGTGTACCGGAGCTTCGGGTGCAGGCGCTCGTACGGCGAGTCCTCCCACCGGATGCCGATGAGCGCGGCGAACACCGAGCGCGCGCGATCGAGCTCGCGCTTCAGCGCGGCCTGGCTCTCGGGCAGGCGCTCGAGGAGGTACTCGAACGCGTCGTCGAAGTTCGTGAGCTTCTCTTCCTTGCCGAGCGCGGAGGACTCCCAGAAGTACTCCTTCAGCGCGAACTCGAACGCGTTCAGCGAGCTCTGGAGCGTCTGGTCGCAGCGCGCGTCGATCCACAGGAAGGGCCGGTCGCTCTGGTGCTCCTCGCACCGGTGGCGGAAGCGCTGCACGAGGTAGCTCTTCCCGAGCCCCGGCTCGCCGTCGATGTACGTGATCCCGGCCGGCTTGCCCTCGAAGATCGGCCCGACGTAGCGCACGAGCTGCTCGATCTCCGCCTCGCGGCCGATGAGGCCGAGGTCGTAGAACTCCTTCTGGACCGAGATGCGGCGGCGCTCCAGCGAGTAGACGAGGATGGGCAGATCGAAGCCCTTGAACCGGAAGATGTTCTCCGTCGTCCACTGGTAGCTCGTCTCACCGGCGCGGAAGACCTGCTCGTCGGCCCAGATCGCCGACCAGGGGGCCTTCGCGACGAGGCGCGCGGCGAGGTTCGTCGCGCGGCCGATGCACGCGAACTCGTGGCGCTCGGTGCCGCCGTTGAAGCCGGCGTACCGGACGTCGCGCGTGATCCCCGCGCGGAGGCGCATCTGCCGGAGGCCGCGCTTCTTCAGCTCCAGCGCGAAGTCGAGCGCGCGATCGTTGTCGTTCTCGTGGGTGATCGGGGCGCCGAAGTGGATCAGCGCGGCGATGCCGAGATCGCCCGCGTCGATGCCCGTGAACGTGCCGCCGTAGAGCTCGGAGAGCTCGTGCAGGAGGCGCGTGAGCTCCGCGAAGCTCGGGATCTGCTCGAACGAGAGGAAGACGCTCGTGACGTTGCGGAACTCGCCCTCCGGGGGCATGTCGGCGACGCCCCTCGCCACGAACGCGGTGCCCTCGCCGCGCGGCGGGTTCCTCGGGACCTGCGGCATCCTGGGCGCCGGCACGTCGCCGAGCTTGTAGACGCCCTCGCCGTGGTACTTCGCGCTCGCGGGCGGGATGCGATCGCAGAGCGCGCGGTCGAGGAGGATGTCGCCCTTCAGCGCTTGCCGCTCGATCGCGACGCACGCGGCGAGCGCCTGCCCGTGGAAGTGGTAGTACGCGCGCTCCGGGGAGATGCGGACGATACCCCACTCGACCGAGCCCCACGCGAGCCCCATCCGGAACGAGAACGGGAAGCTGCCGAAGGGCGTGTCGCGCTCGGGGTGCTCAGCGAACAGGTCGCGCATCGCGAGCGCCGCGCCGAGCACGTACTCCGCGACCTTGCGGTCCGGCGTGTCCTGGAACAGCGCCGTGAACGCGTCGCCCGCGAAGTTCGTGATGAAGCCCCCGGCGTGGTGGACAGCGGCGATGAGCGGGTCGAAGTAGTACCGGAGCGTGCCGGCGAGCGTCTCCGCGCCCGCGCGGCCGTGCTGCATCAGCTTCTCCGTGAGCTCGGTGAAGCCGGGGATGTCGATCATCAGCACCGCCCCCGTGAAGCTGCCCTCGGTGTTGCCGAGAGCGTCTTGCTGGATGATGAAGTCGGGGACGAGCGGGTTCATTTCCTTGCTCCTCAGCAACGGATCCCGCTTGGAATCGGCCTGGGAAGCGCGTCTGCGGGACGCAGAGCCTGGAGTCTACTGCCGGCGGGAACGGATGAATACCGGGATCTTCGATCGATCGTTCGGGCGGTCAGCGCGGCCTGGGTTCGCCGCTGGATTTGACGTTCGCCGCGCTGCACGGGCTGAGCGTGCGCGTGTTCGTGCGCGCGTTCGTGCGCGTACATTTGCGCATGTTCCGGAGAATGCGGCACATCGTCTCCTTCACCGTCACCGTGCGCGCCGCGCGGGGGGTGCCCGCCGACGGAAAGCCTGGAACAAGGTGCCTCCACGTCGGCGAGGACATCCGCCCAGAGCGGCCGCGCGGTGAAGACAGACGGGGAGACGACGATGTGGTGTGTGTGGCGCTGGAGGGTCATCGTTCGATCTGGATATCCAGCGGCCGAGGAGAAGGAGGCGGGGGCGGAGCGTCGGGGGCGGGCGCGGGCCTGGGGGCCGGCCGGCCAGAGTACGGGCGAGGCGCCGGGGCGGCCGGGGGCGGCGTCGGCGCTGCAGGCGTGCTCGTCGGCGCGGCGGCCTGCTTCGTGAGCGTGGCGACCAGGCGCACGGACTGATCGGAGGGGCCCTGGACGATCGAGTACGGCTCGTACCCCTCGTGGCGCACGGTCAACCGGCGCGGGTTGGCGCGCACGGAGCTGTTCGAGAGCGACAGCTGGAGCGGCGTGTTCCCGAGCGGCTTGCCGTCTTCCAGCACCTCGGCGCCGGACGGCATGGACTCGACCATCAGCACGAACGACCCGACGTCGGCGGGCGGCGGCGCGACCTGCGGCTTCTCCGGTTGCGCGGCGGCCGGCGCCGGCGGCGGCTCGCCGGAGCGCATCTGCGACATCGCGACCCCGATGCCCGCGACGGCGAGGACGCCCACCGCGACGAGCACGATGCCCTTTCGGCCCTGCGGCGCCGCGTCGGCCGGGCGCGAGGCGGCGCCGAGCGAGGCGTCGTCCACCTGCGAGGTCGTGGCGCCGGACGTCGACGTGGGCGACGACGAGCTGGCGGGGATCGCCGTCATCACGCGCACGGGCGGCATCGGCGTCGGCATCCTGCCGGTGCCGGTGGAGTCCATGGTCACGAGGCCCGTCGAGCCGAACGCCGGGGACAGGCCCATCGCCTGCGCGCACTCGCCGAGCCCGCGGATGAGGGCCTCCATGTTGGCGGGTCGGCCGTCCGGTTCCTTCGACAGGCAGCGCAGCACGAACGCCTCGAGCGGCTCGGGCACGTCGGCCTCGGGGTTGCGCTCCTTCATCCGCGGGACGGGCTGCTGCAGGTGGGCGATCAGGATCTGGACCGAGTTCTGCGCCTCGAACGGGACCTTCCCGCAGAGCATCTGGTAGAGGATCACGCCCAGCGAGTACACGTCCGTCCGCAGATCGACCTTGCCGTGCGAGATCTGCTCCGGCGACATGAAGCGCGGGGAGCCGAGGAACGAGCCCTGCTGCGTGAGCTCCTCCGAGTCGTCCGCGAGCACCTTCACGAGGCCGAAATCGAGGATCTTGACGAGCTCTCCGGTGTCCTCGCCGGGGACGAGCATGACGTTCGACGGCTTCAGATCGCGGTGCACCACGCCGTGCTTGTGCGCCTCGCGCAGCCCGCGGGCGATCTGCCGGGCGATGCCCATCGAGTCGGGCGCCGAGAGGCGGCCGGCCTTGCGCAGCCGCCGGAAGAGCGTCTCGCCCTCGAGGAACTCCATGGCCATGAAGTACCGCTCGGGCTCCATGTTCTCGACTCGGCCGTAGTCGAAGACCGTGACGATGTTCGGGTGCTGGAGCCTGGCGAGGATGCTCGCCTCGAGGAAGAAGCGCTTATGAAAGTTGGGGTCGATCTGATTCGATGAGTTCGTGGGCGTCAGGACCTTGATCGCGACCTGCCGCTCGAGGGCGATCTGCTCGCCGCGATAGATGACGCCCATGCCGCCCGTCGCGAGGAGGGAGTGGATCTTGAACTTCTGATTCAAGACCTTTCCCAGCAGCGGATCGGACTCACCGCTGGCCGAGGCACCGTCCGAAAGCTTCTCCGCCGTGCTCATGGCCTCTGTCTCTTTCCCCTTCCCATCCCGCTGGCCCCCACTGCTGGCAGTCGGGGAAAGCGTACCCCGAGCCCGTCACGCGCTGCCCAACGCTCGACTTACGTTCGATTTACGTACTGGTTTACGTACTGGCTTACGTGCTGGTCAACGTTCAGGTCGACGTACCGCCTTACGTTTCGTCTTACGTTCCGGATTACGTTTCGCCTTACGTTTCGTCTTACGTTCGGATGCAAATTCTGGTACCCGCCCCGCTGCGGTACCTCTCGCGCTCGTCGGGTTGGTTTTCGGACCGGCTGCGGCACGTTTGAGCTCAGCCTACCGTAAGCCGCGAGCCGATCCAACCCAGCTGCTGAAGATGACATGGGTTGGCTACCCAACCACACGCTGTGGGCGTGCCCCCCCAGCCGGGACGCTCGCTCCCTGAACGAGCTTGCTGCATGGGCGGATGTACCCGTACTCTGACCGGGTCCCCGATGCCGCCGCAGCACTTCATCCGATGCCAGGCGTGCGGGTTGCCGCACCCGTCGGACACCGAGAGGTGCCCGGTGCACGGCACGGCGCTCACGCCGAGCGTCGCCCCGCCCTCCTCGACGCGGGTACCGCCGACGAGCAGGGGCGAGTCGGGGTGGCCGGTGGACGGGCCGCTGCCGCCCGATATCGATCCCGATCAGCCGCGGCCGACGAAGGAGGCGCCGCTCGTCGGCCGCCTGCTGCACGACCGCTACCGCATCCTCGGCGTCATCGCCAAGGGCGGGATGGGGATGGTCTACGACGCGATCCACATCGGCCTGCGGCGCCGGGTCGCGATCAAGACGCTCCGCGGCCAGTACGCTCAGAGCAAGACGGCCATCGCGCGCTTTCACAACGAGGCCGCTGTCGCCGGCCGCTTCGGCCATCCGAACATCGTCGAGGTCTACGATCTTGGCGTGCTCGACGACGGCACGCCCTACCTCGTGATGGAGCGTCTCGAGGGCGAGACCATCACCGAGCGGCTCGCGCGCGAGCGCCCCATGCCCATTCCCGTCGTGCTGGACGTGGCCGTCCAGGTGCTCAGCGCGCTCGTCGTCACGCACACCGAGGGCATCCTCCACCGCGATCTCAAGCCGGACAACATCTGCCTCGTCGGCGGCGACCGCGGCCCGCTCACCGTGAAGGTGCTCGATTTCGGCGTCGCCGAGGCGTTCAACACGGGGGTGGCGCCGTCGATCCTCGTGTCGATGGCCGCCGCGGGGAGCCACGCCATCGCCGGCACGCCCGCGTTCATGGCCCCGGAGCAGGCGCAGGGCGTCCGCGATCTCGACGCGCGCGCGGACCTCTACTCGGTGGGCATGCTGCTCTACGTGATGCTCACCGGGCAGCTGCCGTTCAAGGCGCCGACGGCCGCCGCCCTGCTCGCGGAGATCCAGCGCGTGAAGCCGATCCGCCCGCGCATGCTGCGGCCCGAGGTGCCCCACTCGCTCGACGTCGCGACGATGCGCGCGCTCGCGCTCGACCGCGAGGAGCGCTTCCCGAGCGCGGCCTCGATGATGGACGCCCTCGAGCAGGTGCAGATCGAGGCGGCGATCGGCGGCAACGCGCCGGCCGAGCCGGAGAAGGAGCCGGCCGATCCGGACTCCGAGAAGGTGGAATACTTCTACCGGAAGAGCGTGCTCCCGCCGCCCATGGAAGAATGAACGGGGCGTGAGCAGCACATTGAAGATGCGCGCCGTCGTCATCCGCGAGCCGGGCGGGCCGGAGGTCCTCGAGGTGCGCGAGGTCGATGCGCCCGAGGTGCCCGACGGGCACGTGCGCGTCGCCGTCCGCTTCGCCGGGGTGAACCGCGCCGATCTGCTCCAGCGGCTGGGCTTTTACCCGGCGCCGCCCGGCGCGCCGCAGGACGTGCCGGGGCTCGAGTACTCCGGCGTGGTCGAGGCCACGGGGAAGGGCGCGCGCCGCTTCGCGCCGGGCGATCGCGTCTTCGGCCTCCTCGCGGGCGGCGCCTACGCCGAGCGGGTCGTCGCGCACGAGCGCGAGGTCGCGCCGGTGCCGGACGGGCTCACGGACGAGGAGGCGGCGGCGGTCCCCGAGGCGTTCGTCACCGCCTACGACGCGCTCGTGACGCGCGCCCGGCTCGCGCCCGGCGAGCGCGCGCTGGTGCACGCGGTCGGCAGCGGCGTGGGCACGGCCGGCCTCCAGATCGCCCGCGCGCTCGGGTGCTTCGTCGTCGGGACGTCGCGCACGCAGGACAAGCTGGATCGCTGCCGCGAGCTCGGGCTGCACGCCGGGATCGCGACGTCGGGCGCGACGTTCGCGGACGAGGTGCTGAAGGCGACCGGAGGCGCGGGGGTCGACGTGGTCCTCGAGCTCGTCGGAGGCGCGTACGTCGGCGAGGACCTCAAGGCGTGCGCGCTGAAGGCCCGGATCGCGCTCGTCGGGCTGACGGCCGGCGCGTCCACGGAGCTCGATCTGCGCGAGCTCCTGCGGAAGCGCGTCGAGCTCTTCGGCACCGTGCTCCGCTCGCGCCCGCTCGAGGAGAAGATCGCGGCGGCGCAGGTGCTCGAGCGGAACATCTCCCCCTGGCTCGCGAGCCGCGCGGTGCGGCCGGTCGTGGACCGGGTCTTCCCGATCGGCGATGCCGCCGCAGCGCATATTTACGTCGCCAGCAACGCGTCGTTCGGGAAGGTGCTGCTCCAGCTCGGCGGGTGAGCGAGCGCCGCGGTCAGGCGCCGCGGCCGGTGAGCCGCGCGAGCGCGCCGGCCTCCGCGTCGTGCGCCTCGGCCTCTTGCGCCGGCGTCCACGACATGTCGACCTCGAGGCGGTACGAGCCCTCGAACGCGTGCGGCGGCGAGCCGCCCCACTCCTCCGGCGAGAGCATCGAGAGGTAAGGGACGCCGTCGCCGCGCCGGTACAGGTGGTAGACGTGGCCGGGCCGCTTCTTGAAGTTGCACGCCGCCCGGTGGAGCTCGCCGTCGCGCTGCGCCGCCTCGAGGACCCGCCGCGCCTCCTCCTGGAGCGACCGGATCTGCCGCGCGATCTGCGCGAGCTTGCCGCCTGTGACCGCGCCGAGCAGCGCGTCCGCCTGCTGGATCTCCCGCGCCACGTCGACGAGCTCGTGCGGCGCGGAGAGCCGGCTCAGGGGATACGGCGAGGTGCGGGAGGGCCCCTCGTGGCGGCCGCCGCCGTGCTTCGTGTAGCCGTCGTCGCTCATGCGGTCCACGTCGTCATGGATCGTCCACGGCCCGGCGTCACGGGTCAGGGCACCCGTCTTCATCCGCGACGCCGTCCTCGTCTTCCTTCTGCGTGGGGCAGCGGTCCTCGTCGTCGAAGACGCCGTCTTCGTCGTTGTCCCCTTCGGGGCACCCGTCGTCGTCCTGGAAGCCGTCGCGGTCCTCCGCGAGCTCGCCGCACTGGTCGACGTCGTCCGGAACGCCGTCCTCATCGGCGTCGTGGACGCGCGGGGTCCAGGCCACCGAGAGGACGGCGCGCAGCGGCGTGGTGCCGACGCCGCCGGCCAGCGCCGTCTCGACGCCGGCCAGGAACGAGACGTCGCCCAGCGCGTAGCGCGCGGCGAGGCCGAGCTCGAGCGCGGCCGCCTCCTGGCTCGCGAACGGCGCGATCGGCGAGAGCGGGAGGTGCCCGTGCGCCTCCAGGAAGAACGTGGCGCGCCCTTCCGGGTCGATGCCCAGGATCTGCGGCCGGAACGAGAGGCCCAGGCCGAAGGGGAGCTCGTGGCCGAACACCGTGGGGCACGGATCGTCGCCCGCGGCGGGGGCCGGGGTCGCCTGGCACCCGAAGCGGGCCTCGCCGGCGCGGAGCTTGACCCCCGCCGCGAGGTGCGCGCCGAGCGCGATCAGGCGGTACTCGGCGAGGAGCCTGAGCTCGTTCGTGACGCCCCCCTCGCCCACGAACGACGCCTCGTCCCCCGTGGGCAGCGTGAAGCGCTCGTGCAGCGCGAGCGCGAGCCCGCCGAGATCGCCGCCGGTGGGCTGCACGAGCGTGAGCTTGCCGACGAGGCCGAGATCACCGAGCGCCTGCGCCGGGAGCCACGTGTCGCCGAGCACCCGCGTGGCGTCGGACATGGGCGCGTCGCCGGTCTGGTGGAGGACCACGGGCAGCGTGAGCCCGACGAGCAAGCGCCGCGCGATGCCCACGCCGGCCGCGAAATCCGCGCTGACCTGGTGGCGGATGACGTCGAAGCGGACCTCGCCCGAGGCGGGATCGCGGAGCACGATGGGGCGGTAGGCGTACGAGGCCCAGAGGCTCGCGCTCCACTCGCCCGTGTCCGGGGTCGCGGCGGGCTCGAGGTAGACGCCGGCCCCGGGGTCGATCGAGGCGCGGAACCCGCGGAGATCGGCCGACGGCTGCGCGGCTGCGAGCGGGGCCACAGACGCGGCGAGCAGCGAGGACAGGGCGATGGCGCTCGGTCGCATGGCCGGTGGAGACTAGACGAGCGCACGGGAAGCGCACGGGAAAGTGGGTCCCGTCGCCCGCCGGCCCCGCGCGGTGAGCCGGCGGCGATCGCGACCGCCGGCGCCGAGCGCGGGGCGAAACACGGCGCGCGGCGCGCGGCCCCCGAAACATCGCGTTCCGCCGCGGGTTGTGCGATAGCGGGGGCATGGACTCCATCCGGATCCGGGGCGGGAAGCCGCTCTCCGGCAAGATCCGCATCAGCGGCGCGAAGAACGCCGCGCTGCCGATCCTCTGCGCGACGCTGCTCTCCGACGGGGAGAGCTTGCTCCGCAACGTGCCAGCGCTGCGCGACATCGAGACGACCTCGGCGCTGCTCCGGTTCCTCGGGCGCAACGTCGAGACCGCGCCGCCGCTCGTGAAGGTCGGCGCCGGCGACAACGTGCGGCCCGAGGCGCCTTACGAGCTCGTCAAGCAGATGCGCGCGAGCGTCATGGTCCTCGGCCCGCTGCTCGCGCGCTTCGGCCGCGCCAAGGTGTCGCTCCCCGGCGGCTGCCAGATCGGGACGCGCCCGGTGGATCAGCACCTCAAGGGCCTCGAGGCGCTCGGCGCGACGATCCGGCTGTCGCGCGGCTACATCGTCGCGGAGTGCAAGCGGCTGCGCGGCGCGGAGGTCGTGTTCGATCTGCCGACGGTGACCGGCACCGAGAACCTGATGATGGCCGCGGCGCTCGCGAAGGGGCGGACCACGCTGGTCAACTGCGCGCGCGAGCCCGAGGTCGAGGAGCTCGGCCGGGTGCTCAACAAGATGGGCGCGCGCGTGAGCGGCGCCGGCACGGACGTCATCCACATCGAGGGCGCGGACGAGCTGGAGCCGTTCGACCACGCGATCATCTCCGACCGGATCGAGGCCGGCACGTACATGGTCGCGGCGGCCGCGGCCGGCGGCGACGTGCTGATCGAGAACGCGCCGCTCGAGGACCTCGAGGCGGTCGCGGCCAAGCTCCGCCAGGCGGGCGTCGAGGTGGGCCGCGAGGGCGACTGCGTGCGCGTCCGCCGCGAGGGGCGGCCGCTGCGCGCCGTCGACGTCACGACGGCGCCGCACCCGGGCTTCCCGACCGACATGCAGGCGCAGTTCATGGTCCTGATGTGCCTCGCGCAGGGCACGTCGCGCATCGTCGAGACCATCTTCGAGAACCGCTTCATGCACGTCCCCGAGCTCTCGCGGATGGGGGCGCACATCGACGTGGACGGCCACACGGCGCACGTGCACGGCGGCGCGCCGCTGTCGGGCGCGACCGTGATGGCCACCGATCTGCGCGCGAGCGCGTCGCTCGTCATCGCCGGGCTCGTGGCGACCGAGGGCGAGACCGAGGTGCTGCGCGTCTACCACCTGGATCGCGGCTACGAGTTCATGGAGCGCAAGCTCGCGCAGCTAGGCGCCGACACGGTGCGCGTCGAGGGGCGGGCCGGATGACGAAGCCCCTCACCATCGCCGTCCCCAAGGGGCGGATCCTGAAGGACCTCATCCCGCTCGTGCGGCGCGCGGGCCTCGACAGCACGCCCCTCGAGGAGAACGATCGCCGCCTGGTCCGGCCGACGGCGGACGGCGCGTTCCGGTACGTGTTCCTGAAGCCGGACGACGTCCCGACCTACGTCGAGTACGGCGCCGCCGATCTCGGGGTCTCCGGCCGTGACACGCTCCTCGAGCGCCGCCACGATCTCTACACGCCGCTCGATCTCGGCATCGGCCGCTGCCGCCTCGTCGTGGCCGGGCCGGAGGACACGGAGGTGCCCGATCTGCCGCGCGTCGCCACGAAGTACCCGCGGATCGCCGGGGATCACTTCGCGAGAAAGGGCGTGGTGGCGGAGATCATCCCCGTCCACGGCTCGGTGGAGCTCGCGCCGCTCGTCGGGCTCTCCCACCTGATCGTCGATATCGTCGAGACGGGCTCGACGCTGCGCGAGAACCGCCTCGAGGTGCTCGAGACGGTCACCGAGGTGAGCACTCAGCTCATCGCGAACCGCGCGTCCTACAAGCTGCGGAGCGACGTCATCCGCCCGCTGGTCGAGCGCCTGCGGGCCGCGACGGCCGGCGCGGGGCGGTGATCGCCGCGGGGGCGCTCGTCGCCGCTCGCTGATCGAGGACAGCCGCCGTCCGGAGACCCAGAGAGAGAGAGGAGGCCCAGCTGCTACCGCACCTCGCCGCGCTCCCGGCCGACATCGACACCTGGGTGGGAGGGGGGACCAGCGTCGTCGCGGGCGTGCACCGCGAGCAGCCCGCGGCCCTTCGCTTCGACGCGCTCGCGCAGGCCGAGGTCGGGCTCCGGCTCGCGAGCGGCTCGCTGTACTTCCGGCTCGATCTCGACGTGCAGGCGACCACGGCGCCGCTCGGGCTGCCGGCGTTCGGGCTGCCGGCGTTCGTCTACCCCACGTGGTCCTTGCTGACGCCGGGGATCAAGATCGGCCCGCCCGAGTGGGCGATGCTCCAGATTGGCCGCGAGGATCACCACCTCCGGCTGGGCATCATCACGCACCCGATTGGCCTCGAGGACTGGGACGGCTGGATCAACACTTTCCCGACGACCTCGACCATGATCAGCACCGTCCCGGGCCGGATGCTCGGCGTCGAGCCCGGGCTCGTCCTCGGCGAGGGATACGAGATCAACCTCTTCGGCGGCTTCGATCTCGACGTCGACGCGCCGACGTTCGGCGCCGGTCTCACCACGATGCAGCCGCTCTGGTCGACCTGGTCGGGCGTCGCGCTGTATCCGTCGATCGATTTCTACTCGGCGGTCGTCGCCCTGGAGCTCTACCCGGCCGAGGCGCTGTCCGTGTCGATCGACGGCAGCGTCGGGCTGGTCGGCGCGGCGGACGAGGCGGGAGCGATCGCGCTGAATCCCTGGGTGGGAGGCGAGATCATCGCCAATGTCCTCCCGAAGGTGGCAATCCATCCGGTCTTTAGAGTCCAGGCTCTCTACGAACCGGAAGGCGCCCTCTCTGCCTTTCTGTTCGCGCCTCAGCCGAGCGTCTCCGCGAGCGCCGGGCTCACCTACACGCCGTTCGATGAGCTCAAGATCAGCCTCGAAGGCAAGGTCTCCAGGGTCGAGGACGACATCCTGCCCGGCCTGTTCACCCTCGTGGCGCTCCGCCGGCCTGAGCCGCCGCCCTACGCCACCAAGTGAGGCGACGGAAGCGGCGCTGTGGCCCCGCGCCGCACGCGCCTGGGCGCAGCGCCGCGGGCGCCGACGTCATGCACCGCCAAGCCAGACGACGTCGAGCGCTGCGCCGCCGCACTTTTCCATGGATGGGTGAGCCGGCGCGAAACACTCGAAACGTAACGTGCCGGAGCGTAACAAAACGTAACACGTGACTCGCGCGCGGCCAGGGTAAGGCCAAGGCACCGGGCACACCGACGTCCGTCGGCCCTGTTTTTCGAGTCTCGCGCGGGCGCGGCCTTGTGATAGGGTGGCGGCCCCTCTCATGAAAATCCACGAGTATCAAGGCAAGCAGCTCTTCGCTCGCTACGGAGTGCCGGTACCGAAAGGGGAGCCCGCTTTCCAGGCAAGTGAGGTGGCGCCGATCGCCGATCGGCTGATCGCCCAGACAGGCAACCCGGTCGTCGTCGTGAAGGCGCAGATCCACGCGGGCGGCCGCGGCAAGGGCGGCGGCGTCAAGGTCGCGAAGGGTGGCAGCGCGGAGGCGACCGCCCTCGCCGAGAAGATCCTCGGCATGCAGCTCGTCACCAAGCAGACGGGCCCCGAGGGGCAGAAGGTCCGGCGGCTCTACATCGAGCAGGGCCTCGACATCGCGCGCGAGCTCTACTTCGCGATGCTCGTCGATCGCGAGCGCCGCCGCGTCGCGGTGATCGCCTCGACCGAGGGCGGCATGGACATCGAGGAGGTGGCCCACAGCACGCCGGAGAAGATCTACAAGCTCTTCATCGATCCGGTGCTCGGCCTCGCCCCGTACCAGGGGCGGCAGCTCGCGATCGCGCTCGGGCTCACCGCGAAGGAGACGCAGCGCCAGTTCCTGAAGCTCGTGGCCTCGCTCTATGCGTGCTTCACCGCGGAGGACTGCTCGCTGCTCGAGATCAACCCGCTCGTCGTGACCGGCGCCGGCGACGTCTTCGCGCTCGACGCGAAGGTGAGCTTCGACGACAACGCCGAGTTCCGGCACGCCGACTGGAACGGGATGCGCGACGTCGACGAGGAGGATCCGGTCGAGCTGCAGGCGAAGCGGGCCGGGCTGTCCTACGTGTCGCTCGACGGCGACATCGGCTGCCTCGTGAACGGCGCCGGGCTCGCGATGGCGACGATGGATATCATCCTCCATTACGGCGGAAAGCCGGCGAACTTCCTGGACGTCGGCGGCGGCGCCTCGCAGGAGCAGGTGAAGACCGCGTTCCAGATCATCCTCCGGAGCGAGCGGGTCCGCGGCGTCTTCGTGAACATCTTCGGCGGCATCATGCGCTGCGACGTCGTCGCGGCCGGGGTCATCGCCGCGGCGAAGGAGCTCGGGCTCAAGGTGCCTCTCGTGGTGCGCCTCGAGGGGACGAACGTCGAGGCCGGCCGCAAGCTGCTCGACGAGAGCGGCCTGACCATCCAGTCGGCGAGCTCCATGGCCGATGGCGCGCAGAAGATCGTGGCCGCCACGCGCGGCGGCAAGGCCGGCGCCTAGGGCGCCCGCGAGCACCGAGCCTCGAACCCAGTTGAGCAGCGAGCCAGCGGCGATGGCCGAGCTCCTGTCCACGTTGAAGGTAGAGTAATCAAGCGATGAGCATCCTCGTCAACAAGGACACGCGGGTCGTCTTCCAGGGCATCACGGGCGCCTACGGGTCGCAGCACGCCCGCGCCTGCATCGAGTACGGGACGAAGGTCGTCGCCGGCGTGACGCCGGGCCGCGGCGGCCAGCGATTCGAAGACAAGGTGCCGATCTTCGACACGGTCGAGCAGGCCGTGCGCAACGAGGGCGCCGATGTCTCGTGCATCTTCGTGCCGCCGGTCGGCGCGGCCGACGCGATCACCGAGGCCGTCGATGCGGGCTGCAAGCTCGTCATCTGCATCACCGACGGCGTGCCGGTGCTCGACATGATCCGCGTCCGTCGCTTCCTCGAGGGGAAGCCGACGCGGCTCATCGGGCCGAACTGTCCCGGCGTGATCACCCCGGGAGAGTGCAAGATCGGGATCATGCCGGGCCACATCCACAAGAAGGGCCACATCGGCGTCCTCTCCCGCTCGGGCACGCTGACCTACGAGGCGGTCGGCCAGCTGAGCGCCCTCGGCATCGGCCAGTCGAGCTGCGTGGGTATCGGCGGCGATCCGGTCGGCGGCATGGACTTCATCGACGTGCTCGAGCTCTTCAACCAGGATCCCGACACCCACGGCGTGGTGCTGATCGGCGAGATCGGTGGGACGGCCGAGCAGCGCGCGGCGGCGTGGATCAAGAAGAACATGAAGAAGCCGGTGGCCGCGTTCATCGCCGGCCGCGCGGCGCCTCCGGGCAAGCGCATGGGCCACGCCGGCGCGATCATCGCGGGCGGCGAGGGCACGGCGGCCGAGAAGATCGCGGCGCTCGAGGCGGCGGGGGCCAAGGTGGCCGCCACGCCGGCCGAGATGGGCATCGCGATGCAGGCGGCGATGGCGGCGGCGCGCTGATCTTCTGGCCCGAGAGGGCGTCGAGCGTGCAGCGGCCTTGCTGTGCGCGATCTTCCGAATTGCCCGGCCCGCGGCGAGGGTGCTCGTTGGGCGGGGCGGGGGCCCCGCCGAACTCGCCCGAGACATCTCTCCTCCAGCTTCGCCGGAGGAGAGATGCCTCGGGCTCAAACATCGGCCCATCCCCCACCCCGCCCAACGAGCACCCTCGCCGCGGGCCTACCGCCGTCCCTTTTTAACCCACCTCAAACATCGGCCCATCCCCCACCCCGCCCAACGAGCACCCTCGCCGCGGGCCTACCGCCGTCCCTTTTTAACCCACCTCAGACATCGGCTCATCCCCCACCCCGCCCGGCGAGCACCCTCACCGCGGGCCTACCGCCGTCCCTCTCGAGGACTACCGCTGTCGTTGGTGACGCACCTCGGATATCGGCGCATTCCCACCGCCCGATAGGCACCCTCGGTAGGAAGCGACGGAGGTCGCGTGAACATGCGCTCTTCAACCGCTTCTCAACGCAAGCAGCGGTTTTCCTGCGCAGCGTCGATCACGCCCCCAGCGATATCGTCCGCCGCTCGACGGCGCTCTTCATCGCGGCCTCGATGACGCGGATCACGTCGCGCGCCTCCTCGGCGCGCACCGGCGGCGGGGCGCCGTCGAGGATCGCCGCCGCGATGCCCTCGTAATAGGCCTCGTAGGCGCCGGGCAGGCTCTCGATTACGCGGCGCTCGCCGCTCGCCGTGACGAGCGTGCCGAACGAGCGCGGGTCGTCACGCCCCCACTCCGGTACACCCGGGCGTGTGCCTGCCTTGAGGGCGTCCTCCTGGCCGTCGATCCCGTGCTTGAGGAAGCTCCCGCCGTCGCCATGGACCGCGAAGCGCGGCCCCGGCTCGGGCACCAGCGTCGAGGAGCGCACGATCACCCGGCGCTTGCCGTAGTCGAGCGTCAGGTGGAAATAGTCCACCGTGCGCGCCCCGGAGCGCTGCGCGAGGACGTCGGCGGTCACCGCGCGCGGCAAGCCGAAGAGCACGAGCGCCTGATCGATCAGGTGCGCGCCGAGGTCGTACAGGATCCCCGAGCCCGGCGCCTCCTGCTCTCGCCAACCCTGCTTGATGGCGGGGCGGAAGCGATCGAAGTGCGCCTCGTACGAGGCCACCTCGCCGAGCAGACCCTGCTCGATGCAGCTGCGCACGGTGCGGAAGTCCGCGTCCCAGCGGCGATTCTGGAAGACCGAGAGGAGCCGGCCCCGGCGCGCGGCCAGCGCGATGAGCTCGTCGGCCTCGGCGCTCGTGATCGTGAACGGCTTGTCGACGACCACGTGCTTGCCCGCCTCGAGCGCGGCGCGCGCGAGCGGGAAGTGGGTCTCGTTGGGCGAGGCGATGACCACGAGGTCGATCCCTGGCTCGGCGATCAGCACCTCGGGCGTCGGATGCACGGCGACGCCCGAGTGGTCGGCCATGACCTGGCCCTCCCGGCGGGTCGCAATGGCGGCGAGGCGCAGCCGAGAGACGGAACGGATCAGCGGGGCGTGGAAAACGGCGCCGGCGAGGCCGTAGCCGACGAGGCCGACATAGACGCGCTGGGACATGGCAGGACGGGCTCGTCCGGGACGCTAGCCCGAAGAGGCGCTGGGGGGAAGCCCAGGCGCGAAGACGCCGAGGAGCCTCCAGAGGCGCGTGACGGCGGCTGGCGAACCGCCCCAGGCATCGGCAACACCACGCACGCTCGCCCTGGTGAGCCGCCACGAGCATCCGGCACGCCGCGATTGCGCCTGGCGAGCTGCCACAGGCGTCCGCCGCGTTCGCCAGCGCGCTCGGCGATATGCCCAGAGCATCCACATCGCTCGTCATCCCACGAGGCACTCCGCACAAGGCTTCTTCGAGCCCTACGAGCCCACGCCGGAGGCACGCGCGAGCGACGATCACGGGCGAAGTGGTCACCGCACATCCAATGTCGTCGCCCGTGCCCCTCATCGCCGTGGAACGAGGCGGTTCGTGCAGACGCGGCGCGGCGGTTGCGATACCCTCCTGCGCTTGGAGGCTTTGATGCAAGCCAAGAGCATCCTTTCCGTGGTGGCCCTGACCACCTTGATCGCCGGTAGCCCCTTCGCGACAGGGTGCAAGACCACCGCCGAGGCCAGCGTGACCGAGGAGTCGGTCCAGGCGGTCCCCGTGGCGATCGAAGATCCGCTGACCGAGGAGCACGACGGCGGCTCGGTCGGGTGGGAGTTCGCGCCCGACGGCGCCGTGAAGGCGATCGTGAAGGCGCCTGACGGCAAACCCATCGACAAGGACGTGAGCGGCACGCTCACCTGGAAAGGGCCGAACGGCGACGCGCAGGCCCCGCTCGCGCTCGACGCGAAGACAGGGCTCCTCGTCGCGACCGGGCCCAAGCTCGAGGCCGATCTCACCGAGGTGAAGTACAACATCAGCGTCTCCGGGAAGCCGTGGAATGGCACGCTCCACGTGCCCTCAGGGGGCACGAAGGTCATCGTCGAGGGCGCGAGAAAGGCCGAGAAGAGGCCCATCCCCCCCGGCAAGACGGGCCCGAACGGCGGGGTGATCCAGGTGGTCGGCGACGACACGATCGAGGTCGTCGCGGACAAGGCCTCCGGTCAGGTCAGAGTCTACGTCCTCGACGCGGACCTGAAGCCGATCCCCGTCGGCGACCGCAAGATCAAGCTCGGCTTCGTGGGACAGGGCTCCGAGCTCGTCGTGCTCACCCCCGGCCCGGGCGGCCTTTACTGCGTCGGCAAGGTCGGGGCGAAGGTCAACCCGGTGAAGCTCACCGTCGTCGTGGCGCACCCGACGCACGCCGACGTGGTGCTCGTCGGCTACCGCCCCGGCGTGCACGTCATCGTCGGCCCGAGCGCGCCTGCCCTCAACGTCGTGGTGGCGACGGCGTGGAACGTGGATGTGAAGGTCAACAGGGCTCCTGGCGTGGTGGTGGTCCACGATGACGACGACGACGATGACGACGACGGGCGAAGGGTCCACATCCACGTGCACGGCAAGCACAAGGGCAAGCACAAGCACGGGCGCGGGCACGGGCACTGGAAGTGACCTCGCGCGGCGCTGGGCGGCCTACCTCACCGCCGAGGTCGACGCCGCCTCGCTCGCCGTCTTCCGCGCCGGCTATGGCGCCCTGATCGCGTGGGAGGTCGTCCGGTACGCCCTCCACGATCGGATCTACCGCTATTACATCGAGCCAGGCTTCTTCTTCAGCTTCGTCCCCCTCGTCCGCCCGTGGGGCGGGACTGGGATGTACTGGCACTTCGGCGCCCTCTTCGTCCTCGCGCTGCTCTGCGCCGTCGGGCTCTTCTACCGGGTGAGCGCCGCGCTCCTCTGCGCTGCGCTCACCTATGTCTTCCTCCTCGACAAGGCACAATACCTCAACCACCTCTATCTCCTTTGCCTCCTCGGGCTGCTGCTCGCCGCCGCCCCGGCGCACCGCGCGCTCTCGCTGGATCGCCTCCGCGCGCGGCGCGCCTCGCCCGCAGGGGCGGCGCCCGGCGCGCCGGCGGAGACGGTGCCGCGCTTCTATCTCTTCGCCCTGAAGGCCCAGATCGCCATCGTCTACTTCTACGGCGGCGTCGCGAAGCTGAACGGCGACTGGCTCCGGGGGCAGCCGCTCACCATGTGGCTCGCCGCGCACGGCGACGCGCCCCTCGTCGGGCCGCTCCTGGCCTCGCCGACAGCGGGGCTCGCGCTCTCGTATGCGGGGCTCTTCATCGACCTCTCGATGGGCTTCCTGCTCTTCTCCCGGCGCACCTTCCCCTTCGGCGCGGCGCTCGCCGTGGCGTTCAACCTGTCCAACGCCCTCCTGTTCAAGATCGGTATCTTCCCCTACGCGATGATCGCCTCGCTCGCGCTGTTCGGCGATCCCTCGTGGCCGAGGCGGCGACTGCCCTTCCTGTTCAAGGGCGCGGACGCCCCCGGCGACGTCGCCCGCGTCCCCTCGCCCGCCGCGCCGCGCCGGAGCGCGCTGCCGCTCGCGCTGCTCCACGGGTATCTCCTGTTCCACCTCGTGGTGCCGCTCCGGCACTGGGTCTATCCGGGCGACGTCGCCTGGAACGAGGCCGGACACCGCTTCTCGTGGCGCATGAAGCTGCGCGACAAGAATGTGAGCGAGCTCGGGATCCACGTGCTGGATCCGAGGACCGGCGTGCGCGAGCCGCTCGACGTCGAGGCGTGGCTCACGAGCCGCCAGCTCGGGGAGATGTGCGCGCGGCCCGACATGCTCGTCGACTTCGCGCACCACGTGGCCGATCGCTTGCAAAAGGACTCCGGGGTGCGGCCCATCGTCACGGCCACGGTCGTCGCGTCGCTGAACGGAGGTCCCCTCCGCGACCTCGTCGATCCGACCCTCGATCTCGCGTCGCAGCCGCGCGGCCTCCTCGACCACCCGAGCTGCGCGTCGCCAGAGGGGTCCTTGATGGCACGCTCACGGTAGGCCCTCGGGGCATAGGCGTTAACCAAGCTCGGTCACGCTCAGGGCGCGAAGCCCGCCCCCCCTCCACCCCACCATCGGTCACCAACGTGAACGTTTACGTGGTCGTGAACGTTTACGTGGTCGTGGTCGTGGTCGTTCACGGCCTACCGTTGACGACCACGACCACGACCACGACCACGACCACGACCACGACCACGTAAACGTTCGGATGTAGGAGAACGCGGCGCGAAGCTTGGTTGCCGCCTGTGAGGCGCCCCGCCACGAGGGCCGGGCGGCCCCGGAAACGCCTCACCCGCGCCCAGGAACGAACCTGGGTGCTTCGCGTCGAGTACTCCGCATCACACACAACGACAAGGGACGCGGCGTTGCAGCGTGACACAGCACACGTCGAGCCCCCTTCTTTGCACTCCCTGGGTGAATCCGCAGAAGACCGCCCTATACTGGTCCTTCCCGGACGTAATCTGCCGCACGGTACGTGTGGACGAAGCCATCACGAGGTGGAGCGCAAGCACGTCATGACCACCACAGCACCGTTCGATCTGCCAGGACACGTCGTCGAGCAGCTGATCCATGAGGGCGGCAAGACCCACGTTTACCGCGGCCGCCGCGCCGCGGATCAGCGGCCGGTCGTCATCAAGACGCTGAAGGGGGAGCACCCGAGCGTCCGCGATCTCGCCCTGCTGCGGCACGAGTTCAGCCTCCTGCGCGATCTGGATCTCGAGTCCGTGGTGAGGGTGTGCTCGCTCGAGAGGACGCGCGGCGGCCTCGCCCTCGTCACGGAGGCGGTCGAGGGCACGACCCTGAGGGCGATCCTCGACGATCGCCGGCTGGACCTCCGCGCGGCGCTGGCGCTCTCGGCGGCCATCGCCGACGCCATCGGCGCGGTGCACCGCTGTCACGTCACGCACAAGGACATCAATCCCAGCAACATCATCGTCAGCTCGGACCTGCGCCGCGCCACGCTCATCGACTTCGGCGCCTCGTCGCGGCTCAAGCAGGAGTTTCAACAGTCGACCTCGGCGTCCACCCTGCAAGGCACGCTCGCGTACATGTCGCCCGAGCAGACAGGGCGCATGAACAGGGGCATCGATTACCGCGCCGACCTCTACTCGTTCGGTGTCACGCTGTATGAAATGCTGACCGGAGCCCTGCCGTTCCCGGACGGCGATCCGGTGGACGTCCTCTACAGCCACATCGCGCGGCAGCCCGCCCCGCCGCACGAGCGCAGCGGGGACGTCCCCCGGCCGGTCTCCGAGATCGTCATGAAGCTCCTCGCCAAGGCGCCGGAGGACCGCTACCAGAGCGCGTACGGCGTCAAGGCAGACCTCGCGGAGTGCCTGCGGTCCCTCGAGCAGACAGGCCGGGTCCACCCCTTCCCCGTCGGTCAGCGCGATCGCAGCCACGAGCTGCGCGTCCCGCAGAAGATCTACGGCCGAGACGAGGAGCGGGACCGGCTCCTGGCCGCCTTCGAGCGGGCCCGCGCGGGCGCCGCGGAGCTCGTGCTCGTCTCCGGCTACTCCGGCGTCGGCAAGAGCGCGTTGGTCCACGAGACCTACAAGGCCATCGCCAGGGTCGGCGGCCACTTCGCGCACGGCAAGTTCGATCAGCTGAACCGCGGCGTGCCCTGCGCCTCGGTCGTCCAGGCGTTCAGGGGGCTCGTGCAGCAGCTCCTCTCCGAGCGGACAGACGCGCTGGCCCACTGGCGAGCGGAGCTCGGCGCGGCGCTCGGCCCGAACGCCGGGCTCCTCGTCGACCTCATCCCCGAGCTCGCGCTCATCGTCGGCGAGGCGCCCGCGGTCGCGGCGCTCGGCCCCTCCGAGTCGCAGAACCGCTTCGACATGGTGTTCCGGAGCTTCCTTGGCGTATTCGCCGCTCCGGCGCACCCGCTGGTCCTCTTCCTCGACGACCTCCAGTGGGCGGACCCGGCGTCGCTCAGGCTGCTGCGGCTCCTGCTCACCGACGCCGATACACGCCATCTCCTGGTCGTCGGGGCGTACCGCGACAACGAGGTGAGCCCGGCACACCCGCTCGTCATCACCCTCGACGCCGTCCGCGCCGCGAACGCGGCCGTGACCGACATCCCCCTCGCCCCGCTCTCGCAGGACGACGTGACGGCGCTCGCCTCGGACGCCCTCGGCCGCGCGGCGCAGGACGTCGCCCAGCTCTCCGAGCTCATCCACGACAAGACGCTGGGCAACCCGTTCTTCATCGGGCAGTTCCTGCGAATGCTGAGCGACGACGGGCTCCTCCGGTGCGACCCGGAGACCGGCAGATGGACATGGGATCTCGCAGCCATCGAGTCGCGGGCCGTGACGGACAACGTCGTCGACTTCATGATCGCCAAGCTGCAGAGGCTCGCGCCGCCCACCCAGCGCGCCCTGACGCTCGCCGCGTGCATCGGGCACCGGTTCGACCTGCGCACGCTCGCGACGATCTCCGAGCTGCCGGCCGCGCAGGCGGCGCAGGATCTCTGGGCGGCCATGCAGGAAGGGGTCCTGCTCCCCATCGACGCCGACTACCGGCTCGTGCACCCGGAAGACCCGTCCCACGGCGAGCCCGCGACCGACGCGTCGTTCGCCGTCTCCTACCAGTTCTTGCACGATCGCGTCCAGCAGGCGGCCTATGCCCTCATCGCGGACGAGCACAGATGTGCCGCCCACCTGCGCGTAGGCCGCCTGATGCTGGCCAGCCAGCGCGGCGAGCCGCAGGAAGAGCAGCTGTTCGACACTGTAAACCATCTTAACTATGGTGCCGCCCTCATCGCCGATCCCGGCGAGCGCGATCTGCTCGCGCGCCTGAACCTGCGCGCCGGGAGGAAGGCCAAGAGCTCGACCGCGTACGGGGCCGCGGCGGAGTACTTCAGCGCCGGGCGGAGCGCGCTCGGAGACGACGGCGCCTCGCGGGATCAGGCGCTGCGCTGGGCGCTCACGCTGGAGGCGGCCGAGTGCGAGTACCTGTGCGGCCGCTTCACCGAGGCCGAGGCGCTGTTCCAGCGGCTGCTCGAGGTGGCGGCGTCGAACCTCGATCGGGCGCGGGTCCAGAGCCTGCGGATGAAGCTCTACCAGGTCGCCGGCCGCTACGACGAGGGCGTCACCGTCGGACAGGAGGCGCTGCGCCTGTTCGGCGTCGAGATCCCCGGGGCGAGCGAGGAGATCGGCGCCGCCGTCTCCGCCGAGGTCGCGCAGATCCCGGAGAGCATGGCGGGCAGGAGCATCGAGGACATCCTGAACGCGCCGCTGCTCGCCGACGAGCAGATCCGCGCGGTCATCAACCTGCTCGCCGACTGCGCTCCCTGCGCGTACATCGGGCGGCCGGGCGTGTTCCCGCTCATCGCGCTGAAGATGCTGAACCTGTCGCTGCGGCACGGCAACACCGAGGCGTCGTGCTTCGCCTACAGCGTCTACGGGCTCATGCTCGTCGCGGCGTTCGGCGATATCCCGTCGGGATTCCGCTTCTCGGAGATGTCGATCCGGCTGAACGAGAAGCTCGGGGACATCTCGCTGCGGGGGACGCTGCTGCACCTCCACGGCGATCACATCAATTTCTGGGTCCAGCACATCCGGAACGATCTCCCCATCCTGGAGCGGGCGTTCCTCGCGTGCATCGAGGCCGGCGATCTGGTGTACGCGAGCTACCTGGCCTTCGAGACCGTCTGGCAGGTCTACGAGAAGGGCGATCCGCTGGCGGAGGTCCACCGCGTCGCCGAGCGATTCGCGTCGTTCGCGCGCAAGACAGGCAATCACGCCGTCCTCGAGACGATCCGGCTGGAGCAGCAGTTCCTGCGCAGCCTGAAGGGGCTCACGGCGGCCGACGCCTCGCTGAGCGAGGAGGGCTTTGCAGAGGAGGAATGCCTGGCCGCGCTCACCCGGGCGAGCTTCGGGTGCGGTATCGCCTTTTACCACATCATCCGGCTCATCCTGCTCTATTCCCAGGGACGCCCCGAGGAGGCGCTCGCCGCCGCGGAGGCGGCGCGCCCGGTGCTCGGGGCCGTCATGGCGATGCCGATCGAGGCGACCTATCACTTCTATCTCGCGCTCACGCTGGTCGCGCTCGGCGAGCATGGCGAGCGCGAGCGCGAGCGGCACGCCGGGGCGCTCTCCGCGTCGCTCGAGAAGCTCGAGCTCTGGGCGCGCCATTGCCCCGACAACTTCCGCGTGAAGCACGTCCTCGTCCTGGCCGAGGCGGCGCGCGCCTCCGGCCGCGACGTCGAGGCGATGGGGCTCTACGACGACGCCATCGACGCCGCCCGTCAGAGCGAGTTCGTGCAGTACGAGGCGCTCGCGTCGGAGCTGGCTGGCCTGTACTACGCTCGCAAGGGCCGGCGGCGCATCGCCACGCTCTACCTGGACGCGGCGATGCACGCCTACCGGCAGTGGGGGGCAGAGCGAAAAGCCACGGAGCTTATCCGGCAGCACGGGCTCGACCCGCTCCCCATCGCTCGGGGGCCCGCGGCGGAGCACGAGAAGGCCGCCGCGAGATCGAGCTCGATGTCGGTGAGCCACCCGCTCCTCCACAAGCTCGCCGACGTCGCGGCGGTGCTGCAGACGACGCACGCGATCTCCAGCGAGCTCGTGCTCGGGAAGGCGCTCGACCGCGTGATGCGCGCCGTCCTCGCGAGCGCCGGCGGCCAGCGCGGCTTCCTGGTGCTCGCGCGCGAAGAGCGGTTGTTCATCGAGGCGTCCGTCACCATCGATCCTGCGTCGATCGAGGTGGAGCTCCGGCGTCCGCTGGAGGAGTCCTCGGCCCTGCCGGTCAGCGTGGTCCACTACGTGGCGCGGACGCGAGAGCTGCTCATCCTGGACGACGCCGCGGCGAGCCCTCGGTTCGCGGCGGATCCCTACCTCGCCGCGCGCCGGCCAAAGTCGGTGATGGGCCTCCCGCTCGTCCACCAGAACCGGCTGACGGGCGTGCTGTACGTGGAGAACACGCTCGCGAGCGGCGCCTTCACCCCGGAGCAGACCGAGCTGCTCCGCCTCCTGGGCGCGCAGGTCGCGGCGGCGCTCGAGAACGCGCTGCTCTACGGCCGGCTGCAGGAGGTCTCCGAGAGGCACCGCGCCATGAACGATCGGCTCGAGAGCGAGGTGCAGCGGCGCACCGAGGAGCTGTTCTCGGTCAACGAGCGCCTGTCGAAGCAGGCAGACGAGCTGAACCGGGCCAACGAGCTGCTGCTCGAGGAGCTCCGCGAGCGCGAGCGCGCCGAGCAGGCCCGGGCAGCGCTCCAGGAGGAGATCATCGGGGTGCAGCGGCTGCGCCTCTCGGAGATGGCGACGCCCATCATCCCGATCACCGATCGCGTCCTGGTCATGCCGCTCATCGGGACGATGGACGCGGCGCGCGCCGCGCAGGTGCTGGAGGCGACCCTCGCCGGGGTGGAGCGCCACAACCCGTCCATCGTGATCATCGACATCACCGGCCTGAAGCGCGTCGACGCCGGGGTCGCCGACTCGCTGATCCGCACCGCCTCGGCGCTGCGGCTGCTCGGCGCGCAGGCGATCTTGACCGGGATGCAGCCGGAGGTCGCCCGTGCGCTCACGCAGGGCGGGATCGACCTCCGCGGCATCATCACCCGCTCGACGCTCCAGAGCGCCATCGCCCACGCGATCACGCCGTCCCCTGCCGCACGGCCCCGCTGAGCGCGCGGCGCGCTCCGCCGTCGCTCCTGCCCGTTGGTGAGGTCTGCGCGGGCCGCGCGCGCGCGCCCACCTTTTGGGCGCTACGGCGACGCCTGCTTGTCCTCGCAGCGGCCGAGCACGAAGATCCCGCAGACGCGCTCGTTCACCAGGCACTGCTGCCCTTCCGGGCACTGCGACGGATCGAGCACGGCCGGGTCGCACGGCCTCGCGCAGAACGGGGGCGGGCCGCGCGGGGCGTCGTAGACGCCGTTGCCGTCGCGATCCAGGAAGATGGGGTTCGTGACCGCGTAAGGCGCCACCGGGTACCAGTCGGGGACCGGCGGCGACGCCGTGAAGAACCGGGAGAGCGCCTCGACCTGCGTGAACGCGAGGCTCGCGACCCGGGGCAGCTGGAGTTCGCCGAACGACACCGGCAGCGCGACCGGCGTGAGGAGGTTCTCGTCGCGCAGGCCCATCGCCACCACGACGACCCAGCCGTCCGACGGCGGCGCCGGCAACACGAGCCGCTCGTCGACGTCCACGATCGCCGACGGCCCCGAAGGCGGCTCGAGCACCCGGACCAGGCGGCCGCTCACGTAGACCTCGACGCGATCCACGCCGAACCAGCTCGCCGTCTCGATCCGCAGGGCGAGCGGCACCGTGTCGCCCTCGACGCGCGCCACGCCGCCGAACGTCGCGCCGCCCACGCTCGCGCGGATGAATGGCCCATACGTGGCGAACGCGCTGCCCGCGCGGAGCGCCCCGGTCGCCTCCTCGAGATCGAGCGCCGCCGGCTGGTCGGTCGGCGAGCGGAAATAGGTGCGCGGGAAGCCCGGCTCCAGCGAGGCGCCGTGGCTGTCGCTGCTCCCCACCTGCGTCGGCGAGAAGCCGTGGTCGAGGTAGCGGAACAGGTCATCGACCTGACCCGCGTGGAAGGTGCACGGCCGATCCGCGTCCTCCGGCGGGACCGCGCCGCCCTCGCCTCCCAGGCAGAGCGCCTCCCCGTCGGCCGCGGTCGTGTCGAAGTCCCAGACGGCGTCCTGCTCCTCGGGCGTCCTCGTCAGGATCCGCTTGGTCACGCTCCAGGCGAGCGCCGAGCGGGCGCGCTGCTGGCACGCCGCGTACCGCTCGCCAGGCTTGCACGCCGGGAGGCCGCCAGGAAGCTCGGCGCACGCCGCGCGGAGCGACGCCTCGTCCGTCGCGGCGTCGATCCGGGACAGGCACCGGTTGAAATCGACGACCTCCTGCACGGTGGGGGTCCGGAGCAGATCGAGCCGCTTCCCGTTGAAGACCTCCATCGCGTCGAAATCGCAGCTGCCCGCCTGGAACAGCGGGTTGCTCGCCTCGAGCGTCGGGATCGACCGGCGCAGCGTGAAGGGGTCGACGCCGAGCTGGTCGATGTACCCGATGAACCCGTCGCGCGGGTGAGCGACGATCACGAGCGCGTCGTCGCCCTCCGCCGCCGTGCCGCGCACCCCGTCGATCACGTCCCCGCCCGCGCGGCAGACCCAGTCGAAGACGCCGTGATCCGGCACGTCGAGCTCGTCGTAGCGGAGCGGGAAGCCGATGAAGTGCCCGAGCTCGAGCGTCGAGACCTCGGCGCCCACCGCCGTCTTCAGGTGCGGCTCGAGCCCCAGCTGCCTCACCGCGGGCGCGAGATCCGTGTGCACGTCGTGGTCGGTGGCCACCGCGACGTCGAGCCCCTCGACGACCGCCGAGGTCACCCGCTCCTCGAGCGGCAGGCCGCTGTCGAAGCTCGGGCGCTGGTGCAGGTGCATGTCGATCGACATCCAGCCCGTCGAGTCGACCTCGCGCGGCACGACCGCCTCGATCCGCCGGACCTCCCCGGCGCGCACATCGAGGTCGGGGACCTCGAACCGGCCGAACTCGGGCCCGCGCGTGGCGAGGACGCGGTAGCGCCCGGGCTCGATCTCGACCGCGCCCTCGCCCGTCGCCGATCGCTCGATCTGCCGGACGCCGCTGCCGAGGCGGCCGTGGCCGAGGTAGACCCGCCTCGTGCCGTCGCCCTCGAGCGGCTGGCCCGCGGCGTCGAGCGCGATGAACGTCAGCTTGGCGGGCGCGAGCCGGCCGCCCTCGTCGACCACCCGGTACGCGATCCGCGCGGGGCTCGGCAGCTCCGCCGCCACCGAGACCGTGGCCCCGGCGCCGAGCGCCACGCGGATCGGCGCGGACACGGCGGTGCCCTCGGGGTTCTCGGCGACGAGCAGGTAGCCGCCGGGCGCGAGCCGCGCGTGGAAGTCGCCGTCCTCCACCGGATCGAGCCCGAGGTCGGCGTCGACGGAGCTGAGCAGCCCCACGTCCCCCGAGCGCGCGAGGTTCGCCTCGACGAGCGCGTCGACGCTCGCGAAGGCGGCGCCCGGGTCGGGGTCGCGGAAGACGTGGACGCGCGCGTTCGGCACGGGCGCGCCCGTCGACCGCCACCGCACGGCGCCCTCGAGCGCTCCTGTCGGCGTGCCCCGGGCGCCGTACACCACCTCGGCGACGCTCGCGATGTCGCCCTCGCCCACGGCGAAGTAGCGCTCGTAGGTGAACGACCGCTTCCGGTCGCACGCGTCGTCGTCGGAGCCCGCGGCGAGGCAGCTCCGGCCGGCGCTCAGGAAGGCCGTCGCCGCGCTCGTGAAGACGGGGACGTTGACCGTGGAGGGCGGGCCGCCCTCCGGCGCCTTCGTGAAATAGCCGTAGCTGACGTCGCCGCCGGCCGCGGCGACGAAATCGAAGCTGAGCGGCTGCTGGAACGTGTCCCGGCCAGAGAAGAGGGCGTCGAACACCGCCTTCTCCTCGTCGAAGCCCATGCCAGGGCCGAAGATGTCGTTCTGGTTGCCGAAGAAGACGAAATCGCCGGCGACGATCCCGCCCTTCCGCTCGGGATCTCCGTTCCGCTCGTCGCCAAGGATGCCCCTGAAGATGTCGGAGGGGCCCGCGTAGTTGTCGAGCGAGAGCGGCTCCCCGCAGGCGCACGCGGGGCAGCCGTCGTCGCCCGCCGCGAGGCCGTCCGCGCACTCGAGCGCGCACGAGGCGACGCTCGGGCACCCGAGCACCTCGTCCGGCAGGAGGAGCGTCGTGCGGATCGTGACGAACCGCTCGCCCGGGCGCAGGACGTAGTCGGTGCGGAAGCGCATCGCCGGCTTGAGGCCGTCGAACAGGAGGCCGAGCAGGTCCTCCTGGGTCTTCAGCACGCCGAGCGCGTGGAAGAGGAAGCCGCCGTCGCCCTCGACCCGGACGATCGCCTCCTGCCCGTCGGAGCCGTCGTCGACCACGAAGACCTCGGTGGCGCCCGGATCGGGCACGAGCAGGTTGGCGACCGGGAACGACTCGGCGAAGCGGTCGCGGCCCGACGCGCTCGCGAAGCGCGGATCGGGGCGGCGCAGATCGGCGTCGACCAGCGAGCCGCCGTAGACGCCCGGCCCCGGCGAGTGGCGCGGGCCGAGGATCGCGACCCGGATCTCATCGTTTTCCAACAGGAAATCGCCGACATCGGCCATCGCCACCGGGCCGCCGACCAGCTCGAACCGGTTCTCGATCGGCTTGGCGCGCAGGAGGTTCGGCTCGTCGCAACCGACCAGGCCGACCAGGCCGAGGAGAGCGAGGAGGCCGAGGGCGCCGCGCGGCGCGGGCAGGGCGAGGGCGGAGCGGCGTTTTCGCATGGCGGGCCGCTAGAGGTTGAGCTGGAGCTGCAGCGCGACGGCGTCGTTGTCGAGCGCGACGCCGTGGCGCTCCTGCCGGTGGGTGAAGTCGGCCTGCGCCTTGAGCGTGTTGTCGATGAAGTGGTAACTCGCGCCGGCGGTGAGGGCCCAGCTGTCCGTCTCGTCCGGGAGGTCGAGGTTGGGATCGAGCCACTCGAACCGCGCGCTCACCCCGAGCTTGATGCGCCTCACGAAATACCCCACCTCGCCGACGAGCCCAATCGACGTGACCGGGGCGAGCTGGCCGAGCGGCTGCGTCGGGGTGCTCTCGGGGTCGCTCTGGTTCCAGAGGAGCTCGGCCAGCGCGTGCGCGCCCGCGGCCTGGACCAGGACGTCGGCGCCGATGCCGTGGATGTCGCGCGTGCCGCCGTCGCTGAAGAAGTAGCTCGCGCCTGCGCCGACGCGGAGGCGCGAGGCGGTGAGGTCCTGCACCGAGCGAGGGAGGGGGCCGAGCGGCTCGGTGGCGAGCCGCGCGACGTAGGCGATGTGGTCGAAGCGGTTGCCGAAGCTCGCGGCGTTCTCGATATAGCCGGCGAAGAACTGATCCGAGCGCTGGAAGCCGTTGAACATGCCGGCGAAGTAGCTGAACGCCCTGCCCCGGAAGTGCCCCTCGACGTGGAGGCCGACCTGGCGTGAGGGCGCCATGGCGCGCACGGCGAGGGGCCGCTCGATGAGCGCGCCCTCGCCGGCGCCGGCCATCGCGGAGCGGCTGAACGGCACGTCGTGCGCGCCGAAGTAGAGGTTCGCGAAGGAGAAGTGGGCGTAGCCGATCCACGCCTCGGAGAGCCGCGCCGAGGCGTCCGCGCCCCCGGCGAGCTCGCCCGAGACCGCGAACGGCACGTACCCGGCGAGCCTCCCCGCGAAGCCGACGCGGGCGCGCCGCAGGCGGAACCCCTGCCCCTCGGCGACGTCGCCCGCCTGGAGGAAGGCGTCCTCGCCCACGTAGGGGACGGCCTGCGCCTGCACGAGCACGAGGGGAGAGAGCACGAGGCGGCCGATCGCGAGCTGGAACGGCGGTCCGCCAGCGGCCGGCGCAGCGGCCGACCCGGCAGGAGACGGTGCGGCCTCGATCACGGCGGGCGGCGCAGCGCTGGACGGCGCGGCGCCTGCCGGCGACGTGCTGGCGGCGGCTGCTCCGGGTGCGGTGACAGCGGAGGGCGCAACGGTGGCAGGCGGTGCGTCCGGCGTGGCCGCGGGGGTGCCTGGAGGTGGCGTGACCGGCGCGCCGCTGGGCGGCGCAGCTCCGGAAGGCGGCGTGGCCGGCGCACCACCGGGGGGAACCGCGCCGGGCGGCGGCGCGACCGGGATGGCCGGCGCGACCGGGATGGTCGGCGCGGCGGGCGGGGGAACCGGGAGCGCGTCGGCGGCCGGAGGCTGGGCTGGCTGCCGCTGGGCGGGTTGCGCGCTGGCCTGCGGACACCAGAGCGCCACCGCTGCCAGGAGGATTGGGGCGATCGCAGCGCCGTCCGGCGCCGCGCTGCCCCCGCGGCGCCGCGGCCGCGCACATCGAGGATCCGCACCGCGACGAGTCCATGCGCAAGGTGTCATTGGCGTCCGTGCTGGCCGGCGGGCGAGAGGGTATCGCAGCGAACTCGGCAACAGCGCCGCTGGCAGGCGCCTTTCGTCTATCCCACGTGTCGACAGGGTGTCAACGCGCCGCCTCGCACCCGCGCGCACCAGGCGTGTTGCCCTTTCCGGGCACCTGCGATGGGCGTACACTGGTTGCTCCCGAACCCCGCGGCGATCGACGTCGATCGCCGCCCGTTCCCGGAGGCGGGCTCGCCCCGCCGCCGCGCGGAAGGCCGGAATAACCGGCGCTCCGCGTGGTCGACCTCTCGCTGGATGTCCGTCAGCCGCGCGAAGGCGCGCAAAGGAGGTGGTGAATGAGGGTGTGCAGGAGAGCGCACGAAGCTACCGTGGCGCTGCTCGCGGTGCTGGCTGCGCCTGGCCTGGCGCAGGCGCAGGAGGTCGGGCCGCCGCCCCGGTCGCCCGCAGAGCGGACCGCGACGGTGCTGTCCGACGCACAGTTCAAGGCGCGGTTGGAGGCGCTCGCAGCGGAGCTTCCGTCCGCGCAGATGGGACGTAACTGGAAGCGTGTGGTCGACGAGGCGCTACAGCGGGTGACCGACCTGCCGCAGGCGAGCGCGCCGGAGCTTCCGTCCTCGGACATTCTTGCGGATCCTGAGGCGCTGGTGGGGCTCGACGATCCGACGCAGGGGTTTCCGGAGGCGGGCGCGACATTCGAGCTGGGCCGCTATGAGGTCACGCTTGCGCCGGTGGTGCTGCCCGTGTCGCCGGTGGTCTGGAACCTGCCTGGCGAGCAGGGGATCCTTCCCGGCGCCCTGGTGCGGCTGCCGTGGGCCGTTCCTTGATCCGGCGCCGCATCGAAGAGAATTCAGCCTGGAGGCTCTCGACAGCTCCCCCGCGCCGCGCGGGGGACGGGGTCTCCTCGACCGCCCGCTACATCGAGGACGGGTGGACTGCGTGCTACCGCGTCGCGGGGGCGAAGAAGGTCGCGAGGGAGCAGGTCACGTTTCGGCTCGACGCCGCCGGGACCAAGATGACCGAGAGCGGCCGCAAGCCGACGCGCCATGTGCAGGGTTGCGACGAGCTCGCGGCGTGCCCCTACGTCGACGTGCTCGACGCCGGCAGGTCACGCAGGGTCGGCGAGATCTTCCGTGACGTGCGCGGCGCGCGCGCTCGGTGACGGTGCGGTCGCTCGATCTCGTGGACCACGCCGGGCCGATCACGATCCGGATCTCCGAGGAGAAGGCCGAGGTGACGCTCCTCGACGAGGTGTTCGTCGAGTCAGGCGGCGCGCGGATCCACCCCCGCGGCTGCGACGTCACGCCGAGCCCTGCGTACTGCGCCGCGGGCGGGCGTCCTCACGTCCTGCGCCAGGGCGATGCGCTCGATCTGGTGTTCGACGCGGGAGGACACGTCGTGTTGTTCGCCCGCGGCTACTACGTCCCGACGCCCACGGCGGCGACACGCGAGGTGCGCTGAGCGAGCCTCCGCCTCGTCGCGCCGCTCCGTCAAGGGCCACGGTATTGATTCTTATTAAATTTCACCAAGTACTCCGAGAAGACGTCGTTCTGCTTTTTTGTTCTGAACTGCGAATTGATATATTTTATCGACGCCTTCTCGAACAACACAAGAAGATCATCGGGCTCCATGGCCGTATCCACGAACTCCACCTCTTCTAGACCCTGAGCCTCTTCCAGCACCGAAACGTCCGAAAATCTCTTACACCCCCAAACACGAAATGTCTTTAGCGAATCAAGCCCCTTGAGGCTGGGGAGCGCCAATTCACCCTTCAGGTTCAACAGATACAGCTCCTCAATTTGACTCAGACCTGACAAGAACCCGAACCCTGAGCTCACCTTCACGCCATTCAGAAACAATCTCTTGAGTGTGGTCAGGCATGAAAGCGCGGAAGGATCTTCGATTTTGGCATTTATCAAGCTCAGATCTTCAATATCGCTCAGCCCTGTCAGAAACGACAAAGACGCATGATTGGTCCTCCAAAACTCAAACACCCTCTTACTCCCATACTTGGCCTTGATAACCTCCTCTTCCAACGACGCAAACTTATCCTCGACGACAACCTTACCTTTCACAAGACGTACATTTTTTGTCATAGAGATTACGCCCAACGGCCAGATCTTCGTTCTCTTTTACAGAACCTCGGCGCTTATCTATCGAGCCTTAGCACAAGCTCTATTCTTCGAAAATTGAACGTTATCCGATGCCGGGGACACCTTGAGCTCCGCCAAGCTGCGCGAGCCCTCCAGCACCCGAGCCGCAGTAGAGTGCGCCTCCGCGGGAGCCGCCCCCGCCACCTTCAGGCGGCCGCCCGTCATCGACATCGACCGGTGCCGCACCTCGTCGATGGGTCGCGATGAGCTCATGGGGCCGTGCAGAAAATGCTGTGCCACTGCGAGCGCACGGCATGTCACGCTCGGCCTGGGGTCGCGGGCCTCTCGTGCATGACAACGGAGTCGCGCTGGGCGCTCCGCGCGCGCCCCGTGCCACGACCCGATGAGGGTCACCCGGCGGCTCTCGGGCCGGGAAGCCCGGCGCTACCCCGTCTTCGCCCCAGCCCCGCCCGCCCCCTCCGCCGAGGGCCCGATCATCCTCTCCGGCCGCACGATCGCGTCGAACGCCTCGCCATCGAGGATCCCCAGCGCGAGCGCCGCGTCGCGCAGCGTGGTGCCCTCGGCGTGCGCCTTCTTGGCGATCTTCGCTGCGTTGTCGTAGCCCACGTGCGGGTTCAGCGCGGTCACCAGCATCAGGCTCTCGCGCAGGTTCCGCTCGATGCGCTCGCGGTTCGGCTCGATGCCCCGCGCGCAGTGCTCCTCGAACGACGCGCAGCCGTCGGCGAGCAGCCGGATCGACTGCAGCACGTTGTGCACGATGAGCGGCTTGTACACGTTGAGCTCGAAGTTGCCGCTCGCCCCGCCGATGCCGACCGCGACGTCGTTGCCGAGCACCTGAGCGCACAGCATCGTCATCGCCTCGGCCTGGGTGGGGTTCACCTTCCCCGGCATGATCGAGCTGCCCGGTTCGTTCTCCGGGATCGTGATCTCGCCGATCCCGCAGCGCGGCCCGCTCGCGAGCCAGCGGACGTCGTTCGCTATCTTGGTCAGGCTGCAGGCGAGCACCTTCAGCGCGCCGTGCGCCGCGACGAGGGCGTCGTGCGACGCGAGCGCCTGGAACTTGTTCGGCGCGGTGACGAAGGGCGCCCCCGTGAGCTCGGCGATCCTGGCGGCGACCTTCGCCGGAAACTCCGGGTGGGCGTTGAGCCCCGTCCCGACCGCCGTGCCCCCGAGCGCCAGCTCGCGCAGCGGCGGGAGCGCGCGCTCCACCGCGGCGATGCCGGCGTCGAGCTGCGCCACGTAGCCGGAGAACTCCTGCCCGAGCGTGAGCGGCGTCGCGTCCTGCAGGTGCGTGCGGCCGATCTTGACGATGTCCACGAACGCCGCGCTCTTCTGCGCCAGGGTCTCGCGCAGCCGGCGGACCTCCGGGAGCAGGCGGCGCTCGATCTGGAGCGCGGCGACGACGTGCATGGCCGTCGGGAACACGTCGTTCGAGCTCTGCGACCTGTTCACGTCGTCGTTCGGGTGGACCGGCGATTTCGAGCCCATCACGCCGCCGCTCATCTCGATCGCGCGGTTCCCGATGACCTCGTTCACGTTCATGTTGGTCTGGGTGCCGCTGCCCGTCTGCCAGACGACGAGCGGGAAGTGGTCGTCGAGCTTGCCGTCGATGACCTCGTCGGCCGCCGCGACGATGAGCGCGCACCTGTCCGCCGGCAGGAGCCCCAGATCGCGGTTCACGAGCGCCGCCGCCTTTTTCACGGTGGCGAGCGCGGCGATCATCTCCCGCGGGAAGCGCTCGCCCCCGATCCGGAAGTTCTCGAGGGAACGCTGCGTCTGCGCCCCCCAGTAGCGGTCGTCCTGCACCGCGATCGGCCCGAAGCTGTCCTTCTCGATGCGCGTCCCCATGGCCGCGTCTTAGCGGCGGCGAACGCGCCCCTCAAGCGGCGCGAAGCCCTGTCGCCGGCCCCTGCGCAGGCGCGTAGGGGCATTCGCGCCGCGGGGGTAAAAAGCGGGCGTGCTCTTGTTTTCCCGCCTGTTTTTTGCGAAGTTCCGGGCCGCGCACGCGCGAGAAACACGGAGATCAGCATGGCCGGCATGGACACAGTACCGCGGGAGCTGCTGCAGGCTGCCTACAGGCGCAACCCGATTCACCTGCTCAAGATCCCGCTTCATTTCGGCATCTGGGCCGCGGTCACGTGGGTGCTGTACGCGACGCAGCACCACCCGCTCGCCATCCCGATCGGGGTCGCCTGCTCGTGGTTGATCGCCAACCTCGTCCGCGGCCTCGGCGCCGTGGCGCACGACGCCGTCCACGGCAGCTGCTCGCGCTCGAAGCTCACCTCGTACGTCATCGCCCTGCTCTGCTGGGCGCCCACCGGCATGAGCGTGACGCTGTACACGAACTACCACCTTCATCATCACAAGATCGCGAACACGTACCCTGACGTCGACAACTTCGTCGTCACGGATTACACGCGGAACCCCGTCCTCGCGAGGCTCCTGCTCCTCGCCGTCTACACGTTCGCCTATCCGCTCTACTTCCTCGGCTGCATGGCGCGGTACGTGAAGCGGCTGTCGCCGCTCCAGCGCGTCAAGATGAACGTGGAGCTCCTCGGCTTCTACGGACTCATGGCCTTCTTCTTCTGGGTCATGCCGCTCCAGGTGTTCTTCTTCTTCTACGTCCTGCCGTTCGTCTTCGGCGCCATCCTCGCCAGCGTGACCTCGATGATCGAGCACTACGAGATGCTCCCGGGGGAGGACGCCTACAGCTCTCGCACCTACGGGACGAGCGCGCGCGTCACGAACTTCCTCTGGAACAACGTCACGTACCACAACGAGCACCACAAGTTCCCGGGCATCCCGTTCTACAACCTGCGCAGCTTCCACGAGGCGGCGTATCCCTACTACGACGAGCGGGTGAAGTCCGCCTGCCACCCGTCGATCGTCGGCCTCGCCCTCTCGCTCTACGGCCGTATCCTGAAGCTCGATATCGCGAAGCTCGACGAGCGGTACCGCGGCCTCAACAAGGACGACGAGCGGCGGAAGATGATGGCGCTGAACGGCATCCAGCCCGGCGCGACCGCCTGAGCTTCGCCCCGCTCGCGACCGAGGTTCGGTCGACGAACGCCAGACTCCGGCCATCCGCAGGCCGCGCGATAGACTATCCACCAGCTCGATTCTCCCGCGGCCGGCGCCGCCCGATGCCGATGCCGCGGTGAACCCGACGAGGATGGGGTTGCCCGACGGAGATGCGCTGTCCGGGGCAGCGTCACCGAGATCGTCTTGCTCCTCCCGGTCGCATCCACGATGCTCGCATCATGGGAGGTGCGTCCGTGCGACTCATCAGGTTTCTGGTTGCCAGCGTTGTGTGGTTGAGCGCCGCGGGTTGCGGTGATCGCATACACCCGTTCGACGGTTGAGCGGCGACGCCCTCGCGAAGGCCGCCGGCGCTGCCGCGGCCTCGACGAGGGCGTCGATCAAGCAGGACGTGATTGCGCTGAACGGCGTCCAGCCCGGCGTGACCGCCTGAGCCGGGCGAAGGCTCAGTCCGCGGCGAAGCAGTAGATACGGCCCGCGCCGCCCACCGCCGCGAGCTGCTGCTGGCTGCAACCCGCGGGGGCGTGCACGGAGTTCCACGAGTTGTAGGGCGCTTGCCCGTTCATGTTCGGACCGAGGCCGTCGGAGTGCCCCACCTGCGGCCCAGGCGTGGCGGTGGACGACGTCCAGTCGTTGCACGTGGCGGCCAGGGCCGTGCCGTCCGCCGCCGAGCCCGTGAGGATATCGTGCTCGATCGGCGAGGGAGAGCCCTGCCACTGGCCGTTGATGGGGTTGCCTTTGTGATCGACGAAGAGCTCCGGGTTGCCCCCGGGCAACGCATGCAGCGCCTCGACAGTGGCGGCCACCGTGACGCCCTTGGCGTTGACCCAGGGCCCCTTGCCGATGCGATCGCGGGCATCCTCCGTGCTCGTGCTCAGGTACGCGCGCCACGTGCGACCGCCGGCGCCCACCTCGGCCGCCAGCGCCTGGCAGGTCGCGTCCGCGCCGGCGATCCCTCCGAGATCGCCGCCGCTGTCGCTCGGGGTGGACACGAAGAAACCCAGCGATGAGGTGCCCGGGTCCCCGCCGGCCCCGGTCGCGGGCCCGCCAGCGGTCCCCGCGCCGCCCTCGCCTGCACCGCCCTCGCCTGCGCCGCCCGATCCGCTCGTCGCACCAGCGCCGCCTCCTCCGACGCCCGTGCTCCCTGACCCGCCGCTGCCTCCGGTACCGCTGCCCGATGCGCTGCTGGTCGAAGTGCTGCTGCTGGACTGATCATTACTCGTACCGCTTGGATTGGATTCATCCGAGCAGGCCGTAGAGGTGACGAGGAATGCTGCGGAAAGGGCGAGGTAGATCTTGTGCACGGCAGAGCTCCTGAGTGGGCGAATGGCGCGCACGATACCGACAGCTCGCCTCTTGCCGCAACATCGAGCGCGCAAATACGCCAATTGCGCGGGAATGGACAAAATTGCGCGGAGGCGCATGGAGGTGCCAACGGTGTTGAGACAGGCCGGACGAGGAGGCAGCGCGATGAACCTCTCGGCTGCCCGATCGGATCGACGTGCTCTCCTGTGCGTCCGTGGGGGGAGGATGCGGCTGTCAGGTGCTGTGCGCCCCCTGTTACGCTCGGCCCATGGCGCGCACGGCCCCCGTCCCGAATATCCCGGCGATCCCCGGCATGAACCCCGGCGTCTTCATCATGGGCGGCGGCGGCGGCAGCGGCGGCGGCAGCGGCAAGGGCGGCAAGGGGAGCGGCAAGGACCAGGGCGCCGACGGCTCCAACGGGGGCGACGGCGCCAGCGGAGGAGGGAAGTCGGCCTGCGGCGGCGCGGGCGGCGACGGCTCCGGCTGCCCGAACCACCACGGGTCGAAGAAGAGCGGGAAGGTGTCGAAGGGCGACCCCGTCGACGTCGCCACCGGCCGCGTGTTCACCGATCCCGTGGTCGACCTCGAGCTGCTCGGCCCTCTCGGCTTGCGGTTCGTGCGCCGCTACAGCACGAGCGCCCGCGAGCGCGACGTCGGCCTCGGCTTCGGCTGGGTGCACTCGTTCGCGTGGGCCGTCGAGGTGCGGCGCCAGACCACCGTGCTGTGGACCGACACGGGCGCGGCGGTCTCGTTCGACCCCATCGCCGAGGGAGACGCGGGCGTCGGCCCCGACGGCTGGGTGCTGACCCGCGACGCCAGCGGGTTCGTGCTCGATGACGCCGCTGGCTCGTTCTACCTGTTCTCCGAGCGCGACGGCTCGACATACCGCCTCTCCGCCGTGCGCGATGCCCATGGCAACACGACGCGGCTCACCTACCGCGAGGGGCGTATCGAGTCGATCACCGACGCCGCCGGCCGCGTCGTGCGCGTGCGGCGGACGCCCGACGGCCGCGTCGCCGCGCTCGAGGTCAAGAACGCACCCGAGCGAGGGAGATGGGTGACCCTCCGGAGTTATACCCACGATGAGCGCGGCGACCTGATCGCCGATATGGACGCCGAGGGCTGCGTCACCCGCTACACCTACGACGATCACCGGCTGACGTCGCGCACGGATCCCGAGGACCTCACCTTCCATTTCCGGTACGACGAGCGTGCTCGCTGCGTCGAGACCTGGGGCGATCACCCCGATCCCGGGCGCCTCGGCCTCGCGGAGGGCGTGCCCGAGACGCTCGCCGACGGCACGAAGGCCCGGGGGATCTACCACTGCAAGCTCGTCTACGGCGACGACGGGTACTCGGAGGTGGCGGACTCGATCACCGTGCACCGCTACTTCGCCAACGAGTTCGGCAAGCTCGACAAGGCCGTATCCGGCGGGGCCGTCTACTGCCGCACCTACGATGAGAACGGCAATCTCCGCTCGTTCACCAACCCGCTCGGGGCCACCACGACCTGGGTCCGTGACGCCCGCGGCCGCACGCTCCGCGTGAGCGATCCGCTGGGCCGCACCACCGTCATCGAGCGCGAGCCGGACGGGCACATCCGCCGCGTCACCGACCCGGCCGGCGGCGTCACGGAGGTGACGCGCACCCCGGGCGTCCTGTACTGGACCGATCCGATCGGCGCGACCTTCGAGGTCCGCGTCGAGGCGCGGGGGCTCATCACGGAGACCGTCGCGCCGAACGGCGCGCGCACGCGCTTCCTCCACGACGCGCACGGCAACGTGATCCAGAAGATCGACGGGACGGGCGCCGTCACCGAGCACGTCTACGACACCTGGGGACGCTGCCTGTCGGTGCGCGACGCGCTCGGGCACATCACGTCGTACGCCTACAACGACCGGGGCGATCGCGTCGCCGTGCGCCACCCGGACGGGGGCGTGACCCGCTATGCCCACGACCGCAACGGGGACGTCGTGCGCGTCGATCACCCGGACGGCACCTCGACGCGCTTCGATCGGGGAGGCCTGCACAAGGTCTGCGCGATCCGCCGCCCGAACGGTGAGGTGAACCGGCTCGGCTACGATCGCGAGGGTCGCCTCGTGCGGGCCGAGAACGCGCGTGGAGACGCCTACCTCATGCGCTACGACACAGCGGGCCGCATGGTGTACGAGCGGACGTTCGCCGGGCTGGAGAAGTACTATCGGCACGACATGGCCGGGCAGCTCCTCCACGAGAAGACCGGCGCGGGCGAGCTCACGGAGTTCACCTATGACGCGGCCGGACAGCTGGTCCAGCGCACCCTGCCGGACGGCGCCACGGAATCGTTCGAGTACGACCATTGCGGCCACCTCATCGCCGCCGTCACGCCCGCCGGGGAGCTCACGTTCACGCGCAACGCCGTGGGCTGGGTCGTGGAGGAGCGGCAGATCGCGTCGGGGGACGCGTTCTTCGTGCGGCGCACGTACGATCTCATGGGCAACGTCGCCCAGCGGACGACGTCGCTCGGCCACTCGGTCGCCTTCGCGCGGGACGCCTGCGGCCGGGCCACGCAGGTCGTGCTGGACGGGCGTGTCACGGTCGGCGTCGCGCACGACGCGCTCGGGCGCGAGATCGCCCGCGCGCTGCCGGACGGCGGGCGCATCCAGGTCGTCTATGACGCGCTCGGCCGCATGGCCCAGCGCTGGGTGGGCCACCCCGCGCAGGCCAGCGCCGGCGGGGGTCGTCCCGACTGGGTCGGCCCTCGCCCGCCGGGGACGACGGTGTACCAGGCGTTCCGCTACGGGGCGTGCTCGGAGCTCGTCGAGACGTGGGACGACGCGCTCGGCCGGAGGCTGTTCGAGCACGACTCCGCCGGGCAGATCCTGGGCGTCCGCAACGAGCGGGGCCAAGGCGAGCGCTTTGCGTACGACGCCGCGGGCAACCTCCACGAGCCGGACGGCGAGCGGCGCGCTTACGGCGCCGGGAACCGCCTGCTGCAGAAGGGCGACACCACGTATGCATGGGACGAGTCGGGCAGGCTCACGAGCGCGCGAGACGCGGAGGGCCGGCTGACCCGCTACACATGGAACAGCCTCGGGCTGCTCGCTGCAGTCGAGAAGCCCGACGGGAGGGTGGTCGAGCACAGCTACGATCCGTTCGCGCGGCGCATCGGGAAATGCACGTTCGAACGAGCGCCCGACGGGCGGCGGCGCGAGGTGTCGAGCGTGCGCTTCGTGTGGGACGGCGGCGTGCTCGTCCACGAGATCAAGCGCGTGGCGCAGGCGTCGGGCGATCCCATCGTGGAGGAGCGCACGTACTGCTTCGAGGAGGCCCGGTACGCCCCCTGGGCTCACCGCGACGCGCGCATGGCGGGCGGGCGCCGCGAGGAGAGCCCGTGGTTCCATTACCTCAACGACGACGTGGGCGCCCCCGAGCGCCTGGTCGGCTCAGCGGGCGAGGTGGTGTGCGAGCTCGACCGATCCGCGTTCAGCGCGAAGGTGAAGGAGGGCGGGCGAACCACGACGCCGCTCCGCTTCCCGGGCCAGTACGAGGACGAGGAGACGGGGCTTGTCTACAACCGCTACCGCTACTTCGATCCAGCGCTCGGCCGGTACCTGAGCGCGGACCCGGCCGGCCTCGACGGGGGGTTCAACGGCTTCGACTACGCCGGCAACGTGCCGACGCGCTTCGTCGACCCGAGCGGGCTGATGCCGTTCTCGACCGTCCGGAACGCGGCCGGGAACAACCCTGGAGGCAAGGATTTCACCGATCCGAAGAACCGCCGCGGGGTGCCGGCCGATATCGAGGGCAAGAGCCAGGGAGAGCGCGGCGGGAACACGGCAGAGCAGCAGCGCGAGAAGCTGAAGGACCCTGCGATCACCGAGGCCGTCAAGAACGCGCAGAGGGCGCACGATCCGCGTAACACTCCGACGGGGGACACAACATGCGCGGAGGTGGACGCGCTGCACAAGATGGCGCGGCAGGTCCGCAACGAAGGAGACGCACAGCGAACGGCGCAGGGGAAGCCTAAGATGACCGATGAGGAAGTGCGCGCTGCGCTTCAGAAGCGCTTCAGGAACGGTGCGACGATCGAGACCACGAACGAGGATGGCGAGGCCATGGCGCCCTGCCCCATGTGCGCGCAGATCTTCCGCGAGCTCGGCCTCCACCCGGCGAACATCGGCAACGACGCGAAGGGCGGCGTGGTCGGCCCAAACGACGAAACGGAAACCAAGGTGAACAAGATGGGCCGGTGGGACGGAAGCATCACGCAGAGCAGCCAGCGGAAGCGCTCTCGACAACAGAACATCCGGACGATGCGGTCCACGACTCCCCCATTCACCACCTGACCCGCGCAATGACGATGCCCCCGCCCCATATCCTTGCCCCTGCGCCCGTCGAGCGCGCCTGGCGCTGCGCCTGGGACGAGGCGTCGCGCGACACGCTCGACCCTGCAGAGCAAGCCGCACTCGCTGCGCTCGGCCGGTGGATCGAGGAGCCAGACCGGCCCTATGCGCTCCTGCACGGCCCGCGCCCGAGCCGGCGCGCGGTCGTGGCCGCCCACCTGGTCCGTGTACAGCAGGAAGGCATCGCCTACGCTGCGCAGTTCGTGCCGATCGGGCCTGATCTCAGGCTCGAGCGCGACCTGGTCGCGTTGCTCACCTCGCGGTTGCTCGCCGGGTACAGTGGCGGTCCTCCTCGGTGGCTGCGCATGCGCATCGCGAAAGAGCAGCTGCGCGTGGGACCGACGGAGGACAAGCCCTCGCTGCTGCTCGCGATCACCGACGTTGAGGAGGCGGAGCCGCTCGTCTCCTGGCCGGCGCTATTCTCCGCCGTGGGTCCCCGCGTCAAGGTGCTCGCCACTGTCGAGGGCGACGACGCCGCTGCTCGCGCGTGGCTCCCGCGCCTCGGCTTCGATCCGGCGCGCACGCGGCTCCATCCGCTGCCGTCGCGGCCCTGGCCCGCGCCGGGCGATCCGGCGACGCTCCTCGCCGCCGCGGGCGCCGCGCCAGCCAAGCTGCTCGGCCTGCTCGCGGGCGCCTACGGCCGGCTTCGCGAGGACGAGATCACGACCGCCCTCGGAGCCCCGATCGAGGGCGCGCTCGCCGGGATCGAGCCGCTCGTCGCGGCCGTCGATGGCACCTACGCGTTCCGCTGCAACGCCGCCCGCCGCGAGGTGGAGGAGCGGCTCGACCGCGGCGCGCGGGAAACGTCGATCCGCCGGCTCCTGTCGCTCCCGCCGGACGGCTATCCCTGCACCTACGTGCGCGCGCACCTCCAGCAGGCCACCGCGCCGCCCGAGGCATTCGCCGCGCTGGTCACCGAGGAGCACCTCGCCCGCTGGATGGCTCGGCCCGAGGGCTATCTCGGCTTCGTCGCTGACCTCGAGCGCGTGCGCCGGCGCGCTGTGGAGACGCTTCCAATGGGTCACGAGGCTGCGGCCCTCGCGGTGCGCGCGGCCCTCGTCGAGGCGAGCGTGAACACATGCGCGGACCGCGAGGACCACGATGCGCCTGTGGGCGTCGAGCCCATGACTCGGGAAACGCCGATCGCGGATGAGCGGCGGCAGGCCAGGGCGCTCACCGCGCTCGGCGCGGCGATGGCGGCCGGCCCGGCGCGCGCCGAGGTGCTCGCGTGGGCCGCGGACGCCGCACGGCGCATCCCGGACGTCGAGTTCCGCGGGGATGTCCTCCTGAGCCTCGCCGAAGTCGTCGGGGGCGAGGCGGGGTACACGTTCGCGCGGGAAGCGCTCGCCACGTTCCGGACCGCGGAGAACGCGGAGGCTCGAGCGCACCAGATGCTCGTCGCGACGGGGGGATTGCCTCCGGAGGAAGGAGCCGCGGTCGCGCGCGAGGCGCTCGCCAGCCTCCGCGACGGCGCCGGAGATCCTGGCGATGTCGACTGCTTCTCCAAACATTTCCCGCGCGCGGTCGCCGAGGCGCTCTGGCCCGACGCGGAGGCGCTGCCTGGGCCCGCGCGGGCGCGGGTGCTCGCCGCGCTCGCGGGGGTCCTCGGCGATCCCGACCGCGTGCGCGACGCGTTCGCCGCGGTGGAGCGGCACATCGAGCCGTACGACCTGAACGAGCACTGGGCGCTCGCGCGGCTCGTGCCGTTCCTCGACGCCCCGGAGGCCCGCCGCGCCGCGGCGCTCGCGCCAGGGTTCGGCGAGCACGCCGCCGAGCTCCTCGAGGGGCTGATACCGCGCCTGCGGGCGCAGGGCGATCCCGCCGAGGACCTGCTCGAGGCGCTGTCGGAATCATCGCGCATACGGGCGCTGGCCCGTAGCCTCCCGTTCGCCACCGAGCCGGGGCCGCTCTGGGCGCGAATGGACGAGGCGCTGCGCCGGGCCGAGCCGCTCGATCGCTATGGGCTGCTGTTCGACGTAGGCCCGTGGCTCGGCGCTGCGGGCGAGAGCGACGCGTTGCTCGCCTGGATCGCGCCGCTCGGCGACGCCCACCACCTGTGCGCCCTCGGCTTCCTGGCGCGCCACGATCCCGCGCACGCACCCGAGCTCACGCGCCGGGCCCTTCCCCTGGCCCTGCGCCTCGGCGCCGACGAGCCGGACCGCGTGCTCAACTTGGTCCCGCTGGCCCGCCACTTCCCGGCCGAGGGGGCCGCCGCGGCGCTCGGCATCCTGCTCGACGCGGTGGCCGGAGACATCCGCTCTGACGCGCTCGCGGGCGATGGCGTCAGCCTCGAGCGGCTGGCGCCGCTCATCGCAGCGCTCGCGGGCGACGAGGGCCTGGCCGGCGCAGCGCGCGAGGTCGTGCAGGTCGCGGCATGGTTCCCCTGAGCGCCGAGCGGGTGGAGCGCGGAACCACGGTTCCTGGCGAAGCGGCGTGTTTGCCATTCGCCAGCTCAGTGCCAACCCCCGCTATCCTCGCAACATCCCTGAACCTTCTCACCCATCCTCCATCCGAGCTCGCCCCCGCGCAGCAGGAATTCGACACCGCACCTTCTTCTACGAGTCGCCCTCCCGTCAGAATATCTCTGGACACCTCTCTTCATTTGGAAGCATCACGCAGAGCAGCCAGCCACGTGCGATGACGACACCCCCGCCCCGGATACCCGCCCCCGGGCTCATCGAGCGCGCCTGCCGCTGCGCCTGGGACACGGCGTCCCGCGCCACGCTCGACCCTGCAGAGCAAGCCGCACTCGCCGCGCTCGGCCGGTGGATCGAGGAGCCAGACCAGCCCTATGCGCTCCTGCACGGCCCGCGCCCGAGCCGGCGCGCGGTCGTGGGCGGCCACATCGTCCGCGCGTCCCAGGAGAGCCCGGCATGGAACGCGCAGCTCGCTCCCATCGGCCCTGATCTCAGGCTCGAGCGCGACCTGGTCGCGTTGCTCACCTCGCGGCTGCGCGCCGACTATGTGGGCGGTCCGCCTCGGCTGCTGCGCACGCGGATCGCGGAAGAGCATCTGCGCGCGGAGCCGACGCAGGACGACCCCTCGCTGCTGCTCGCGATCACCGACGTCGAGAAAGCGGAGCCGCTCGTCGCCTGGCCAGCGCTGTTCTCCGCCGTGGGTCCCCGCGTCAAGGTGCTCGCCACCGTCGAGGGCGACGACGCCGCGGCCCGCGCGTGGATTCAGCGCCTCGGCTTCGATCCGGCGCGCACGCGGATCCATCCACTGCCGGCGCGGCCCTGGCCTGCGCCGGGCGATCCCGCGGAGCTCCTCGCGACCGCGGGCGCCGCATCCGCCAAGCTCCTCGGCCTGCTCTCCGTCGCCTACGGCCGGCTTCGTGAGGACGAGATCACCGCCGCCCTCGGAGCCCCGATCGACGGCGCCCTCGCCGGGATCGAGCCGCTCGTCGCAGCCTTCGAGGGCACGTACGCGTTCCGCTCGAACGCGGCCCGCCGTGAGGTGGAGGAGCGCCTCGACCGCTGCGCGCGGGACGCGTCACTCCGCCGCCTGCTGTCGCTCCCGCCGGACGGCTATCCGTGCGCCTACGCGCGCGCCCACCTCGAGCAGGCCGCCGCACCGCTCCAGGCATTCGCCGCGCTGGTCACCGAGGAGCACCTCGCCCGCTGGATGGCTCGGCCCGAGGGCTGCCTCGGCTTCGTCGCCGACCTCGAGCGCGTGCGCCGCCGCGCCGTCGAGCCGCTTCCAATGGGTCACGAGGCAACGGCCCTCGCGGTGCGCGCGGCTCTGGTCGAGGCGAGCATGAACTCATACGCCGACCGCGAGGACCACGAAGCTCCTGTGGGCGTCGAGCCCATGATCCGGGAAACGCCGATCGCGGACGAGCGAGATCAGGCCAGGGCGCTCACCGCGCTCGGCGCGGCGATGACGGCCGGCCCGGCGCGCGCCGAGGTACTCGCGTGGGCCACGGACGCCGCACGGCGCACCCCGGCGGCCGAGTTCCGCGGGGATGGCCTCCTGAGCCTCGCCGACGTCGTCGGGGGCGAGGCGGGATACGCGTTCGCGCGGGAAGCGCTCGCCGCGTATCGGACCACGGAGAACGCGGAGGAGCGAGCGCGCCAGATGCTCTTCGTGGCGAAGTGGTTGCCTCCAGAGGAAGGGATCGCCGTCGTGCGCGAGGCGCTCGCCGTCCTCCGTGACAGCGGCGGAGATCCTGGCGATCTCGACCTGTTCGCCGATCGCTACCCGCGTGCGGTCGCCGAGGCGCTCTGGCCCGACGCGGAGGCGCTGCCTGGGCCCGCGCGGGCGCGAGCGCTCGCCGCGCTCGCGCGCGGCCTCGGCGATCCCGAGCGCGTACGCGCCGCCTTCGCCGCGGTGGAGCAGCACGTCAACCCGTACGACCTGCTGATGCAACGGACTCTCGCGGAGCTCGTGCCGTTCCTCGACGCCCCAGAGGCCCGCCGCGCCGCAGCGCTCGCACCCCAATTCGGCGAGCGCGCCGCCGAGCTCCTCGAGAGCCTGATCCCGCGCCTCCGGGCGCTGGGCGATCCCGCCGAGGACCTGCTCGAGACGCTGCCCGAAGCGGCGCGCGTGCGGGCGCTGGCCCGCAGCCTCCCGTTCGCCGCGGAGCCGGCGCGGCTGCTGGCGCGGATCGACGAGGCCATCCAGCAGGCCGAGCCGCGCGAGCGCGGCTGGATGCTCTTCGACGTCTGCCCCTGGTTCGCGGCGACGGGCCACAGCGACGCGCTCCTCGCCGAGGTCGCGCTGCTCAGCGACGGTGGCCGCCTGACCGCCCTCGGCATCCTGGCGCGCCACGATCCCGCGCACGCCCCCGAGTTCACGCGTCAGGCCCTCCCACTGGCCCTGCGCTTCGGCGCCGACGAGCCGAGCCGCCTGCTCGACCTGGTCCCGCTGGCCCGCCATTTCCCGCCCGAGGGCGCCGCCGCGGCGCTCGGCATCCTGCTCGACGCGGTGGCCAGCGACTATCGCCATGCCGCGCTCGCGGGCGACGGCGTGAGCCTCGACAAGCTCGCGCCGCTCATCGCGGCGCTCGCGGGCGACGAAGGCCTGGCCGGCGCGGCGCGCGAGGTGGTGCAGGTCGCGGCGTGGTTCCCCTGAGCGCCGCGGTGCTCGCGGGCTGCCGTCGTGGACTGCCGCCCGCCTGCCTTGGCAGCGCGCCGGCGGCATCCTCGGCGGCCAATGGCGCCCAGGCCCGGCACGGACCAGCTATCGCTTCTGCTTCGCCATCGCCTTCACGACCGCGTCGGCCGCCGTGACCAGCGAGCGCCTGAAGGCGTGCAGCCGCTGCTCCGCCGCCGATCCCTTCGCGACCGGCTGGTTTGGCGCGAAGCTGAACCAGGACATCGACAGCCCGAGGAGGATGACGAACAGGTCCTCGGCGCACGGCTTCGGTGTCGCCCCGAGGTCGTAGGCCGCGGCGAGCCCCTGCACCTTGGCGGTCGCGACGTCGTGCTGCGCCTCGTCGGGGAGCTCGAGCTGCCTCCACATCATCATCCTCACGCTCTTCGGATTCTCGACCAGGTGATCGAAGACGCCGGCGACGAAGGCCGGCAGGTCCGACGGGTCGAAGGGCACGGCGTCGAACGCGATCTGGCACCGCTCCTCGAGCACGCTGCGGAACAGACCCTCCTTGGAGCCGAAATAGGCGTAGATGGCCTGCTTGTTCGCCGAGGCCCGCTCCGCGATGCGGTCCACGCGCGCGCCAGCCAGCCCTCGCTCGGCGAACTCGTCGAGCGCAGCGTCGAGGAGCCTCTTCTTGGTCGCCGCCGAATCGTAGCGCATGGGTGGATCCTTCCTGGAGCACACGCCGTGGCGCGCGGCAAGGACAGCGCACCGCCGCCTCGCCCAGTTGACACGGCCAAGGCCGCTCCCTAGTATTTAAACCATCCAGTTGGTTTAACACCGAAGCGCGCGCCGACGATGACGATGGCGCCGAGAGAGCCTCGGCCCGTACTTCTGAATCGGCCCGTTATTTATGAGATTTTCCCACAGGAGCTACGGTGTAACGCATGAAGATTGCCATTGTCGGCGCCGGTAGGATTGGAAGCACCTTTGCCTTTCAGCTCGCGCGCGCGGGGCACGAGGTGACGGTGATCGCCCGCGGAGAGCGGCTGGAGCAGCTGCGGCGGGACGAGGCGATCGTGAGCGCCTCGGGCGAGCGCGCGGCGGTGCGCGTGACCGCCGCGCTCGACGCGACGGCGCCGTGGGATCTGGTGCTCGTGACGGTGCTCGCGTTCCAGGTGGACGCCGTGCTCCCTGCGCTGGCCGGGAGCGCGGCGAGGTCCGTGATGTTCATGTTCAACACCTTCGAGCCGCTGGGCCGCCTCCGAGAGGCGGTGGGCCCGGCGCGCTTCGCCTTCGGCTTCCCTGCGATCCTGGCGACCCTCGAGGACGGCAAGCTGACGTCGAAGGTCGTCACCCGAGGGATGGTCACCACGGTGACCGACGCGGCCTGGGCAAAGGTCTTCACGGACGCCGGCATTCCCGCCGTCGTGCACTCCGACATGGAGAGCTGGCTGCGCACGCACGCGGCGCTCGTCGTGCCGGCGATGGTCGCCATCGTCACGGCCCACGCGCGGCAAGCAGGCGTTTCGTGGGCAGAGGCGATGAGCCTCGCGCGCGCCATGGAGGAAGGTTTCCGCGTGGTGCGCCGCCTCGGAAACACCATCACGCCGGAGCCGATGGTGACGGTGAGCCGCCTGCCCACGCCGGCGGCGGCCGCGCTCCTGTGGGGGCTCAGCAGGGTCGACGCCGTCCGCAAGACGGGCGCCGTCGGGCCTGGCGAGCCGCGCGCGCTGATCGACGCGATGGCCGCCGCGGCACCCGGTCAAACGCCGACGCTGCTCGCGATCAGACCCTGAAGAAGGCAGCGAGCCCATCCACGAGGGCACGAGGCGCCCCGCCCTCGTTGAAGACGCCTGGGATGTCGACTGGCCAGGGCTAGGTCGGGCTCTCGTCGACAGAGCCCGGCGCGTCGTCGGGCTCGCCGGCGCCCGTCGATGCCCCGAGGCCGTGCCGCTCGATGAGCCGGCGAAGCTGCGTCCGGTGCATGCCGAGCGCCCGCGCCGCGGCCCGCACGTTGCCGCCTTGTTCGCGCAGCGCCGCCTCGATGCGGGCGCGCTCGCCGGCGTCGAGCGGGGGGGCGCGCGAGGGCAGCGCGCGGCGCGCTCGGGGCGCGGCAGGCGCGCTGTCTCGGCCTTCGGCGGGCGGGGCGCCGGAGGGCGGGTCGGGCTCGAAGAGGGCGCCGGCGCACGGGCTGAGGTGCGCGGCCTCGACGCGCGAGGCCCCCTGCATGAGCGCGCTCTGGGCGGCGGCGCGCGCCTCGACCAGGAGCTCGCGCACGTTGCCCGGCCAGGGCCGCAGCAGGCACGCCTCGACAAGCGAGACGTGGAGCCCCAGCTCGGGCGCGAGCTGCCGCACTTGCTGCTCGATCAAGATGGCCATTTCTTCGAGGCGCCGCCGCAGGGGCGGCAGCTCGACGGCGGGGCGCCCCAGGCGAAAGTAGAGGTCTTCGCGCAGCCGCCCGTTCGCGACCTGCGCGCGCAGATCGCGGTGGCTGGCCGAGCAGAAGGCAAAGTCGACCTTCTTCGGCCTGGACGCGCCGAGCGCGAGCACCTCGCGCGTCTCGAGCGCGCGCAAGAGCTTGGCCTGCACCTCGAGGTCGAGCTCGCCAATCTCGTCGAGAAAGAGGGTGCCCCCCTCGGCCGCCTGGAGATACCCCTGCGCGTCGGCGTTGGCGCTCGAGTAGGTGCCGCGCTGCACGCCGAAGAGCAGGCGCTCGGCGATGCCCTGCGGGATGGAGGCGCAGTTGACCGGCACGAAGGGCCCGGCGGCGCGCGGGCCTTGCTCGTGAAAGGCACGGGCGACCCCCTCTTTGCCGGTGCCGCTCTCGCCGCGAATGTGCAGCGAGAGCCCGAGCTCGGCGGCGCGCACCGCCTCGGCGAGCCGCCGCTGCATCGCCGGGCCTCGCACGAACCCCTGGCGCGCCACGACGCCCTGGCGCGCCAGGGGGCCGACGTCGATCGAGGGCACGAAGAGCGAGTCGCCGAGGCGCACGACGCACGTCGCCTCGCGCGGCGCCCCCGCCGGCAGCGGCTCCCCGTCGACGACGGTGCCGTTCTGGCTGCCGAGGTCTTCGACCCAGAAGCGCCGCCCATCGAAGCGGAAGCGGGCATGGCGCCGCGACATGCGCGGGTCCTTCGCCTCGCCGAGCGCCGCCGAGCCGCGACCCAGCTCGAGCGCCTCGCCCTCGAAGGGCAGCGCGCTGGCCAGGGTCACCCCGGCGCCGAAGACGCGGACGAGGCCCGGCGCGGCGGCGGGCCCGCCGCTGCTCGAGGCGCGATGCCCGCTCGGCTGCAGGGTCGACCCGTCGTCCGTCATCCCACGGTCAGTATAGGTGCCTGGCGCCGACGGGTGTGCCCATAGGGGTGTCCACAGCGGTGCCCGAGCCGGTGCCCGGGGCGGGGGCTCCGAGGGGCGACACGAGGCGCAGCGTCCCGCGGCGGCGCCCGCGGGCCTGCGCTGGATCCGGGCCGGAGGCAGAGCGGCTGGCACGCGCCTCGCTAAACACCTTCGCGAAAGGCCGTCGCGAAAGGCCGTCGCGTCCGCGGAGCATGCCGCGCGCGGCGGCACCGACTTCCGCGGTGGCCGGGTCGACGCCACCACGCCGCGCCCCCTGCGCCGGGGGGCGCGAGGCCACCCGTCGACGACGCCGCGCCGCGCGCCGCGCGCAGGCGTCGCGAACCAGCTCAGGAGGAAATCATGTCGAATCATGTCCACACGCGCGCCCGCCGCAGCTCGGTCCTGTCTCCTGTCGTCCTGGGTGCGCTCGGCGCGCTCGCGGCCGGATGCCTCGCCGACGCGGAGCCCGCGCCGGAAGCGCCGGACGACACCGGCGCCGGCGAGCAGCCGATCGTCAGCGTGAGCTCGCCGGTCGCCGGCCCCGCCACCGCGAGCGCGACCTTGCCCGCGGCCGGCATGAGCGCGGTGCCGGCGAGCACGCCGATCAGCGACACGAGCGGGAGCGCCATCCGCCTGGCGAGCTTCTCGAACGGAGCGAACCTCGCGGCCGTGCCGACGAGCGACCGCGCAGCCTGGCGCAACGCGGCCACGGCCGACCCCTTCTCGGCGCCTCCGGCGCTCAGGACGCACCTCGACGAGGCGCTCGCGAGCGCGGACGCGAAGGTCGCCGCCGCGCTCGACGAGGCCGACGCCAGCGCGGTGCTGGCCGATTTCGAGGCGATGTTCCCCGGGGGACTCTCGGCCAGCGTGACGCAGGACTTCGACGGCTTCGCCGCCGCGCGCGCCCGCTGGCTGAAGCGCTCGATCGAGAAGACAGGCACGTTCAATTACCCCGACCCGCGCCTGTTCGGCGAGGCGCGCCTGCGAGGCGCGCGCCTGTTCTGCGCGGCCCGCGAGGTGCAGCGCCAGCAGAGCGCGCGCGGCAAGCGGTCGATGGGCCGGAGGGCGCTCGCCGAGCTCAGGCTCTTCGGCCGCACGGTGGACCTGCTCGTCATGGAGCCGACGGTGGTGCTCGACGGGCCCGAGCGCTTCACCGGCTCGGGCGTCAACGACGGCGCGCAGGCGTTCGTCGTGCCCATCCTCGCGGGGGGCAAGCTGACGCCGATCGGCAACATGGGTCTGCCTGGCTTCGGCGAGATGCGCGCGCCGCTCGCCTTCGTCAGCGCGGACGGCGAGGTGGTGAACGACGCGTCGCTCGATCCGACGACGGGCGCCTTCCGCCGGCGCTTTCAGACCGTGACGCACGCCGACGCGGTGGTCTCGCGCCGGGCGGTCGTGCGGCCCGCCCCCGTCAGGTTCCCGCTGTTCGATATCGGCGTCGTGCACGTGAACCTCGAGCTCAACGCGCGCGCCGACATCGGCACGCTGAGCACGCCGAACGAACGGCTGCTCGGCCACACCTCGGGCACGCTGCCCTTCGGCCTGACGCCGCGGCCGATGGGCCCCATCGGCTCGATCGTCGTGCCCTTCCCGGTGTCGTGGGGCGACATGCCGATGATGCTCGGCTCGGGCACGGCCGCCACGCCGACGCCGGTCGCGCCGGCGTCGGGCCTGCGCTGGTTCTTGCTGTCGCCCTCGGGCGCGGGCGACATGGGCCTGATGCCGGTGACGAACCCGATGCTCGCGCGCATGATCCAGGACGACGATCACACCTTCACGGTGCGGCACAGCGTCGGCATGGAGTCGGTATTGACGGCGGGCGCCGGGTTCGACATCGGCATCTTCGCCATGTGGCTCGACGTCTCCGGCGGGCTCGGGGTCAACGGCGGCCAGGAGCAGGTGCTGCGCGATGCGGTCGCGCTCGAGAACCAGCAGCCCGTCACGGTGCTCTCGGTGACCCCCCGCGGCTTCGTGAACGCGACGTACTCGGCGGCCATCAAGCTGCACCTGCGCTTCGGGCCCTTCGGCTTCGACGTGCCCATCGTCAACACCCGCGGGACGCTGGCCGAGACGACGACGGGCGACTGGCCCGAGGCGAACCGCTTCCGCATGGGCACCGGCTCCGGCACGGGCGCGCCCTTGACGCAGCCGAACGTCCAGTCGCACCTGCCGCTCGACGGCGCCTTCTCGAGCTTCCCCGTCGACGTCAACACCTGCCTCGCCGACACGGCGCCGAACCCGCCGACGCCGCCGCCTTGCGAGGCCGATCCGCCGAGCGGCGCGCGCCCGGCCGTGAACATCTGCCTGACGGGCCGGGCGGTCTCCGGCTTCCCCTACCCGTCGAACGTCTGCGCCGACCCGGCTTCGTACTCGAACACCCTGCGCGCCAGCGGGTTCAGCGCGGCGCAGGCGAAGTGCGTCGAGGCCCAGCTCAGCCTCGTGTGCGCCCCTGTCTCGACGCAGACCAGCCTGACGAGCGTGAACCACGTGACCGACATTCGCTTCAACCCCGACGGCAGCGTCGACACGAGCGCCATCGGCGCCGAGGCCAGGGCGGTGAGCGAGGCGATGCAGCAGTGCGAAGACGCCTTCGGCGCAGGCGCGGCGCGAGCGCTCTTCGGCGTCGAGGCCTGCGACGACCACGCGAAGCCCTTCAGCCCGAATCGACCGCCCTTCAGCGTCACCGCCGGCGGCACGACCATCCGCCCGCCGAGCTGCGAGTGAAGGCGGCGCCCGGGGCCGGAGGGCCGCATCCTGCCTCCCGCCCCGGGGCGTCCCTGCGGGGCTGTCGGAGCACGGGGGCCTGTGTCCAGCAGAGGCCGCGGTCCCCGGGGTGGTGAGGGCGGCGAACGCGACGAGCGCGACGAGGAGGATGACCGATGAGAAACGAAACCTGGCGAGGCGAGCGACGTGGGCGCGGCGTGCGGGCCGCCGGAGGCGCCTCGGCGGCGTGGCGCGCGCGATCGATGCTGGCGCTCCTGGCAGCGGGCGCGTGCGGCGCCTGCGCTCTGCCCGAGCCCGGGGATCCCGAAGACGCAGCGCAGGCGGCGCCGGACGCGCCCCCGTCCGGGATCGAGGCCGGCGGCGCCGGCGAGCCCGCCGGCGCGCTGCCGCCCGGCGCGGCGACGGGAGGCGCCGAGGGGGACACGACGTACGAGCTCCCCGATCTCAGGGCGCTGCTGCCTTATGACCCCACGAAGCGCCCTGGCAGCAACGGCCCGGGTATCTACGTGATGGCGGCCAGCGATAGCACCTACTGCTTTCTCAACGATCAAGGCGTCCCGTCCTTTTGCCCCGAGCGGTTCGTCAACGCCGGGGGGAGCGTCAAGCTCGAGTTCCGCAGCGCGACGAGGCCCACCGCGCTGTACTCGTCCGCCGTGAGCGCGTCGCGCAAGCTGCCCGGCGAGGCGGCCTTTCGCCCGGTCGTGCTGCGAAGCGTGCGCGCCGTCGGGATGGAGCTCGAGATCGAATATGCGCTCGACGGCGTTGTGTTCCCGCCCATCCGGGGAGCGGCGCTCTCCTCGTTCAAGCTCGAGGTGGCCGGCCCCGGGGGCCTGTTCTTCCGCTACGAGCTGATGGTAGAGCCGCCGGGCCCGGCGCCGCTGCCGCCTCCGGCGCCGGATCCGGAGCCGCGCCCCTGGCTCCGACGGTACAACGTCAAATACCGGGTGGTCCCCGCCGGGGCCGATCCGAGCGCCTCCAGGTGGCGCCGCCACTGCAGCGTGGCCCGCGTCGATCTCCGCGCGTCGTTCGCGGGGGAGAGCAGGGTCGACGGGCTCTTCGCCACCGTCGCGCGCGACGCGAGCGCGACCACGATGAGCTGTGAGACGGGGGCCATCGACGCGTGCCTCTCGTGGGGATATGCCCCCTGGCGGACCGAAACGGCGAGCGCCGACGAGGGCCGCTTCCTGTTCGGCGCCTGCCTGCACGCGAAGCGCGCGGCCTACTTCGCGGGCCCCGCGGGCGGCGCGGAGCGCACGACCAGCTTCACGCGCCCGGGTACCCCGATCGTCGTGCGCGACAAGCTGGGCATCCTTCCGGGCGCCGACCCGACGCACCTCGAAGCGATCTGGAGCCCCGAGGGCGCGAAGTGCTTGAACGTGGAGAACCTCCGCATCTCCGAGTTCCACGACCATGTGGCCTCGCTGTCCTCGCTGCCCCCGTGCACGGCCCACTGGTCCACCATCGGCGCGTTCGCCACGGGGCGCGTCGGGCCGCCCGGCCCTTCGACGTGGTGAGCAGGCCGCCTCGCGGGCGGGTCAGGGCCGGGCGGCGCCTCCGGCAGTCGGACCTGCGTGCTCTCTCAGCCGGCGTGAAGGATCCGAATGCGATCGGGCTCCGCCGGATCTCGATCAACGACCTGGACTGGCGGCCAAGCCCACTGCCAAACGCTGATGCCTGGCGCGCGGGAGAACCGGATCTGCCCGCGGGTGCCTTCGACCGCGACGCGCGCCCAGGATTCGGCGGTGCGCGCCCGGTCCGCGCCGTGAGAACGCAGCACATCGGCGAGGACGGCGACCGTGTCGTAGCCCTCGAAGGCGACGAAGGAAGGCGCTTCGGCCAGCCGCTCGCGCAGGGCCGTCTCGACTCGGGCACCGAGTTGGCCGAGGCGCTCGGGCAGGTAGCGCAAGAACGGGATCGCGGCGTTGTCGCCGCCCAGCAACGCCGCCCATTCGGCGAACTCCGGTTGCCCGGCCGGAGCACCGATCATGATCTCGGCGAGGCGCTGGTCGCGGCGGACAGACCTGACGATCGACACCGCCGGCTCCGGGTAGCCGACCAGAAGAAGGAGGGCTGTCGCGCGGTTGCCGGCGAGCTCGTCGCACACGGCCGCGGGGGCGAGCGCGCGCATGTCGAGCTCGATGACGGTGCCGCCGCGTGGAGCGAGGTGGTCCCGCAGAACGCGGGCCCCAGACGCCCAGTAGACGCTCGAATCGGCGGCTACGGCGATGCGCCTGTGGCCCGCGCGGAGGAGGAAGTCCGCGTAGATCCGCCAGCCGTGGGACTGCGCCGGGGCGAGGCGCGCGACCCATTCCGTTGGCTGTTCGGTGAGCGCGTCGAGGACCGCTGACGAGCAGAGGAACGGCAGGCCGAGGGCGTCGGCCCTGGCGGCAGCGGCGCGAGCGACGACGCTGTGATACTCCCCCGCCAAGGCAGCCACGCCCAGGCGAGCCAGCTCATCGACGGCCGCCGCGGCCCTCTGTGGATCGGCCGCGGTGTCTCGGACCACCAGCTCGAGTGGTCTTCCGACGATCCCGCCGGCGTCATTGACCTCGCGAACGGCCAGCTCGAGTCCAGCGAGCAAGTGCCGGCCTGCCTCGACCCAGCCGGGCCGAGTCAGCGGAACAAGAGCGCCGATCTGGACGGATGATCCGTCGGTCCGCACCGCTCCAGGTGGCGACAGTGGCGTATTCATGCGTTGGCGTCACCCGTGTAACGATTCGTTACACCATGCCTGCAACGCAGAGTAGCAAGGCCCGATAGCACGGGTCCATCCATTTCGCCGTGGCGGGCGCACCTGGGTGACCATGCCGGACATTGCATCCGCCCACCATCTCCAGCGGTGGACCACGCCAGACGCCGTGTCCACGAGGGTAGGCCAGCACATCTTGGGGCTCGATCCGCACGGGGCCCACCGAGCGAGGCTCGCGAGAGCGCGCCGTCCTGGCCTCGCGCGGCCGGCGTGGGGGTGATTCGGCGCTCGCCTCGCGACGCGGGGAGCGCTGGCCGCTCCGCGCGCTCGCTCCTACAAGCGCTCGATGAGGAAGCTCCGGGTCTGGTCGTCGAAGCTCTGGGGGGCGAGGTTCGCGTCTGCCGTGAGGACGCGCGACTGGGCCGAGTATTGGAAGAGCCCGTCGTAGAGCGTCACCTTGAAGCCGGGGGGGACGCGGACGGAGCTGGCCCTCCGGTCCCAGGGGGCCCAGGGGCCGCCGAAAAAGACGGCGGAGCCGACGCCGTACATGAACGATTCGCCCGAGAAGTTGGCGTGCTCGTAGAAGGTGACGACGTCCAGCTGCGGGTCCGAGGCGTTCGAGACGACGATGCCCGAGAGCACGTCGTTGAAGCCCGCGGCCACGAGATCCGTGTCCGAGGTGAAGATGCGCACCTCGCCCCCGAAGTTGTGGTGGATGAAGGCCGTGACCCGGAGCCCGGCGGGGACCTTGATGGCGCTCGCGCGGTTGTCGCCGATGATCGTCGTGTTCAGGAGGTTGTGGTGGCCGATCCCGAAGCCCTGCGAGATGCCGGAGAAGTTCGAGAGATCGTGGAGCACGACCTGGTTGCTGGGGTGGACGGTGGGGCCGGCGGCGATCGTGGCGTCGATCCACGCCCGGTGGCGCGCCACGTCGACGCCGGTGACCGTCGCGTGCAGGTTCGTGCCGTTCTGTCCGTTCGTGGCCGAGAACACGGCGACCTGGCGCCCGTCGACGAACCACGGGCCGCCGGAGTCGCCGCTCCAGCCCGCGCCCGTCACGCCGGTCCCCAGGAGCTCCTCGTCGGAGCGCCAGCCATTGATGTGGAGGGTCGCCTTTTTGAGCGACGGCGCCATCACCAGCGGCGTGCCCTCGCTCCCCCAGCCGTAGGCCGTCGCGTCCCTGTCGATCCAGGTCGACGTCGCCTCGGCGAGCTGGACGAACGGGCCATCGGCGTCCTCGGTCAGGTGGAGCAGCGCGATGTCGGCCACGGCCGAGGGCACCTCGACGGCGTCGACCGCGATGCGCTGGCCCGCGAGGTACGTGTTGCTGCCGACGCGCACGGCCGACGTCTCGCCCTCGTCCGCGATGCAGTGCTGCGCGGTGAGCACCCAGCGCGCCGCGACGAGGGTGCCTGTGCACTGGTAGAAGTCGCCCGTGCTCCGCACGTCGAAGACCTGCACGGCCCAGGGGCTCGCCTCGGCGAGCTCGCCGCCGATGATCGCGGACGAATGCGACCCCAATGCATCGAGCGTCTCGTCGGACGCGCCTTCAATCGAGCAGCCCGTGGAGAGGCCGAGCGCGGCGCCCGCGCACACCGCGAGACCAAGCTGATGACCAAGTTCTCTCTTCTTCATTCTGCCTCCACATCATGATTCTGTTCAGACGATCGTTCGCGCCGACGGAGTCCGCCTCCGCCAGGAGCCAGCGCTCGTCAGCAAGCCGAAGCAAGCCGAGTGACGGGGCCTGTGATTGCGTCGTGCCGGGCTCGGCGACGGCATCTCCAAGCAGACCCATTGGGGGCACCAGGCTGAAACCGGTGAAGGGACAGCCGGAGCGGCAGGCCCGGAGGCGGGCGTACGAAATCCGCCCGCGACGGCTCAAGAATCGCGCCCAGAGTATGCTGCGCTACCCGGAGCGGCGCCAGGCGGCGCTCTGGAACGGCCGCGTTCGAGGCGTGGAACGAGGCGGCATCCCGCCGCACCTCGCCCGCGCCGGCAGCCTCCAGCGACACCTTGACCCCCTCGGACGTCACCTCCGGCGGACGCGATCGATCAACGATACGGTCCCTGCCGCGGCGCCTCACCATCGAGCGCCGACACGTCCACGTGCTCGTCGAGCCCCTCGAGGTCCTTCACGTGCCACTCGACCAGCATGCAGCCCGCGCAGATGTACGCCTCGAGCTTGCCGACCCTCCGGCTGCGCCAGACGCTCGGCTGCGCGATGGCGAGCTCGTTCCGCCCGTCGGCGTCCGCGTCGAGGACCTTGGGCGCGTGGAGGATCTTCCTCGCGCCGCAGGCGGGGCAGCGGAGCTCGTCGCGCATCGACGCGGATCGCCGCTCGATCAGCGCCTGGACCTCGCGCTCGAGCCGCCCCACCCGCTCCTCGAGGGAGCGCTCCGCCGGCGCGCTCGCGGCGTGGGGCTCGGTGACGGGATCCGCGACGGGCGCGCTCGCGGCGCGGGAAAGCCGGACGCCGCAGCCCGGGCAGAAGACATGGGCCTCCGCGTTCGAGCGGCCGCACGTGGGGCAGTGCATGCCGACAGGATACGGGCGATTTCCCGCGGAGCGAACAGCAGGAAGGCCCGATCTCACGCCACCAGGATCTCCACGGCCACGAGCCGGTCCTCGCGTGTCCCGTCACCGGCCTGCTCGTGCGGGTTCCAGCCCCAGAACCACGCCGTCAGTCGCGGCTGGCTGAAAGCGGGCGATCCAGCGCTCTACACGACCAGCCTGACCCGAGCCCAGGACAGACAACGAGAAACCATATGAGACGCCAAGATGCTTGTCAGGTAGATTGGCAGGCTTCTGATCAACACCGAAGTGCGCCGTCCGTCGCGACAAAGCCCATCGCCGCCTTGAACGTCACCATGACAAGGTCGCACGTTGTCTTCGGACGCGAATGTGCTATCCCGATGTCTCATCATGGACGTTATCTTTCGACGCACCGGCGAGCGGCGGTACGCCGTCGTCGTGGAGGTCGCCGGCAAACAGCCCCAGGTGATGGATCCGGCGCCTGGGTTCGACGACCACATTCCGCACGACCTCGTCCACTACGTCGTGGAGGCCGAGCTCGGCTTGACGTCGGGCGTCTTCGGTCGTGCCGCGAGCGGCGGCGGCACCTTTATCTCGGCCGCGCCGGGCGACCGGAGCCCGCGCGAACGGGCGCGCGAGCGGCGGAAGCAGCTGCGCCGGGAGACATCGCTTCGCAACGCGGACGAGGGCAGGCAGCACGACATGGTCACGTCGGAGCGCCTCGCCGCCGTCTGCGACCTGATCTGGAGGCGCCGCCAGGGGCAGCGCCCGGATGCCTCGCGGCCCGCGCCGCGCGAGTCGCTCTCGGGCGAAGATGCCCGGCGAGTCGATCGCGTCGTCGTCCGGCTCGAAGAGCTGGCGCCTTTGTGGAACCAGCTGCCGGTGGGCGCTGAGCTCGCCTTCACATGGCCGAGCGTCGTGCCGAGGGCTCCAGGCCGGCGAGACGAGCGCCGCGTCGTGTGATGTCGGCTCCGCAAGAGAGCTTCTCACTGACCCGGGCTTGTCGCTCTACGCGGCTGCTGAGGTGACGGCGGGGTGTTCCTCGGCGCGAGCGAGGTGTAGGATGCCCCCTTGAATCAGCCCACACCATCCGGCCCCGATCTGCTCGACGTCCTCGAGGCGCGGTTCAACTTCCGCGAGCTCCGCCCAGGCCAGCGCGCGGTCATGGATGCCTTGCTCTCGGGCCACAGCGCGCTCGCGGTCTTCCCGACAGGCGGCGGCAAATCGCTCTGCTACCAGCTCCCCGCGCTCCTGCTCGACGGGGTCACGATCGTCATCTCTCCGCTGATCGCGCTGATGAAAGATCAGATCGATTTCCTCAGCGCGCGCGGCATCGCCGCGGTCCGGCTCGATTCGTCGCTGTCAGCCGACGGCGCGGCGGAGGCGCACAGGGATCTGCGCTCGGGCAAGACGAAGCTGCTCTATGTCGCCCCCGAGCGGTTCGTGAGCGAGCGGTTCATGGCGCTGCTGAAAGAGCTCAAGATCGCCATCTTCGCGGTGGACGAGGCCCACTGCATCTCCGAGTGGGGACACAACTTCCGCCCCGACTACCTGAGGCTCGCGGACACCGCCCGGGCGCTCGGCGTGCCGCGCGTGCTCGCGTTGACGGCCACCGCGACGCCCGGGGTCGTGCGCGACGTCTGCGCCACCTTCGGCATCCGCGAGGAGCACACGGTCATCACCGGCTTCTACCGACCGAACCTCGAGCTCCGCGCGACGGCGGTGAGCGCGACCGCGCGCGACCGGGTCCTGATCGAGCGCCTGCGATCCCGGCCGCCCGGCTCCACCATCGTCTATGTCACGCTCCAGAAGACCGCCGAGCACGTGGCCGAGAAGCTCGCTTCTGCGGGGCTGCCGGCGCGCGCGTACCACGCCGGGATGGAGGCGGCGGAGCGCGCGCGCGTGCAGGACGACTGGATGCAGAGCGACCGCGGCATCGTGGTCGCCACCATTGCGTTCGGGATGGGGATCGACAAGCCCGACGTGCGTTATGTCGACCATTACAATCTCCCGAAGAGCCTCGAGAGTTATAGTCAGGAGATCGGCCGCGCCGGCAGGGATCAGGCGCGCTCGGTGGTCGAGGCCTTCGTGTGCGGCGACGATCTGCCGGTCCTCGAGAACTTCGCCTACGGCGACACGCCGACCGAGGACGCGCTCCACGGGGTGGTCGGCGCCGTGCTCGCCGCGCCCCAGGTGGAGCTCGGCCTGCACGCGCTGGGGACGCGCCACGACGTCCGGCCGCTCGTGCTCCGCACCGCGCTGACCTACCTCGAGCTGATGGGCGCGGTCCGGCAGCTCACGCCGTACTACGCCGGCTACGAGGTGCGGCTCCACCGCAGGCTCGAGGAGGTCATCGCGTCGGTGAAGGGCGAGCCGGCGCGGTTCCTCGAGGCGCTCTTCGGCCATGCGAAGAAGGGGCGAGTCCTGTACACGGTCGACCCGGCCGCCGCCGCCGCCGCGCTGGAGCAGCCGCGCGAGCGGGTGGTGCGCGCGCTCGAGTACCTCGAGCGGCAGGGGCTCGCGGAGCTCAAGGTGTCGGACATCCGGCACCGCTTCGTGCGCGTCGCCTCGATGGACGACGCGGGCGCCCTCGTCGGCGAGCTCCTCGCGCGCTTCGCGAAGCGCGAGGACGCCGAGATCGGGCGCGTGCGGCAGGTGATCGAGCTGCTCACCTCGGAGCGCTGTCACGCCGCCGCGCTCGCCGCGTACTTCGGCGAACGCCTCGACGCCGCGTGCGGGCGCTGCACCTTCTGCCGCGCCGGCGTCGCCGTGACGCTGCCGGAGCCGGCGCACGCGCCGCCGATGCCGGTGGGGCTCGACGTCGCCGCGTTCACGGCGCGGCGCGCGGCGCACGGGGGCGCCCTGGGCCATCCTCGCCAGGCGGCGCGTTTCCTCTGCGGCCTCTCGAGCCCGGCGACCACCCAGGCCAAGCTCGCGCGCGATCCGCTCTTCGGCGTGCTCATCACGCGCCGGTTCGCCGAGGTGCTCGACTGGTGCGCCGGGCTCCCCCGCCTCGCCGGCGCCGCAGCGGCGACCTGACCAAGGCCGGCGCCGCCCCCCTCCCGCAGCGCCGCCCTTCGGCCACTTGGCCGAGAATCCGAAGAGCATGCGGTTGATGATGTGGCGGCAGCTCGAGCTCCCCGATGAGGCCGAGCACTGCCCCATGCCCTGTACCCCGTGGGCGCCGCGCCCCTGCAGGACGGCAGGGTGCTCTTCAGCCCAGGCGGGCTGGTCTACGATCCGAGCACCGGCACGACGACGAGCGTCCCCCTCACCCCCGGCGAGGAGGTTCATGGGTGGGAGTTCGCCCAGACGGCGCTGACCCCGCTGCTGAGCGGGCTCGTGCTGCGCACGGGCGGCAGCGACGATGACAGCGTGCTCAGGGAGGCCGTGCTCTACCATCCCGCGACGAACACGTGGTCCAGCGCGGGCACGATGCCCGTGCCCCGCCACCTGCACACCGCGACAAAAAGCTCCTCATGGACGTTTGCACAAGATCCATTGATAATCTCTCTCGCTCCACGGGAATGCATCGTGTCCTGTCGCGCTCGTTGGCCAGATGAAGCGAGGCGCAATGTCCCGTGAGCACTCACCCCACGAGGCAGTCTGCCCCGCGGCGAGCCCGCCCGTGACGGCTCGCTTCGGCAGAGCGCGGCGCGCGGCGATGTCCCCTTGACGGCGCCTCGTCGAGCGCCGCCCGCGCGTCAACGATGCGTGGTTTCCCATCGAACGCCGCGCTCTCCTCATCACTCCATCACCGCCGTCGGCGTGGTCCCCTGGGATCGGTTGCCCTCCTTCGTCGGGTCCGCGGGTGACAGCCGCGCTCTCGGGCTCCGCTCTGGCACCGCCGTTGCAGTTCGCCCGTCGTGAACCCGCCGGCATCGCCGGCGTGGAACAAACAAGACGCAGCAGAGACTGCGTCGCAAAAAGCTCACTGGAGGTGTAACATGGCACAGAATCAGGGTAACAACCGTGGGTTTGCTGCAATGGATGACGACCGCCAGCGCGAGATCGCGAGCACGGGCGGCAAGGCCGCGCACGAGAAGGGCACTGCCCACGAGTTCAGCTCTGAGGAGGCCCGTGAGGCCGGCCGCAAGGGCGGCGAGAGCGTGAGCCAGGACCGCGAGCATATGGCCGAGATCGGCCGCAAGGGCGGCGAGGCGCGCGGCGATGGCGCGGAGAACGACGGCGGGCGCAGCGGGAGCGGACAGGGCCAGCGCGGCGGCAGCCACGAGCAGCACGTGAGGGCCGGGCAGCAGAGCCACAAGAACCGCTGAGAGCGCCTGGCGATTGGCGCTAGCGCGCAGAGCGCCCTCGATGAGGGAGCTCGATGCTCGGGGGAGCCGTGGCTCCCCCGAGTCTTTTCTTTGCCGGTGCGCTCGAAGGAGCGGAGGCGCATCGCAGCGGATGACGATCAGGGCTCGGGAGCAGGTCAATGGGGACGCGCCAAGGGCGATGCCGGAGTGCTCTCTGAGCCAGTGTGCAAGCGTATCGGCAGTGCGGTCGGGGAGCAGGTCAATGGGGACGCGCCTCTCGAGATCAACGAGGATGGTGTCATAATCGAATCTATTATGGTTTCCTGATCCACGAGGGAATGCGGGCAGACGAGCCTGGAAGGCCAGAGCCGTCCGATCTCGAACGCGGCGCCGTTGTGCTCGATGAGAACAAGACGGATGACCCGCGCGCCTGGGCGCTCTCCCCCGATGTTGTGCGCGCGCTTCGAGATCCCCGAGCTGAACGGCAAGGGCGGCCCTTGGGGTGGAGGTGCTCCCACGTCCGCGGGACTGGAGGCAGGCTCGCCGTCGCCGAGCGATGGCGCGTCCCTCGCTCGCGCGCTGCACGGCCAAGCACCCGGCGCGGTCTATGACCACGCTGGCCAGCCCGCACGGGGGCGACGCGACGGCTACAGGCGGCGCGTCGGGCCCGCGTTGGGCCACGCCAGAGACTCGCTCGGCTGCGAACGAGCTAGAACCATATGAAATAGCAGTTCTACGAGGGGGCCATCGCCGACGAGCTGCTTGCAGCGAGCGCCGTTGACGTTCCAAGCAGGAGGGCTCCCGCCGGCGCCGGGTCCGGCGCTGGCGACCACCCGCGCGCCGACATCGAACCCCCCGCCCCCAGGGCGGGTAGCCCGTCATCGCCTGAGTCTCCCGCGGCAATGCATGCCGTACACAGACTGGAGAAATCCACTCTAACAGGAATCCTGTTCGATGATGCTCCAGCGTCTCGCGCGGGCTCCCCGGGCAGCGTCTGCGCACCCGAGTTCTCATCTTGACAGGGGTGAAAATCGCTGGGGACCATGCCTGAATGGCGCGCACGGCTCCGGTCCCGAACATCCCTGCGATCCCTGGAATGAACCCTGGCGTCTGGATCATGGGCGGTGGAGGCGGCGGTGGTGGCAAGGGCGGCAGGGGCGGCAGCGGGAATGGAGACGGTCAGGGCGGGAGCGCTAACCGTGGCGGCAACAACCCTGACGGCGGCGGCAAGGGGGCCCACGGCTGCGGAAATGGGCAGGGGGGTGCGTGTGCGCGACGCGTCCCTGGACGTCCCGGTGACCGAGACGCGAACGTACGTTTTCCCGGATGGGAGCTTCGCCCCGCTGGCGCACATCGATGACGGCGGCGCGCCTCGGTTCTACGTGAGCGCGCCGAATGGATTCCCCGATCTTCTCGTGACGTCATCGGGGCAGATCGCGGCCGAGCAGCGGGCGCGCGCGTTCGGCGCGGTGCAGGGAGAGGCCTTCACGCCGCTGCGGTTTTCTGGCCAGTACGCGGACGAGGAGACCGGCCTTTGTTACAACAGGCATCGCTATTACGACCCCGACATTGGCCGCTACATCAGCCCGGATCCCGTCGAAATCGTCCGCCGCTACGGCTTCGCCGACAACTCGCCGCTCAACACGGTGGACCTCGACGGCTTGCAAGCGATGACCACGAACATCCAGCGCTCGCAGATCAACCCGGACGGCAGCCGCACACCGTTGCCGAACGCGAGCGGTGTGAGCCAAGGCGGGCGCGATCCCGACAACCCGGTCGACATCCACCCCGCGGTCTGGAACAACATGGCGCCGCAGGTGCCCGTTCAGGCCGCAAACGGCTCGACCAACGGGCAATTCCCCCAGGCGACGCGCCATCCGGCGAACTGCTCCGAGCCGGCGGCGCTGAGCGAGCATCTCCATGATTATGAGCGACGCAACAACTTGCCGCGCGGGACATGCGGCTCGGCCAGCGATCCGAACAACCAGCATCTCCGCGGTGCGCTCCGAGAGATCGATGGGATCAGCTCGACGCAGCAGGGCGGCGGAGCGCGAAACGCCTGCCCGAACTGCGGCGTGCTTTTCCGCAACCTCCAGAATCAGGCGAACCAGGGCGCACCGCCGAACGAGCTCGTGGACCTGGTGGGCCGCACCACACCGGGCATCGACAATCCGAGTCCCGGATGGCAACAAGCGATGAACCAGGGCGCGCCGACGAGGAGCGCGAGGAGCCTCATGAACCCACGCAATGCAGCGAACATGCGGGTGCAGATGCCGCGCTGAGGGCCCACCATGGAGATTTCCCTTTTCGCCATCGAGACCCTCGCCCGCCGTGGCATCGTCCGCAGCGAGGCGCGTCGGGCCGGACGCGATCGACTGGAAAAGTTGCTGCGTCTGAACGGGCTTCCCACCCACGAAGCGCTGTTCGCCGCCGAGGCTGCGATCGGCGGCTTCGCCGGCTCGGACCGCGCGCGGGACCCGCTGGAGCTTGCGAGCGGCGGTTCCTTCGGTCCCCCATCGCGAGATTGGTGGGAGATCCTCCTCGGCCCAGCGGCGCTGCTGGAACGCAACATGACGAGGGCGCTGTCCCGCGCCGGCTATTGGCCCATCGGGATCAGCGCGCCTTTCGCAGCATTCGCGGGGCTCGATCGGTACCTGCACGTCTCACATGACCGCGCGGAACGCTCGCTGGGAATGGTCAACGTCCTGCTGAGCGACGACGGAACCGTCTCCGTGGAGGGCTCTTCGACGGGATACGCACTGGTGCCCTACGCAACGTCCCCCGTGATCCTGGTCGAGAAGCTCGCGCGCTTCCTCGACATCGCGCAGCGCGGCCTCCACCACCTGCGCCTCGAAGCCCGCCCGCGCGCTGGCGCCCGGCTCGCGGAGGCGCTCGGCGCCCGGCCTGTGGCGGTGGCGAGCGATGCCTACCACACGGTCTGGGACGCCGAGGATCTTGTCATCCTCGACGGGCACCCCTCGGGCGTCGCTCCGGACCGGACGCTCGTCTTCGCCAGGTCGGTCGAGCGGCTCGCCCGGGCAGTCGAAGCGCTCGCGGGCTCGCCGGCGGTCGCGGCGATCGCCTGCGACGAGGTCACCGTGGCTCTTCGCGATCCGGGCGAAGCCCCTGCGCCAGCGAGCCGCGGGCTCGTGCCCGTCGGCCTGGACCGGCCCGAGGAGCGGGGAGCGCTGCGCATCGAGCGCACCGCATCAGGCGTCTCCCTCGTCCAGGAGCGCGACTTCGGCGGGCGTGTGCTCGAGCGCCACGAGCTCCCGCCGGTGGGCGACCGGCTCGCGCACACGCGATGGATGCTCGCTGCCGAGGGGTTCCGGGGCGTGCTCACCGACCGCGCGGTAAACGCCCTGCGCGCGCGGGGGGTACTCCGGGATCCGCAGCGCGCCGCCTCGCGCGCCCGCCTCGAGGAACTGCTCGCACTTCACGGCGTCGCGGCCAGCGAACCACTGTTCGCGTTCGAGCAGCACGCGGGCGGCCTCTGTGTCTCCCGCGACCAGGGAGAGCACACCTGGCTGGGCCCCGCGCTCGAGATCGAGGGCGGCGTCCTGCCCCGCGACGGGTTGGTGCCGATCGGCGCCTTCTCCAGGGGCCTGTACTTCATGGCCGCCGACGGCGCGATCCTCGCCGACGACGGGGTGGTGGAGCGCTTCGTCTTCGCCGATTCGTGGCGCATCTTTCTGGAGCGGTTCGCCCTGGGGCACGAGGCTCCGGACGTGATCCCAGGGTGGCCGGCCCGCCATCGCGCGAGCCTCTCTGAGGACGTGGGCGAGGCGCTGGCGCGGGCTCTCGGCGTCCCGCGCGCACCCGAGCTCAGCGACCGGACGCAGTCGTTCTGGACGAGCGACGACCTGGTGATCTGGTCGACGCCCGCCTACCTCGAGTTCTGCGTGTCCCCCTGTATCCTCTACGCGGACGAACCTGCGGTGATCGAGCAGGCGCTCGCATGGATCCAGGCGAACCACCCTGAGCTGAGCATCGAGCGGAGCGAGGCCACGCGCTGATCGAGCGCCGGCATCGGCGGCCCACCCTGTTCCTGCCGCCGCAGACTGTGGAATGAACGCGGCCCCGTTGACGACGCGGCGGCGGAGGGCGCCCCGCTGGGCCACATCGGAGCTGCCCTCGACGGGGAGACAGGCGGAAACTATGAAAATCGCTACTGTTTCCGGCGATCGCTCGTCATCGACCGGTTTCTCTGGCGGGATTTCTGAGCCGCGATACCAGTCTCGACGTGGGCACAGCTGCCCGGTGTCAGGCAGCTGTGCCCACGTCGAGGCTAGGGCCGGGCGGCGCCCGGCGCGGCGCCCTCCGCTCCTCGCTCCGCTTCACGCGCCGCCTCGGCGTGCTCGCGCCGGAGCAGCGGGTCGAGCTCGAAGGCGCGCCCGAGCGAGGCCTGGGCCTCTCGCGCGTCTTCGCGGCGCGCCTGCGCGTCGGCCGCCCCGCGCGCCCGCGAGAGCAAGAGCCCGCCGCGCACGGCGTGGGCGTGCGCGAGGAGCGGGTCGCGGCGCAGCGCCTGCTCGACGTGCTTCAGCCCCTCGTCGGCGGCGCCGCGGGCCTCGGCCGGCGACGACGCTCGCGCGAGGTGCCAGCAGGCGCGCGCGAGCTCGACGTGGCCTTCGGCGTGGGGGTAGATCTCGATGGCCCGCCGCGCGTCGTCGCGCGCCCGCCGCAGCGCGGGCAGGGGCGAGCGCCCTCGCTGCCGCGCCCATTGCGCCTCGACCGCGCCGAGCTGCGCGCCCGCGAGCAGGCAGCCGAGGCAGCTCGGCTCTGCCCGGTAGGCCTCGGCCAGCGCGGCCCGCCCGGCCTCGAGATCGTCGCTCGGGTCTCCGCCCGAGCGCAGGGCGTGGAGCGCGGCCAGGCGGTGGCCCTCGGCGCGGTAGGACGAGGTCCGCCCCGCGGCGGGGTTGATGGCGCGCGATCGGTCGAGGTGGGCGAAGGCGCGCTCGATCGGCGGGCGCGGGTCCGCGCCGCGCGCGGCGAGGTACTGCGCCAGGGTCAGCTCGGCCACCGCGGCCTGGTTGAGCGCCTGGTAGAACTGGGCGTCGAGCGCGAGAGCCCGGCGCCCGGTATCGAGCGCCCTCTGCACCGTGTCCTGCGGGTCGAACCCGTGCGCGAGGTCGTACGAGGCCCAGTCGTTGTAGAGGTCGCCGAGGTTCCAGTAGGGGAAGAGGTATTTCGGATCGCTCTCGATCGCCAGGCGATAGAAGCGCGCGGCCTCGGCGTACTCGGGGCGCGGGTCCTGGCCCTTGTCGCGCCGGTGGTTGCCCTTCCAGCGGTGGACGTTCGCGAGATCGTTGAGCGCCCAGGGGTAGTTGGGCTCCAGCTCGAGGGCCCGCGTCAGCCGGGCGCGGGCCTCGTCCCAGGCAGGGCCCGGGTCGAGGCCGGCGCGCGCCTGCTCGAACCCGCGCGTGAAGTGGGCCAGCCCCGCGGCGTCGTGCGCGTACACGTCGCTCGGGTCGAGCTCGATGGCGCGCGCGGCGGTGGCGAGCCACGCATCGAGGATGGGCTCGGGCTCGAGGCCGCCGCCTTCGTCCTTCATGAGCTGATACCAGCTCATCAGGACCTGGGCCCTCCGGGTGTGGCCCGAAGCGCGCCCCGGCGCCGCCCGCACCGCCTTGCCCGAGGCCTCGAGGGCGCGCTCGAGCGCTTCCTTGCGGGGCCTGCCCTGCCGCTCGTCGACCTCGGCCCGCTTCAGCCAGGCCACGGCGAGCGCCTCGTGCGCCAGCGCGTCGCTGCGCCCCACCTCGAGCGCCTCGTCGTACCGCGCGACCGCCCGCTCGAGATCGGCGCGCGCGCCGTCGTAATCCCCTCGATCGAAGCGATCGACCGCCTGCGCGTGGGCGACGTCGCCGGCGAGCCGGCGGGCCTCGTACGACCAGGGCGCCTCGTGGCCGGCGAGCTCGGCGGCGCGCGCGGCGGCGCCGTGGTCGCGGCGATAGAGGGCGATGAGCCCCTCGAGGTGGTGGGGCGACTCGAGCCCGAGCCCGCGGCTCTTCTCGAGCGCGGCGAGCGCGGGCAGGAGGTACTGCTCGTCGAGCGCGCGCCGCCGCCCGGCCACCCACGCGACGCCGCCGCTGCGCCGGGCGTCCTCGAGGGCCCGGCGGTACAGCTCGCCGAGCGCGCGTCCGAGCGCGTAGTGGAGCTCGGGCGAGTCGACCCCGAGCGCACGGGCGCGCTCGAGCTGCTCGCGCGCCTCGTCGAACTCGAGCAGGGCCAGGTGCCCGCGCCCGAGCGCGTAGCGCGCGAGCCCCGCGCCGGCGCCGCCCGTCTCGACGTGGCGGGCCGCGATGCGCGCCATGCGCTCGCGGACGCGGGCCTGCTCGCGGCCGGTGTCGTGGAGCGGCAGGCCGTAGGCGGCGCGCAGGAACCACTCGATCTCCTTGACCTCCTGTCCGATCTCCTCGCCGAGCCTCGCCCGCTCGGCCGCCTCGGCCCGGGCGCGCCGCGCCTCGAGCTGCGAGCGCAGGCCGAGGGCGCCGAGCGCCGCGATGAGCGCGAGCGAGAGGGCCGAGACGGCCACGAGCGCGCGGTGCTTGCGCGCGAGCCGCTTCAGCCGGAAGGACAGGCGGGGGCGCCGGCCGAGGATCGGCTCGCCGTCGAGGAAGCGCCCGAGGTCCTCGCCGAGGGCCCTCGCCGTGGGGTAGCGCTGCTCGGGCTCCTTGTGGAGGCACTTGAGGGTGATGGTCTCGAGGTCGGCGGGCAGCTCGGGCGCGAGCGCGCGCGGGGGTCGGGGCTCTTCGTGCAGCACCTTGAAGAGCGTGGCGGCGGGGGTGGCGCCCTCGAACGGCGCCGCGCCGCAGAGGAGCTGGTAGAGCGTGGCGCCGAGGCCGTAGACGTCCGAGCGCTGGTCGGCGCCGTGCACCTGGCCGCGCGCCTGCTCGGGCGCCATGTACGCGGGCGTGCCCAGGAGCGCCCCGGTCTCGGTGAGGCTCTGTTCGCCGCCGGCCTCGTAGGCGAGGCCGAAGTCGACGACCACCGGGTGGAAGCTGCCGTCCTCGACCCGCTCGATCAGCATGTTCGAGGGCTTCAGATCGCGGTGCACGATGCCGAGCCTGTGCGCCTCGTGCACCGCGTCGGCCACCGCGCGCATCGCCCGCACCTTCGCGGGCAGCGACATCTCGCTCGCCGCCTCGTCGAACCTCCGGCCGCGCACGAGCTGCATCGCGATGTACGCTTTGCCCGCGACCTCACCGACCTCGTAGACCTTGCAGACGTTCGGGTGGTCGATGCGCGCCTGGGCGCGGGCTTCCTGCAAGAGGCGCAGGGCGCGGTCGGGGTCGGCCCCGCGAATGAACTTGAGCGCGACCGCTCGGCCCAGGCGCTTGTCGCGCGCCTCGACCACTTCCCCCATGCCGCCCCGCCCGAGCGGTCGGATGAGCTCGTAACGGCCCCACGCAGCGACGGGAACCCCTGCCGCTCCGGCCGCGGCGCCGCGCGTGGGTGCGCCCCCTTCTGCCTCGGCGCCGGCCGCGTGCGCCCCCCCTTCGGCCGGAGGGAGGGGCCGAGTCGTCGCCGAGGCGTCTGCCGGCGGCATCGTCGTCGACGCCGGGGCGCTCGTCTGCGCCGGGCCCGCGGCAAGCGGGCCGGGGCGCTCCGGCGGGAGCGTGGGGTCTTCTTCCGGCGCCGGCATGGTTGGAAGCGCTGACAGGGTGGCACGGCCACGCGGGCGGCGAAACGTGTCCATAGAGGCCAGGCCGCTGACGCTCTGCGGGAAGCTCCTCCGCTGGCGTGTTCGGCGCAGCCCATATCACCACGTCGCCCGGGGGGGCGGACACCACATCAAGGGACGTTCGGATCTAGTCAAGTGGATCTACCCCATGGTGCTGGGCAGCATTGGGGCCTCGCAGCGCAGGGCTGGTCCGTGAGACTTTCCGTGGGGGCTCCAGGCTTTCACCATCCCCGTCTTCGACCTGCTCACCTGACGCATGGTCAGCGGTCGGTGGCGAGGGTCAACCCCAACAATACCAGGCGGGCCGATGGCGCACGGACTGAGCGATTGGGTAGGAGGGCCACGATGACCGATCCGGAAGGCCTTCAACCTCGTCGGGGCGGGATCCGTCCGGCGTCGAGCTGGTTGGTGGGCGATGGAACATGACGGCGTGATTATGGCGAGGAGGATGATGATAGGTGCGAGTCGCCAACGCGGGTTTCCGGCACGTCGTGGACAAAGTAACCGAACGGCTCAAAATTCCCCTCCACAAGCACCGCACCGACGTCGTCCAAACCACCGGATACAATCTCATTATGATTGGCATCCCATGCGACGAAACGACCGTCCGGCCCCTCCCTCAGGAACGCGACTCCACCGGCAAAAGGCGATGCTTTCCGCAGCCAGAGCTGGTACCACCTTCGCTCGCCAAGGACACTATCGACATAATCAATAAACTCCGAAATCTTCGCATCGTCGTTACGATAGGGCGCAAGGAGAAGACGGACATATTCTCGTTTTTCGGGAAGCGTAGCCCTTCGGAGATACTCTTGATCTGACAACGCTCGGTTGACTGCGAGCTCCCATGCTGGGTGCCGCGGGGACAACAATCGCCAGGAATCGTTATCCCATTGGGGAATATCCCTAAGCGCTGCCGTTAGACGCTCCGCAATTGTTGCCAGAATCGGGCTAGCAGAGAGATCTCCATCGTAGGAGAGCAATGGAAGCTTGGCTTCGTTCACTGCCCTATGAAGAACGATGATCTCAGTGGCATCGGACACGGTAAATAGATCTTTCATAATCCTCAGTACGGATTGGGACCAGCGAACGTAATCTCGACATGCCGTCCGAAGCGGAGGGCGCCTCGATGGATCAGTTCATTGACGTTCTTTCCTGCCTCGAAGAACACGCCAGGCTTTGGCTGAAATTCGATTACATACGCGCCTCTTCCAGCGTGGGTTGGGAATCCCGCGAAGATTCTTCGCCTCCACCTGTGCGGCATTGGCTGCAAGCTCGGTCGCGAATACGCGCCCAGCCTGAGCACCACTCGTCGGCGCTCGAATCATGCCCGACTGCGGATCCGGTCCCAGGCAGGCAGCTCAACTGCCCCCGCACAACCGGATCGGTGCCGGAACGCGAGCTCAGCTACCCCCGCACAACCGGATCCGGTTCCAGGTAGGCAGCTCAGCTGCCCCGGCAAAACCGGATCCGGTTACCGGGAGGCTGCCCGCTGCCCCGGCAAAACCGGATCCGGTTACCGGGAGGCTGCCCGCTGCCCCGGCAAAACCGGATCCGGTTACCGGGAGGCTGCCCGCTGCCCCGCCACGACCGGATCCGACCTCGGGGAGGCTGCCCGCTGCCCCGCCACGATCGGATCCAGCCTCGGGGAGGCTGCCAGCTGCCCCGACGAGACCCCGATCCCTGGGATGGCGCGCGAGGTGGCGCTCCTGTGAGGGTGTCCGGCGGCCGCCGCGCACGTCGCGCGGCCAGACCCCGGCGCTCCCTTACTGCCCGCCGGGCACGCAGATCGCCGTCGCCGAGCCCGCGCCCATGCACGAGAAGCCCGCCGCGCAGTCGGTGTTCGCCGCGCAGGGGAAGGCGCACTTGCCCGCGGCCGTGTTGCACTTGTGCGTGCCGCAGACCATGTCGTTCGTACACGGGAGAGCGAGCGGGCCCGGCTGCCCCGTCGTCGCCGGGGCGGTCGTGCCCGGCTGCTGGTACTGCCCGGGCTGCTGATACCCCGGCTGCTGGTACTGCCCGGGCTGCTGATACTGCCCAGGCTGCTGATACTGCCCAGGCTGCTGGTACTGCCCAGGCTGCTGGTACCCCTGCTGCTGCTGGTTGTACGCGTTGTACTGCGGATCCGATGGATCCTCTGCGTCTCGGCCCCGGCTGCACGCGGAGGTCAGGAGCCCGAGGCTTCCGAGGGCAAGGACGACCGAGGCGGCCGAGCGCGCGCTGGTGAACCACATGGATCGCTTCATCAAGGTCTCCTCGAGGTGCGGGGCTCTCCCCGCGTGAGCGACGGGCCGGTGACGGCCCGCCGCTGAGATCTGAGCCCCGGCCCCCGGAGGAGGAACCGCAGGCCCTTCGCCGGCGAGCGCCGCGTCGCGGGCCCGCTGGACAGGAGCGTACCCCCGGTCGGCGGCCGCGCGCCCCTCAAAAAGGACGCGCCACCGCGCGCTCACCGCGCCGCAGCATCCTTGCAGCAACGAAAGCCCTGCTCGTAGCCGTAGTCCTCTTCCTTGTGGAACCCCACCGTGGGGCGGCAGCGGCCGCGCATGGGGCCCCACCAGCCGCCCTTCAGCCCGCTCCGCTCCGGCGACTTGCGGCCCGGCCGGACGACCCACTCGTTGATGTTGCCGTTGAGATCGTAGGCGCCGAACGGCGACACACACGCCGGCATCGAGCCCGCTGGAACGCGCTGATCGAGCCGCTCGAGCTCCGCCTTGCACCTGGGGTGCCGCATGCACCGCTCGTAGTGGTAGAGCGTCACCTCGCGCTGGCGAAAGGGCCGGTCGATGTTGCACTTGGCCGCGTCGCGGGCGAAGCCGTACGTGTACGGGAGCATCTCCTCGCCCTCGCAGGCGAAGTTGAACTCGTCCTCCGTGCAGAGGCGCTTGCCGACGCCCTCGCACGCCTTGACGGCCTGGCGCCACGAGACGAGCAGCGCCGGGAGCTCGCCCTTCCTGTTGGGCCACTCGTACCGGTCGACGCAGAACCGCATCGGCGCGCGCTTCTTCGAGAGGCACTCGCTCGGCCGCCTGTACTCGAGGCACCGCTCGCTGACGCTGGTCGGGCCCTCGGCCTCTTTGTAGGGCGTCGCCCGTCGCTCCTGGTCCTTCTCGTACTCCTTGTGGTGCTTCAGGCAGATCTGGTCGACCACGGGGCAGTAGTCGCCCTCGACGAGGACCATGTCGTCCGGGCACCCCTCGGAGCTGCCGGGCAGCCCCGCGTCCGGCGCGCCGCCGTCGAGGGCCTCCGCCGCGGCGTCCGGCGAGCCGCCGTCGAGGGCTGCCGCCGCGGCGTACGACATCGCTGCCCCGGCGTCCGGCGGCTCCGCCGGGGTGTACGACAGCTCCGCCGCGGCGTCCGGCGGCTCCGCCGGGGTGTACGACAGCTCCGCCGCGGCGTCCGACGGCTGTGCCGCAACGGCGTCGGGCGGCGCCGGCTCGACATCCGCAGCTGCGCCGGCGCGCTCGGGCCCTCCGGAGGCCACGGCGTCGGTCCCCGCGGGCGGCGGGCTGTCGCAGGCGAGGATCGCGGCCGTGAGGCCGCAGAGGAAGGCGAGGCTGACCGCGCAGGGCCCGCGTGGAGCCCTGCGCCGTCGAGGTGGCGCGGCCGGCGGCGCGGCGCGGCGAGAGCGCCGGCTCATCGGCCGGGGGCGGGGATGACCTTGAGCGGCACCCGGGTCCCGCCGCGATCCACCTCGATCTCGACCTCGCGGCCCGGCTCGAGATCGCCGAGCGCGAACATGAAGTCGTGGATGTTGGTGACGGCGTGGGCGCCGATGCGCACGATCACGTCCCCCGCCTGCATGCCGGCGCGCGAGGCCGGCGCGTCGGGCCGCACGCCCGTGAGCTTCACGCCGGGCCCCTGGTACGCGTAGTCCGGCATCGTGCCGAGCGACGCGCGGAAGCCGCCGCGCATGCTGCGGTGCGGGTCGGCGGGCGCGTCGGTGAAGGCGAGGCGCGCGTCGCGCCGCGACAGGGCGAGCGCCATCCGCGCCGCGAGCACCGAGCACCGCGAGACGCCCGCGGCGTTGATCTTGTCCGCCGTGTCGCTCGGCCGGTGGTAGTCCTCGTGGACGCCCGTGAACAGGAAGGCGATCGGGACGCGCGACGCCGTGAACGACGCGTGATCGCTCGCGCCGAAGCCCTCGACGCCGAACTGGAGCGTGAGGCCGAGCCCGCGGGCGGCGTCGTCCACGATCGGCTTCCAGTCGGGCGAGGTCCCCAGGCCGTCGACGAGGAGCTTGTCGTCCCGCATCCGGCCGACCATGTCGGCGTTGATCATGGCCACGACCGGCTTCATGCCCGCGAGCGGCGCCGGCGGGTGATCGACGAAGTGGCGCGAGCCGATGGTGCCGAGCTCCTCGGCGCCGAACGCGATGAACAGGAGGTTCCGGGCCGGCCGCTCGGGGAGCGAGGCGAACCGCCGCGCCACCTCCAGGAGCATCGCGGTCCCCGAGGCGTTGTCGTCGGCGCCCGGGTGGACCGCATGCACGCCGGGCGCGCGCGAGAACGACGTGCCCCCGTAGCCGAGGTGATCGTAGTGCGCGCCGACGACGACGTACTCACCGGCGTGCGGCGAGCCGTCCCGCGCCGGGAGCAGGCCGATCACGTTCGACGCCGGCGCCATCCGCGCGGTGACCTTGGTCGTGATCTCGACGGTGGTGCCGTCGAGCGGCTTCGGCGCGGCGGCCTTGGTCGCGGCCGGCTTCACGGCCGCAGGCTTCGCCGCGGCCGGCTTCGCGTCGGCCGGCTTCGCGGGCGGCGCGAGCCCGGCCGCCGGGAAGAGCGCGCGGGCCGCGGAGCGCGTGATCACCACGGCCGGGATGCCCATGCTCGCCGCGTCGTCCGACACCCGCGGGAGCTCGTCGCCCGCCGCGACCAGGATCACCCCGGCGGCCTTGTGCTCGCGGGCGGTGCGGAGCTTGTAGCGGACGCTGCCGAAATCGCGGAGCGCGTCCGCCGGCCGCGGAGCATGATGATGAGGATCGGCGGTCGCAGCGCCGCCGTGCGCGCCGGCGGGAGCTGCACCGGCATGCGCAGCGCCGCCGTGCGGATGGGCGGGCGCAGCGCCGCCGTGCAGACTGGCAGGCGCTGCACCGCCCTGCGGACTGGCAGGCGCAGCGCCGCCGTGCGGGCCCCCGGGCGCCGCGCCGCCGTGCGCGCCGGCCTGCGCCGCTCCACCCGGGCCGCCGTCCAGCGTGGGCACGCCGTCGAGCACGATCGCGATCTTCCCCTCGATGTCCCGGCCAGCGTAGTCGTCCCAGGAGAGCGCCGACGCGGTCACTCCATGGCCGACGAGCACCGCGGCCCCCGACACCGTGCCGCTCGCGCTCCCGTCGGCCGTGACCAGCTTGCCGGCCTCGACGCTCTGCTTCCGGCCCGCGCGCTGCACCGCGAGCGCCGCGGGCGCCACGTCGGCGCCGACCCGCGCGTCGAACACCTGCCTGTACGCCTTCGCGTCGCTCCCCGGCCCGCCCAGCGGCGAGAGCTTGAGCTCTGCGAACCGGCGCGCGATGAACTCGGCCGCGAGATCGGCGCCGGGCTCGCCGGTCCCGCGCCCCGCGAGCTCGGGCGACGCGAGGTACGCGACGTCCGCCGCGATCCGCGCCTCCGCGGCAGGATCGACCTCCATCGAGGCCGGCGCGGCGGGCGCCGGCGCGGCAGGCTTCGAGGCCGGCGGCGCGTCAGGCTGGCGGGGCGGCGCGGCCGGCGGGGCGCACGCCGCGACCGCGGCGAGCAGGCCGGCGGCGAGGCCGCGGCGAAGACCCCATGCGCGGGGCGACAGCGGGGCCGCGGCGCGCCCGGCGCTCACCACGGCGACGCCTTCTGCGCCGCGCGGACCAGCTCGAGCGCGCGACGGCCGATGTACTCCTCCACGTCGGCGGGCGCGATGTGGCGGTCCTTCGCGAAGTCGAACTCGCGCGGCTTGCCGTCGCCGAACGTCACCCGGACGATCGCAGACTCCCGCAGGAGCTCCAGGGAAAGGCTGAAATCGCCGAGCGCGAGCCGGTGCTTGTCCTGCTCCTGGGCGAACGCGATGGGCTGCCCCTTCTCCTGCAGCCTCTCGTGCGCGAACTTCAGCGACTCGGCCCCCAGCGACACGGCCGACTCCGCGGCCGCGAGCGCCTCGGCGACCCGCTTCTTGTGCCGCGCGAGCTCTTCAGCCTCGCGCTCCGCCTTCGATTTCACGGCTTCGATGAGCTCATCACGCCAGGTAGGCACAGTGCACCTCGGCGCGAACACTCTTCCGAAACGGGCGTTTTGTCCAGCCCGACACGCGCCGGTCACCCGACCACCCCGGCCAGCCCGACGCGCGCCGGAGACGGAAACGGCCGCGCTGCCAGCACAAAAACAGGAAGCCCGGAAGCTCCGGAGAGGACGACCTCCTCCTCGAGCGCTCCCGGGCTCCCTGCCCCTGGATCGTGCGCCGCGGCTTCGTGCGCGGGCCGGCCGCGCCGGACCGCGCGCCGCTACGGCGTGTCGGCGCCCCCGGCCTTCGGCGGGGCGAACTTGCTCAGGTCCTCGGCCACGGTGGCCTTCGGGTTCATGAGCTCGTGGAACGCGCGCTTCGCGAGCGCGCCCGTCTCACCCTGCTCGTGCCGCAGGGCCATGAGCACGCCCTTCTCCTTCATGAACTTGAGCGTCTCGATCGCGCCCTTCTTCTTCGCGCCGTCGCCGCTCTTGGCCTCCTGGAAGAGCCGGTAGCGCAGCACGACGCGGGTCTCCGAGTGCGGGCCGTTGTCGTACTTCAGGTTGTCGAACTGGGCCTGGAGCCGCTGCCGCGCCCACTCCTGCGGCGCGTCGGCGACCTTCACCCGCGTGATCGCCTCGGCGTTCGCGACGTACCGGTAGAGGTTGCCGCGCTTGAAGTCCTCGTCCGACCAGTAGCCGAACGCGCGGTAGTAGTGGTCCTTCAGGTCGTCGAGCGCCGACTTGTCGAAGTCGGCGTACATCGCGACCGTCCGCGCCGCGGTGTCGCTCGTGCCGCCGAGGATGAGCGCGAGCGCCGCGGCGTTCCGGACCTCGACGTCCTTGAGCTTCTCGAACAGCTGCCCCTGCACCGCCTCGTCGAAGCCGCCGATGCCGATGGCGCGCGCGATGGCCATGCGCACCCCGGGGTCGACGTCGGCCGTGAGGAGCGTGACGAGCTCGGCGGCCGCGCCGGGCACCGGCCGGAGCGCGAGCGATGACGCGTAACAGGCGCCGATGAGCTGCTTGCGCGGCTCCTTCTTGCTCGCGAACTCCTTCGCCTTCTTCGCCACCTCGATCATCGCCTTGTCGTCGGCGCACCAGGCGATCGACTCGCAGGCGGCCTGGCGGGCCTCCTCGTGCCACAGCTCGTCCTCGATGAGCTTCGTCAGCTTCTCCACCGCGCGCGGATCGCCCCACTCGGCGAGCCCCTGCGACGCGCCGTAGGCGACCGCGCGGAGCGCCATCCCCAGCATCGACAGTCCCGCGCCCTGGAGCCCGTCCTGGGTGATGTCCATCTTCGGGTCCTTCTTCCGGCCGAGCTGCTCGAGGAGCCGCGGGTAGGAGGGCTCGTCCTTCATGCGCCCGATGTACCGGAGCGCGCTCTGCGCGGTCTCGAAGGCCGTGGGGAACGGCGGCAGCTGCCCCTCCTTGGGGAGCGGATCCGTCGGGAAGGCCCAGTCGCGCATGTCCTTCAGGATCTTCTCGGAGCGGACCGTGGCGAGGAAGCGCAGGCCGTTCGCGTGCGGCTGCGGGCGATCCTTGAGCCACAGGATGACCGGTGCCTCGGCCGCGGCCTTGAGCTCGGCGGCCTTGTCCGCGTGGATCGTGGCGAGATCGGCGAGCATGCGGGCGCCGACGACGCGCGGCAGATCGGTGCGCGACAGGTGCCCGCCCTCGTCCGCCTCCCAGAACTTCTCGAGCTTGTAGAGCTTGAGCGGGTCGGCCAGCAGCCGCTCGCCGAGGAACTTGGCGGCGCGGAGGTCGCCGACCTCGGCGAGCCGCGTCCCCGCCTCCCCCTGCCAGTGCAGCGGCGGCTTCCTGGCCTCGATCCACTTCACGAGCGGGTCGGCCGACCGCGGGTCGGCGAGCTCGCGCAGCATCTCCATGATCTGCTTCGTCTGGAACCAGGTCGTCTCCTCGGGGTCCTGCTTCACGCTGTCGAGGGCGAGGACGAGCCCCTCGCCGCCGATGCCGTCGCGCAGCGCCTCGAGGAAGCGCTGGCGGCTGGCCTTGTCGGCGTTCGCGAGGGCCTCGAGGAGCGGGGCGCGCGCCGTCTCGTCGCCGATCCTCCCGAGGCCGTTCGCGGCCTCGCGCGCGACCTCGACGTCCTTGTCCTTCACGAGCGTGATGAGCGCGCTCGTCCATTTGGGCTCGGCGTTGCGCGACAGGACCGTCGCCACCAGCTGCCGCACCGACGAGCTCTCGTCGGTCGCGAGCTTCGAGAGCTCCTCGAGCGACACGAGGCCGGCGAGCTTCTCGGGGTCGAAGGCGATGCCGCCGCCGAGCCGCTCGACCTTCGAGAGGAACCCCTTCCTGTACTGGTCCATCGCGTCCTTGAACGCGGCCGGCTCCTTGAGCTCGACGAGGGCCCAGACGAGCTGGGGCCGGTCGCTCTCGTCCGCGACCTTGAGCGCCTCGAGCAGCGCGTGCTTGGCGCCGTCGGCCTTGGGCGAGCCGTAGTACGCGAGCACCTGCGCGGCGACGCCCTTCACGCGGTGGTCCGGGAGCGCGAGCGCGTTCTGCGCGTGCGTGACGCCCTCGGGGTCGTCGGCCCACGCGAGCTGCATGAGGGCCTCCTGCTGGAGCGACAGCTCGGCGCTCGCGGCGGCCCACTTGCGCCAGAGGGGCAGCTGGTCCTTCTTGGGCAGGACGAAGATGTTTTTCTTCTCCTTGGAGACGGCGTCGACCGTCATCTTCTGGCTGTCCTGCTTGACGCCGAACCAGATGGCGCCCGCCGCGCCGAGCACGACGAGGAGGCCGACCACGATCGACACGGGGCTGAACCGCCCGCGCTTGAAGTTGCCGTCGTCCGCGAAGCCGCCGCCCGCGGGCGCCGGCGGGGCGCCGGGCAGATCGTTGTCATCGGGGGGCCACTTGGCTGCCCGCTTGGCCGGAAGGGGCCCCGGCGGCGGGCGCCGTCCGCGCGGCCCCGCGGGATTCTCTCGTGAAAGATTCGGACGATCGAGCATGGTTCCTCCAGCGCGCGGGCGACGACGTGACCCGAACGGCGGTGGCATCGCGCGGCGAGCCGCGCTGCGCCCCCGACCCCTCCCGGCGGCGGCGGCGTCGCGCGGCGAGCCGCGCTGCGCCCCCGCCCCCGGGCCAGGCGGCAAAGCGCCCGGCCGGTCGAGGCGCCGGACCGTACCAGAGCCGCTCGGACGTAGGCCCAAAGATTTGCTATGAAGCCCAGGGCCCGTATGGCCGAACCCCAGCCCGATTCCGGCAAGATTCTCTATCCTGCAGTCGCGTTGCTCATCGCCCTGAGCGCGCTGTTTGGTCTTGTGATCCTGCCGCGCCTTGCGCCGGGGGCCTCGGGCATGGTCGGCGCGGAGGCCCCCGACGTGACGCTGCCGGTCGCGGCCAACGGCGATCCCGGCGCGCGCATGCAGATCGCCGAGCTGAAGGGCCAGGCGGTGATCCTGGACTTCTGGGCGACGTGGTGCGGGCCCTGCGCGGTCCAGGCGCCGATCCTCGACCGGATCGCGCGCCGCTACGAGAAGAAGGGGCTCGTGGTGCTCGGCGTCAACGTGGACGACCCGCCCCAGGTGGCCAGCCAGTACGCGCTCAAGAAGGGCCTCTCGTATCCCATCCTGATCGACGACGCGAAGGAGGCCTCGGCCCACTACGGGGTGGACAAGCTGCCGAGCCTCGTGGTGATCGACCGGCAGGGGAAGGTCGCGGCCTACCTGACGGGCGTCGTCGACGAGGCGAGCCTCTCCGAGATCATCGAGGCGGCCCTCTGATCTCGCTCGACGTGCCCCGCTCGCTCCACGTGCCTCTCTGGCTCGACGTGCCCCGCTCGCTCCACGTGCCTCTCTAGCTCGACGTGCCTCCTCCCTCCCGTCCCTTGCACCTCGTGCTGGCGGCGCTCGCCGCCGGCGCGCCCGCCTGCTCCCGCGGCGACGCCGATCGCGGCCGCGACGCCGGCGCGCCGCCTCCGGCCAGCGCCTCCGCGCAACCTTCAGGCCCTGCGGCCTCCGCCCCGGAGGCGCCGGCCCCTCGGGCCTCTGGCGAGCCCGGCGCGCCCGACGCGGCCGGCGGCGACGCCGGGGCGGTCAGGGATCCGATGGCGACCCACTACGAGGCGCGCGAGGATCTGGTGCGGCTCTTCTCGCTGAAGGAGTTCTCGGAGCGAGAGCGGAAGTTCAAGAACCCCGAGCTCTTCCTGGAGAAGAACTTCGGCGGCGGCTCGCCTGCCCGGCTCAACCAGGGCAACAAGGAGCTCGCGCGGCACACGCGCTCGAAGGAGCAGTGCCTGGAGGGCCTCCGGGGCGTCGTCCTCCAGACGGAGGAGCAGCGCGCCCGCTGCGGCGGCCACGAGAACATGGTGCCCGTGTACAGGCGCGGGAAGCCGGCGTCGGCCGAGTTCTGCATCGACATCTTCGAGTTCCCCAACAAGCCGTGCGAGCTGCCGATGGTCTGGGCGAGCCCGACGCAGGCGGCGACCGTGTGCAGCCTCCAGGGCAAGCGCCTCTGCACCGAGGACGAGTGGAGCCTCGCGTGCCGCGGCGACCCAGAGGGCGGCAAGCCGAGGACGTACGCCTACGGCGACGAGCTCGATCTCGCCGCCTGCCACACGCGGACGCCGCACCGCGACATCGACGGCAAGCCGTGCGACGGCGACACCGCGCGCTCTGCCTACCAGACCTGCGCGACCGACACCGAGCCTGCGGGGTCCTTCCCCGCGTGCCGCTCGCGGTTCGGGGTGTTCGATCAGCACGGCAACGTGGCCGAGATCATGACCCGCCGCGACCGCGACGACGGCAAGCTGTACAGCCAGCTCAAGGGGAGCGCCTGGTTCTACGTCGAGGTCGCCCGCGAGCACGACGCCCCGAGGCCGAAGGGCCGCGAGACCTACCCCGATCACTGCGCCTACAGCCCGCGCTGGCACGTCGAGCCGATGGAGGACGCGTGGCACGCGAACTACCACCTCGGGCTGAGGTGCTGTAAGACGATCCGCTGACGCGCTCCGCCCCGCGCGCGCGGCTGGCTCGCGCCCGCGTCGACGGGTACCCTTCCCCCGCGATGCAAGCGCTGGCGCCTCGCGCGCGGATCACCCGCGGCAACTCCGGTGAGGGCCGCTGGGAGATCGCGACGCGACCCCCGGCGCCGCGCCTCCGCGCGTACGTCCGCGACTACAGCGGCTACACGGAGGAGACGCCCGGGCCGCTGCGGCGGCGCGAGCTCCCGGCGCCGCAGATCGTCGTGATCATCGAGTTCGGACCGCCGCTGCGCGTGTTCGACGCGGGGAGCGATCGCCGTCATTCCTCGCACCCCGGCGGCTTCGTCGCGGGCCTCGACGCCACCTTCACGATCACCGAGCACGACGGGTTCCAGCGCGGGCTCCAGGTGAACCTCACCCCCATCGGGGCGCGGCTCTTCTTCGGCGTGCCCATGGACGAGCTGACCGGGCGCGTGATCTCGGCGCGCGATCTGCTGCCCAGGAAGCACGCCCGGCTGGCGGAGCGCCTTGAGGAGCTCCCGACCTGGGACGCGCGCTTCGACCTGATCGAGCGGGCGCTCGGCGAGCGCGTGGACGAGGCGCGGCTCGAGGTCGGCGTGGTCTCGTGGGCGTTCCGCCGCATCGAGGAGCGCGGGGGCGCTGTCGACATGCGCGCCCTCGCGCGCGAGCTCGGCTACAGCCAGAAGCACGTGATCGGCCTGTTCCGCGAGCACGTCGGCGTCCCGCCCAAGCTCCTCGCGCGCCTCGTGCGCTTCGACCGGCTGGTGCGGCACCTCAAGACGGGCGCCACGGGGACCTGGGCGGAGCTCGCCCAGCGGTTCGGCTACTACGACCAGGCGCACCTCGCGCGGGACGTGAAGCAGTTCAGCGGGACGACCCCGACCCGGACGCGCGCGGCGCTGATCGACGTCGCCGGCATGAGCCCGTAACGGGCGAGCGCTCTTCGGGCTTCGGGCGTCGGGCGCGCCGGGTGGAACGTGGGACTCCCTGCACGCGGCGAGGGCGGCGCTCGCGTGGAAAAGCTGCGCGCGCCGTTTACGGAGGAAAGGAATCTTCTCATCGAACGTAGACCGGTCTGAGCAGCGCAGTCGCCCGGAAGGCGCCCGCGCCCAGCGCTTCCAGGCGCTGTGGCGTCGCCCGGAGGGCCGCGCGGGCGCGCTCAAGGTGAGCGTCCTCGTTCGTTCAAGGAGATCTCGACATGACACGGATGAAGCTTCTCGGGTTTCTGATGGCTGGTCTCGCGCTCGTGGCTTGCGGCGATGAGGAGGGTGCTGGTGATGGAGGTAGCGGGAGCGACATCGAAGGCAAACAGGTCGGCTCGCTGACGGCCGAGGAGGCCGACGGCCTGTGCGACGATCTCCGCGGGCAGGCCAAGACGATCTCGAAGGAGGACGCGTGCGAGGCCGCGGGGGTGCTTGCCTCTTTGTTCGGAACGGAGTGTGAGACCACCAGGCAGGAATGCATCAGCGCTCCGGAGGAGCCCGAGGAGACGGACGACCTCGAAGCGTGCGGAGCGTCCCAGTTCACCGGCTGCACCGCCACGGTCGCGGAGGTCAGGGCCTGCGTGGACGCCATGGTAGGCACCATCAAGGCGCTCACGTGCGAATCGACGATCACCGACCTCGCGGAGAAGCCGGCGGCGTGCGCCGCGATCGAGGAGAAGTGCCCGGGGGCCTTGGGCGGAGGGGGAGAGGAAGACGAGAGCGAGGGTTAACACTCCTGAGCGCAGCGCCCGCCCCGCCGCGCGGCTCGGTCTCGCTGGCACGAGCCCGCGGCGGGGTAAAATCTTTACAAGACCGCCGGCGTCGCCTTCTCCAGGATAGGCTCCGAAGGAGAGCGAACACCATGTCGAGCCGGTCTCCCACGCCTTCCACGCCTCCGCCTCCCGCGCATGTTCCTCCTGCGCTCCGCTCCGAAGAGTTCCAGAGGCTCGCGCTGTCGCTTCCCGAGGCCGAGGAGCAGGACCACTTCGGCAAACCGTCGTTCCGCGTGCGAGGGAAGATCTTCGCGACCCACTGGGTGGCGGAGGAGCGCGCGGTCCTCAAGCTGTCCCTCGAGGAGCAAGACAGCCTGGTGCAGGCGCAGCCCGACGTCTTCTCCGTGACGCCGTGGGGACACCAGGGCTGGACCCGGGTGGAGCTCCGCCGCGTCGATCGGACGCTCCTGGAAGAGCTGCTCGTGGGCGCCTGGCGTCGCGTGGCGCCGAAGCGCGTGGTCGCGCAGTGGGATGCCGGCCGCAGCGGGAAGACGGCGGCGCCTCCGGGCGCACCCTCACGCCCGCGGAGACGTAGGCGGGCACCCTGACGGGCGCCGAGACACCCGGCCGGAGAGCGCCTCGACCGCGCGGCAAGGCTCGCGCCGAGGCCGCTTTCTATTTTCTCCCCAGCAGGAAGAAAGATTGAACCGTGGTCGTAGTAGGCTCGGCCCGCGCGCCTGCCCGATCGACGATACAGCCCGCTCGCTTCCTTCGGCGGAGCCGTCCTCGAGCGCCGCGCGGACACTCAGGTGAACATTCTCGATGAGGGAGCGCTCGATGACACGGATGAAGCTTCTTGGATTGCTCATGGCTGGCCTCGCGCTCGCGGCATGCGGCGGCGACGACGACGGGGGCAACGGGGACACCGGGGGCCAGAGCGGAGGTGACCTCGACGGCAAGCAGCTCGGCCAGCTGACGGCCGCGGACTCCCAGGCGCTGTGCCAGGATCTCGCCGCGTCGGTCACCGTCACGAAGGAAGACCTGTGCGAGGTCGCCGGCGCGTTCGCCGGCGCGTTCGGTGGTGACTGCGAGGCCACCAAGGCCGAGTGCATGAGCGAACCGGACCAGCCCTCGCAGGGCGGCGGCGAGTGCTCCACCGAGGGCTTCGCGGGCTGTACCGCGACGGTGGCGGAGTACAAGGCCTGCGTGAAGGCTCAGGCCGACGCCGTCAAGGCGATCACGTGTGCAACGCCGCCCGACACCTCCGGAGAGCCCCCGGCAGGCTGCGCCGCCCTCAGCGAGAAGTGCCCGGAGGTCCTCAGCACCGGGGAGACCGACGGCGCGGGCTCCTGAGGTCGCCCAGCGAGCTCGCTTCGTAGCGCGGTATCCCTCCTGGCATTCTCGACGTACTGGTACATGCGGGAATCGCCATCAACGACCCGTTGCTCGGGCAAACCATCGTTCGGTTATCTCATCGACGGGCCGAGCTTTCGCTGGGCGATGTCTCGTTTCTCCTGCTCTTGCCCGGCTCAGGTGAGCTCCCTGTGGATCCAGTCGGTGACCGATCGGTGACGGGGTGACCATCCGAGCCGCGCTGCGAGCTTGCCGCGCACGCGGCTGTTCGAGCCGAGCGCGAACACGGCCATCTCTCGCCCCCACGCCGCGACGGCCTCTTCCCTGGACCAGCTCTGGGCCTCCCCAAGTCCGAAGCGCGCGGCGATGGCGCGGACCACGTCGCCGAGCGCGGCCTCGCCGCTCTCGACAAACATGAAGCTGCCCGCCGGCGCCTTCTCGAGGGCCAGCGCGTACAGCGCCGCCACGTCGGCGATGTGGACGTTGGACCAGCGGTTCTGCCCGCGCCCGATGTAGCGCGCGACGCCGGAGGCTCGCGCCTGGCGCGCGAGCGCCGGAATCTGCACGCTCTCTGCGGGCGCGCCGAGGGCGTTTCCATAGATCATCGTGTTGCACAGCACGACGGATCGGACGCCGGGGGCGCCGAGCACGCGCCGATCCAGCGCGACGCGCGCCACCTTGTCTGGCTCCGGCTCGAACGTCGTGTCTTCGAAGAAGACGCGCTCCGACGGCTCTCCCATGGCCTCGTCTGCCACGATGCTGCTGCCGCTCGTGTGGAGCAGCGGTTTGCCAGAGCCCTCGAGGCCGGCGATCAACGCCTCCACGGCGCCGCGGTGATCGCTGCTGGCCGCGTTGACGACGCCATCGGCGGCCCGCGCCTCTTCCTGGAGCAGCGCGGCGTCGTCGAGCGAGCCGACGACCGGCGCGACGCCGTGCGCGGCCACCGCCTCCCCCTTGGCGGCGCTTCGAACCAGGCCGCGCACCGTGTGGCCAGCGGCGACCAGCGCCGAGGCGACCGCGCCGCCGATGAAGCCATTCGCCCCCGTGATGAAGATCTTCATGTCGTGCTCCTGCCGTTCGAGTTGACGGCTCCGAAGCTAGACCTCGGTCGGGGGGCGGACTATCCCCTGCGCCAGACCAGGACCTGTGAACGGAGGTCGCAAATGCCGCGCATCGCCATGGAGCGCTCGGGTGAGCTCGAGGTGTTTCTGCGGGTGGTCCAGGAAGGGGCGTTCTCCGCTGCCGCCCGCAGCCTGGAGATCACGCCGTCCGCGGTCAGCAAGCTGATCGCGCGGCTCGAGGCGCGGCTCGGCGCGCGGCTGTTCGTGCGGACCACGCGCTCGCTGACGCTGACCGAGGAGGGACAGGCCTTTCGCCGCGCCGGAGCGCGCATCGTTCAGGAGCTCGACGACGCCGAGCAGGCGGCCGCCGGCGGAGCGGTGCGCGGCCGGCTGCGGGTCAGCGCCTCGCTGCCGTTCGGCTCGCTCTTCGTGGCGCCGCTCATCCCGAGCTTTCTCGAGCGCCATCCCGCGCTGTCCGTCGATCTGAGCTTCACCGACGAGATGGTCGACCTCGTGGCACGCAAAGCCGACGTGGCGATCCGGATGGGGACGCTGCCCGAGAGCGGCCTGCACGCGCGCAAGCTCGGTCAGAGCCGCCGCGTCGTGTGCGCGGCGCCGAGCTACCTCGAGCGCCGGGGGACACCGACGTTGCCCCGCGAGCTGGCGAGCCACGAATGCCTGACCTTCAACTTCCGGCGCTCGCGCGCGGGCTGGCCGTTCGTCGAGGGCGGCCTCGAGCTGGAGCAGGACGTCTCGGGGCATCTGCAGGTGAACAACGGCGAGACGATGCGGCAAATGGCGCTCGCGGGGGTCGGCATCGCCCGGCTCGGCCTGTTCCACGTCGCGGCGGACATCGAGGTCGGCGCGCTCGTTCCGCTGCTCGAGCGGTACAACCCCGGAGACCTGGAGCTGATCCACGCCGTCTACGTCGGCGGCAGGCAGATCCCCCGCCGCGTGCGCGCGTTCGTCGATCATCTGGTGGACGGCCTCGCCGGCGCGCCGCTCCTCTGCGCCGCCCAGGCGCCCTCGACCTGAGGCGCGGACGCGTGGGCGCTCCGGCGCATCGACGAGCGCGGGGCGCGTGTATCGTCGGGGCGACGGGGCGCCTGCGGGTCCTGAACGGCCAGGAACGCACCTTCCTTGTCAAGGAGAGCTCGAATGAGACGGATGACGCTTCTCGAGGTCCTGGCGGCTGGGCTCGCGCTCGCGGCGTGCGTTGACGATGGGGGCGAGACAGCGATCGCCCTCGACGAGAACCTGCAGCTCGGCGAGCTGACGACCGAAGAGGCCACCCAATTGTGCGACGATGTCAAAGAGCCGATGAAGCTCGCGAAAGCAGACCAGTGCGATCTCGTCGGACTGCTCAACTCCTCTGAGATAGAGGACTGCGTGGCCATCTGGCGGGCGTGCCTCATCTCTGCAAATGAACCGCTGACGTCGACCAGGTGCTTCACGTACGACTTCGAGGGGTGCACCGTCACGGTCGCGGAGGCCAAGACCTGCCTGATCGCCATGGCCGACACCCTCAAGGCGCTCTCGTGCGGCTCCAGCCTCGACCTCTTGCAGCCTCCCGCGGAGTGCGTGGGCGTCCGCGCGTTCTGCCCGTCGATCCTCGAAAACGGCGAAGGCTTCTGAGGTCGCCCCTCGCCCCGCTGGCCGCTCTCGATCTGGCTGCACAGCCGACGTCAGCCGGGTCACCGCATCCCCTCGCGCCCATGCCTCCGGTCGTCGAGCGCGAGCGTCAAGCTGTCGCGGCTCCTCGCATCCTACATCCGAACACCTGCAGCGGCCCGTGCCCGGACCCGCGCCGGCCGAGCATCCCGGACCTTGACAGGTGACCATTTGGTAACATATCAAGGAGGTGACGGACGACGATCGCGTCTTCAAGGCGCTGGCCGATCCCACCCGGCGCTCCCTCCTCGACCGGCTCTTCGCGCGTGATGGCCTCACGCTCACGGAGCTCGAGTCCGAGCTCGAGATGTCGCGGTTCGGCGTGATGAAGCACCTTCGGGTGCTCGAAGCCGCGGGGCTCGTCGTCACGGTTCGATCGGGCCGGAAGAAGCTTCACTACCTGAACCCGGTCCCCATTCGCCAGATCCACGATCGTTGGATCGACAAGTACACCGAGGGGCGCATTTCGGCGCTCGTTGATCTGAAGAGACACCTGGAGAAGAACAATGACGACGAAGAGTGAGAAGCCGGTCCACATCTACCGAGTCCACATCAAGGCGACGCCCGAGGCCGTCTGGGATGCGATCACGAAGCCCGAGTGGATCGAGAGGTACGGTTACTGCGCCCGCGCGGAGTACGATCTGCGCCCCGGCGGCAAATACCAGGCGTTCGCGAACGCGGAGATGGCCCAGCACGGCGGCTCCAACGTGATCATCGATGGAGAGGTCATCGAGGCCGATCCCCCGCGAAAGCTCGTTCAGACGTGGCGCATCCTCTGGGATCCCGAGATGAAGGAGGAAGGCTTCAGGCGACTTACGTGGGAGATCGAGGTGAGCCCCTACGGCATCACGTCGCTGACCGTGACCCACGAGGTCGGCGACGCGCCCAAGACAGCCGCCATCACCTCGGGCGTGATCAAGGAAGCCGGCGGTGGCTGGAGCTATATCCTGAGCGATCTGAAGACGCTGCTCGAGACAGGCAAGACGCTGTCGGCAGCTTGAAAGCGCTGCACTGCGCGTCAGGAAAGCCGCTCGCGCCGTCGGCCCGCGTCACCTGGCGCGGGCCCAGCGCCAGAGCTCGCGGAGGGTCGGCGTCGATCCATGGGAGAGGACGCCTGCCCGGAAGATCCTTGCAGCGACCCAGACGAAGAGCAGCACGGTCGCGCCGGTGCCGCCGATGGCGACGAGGATCTGCCAGAGCGGCGGGTCGGAGACGAGGACCCGGACGAACATCACCATCGGGGCGTAGATCGGGATCATCGAGAGCACGACGGCGAGCGTCGAGCCGGGGTGACCGGCGATGACCACGAGGAAGAACGGCGGCGCGGAGAGCGCCATCGAGATCGGGCTCATCAGCTGCTGCGCGGCCTTCTCGGAGCTCGCGGCCGCGCCCCCGACGGCATAGACAGCCACGTTCACGAGGTATCCCAGCAGAAAGAACACGACGAAGTACACGGCGACCATGGGACGAAGCAGGGTCTCGGCGTCGATGAGGCGCGGCCCTCCCAGCGCGCCTATCGCGACGCCCGCGACGGCCGCCATCCCGAGCCACACGAGGATCTGCGTGAGGCCGGCGGCGGCGAGGCCGAGGATCCTCCCGGACAGGAGCTCGAACGGCGTCACCGAGGAGAGGAGGATCTCCATGATCCTGTCCGACTTCTCCTGCACGATGCGGCGCAAGATCTCGCGACCATTCAAGAGGATCGCGACGAAGAGCAGGCCGCCGAAGCCGAAGGCGACGAGCAGGTCGAGGTCTCCGCCGGGGCCCCCGGGGCCGCTCGAGGAGAGAGGCGCCGGATCGAACGCAGGGGGCGACAGGAGGCCCTCGATCTCGGCGGCGTCGCGGCCGCGCGCCGTCCACCGCGCCACGGCGACGCCGCGCGCCACCACCGCCGCGGCGTGCTCGACGGCTTCGAGGTCGGCGCCCCTCGCGTACAGCGCGCCCCGCGCGCCGGGGTCCTCGAGCATCGCGGGCGGGAGCACCACCACGCCGTCCACGCCGTGCCCTCCCGTCGTGGCGCCCGCCCTCGCGCCGTCGAGCAGCGCCGCGACGGCCGCGCTCGTGGCAGCGGCGTCCCCGGGGGCCACGTAGGTGAGCCGCAGCCGGGCGGCCCTCGGGAGCACAGCGCTGCCCATCGCGGCGCCGAGCGACCTCGCGGAGGAGCGCGCCGACGCCTCCTCGGCGAGGCCCGCGGAGGCGGCCTCCACGACCCCGCGGAGCCGGCCTGTCCCGTCGACCACGACGACCGAGCGGTCGCCGGCGCCGACGGCGACGATGAGCGCAGGGAGCAGGCCCACCGCCGCGAAGAGGACCGGCAGGAGGAGCGTCGTGAGGACGAAGGACGCGGTCTTCACCGAGGCGACGTACTCACGCTTCAGCACGACGAGGATGCGGCTCACGACGCCTCCAGCGCCGCGCCCCGGCCCGCGCGCGGCCTGTGGGCGAGCGGCGGCGGGGCGCCCTCGCCGACGACGCGAGAGAAGATCTCGCCGAGCGACGGCGACGAGACCTCGAACCGCCGCACCTGGAGGCGCGAGAGCGCCGCCGAGAGCGCCCGCTGCGCGTCGCCGGCGTCGCGCAGCACGAGCTCCGCCACGCCCGGCTCGATCCGCGCGCTCACCACGCCGTCGACGCCGAGGAGGAAGGTCCCGTCGCCGTCGAACTCGATCCGCGCTGTGTTGCCGGCGAAGGACGCCTTCACCTCGCCGACGGGCCCCGAAAGGACGACGCGCCCCCGATCGACGACGACCACGTGGTCGGCCAGGCTCTCGGCGAGCGGCATGACGTGGGTCGAGAGCAAGAGGGTCTTTCCGGCGGCGCGGAGCTCCCCGAAGAGCCGCTTCACGAGCACGGCGTTGACGGGATCGAGGCCCGACATCGGCTCGTCGAGGACGAGGATCTCCGGGTCGTGGACGAGCGCGCCGCAGAGCTGCACCTTCTGCTGGTTGCCCTTCGACAGCGTCTCGATCCGCGCGCGCGCGACGTGCCCGAGCTCGAGCGACCGGAGGAGCCGCGCGGCGCTCTCGCGCGCGCGGCGCGGGCGGACGCCCTTGAGCTCGCCGAGGAAGGCCAGGTGCTCGGCGACCGGCATCTGCTTGTACAGGCCTCGCTCCTCCGGGAGGTAGCCGACGCGATCGCGGATCGCGACGCTGTCGCTCCTGCCCCCGAGCACCTCGACCGCGCCCTCGTCGGGGAGGAGGATGCCTGTCACGAGGCGCATCGTCGTCGTCTTCCCAGCGCCGTTCCGGCCGAGGAGCGCGGTGGCGCCGCCGCGCCGCACCTCGAACGACACGGCGTCGACGGCCCGGCGCGACGCGAAGACCTTCGTCGCCCCGCGGAGCGAGATCGCGGGCGTCATCGGCGCTCCGGGGCCGGGGCGCTCGCGGCCCGGTCGCCGTGCGCGGCGCGGCGATAACACACCTCGCGCAGCGCCACGCGCTTGAACTCGTCCGCGTCGGCGAAGCCGGCGGAGCGCAGCGCGCTCGCCGGATCGGGCGGCACGGGCGCGCCCAGGCATCGCTCGAAATACCACCGGATCAGGTCGCCTTCGGCCATCCCCGCGTCGGAGAAGGCGGGGTTCGACAGGCCGAGCTCGGCGAGGCGCTGCTGCTTGTCGCGGGCCCGAGAGAGCAGCTCCGCGTACTCGCCGGAGACCGAGAGGTGGTCGCGGACGTGGCCTTGCGCCACCTCGTCGACCGCCTTCTCGACCCAGCCGATGAGCGCCTCGTCGCGGAGCAGCCGCGTCAGCTCGCCCCAGCCGACGCTGAACCGACCCATCCACGCCTTCACGTCGTCCGGCTCGTAGAGCCGCCGCTCGCGGCGGAAGGCGTCGGACGTCCGCTCCAGCGCGGCGTTGTCCACGGTGAGGCCGCGCCGCTCGGCCTCCTGCAGCGCGAGGTACCGGAGCATGGCCCCGCGCTTCGCCCGGCCGTAAGCCGCCGCATCGAGCCGGAGCTCGTCCAGGATGCCGTCGAGGGCGACTGTCTCATACGGCGACGGGTCGCCGGCGGTCGGGCGCTCCGCGGCGACCATCTCGCCGGCGGCCTGCTCGGCGCGGCACCAGAACTCGGTGACCTCGAACCTGTACGTGACGGTCTTCAGCGAGAAGCCCGCCTCGGCGCGCGCGCGGAGGTGCCGGAGCAGCGCGATCGCGTCGTCGCGCTTCTGGTTAACGCGCCCCTTCGGGAGGAAGTCGCGCAGCGACGCGAGCTCGCTTTGCGGGACGCCGTGGCGGGACGCGGCGTCGAGGATCACGGGATAGACGCGGTCGGGATAGTAAAGAGACTTTGCGACCGCCGTGAGCGCGTCGCGCGTGGCCGCGGTGATCACGCCCGCGGCCGCCGCGGCGTCGAACGTCCTGCGGATATTGACCATCGCCTCGGAGCCGGCGCGAAAGCCGCTGTCCGCGGGGCCGTGGACGACGGCCACCTCGTCGTCATCCTCGATGAGGCCGTCGCGGTACGCCTCGAAGATGGCGCCCACGCCTTCCATGCCGAAGGCGGAGAGCTCGGCGGCGCGCAGCGCCCCCATGCTGGAGCTCCCGAAGACGTGGATGCCCTGCGCCATCGCGAAGAGGATCTCCTTGTGCCAGACCGCCGGGACCCGCTCGAAGTAGCCGTCGATGATCGCGATGGCGCGCGGGCGCTTCGCGCATGCCCGGTAGACGTCGCCCTGCGAGACCGGCGGCAGATAGAGGGCGTCGAGCTCCGCCCGCGCGGCCTCGAGCGAGAGGGTCGGACCGACAAAGACGATGATGCTCATACGATCTCCTTCAGGCCCGCCGCGCTCCGGCGCTCGAGCGCTCGGCGGAACCGGCGGCCAGGGATGTAGTTGGGGAACGAGTGGATCCCCTCGAGCCCGGGAATCACGATCTTGACGACGGGGATGCCGAACTCCGGCTTCGTGAGATCGAAGGCGACGACGCTGTCGATCCCGACCGCGCGCAGCCGCTCGAGCTGCCAGGCGACGTCGTCCTCGAACGTGTCGCCCGCGAACGTCGGCCCCGCGGAGAACGGGCGCTCTCCGCGCGCCGTCAGCAGCCGGCGGACGTGCCGGACCTGATCGGGGCTCCGGTGGCGGTCGTACTCGCTCCGGAGGAGGTCGTCGCGCGCGCCCGAGATGACCGTGAGCCGGGTCTGCGCGGCCTCGGTGAGGGCGCGCAGCAGCGCGACGGCGCGCGACGGATGGCAGCCTTGCCCGCCGGAGCCGTGGAGCGCCCGGACGGCGTCCTCCGTCCGCTCGGCGATCAGGCACTCGTACGAGGGGATACCGACGTCGGAGGTGGTCTCCCACGCGCCGACGGCGACCCCGGCGGCCGAGAATTTCGCGAGCACCTCGCGGCAGCCGGGATCATCGATGCTGTCGAGATCGAGCCGCCTCGCGTCCCGCTCCTCGTCGGTGAGGGCCCCCCACACGGCCGTGGCGTCGCGCTCGACCACCTCGCAGATACCGTAGCTCACCGCCTCGAGGAGCCCGTTCCCCGACGAGAGCCCGTTGGTCGAGCAGCAGAAGATACCCGCGTTGACGCGGCCCGCCGCGGTGGCGTTGACGTGCACGAGCTCGTAGGGGACCCACACCGGCGCGCCGCGCATGAGGTCGTAGCCCTCGGCCCACAGGAGCGGGGTGTCCTCGTCGAGCGGCACGCTCGAGGTCCGCGGCAGCGCGGAGACGTCGGCTATCGCGTGGGAGCGCCGGAGCTCGCGAGAGGAGCCGAGGAGCAGCGGCCGGACGATGTTCTCGCCGTGATAGGCCTCGATCGACTCCATCAGCCCCGAGACCTTCGCCGCCGCGAGCGTCAGCCCCTTTCCCTGGCTGACCGAGAGAGAGCGCGAGTTGGGGCGGCAGACGACGACGACCGGTATCCCGATCGCGTCGAGCCCCGTGACGTTGGCGATCCGCGTGATCCCCATCGCCGGCATGAAGCCCTTGATCCGATCCAAGGTCTCCTCGGGCGAGGCCGTGCGGTGGGTGCCGTTCATGAAGCGCTTCTTCTCGGGGCCCGAGAGCCCCGGCATGGGCGGAAGCTTGGTCTGAGTCTCCACGATGCTTCTCCTTCGCTCTGCGCCCATGGCGGGCGCGGCTCGAGTTCGTTCTCGTTCAAGTGCTCTGCAAACCGAGGACCACCGGCCTGTCGCGGCGGCCGTCGCCGCGGCAGGCGTCGCGCCGCGCGCGGGCGATGGCCGTGACGAGCCGCCGCTCCTCCGGCGGCACGCCCGGGGTGAGCTCCGCGGCGCGCGCGAGCGCGGCCGCCCTGCCGGCGTCGTCCCCCGCGGCGGCGGCGACGTCGGCCTCGAGGTGCGCCGCGGCGAGCGCGAGCAGGGGCGCGCTCCGCGGGGCGGCGCCCCCGAGCGCGGCGAGGCGCGCGCGCAGCCGATCGAGGTGCGCCCCCGCCGCGCCGGCCTCCCCCCGCGCGAGGGACGACTCGGCGCGCGCGTAGAGCACGGCGAGCTCGCCGTAGGGCGAGCGCCACACGCGGGCGCGCGCGGGCCGCGCGCCGTCGAGCCACGCGCGGACCGGGGCCGCGTCGCGGCGCGCGAGGCCGAGCGAGATCGCGTTCTGCGCGGCGAGCGACGCGAGGTCGAAGAGGCCGATCCACGCCGCGTGACAGGCCGCGATCTCGAAGAGCGCCGCCGCTTCGGCGAGCTCGCCCGCGGCCGCGACGCTGCTCGCGAGGCGCACGCGCACCATGAGGGCGCGGCGGAAATCGGCGAGCTCCTCGGCGAAGGCGAGCGCCCGGCGCTGGTGCGCGAGGCCGCGCTCGTGCTCGCCGCTGGCCGCGTGCGCGGCGCCGCGCCACGCGTGCGCGGCGGCGAGGCACTGCAGCGGTGCGTCGCAGCGCGGCGCGGCGAGCAGGGCGTCGAGCCGCGCCTCGTGCTCGGCGCGGCGCTCGTCGGTGGCGCACGCGAGCGCGGCGTCGAGCTCCGCCCAGCAGCGCTCCGCGGCGGACGCGCCGGGCGCAAAGCGCCGCGGAGCGACCTCGTCCCGGAGCGCGTCGAGCGCGGCGGTCTCGCCCAGGTTGTGGAGCGCGGCGAGGAGGACGCGCCGCGCGAGCGCGCGGCGGCGCTCCGGGAGGCCGAGGCGGAGCGCCGCCTCCGCCGCCTGCCGCGCGAGGGCGGGGCGCGACATGCGGAGCATCGTCCTCGCGAGCGCCACGAGCGCGTCGGCCCGCGCCGCGGGCGAGAGGCCGGGCGACGCCAGGGCGTCGCCGAGGATCGCGGCGGCCTCGTGCAGCGCGCCGGCGCGGCAGAACGCTTCGCCCCGCGCGACCGTCGCGGGCCCCGGCGTCGCCGCGAGGGCAGCTGCTTCGCCTACGGGCGCGGACGCGGGCGCGACGCGGAGGAGCCCCGGCCCCTCCTCGATCTCGGCGACGATCGCGGCCCACCCGGGGCTCGGGCGCCCGCTCGCGGCGATGACGAGGGCGAGCGGCTCCGTCTCCAGGGCGCGCGCGAGGAACGCGACGGCGTGCTGCGTGTCGGCGTCGGCGCCGTCGACGTCGCGGAGGACGAGCACCGTGGGCTCGAGCGTGTGCTCCGCGAGGAAGACCCGGAGCGCCTCGGCCACGGAAGCCGGGTCGGGCGGCAGCGGGCACTCCGGCGCGTCGTGCGCGGCCTCGATGCGGCCGAGGGCAGCGAGGAGCGCGCCGCCCGCCGGGTGGGCGTCCGCGAGGGCGCGCAGCAGCGCGAAGGGCGCGGACATCCCGCCGGCGGGCGCGGCGGGCGCGATGAACCGGAGGCCGTCGCGGCGGGCTGCGTCGCGGAGCGCGTCGAGCGCGGCGCCTTCGCAGGGGTCGAGGAGCGCGGTGACGGGCCGGCGCTGCTCGGCCGCGCGGGCGAGGCGCTGCCACGCCTCGCCCGGCGAGACGCCCGGCGGGCGAGCCCGCGGCGGCTCGTGCGGGGCGCCTGCCTCGGCGAGCGCGTCGGCCACCCACACCTCGAAGGCGAGCGTGAGCCCGAGGCGGTTATGGAACGTGTGGGCGAGGTTGAGCGCGACCGTCGCCAGCGGCACGCCGAGGGCTCCGCGCCGCGACGCCTCGGCGAGCTCGGGTAGATCGGCGTCGAACGCGGCGAGGAGCGCGCGCTCGCCGTCGACGAGCTCGCCGAGCGCGGCGAGCCCCTCTCCCCGCACGAGCGCGCGCACCAGCGCGACCGACTCGTCGTCCGGCGCTGCGCAGACGAGCTCCATCCCCGAGATCGCGCGGGCGAACGTGCGCCAGTGCCGCGCGTACCCCGCGAGGAACGACCGCCGCGCGTCGCCCGCGACGCCCGCGCGCGCGAGCAGCGCGTCGAGCGCGCACGCCGCGACGAGGGCGCGCGCCCGCGGCCGCCCCGCCGTCTTCCGGATGCAGCCGAGCGCGAACCTGCTCGACGCGAAGAACTGCCGCTCCGCGATCTCCATCCCCGCGGGCCCTCCGTGCTTCTCGAGCTCCGGCTCGTACGCGGCGGCCTCCGTGCGCGACACGGCGGTGCAGCACGCCGCCGCGGCGTCCACGCGCGCCGCCACGTCGACGGGGTCGTGCCCGGGCGCCACGCGCACGCGCAGCCGCAGGTGGTCGCCTCCCTCGGCGTACCGGAGGAAGAAGAACCGATCGATCGCGCCGCGCTGCTCGAGCTCGGACACGAGCGGATCGATCAGCCCGAGGAGGAGCGCGTCCGTCCCCTCGCCCTCGAGGCCCCGATCGTGGAACAGCTTCCGGTAGATCCAGCTCATCGCGCGCTCCTCTCGCCGTCGATCTCGACAAGCAGCTCCGCCGCGTGCGGCCTCCCGTCGAGGCGCAGCCACGACGCCTCGGGCTCCGGCAGGAGCTCGGTGAAGACGAGGTACCCGCTCCTCACGTCGCCGGGACCGCCGAGCAGGCGAGCCAGCCCGATCAGCGTGAACGGGCTCTCCCAGTCGACGTACATGTTCGTCTCGGTGAAGCCGTAGCCGGCCACCTCCCGCCCGACGTACCGGGCGAACCCCCGGCTCGGGAGATCGAGCTCGCGCCGCAGGCGCGCGATCGCGCGGAAGTACGACGCGTACGGCTGCTTCGGCTCCTTGCGCGGGATCGCGCTCACCGGGATCGCCCACCGCGCGCGCTCCACCACGACGCGACCGACCGTGAGGCGCGGGCGCCGCGGGGCCAGCGCGACGCCACGGGCCAGATCGAGGCGATCGAGCACGTTGTAGAGATCCGCCCGCTCCGCCACCGTGTCGTCGCGGAGCCGCGGCGAGAGCGCGCGGAGCAGGAAATGCGGATCGGGGAGCGCGGCGTCCCGCAGGAAGCCGAGGTGGATCGGCTCGATCTCGCGGCCGAGGCGCCGCGATCGGAGCCGGAGCTCGACCGCCGCCGCGTCGAAGCGGAGGGAGAGATCGCGGAGCGGCAGGACCTTGTCGCCGGGCGCGCTCGGCTCCCACGGGAGCTCGAGCGCCCACTCCGTGAGGCGCGGGTGCACCTGGAAGTTGAGGCCGAGCGTGGGCGAAAGCTCGACGGGGAGCGGACCGTCCTCCTGCGCCAGGCGGCGGCGGATCGCCTCGAGGGCCTCGGGGGCGCGCCCCTCGGCGTCCGCGAGGTAGCGCGACAGGTACTTCGCGCGCCCGGCCTGCGCGCCGTTGAGCACGACGCGCGGCTCTCCGCCGTCTCGCGGGCAGGGAGGCGCGATCTGGAGGAAGAGCGCCATCGACGACGGCGCGTCCGGGGCGGCGAGCCCCTCGAAGAGGCCTGGATCGAGGCGCACGACGTCGCCCGTCGCCGCGGCGGCGACGCGGCCGAGCTCCGCGTCGATCCAGCGGATCGGCTCGGACGCGCCGCGGATGACCGCGACGCGCCGCGGGTCCTCGAGGATCTCGGTCACGAAGCCGCCGACGTCGTCGCACACGCCGTCACGGCCGAACCGCTCGACGAACGCCGCGCAGAGCCGGCGGTGCGCGGCCCCGCAGGCGCTCGCGCGCACGAGGCGCACGACCGGCTCGAGCGCCTCGGCGAGCGCCCCGCGTGCGGCAGGGAGCTCCGCGCCGAAGGCGCCGTCCACCATGACATCCTCGAGCATGGACGAGCGCCCAGGGCCGCGGCCGAGCTCGGCGGCGAGGCGCGCGCGCGCCTCGACGCCGGCGGTCGCGTAGTCCTCGAGGCGCCGCGCGACCGAGCGGAGCTCGCCCGGCGCGCCCGCGCACCCGATCTCGCCCAGGGCGTCCGCCGCGGCGCGCAGCGCCGCAGGGGTCGGCCCCATCGGGACGCTCGCCGGCTCGAGCATGCCCGCCTCGACGAGCTGCTCGAGGACGTCGCGGCACGCTCGCTCGTCGGCGTCGTCCGACGCGAGCGCCCGGGCGGCGTCCTCGAGCGTGCGCCCCTCGGCGCCCTCGACGAGGCGGGCGACGGCGGGGGTCCACCCGAGCGACATCAGCTCGCCCGACCCGGCGCGCGAGAACACGACCGACGGCGCGGCGCCCGCCGCGAAGCGCCGGAGCGGGTTCATCCGGAGCGGCAGGCGCGCGCGTGCGTGGGCGTGAGCCGACGGCTGAGAAGACATCGCGCGCGCGACGAGCTCCCCGGCGTGCGCGAGCGCGAGCTGCGGGAGGCTGCGCCACCGCGCCTCCTCGGGCGTGCGCGGCGCGCGCGGCGCGTCGCAGACACGTGGGGGCAACGCGGAGAGGTCGAGCAGCGCGACGCCCGCGAACCCCGCGAACGGCGTCGTCCGCGCCGTCGCGCGGAAGACGTAACGCGCGATCGTGGCCTCGCGGATCTGCTGCGCCGAGGTGAGCGGCGCGCCGCTCGGGATCTCCGCGAGCTTCTGCGCCGTGGTATAATGGTCGGCGCTCGAGAGCAGGATCCCCCCGAGCAGGCGCGAGCTCCCGAGCGTCTTCCGGAAGCGCTCCGACGCGGCGATCCACTCCGCGGCGAACGTCGCCTCGTAGCGCTCCTCCAGCGCGGCGCACCGCGCCGCGCGCGCGTCGACGAGCGCGAGCGCGGCGCGCGCCCCTTCCGGCGGCGCTGTCCTCGCGCCCTCGAGCGCGCCGGCCGCCACGGCCTTCCCGTTGAACAGCCGCCGCTTCACCTCGAGCGCCGCGCGGCGCAGCGCCTCGTCCTCGCAGCCGCGCACGACGTCGAACATGCGCGCCGCCGCGTCCGCCCGCGCGGCCGCGAGCTCGAGCTCGGCCACGGCGAGCTCGCGCTCGACCGCGGGGCTCTCGCGGAGGCGGAGCCCGGCGAGCGCGTCGGCCGGCATCCCCGCGACGCGCAGCGCGCCCCACGGCGCGATCTGGAGCCCGCGGCTCATCGCGGCTGCCCTCCGCGAGGCGCCTCTCGGGAGGTCGGCTGGCGGTGCCCTCCGACGGCGAACGCGAAGAACGCCGTATGATCGCGGCCGTCGAGCCCGAGGACCTCGTCGACGACCGCGGGGGCGAAGCCGCCGGTCGCCGTGTAGGTGAGCCCGAGCGTCTCCGCGACGAGGTAAAGGCGGTCGGTGAGCCACCCCGCTGCGAACGCCGCGCCCCGGTAGCCGCGATCGCCGAACGCCACGAGCCACCGCCCGATCGGGACCACCAGGAAGAGCACCGCCGCGCCCATGGCGTGCTCGCGCTGCAGGATCGCGGTCTCGGCCATCCGCGCGCGCGGCGCCGGGCCGATCGGCGCGAGGCGGTGCTCGCCGCGGTCGTACCGGTGCGCGCCGGGCGGGACACCGTCGACGTCGAAGACGACCGGAAACAGCAGCGGATCGAGCGTCGCGTCCGCGAGCCCTGCCGGCCGCGCCGCGGCGGCCGCGAGCAGCGTCCCGAGCGTCGCCGCGTCGAGGGCTCCCGCCGAAAGCCTTCCGCTCCGCCGCGCGGCGATGACCGACGCGAGCGAGCGCTGGACCGGCTCGAGCGCGCGCGGCGCGGGCAGCGAGAGGGCGCGCTCCGCGTCCCCGGGCAGCGGCGACGGCGCGGGGAGCGCCGGCTCCGGCGACGGCCGCGCCCCGGGGTAGCGGCTCGCGACGACGAGCTCGGCGACCCCCCGCAGGGGCTGGATCGCCGCGGCGAGCGTGGACGAGATCCTGTGATCAGCGAGAGACATCGCGGGCCTCCGTGGCTGCGCCCGTGAGCGCGATGAGGAGATGCGGTGCGAGATCGATGCCATCGACGCCGACCACGCGCGCGACGACCTCGTCGTCGAACGTCCAGATCGTCGCCGCCGCGAGGCCGAGCTCCTGGGCGAGGAGCTCCACGCGGTGGGCCATCAACCCGGCGTCGAGCAGCGCGTAGGTGTACCCACGCGCGTAGTACTTGGAGCACGCCCGCGCGACCGAGCCGACGACGACGATCACGGCGCCCGCGGACTCCACGGCCGCGGCGTGCTCGGCGCTCCCGCCCGCGAGCACGGCCCGCGCGAGGGCGCCCGCGGCCACGCCGGCGCGGAGCGGCGTGAGCGCTCGCGCGGCGAGCTCGAACCGGTGGACGCCGGCCGCGATCCCGGGGACCCGCGCGGCGGCGACGTACGCCTCCGCCGAGCCGAGGTTCCCGGCCGACGCGGTGGTGCGACGCACGTGCGCCTCGCCCTCGGCGCGGCGCTCGACGCGCCCGCCGAAGCTCAGCTCGAGCAGCGCGCCGAGCGCGCCCGCGTCGAGCGTCCCCGTCGCGTCGCGCCGGCGCGACAGCGCGGCCCCCACCGGCGCGCCGAACGCGCCGCCGAGCGGCGCGGCGACCTGCGCGGCGTTCGTCGCGCCGGCGCCCTCCGGAGGCCGCCGCGGCGACGGCGCGGCCGGCGTGCTCTGCAGCTTCCGCACCTCCGGGCTGATGTGCGCCTGCATCCCCGCGTGCTGGCCGATGTGCCACGGCTGGACGACCGTCGTGTTGTGGAACATCCGCGCGAGGCTCTCCGCGTGGCCGGACGAGAGCGTCGTCGTCCGCGGCGGCGCGTCGCCGCCGCAGAGCGGGCAGCTGGGCAGCCTGGTCATGAAGGGGTGGAGCGCCGTCTCGCCGGCGCCGGGCCGCCACACCTCGACGTGCTCCAGCGGGGCCACCGCGAGCAGGCCGCTCGCGTGGAAGATCACGTGCTGCGCGACCCGGCTCACGAGCGCGCGCCCCCAGAGCGCGCGAAGAGCGCCGTCGTCGAGCGCCGGATCCGCCGCGGCGGCGCCGATCTGGAGCCGGACGCACGCCGGGCACGCGGACGCCCCGGGGATCGTGAGCGGCCCGATCGTCCACGTGCCGGGGTTCGCCGCGAGCATCGGGACGCGCGCCGCGATGCACGCGCGCGCCGCCGCCTCGAGCGCCTCCTGGTCGCCGATCACCACCGCCAGATCGACCTCGCCCTGCGCGAGCTCCCCGGCGCTCGCGGCGAGGCGGACGTCGGCGACGCCCGCCTCGCGGAGCATCGTCACGAGCATCCCCGCGAGCTTCGCGTCGCCGTCCCCCAGCGCGCGCACGCGCGCGCCTTCGAGCGCCCGCTGCGCTTCCCCCCGGCTGCGGTTGCGCCCGGTCCGGCGGAGGTACCTGCTGAAGAACGCGCGCTGCGCCCGGCGCGGCTCCTCGGCCTCGTCGGCCGCGGCGCCCTCGCCCTCCTCGAGCATGCCGTGCATGTGCATCAGGTGGATCGCGTCCCGCAGGTCGGAGGCGACGACGCCCGGAAACGCGGCCTCGACGTCGCCGACGGTGCGCGTCCCGTCGAGCAGCGGCACGAGGTTCTCCATCACCCACGGGAGCGACGCTCCCTGGATGATCTGCGCCTCGCCGCCGAGGACGTGGAGCTCTCCGCCCGGGAGCGTCACGCGGAGGAGATCCTCGACGAAGCGCGGGCGCTCCGGGCAGCGGAGCTCCCAGTAAAGCTCGGCGAAGCGGCTGAGATCGCGGGCCTCGTAGGCATCATCGGACGGACTCATCGGTCACCTCCCACGCCGGACGATCCGGCGATCGCGAGCGGGTGCTCGGCGAAGTACCCCGCGAGCGACGCCCCGCGCCCCGCCGCGTGCTCGCCGGCGGCGCACCGCCCGCACAGCCCGACCCGGGCGAAGCGCCGCGCGCGGAGCGCGCCCGACGTGACGTCGCACTCCCAGAAGCGCCCCATGCGCGCGGCGCCGGCGCGGGGCGGCTCGGGCGCGCCGCGCTCCTTGAAGAGCGCGAGCGCCTCCGCGGCGAGCAGCGCCGCGGCCTGCTCGGTGACGGCCGCGAGCTCGCCCTGGAACCAGGGGCCAACGTCGCCCGAGGCCCCGAGCGCCTCGAGGGCGTCGTGCGCCTCGAGGTCCAGCGCGACCGAGCGCACGCGCCGCGAGAAGCAGGCGAAGCACGGCGTGCGACCGGGGACGATCGACGGCCCGATGCGGAGCTCGTGCGCGAGCAGCGTGCCCGACGTCCAGGCGACGCGCGCCGCGAACGCCGCCGCGTCGAGCGCGAGCGCCGCCGCGGGCCGGGGGCGATCGGTCGCGAGGACGATCACCGCGTCGGGCAGCGCCTCCGGCGCGCCCGTGCCCAGCGCCGACGTCGTGACCCGCGCCCCCGCGCCGGTCAGGAGCTCCGCGCAGCGAGCGCCGAGCTCTCCGTCACGGAGGACGTGCACCGCGGGCGCGCCGGCGGCGCGCTCCGAGGCCGGGCTCTCCTCAGGCGAACGGGATCGGATCATCGGTGATCGACTCCTCTTTGCGAGCGCCGTACCCGAGCCTCTCCGGCGCGTCGTACAGGCGAGGGTGCGCGAGGTACCGCGCGTGGTGGGTGAAGCTGATGGGCAGGAGCTCGGGCACGATCACCTTCACGACGACGATCCCGAAGTCGCGGACCTCGGGCATCGTCACGTCGACGGCGACCACCTCCATGCCGAGCGCGGCGAGCCGCGCGACGATGGCCGCGAGCGGGTCGTCGCCCTCGATGGGGCGGGGGAAGGCGGTCGCGACCGGCGCCTCGCGGGTGGCGAACGCGAACCGCGCCGGGCCGTCGGGTCCCGCGTAGAGGCGCCCGAACGACTCGGGTGTCTGATCGGCGTCGGTGAAGAACGACGCCCGGGTGACCGGCGGAGCGGGCTCGCTCAGCGCCACCCGCAGGCTCCCCACCTCTTCGAGGACGCGCGCCGCCGCGGCCTCGCCGTCGGGGCGGCAGGCCGCCATCGTGATCGCGTGCGGCGCGCTGTGCGCGCACGTCTGCACGGCGCCGATCACGGGGACGCCGACGTCGGTCGTGAGATCGAGCAGCGCCGTCTCCGTGCCCGCGGCCTCGGCGCTGCGGAGGAGCGCCGCGACGAGCGGGCTCCGCGCGCTCCCGGGCGCGATGCGCGGCATCCGGAGCTGGTGCAGCCAGAACAGCGCGAGGCTGTCGCGCTCGATCACCTCGCACAGGCCGGAGAGGATCGCCTGCCGGAAGCTCGCGCCCGCCGCGAACCCCGTCGAGAGCGGGAAGAGCGCGTGCTCGCGGATCGGCAGCGGCAACCCCATGTACGTCGCCGTGAGCGGCACCCAGATCGGGCGCTCGTGGGTGAGCGAGAAGCCGCGCACCCAGAGCTCGTCGCGATCCGGATCGGGCTCGCGCAGGCGGAAGGCCGACGGCGCGCGGGCCCGCTCGCGCGCAGAGCAGCGCGGCAGCCGCGCGGGGTCGAGCGCGCGATCGCCGAGCGAGCGCGGCGTCGCGCGCAGCACCCCCTCGGTCGGGTACATGACGCCGCAGTAGCGCTCGAGGGCCTCGCAGACGGCCCGGATCTGGGCCGTGGTCTCGTCGACGGCCGTGCCGGAGCCGGTGAGCGACCCGAGCTTCGAGCCCACGCTGGACGGGCCCGGGTGGAGCGCCGCGGGCCTGCCGAGGAACGCGGTGAAGCCGTGCATCTGCCCCTCGAAGCCGGGGGGAAAAATGAACCGCCGGACACGGCGGATGATCCCGCAGCGCTCGTCGATGAGCGGCGCGAGGCGATCGATGAGCGAGATCTCCGACATGGTGGCGGCTCCTCGAGCGGGGCAGGCGGCGCCCCAGGCGCCCGGACGCGCGACGCGCGTCCGGGCCGCCCAGGGTGCGCCTACGGGTTCACTTCGTGTCGGCGCCGAGCTCGACGCCCTTGGCGATCGCGGCCGAGACGAGGGCGTCCTGGCCCATGACGTCGAGCGCCTTGTCGTGCATGCGGATGACGCTCTCGAGCTGCCCCTCGTCGAGGCCGTCGAGCGACGAGTTCGACGAGACGCTGATCGAGCTGATCGAGGAGAAGCACCCGCTGCAGCAGGCGGAGCTCAGCGGGACGGCCTGAAGCGTCTCGTTGCTCTTCTCGCTGATCTTCTTGAGGGTGAGCTCGAGACGCTGCACGCCGGCCTTCGTGTCGACGACGTCGGTCGCGCCGGCGGTCGTCTGCGTCTCGAACATCGACTCGGTATTCTGGATGGTGAGCATGGCAATCTCCTTACAGACGTTGACTACGTATCGACGCGCGCGGTCGCTCGCGAGGATTCGCGAACGACCGCGCGCGCCCTCTCGGATGCGCTCCGAAGAGTCCTTGAGGTCCAAGGCGGCATGTCGCCTGTGACACCCCGTGAGAGTCGGACAGCGAGCGTGCCTTCCGGCCCCGCTCCAGCCCCGAAGCTCGCGGTCCTTCAAGCAACGCGCATGCCGCGGGGCCCGAGCTCACGACCGCAGCCCGGGACCGGCGGAGCGCCGGCCAGGGCGCGGGCGACATCCCCAGGATGCGGCCCTCGATGCGCAACTACGCGCGCAAGTGAGCGGGGTTTCGCTCAACATGCGCACGCAGATCTCCGAGGCGCCTCGGGGACGAGGAGGGCGTATCGTTCCCGCGAGGCACCGAAGCACCATGCGAAAAGACCGGCTCGCCCTTTCTCTCCTGCAGATCGCGCTGCTCGCGGCGTGCGTGCAGCGCCTTGACCCGGTCGACGGCGCAGGGACGGACGCCGGGCCCGCGTTCCCGTGCCCACCGGGCGCGGTCGAGACCGGCGCGGACTGCGTGCCGGCGGGGGTCCCGCCCGGGCGGTGCGGGAGCGGCTTCACGCCCGATGGAGCGCAGGGCTGCGTGCCCGTCCTGCCGGCGGAGGCGGGCCCGCCAGGGCAGATGGCCGTCCCCGGCGAGGCGGCGTGGCGTGAGGTCGCTCCGTGCGGGACGGGCCCGTGGGGCGGCGCGCCGATCGATGAGACGACCGAGTTCGTCGACGCGGCCTACGCCGGGGCGGACGGCGACGGCACGGAGGCCAAACCGTGGACGACGATCCAGGACGCGATCGACCACGCGGCCGAGGGCGCCGTGATCGCGATCGCGGAGGGCAGCTACGTCGAAGAGCTGCTGATCTCAGGGCAGCCCGTGCGGCTCTGGGGCCGGTGCCCCGCGCGCGTCGAGATCGTCGGGCCGCCCGCGGCGATCGCCGTCCAGGTCGACAGGGGCGCGAGCGCCACGGAGATCCACGACCTCGCTGTCCGCGGGCAGAGCATGGGCCTCGGTGTGGCGAACGCGCGCGATGTCCTGGTCGAGCGGGTCTGGATCCACGACACCAGCGATGTCGGCGTCCTCGCCGCAGGCCTGGAGTCCGAAACGAGCCTGACCGTGCGCGGGGCGCTCGTGGAGCACACCACGGGCGCGGGCATGGTCGTGGCGGACGCCGCCGTGACGCTGGAGGGCACCGTCCTGCGCGATATCGATCTCGCCACCGGGGACCCGGGGCACCCGTTCGACGGCCATGCGATAGCGATGCAGGTCGAGTCGTTCGAGCGCCGCGCGAGCGTGACGGCGCGATCCGTCGTTATCGAGCGCGTCGGGGGGCTCGGGTTCAGGTTCTCCGGGGCGGACGGCGTCGTCGAGGACAGCGTCGTCCGCGACGTCGCCTGGCTCGCGGCGGAGCTGCCGGGCACCGGGCTCACGGCGACCCATATCCCGGGCTTCGATCCGGGGACCCTCACGGTCCGGAGCAGCGTCCTGGAGCGGAACCACACCGCCGCCATCGCGATGATCGGCGCAGAGGCGACCATCGAGGCGACGGTCGTGCGCGACACGGGCCTGGCGCCGACGGAGGGCGATCCGGGCCACGGCATGGGCCTCTACACCGAGCCGAGCCGCGTCGACGGCCGCCCCGCCCGCGTGGCGCTGCGGCACGTCCTTGTCGAGCGGAGCCGCGAGAGGGGGGTCGTCATCAACGGCTCCGACGTCGAGATCGATGGCCTCCTCGTGCGGGAGATCCTACCCGGCGCGCCGGACTACGGCGCCGGGATCGAGATCGCGCACGATCAGCGGCGCTCGAGCGCCCAGGTGCGCGGCAGCGCGGTGGAAGGCAGTTACGGGATGGGGATCGCCGTCTTCGGGGCCGACGCGACCCTGGACTCGACCGTGGTGCGCGACACGAGGCCGCTGCCGTCGAACGAGGAAGTCGGCCGGGGCGTCAATGTCCAGTCGCTGCCCGACCTCGGCGAGCGCGCGAGCGCTCACCTGCGCAATGTCCTTATCGAGTCGAGCAGGGACGGCGGCCTCTTCCTCAGCGACTCGGACGCGACCGTCGACTCGACGACGATCACGGACACCCTGGGGCGCACGCTCGACGGCGGGAACGGCTACGGCTACGGCTACGGCATCATCGCCTACAACAACGAGACAGGCCAGGCGGACGCCCTCGTCCGGGACAGCGTGATCGAGCGGAGCACCGCGGCCGGCATCTACAACGTCGGCGCGACGGTGCGGCTCGCGTCGACGACCTTCACGTGCGAGCCGCTCGACCTCGTGAGGTACGTCGATGAGCGCTCCCCGGCGGTCTACGAGGATCTGGGCGGGAACGTCTGTGGCTGCGACGGCCGCACCATCGACTGCAAGGCGGAGCCGACGCGCCTCGAGCCCCCCCGCGCGCTGCCGCCGCCTCCGCCGCTGCCCGACAGCGAGGATTGAGACTCCGCGAAAGCTCGTTCAGGCGTGGCGCGTCGGCGCCGCAACGCTCGCTGGTCTCGAGCTTGCATGAGCAGCGAGCATCGCATCGCCCAGGTTGCCGACGGGGAGCGGGACGGTCTTCTCGCGTCGCACGAGGCGATCCTCGAAAGAAGGGGACTACGTCATGCTCTCGAACCAGCACGTCAGCCGATCGGTTTCCATCATGTCAGCACGGGAGGGACGGCGTGCTGCGCGCACGCTGGGATTGATGCTCACGGCGCTGAGCCTCACGGGCACCGCGTTTGCCCTGCCCCCCTTGCCGCCGCCCGGCGAGGGCGGGCCGGTGCTCGACCCTGTCGATCCCTCGACACAACCGCCCGCGGCACCTTCCGGTATCAGCGTCGGCACGCGCACAGCGACGACGGTGGCGCTGTCCTTCCGCGATTCTTCGCCCTACGAAACTGGCTATCAACTGCAGCGGCGCGGCGGGGGCTCGACCAGCTGGGTAACGCGGCGCAGCTTTGGCGCCTTGAGCTCGGGCGCGACAGCCAGCTTCACCGATTCGGGCCTCACCCCGGATACGCCCTATTGCTATCGTGTGCGCGCGTACAACCAGTACGGCCAGCGCTTCTCGCCGGAGCGCTGCGCGTTCTCGCGCGACAGCCGGGGGTTTCGAGTCTGGCGGGCGCAGCTCGAGGTGCGCGTGGCCGATCGCAGCGACGCCAACACGGATGACGCGGTGTTCGCGCGTCTGAACGGCGGCGCCGTGCCGTCCGGCAACATCACGTACATGGACTACGGGCGTGACGACTTCGAACGCGGCAGCACGTTCACGTATGACCTGAACCTCGACTCCATCGACGACATCGGGGACATCACGCAGATCACCCTGTCCAAGGAGGGCGATGACGCTCTCTGCGTGCAGGGCTTCTCGCTCCTTGTGAACGGCATGGAGGTCTTCGATCGCGACTTCGGGGCTGCATCCAGCTGCCACTGGCTCGACACCGACGGCGGCCATTCCCCGACGCTCACCGTCAGCCATGCGGAGCTACGCGCCCACCCGGCCTGGGCGGGCTACAATCACACCGCCGCCCAGTTTCTGCTGGCGTTCGGCATCCCCAATGAGGAGCTGGTGAGCCGGGTCGAGGCCCTGGTCGGTGACTCGCTGCACGGGGAGGACCTGTACTGGGGCAACCTGTACGGCCCTGCCGTGGAGATCACCCGCGGCTGCCCGGCGAGCGAAGCCGAGTGCACGACGGCCCACGTCGACCTCGATCTGGCCTACAGCACATGGCTGCCCGACCCCGAGGTGGACGTCGATTTCGATCTTGATTTCGTGTGCGCTGACGGCGCGCTCAGCATCGTCACGAGCAACCTCGAGGTCGATGCGGACTCCGATTGGTACTATGAGGTCCTGGGTCTCGGCCTGCTCGAGATATTGGACTACAAGGTTCGGCGGGGCGTGGAGGCAGCCTGGGAGGAGCTCTCGCAGACGCTCGACGTCGGCGCGGAGTGCCGCGTCAACGTGACCCCCGAGGGCGGCCTCTCGATCGAGGCCGCGCCGAGCTCGGCCGGTCCCCGCGTGCGACCGGGGCTCGGGGTCTTCGAGGGCGCCGTCAAATCACGGGTCGTGCGCCCCTGATCGAGTTCGCGCGAATGCCAAGCCCCAAGTGAGCTGGCCTACCTCATCACCTCGGGATACGGCGACACCGACCACTGCGGCAGGCTCGACCCGTGGAGACAGGGGCGTTCGATCTGGCCCCGCTCACCGGTCGATCTCGGGCGCCACGCCGTCGAAGCTCGCGATGAGCGCCACGACGTCGGCCAGGAACAGCCCGGGGCTCTTGGCCTGGATCGACGAGGGCCGTGACGTCCCGGCAGTAGGAAATGGCCGCCGGCCCCTCACCGCCCGCCGCGCCTCCCCTCGCTGCCACTTCATCTGAAGATGACCTTCACGAACAGTCTCGCTTGGCCGCATGACTTCATCGAGCAGTGCTCGACGACATTCGGGTCCGGCGGGCTGGACGCCGCCACCTCGGACCTGCACTCGCTCACGGTCTACGCAGGCCATGGGAATAAGGGCCTCCTCCAGTGGGGGTTCCCGCATAATGGCCGTTGCACGATCAGCTTCGAGCCCAACATGCGTCTCGGGTCCATGGCGGGCGCATCCTCCGGCTACGCCATGTACGTCACGAGCTGCACGCTCGCCGAGGACAGCCTGGTAGGCCATGCGAACTTCCAGTGGGTGAACCAGCAGTTCGGTTACCACAACTCCCCCTCCGTGGGCGACGATCAGCCAGCGAACTTCTACGACCTAACGGACGCCCTGGACAACACGACCGCCTGGCTCGACGAGACTGAGGACAGGCCTGGGTGGTTCACCGGAGACAATTCGCCGATAGTCGTGACGCACGGGACCAACTCATCGAACTGCTCGAGCAAGCATAACTTCAGCTTCCTCGGGGCCGCGATGTCGGTTTGGACGCCGATGCCCGGAGGCCCGACGTGCGGGCAAGGGATACCCTCGTTCTGGTATTGCTATACGCTTCGTGATAATGGAGGTTGCTGATGAAACGCTCGGCGATTGTCGGGGTAAGCATGGTGATTGCAGCGCTCGCCGGGTGCTCCAGCGATGCGTCGGGACCGGCGGAGGAAAGCACGCTCGGGCGTGGTGATGCGGCGCTCTCGACCGAGCACCTTGCCACCTTTGAGGCGCGATGGCCGAAGCGCTCCGAGATCGAGGTGGCCTCGCGCGCGGCCCGTCTCGCGAAGCTCGTCCTCGACCGCAAGGCCGTGGAGGTGGACGACGTCCTCGAGGCCATGCCCCAGGGGCAGACGAACAGACCCTGGACGGTGCGTCCGCACAAGGTGGATCCGGACCTGGTCGTCCGGTTCGACTCCCGCTTCGACGACCTGCGCGTCTCCCATATCGGTCTGCGAGCAGATCTGTCGGGAGCGGACATCGGAGAAGCCGCAGCACGCGACATCTTCCTGGCCGCGTTCGACCGGCTCGTCGGCGAAGGGCTGGTCGACGCGCGGATGTACGAGCCGGACTCGGCGAAGCTCTCCCGCACCCTGAGCGGGTCTGCACCCGCGACGGAGCGCGCGATCCCGGAGGTCGTTGAGTACACGTTTCGCTCGGTCCGGAGGATCAACGGCACCGAGTTCGTCAATGCGGGCCTCAGCATCTCTGTCCACCGAAGCGGGCGGCTCTCCGCCATTCGCGCGGGCGGAGCGGAGATCGCCTCCGAGTTTTCGCCCGCCGGCGAGATCCCGCTCGGGCAGTCCAGGATGCTGACGCGGAGGGTGGACACCGAGACGATCAAGGCGCGGTTCATGCAGGAGTGGCCGACCGCCCGCGTGCACTGGGAGGAGCCGATGTATGTGATGCCGGACAACAGCGAGGGTACAATCGAGCCGCGCTACGTGTTCGCCTTCTCGATAGAATCCATCTCGGACGGCCAGCAAGTCCTGTCCCGGCGGCGGCACATCGGCTACTCGGTCGAGGATGCAGGCGCTGCCGCGCAGGACTATACGGAGCGGGCGAATCCGGATACGGCCGGCGATGTGAGGAGATAAAGGGTTACAGATGGTTCACGTGCGTGGGCGAAGATCGCGGCATTACGGCTCGGCGAGGCTCGTCGCAGCGCTGTGTCTCGGCGCGGGAGGGTGTGCGTCGACCGGGCACGACGTTGAGGTGAGCGGTGGCGGACCGCTCATCCATCGGAGCGTCGACCTGGCGTGGCTGCCTGCGCGGAAAGCGGCCTTCGTGACGGCGGTGCACGGGCTGCAGACCGTCGAGATCGTCACGCTAGAGCCTGGCCCGGCCATCACCGCCCTGTCCGCCCCGGATCAGGGAGGGTGCAAGCGATTTCCGGTGGCGCTTGCCTCCCATGACGTGAACGCGGACGGCCTCGACGACGTGCTGATCCTGGACCCCGCGTGCGGAAACTGGATCGCGCTCGGGCAGCAAGGAGGGGGGTTCGGTCCGGCAGCGTGGGAGGATGTGCTTCCCGCGCTGCCGCCGAACCCCTACCTCTATGCGATCCCGATACCGGGAGAGGAACGCCCCGCGATCGTCTCGTCCAACGAGGGGGCGATCGCGGTTGCCCGCTTCCGGGGCGCCTGGGAGCGTATCGACCTCTCCTTCCTCATGCCGTACATGAGCTCGCTGCATGCCTCCGATATCCTCGCGGCGACCGCGCCCCTCGACGCCGGAGGTATCGAGGTAGCGTTCCAGCGAGGCGAGTTTCTTACCATGCTTGCGCTCACGCCTGCGAGCGCGGCCGCAGCAGCCTCGTCCATCGAGGCGCGCATCGACGTTCCTCAGGAGCTCATCGGGGCCCTCAAGCCGCACATCGGGTACGACCATCTTACGAGCTTCGTGCCGGACGGATGCGAACTCTTCGCGCTCGGCGTCGGCCTGTACCCGCCGGAGGCAGGGGACGCTCCGCGCCGTGTTCACGCGCTCCGCCGCGCGGGCGGCTCGTTCGTCGCCGAGCAACTCCCGCTCTCGTGCGACGTGACGACGTTCGCAGTGGTCCATGGCGGGGACGGCCTGGAGCCCGTGCTCGGCGCGGTCGAGCGGTGCGGTGACGATGGCGTCTTCGAGCTCGCGCGCATCGTCGGCTGCGGCGAGCGTGTCGAGGTGCTCAGCCAGGCCAAGATCGAGTTCAACTGGCGCGGCGCGCCCGCGCCTCCCAGCTATTCGCGGCCGACGCTGCCCCGCACGAGCGGGGTGAGGCTCATCGCGGATCGACCAGCGCCCACGCGAGTGCGCTTCGTCCATTACGATGGCTTCGATCTGCGGGTCTTCACTGCAGAGGACGGCGATGGCTGGACGATCCGATCCACGAAAACAAGCATGCACAACGATCGCGAGGACGTCTCATGGTAAGCAAGCATCTGCGCACCTGGTTCCCGCGCCTCGTGACGTTCGCGGCGGTCGCCGCGCTCGGGACGGGGCTCTGCTCGTGCAGCTCCAATTCATGCACGACGCACCGCGAGTGCCTACAGTCGCCGGCAGCCGAGGAGGTCGGGCGCTGCACGCCGAAGGAGGCCTATTGCTCTGATGGCGAGTGCACCGCGTCGTGCGCGAAGCTGTGCACGATCGTCGAGCCGACGTTCGATCCGTGCGGCGCCGGCCTCCTATGCAACGAGTCCGCGTCGCGCCGCGTGGAGCTGCCCTATTGCACTGGCACACCCATCGAGTGCTCCACCCCCGCGGACTGCCCCCTGTACCTGCCCAGCGATGCCGGCGCGTGGGCGTGCGTCGACGGCGAGTGTCGGTTCCCGGACTTCCGCTACGCGCACGAATGACAGCGCCCGCGCGAGGGGAGCGCTCTCTTTCTCTATCCCTCCGCCTCCCGGTCTCCCTGTCGATTTCTCTCGGGTTCTCGCGGCGTGATCGGTGCTCTACCGGTCGATCTCGGGCGCCACGACGTCGAAGCTCGCGATGAGCGCCACGAGGTCGGCCAGGAACAGCCCGGGGCTCTTGGCCTCGATCATCGCCATCGCGGTGAAGCTCCCTGTCCGGAAGCGCGCCCGGTACGCCTCCTCCGCGCCACGCCCGATGACGTAACAGCCCATGTCGCCGCGGGCGCTCTCGATGCGAGCGTACGCCTCCCCGTCGGGCCGCATCTTCTTCGGCAGCTTGCCCAGGATGTCGTCCTCGGGGTGCTCGTCGATCTTGTCGAGCGCCTGGCGGAGGATCTTCGCCGACTCGCGGCACTCCTCGACACGGACGTAGAACCGGTCCCAGCAGTCTCCCACGGTCCCGTAGCGCCCGCGGCCCACGGGGACGTCGAACTCGAGCTCGGGGTAGACCGAATAGGCGTCCTCCTTGCGGAGATCCCATTTCACGCCGGACCCGCGCAGGTTGGGGCCGACGAGCCCCCAGTCCTTCGCCTCCTCGGCCGTGACCACGGCGACGTTGGCGAGGCGCTTGATGAAGATGTCGTTCAGGCTGATGAGCCGGTCGAACTCGACCATGATCGGCTCGAAGCGGTCGAGCCAGTGCCTCACCTTGTCGGCCCACCCCTTCGGCATGTCGAACGACACGCCGCCGATGCGGTGGTAATTGAAGGTGAGCCGCGCGCCGCACAGCTCCTCGATGAAGTCGTTGATGTACTCCCGCTCTCGCAGCGCCCACGGGAAGGGCGTGACCGCGCCGACGTCCATCGCCATCGCGCCGAGCGCGATCATGTGGCTCCCGATCCGGTTGAGCTCGCAGGAGATGACGCGGAGGTACTGCGCCCGCTTCGGCACCTCGATGCCCATCAGCTTCTCGCAGGCGCTCGCCCATGCCTCGTTGGCGAACATCGCAGCGATGTAGTCGACGCGATCCGTGTACGGCATGAAGCCGCTGTACGTGCAGCGCTCGCCGATCTTCTCGATGCTTCGGTGCAGGTAGCCGACGTCCGGCACCGCCTTCCGGATGATCTCGCCGTCCGTCGAGATGACGAAGCGGAGCACGCCGTGGGTCGACGGGTGATGAGGCCCCATGTTGAGGGTCATCTCGTCTTCCATCTCGGCGCCCGGCTGCGCGCCCCCGCGGTCGACGCTGAAGATGACCTGGCTCATGACGCCTCCGCGTCCTTCTTCGGGAGCTTGATCTTGAAGAGCTCGACGGGGTTCGGCCGCTGCGTCGGGATGCCGTGGTACTCGGCCTTCTCCTGCCAGTCCTTGCGCAGGGGGTGCCCCTCCCAGTCGTCGGGCAGCAGCAGGCGGCGGAGATCCGGGTGCCCCTCGAAGCGCACGCCGAGCAGGTCGAAGCACTCCCGCTCCTGCCAGTTCGCCGCCGACCACACGTCGACGAGCGTCGACACCGCCGGGCTCTCCCGGTCGAGGAACACCTTGAGGACGACCCGGTGCTTCTTCGCGTACGAGTAGATGTGATAGACGACGACGATCTTCTCGAGATCGGGATAGTCGACCCCGGTGATGCACTCCAGGTAATCGAAATCGAGCTCCGGCGCCTCGCGCAGGAGCCGGCACACGGGCTCGATCTTCGCGGGCTCGACCTTTAGCCAGGCGTCGCGATCCTTCGGGGACACGGGGTGGAAGTCGAAGACCGCGTCTTCGCCGAGCTTCGCCTGGAGCGCCTGGAAGATAGCTTCGGGTGACATGGGAGATCCGGGAGGTGTCGAGAGGAGAGGGCTCAGCCGCCCGTCGCGCCGCGGCGGCCGAGGGCCCGCTCGCTCTTGATCTTCTCCTGGATCTTGAGGAGCCCTTCGAGCAGCGCCTCGGGGCGCGGGGGGCAGCCGGGCACGTAGACGTCGACCGGGATGATCTGATCCACGCCCTTGCAGACCGAGTAGGCGTACTGGAAGAGGCCCCCGCAGTTCGAGCAGCTGCCCATCGAGATGACGAAGCGCGGCTCCGACATCTGGTCATAGAGGCGCTTCACGCGGGTCGCCATCTTGTAGGTCAGCGTCCCCGCGATGATGAACAGGTCGCTCGACCGGGGGCTCGGCCGCGGCGCGGCCCCGAAGCGCTCGAGATCGCCGCGGGGGCCGCCGGTCTGCATGAGCTCGATGGCGCAGCAGGCCAGGCCGAAGAGCATGTACCAGACGCTGTTCGACCGGCCCCAGTTGAGCAGCCAGTTGACGGTCTGATCGACGCTCGTCGTGATGACGCCGCCGCCGTCGCTCTCGTACTTCGCTTCCCACCCGCGGGGCGGGGCCATCAGGTTCAGGTTCGATGTCATGACTCCGCACCTCCCTCGGCGACCGCCGCCTGACCCGGGAGGCCCGCCGGCGCGCCTTCGCTAGCGCCCGCGAGCGGCGCGTGCGGTGCGCGCGGCTGGCCCCGGCCGCTCACGTTCTGAGCCCCGCGCGGATCCCCCTTGATGGAGCGGATCCAGTTGAAATCGCCCTTCGCCCAGACGTAGGCGAAGCCGAGCATCAGGATGGCCACGAAGAGGAAGATCTCGATCAGCGCGAAGAGCCCGTTGCCCTGGTCCACCCAGCGCTTGAACACGGCCGCGACCGGGTAGATGAACGCTATCTCGACGTCGAAGATGATGTAGACGAGCGCGATGATGTAAAAACGCGGGTTGAAGTTGAACCACGCGGGCCCGACAGGCGCTTCCCCGCACTCGTACGTCTCGATCTTCTCGGCGTACATGTTGTTGGGGCGCAGCAGCTTCCCGAACAGCAGAGAGCCGAGCATGAAGCCGATCGCCACCAGGAAGAACGCGGCAACGCTGGCGTAGGCCATCAACATCGGGCGGAACCTCGCTCGGCTCGCCCCCCTCGTTTCAGGCGAGAGGGATCGGATCCAGGGGTGGTTATGTAGGTGAAAAGCTGAACCGCGGCAAGCCAGCAGACCCGGCCTCGTCGGCGCTGCTGCTCGGGATCGACAGGACGCGCGGGGCTGGGATATCGCTCGAGCGTGGGTCTCGTTGACGTGACGCTGCTCGCGGCCGTGCAGGGGGCGGCGCAGGCGCTGCCCATCTCGGCGACCGGGCATGGCGCGGCGGCCCGGCTCTGGCTCCGCGCGGACGACGGCGACGCCTGGGTCATCGCCGCGCAGGCGCTCGCGGCGGCGGCGGCGCTCGCGCTCGCCGTGCGGCAGCGGCTCCTCCACGCGCTCGGCGAGGGCGCCCGGGCGCTCACGACGCCGTCGCTCTTCAGGGCGTCGCCGCCGGCGCGCGACGCGGCGGGGCTCGCGCTGGGCGCCGCCGTGAGCCTGATCGTCGCGGCGGCGCTCGGTCCGTACGTCGCGCCGTGGCGGGACGCGCCGCTCGCGGTGGGGCTCGGCCTGCTCGCCACCGGCGCGGCGCTCGCCAGCACCGCGCTCGCGCCGCGGCGGGACGGCCGCGACGAGACCGACGCGCCGTCGATCGCCGGGGCGCTCGCGGCCGGCGCGGCGCACGGGGTCGCGGCGCTGCCTGGCGCGTCGCGGGTCGGGGCGGCGCTCGTCGTGCTGCTCTGGCTCGGCGTCCGGCCCGCGCGCGCCGTCGAGCTCGCGCTCGCGCTGAGCCTCCCCGCGCTGCTCGTCTCTGCGCTCGCCGAGGCGCGCGCGTTCCACGGCCCGGCGCCAGGGGCGGGCGCCGTGGCGCTCGGCCTCCTCGCCGCCTTCGTGAGCGCGGCCGCGGCGGCCTCCGCGCTCCGCGCCCTCGCCGAGCGGCGGCGCGTCGGCGCGCTCTCGTTATGGGTCGTCCCCCTCGGCCTCGCGATGGTGGCCTACGCGCGCGCGCTGCCCGGCCTCGCCTGAGCGACCCTCGGCGGCCGCACCGCAACCGTGCGACCCTCTTCGTCGTCCAGACCGCACGTCCAACCGCGGAGAAGCGCCGATGACCCCGACCGACCCCTCCATCCATGTCCTGATCCTCGCCGGCGGCGCGGGCGCCCGCTTCTGGCCGGCGTCGCGCGCCGCGCGCCCGAAGCAGCTCTTGCCGCTGCTCGGCGGCGAGCCGCTCCTCGCCGCGACGGCGCGCCGCGTGCTCCCGCTGTGCGCCCGCGGCGGGCGCGCGGGCTGGGAGCGCGTCTGGATCGCGACCGGCCAGCACCTGGTCGCGCCTACCCGCGCGGCGCTGCCCGAGGTGTCCGAGCGGCGCCTGCTGGTCGAGCCAGCGCCGCGCAACACCGCGCCGTGCATCGGCTGGGCGGCCGCCACCGTCGCGCGCGACGACCCCGAGGCGGTCGTCGTCGTGCTCCCGAGCGACCACCACATCGCCGACGTGCCGCGGTTCCTCGAGGCGCTGGGGGCCGCCGTCGCCTCGGCCCAGGGCGGCGCGATCACGACGATCGGCGTCCGCCCGACGCACCCGGAGACGGGCTTCGGCTACGTCGAGGTGGACGAGGCCGCCGGGGCGGAGGGCGCGGCGCCCGCGGAGCCCCGCCGCGTGCGACGCTTCGTCGAGAAGCCGAGCCGCGAGCGCGCCGCGGAGTTCGTGGCGAGCGGCCGCTTCCTCTGGAACGCGGGGATGTTCATCTTTCGCGCGGGCGACATGCTGGCCGCGATCCGCGCCCACCTGCCGGCGCTCGCCGCGGGGCTCGACGAGATCGACCGCGCCGCCGCGCTGGGCCCGGGCGCCGAGGCGGAGGCCGTCCTGCGGGTGTTCCCGAGCCTGCCGGCCGTCAGCATCGATCACGGCGTGATGGAGCACGTCGCCGGGCTCGCCGTGGTGCCCGGCGACTTCGGCTGGAGCGACGTGGGCAGCTGGCAGAGCGCCTGGGAGCTCGCCGACAAGGACGAACGAGGCAACAGCGCGCCCGCGGGGTCGGTGCTGATCGACGCGCACGGCAACCACGTGGTCGATCTTCGCGCGCGCGCCGCGCCCGACGATCGCCGGGTGATCGCGCTCGTCGGCGTGGAGGGCCTCGTGGTGGTCGAGACCGACGACGCGCTGCTCATCGTGCCGCGCGATCGGGCCCAGGAGGTGAAGCACGCGGTCGACGAGCTGAAGGCGCGAGGGCAGGGCCGGCACACGTGAGCGCCCTACCCGCGCGGCTCCCCCCGCCGCGCCACCGCCCGCGTGTAGATCTCGCGCCGCGGTAGCCCGAGCTCCACCGACAGCTCCTCGGCGATGTGCTTGGCCCGCCTCCCCTGGGCGAGCTCCCGATCGATGCGCGCGTCGAGCTCCTCGTCGCTCGGGCGCGCGCCCTCCGCGGCCGGCGCCGCGGGCGCGAGCACGAGCGTGATCTCCCCGAGCCACTCCCGCTCGATCGCCGCGAGCTCCTCCACGCTGCCGCTCAGGATCTCCTCGTGCACCTTCGTCAGCTCGCGCGCGACGACGGCGCGCCGCCCGGGCATCCGCTCGGCGAGGTCGGCGAGCGTCTCGCGGAAGCGCCGCGGCGACTCGAACAGCACCACCGCCTCCGGCGTCGACGTGACGAGGGCCAGCGCCTCGCGCCGCTCGCGCCCGCCGCGGGGCAGGAACCCGACGAAGCGGAAGCCCCCCGTCACGAGCCCCGACGCGCACACCGCCACCATCACCGCGCTCGGCCCGGGGATCGCCACGACGCGCGCCCCCGCCTCCGTGGCCGCGCGCACGAGCGCCGTCCCCGGATCGCTCACGACGGGCGTGCCGGCGTCGGTCATGAAGGCGATCGACTCGCCCGCCGCGAGCCGCGCGGCCGCGCGCGCCGCGTCCGCCTCCGAGGCGTGCGCGTCGAACCGGTCGACCGGCTTGCCCGAGACGCCGAGGTGGCCGAGGAGCGCCCGGGCCCGCCGCGTGTCCTCCGCGAGGATCCGGTCCGCCCCGCGCAGCGTCTCGACCGCGCGCAGCGTGATGTCGCCGAGGTTGCCGATCGGCGTCGCCACGACGTAGAGGCACCCGCGATCGCTCGACCCGCCCTGCTCGCCGCCGCTCGGCACGGCCTAGTCCATCTCGACGGCGTCGCCGAGCTCCTCCTGGAGGTACGTCCGCAGCTTGGACTGGAGCCGCGCCTCGAGCTGGCGCACGCGCTCGCGCGAGATGCCGAACTCGTTGCCGAGCTCCTGGAGCGTGAGCGGATCCTCGGCGGCCATGCGCTTGTCGAAGATGATCACGTCCTTGCCCTTCAGCGTCTCGCGGAACTTCGAGAGCCGATCGTGGACGAGCCTGCCCATCTCGCTCGCCTCGTACGCGGTGTCCGGGCTCGCCCCCGACGACACGAGCAGCTCGACGCGCGGGATCGTCCGGCCCTCGAGGTCGCCGACCGGGGCGTCGAGCGAGGCCTCGCCGCTCGCGAGGCGGCGGTCCATGTCGACGACCTCCTTCTCCTCGACCGACAGGCGCTTCGCGATCTCCGCCGCCGTGGGCTCGATGCCCATCGCCGAGAGCTTCGCCTTCTCCTTGTTGAGGTTGAAGAAGAGCTTCCGCTGCGCCTGCGTCGTGCCGAGCTTCACGAGGCGCCAGTTGTTGAGGATGAAGCGGAGGATGTACGCGCGGATCCACCAGGCCGCGTAGGAGGAGAGCTTCACGCCGCGGTACGGGTCGTAGCGCTTCACGGCCTGCATCAGGCCGATGTTCCCCTCCTGGATGAGGTCCATGATGTTCTTGTAGGCGCGCCGGTACTCGTACGCGAGCTTGACCACGAGCCGCAGGTTCGCCGTCACGAGCCGCGCGGCGGTCGCGACGTCCTGCGTCTTCGTGTACCTGATCGTCAGCTCCTTCTCCTCGTCCGGCGTGAGCAGCGCGTGGCGCTGCACCTCGCGCAGGTAAGCCTGCAGCGGGTCCGTGCGCGACAGCGCGGCGTCGCCGCCGCCGCGACCCTCGCCGCCGCTGGCCCGCGCGGAGCGCGGCAGCTCGATGTCGTTCAGATCGACGCTCGCGTCGTCGATCACCTCGCCGACGACCTCCACGACATCGCCCTCGTCGACGTCGCCCGCCCTCGCGGCGCCGCTCTCGGGCGCGCCGTCCGCCTCGTCGTCATCCTCGCGCGCGCCCTCGTCGTCGCTCGCCGCGGGCTGCGCCTCGCCGCCCGCGCGCCCGCCGTCCTTCGCGGTGGAGCGCGCGCGGCGCTTTGCGGCAGGCCGGGGGGCCGCGTCCGAGTCGGGCCGGACGTCCGCGCCTTCATCGTCCGCTCCGGCCTCGGGCCCCGCCTTCGCCACCCCGTCGGGCTGGGGCGCTCCGGTCCCCTTCGTTCGCTTCGTTCGCGGCTCGCTCTTGCTCTTCGCCACCCGGACCTCGTCCTCGAAGTTCTAGTACAGCCCCGCCGCACCGCGCCACCTGTGCCGGCGCGCAGGCGCGCGGGCGCTTCGCGATCCGGAGGCTACCCGCTCCGCGATCCGCAGGTAAGGAAGAGAGCGCGCGAGATCGGAGAACGTGCTACACGCCAGCCTCCTCCACGTGGACTCGCACCGCCCTCCGCGCCCGCGCTCGCTGCGCCCCTGGTACCTGGTGGCCACCATGCTGCTCACCTGGCTCATCGGCGTGCGCGGCTTCATGGCCGGGTGCGGGACGGCCATGTACCTGCGCGCCGGCATGGCCCCCGACGTCATGGCCGTGGCCGAGCAAGCGCGCGACCAGGGGGATCCGTTCCAGTTCACGTTCCTCGTGCTCGAGGCCGCGCAGGCGCGCGCGCTGAGCCTGTACCAGGACGTCTCCTTCCCCCTCAGCATCGGGAAGCTGCTCCTCGGCGGGCTGCTCGTCGTCGCGAGCGGGCTGGCGCTCGGCGGGCGGCCCGGCACGCGCGGCTTCGTCCTCCAGGTCCTCGTCGCCAACCTGGCCTTCGCCGCGGTCGAGTACGCGCTCACGCGGGGCGTCCGCGGCGCCTGGATCGACATGGTGGCGCAGGCGGGGGCGCTCCTTCCGCCGGACATCCCCGAGCGCGCGGGCCTCACGAACACCGGCCTCTGGTGGACCGCCGAGCGGGTGCGCTTCGTGATCTTCGAGCTGGCCGTCCTCGGCTCCGCCGCGGTGGCGCTGACGCGGGAGCGCACCAAGATGTACTTCCAGGCGATCGCCCGGACGGTCGACCCCGGCGACGAGCCATGAGCTCCGCGGAGAGGATCGCCGGCGCGGATCCTCGATCGACGCTCACGCAGGCCGAGGAGCGGAAAGTCGCCATCCTCCCGGACGACCTCGCCAACCAGATCGCGGCGGGCGAGGTGGTCGAGCGGCCGGCGAGCGTGGTGAAGGAGCTCGTCGAGAACGCGCTCGACGCGGGCGCGCGCCGCATCCGCGTCGACATCGAGGGGGGCGGGGTCGGCCTGGTGCGCGTCGCGGACGACGGGCGCGGGATGAGCCGCGAGGACGCCTCCCTCGCGGTGCTCCGCCACGCCACGAGCAAGATCGCCCGGCTCGACGACCTCCGCAGCATCCAGAGCTTCGGCTTCCGCGGCGAGGCGCTCCCGAGCATCGCCTCGGTGAGCCGCTTCTCGCTGCGGACGCGGCGCGACGGCGAGTCCGAGGGGACGGAGATCCGGATCGAGGGCGGCGGCGCGGCGCAGGCCATCCCCTGCGGGTGCGCCGCCGGCACCGTGGTCGAGGTGCGCGATCTCTTCTTCAACGTCCCCGCGCGGCGCAAGTTCCTGCGCGCCGTCGGCACCGAGTCGGCGCACGTGTCCGAGATCGCGCAGGCGGTCGCGCTCGGCGAGCCGGGCGTGACGCTGATCCTCTCGCGCGACGGGCGCGTCGCGCGGGAGTGGCTGCGCACCTCGAGCCGCGCGGAGCGGGCGCGCGCGATGCTCGCGGGCGAGGAGCTCGCGACGTGCGCTGGCCAGCGCGGGCCGCTCACGGTCGAGGCGTTCGTGTCGCGGCCGGAGCGCGCCCGCTCGGGCGCCAGCTGGCTGTGGATGTTCGTGAACGGCCGACACGTGCGCGATCGCTCGCTGGCGCGCTCGATCGCGCTCGCCTACGGCAGCGTCCTCGAGCCGGGCCGGTACCCCATCGGCGCGGTGTTCATCGATCTGCCCGCCGATCTCGTGGACGTGAACGTCCACCCCCAGAAGGCCGAGGTCCGCTTCGCCGACGGCCGCGCCGTCGCCGACGCGCTCTACAAGATCGTCGCCGCGCAGGTGGCCGCGGCGTTCGGCCTGCCCGCGCCGGCCCCCGGCGGCTTCCAGGGCCGCAAGGGCAAGCTCTTCGAGGACGCGGCGTCCCCGCCCGGAGACGCCTGGGTCTGGTCGAGCGGCCCCGCGGCGGAGGCGCCCGCGGCGGGCGCGTCGACGCCCACGGCGGGCGCATCGGGCGAGCCGCAGGCGCCGCCGGGCGATCCATGGGGCCTCGGCGGCGACCTCGGCGGGGTCCCGCCGGCACGTCCTCACGCTGCGCCAGCCGGGCCGGCAGCGCCGGCGCAGCTCGGGGCGTGGGCCGACATCGCTGCGCTCGATTTCCCGGCGCGCGGCGGGCCGGGCGAGCCGCCGGTGCCCGCGCCGGGGTCGCCGCCCGTCCCCTACCCGGATCTACCGGCGCGCGGTGCGCCGGTGCTCGCCGCGGCCGAGCGCGTGGTCGCCTGGGGGTCGCTGCGCTTCCTCGCCCAGGTGCGCAACACCTTCTTCGTGTGCGAGGGGCCGGACGGCATCTACTTCCTCGATCAGCACGCGGCGGCGGAGCGCGTGACGTTCCACCGCCTGCGCGCGTCGTACGACGGGCGCGACGTCGCGACGCAGAAGCTGCTCTTCCCGGTGATCGTCCAGGCGGCCCCCGCGGAGGTGTCGCTCGTCGAGGAGGCGCAGGAGGCGATCGCGCGGCTCGGGCTCGACGTGCGCCCGGCGGGCGCGGCGCAGCTCGCGGTGCACGCGGTGCCGACGCTGCTCCGCCGCGCGGCGCCCGAGCGCCTCGTGCGCGACCTCGTGGACGAGCTCAGCCACTCGGGCGAGCGCGCCTTCTCGGGCGCGGTGGACCTCGCGCTGGCGACGATGGCCTGCCACGGCTCGCTGCGCGCGGGCGACCCGGTGGCGCCGGAGGAGGCGCGGGCGCTGCTCACGGCGCTCGACGAGGTCGACTTCGCCGGCCACTGCCCGCACGGTCGGCCCATCGTGATGCGCGTCGGCTGGCCGGAGCTGGAGCACCGCGTGGGGAGGCGGTGAGCGAGGCGGCGCTCGACCTCGCCCCGGACGCCGGCGCGGCCGCGCCGCCGTCGTGGGAGACGATCGCGCCGCCGGCGCCGGGTGAGCTGCTCGTCGTGGTCGGCCCGACCGCGAGCGGCAAGACCGAGCTCGCCATCCGGATCGCGGAGCGGTTCGGCGGCGAGGTGGTGAGCGCCGACAGCGTGCAGATCTACCGGGAGTTCGACCTCGGCTCCGGGAAGCCGACGCCCGCCGAGCGGGCGCGCGCGCCGCACCACCTGGTCGACGCGGTCGATCCGCTCCAGGCGATCGACGCCCAGCGCTTCGCGGAGCTCGCGGAGGCGGCGATCGACGACATCCGCGGCCGCGGCCGGGTCCCCGTCGTCTGCGGCGGCACGTTCCTCTGGGTGAAGGCGCTCGTGCTCGGCCTGTCGCCCGCGCCGCCCGCCGATCCCGAGGTGCGCGCGCGCCACCGCGCGATCGCCGACGCCGAGGGGCGCGCCGCGCTCCACGCGCGCCTCGCCGCCGTGGATCCGGAGAGCGCGGCCCGCCTCGCGCCCAACGACCTCGTGCGGGTCAGCCGGGCGCTGGAGATCTACGAGCGCTCGGGCCGGACGCAGAGCGCGTGGCACGCGGAGCACGGCTTCCGGGAGCGCCGGCACGCCGCGCGCCTGCTCGCGGTGCACCGGGACCGCGCCGAGCTCGACCGCCGCATCGAGGCCCGCGTCGCCGGGTGGCTCGAGCAGGGCTGGGTGGACGAGGTCCGCTCGCTCCTCTCCCGGGGCTACGGCGACGCGCGGGCGATGGGCTCCGTCGGCTACCGGCAGGTGCGGGAGCACCTGGAAGGGCGCCTGCCGGCCGACGAGCTCGCGCCGGCGATCGTGCGCGCCACACGCACCTTCGTGCGCCGGCAACGCACGTGGTTGAGGGACCAGGCAATCGCGTACGTCGCGCTGCCATGAGCCATAAACCATAATAATTCCAATATCTTACACCAGAACCACCCGCCGGCGAGGCGCCGCGGGCGCCGCTCATGCGCGCTCTTCGCCGGTCCCACCGCCGCCGCGGCGCCGGCCCGCTCCGGCCAGGGGAACGCGCCACCGGACCTCGCCGTCGCAGCGCGGGCAGGCCGCGGTGGACGGCCGCGCCTCCTGGGCAAACGCGACGCGCCCGCAGTGCGAGCAGACGGTCATGTGGCGCTGATAGATGTCCGGGCCCGAGAGGATCGCCGCGGCGAAGAGGCTGAGCACGACGTCGCTCAGGAAGTCGCTCTCGCACGGCGCCGGCAGCCAGCCTGATCGGTCGCCCACCACGGTCCAGCGGACGCGCGCGCTGTACAGCGCTGCACGGAGAAACTTCCCCTCGGGGTCCGGTGCAACGAAGTCGAGCAGCGCGCTCCCCACGCGCCGGCGCGCGCGCGCGGTGAGCGCCGCGACCGCCTCGGGCCGCTCGTCCAGCTCGCCGAGCGCCACGGTCTCCGCGCCCGGCTCGCGCACCGCGCGCGGGGGCCTCATCCACCCCGGAGCGATCACGTGCTCGCCGAGCCACGCCCTGAGCTCATGCGGCTCCCAGGGGCGGGTCGTCACCTGCATGAACTGGAGCGCCCCGGCCAGGCTCGGGCTCGCGAGCATGCGCCCGCGCAGGGCGACGAACGACCGGGCCCTCCCGGCATCGGCGCGCGCGCTCCACCCGAGCCTCCTGCTCCGGCTCGCGAGGTCCGTCGGCGCGGCGCCGGCCATTGGGATCTTCAGGGAATTGCTCATGAGTTCCATGGGGTCTTCCGCCCCGCTGTGCGCCGCGGGGAGCGGCCGGCGAACCGGCGATGTGCGGCGCGGTAAGCGCCCGGCGTGCCAGCCGCCGCGGAGGCCCGGATCTCCTCGCGCGCGCATGCGGCGCGCGCAGAAACGGCATGTTCGCGCGCGCCGGCGGCGCCGCTGAGGCCTCGAAACCGCCGTCCGCCGAGCGCGGTTGCGGGGTCCAAGCATCAGTGGGCCACCAGCGCGTCATCGACACCGCAGCTCGCTGGGCTTCATGGGCTCACCCCGGCGGCGCGGGCGCGCGCGCGCGCCCAACGCCGCGCCGCGCCGCGCCGCTCCGGGTCGACAGCCTCCCTCGGACGATGTCGAACCCCAGAGGGCGAGAGGGCGGGGCCCTTCTCGCCTTTTTACGTCCATGCTAACCGCATCTCTCCTCCGACAAGGAACGGATCGAGAGAGCTCACCACGGAGCACGGCGCCTCCTGCTCCACGCGAAAAAAGGACGACCATGACGCGAGAGTTGAATGACGTGCAGGCGATCCAGAATGTCGTTGTCCGGATCGCCCACCACATCGATAAGCGGCGCTGGACCGAGCTCCGCGGCCTCTATGCCGACGTCGTGGTGGCCGACTTCACGTCGGTCTTCGGGGGCGAGCCGCAGGAGCAGAAGACGGACGATCTGCTCGCGGGCTGGAGCAAGTTTCACGACGCGATCGACGCATCACAACATTTCCTCGGCCCCCTCGATATCGAGGTGAAAGGAGAGCACGCCTCCGTGGAGTGCCATGTCCGCGCCCACCATCGGTTCGCGCGCGCGCCGGGCGGCGAGGACTGGCTGGTCGCGGGCCACTACCGCTATGAGCTCGCCAGGCACGCCGGCGGCTGGAAGATCTCCAAGGTCAGGTTCGAGATGTCGTACCAGACCGGCAACACGAACATGTTCGAGGAAGCGCTCAGGTGAGCCCGCCGCGGGTCACCGCGGGTGTTGCGGCGCGATCGCCAGGCCGAGCGCGTGCGCCGCGCGCAGGGCCGCGACGCGGAGGTGGCCGTCCGGCAGGCGCTCTCGCCCCGCGACGAGCTCGATCAGCGGCACCCACGAGAGCCGCCGAGCGGCATCGGACCCAGGCGCGAGGTCGGGCACGGCGGCAGCCGAGGCGGGCGCGCCGGCCGAGGCAGGCGCCGCGGTGACCACGAAGGCGAGCGGCTGGACCAGCTCCGGGGTCAGCCCTGCCGAAGGGCGGTAGGCCCCGCCGAGCTCGACGGCCGCCCCCACCCGAACGCCGTACTCGGCCTGCAGCCGCTCGCGCACGAACGCCTCGGCGGCCGAAAGCGCGCTCACGCTCCGCGGCAGCCGCCACGCCGGCGCGACCAGGATGCCGCTGTCGCCCGAGAAGCTCTGGGCGGCCGGCAGATCGTGGTCGTCCACGCCGAGCACGACCTCCCCCGACGGCGCCCGCGCGAGCAGCGCCGTCGAGACCGTGAGCACCCCGAGCGGCCGAGGCACCACGTACTCCAGCTCCCGCGCGGCCACGACGTCGCCGTCTGCGGTCAGCTCCTCGAAGCGCGCCCGCCGTACCTCGAGGAACCCCGCGCTGGCGCTCGGGTCCACCCGCGAGAACCTCCGGCGGCTCGGGCGCCCGAGCAGCGCGGCGAGCGACGTCGGCTGCACGGCGGCCACGCCGCCGTCGTCGGCGTCGTCGCCGGCGCCGGCACCGCCAGGGACGCCTGCAGCGCCCGCGCCGGCCGCCGCGAGCGGGATCTCGTCGCCGATCCACGGCCCGAACGGCAGGCCGAAGCGCGCCAGGAGGTCGTAGACGTTCAGCTCGAGCCGCGCGTCGGGCAGGCCGCCGACCTGCGCGGCGCGGAGGAGCTGGCGCGCCTCGATGGCGCGGATGCGCCCCGAGGTGCCGAACCCCGACACGTTCTCCGAGGGCGCGTTCACATACGTGGGCTCGACCTCCACCAGCATCGAGCGCACCTCTTCGAGGATGCCGCCCGGCGACGGGTAGTACGTCGTGCCCGGGATCATGCGCAGGATCGCCGCCGCCCGCACCCCGGCCGCCCGCTCCAGCGCATGCTCGACCGTGTGCCCGACCGGGAACTCGGTCTGCACGACCGCGATCGGCTCGGCCAGATAGTCCGCCGGCCCGCTGCCGTCGAGGGGAGGCGTCTCCTCGCGGCAGGCGCGCGCGATCGGCCGCGGATAGCTGGTCCGCGCCAGCACATACGCCGTCTCCCCCGCGAAGAAGAACGGCACGATGTCCAGCGTGGGGTGCGGCCGCGCCGCCAGGTCGAACACCTGCCCTGTCGCCCGATCCTGGTGGTGCTCGATCCGCAAGAACTGCCGGGCGCCCTCCGCGGGCGCGAGCCGGAACGCGACCCCTTGACCGGCCTTCACCTTCTCTCCGACGATCAGGTAGTTGGTGGGCGGATAAGGCAGGCAGGCGCCCGTGGTGTCCCGGAGCTCGAAGCGACCGACGAATCGGTTCCGCACGATCCAGGGGTTGCGCAGCGGCGTCGACGACAGCACGCGCAGGCCGAGCCGGGCAAAGAGCGCCTCGAACTGCGCTTGAGAGAAATAGGTATACTCCTCCTTGACCTCGGCTTCCCAGTCAGCGCGGTAATCCTTCCTCAACACGAACTCGACAGCATGCTTGTGGGCGAGCCGGTACCGGCGCCACCCCGGGCGCGGCGCGGGGAGCGCGCCGGAGGGCTCGCGCGGGGCGCGCGCCAGCGGGAACCCCGGCTCCGGCGAGAGCGAGCGAAACTCGCCCGCGAACCGCTCGAGCAGCGCCGCCGTCGAGGCGCTGCGGGGATCGCGGCCGTCGTCGCCGTCCTCGGCGGGCACGTCCAGAAACACCGCCTCCGGCCCGGGATCGACGAAGTCCCTCACCACGAGCACCCCGCCCGGCGAGAGCTGCTCCACCTGCGCCGCCAGCGCTTCCGCGGCGTTCGCGTGGCGGTAACCGCCGTAGGAGGTGACGTGGTGGAGCACCGATGAGTCGAAGACGCCGTCGAGGCTCTCGGGCGGGAATACCGTCGTGGCGATGTCGCCCAGCTGAAAGCCCAGGTTCGGCTGCTGATGAGCGCGGCGCGCGAGCTCGACGACCGTCGGATCGATGTCGACGCCGATCACCTCGAGGCGCGGGTAGAGCTGGGCCAGCGCGGCGCTGCCCTGCCCCGAGCCCATGCCCATGTCGGCGACGCGGCCCTCGCACAGGAGGTGCGCTGCCGTGAGCGCGACCTTCTGGCGCATCGACGCGTCCATCGCGGACAGGTACCGCGCGTACGCGGACAGGTCGTCTCGCCGTTGATCTGCCTCGTATCCTGCCGGCGCGCGCGTCGTCATGGTGACGAGTGTACGCCGGGCGCGGGACGGGGGTCGACGGCGGCGTGCGCCCGGGAGAGCGCAGGCGCCCGGGCGCGACGCGGCGGTCGCGGGGAACCGGAGCGCGCGCGCGCCGGGAAGCGGCGCGCCGGCCGCCTCAGCTGGCCGAAAGGCCCGGGAGCGGCGACTTGGACCGCAGGTTCGGATCGCCGAAGCCGGCGAAATCCGTGATGCCCATCGCGTCGCACAGGCTGAGCAGCACGCGCTCGTGCCGCTCGCCGCTCTTGATGTACCGGCCGCCAGGGGCCGTCTTCAGATAGCCGCCTTCGCCGCTCGCCAGGACGAACTTCATCTCGTTCTGGTTGTGGTTCGGCGAGTCGCCCATGTCGCGGCACCACGCGATCAGCGTGTTGTCGAAGAGCGTCCCGGAGCCGTCGGCCTCCGGGATCGCCTTCAGCTTGTTGATGAGGTCGACGAACCGCTGCGACAGCCACTTCTCCAGCTTGATCAGGTCGAGGTGCGCCGGTGCGCCGGTGTGGATCATGGCGCCGTGCTCGTCGCCCTTCAGCCCGATGTCCGGGAGATCGACGTTCATGGCCTGATCCGAGCCCCACTGGATCGCGCCGACGCGGGTGATGTCGCACGCGAACGCGCCGACGAGGAGATCCATGTGGAGCAGGTTGGCCTGGAGCGGGTTGGCCGGATCGGTGGAGGGCTTGGTCGGCACGCTGCAGCCGCCGGTCTGGCCGGACGACGCGTTGGACAGCCGCTCCTCGATCTGCCGGATCGAGTCGATGTGCAGCTCCAGCTTGTACTTCTGCTCTGAGCCGAGGTTCCCCTCGAGCGCCTTGATCTCGTTCTTGAGGTGATCGAGGACGCTCTTGCGACGGCGCAAGAGATCGTCTGACGACGTGTTCGACGGGATCGCCGAGCCGAACAGGGTGGAGTAGGCGGACGTCGGAGAGGCGATGCCCGGCAGGTTGTCCTTGCGATAATACGGCGATCTCCCGCCGTTCACCGTGCTCTCGGCCCCCAGCAAGAGCGAGGGGATCTGCGTCTTCGTGCCGGCGGCGATCAGCTTGTCCGCGATGAACTGGTCGACGGAGATCAGCTTGGCGGGGTCGCTGAAGCCGAGCCCCGTCAGGGCGTCGGGCGCGCCGTGGTTGTTCCCCGGATTCCCGCTGGGGAGGCCGTCCACGAGCACGACGTGCTGCTTCACGTCCGCGAGCGGCGACGTCGACTCGCTGAACGTGGGGGTCTCGCCCGAGACGCTCGTGGGCTTCCAGATCGATGGCGCGGTCCCCATCGTGCAGAACAAAAGGAGCCGCTTGGGCTTCCGCCCGGGCGCCGCCTCGGCGATGGAGTCGAGGAATGGGTTGAACAAGAAGCCGGCACCAACGCTGGCCCCCAGCCCCTTGAGGAAATCTCTACGACGACTGCTGCGCATGAACGACCCTTTCACGCTACCGATCTCGCGCCAACGGAGCTCGCCGCGACAGGTGCGTGGGGGCGCACCTGTCGCGGCGAGCGGCCTCGCGCCCTCGGTGTCAGGTCGCGGCGATGCCGGGGAGCGGCGACTTGCTGCCCAGAGCCGGATCCCCGAAGCCGGAGAAGTCCGTGACGCCCATCGCGTCGCACAGGCTGAGCAGAACGCGCTCGTGCCGCTCGCCGCTCTTGATGAACCGGCCGCCAGGGGCCGTCTTCAGATAGCCGCCGTTGCCGCTCGCCAGGACGAACTTCATCTCGTTCTGGGTGTGGTTCGGCGCGTCGCCCATGTCACGGCACCAGGCGACCAGCGTGTTGTCGAGGAGCGTCCCGGAGCCGTCGGCCTCGGGCGTCGCCTTCAGCTTCTTGATGACGCCGACGAACTGCTGGTGCAGCCACTTCTCGAGCTTGATCAGGTCGAGGTGCGCAGGGGCGCCGGTGTGGATCATGCCGTTATGCTCCTCACCGCTGAGCCCGATCTCGCTCAGGTTCGCGTTCATCATCTGATCCGAGCCCCACTGGATCGCGGCGATGCGGGTGATATCGCACGCGAACGCGCCGACGATGATATCCAGATGGAGCTGGTTGGCCTTCAAGCCATTGGTCATGTCGCCGCTCGGCGTTCCCGGGACGGAGCAGGTGCCCGTCCCTCCTCCGCCTCCCGGGGTCATGGTGTTCGAGAGCCGCTGCTCGAGCTGGCGGATCGACTCGAGGTGCAGATCCAGCTTGTACTGCTGCTCCTTCCCCAGGTTTCCCTTGAGCGACGTGAGCTCTTTCGTGAGGTTGTCGAGGACGCTCTTGCGCCGCTTCAGCAGGGCCTCGGCGGCGCTGTTGTCGTTGCTGCCTTGGTTGTTGGACGGCGTGAAGCCCGTGAACACGGTCGAGTACGCGGACGTGGGGGAGCCGATGGGCGACAGGTTGGTCCCCTTGTAGAACCCCGTCTTGCCGCCCTCGACGGCGGCGCCGAGCAGGAGCGAGGGGATGGGCGTCGACAGCCCGCTGCCCTTCAGCTTCTCGACGATGTACTGGTCGACCGAGATCAGCCCGTACGGGCCGTTGCTGTAATAGCCCATCCCGGTGAGGCCGTCGGCGGACCCGTGGTTGTTGCTGGGGCTCCCGCTGGGGAGGCCGTCCAGCATCACGATGTGCTCCTTCACCTCCTCGAGCGGCGAGGTGGACTCGCTGAACGTGGGGGTCTCGCCGGAGACGCTCTTGGGCTTCCAGATCGAGGGGGCCGTCCCCATGGTGAAGAAGATCAGGAGCCGCTTCGGCTTCTTCCCGGGAGCCGCGTTGGCGATGGAATCATAGAAGGGAGAGAACAGAAGACTGGCCCCGAGGCTGGCCCCGACACCCTTGAGAAACTTCCTACGACTGTGGCTGCGCATGACCGATCCTTTCACTCGCTACCGATCTGTTCTTGGGTTGCAGCCGTGGGGTCACGGACCTTGAACTCTGCGGGTGAAGTGCGGCGCGCGCGTCAGCGCGAGCCACACGCTCTTGAGACGGAACTCGTCCGCCGCGGCCTCCTCCTGGACCTTCTCGTACGTGCAGCCGTCCTGCTCCCAGGTGCCGCCGAACGCGTAGTACGACCAGTAACGGACCATGCACGCCTTGACGTCCTCGCTCGCCGCGAGGTAGTCGGCCAGCTCGGTGACACCGCTGAAATTGAAGTCTTCGCCGGTGGGCGGCTCGACGACCGTGCCGGTCACGTCGACGGGGATCCCGTTCTCATCGTTCCGCCATCGACCGAACGTGTCGTAGTGCTCGAAGCCGACGCCGATCTTGTCGGTCAACTTGTGGCAGCCCGCGCAATATTCGGCCTTCGTGTGCTGCTCGACCATCTCGCGCGTGGTCGCCGGGGTCTCCAGGGGCTTGACGTTCGGATCCACGCCGGGCGGCGGGGGCTCGAGCGGCTGGCAGAGGAGCCGCGTGCGGACCATCTTGCCGCGCTGGGTCGGCGAGGACAGCTTCGCGCTGCCATGCCCCGTCAGGAAGCTGCCGTGGGCCAGGATGCCCCCGTCGCGCTGCCCTGGGGTGAGCGTCACCTTCGTCAGCTCGGTGCCCCCGGCGCCGTTGATGCCGTAGTGCGAACCAAGGCTGGAGTTGATGAACGTGTAGTCCGCCTGCAGGAGGTTGGCGAACGTGCCGTTCTGGTTGAACGCGGTGTCCACGACGAGCGCCTGCGTCTCGGCCATCATGTCCTTGCGCATGGCGTCCGTGAGATCGAAGAGCGTGTTGTCCTTCACCGCGGTGACGAGGCGGTTCAGCTGGAGCCAACCGCGCATGAACCGCATCATTTCCTTCTCGGCGAGCGGCCTTGTCGCCGAGTCCTCCAGCAGGCGCAGCGCGTGCTGGGCGATCTGCTCGCTGGTCAGGTTGGCGCCCTGGGCGGCAGCCGCGTCGGCGGCCTGCAGCAGCGCCTCGTCCGGCATGGTCCCGGTCAGCAAGTACGAGAGGTTGCTCGCGATCTCGTGCGGGGTGAGCTCGTAGACGCCCGAGCCGCTCGCCTCGGTCCCGATCTCGTGGCGGTAGAGGAAGTACGGCGACTGCAGCATGGCGCCCACGACCACCTTGGCGCCGTCCTCGAACGACGTCTCCGCCCCGAACAGCGCGTCGTAGGACGCGACGCGCTCGTCCGTGAGCTTGTCGCGGAACGCGCGGCGGCCGAAGTCGCGGATGAACTCGGTCCGGCAGCTCGCATCCAGGGTCCTGCACGTCGTCGTGGTGATGCTGGCGAGCTTGTTCGTCACCGCCCAGTCGGCGGTCGTCTCGGCCCAATCCATGATCTGCTGGGCCGTCAGGTCGCGAATCACCAGCGCGTTCGCGTCGGCCGTGAACCCGAGCACCTGCGGATCGTTGAAGATGCTCGGAAGCGCGACGGACTGGTCCTTGAACAGATCGCGGACAGTGGCTTCAAATTGATCCACCGTCAGGCGACGCACCACGCGCGGGCCCGGGGTGCTCTTGTCCGCGACCTCGCATTCCGACACCTCCGGGATCTCCGGGGGCACATCCGGCGGGTCGCCGATCGGCGGGCCGCCGCCGTCGCCGCCGCTGCTGCTACTGCCGTTGCCGGTGCCGTCGCCGCTGCTACTGGTCTCGGAGGGCGTCCCGTCGGGATTTCCGAGGTTGCCCAGGCAACCGAGCGGGCCGGCGAGGAGAAGCGCCACTGCGGAGTAGCGGCGACACGCTTTCGCCGAAACTAAGCTATTAAGCGTGCTCATCATTGCTTGAGAAAAGCTGATGTCTCTCATGTTGTCAAGCCCCGATCAAGCGGTGTCGCCTCGATAATCCATGCGCATACCCGCGCGCTTCAATGGCCTGTCACCGAATCGTCCGCGTCATTTGTGTTGTTTGCGTTGATTGCGTTCGCCGCGTTCGAATCGTTTTCAGCGTCGTTTTCAGCGTCTTTGCCCTGCCCGCTCGCCTGTATGCGTCATGGTGGGCCCTTGGCGGCTCTCCCCGGAGCGAAGTCGAGTTCGACGCTCCGCGTTGAGCCGACTCACGGTGTCACCCGCCACGCCAGAGAGCTCGACCCCCCACCGGATCCGAGGCCGAGCCGGAGCCGCTGGATCGCCAGGCGCGTTTCGACCTCAGGGCTCTGGGCGAGCCGCTGGGCAAGGCCTTCGTCGTCCATGAGCGTCGAGAAGCGATCCACGGCGGGCGGTAAAGCAACCCTCGTGCCGAGTGTTCTCGCGGGGTTACCTCGCGCCGCTATGCCCGGTTTCTGGATTTTTTCGAAGGTTGCGAGGGGTGGACGCCGAGGGGTCCAGGAAGGGCGATCCACCGCTTCCGCGATCCATCCGTGCGCCGCTGCAACCGGGCCCCCAGGGCCAGCCGCGTCAGCCCTTGGACCAGGCGCTGATCGAGCGATAGCTCGCGACGGACTCCTCGATGACCTCCAGGGCGCGGTTCCTGTCGTACATCGTATCTACCTCTGCGAGCTTGTTCTCGAGCGTCTTGTAGTCGATGAAGAACCGCATGAGCTCCTTGGTCACGTGCGGCGGCAGCTCCTCGTGGGTCAGGTAATGGGCCACGGAGGGGTCGTCGACGGCGACCGCGATGATCTTGTCGTCGACGCCCTTGTCGTCGCGCATGAAGAAGCCGCCGATGGCGCGCGCCCTCACGATCGTGAGCGGCACGACCGGCTCCTGCATGATGACGAGGACGTCGAGCGGGTCGCCGTCGCCCGCGTGCGTCTGAGGGATGAAGCCGTAATTGGCCGGGTAGTGCACTGACGAGTAGAGCACGCGGTCGAGCATCAAGAGCCCCGTCTTCTTGTCGAGCTCATACTTGCACTTCGATCCTTTCGGGATCTCGATCACCACGGGGAAGAAGTCGTGTCGGCTGTCGGGGAGCAAGATGTCGTGAAGCGGATGGGTCATTGAATCGTCCTGGGCTTTCGCCCCCGCCCGGGAGGCGGGCGAGGGGCGCACACGATACCAGGAGTTCGATCCGGTGAGATCGGGGTCCAGACACCCCCGCATTCCCGCTCTGGGACGAGATGAGCCACGCCGCCGCCGGGGCCCTCCCGGCGCGGGCCGGCGGGGGGCGCAGGACCGACGTTGGCGAGCATGGGCAAGGGCGGTCGCTCGTGCGATGAGCTAGCGCGAAGCCGCCGGGTCAGACTCGCCGGCGGATCTCCGGATACCAAGTGCGCTCCCCATGAGACCGTTCCCCACACGCGCCCCAGCCGCGCGACCAGAGCGAGCGCCCGCGCTGCGACGCACGGCGCCCAGGGCGCTGGTGGTCCTCGCCCTGGGCGCGGCCCTCGGCGGCCCCCCCGCGGCAGCGGCGCGCGCGCCGGACGCGACGTCGGCCAAGCCGCCCTCGCCCGTCGCGAGCGCGCAGGCCGGGGCGCCCTCCGACGACGGCGCCTCAGCGGCCGCCGCCCCGCCGGCCGAGGGCCGACCCGTGGTCTCGCCGGTGCAGCGCCCGGACGAGCGCGACCTCCGCGATGTCCGCGACGTCCAACAACGCGCTTGCTCCTTCACGCTGCCCGTCTGCGTGCACGCGCCCGCGGACGTCCCCGGCGCCGCCCTCCTCGAGAGCCTCACCCACCTGGAGGCCGCGATGCGGGCCTACGACGCGCTCGGTCTGCCGCGCCCGCTCCCCGATGGCGCGCGGGGCGGCGGCCCAGCGTACGATCTCTACCTGGAGCGCGGCCCGCGCCGCGGCCCGACGCGCGTGGGGCACGACCTGCGGGCGCTCGGGGAGCGGTTCGACGCCGCGAGCGCGTTCGCCATCATCGCAGCGCCGGGGCGCGGCGGGTGCGCGAGCGCGTCCGACGCGGCCTACGCGCTCGGAGCCGCCGTCGCCATGCGCCTCGACGCCGGGGCGGAGGAGGGCGCGATCGCCATGACGGCGAGCTACCTCGCCGCCATCGCGGCGCCCTGCGCGGCCGAGGAGCTCGCCGCGGTCGACGCCTTCCAGCGGGCGCCCGAGCGGGCGCTCACCGGCGCGGCGCTCGGCGCGCTCGACGGCGGCCTGCTCTTTCCGTGGTACCTCGACGACGCGTACGGCACCGGGACGCCGGCGCAGGTCGCGACGTCGCTGCTCGCCATCGCGGCGCAGTCCACGCCCGCGGGCGCGGCGCGCTTCCACGCCGAGCCCGACACGTTCGATGCGCTCCGGGCGTCCCTGCGATCGCGCGGCGAGGGTCTCGACGACCTGCTCCTCGAGTTCGCCATCGCGCGAGCGTTCCTGGGCAGCCGCAGCGACGGCGCGCACCTCTCCGACGCCGAGCGCTTCGGCGATTTCGGCCGGGTTCGCTTCGAGTGGTCGCTGCCCTACGCCACTCTCCCGCGGCGGGTCGCGCCCCTGCGCCCGATCGAGCCGACCGGCGCGACGTATCTCTGGCTCGATCTCTCGGCGGAGAACGCGGCCGCTCGGCCGGATCTCAGGACGGCCGAGATCACCTTCGTGGCCGACTGGGAGCTGCCCGCGCTGTTCCGCTGGGCGATCGTGAAGGTCGACGCGCACGGCGCCGAGGCCGGCCGCGTCGACGTGGCCGGCGTCTTCGGCAGCAGCCGCGCGCAGCGCACGGTGGTGGGGCTCGACGGGCTCTCGGGGCTGCTCGTCGTGGGCGTCAACGCGGGGAGCATGATCCGCAGCCTCCCCTTCGATCCCGACGACGCGCCGTTCATGCCGCACGCGTACACGGTCTGGCTCTCCAGGTAGGCGCCGCGCCGGCCAGCGCTCGCGCCGGGCGCCGGCCGGCGGCGCGCTCGCCTCGGCCTGCGCAGGCCGCCGGCGGCGCGTCACGCCCTCGCCTCGGCTCCTCGCGCGATCAGGTGCTGCGCGAACCACTCGCCGGCGAGCCGGGCGACCGCCGCGAGCGCGCCCGGCTCCTCGAACAGGTGCGTCGCGGAAGGCACGACGGCGAGGCGGCGCGGGCCCGCGAGGTCGTCGAGGGCAGCCTGGTTCAGCGCCAGCACCTCGGTGTCCGCGCTGCCCACGATGAGCAGCGTCGGCGCGCGCACCATCGCCAGGGCCGCGCCCGCGAGGTCGGGCCTGCCGCCGCGCGACACGACGGCGCCCACGACGCGCGGCCGCGCCGCCGCGGCGATGAGCGCGGCCGCCGCGCCGGTGCTCGCGCCGAAGTAGCCGACCGCGAGGTGACGGAGCTCGGGGCGCGCGAGCGCCCAGTCCGTCGCCCCGAGCAGCCGCCGCGCGAGCAGATCGACGTCGAAGCGGAGGTGGGCGCTCCGGCGATCCTCCGCCTCCTCCTCGTCGGTGAGCAGGTCGAAGAGCAGCGTGGCCAGCCCCCACCGCCAGAGCGCCTCCGCGACCGAGCGGTTGCGAGGGCTCCTGCGGCTGCTGCCGCTGCCGTGCGCGAAGATCACGAGGCCGCCCGCCCTCTCGGGGATCGCGAGGTCCCCGGGCAGCGCCGCCGTCCCTGCCTCGACGAAGAGGGGCCGCTCCGCCCCTTCCGGCCTCGGGACCTCGCGCCGCGCCTCGGCGAGCAGCGTGGCGACGGCGTCGTCCGACGTCTGCGAGAAATCCTCGTAGTAGGCGCCGATCGCCTGGAGGCCCGGATCCTCCTCGATGCAAGCGATGCCGTCGACCTCGCGGCTGAGCGACGACAGGCTCGACGGCGCGGCGACCGGCGCGGCGAGAACGAGCCGCCTCGGCGAGCGCTTGCGCAGGTCGCGCAGCGCGGCCCGCACGGTCCCGCCGGTCGCGATGCCGTCGTCCACGACGATCACCGTCCGCCCCTCGACGCGGGGCATCGGCCTGTCGCCCCGGTACCGGCGCACCCCGCGCTCCACCTCGGCGGCCTGCCGCTCCGCGATCTCGGCGAGCTCCGCCTCGGAGATCCCCAGCATCGCGACGAGGCCCCGATCGATGTACACCTCGCCGCCCTCGGCGATCGCGCCCACGCCGAGCTCCGGCTGCCCGGGTGCGCCGAGCTTGCGCACGATCCACACATCGAGCGGCGCGCCCAGCGCGCGCGCCACCTCGTAGCCCACCTCGACGCCGCCGCGCGGCAGGGCGAGCACGAGCGGCGCCTCGCTCCTGTACCCCGAGAGCAGCTGCGCGAGCCTGCGCCCCGCGTCCCTGCGATCCTCGAACAGCTTCGCTCGCCCCATCGCCCCCTCCCCTCACGTCCGCTCCTGCGACCCCTTCAAGAGCGGTGCCGCGCGGCGCGGGCTCGGCCGCGCGCGACGCGACGAGGGGCGGGGGGTTGACCGCGATACGGCTCGACCGCGCCCGTCAGCGCCCCATCAACCGAACAGGCTCCACTCGTCCTCGATGAGCGAGAGCGCGTTGATCAGCTCGACCGCGAGCTCGCGCTCGAGCCACTCGTCGATGCGCTGGCCCGCGGCGATCGCGCTGAAGCCCGCGCGTGGGATGCGCTTCGCGAGGTGCGAGAGGCACGAGCCGGTCCGATCGAGGCGCGCGACCCAATCGGTGTCGCGATAGGCATACCTGGCCTGGTGGAACAGCGAGTCGCTGAGCGCCGAGATCCTGTCGCGGACGACGTCGGCGGGCTCGGCGCGGGACGCGATCGCCTCGCGCACCTCGCCGATGGCGCGCAGCACGAGGCAGACCGGCGCGCCCGGATGGAACGAAGTGCGCTTCGGTGAGAACGTCAGCCCGTCGAGCGCAAGGAAGTACCAGGCCTGCGGCGAGGACACGCGATAGAGGTATGCGGCGTTGCAGGCGTCGGCCGCCCTCATCGCGATCTGCCAGGCGCCTTGCTCGTCGATGCCGTCCTGCTCCGCGGGCATCCCGTCGATGCGCTCGATCCCGGCGCCGCTGGCGAGCGGGTCGGCCCACGCCATGACCAGGACCGAGGTCGCGCACGACCAGCTGCACAGGAGGCGCGCGCTCGCCTCGGCGGACACGCGCCCGCTCGGCGCGATCCAGACGAAGCGCCCCTCCTTGAGATCGGCGCGGTACTCGTGGAGCGCGGCGCCGTGGCCTTCGAGCTGCTGGAAGAGCTCCTCCCCCCGCGCCGCCCAGCGCTGGGCGAGGACCTCCTCGGCGCTTTCAGAGGGCGTGTCGTCCCAGTCGAGCTCAGGCGGCCGGGGCGGCGAGAACTCCGCGTCATCCGCTCCGCTCTTCGCCTTCGCGTTCCGGGGTCGGCGCTTCGGCGGCGCGGCGCTGGCCTGCTCGCCAGCGCGCGCTCTCGGGGGGCGCATCCTCGGCGCCGCCGGTGGCTCGGCCGCCGCGCGCTTCCCCGGCGCTGCCGGTCGCTTCGCGACGGCGGCCTCCACGAGCGAGGTCGCGCCCTTCGCCTTCCTGGGCCTGGCGCGCGAGCTTGCGGGCGCCCCCCGCTCCTGCCCGTCGCGCAGCGCGGCCGGCGGGCCCGCCTTCGCGCCCCCGCGCTCGCCCGCCTTGCCATGACGCCGCGCGCGCGCGGATCCGCTCGATGCCTTGACGGTGCGCCTGGGTTCGGCCGATGTCCCTCGACCGCGCGGTTTGGGCATTGCGACAGGCTATCACGAGCTCGAAGCGCAATATCGATGGAGGCGCCCCGGGAAACGCACATGGTGAGCCGAGCGCCAGATCGCTCGGAGCGCAGGTCCTGGAGCCCGGAGCCGGAGCGCGCGCCGCCGGGACGCGCGTGTCGCGCGTGTTCAGGTCGTGTTCAGTTCGCTTCGCCGAGGGCGCGCCGAACTACCTTCTTGAATTTCGCGAGCGGCTGGGCTCCGCTGACCAGGTAACCGTTGATCACGAACCCGGGAGTCCCGGTGATGCCGGCGCTCCGCGCGGCCTGCGCGTCGGCCTCGACGGCGGCGCGATGGGTGTGCTCGTCGAGCGCCTTTGCGAAGCGCGCCGCGTCGAGCCCGAGGCTCGCGGCGTGCTGCTCCAGGGCCGCGCGGTCGAGGTTCGATGCGTCGTGAGCCTTGAAGAGCAGGTCGTGCATCTTCCAGAAGCCGGCCGGCCCTTTCTGCGCGAGCGCTTCCATGGCCGCTTCGGCGGCCAGCTGCGCCTCCGGGTGGAAGGGGAGCGGCAGGTGGCGGTAGACGACACGGACCTTGCCCGGGAACGCCTTGATGAGCTCGTCCATCGTGGCGGTGGCGCGCGCGCAAAAAGGGCACTGGAAGTCGGAGAACACCTGGATGACCACCTTGCCCGCAGCCGCGCCCTTGCTGGGGTGGCCCTTGGGCGCCGGCGGGACGGACACCTTCGGCGGCGGCGCCGGCGGGACCGCCTGCTTCTGGATGGCCTCGTACACCTTCGCGCGCGGCGTCCCGGCCACGACCATCGCCTCCGCCTTGGCGATCTCCTCGTCGATGATCGCCTGGAACTTCTCGATCGGCTGCGCGCCGACGAGGCTGCGGCCATTGATGAAGAAGTGCGGGGTCCCCTGGGCGCCGAGATCGTCGGCGAGATCCACGTCGGCCTCGATCTTGGCGGCGTGCTTGTGCGAGGCGACGGCGCGCTTCACCGCGTTGACGTTCAGCCGGAGGTCCGCGGCGACGGCCTCGAGGGCGGCGTCGTCGAGGGCGGCCTCGCCGGCGAGGAGGCGATCGTTGGCCTGCCAGAAGGCGTCGTTTCCCTTCTGGGCGCGGGCCTCGCGCGCGAGCTCTGCAGCGGGCTCGGCCCGGGGGTGGAACGGGAGCGGGTGGTCCTTCCAGACGACGCGCAGCTTGTCGCCGTACTGCGCCCTGAGCTTCTCGACCGTCGGCGTGACCCGCCTGCAGAACGGACACTGATAGTCGCTGAACAGCACCATCGTGACGAGCGCCGTATCCGCGCCGCGCACGGGCGAGTCCCCGACGGGCACGAGGTGCACCACGCCGCCGTCGCCTTCCTCTTCGGCGTCGTCGGGCTCCTCGGCAGGAGGAGCGAAATTCTTCTTCGCGAGCGCCGCGTAGATCTTCTCCGGCGGCGTCCCCTCGGCGCGGAGCGCCTGCGCCGCGGCGAGCTGCGCGTCGATGATCTCCGCGAACCGCTCCGCCGGCTGCGCGCCGACGAGGAGGACGCCGTTGATGAACGCCGCCGGCGTGCCGTTCACGCCGAGCCGCCCGGCGAGCGCCATGTCCCCGTCGACCTTCTGCGCCGCCCTGCTCTGCTGGACGAGCTGCGGGATCTGGCCGGGGGTCACGCCGGCCCGCCGGAGCGCGGTGGCCTGGACCTCCGGCGAGAGCCGCTCGTCGGCCGTGAAGATGGCGTCGTGAAACGCCCAGAAGGCCTTGGGACCGGCGTGCGCGAACACCGCCATCGCGGCCTCGGCCGTCGGCCGAGCCTGCTTGTGGAAGGCGAGCGGGAAGTTCTTCCACACGACCCGCAGCCGCTCCGCGCCGTACCGCTGCTCCAGCTGCCTCAGCGTGCCGCCCAGGTGCTTGCAGAAGGGGCACTCGAAGTCGGAGAACACGACGATCGTCACGGGCGCGAGCCGGCTGCCGCGCGCCGGATCCGCGCGGGTCACCGGCACCGGACCGGGGTCGCCGTCCGCGACCATCACCTCGTCGTCGAACGTCGCTCCCGGATCAGCGGCTGGGCCCGGCTGCCGCGCGGGGGCGCCGCTGCTCTTCGCCTGCGAGGCGTCTGGAGGGGGCGGCGGCAGCGCGGAGCTGCAAGCCAGGGCGAACAGCAACGAGAGCCAGGCGACGGCGGCGATGGCGCGGCGAGACATCGCGCGAGTGTACTCCGGTTCCGCGATGACGCCTTCGCCGCGCGGGCGTCGCTGTGCCCAGCGCGGAACGCCTCGCCGCGCCGCCAGGCGCGATTGACGCCCTCGCCGCCTTCGGCCATGACGGGCGCGGCGCGCCGCTCTGCCGCGCCAGGAGAGCGCACCGGAAAGCCATGGAGAAGGTCTACAGCGCCGCCCGCGTCCAGCCGGAAGAGCACAGGGACGTCCTCGCGCAGCTCTGGAAAGAGAACCTCGCCCACGGCGAGGTATCGCAGGAGCTCGTGGAGCGGCGGATGCGCTGGTTCCAGGAGCAGAACCCGGCCGGCCCCCCGCGGACCTGGATGGGCTTTCACGGACCGGAGCGGGAGATCATCGGGAGCGGCTCGTTCTATCCGCGCGACCTGGTTGTCGACGGGCGCAAGCTCAAGGCCGGCGTGCTCGGCGACTTCGGCGTGACCAAGGCGCACCGCATCGCGGGGGCCGCCATGAGCATCCAGCGAGAGCTCGCGAGGGGCTGCCGTGACGCCGGGGTCGATTTCGTGTTCGGCTTCCCCAACAAGGCCTCATTCCCGATCTTCCAGCGCGCCGGCTACAAGAAGATCGCCGATTCCATCATCTGGGTCCGGCCCCTGATGGCCGCGTACAAGCTGAACGAGCTCGCTGCCTCGTCGGCAGGCGAGCAGCGGAACATCGTGAGCGCGGTGGTGCAGCGGGTCGCCGAGCGGGCCGCGTCGGCGGTCCCCCACCCTCGCTGGCGCGCGCTCTGGGAGGCGGCGGAGCCGGGCGCCCCGCCCGCCCCGCTCGCGCAGGCGCTGTCGACCGCGGCGGAGCGCGCCATCCAGCGGGCGACGGTGAAGCCGGACAACCTCCTGGTCCGGGCCGCGGGCAGCGCCCTCGATGCCTCGATGGCGCTCCGGGACACCGCCGCGCTGCTCGCGAAGGGGAGCCGCGTGCGCACCGAGCTCGTGGACGCCGCCGATCACCGCTTCGACGCGCTGTGGTCGCGGGCGAAGCCCTGGCCGGTCGTCGGCGAGCGGAGCGCCCAGTTCCTGAACTGGCGCTATGCGCAGCTCGGCAACGTCCGATACCGCTTCTTCTGCATGCTCGACCGGCACGACGGGCGGCTGCTCGGCTACGCCGTCTACTCGGTGCGGAACAACAAGGTCGAGATCAGCGACCTGTTCTGCGAGGACAACGGCCCCACGTTGGACGCCCTGCTGCTCGAGTTCTGCCAGGCGATGCGGCGAGAGGGGCACGTCTCCGTGGGCATGCTCCTCGTGACGCCCCCTTCGTTCAGCGCCCGCCTGCGGGCGCTCGGGTTCTTCTCCCGCCCCCACCCGCCGAACGTCGGCTCGCGGTGGCTCATCGTCCACCTCGATCCCGCCTTCCCCGACGAGCTGCGGCGCGTGCTGCTCGACGCGGAGAGCTGGTTCATGACCGACGGCGAGCTCGACGTCTGATCGCCCGGGCTCCCGCTTCCCGGGGGATCCCACCGATCCGCTGGACCACCTCCTCCCGCCGGTTACCCTTGCCTCTTCATGGATAACGAGGCGCCGGCCCTGTCCATCGCGCGGCTGCGCTCCGTCTGGGATGCGGAGGTAGGCCCCTCCGCGCGCCGCGCGCTCACCGCGGCCGCTTGCGCAGGGCTGTTCGGCGCGGCGCACGTGGCGCGCGTGGGGTCGCCGCTCGCCCGCGGGCTCGCCGGCGCCGGGCTCGCGCTGCTGCTCGCGGCGATCGCCGCGCGGGCCATCCTCGTGCGGCGGCGGCGCGGCGACGCCCGGCGCACGGTGCGCGAGATCATCGGTCGCACAGACGAGGCGCTCGGCGCCGCCACCCTGCGGGCGCTCACGCTCGCGGATCGCGCCGCGGCCGACGATCGCGTCGGCTCGCCGGAGCTCGCCGGCCTGCACCTCCGGCGGCTGCTCGGCCGTGCCTCGCAGGCGCGCGTCGTCGAGCGCGCGCGCCAGGCGGCGACGCGGTGGGCGAGCGCGGGCCTCGCCCTCGGCGCGGCGGCGCTCGCGGCGGCGGCGATCGAGCCGTCGCGCGTCGTCGAGGGGCTGGACGTCCTCGCCGCCCGCGGCGGCGAGGCTCCCCTCGATCTGCCGTGGATCGAGGAGGTCGAGATGACGGCGGCGCCGCCCGAGTACCTGCACCAGGGCGCGGAGGAGCTCCTGCCGTTCGCCCCGACGATGCAGCCCCGAGGGACCGTGATCACGGTGCGCGGCCGCCCCGTCCGCGCGGGGCGCGCGCTCGTGCTGACGGACGGCGGCGCCGAGGTGCCGTTCGTCGACGACGGCAAGGGCAGCGTCGTCGCCCGCTGGACGCTCGGCGAGTCGACGACCCTCCAGGCGGCCGCGCGCTTCGGGCAGGTGCGCGTCCGGCAGGCCGACGCGCAGCGCGTCGTGTCGATCCCGGACGACGCGCCGCGCGTCACGCTCGAGGGCGCGCCGCGCACGGTGAAGCTCCTCGACGAGCCCAGCATCCCGCTCCGCTACGAGATCACCGACGATCACGGCCTGCGCGAGGTCGATCTCGTCCTGCGCGCCGGAGCGAAGGAGGAGCGGCGGGTGCTCTCGCGGCCGGCGGCGGACGCGAAGGTCGACCGCGGAGGCTACGAGCTCCGGGCGCGCGATCCCTTCTTCCGCAGGACGTACGTGCCCGTCGAGGTGCGGATCGAGGCGCGGGACAACGATCCTATCGAGGGCCCGAAGTGGGGCAGGAGCGAGGCCATCCTGGTCGTCCCGCCGCAGGTGGGCGAGCCCGAGGCGCGGCGCTACGCCGCGCTCGTGAAGGCGCGCGACGCCCTCACGGATCTGCTCGCCGACCGCATCGACCAGAGGACGCCGGAGGCGGGCGGCGCCGCGGCGCACGCGGCACACGCGGCGCACGAGGCCGAGGTGCAGGCGACGGCCAAGGCGGCGGTCGAGTCGGCGCTCTCCGCGGATCACGGCGGGCTGCGGGTGCGGGGGCGCGTCGCGTCGCTCGCCCGAGGTCAGCTGGCCCGGCTCGACACGGCGCTCGCCGCCGAGCGGAAGTCGACGACCCGGGCGGCGCACCAGGAGCTGCTCGACGAGACCGAGGGCGCGCTGCTCGCGTTCGACGCCGGCCTGCGCGGCCTGGGCCACCGCGACGCCCGGGCCGTCGCGCAGCGGCTCGCCGACGTCGCGGACGAGGCGGCGGCGGCGGCCGAGCTCCTGGGCAGCGGCGACCGCGAGGGCGGCGAGGTCCGCCTGGAGGCGGCCGTCGCGGTGCTGGGCGGCGGGGGGGTCGAGCTCGGCAAGCTCGGCGAGCTCGGCCTCGACCTCGGCGAGATCGTCGCGAACGACCTGCGCCGGATCGCGCGCGCCCGCGGCGCCAGCGACTGGCTGCACGCCGAGCTTTCGGCGCGCGACCTCGCAGCGCGGCTCAGGCGGCCGGAGCCTTCGTTCGGCGGCGGCGGCCGCGGCGGGGTGGAGTCGGGCGCGCCGCGCGGGCCTGACCCCGGGGACGCGTCGAACGCCGACGAGAGCGTCGCCCAGAGCGAGCGGGATCTCGAGGAGCTCGCGCGCGATCACGCCGCCGAGACGAACGCGGTCGCCGAGGAGCTCTCGCGCGCGTCGCGGCCCGAGGACATCGCGGCGCTCCGGGAGGAGGCGAAGAAGCACGCGGAGGCGATCCGAGAGGCCGTGCGGGACCTGCCGCAGCCGGGCGCGGCGCCGGGCTCGGCCGAGTCCGCCGCGGCGGCTGGCAGGGAGCAGGCCGAGGCGATGGCCGGCGCGCTGGAGCAGGGCCGCCCCGAGGAAGCGGTGACGAGCGGCCGGGGCGCGATGCGCTCGCTGGGCGACGCGAAGCGGCTCGGCGCGCAAGCCGGCAGCTTCTTCCCCGAGGAGCGCGCCGCTCGCGAGGCCGGCGAGGCGCAGCAGGCGCTCGCCGAGGAGCTGGCCTGGGCCGAGGAGGCGCTGCGCAAGCTGCGGCAGGCGGCGGCAGAGCGGGCGCGGGACGGCCTTGGAAAGTCGAGCCAGCGCGAGGGGTCGCTCGCTGACCGCGCGCGCGATCTCCGCAAGCGGGGCGAGCGCGGCGACGGCCGCATGCCCGAGGAGATGCTCGATCGCCTCGACGAGGCCGAGCAGGCGATGCGCGACGCCCAGCGCGCCCTCGCCGAGGGGGACGGCGAGGGCGGCAACGAGCGCCAGCGCGACGCGCAGCGGCTGCTCGAGATGTCGCGCAGCGAGGACCAGGGTCAGGACGGCGACGCCGAGTCGGAAGGGGATCGAAACATGGCGAGGAAGGCCGACATCCCGGACAAGGACAAGCACAAGGGCCCCGAGGAGTTCCGCCGTCGCGTGCTCGAGGGGCTCGGGGGGACCTCGGAGCCGCGGCTGCGAGAGGCGGTCAAGCGTTACGCGGAGGGGCTCCTGAAATGACGCGCACAGGCGGTGGGGCGGCCACGGCTCGGCGCGGGGCGACGGCGATCGCGAGGCGCGGCCTCCGGGCGGCGATCCTCGCCGCGCTCGCGACGGCGTCGGCGACCGCGTCCGGACGCCTCACGGTCGGCGATCTCGATCGCGCGGCGCGGGCCCGGGCCGCGATCCTGGAGATCGACGTCCCCGCGGCGCGGGACGCCCTGAAGGACGCGGATCCGGCGGACCTCGCGCTCGCGCTCGAGCGCGGCCGCCTCGCCATCTACGAGGGCGACTGCGACGCCGCCTCGGCGATCCTCGCGCGCCCCGATCTCGCGGCGACGGCCGAGGGCGCGGCGCTCGGGGACATCGCGCGCGGCTGCGCCCGAGCCACCGCGGCGACGGTCGTCGTGAACGACGAGGAGCGCGGCGTCTGGGTGCGGCTCCAGGACGACGACGATCGCGCGCTCGTGCCGCTCCTCGTCGACGTCGCGGCGAGGACGCGCGACGTGCTCGCGAAGGACCTCGGCGTCGAGCTCCTCCGGCCGCTGCGGATCGATCTCGTCCGCGATCAGTTCACGCTCTCCGCCATGACGGGGCTGCCCGAGGACGCGGCGCGGACGACGGGCACGGTCGCCATCGCCAAGTGGGGGCGGGTGACGATGCTCTCGCCGCGCGCCACGCCGAGCGGCTACCCCTGGCTGGACACGCTCGCGCACGAGATAACCCACCTCGCCCTGTCGCGCGGGACGCGCGACAACGCCCCGCTGTGGCTGCAGGAGGGCGTGGCCAAGCGCGAGGAGGTCCGCTGGCGCGAGCCCGACCCGCTGGACGACGTACCGTCCGCGGACGCGATCGCCTTCCTGGGCATCCAGAGGGGCCTCGGGCGTCCGCTCGACAAGATCGGCCCCTCGATCGCGATGCTCCCGAGCGCGGAGGAGGCGGCGGTCGTGTTCGCCGAGGTCGCGAGCTTCATCCGTTACTGGACGAGGGAGGCGGGCGACACGGCGCTGCCGCAGCTCCTGCGCCGGCTCAAGGACGCGAGCAGCGACGCGGACCTCGAGCGGGCGATCGCCGAGATCTCCGGCGCGGACCTCGCGGCCTGGGACAAGCGCTGGCGCGCCTACCTCGCCAGCGTGCCGGCCGACGTGCCGCTCGACCTCGCGCCCGGCGCGGACATGCCGCACCGGCAGGAGGTGAGCAAGCGGGTGCGGCTCGGCCAGCTGCTCCACGACCGCGGCCACCACGCCGCCGCCGCGGTCCAGCACGCGCGCGCGCAGGCGCTCGCGCCGCACGAGCCGGCGGTGCGCTGCTTCCTCGCCGCCGCCTTGCTGGCGTCGGGCGAGCGCGCGAGCGCGTCGCCCCTCGTCGAGCGGGTGGAGGACGTGCACAGCCGCTACGGCCGGTGGTGGTCGCTGCACGGGCTGCTCCACGGAGGCCCCGACGGGGACCGCGCCTTCTCGGCGGGCACGGCGCTCGATCCGCTGAACCCCGACGTGGCCTGCGAGGAGAAGCTGCCGCCCGATCTCCCCGGCGATCCCCTCCGTTCGGCCCTCTGCGAGGCCGCGCGCCGCAGGGCGCGCTAGCCCGTCGCGTCCGAGATCCAAAAAAAGACGGCGAGCCGAGGAAATAGCGCCGCTCGACGCAATGGCGCGCGAGCGGCGGTTTGTTCGCGAGGGCGCCCGCTCCGGATTCCGTCGCGCCGGAGCGCGCTCCTACGGTGCGCGGGATGCCGAACCCTGGTCGCATCCCCTTGATGATCGCGCTGGGCCTCGCCCTGCCGGCTCCGGCCTACGCCCACGGCGCGCAGCGCGCGCCGCAGCCGCGCGTGCACAGCGAGTTCAGCGCGTCGTCCGTGCTGGCATTTGGCCTGACACCGACGGCGGGCCTCGGCCTCTCGCCCGCTGCCGCTCTCCGCTGGTCCGACGTGTCCGTGTCGCTCGAGGCGCGGGCGCTCGTCGCGCTGGGCGGCCCTCCGAGCGATCTGCCGAGCGCCGGGCCGCGGCGCATCAGCGTCGGGCTGGGGGTCATGTCGCTCTGCAGGCACCGGGACGACGTCTTCCTGTGCAACGTCTTCCAGCTGGGCGCTGTCCGCGCGCCCGTCTCAGAGAGCGTCACCCAGGCGGAAGACGACGTCCTCTGGCTGCTCACCTCCGGCGCGCGCGGCGGCGCCGAGTGGCGCATCGCGCGGTACCTCCAGCTGCGCAGCTTCCTCGAGCTGCACGTCGTCCTGGCGCGCCCTCTGCTCACGGCCGGCGCGGCCGCGCGGTGGAAGACATCGGCCGTCGCGGCGATCGCCGGGATCGGCCTGACGTTCCCGGTGGACCCGGGGTGAGAAGGGTCGCGCCTGCGCCCCGCGGCCCGCGTCTCCGCCGGCCTCGCGCGGCGCGGGCGTCGGGCCGGAGGAGGTCGCGCGCACAGCGCGGCCTCAGTGCTTCGCGCGGAGCGCGCGCGCCAGGGTGTTCCTGCCGACGCCCAGCCGCTTCGCCGCTTCCGTCTTGTTCCCCTCGCACGCCCGGACCATCGCCTCGACGTAGCGCCGCGTCACCTCGTCGAGGGTGAGCCCCAGCGGCAGCGCCACCCGCGCGTCGCCCTCGGGCGCCGCGGCGGCGTGCGGCGGGGCGCCTTCGCCCCGGCGCGTCGGGAGGTGCCCCGCGGAGATGCGGCCGTCCGGCGCGAGGGCGATGGCGCTCTCGACCCAGTGCTCGAGCTCGCGCACGTTGCCTGGCCACGTATGAGCGCGGAGGTGGCGGAGCGCGTCCGGATCGAAGCGCGGCGACGGCCTGCCGTACCTCGTCGCGTAGACGTCCGCGAAGTGCCGCGCCAGCGTCTCGACGTCGTCGGGGCCGCGCTCGCGCAGGGCCGGCAGATCGATCTCGACGACGCGCGCGCGGTAGTAGAGGTCCTTCCGGAAGCGCCCCTCGGCGACCGCGCGCTCGAGGTCGCAGTGCGTGGCGCACACGACGCGGACGTCGGCGCGGAGCGACTGGCGACCGCCGACGCGCTCGAAGGAGCGGTCCTGCAGGAAGCGAAGGAGCTTGCCCTGGATGTCGAGCGGCAGGTCCCCGAGCTCGTCGAGGAACAGCGTGCCTCCCTCGGCGAGCTCGACCTTGCCCGGTACGCGCCGGTCCGCGCCGGTGAACGCCCCCCGCTCGTGGCCGAAGAGCTCGCTCTCGACGAGCTGCGCCGGCAGCGTCGTGCAGTCGACGGTGACGAAGGGCCTCGTCTGGCGCCGCGAGTTGACGTGGATCGCCCGGGCGAACAGGCTCTTGCCGGTGCCTGTCTCCCCGCGGAGCAGCACGGTCGCGTCGGTCTGGGCCGCCAGCTGGACCTTCTCGTACACGGCGGTCAGCCGCTCGCTCCGGCCGACGATCCGGTTGAACGGCCCCTGCAGCACGACCCCCGGGCCGCCGCCCTCGGCAGCGCGGAGCGTCGTCAGCGAGAGGGCGCGGGCGAGCTGCGTCGCGAGGGCGACGAGGTAGCGCTGGTCCTCCTCGTCGAAGGGCGCGCCAGCGCGGTTCAGCAGCTGGACGACGCCGCGGACCGGCGCGGCGCCGTCCTCGCGGATGGGCGCGACGAGCATCGAGCGCGTCGTGTAGCCCGTCGCCCGGTCCGCCGACGGATCGAAGCGCGGGTCGCGCGAGGCGTCATCGACACGCACGACCTGTCCGGTCGTGGCCACGTGCCCGGCGATGCCGCGCTCGAGCGGCTGCCTGAGCGAGGGGAGCTCGGGCAGCAGGGCGACGCGCGTCACGAGATCGCCGCGCTCGGCGTCGACGAGCCAGATCGTCGCGCGGTCGGCGCGGAGCGCCTTCGCGAGCCGCTCGCACGCCGTGCCGAGGAGGGCGTCGAAGTCGACCTCCCGGGCGAGGAGGGAGGCGAGATCGACGAGCAGCGAGAGGCGCGACATGGATAGCGGAGCAGCGTCCAGCATAGAGGGCGCCGCGCTTGTCGTCATCCGCGTCATCACGCGGCCCGCGCGAGGGCCTCGACGTGGATGCAGAGCCCCTCGCGCGCGGCGACCGAGCCAGGGAAGAGCTCGCGGGAGAGGCGCTCGATCTCCGCGACGCCGGCGTCCGTCCGCTGCGGGTCGTGATGGAACAGGACGAGCTTCCGCGCGCCGCACGCCCGCGCGATCTCCGCGCCCGCGACGTACGTCGAGTGCCCCCAGCCGACCTTCGAGCGCCCGCCGTCGCCGCGGTACTCCTCCGGGGTGTACTGCGCGTCATAGATGAGCACGTCGGCGCCGTCCGCGAGCGCGCGCAGCGCCGGATCGACGCAGGCGTAGTGCTCGGTGTCGGTCGCGTAGACGACGCTGCGGCCCTCGTGCTCGACGCGGTAGGCGAGGACGCCGCCCGGGTGGTTGAGCTTGGCGATCCGCACGTGCACCTCGCCCACATCGAACGCCTCGCCCGGCCGCGCCTCCCGCACGGCGATCTGCGCGCAGAGCTCGTCCATGCGGACGGGGAAGCTCGGCGCGGCCATCTGCGTCGAGAGCACCTCGCGGAGGCTCCCGACCCCGTGCGCGCTGCCCACGAACGACAGCCGCGAGCTCGGCAGGTACGCCGGCACGAAGAACGGCAGGCCCTGGATGTGGTCCCAGTGCAGGTGCGACAGCAGCACCGTTGCCTCGACCGGTCCCTCCCGGAGCAGGGCATCTCCGAGCTTGCGTACGCCCGTCCCTGCATCGAGGATGATCCGCGACGATCCGCAGCGAACCTCCACGCAGCTTGTGTTTCCGCCCACCGCAGCCGTCTCCGGCCCAGGCGAAGCGATGCTCCCGCGAACTCCCCAGAACTTGATCTCCATCGTTGTTGCGAGCCTCCTCGGCCCTCTTCAGCGAGCGGCGTGCCAGGAGGCAGGCCCTTGAAATCGCTCCGCTTTTCTGCTGCGCCCGCGGAGGTCGATCGAAGTTGCAGCGCGAGGTCCGGATCGCCGCTTCAGAATGGAGCGCGTCGAGCCGACGGCCCGCGGGCCCTCGCGCCCCCATTTGCGCGGAGCGGCGCTTCGCGATTGACGCGCTCGCAGCGACGTGGAGAAACGTGGGGCGCGGGGGACGGGCCTGGCGTCGCGCCTCGGATCGCGCTGTGCGTCGCGTCAAGGCTGAGCTCCCTCGCTGGTTGGGGACCGCGCCGACGCTGGAAGGTTCGTCTGACCCGAGCGTTGACCAAGGTCCTTCCTGAGGCCTAGCATTCCTGCACCGCTCTCTTTCCCGCATCGTTACCGCTGCTCCGCACAATGACCGTTGCCACCTACGCCGCCGCACAGCTGTTGCGGGTGCTTCCGCGAGAGCGCATTACCCGGGCCGTTGGCCGCCTCTGCGACGCCAGAGCACCCGCCGCCGTCTTGAGCACGGTGGTGAAGCTCTACGCGCGCGCGTACCGCGTCGACATGGACGCCGCCGAGGTGCTGACGAGCCCTTACGAGAGCTTCGACGCGTTCTTCACGCGCAAGCTCCGCGAGGGGATGCGCCCTGTCTGCTCCGATCCCGGAGCCATCACCAGCCCTGCCGACGGACGGGTCGAAGCGATCGGCCCCGTGACCGAGGGCGGGCGGCTGACCATCAAAGGGCAGCCCTACCGCGTGGAAGACCTCGTGGGCGACCCCGCAGAAGCCACGCGCTATGACGGCGGGCAGTTCGCGATCGTCTACCTGTCGCCCCGCGACTACCACCGGGTCCATTCGCCCGTCGCCGGGCGGGTGAGCCTCATCCGCTCGATGCCGGGGGAGCTGTTCCCGGTGAACGCGATCGGCGAACGCCACGTCCCGGGCCTCTTCGCGCGCAACCGGCGCGTCGCGATCGTGATCGACACGGAGCGCCAGGGGCGCGTTACGGTGGTGATGGTGGGCGCGATGATCGTCGGACGGATCACGGTGAGCGCCGTCGACGCGCGCGACGTGCCGCTCGGCCTGCACACGATCTCGCCGGCACTTCCGGTCGCGTGCGGCGAGGAGATCGGCAAGTTCCACCTCGGATCCACCGCGGTCATGTTCGTGGAGCGCGGGGTGGCGCCCCCCTGGAGCAGGGCTCCTGGGCCGATCCTCTACGGCGAGCCGCTGGACGGAGGGGGCCAGCGATGACGAGCGAGCGGCCGCGCAACCCCCTGGCTACGCCCGCCCAGGAAGGCGGCGCCTCCGGAGAGCCCGGCGCGCCGCTGCCGGGCGAGGCAGGGAACGCGGCCGCACCGGCGCCGCAGGGAGAGCAGGGCTCGCTCCTCGCGCGAGCGTCCGCTCCACGGCCCGAGCGCTCGCCCAGCGCGCGCCCGCAGCTCGCGACGACGACGCCGCTGCCGCGCCTCGATGTCATCGCGGGCATCGCGGACGGGAGCTCCGGCGGGCAGATCGCGGAGATCCCGGACCTCGATCTCGACCCACGGATCGCCGGACCGCCCACGGAGCGCTCGCGGCACGGCGCTCCCCTGCCGACGAACCCCAGCTCCAGGCGGTCCTGGCAGTCGCTCGCGACGGAGGTGGAGCGGGCGGCGGAGGTGGAGCGCGGCGAGGGCGCGAAGACCGGGCGACGGCGCTCGCGGCGGCTCGTGAACGTGTCTGGAGACGCAGCGCAGCAGGGCGACGATCAGGTCGCCACGCACGACCGCGCCACCGTGCCCGAGGATGCCGCGGCGCAGCGCTCGCGCGACGAGGCGGACGACGACGGGTGGCCTAGCGCCTCCGAGAGGCGGCCCAGCTACCCGACGCTCGATGCCCCCAGGCATCCCAGCGAGCCCGCGCTGGATGGATCCAGGCCCCCCAGCAAGCCGGCGGCGGCGACGGCGGCGGCGGCGAACCTGGCCGAGCTGGTCGCGCCCCGTGCGGTCCCGCGCCCGTCACCGAAATCCTCGAGCATGCCGCCGACGCCGGCGCCGAGCGGGCTCATCATCGATCCCGATTCGGTCGCGGTGATCCGGCCGCTGCAGATTGTCAACATCGAGTCGGACCTGCCGCCGGTGCCGCCGGTCACCTTGGCCATCGAGCCCGCCAGACCGCCGCTCTTGACCGATCCGGCGGAGCACGAGTGGCCGCCGCTCCAGTTCAGGATCCGGCCGGACGATGTCCCGACCGGGATGGGCCTCGAGTCGTTCCCGGAAGGCCTCTCCGAGGGCCCGCCGACGGCGCGCGACGCCGCCTTCGACGCCCTCCAGCCGCAGCCTCGAAGGCGGCCCAGGAGGCAGGCCTCTGCGCCGGAGATCGACGCGCACCCCTTGGACTGGCCGCTGGGGGCGGGCGCGGACGAGGTCGCGGAGCTCGAGCCCGAGTCCGAGCCCGTCGCCGAGGCGAAGGCCGAGCTGTCGGGCGCTTCTCCCGCGGGCGGCGAAGGCCAGCAGGCGCAGGGCGACGCGACGCGCATCACCGTGCCGCCGAGGAGCACCGAGGTCGAGCTCGAGGAGGTCGAGCCCGAGCGCGACGCCGAGCTCGCCGACCCGGGCTCGGCCGCGCAGGCCGATCCGCACGCCACGCACCCCAAGAAGCCACCGCCGCCTCCCTTGCCGCCGCGGCGCCCGCGCGCGCAGGCGCTGGCATCGCCGGATCTCGCGACGTTCACGAGCTCGGTGCCGCCGCCGCCCGCGTCGGCGCCGCCCGTTTCGGCGCCTTCGTCGCACGGCGAGCCGTCCGCGTCCGCGCGGCCCGCGGCGCCCGCCGCGGCGCCCGCGGCGAAGCAGGTCGAGCACGATTCCGGCCCCTCGACCGAGCCCGCCGCGCGCCGGAAACGCCCGTGGTGGGAGGAGCTCTTCGGCGACGACTTCCTGCGCACGCTCGACAAGATCGACAGCAAGGTGGTTCGCCGCGAGGTCGATTTCATCGAGGAGCGGCTCGGCGTCGAGAAGGGCGCGGTGATCCTCGATCTCGCGTGCGGCGCAGGCGGCCACGCGATCGAGATCGCCAGCCGCGGCTACAGCGTTGTCGGCTACGACCTGTCGCTCGCCATGCTCGCCCGCGCCGCCGACGAAGCGCAGGACCGCGGCCAGAAGCTGAACTTCCTCCAGGGCGACATGCGCGAGATGACGTTCGAGGAGACCTTCGACGGCGTCTACTGCTGGTCGACGAGCTTCGGCTACTTCGACGACGAGAAGAACGCGGATGTCCTCGCCCGCATCCGCCGCGCCCTCCGCCCCGGCGGAATGCTCCTGCTCGACATCGTCAACCGCGACTATGTGGCGTCCCGCCAGCCGAGCCTTGTCTGGTTCGAGGGGGACGGCTGCGTCTGCATGGATGAAATGCATGTGGATTTCTTCACGAGCAGGCTCAAGGTGAAGCGCACCGTCATGTTCGAGGACGGCCGCTCGCGCGAGCTCGACTACTCGCTCCGCCTCTACGGGCTGCACGAGCTCGGCAAGGTGCTCCACGAAGCGGGCTTCAAGGTCACCGAGGTGACCGGACACCCTGCGCACCCCGGCGTCTTCTTCGGCTCCGAGTCGCCACGGCTCATCGTCCTTGCCGAGCGGAGCTGAGGCGCTAGGGCTCCCCGCGAATGAGCTTCGAGGCCGCGATCGCGCGCGCGCTGCCGGGGATCCCGCGCAGCGCCTCCCCCGTCGATCAGATCGCCTACGCCCGCGATCTCTGGCCGCGGCATCACCTCGCGGTGACGGAGGGCCGCATCGCCGAGCACCGGCCCGGGATGATCGTCTGGCCGTCCTCCGCGGAGGAGGTCGCCCAGGTGGTGCGCTTCTGCGCGGACGAGGGGCTCCCCTTGGTGCCTTTCGGGGCGGGCTCGGGCGTGTGCGGCGGCGTCTTGCCGGACGAGCGCACGGTCGTGCTCGACCTCAAGCGGCTCTCCCGCCGCCGCTCGCTCGATCGTCAGGCCCCGTCGGTCGAGGTCGAGGCCGGCGCGCTCGGCATCCGCTTCGAGGAGGAGCTCAACGCCGAGGGCTTCACGCTCGGCCATTTCCCGTCGTCCATCCTCTGCTCGACCGTGGGGGGCTGGGTCGCGGCGCGCAGCGCCGGCCAGTGCTCCGGGCTCTACGGCAAGATCGAGGACATGGTCGCGTCGCTCGAGTGCGTCGTCGGCCGCGGCGAGATCGTCCGCTTCGATCGGCGCGCGCGAGGCCCGGATCTCACGCCGCTCCTCATCGGCAGCGAGGGCGTGCTCGGCGTGGTCACCGCCGCGACGCTCCGGCTGCACCCGGCGCCGCCGGCGCGCGCGTTCGCCGCGTTCTCGTTCCCCGGCGTCGAGGCCGGATGGGACGCGATGCGGGCGATGTTCCAGGCCGGCCTCCGCCCGGCGGTCTCGCGGCTCTACGACCCGTTCGACTCCTTCATGGCCCGGCTGGGCGCCGTGCGCCGGCAGCGCGCCCACGCCGGCGCAGTCGATGAATCCTCCGAGGGGGCGGCCGCTCGGGGGCACGGCGCGCGCGGCCCTGGGGCCGGCGCCGCGGTGCTGCGCGGCCTGCTGCGCGCGCCGGGGCTCCTCAACCAGATCGTCGACGGCGTCGGGTCGCGCGTGCTCCGCGGCGCGACGCTCATCCTCATCTTCGAGGGCACGGCGCGCGCGAGCGCGGACGACCTCGCCCGCGCCGCGGCGATCGCGGAGCGCGGCGGGGCCAGGCCGCTCGGCGAGGAGCCCGCGCGCCACTGGCTCGCGCACCGCTACAGCGTGAGCTACCGCCAGGCGCCCGTGTTCATGGCGGGCGCGTTCAGCGACACCATGGAGGTCGCCGCGCCCTGGTCGCGCCTCGACGGGCTCTACCGCGCGGTGCGCGGCGCGCTCGGGCGCCACGTGTTCGTGATGGCTCACCTGTCCCACGCGTACCCGGACGGCTGCAGCATCTACTTCACCTTCGCTGGCAGCGCGCCGAGCGTCGCGGCGGCCGAGGCGAAGTACGACGCGGCCTGGCGGGCGGCCCTCGACGCCGCGATCAACGCCGGCGGGACGCTCTCGCATCACCACGGGGTCGGCCGGAGCAAGGCGCCGCGGCTCGGCGCCGAGCTCGGCCTCGGCGTCGACGTCATCCATGCGCTCCGCGGCGTCTTCGACCCCGCCGGCGTCATGAACCCTGGCAACCTGCTCCCGCGCGAGGCGTCCCCCGCCGCGCGCCGCCCGCTGCCGCCGCCGCCCGCGGCGCCTGTGCTCGACGGCGACTCCATGCTCGTGCACGCCGCCGGTACCGATCGCCTCGGCGACATCGAGCGCACCCTCGAGCAGCGCGGCCTCACGCTGGCGATCGACTTCAGCGCGACCTCGCCCGAGCTGACGCTCGACGCGTGGATCGCGGCGGGCGCCCCCGGCGCCCCGGATCCGTGGAGCGATCCGGTCGATCACCTCGTCGCCGGGTTCACCGCGCGGCTCGCGTCCGGCGCCGAGCTCGCGGTGCGGCCCGCCCCGCGGCGCGCGGTGGGCCCCGATCTCTTCGCGCTGTTCCTCGGCGTGGGTGGGCGCGTCGGCGCCATCACGTCCGCGCACCTCCGCGCCCACGGCGCGTCGCGGTCCCGCGCCCTGCCGACCGCGCTGCCGAGGCAGCCGTCGCTCCGTGACGACGAGGCGGCGTGGCTCGACGCGGCGGTGAGCGCCGCCCGCGGCGTCCGCTGAGCGCGGTCGGCGCGACGCTCACTCGGAGCGCGGACGGCGCGGACGGCGTTCAGCCGGGAGGCCAGGCCATCGGCCTTCCACCCATCACGTGGACGTGGATGTGGAAGACCGTCTGGCCGGCGTTCGCGCCGCTGTTCACCACGGTCCTGAAGCCGCCCTCCGCGATGCCGGTGAGCTCTGCGACCCGCCGCGCGGCGAGGAGCAGCCGGCCGAGGACGGCCTCGTCCTCGGCCGTGGCCTGGGCGATGCCCGCGATGTGGCGCTTCGGGATGACGAGCGCGTGCGTGGGCGCCTGCGGGTTCACGTCGTGGAAGGCGATGACGTGCTCGTCCTCGAACACGACCTTCGACGGGATCTCCTTGTTCGCGATCTTGCAGAAGATGCACATGGCCGCCTCCTACTCCCAGGGTGCTTGCGAGTCACGCCGCGCCCGGTCACGCGGCAGCGCCCTGGTCCCGGGGTCCGGCTCTCCCGGCTCCCCCTCGCCAGGAGACTCCAGCGCTGCGCCGGCCTTCCCCTCGGGCAGCAGCCGTGCGAGCGCGCGCTCGATCCGCGACGTGTCCGCCGGCTCGGGGAGGAGCTCATGCGGCAAGGCGGCGCCTGTCGCCGAGCTCGGCGCGGCGCCCCCGCCGCCCGGCTGCTCGGCCCGCGGGACCGCCCCGCGCGCGACCGCGATGCGGAGCACCGCGAGCTCCAGGGCGTCGAGCGCGGCGGTGCGCTTCAACCCGAGCGACGGCACGTCGTAGGTGAGCAGCGCGCCGCCGCTCGCGGCGGGCGCGAGCCCGGCGCGGTCCGCGCCCGCGACCAGCTGCCGCACGATGCTCCTGAGCAGCGCCGCCCGCCGCCGCACCCGGCGCGCCTCCGGATCGGCGTACAGCGAGAAGAAGCGGTTTCGCGAGAAGGTCGACGGCGCCAGCACGAGCGCGACGAGCAGCGCCTCCAGATCGACGGGCGGCGCCCCTCTATCGATGGACGGCGCCCCCATCACGTGGCGGGCTCCAGCGCGGGCCCCGAGAGGCCGCCGCGCCGCAGGAGCTCTGCCTGGCGGTGCGTGCGCAGCGCGCCGATGAGCTCGTCGAGGTCCCCTTCGATGATCTTGTCGAGCTTGTGCAGCGTGAGGCCGATCCGATGATCCGTCACTCGGTTCTGCGGGAAGTTGTAGGTCCGCACCTTCTGCGCCCGCTCCCCCGTGCCGACCATGGTCCTTCGCTCGGCGCTCTGGGCCTCTTCCTGCCGGCGCTGCTCGAGCTCGAGCAGCCGGCTCCGGAGCACCTTCATCGCCTTCGCCTTGTTCTTCAGCTGGGAGCGCTCGTCCTGGCACTTCACGATCATGCCCGTCGGCAGGTGCTTGATCTGCACGGCGCTGTTCGTCGTATTGACGCCCTGGCCGCCGGGGCCGCCCGACGCGGCGATCGAGATCTCCAGGTCCTTGTCGTCGATGTGCACGTCGACCTCGTCGGCCTCGGGCAGCACGGCCACCGTCGCGGTCGAGGTGTGGATCCGCCCCTGCGTCTCCGTCGAGGGGACCCGCTGAACGCGGTGGACGCCGCCCTCGTACCGGAGGTGGGAGTAGACGTCCTGCCCCGTGATCAGCGCCGCGACCTCCTTGTAGCCGCCGGCGGAGGCCTCGCTCAGGTTGAGCACCTCGACTTTCCACCGCTTCGTCTCCGCGTAGCGGCAGAGCATGCGGAAGAGATCGGCGGCGAAGAGCGCCGCCTCCTCGCCACCCTCGCCGCTGCGGATCTCGATCACGGTGTTCCGCGTGTCGTTGGGGTCCTTCGGGAGGAGGAGCACCTCGAGCTCGGCGGCGAGCCGCTCGCGCTCGATCTCGAGCTCGGGAAGCTCCGCCTGCGCGAGCTCGGACAGGTCGGGATCGCTCAGCGCCTCGCGATCCTCGGCGATGCGCCGCTCGACGTCCCGCAGCCGGGCGAAGGCGGCGACGACGGGCTCGATCTCGGTCCGCTCGCGGTTGAGCCGCTGGAGCTCGGCCGGCGCGGAGAGCACCGCCGGGCTGCACATGAGGTGCTCGAGTTCCTGAAAGCGGCGCTGAACCGCCTCGAGTTTCGCGATAGGTAGCATCTGCAATCCGAAGACGACGCGGGGTTGGACGGCGGCGAGGGGCCCGGCGGAGCCGGCGCGCTAGCCGTGGGCGCCTGCGTAGCCGGGGTCGGCCAGCAGCTTGGAGTAGTCGGCGAACACCCGATCGGGCTGGACTGGAGCGGCCACCGAGGCCTCGCGCCAGAGCGTCGCACGGAGCGACGCGAGGGCGATCTCCAGCTGCGCATCCTCGGGCTCCGCCGTCGTGATCTTCTGGACCAGGAACCCCGGCCAGAGCAGCGCGCGGAGCGGGCCGGTGGTGCAATAACGCGCGAAGATCCGCTGGATCTCGAAGGTGACCGCGGCGATCAGCGGGAGGAACGGCAGCTTCATCAGGAAGAACGTGACGCTCTCGACGAGCCGGCCACCAGGCAGCTTGGGCAGGAGCGCGCCCAGGGACGCCCCGGCCACCGAGAACACCACGATCGACACGAGCGCCACCATGACCAGGAACGTCGTCCCGCAGCGGGGGTGCATGGCCGTCTTCCGGCGCGCGTTCTCGACCTCGAGGACCTCGTGCGCCTCGTAGGTGGAAATCGCCTTGTGCTCGGCGCCGTGGTACTGGAAAACGCGTCGAACCTCGGGGATCTGGCGGATCAGCAGGAGGTAGCCGACGACGATGGCGAGCTTCGCCACGCCGGTGATCGCCTGGAACGCCGGCGACGTGACCTCGAGACCGAGGCCCAGGAGCTTGTTGACCAGCTCGGCGCCGGCCTGGGGCGCCGCCACGAAGAGCAGGACCGCGAAGAGGATCGGGATCATGCCCATCCCTCCGCCCCGCTTCTTCCCCTCTGCGCCGCCGCCCGGCGCGGGGCTGCCCGTGACCTGCGCGGGCTCCACGTCCTGCGCCGCGATCGCCGCCATGCTGAGCGCCAGGGAGGTGAGGTTCACCCCGCCCGCCTGCCCTGCGCTCGGGCGCTTCGACTCCGGCCCCTTGGCCGAGCCCGCCTCCTCGGCTGAGAGATCTTGCTCGTAGAGGTCCGCGGACCAGCGGAGCGCCTGGGATCCCAGGCGGAGCGACTCGACGAGGGTCGCGACCCCCCGCACGAACGGCCAGGTGCGCGGCCCCTTCGAGACGGCGGTCATCGGCTGCTCGCGCACGACGAGCTCTCCCGAGCGGCGCCGGCAGACGATCGCGACCGAGCTCGGCGACCGCATCATGACCCCTTCGATGACCGCTTGGCCACCGATATACGGACGTGCAGGCTGATCGCTCATACGCGTTCCAATCTAGCGCATAACACGGCCAGCGCATCGGCCCGACCGACCAGCGCCGCACAGGTGAATGTGCCGACGTTGTCATGTTCGCGTCCGCGTCCGCCGCGCGGTCCGCCGCGCGCGACGTCTCGGCCGCTCACGCTCCGCGCAGGGCTAGCGGGCGCTAGGCGAACGAACCCATCCGCCACGCCCCGGGCGGGCGCGGCGTGACGGGCGAATCCGGTGAAAGAAGGGATATCGGGCGTAGAGGGACGATCGGCCCGGCTACTTGCCTGCGGTCGCGTACTTCTTGCGGAAGCGGTCGACGCGGCCGGCGACGTCCATGATCTTGTGCTTGCCCGTGTAGAACGGGTGGCAGGCGGAGCAGACGTCGGTGGTGAAGCTGCCGCGGGTGGAGCGGGTCTCGACGACGGCGCCGCACGCGCAGGTGATCGTGGAGGCCTTGTACTCGGGGTGGATGCCGGGCTTCATGGTGAGTCCTTCGGGTGTTGCGAGGGAGGGCGCCTATAGCTCAGCGCGTCTTGGACCGCAAGAAGCCCCTCAGACGCGCCCGCTCTTCTATCTCTCGTCTCGTCCGGTTCTCGTCCGGCCCGCTCGACATCGTTTGCACGAGTTTGCGCGAGTTCGCGCCGGGTTTGCGCGAAGCCGCGCAGCGAGGCGGCCCTGACGTTGCCGGCCGAGCCCGCCGCGCTTCCCCCAGGAGCTAGGCCCCCGGCTCGAGACGCTGGCGGTGCGAAGCGCGGACACCTTAGGTGCGGCGCGACCGGGCTCCGGTCAAGGTGCGGGCAGCCCCAGCCCGCGCGCACGGCAATTGCTAGGGGCGGCGTTGACGCTCGGGCGCACATGGTTAGTTTCGCGGTCGCGAGCCAGCGAGCTCGCGAAAACTCGGCGAAAGTATCCGGATTCCCAGCGGTTTTGACGGCTCTGGAGCGGCGGCTCGCGGCAGCTGTCAGCTGAGCCCTGCTGGCCGGTCGGGTCTTCTCGCCCCCCGTGGTCATCAGGCCGTCGCGCAAACAGTTCTCGGAGGGTTCAACGTCATGGGCAAGATCATCGGCATCGATCTCGGCACGACCAACAGCGTCGTCGCGGTGATGGAGGGCAAAGAGCCCAAGGTCATCGTGAATGAGGAGGGCTCGCGCCTCACGCCGTCCGTCGTGGCCTGGGACGACAAGGGCGAGGTGCTCGTCGGGCAGATCGCCAAGCGCCAAGCGGTCACGAACCCCACCAACACCATCTACTCGGCCAAGCGCTTCATGGGTCGCCGCTACGAGGAGGTGCAGGAAGAGGCGAAGCGCGTCCCGTACACGGTCAGCAAGGGCAAGAACAACGACGCCTCGATCGCGGTGCGCGGCAAGCAGATGTCGCCCCCCGAGGTCTCCGCGAAGGTCCTCCAGAAGCTGAAGAAGGCCGCGGAGGACTACCTCGGCGAGAAGGTCACCGAGGCCGTCATCACCGTGCCGGCGTACTTCAACGACTCGCAGCGCCAGGCGACCAAGGACGCGGGCCGCATCGCCGGGCTCGACGTGAAGCGCATCGTCAACGAGCCCACGGCCGCCGCGCTCGCGTACGGGCTCGACAAGAAGAACGAGCAGGTCATCGCCGTCTACGACTTCGGCGGCGGCACGTTCGACATCTCGATCCTCGAGGTCGGCGACAACGTCGTGCAGGTCATCTCGACCAACGGCGACACCCACCTCGGCGGCGACGACGTCGACCACCTCGTGATGGACTGGCTCGCGGCCGAGTTCAAGAAGGACACCGGCATCGACGTCTCGAACGACAAGATGGTCGTGCAGCGGCTCAAGGACGCCGCGGAGCAGGCGAAGATCGAGCTGTCGAACGTGCAGGAGACGACGATCAACCTGCCGTTCTTGACCGCGGACGCCTCGGGGCCGAAGCACCTCCAGAAGCAGCTCACCCGGGCGAAGCTCGAGCAGATGATCCGGCCGCTCATCGACCGCACGCTCGAGCCGACCCGCAAGGCGCTCGCCGACGCGAAGAAGTCGCCTCAGCAGATCGACGAGATCGTCCTCGTCGGCGGCTCGACCCGCATCCCGCTCGTCCAGGAGACGGTCAAGAAGTTCTTCGGCAAGGAGCCCCACAAGGGCGTGAACCCGGACGAGGTCGTGGCCGTCGGCGCCGCGGTCCAGGCGGGCGTGCTCTCGGGCGACGTGAAGGACCTCGTGCTGCTCGACGTCACGCCGCTCTCGCTCGGCGTCGAGACGCTCGGCGGCGTGATGACCGTGATGATCTCGAGGAACACCACGATCCCGACCCAGAAGAAGGAGATCTTCTCGACCGCGACCGACAGCCAGCCCAGCGTCGAGGTCCACGTGCTCCAGGGCGAGCGCACCGAGGCCCGCTACAACCGGACCCTGGGCCGCTTCCACCTCGAGGGGATCATGCCGGCGCCCCGCGGCGTGCCGAAGATCGAGGTGACGTTCGACATCGACGCGAACGGCATCCTCTCGGTCCACGCCAAGGACACGGCCACCGGCAAGGATCAGCGCATCACGATCACCGCGTCGGGCGGCCTGAAGGAGGACGAGATCAACCGGATGGTCAACGAGGCGGCGACGCACGAGGCCGAGGACAAGCGCCGGCGCGAGGAGATCGAGCGGCGCAACAAGCTCGATAACCTCTGCTACACGCTGGAGAAGACGATCAGCGAGAACAAGGACAAGCTGCCGGAGGGCGACGTCTCGGCGCTGAACGGGATCATCGCCGAGGGGCGGTCGGCCATCGAGAAGCAGGACGACGCGGCCGTGAGCGCGGCGCTGGAGAAGCTCGAGAAGGAAGCGCACCGCATCGCGAGCGTCATGTACGAGAAGGCCGGTCCGCCGCAGGACGGCGGCGGCGCCGCGCCCGGCGGCGCTCCGGGAGGCCAGCCGCCGCCCCCCGCCGGCGGCAAGGGGAAGGATTCGGTCATCGACGCGGAGTTCGAAGAGTCGAACTGATCGCCGCGAGGAGCCCGCTCCTCGACGGTGTGCGACGAGCGCGGATTCCTCCGCGCGCGTTCGGCAAGGGCCAAGCGCAACGAGCGCGGATTCGTCCGCGCTCGTTCGCATTTGGAGCGGCCGCCGCGCGGGACGCGGCGCATGCAACCGTCGCCTGCGCGGCGCGCTCCCTTGGGCGTCGACTCGGATGTCCGGGAGCCGTATAACCGGCGCTCATGCGAACTCTCCTGCCGATCGCCCCCCTGGTCCTGATGGCCGGTTCCCTCGCCTGCGGGCCGTCCCCCGCGCCTGTCGCGCCGACCGCAGGACAAGGCGAGGTCAAGGCCGGGCCTGCCCAGGTCGCCGCCAGCCCAGCGTTCGATCTATCCCCGGTCGCCGAGCCGGCCGACATCGTCGGCGTGCTCCGCTGGAGCAACCCCGCCGCCACGCTGTCGAGCATCGCGACGTGCGCGGGGCTGCCTCCGGCGCTCGCGGAGACGGGCGCGCAGGCGTTCTCCTCGGTTGTGCTGGGCGAGCTCGTGAGCCCTTCCATCGACACGGACCAGCTCGCCACGGTGCTCGCGCTCGACGCGCCGGTGCACCTGATCGTCGCGCTCGATGACAGCTCGAAGCGGGGCAAGCCCGTGGCGGCCGTGTCGTTCGGGCTCACGTCGCTCGAGCGGGCGAGGGGCGCTCTCGAGGCGGGCGCCGCCCTCACCGAGGTGAAGCCCGGCATGTGGAAGATCGGCGGCAAGGAGCCCTCGTCATCGAGCTGCTTCCTCGCCGCGTCCGCCGGCTCGGCGCCCGCGCGGCTCCTCTGCGGCGATCGGGACCGCGACGTGACGACGCTCGGGCCGTACCTCGCGCGCACGCTGCCGACGCTCGCGCCCGAGGCGCGCGATCTCCACGGCGAGGTCCGCTTCGTCCCGCTCAGCACGAAGTTCGGCGGCATGGCGAAGCAGCAGGTCGGCGGGCTCCCGATCCTCGCGCAGAGCCAGCTCTCGATCGGGCAGCCCCAGTTCGACCGGGCGCTCACCGACGCGGCGACCTCCGTTCAGCAGGAGCTCGAGGCGCTCATCAACGACGCGAGCAAGGCGGTCGTCGATCTCCAGGTCGACAACCAGTCCTGCGTGAACCTCACCGCTGCCCTGGAGCTCCGGGGCCAGTCGTCGTGGCTCGCCAAGACGATGGCCGACAGGGCGAACCGCGCCGCGGCCGCGCCGGCGCTGTACTGGCGCGCGCCGAAGGACAGCGCCGGCGCGTTCTTCGACCACGGCTACGACCCGGCGCACTACGGCGGCATCCTGAAGACGCTGCGCGAGATGCTCGAAGGGTGGCTGGAGAAGGAGAAGATCGGCAAGCCCGCCGATCGCAAGGCGCTCGCCGACCTCCTCGCGCTGCCGATCGACAAGGGGCCGAGCGTGTCCGCCCACGGGTACCCGGACGCGCCTCCTGCCGCTGCCCAGGCCGGAAAGCCGACGCCGAACGAGGCGCTCGACAAGATGATGGGGGGCTTCGTCGGCTGGAACCTGTTCGGGTTCGAGGAGGCGCCCGACGCGCTCATCAAGTACGTGAAGAACGCCGTCACCGCCTACAACACGCCCGGGCTGCGCAAGCGGCTCCCGGAGATCGACATCGATCCGAAGGATCTGCCGACGGTCAAGACGGTTCAGGCGCCGAAGGAGCTCGGGAAGTCGTCGCTCGCCGTCGAGATCCAGATCGTCCGCGATCTACCGCCGCTCGACGGCGACGCGGGCTCGACCCCCGCCGCCAAGGGCAAGCAGAAGCCCAAGCTGACGATGACACTCCACCTCCTCGTCATGGGTGAGGAGAAGACGACGTGGGTCGCCTTCGGACACGACAAGGGCGACCTGCTGAGGCGGCTCGCCACGGTGAAAGCGGGCGCGCCCGCCGCAGCGACGCTCGCGTCACGTCCGGGGCTCGAGAAGCTGAAGACCGGGAAGTTCGCCTGGGGTGGATTCTCGACGCTCGCCCCGATCACCCGCACGTTCCAGAGCGTGCTCTCGACGCTGGATCAGCCCGGCGCGGCGCCGGTGGCGCTGCCTCAGGAAGCTCGAATCTTCGGCGAAGCGCTGGCAAAGCTCCCCCACAAAGGGGAAGGGCTGATGTTCGTCACGACCCAGCAGCAGGGCGGCGCGGCGCCGCGGGCCGAGATTTCTATCAACGTGTCGAAGCCCGTGCTCGAGGACATCGGCGCGCTGGTCGCGGCAGGGCTTCGAATGGCCGGCATCACGAAGCCATAGGCTCGTGGATGCGCTATCACCACAGCCAGTAAGCTGGCGCGGCTGCTCCTGCTCGTTCGTGTTCCCTGGTAACCACGCCGCGCGCGTGCTTCGTCCGCCCACGTTCAAGATCGGTACGCGAATTGCCACCGAAAATATGAGAGGAAACAATGAACAACCGTGAAGGTGCGAGTCGCGACGGAATGAGCCCGGCGCGGCCAGAGACGTCCGCCACGACGGCAGCCGCCATGCCGAGGCCGCCCGTGCGCCACGCGGCGCCCGAAACGGACGACTCCGATCTGCCGGATCTGACGCCGGAGCAGCTCGACGAGCTCAGGCAGGCGCTCGAGGAGCGCCGGGCGAGCCTCGTCGCCAACATCGATGAGCGGCAGCACGCAGAGCGCGACATCTCGCGCGAGGTGGGCGACGAGATGGACGAGGCCAACGCCGAGGGCGCGACGTCGCTGACGTCGAAGCTCCTGGAGCGCGATGTCCGCGTGCTCGCCGAGATCGACCGTGCTCTCGCGAAGATGAAGGAGGGGAGCTACGGGATGTGCGAGGGCACCGGCGAGCCCATCGGTTACCGCCGCCTCAAGCTGCGTCCCTGGGCGCGCTACAGCGTCGCGTACCAGGAGCAGATCGAGCGCGAAGAACGGACCGGCGGCGGCGCCTGATCGCTCCCCGCCAGCAGGCACCGCACGTCCCTCCCCGCCAGCGCGGGCGAGAGGCGTGCGGCCTGCGTTAGCGGAGGCGCATGTCCGCGGGAGCGCTCGAGCTCGTGCCGAGCGCTCTGGTCCGCGCAGCGGTCACACGCACGAGCAGGACCCGCGCGACGAGGCACCTCATCCGCCCATCCGCTGGATGAACGGGACGATGCGCTCGACGAAGGGCTGCTTGTGATAGCGGTCGAACTCCGCCCAGGTGCAGAGCGTCCGCGGATCCTTCACGCGATCGACGAAGAGCACGCCGTCGACGTGATCCTTCTCGTGCTGGAAGGTGCCCGCTGACAGCCCGCGCACGATGCGGTCGATCGGCCTCCCGTCGCGATCCAGGCCGGTGAGCCGGATCTCGGTGGTGCGGTCGACAACACCCCTCAGGTTCGGGACGCTCAGGCACCCTTCGTAGTTCTCGAACGTCTCCTGCGTGAGCGGCTCGATCACCGGATTGACCACGACAGTGAGCGGGATGTTCGGCTTGTACGGATAACGGGGGTTGTTCTGCACCTCGACCGCGAAGATGCGCACCGGCACATGGACCTGGGTGGCGGCGATGCCCGCGCCGTTCGCGTCGCGCATCGTCTCCACCAGATCGTCGATGAACGCCTGCATCGCAGGGGAGGAGAGCTCTTCTGGCGTGACCTCACGCGCTCGCTGCCTGAGGACAGGGTTGCCGATGTGGGCGATTTTCAGGAGCGTCACGCGGCGATCGTACCATGGACGCGCGCCGTCGGCCTGGCCGGCCATGGCGGCGCCCAGGCGCTGGTCCATGCGGTGCGCGGCGGCGTCAGCTATGGAGACGGGGCATGCACTACTTCCCTGACGAGCCTTGCGTCCCCGAGCAGCAGCAGGCGACCGCCGCCATGCACCTCCGCTTCGAAGACGTCAGCCAGAACGGGCGGGTGATGCTGGACGCGCTGCCGCACGGCCTCGGGCCCGCGGTCTGGGTGAAGCTCCTGCGGGCGAGCCCCGTCGAGGCGCTCATGCTCACGCAAGGGATCATCCCGATCCTCACCCGCCTCATCATCGAGGGCGGAGAGGGGCCGATCGCGACGCGGGAGCCGCTGGAGCTGCAGGGCCGCTACCAGCTGGCGCACACGGAGGACGCCACCTCCCAGGTGAACCGGCTGATCCTGGCCATGTGGCTCTCGGCCAGCGGGCGCCGCAGCCGGACCTACGGCCCGCCGCCGCCCGGCGCGGGCGAGCCGATCCAGGTCGGTCGCGTGTTCGCGGAGCACGTCTTCACGCGGCCCTTCGCGGCGCCCGAGGCGCGCAAGGTGCTGCGCTTCGAGTCCCCGGATCTGCCGGCGGTGCCGCCCGAGCGCTACGACTTTCGCTCGCCGGAGGCGTTGATGGGCCTGCCCGAGGGCGCAGAGCCGCTCGACGCGAAGCCGACCCTGGATCCGATCCCGGTGGCGTTCGGCCTGGATCACACGGACGGGAACCAGCACGTGAACTCGCTCGTGTACCCGCGGCTCTTCGCGGAGGCCGCGCTGCGACGTCTCTCGGCGCAGGGCCACAGCACGGCGGTGCTCGCCCGGAGGGTGGAGATCGCCTACCGCAAGCCGTGCTTCGCGGGCACGCAGGCGAGGATCATGCTGCGCACGTTCACCCTCGGCGGCGCGCTCGGCGCGCTCGGCGCGTTCGTGCCGGACGCGCCGGAAGACCCCGCCGGCGCAGCCCCCGGGGCGCGCGCAACCTGCTACATCCGCACGCTGTTCCAGGGCTGAGCCGGCGCGAACGCGAAGACAGCGCGCCCTCTGGAAGGACCGGCGTTCCGGGTCGACGCCGCGCGCAGCGGCGCGCGCGATGACCGGCCCGCTACGCGCTCACCGTGCGGGGAAGGCCGGCGCGATCGGCGATCTCGTCGTGGAAGGCGCGGAACGTCGACTCCTGGGGCCAGGAGGGCGCGTCGGCGAGGAGCTCCTCGACGCGGGTGAGCTCGCCCTCGTCGATGGCGACGACGGCCGCGGCGTAGCGCATGGCCCAGAAGACGAGCGGGCTGGCCTCGCTCGCGCGCTCCAGCAGCGCGCGGTCGCCCGGCACGCTCGTGTGAGCGAAGGCGCGGGCGAGCGCGCCGGCTGCCGATCGCAGGGTGACCACCCGGCTGCGAAAGGGCGAGCTGATGTCCGGGAGAGGGAGGCGCGCCAGGCGACCCGCCTGCGCGAGCGCCGTGTCGCGATCGCCCTCGAAGGTGCAGAGGAGCGTGTCGAGGAAGAGGCGGTGCTCGAGGGCCGCTTCCCACGCGGGCCCCCGCTCGGCGGCGGCCATGGCCGCGCGCGCCTTCTCGACCCAACCATAGGCCGCGAACGCCGTCGCCGTCATGAGCGGTGCCATCGTGGCGGGGTGCGGGACGCGGTGAAGCGACGACGACCAGCGCCGCAGCACCGAGCCCACATCGCCCGAGCGCAGCAGCCGGCGCAGCTTGCGGCGCGCGAGCCAGCGGGCCGCGGCGAACACGAGAACCACGCTGAGCACCGCCGCCATGATCACCGGCTGCTGCCAGGCGAACCGGAGCGCGGCCGCTGCCAGCGCTGCGGAGCCGATGAAGAGAAGCACCGGAATCAGCCGGCTGCCCCGTCCCTCGTCCTCGGAATCGAACGGATTCACGACACCTCCAAGCGTACGGGGCTTCCTGAACGAGGCAAGCCCTGGCCGATGCCGCTCCAGGTCGATCGCTCGGCGCACACCACCACCCTTTGCACACCCCGATCGCAGCTCACGCTCACACCTCACTGGCACCGCCCTCACCCCCGATGGCTCCGAGGAGGGAACCCAACGTGGGCGACGTGGGCGACGCTGCGTTCGCGAAGGGCGCCGAGACGCCATGGCCCACGAATCGCCGCCGCGCGCGCCGTGGGGCTCGACATGGGGATGAGGTTCGACTACGAAGTCCCTGCGTCAGGCAACAGCGCCTGGACCTCATGGGTCCGCCGACAGCGCGCCGTGAACCCCGCCAGGCCCGGAAGGGAGCAACGGTAGCGGAAAGCGAGTGTGGCGGGCCCACTTACTTTTTGTCGGTCCAGTTGTGGACCCGACGCGCTTCTGCGCTCACCTCGGGACGCGGTCCCAGAGCCGGGCCGTCGCCGCGCTGATGCAGGCCTCAAGGGGCATCGAGCGCCGCCGGCGCGATGGGCGCGACGGGCACGGAGAACAGCGCCTCCGGGCTCGTCACGATGCGCGGGACATCGGCGTCCCGCAGCGGGCTTATGCCGTCAGCGGGCAGACGCTGCTGCACGATGCCCGCCGCATCGTCACCGCCCTCCAGCGTCACGGCGGAGAGGCGGCTGTCCAGACCGACGCCGCCGTCGATGAGCAGGCTCGCGCGGCGTGACGGGCGGATGGAGGGGTTGAGGGACTCGAGCCCGTTGCCGCTCAGCACGAGCCCGAAGATCGCGGCCTGCGCGCGCTCCTGCCAGCTCACGCCGTCGCCGACGACCTCCTGGGCGAGCCCGCCGTCCGCGCTCACCACCGCCGAGTCGGCGAAGGTCCCGGCGATGCGCATGCCGTCGATGATGATGCCGCGCGCGTCGCCGCTCATCCCCAGGCCGATGGCCCGGTTCTTCTCGAGGAGGCCTCCCGTGAGCTGGACGGTCTGCTCCGGCGTCGTGTGCTGGATCCAGATCCCGGGCTGGTTGCCGCTCACCTCGAAGCCCTCGCCGCTCTCGCCGAGGGCTGCGTTCGCTCGATCGATCAGGAGACCGAACCCGGTGTTGTCGGCGACTTTGAGGGCCGCCGCGTCGAGGGTCGAGCAGCCGGACACGGAGATGCCGCCGCTCGGATCGAACCCGCTCAGGCCATTGCCGCTGACCTCGACGCCAGACATCGAGGCGCGCGCCCCGACGAGCGACACGCCGACCACCTTGCTGTCGCGGACGAGCGCGTCCTCGACGTGGAGCTCCACCGGCGCCTCGCAGTCACAGCCGCCGGTGCACTGCGCCCACAGCCCCGGCCCCTGCGAGCCCGAGACGACGGACCGCACGACGGAGACGCGGCCGGCGTCGAACGCGCTCAGGCCGTACCGCGCCGAGCCCTCGATCGCCGACGCGACGAGGTCGAGCGACGCGCCGAGGCCGAGCGTCACGCCGTCGGACGCGCTGCCGACGACGCGCACCGCCTCGATCCGCGCCCGGGCGCCGGCCGCGATCCGCACGCCGCCCTCGCCCACGGTCAACGCCCGGAGGACGGCGCCGTCGCCGGCCGCGAGCGAGACCGCCGCGACGCTCACGGAGCCAGCGCCGCGGCCGAGCAGGCTCACGCCGGGGGGCAGATCGATCGGGCCGTAGGCGCCAGGGCCGAGCGCGATGCACGCCCCAGGCCGAGCGGCGTCGGTGGCCTGCGAGAGCGCGGCGTCGCTCGAGACCTCGATCACCTCGGCGCAATCGACCGACGCGGCGCAGAAGTCCCCGCCGCAGAGCGCTCCCGCGGGGACGCCGATGCACGCGCCAGACGCCGCGCGCGCGCCAGGGCATCCGCCCGGCGGTGCGGGATCCGACGCGCACCCGAGCGCCGCCGAGCCGAGCGCGGCCGCGGCGGTCAGAACGATAGCTGCCTGATTCCAAGACTTGATCATCACGAACGTCTCCCGCGCGGCACGTCGCGCTACCTGACGAGAAAGGGTCAGCGCCTCAGGGATCCGAGAGCAGCGCGCGGCACTCGGCCGCCCGCGCCGCGAGCTCGCCATCCCGGAAATGCGCCGCCAGCGAGGCGGAGAGCTGCGCCACGGCCGCCTCGGCGCGAGGGCGGGTCGAGGCGTCGCGGAGGGCCGCGCGGCAGATCCGCGCGAGGCCGAGCGCGACGTCCGCGAGGTACACGCGCCCGCCGCCCACCTCGGCGAGTCGCAGCGCCGCGCAGCCGGACTCGAGCGCCTCCCCGACGTGGCCGGCCGCGAGCAGCGCGGCGGCGAGGTTGCGGTACGCGTCCGGGAGATCGGCGCCAGCGCCGGCCTGCTCGCCCAGCCTCACGGCGCGCCGCGCGTGCTCCAGCGCGGCGTGCGGGCGCGCGAGACGGAGCTCGACCTCCGCGAGGTTGTTGTGGCCCGACGCGATCGCCTGGAGATCGCCGAGCCGCTCCTTCAGCGCGAGCGCTCGGGCGAACACCTCCCGCGCGCCGCCGAGATCGCCCTTCGCGAACAGCACGGCCGCGACGCCGTTCAGCGCGAAGCCCAGCGCCTCTGGGTACGCGCGCTCGTCGACGGCCCGCGCGGCCTGGCGGTAGCAGCGCTCCGCCTGCACCACCCGACCGCGCGAGTAGAACACCGTCCCGAGCGCGAGGAGCAGCTGCGACGCCGCCACGCGGCGGCGGTCGTCGCCTCGATGCAGCGTCCGGCAGATGCGCAGGCTCCGAAGCGCGACCGCGCGACACGCGTCGAGGTCGCCGGCGCGCCGGTGGAGCGCCGCGAGCAGCCCGTACATGGGGAGCGTCTCCGGGGCGGCGCCGCCGCGCTCCGCGAGCGCGATCGCGCGCTCGATCAGCGCGCGCGCGTCGGCCGTCGCGCCGCGCACCTTGAGCACGAGGGCGAGGCGGAAATCCACGCGCGCATCCCAGAGCAGCGCGGCCTCCGGGCCTTGCGCGGGCGGCGCGGAGGCGCGCCGCTCGACGCGGAGGATCCGCGTCCGCGCCTCGAGGTACGCGCGCTCCGCCTCGTCGAGTCGGCCCACCCTGCGGAGGGCGTCGCCGACGTCGAGCAACAGCGCCGCGCGCTCGTGCCAGGCGAACAGCCGGCGCTCGTCGCCCCCCGGCGCGGTGGCCGACGGGGCGCGCGCCGCGGAGCCCCTCGCCGGGGCGCCGTCCGCCGCGCTCGCGTGGATCTCCCGGGCCCGCTCGAAGTGCCGCAGCGCCTCGGCGTTCTGCCCGAGCGACGACGCGCTCGCCGCCGCGCGCGTGTAGGCGAGCGCCGCGCTCCGCGCGTCGCCGCCGCGATCATGGTGGAGCGCCGCGAGCGCCTCCCCGAGCCCCCGCGGCGCGCGCGCAGGCGAGCGCCCCGCCGAGACGCCGTCGACCCAGGCGGCGACCGCGCGGTGCATGGCCCGGCGCACCTTGAGGCTGAGCGTCTCGTAGGCGATCTCCTGGGTCGCCGCCTCGGCGAAGACGTACTCGCAGTCCTCGGGGAACGTCGACGCGTCACGCGCCTGGATGATCTGCTGCTCCCGGAGCCGCCGCAGCACGTCTGCGGTGCTCGATCCGCCGCCGTCGAGCGGCGCGGCGCCGCGGAGGTGGTCGATCGCGCCCTTCCAGAACGTCCTGCCGACCACGGCCGCCTGCGCCAGGACCGCGCGCGCCTCGCCGTCGAGCCGATCGAGCCGCGCCTGGACGATGCCCTGGATCGTCGCCGGCAACGAGAGCCGGGCGAGCTGCTCCTCGTGCAGGATCCAGGGCTCGCCGAGGCGCCGCTCGAGCGCGCCGGCGTCGATGAGCAGGTACAGCGTCTCGGTCAGCGTGAGCGGGTTGCCCTCGGCGCGCTCCGCCAGGGCGCGGATGGCCTCGGCGGAGCAGCGCGCGACGAGGCAGAGGCGCTCGCGCGCCATGTCCTCGATGTGCCGCCGCGGCAGCGGGCCGAGATCGAGGCGCGCGTGGCTCGCCTTCCCTTCGCCCCAGTGCGGCCGCCGCTCGTAGAGCTCGGGCCGGGCCGCGCCGACGAGCAGCAGGGGCGCGTCCGACAGGCGCACGGCGAGATCGTCGAAGAGGTCGAGGCTGGCGTCGTCTGCCCAGTGGATGTCGTCGAGCAGCACGACGACGGCTCCGCGCGCGGCCATCGCTCGCAGCAGCATCGCGACGGCCGCGGCCACCCGCTTCGCCACCTCGGCGCCGCCCTCGTCGGGCACGATCGCCGTCGCGGGCGCGGCTTGCGCCGCCGGGAACGGGCAGAGCACGGCCGCGACCTCCGCCAGCGCGTCCTCCAGGGCGAGCGGGTGCGGCGCGCCGCCGGCCTCGCCTCCGGCGTCGACGCCGAGGACGCCGCTCGCGAGCTTGCGCAGCACGACGTCGCGCGCGTCGCCGTCCTGGACGCGGAAATGAGCGCGGAGGAGCGACGCGGCGAGGTGGTAGCTCGCATCCATCGACAGCGACGAGCACGCCGCGCCGAGCACGATGCACGGCTCCGCCTGCGACAGCGCCCTCTTCCGGACCTCGGCGAGGAGACGGCTGCGGCCGATGCCGCCCGCGCCGATCAACGAGACGAACATCGCGCGCCGCTCCGCGATGACCGTCTCCAGCGCCTCCGAGAGCCGCTGCACCTCCCCCGCCCGCCCGATGAAACGGGTGCCGAGGCCGAGGAAATCGGATCCCGCGCCCGATCCGCTCGCGAGCTTCAGCACACGGAAGCCCGGCGCGCCGTCGCCTTGCGGCTCGACCTGGAAGAGCCCGGCCACCTGCCGGAACGTGGGCTGCGCGATCAGCACCGCGCCGGGCACGGCGGCCTGCTGGAGCTGCGCGGCCGCCTTCAAGGCCTCGCCGGAGGCGTCGACCGGAGCGCCCCGCCCGGTCGCGCCGCTCACGAACAGCCTCCCCGTGCTGATGCCCACGCGCAACCTCGGCCGGGAGCGCGGCGGCAGCTGGACAGGGAGCGACCCGGCGTCGAGCGACGCGAGCTCCAGCCCGGCGCGGACGGCGCGCTCGGCGTCGTTGTCGCTCGCGCGCGGCGCGCCGAACAGCGCGGTGACGACGCCCTCGCTCCTGCCCTGCACGACGCCCCCGAGCGCCTCGACGCGCTCGCGGACGAGCTCGCGGCACGCCTCGCGGAGCTCCAGCTCCTGCTCGGGATCGAGCGGCTCCTGCCCGTCGTCGCCGGCGACGATCTCCGCGGAGAGCACGGTGCAGACACGGTACTCACCCGCGGGCGCCGCGACCTTCGCCCCGCCCGTGGGCGCCGCGACCTTCGTGGCGTCCGCGGGCGCCGGGGCGGCCGGGAGCGCCGCGCTCGGACCCCGCGGGGACGCCTGGTCGGCCCTCGGCGAGATCGCGGAGAGCGGGGCAGCCGACGGCCGGAGCGCGGAGCCGGCGCGCGCGGACGCGAGCGCTTCTCCGAGCTCGCGCGCGTCCCGGAAGCGCGCTGCGGGCTCGACCGCGACGGCCCGCGCGACGACCGCCTCGAGCGCGGGGCTCGCCTCGACGCCGAGCCCCGCGAACGACGGCCGCCTGCGCGGGTCCACGGCGGCGAGGTAGAGCTCGGCCCAATCGCGCCCGTCGATCGGCTGCTTCCCCGAGGCCAGCTGCAGCAGCACGAGCCCGAGCGCGAACACGTCCGTCCAGGGCCCCGTCGCGCCGAGCTTCGGCTCGAACTGCTCCGGAGCGCCGTAGAGCGGCGTGAACACGTGCAACGTCGGCGACGTCGCGAGCACCTGCGTCGTGTCGCTGGGGTTCACGCCCCGCGCCGCGGCCACGGCTCGCCTCGTCTCCGCGAGCGCCTTCGACAGCGGCATCGACGCGTCGATCACCTTGGCGATGCCGAAATCGACGACCTTGATCGTCGTCGCGCCGGGAATCTCGACGAGGAACAGGTTCGCCGGCTTGACGTCGCGGTGAGAGACCCGCTCGTCGTGCGCCATCGCGAGCGCGCCCACCGCGGGCGCCAGGAGCTCGATCGCCTCGTCGACGGAGTACGGCGCGCGCCCGGAGGCGCGCCGCGCCTCGATGTGCTGCGCGAGCGTCTCTCCCTCGAGCCACTCCATGACGATGTACGGCGTCCAGCAGCCCTCCGGCGAGGTCGCGGCAGAGACGTCGAGCGCCTGGACGATGCCCGTCGTCCGGCGCGAGAGCCGGTGCAGCAGCCGGGCCTCGCGCTCGAACGTGTCGAGCAGCGACTGCCGCTCTTCCGGCAGGAGATCTGCGGGGATCTTCAGGCACTTGACCGCCACCTGCTCCTGGAATCCCAGGTGGGTCGCCCGGTAGACCACGCCGAACGTCCCCTCGCCGGCCACGGCGTCCACCAGCAGCTTGCCGCCGATGGTGCTGCCCACCCAGCCGAACGGGTCCCGCGCGATCATCCGCGGAAATTCTACTGCCCGCGCCGCGGCACCGGGAGCGCGCCGCCTCGCAGCGATGACGATCGCTGCCCCGCGCGCGCTGGGCCACCTCGACCGCCACGGCTGGGGAGCCCCGCGAGCCCCGCGGGCGCGAGGTGAGCGCGACGGCGGTCGCCCTGCGCGCGCGTCCGTGCTACGCAGCCGGCTGCTGGGCGTGCCCTCGGTCCTGGCGACCGTCCCGCGAACGCTGCCGCAACGGTCCCCGGAACGGATCGCACGCGCGCGGCGGCAGGGCGTCGCTCGTCGTCCGGCGCGACTCTGGGGTGCGATGTGGCTGAGCCGGAGATCCTTTCCCGCGATGGTGGCTCGCTCGAGCTCCTGATCATCACCCAGAGCTCGATGAGCACCCGACAGCTGCCGGGCTCGGGCAGCGTCGTCCTGGGCAGGGACGAGGACGCCGACATCTGCGTCCCCGACGCCTCGGTGTCGCGCCGGCACGCGGTGCTGCACCTCGGCCCGCCGCTCCGGATCGAGGACCTCGGCAGCAGCAACGGGACCCGCGTGCGCGCCCGGCACTGCAGCGCGGCGACCGAGCGCCTGATCGATGTGGGCAAGAGCACGCCCGCGCGGGGCGCTGCGGTCGAGCTCTCGCCCGGCGACGTCATCTACCTCGGCGCCGCGCGCGTCGTCCTCCGCCAGAAGGGCGGCGAGCGGGACGCGGGCAAGGACGTCATCGTCAAGGACGACGCGATGCGCGCCGTCTACGAGCTCGCCGAGCGCGTCGCGAACGGCCCGATCAACATCCTCCTGCTCGGCGAGACGGGCGCCGGCAAGGAGGTGCTGGCCGAGGCGATCCACAGGGCCTCGCCGCGCGCGAGCCGCCCGCTCCTGCGCCTGAGCTGCGTCGCGCTGTCCGAGTCGCTGCTCGAGAGCGAGCTGTTCGGTCACGAGCGCGGCGCCTTCACCGGCGCCGTCCGGGCGAAGCCGGGGCTGCTCGAGACGGCCGAAGGGGGCACCGTGTTCCTCGACGAGATCGGCGAGCTGCCGCCCTCGATCCAGGCCAAGCTGCTCCGGGTCATCGAGGAGCGGAAGGTGATGCGGGTCGGCGGGCTGACCCCCATCAAGATCGACGTCCGCTTCGTCTCGGCCACGCACCGCGACCTCGAGGCCGAGGTGAGCCGCGGCGCGTTCCGGCAAGACCTGTATTTCCGGCTGAACGGCGTGACCCTCTCCATCCCGCCGCTGCGCGAGCGGCCCGGGGAGGTCGCGGCGCTGGCGCAGCTCTTCGCGGAGCGCACGGCGAAGGAGCTCTTCCCCGGCGAGGCGAGCGCCGCGTCCGTTCCGATCTCGCCCGCGGCCCTTGCCGGGCTCCAGCGCCACAGCTGGCCAGGCAATATCCGGGAGCTGCGCAACGTGCTCGAGCGCGCGGTGATCCTCGCCAACGGGGCGCCCATCGGGCCGGAGCACCTGCTCCTCTCCCCGCTGGCCGATCCCACCCGTCCATCGCATGCCATGCCCCTTCCGGCGCGCCCGCCGCAGGCGCCCTCGAACGCGCGTGCGCCGGCGCCGGCGCCACCGTCTACGATTGCGAGGAGCGTGCCCGACGGCGCGAAGAGCGCGCCGGACGGCGTGGACCCGGGCCCCACCCGGCTGCGCGACGCCATGGAGGCCCACGAGCGCGAGCGCATCGTCCAGGCGCTCGAGCAGTGCATGGGGAACCAGACGCGCGCCGCGGCGCTGCTCGGGATCTCACGGCGCACGCTGGTCGAGCGGATCCGCGTGTACGGGCTGCCGCGGCCGCGCAAGGCCTGAGCGTTGCGCAGATCGCCGCGCAACCTGGCGTCGACTGCGCGAGGGCTCGCTCAACCGAGCGGCCGCCCGCGCAATACCTCAGGCGGGCGTCTCGCGCCGCTCCAGCGGGGCGAGCTCGATCCCGAGCTCCGTGGCGAACCGGAAGATGCGCTCGTCGCGGTAGAACTCGCCGAAGACGACGCGCGAGAGCCCCGCGTTCGCGATCATCTTGAAGCACCCCCAGCAAGGCGAGGCCGTGACGTAGACCGTCGCGCCGTCGATCCGCACCCCGTTCCGCGCGGCCTGGATGATGGCGTTGGCCTCCGCGTGGATCGTGCGCACGCAGTGGCCGTCCTCGATCAGGTGCCCGTCCTCGTCGCAGTGAGGCAGCCCCCGGATCGAGCCGTTGTACCCGGTCGCGAGGATGCTCTTGTCGCGCACGATCACCGCGCCGACGTGCTTCCGATCGCAGGTCGCCCGCGACGCGACGACCTCGGCGATGCGCATGAAATATTCATCCCACGAAGCCCGATGCGTCATCGCTCACCTCCACGACGGGGGATCCGCGCCCGCCGCCCCCTCGACGTCCCCTCGACGCCGAGCGACCCGCGCTCGCCGATCCCTCCAGAATGTTCAGGGATCCGCCCTCCGGTCCCCCTCGCGAAGGGCCCGGCGTCGCGCGCCCGCGGCCCCGGCGGAGCCGCGCCGCGCGCCCAGCGCGCGCTTCTATCACGACGCCGGGCGCCGCGGAGCCCCCCGCGGGCACGGGACCGCGCGAGGCGCCTCGACAGCGAGGCCCGGCGCGTGGTAGCGCGCGGGGGTGAGCTCCGCCGCCCCCCGAAGGTCAGATCGCCGCATCCTCGTGCTCGGCTCCGGGGGGCGCGAGCACGCCCTCGCGCGTGCGTTCGCCCGATCGCCCTCGGTCGCCGAGGTGATCGTGGCGCCCGGGAACGCCGGGACCCACGCGCCAGCGGGCGCCGGCCGCGCCCCGATCCGCCGCGTCGACCTCCCGTCCCTGTCGCCCGCCGAGGCGACCCGGCTCGCCGTCCGCGAGCGCGCCGACCTGGTCGTCGTCGGCCCCGAGGCGCCGCTCTGCGCCGGCGTCGCCGACGCGCTCGCCGCCGAGGGCGTCGCCGTCTTCGGGCCGAGCCGCGAGGCGGCGCGCCTCGAGGGGTCGAAGGCGTTCCTCAAGGAGTTCGCCGCCCGCCACGGGATCCCGACCGCGCCGTTCCGGATCGTGCGCTCCTTCGACGAGGCGGCCCGCGTCATCCGCGAGCGCGGCGCGCCCATCGTCGTGAAGGCCGACGGGCTCTGCGCCGGCAAGGGCGTCGTCGTCGCGACGACCGTCGACGAGGCGCTCGCGGCCGCGAAGGACATGCTCGTGGATCGCCGCTTCGGCGACGCCGGCGCGACCGTGATCCTCGAGGACGCGATCCAGGGCGAGGAGGCCAGCGTGCACGCCATCAGCGACGGCGAGGCGATCTTCGTCCTGCCGGCGGCGCGCGATCACAAGCGCGTCGGCGAGGGCGACACCGGGCCGAACACGGGCGGCATGGGCGCGTTCGCGCCGAGCGCCCGCGTCACCCCGGCCCTGACCGCGCGCGTCGAGCGCGAGATCCTCCGGCCGACGATCGACGGCATGCGGGCGGAAGGGAGGCCCTTCCGCGGGGTGCTGTTCGCGGGCCTGATGATCACGCCCGCCGGGGACCCCATCCTGCTCGAGCACAACGTCCGCTTCGGCGATCCCGAGTGCGAGGCGCTGATGGAGCTGCTCGAGGGCGACGTCGCCGAGCTCTGCGCGTCTGCCGCGGCGGGCGCGCTCGCTCCCGGAGCGGCGCGCGTCGCCCCCGGCCGCCACGCGCTCACCGTCGTGCTCGCGGCGCGCGGCTACCCCACGGCGCCGGTGACCGGCGACGTCATCCGCGGCCTCGACGCTGCGGCCGCGGTGGAGGGCGCCTTCGTGAACCACGCGGGCACGGCCGAGCGGGACGGCGCGGTCGTGACCGCGGGGGGCCGCGTGCTCGCCGTCACCGCCGCGGGCGACTCGCTCACCGAGGCGCGGGAGCGCGCCTTCCGCGCCGCGAGCGCCATCGACTTCGACGGCAAGGTGCTCCGCCGCGACATCGGGGTGGACGGAGCGCGCGCGGCCGGGTGAGGCGGCACCATGGAACCCATCGTCGATCTCGCCCCAGGCGCTGAGGAGAACCCGCTCGCGGCCTACCTCGGTCACCTCATCCGCGAGCACCTCGCGCGCGACCCGAAGCGCGCCTCCGATTTCCGGGCGCTGCGCGGGTCGGTGCTCGTCGTCGCGCAGGACGCCGATACGTCCATGACGATGCGCTTCGACCACGGGCGGCTCACCATCCACGACGGCGCCATCGGCATCCCGTCCGTCACGTTCTGCGGCGACGAGTCGGCGCTCCGCCGGCTCCCCGACGTCGCGTTCCACCGCTGGCTGCGCCTCCCGAAGCTGGGGGTGCTGCACCGCCGACAGAGCGGCCCCCTGCGCGACCTCGCGCGCCTCGTGGCCCGCGGGGAGCTCAAGATCTACGGCCTCGTCGCGCACCCAAGGCTCCTCCTCAGACTGCTCCGGGTCCTCTCTCGCCTCCCCTGAGAGCCTCGCCCAAGCCGGTAGCAACGCCGCGCGACGACACGCGGCACCATGCGGCGACGATGCGGCGACGATGCGGCGACAATAACTGGTGTGATACTGTAAGGCGGAAGCGGACGTCCCGTCCGCATTGCACGGCCGTTCTTGTGGGCTTGCAAACCAATGCTACACGGCCCGAAAGCTGTCTTTTGACGGCCTGTTGGGCTGTTGGTATGGCTCGATCATGGGCATCCGATTGCGCTACCTCGCCCACGATCTCGAGGTGCCGCTCGGCGAGTTCTTCATCGGACGGAGCGCGGACTGCCAGCTGTCGCTGGACGACCCGCTGGTGTCGCGCAGGCACGCGCTGCTGACCGTCGGTGAGGGCGGCGTCGCGATCGAGGATCTCGGCAGCCGCAATGGCGTGCTCATCAACGGGGCTCGGATCGCGGGGCGCCAGATCCTGTCGGACGGCGACAAGATCGCGATCGGGGGGCAGGAGATGTTCCTGCTCGGGGCCATCGAGCCGAGCTCGGCGCACTCGCCGCGGAGCGCGCCGCTCTGGACGAGGCAGCAGAACGCGCGCACGGTCGACATGAGCGAGATGCCCGCAGGCGAGGACGACGGCGCGACGGCCATCGCCTCCCGGAGGTCGCTCCCCGGGCTCGTCCCCCAGCACCCGGACAAGCGCGTGCACGCGCTCAGCCTCATCGGCAGCGTCGCCGACAAGGCGCTCGCCCTGGGGCGCGTCGACGAGGCCGAGCGCATCCTCCAGCGCTCGCTCAGCGACATCCTCACGAAGGCGCGGGACGGGGGCGTCGGCGCCGTGCAGCCCGAGCTGGTCGAGAAGGCAAGCATGTATGCGGCCCGCCTCGCCGCGGCGACGGGTCGGGGCTCGTGGATCAACTATATTTTCGAGCTGAATACCCGGCTCGAGCTCCTCCTCCCCGCCTACCTCGTCGATGAGCTGTATAGTGTCCTGCGCAAGGTGAAGGCCGTCGACATGTCCATTCTCCGTGGCTATGCGAAGCGGCTCCGCGAGCGCGCAGGCGAGCGTACGCCGGCGGAGCGGTTCATCCTCCAGCGCATCGAAGGGCTCGAGCGCCTCGGCGCACTGAAATAGACCATGCCTTTCCGCCTCCGGTACTTGGCGCACGATTTCGAGCTCCCCGAAGGGCCCTTCGTGATTGGCCGGAGCGGCGACTGCCAGCTCTCGCTCGATGACCCGCTGGTGTCGCGGCGCCACGCGACGCTGCAGGTGCGCAACGACGGCGTGGCCTTGCACGATCTCGAGAGCAGGAACGGCGTGTACGTCAACGGCACGCGCATCTCCGGCCAGCGCGAGCTGACCGACGGCGACCGCATCATCATCGGCAGCCAGGAGATGCTGCTCTACGGCGGGGAGGAGTCGCGCCCCCACGACGCCTACGGGGTCGAGTTCCGCCGCGCGACGGCGACGCTCGGCGCGATGGCGCTGACCGAGATGCGCAAGATGTCGGACGACCCGACGGAGCTCACGAGCCCGACGGGAGACGGCGGATCCAAGGGCTTCCAGTCGCTGCGCCTGCTCGCGAGCCTCGCCGACAAGGCGCTGGCGATGGGCCGCAGCGAGGAGGCAGAGCGCATCCTGCAGACGGTGCTGATCGACATCCTGAGCCGCGCGCGGACGAACGTGCCGCTGGAGATGCCGGCCGCCGAGCTCGCCGCGCGCTACGCGGCTCGCCTCGCCGGCGCCACGACCAAGGGGACGTGGGTCAACTACGCGTTCGAGCTCTTCACGATCGCGCGCCGCCCGCTGCCCGGCCCCGTCGTCGACGAGCTCTACACCGTCGTCCGGCGCGTCAAGACGCTCGATATCCAGCCGCTCAGGATCTACCTCGACGACCTCCGCCGGATGGCTCCGTCGTTCGGTCCGACCGAGCGGTTCTTGATGCAGCGGATCGAGGGTCTCGAGCGCCTCGTCGCGGCGAAGTAGCCTCCGCATCGCCGCCTGGCGTCGCGGGAGCGGCGGCCTCTGGCGGCACGCGCGACACGCGCGAGGCCGGCGGCTGCGCCGCGCGAGCGGCCCCGTGTGGGGCAGGCGGCGGCGACACACGTGGGGCCGGCGCCGCGGAGGGCTGGAACGGCGGCGACACACGTGGGGCCGGCGCCGCGGAGGGCTGGAGCGGCGGCGGTGCGTTGCGGGGACGCGCGATCGCCTCGGCTTCCTGCCAGCCGAGGTTCCTCGCGGCGGCCTTCGCGATCGCGTCGCGTAGCTCGGTATCGGCGACCTTCCCGAGCTCTCGCCGCACCTCGACCGGGAGCGGCGCCTCCTTCGGGGTCGGGCGGACCTCCTCGCGCCACGGCGGCCGCGCGACCGGCTCCACCTTGCCCACGCGGAACCGGAGGGACTGCACCGGGAGGCCGCGCGACCGGAGCTGCGCGGTGATGGCGTCGCCGAGCAACGAGAGCTCCTGCGCCCACATCGAGCTCGCCGCGCGGACGTGGAGCACGCCGCGCTCCAGCTTGAGCGGCCGCGCGCGCGCGGCGATCCGGGACCCCACGGCCGCTTCCCACTCGCGGAACGGCATCGGCGAGGTGTCGACCTCCGCCGGCGCCGAGAGCGAGGACCCGCGCTGGATCAGCGCACCCAGCCGTTCGATCCCACCTCCGCTCCGACGCGACATGCGCGCCGAGCGTAGCAGCCTGACAGCGCCGTGCTCCGGCAGAGCGCGCCGTCCAGGCTCGCCCAGCGTCACGAACGGTCAGCCCCTACGGCGCCGCCTTGTGACCAAGACGGCCGCCCGCCAGAGCGAACCACCCGCCCTCGGCTGCCTGGCGACGAACGATCGTGAGGGGCGCTCTCGGTACCGAAGGTGGGACTCGAACCCACAAGCCCTTGCGGACAGCGGATTTTGAATCCGAGTGGCAGCACGGCGAACGGTGACGAGCCGTCAGATTCGGCCGAAAGGCAGGGGGGCGAGGACGCCGATCGGGACGGGTCACCGGAGGCGCCGCCCGTTGCCGAGGGGGTGGGCGCCCTTTCGAGGGAGCGCGCGGAGCGGAGCGAGGACGACGGCCGGCACACGACGATCGCCAGCCCCCACGGCGACGACGTCGGGCGCCCCGTACAGGGAGTGACCCTGCCGATAGCGAGCGCTGCCACCGTTGAGCATGCGCCGGCCATCATGCTGATGCCCGGGCAGCCTCCCTCACCACGCGCGGCGCTGCTAGCGCAGCTCGGAGACGGCTTGCGCATGGCAGCCATGCTTGGCGACCTCGACACCGTGCGGGCGCTGCATGCAGCGATCGGGCATGCGCTCGCCATGCCGCCCACGACGAGTGAAGCGGGCAGCGGCGCGAGCAACGTCGTGACGCTGACGCGCGAGCGCGACCGCAGGGGCGCACGCTGAAAATCGGACGCCCACGTCGCCGCACGGTGCTGCCGGCTTCCTCGTGACGGCTCTAGGGTGAGCTGGCAGCGGCCGAGGAGGTGGTTGCGCCCTCTCGTCCGCTGACATGCCGTGGAGGGAGTGTGAGCGCGAACGCGGGCCATGACGGCAAGCCTGACATGCAGGCGACCGACCTGGATTGGCCGCTGCCGTACACAACCTACAGCGAGGACGCGATGATCCTCGCCCGGCTCCTGGACGGCAAGCTGCGGCGTCCGGATGGGGTGTGTCACGCGTCGCAGGAGCTGACGGACGAGGACATCGCCCTCGCCGAGGAGCTCCTCTACACCCTCTCGATGGCTCTTCAGGGGAACAATCGCGAGGTGCTCGACCAGGTCGGCGCTGCGCGCGATCTGCTGATGGGCGTCGAGCGCGGCGTCGGCCCCACGCTCGCTCGCTACGTCCATGCCATCCGGACGTTCGCCGCCCACAGGCGCGACGCACTCCGCCACCGCGTCCGCCCCCCGCTGGTGGTGATGCGCGAGAGCCTTGCGAAGCACTACGACCCGGCGTTCGCAGGGCTGACGCTCGAGCGGCTCGATAGCGAGCTGGATTCCGTGAGCGAAGATCCGAAAGGCGGCGCGGGCCGACGCGGACCCGTAGCGGTTGCCGCGCGGCTCGCCGTCTCCGTGGGCGCGTTCGACTTTGGCTCGATGCCCGGAACCTACGGGGAGCGCGTGAAGAAGGCGAGCGCGCGGCTCGAGACGCTGGTCGCGAAGCAGAAGCGGAAAGAGAAGTCCAGCGGAACCTAAGCCCTGCCGCCGTGGAATCCCTTTCCAGGGTGGCAAGGGTTCGCGAAACCGCGGCGGCCGCTGCACATTCGGCGTCGCTATGGCGCTGACCGAAACGCAAAAGGTTCTCGTGCTCGCGGGGCTCTCGGGCGTCGACCCCCGCACCGTGAAGAAGCACCTCCGCGGGGAAGCTGTCCGCGAATCCGTGCGGGAGCGGATCGATCTCGCGCTGCGCCACCTGGCGCAGGTGCAGGGAGCTCCGATGCCGCAGTTGCAGGGCTGAAACGAAGAGCGGCGCCACCGTCGCGATACGGAGCGCCGCGGGTGGGTTGGACGATGGGACACGAACAGGACAGCCCTGCCCCGAACAAGGGCAGGGGACAGATCACAACCACGATCGCCATCCCGCTGGACGGGCTCGCGATCACGGCCGCGCCGCCTGAGCTCCTGAGCCAGCGCAACGTGGAAGCCGTCACAGGGATCCCGGCGCGGGTCTACTTGGACGAGCTCAGGAAGGCCGGCTTTCCTCTCAAGGTGGTGCGGCTCGGCAAGCTGCGCCTCGTGCCGCGGGTCGAGTTTCTGGCATGGCTTCGGGCGTACACCGCGCCGACGCGACCCGCGAACGATGCGCCTGGTGACAGCGTCGCCGCCGTCCTTGCGGAGGTCGGCTGCGAGCGCAAGCGAGGTCGCGGATGAGCTGCACCGGCCTCACCGCGAGCGGAGCGGAGCTCTCCGCCGAGCTCGCGCGCATTCTCCAAGCGATCAAGGTCTTCCTTGCCCAAGCCGGCCCCCCGCGGTGCAATCCAGAACGACTGCTGGTCCTCGGGCAGGAAGGCATCGACGGCGCGGTGGTCACGCTCCGCGAACGAAGCAGCGCGGCCGCAGCGCTCGACCGCGCTGGAGATCCGGACGCTGCGCGTGCACTCGCCGCACCGGTGCCGAACGGTGCGGTTCGCGTTGTCGCCGTGGCGAGCGACGGGAGCTACCGCACCGCGCTGGCGTGGTGGCCATCAACGGCAGAGCGCATCAACGCCGCCGGGGGATGCGCGTGACGGCCGCAGCTCCGCATCTGCGCAACGACGCGCCGCGCGCTGCGCTCTCCGGGCGGGTGGCGCGCTCCGCGTGCACGCATCCGCCTGACGTTGTCGGGCTCGAGGCCGTGAGCGCTCTGTCTCTCGCAGAAGCCGCCGCGGAGTACGCGCGGCGTGGCTTCCGCGTGATCCCTCTGCACAGCGTCGGACCGGTCGGCGCCTGTAGCTGCCCGCGAGGAGCAGCGCACGCGAGGCATGCCGGGAAGCATCCTCGGATCAAGGACTGGGAGCGGGAGGCATCGAGCGACGTCGCCAAGGTCCGGGCATGGTGGGAACGATGGCCGTCGGCGAACATCGGGCTGGCGATGGGCGGCCCGGCCGCCCTGTTCGCCGTCGATGTCGACGGACCAGAAGGGCGCGCCACGCTCGCCGCGCTTGAGCGGGAGCACGGACCGCTGCCCGCAACGTTCCGTACCGCATCGGGTCGCGACGACGGCGGTCACCTTCTGTTCGCCATCCCGCCCGAGCTGGCCGATCTCGGCGCAGAGCTCGCGAACAGCGTCGCCAAGCTGCCCGGGATCGATGTGCGCGCGCAAGGCGGGCAGATCGTTGCCCCGCCGTCGCTCCACCACACGGGACGGCTCTACGCCGTGGCGCTCGTCGCTCCGATCGCGAGCGCCCCCCGGTGGCTGCTCGAGCGGCTGACCACGCCGAAGGCGCCCCCCGCCAGACCGCAGCTCACACCCGCCACGCAAGAGGCGGCGCCGCGCAGCACGGACGCTAGGACGCGCGCAGCGGCGTACCTCCGGACGATGGATCCCGCGATCTCGGGACAGCGAGGTCATGACGCGCTCTGGCGCGCCGCCGTGGCGATGGTCTGCGGATTCGAGCTCGCCCCCGATGTCGCGCTCGATCTGCTGCGCACCGAGTACAACCCGCGCTGCCTGCCGCCGTGGTCCGAGGCAGAGCTCCGCCACAAGGTCGAGGATGCAGGCCACGCCGGGGTGCCTCGTGGGTACCTGCTGCACGAGGCGGGGCATGCGGACCGCTTGCGGACCTCTGCCGCGCTGGCGATCGACCCGGCGCGTGATGAAGGCTACGAGGAGCTCGAGCGCGATGCGATCGTGAACGAACCGCAGAGCATCGCGGCCGTCTTGAACGAGCTTCGGGGACTTCCCAGGGAGAAGCGAAGCGGTGCCGCCCGTGCGCCTGGCATCCTGCGCCTCGCTGCGACGCTGTCCGAGGACTCGCCGGATTGGACCGACCTCTACGAGGGGCTGAAGGTGCTCGGCGTGGGCGTGCTCCCTTGGAAGCGCGCGGTCCGCGCCTTCAGGGGGCGCGGTCACAGCGCGAGCTCCAGTGATGCCCACCCGGGCGAGACCGACGAGCGCCCCGTGATCGTCGTGACGACGGCGGAGCACGAGGTCAACGACGGCGCGGTCCAGGCGCTTGCATCGGTTCCGGGCGTCTACCAGCGCGGGTGGATGCTGGTCGACATCGTGCGGGAGACGGCGAGCGTCCCAGGGCTCGCACGCGCCGAGGGGACGCGCCGCATCCGCACGATCCCCCTGCCCCGGCTGCGTGAGCTCCTCACGGTCGCTGCGCGGTGGGTCGTACAGCGGACCGATCCGCAGACCGGCGAGATCACCATGCGGACGGCGCATCCGCCTGATTGGAGTGTCCGCGCTGTTGAAGCGCGCGGCCAGTGGGAAGGCATCCCACGGCTCACCGCGATCGCAGAGTGCCCGGTTCTACGACCCGATGGGAGCATGCTGCTCGTGCCCGGCTACGACGCACGAACGGGCATCCTCTACGCGCCCGTCCTCGACTTCCCGGCGATCCCACACGCGCCGACGAGGGATCAGGCGCGTGAGGCGGCGGACTTGCTCCTTGATGTCGTCGAGGACTTCCCCTTCGAGAGCGATGTGCATCGCGCGGCGTGGCTCGCGTCGGTCCTGACGCCCCTCGCGCGGTTCGCCTTCGAGGGGCCGGCGCCGATGTTCGTCTACTCGGGGAACGTGCGCGGCGCGGGCAAGACCCTGCTCGCGAAGGTCGTCGGGGAGATCGTCACGGGCCGGCCGATGGCGACGATGACGCAGGTCGACAGCGAGGAAGAGGAACGCAAGCGGATCACGTGCATCGCGCTGGAGGGCGATCCGCTGGTGCTCATCGACAACATCAGCCGCCCCCTCGGCAGCGGCACGCTGGACAAGGCGCTGACGGATGTCTTCTGGGGGGAGCGGCTCCTCGGCAGCAACAACCGCCCGCAGCTCCCCATGCTCGCCACGTGGTACGGCACCGGGAACAACGTCGCCTTCCGAGGCGACACGGCGCGGCGCTGCTGCGTGATACGGCTCGACAGCCCGCTCGAGAAACCCGAGACACGCGACGACATGCGCCAGCCGCATCTGCTCGGCCACGTCCGGGAGCATCGCGCGAAGCTCGTCGCGGCCGCCCTGACCGTCCTCCGCGCGTGGACTGCTACAGGGATGGATCTGCACACGTTGGAGCCGCGCATGAGGTCGTGGGGCTCGTTCAACGAATGGTCGAGGGTGGTCTGCGGTGCGATCGTCTGGCTCGGCTATCCGGACCCCGGCGAGGCGCGCGGCTCTGCGGACGATGAGGACGACCCGGAGGCGACGGCGCTCGAGCAGCTCGTCGACGGCTGGACCAAGGTCTGCGCGGACATCTCCCCGGATCGGAACGCATGCACCGTCGCTCAGGTGCTCGATGCTCTTCAGCAGGACGATGCGGATCGCGCCGCCGTACGCATGCAGCACACGCCGAAGCCGGCGAAGTGGCCGGTGCTCCGCGCCGGCCTGGCCGAGCTCGTGTCAGGTGTCCCGGCGGGCAAGCTGCCGAACGTCAAACAGATCGGCTACCTGCTGCGCCGGTACAGGAACCGCAACGTAGGCGGGCGCAAGCTTGTCCAGACGAACATCGTGCGCGGCGAACGCCTCTGGACCGTCGTTCCCGTGAATCGGCCGTGATGAGCGCCGGGCTGCGAGCCGCCGCATGTTCGCCTGCTCATGCCCTGGCCCCTTGGAGCTCCGCCGCCGATGGGATGGGGGTGGCGATGGTGGCGATGGTGGCCATCTCCCCGGGCCCCTCCGGGCGCGATGGACTTTTTTTCGATGGCACGTGATCCAGTACACACGAAAATTTTTGATCTCGCCCACGGGGTCTAAGGATCATCGCCACCATCGCCACCATCGCCACCCCGAGAGGGGGCTGCATCGCGACGAAGAGGGGGAGCGCTGACCGCGTAAGTCCCTGGAAACAGGCGTTTCGTATGCGTCCCCCCCTCGGGAACAGTATCCGGGGGGTCTGATGCCCTGGGGGCTGCGTCCTCGTATGGGACGGGTTCGGGCTGGAAAATCGGAAACACAAGGCGGGAGGGCGGTGGCCTGCCTCGGGAACGGCGGAGGTCGGCCGGATGCGTTCCCGCGGGTCCGTGGATCTCGAGGCTTGGGGCGACTGCGCGCCGTGGCATGCGCGCTGTAGCCCATGAACTCGGGGTGGAAGCCGCCGTCGACGAGCATGAGGGACACCTCGTCGCGTCGCCGAGAACGCTCACTCCATCGTTGCGCAACATGATGTTTCATAATGCGCAATCGACACATGCCCTGTGATTATCTCTAGACCAGAGACACTCAAGAGCTCAAGTTGTGAACCCATGAGCAAGCGACCTGTTACTGTGTTGCTCGATGACGAGGTGGAGGCGCGCCTTCACCGGAGACGCGTCAGCCGCGACCGGATCCGTTCGTTCTCCGACGTCACGCGCGAGGCATTGATCAGGGGCCTCGATGTGATGGATCGCGAGCACCTTCCGGCGTCCATCGCGAGCACGCCGACCTTCCTCGCCGCCGCGAGCGGCACGAACGACAACAACGGAGGCGCGCCCGAGTGCGCGTAAGGCAATGTCCAAGACACCGACGCTCAGTGAGAGCGCGAACCACTATCGCTATGATCGGCCGGGGCCGCTGGCCATCGCCTCGTCGGCATGGGGGCGCGAGTTCCCCGCCGTCCCCCACGGCGGGCCGCCGAACCGCTTGATCGCGCTGCCCGCACCCAAGGCAGCCGCCCCGAGCCCTTCCCCGGCCTCATCGCTCCCCCGAGCCGTGCGCGCGTGCTCCGTGCCGGGGAAGAAGGTGGCGCCCGTCGCCAAGCGGGGGAACCGCGCGGCCGCGGTGTCGAGCAGCAGGCCGATCGATGCCGCAGCGAAGGCGCGCCTCGCCGCTCTCGCCGCCAAGGTCGACCACCTCGCAGCGATGATCGATAGGGTCGACAGCCGCGAGGAACGCGATCGCCTCCTCGCGTCGCGTCCGGACCTCGCTCCCGAGGTCGTCGCGTTGCTCAACAAGGCTCCGATCGCAACGGTTCGCGACGCGGTGAAGACCTGGCCTCGCGAGCCGGCAAGCCGGCTCCCCCCGAAGGAGAAGCAGGCGCTCGACGCCCGCATGGGTCTCAGCAAGCCGGCGCAGGCGATCCGGCGTGAGGGGAACGCCGTGGTGTTCGGCGTCATGACGCGCGAGGACGCATGCAACGCGCTGGCGGCGCGCTCGAGGCGAGCATGACCGGCGTTCGCCGCTCGCCTCTGGCCGAGCTGATCTGGGGAGCTCCGCCAGCCCGCCCGCGCCCCGCCCCCGAGCCGCGCAGGGCCTCGCCGCCCTCGCCGCTGCTGCCCGATGAGGCGCTCGACGTCCGGATGGGCATCCAGCGCAGCACCCCGCGTGGTGCGGAGCGCATGCCGGATGGCCGCTTTCGGATGCACATGATGACGCCGACCGAAGCGCGGCAGTCCTTCGCGCCGCTCCTTCCGAATGAGGCGCTCGACATCCGCATGGGGATTCGCCCCAAGCCACCCACGCCGCCGCTATCCGATGCGGAGCTCGACGCGCGCATGGGCATCCCGCCGCGCGCCGCGCGATCGCTCCACCGGACCCCGGTGCGGGTCCAAGCCATGACGCCCACCTTTGCCCGGCTGCTCGCCGGGGGACCGGAAGACTGAAGAGATGGATCGGAAGATCGTGAACATGGTGCGATCGGCGTTCGGAATCGTCGACGCAAAGGGGAGCAACCCGGCGCCAGCGGGCAACCCCGCCGACGCGGTGGTGAAGGCGCGCGCAGCGCTGGCCGCTGCGGAGCGCGACGCTGCGGATGCCGCGGAGCGCTTCGACGAGAGGGAGGCGCAGCTCCAGACGGTCGAAGGGGCCTTCGACGAGGACCCGAGCGACACGAGCGGCGCCGCAGTAATCTCGGCGCGGAACGCGCGCGACCTGGCGAAGCTCCAGCGCGACCGCGCGCATCGGCGCCAGGAGGACGCCCGGCGTGCCCTCGCCCAGGCCGAGCACGAGGCGGAGCGCGCTCGGCTCACCTCGCAGCTCGACGAGCTCGAGCAGCGCCACCACGCCGCCCTTGAGGGCGAGCGGCGCGCCCTCGCCGCGCGCATCGCCGCGCACCCCGCCCGGACCATCATCGATGCGCTCCGCGCCGCGGAGGAACGAGCGGCCCGTGCGACCGCCGAGCACGAGAAGGCCGATGCCGCCCTCGAAGCCACCACGGCGGAGCTCGCCGAGCTCGAGGCGAAGGTCATGGCCATCGCCCCGGAGCGCGCCGAGGAGCTCCGCGCCCGCGCCGAGCAGCGCAACGCCTCCGCCCGCGCGGAGCTGGCCGCGCGTGCAACCCTCGCCGCCGCCAAGGCGCGGTTCACGCCGATCGTGGATCTCACCCTCGCCGCCGAGGCGCTCATTCGGAAGAGCCTCGCCGACATCGATGCCGTGGTGGACGACGCCAGGGCCGACGCGAAGCGCGCGCAGGAGCTCGGGGCCGCGGACGTGAAACCCATCGACGAGTTCCACAAGCTGATTCACCTGTTCCACGCGCAGTTTATGGCGCTGCCCGAGCAGGCGAAGCACTGGAACGATCACCAGCACCACCTGCAGTTCCGATGCGGTCTCACCCCACCGCTGGGCGGGTGCTACGAGAAGGGCTACCAGTTCAAGCTTCAGCAGCCGTCGAAGGCTTGCATCGAGATGGTCTTTCCGACCACGAAGGAGACCATCCAGGCGCTCTTGAACAGCGCGACCGCGGACGACGCGCGCGCCACGGTCAGCGCCATCCAGACGCGGATCAAGGAGGAGCAGGGCAGGGCCGCTCGCGAGGCGCCGAAGGCTTCGAGGCAGACGCCGAGCGAGCGGCCGCTGACGTACGCCCGAAGCTTTCAGGACATCATGGGCGACTACCTGCCGCGCGTCGGGGGTATCGTCGCGCCGAACATGGGGCGCCGCGCGAGCTGAAAACACGCCCGCGGCTCCCCGCTGCTGGGCGTCTCCTTGGCCTGATCAGGTTCTACGCCGTAGCGGCCGAAGCGTCCTCGCCAGCGCAGCGATCACAAGGGCGCGCCACCTGTACGCCGCGCTGGCAGGCCCGGAGGAATCCGCTCGAAGCACGCGCGGATCACGGGCATGGTGCCGTGTCAAGCGGAAAATGCGCGTCGGACGAGGCGCGTCGTGGCACGCCCAACCTCTCCGCCACCGCGGACGGACGAACGCGTTACGCCAGTGGGCCGAAATTTCTCATCCAAAGCGCCGATCGCTGTCGATTCCATACCCTTGACGCCGTCCGGCTGGCGAAAGTACCGTCCAGCGGTGCGTTTCGTCGCGAAATCGCTGTGGATATGCCTGGTGTTTGGCGTCGTGACGGGCTCTGCGGGTTCAGTCCGCGCGGAGGACCCCTATCCCGCACCCGGAAAAGGCGGCGACTCGACGGTAAAGGACCACCTTCGCCGCGCCAAGCGCGCTCGCGCACAAGGACAGTGGACCGAAGCAGTTGCCGCCTACAAAGCGGCCTTCGAGGCAGCCGATCCGGCGTCGGCCACAGAGAGAGAGCGCGCCGAGATCGCCGGTGAGCTCGGGCTCTGTGAGCTCGCGCTGCGCAAGTACCGTGATGCGGCGGAGCACCTGGGGTGGAGCCTTGAACAGGGCCTCGAGCAGCACAATGCGCTGTCTCCTGCGCAGTACGAGCGATTCTCGGAGGGCCTACGCAAGGCAACACCGTTCGTTGTCACGCTCATTCTGGCGGTGGATCCCCCGGACGCCGAGGTGGTCGTCGACGGCAAGAGCCTCGGCCGGACCGCGCGGACGTACAGACTGTTCTTCGAGCCGGGCCAACACATGGTGCGGGGCCGTGCACCGGGCTGTAAGGACGCGCTGCATACGTTGCGCGCCGGGGCGGGCGCGGAGCACGACTTCACGATGCCGCTACTGTGTGCGGCGCCGCGCAGCGCCAAGGAGGCGGGTAGCGCCAAGGAGGCCGCATCAACGATGCCGACCCCCGTGCGCACTTTGCCCGCTCCGCGCGGGCAGGCCCCCAGCCCGTGGGCCTCCTGGCCGGGGACGGTGCGGATCGGCGGTATCGCGGTCGCGACAGCCGCCGTGTCGACGGGCGCCGTCCTGATGATCAGGGCCAGCACGCTGGATGGTGACGCGAGCGAGCAACGCGACAGGCTCACGCGTTCTCGGACGTCGAGCTCGTCGATGTGCTGGCAAGCGTCGCAACGCTCCGCATGCGGCGACCTCCGCCGCCTCCTCGACGGGCGTAACCTCTCCGACCGCTGGGGCACGGCCCTGGTCATCACCGGTGGTGTCATCGGGGCAGCGACCGCCGCGTCGTTCTTTACCGACTTCTCCTTCCTGGGGGCCTCGCCGGCTCAGGAGCGGATCCACGTCTCGCCCGTGGCGACCGGGCAAGAGACCGGCGTGAGAATCGAGGGGCTGTGGTGAGGTCAGCGGGAGCGGTGGAGACGAGTTCGCGTGCAGGCCGAAGTGCTAGAGCTTCCGTTTTCGCTGTCGCGCTGTGCGCGTGGAGCGCAAGCACGTTGGCCGCGTGCCGTTATTCCGATACTTGCTGGGAAGCATTGGATTGCGCCCGCGAGCCGGAGCCTCCGCCCGACCCCTGCGAGGGAGCGCCAGGTACCGCGCCGGCGCTGGACAAATGCGGTGTATTCGTCAGCCCGTCGTCGGGGGACGACAGGAGCCCTGGCACGAAGAACGCGCCGGTGAAGACGTTGCAACTCGCGATCGATCTCGCCGCGAGTGGCCGAGACGAAAGCGAGACACCTACCCGGCGCGTGTATGCGTGCGGCGGGGTGTTCGAGGAGGCGATCACGTTGCCTTCGGGGGTCGACCTCTGGGGCAGTCGTCGCTGTGATGACGGCGACGATTCGTCGGAGGAATGGCCGCTCGGCGGGCCGAATGCGTCGACCGTGATCGCGCCGCCCGTGGGCATCCCGGTGCGGGTCCTCGGCGGGGACGACCAGCACGTCATCGCGGGCGATGACGTGACGTCGGTGATCGTCGGCGTGCGCGCTGTGGCGGCCGACGCCTCGGCGCCTGACCACAAATCATCGATCGCGATGATCTTGAGCCAGGGGGCCAGGGCGATCGTGCAGGACAGCGTGATCGTCGCAGGGAACGGGAAGGACGGGGAGCCGGGGAAGGACGCGTCCAGCGAGCGGGCGACGGGTGGCGAGCTCGGGAACGACGGCGCGAACGCCTGCACGGCGGACGGCGAGACGGGCGCCCTCCCGGTCGTGACCGTGTGCGGCGACGGCATCGAGTCCACGGGCGGCTACGGGGGCGACGGCGGGCTCGAGTCGGGGGGCGACGGCGCGCCGGGGAAGCCCGAACCGGCGGAGAATCCGGAGGGCAAGGGCCAGGGAGGGACCGGCGCTGGCGACGTACGGTGCATGAACGGTGCGGATGGCCGGCCGGGCCCTGACAGCCCTCGTGCGGCCGGCGCCGTTGGAGCAGGCTACCTGACGGTCGACGGCTGGATCGGCGTTCGGGGTAACGACGGGCAGAAAGGCGGCATAGGCCAAGGGGGCGGCGGCGGCGGCGGTAGCCTATCCCGCGGTCCCATGACCGCATGTCCGGCCAACCGGCCCCAGGGGGGAGCGGCCGGGGGCTCGGGCGGCAGCGGCGGCTGCGGTGGCCTGGGAGGCCACGGCGGCAGCTACGGCGGCGCGAGCATCGGTGTCATCGCGCTGGAAGGGAGCTCGCTGGCGCTGGACGCGACGGACGTGATCACGGGCGATGGCGGTCATGGCGGAGTGGGCGGAACGGGCCAACCGGGCGGCTATGGTCAACCAGGGGGTCAAGGTGGCCTGGGCTTCGCAAACACACCTATGTGGAAGGCGTGCGACGGCGGTTGGGGCGGCGCTGGCGGCCGCGGGGGCGATGCCGGTGGCGGCCTCGGAGGGCCGTCCTATGGCATCGCAGCCCTCAGCGCCTCCGTGAGCTTCGGGCCGGAGGTCCAGATACAGTACGGAAGGGGTGGCCTCGGAGGTCTCGCAGGCAACGCGCCTGTCAATGATTCCCTGGGGCGGGGGGAAGAAGGCGATGCCGCGGCGTACCGTCCCTTCGACAGCCCCGATCCGGAACCGCCTCGTTGAGCGGCTCGCTTCACGAACCACGACCTCGAGGGAGAACGATGAGCAGAACGAGGGCGACCTATCTGTTCCTTGGTTTGCCGCTCGCCGCACTCGGCTGCGGCACTGCGCCCGGCGTGAGCGATGCTGGCGGAGCGCCTTGTGGTGGCACCTCGTGCCACGACGAACCGCCGCCGGAGTCGGTCTGCCTCGAGCATCTCGCGGCCGGCATTCTCGACGAGGGCTGCGGCGTGTTCGTCGCCGGGCTCGCAGGGGGCGGCGATGACAGCAACCCCGGAACGAAGGCGAAGCCGGTGCTCTCCGTCCAGCGTGCTATCGACCTCGCGCGCGTTGGACGAGGGCGCGTGTACGTCTGCCGCGACGGGTTCAAGGGCAGCGTGAGGCTGCCCTCCGGCGTGGACCTCCTCGGGGGCTTCGACTGCTGGCGTTGGAACCGCGACGGCCTTGCCGCCTGGTCGCTGGTCTACGTCCCTGACAAGCCCGACGTGGCGGTGACGATCGAGCCGGCGGGCCCCGACGACGTGGGGGCCGCGGACGGGGTCTCGACGCTCGCTGATCTTCGCATCACGGCGCATGGCCCGCTCGCGATGCTCGTCCAGTCCAGCACCGGAGTGGAGCTCCTACGGAGCGAGCTTCGCGCGTCCGAGGGATGGAGCGGCCACGAAGGCGAGGAGTGGCCTTGGCCGAATCGCGCAGCGAACGGACCGGACGGCCTGTACGGCGGCGACGCGTGCTCCGCAGCCACGGTGGCTGGCGGGGCGGCGGTGGTGAACCCGTGCGACGGAGGAACCGCGAGCATCAGTGGGAAAGGAGGGGACGGCCTTCCCGATGGCGCCGGCGACGGGGACGACGGGAAGGCTATGGGGACCTCGGACCCGGAACACGGACGGGGAGGAACCGCGGAGGGGCCGGGCGCTGCCTGCCAAACGGGGTCCTTCGGGATCTACGGCGCGCAAGGCAAGGTCGGCGCACCCGGCGAGGGCATCGGGCACATCACCGAGGAGGGATGGCACGGCGATCGAGCGGGCGACGGCAGCATGGGCACGCCGGGCCAAGGCGGGGGCGGGGGCGGGGGCCGCCGGGGCGGGCTCAGCGTGTGCGGCGCGGCCTCCAAGGGAGGCGCGGGGGGAGGATCGGGAGCGGCCGGCGGCTGCGGCGGGCGAGGGGGCCGAGGGGGCGAGAACGGACGCCCCAGCATCGGGATCCTCGCGCTCCACGCCAAGGTGACCGTGCGCGACACCATGATTGAGACGTTCGAGGGGGGGTGGGGCGGAGACGGCGGGCCCCCCGAGGAGGGCGGCGACGGCGGCCGAGGCGCACCGGGCGGCGCCTTGGGGGACGGCACGTGGTCGTGTGGCGGCGGCGATGGCGGCCGAGGGGGCGACGGCGGCTACGGCGGCCCGGGGCGCGGCGGCGATTCGATCGGCATCGCCTACCTCGAGGAGGACCAGCTCACGCTGGAGGGCGTCACCTTCGAGCTGGGGCCGCCGGGCAAGGGCGGCGTGAGCTGGGAGTGGAACGGCGACGAGATCCGAGGAGAGGACGGCAAAGCCGTCCGGACGCTTCGGTTTCCCGAGTAGTCAGAACCAGCTCGGAAGGACGACGCGGTCCGCAGACGATCTGCGGAGGCAGACAAGCCCAGGGCGACGCCCGTAAGGTCCGATTGCAAGATCCGCGCGGGACGTACTTGCCCAGTGGACGGAGGGCGATGGTGCCGAGCTCGCCGGCGCACGCCTCGACATCCCGACCCAACCCGCCGAGCCCACCCCCTGGCGCATAACCGCAGGGCGGGATTGCAGATCACCGGTTGACGCCGCTTTTCCGGTAGTGGATCGATGCGCGCATCCGAAACGGGGAAATGTATGGAACATGGGTTGGTGATGAAGGCGAGCGCGCTCGTGCTGTGCGGCGGGCTCGCAGCGATGCTCGTGTCGGCATGCGACTTGTCCTACACTTGCGACACAGTGGAGTCGGGAAGCGCGGGTGCTGGAAACCCGACAGAATCCGCAGGAGCGGGAGATTTTCCAAGTAACGGCGAAGACGACGAAGGCGGAGTTGAAGACGTGGGCAGCGACTCGTCCGCGTTAATGGCAGGCTGCACGCCAGTTCACGATTGTACCGATATGTACGAAAAATGCCAGGAAATTGGTGGGCGCTGCACGCGCAGGAACAGTCACGGCTATAGCTACTGCGAGATCTGTCGTGACGAATGTCAGCAAGATAAGCCATATACGTATGTGATTTGTTTTCAGTGCGGATTCCAGTGAGTATGACGGCCGCCCCGATCCTCCTGAGCGCGACTCACGTTACCTTCGACGCGGCAGGCGCAGAGCGTCTGGCGCAGCTCGGTGCGGCCAATGTCGTGCGCGCGCACGACAGCCTTCTGATTGGACCGAGTCGCCCGGTTCCCGCAGAGCATGTCCGGATGCGCGAGGCGTGGTTTTCCTGGTGCGAACAATGTTCGGACAGCGACGATGCGGGCGAGAAATGGGATCAGCTCTATTCATCCGAGCTTCGATGGAATCCGCCCATCGTCCTGTGGGCAACAAAGAGTCTCGATGACCAGGTGAACCTCTGGAGAATCTGTAGCTACCTGCGAAGCCTGGGGATCCAGTGCAGTGACGTCCTCATCATGGAGTTCGAGCGCGTCTACGGCACGATGAAAAGATTCCCCGAGCCACCGAGGATCCCGCCGTTCGACTGCTCCGGAACGATAGCCCACCACGCCGACGAGATCCTTCTGGATCGCCTCGACAAGGCGCGCCCCTGGCCGGTGGAACGTTACGAACGTGCCGTCGGCCTCTGGGAACGCTACGCGGATGAGAACCCGCTGCCTTTCGTCGAAAGCTGCATCGCTGGTGTCGAAGGATTTCCAGAGCTCGCTTCGCTGTGGGCGCTCCTCTCCTGCTTTTTCCCACGGAGAGCCACGACAGGTGCCCTGGGCCTCAGCCGATATGACGACCTTATTCTTGCCATCCTGTCCGTGGAGGAATGGCAGACTCCAGTAAGGGTAATCTGCAATAGGTCGCAGCTTGGTGAAGACTTGCGGGATCTCGTCTCCTGCACAGGCGACCTGTACTTGGGAGATCGTCTTGCCCAATGGGCCAAGCACGATTCGGGCGCCGCCGTGGAGCGCGCTCCTGGCCCGAAGCCGCCTGACTACCCGCTGCTCTCGAAGGTCTACCGCCTCACCGAACGTGGCGCGCAGCTCCGAGACAGGGGACTTGATCAGCTCGCGGACGCGCCGCGCCTTCCCGTAGCTGGGGCCGAGGCGTACTCACCTGTGGCCCCCTGGGTGCTGCTCGAAGATGGGCGGCTCGCTCGTTGGTGACGGTTCGTACTACGGGGTCCCGCGGCTCGTAGCACGTGTGGAAAGGTGCGGGATATACCACCACAGGGAAAGCTGGACTACGACCACGACGGCACCAGTCCAAGATCCGTTCCCACCGTTCGCTTGCGAATTTAACGGACGCAAGCGATGATAACGGACATGGCCCACGGTCCAATGATCACGGTCGCAGGAAGGATCCTTCCGGAGACGGCGGAACGGATCGAGCGCATCCGCGTCGCGCTCGCTCAGCGCCGGCCCGGCGAAGCAGTGAAGCTGGCGGACGCGCTCCGCGTCGTGCTCGAACGCGGACTTCCCATCGCGGAACAAGAGCTTGACATTTTGACGGAACTACCTGGGGCTTCACCCGCACCTCTGACGGCGAGCAAGCGTCCAAACGACGAGCCTGTCTAGGTAGGAGGAGCCCGACGATGCCCAGGAAAGCTACAGGGAACGTCTACGAGAGCCGCGGGCGCTGGTACGCGCGGGTCAAGATCAGCACGACGTCTCGCCCGAGCATCGCTCTCCCGACATGCACGGCGGAGGAGCAGGCGATCGCGCGGCTCGGGATCTTGGCCGACCTCGCCTTGAAGCTGCGCGCCGCCGCGCACGTCTCCGAGGACGTGGCGCGCGGGCTGGTCGAGCGCGCGGCGCAGCGCGACGGGAAGGCGCTCGACGCGGTGCTCGAAGCCGCCGACGCGCTCTGCCGAGGGGATGCCCAGGTACGCGCGGCGAACGGCGCCGCAGGGCTGGTCGCGCTGTCGCCCGACATGACGTTCCAGGCGTTCGGCGAGCTCTGGACGGCGGGCGAGCTGGCGCGCCTTTACCCCGACCACGTGAAGGCGAAGCGCAGCGTCGACGACGACATCTACCGGCTCGAGCGCCACGTCTACCCGATCGTCGGTCCGATCCCGATCGCCTCGTTCTCGCTGGACGACGCGCAGAACGTCATGCGGTCGTTGCCGAAGCTCTCCACGGCGACGCGGCGCCACGTCGCGCAGCTCATGCACCGGCTGCTCGCGATCGCGCTCTTCCCTGCCCGCCTCATCGCCGCGAACCCGCTGCCCAAGGGCTTCCTCCCGAAGCTCGGCCCTAGCAAGGCGAAGGGGTGGCTCTACCCGGACGAGGATGCGCGCCTGCTCGCCTGCACGAACATCCCGCTGTGCTGGCGCCTGCTCTACGGCTTCCTCAACCGTGAAGGGCCGCGCTTCAGCGAAGCGACCGCGCTCGACTGCTCGGATGCGGACCTCGAGCGCGGCGCCCTCGTGCTGGACGAAAACAAGACGGACGATCCGCGCGCGTGGGCGCTCTCGCCCGGCGTCGTCCGCGCGCTGCGCGCGTGGCGCAACCTGCGCGGCGACAGCACCCGCGACGGCAGCGCGCCCCTGTTCGTGAACGAGGACGGCGAGCGCATCGGCGAGGCACACCACGCCGATCGCTTCCGCGAGCACCTGCAAGCGGCCGACGTGAAGCGCCCCGAGCTCTTCGAGAGCAGCGCGGCACGGCAGCGCATCCGGCTCCACGACACGCGCGCCACCTTCATCACGATCGCGCTCGCGAACGGCCGCTCCGAGACGTGGGTCGCGGACCGCACCGGCCACAAGTCAAGCGCGATGATCAACCGCTACCGCCGGGCAGCCCGGACGGCCGCCGAGCTCGGCCTCGGCGAGCTCCGCCCCCTGAACGAGGCGATCCCGGAGCTCTCCCAGGAGGCGGGCAAGGGAAAAGGCGCCCGAAAGGGCGGCGACGATGCGTCGATCCCTGCGGACCCTTCCCCTACACCGCCGCCATTACGCAATGATTTCGCGGTGGTACCGAAGGTGGGACTCGAACCCACAAGCCCTTGCGGACAGCGGATTTTGAATCCGCCGCGTTTGCCATTCCGCCACTTCGGCTCAGCGCTGCGATGTCAGCGAGCTCCTGGAACCGTAGATCACCGGGCACGATCCTGGCAACGGTTTGAAAGCCTGAGCGCCTGAGAGGCTGCGAGCTTGCGAGCCCGAGAGCGGTCGCGCGGGCAGGAGGCGCGGCGGAGCCAGGAGCAGCGCCGCCGCGCCGCCGCCACGCATCGAGGCGCGGCCTGCGATCGCGGCGCGGCGAGAGGTCACACCACGAAATCCAGCATCTGGAGGCGCGTCAGGTAGTCCTGGAGCGCAGAGGCGTACTCGTCGATCAGGAGATCGAGCTTCACCAGCGCGCCGTGATCGTCGACCGCGTCGATGGTCCCGCTCACCGGGATCTCGCGCGCGGGCAGGACGAGCACGCCGCTCCAGTGCGCGTCCTTCGCGACGTCGCGCAGACCGGCGAGGCGCAGCCATCCGTCCGAGAGCTCGACGACGGGGACGAGGGCGCCGCTGTCCAGACGGACCGAGCTCTTCAGCGTGTGAGCCGGCTCGACCATGTAGTGGGAGCGCCGGTTCTTCTCGATGAGCTCCTCGAGGGTCGCGCAGATGACCTTGCTCAGCGGCGTCTCCTCGCTGTCGAGCACGAGATCGAGGAGCCGCTTCATCGCCTTCTGCGTGCGGATCAGGTTCGCGCGGGTCTCCTCGAGGCGGCGCGCGTCGCGCCGGATCTTGCCGGCCACGACGTTGAGCAGGTTGTTGTAGAAGGGGTACGCGACGTCCCCGTGGTCCTCGAAGAAGTCCTGGAGCTCGGCGACGCCGATGCGCCAGATCTCCGAAGGCTGCGTCGTCACCGCCGTCGTCGTCCGCCGGAAGCCGGTCAGCGCGCCGAGCTCGCCGATGGGCGAGATGGGGCTCAGGCGGAAGCGCGTCTCGCCCGCGTCGAGCAGCGCGACCTCGCCCCGGACCAGGAGGAACAGGTGCGCCGGGGCGCTCCGGGCCTCGAAGAGCACGTGGCCGGACGGGACCTCCTGGCGCTGGAACGCCTTCATCAGGTCATCGAGGTGATCCTCCGTGATTCTCTCGAACAGCGGGATCGCGTGCAGGTCGGATGGGCGGACCGCCATGGGATGACACTCCTCTTCAACATGGGTCGGGCTCCGCGTCCGCTTCGTCGCGGGACACGGAGCCTTGCGGCGCGCACGAGCTCTGCGTGGACCGCGGGAGCGGCATCCTACTCCAGGTCCCGAGCCGAGGAAGAGGGATGGCCTCGCCGCAGCGAGGTGCGCGCAGGACCGCGAGCCCGCGCACCTTCTCGCATCGTCGCCGCGCAGCGCGTCGTCGCGTCGGCGAGCGGCGAGCGGCGAGCGGCGGGCGACGATCGCGCGGTCGGTCGGTCGACGGGCGGTCGGTCGACGGGCGCAGACGCGCGCCCGAGCGCCGTGGAGGTTTGCCCCGCTGGCAGGATCGGGTAGGTGCCGGTAACGTCGCCCGGGTGATGCCGTCCGTTCGCCAAGGGCTCCCCGCCGCGATGCGCGTCTCGCCGCTGCGCCGCTCGCTGCTGCGGCTCGCCGCCATCGGCCTCGCCCTCCTCGCCGCCTCGTGCGGCTCCGCGTCGTCCGGAGCGCCGGTCAGCGCGGAGACGGCGCCGCCGCCGAAGCCGCGCAACGCTGCCGCGATCGCGCAGTCGATCGCCGGGGGGAAGGTCTCGGTGCTCGTCTACGGCGACAGGACCCGGGGACACCCCATCATGGCGCGGCTCGCGGCGCTCGATCTGTGGGGCCCCGTGCTCACCGGCACGGGGCTCGATCCGGAGCGGGACGTCGAGCGCGCCTTCGTCACCGCGCCGCGCGCGGACGCGGCCCACGAGGCGGTGGTCGTCGTCCAGCACAGCGTGCCGCCGGACAGGCTGGCGTCCGGCCTCGACGCGCTCCTCTCGCGCAGCCAGCCGCCAGGGACCCGGGAGAGCGGGCTCGGCGTACCGGCGGTGCGCGTGACCATCAAGGGGCACACGCGCGTCGTGGCGACCGTGGAGCCCGACTTCCTCGTGGTCTTGCCGGTCGCGCGGGCGCGCGAGGCGCGGCGCTTCCTCGGCACGGGCGGCTTCCCCGATCCGACAGGCGACGAGGCCGCGATCGCCGCGGCGATCGACCCGGCGCGGACGCTGAAGGGACCGCGGGAGGCGCCCCGGGTGCCGCCCACCCTGAGATCGCTCGAGGCCACCGTGACGCTGACCAAGGACGGCGGCGCCACGGTCGCGCTCGACGGCGCGAGCGAGAGCCCCGAGCTCGCCGCCCGCGACGCGGCCTTCCTCAACGAGGAGATCGAGCGCGCGACCTCGTTCCGCATCGCCATCGTGACGGTCCGCGTCGTCGACCCGATCGTCTTCTTCGCCGAGGGGGACCGCGTGAAGTCGAACCGGCGCGTGACGCCCGGGGAGCTCGACAAGCTCTTCGGCCTGCTCAGCGCCGTGCTGCCGCGGTAGGCTGCCGCCCGATGCGACTCGTCAAGATCGGAATCGCCAACGTCAACGCGACCGTCGGCGCCGTCCGCTCGAACACCGACCGGTGCCTCTCGCTCGCCCGCGCGATGGCGCGCGACGACGTCACCCTGGCGGTCTTCCCGGAGCAGGTGATCGGCGGCTACGCGGCCGAGGACCTCGTGCAGTGGCCGGCGTTCGTCGCGAGCCAGCAGCGCGAGCTCCGCCGGTTCGCCGAGGAGACCGCGCAGCTCCGCACCGTGTTCGTCATCGGCGTGACCGTCGGCGTTGGAGGCGACCTCTTCAACGCCGGCGCCATCGTCCACGCCGGCCGGGTGCTCGCCTTCTCCCCCAAGGAGAAGCTGCCGACCTACAACATCTTCTACGAGGCGCGGACGTTCTCGCGCGGCATGCCGCTCATGGAGCTCGACGCCGACGGCGTGCTCTGCGGCGATCGCGTCTACGCCTTCGATTTCGGGACGATCGCCGTCGAGGTGTGCGAGGACATCTGGTCGCCCGACGGCCCGATGCGGCGCCGCTGCTACGCCGGCGCCGAGATCGTCTGCAACATCTCGGCGTCGCCGTTCCGCGCCGGGGTGACGGGCACCCGGCGCGAGATGATCGCGACCCGCGCCTCGGACAACCAGTGCACGATCGCCTACGCGAACCTGGTCGGCGGCAACGACGGGCTCGTCTTCGACGGCGGCGGGTTCATCAACCAGAACGGCCGGCCGATGCTGGAGGCGCCGCGGTTCCGCGAGGGGTTCTCCGCGGCCGTCGTCGACCTCGACCGGACCACGCGCTGCCGCCGCGAGGCGAGCACCTGGCGCAGCGATCTCGAGGAGTTCCGCCGCGCCTCCGCGCGCATGGTGCAGGTCCTCCGGATCGACGGGGAGACCGCGGACCGCGCGCGCCTCGCCTACCCCGCCCCGCCGGCCGGCACGACGCCGTTCCTGCCCTCGGCGGCGCTGCCCGCGATCTCCGCGCGCGACGAGCTGCTCGACGATTTCTACGAGGCGCTCGCGCTCGGCGTCGCCGACTACTACCGCAAGATCGGCGCCTTCAAGAGCATCGGCCTCGCGCTCTCGGGCGGCCGCGACTCGCTCCTCACGCTGCTCGTCGCCTGGCGCGCTGTGCAGCTCATCCACCCGGGCATCGAGGGCGCGGCCCTGCGCGAGCGGATGGGGGCGTCGCTGCACGCGTTCTTCATGCCCTCCCGCTACTCCAGCGACGCCACGCACCGCGCCGCCGCGCAGATCGCCGACGATCTCGGGGTGTCGTTCGCGGTCATCCCGATCGAGGACGCGTTCCCCCGGGAGCTCGAGGCCGCCCAGGCGATGGTCGGCGAGGGCGGGCAGCTCACCGAGCTCACGAAGCAGAACGTGCAGGCGCGCATCCGCGGCGGGCGCATGTGGAACTGGGCGAACACGAGCGGCGCGCTGTTCCTGCAGACGGGGAACATGAGCGAGAAGGCGCTCGGCTACACCACGGTGGGCGGCGACCTCGAAGGGGCGTTCAGCGTCATCGCCAACCTGCCGAAGACGGTGGTCATCGCGCTGCTCGAGCGCCTCTCGCAGCGCTTCCGCTTCCAGGGCATCCAGCAGACGCTCGCCACCACCGCCGGGCCGGAGCTCGCCGAGAACCAGTCGGGCGAGGCCGAGCTCATGCCGTTCGAGGTCCTCGACGCGTGCCTCCACCTCTACGGCGCCGAGAAGCTCGCCGCCGACGAGGTCGCGGCAGCGCTCCCGAGCCTGTTCCCCGACAAGGACCCCGCCGCGCTGCGGGCCTGGGCCGAGAAGTTCGCGACGCTGTTCTCGAGATCGATCTTCAAGTGGGTGCAGTCGCCCATCGCGATCCACCTCGGCTCGCTCGATCTCGACCGCGAGCGCGCGCTGCAGCTGCCCGTGGTGCAGCGGACCGAGTGGAAGGGCGGCTGAGCCAGCCGCGAGGGCGCGGCCGCCGCCCTGCGCCGCGCGATCGGCGCTTCGATCCGCGGCGCGTCGGCGGGCAGCGCGTCAGTTGGCGGCCTTCTCGACGGAGGCCAGGGGCCCCTGCCTGCCGTCCTTCCCGTCCCTCGAGGCGCTCTCGATCGCGTCGTGGCCGGCAGCCATGCCAGGAGCCACGGGCGTCACGGCAGGGCGGATCAAGCCGTCCGCTGAGAAGCGCTCGAGATCCTCGGTGACGCGGCGGAGATAGGCCTGCTTGATGTGGAACGGCAGGAAGGCGCTCTTGAAGCCGGCCACGATGGTCGCCTTGATCTCCTTCAGCCCGAACCCCATCTTCGTGTGGCAGTGCCAGAGCTCGTGGGACACCGTCGTGTCGGTGACGAGCCGGTTGTCGGTGTTGACGGTCACGCGCAGGCCGAGGCTCTGGTAGAGCTTGAGCGGGTGCGAGGCGAGGTCGCGCACGGCGCCGGTCTGCACGTTCGACGACGGGCAGCACTCGAGCGGGATGCGGTGATCGTTGATGTAGTGGAGCAGGTCGCCGTCCTCGCGCAGGCGGCAGCCGTGGCCGATCCGGTGCGCGCCGCAGACGTGGAGCGCCTGCGCGATCGACTCGGGGCCGTACGCCTCGCCGGCGTGGATGGTGCAGTTGATGTTGTTCTGCCGCACGAGCTGGAACGCGGCCTTGTGGTGCTTCGCCGGGTGGTCGTACTCGGCGCCGGCCAGGTCGAACCCGACGACGCCGCGGCCCTTGTACGCCACCGCGAGCTCCGCCATCTCCAGCGACGACTCCGGCGAGATGTTGCGGATGCCGCAGACGATGACGTTGCTCTCGATGCCCAGCGCGTCGCGCGCCGTCCTGAGCCCGGAGAGCACCGCCTCGACCACGCTCGTGAGCCGCAGGCCGAGGCGGGTGTGCAGCATCGGCGAGTAGCGGACCTCCATGTAGCGCACGTTCTCGCGCGCGGCGTCCTCCGCGAGCTCGTAGGCGACGCGGTGGAGGGCCTCCTCGGTCTGCAGGACGCGCAGCGTGATGTCGAACGCCTTGAGGTACTCGACGAGCGAGCCGCAGTTCTGGCCCAGGTTCATCACCCTGCGCAGCTCCGCCGGCTCGTACGTGGGGAGCTCGACGTGGTGGGTGCGGGCGAGCTCGATGATCGTCTCGAGGCGCAGCGAGCCGTCGAGGTGGACGTGCAGATCGGTCTTGGGTAGTTGCCGGAAGAACTCCAGGGGGAGCTTGCCGGCTAGCTCGGGATGATCACTCATGAGCTATTCTGTCACCCGGCGACCAGCCGCGAAAGGCAGCGCAGGGCGCGACGTCGCTCACGATCGCTCTGGCGAGGACGAGGAGGGCGCGGCGCCGCCCTCGCCCGCCGCGCCGCGCGAGCGATCCCTTCCGCCCACGAGCACGGCGACAGCGGCCGCGCCGAAGAGGGCGACGAAGAGCCACGGGAGCGGCAAGCTCATGTCGTCCCCGGCGGCCTCACGGCGCAGCGCATCGCGGATCCGCTCGGGGTTGTACGCCACAACGAGCCGCCGGCCGACGTAGGTCGTCGGGAGCCCGCGCGCCTCCATCCGCCCATACAGCGCGACGTCCGCGTCGATGGCGGCCTGGGTCTCGGGCGCGGCGAGGCAAGCCTCGAGCTCCGCGGCGGAGAGGCCGAGCGGCGAGAGGACGGACGCGACGCGCTCGTCCGTGAGCTTGCTGGGCGCCGCGCTGTAGAGCAGCGCCGCGGCCTGCTCGCGCTTGTCCTCGGGCGTGCAGACGTAGGCCTTCGCGGCGGGGAGCGCGCCGGGGTGGATCGGGAGCGGCACCATCTTGCGCACGTGGCGCACCCTGTCGCCGTAGGGTTCCTCGATCTTGCTCAGCTCGGGGTGCAGCCTGCGACAGAAGGGACACTCGAAGTCGGTGAAGGCCACGATCGTGATCTTGCCCGGCTCCTGCAGCGCCGCGAGCTCCGGCGGGAGCGGCGGAATGACCGGGTGGCTGCCCCAGAGGAACGGCAAGCCGATCGCGGCCGCGGCGGCCGCGCCCCACACCGTCACGCCCAGCGGCCCGCCCTGGGCAGCGCGCTCGAACGCCCTGGCCGGCATGCGCCGCGCCTGCCGCGCGACGAGGGCGGACGTGATCGCCGCGGCGAAGGCCGCGAGATCGACCGCGATGCACCACGCGCAGAACGCGCCGATCACGAAGCTCTGGAGCCCGAGGAGCACCGCGGCGGCGAGGCCGCCGACGGCCGAGGCGGCCGCGATCGCGGCGTGGTGCCAGCGCGCCCGCGCGAGCAGCGAGGCGGTGAGGAGCGTCGTGAAGGCGGTGAGGCCGAGGTTCGGCAGCGGGACGCCGAGGAAGCGGCTGTACGGCGAGATCCTGACGGCGAAGCACCCCGACGTGATGCCGCAGAACGCGGGATCGCCCGCGTTCTGGTACTCGACCACGAGCGCCGCGCTCGCCGCGATGGCGACGAAGAGCGCGAGCCGGAAGAGCGTGACGAAGAACCGGGCGCGCCCAGCCTGTCGCTCGTCGCTCGAGGACAGCGACGCGGGCGCCTCGGGGCTCGCCTGAGGCGCCTCCGCGCGCCCAGGCCGTCCGTCGCGTCCTTCACGTCCTTCACGCCGGTCGCCGGCCGGACGCACCGCGAAGACGTTGCCCCTGCCGGCGAGGGCGACGAGGAGCACCAGCGCGAGGAGCAGGGCGATCGAGTTCAGCAGCATCGGTCGTTGCGGGTGCGTTGCAGGTGGAGGAGGGGTGGGTTCGAGGCATACCGGACCCGGGCGGAGACAGCCAGCGCGAGGAGACTCGTGCTAGTCGAGTTTCATGCGTTCTTCATCTCGCGGAGATCCCCCGACGACCGGCTCCGGCGCGCGCCGCCGGGAGGCCGTGGTCGACCTGCTGTCCTCGTTCAAGCGCGCCCTGCACGCGAACGAGATCGCCGAGCGCCTCGGGGTCGAGCCGAGCCGCTACGCGAAGCTGCAGCGGCTGCTCGAGGAGCTGTCGCTGGAGGGCAGCATCGTGGCGCTCCCCGGGCAGCGCTTCCGCACGAGCCAGAAGCAGGTCGAGGCGCGCGGCGCCGAGCGCGAGGGGACGCTGACGGTGCACCCGCGCGGCTTCGGCTTCGTGGCGCTCGGAGGGGCGGCCGAGGACGTCTACATCTCGCCCGAGGCGATGGGCGGCGCGCTCCACGGCGACACCGTCGTCGTGCGCGTCTCGACCCGCTCGCGGCGCGGCGTGGAGGGGGAGATCGTCCGGGTCGTCAAGCGGCGCCACGCGCGCGTGGCGGGCGTGCTGCGGCGGCGTGGCAGGAGCGCGTGGCTCGAGCCGGACGACGGGCGCGTCCGCGGGCCCATCGTGATCGTGCCGCGCGAGCCGGGCGGGCCGCTCGTTCCGCCCGACGCGGAGGACGGCGCCGCGGCGGTCGTGTCGATCGCCCGCTTCCCGGACCTGGCCGAGGAGAACCCGGAGGGCGTGCTCGAGGCCGTGCTGGGGACGCCCGGCGACCCGAACGTGGAGGTCGCCAAGATCCTGGTGCGCGAGGGGATCGAGGAGGAGCACGCGCCCGAGGCGATCGCCGAGGCCGAGGCGTTCGGGGGCGAGGTGCCGGCCGAGGCGCTCGAGGGGCGCACGGACCTCACCCACCTGCCCATGCCGACGATCGACCCGGAGGACGCGCGCGACCACGACGACGCGGTGTGGGTGATCCGCGAGGACGACGGCTCGTACCGCGCCTGGATCGCGATCGCCGACGTCTCGCACTACGTGCGGCCGGGCACCGCGCTCGACCAGGCGGCGCTCGCGCGGGGCAACTCGGTCTACCTGCCCGATCGCGCGATCCCGATGCTGCCGCGGGCGCTGTCGTCGAACCTGTGCTCGCTGCTGCCGGGCGTGATCCGCCTGTGCCTGTGCGTCGAGGTCGAGCTCGACGCGACGGCGACGGTGCGGCGGGCCCGCGTCATCGAGGGGTACATCCGCTCGATCGCGAAGCTCACCTACCCCGGCGTGGCGCGCGCGCTCGGCTTCACCCCCGAGCCGCCGCGCAGCCCCGAGGCCGAGGCGCTCAGGAACGACCTTCAGGTGATGTGGGACCTCGCCCGGCTGCTCCGCGGCAGGCGGATGCGGCGGGGCGCGCTCGACCTCGACCTGCCCGAGGCGAAGGTGGTGCTCGACCCGAAGACGGGCGCGCCCGTCGACGTGCAGAAGCGCAGCCACGACCCCGGCGTGGCGAAGGCCTACCAGCTCATCGAGGAGATGATGCTCCTCGCGAACGAGACGTGCGCGCAGTTCGTCGTCGACCAGGGCATCCCCACGGTCTTCCGGTACCACGCGCCCCCGGACCAGGCGAAGCTCGAGCGCTTCGCGACGATGTGCGGCGAGCTCGGGCTCGCGTTCGACCCGGAGGACGCGGCCGACCCCAAGCGGCTGTCGGTGTTCCTGAAGAAGCTCGACGCGCACCCGCAGAAGCAGGTGCTGCACATGCTGCTGCTCCGCGCGATGAAGCAGGCGGTGTACGACATCGCGAACGTGGGCCACTTCGGGCTCGCCTCGAGCGCGTACCTGCACTTCACCTCGCCCATCCGGCGGTACCCGGACATCACGGCGCACCGGGCCATCCGCGCGGTGCTGCGCGGCGAGCGCGTCGACAGGAGCGAGGCGGCCACCGAGCGGCTGCGCGAGGCGGCCATCACGGCGTCGGAGCGCGAGCGAAAGGCGATGGAGGTGGAGCGCGAGGTGGTCGACCTGCACCGCGCGCTCCTCATGCGCTCCCGGCTCGGCGACACCTTCGAGGGCACCGTCACGGGCATCGTGGGAGGGGGCGTTTACGTCAACATCGAGGATCCCTTCGTCGACGTGCTCGTCCGCATGGAGTCGCTCGGCCCGGATCAGTACGAGATCGACGACGAGGGGCTGCGCGTCATCGGCCGCCGCTCGGGGGACCGGATCGCGATCGGCGACGCGATGCTCGTGCAGATCGAGGACGTGGCCATCCTCCGGCGCGCCGTCTATGGCCGGCGCCTCGCCGGCGAGCCGGCGGCGGACGAGCCGAAGCCGCGCCGGCAGCGGCGCGACGCGGCGGACGCACGGCCCACCCGTCGTGTCAAGATCAGCAAGAGCACCAAGCCCCTGAAGGGCATTAAGACCAGCAAGCGCACCAAGGGCGGCAAGAGCGCCAAGGTGCGAAAGAAGCAGCGGTAGCAGCCCGCCCGAGGGCTCGATTCCCTTCAGGCTTTGCCGCTCGAACGCACGAGCGCACAGCACCTCCCCAGCCACGCTCGCTCTCGCGGACAAGCGCGCGAAACCTCGTCGAAATCGTTGAGACGAACCGGCGAAACAGAACCGGTCGAACCAGTCGAAATCGTCGAAACGGCCGAAACGGCCGAGGCAAACGGCCGACCGCGGCGCTGCGAGGCGCGCGTCGCCGACGCCAGATCCAAAGTCGCACCCCCTCCGTGCCCCTCTGCGATTGACACCCGCTCAAAAGAGAGAGTGCTCCAGCATTTCCCTTGCGTTCAGAGAACCACTATGTTCTCAACTAACTCATTCTAGGAGAGAGGTAACCAATGCCCAAGCCGACGTATCCCGCTTACAACGCTGGTGACTTCCTGGTCGATTACGAGGAGAAGGTCTTCGAAGACGTCAAGGCGAAGCCGGGAGAGAAGGCGCTGGTTACCTTTCACACGGTGGCCTTCGAAGGGTCGATCGGCCTCGTCAACGTGCTGACGGCGATCCGCCTGCAACGTAAGGGGTTTGAGACATCCATCCTGCTCTATGGGCCGGGCGTCACCCTGGGGCTCCAGCGCGGCTTCCCCAAGCTCGGCAGCGAGGCGTTCTCCGGGCACCTCGCGGTGAACCAGCAGATCGGCCGGTTCATGGAGGAGGGCGGCAAGGTGTACGCCTGCCGGTTCGCGCTGCAGGCGCTCTACGGCCACGGCGAGCACGCGCTGATCCCGGGCATCAAGCCCATCAGCCCGCTCGACGTGCTCGACATCCAGCTGATCCACCGCCGGGACAACGCGTTCATGGTCCACTCCTGGACGCTCTGATCCGAGCGCGGTCCATGGAGTTCAACCGCAAAGTCCGGGCGGCCGCGGTGCAGGCCAGTCCCGTCCTCGGCAGCCGGGACGGGACGACCGAGCGAGTCGTCGCCGCGATCGCCAGGGCCGCGAAGGAAGGCGCGGAGCTGTGCGTCTTCCCCGAGGCGTTCGTCCCGTATTACCCGTACTTCTCCTTCGTGCTCCCGCCGCCCGCCATGGGGAAGGAGCACATGCGCCTTTACGACGAGGCGGTCACCGTCCCCGGCCCGGTGACGCGGGCCGTGGCGGCCGCCGCGCGCGCGCACGGGGTGGTCGTGGTGCTCGGCGTGAACGAGCGCGATCACGGGACGCTCTACAACGCGCAGCTCGTCTTCGACAGCGACGGCTCCCTGGTGCTCCACCGGCGCAAGATCACGCCGACCTATCATGAGCGCATGATCTGGGGGCAGGGCGACGGCTCGGGGCTCAGGACCGTGGACACCGCGGCCGGGAGGCTCGGGGCGCTCGCCTGCTGGGAGCACTACAACCCGCTCGCGCGGTTCGCGCTCATCGCGCAGCACGAGCAGATCCATTGCAGCCAGTTCCCCGGCTCCCTTGTCGGGCCCATCTTCGCCGAGCAGATGGAGGTGACGATCCGGCACCACGCGCTGGAGTCGGGCTGCTTCGTGGTGAACGCCACGGCCTTCCTGACGCCGGAGCAGGTCCGGGAGGTCGCTCCGAACGAGCAGATCCAGGGCGTGCTGCGCGGCGGGTGCATGACGGCGATCGTGACGCCCGAGGGCGTGCATGCGTGCCCGCCCGTGACCGACGGCGAGGGGATGGCCGTCGCGGAGCTCGATTTCGCCCTGATCACGAAGCGAAAGCGGATGATGGATGCGGCGGGGCACTACGCCCGGCCCGACTTGCTGCGGCTTTGGATGGATACGGCGGAGCGCTCGATAACGCTCGGCGCGGGCAGCCCCAAGGCCTCCTCCCTTGCCCCTGCGGCGGTGGACCATGGATACCCAGACGCTGATCACCGAGCTCCAGTCGTTCGGCCTGAGGCTGGCTGAAGCCCCCGAGGGCGCCCCCGAAGCGGGCGCCGCGCCCCCGCCGGAGCCCGCCTCCGGCGAGGCCTCCGGCCAGGGCGAGGGTCGCCGCGCGGCGTGGACCTCGCGGCGCGGCGGCGCGGGGCCGACCCAGCACGTCGCGGCGACGCTGCGCGGGGCCACGGTGATGATCCCGATCCACACCGACCAGGCGGCGGCGTCGCCGTTCGTCGCGCGGCTCGGGCGCGACGGCGCGGGGACCGTGGAGCGGGATGGCCAGGAGCTCGCGCCCATCGCCCTCGTGAAGACGCCGCGCTTCTACGCCCTCTCGACGAAGGACGGCATCCCCTACCCCAAGATCGCGCTGCTGCACGGGGCGGACGTCCTCGCCTCGACGGTGCTCCAGACGTGCATCCGGTACACGGAGCGCGAGAAGGCCTGCACGTTCTGCGCGATCGGGCAGTCGCTCGCGGCGGGGCGCACCACCGCGAAGAAGACGCCGGAGCAGCTCGGCGAGGTCGCCGAGGCGGCGGCGCGGCTCGACGGGGTGCGGCACGTGACGCTGACGACGGGCACGCCGCGGTCGGCGGATCGCGGCGCGGCGCACCTCGCCGACTGCGCGCGCGGCATCAAGGCGCGCGTCGATCTGCCGGTGCAGGCGCAGTGCGAGCCGCCCGACGATTTCGCCTGGTTCGAGCGGATGCGCGCCGCCGGCGTCGACAGCCTGGGCATGCACCTCGAGGCGGTCGAGGACGAGGTGCGCGCGGCCGCGATGCCGGGCAAGGCCGAGGTGAGCGTGGCCCGCTACTTCGAGGCGTTCGAGGCGGCCGTGCGCGTGTTCGGGCGCGGCCAGGTGTCGACGTACCTCATCGCGGGGCTCGGCGACTCCCTGGCGTCGCTGCTCGACGCGAGCGAGCGGCTCATCGCGCTGGGGGTCTATCCGTTCCTCGTCCCGCTCGTGCCCATCCCCGGGACGCCCGGGGCCGATCGCGCGCCGCCCTCGGGGGACTTCATGCGGGCGCTCTACGAGCACATCGGCCCGCTGCTCGCGCGGGCGGGGCTGCGCTCGACCGACGTGAAGGCGGGCTGCGCCCGCTGCGGCGCCTGCTCGGGGCTCTCGGGCTTCGAGGCAGAAGGCCGGCCCGCGGCGCGGTCGGGATCCGGCGCGGCATGGACATCAACCTCGGAGAGCTCCGATGACGCCACGTTACAGCTTCGAGCTTGTGCAGAGCAGGGACACGTACCTCGAGTACCTCCGCTTGCGCCGGGCCATCTTCTGCGACGAGCAAGGGCTATTTAAGACCACCGACGAGGACGACTGGGACGCCTCCGCGTTCCCCATCGCCGCCCTGGAGCACGGGGCGCCCGGGGGCCCGCGGCTCGTCGGCACCGTGCGCATCTACGAGGCGGAGCCCGGCCTCTGGTACGGCGGCCGGCTCGGCGTCGAGCGCGCCCACCGCAAGCAGGGCGTGGTCGGCCGCGGCCTCGTCCACAAGGCGGTCACCACCGCCCACGGCTGGGGGTGCCACCGGTTCCTTGCGCTCGTCCAGGCGGCCAACGTCCCGTTCTTCGAGGGCATCCACTGGCGCTCCCTCGAGGAGCGATCGCACCGCGAGCGGCCGCACCACCTGATGGAGGCCGACCTCGACAGCTACCCGCCGAGCGACGAGCCCCGCCCGCCGCCCGGGCAGAGGTTCCGCTGATGCTCGGCGGCATCGCGGCCGAGCTGCGCGGCGCGATCGGCGTCCTCGCGAAGCGGGACGTGCAGATCCCGGCGCGGTACCTGTCCGGCGCGCCGGGCGCGGCCGGCGCGGCGCTCGCGGCCAGCGCGGGCGACGCGGCGGGCGCGGCCGGCTCCGTCGAGCGACCCGCGGCGCTCGGCGACGACTGCGCGGCCATCCCCGACGGAGACGGCTACCTGCTCCTCGCCGCCGAGGGGATCTGGCCCGCGTTCCTCGAAGGGGACCCGCGGTTCGCCGGCTACAGCGCCGTGATGGTCAACGTCAGCGACGTCTACGCGATGGGCGGCCGCCCCATCGCCGTGGTCGACGTCGTCTGGGGGACCTCGGCCAGCGCGCTGGAGCCGGTCTGGGAGGGAATGGTCGCCGCGTCGCGCGCCTACGGCGTGCCGATCGTTGGAGGGCATACGAGCGCGCGCAGCCCGTACAACGCCCTCGCCGTGGCCATCGCGGGCCGGGCGCGCCGGCTCATCACGAGCTTCGCGGCGCGCCCCGGCGACGTGCTCGTCGCGGCGATCGATCTGCGCGGCGAGATGCACGCGGAGCACCCGTTCTGGAACGCCTCGACGGGCGCGGATCCGGCGCGGCTCCGCGGCGACCTCGAGGTCCTGCCCGCCCTCGCCGAGGCGGGTCTGTGCGACGCGGGCAAGGACATCAGCATGGGCGGCGTCGCGGGGACGCTGCTCATGCTCCTGGAGACGTCCTGCGCCGGCGCGGTGCTCGATCTGGAGGCCGTCCCGAGGCCGCGCGACGTCCCGCTCGCGCGCTGGCTGCTCGCGTTCCCGAGCTACGGCTTCCTGCTCAGCGTGCGCCCCGGGGTCGCCGGCGAGGTGCTCTCGGCGTTCGCGCGTCGGGGCATCGCGAGCGCGGCGGTCGGCGCCGTCGACGGCTCGCGGCGGCTCACCCTCCAGGCCGCCGGCGAGCGGCAGACGCTCTGGGACCTCTCCGCGGAGCCGCTCACCGGGCTCGCGCGCGAGGGCGCGCGATGAGCGCCCGCGCTGCCTCGGGCGCGCCGCTCTCGGTCGCGCTCCTCACCTACTCGACCAAGCCGCGCGGCGGCGTCGTGCACACGGTCGAGCTCGCGGAGGCGCTCCACGACCTCGGCGTCTCGGTCTGCATCTACGCGCTGAACAAGGACCAGGGCGGCTTCTACCGCGCGCCGCGCTGCCCCTCGGTCCTCGTGCCCGCCGCGCCCCCGCCGGCGGGGATCGACGCGGTCGTGAAGCAGCGCATCGCGGAGTTCGAGGACGGGCTGCGCCGCCTCGGGGCGCGGCACGACGTCTGGCACTCCCAGGATTGCATCAGCGCGAACGCGCTCGCGGCGCTGCGCGCCGAGGGGCGCGTCCCCCACTTCCTCCGGACGGTGCACCACCTCGACGACTACGACAGCCCGTACCTGCGCGCCTGCCAGGACCGCTCCGTGCGCGAGGCCGACGCGTGCCTCGTGGTCAGCGAGGCGTGGAGGGAGGCGCTCCGGGCCGAGCACGGCGTCGACGCGGCGATCGTCCCGAACGGCGTGAGCCTGCGCCGCTACACGGCCACGCCCGACGAGCGGGACGCGGCGCTGCGCGCGCGCCTCGACGCCACCGGATCGCCGCTCTTCGTGACCGTGGGCGGCGTCGAGCCGCGCAAGAACTCGATCGGCCTGCTCAAGGCGTTCCTGTCGGTGCGGAAGCGGCTGCCCGGAGCCCAGCTCATCATCGCCGGCGGAGAGACGCTGTTCGACTACGAACCTTACCAGCGCGAGTTCGAGGCGATCGCGCGCGAAGGCGGCGTATGGCCCTCGCCTTCGGGCGCGTCGCCGCCGCCGCTCGTCCTCGCGGGCGTGCTCCCCGACGCGCTGATCCCGCCGCTCTACCGGCTGGCCGACGCGTTCGTCTTTCCGTCCGTCCGCGAGGGGTTCGGGCTCGTCCTGCTGGAGGCGATGGCCTCGGGGGCGCCGGTGGTGAGCTCTGCGCAACCTCCCTTCACCGAGTTCCTCGCCGACGGCGAGAGCGCGCTGCTCGTCGATCCCTCGAGAACAGACGATCTCGCCGGCGCAATGGAGGCTATCCTGGACGAGGGCGTGAGGCGGCGCCTCCGCGCCGCGGGGCTCGAGACCGCGGCCCGGTACACGTGGGATCGTTCGGCCCGCATCGCGGCCGGCGTGTACCGCGAGTTCCTTGGATCCCGCCAAACCTAGAGCGAGCGACGTATGCCGGAGATGCGCTTCGTTATCGAGTGGCCGAGCGGCGAGCAGCAGGTCTGTTACTCTCCGTCGCTCGTCGTGAAGGAGCACCTCGACGTCGGGGAGAGCTACGATCTCGACGACTTCGTGTCGCGTTGCCGGACGGCGCTCGATATCGCGAGCGAGCGGGTCTTGAAGAAGTATGGGTTCCCCTGCAGCCTGGCGCGGGCCGAGGCGGCGCGCATCGCGAGCGCGGCCGCGCGGTTCCACGGCCGGAGCGGGGCCAAGGTCCGGGTCCTCAGGTTCGTCGAGTGACGGAGTCCTCACGTTCGTCGAGTGACGGAAGGAGCAGGAGATGGTGACGAAGTCGAAGATGGAGCGCCTCCTCAGCGAGCGCCAGTTCCTCGTTTCCGCCGAGCTGACGCCCCCGCGTCACTACGATCTGGAGAAGTTGCTGAAGCACGCCCGAAACATGGCGGGCTGTGTGGATGTGGTGCAGATCAACGATCACCTGCTCTCGCAGGCGCGCTGCGCCAACATGGCAGTCGGCCATTTCGTGAAGCAGGAGGGGCTCGAGCCGGTGCTCCAGTTCTCGCTCCGCCACAAGAACAAGATCGCCCTCCAGGGCGACCTCCTCGGGATGGCGGCGCTCGGGCTCTCGAACATCATCGTCCTCGGCGGCTACCCGTGCGCCATCGGCTCCGATCCCGACGCGAAGGAGGTGAGCGACGTCGACAGCTACGCGGCGATCGAGCTGACCCGCCGGCTGACGCGCGAGGGGAAGCTCTTCAACGGAGACGTCGTCTCGCCGGCGCCCTACTTCCACGTCGGGACCATCGATTTCCCGTGCGCGGAGCAGGCGATCGCCGGGGCGATGGACCGGCTCGCCGCGAAGATCGACGCGGGCGCGAGCTTCATCCAGGTGCAGGCGGTGTTCGAGCTCGCGTCGATGCGCCGCTGGATGGCCGCGGTGGTGGAGCGCGGGCTGCACGAGCGGGCGCACTTCATCGCGGCGATCTTCCCGTTCGCGGGCGTGGATCGGCTGAGCTTCCTGCAGAAGGTGCCGGGCCTCGTGGTCCCCGAGCACCTGATCGAGCGCGTCCGCCTGAGCGGCGACGCGGAGGGGGAGAGCTACCGGATCACGCTGGAGCTCATCCGCGGGCTCCGCGACATCCCCGGGCTCTCGGGCATCCACATGCGGTCCATCGGCGCGGAGGACTGGGTGCCCCGGCTGGTCGACGAGGCAGGCCTCCGGCGGTCGGCATGAGCCTCTAGCGCGGGGCTCCGCGCGCCGGACGAGGCCCAGTGCCTGGTGCCTGGTGACGGGCGCGTCGAGCGGCGCGCTCAGGCCTTGCGGGCGATCCAGAGCAGCGCGAGGCCGTTCATCCGGCGCTCGCGGCGGTCGACCTGGAGCCCTGCGCCGCCCAGCTCGCCGCCGAGCTTGTCCTCGGTGTGACGGTAGGTGACCTCCGCCGCGTCGGCCCACGCCAGCATCGCGTGGACCGTCGACGGGTTGTACCGGTGGCCGCGCAGGTAGCCGGCCATCGCGGCGCGGCTCATCGTGGCCGCGGGCTCGAGCAGCGCCAGGCGGCCGCCCGGGCGGAGGACGCGCGCCGCCTCGGCCAGCACCGGGCCCGGCTCGGGCAGGTGCAGGAGCAGGTTCGACGCGGTCACCACGTCGAACGAGGCGTCGGGGAACGGCAGCCGCGTCGCCAGCGCCTCCCGGAACGTCACGTTGTCCAGGCCGAGCGCCTTCGCCCGCTGCGCGGCGCGCTCCACCATCGCCGCCGTCGCGTCGATCCCGATCGACTCGTGGCAGCGGCGACCCATCTCGCGGGTCAGGCGGCCCGTGCCACAGCCGAGGTCGAGGCACCGCTCCTCGACGCCCGGATCGACCAGCGTGACGAGCTCGTCGATGAGCGTCGCATAAGGGCCCTCCGCCTGCATGCGATCGAAGAAGTCGACGAGCTCGTGGAACGGGGTCGCCTGCTCTCGCGCCGCGTAGCGATCGCGCCACCGCCAGACGTCGTCGAGGGCCTGGTACGTGCCCCGGTAATACAGGAGCGGCGCGCCCGCCTCCCCCCGGCCCGACGCGAGCACGCGACCGACGTAGATGATGTGATCACCCCCGTCGTACGTGTGCTCCACCTTGCAGTCGAGGAAGGCCAGCACGTCCTTGAGGATCGGGCTGCCCGACTCGGCCACATGAGCCTCGGTGAGCACCGCCTGCCGATCGATGTCCGTGCCCTTGCCGGCGAACAGGTCCGAGAACTCCCGCTGCTGCTCCCGCAGGATGTTCACCGCGAAGACCCCGGACGCCGCGATGGCCGCGCTCGTGCGCGACCGCCTGTCCGCGCAGAACAGCACGAGCGGCGGGTCGAGCGAGACCGCGCTGAACGAGTTCACCGTCATCGCCTGCGGCGTGCCGTCCTGCACCGTGGTCACGAGCGTGACCCCGGTCGCAAACTGGCCCAGCACCTTCCGGAACTCCGCGGGATCGAAGAGCATGGGGCATAGTACGCGCTCGGCGCCCACCAGGGATCCAGGATCTGCGCAGCGCGCGCGCTGGCGCCGCGCACCGCGATGCGCGCATCCTGCGGCGGCGCCGCGCAGATCAAGCGCCGGCGCCGCGCAGCGCGCGCACTGCGGAGCTCACTCGGCGTCGCGCCGCGCCAGGTCCGGCGCGAAGGCCGGTATGCAGAGCGCGAAGTACTCGCTCTCCTCGTCGAACGGGTTGCTGTAGCGGACGCGCTGATCGGGCTCCGTCCAGAGGGCCTGGCCGGCCGAGACGTCGACCGCCTCGCCCGCGATCTCGGCGCGCACACGGCCGCGGATCACGAGCGTCAGCTCGCCGAACGAAGGCGTCTGCGCCGGCTCGCTCCAGCCCGGCGGGGCCACCATGTGCGCCAGGCTGAACCCCTCCGTGCCGGTGTTCACGCGGCCGAAGATCTCCTCGATGAGCTTGCCGCCAGGGACGGGGATCCGGGCCCTGGAGGTGACGAGACGGTAGGGATGCGCCATGGGGTACCTCGCGATCACATCGCGCGCGTCCGATCATCGGACACGCGGTAGAGCTGCATGAGCAGGTGACGGCCGCCGTACGGCTGCAGGTAGCGGATCGCGCCCGCCTTGCTCGCCATGAAGCGATGGTAGCGCCGCGCCGGCACGGCGATGAGATCGCCCGCGCCGACCCAGATCCGCAGCCAATCGTCGTTCGTGCAACGGATGTCGTAACAGCCCTGTCCCTCCACGAAGAGCCGCACCTCGTCGCCCAGGTGACAGTGCTCATCCGCCTCTCTCGCGCTCTCCGCCTCGTCGCGCGGCTTGCTCCCGTCGCGGCGGACATCCTCGTGCTCCGTCCATCCGCGGTCCGCGACCACGCGCTGCAAGGCGAGCGCAGCTGCGCCCGGGTCGAACGCGCCGCACTGGATCCCTTCCGCCTGAAGCTCCGCCTCGGTGGCCTCGCCCTCGCCGTCAGCTCTCATTCGGATCGCACGCATGCGCACCCCTCCGGGACTGCGCTCTTCGAACCCTGCGCGCGCGCGACGTCAAGACGCTAAGAGCGCCCGAGCAGCCACAACAGGCCAGCAATGCTGAGCGCCAGCACACCAAGCGCGAGCAGCGCAATGAGCGCCTCTGTGAAGCCCCATCCACTTCCCTGCGCCGCGCGAGACGCCGGAGCCGCTTCAGCGGGCTGCGCGAGCGGCGAACTCGTGCTCACCGAGGCAGGCGGAGGCGTCGGCGTGGAATGCGCTGCCTTCGGCTCCTCGAGCGAAGGCGGCTCGAACACCGCGTCTGGACGGAGCGGCTCACACGGGCTGCGCTCGATCTCCGCGAGCGCCTCGGCGGCCGGGTGCTCGAAGATGAGCCGATCACCCGAGATCGCGAGCACCTGTCCAGGACGCCAGATCATATCGAACTGAGGCACTGGAACGCCGTCGAGCGAAGCGCCCGAGCGCGATCCGAGATCTTGAACCGAGAATTGATCGCCCCTGCGGGTAATGGCCAGATGACGGCGAGAGACGTCCGGGTCGTCGAGGACGAGATCGGTGTCCTTGGCGCGCCCGAGGATGTAGGGCCGCGCCGCCTCCTCGATCCGCAACGCGCGGCCGCTGTCGGGGCCCTCGACCACGACCACGCGCGGCGCCGGATCCTCCCCTTGCGCGGCGAGGCCGCGCGCGACGAGCTCGAGGGCGAGCTCCTTGGCGGCGGCCGCCGGGGTGGCCTTCGCGACCGCCGGCTCGATCCGGAGCACGAGCCACACGCGCCCGATGCGGATGCGGTCGCCGGTCTTCAGGGGCATCGCCGTGCGCAGGGCGATGCGTGTCTTGCCGAGGAACGTGCCGTTCTCGCTGCCCTCGTCGAGGAGCAGGTACGTGGCGCCCCGCTGCCGGATCGACGCGTGCCGTGGGCTCACGCTCGTGTCGGGGAGGCGCACCTCGCAGCCCTCCGCGCGGCCGATGATGACGCGGGGCGCGTCCAGCGTCAGGGAGAGCTCGCCGCCGTCCGCCTTCCCCGCCCCGCCGGGCGCGAGCACCACGATCGTCAACGCCATCGATGCTGCCTGCGCGCGAGGGGGCGGCTCGGCCTCAAATCGCCGCCGTACGACGCATCCGCTCGGAGGCGCTGAGGAGCTGGCGCACCGCCTGGTCCTGCTGCCGCGCCGCCTCCTCGATGCGCTTGCCGGCCTCGACGAGCTGCTCGCCGCCGCGCGTCTGGCTGCGGTGCGAGGTGTTGAGGCTGTTGACCATGTGCGAGATCTGCTCGATCGCGCTCGTGATCTGGCGACCGCCGCGCGCCTGCTCCTGGCTCGACCGCTCCACGTGCTGCGTGATGGTCCGCATCTTCTCGGCGCTCTTCATGATGAGCTCCGAGCCGCGCGCCTGCTCCGCCGTGGCGGCGGCGATCTGCTGCACCGTCTCGGCGATGCGCCCGATCGCGTCCGTGACCTGCTTCGACCCCTTGGCCTGCTCGACCGTGGCGCGGGCGATCGCGCGCACCATGTTGGTCGACTTCTGCGAGCTCTCGAGGATCTTCTTGAGGGCCCGCTCGGCCTCGTTCGAGACCTCGACGCCGCGGTCGACGTTGTGAGCGCCGCGCTCGACGGCGGCGATCGCGTTCTTCGACTCGGACTGGATGGTCTTGATGAGCTCGGCGATCTCCTTCGTGCTGCCGCCGGCGCGCTCGGCGAGGTCCTTGATCTCGTCGGCGACGACGGCGAAGCCCTTGCCGTGCTCGCCGGCCTGGGCGGCGATGATCGCGGCGTTCAGCGCGAGGAGGTTCGTCTGCTCGGCGACGTCGTCGATGACGGCGAGGATCTGCCCGATCGCCTCGATGCGGAAGCCGAGGTTCGAGATGACCGCCACGGCCTCCTGGCTCGACTCCTTGATGCGGTAGATCTCGCCGATCGTCTTCAGGATCGCCTCGGCGCCCTTCTCGGCGTCGGTCGCCACCTCCTCCGAGAGCCGGGCCGTCTCGTTCGCGTTCGACTGGACCTGGTCGATCGAGACGTCCATCTGGTTCATCGAGGAGCTCGTCTCCTCGGCCGTCAGCGCCAGGGCGTCGACGTTCTTCGCGACCTCGCGGATGGAGTAGGCCATCTCCTCGATCGAGGAGACCGTCTCGCGCACGCTCGACCCGAGCTCGCCGACGTTCTCGGCGACCTCCTCGTTCGTGGCCGTCATCTCGAGGATGCTCGAGCTCGACTCCTCCGCGCTCGACGCGAGCGACTCGACCGACTGCGCGATGTTGGCGAGGGCGGTCGTCATCTCGCGGATGTACACGGTCGCCTGCTCGCTCGCGTGCATGACGCTGCTCACGCCGTCGCTGAGCTTGGGCAGCAGCTCGTCGAGGAGCACGGTGGCCTGCGCCAGCTCCGAGCGGCGCTGCTTGTCGCGCAGCTCCGCCTGGGTGATCCGCTCCGCGATGCCGCTGAGCTCGGAGTAGAGGCGCGAGAGCTCGGGCGACGAGCCCGGCGGGACGCGCACCCGCTCGCCGGCGGTGGCGCGGAGCACGGCGTCCACGAGCGCGTCGACGTCGATGTCGGGGCCGCGCTGCGCGAGCTCGTTCACCTTGCGGGTGAGCGTCGAGCACTCCCGCTCGAGGGTGTCGCGCTCCTTCGCGATGCCGTCGCGCTCCCGGCTCAGGTTGTCCCGCTCCCGCTCGAGGGTGTCGCGCTCCTTCGCGATGCCGTCGCGCTCCCGGCTCAGGCCGTCGCGCTCCCTCGCGAGCTTGTCGCGCTCCTCGGCGAGCGCGTGGCGCTCCTCCGCGAGCTCGAGCTGGCGGCCGGCGATCTCGGCGATCTGCTCGTAGGTCTCGGCGACGTCGGCGGGGGCGCCCTCGGGGAGCTTGGGCCGCTTGCCCCGGGCGGCGCCGCGGAGCGCGTCGCGCAGGCCTCCCAGGGGGACGCCGCCCTTGCCCGCGAGGCTCGCGTACACCACCGCCACCGCCGCGGAGAAGCCGAAGACCATGAACAGCTGGCCCGAGAACTCCGCCAGCCACTTCGACGCGAAACTCAGCCCGAAGCCGATGAGCGCGAGGATGACGGCGATGGGGATGGAGAGCTGCTTGGAGTTCATTTCGTGCGTTCCAGCGCGGTCGAGCTGCGGCGCGCGCGTTGGCCGGCGCGCCAAGGGCGACCCCGAAGGACGACCGAGCGTAAGAGGCGAGTGCCCCCCGGTGCAAGGAGAGCGCGCGGCAGAAGCGCGGCGAGCGCGGCAAGGGAGCCGCGGGCAGGCGAGCCGCGAACCGATATCTCCTGGGCAGAGGCGCAGGGGGCGGGCCCGCGCGGTTGGGGGAAACGCGATGAACTTGGACGATCTCGACCCGATGGCGTATGCACGGAGGTTGCGGCGGAGAAGGAGCCCGCCGCGGGGGCTCGGCGCGGGCGCCGATTCCTCTAGGTTCGACCGCACCGACCCTGAACACCGCCGCGGACCGCGGCGGCCGCCCGGCCGTACCGGCGGCCGGGCGGGCGTGGCCGTCCCGCCATGTCCCTCGCCGCTCGCCTCCTGCTCGCCTTCGGGCTCGTCGCGATCATCGCGACGGCGTTCGTCGGGCTGACCCTCCGCGAGGCGTCGCGCGAGATCATCGAGGGCGGCTTCGCCGAGCGGATCGACGCGGCGCATGCAGGCGTCCGGCGGCAGCTCGCGTGGGAGGCCGACGCGCTGCGCGACCTCCTGCCGCCGCTCTGCCGGCACGACACGTTCGTCGACAAGGCCCACGTCGAGCTGGAGCGCGCCAAGGGCGACCCGGACGCGATGGAGCCGGGGAGCCGCATCGCCCTCGGGCGGCTGGTCCCGAGCCAGGCCAAGGCGCTGCGCCTCGACGAGCTGTCGCTCGTCGCGGGCGACGGGAGCGTCCTGGGGGCCGAGGACGCCGCGCGCATCGGCGCGCGCGACAAGCGGCTCGCGGAGCTGATCCAGGCCCCCGGGGGCGCACCGCGGCTCCGGCCGGCGAAGGCGGGCGGCGAGCCGTCGCTGGAGGTCCACTGCGCCCTGTCGAGCCACGGGGTGACCATCGGCCTCGTGGGGGCGCGGCGGATCGGCCCGGTCCTCGCGCGGATCGGCGAGGCGTACCATGTGCGCCTCACGGCGGCGCGGGAGGGGGAGCTCGCCCCTCAGAGCAGCGAGGCGGAGGTCGTGCGCGTCCTCCATTTCGCGGAGATCCCGGGCCTTGACGTTGTCGCGTCTGTTCCGCGCGATCCGCTGAGGCAGGCGCTCGCGCGGCTGGATCGCGCGATCGCGCTGACGGGCGCCACGGTGCTGGCGATCGCCGTCGCGATGGCCGTCGTGCTGGCGCGCAGCCTGTCGCGGCCGCTCGTGGCGCTGGCCCGCGAGACGCGCGAGGTGATGAGCGGCGCGCCGCGGCGCGTGGAGGGGCGCGGGGGGCGGGAGATCGCGGATCTCGCGGCGGCGTTCAACGCGACCATCGACGAGCTCGCGGCGATGCGCAAGCGCCTGGCCGCGACCGAGCGCATCGCCGCGCGGCGCGAGGTCGCGCGCCAGATCGCCCACGAGATCAAGAACCCGCTGGCGCCCATCCGTGCGGCGGTGGAGACGCTGCGCCGGCTCCGTCAGCGCGACGACCCGGCGTTCGACGACTACTTCGCGGAGGCGACGTCGACGGTCCTGAACGAGGTGCACCGGATCGCGAACATCGTGACCGAGTTCACCCAGTTCGCGCGCCTGCCGCCGCCGAACCTCACGCCCATCGACCTCGTCGCGGTCGCGCGCGGGGTGGTCACGCTGCACGCCGCCCCGGCGTCGGGCGAGGCGACCTCCGGCGCGGGCGCGACCTCCGGCGCGCCGTCGCCGCGCGTGGAGCTCGTGGCGGATCCGATCCCCGAGGTCTCGGCCGATCGCGATCAGCTGATCCAGGTCCTCACGAACCTGGTCCAGAACGGGCTGGACGCCGCGAGCGCCATCCGGCGCGACCCGCGCGTCTCGGTGACGATCGGCCCGCTGCCGAACGACCGCGTGCGGATCGTGGTGCGCGACAACGGCCCGGGCGTGGCTGAGGAAATGGTGCCGCGCCTGTTCGAGCCCTACGCGACCAGCAAGGACAAGGGGACGGGGTTAGGCCTCGCGATCGCGCAGCGGATCGTGTTCGAGCACGGCGGTGAGATCACCTACCGCAAGGCCAAGAAGGGGGGCGCTGTCTTCGAGATCTGGCTGCCCATCGCGGGCCCTCCTCTCCTGGAGAAGCCGCTGGGCGACACCACGGTGCGACCGCGGCCGGAGGCGCCGCGGTCGGGGGCGTGAGGGGCGGCTAGAGAGGCTGGTTGTCGTACTCGCAGGCCGAGCTGCAGCCGTCGCCGCTCGTGTTGTTCGCGTCGTCGCACTCCTCGTACAGGCTCTGCCGCACGCCGTCGCCGCAGTACGGCCCGTAGATGCACCCCGGCGCGCACTTGCCGTAGCCGCCGGTGTTGTTGCCGTCCCCGTCGTCGCACTGCTCGGGGCCGTTGACCACGCCGTCGCCGCAGCGCGGGCCGTAGACGCAGCTCGGGCCGCACTCGCCGTAGCCGCCGTCGTTCACGCCGTCGTCGCACTTCTCGCCGAGGTCGGCCTGCACCACCGAATCGCCGCACTGGGCACCCTTGCGGCAGTTCTCGCTGCAGCCGGTCGCCTCGTTCGGGGGATCGCACTGCTCGCCCCACTCCTCGTCGATGTGGCTGTCGCCGCACTGGGCCGCCGGCGTGCAGTCGGGGAAGCAGCTGCCGTAGAAGCCGTCGTTCACGCCGTCGTCACAGGTCTCAGCGCCGTTGACGGCCGCGTCGCCGCAGTACGGCCCGTACGAGCAGTGCTGCGTGCACCCGTTGTAAGCGCCGTTGTTGTCGGCCTCGCCGAGGTCGCAGTCCTCCTCGTCGGGCTGCACCACGCCGTCGCCGCAGCGCGGGCCGTAGAGGCACATCAGCGCGCACTCGCCGTAGCCGCCGTCGTTGACGCCGTCGTCGCACTCCTCGCCGTAGCTCGCCTGCACCACCGCGTCGCCGCAGAGCGCCCCGAGCTGGCAGCCCACGCAGTTCGGGTCGGCCGGGTCGTCGCACTCCTCACCCCACTCCTCGTCGACGTTGCCGTCGCCGCACCGCGGGGCGGGCGTGCAGTTCGGGTTGCACGTGCCGTAGAAGCCGTCGTTGCTGCCGTTGTCGCACTGCTCGGGGCCGTTCGTCGCGCCGTCGCCGCAGTACGGCCCGATCTCGCACTCGCGCGTGCAGCCGCCGTAGCCGTTCGCCGTGTTGCCGGAGCCGAGGTCGCACGCCTCGTACGGCGCGTTGACCGCGCCGTCGCCGCACCGGGGCGGGGCCACGCACCCCGGCGCGCAGGCGTTCGAGGCGTTGGCGTACGCGCTGTTGTTGATCCCGTTGTCGCAGGTCTCCGGGCCGTTCCTCTGGCCGTCGCCGCAGTACGGCCCGAGCTGGCAGTTGTTGCACTGGCCGTAGCCCGTCCCGTTCTCGCTGCCGTCGTCGCACTCCTCGCCCGGCGTCACGACCGGCTCGTCGACCCCGCACTGCGGCGAGCACACCGACGTGCCGGCGCTGAAGCCCGACAGCGTGAGCTGGTAGTTCGACCCGACGACGTGGCGCTCGGCCTGGAACACCGCGATCTCGTAGACCTTGCCCGCCTCGAGGTTCAGGTCGACGTCGTAGGGGGTGCGGGCGTCCGCCGGGCAGGCGTTCTGGGTGCACGGGGTCACGCGGGCGTCGCCGTTGTCCAGGATGGTCACGCTCTCCTGGAGCTGCCCGTGGATGCCGCCGATGTCCGCGGTCAGCGTGTTCTTGATGAACACCCAGACGTCGTCGTCACCGAAGAAGGTGAGCACCGGATCCGCAGCGGCGCCGTTCGGATTGAACTGGAACCAGTACCGGACCTCGCTCGTGAAGTAGTAGTTGTGCGAGGGGTTGCTCTGCTGCGCCCGCTCCAGCCCGGCGGAGACCAGGTTGTCGAGCACGGGATCCGTGCCCGGCGGGTCGATGTCCACCGGCCAGAACGGGCTCCGCTGGTACACGTACCTGCCGGCCTGCGCGGTCAGCTCGATGGTGGTGACGAGCGTCCTGTTGAACGTCGGGTTGTCCCGGTACCACCACTGGAAGTTGTCCTGCCCCGTGGTCCAGCCGTTGGTATCGCTCGGGTCGACAAAGGCGGGGCCGAACCTGCTGACGGGCTTGCCGGCGGCGTCGAGCGTCGGCTGAACCATCTTGTCGATCTGATTGCCGCTGGGATCGATCTCGAAATCGAAGTGCCCGACGAGGCTGTCCGTCAGGTTGGCGTCGCACGCGCTGTTGCTGGACGTGCGGCTGTACGTGGTCGGGCACCAGCCGATGAAGTCGCGGATGACCATCGGCAGCCGCATCTCGGTGGGCTGAACGGTGCAGGCGTAGCCCGGCTCGATCGTGCACGTGGCGGAGCAGCCGTCGCCGCTCGCGGTGTTGCCGTCGTCGCACGCCTCGGTGGCGTCGCCGGGCAGGAGGATGCCGTCGCCGCACTTCGAGATGCACGCGCCGCCGCTGCAGTTCGGCTCGCCCTTGCAGTCCGGCGTGCAGCCGTCGCGCCAGTTGCCGTTGCCGTCGTCGCAGGGCTCGGTGCCCTCGCGGACGCCGTTGCCGCAGACGGAGTAGCCCGTGCAGTCCTGGGGCACGGCGCTCGTGCACACCCGCCCGGGCTCGATGCGGCACGTATCGTCGCAGCCGTCGCCCGAGACGAGATCGCCGTCGTCGCACTGCTCGGCGCCGCGCTTGCGCCCGTCGCCGCAGATGGTCTTGCAGGGGAACCCGACGCGCGAGCAATCCCACCCGTCCTCGATCGTCTGGCAATCGGCGCTGCAGCCGTCGCCGCTCGCCGGGGGCTGCTTCCCGTCGTCGCACACCTCGGTGCCGCCGATCTTGCCGTCGCCGCACACGGGCGGCGGCGGCGGGGTGCAGCGCCCGCCCGCCGGCGGGCACGTCCAGCCGACCTCGATCTTGCACTGCGCGGTGCAGCCGTCGCCGCCGACAGGGTTTTCCCCGCCGCCGTCGTCGCACTGCTCGCCGAGCTGCACCGTGCCGTCGCCGCAATAGGTCCTCACGGTGCAGGCCTGGCCGGGCTTGCAGACCCAGCCCTCCTCGAGCCGGCAGTCCGCGGTGCAGCCGTCGCCGCTCGCCGGCGGGTCGTCGCCGTCGTCGCACTGCTCGTTGCCGCTCACGCGGCCGTCGCCGCACAGGTAGAGCGGGATGCACGGCTCGCCCGGCTCGAGGCACACGTACGCCGGGTCCTTCACCTGGCAGTCGGCGGAGCAACCGTCGCCATCCGCGGCGTTGCCGTCGTCGCAGAGCTCGCCCGGCTGCACCTTGCCGTCGCCGCACTCGATCAGCCGCACGCAGGGCGATCCGGGGGTCGGGCAGTTGTAATAGGGCTCCTGCCGGCACAGGCTCGAGCAGCCGTCGCCGCTCGCGGTGTTGCCGTCGTCGCACCCCTCGCCTGTCTCCTTGGCGCCGTTGCCGCAGACCGGCAGCCGCGTACACGGCAGACCGGGCCGGCTGCACTGGAACCCCGCCTCGCGCTTGCAGTCCGCGCTGCAGCCGTCGCCGGACGCGGGCGGGTCGTCGCCGTCCTCGCACTCCTCCGAGCCGTTCACGCGGCCGTCGCCGCAGTCGTAGAGCAGGATGCACGGCTCGCCCGGCTTCGGGCACACGTACGAGGGGTCGACGTAGTAACAGTCGGCGCTGCAGCCGTCGCCGTCGGCGTTGTTGCCATCGTCGCAGAACTCGCCGGGGTCGACGACGCCGTCGCCGCACGCGATGGTCAGCTCGCAAGGCTGACCGGCCGTCGGACACTCCCAGTAAGGCTCGACCTGGCACTGCCCAGAACAGCCGTCGCCCGGCAGCGTATTGCCGTCGTCGCAGGCCTCGGACGCCTGGTTCAGCGCCGCGTCCCCGCAGGCGGGGTCGGGAGGCAGGAAGCACTCGGGGGGCGGATCGTCGACCTCGCACGGGTCCGGCTCGCCGCCGCCGTTGCCGCCGAGGCCGATGCCGCTGCCCACCGTGAACTCGGGCTCACCGCCGGTGCCGCCGGCGCCGCCGACGCCAGGCGCGCCGCCGCCGGAGTTCGCGCCGCTCCCGGAGCCGGTCGCATCGCTCGTGGTCGCGCCGCCCCCGCCGCAAGCGACCGTGATCTGAAGCAATCCCACCGCCAAAGCCAGATAAGAAGTCCTTAAACCCACGGCCACCTCGATAACGCACGTTGCGCTCTTCCCGAGCAAACGGCGCTAGACACACTTTATCGTAAAAGTGCACCCCCGCTCCAGGCGAAATCGGCGGCGCCGCTGTGCTCGGCGCAGCTCTTCATCCTGCTCACCGCCGGCAGCCGACGTGGTTCTGCGCCTTGGTTCTGCGCCCAGGCGTCCACCTCGGTTCTGCACCTTGGTGTCGGCGCAAATTTCGATAATAATGTCTATTTCCACCGTGGCTTAATTCGGCTTCTGCCGACGAGCTCGCGGCTTGATGTCGAATCGAGCACGGCCGGAGTTCGATCTTGACATCGCCGGGCGCGCTGCGGATCAGGGCGGCGGCGAGGTTTACGCGGGCCAGCCGCCGCTCACCCGGCGATCACCATGATCTCGGTCGCCTTGATGAGCGCCTGCACCTGCTTGCCGACGGAGAGGCCGAGCTCCTTCGCCGCGTCGCTCGTGATGACCGCGACGAGCTCCGTGCCCCCCGGCCCCTCCATCACGACCTTGGCCATCACGTCGCCCACCACGAGCTCCGTGATCTTCCCGGGGATCTTGTTCCTGCCGCTGATCTGCATCTCCTGCCTCCTCCCGCGCGATCCTACCGCGGAGCGGCCGGGGCGCCGGCCCGCGCCGCGGCCCGGCGGGCGCCGCGGCAGCTCAGGCCGCCTGCGACTGCCCACCTCGGGGCGGACGCGACTGGCCGTCTCAGGCAGGCAGCGACTGCCCGTCGATCCGACCCGGCCTGCGCCGCGCGACCTCGATCCCCGAGATGCAGACGGCCAGCCACACGGTGCCTGCGGCGAACCCCGCGAGCACGTCGCTCAGGTAGTGCACGCCGAGGTACATGCGGCTGAAGCCCATCGCCACGGTCCAGCCGAGCGCGAGCGCGACGAGCACGAGGCGAGCGCGCAGCGTCCGGAGGAGCACGAGGCCCAGGTACGAGAGCATGCCAAAGGCGACGAACGTGCCCATCGAGTGTCCGCTCGGGAAGCTCCACCCCGCGGCCACCGCGAGCGGATCGGCGAACGTCGGCCGCGGCCGGGCGAACAGGGCCTTGAGCGCGAAGTTGAGGAGCCCGCCGCCGGCGAGCGCGATGAGCCACCCGACCGCGAGGACGCGCCGGCCCCGCCTCAGCAGCGCCGCGGCCACGACGACCGCGAGCAGCGCGAGCGCCCAGAAGCTGCCGAGGAGGGTGAACGCGCGGAGCGCCGCCACGCCGGCGCGGCTCGACGACGCGTGGAGCGCGCGCGCGAGCGCGAGATCGACGTCCACGATCGGCTCGCCCTCGCGCACCCCCTCCGCGAGCGCGACGAACACGAGCGCGGCCATGCTGAGCGCCAGCCCGAGGCCGAGGTGGATCACGAGGTACTCGGCCGCGGAGAGCTCGCGCAGCACCCTCGCGACCGCGGGGAACCGGGCCGAGAGGCGCTGCGTGGCCGGGTGCGCGGCCGCCGCGGCGTAGGCCCGGACGGCCCACGCCCACAGCGCCCGCGCGTGGCGGTCGGAGAAGCGCGCGACGGCGACGAGCCCGAGGAGCACCCCCACCGTTCCGATCAAGAGCAGCGCGAGCAGCAGCAAGGGCCGCGCGCCGACCGCCGAGGCCAGCTGCTCGGCGGGGAGGTCCAGCGCTTCCATGCCGGAGCTCTATAGCGGGGCGCATCTTCGTGCGCCACGGGCTCATCCCCGTCGTCCGGCTCGGCGCGGCGTACGTTCGATCTCGCTCAGGGGACGAGCGGCACGACGGCTTCCGGCGTCGCGAGATCGCTGATGTTGGCGACCCGGATCTCGTCCTCGGAGACGGAGTAGACGTAATCCTCCATGAAGACGCTCCGCTTCACGAACGACGTCGCGTTGCTCCACCAGCTCCCGCAGCTCTGGCCGTTTCCGTCCGCGCTCGCGTCGGGCAGCGGGTGGGGCACGCCGCCGACGGACGTGAAGCCCGCGCCGGTATCCACCTTGTAGACGAGCAGCCCGCTGAACGTCATCGTGTCGCCGAAGTCGCCGCCGCTCCCGCCCTCGCAGATGACCATGGGGATCCCGAGCAGCCCCCGCTGGGTGAAGTAGTTGAACGCGAGGTGGTTGGTCGCGGCGTCGCTCGCGGAGCCGCGCGTCCCGATCACCTCCTTGTGCGTGAGCTTCGGCGCGTCGAGGTCCGTCACGTCGAAGATCTGGAGCATGATCCCCTGGAACCACGCGAAGTCGCCCTGGTCGTCGGCGTCGTAGCCGATGCTCATGACGTGCCCCTCGTCGATCATGTGCATGTAGGTCGAGAAGCCGGGGATCTTCAGCTCGCCGCGCACCCTCGGCGCCTCGGGATCCGAGAAGTCGATGGTGTAGAGCGGGTCGGTCTTCTTGAAGGTCACGACGAACCCGACGTCGCCGTAGAAGCGGGCGGATCGGATGTCCTCGCCGGGCGCGAGCTGGTCCACCATCCCCTTGACCACGAGCGCGCCGCCCTCCTGCTTCAGCGACGCGACGGTGTTGTGCGTGTCCGGGTCGGGCAGGTGCCCGGTGGTGGTCGCGATGCGGAGATACCCCTCGTGCTCGCTGAGGGCGAACTGGTTGAGCACGCGCCCCTTCACGACGCCGCTCCCCAGGTACGCGCTCGGCGCCGCGCGCTCGCTCAGCGCGAACTTGTGGATGGTCGTCGCGTCGGGCGTCGTCTCGCCGTCGTCGTAGAACCAGCCGTACGTGTCTCCGTACTGGTGCCGGCTCGCCACGTAGAGCGAGTCCGCGGTCGCGTAGACGGCGCCGGGCCTTCCCACGATCGTCGTCTGGCCGAGCGCCTCGGTGCCGAGCTCGGTCGAGACGACCGAGAGGAAGCTCTGCCCGTCGCCCGTGTTCGACAGGTAGAAGTTCTCGCAGCTCGCGAACGGGGCGTCGCTCCTCGGGTGCGCCACGCCGTCCCGGTACAGCGTGTCCTCCACGGTGGGCAGCTGGATGTCGAGCGGGGCCGCGTCGATCACGGCGAGGTTCTTCTCCACGAGCTTGTCGTACGCGCCGTTCACGGCGGCCACCGTGGACGGGTTGACCCCCTGCTCGGACAGGGTGCAGACATCGATGCCCTCTGGCCAGGTAGAGAGTCCCTCCACCACCGGCTCGGGGGAGGCCACGACCGTGTGCACAGCGCTCCCGATGCGCCGGGCGTTGAGGAACGATCCGGAGAACTTCAGCGTCCGCACGACGGTCGGCGCCGTGAGATCGCCGATGTCGAGCTCGGTGACCATGAGCGGCGTGCCGTCGCCCGTGAACTCGCAATCGTATCCGTACGTGCACTCACCGCCGTAATAAGGGAGCTCGCCGTCAGGCGACGAGGACGGGGACAGCGACGAGTACACGAGGGCGCGCTTCTCGTGGACGAAGAGCTTCTTCGGATCCCCCTCGATCGCGACCGACGCGACGCGGTGCGTGTCGGCGGCGGGCCACGCGTCGAAGATCTGGAATTGCCCGTGGGCCAGGATGTAGACGTGCTCTCCGTCGTTCTTGATGAAGTCGGCCTCGTCGACGTCCGCTTCCTGCGTGTTGGTCGTCGAATACTCCGTCGCGGCCCCGTCGTCGTCCCCCCCTGCCTCGTCGCCCGGCGCCGAGACGGGCCCTCCCGTGGAGGAGGAGGAGCCGGAGGAGGCGGATGCGACGACCCCGCCGTCCGCTCCGGACCAGTAGCACCCCTCCTCGAGCTGCTGCAGGGCGGACTTCCGCGCCACGTCGACCGACTTGATCATGTTCTGCTTCAGCCGTTCGCGAAGCAGCGCCTCGACATCGTCACAGCTCGTCGCGGGCGTGAGGGCGCTCTGTGCCAGGCCCGTCTCCGCGGGCCCGCCAGATCCGCCCGATCCGCTCGAGCAGGCGGCGAAGCCGGCGGCGAGCGCAAGCAGAGAAACAAGCGTACAACCCCTGTAGAATGATCGCATGTGAGTCTCCGTGTCCGTCTGTCGTTCGGATCGATGGCCACAGGAGAAGCACTCGACATGCCGAGCCATTTTATTAGCAATTACCGGTAGATACAATCGACACCAGCTGGCACACGCCGGCACACACTGCGCCGGATGCCTCATCGCGTCGAGTCGGCGCGCGGGCGCCGGAGGGCTCAGAGGAGGAAGAGGAACGCCGCGGTGACCAGGGGTGCGTATACGATGAACGCGAGAAGCAGGAACCCGAGCAGCTCCTTGAACTCCACGCGTGCCACGGCGAGCAGCGGCAGCGCCCAGAACGGCTGCACGAGGTCGGTGGCCATATCGCCCCACGCGTAGGCCAGGACGACCTTGCGCGGCTCGACGCCGAGGTCGGAGGCTGCCTTGAGCAGGTACGGCGCCTCGATGGCCCACTTCGAGCCACCCGAGGGGACGAAGTAATTCACGATGCCGCTGTACCAGTAGACGATCGCAGGGAACGTCTCCCGCGAGCTCAGGGCGACGAACGCCTCGCCGATGCGATCGGTGAGGCCGGTGGCCTTGAAGATGCCGTAGATGCCCGCGTAGAGCGGGAACTGCAGGACGATGCCGTGAAGGACGCTGGCCGCCTCCTCGGAGGCCTTGATGAGGCGCGCCGGCGTGCCGTGCAGGAGGACGGCCAGGGTGAGGAAGATGAAGTTGACCGTGTTGATGTTGACGTTCCGCCAGCCGCTCCACAGCACGGTCGTCGCGTAGACGAGCCCTGCGGCGCCGAAGAGGAGGTTCAGCACGGGGGTGAAGTCGAGGAGGGAGGCCAGCGACGGCGCGGCCGGCGGCGCGGGTGGGTCGAAGCGACCAAAGCCCTCCACCACCTTCGGATCGACCTTCACGGTGCGGTCGGGCGTCGGGTGGAGGAGCCCTGCGAGCAGCGTCATCACGGCGACGACCGAGAGGAGGAGCGCCACGTTGAACGCGGAGAGCAGCGTCTCGTCGATGGGGATGATGCCGGTGGTCTTCTCGAGGAAGTGGCCCGGCGTGGCGACGAGGAGCGGCGCTGAGGCGGAGAACCCGGAGTGCCATGTCGCGCCCATGCCGAAGTACGCGCAGGCGACGAGGAGGCGGTAGTCCACGTCGGGCTGCCGGCGCACCACGAAGCGCACCAGCATGGCCGACGCCACGAGCGACAGACCCCAGTTCAGGTACGACAGCGCCATGGAGACGAACGCCATCAGCATGACCGCGCGCCGCGGCGTGGCCGCGAGCGCAGCGATCTTCTCGAGCGCGGCGCGGACAGGGCCGGTGAGCGCCAGGAGATAGCCGCTGAACATCACGAGCGCCATCTGCATGGAGAACGAGAGCAGCTCCCAGAAGCCGCCGCCCCAGCCCTTCACGACATCCATCGGCGCCGCGCCCGCCCACGTGAGCCCGAGCGCGAACGCGAGCAGCGTGAGCAGCACCGCGATGGCGAAGGCCGAGGGCACGTACCGCGCGCTGAATCGCCCCAGCGCGTCCGCGATGCGAACGAGGGTTTCCATGGGATCCTCCGCAGCCGGTCCGGTCTCCCTGCGGCGTAGCACGGGCGAGTGATGCTGTGGAAGCCCCCGCGCGCGGGGTCGGCTTGCGATGGCCCCGACGAGGGACCGGGCACGGGAGTGATGGAGTGCCTCCCAAGCTATGCGGATTCGACCGAATGCCGTTCCGGGACTTTCACCCTATAGATCATGGACACCTCCAGGCATCACATGACTTCTCTGGCACCGCGCGGTCAGAGCGCGCCGGCGTCGCAACCAGGGTCAGAGCGCCCCGACGGTCAGGCCGGCCCGCCGCGCCCAACCACGGTCATGCCGGCGCCGTCCCGGTCACCCCTCATCCGGTCACCCCTGATGTCGAGCACTGATGTCTCCGACGCATGCAGGAATGTTAGAATTATACCAAATAGCGACACCGTTGCAAAAACGCCACACCCTGCTAATCACACAGAGTCTGCATTTGCCGAAGTCCTCGCCTCTCCGCCCTCGGAGGCGCGGAGCCGGCAAGCCGGCGCTCGCTCGCGGCGAGAAGGGGCACTTATGGGCTTTATACGACAGACGCTCAAGCAACTCGCGACGCAGACGGTCCCCCGTCGCATGCTCCTGGAACGCGGGCCTTCCTCCCGCAGGCGCGCCCTCATCGCTGGACGTTACGGCCGGGGCGCCGCCGAGATAGCGCTGACGTTCGATGACGGCCCCCACCCCGAGCGCACCCCCCGACTCCTCGACTTGCTCGCCGAGCACGGGGTGCGCGCAACGTTCTTCGTCCTCGGCACCATGGCCCGGAGCCGCCCCGATCTTGTACGCCGGATGGTTGCAGACGGACACGAAATAGGCAACCACACCTACACGCACGTCTCGCTGGAGCATGCGTCTCCTCAGCTGCTGCGCGCGGAGGTGGGGACGACACGGGCGTTCCTCGAGGATCTCACCGGCCGCGCGTGCCCTCTGTTCCGTCCGCCCTGGGGGAAGGTCTCGGCGCGCGCGCTCTTCCAGCTCTGGAGCGATGGGCACACCGTGGTTCTCTGGAACGCCGACCCTCGCGACTACGCCATGAAATCTCCCGAAGCCGCAGTTGCATGGGGTGCGCGATACAGGCCTCGCAGCGGGGACATCATCCTCCTTCACGACACATCAAGCGTCACCGGCGCGCTCGTCCACGAGCTCGTAAAGCATGCGAACGGGCGAAGCATCGAGTTCTCGTGGATCTCTCAGCACATCGCATGAATGTCTCATCATCAGGGGGGAAACCATGCTCTTCGACAACAGCGTTCATTTTGATGTCACAGGACAGCACAGGCCAGCCAGCGACGCCGATGACGGGGCCGTTCTCCGTCGAGCAGCTGGGTACCGGCGGCTCTTGCTCATCAGCTACCACTTTCCGCCGGTCGGCGGAGCCGGGGTGCAGCGTCCGGTCAAGTTCGTGAAGTACCTGCGTCGCTTCGGCTGGGAGGCGAGCGTGCTCGTCGCGGCGAACCCATCAGCGCCGCTCTCCGACGAGAGCCTGCTGGGCGACATCCCGGCGGAGACGCACATCGAGCGAGCGAGGACGTGGGAGCCGAGCTACAGCATGAAGGCCAAGGTCGCGTCCGACACGACGAGTACGACGACCGCGAAAGGACCGCGCCGGCGCCTCGCCAGGGCGCTACGCGGAGCGGCCATGCTCGCGCTGCAGCCCGATCCGCAGGTGCTCTGGCTCCCCTCGGCGCTGCGCGCAGGCAGCCATCTCCTGCGCGGGATCCATCACGACGCCATCCTCGCGACCGCCCCGTCGTACTCGAACCTCGTCCTTGGAGCCCTGTTGAAGAAGCGCTTCGGGCTGCCGCTCGTCCTCGATTTCCGCGATGAATGGGACATCAGCCAACGTTACCTCGAGAACGCGCGCCAGAATGCCTTCTCCTTTGCCGTCCAGAGCAGGATGCAGCGCTATATCCTGCAGCAGGCCGACGCCCTCATCTGCACGACAAAGTCGAGCGCCCGGCGCCTTCAGGACCGCGCTCGCGAGGCGGGCAGCCACGCCGCGTCGACGTGCATCTACAACGGCTTCGACGAGGACGACTTCGCTCCTGGGCAGGCCGCGGCCGACATCGCCAAATCAGAGCCGAACACCTTCCGGCTCGTCTATACGGGCACGCTCTGGAATCTGACGAGCATCGAGCCGCTGATCGCAGCGATTGAGGTGCTCGACGCATCCGCGCCGGAACGGCTCGCGCAGCTGGAGCTCGTCATCGTGGGCAGGAGAACCGAGCAGCAGGAGAGGCTGCTCGACCGCGTCAAGAAGACGCGATGTCGCCTGCGCCTCGAGCCCTACTGCGACCACTCGCGCTCGATCGACTGGATGAGATCCGCCGACGCGCTTTGCATGCTCCTGAGCGACGTCGAGAACGCACACCGCGTCGTGCCGGCGAAGATGTTCGAGTATCTCTCGCTCGGGAAGGGGATCCTCGCGATCGCACCCGACGGCGAGGCGACCGACATCATCAAAGAGCATAAAGCGGGCTACCACTTCCAACCGTGCGACGTGCTCGGGATCGCGCGCTGGCTGCTCGATCGCATGCAGGGCGGGTGGCGCACGCTCCCGAACGACAACGCCGTCAAGATCGCGCAGTTCAGCAGGGCACGGCTCTGCGAGCAGCTCGTGCGCATCCTGGATCAGCTCCCGATGGCGCTGTGAGCCGCGCCGCTACGCGCGGCCCGGCGAGCGCCCGCAGATAGCCGCTGAACATCACGAGCGCCATCTGCCTGGAGCCATCTGCATGGGGAGCGAGAGCAGCTCCCAGGAGCCGCCGCCCCAGCCCTTCATAGCATCCATCGGCGCCGCGCCCGCCCACGTGAGCCTGAGCGCGAACGCGAGCAGCGTGAGCAGCACCGCGACGGCGAAGGCCGAGGGCACGTACCGCGCGCTGAATCGCCCCAGCGCGTCCGCGATGCGAACGAGGGTTTCCATGGGGTCCTCCGCAGCCGGTCCGGCCTCCCTGCGGCGCAGCACGGGCGAGCTATGCTGGGGAAGGCCTCGGACAAGGGAAGCCGGATCGAGTTGAGCCCGAGGAAGGAGCGATGGAGGAGCGATGAAGAAGCTGGAGCTCGAGTCGTATGCTGCGCAGGCCGCCCGCTGGCCCTCGGCGGGACGCCACATCCTCGCGCAGTTCGACGCCGAGACCATCGTGGTCTACCAGGCGTACCGTCCGTCGATCGCGCGCCACGCGGCCCTGCACCAGCGGCTCGGAGGGCCGGAGTTCAGCTTCGGCCGCATGAGCTGGATCAAGCCGAACTTCCTCTGGATGATGTTCCGCTCGGGCTGGGGCACGAAGCCCGACCAGGAGGCGGTGCTGGCCATCCGCATCCAGCGCGCGGGGTTCGATGCGATCCTGGCGGCCGCGGTGCCGTCGAGCTTCGTGCCCGAGCTGCACCCGAGCGAGGAGGCGTGGAAGAGCGATCTCCAGCGCTCGGACGTGCGGCTCCAGTGGGATCCGGACCACCATCCGTCGGGCGCGCCGGTCGCGCGGAGGGCGATCCAGCTCGGTCTGCGGGGCGCGACGCTGCGGCGGTTCGCCGAGGAGTGGACGGTGGGCGTGGAGGACATCTCGGCGCTCGTGGCGGAGCAGAGGGAGGTGCTGCGCGGCCGGGGTGCCGGGCAGATCGAGATCCCGCGGGAAGAAGCGTATTGGCCGACAGCGGCGGAGGCAGCGAGGCGGGTTGGGATAGAGCGCTGGGGGGCGTAGCGGGACGACGAGCCCTGGCCAGGGTAGCGGCGCTTCCCTACTGTCGGCGCCAATGGCTTCCAGCTCTCTCGGCTTCGCCGAGTCCCGCCAGCAGCGCATCGCCCACGTCCTGCTGTTCGTCACCCCGGCGCTGTTCACCACCAACATGCTGCTGGCGCGCGCCACGGCGGACTTCATCCCGCCCGTGGCGCTGGCGGAGCTTCGATGGATGGGCGTCGCGCTGGTGCTGCTCCCCTTCTGCGGCCGTGAACTGTGGCGCAACCGCGCCGCGCTACGGCGCAACTGGGCCCGATATGCCCTGCTCGGGCTGCTGGGCATGGGCATCTGCGGCGCCGGCGTCTATTACGGCGCCGCCACCACCACGGCCACCAATATCGGCCTGATTTACGCCGTCTCGCCGGTGATCATCATCCTGCTGTCACGGGCCATGTTCGGAGAGCGGCTCAGCCGGCGCCAGGGCCTGGGCGCCGCGCTGGCGCTGACCGGCGTGCTGGTCATCGTGCTGCGCGGCGACCCGGCGGCGCTGCTGGCGCTCAGCTTCAGCACCGGTGACCTGATGATCCTCGGCGCGGCGATCTCCTGGGCGCTTTACACGGTGCTGCTGAAGCGATGGCCCGATCCGCTGGGGGTCCAGGCGCGGCTCACCGCGATCGCGCTGGCCGGGGCGATCCTCCTTTTGCCGCCGCTCGGCTGGGAGCTGGCCAGCCGCGGGGCGCCGCATTTCGACCTGCGCACCGTCGCCACCGCGGTGACCCTGGTCCTGGTGCCGGGCGTCGGCGCCTATGCCACGTACAGCTATATCACCGAGCATCTCGGCCCCAGCCGCACTGGCCTGCTGCTCTACATGTCGCCGGTCTACACCGCCGTGCTGGCGTGGCTGCTCCTCGGCGAGGCGTTTGCCCTCTACCATTGGCTCGGCGCGGCGCTCGTCTTGCCGGGCCTCTTCTTCGCCACCCACAAGCCGAAGGCGACCTGAATACCCCGCGCTTGGCGACCCGACCCCTGCCCGAGCGGCTGCGCTCGGCCGAGCTGCCGCCGCCCGGCGGCCCCGGGGGCCGCTCCGGCCGGCGCGCGCCCTGACGCGTCGCGCCCTCCATGATCTTGCCGTGCCCTCCATGATCTCGCGGATCTTGCGCGGCGCCCCCTCGTGCGCAGGTTCTCTCCCGGCGCCTGCGGGCTCCCGGTGCTGGGCTCGGCGCCTGCTTGACAGAATCCTCCAACAGCACCAGACAGATCCCTCCACATGATGACGAAGACCACCCTGCCCGTCGTGCTCATGACAGCCCTCGCCGTCGCGGCCGCCGGCTGCGATTCCAGCGGCAGCGGCGGGCGGTCCAGAGAGCGCTGGGCGACCACCGAGAACACCAGCGTCGAGCTCGACTTCGACAAGGTCAACGAAGCCTTCAAGGCGGCCGAGGGGCCCGAGGACTTCGAGCGGCGCGTCAACGAGATCTACCAGGGGAGCGAGGTCATCAGCGTCGCCGTACAGGACCTGGACGCCAAGACGCAGGTCGTCACCGGGTTCTTCGACAAGAACAGCGACGGCGGCGTGCAGGACCCCGAGAAGGTGTTCACGATCCGCCGTGACGTCTCGGGCGAAGGCGCCGCGCAGATCCAGACGTCCGGGTTCGGCCCCTACGGGTACTACCACTCGCCGGTGATGAGCCTGGCGTCGGGCATGCTCCTCGGCGCCATGGTGTCGTCGGCGCTGCGCCCGAATTACGTGCCGGTGTACACGCAGCCGTACACCACGCCGCCCGGCCGCGCGCCCGATCTGCGATCCCACCGCGAGGCGTACCGCGCCTCGAACCCGTCCAGCGTCGACCACAGCAGGTCGTCGCAGACCGGGCGGCGCTACAACAACGCCGGCGGCAGCCGCTTCGGGAGCGGCAAGTCCGGCGCCGGCTCGCGCTTCGGCGTCCGCCGCGGCGAGCGAGGCCGCAGGCCCGAGCGCCTGGTCGCGTAGCCGCGCGCCAGCCGCCGCGATGCAGCCCCTGCGAAGCATCTCCGAGCTCCCGTTCCGCTGCCGTCCCGCGCTGGAGCTGCTGAACCTCGAACAGCACCGCGACGAGCCGGACGTGGAGTCCACGCAGTTCGGCTGGTGCCGGGTGGACGCGCTCTGGCTGGATGGCCGCGCGGATCGAGGGCCGCTCCGGCTGACCGACGCGCTCGTCGTGGCGGTGCACGCCGCGGACGAGCCGGAGGTGCTGCCCGATGACGTGGAGCTCGAGTTCTTCGTCGAGGAGGTCGCCGAGGACTACTCGGTGACCGTGCTCCTGTCGGCGTTCCTCGAGCGCTGGCTGCCGGCCGCGCTCTCCGGCGAGCGCGCCATCGTGCTCGCCATGTGCAACCCCCACGCCGCGCGCATCCGGCGGCCGGAGGCGGCGGGGCGCACCCCCGTGTATTATGCCGACGGCGACGTCGACGCGTGGCTCGACACCGACGCAGACGGTCGCCGGCATATCCGCCTCGAGGCAGAGGCCTGGCGCATCGCGGAGTGAGACGATGTTCGAAGGACGCAGACAGCCGATCGTGTCGCGCGAGCAGAAGCTGGTCTATGCCGGCATCTACGTGCTGAAGAAGATGGACCTGAAGCCCGCCGACGGAGGCATGGAGATGCCCCTCGTGCTGCCGTCCGAGCTGAGCCCGCTGGAGGACGTCCTGCAGGAGCTCGTGAACGCGGACCTCGTCGAGGTCAACCGCCGCAAGGCGCGGTTCGAGCTCACCAAGAAGGGGCTGGCCTACCTCGGCGAGATCATCGACGAGGCGGAGGCGCTGGTCGACGAGTTCGACGACGAGTCGCTCGAGGACGCGGTGGCCGAGCTCCGCAGGCGAAACGTGGACGTGCTGCGGGCCCGGTTTCTGTGGGGCTGGTACGACGGCGAGCTGGACGATCTGGTGCTCTTCCAGCAGCGCCGGGGCGCGACGCCGGTCGAGCAGTGGTGGGCAGACTACCTCATGAGCGACGCGTTCTACGAAGCGCTGAGGGGCGACTACGAGTGAGCGCGAGGGCGGCCGTCAGCGCGGGCGGGCACGCTCCCCCGTCAGCCGCGTGAGGAGCCGCGCCAGCTCGGCGCGCTCACCTGCCGAGATCCGCGCGAGCCTTCGCCCGAAGGCGTCGTCGAGGATCGCCCGCGCCGCCTCCATCGCCTTGCGCCCCGAGCGGGTGAGCGTCAGCCGAAAGCGCCGCAGATCGCCCGCCTCCGTCTCACGCTGGACGAAGCCGGCCGCCTCCATCCGCTTCACCATGAAGGTGATCGAAGGCTTGGGCGTGATCAGCGCGCGCGCCAGCTCGGCAGGGTAAGGGTGGTCGTCGAGCTTGCCGAGGAGGAAGAACTCCTTCATCTCGAGCCCCAGCGCGCGCACCTCGGGCTCCACCTCGGCCATGACCGCCATGCTGAACTCGAAGTTCAGCGTCCAGAGCTCCCAGGGCGAAGGCTTGTCCATGTTCTCTCTGCTCGCGCTTGACGATGGAGCGGTGCGGCGCTACTAGTTCAATATTGAACTGTTCGAAACGGAACAAGTTCCAGAGGTGATGCGATGCCGCTCGATCATTATGTCACGCTCGGTCGCTCAGGTCTGCGGGTGAGCCCCTTTTGCCTCGGCGCCATGACGTTCGGCGAAGACCTGGGCTGGGGGAGCAGCGTCAAGGACTCCGAAGCCATCCTCGACCGCTTCATCGAGCTCGGGGGAAACTTCATCGATACGGCGAACCTCTACACCAAAGGACACTCGGAGAAGATCATCGGGGATCACCTCGGCCACGACCGGCAGAAGCGCGACCGGCTGGTGATCGCCACGAAGTTCAGCGGAAACCTGTACGTCGGTGATCCCAACGGCGGCGGCTCGAACCGCAAATCGATCCTCGCCGCCTGCGAGCAGTCGCTCCGCCGGCTGCGCACCGACTACATCGATCTCTACTGGCTGCACAACTGGGACAAGTTCACGCCGATCGAGGAGACCATGGCGGCGCTCCACGATCTCGTCCAGTCGGGGAAGGTGCGTTATATCGGCGTGTCCGACACCCCTGCGTGGAAGGTGACGCAAGGGCAGCTGATCGCTCAGTTCCGCGGATGGGCGCCGTTCATCGGGCTGCAGATCGAGTATTCGCTCCTCGAGCGGACGGTCGAAGGGGAGCTGATCCCCATGGCCCAGGAGCTCGGGCTGGGGGTGACGCCGTGGTCGCCCTTGCGGAGCGGGATCCTGAGCGGCAAGTACACGCGGAGGAACGCCGCGACGGTCAAGCCGGAAGGGCGGCAGTGGGCCGCGGGCTACCTCGACGAGAGGAGCTACACGGTGATCGACGAGCTCGAGCGGATCGCCAAGCAGCTCGAGACCACCGTCGCGCGCGTCGCCCTCAGCTGGGTGCAGGCGCGCCCGACGGTGTCGTCCACGATCATCGGGGCGCGCACGCTGGCGCAGCTCGACGACAACGTGAGGGCGCTCGAGGTGAAGCTCACGCCGGAGCAGACGGCGGCGCTCGACGCGCTCACCGCTCCGAAGCTGAACTTCCCGGCCGAGTTCCTCGATCTGGCGCACATGATCCAGGCCGGGGGGACGACGATCAACGGTCAACCGTCGCAGCTCATCCCCTTCGGCGTCACGAAGAAGGGCGATCATTACTGACGAGTAACCTCGACCACGGCGCGATCCGCGCGACGCGAGCGCGCGGCAGGGGAGGCGCCGCCCGGGCGTTTTGATAGTCTCGCCCCTCGCCTCGTGGACACGCCCGCCCGTCGCCCGCTCTTCCCGCACCTGCCCGCGCTCGACGGGCTGCGCGGGCTCGCCCTGCTCGGCGTCCTCTTCTTCCACGCGAACGGGATGCTGCGCGGCGGCTTCCTCGGCGTCGATCTCTTCTTCGTCCTCTCGGGCTACCTCATCACGTCGCTCCTCCTCGCGGAGCACGAGGCGCGCGGCGCGATCTCGCTCAAGGACTTCTGGATCCGCCGCGCGCGCCGGCTCCTCCCGGCGCTCCTCGCGCTCGTCCCGGTGGTCGTGCTCCACGGGCGCCTCTTCGGGCCGCCGAGCGCGCTCGCCGGCCTCCGCGCCGACGTGCTCGCGACGCTCGGCTACGTCGCGAACTGGCGCGCCATCTACGCGCACAAGAGCTACTGGGAGATCTTCACGTCGCGCTCGCCGCTCGAGCACACGTGGAGCCTGGCGATCGAGGAGCAGTTCTACGTCGTCTGGCCGCTCGTCATCGTCTTCGTGCTCTCGCGGTGGTCGCGCCGCGGCGTGCTCGTCCTCACGCTGACGCTGGCCGCGCTCTCCGCGATCGCGATGCTCGTCCTCTTCGCGCCGGAGAGCACGACGCGCGTGTACATGGGCACGGACACGCGCGCCTCCGGCATCCTCCTCGGCGCCGCGCTCGCGACGGTGCTCACGCCGCGCGCCGAGCTCTCCGCGGGCGCGGTGCGCCTCCTCGACGGCGCCGGCGTCGCCTCGGCGATCGGCCTCGCGATCGCGTGGTCCGTGTTCGACGGCCAGTCGTGGCTCCTCTACCACGGCGGGTTCTGGCTCACGGAGCTCGGGGCCCTCGTCCTCATCGCGTGCGCGGTGCAGGGCTCGCGGAGCCTCGTCGCGCGCGCGCTCGCGTGGCGCCCGCTCGCGTGGGTCGGCACCATCAGCTACGGCGTCTACCTCTGGCACTGGCCGGTGCACGTGTTCGTGTCGAGCGATCGCCTGCACGGCCCCGCCCTCACCGCGCTCCGCTTCGCGATCACCTTCGCGGTCGCGCTCGTCTCCTACCGCTTCCTCGAGCGGCCGATCCGCGAGCGCGGGCTGCCGAAGGGGCGCTCGTTCTGGGCGGTGCCGGCCGGCGTCACGCTCGGTCTGCTCATCGCCGTCCGCGCGACCCACGCGCAGGACGGCGAGGCGCCGAAGGGCTCCGCGATGTTCGACGCGCTCGTCACCGCGGTCGTGAAGGACGACGTCACGTTCCGCGTCGTCGTCGTCGGCGACTCGACAGCGAACACGCTCGGCTGGGCGCTCCGCGGCCTGCACGAGCGCGGGCTCGCGGTGGACCTCCACGGGCGGGACGGCTGCACCATCATGGCGGACCTCTGCGGCATGACCGAGTGGCCCGCGCTCCTCGCGCAGGCGAAGCCCGACGCCACGGTCCTCTACCTCGGCGGCGCCTTCATGCACGGCATCACGGCGAACGACGAGTGGACGAAGGCGTGCAAGCCGGCGTGGCACGAGCGCTTCGAGACGAACCTCGTCACGAACCTCGACAAGCTCCGGAACCCGCACGGGCGCGTCTGGATGGCGACCGTCCCCTACGCGCTCGGCGACTGGGAGACGAAGGACGTCCGCGAGCAGGTCACGTGCATCAACCGCTCGATCCGGAAGGTCGTCGCGACGCTGCCCGACGTCGCGCTCCTCGACCTCCAGGAGAACATCTGCCCCGGGGGCGAGTGCCGGCGCATGTACGAGGACGGCGCGATCCGGCCCGACGGCGTGCATTTCACGATCGACGGGGCGCGCGGCGTGGCGCAGTGGACGCTCGCGGAGCTCCGCGCGAAGCCGCGTGCGGCGGACCCCGGGCCGCCCCGCTGAGCGGGCACGCCCCCGCGGATCACGCGCGCAGCGACCCGGCCGGGGTTAGGGCAGCCGAGCCGCGGTCACATGGGCGCTCAGCTGTGAGCCTCGTGGCGTCGATGTGAACCCCGCGATGCTCGAACTGTCCTGCTTCTGCCGCTTTCCATCACGGAACGGGCGCGCTCCGGAAACACTCAAGGGCATGAAGCGCTCTTCGTTTTTTGTGCGGGCCCTCTCGTCCTCTTCGCATCCGCCTGCGGTTCCGGAGAACATCTTCGGGATCGTCACGCACGTCGACAGCGTCGATATGTCACGACGATGACCGGCCAGAAGAGCGCTTCCAGCTCGAGATCGGAATTTTGATCAAACCTGGTCGTTCGACCCCCTGGACGACCGCGATTACGAGTGTGATTGGCGCGGCTACGCGCCCCACCTGAAGAGCGACCTGGGGCAGGTCAAGGCCGAGCTCGCTGAGCTCAAGCACCGTGTTTACCGGCGCAAGAGCGATATTGGCTTGTAGCCCTCGCGCCGCGCGAACTTCTCGACGTTCAGCCCGATCCATTCGCATCGCTCGACCCGCTCGACCCACTCCACACTCGTCACCATCGCTTCCTCGTTCGTCGCGATGGAATCAGGTAACCGGCGCCACGCGAACGATCGCGATGCCCTTGGCTGGGCGGAAAGGGCTGCGAGACAAAGGCCATTGATGCGGACGCGCGTTTCCGCGCCGCGCCACTCCAGGAGACCTTTGTGCCGAAACATACCCGTCGGGGCCAGCAGCGAGCGGATGCGATCAAGCGCCACACGAGCCAAGAGACTCACCTGGTACGCGATGTAGACGACGCGCGTCCCACCGACACGGTGACGTGCGCCGCCACCTCGGACGCTCGGACAACGGAGGTGGCGGGGCGCGATCCTCGGATCGGCCACCGCAACGCTGGCCATTCGGATGCCCATGCGCATCTCCGTTCGTCAATCGGGACACCCGAGATGCCATGCCAGAGATGCAAGCCGGCCACCTCCCGCGAGAGCCTCGCGCGAGCGCTCGACCTCACGCTGCAGTGCTGCGAGCTCGCGCTTCAGCTCGCCGATCTCTCCACCTTCGTTCAGCTCGAGGCCGAGCACCACGACAGCAAGAGTAGGTCGGCCGACCTGCCGGAGCGCACGGCCCGCCGCCGCGACAGCGCCTCCGACCTCCCGGCGTGGTGCCGAGGGGTCATGGAGATCGTCGGCGCGGCCACCCGCGGCCTCATCGAAGTAGCCCAGGACCGCTTCTCCCTCGCCGAGGGGCACCTGGCACACGCGAGGCGCCTGGCCGAGGAGCGGGCCGACGTCGTGTGCTCTGGCGTCCTCGCCGAGCCGCTCGATGGCCTGCTCGAACTCACTCGCGCCCGAGGGGCCCACAGCAGCGGGCAGGAAATCGACGCTCGGGCGCACCATCAGGGAGCTCAGCAGCGCTTTGCTCGCCTCGCGCAGCTGCGCGAGGGCAAAGGCTCCCCGGCGGCCCGCCCCACCAGATCGGACGTCGAGGCCGAGGACACGGGCACGACCCCTCGCACCAGCGGATGCGCGCCGGCGGCGTCCGCCGCCGAGCGGACCGCAGATCTCGAGCTAGGTCCCGACGGCATGTGGTTCCGCGCACACGGCGGGGCGAGGGTGAGCATGCGGCGGCGCCACGCCATGCGACGGCTGCTCCTTCGCCTGGTGGAGCAGCTGGACACGGCACCGGGGCAGCCCGTCGCAATGTCGACGCTGATCGAAGTCGGCTGGCCAGACGAGCGGATCCTCGTCGGCGCGGCGATGAACCGCCTCTACAACACGATCGCGGTGCTGCGCAGCCTTGGTCTCGGTGAGATGCTGCACACCGCCGAGAGAGGGTATGTGCTGGAGCCCTCGCTCTCGGTGAGCTTCCACCCACGCGAAGCCTGAGACGAACTAAGGAACTCTAAGATCCTCCCATGACGGATCGCCAATACCGTCGACTCCAGAGCGCCGAACAAGACCGGACCCGGCCGGTGGCCGTAGGTCTTGTGAGGTGCTCCAAGGAGTTTCATGTCCACCCAGTGTCAGAGACTCATCTCGGACTCGATGCCACCGGACGTGAGCAGGTACATCGCTCCGCACCACACGCTCGGCGACGATCGCGGGGCTCCCTGCGTGTGGCGACGAACGATGGCGGCCCACACGGCGATGCTCGACGAGCTAAGGGACCACGTCGATCCGGCGTATCTGAGGGGGTTCGCTCGCCTCGACTTGGATCCCCTCCGGATCCCGTCCATCCAGGAGATCAGCCGCCGCCTCGAAGAGATCGGGTGGATGGCGACCAGCGTGGACGGCTATATCCCATCGCGCGTATATGCGACTCTCCTCGCGAGGAGAGTGTTTCCAATCGCCGCCTTCATGCGCAGCGAGCACCACATCGAGCACGCGCCGGCGCCCGACTTCGTGCACGACGTGCTGGGACACCTACCGATGCTGTTCTGCGCAGCGCACCGCACCTACCTGCAACGCCTCGCGCAGATGATGATCGTGGCCGGTGGAAACGACTACGACCGCTGGCTCTACGAGGCGAACCGGCACATGTCCACGCTGATGAGCCAGTCGGCGTCGCCGGAGGAGATCGCCCTGGCAGAGGCGTCGGCCCGCCGCGCCGGGATGGAAGCGAGCGCGACCCCCTCGGAGCAGACCGAGCTCAGTCGAATCTTCTTGTGGAGCGTCGAGTTTGGCCTCATCGGCACGGCCGACGAGTTCCGGCTGTTCGGCGCAGCGCTGCTCTCGTCGCACCGGGAGGGCCGCCTCGCATGCAGGGGCGACGCGCAGATCCGCCCGTACTCGATGGATGTCATCGGATACGACATCGAGTTCTCCAGCCTGCAATCCATGTATTTCGTCGCCGGCGACTACGATGTTTTCCACGAGGTCCTCACCGGCTACGAGTCCCGCATGGCGTCCCGGCGCTCGGTGGAGCACCTGTGATGTTACCTCGAATCCTGGAGCCAGAAGCGATGGACACCGAGGAGGACGCCGCCGAGTACGCGGCGATCTCCAACGACGTCGTCAACGAGGCCTTCGCCCGGCGCGCCGTCCAGCTCGCGCCCGCCCAGGGCCGGCTGATCGACATCGGCACCGGGCCTGGCGACATCGCTATCCGCATCGCCGAATTGTCCAGCCTCGAGGTCACGGCGATCGACCTGGCCGAGGCGATGCTCGCGATCGCGCGGCGGCGCGCTGGCGCGTCGCCTGCGCGCCGCCGCATCCACGTCGCGCGCGGCGATGCGAAGGCCACGGGGTTTCCCGAGCGCGCCTTCGATGCCGTGGTGTCGAACAGCCTGGCTCATCACCTGGCGGACCCGACCACTTTGTTCGCAGAGGCACAGCGCGTGGGCAGGCGAGGCGCGGCCATCCTGATCAAGGACCTGCTGCGACCGGCGACCCTCGGGGACCTCGAGGACCTCGTCCAGCGTCATGCCGGCGGCGACACGCCCTACCAGCGCGCGCTGTTCCGGAACTCGCTTCACGCAGCGCTGACGCTGGACGAGGTTCGCGCCTGCTGCCGAAGCGCTGGGCTTGCTGAGGTCGACATCGCCCAGGTCTCCGATCGCCACTGGGTGGTCGAGCGGGCCTCTAGCCCTGAGCTGATCCAGAGCCGGGCTCACCCGCGTCTGGTGCAGTCACCCGAATGATATAGGCCGCCAAGGACGTCAGGAGGACCCAGGGGGGTTCATCTCGGCGCACCTGGTGTGCTCGTATCACGCTCGTCTGAGCACCGCTCTGATGCAACAAGGAGAGCATGAACGTGACCAGTGCAATTGAAATGCGTACCGAGGATACAACTCTTTTACCGGCGACACGCCTCGTCGACGAATACGAGGCACGGGACGTCTCGGCGCACCCGCTGTTCGTGTCGCTCAGGGAGAACCCCGTCGATCTGCGGGCGATCTGGTTCCTGGTGGCGAACACCCACGCTGGCATCTCCCCCCATTTCGTCCGCTGGCTCGCCCAGACGATCGCCCGCATCGACGACCGCCGCATCGCCTCACTCATGGCGAAGCAGTTGAATGACGAGCTGGGCAACGGCGATTGCAAGAAGATCCACAGTGATCTCCTGGATCGGTTCGTGACTGGCCTCGATGGTTGGCGTCCGAGGGACGCCCGAGGCGACGTGCTCAGGCCCGGAAAACGCCTCGGTGAGCGATCCACGGCGCTGTTCGAGGCTGATGATCCCTACGAGGCCGTGGGCGCGCTGATCGTCGCAGAGATCTTCGCGAAGAAGATGGATCGCTGCCTAGGCGACGAGATCCGGCGCCAGAGTGCGATCTCGCCGGACGCGCTCGCCTGGCTGACCATTCACGAGGTGCTCGAGGTCGATCACGCCGAGGATTCCGGCGCGCTCGCGGCGTTGGTCAAGGAGCGCGGGCCATCGCTCGCGGCCACATGGCGCGGAGCGATCGCGCAATGGACCGCGCTGTGGGAGTTCCTCGACGGCGTGGCTGCGCTGGCCCTCCCCCGCAAGGCCGCTCAGGCGCATGGTCATGGAGGTGAATGACGTGGCTTGGAACCGTACTGGACTGACAGTGCTCGTCACGGGGGCGAGCGGGTGGCAGGGCGGCGCTGTCGCTCGAACCCTCCTCTCCCGAGGGCACCATGTGCGCGCGTTCACGAGGAGCGCCGATGGCCCCCAGGCCTCGCAGCTCCGCCAGCTCGGCGCGGAGCTCACGGTAGGGTCCTTCGACGATCAAGGATCGATCGAGCGCGCTGCAGCAGGTTGTGACGCCGTGTTCGCGATGGCCCCGTCCGAGGCAGGGGCCGACCTGGAGATCCGACAGGCGCGCGCGGTGCTCGACGCCGCCAAGGCCGCCAGGGTCGGACACGTCGTCTACTCCTCCGTCGCGAGCGCCGATCGTGGCACCGGCGTGCCGCTCTTCGACAGCAAGTTCCAGGTGGAGGGGCACCTGCGGTCGCTCGATGTCCCCTTCACCATCATCGGCCCGGCGTTCTTCATGGAGAACTTCTTGCGCGTCTTTCTCCTGCCCGGCCTCCGCGAGGGCAAGCTCCTCATCGCCATGTCAGGGACGCGGACGCTCCAGCAGATCGCGGTCGCCGACGTCGCCCTGTTCACCGCCTTGGTCCTCGAGCAGCGCGAGCCGTTCCTCGGCGTGCGAATCGACATCGCCTCGGACGAGGTCTGCGCGCTGGACGCAGCGGTGGCGATCACCCGCGCGTCCGGCAAGAAGATCCAGTACGTGGAGCTCCCGCTCGACGCCGTGCGCGCCGGCAGCGAGGCCATGGCCAGAATGTTCGCGTGGTACGAGCGCGCGGGCTTCTCGGCCGATATCGTCCGGCTCCGGCACGATTACCCCGAAGTCGGGTGGCATTCGTTCTCGACGTGGGCGGCGGAGCAGGACTGGACGGTGCTCGACACCTGAAGCACGGCGACGAGAAAGGGCGTCATCCTCGGGACCCCTGGATCGAGAGATCCGATCCTCCGGGAGCTCGCGACACCGCTCTTGCCGATCGCCGGCGGGGTGCTCGTCATGCCGCTCGTCGGCCCGCTCGATCCCGAACGGGCGAGCCGGGTCATCGAGGCCTTGCTGGCGCGCCGTCGCCGGGTCGTCCAGCGCAACCGCAGCCGACGAATCGACCGCTCGCCTGTCACCTTCTGGCGCCTCTGCCGTAGAGGAGGGTGAGCCCCGCGATGAGCTTCCTCTGGCCCTCCCGCGATGACCATCTCTGCGAGCTGATCGATGCGTCCCGGCGCGGCGATCGCGGCGCGTTCCGGGCGCTCTACCAGGAGCTGTACGACCCGGTGGCGCGCTTCGTTTCGCGACGCGTGGGCCGGCGGGAGGACGCCGAGGATCTCGTCGCGCGGGTCTTCCACAGGCTGCTGGAGCGGCTGGGAGAGTTCGATCGGCGCAAGGGGACGCCGCGGATGTTCGTGCTCGCCATGGCCAGGAACCTGGTCATCGACCACGCGCGGGCGGCGCGGCACGAGGCGCCGATCGACGATCTCGCGGGCGTGCTCGCGGACGAGGCGGGGACGCCGCTCGACGCGCTCGTGCGGGGCGAGGAGCTCCGCGCGGTCAGGGACGCGCTGGAGGCGCTCGGGGCGGAGGCGAGGGAGGTGCTGGTGCTGCGGTACGGCGACGGGCTGAAACACCAGGAGATCGCGGAGCTCCTCGGGCTCCGTGCGGACGCGGTGAAGCAGCGGGCGTCGCGGGCGCTGCGCGAGCTGAAGGCGCGGCTCGAGGCGCGCGCCGAGCAGGACGCGGGCGAGTCCCGCGGAGAGGGTGTTTCCAATGCTGGGCTTTGAGGTGCGACGAAAGCTGCGCCGGCTGTTCGGGGAGCCGGCGCCGCTCAGGCCAGAGCACGCGCGCGAGCTCGAAGGCGAGCTGATGGCGGCGTTCGGCCCGCTCTACCCCGAGCAGGAGGTGGTCCCGATGAAGCGGCTCTGGTTGCGCAAGGCGCTGGTGGTGGCGGCGGCGGCAGCGGTGTGCGGGGCGGCGGCGTGCGTGGCGCCGGCGGACGTGGAGGTGCCCGTGGGACGGAGCATCCGCATCCAGGTGGCGGACGGCGCGGAGCTGCCCGAGCCCGAGGCGCTCATGGCGGCCGTGCGCGGCGAGGGAAAGACGGAGCGGAGGGCGCGGGTCCTGGTGCGGGGGCGGCGCGGGGACGGGGCGACGACGCTGACGCTCGACGTGTGGGGCGACGAGGTGCCGGAGGGCGACGCGGCCGAGCGGATCCGGGCGGCCTTCCCGGCGCTCGCCGGCGCGGAGATCCGGGAGGACGTGCTGGCGGGGACCGTGCGCGGGACGCTGGGAGCAAAGCTCGGGCACGAGCTGCTCGATCTGGACGTGCTCGACAAGGACGACGTGGAAGCGGCGCGGCGGCAGGTGATGGAGCAGCTCGCGGCGCAAGGGGTCGAGGGAAAGGTCGACGTGCAGATCGAGGGGGACGGAGAGAAGCGGAAGCTGAAGGTGCAGATCAAGCTGGAGGGCCCCCCGCAGGACGAGGCGGAGACGGCACCTCCGCCGTAGCCGAACGAGGCGGAGATGGTGCCTCCGCCGTGTCCGCACGAGGCGGACGGGGCGTCCGCGGAGCTCAGCAGCGCGCGAGGCGACGCGCTCGTCGCCCAAGGAAGGCGGAGGGAGACAGCGCCGCCTCACGCTTGCTCGGGCACGCCCCCCGGGACGCGCGCAGGCAGCGGAAGCTCGACGCCCTCGGACAGGTTGCCCTTGCCGGGGACGTGGTTGATCTCGAGCCGGATGCCGTCCGGATCCTCGAACACGATCGAGTAGTAACCTGCCGCCCACGCACCGTCCTGCGGCGCCTGCACGAGCTTGCCGCCGAGCGCGGCCAGCGTGCTCTCGAAGAACTCGTGGAATGCGTCGATATCCTCGCGGCTGCGGGCGCGGAAGCACAGGTGGTGCAGCCCGGGCTTGTACTGGTGGAAGCGGGCGCCGGCGTGCTCGGGGTTCACGGGGCGAATCAACAGGCCGGTCTTGCCGCCGATGTAATAGAGCATGGGCCGTTCGCTCTCGCTGCCCGGATCGTCGTACTGGCACTGCATCTCGAAGTGCTCGCACAGCGCGCGGTAAAACGCGCGGCTGCGCGGGAAGTCCGTGACCGAGAGCTGGATGTGGGCGATTCCGGCGAGGTTCATGGCGATCACGGTAGCCCAGCTCCGGTCGTTCGAGCGCTCTTCGTGATCGGACAGCGCGTCTGCTCGTCCATCGTGTCGAGGCGGGCGAGGTCGACCTGGAGCTCCGGGGGCGCGTCGTCCCAGGCGGGGAGCAACCGAGGCTCAGCGCGCGCAGCACCACGGGCTCGATCGATGTCCACTCCCGATGGGACGCGCTGGCCTGCGATCGATCATCTGATCCAGATCGCCGCCAGATCGAGCTCCACCGCATCGAAGGGCTCGGCCCTCACCTTCGCGTCTTCCTCGTAGGTCTCGAGCAGCACCCACCGTCCGCCCTCGAGTCGGTACACCTCGAGCGTTCGCAGCAAGGGGCTGAGCAGCCACACGTGCCCGACACCTTCGCGCCGGTAAATCCGCATCTTCTTCCCCCGGTCGACGCGCTCTGTACGCGGCGAGATCACCTCGCACACCCAGTCCGGAGGGACGTCGTAGTGCGCCGGCGTGTCCTCGTCCCCGAGGGCGTCCGGCATGCGCTCCCGCTTCCACCCTGCGAGATCGGGCACCACCTTGTCAGGCCGCGGCCCAAGGTGGAGTTCCGGCTCATCCAGGAGCACCCAGCCGCCGGGCCCTCCATCGCCGAGATCGAAGGCGCTGCCGAGCTTCATCGTCAGGCGTGACGCGCTGCGCGTGTGGGGGCGACCGGGCCGCGGAAAGGTGAAGAGCTCCCCGTCGAGGATCTCTGCCACCTGCTCGGGCGGCACCGCCGCGAATGCTGCCTCGACCTCCGGTGTGTTGCGGGCGGGATCCAGGTGGTGCGGCAGCACGCCGGTGCTCATGGCCGACCCTACCACGAGAGCGCGGTTGCGGCCGGGGCGAGGGCCTGCTCCTGCGCCGTCCGAGGTCGGGCGCCTGGCTCACGATGCCGGGGCCCAGGTGAGGGCGAGGACGCCGGCGCGCAGGCGGTCGCCGGAGGCGGCGCGTGGGTGCAGGTCGGCAACTTCGCAGCTGTTGCCCCTGCTCCCCGCGATCGTCCTTGTTCGTCTTATCCCCTCCGCGCGCCTGATCCAGCCGCGCAGCGCCGTCTCGGTCAGGTCGAGGTCCGTCGCCACCTGGCCGATGCTCCGGTCGCCCACCTTCACCAGCCGTAACACCTCCGCCTTCGACTCGGGCGTGAACGCCCTCCTCTTTCACCGTCCCATTCCTGCTCCCTGGTGTGGTCCGGGGTGTCCGCGGAAGCGGGAGGACCAATCCAGTTGCGGCGTCCCAGGGGGTGTGGCTAAAAGGCCGCGAACGATCCCCGGCGGAGAAGCAAGAACGAGATGCGAATTCCCAGCAGCCTGATGTCTCTGGCCGACGAAGGGCTCATCGAGGAGGTCGTGCGCCCGCTGATGAGCGGCAAGGAAGCGGAGGTCTTCCTGGTGCGCTCCGGCGGCGAGCTTCGGGTGGCCAAGGTCTACAAAGAGGCGCAGGACCGGACCTTCAAGAACCGGGCGGAGTACACGGAGGGGCGCAAGGTGCGCAACAGCCGCGATCAGCGCGCGATCAACAAGCGCTCGCGCCATGGTCGCGCGCAGGACGAAGCCGCCTGGAGATCGACCGAGGTGGACATGATCTTCCGCCTGCGCGACGCGGGGGTGCGCGTCCCGGTACCCCACCATTTCATCGACGGTGTGCTGATCATGGAGCTCATCACCGGCGCCGACGGCAGCCCGGCCCCGCGGCTCGCCGAGGTGAGACTGAACCCCGACGACGCGGTGAGGGTCTTCGACCGATTGCTGGCAGAAGCGGTCCGGATGCTGAGCGCCGGGGTCGTGCACGGCGATCTGTCCGACTTCAACGTGCTGATGGGGGCGGACGGGCCGGTCATCATCGATTTCCCGCAGGCGGTGGACGCTTCCAGCAATCAGAACGCGCGAAAGCTGCTGCTGCGCGACGTCGACAACCTCCAGCGCTTCCTCTCTCGGTTCGCTCCCAATCGACAGCCCCGCCCTTACGCGCAGGAGATGTGGGAGCTCTACGCGTGCAGCCAGCTCACGCCCGAGACACGGCTGAGCGGCCGTTTCCGGGCGTCTTCGGGGCGGGTCGATACCGAAGCGGTCCTGGGGCTCATCAGCGATGCCAACCACGACGAGCGCCGCCGCCGTGAGACGCAGGGGCTGAGCATGCGGGGCGTGTCGTCCCCGCCTCGCAAGGTCGAGGTGGTGATTCTACCGAGCGGCCCGCGAGACCGCGCGCGCCGGAACGCTCAGGGAGCACAGGCGGGCGGCGCGGCGAACACGCGCCCAGCACAGGCCGGCGGCGCGGCGAACACGCGCCCAGCACAGGCCGGCGGCGCGGCGAACACGCGCCCAGCACAGGCCGGCGGCGCGGCGAACACGCGCCCAGCACAGGCGGGCGGCGCGGCGAACACGCGCCCAGCACAGGCCGGCGGCGCGGCGAACACGCGCCGGGCTTGACGTCTCCGAGCCGCCTGCGGGTGTTCATGGCGAAAGCTCCCAGCCCAGGTTCAATGTAAAGAACAGCTGCACCGGCATGATCTCGGCAAGCCGCGGGAGCTGGGTGAAGTTCGCCGGCGACATCCGCGTCCGATGCCGGGCTCAGATCACCTTGTCGTCCGAGCTCCCGGAGGGCGCGTCCGGCGTGGCGCCCGCGCTGCCGGCCGGCGACTCCCCCGGCCGTGCCTTCTGCTCCACGAGAAAGAGGACCACATCCACCGCTCCCCCCACAGCGCGGTTGACGAGGCGGATCGCCCCGTGGACGCCGGACAGCGTCGTATCGTGGATGAGCCGGATCCCCCTCACGGGCGCCTTGATCGGGGGAATCTGCTCCAGCAGGTCGAAGGGCAGCTTCGCCGCGTGCTTCTGGAGGCGCTCCACGCGCCGGGAGCCTTGGTCGACCGCGTCCTCTACGAGGTCCTTCAAGCCGCGCCACCGGTCCATCACACCGCCTCCTCGCACCACGCGCGGATCTGCGCGTAGACGTCCGGGTCGTGCGCCAGGCGCAGGTGTCCGAGCGACGGCATGATCCGCGCGTGCTCCTGAGGGAAGGGCGAGCACCGGTCCTCGACGACCGCCCGCCCCGTGGCGCTCCGCAGCGAGACCATCGCGTCCCCGAACAGGAGGGAGAGCCTCGGGTCGGCCGTGAGCGCGCCGGCGATGAGATGATGGCGAATGTGGGGGAGCAGGGGCACGGGATGGCGGCGATTCTGGAGCAGGGCGTTCGCGCTGGCGCCCTCCCAGTCCTCGCGGCGGAGATTGGCATACGCCAGGTCTTTCATCCCGCCGCTGCGGAGGTCGACGATGTCGGCGATGAGCTTCGTGTACGGATTGTCGATGCTCGCGAGCGCCCACGTGACCACGTTGCCAAAGCGCTCCAGGGGGGCGCCGAGGTGCGGTGTGCCGAGATAGAAGGCCCGCTTGACGAGGGGCAGCCACCGTCGATCCTTGTCGCTGGCCACGTGCGCGGCGCTTCGCGCGACGAGGCCGCCCATGCTGTGGCCGATGAGGACCAGCTCCTCCACGGCAACAGGATAGGCGCAGACGAGCTGTTCGAGGAGGGCATCCAGGGCCTCGCCGTTCTCGGAGACACGGAGGCCGCTGTTGTACCGCACATAAAACGGCGTGTAGCCGAGGTCGCGCGCAAGGAGCGATCCGTAGGTCTCGCCGTCCGGCATCGTCCAGACTTCCTCGGTGCTCATCAGCCCGTGCACGAGCACGACGACGCGGGGCATGGCCTGGGCAGAGACGGCCGCGGGAAATGCCCTGGCAAGCGGCACGGGGTGCCCGTCGCGGACGAGCTGCATCGCGGTCGCGAGGCCGTTGCTTGTCCGCTTCAGGTAGTCGCCGAGGACGCCGTTGAGCACCCCGACGACCCGCTCCAGGTGGTTTCCCATGCGATGATCCGGCCGCATCCTGACACAGATCGGCGCCGGGGGCGACGCCGGGCCCCGCTGCGCCGGACGGTGGCCCTGGGTGGCCGACATGCGGGGCGTGACGCTCCCGCCGCCGCTCAAGCCCGAGCCGACCGCGCGGCTGCGCGAGGCGCTGCCGGGCTGCCCGCCGAGCCGGTCACAACCGACCCGGGCGCCGTCGCGAACCGTTCAAGATGCCACGAAAGGTGCGGCCGACAGAGCGCTGGTGCCGACCCCGCCCGCGGCGCGGCAGCGCACCGCCGCGCGGTTGGGCGGACCGACCTCATTGACAGGTTTTCATCATGAGGATGTTCGACTGGTATATGCCGGTGCCGCAGCTCGCTTGCCCCAGGTGCGTGGGCGCCGGCGACCGAGTGTTCGTGAGGCCGGCATGTCACAGCTTCTGGCGAGTGGGTCGGAAGAGTGTCTCGCTGAGCTCAGGCGCGGCCTTCCATGAAAAACCCGCGCAGGGATCGCGCGACGATCTCGGGGCTCCCTCCCCGATCGGCGTTCCAGGGAGCCTCGTGACCGACGCCTTCGAGCTCCGTCCGCTGGACCCTGGGGAGGATCGTCTCCAGCGCATCGAGGGCGTTCTTCAGGTACCTCGGGCTCTTCGTGCCTCCGAGCAGGAGGATCTCGGCTTCGACAGCCTTGAACGAGGTGTTGCTTTCTCCCCTGTCGACGACCATCTTGAAATCGAAGCGCATCGCCGGCAGCAACTCGCGCACCGGCGCGTACTGCCCTGAGCCCCTCCTGTCGTCCAGGCGGAGAAATCCCCTCGTCGCCAGCGTGAGCAGCGGGCGCGGGACCACGGCGAGGAACCCCGGGGCGAGACGCACGATGTTGCTCACCGTGACGAGCGCCGAGGCCAGCTGTCCGCGGCGGATCTCGTCGTTGAAGCGAGCGATCTCCTCGAGGGGCACTCCCTCGAGATAAAACGGGGGCTCGTAGACCGCCGCCTTGCGGACGGAGGGCAAGGCGCGCGCGGCCTCGAGCGTGATGATCGCTCCCGAGCTGAGCCCGAACACGAGCCGGGCGCCGCTTCGCGAGAGGAGGCCCTCGAGATCCTCGACCTCTCTCTCGATGGAGTGCCCGGCGTCGTACTCCCGCGGGCTCATGCCCCGCCCCCGCCGGTCAGGGACGTAGACCGTGAAGTCGTTGGCCAAGGCCCTCGCGAGCTGGTCGTAGTTGGCGGCGGTCCCCATCGCTCCTTGCACCAGGATGACGCCGGGACCTCGGCCGATCCGGCGGTAGCCGATCGTGGTGCCGTCCCTGGAGGTCACGGCGCCCGCCGCGTAGGGTTCTTTCGAGGTCGAAGAGCGGCCCTCTCGGCCGCTTCGTGCTTCCGTCATCATCGCGTGCTCCTTCCCGGCCCTCCGTGACGCGGCGGCCGATGCACCAGGCTCGCGCAGCGCCGGCGAGGACGCCTCGGCCCGCCTGCCCCGTGCAACATCCATCCATGGGCTTTTAGCTGCTCAGCTGCTTCATCTGCGCGAGCATCTGATCGACCGGCTTGCTGAGCTGCTTGAGGATGAAGCCCGGCGCGATGCGGCTCATGAGCTTGGAGACGTTCGCGAAGCCGACGCGGATCTCCGGGCGGTCTCTCTCGAGCCCCTTCAGGGCCTCATCGACGAGCTTCGCGACGCTCATGAGCGGCGTGCCCCGGAGCTCGTCGGCGAACGTGTGGTTCAGGGGCGTGTCCACCGCCGGAGGTGCCAGCTCGAAGACCTTGACGTTCGTCTTCTTGAGCTGGACGCGCAGCGACTGCGTGAACGAGTGGATCCCCGCCTTCGTCGCGCCGTAGATCGGGGCGATCGGGTAAGGGTTGAAGGCGAGCCCCGACGACACGTTGACGATCGCCGCGCGGGTCTGGGCCTTGAGGTGCGGGAGAAACTGCATCACCATCCGGATCGAGCCGCTCAGGTTGATCTCGATCTCCTCCGTGATGCCCTGGAGATCGGCGCCGAAGGTCTGCAGGTTGACCTTGCGCATGATCCCTGCGTTGTTGATGAGGACGTTCATCGCGGGGAAGTCCTTCATCACGTGCTCGTGGAGGGCCGCGATCGCGTGCGGGTCTCGCACGTCGCTCCGGAGGGTCCGTAGCCCAGGCAGCCTCCGCCGCGCGGCGTCGAGCGCGTCTTGGTCGCGGCCTGTCACGATGACCGTGTTGCCGCGGCGGAGGAGCTGCGACGCGAGCTCGAAGCCGATGCCGCCGCTTCCACCGGTGATGAGGATGGTGTTGCCTTGGAGTTTCATGACTGGACCTCTGCTTCGAGCTCCGAGGGAGCGTTCACGCGTTCGACGCCTCCGCCGGCGCCGCGACCCACGAAAAGGAGTACGGCGGAGCAAACACAAATGCTAATGGATAGTCGTGATGGGGAACATAAACGATGGTTATGGCCGCGATCTCGACCTGAACCTGCTCCGCGTGTTCATGGTGGTCGCGGAGGAAGGGAGCCTCACGCGCGCTGCGTCGCGCCTCTACGTGACGCAGCCGGCCGTGAGCGCCTCGATGCGGCGGCTCGCGACCTTCGTCGGCGCCGAGCTCATCACCCGTCAGGGTCGCGGCGTCGCGCTGACGGCGCGCGGCGCCGAGCTGCTCACGGCAGCGCGCGCGCACCTGGAGCCGCTCATCGCCGCCGCGACGGCGGCGCCGCGCTTCGATCCGAAGCTCTCGACCGCCACGATCCGGTTCGGGCTCGCCGACGGGCTCGAGTCCGTGATCCTCCCGAGGTTGATAGCCCAGCTCCGCGCCGAGGCGCCGCGCATGCAGTTCATCGTGCTGCCCGTGCAATTCCGGACCGTCGAGGAGAGCCTGCTCTCGAGCAAGATCGACTTCGCCGTCACCGTGGCGGACGAGCTGCCGAAATCCATCCTCCGCCAGCCGCTCACCGCACACCCGAGCGGGCCGAAGGCGTTCGTTTGCCTGTATGACGCGCGCTTCGCCAAGCTCCCACGCCCGCTCACCGAGCGCGCTTACTTCGCCCAGGAGCATATCGTCGTCTCGTACGCCGGCGACACGCGAGGCATCGTGGAAGACGCGCTGGGCAAAGCCAGGACGGTCCGCGTCTCCGTGCACTCCTTCGGCTACATCGCGGACCTCGTCGAGGGCTCTCCCCTCGTGGCCACGGTGCCGTCGTTGCTCGCTGGCCACCTCATCCGGGCGCGGCCGCATCTGCGCGCGGTCCCGGTGCCGTTCTCTCTCGAGGGCGCGCGGCTCGAGCTCTTGTGGTCGCGCGCCACCGACGACGATCCGGCGGGGCGATTCGTCCGCGACGTCGTGGCGAACGTCGTCGGATCGCTGGAGGGGAAGAGCGCAAAGCCGCTTGCCCGCTCCGGCGCGGTGAGGCGCACGCGGTGAAGGAGCGTCGAACGCCCGCAGGCTGGCTGTGAGGCGCAGTTTGACGCGCTCTCGAACGTCCACCTGAAGGGCGTCTTCTTCTCGCAGAGGCTCCTGCCGCTCGTTGCGCCCCCGAGATGGGATGGCTGAATGTCCAATGCGTCGAGCTGACGGGCGGCTTCGCGCACTGATCCGAACAGCCGCGTTCGCCGCGTTCGATCGCCTACGTCCGATCGAGCGTGAATCGTTCTGTGATTTGACCGAGGCCATGAGGACTCCATGGCCTCCCGAAGAAGAAGAAGAAGAGCTTAAGCCCCACTACGACGCCGAGCAGCGACAGACCGGCCAGACCGCCGAGCGTCCGCGAGGTGGCCGACACGCTGGGCGTGACGCTCTCGCCCCCGCTCAAGCCCGAAAAGATCGCGCGGCTGCGGCGGTTCGCTCGCCAGGGCTGGGTAGGCGCCCAGCGCGACTAAGGAGCTCTACTCCGCGGACATCGACGTCACCGTCGACCTCGCGCAGACCAGCACGCTCACCGGGTGAGCCCTCGGCCGAGTTGGGACAGGACGCCAAGATTGGGGCTCGGGCGGAACGGGACACGTTCGCCCGACGGCTTCCGAAGGCCATGCGCGCTCAGAAGCCGGTCATTGCGAGCAGCTCCCTGGCGTCGCCGACGGATGCAGCGCGGCGGATCCAGCGGTCCAGCTCGGCGATATCCGTGCTCGCGAGGACGCGCTCCCGGACCTCGGCAGGGACCTCCACCCCGCGGGCCTCAAGGACGGCGAGTACGGCGTGCGCCTTCGCTTCGAGGAGCCCCTCCTGCCGCCCCTGCTCCCGGCCCTTCTCCACACCCTTTTCCACGCCCTTCGCCACGTAGCTGCGCGCGAAGTCACTCTGAAACTCGTATCCGCTCTTCATCATCGCCTCCAACATCCGCCTCGCCGCTGCGTTCAGCGAGGATAGCACCAGGTCCCCGTAGACGGCGCGGCGCTCCTCATCGAGCCCGGCCGCCGCCGCCAGAAACGCCACGCCGATCGCCTCCCCCGCCTCGCCCTGCCCGTGCGCCATGGCCGAGAGCACGACCACCTCGGGCGCCGCCCTCGCCTGCTCGGCATCGGTGACAACCGGGACGCCCGCCGGCCCGAGCACCAGCGGCGTCAGCGTCAAGCCGGGGTGGCCCGCGTCGATGGGTCGCGCGCACCACCGCGCGATCCCCGCATCGATCGTCACGACGAGCAGCCACGTCGGGCAGCGGTGCCGGGCCCTCGTCTGGGTGACATACACGGGCCAGACGTACGGCTTGTCCGGGTCCACGCCGAGCTGGACCTCGACGACGATGGCCATCGCGGGCCGCTGCTGCTCGCCGACCAGCAGCACGACAACGACGTCCGCGCGGCGGTCCGAGGGAACGATCTCGGCAAGATCGGAGGACTCGACGCGCGCCTCCGTGAAGGTCGGGACCGGCTGGCCGAGCGCGTCGTGCAGCATCTCGGCGGCCAGCGTCGGCCGGTTCTTGAACAGCTCCACCAGGGCTTCATGGGTCACGGAGGGCATCGGGTCGTCTCTCGGGTGGTTACAGCCACGCTGGACATGCTCGCTCTCCAGGCGGTATGCCAAGCTCATGCGTGGGGCCCGCAGGAGCCGGAGCAGCCGTGTCCTCCTCTTCAATTCCGGGCACCTCCCTCGAGTTGTCACGCCGTGTGATCTGCGTGCGTCCCGACACCAAGGCACGGGCCCGACGAGCGTGGCTCTCGGGGTTGCGCGATCTTCCGCGCGCCTTGAAGCGATCTCCGGCGGCGACCCGACCCACCTAGAGAGATGTGTGAAGATCGCCCTCTGGGCGCCGGGGCACACGCAGCGTGTTGTTGGTGGCTATCTGCCCGACAGCGCCCCCGCCAGCCGCTCGGCCAGGTCGCCCCTCGGCTCCACCCGCACGCGCTCCAGCCCCAGCCACGCGGCCATGGTCCGCAGCTCGCCCGCCAGCCGTTCCGGCGTCTCGGCGCCCGCCCAGGGCTCGGCGTGGCTTGCCTGCACGATCAGCACGCCCGCCTTGCGATCGGCCTTCAGGTCCACCCGCGCGGTGATCGCGTCGCCCTCGAGGAACGGCAGCACGTAATAGCCGTGGGTCCGCTTCGCCGCGGGGGTGTAGATCTCGAGCCGCACCCGCACGCCGAACATCCGCTCGGTGCGCTCGCGGAACCAGATCAGGTTGTCGAAGGGCGAGAGCAGCGCGCAGGCCTCGATCCGCCGCGGCCGCCGGGCGGCGGGATCGAGGAAGGCCGGCTCCCGCCAGCCCTTCACGCCCACGGGGATCAGCTCACCGGCTTCGACGAGCTCGGTGACCCGCGCCTTCGTCTCGGCGACCCCCATGCGGAAATGGTCCCGCAGGTCCCGCTCGGTCGCCACGCCCAGGGCCCGGGCGGCGATGCGGATCAGCGCGCGCTGGGCGTCCTCGCGCGCGGGCGTCGGCGCCTCGATCACCGCGCTGGGCAGCACGCTCTCCGGCAGGCCATACACCCTCTCGAACGTCCCCCGCCGGGTGGCGGTCGTCAGCTCGCCGATCCAGAACAGGCACTCGGCCGCCCGCTTGGCGTCGCTCCAGCCCCACCAGCCGCCGGGCCCCTTCTTGCCAATCTCGAGCTCCGAGGCGGCCAGCGGCCCGCGCTCGCGGATCTGTTCCAGCGCCCGGTTCACCACCTGCCGGTGCTCGCGCAGGAAGCGCGCCACACCCTTCCAGACGCCCACCCCGTCGTGCGCGTCGGCCATCCGCCAGCGCAGCAGCGGCTGGGTGGTGAGCGGCAACAGCGACGCCTCGTGCGCCCAGTACTCGAACAGCGGCCGCTTCCTCGCCCACGCGAGCTCCTCCAGCATCGGCCGCGGATAGGCCCCCAGCCGCGAGAAGGCCGGCAGGTAATGGGTGCGCGAGACGACGTTGACGCTGTCGATCTGCACCACGCCCAGCCGCTCGATCAGCCGGGTGAGCTGCTGCTTCGTCGTCGCCGGCCCGGGTCGCTCCGCCCGGAAGCCCTGCGCCGCCAGCGCGATGCGCCGGGCCTCCGCCGCCGACAGGGTGTCCTTCATCCGCGCCTTCCGTCCATTGGGGCCCGCACCCTAGCTGGCCGTGCTCACTTGGCAACAGATCATGGCCAGCCCCACCCCGCTGGAGCTCACGCCGACCGTCGCCGACGAGCCGCTCTCGTCACCCTCGACGTCCTGCCGGCACACCCGCACGAGCCCCATTATCGACTACGCTGCCGGAGCCATGGCGATCGGCGGCGTCAACCACGTGACCCTCGCGGTTCGAGACCTCGACCGCGCCGCGCATTTCTACGTCCAGGTGCTCGGCGGCAAGCGGCGAGCACAGTGGGCCAGGGGCGCATATCTCGAGCTGGGGACGCTCTGGCTCTGTCTGGAGCTGGACGCGCGCGCCGCGCGGCAGGTCGACGACTCGCACCTCGCGTTCTCGGTCGACGCACAGGGCTTCGCCTCCCTGGGAGAGGCCATTCGCCTGAGCGGCGCCCGGATCTGGAAAGAGAACCGCTCCGAAGGGGCGTCGCTCTATTTCGAAGACCCGGACGGACACAAGCTCGAGATCCACGTCGGCGACCTCCGGACGCGCCTCGCGTCCTGCCGCGACAAGGCCTACGAAGGGATGGAGTTCTTCGACGACGGCGAGAGCGAGACGCCGGCGCGGTGAAGATGCGCAGCTGCGCGGCGGCTCCGTGCGCGTCAACGCGTCGGCGCTGCGCACCTCGACGTCGAGATTCGACGCACGGCTTTGGCCGGGCGCTGGACGCTGGCACGAGATCGGGTCGATCGCGCGCCAGCGTGCCGTGGCCGGGAGCTCGCGCCGACGTCCGGCGCCCGCTCAGCAGCGCCAGCAGATGACCCCGTGGTCCCCCGCCGTTCCGCAGCACAGCTTCACGCCGGGGGCATTGGGACGGTCGGAGCGCGCGGCGGTGCTCATCAGAGAGGCGTCGTCGGCGTCGGTCACGTCACCACTCGCATCGTCCGCAGCGCCGCCGAGCTCCGCCGGCGCGTCCACGGCCGTGGACTCGAGCTGCACGGCGCCCGTGGCAGAGGTCGGACCGGTCTCGGCCGCCGAGATCGCGGGGACAGCGAAGGCGGCGAGCATGAGGGGGAGAGAGCAGAGCGCGAATCGGATCGTCTTCATGGTCATTGTCCTTTTCGGGCCTCGTGGCCCACGTGAAGGCGCCAGGGGCGCCGGCCAAACACGGCCCGCTGCGGGCAGAAGCGTCCACAGCCAGGCGTCTCCCCGCGCCGCGGCGGCGAGCGGCACGCCTGCGAGCGACCCGTACGGCGCTGCGTTCGGCGTTGGCGGCGCGGAGATGCCACCTCTACGCGGCGGCCGGCGCGTGGTTTCACGAAAGCTCATCCTCCCGTCGCTCGTGCTCTCTTTCGCGCCGGGGCGGCGTGTCGCCGACAAAACCACCTCGGCGCGGAGCTGCCCGATCCGCCGCGTCGCATGCTGACGAAGCGCAGCAACCCGACCCGGGTTGGGGCGACCCCGGCTCGGGCGGCCATCGCATGGCGCTGGAGCGTCTCTGGCGACCCGGCGCGAAACGGCTCCGCATGGCACGCCGTTGCTCCCGAGCGCTCCGGAACCGTCCTCTCTCCAGCCTCAACCCTCCCATCGGCCGCTGCGCTCACGGGACGGATGGGACCGCCTTTCTCCGCCGGAGTTCATCGCTCTCCGGCCCACCCGTAACCCGGGTGACGAGCCAGGGTCGCCCGAGGCACACCGCGCCCGACGAAGCTCGCCATCGAAAAAGTTCGCCCCCAATGCAACCATTTCCCATTCTGCCATTGCGGTCTCGTGACACGTTCTTTCGTACACCGTGCTGCGAGGGCGTTACGCTCCCCGGACGAGGAGAATCAAGACATGCGACTTGGCACTTCCCTGTCCGCGGTGACAACGATGTGGCTGGCGCTCGCCGCGTGCGGCGATGACGATGAAAAGCTGTCGCCGCTGGGAGCGGCGTCCGGCGCGGGGGGTGAAGGCGCTGCGGGCGGCGAAGGCGGCGATGACGGCGCGCCGGAGGAGCCGAGAGCGGACGGCGAGCCGTGCACCGCCGACGAGGATTGCAGCGGGGGACTCTGCTTGATCGAGGCGGACCTGGGCTGGGCGGGGGGTTACTGTACGGCGCTCTGCGCGGAGCCGCTCGCCCCGTGCGAGTCTGGGTCGATCTGTGTAGCGACTGGCAGCAACTTCTCGCTCTGCTTCAGATCCTGTGAAGAGGCGGCCGACTGTCCGGGCGCGGGGCGGAGCTGCCGCGCGGTGGGCCAGAGCGGCGCGACGGCGGCGTGCGTGGGCGGCTGCGACAGCGACGATCAGTGCCATGTCGCCTGCAACGGCGAGACGCAGCGCTGCTCCCTCGACGAGGCGTGCGACAACGACGAGGACGACGACGGGGACGTCCTGCAGGACTGCGAGGAGCTCGACTGTTCCAAGCACGACGTGTGCGTGGACGGCATTGCCGCGGCGTGCGCGGGGGCGATCGACGTGTCGGCGGGCGGCGCGTTCACGGGCAGCACCAAGGACGGCACGAACGTGTTCGCCACGATCTGCTCTGCCTCCAACGGCACATATGCGGTCGGCGTGGGTGTGAAGGAGAAGGTCTTCCGGTTCGTGGCGCCGGCCAAGGGGGCGGTCGTCTTCGCCCCGAGGTCCGCCGCGGGCGGCGGCTACGACTGGTACGTCCGGACGGGCTGCGACGACTCGTCGACGCTGCTCGGCTGCTCGGTCGCGCTCGGCCCGGATGAGCTTGCGGTCGAGCTCCTGGTCGAGGCCGGGGACACGCGCTTCCTCTTCATCGATGACACCGGTGAAAGGGACCCGGAGTATGCGCTCGAGGTGACCTTCGCGGAGCAGGCCTGCCGCGATGGGGTGAGGGTGGGCACGGAGGAGTGCGACGACGGCAATGCCGCGGACGGCGACACGTGCTCGAGCGCGTGTGTGCTCGACCCGGAGGCGGCGTGCGCGGGCGCGGCGCCGGTGACGGCCGCGGCGGTGACGGGCGACACGTCCGAGGGCACGCGCGGCTTCACGGCGACATGCGCGGGCGACGGCCCGGAGCTCGTGTACCGCTATTCCCCCGAGGCGGACGGCAGCGCGACGATCACCGTGACGCCGACGGGATCCGCCGATCTCGTTCTCCACGTGCGGACGGACTGCGGCGAGAGCGCGACCGAGATCAACTGCCTGGACGCCGGCTACGCCGGAGACCCCGAGTCGGTCACGCTGGATGTGGCCGCGGGGACTCCGCTCGACATCTTCGTCGACAGCTACAACAATGTCTCTGCCGGCTCGTTCGAGCTGAGCATCACCCCGGGTCGACCTGCTGACACGGCACGACGAACGCGGCCATCACCCGAGCTTCACATGGAAGCCCGCTCGATGAGGTCGGCGGCGACGGTCGTTCCATCCACCGCCACGGCGCCCGCGCCCGCGGCCGCGCGGGCAGCGACCCCGTGGTCGAGGGCGCCCTCCAGCGCGGCCAGAAGGGACTCCGCGCTCAGCGCTCCATGGGCCACGGACGTCCCGAGCCCGAGCGCCCGGACGCGCGAGGCCCAGTAGGGCTGATCGGCGAACATCGGGACGATCACCTGCGGGACGCCCGCGCGCGCCGCCGTCGTTGTCGTACCCGCCCCGCCGTGGTGCACCACCGCGGCGACCCTCGGGAACAGCGCCTGCTGGTTGACGTCGCCGATCGCGATGCCGTCGGGGGCGTCGTCGACGAGACCGAGCTCGGCCCACCCCTGCGACAGCACGACCCGGCGCCCCGCAGCCCGCACGGCCTCGATGACCATGCGGCCGGTCTGCTGGTCGACAGGCATGCTGCCGAAGCCGATGTAGACGGGCGGCTCGCCGGCGGCGAGGAACGCTTCCAGCTCGGGTACGAGCGGTGCCTGGTCGGGAAGGAGCCAGGCTCCCGTCTGCGTGACCTGCAGGCCGGGCGTCGCCGGCAGCGGCCCAAGGACCGAGTCCGTCGCGAGCCACGGCGCCTTGCCCAGGATGTGGCTGAAGACGTCGCTCAGCGGACCCAGGCCAAGGCGCTCTCGATTGGCGTTGACCCGCTCGAGGAGGCGCTCGTTCCAGCTCCGCGATTCGTCCTGCCAGCGTCGGAGGTTCGATTCCGGGTCGCCCCCGGGCTCACCGCCGGGCGCATGGTCCGGCGACGGCAGGACCACCGGCGCGTACACGGCGACCACGGACGGGATGCCCAGCCGTTCCCCGATGGACCGCGCGGCGTACTGGTGCGCTCCGCCGGCCACGATCACGTCGCACCCCTCGGCGGCCGACGCGGTCGCGTCGAACTGGTCTCTCGCGAGGTGCTCCACCAGCGCGCGGACCTGCTCCGGCGTCGGCGGGGCGGCCGGCGCGGCGGCCCCGCTCGGTTGCCGCATCGCGATGCCGATCGGGGTCGCCGTGAAGCCCAGGCCGCCCACCCAGTCGATGAAGTTCGGCGGAACGCACAGCCTCACATCGTGCCCCCGACGCCGCATCTCGACGGCCAGGGCCACCACGGGTTGCACGTCACCGCGAGTCCCCACTCCCGTCAGCAATACTCGCATCGTCTCTCTCCCTTCCACCACGCGGGCCGCGTGGATGACGGAGGCGACGATGGCACCGCAGACGCGTTTTTTCATCGTATCAACGCCTGAGTTCCGGTATACATGCTGAGACGGGAGGCAGGGCGAGGACGCCCATACCACGGATCATCCGTTCAGGCCCAGACGGCCGGGGCCTCCTGGAGCTGAGTTGGCTCGTCGAGCCGTGTGAGCGGAAGGAGCTCTCCTGCTCGGTGAGGGAGCAGGTGAATCCTTATCGGCCCGACCAAGGCAATGGCCGATCTCCGCAGGGCTGCGAACGGGCTCGGCCTCGGCGCCCGCGGGGCGCGGAATGCATCTTGAACCGCCCTGATCCATGGGCGACGAGGCTGCGCATCCTGGTGACGCAGCGGGGGCCGCGGCGCTCCCGCTGAGCGAGGCGACGAGCGAAGCAGGCGTGGGCGGGCGCCCTGTCGATGCATGGCTCGAGGAGCTCTTGTCCCGCGCGGTGCGCCGCTACAACCGGCGGCCTCGCCCCGCGATCATCGCAGAGTCGACCGGCGTGACGGAGTCGACCGACGCGCGCGCGGTCATCCGGCGCGCCTGCATCCGCTCGGCGCTCGCGGGCGGCGCCACCGGGGCGCTCTCGACCGGCGCGGCCGTGGCCACGGCCGAGACGAACGGGCTCGGCGGGCTCGTGGCGATCCCTGCGGCCATGCTCGCGATCGGTGGTGAGACGGTGCTCCGGCTGCTCCTGCACGTGCAGATGCTCTGCGAGCTCGCGGATCTCTTCGGGCTCCGGTTCGATCCGGACGAGCCGGCCGACGTGTGGGCGCTGCTCGCCCTCGCGTTCGGCGTCGTGGAGCACCCCCAGGACTCGGACGATCCAGCGGGCGTGCTCGTGCGCTCGGCGCGCGGGCGCGGCTCGGATGTGGCGAAGCAGCTCGCGGCGCGGCTCGCCGGCGAGAGCGTGGCGCGCAACCTGGTGCCCGTGCTCTCGGTCGCCTCGTCGTCGATCACGAGCTGGGTAGTCACCCGGCGCCTCGGGGATACCGCGCGTCGATACCTGCGTTACCGGTGCGCGCTCGACGAGGCACTCTGCGACGAGACGCTGCGCCCGCACCTCGATCGGCTGTTCGACGGACTCTGGTTCATCTTCACCGCCGACGGCCGCCTCACGCCGGAGGAGTCCGCGCTGCTCGCGGCCGTGCTGCGGCGGCTGCCGGCCCCGGCGCGCGCTGGCCTGAACGAGCGCCTCGCCGACGACATCACCTGGATCGAGCGCCTCCGCGGCGTGCCGGAGGGCGCGCGCGCCCCGCTGCTGCGCGCGCTCGAGATCGCGGCGGCCGTGGACAAGGTCGCGTCGCTGCGGGAGCGGAAGCTCCTCGTCCACGCCGCGGCGGCGCTCGGCCTCCGCGTCGACGAGGGCGGGCTCGATCGGATGATCCGCGAGTTCGAGGAGATCGGCACCCTCGGCGTGGCCGCGTAGCGCGGGCCGCAGCGCGCCGGCCAGGGAATCACGAAATGGTCGACGACGACGGCCTTGCTGCCGCCCTTGGGCAGCCCGTGGACCTCGACGGCGAGGCCCTCCGGGGCGGGCGCGATCAGCAGAAAATGAAACGGGCGGAGCGCCGCGCCGCGAGCGAGATCGTCGGGGTGACGGCGGGTCGCGCCCTGGGCGAGCGCGGCCCGTGGGCCGCCGCCGCCGCCAGCCACGATGAAGAGCTTTCCGCCGCGCTGGAAGCGCTCGTGGTTGTGCACGTGGCCGCTGATCAGCGCCAGCGCCTTCCGGGAGCCGTGGAAGGGCGGGACGATGTGGCGCTGCACGTGGGGCTCGTCGCCCGTCACCGTGCTGTTCGTGTAGGGCGGATGGTGCGCGAGCACCAGCGCCGCGCGCGCTGAAGGATCGGCGTCGAGGCGGCGGAGCGCGCCCTCGTACCAGCGGATCTGGGCGTCCCACTCCGCGGGGGTGAGCTCGTCGATGTTGCTGTCGAGGACCACGACGCGGATGGGGCCATAGGCGACCTCGTACCAGCGGCGCCCGCCGAGGTGCGGGAAGCGCGCGAAGAGGTGGCGCGCACCGTCGCGGCCGCCCCAGTACTCATGGTTGCCGAACGCCGCGAACACCGGGATCCCGGCGTCGCGCACCGGCGCCATCAGGGCGTCGAGATCGGCCCAGTGCCGCGCCGAGCCGCCGTCGAACACCAGGTCGCCGATCACGAACACGGCGTCGGGGCGAGCGGCGGCGAGCGCCTGCACCAGCGCAGCGCGCTCGGGATCATTCGACTCGCGCCAGAACTCCAGGTACGAGGTGCGCTGCAGATCGGCGATGACGGCGATGCGGCCGCTCGTGGTCGGGAGCGGCACATCGAGGCTCCCCGCGAAGAGACGCGGCGCGGGCAGCGGCGCGCACGCGGCGAGCAGCGCGCTCGCGGCGGCGAGCAGCGCGGCCCGGAAAACCCGCCGGCTCACGGCCCTGGCGCTCGGCGGAGGGCGGGTCGGCCTTCCAGAAAGACGCCGACCAGGACGCCGAGGTACGCGCCGGCCGCGGCCAGCGCGCCAGCGAGGATGGCCAGGTACTCGCGAAGACGGGAGGGCGAGGCGGGTGGGCTAGGCCGCACGACGCCCACGATACGACAAACGGAGGTGATCGCGGCAAGCATGCCGGGCGATTGTTCTCGGCCGACAGAGCACTTCCCGCTCGGAAGCGGACGGTGGACAGGCGACAAACGAGCCGAGTTATTCCAACCCATTGGCGTGAGATCCGACATACAGGAGGCTCCGTTGCACGCTGCTCTTCGGACGCGGCCCGCCGACGAGGCGAGCGCGGTGCGCCATGGAAGGTGAACGCGATGAAAGGGAGCGGCAGATGATCCTGGTGACCGGAGCGACAGGGAATGTGGGCGGTGCGGTGCTCGAGCAGCTCGTCGAGGCGGGCCAGCCGGTCCGCGCGCTCGTGCGCGATCCGGCGAGGCTGGGAGCGCTCGGCGGCGACATCGACGTCGTGAAGGGCGATCTCTCGAAGCCCGAGACGCTCGACGCCGCGTTCGCGGGCGCGGACAGGGCGTTCCTGGTCTGCGTGGGCGGCGACCTGCCGAACCTCGCCGGCAACGCGGCCGACGCGGCGAAGAGGGCGGGCGTGAAGCACATCGTGCTGCTCTCGTCGTCGAGCGTCGCCCGCGCGCCCGACGTCCAGATCGCCCGCTGGCACAGCGAGGCCGAGGCGAGGGTCAAGGCGTCGGGCGTCGCCTGGACGATGCTCCGGCCGGGAGGGTTCGCCTCGAACACGCTCCGGTGGGCCGCGTCCATCAAGGCGCAAGGCGCGGTGTTCCAGCCCCTGGGCGACGCCAGGACGAGACCCATCGACGAGCGCGACATCGCGGCGGTCGCGGTGAAGGCGCTGACCTCGCCGGGGCACGAAGGCAAGGAGTACGAGCTCACCGGGCCGGAGGCGCTGAGCGCAGCGGAGCAGGTGGCGAAGATCGGCGCCGCGATCGGCAGGCCGCTCAGGTACGTCGACGTGAGCGAGGACGCCGCCCGCGAGGCGATGGTGAAGGCGAGGCTCCCCGAGGGCTTCATCCGCGCCTTGCTCGAGGCGTTCGCGTTGATCAGGTCCGGGAAGGGAGAGGAGCCGTCGTCCGCCGTCGAGCAGCTCCTCGGGCGCAGGGCGCGGACGTTCGACGAATGGCTGGAACGCCACGTGAAAGCGTTCCAGTAGGGCGCGGCGGCAGATCGCCAAGGAGGAGAGAGCATGGCTTCGAGAGCGATTAGGATCCTCGTCATCGGCAAGAGGGCCGATATCCTCGAGCGGAGCGTGGCAGCGCTGAACAAGCAGGGGCACTCGGCTGTCGGCACGTTGAGCGCGTCGCCGGACGCGGAGTTCCACGCCGGCGACTTCGACCTCATCACGCTCGGCGGCGGCGTGGACGCCGCCACCCGGGCGCGCCTCCACGCGCGCTTCAAGGAGCAGAACAAGGACGTGATGGTGCTGGACGTGTACGCCCCGATCGCCAGCCAGCAGATCGCCTGGGCGCTCAGGAGATCTTCCGTCGAGGGCGAGCTCGGGAGCGCCTTCTCGGTGACGGAGGCCAATGACACCTTCGTCGCCCGCGCGACGATCGAGCGCGCCTGCACGCTGCGCCTCGACATCTACAGCTACCCCGGCGGCGCCCTGGAGCCGGAGGTCGCGCGCATCGTCGACACCTCCGTCCCCCAGGGAACACACGAGCTCAGGATCGAGAAGGAGCTCGCGCGTGACGGGTTCATGGCGGTGCTGACCTTGAACGGCGAGGAGCACCACCTGCACCGCCTGCAGCAGCACCCGGGCTGAGCCTCCCCGGCCGCTTCGCGCCACGAAGCCGCGATCGCTACGCCTTGGCGCGGCGCTCGATCGCCTCGAGCGCCATCCGGGCCGTGTCGCACACGCGGTAAATGTTGGTGCGGGTGCCGGTCGCGGTGCGCTCGAACGGCTTGGTCTCGTCCTCGAGCAGCCGCTCGAGCGCCGGCCGCACCCGCGCGTCGCCGAGCTCACCCAGCGTGCGCGCGGCGTCCTGGCGCACGAACGGATCGGCGTGCCGCGTCAGCTCGGTCAGCGCGCCGATGCCCGCGGCGCGATCCTGCCGCACGAGCGCCCGGCACGCGCTCAGCCGGTGAGAGGGCTCCTCGCCGAGCGCGAACGCCCGCAGCCGCTCCACGAGCTCGGGCGCGTCCACGTGCGCGAGCACCTGCAGGCCGTGCATCGCCACGCGCGGCTCGGCGTGGTCGAGCATCGCCGTCGCGGCGGCGGCGAACACCGCGGCGTCGGCCGGCGACACGCCCCGGCCGGCCATCGCCGCGAGGCGCCGGCCCGCATCCGCCGCCACGCCCTGCCGCGCATCGCCCAGGCGCGGCAGGAGATCGGCCAGCGTCATCACCTTCGCGTCATCCAGGGCGCTGAGGGCCGCCGCTGCGATCGAGCCGTCGGCGTCGTCGAGCATGGCGCGGGCATCGGCGGCCCAGCGCGCCGCATCGCCCTTGCACACGCAATCCAGGGCCGCCCGGCGCGGACCCGGCTCGGGATCGCGCAAGAACGGCCGTGCCCGCGCCCCCGCATCGCCGTCGAAGTCCCCGAGCACCTGGAGCGCCCGCTCCCGGACGCGAGCATCGGGGTGATCGAGCCGCGCGATCACCAGATCGAGCGTGCCCTCGCCGATCCGCGGTAGTCGCCTCATTGCCGCCAGCGCATCCGCGATGCGCTCGCCCCGGCGCAGCGCATCGGCCAGCTCGGGCTCAAAGCCCGGCATGCTGGTGCCAAACCAATGGATCTTGCACCCGGCCAGGAGCTCGTCGAGCCACCGCTCGTACCAGTCGAGGAAGCCCGCGTTCTCCGGGAAGTACGGGCGCCCGCCGTCGAGGTCGATGTACACGACCCGCCCGCGCGCAGGCCCGGTGACCACGAGCTGCGTGTAGTAGCTGCAGCCCTGCGAGCCGAGGCTCAGCGTGCCCCGCAGCGCGCGGTCCATCGCCTCCTCCTCGCCGGGCAAGAGCGCCTCGAGCCAGCCCTCGCCCGGAGGCAGCGTGTCGGGGTGCAGCGGACACTCGGCGTCGAGGTCGTCGAGCGCCTCGTACCGCGCGTCGTCCCATCTGGCGAGCGTCATGAGCCCGTAGAACGGCCCGGCCCCGCCGTGCCCCGCGTGCAGGAGAAACGCACGGTAGTCCTCGGGCAACCGCACCCGCCGCGCGGCCTCGAAAACAGCCACCTCGGCGTCGGCGGCCGGCGGCCGCAGCTCGAAGTGATGCGCGGCGCTGCCGAAGCACGAGAGCCCCCGCTCGCGAACGGCGGTCAGCTTGGCGATGATCCCGTCGAGGCGCTCGCGCATGGTCCCACGCTAGCACCCGCGCGCGGGCACTGTCGTGCGCCGCCGGAGCGCGGCGCCAGGTGGCTGTCCGACCGCGACGTCGCTGCCAGCGCACAGGGGTCGGGACGCAGCAGGCCGTCATGGGCCCCGGCCATCGTGGGGACGTAGCACCTGCATTGGCAGCGGAGAACCATTTTCATGCCTTCTTGCGCCCTTGCGTCTTTGCGCCCTTGCATTGAAATTCTCCTCCTCGCCGCCAGGCAGATCCCCGGCGCGCTCAACGTGCACGGGAACGTGCGGTCGCCCGGTGCAGGCGCTCGACCATGTGGATCTCAAGCAATTCTATGGATATCTCTTCTCCCAATGGTCGAGGTGACACAGGGCGGCCGCCACAGGTTGACACCACGATCATGCGCGACACGCGCTGGGCCCCACAAGGACCTCGCGGTGCTCGGGCGAGTCGCGGTCGGCACGGCATCTGCATACCGGCGCGGTCTCTGCAAATGCCCGCGCGGAGCTGACCCGCGTCGGGTCGCTCGAGGAGGAACTTCGATGCCTTATTCTCGTTTCACCGCGTTGACTCTCGCCGTCATGGGAGGCCTGGGCGCTCTCGGTATCTCCCGTCCGAGCTCTGCCTGCACGCCTGTGCCGGACGGGCGCTATTTGTCCGGGGTGTTTGGCGTCGTGCCGCTCGACGGGGTCATCGTGGCCCGGGCCAGCTGCTACTCCAACTGTCCGGAGAGCGCACCCGTGCTTCTGGTGAAGGACAAGGACACGGGCGAGGCCATCAGCGGCACCCAGGAGGAGGTCGCCGACGTCGCCGTCGGCGAGCGCGAGAGCGAGAGCGTGCTCGCCTTTCGCCCCGCGGCCCCGCTCGTCGACGGCCACACCTACCAGATCGCGCTCGAGGGTCAGGACCTCAGCGCCGGCATCTCGGAGATCTACGCCAGCACCGCTGTCGACATGGACGTGGGCGCCATCCCCGTCCAGAGCCACGTCATCGTGCAAGAGCGCTGGCACGGCAAGATGAGCTGCTGCACCGTCGATCAGCTCCCGGGGAGCTGCGGTCCGGAAGAGCGCTGCGTGGCGGAGGAAATGGAGCGTTACGTCACCGTCTTCCTCACTGCGAGCGGGGGAGTCGACGCCGGCGAGAGCCAGTACGTGCAAGTCGTCACCTTCTCGAGCCCGGACGGGGAGGAGCTCGGCAAGAAAACGGTCTGGAATGAGTCCCCGAGCCAGACGTACGACGTCGCGGCCACGGAGTACTGCTACCAGGTCACGTACAAGAGCCTCATCGACGGCACGACCGTCGAGAAGGAGCGCACCTGCGTTCCGCACGGCGACGCGGGCGAGACGGCCGTCTTCCCGGCCGACCCGGCGCAGATCGCCGCGAACATCGCGGCGTGCTCTACTCCGCCCCAGGGCTTCGAGGAGGCCTGGTGCAGCGCGAGGGCGGCGTTCTGCGAAGAGGCCCCCCACCTCTGCGCCGACAACGACGTGAGCTCCTGCGAGGCCCCCGATACGGGTGCCGGTGGCTCGGGCGGGTCCGGGGCGGGTGGTGGCGGTGACTCTCCGGAGGACCCGGATGGCGATCACGTCAGCGTCGGCTGCTCGGTCGGCGCGGGCAGCGCGGGCCGCGGCGCCTCGTCCGGCTGGGTGCTGCCAGCGATCGGGCTCGCGCTGTCCCTCGCGAGCCGCGCGCGGCGGCGTCGCGACCGCCGCTGACCGGTCCAGGCGTACCGTCGCAGTCGACCTCCCAGTGGTCGAGGTGACACCGGGCTGCCGGCACAGTCTGGCACCACGGCCGTGCACGGCGCGCGCGGGAGTCGACGAGAACCTCGCGGCGGTCGGGCGAGTCGCGGTCGGCATGGCGTGTGCAGACGCCCGCGCCGAGCTGACCGGCGTCGGGTCGCTCGAGGAGGAACTTCGATGCCTTGTGCTCGCTTCACCGCGTTGATCCTCGCCGCCATGGGAGGCGTGAGCGCTCTCGGTATCTCCCGTCCGAGCTCTGCCTGCTCGCCTCCGCTGGACGGGCCCTATGCGTCGTTGGTCCCGCGCGCCGTGCCGATCGATGGGGTCATCGTGGCCCGGATCGTCTGCTACTCCAGCTGTCCGGAGAGCGCGCCCGTGCTCGTGGTGAAGGACACGGACACGGGTGAGGTCCTCACCGGAACCCAGGAGGAGGTCGCCGACGTGCCTGTCCGCGCGGGCGAAAGCGTGCTCGCCTTTCGCCCCGCGGCCCTGCTCGTCGACGGCCACATCTACCAGGTCACCGTCGAGGGGCCGAACCTCAGCGCCGCGTTCCAGGAGACCCAGGCCAGCGCGGCCATCGACATGGACGTCGGCGCCGTCCCCGTCCAGGCCAGCGTCCTCCTGGGGGAGCGCTGGCACGGCGAGGCGAGCTGCTGCACCCTCGATTGGGGCCCGGGGAGCTGCGGTGGGGAAAAGAGCTGCGTGGCGGAGGAAGTGGAGCGTTACGTCACCGTCTTGCTCGATGCGAGCGGGGGAGTGGACCACGGCGTGGGCCAGTACGTGCAAGTCGTCACCTTCTCGAGCCCAGACGGGGAGGAGCTCGGCAAGCAGACGGCCTGGGGAGGGGCCCTGACCGCGACGTACGACGTCGCGGCCACGGAGTACTGCTATCAGCTCACGTACAAGAGCCTCGTCGACGGCACGACGGTCGAGAAGGAGCGCACCTGTGTTGCGCACGGCGACGCGGGCGCGACGGGCGTCTTCCCGTCCGACGCGGCGCGCATCGGCGAGACCATCGAGGCGTGCGCTTCTCCGCCCGAGGGCTTCGAGGAGGCCTGGTGCAGCGCGAGGGAGGCATTCTGCGCGGAGCGTGGCAGCCTCTGCGCTAACGATGACGTGAGCTCCTGCGAGGGCGCCGGCGGCTCGGGGGGCTCCGGGGCGGGCGGTGGCGGTACCTCTCCGGAGGACCCGGATGCCGAACACGACAGCGGCGGCTGCTCGGTCAGCGCGGGCAGCGGCGCCTCGTCCGGCTGGGCGCTGCCCGCGATCGGGCTCGCGCTGTCCCTCGCGAGCCGCGCGCGGCGGCGCCGCGACCACCGCTGAGGGGCCAACCGCGCCATCGCAGTCGACCCGGCGCGGCGCGAAGCCGCCCGCTCCGGCGGCGTTACCTGGCCAGATCCGCGCGCAGCGCGTCCGGGCGCTCGCGGATGGTGTCGAGCAAGCTCTGGAAGCCCCGCTCGAACTCTCTCTGGGAGTATTCCTTGCGCGGGTCGGCGGCGACCTGCTCGCTGATCTGCTCGTAGTAGCTGTTGGCGAGCCCTTCGAGGTCGGCGCTCTCGTACGCCTCGATGATGCTCTCCACCGCGCCGCGATAGGCGGTCACGCAGCCAGGGCTCTCCAGGCAGCGCCGGAAGATGAGCCCCGTCGAGATCGCGCCGTTCGCGAGGTCCCCCTGGCGCGCGAGCTCGAACAGGGCGATGTGGGGCTTGCCCGAGTCGCGGAAGGGCTTCATCGAGAGGTCCATCCCCCACGGCAAGAAGACGAACTTCCCGGAGGCGGGGTCGTTGTAGATACGAAAGTTGTTCGGATAAAAGACCGTGTAGGCGTACATGTCCCACTGGTTCACCGCGGCCTCGGCCGCGGTGAAGCGCAGGAAGTGATCGGTGTCGAGCGAGCCGCCGATGTCCTCGAGGAACGTCGCGCGCTTCGCCGTGTCCACGGCGGCGATCAGCGCAGCGAGGTCCGTGCGGTCGTTCGCGGTCTCATTGGTCTCGAGATCGAACTCCGCTTCGGCGCCCGGCACGAAGTCGACCTGCCCTTCTTCGTACAGGTTTCCATCGTTGCTCGCGAACCAGCGCGAGAGAAAGGTCGTGTCCTCGGCTTCGACGTTCGCATACACGCCGTAGAACTCACCGTTGACGTACACGAGCGCGCTGTTGCAGCGCGGGGCGGGCAAGCCGGCGTGCCGGAAGAGGTCGTACGCCAGGCGCTCCGCGAGGAAAGACGGATCTTCGACCATGTTGTTGAGCGTCATGCGCTCGAGGCCGAGGAAGGTCTGGTCGTTCACGAACTCGTCGAACTTGAGCTTGAACGGCGCCTTCTCGTCGAGGCCGCGGAAGCTGCCTTCGCCCTTGATGCGCAGCCCGATGTTCGGAACCGTGACCGCCCCGTAGCGCAGCGTGGCCGAGACGTACTCGTCCTGGAGCGGATCGTCCGGGCCCGACACCTGCTGCAGGGCTTGAACCGACTCCGGGGGCAGATCGATGTCGAAGCGCGGCAGGTTGGCGCGGTCGTAGATCTCGGCGCTGAGATCGGGACCGCCTGCTGCTCCGCCCGACCCGTGCCCACCCGCCCCCGTCTGGCCCGCCCCGACGCCGGCCCCTCCGCTCGAGCCCGCCTGGCCCCCGCTGCCGCCCGTCGCCCCGCTGTCGCTGGCGCCAGCGCCGGCTCCGCTGCTCCCCTCTCCCGCTCCGGCCGCTCCGGGTCCCGCGGGCTCGGAGCAAGCGACGACAAGGCCGCACAGGGCCGAGGCTAGCAGTGCTGTCGACTCACAGCCGACGAAGGTCTCGATGCGCATGACGACACATCCAGGGCGAGGACAAAGGAAACCGTTCGTGAAATGTGTTCGCTCACATGGTCGATGTCAATTCCAATCGGCCCGGCCGCGGGGCTCCTCGGGGGCGCCGCGTCGAGAGGAGGTTCCCTCGTTGCATGGCGTGCGGGAGCTGCCGATCGCCGAAGAGCACGGACAGGGGTTCCGGGCTATGGTGCGCGACGCCCGCGCGAGCGCTCATGACGACCACCACCACCACCGCCTCAGCACCGATGAGCCCCGGCGCGCCCGCCCTTCGCCCTTACCAGCGCGCCGCCGTCGACGCCGTCCTCGCGGCCCGCAGGCGCGGCGTCCGGCGCATGGTCGTGTGCCTCCCCACCGGCGCTGGCAAGACGGTCATCTTCTCCCATCTCGCCCGCCTCGCCAGGCGGCAGGTCCTCGTCCTCGCCCACCGCGAAGAGCTCCTCTTCCAGGCCAAGGACAAGATCGAGCGCGCCCTCGCCGGACAGGCCACGGTCGCCGTCGAGCAGGGCGAGCTCCGCGCCCCGGCGGACGCTCGCGTGATCGTCTGTTCCATACGCTCCCTCCACGAGAAGCGGCTCGAGCAGGTCACCCGCAGCCGCGATATCGGCCTCGTGATCTACGACGAATGCCACCACGCCCCCGCCGACGACAACCGCCGCGTCCTCCGCCAGCTCGGCGCCTTCGACCCCGCGTGGACAGGCACCCTGCTCGGGTTCACCGCCACGACGGCCCGCGGCGACGGCAAAGGGCTCGACGATGTCTTCGAGGCGATCGTCTACAGCCGCTCCCTCACCGAGATGATCGCGGACGGCTACCTCGCCCCCCTCACCGGCTACCGCGTCGCCACCGCCACCGACCTCTCCCCCCTCGACGCCGGCGGCCTCGACTTCGCCACGGACGAGCTCGAGGAGGCGGTGGACCTCGAGGAGCGCAACGCGCTCGTCGCCCGATCCATTCAAGAGCTCGCCCGCGACCGCCGCACCATCGCCTTCTGCGTCACGGTCGCGCACGCCAGGAACCTCTCGAAGGCGCTCAACCACCTCGGCGTCCGAGCCGCCTATGTCCACGGCGACATGCCCTCCGACCTCCGCGGCCGGATCCTCGCCGATTTCCGGGAAGAGCGCGTCCAGGTCCTCACCAACGTCGCTGTCCTCACCGAGGGCTTCGACGACCCTGGCGTCTCTTGCATCGCGATGGCCCGCCCCACCCGCTCGGATGGGCTCTATGCCCAGTGCGTCGGGCGCGGCACGCGCCTCCATCCAGGCAAGAAGGATTGCCTCATCCTCGATTTCGTCGACCTCTCCTCGCTCCAGCTGTGCACGCTGCCCTCGCTCTTCGGCATGCCCCGCGACCTCGATCTCGAGGGCAGGGACGCTTCGGAGGCGAGCCGCTTCTTTCGGCAGGTGACCTTCGACTACCCCGGGTTCGAGGTCGAGGCGGGCCGCATCACGCTGCGCGAGATCCAGGAGCGCGCCGCGCACTTCGATCCGCTGAGCCTCCGCGTCGACCCCGAGGTGATGGCCATCTCGCGCAATGCGTGGGCCTCTCTCGGCCGCTTCGGCCTCGCGCTCCATTACGAGAGGAAGCCCGGCGCGATCAGCGAGGTCGTCGTCCTCGCCCGCGGCGGTCGGGGAAAGCGGTGGCACGTCCTGCTGGATGGCAAGCTGGTCGAGCGCTTCTCCACGCTCGAAGAGGCGGTGGCCGCGGTCGATTACGAGGTCGCGCGCCGCGGCCCCGCGGCCGGGTCCTCGGCGCGCCACGACGCGGCATGGCGCAGGGCAAAGGCCCCTGTGCCCTTGCCGGCCGAGCCCCCGAGGGGTTATCCCCCGCCGAGCACCATGGAACAGGCGATGATCCTCGCGGTGTGGGCGAGGGTTACTGCGCCGCGCGAGCAGCGCTGACCCGGAGCTTCATCGCGACGCCAAGGTTTCCTCTTCGCCGTCGCGTTCCCGGCCCTCGTCGCCGGCGCCTTCCGCCTTTCTCCGCCGGCGCCTTCCTCGCCGCCGCCCGCTTCGCGGCGCCTCGCCCCATTTCCGCCTCGGCCTTTCAACGCCCGACGGCATGACGTAGCATGCGGTCATGTCATTCGGCATGAACGTCCTCCGGAAGCTCATCGAGCTGGCCCACGAGCGCGTCAGCAAGGACGAATCCGTCCTAAGAAAGAAGCTTCGCGATCACTTCGCGCTGGACCCTGCAGCGCTCCCCATCGTGGAGGCGAGCTTTCCGGAGTACGACCGTCCGAACGTCCAGGTCGCGCTCGACGCGATGCTGGGAGAGGGGGGACGATCGCACGCGCTCCTCGGGCTCACTGGACGCAACTCCTACGACAGCATTCGGCTCGGGCAGCTCGCCACGGCGACGGAGTCGGGCCTGTTCGAGGGAGGTCCCACCCTCGGCCCCGTCGAATACAAGACCGTCGATCTCGATGCAGGCCAGAAGGTCTCATGCCTGCGATGCGGCCTTCTCCTCGTACACACCCCCGAACGCCTCGCCGTGCTCGTCAGCGGCAGCGAAAGACCATGGGACGGCGGCCTCACGGTGAGCGTCATGGCGCCGGAGCGCGAAGCGGGAGAGCGCTTCCTCGCAATGCTCCGCCGGACGATGCTCGAACGCAACGTCTACCGCGGCAAGGTGGTGTCGCTCGACCAGGTGGACCGCAGCACCATCGGGGTGAGCTTCCGTCCATTGCGAGAGGTCGGAGAGGGGGACCTCATCCTGCCGGGAGATCTGCTCCAGCGCATCGAGCGCTGTACGATTCGCATTTCAGAGCACGCGCGCTCCCTCCTCTCCGCGGGCCGGCACCTGAAGCGCGGCGTTCTGCTGCACGGGCCTCCGGGAACCGGGAAGACGCTGACAGCCATGTATCTCGCGAGCCGCATGGAGGGGCGGACGGTCATCTTGCTGACGGGCCGTTCCCAGGGCCTCATCCGGCAATCGTGCGCCATGGCGCGCTTCCTCCAACCCGCCACCGTGGTGCTCGAGGACGTGGATCTCGTCGCGGAAGATCGCACGCGGCCGGACCAGTCGTGCAATGGGGTGCTCTTCGAGCTCCTGAACGAGATGGATGGCCTCGGGGAAGACGCTGACGTCCTGTTCCTCCTGACCACGAACCGTCCGGATATCCTGGAGCCTGCGCTCGCATCTCGACCCGGCCGCGTCGATCTCGCCATCGAGGTGCCGCTGCCAGATGGCGAAGGCCGCCGCAGGATGTTCGAGCTCTACGGACGCGGGCTGACGCTCAAGGGGGTCGATCTGCCCCGGTGGATTGCGCGCACCGAGGGAGCGAGCGGCGCCTTCATCCGCGAGTTGCTTCGCAAGGCGGCGGTCTTCGCCGCCGAAGAGGGGCAGGAGATCGTGGTGGACGATCGGCACCTCGACGACGCGATCCGGGAGCTCGTGCTGTGCGGAGGCGGCCTCACGAAGAGCCTGCTCGCGGCACAGAAGATGATCGAATAAAGGGGATCGCCCAGCCATCGCCATGGGCACGGCCGCTCGCGGCTCGCGATGATGCGCGATGATGATCGACAGCTACCTGGCGAAGGAACTCGGGCCGCGGACGCTCAAGATCCCCTCTTCGCGGTCGCCTTCCCCGCCTTCTTCGCCGGCGCCTTCTTCCCCGCCTTCTTCGCCGGTGCCTTCTTCACCGGCGCCTTCTTCGCCGCCGCCCTCTTCGCCGGCGCCTCGCCCCGCTTCCGCCGCTCTCCCGGCACCTTCCCGATGCGCGGATCGCCCGCCTCGATGAGCGCGCAGGCCCGCAGCGCGGCTTCCTCGAAATCGGGCGCCTCCGCCGGGAGCACCTGCCAGCCTGTCACCCCGCTCCCGAGCACCTCGATGCTCCTCATGCTCGGAAACTCAGGGCGCAGGGCCGCGTGGTGCTCCTCCGTCGTGGCGAGCCAGACGCCGTTGTCCTGCGCGGGCGCGGGCTTGTCGCGCAGGATGAGGACGATCTTGTCCTCCACATAGACCGCCAGGCAGCCGAACATCGGCCGCGTCTCGGGCCCGAGCGGGGCGAGCGCATCGAGCACGAACTCGTGCGGTACCGGCTTGCGCTTCCTCGCGGCGAACACGTCGTCCGCCGGCGCGACTCGGCTGCTCCCGCTGCGCTTGATCATGGCGACCAGGATAGACGAAGCGGCGGCCGAACGCACCGCCAGGCCGGCGCCCGCACGACGCCCCGAGGATACCCGAGGGCTCGAGGCCCGCCAAGCGGACCGCGACGCGACAGCCCGGCGATGATCCAGCCGCGGTAAGGATCGGGTCGGACCGGACGGGGTTGACTCCTGCCCCCGCCCGGTGACACTCCACCGGTGGAACATCGGACGGTCCTGATCTCGGGTGCGAGCATCGCCGGTCCCGCGCTCGCCTTCTGGCTTGCGCGCTACGGATTCCGACCCGTCGTCGTGGAGCGCGCCGACGCACTCAGGCTCGGCGGGCAGAACATCGATGTCCAGGGCGCGGCGCGGGAGGTCGTGCGCCGCATGGGGCTCGAAGGTGACATCCGAGCCGCCACGACGGGAGAGCAGGGACTCCGCTTCGTCGACGAACACGACGTGACCAGGGCCGAGTTCCCCGCGGAGACCTCGGACACCGGTGGGTTTACCAAGGAGCTCGAGATCCTCCGCGGTGACCTCGCCAGGATCCTCTACGACCGCACCCGAGACACGACGGAGTATGTTTTTGGCGACCAGATCACGGGCCTCCGGGACCACGGCGACGGGGTGACTGTCTCCTTCGAGCATGGCCCGGCGCGGGAGTTCGACCTCGTGGTCGCTGCCGATGGCATCCGCTCGCGAACCCGTACGCTCATCGTCGGGGATGAGCCGAGGATTCGCCCGCTCGACCTGTATGCCAGCTACTTCACGATTCCCCGCGGAGCATCCGACAGCGCCTGGGCGCGCTGGTACCACGCCCCCCGCGGGCGATCGATACTCCTGCGTCCAGACAATACGGGTACCACCCGGGCGTCGCTCTGGTTCCTGTCGCCCCCACGCGGCTATGAAAGGCTGAGCGTCGCGGAGCAGAAGGCGGTCATCGCGCACGTCTATGCCGACGCCGGCTGGGAATCGCCGCGGGTGCTCGCGGCGCTGGCAGGCTCCGAGGACGTCTATTTCGACGCGGTCAGCCAGGTCATGGCGCCACGCTGGTCACACGGTCGCGCCGCGCTCGTGGGTGACGCTGCGTACTGCCCGTCGCCGGTCAGCGGGATGGGCGCGAGCCTCTCTCTCGTCGGCGCTTACGTGCTCGCGGGAGAGCTGTCGCGGCACGCCAGCCATCGAGACGCCTTCGCGGCCTATGAAAAGCTCATGCGCCCCTATGTCGACCTGGCCCAGAAGCTCCCGCCAGGCGTCCCCTGGATCGCGCACCCGAAGTCAAGGCTCGGCGTTTCGCTCCTCCACCGGGTCCTCTGGCTCGCTTCCACTCCCCTGTTGCAACGCCGCGAGGGGTGGTTCGGCTCCTCCGCGGCCGACAAGATCGAGCTCCCCGATTACTCGAACGGAGGCTGACAGCCGCATGACCCTGGCAGCAGATCTCGCCGCGACTCTTGACGAGCGAGACCGCGCGAGCAAGCTCACAGGTGTGCCCCAGTCCTCGACGGGCGCGCCGCACCCGCTCGTCCTGAGCGACCGTTCGACCGTCGTGCTGGCGTACTACCTCCAGAACATACCGTCGGGCTGGGATGGCACCTGGGCGCGCGTGATCGATGCCACCACGGATGGAGGGCCCGTCGCCGTCGTTCGGTTCGATAGCTGCCACGCACAGTTCTTCGGTCTTCCGAGCGACGCACCGAGGCAACTCCGCTTCCCACTTCTGGCGGGGTCGGCTAACAAGCCGTGCTGCCGGCCGCGCTTCGAGCGGCGGCGGCACCGCAGAGCGTCAGCTGGAGCGAGCACGCTGTATTGCCGAGCAATGGAGTCACAACATGGGCGTAGACTTCACCGCCATCGTCGACCATGGCCTATCCTGGGATGAGCTGTATGAACTGCCACGCGCGCTCAACGCTGCTTGGGCACTACCGCCCGCGCTCCGTCCATGGGTGCAGGAGTGGGTCCGGGCTGGACGAGCGTCCTGGGGATGGAAGCTGAGCGGGCTCAGCTCGAACGCCGCCGACGAGCTATTCAACGAGGGCTACGTGTGGATGGATGGCCCAGACGGGTTCCATGCCACTGTCCACAAGAGGTTGATCGAATTCACGCATCTGGCGCGATGGTCGTCATTTCTTCACGAGCGTGACGTGCGACAGGGTCTGCGAGAGTCCCTTCGGCTATTCTCAACGGTGGTCCGAGCGAGCATGGTCATCTACCTGCCGGACAGCTGCTTCAGGCCGTCAAAAGCGTCCGATCTGCTGTTCGAAGACGCCGGCGCTGGCGACGTGAAGAAGTGGCTGGAGACGAACGTCGGACCATCGATGGCCGACGCGGGGAGCTTTCTCGATGTAGACGACGATTTCGCAGAGACCGCCTACTTCATCGAGGAGGTCAATCCAGGTCGTTGATGTCAATGAACCAGGGAGCGCCTCCGGCATGATGTTTCCCGCTTGGTCCCAGACGCCGCCCGACGCGGCGCCTGGCCGTTCGTTCAAGCCGACCAGGAACCCAGGCGATGTACATCTCTCTGGATCGCATCGATGTGGTGCTCGAATCGAAGGACGGCCGAGAGCGCGTGGTTCAGACCGATCACCGATCGGCAGCCCAAATAGCGGCGCGCTGAAACGACCGCATCGACGCCGGAGCTGTCTCTCGATCGAATGCGGCGCCGACGGCTTCTCGCTGCGAGGCAGGCGGCGCGCCCCGGCTGGTCCTCGATGCAGGCCAGGGCGCGCCGTCGTCGGCTCAGGGAGCGAGCGCCGTCTTGTCGAGGTGCCCGAAGTCCCAGGCCACGGAGGAGCCAGGACCGTAGTCGACCCTCACCGGCTCCTGCGCGCCGAGGCGGTCGAAGGCGGCGCGCGGGAGCAGGAATTGAACGGTGTGGAGATCGCCGTCCGGATGGCGAGCCGCGGTGCTTCGCTCGGCGCCGACGGTGAGCACCAGGTTGGTGGCGCGGAGGTCGAAGAACTCGGCGCTGGTGAGCGTGAGCTCGACGGCGTCGGACCCGCTGCGCCTCACGCTCTGGATGGCATTGCCCGCCGTGATCCGCCGCTGCTCGGGGAGGGTCGCGCCGGCGGCGCGCGCACGGGCGCTGGGCGGCGCCGCGCTCGACGCGACGGAGGCGAGCTGCCCCGAAGCCGCCAGGGCCTCGGTGGTGGCACGGGTCGCGCGGATGTTCGCCAGGTACAGGCTGTTTCCGTTGAGCGGGGTGGTGAAGGTCAGACGAACCCCGCGCACCGACGCGAGCGTGGCGCCGCTGAACGAGGACAGCGGAATGCGCGCGGTCGGCAGCGTTGTGCCGGCGCGCGGCGGTGGGCCGAGCTCCAGGAACTCATCGATGGCGACGGCGCTCGACCGGGTATCGTCGGCGTTCACGAGCTCCACAAGGAACGACGCCTCGGTCGGGTCGGAGCCCCAGCCGCGGTCGGCGCGAAGATCGAGGGTGTCGTACCCCGTGAGATCGAAGCCCGTGCCGGCGGCGGACCAGTTCGACTGGAAGAACGTCGCGCTGCCCGCGGCCACGTCGTGGATCCAGGCGCCCGAGAGCGAAGGGTCGTGCCCGCTCAGGGCCGTGTGCTCCACCGAGAGAGTGCCGCCGGTGGTGTTCGGCAGGCCGTACGAGCTCGTGCCGGTCGGATTGATGAAATCCTCGAGCAGCAGGCTGTCGGCGGCGTCTCCGCCCGGATGGTAGCCGCGGCGGACGCGGTACGGGACGTCCGGAAAGGGGAAGGCGGGGTCGAACAGGGTGTTCGCGGCCTCGTCGCGATCCGCGCCCACGTTGGCGGTGAAGAACTGAACGGCCGCCAGGCGACCCGTCTCGCGCTGCGCCGGCGAGCCGTACTCCAGCGGATCGAAGAGCTCCTCATGGTCGATGCAGCCCTGGATCCCGCCGCTGTTCCCGTCCGCGATCTGCCACTCGCTGTTGTAGTAATTGTGATTGGCGCCCCACACATGATAGAAGGACTTGGAGAGGGGCTCCGGCTCGGCGATGCTCATCATGCGATCGAACGGGCGCATCCCGGGCAGATCGCTCAGGTCCCAGTCGCAGGCCGGCAGGATCACGTTCCAGGCCGTCTGGTCAGCGTTCAGGCGCTGGCCGTTCTGGCCCTGATCGGTCGGACCGATCTCGAAGATCCCGCGGATGCTCACCGGGCTCTCTATCAGCCCAGGCCAGGGGCTGCCGCTCCGGCGGTACTCGTTGTAGGCGAACCGCACGGCCTCGCCGCCGCGCGAGTGCCCCAGCAGGCCCACCTGATCGAAATCGATGCGATCGAGCAGATCCACGCCGAGCTCCGGGGGCGTCGGCTCGGCGCCGCTGTCCCAGCGGCTCAGCCGCTCCAGGTGGCGGAGCAGCAGGCGTCCGCGTGGCCCGATGACGAACTCGTCGCTGGGCGAGCCCGACGCGGCATGGATACCCCGGTTCGTGTTGATGGACACCACGAAATAGCCGCGCGCGGCGAGGTCCTCGGCCATGTAGTCGTAGCCGCGATGGTTGGGGACGACGACATAGTTCGCCGGGCACGTCCCCGTCGTGGCATACTGGTTGTTGTTGTCCGTACGAGGATTCACGCCCGTGCCACACGTCGGGTGGTTCCCGTGCATGAACACGAGCAGCGGATACTGCCTGCCGGCCTCGAGGCTCGCCGGGCGGTAGAAGGATGCCCAGAGCTCGGTCGCGTAGTCAGGGCTGACCATCGCGTCGATCGCGGCCGGGAGCTTGTACTCCGCGATCGCCACGCCGCTGCCCATCGGCGGCAGGTCGCTGCTGACCGACAGCACGACCGGCTCGATCCCCTGGCTCGGGATGCTGGCGCAGAACCCGAACTGGCGGCTCTCCGACGGGGGGATCGCCGCATTGCTGCCTTGAGGCGTGACCGTGATCTGACCCGTGCTCCCGCTGAACGTGCCATCCCAGGACGAGAAGATGGCGCCCGGGCCGACGTCGAGCGCGACGCTCCACGTCCCCGTCGTGGCGCTCGGGTGCTGGTTGCTCACGACGATGTGCGCGCAGTACCCCTGACCCCACTGCGAATCCATCACGCGATCCGCGCTGATCCCGTTCGCGCCCTGCAGCGCGGCCTGCGATGCGCCGATCGGCTCCGTCGAGCCGTCGCTGCATGCCGGCAGCAGCGCCAGCGCTGCAGCGGCCATCCACGTGTTCCATCTGCTCTGGAAGCTGAAGTTGTGCATGGTTCTTACCCAAGTTGGTGATGAAGCGTCCGATCGTCGCGCCTCGTTCGGCAGGGCGACGAACCACCCCGTGCGTCACGACGATCTGCTGACACTCGAACCGATCTAGCGTCCGGATTCATGGCCTGGCAAGCGCTGGGGATGACCCGATGCGCATGCGCGATGCCGTGATTCGGCGGTGATGCCGGGGCTCACACCTGACGACGCACGCCGCCCGCTCGTAGCGGCGCGGCGGGCGGTCGCTCTCGGTGTGACGAACGCTATTGGCAAACAAAGGAGCCTTGTCAAGCTCAGCAGTGCAAAATCATCTCTCCATCGCCGGACGACCGATGACGGCGCATTGCATAGTCGCTTTTCGACCCCTGCGCCAGTAGGGTTCTTCCGGACTTCAGAACGGATCCTCATGCACCTGGCGCACCACCCACCCTCGGCGACATGGCTCCACGTGCGAGGAGAACTCTCGTGGTTTAATTTCGAAAACTATCGTGTGAAATAATGTAAAAATGCATGAATCTCATTGCGTCCGGGCGTCTGCCGGCGGCGCGACGCTCTGTGAAGGGGCGAGGCCGCGCCGGGGCTCGGCGCTCGCCCTCCCCGCACCTGTCCGTCGACCGGGTGCTCCGAGAGATCGAGCACTCCCGCACGGGCCCGTCGTCGCCTATGCTGCCGGAGCCATGGCGATCGGGGACATCAACCACGTGACCCTCGCGGTTCGAGCTCTCGACCGACGCCGGCGCAGTGAAGGCGCGCACCGGCGCGATCGCGACGATCAGGATCTGGAGGCAGCGATGAGCCGAAAGTCGATTCAGGTGAGCGTTCTGAGGCAGGTCGTGGCAAGCGCCGGCCAACACTTCTCTACCAATGACATTTCGGAGGACGACCGGATGCTCGCGGCCCACCCTGAGCTCGCGAGCCACAGCCACTATCACGCGTTCGTCGGCGGCGCGCTGAGCGATCACCACGTGGCGCTCGCCATTGTCGAGGTACAGAAGGGGACGTCGCGCGGTTCACGCTGGCAAAAGCAGGGCTGAAGGAGAGGAGCACGTCGACTGTCGTGAGCCGTCACGCGCTCGGAGACGGGCGCGTCGCCGGCCAGAGTCGGACGAGGAGCGCGCTGGCCGCCGCCGACGAGGCGAGGGCCGTCACCGCCAGCCAGCCCCACCGTGCGAAGAGCACGCTGCCCAGCGCGGCGCCGGAGGCCATACCGACGAACATGCCGACGACGAGCACGGCATTGACACGGCTGCGCGCGCCGGGCTCGATGCCATAAACGATGGTCTGATGCGCCACCAGCGCGGCCTGGATGCCGAGGTCGAAGGCGACGGCGCTGGCGCCGAGCAGCCACAGCCGTCCATGCGCCGACAGCATGGGTGACAGCGCCATGGCGGCGAAGGCCACGAACGAAAGGGCGGCGCCCATGCGCGTCACCCGTTCGGGCCCGCTGCGGTCGGCGATGCGGCCGGCCAGGGGCGCCGCCACCGCGCCGGCCGCCCCGGCCAGGCCGAAGGCGCCCGCCACCGCGCTGCCGAGGTGGAACGGCGCGCCGTGCAGCATCACGGCGAGCGTGGACCAGAACGCGCTGAACCCCACCGACAGCAGCCCCTGGGCCAGCGTCGCGCGGCGCAGGGCGCCGTGGCGCTTCCACAGCGCGGCCAGGGAGCCGAGCAGCGCGGCGTAGCTCAGCTGCGTGGTCGGCTCGAAGCGCGGCAGGCTGCGCCACATCGCCGCGCCGAGCAGGGCGATGCTGGCCGCGGCGGCGAAGAACACCGCGCGCCAGCCGAAATTCTCCGCCACGAAGCCGCTGATCACGCGGGACAGCAGGATGCCCAGCAAGAGGCCGGTCATCACGGTGCCGACCACCTTGCCCCGATGCGCCTCCGGGGCCAGCGTCGCGGCGGCGGGCACGATGTCCTGCGCCAGGGTCGCGGCCAGGCCGGTGACCAGGCTGGCGACCAGCAGCGTGCCGATCGCGTGCGCGGCGCCGCCGAGCAGCAGCGCGGCCGCCAGCAGGGCAGCCTTGGCCAGGATGATGCGCCGCCGGTCGTAGCGGTCGCCGAGCGGCGCGAGCAGCAGGATGCCCAGCGCATAGCCCAGCTGCGTGAGCGTGGGCACGAGGCCGAGCGCGCGGTCCGAGGCGCCGATCTCGGCCCCCAGCACGCCGAGCATGGGCTGGCTGTAGTAGATCGAGGCGACGGCCAGGCCCGCGCCGGTGGCCAGCAGCAGCACCAGGGCGGCGGGCAGGGGCGGCGCGGACGCGGCGGGCAGCGGCTGGGTGGCGGGGGGTGTATGCGTCAACTGAATGGCGTGCATGGTACACCGAGGTTGGGAAGCATCGCTCCAGCGCTGTAGTGGCATGGAGCGCACGATGGTTATACCTTCGGCGTATGACCAGGCCGGCACCTCCCTCGCCCTCGTCGCTGGACGACATCGGCTTGCTGCACACCTTCGTGAAGATCGTCGAGGCCGGCAGCCTGTCGGCGGCTGCCACCCTGCTGGGGACGACGCAGCCCACCGTGAGCCGGCGCTTGCAGGCGCTGGAGCGCTCGCTGGGCCTGCCGTTGCTGCAGCGCTCCACGCACACGATGAAGCTGACCGAGGACGGCGAACGGTGCTTCGAGCGCGCCAAGGCGCTGCTGGCCAGCCTGGAGGCGTTCGCGTCGGACATGCGAGGCGACCGCGACCAGCCCGACGGGACGCTCCGCGTGGTCGTGCCGCACGCGTTCGGGCAGCACCAGCTGGTCAAGCCGCTGGCCGACTACCTGCGCCGCTACCCGCGCGTCTCGGTCGAGTGGCTGCTGCACGACAGGCAGCCGAACTTCATCGCCGACGGCATCGACTGCGCGATCCTTGTCGGCGCGGTCGCCGATCCGGACGTCGTGGCGATCCGCCTGACCGAGGTGCCGCGCATCGTGGCCGCCGCGCCCTCGGTGCTGGGCCGGGCCGCGCGGCCGGCTCATCCATCGGATCTGGCCGACATGCCCTGGCTGGCGTTGCGCACCTACTACCGCGACACGATCACGCTGACCCACGCGTCGGGCGGCGAGCGGGTCGAGCTCGCGATCCGCCCGCGCATGAGCACCGACAGCCTGTATGCCCTGCGCAGCGCCGCGCTGATGGGGCTGGGCGTCTGCGTGGCCTCGTCCTGGCTTCTGACCGACGACCTGGCGCAGCGGCGGCTGCTGCACCTCGCGCCGTCGTGGCAGGCGGATCCGCTGCCGGTCCACCTGGTCTATCCTCATGCCCGCTTCTATCCGGCCCGGCTGCGTCGCTTCATCGAGGTGATGCGGGAGTCCGTGCCGGCGGTGGTCGACGGCGCGGCGGCGCGGCGCGGCTGAGCAGCCGGCTCACACGACCGAACCGCACGGGCAGCGTCCAGAACATGGTTACCTGGAGCGTGGGGGGTGATCTAGGATGTTCGGCGGCTCCGAGGGTTCGCTCTATGTCCAAGCTTCGCCTGGTTGCGCACGTGGGTCCCCTGCGGGGTGAGCCAGGCGCTCGCCACACCATGGGCACGCTCGGAGGCGCAGGTCACCCGATGCCACCGGCTGAAGTCGTCTTGATGGAGGTCCTCAACGACGGTTCAGCGTTCCTCTACCGCTTCTCACGGGACGGCATCTTCGCTGGCGACACATGGCACGAGCGCCGCGAGGACGCTGAAGACCAGCTGGAGTTCGAGGTTGGCGGTGCCGTCGGCGCCTGGACTGCTGTGCCTTTGAACGTGGAGGATGCCCAGGCATACGCGGTCAACTGGGCACAGCGCACGCATCCAGAGCGCTGAACGTACACCTCTGACGCGGAGCGCTCGATCGAGGTCGTCGAGGTCCTGTTCGGGCGAACCAGCACGATGCCGCCGAACCGCCGGGCCGCAGTGAGCGTCCGCGCCGCCGTCTCCGGCGCTATTCTTCCCACATGACGCCCCGACCCGTCTTCGTCGATCAGGCCCTGTCCGCCCGGCTCGAGGCCACCGAGGCCGCGAAAATCGAGGCGCTTGCGCGCGAGGTCGCCGCGCGGGTCCCGGCGCGGCGCGCCGCCGTCGCCGCCATCGCCGGCGGTCGCGCCGCGTTCGTGGCGCCGCACGCCCGGCTCTCGCGCGCTGTCGGCCTCGGGTTGAGCGGCCCGGTCGAGGCGCGCGACGTCGAGGCCCTCGAGGACTTCTTCGCCTCGCGAGGCACCGCCGCGCGCATCCTGGTCTCTCCCTTTGCCCACCCTTCGCTGCTCGCGCGGCTGGGGGAGCGCGGCTTCCGCCTGGACTCGCTCGACACCGTGCTCGTGCGCCACCTCGCCCCCGCCGTCGACGTCCACGCGCCTGAGCCGGCCGCGCACGGCGGCGTGGTCGTGCGGCGCGCCGAGCGCGAGGAGGCCTCGACGTGGGTCGCGGCCTCGCTCTCCGCCTTCGCCGCACCGGGTGAGCCTCCGTCCGATCGGGCCGACATCTTCGAGGCGGGCTTCCACGTGCCCGGGGCGGCGTACTTCCTGGCATCGTCAGCCGCCGGCGCCGTCGCCGGCGTCGGCGCGGTCTACGTGCACGAGCGAGTCGCCCTCCTGTTCGCGGGCGGCACGCTCGCGGCTCACCGCGGCCGGGGCGTGCAGCGCGCCCTCATCGACGCCCGCCTCCCGTACGCCCGCGACGCGGGGTGCGACCTCGCCTACTCGGTGGCCGAGGCGGGGAGCACCTCGCAGCGCAACCTGGAGCGCGCGGGCCTCGTGGCCGTCTACTCGCAGGCGACGCTCATCAAGTCCTTCGCCTGAGCGCCGTCTTCGGGGGTAGCCTCCCGTCAGATCCTACCGATCGCGAAGAGTGGACCGCATGCCGAAGCTTCACGAGATCCGAGCGGACTACGACGCGGAGACCATCGTCATGTACCAGGCCTACGCGCCGGCCATCGCCGAGCCGGCGCTCGCTGCCCAGCGCTTCGTCGCCCCGTTCTCGTTCGGTCGCATGACATGGATCAAGCCGTCGTTTCTCTGGCTCATGCACCGCAGCAACTGGGGGCGCAAGGCCGGGCAGGAGCGGATCCTCGCCGTCCGCATCCGGCGGACAGGCTGGGAGCAGGCGCTCTCCCTCGCCGTCCTCACCTCGCCGGAAGCGACGGTGTTTCGCTCGCCGGACGAGTGGAGCAAGGCGTTTGCCGAAGCCAAGGTCCACATTCAATGGGATACCGAGCGGAACCTGCGAGGCGGCCCGCTGCCTTGCTACAGCATCCAGGTCGGCGTCGGCCGCGATCTCATTCGCGAGTACGCAGAGAGCTGGGTCGTCGCCATCGAGGATCGAACTCCCCTGGTCCGGAAGATGTACCAGCAGATTCAGGCCGGCCACGCGGACAGCGCGGCGAAGTCGCTGCCTCGCGAGAGGCCCTACGCCGTTGACGAGAGGATTGCCAGGCGGCTGCTCATCGACCCATGACGACACACGCCGCCGAGCAAGGCAACGCAGCCGACGCGTGCTATGCCAAGCGAACCAGGCCTGCGCACGCGCCATGGATGAACTGGATCATCGAGCGAACGGGAGAGCCGGATGGATTGGCGAGCGGAGCACCAGATCTTGATCGACGCGGGTGTCACGATTGCCCCCGGTCTGACGGAACCCGAGATCGACCGAGCCGAGTCCGTCATCGGCGCCAGGTTTCCGCCTGATCTGTGCTCCTTTCTCTCGGAAGGGCTCCCGGTGGGCGAGCGCTTTCCCGACTGGCGGGAGCCAGACTCGACGGAGGTTCGTCGGCGGCTCGACTGGCCCTTCGAAGGCATCGCGTTCGACATCGAGCACAACGTGTTCTGGTTGGATGCGTGGGGCGCTCGTCCTTCAGAGCTACCAGAAGCGTTACAGATCGCTAGGACCGCGGTCGCAGAGGCGCCCCGCCTGATTCCAGTCGCGGGCCACCGCTACATTCCAGCGGAGCCGGCGCTCGCCGGAAACCCCGTCTTCTCGGTCTACCAGACCGACATCATTTACTACGGCGACGATCTCGCGACCTACCTGCGCCGCGAGTTTCGCCGACCGCCTCGCGTCGACGCCGTCAGCGGAGGAGCGCGCAGGATCCGGTTCTGGAGCGAGCTCGTCGATGCCAACGGATAGCGGGCCGCCAACGCCGGACGGCGTGACGTTCCAGCAGCGGGATGTACTGGCTGTTCATCCACGAACACGGGTCCCTCGGGCAAGCGAGCCCTGGACCTTCCGGACACCGAGAAACATGCTCGCATTTCTTCATACAGCCCACGTCCACGTCGAGACGTTCAGCCGTCTTGTCCAGGACGTAGACCACGCGATTCCGGTCCGGCATGAGGTTCAGGAGAGCCTCCTTGCGGATGCGCTGGCGGCCGGTGGGATCACGGACGGCATCCGCTCGGCCACCGCCACGGTCGTTCAGGCGCTCGCGAACGAGGGCGCGAGGGTCATCGTGTGCACCTGCTCGACCCTCGGCGGCGTCGCGGAGGCGGTCCCCGTCTCGGACTGTCTGGTGATGCGGATCGATCGCCCGATGGCCGAGCAAGCCGTCGCGGGCGGCCGCCGGATCCTCGTCGTGGCCGCGCTCCAGAGCACCTTTCAGCCCACCGGGGCGCTGCTGCGTCAGATAGCGTCCGACGCGGGTCGCTCGATCGATGTCGTCGAAGTCCTGTGCGGGCGAGCATGGCGGCTCTTCGAGAGGGGTGACTCTCCTGGCTATGCCGGCGAGATCGCCAGGACGATCGAGGCGACGGCGCTCCCGGGCGATCTCGTGCTCCTGGCCCAGGCGTCGATGGCCCCCGCGGCCGAGCTGGTCCGCCACCTCGGAATCCCCGTTCTGAGCAGCTCGAGATCAGGCGTGGAGGCTGCCGTGTCGAGGTATCGATCGAGAACGCAACACGATGCCGCCCAGCTCCGCGGAGAGCCATGAGCGACATCTCCGCGAAGGTCTTCCAGGCCGTCGTCGCCGGCGCGGCGGCCGACGGCGTGGCGCCCGCGGAGCTGCTCGCCGCCGCCGGGGTCGATCCGGGGGACCTCGCCGATCCGGACATGCGCTTTCCGCGGACGATCGAGGCCCGGCTCTGGAGCGAAGCCGCCCGGCTCGTCCGCGACGACGGCTTCGGCCTGCGCCTCGCGCAGAGGCTGCCGGTGGGCAGCCTCGGAGCGCTCGGGTTCGCGGTGCGGAGCAGCGCCACCGTCGGGGAGGCCTACGCGCGCGCGGCTCGCTACCTCCGCGTCGTGGCCATCGGCCCCTCGCTCGAGATCCAGATCGACGGCGATGTCGCCCGCCTCCGCCACGAGCCGCCCCGGAGCAGCCCGGCGCCCTCACGCCACGCCGTCGAGTTCTTCCTGGGCAACCTCGTCGTCCTCGCGAGGCGGGGCGCGGACCCGGCGTTCACCCCGCGCGCCGCGCGGTTTCGCCACGCCGCGCCCGCGCGCGTCGACGAGTACCGCCGCCTCTTCGGCGCCGGCCTGCGCTTCGGGGAGGCCCATGACGAGCTGGTGATCGATCGCGCTTTCCTCGCGAGGCCCCAGGCGCACGCCGAGCCCCTGCTCTGCGAGGTGCTCGACCAGCACCTCGCCTCGCTCGCCGCCGCGCTGCCGGCCGAGGCGAGCTTCCTCGAGCGCGCGCGCGCCGCGATCGCGGCCGAGCTCGCCCACGGCGAGCCGGCGCTGCCGGCGATCGCGGCGCGCCTGCGCATGAGCCCGCGCAGCCTCCAGCGGCGGCTCAAGGAGGAGGGCACGTCGCTCTCGTCGGTGCTCGACGGGCTGCGCGCCGATCTCGCCGTGCGCTACCTGAGCGAGTCGCGCGACGCGATCTCGGAGATCGCGTTCCTCCTCGGGTTCTCCGAGGTGAGCACGTTCCACCGCGCCTTCAAGCGCTGGACCGGCGTGACGCCGGCCGCCTACCGCCGCGGCGCGGGGCGCCCGCCGCGAGAGCTCCCCCGCGCGGCGACGCGTCACCCGTCGAACAGCGCATCGTAAACGTACGGCAGCGCGTCGTGCGCGGTGAGATCGTCGAGCGTGTACGTCGTTCCGCCGCCGTACCAGGCGCCCTCGCTCGCGGTGAGCGGGTTGAAGCTCCGGTCGTCACCCTGGAGCGGCGGCGTGTCCGCGTGCGTCTTCTCCCATGTATACCAATAACGATCGAGCTCGCCGTGGAGCATCCAGAACACGGGATCGACCGTCAGCTCATTGAAATACGTCACGGTGCCGCGCACGTCCGCGTTCGCAGGATCGAGCCCGCCCGCCCACAGGTGCATCCGGACGTGGGGCATGAAATGGAAGAGGCCATAGACGTCCTTGACGGCGCCGACGAGCTCGGTGTCCGGCGCCGCCCTCTGCGCCTCGACGGCTCCGATCCAGCCGATCTCGAAGAGGGCGTTGGTCGTCTCCGCGCCCTGCTGCGAGCTGCTCGGGGGTCCGCCGAAAGCGTCGACGAGCGTCTGCACGGCCGCGCTGTCCGGCAGCTTCGCCTCCAGCACATCCAGCGCCGCCTGCGCCTTTGGATAGTTCTCGATGCGGAGCTCGGGGGTGACGTCGAGCGCATCGTAGAAGTCGGCGAACGTGCCCTCCGCAAGGATGCGCTCGACGTGATCGGGCGCCTGCAGCGTATCGAAGACCAGGTTCTTGCCCGGCCAGCGCCGGAAGACGATGTCGTAGCGCTCACCCACCTCCTTGCCATACCCGGCGTGCCCCTCGGGCAGGCCGGGCGGCACGACGGCCGTCCCGCCCTTGGGCTCGAAGCCGTGGACCCAGTGCGGCAGGTCCTGATCGTGCGCCGCGTCCCAGTACGGAATGAACAGGAGATCGGCTTCGCTCGGGTCGACGCCCTCTTCCTGGTCTCGCTGGTGGAGGGCAGCGCGGAGCATCTGCTCCGCCTCGAGGAGGAAGGCCCGGTGCCACGGCAGGAGCCGGTGTCCCGACGTTTCGTCCATGACCATGACGGTCATCGGCGAGGTGGCCTGGAGGTCGGCGCCGTGGTGGCGATGCCGGTGGTGGTCGTAGTGCTCGTCGTTGAAGACGTCGAAGAAGCCGTTCGCGACGGCGTACTCGTAGGCTCGCTTGAACCTGTCGATCTCTTCGCTGGTCATCGCCGACGCGCTCTTGCGGACGATCCGCTGGGCTTCCGGGCTCGCGTCGCCGGCGTCCACCGGGGTGTCGGCGCCGCAGCCGAGCGAGAGCCCGAGCCACGCCGCCGACGCCGCCGCGATGATCCCACGCACGAACGCTCGTCGATGCAACTCACGTGTCATGTCCTGCCTCCTTCGGACGGGAGCTCCGTCGTTCATGAAGGCGTTTATAAAGACGCGAGCGCGCCCCCGCATTGGCCGAGCGCGACGAAAGCGTTGGCCTACCGCGCCAGCGGGCGGTCACGTCGCCGCGTGGGCGCGTCGTGCTCTCTCGAACGGGTCAATCGGATGGATAGATGGTCGCCGACGGCCAGCACGCCGAGAGAGATCTCGGCCGGAAGGCGCGGGCCCTACTCGGGATCGTCGAAGTCGGCGATCTTCGCCATGTCCCGCCGCAGCTGAAGATCACGCTCCACGAGGAGCTGGTCGAGCTCCTCTTCGGAAGCGTACGCCAGCCGTCGATGGCGCTCCGCGACCCGGCTGTCGATCGCCCGGATCATCCGCACCGCGAGCCACGCAGCAGCGATCGACGCCGCGTCGGACGCAATGAACGCAACCCGGGACCGGATGAACTCCGTCACGGTCAGATCCGGCATGGTAGAGGCCAGCCACCCGAGGCCGCGGCTCGCGACATAACACCCCCACCACGCGCCGAGCGCGGCATGGTGCACCGCGCCCGCCCGCGGGGCGTGCTCCATCTCGACACGCCGGTAACCACCCCCGCCGTCCAGGAGAGGGCGCGGCGCAGGCTCGGGCACGGCCTCCGGGGCAAGGCCGTCGTGGAGATCGCGCAGCACCCTGTACGGCTGCACCAGGTTCACGACGGGAATGAAGAATCCCAGGACCGCCTCGGACGGCGTCCAGGAAAACCCCCGCACGGGATCCAGCTCACCCGCCAGCGCGACCGCCCGGGCGAGCCAGCGAAGGAACACAACGCCAGCAACGAGCCCGAGCCCCAGCTCGAGCAAACCCCCGACCTCACGGAGCGTGTTGGCAAGCCGCCACGTCGATGCCGAGACGTCCGTCGAGCCCAGCAACACAATGTGCCAGGCGCCGGTCAGCGCCGTGAACGCCGCCACCGCCCCCATCGCGATCAGCCCGGCAATCGCCACGCGAGCGCGCCGGCGCACGACGCGGACGTCGCGGCTCCACCCCTCCCGAGCTTCTGCCCAACCGCTCACGGTGAGCGAGGCTACCAGCGCAACACGCCGCATCGCAAGCGACGTGGCCGAGGAGCACACGTGGCAATCGTGCGCTTCGAGGCGCCCGCTCCGCCCCCGACAGCGCGATCGCAGGGCGGCAATCCGTCAGCTCGCCATCGCCGGCTCCCCTCGCCGCGCGCATTCGTCGAGCCCCGCCAGCGCGCGCCGGAAGCTCTGGATCGTCGCATAGAGCCCCTTCCGGAGCGGCACCCGCGGCTCGAACCCCAGCGCCCGCCTCGCCAGATCGATCGCCGGGCGCCGCCGCATCGGATCGCCCTCCGGCAGCGGGCGGTACGCGATCCGGCTCGCGCTCCCCGTGAGCCGCACGATCTCCTGCGCCAGCTCGAGCACCGTCACCTCCACCGGATTCCCCAGGTTGACGGGCCCCACCTCCGACGGGTGCTCCATCAGCCGCAAACACCCCTCCACCAGGTCGTCGACGTGACAGAAGCTCCGCGCCTGCGACCCATTCCCGTAGACCGTCAGCTCCTCTCCCCGGAGCGCCTGGGCGATGAAATTGCTCACCACGCGCCCGTCGTCGATCGCCATCCGCGGCCCGTACGTGTTGAAGATCCGCGCGATCCGCCCCGACGCCCGCCCGTGGCGGTGAAACGCCATCACCAGCGACTCCGCGCAGCGCTTGCCCTCGTCGTAACAGGCGCGCACCCCGACCGGGTCCACCCGCCCGAGATAGCTCTCCGGCTGCGGGTCGACCTCGGGATCGCCATACACGTCGCTCGACGACGCCAGCAAGAGCCGCGCGCCGTGCCGCTCGGCGCACAGGAGCGCGTGCAGCGTGCCCATCACGTTCGTGATCGTGGAGCGCACCGGATCGCCCCGCCAGCGCGCAGGGCTCGCCGGCGACGCCAGGTGGTAGACCCTGTCGACCTCGTAATCGAACGGCAGGGCCACGTCGTGCTCGACCAGCCAGAAGCGGCTGCTGCGCATCAGGTGCGCCACGTTGGCCGGCGAGCCCGTCGAGAAATCGTCGAGCGCAATGACCTCGTGGCCGTCCGCGAGGAGCCGCTCGCACAGGTGCGAGCCGATGAAGCCGGCGCCCCCCGCCACCAGGACGCGCATGCCGCTCCCCACCGTCCTCCCGTTCGCGTCACCCATCGGAACACCTCCGTCGTCGCAACACCGCCCCTCGTGAACCGCCGAGACCCCCCCGCGCCGCGCAGCACCTCACGCGAGCGGGCTCCGGTAGCGGCCCGGGTCGCAGCGGCGAACGCCGGAGGCAGGGCCGCTCCGCTCCACGTCGTCCTCCGCCGCCTCGCCGAGCCGGTAGCACGGCCGCAGGAGCAGCTCGTCGATCAGGTCGAGGAGCGTGTCCACGCGGTGCGCGCACGTGTGGCGCGCGAGCACCGTCCGGCGCCCGTGCTCGGCGACGCCGCGCGCGAACTCCGGGTCCGCGAGGAGCGCGCGGAGGTGCTCCGTCATCTCCGCGCCCGTGCGCGCGACGAGGTAGTCCCGGCCAGGCGAGAAGAGGCGCTCGACGTCGGTCCACGGCGCGCTCACGAGCGGGATCCCGCACGCGAGCGCCTCGAACGGCCGGATCGTGGGGATGCCGGGGAGCCACGCGGCGTACGGCCGCCGCGGGACGTGCACCGTGATCCGGGCGCGCGCATAGGCGTCCGGGACGCGGTGGTTGGGGAGCCAGCCGGCGTACTCGATGCCGGCGTCCGCGAGCGCCGAGAGCGCGCGATCGGGGTAACGCACGCCGTGGACCCGCGCGCGGAGCCCCAGCGCCCTCACGGGCTCGACGAGGAATTCGTGGAGCTCCGCCGTGCGCTCGCCGTCCCCCCAGTTGCCGATCCACACGAGATCACGCTCCTTCTCGACCTCGGGCAGCGGCCGGAACAGGCGCGCGTCCGCGGCCTCGTGCCACACCACCGCGCGCCGCGCGACGCCGCGGCTCAGGTAGAGATCGCAAACGCTCTTTCCAAAGCCGAGCACGCAGTCGTACCCCGAGAGATCGCGCCGCACGATCGCGGCCGGATCGGTGATGAGCCCGTGGTGCGTGTCGTGGAAGAAGAGGCGATAACGATCCGCGCGCGCGCGGTGCTCGCCGAGCCGCCGCACGAGCTCCGGGTCGCTCCGCTCGTGGACGAGCACGACGTCGACCCCCGCGAGCGCGGCGTCGAGGTCCAGCGTGGAGAGCGCGTAACGGCGCGGGCGGAGGCGCGGATAGACGGCGGCGGCCTCGCGCAGCGCGTCCGGGCCGTACGCGGCGACGAGGCCCAGGGCGCTCCAGGCGTCCTCGGGCTCGAAGGCGAGGACGTCGTGGCCGCGCGCGTCGAGCTCGGCCGCGATCCCCCGGAGGAAGTGCGCGTCCGCGTGATCCCAGTCGGAGAGCAAGGAGTGGCAGAAGAGGGCTATTCGCATGGTGTCCCGCAGGGTGAAGGCGACGAGGGAGGGCAGACCCGCCGGGGAGCCGGCGGGCGGGCGGCGAGCGCGAGGGCGTAGACGTCGAGGTAGCGGCGGGCCATGGCGCGCGGGCTGAAGCGCACCGCGCGCCGGCGGGCGAGCGCGCCGAGCGCCTCGCGGCGCGCGACGTCCCGGATGAGGTGGTCGAGCGCGGCGTGGAGCGCGCGCGGATCGTCCGCGGGGACGTAGAGGGCGGCGTCGCGCCAGACCTCGCGCAGGCTCGGCAGATCGCCGAGCACGAGCGCGCAGCCGGAGAGGGCGGCCTCCAGGGTGGCCATGCCGAACGGCGCGTACCGCGCCGGGGAGGCGTAGATCGCGGCGCGCGACATCCACCACGTGAGCTCCGGCTCGTCCACCCACCCGAGGGAGCAGAGGCTCTCCCCGGCGCGGCGGCCGACGCCGCCCGCCGCGACGTCGCTCCCGGCCACGAGCACGGGCCACGCGAGGTGGGGCGCGACCTTCTCGAGCGCCGCGAGGTTCTTGGCCTCGTCCCAGAGCCGGCCGGCCGCGAAGACGAACGGCTCCTTCGGCGCCGGCGCGAACCGCCTGCGGTCGCGCGCGTGCGGGATGACATGGCCGCGGCCGAGGCCGAGCGCGCCATACTCGCCCGCGAGGGCGCTCAGCATCGCCGCGCTCGGCGCGATCACCGCGTCCGCGGCCCGGAGCCCCTCGGCGACCCGCGCGCGGTAGCGCTCGTAGCGGACCGGCGCCGGCCGGCGGTGCACCGCGCGCCACCACGACAGCACGCAGGAGTGCGCCACGACGACGCGGGGCGCCCGGAACGGCAGGGCCGCGTGGCAGTAGCCGTTCAGGTGGACGAGGTCCGGCCGCGCCCGCTCCTCGAGGTCGAGCAGCCAGTCGCCGGCGGCCGCGACGTCGTCCCACGGGTCATCCATCCATTCGAGCCGGTAGGCGCTCTCGACGAGCTCGAGGCCTGGCACCCCGGCGGCCGCCGCGCGCGCCGCGGGCGACAGGGGCCCGCCCATGATCGCGAGCACCGTGGCCACGCCGGCGCGGGAGAGCGCGCCTGCGAGCTCGAGCGCGACCGTCCACACGCCGCCCTGCGTGTCGGCCGTCATCAGCACCCGGCCGGGCCGCGGCGCCGCGGCGCCCGGGGATCCGCGGTCAACGCGCGCCATGCTCGAGCTCCGTGAGCGGCAGCGGCCGGCTGTCTGGCAGATCGCCGAACGTCCGGTGCTCGGCGATATAATGGGCGTGCGCCCGCTCCCAGGCGCCGTCGTCCGGCGCCCCCCATCGCCGGGTGTACGCGGGCGAGCCAGGGTACGGGAACGCCGGGACAGGCTCGTTGGCCCACACGCCGAGCCCGAGGAGGCGCTGCCGCCACGACGCCGCCTCGGCCGGATCGCCGAGGCCCGCGTCGTTCAGGTTGGCCTGCACGAAGGGCACGCTGCGCCGGGCGTGGACGAGCAGCGCGGTGAGCTCCTCGGTCGACGCGCTGCACCGCCTGCCGAGCGCGTCCATCCCCTCGATCGACGGGCGCTCGACGCTGGCCTCGATCGAGACGCAGCCAGCGCGGCCGAGGAGATCGAGCATCTCGCGCGACCAGCTGTCGATCCTGAGCTGGACGCCGAACACCACGTCCCGCGCCCAGAGCTCCTCGAGCAGGGCCCGGTCGGGCAGGAAGCGCTCGTCGATGAAGTAGACGTGGCGCACGCCCTCGGCGAGGAGCGCGTCGAGCTCCTCGAGCACCGTCGCGAGCGGGCGCTTCCGGAGCCTGTCGCGCGCGCCGTCCCTGGCGCAGGAGGCGCAGCGGCAGGCGCTGCCGCGCGAGGTCTCCATCTCGGCGCTCGGCCCCTCGGGCACGGCGTCGAAGCGGTGGTGGTGGTGGACGTGCCGCGCGATCGTCGCGCCGTCCCACCGCAGGGCCGGCAGCGTCCTCAGGCAGGCGGCGTAAGGGCCTCCTTGCACGTGGTCGATGCCGTTCCTGCGGTAGGCGATCGAGGGGATCTGCCAGAAGCGCGACTCGGTCGCGCCGGCGAGCATGACGAGGATCTCCTCGCACTCGCCGAGGACGACGACGTCCACGCCGAGCTTGCGGAGCGCCGCGCGCGGGGTCGCGGAGCCGTGGGGCCCGACGGCGACGAGGAGGCCGCCGTGGCCCCGCAGCGCGGCGACCGCCGCCATGGGCACGCGCAGCTCGGGCGGGGGGCTGCGCCAGGAGAGGTAGCTCGGCGCCGTGGCGATCACCGTCATGGCCGGGCGGAGCGCCGCGACCTCGTCGCGCAGCGCGATGAGGTCGATCCCGCGCGCCTGGGCGTCGATGAGGGCGGCCTCGTGGCCCGCGCGCTCGAGCAGCGCCCTGGCGTACCCGAGCTCGATCGGCAGGTGCGGCTCGCGGCAGCCGAGGTAGACGCTGCCGTGGAAGGTCCAGGGCGGGTTGACGAGCGCGACCTTCACGAGGCGGCCTCCAGCCGGTCCATCCGGACAGACGAGGGGATGTCGGCGTAGACGGCCCCGAGGCGCGCCTCGACGCCGAGGCGCCATTGATAGAGCGCGCGCAGCCCGTCGCGCAGGGCGACCCGCGGCGCCCAGCCGGTGAGCGCCTGGAAGGCGCGGCAGTCGGAGACGTAGTACCGCGGATCGCCCCGCCTCCACGCGGCGAGCGAGACGACCGGGCGGCGCCCGTCGAGCTCCTCGAGCAGATCGAGCAGCTCGACGAGGCTCACCGCCGTGTCCGGGCCGCCCCCGATGTTGAAGGCGCGGCCCGAGGCGGGCTTGAGCGCGCGCCGCGCGCGCAGGAGGGCGTCGACGAGGTCCTCGATGAACAGCGCGTCGCGGACCTGCAGCCCGTCGCCGTAGAGGGTGATCGGGTCGCGGCGGATGGCGCGCGCGACGAAGTGGGCGATCCACCCCTGGTCCTCGTTGCCGAACTGCGGGGGGCCGTAGACGCAGCTCACCCGGAGCACCACGGCGTGGAGGCCGAAGGTGCGGGCGTAATCGAGGACGTACTGGTCGGCGGCGCCCCGCGAGCACCCGTAGGGGCCCCGGAGATCGAGCGGCTGACTCTCGGAGATGCCGTGCTCGCGCGCGCTCTCGCACAGGGGTCGATACCGCTCCTCGCCGCGCTCGATCGGCAGATCGGGCAGCGCGCCATAGACCTTGCTGGTGGAGGCGAAGAGGAGCGGCGGAGGGCGGTCGAGCCTCCGGAGCGCCTCGAGCACGTTCAGCGTGCCGCGCGCGTTCACCTCGAAGTCGAGCGCCGGGTCGGCGACGCTCCTCGCGATGGCGACCTGCGCGGCGAGGTGGAAGACGAACGAGGCGCGCCGCACGGCGTCGCTCACGGCCTGCTCGTCCCGGACGTCGCACACCCGGACGTCCACGCCAGCGCCGTGACGCCCCTTGAGGCGCTCGACGTTGCGCTCGACGAACCCGCGCGAGAGGTTGTCGAGGACGAGGACCGGCTCCCCCTTTCGGAGCAGCTCGTCGGCCAGGTGAGAGCCGATGAACCCGGCTCCCCCCGTGATCAGGACATGGTCAGGCATAGGATGCTCCGTTCCGGTCTGGACGAGCGGCGGGCGAGCGGGTGATGAGAGAGAGCGCCTCGCGAGCGGACGGCGCACGACGGCGCAGCGCGGCAGGCAGACCGAACGCCCGCCCGCCGCGCGATGTCCCCCCCGGCTCCGCGCCTCGCTGCGCGGGAGTCCCTGAGGAGACACCGATTAACATGCGACCTGGAGAGCCGCAATCGATCGAAGGAGCTTTGTTTGACGATCGGTATCGCGCCTTCCGCGCCTCCTGGAGAGGGTACGGCGCCGCCGGATGGCAGCGGAGACTCGATGTGTCGCAAAGGGGGTTTGTGGCGAGGAGCGCCGCTCGGACAGGCGATGAGAGAGGACGGGGACGGGGGTGAGAAGGGAGGGGCGCGCTCGGCGCGGGGCGGAAACGGAGGGGGACCTCGGTGTTAACCGAGCCCGTTCAGTCGCGCTCAGCGCCCAAAGCCAGACCCCCGTCACTGCTCACCAACGTGGTCGTGAACGTGAACGTGGTCGTGAACGTGAACGTGAACGTGAACGTGGTCGTGGACGTGAACGTGGTCGTGGACGTGAACGTGGTCGTGGACGTGAACGTGGTCGTGGTCGTGGTCGTCAACGGCTAGGTCGTGAACGTGAACGGCACCCGGAAGTCGCGGATCTCATTCGTTGACCAAGGTTTCGGCAGAGCGTTTACGTCCACGTTGTGTCGTCGACGACCACGACCACGTTCACGTCCACGTTCACGTTGGTGAACGTTGGTGAGCGTTGGTGAGCGAGGGAGGGTCAGGCTTCGGGCGCTGAGCGCGACCGAACGAGCCTGGCCAAGCTCGAGGAGGCGGAAGGTGATGCGGCGAGAGCGCGGGGCTCGGCTTGCAGGGAGGAGGGCAGCGCGGGAGCGAGCCCTCGGGAGGCTCAGCTCGCGGTCGGCTGGCCCGTCAGACGCAGGTAGATGAACGCAAGCCCGATGGCGGCGACCGGCGCGGCCACGAGCGTGCCGAGGCAGCAGGCGAGCACGCCCGCCAGCACGAGCGCGCAGGCGAGCAGGGCATAGACGAGGAGGCCCCCCTTGTGGCCGGTCGTGATTCGCCAGCTCTCCTTCATGGCGTCGATGGCGCCCAGGTTCTTATCGACGATGCACAGCGTCGTCATGCTCAGGCCGAGCGCGGCGATGACGCCGGGGACGATCAAGAGGAGCATGCCGGCGCCGACAGCGAGACCGGTCAGGAGCTGGGCGCCCAGGATGGACAGGAACCACCGCCCGCCGCCAAGGACGTCGCTGAACGAGTACGGCTCGCCGCGCGCGACCTTCAGGAGGAGGTTGTTCATGCCTCCGGCGAAGTAGGCGCCGACCACGAGCGCGACAGCCTGCATCAGGAACTGGATGGCCGCCCCCGCGGTGGGCGCGTCCCTCGCGAGCGCCGCCTGGATGCCTCCGCCGATGCCGTTGGGGACGCTCGACGCAAGCCCAACGACGACCATGGCGCCGATGAGGACAGCCGGGTCGCGCTTCAGGCGCTCCCAGCCGAAGGATGCCGCATCTCCCGCTCCCCACGGCGCCGCGACGCCCGTGCCCGGGGGTGAGCCATAGCCCGCGCCGCCGCCCGGGGGCTGGTAGGGGTTGGCCCCACCCCAGCCGGCGCCGCCACCCGGAGGCGGGCCGTAGCCGCCGCCACCGCCCGGAGGCTGGCCCCAGCCGCCGCCTCCTCCCGGGGGCGGACCGTAGCCGCCGCCGCCCGGAGGCTGCCCCGGAGGCTGGCCCCAGCCACCACCGCCCGGCGGCTGCCCCGGCGGCTGGCCGTAGCTGCCGCCCGGCGGCTGCCCCGGCGGCTGGCCGTAGCTGCCGCCCGGCGGCTGCCCCGGCGGCTGGCCGTAGCTGCCGCCCGGAGGCTGCCCCGGCGGCTGGCCATAGCCGCCGCCCGGCGGCTGCCCCGGTGGCTGGCCATAGCCGCCGCCCGGCGGCTGCCCCGGCGGCTGACCGTAGCTACCGCCCGGAGGCTGCCCCGGCGGCTGCCCGTAACCGCCGCCCGGCGGCTGCCCGTAACCACCGCCCGGCGGCTGTCCCGGAGGCTGGCCGTAACCACCACCCGGCGGCTGTCCCGGAGGCTGGCCGTAACCACCACCCGGCGGTTGACCAGGGCCAGCGCCCCCGGGTGGCTGTCCGTAGCCGCCGCCCGGCGGCGGGCCGTAGCCACCCCCAGGCGGTTGCCCGTAACCACCACCGCCCTGACCGCCCCCTGATCCCCCGCCCCAGCCACCTTGGCTCATCTTGTCTCCACTGGGTGTGAATACCGACTACCCCCAACCAACTACCCCCCACTATACGTGGAGGGCGCCGGCACGGAACAACTAACTTCCGGCGCGCGGCGCCCCCGTGCGCGCCCGTACCGCGCCGCCGCGCGGCGCGCACCGCGCAGAGGGGCGACGGCCGAACGCCGCGCGCGCTCCGCGATTGCGGACAGCGCAGCAATCGCGGAGCCCGCGCGGAATGCGGCGATCAACAGCGATTGAGCGCTCGACGTCAATTGCCGGACGTGGGCGCGAAACACGCGCAGATCACCTCGGCGGCGGGCCGCTCAGGCACAGGCCGGCGATGCTGCTCGTGAACGACGTCCCCTCCTCGCGCCGGACCTCGACGGAGTTGCCCGTGAGCGGCGACGAGAACACCCCCTGAACGACGCCTTCCCCCTGCTTCGCCGTCACGGAGCGGCCGACGAGGGACCCGGGCGACACGGCCTCGATCGGCGCTCCCGGCGCGATCGCCTGCTCCTCGGGCAGCTCCGCGCGCCGGAACCCGCCGAAACGCACCGCCGTGCCGCCGCCCTTTCCCGGCATGATCTTTCCGATGCACTGCCCGAGCGGCGTGCCGACGACCGCGTACGTCACGGCGGCGTCCACCGGCGACCGCCTCGATTCGCCCACCAGGGTGACGGCGACGGCGAGGACGAACGAGGCGACCGGGACCGCGAGCGCGGTCGCCACGACGACCGCGGCGGCGCCGGACGTCGCCCGGCCGAACGAGGCGAGCTCGGCGCTCACGGCCTGCTCGAACGACCGCAGGATCACGACCTGGCGCGCGCGCACCCGCTCGAGGACGGCCGCGGCGACCAGGTTGTCGGCGGCGCAGAAGCCGCACCGCGCGATCGCGCCGTCACCCGCGCCGAGCGGCGCGCCGCACACGTGGCACGCCGCCGGCTCGCCCGGGGCCGCCGGGGGGCGCGCGGCGCACGCCTCCTCGAGCCGCCGCTGCCTGCTGCGCATGACCGCGAGCACGGCCGCGCCGGTCCCGACGGTGCCGAGCCACGCCGCCACCGTCATGCCGCCGGTGATGACGTTCCCCTCGGTGTCGGGGCTGACCCAGACCCCCAGCACGATGAGCGCGCCGAGCAGGGTGATCGGCACCGACGCGAGCGCGAACACGACAAGCAGCCGCGCGTGCCGCTGGGACGCCGTGACCAGCCTCCGCCGCAGCGCCTCCGAGAGCTGGCGGCGGCGCACGTCGGTCTGGAAGACCACGTGCGCCGCGGCGCGCAGGCCCTGCGCCGCCTCCCCGGGCAGCGGGCCGCGGTACTGGCACGCCGCGCAGGCCATGAGATCCGGGCTGGCGAGGGACACAGGCGCGGGTCGCCCGCAGCGCGGGCAATGCACGGCGAGCATGGACCGATTCTACGCCAGCCGCGTCTCGGCAGGTCAAGGCGCCTCGCCGCGCGCCACTTCTTCCACGCCGGCGCGAACGACAGGCGCCCGTGCTTACGAGCCAGCCTCGTCGCGGCTCACCGCGCCCCCCGCCTCGCCTTGCGCGCGCGCCGCCCCGCCGGCGCGAGCTCGTGGAGCGCCGCCGACAGCGAGGAGAACGTGCTCAGGACGCCGAGGTCGACGCCGACCAGGCTCATCGCGATCTCGGGGCGCACGCCGACCAGATAGACCCGCGCCCCGAGCAGCGCGGACGCGCGGCTGGTCATGCCCACCGTCTCGGCGACCCGGGCGTCCACGAACGGCACGCCCGTGAGATCGAGCAGCACGGAAGATGCCCTGTGCCGGCTCACCCCCTCGGACACCTTCTCGAGCACCTGCCTGGCACGGCCACCATCGATCATCCCGATCAGCGGCACGAGCAGCACGCCGGGCAGGAGCGGGATGAGCGGACAGCCCAGCTCGCGCACCGTCTCCGAGAGCGCGCGCTCGATCTCGTACGCCTTCTGAAGGTCGGCGTGCTGCGACGACAGCGACTCCACCAGCGCGTCGCGCTCCAGGGCCGCACCGAGCAGCGTCCCCCAGATCGCGACCGTCCCCTCGTCTCCAGCCATGGCAACGAGGGTCGGGCCGACGAGCACCAGGATCCCCCAGTCGCGCCGGGCAGAGCGTATCGGCAAGAGCAGCACCATGTGCGTGCCGTCCTCGGCCGACGGCGGCAGCGTCGCCGCCGGCAGAAACGCCTCCGGCCGACAGCGGCGGCCGATCGGCGGGGTCGGGCTGCCGTCGCGGCTGTAGGCGCCGGCGACGACGAGGCGGGAGCGCGCCTGCGGGTCATCCCACAGCGCGAGGCAGCCCCAGACCACCGTGGTCGTCTCGAGCCACGAGAGCGACCGCGTCGCCTGCTGGGTGCCGCCGAGCAGGGCAAAGCTCACATCGTAATTCGTCCTCGCGAGCACCCCGAGCTGGCGGACATACTGGCTCTCGGCCTCGAGCCGGGCCCGCGCGATCGCGAGGCGCACGAGCTCCAGGAACGCGTCCACCCGCCGCCTGGCCGTGTCGTCCAGGGACGCGCCGCGCCGCTCGTGAAACTGGCCCAGCAGGCGGATCGTCGCCAGCAACGTCCCCACATCCATCGTGATGTCGACCGCCTGCCGGCAGGCGCCCCCGAGCTCGGTCGCCGAAGGCAGCGCGGTGCCCCGAAGCGCCGCGAAATAGCCGTCGATCAACGACGTGACCGCCGGCCATACCTCGGTCGGCGGGAGGCCGGGCGGGAGCGGCTGGGGCAGGAGCAGGAGCTCGACCATCTGCCGGGCCAGGGCGCCGCCGGCGTCCTCCTCGGGCACCGCGTCCTCCCTGTCGAGGAACTCCTGGATCGTGTTGCACCCGCACGAGCTCCGCACGGCGAGGGAGTTGGCCGTGCGCACGCCCTCGGCCGGGAAGGCCTCGCCGGCGATCATCGACGCAAGGAGATCGCACGCGGCGCTCCCCATCATCTCGAACCGCTGGCGCACCGTGGTCAGCGGCGGATCGGCGCCCTCCGCGTCCGCGATGTCGTCGAAGCCGATGATGGCGAGATCCTCGGGGATGCGGACGCCCGCCGCCTTCAGCAGGGGCATCATCCCGAGCGCGTTCTTGTCGGTCCCGAAGACCGCCGCCGTGCACCCAGGCAGCTGCGCGAGGAGCGCCGGCGCGGCGCCCTGGCCGCCGCTGTACCAGTTGTTGTCGCTCCGGATGACCAGATCGGGGTCGAAGGGGATGCCCGCCTCGGCGAGCGTGTCCTTGTAGGACGCGAAGCGCTCGCGCACGTCGTACGCGTCGAAGTAGCCGACGAACGCGATGCGCCGGTGCCCGTGCTCGATCAGGTGGCGCACCGCGCTCCGCATCCCGCCGTGGTTGTCCGGGATCACGGCTGGACAGGCGACATCGGCGGCGCGCGTGCCGACGGTGATGAACGGGACCCGGCCGCGCGCGAGCGCCTCGATGCCATGCAGCTCGATCAGGACGAGCCACCCATCCACCTGCTCCCCGGCGAGCGACGGCGCGTGGACCTCGAACGGCGTACCGCGCAGCACCAGCGTGCGAAACCCGCGCTGCTGGGCCGAGTCATGGATGCCGAGCAGGACAGGGTTCCAGAACGAGCCGTCGAGAAAGGGGGAGATCACCCCGAGGGTGCGAGGGCGGGCCGCGGCGCCGGCTGCCGGGACATGGAGCGGCGGGGCGTCGGTGCGGCGCGCCGGAGGCAGAGAAGAGCGGCGCCCCGGTGGGAAAGATGAGCGGCGCCCCGGTGGGAAAGAAGAGCCGGTGCTGCGCCCCGAGCCCGCCGCCTGCCCCGGTGCGCCGGAAAGCTCGCCCCACTGCTCCGGCACCACGATGCCGCTGTCCCGGCGCCCCTGACCCATCCTCGCGCTCCCTCCCGCCCTGCTCGCCCACGTCCGGCCGAGCCTCGCCACTTCGGTGGCCAGCGCCATCCTTAATCGATTTCGGGCGGGAGGTGAGGAAAGCGACAGTGCCCCGGCGCGCCCATCACCTCGCCCTGTGCGCGCCCCCCGCCGCCGGCGCGAGCTCGAGGAGCGCCATCGCGAGCGAGGAGAACGTGGCCAGCTCGCCGAGATCGACGTCGACGAGGCTCTCCGCGATCTCGGGGCGCACGCCGACCAGGTAGACCCGCGCGCCGAGCAGGGCAGCCGCGCGGCTGGTCATGCCGAGGAAATGGGCGACCTGGATGTCCACGAACGGAACGCCCGTGAGGTCGAGCAGCACGGACAGCGCCTCGTGCCGGCTCACCCCCTCGGCCACCTTCTCGAGCACCTGCTGGGCGCGGCCGCCGTCGAGCATCCCGATCAGCGGCACGAGCAGCACGCCGGAGAGGAGCGGGATGATCGGGCACCCCAGCTCCCGCACCGTCTGCGACAGCGCGCGCTCGCTCGCGAACGCCTGCTGCAGGTCGGCGTGCCGCGCCGACAGCGACGCCAGCAGCGCGTCGCGCTCGAGGGCCGCCCCGAGCAGCGTCCCCCAGATCGCGACCGTGCCCTCGTCCCCGGTCATCGCGACGACGGCCGGGCCGATGAGCACGAGGATCCCCCAGTCGCGCTCCACGGAGCGTATCGGCAGGAGCAGCACCATGTACGTGCCGTCCGCGGCCGAGGGCGGCAGCATCTCCGCCGGCGGGAACGCCTCCAGCCGATGGCGGCTCCCTTTCGGGGGGACCGGGCTGCCGTCGCGGCTGTAGGCGCCCGCGACGACGAGGCCCGCGCGCTCCGCCGGGTCATCCCACAACGCGAGGCAACCCCAGACCATCGTTGTCGTCTCGAGCCACGAGAGCGACCGGTACTCCTGCTGGGTGCCGCCGAGCAGGGCGAAGCTCACATCGTAGTTGGTCCTCGCGAGCACCCCGAGCTGGTGGACGGAGCGGGTCTCGGCGTCGAGCCGCGCCCGCGCGCACGCGAGGCGCGCCAGCTCCACGAAGTCCTGGACCCGCCGCCTGGCCGCGGCGTCCAGGGACATGCGGCGCCGCTCGGGGAGCTGATCCATCAGGCGGGCCGTCGACAGCAGGGCCCCCAGATCGGGCGTGATGGCGACGGCCTGGCGGTAGGCTCGCTCGAGCTCGGCCGCCGGGGCGGACGCGGTGCCCCGGAGCGCCGCGAAATACATGTCGACCACCCGCGTGACCGCCGGCCAGACCGCGGCCGGCGGGGTATCCGGCGGGAGCGGGCGCGGCAGGAGCAGCTGCTCGACCATCTGCCGGGCCAGGGTGTCGCCGGCGTCCTCCTCGGAGGCCGCGTCCTCCTTGTCGAGGAAGTTCTGGACCACATTGCAGCCACACGAGCTCCGCAGGACGAGCGCGTTGGCCGTGCGCACGCCCTCGGGCGGGAAGGGCTCGCCGGCGATCATCGACGCGAGCAGCTCGCACGCCGCGCTCCCCATCATCTCGAACCGCTGGCGCACCGTGGTCAGCGGCGGGTCGGCGCTCTGCGCCTCCACGACATCGTCGAAGCCGATGATCGCGAAATCCTCGGGGATACGGACGCCCGCCGCCTTCAGCTCGGACATCGTCCCGAGCGCGTTCTTGTCGGTCCCGAAGACCGCCGCCGTGCACGCGGGCAGCTGCGCGAGGAGCAGCGGCGCGGCGGCCCGGCCTCCGCTGTACATGTTGTTGTCGCACGGGATGACCAGATCGGGGTCGAAGGGGATCCCGGCCTCGGCGAGCGTGCTGATGTAGGCGTCGCGGCGCTCGCGCACGTCGTACGCGGCGAAGTTGCCGACGAACGCGATGCGCCGGTGCCCGTGCTCGATCAGGTGGAGCACCGCGTTCCGGATGCCGCCGTGGTTGTCCGGGACCACCGCGGGACAGCGAAAGCCGGCGGGGCGGGCGCCGAGCGTGATGAACGGGACCCCCGCATCGGCGAGCGCCTCGAGGCCGCCGAACTCGATGATGACGAGCCACCCGTCCACCTGCTCTCTGGCGAGCGAGGGGGCCAGGACCTCGGATGGCGTGCCGCGCAGCACCAGCGTGCGGATCCCGCGCCGCTGGGCCGACTCATGGATGCCGAGCAGGACAGGGCCCCAGAACGCGCCGGAGAGAAACGGGGCGACGACGCCGAGGGTGGGAGGGCGGGCCGCCGCGTGCGCGCCCTCGGACCGGCGCGGATCAGGGCCGGAGACGCCGGCCTCTCCCCTGGCCTTCCGCTCCGCCGCGCCAGGCAGCTCGCCCCACTGCTCCGGCAACGGTACCGAACTGCCCTGGCGACCCTGACCCATTCCCGACGGCCTCCTGCTCCACAACCTGACCGCCTTTCCCACGGCCGCTGCGGACCGGCTACATCGTATACGCTGCGCCGCCGGCCCGGGCGAGAAGTCTCGTGTCCTGCCGTGGAATCCGGAGCGTAGCGTCAGACTGCGGACATGGCCGCCCCACACGCGGCGTGTGTGTCGACGCGCTCCGACGACCGGCGCGCCGCCGGCGCCTGGCGTCGCTGGCGAGCTGGTCGGTGGTATCGTCGAGCAATGCAATACCGCGACGAACGAGACGCGCTGCGGGGGCGTGTGGACAGCCTCGAGGAGCAGCTCGCGGCGGCCAGGAAGGAGCTCGAGGAGCACCGCGACGACGATCGGGCCGCGCGGGTCGAGCAGATCGAGCGCCAGATGGCGGAGGCCCGCCGCGTGCTCGACCAGCTCGGCCGGGAGCTCGCCGCGGTGCGCGGCCGGCCGAAGCGGTCGTCGGCGGTGCCGCTCCTGGTGACGATGGCGGGCGTGGGGCTCTGCGCGATGATCGCGAGCTACCTGCTGGCGCGGCCCGCGCGCGAGACGATGGCGATCGTCCAGCAGCCGGCCCTGCCCCCGCCTGCCCCTCCCCTCCCGGAGCTGCCGGCGCCGGTCCCCGAGCCAGCGCAGGCGCCGCCGGAGCCGGCCGCGCCGGCGCGCGAGGCGCCGTCGCGGACCGCGACCGCGACCTGGAGGGCGACCGTCACGCGCGCCACGGGGCTCCCCCTCGCGGCCGGCGCGGCGTGCACGGTCGAGGCGGAGCTCGCGAGCTCGGGCGACGACATCCGCGTGCCCGCGCTCCGGGTCCTCTGCGGCGGCAAGCCGATCTACCGGTCGAGCGATCCGCTGAACGGCATGTCGATGTTCAGCAGCGGCGTGGAGGAGGACTCCGGTCCTGAGCCTGGCACCTATGTTTATGCCCTCTCGTACCAGGACAAGGGCTCGCGCGCCGGGGAGCGGGCCGAGGTCTCGCTCGACAGCATCCGCAAGGCCGGCGCCGTCTGGCGCGACTCGGCGCCCGCGTACCGCGTCGAGCTCATGCTGGCGTACCAGAGCCTGTCCGTCGCGGGGGAGCCGCTCCTCGACGCGACGCGGAAAGCGCTGCGCCGGTCCGCGCGCGTCACCGAGTCCACGGGACCGAGCCCGGTGAAGGTGGGCCAGAGGTGCGCGCTGCTCGTCTCGCCTCTCCCGCGAGGCGGCAAGTGCCTGACGCGCCTCGCCTGCGCCGGCCGCATGCTCTACGGCGCGGGCACGACCGGCGTCTCCGAGTGCACGGTGGAGGGAGACAAGGTCGTCCGCGTCCACGACGGGAACACGACCCCGAACGGCGGCGACCCGGCGTTGGAGCTCGACGCCGCGACGGGGCGCATCACCGTGAAGGACGACGTGGGTGGCGCCGCGTGGACCGTCGGCGTGCAGCTCGATCCGAGCGGGTAGAACAGCGCACGCCCTGAAGGAGGCAGGGTCGGCCGAGGCGGCAACCTTGTACAAATTGAGGCGCCCAGGGTCGGCCGAGGCGCCAACCTTGTACAAATTGAGGCGCCCAGGGTCGGCCGAGGCGCCAACCTTGTACAAATTGAAGGCGCCCGGGGTCGGCCGAGGCGGCAACCTTGTGCAAATTCGAGGCTTCCGGGGTCGGCCGAGGCGGCAACCTTGTGCAAATTCGAGGCTTCCGGGTCGGCCGAGCCCCTCATCCGCCTCAGCCGACCAGGAGCCGGTCCTCCGCGTCGGTGATCCTGAACGAGCCGAGGGGATCCGAGGTCGTCCAAGGCCGCAACCCGGGTGGCGCCGAGCTGGTGGACCCGGAGAGTGCGGCGGGAAGGGCAGGAAGGACGGCGGGCCCTGGCGGCGCCAGCATCGGGATCGATGCACCAGGCTCGACGTGCCCCTCGACGCCGCGCTGCAGCGCAGAGCGGCCGAGCTCGGCGGGGCGGCTACTGCGGCACGTCCGGGACCTGCGCGTCGGGCTCGATCTCGGGGAGCGCCTCCTCGTCGTCGTTCTCGGCGGGCTCGCCCTTGCCGCTCTTGCCGGCCGCGCGCCGGGCGGCGGCCTGGCGCAGGCGGTCCAGCGGGGCGAGCGCCGCGCGCGCCGACTGGACCGTCTCCGGCTTCTCGCGATCGACGCTGGCCACGACCTGAAGCAGGTAATCGCCGATCGCGCCCACGAGCTCCCGGAGCGGCTCGCGCAGGGCCGCCACGTCCGCCGGTGTCTCGTGCGCCTTCGTGATCCCCAGGACCTCGCCATAGGCCTCATGGGCGGCGCGCACCTCGGCCAAGAACTCAGGACCCGCGATGGCGACAAGGTCCTTGCCGAGCGCGTCGTCCTCGGCGATCCGGCCGAGTAGGGCGTTGCTCTCGGCCCACTCGAGATCCATCGAGAGCTTGAGGAACTCGAGACCTTCCGGGAACAAGATCTGCGAGATCTCCTTGGCGCGCTCGGCCCTCGGGTGTGCTTCGGCCGGCAAGAGGGCACAGGCATCGACGCGCATCTTCAGGGCGGCCCAGGCGGTATCGATGCGGTAGTCCGCCTTGGCCTTGCTCGCGGGCTTCGGGGCGCCGGCCGCGCGCCGCTTCTGGTCCCACGCCTTGTTCATGGCGAGCGTCGCCCTGCGCACGGCGCGCGCCGTGCGCTTCATACCGTCGGTCGCGTCCTTCGGCAGCGCCGAGAGGAGCGCGATCGCGAGCGCGACGGCTTGCCGGACATCGAGCTTCGGAGGACGCAGGTATGGAGTCGGATCGAAGGGGATGGACTTTGCCATGGAGAATACCTCCCTTGACTTTCATCCATCACGGGCAGGCGGGCGGGGTCAAGGGATTTTCTCGAAGCCTCGTTCCTTCCCTGGTTCTCTGGGCGCTCCGGAGAGGGTCGCGTCAGCAGGCCCACGACGACGAACCAGCGCGTCCGGTGGGACCGGCGCGCTGGTGGAGGCGCATCAGCCGGTGGGCTGAGGAGCGACGCGCCGGCTCTCGACGCGCCTGCCGGCGGCCCCGCTCCGATCTGTCGCATGTTCATGGATACATGGCGCTTTTCAGGGTGCGATCGATGCCATGTGAGTTCACGTCGACGTGTGCGCCTGATCGTCGTCTGAGGGGCCCTCCCATTGGTCCCAACCTTCTTCCGGTTCCGGCAACCCGAACGCTTTCAAGTACTCCCGCCCGGCCTGCACTAGCGGGGCTGGGGCGTAACCAGAGAAGTCCCACGTCTCGAACAACTTGCGCGCTCTTCGTGCAGACTCCTCTGTTCGCTGGATGTCGCCCTTTGCGTCCTGAAAATTTCCATTCTTGATTTCCTCAATGATGACCAAGTAACCATCAAGGAGTTGCATGGCGTGTTCCTGGGTCACCGCCGCGGAGCCGGCGGCCGACATGCGAGCGAGGAGGCGTGGCGCTGCGAGGATAGTCATCAGGCCCATGACGCGGCTTAACGAAGACAGCCCCTCCAGAGCCTTCTCTTTAGCCGACGCATAGCGCTCTTCGTCGAGCCGAGCCGCAGCGAGCGCCTCTTGACGCTGCCTCTCCAGATCTTTGCTCATCGTTTCTCCACCTAAAATCCTATCTGAAACGGCATGAGGCTCACCGGAGCTCGTCACTAAGGATATGGGAGACAGAACGTTCCTATGAAGTGGTTCCCAAGCGGAGATATTCCGCCTGCGCCTACGGCTACAACGTTTGGGGTTCGCGTTCCTTCCTCTGTGCAGACATAAGAGCACCATGCCTTGATGGCAACGTTCTGCAGTAGCGCGTTCACAAAGTCTGGACAGGTAGAGCACTTCGCCGTGCCGCAATCGTCGACGTAGCAGGAGTGCGCCACGTTTGGCACATAATTTAGCGAACACTTGGTCCAATATTCGCAGCCGTGCGTGCGCTTGCACTCAAACTTCGGGCCGTTGACGGCGGATACCGTCGACGAATCAATGTTCTCCGAAAACCAAGTCTCAGCGTGTTCCGCTGCCACAGGGCCGTATTGCTCGATGAGGCTCATGAGGGTCGCGTCGTCGAGCGTGGACGGATCAAGGTTCAGCGAATCGAGCGTACCTGCTAAAGCACATGAGAGATAGCCGGCCTTGGCCTGGGCGAGCGCGAGCTCATGCGGATCGAGCTGGGTATACACCTGCTCGCCGATGTTCTCCTCGCTTTGAGAAGACTGATCGGTGGTGATGTCATCTGTGTCACTTGTGCCATCGTGCGTATTGGCATCTGCGTCGCTTGTGTCATCCCGCGAATTGTCATCTGCGCTGCTTGTGCCATCCTGTGCATTGTCATCCTTTCTTGCGCCGATTGTAATGGTGCAAGCTGGTACCATGATGAAAGCCAGAAGAGCCCAAGCGCCAATCGCGGCAACAGTCGAAAGATGTCGTTTTCTGATGGCAATCTTCATGGCCAGCATGGAAAGCGTCGAGGTTGCTGCTGTCAAGCCGCCCGTGGAGAGAGCATCGCATCGCGTCCTGGACACCCGGCGGGCTGGTGCGGAGCCTCGCTAGCTCTCGCGATGCTATGGGGCGGACTCCACCCACCGGTCAGCGCGACGTGTCAGTCGCGGCTGGGATGCACGTGCTACCGGGGCGTGCTCCGGTCCGGGCAAGCACCGGGCTCTTTCGTGTATGAACGCGGCGCAGGGCAGCGGCCCCGGCATGGGGGCTGGCAGCCGGCCGGCCGCTCGGTACCGATAGCCGGTACCAGCTGCGAGCATTTTGCGACCACCACGACCACAACGACGTTCACGACCACGCTGCGTCTCGCAGGCGGGACCGCAGCTGGCGAATGCCGTGGCTGCGTCGCGCGCTGATTCTCGTGTTGATCCGGGCGGCTGAGGGCGAGGCGCGCGAGAGCTCGATCGACAGCGCGGCCTGCTTGCTTGGCGCGCTTACTTCCAGCTACTCGGGGAACCGCAGCGTCTTGGCGACGGTGCCCTCCTCGCCCGTGAGCTCCTTGCCAGACCAATCCCAGCTGACGCCGCCCTTGCCCGGCGGTCCGAGATCGTAGGTGACGCCCTCCACCGTGAGCTGGTCCTCGTCGAGGTACGCGATGCCGATCGAGTCGCCGCCGCGCCCGGGGCCGCCGTAGCCGCCGGGGCCGCCGTCGCCCCCGTTGCCGCCCGGACAGGACCAGTTGCCGTCCCCCAAGGCGCCCCCCGGCGCGCCTCGGCCGCCCAGGCCGCCTTCCTGGGGCCTGCCCCCAGCACCCCCCGGGCCGGCGGAACGCGTGATGATCTCGCTGTCGCGCACCGTCACCTTCGCATGGAGCGCGAGGATGCCGATGCTCGGGTGCCCGTTCTCGCCTCCGCGACCGCCCCTGCCGCCGCAGCCGCCGGCGCCTCCGGAGCCACCGCCGGCGCCTCCCTTGCCGGCCACGCCGCACACGCTGAGCCCGCCCCGCCGCCCGCCCCCTCCGCCGCCGCCCTGACCCGGCATGCCCCAGCCGCCGTCGCCGGCTTTGTCGCCGTGCCACCCCGTCTCGTCGATCCGCCCGATCCCCTGGCCCGCGGCGCCGACGGCGCCCCACGGACCGTAGATCCCATAGGACCCGCTGCTGCAGTGAGTGCCGGGCACGTCCCCGCGTCCTCCCCCTCCGTACTCCGTGGACGTCGGCGCCCCGTCGTCCCCGTCCTCGGCGCCGTCGGAGAGCCCGTCGCCCCCCTTGCCGCCGGTGCTCGGGAGCCCGCCGTCGCACGGGTTCAGCACCGCCGCGCCGCCGGGGACCGTGTCGGCGGAGCACGCATCCCCGCCGTACAAGCCGTGCCGTCCATCGGATGCCTGATCCAGTCCGGGCAGCTCCTCACCCTCATGGCCCGCCCATCCCTCGGAGGCTTTAATGAGGCCTTGGAGGAACTCGACCGTCGTGCCGGACTTCACGAGCACGGCGATCGGGCCGTGCGCCCATACCTCGAAGTCGATGATCCTCGATACGCCGTCCCCTGCGCCCGTGTCCTCGGGGCCGGCCGGCTCGACGGTCAGGAGGATGCGAAAGTCGGTTGGGGTCTGCAGCGACGACCGACTGCGGCCGCCGTCGAGTCGGGGGATCATGCGTTCCCAGGTCAGGCAATTGAACCCGCCTATCAGATCCACGCCGGAGGGCAGCGTGAGGGGGTCGGAATAACCTTCGTGGCACGCGAACACGCGCCCCCGTCCCTTTCGCGCCAGCTCGACGGCGCGCTGGAGCGTCCGCACCGGCTTGTCCTTCGTGCCGGGGTTCGCGTCGTCCCCGCCGCCGAAGACACCGCCGGCGAACACCCCGCAGCCATCGTCCAGCACATCGGCGGCCAGGTGCTCGAGACAGACCGACTCCGCCGGCGGCTCGTCCGAGCACGCCGTGCTGTCATCGCAGGGCGCAGGGGCCGTGTCGAGCGGGCCCGGCGTGGTCCCGCAGCCGATGACGGAGAGCGGGAGGGCAAAGGCGAGGTGGACGGGGAAGGTCGGCTTCATGGTGCTCCTCCACGCGACGCCGCGCGCACAGGGCCCCTCAACGGGGCGGCTCCGGATTGGACACGTCGAATTGACGCCAGGGCATGTGGTCGCCATCGGCGCCCTTGCCCGCGTCGTCATCGGGCGCTGCATTGCCGGCAACTCCGCCGTCGCCGCCCGCTCCCCATTCTACCGTGGCGTACGGCCCGAACTCCACGCGGGCAGCGACGGACGCGACGCCGTACGATGGCCCCCCGAGGCCGCCGCCGGCATCGCCGCCACGGCCGCCGTGGCCTCCAATTCCACCAGGGCATGCGGGCCACAGGCCATTCACTCCAACTGGGGGCGTTCCACCGTGGCCGCCCCACCCACCCCCGCCGCCCGGTTGGCCCGTTCCTCCGACTCCACCGCGGCCGCCGTTGCCCGTCTTCACCCTCGTCGCCTCGAGCGTCAGCGTGCTCCCCTGCAACGCGACGACGCCGATGCTCGCGCCGCCATAGTCGCCGCCCTGGCCTCCCCGGCCGCCGCAGCCGCCGCTCCCGCCCGAGCCGCCGGCGGCGCCGGCCTGCGGGGTGCCCGCGCGGCACGCGACCATGTCGCCTCGCCCCTTGCTGCCGCCGCCGCCCCCCCCCCCTTGGCCGACGCCCCCTCGTGTCCCGTCCTGACCCCGGACGCCGACCCAGCCTTCTCGCTCGGTGAGCTGGCCTGGGCCAGCGGCGCCGTCAGCGCGGCCGCCGTCGGTGCCTTCGGCGCCGTCTTTGCCCACCGTGCACGGCTCACTGCCCGCGCCGACCCCTTCGCGGCCCTTGCCCTCCGGATTCTCCGCCGGCTTCGGCTGCCCCGGCGCACCGTCGCCCCCCGATTCGAGCCCGCCGTCGCCGCCGTAGCCTCCCGTGGACTCGATGCCGTCATCGCACGCGGTCGCGACCGGAAGGGCGCCCGTCTCGGAGTCGGCCGTGCAGGCGTCGGCGCCGTCGTTCCCCAGCTCTCCGTCCTTTGCCCGCTCGCTGTCCGCGTCCTCCCCTGGCTCCCCATCGTTGCCGTTGCCGGCGACGATCGCGCTGTCCCGCACGACCACGCCGGCCCCCGGGCTCAAGATCATCGCGATGGACGACTTGCCGTCGCTCGCCGAGGCGTCCGCCGCGACGACGTGCACGCCGACGATCGTCGTCGTCGCGTTGTCGCCCGCGAGGACCCGCACCGGGATCCCCGCGGGCGGAGCGATCGTGGTCGGCTCGTCGGGCCCGCCGAACGACCACGCATACGACCAGTCGCCGCCGTCACCACAGCGACGGCCGCCCCAGAGGTCGAGCCCGGAAGGCAGCGCGATCTTCTCCTCGAACGTCTCGCCGCAAGCGTACACGCGCCGGGTCGGCGTCTCACCGTCGCGTCGCCCGTGCGCGGCGAGCCCGATCGCGTGTCGCAAGGTCCTCACCGGCGCGCCCTTCGTGCCAGGGCTCGCGTCGTCGCCTGACGACGCGCTGACGAACACCCCGCACTCGTCCAGGGCCGGCGCGGTGCCGGGCTCTCCCTCGCACGGATCGGGCGGAGGCTCCGGATCCGGGGCGCACGCCAGCGCTTCCCAGCAAGCGTCGGAGTAACCGCACCCTATCAGCGTGCTCGCGCCGCACATGCAGAGCGCGACCGCGACGACGGACTTCGCAACGCTCCGGCCTTTCGTCGAACGCACCGCCTCGGCTCCCGATGTCCTCACCCCATCCCCACGATCTCACGCCGGTCCCAACGGTGAGCCGTGGATCCGATCCTGAGCCGGCGTGAGCCCCAGGAAGGAGAAGTCCGTGAAAGAGGACGTGGCGGTCGCGGTCTGAAGGGCAGACAGAATCCCCCGCGAACGCGCGCATGACCCACGCGCGACGGTAGTTACGCTGGACGCACGGCGTCAACCGGAGAAAACGCCATCAAGCGACCTCTTTCGTGAGAAATTCCAGTCCGACAGCGGAATGCTGCCCTCTCCCCTTGCCCCGAGTTCAGTCACCCCGCCCAAACGTACCTGCGCGCCGCAGTCGAGGTCGACCCGGATGGACGCGATCGTCGCGTCCTGGAGCTTTCCGCCCGGAGGCATCGCGCCCTCCGAGACCGCCGCGTAGATCTCGGTCTTGTCGCCGCGCACATGGTCGAGGTCGTCAACGTTGATGCCTTCGGGTGCGCCGCCGCGCGCATCGCCGGTCTTGGTCGTGGTGCGACAGGCGGCGCAGCTCTGCTGGAGCGACTGGGCCCCTTCCGCCTGCTGCGCGCTGGAGTCGGGCGGGCACTCCCCGAGATCGCCCTCGTCATCGCCGCACCCTGGGAATGCGCCGAGGGTCTCGTGCCGGCCGCCCGAATCCGCCGATCGGAATCGCTTGGAGATCTCGAACTGCCACGACGGGGGGACGTGCTGGGCGCTCGAGGCGTCCGGCGCACCGCGCGTCCGTCGGATCGACCTATGCTAGCCTACCCTGCGGGAGGGCCCGAGATCCTCAGGGGCGGCGCGGCCGCGTGGCCAGCCCGGGGGAGCATGGTTCTACAAGCGCTGCGGATCACCGTCGCCGTGCTCGCAGCCTTGGAGTTCCGCGCGTGGTACGCCCGCGCGCAGGCGGCGCGCGCCGAGGCCGATCGGGCGCTGCTCCGGCTGCGCCAGGTGGAGGAGGCGCTCCGGCACGAGCAGGACTTCAGCGCCGCGGTGCTCAATACGGTGGCCGCGTTGATCGTCGTCCTCGACCGCGAGGGCCGGGTGGTGCGCTTCAACCGTGCCTGCGAAAAGCTCACCGGCCTCTGCTTCGACGAGGTGCGCGGCCACGTGTTCTGGGACCTGTATCTCACGACGGAGCAGAAGGCGAGCCTGCTGGCGACGTTCGCGAAGAGCAAGAGGGGCGAGCCGCTGCCGTACCACGAGAACGACTGGATCGCGAAGGACGGCAGCAAGCGCCGCGTCGTCTGGGCGCATGCGTTCCTGTACGACGAGGACGGGGAGGTGGAGTTCATCATCGGCACGGGCATCGACGTGACCGAGACCCGCGAGGCCGAGGCTGACAGGACGCGGCTGTACCACGAGGCGCTCGACGCGGTGCGGCTGCGCGACGAGTTCCTCTCCATCGCCTCCCACGAGCTCAGCACGCCGCTCACCCCGCTCGAGCTGCAGGTCGGCAGCGTGCAGCGGGCGCTGCGCGGCGACGCGGCGCCCCTGCCGCCCGAGCGGCTGCTGGACAAGATGGACGTGGTCGCGCGGCAGGTGGAGCGGCTGAAGCGGCTCGTGGACGATCTGCTCGACGTCTCGCGCATCACCGCGGGCAAGGTCCAGCTTCGCCACGAGCAGGTGGATGTCGCGGCCGCGGCGCGGGACACGGCGCTCCGGTTCCGCGAGCAGCTCACCCGCGCCGGCTGCGAGCTGCGCGTCAAGGCCGGCCAGCCGGTCGCCGGATGGTGGGACCGGACCCGCGTCGATCAGATCCTCAGCAACCTGCTCTCGAACGCCATCAAATATGGGGCCGGCAAGCCCATCGAGCTGATCGTGGAGGAAGGCGCCGACGCGGCGCGGATCCTGGTGCGCGACCAGGGGATCGGCATCGCGCCCGAGCAGCAGGCCCGCATCTTCGGGCGCTTCGAGCGCGCCGTGTCCGAGCGCCATTACGGGGGGTTCGGGCTCGGGCTGTGGATCGTGAAGCAGATCCTCGACGCGTTCGGCGGCACCATCCGGGTCGAGAGCGCGCCGGACCGGGGCTCGACGTTCACCGTCGAGCTGCCGCGCCGCGCGCATGCGCCCGGCGTGGAGCGGCCTGAGTTTCAGGTGCAATGAGCGTGGATCCGATGCCCCCCTGCCTCGAAGCGCCGATTCGAGCGAGCGTCAGGCTGCCCGGCGGTGGCGACCCCAGAGATCCTTCAGATCGCCCGGGAGCTGCACTTCGACCGCCGTCACCTCGTCCATCGGCATCTCCGCCTCGACGGCGGCGAAGACGGCGCGCGCCAGCGCTTCGGCCTGCTCGCTCGACGCCTGGAGGTGCTGCGCCAACACCTGCACGAACTCGCCGCGGCCGAAGGTGTCCGGCAGCTCGGCCCGGTGCAGCGCGCACGGCTCGACGATCTCCCTGAGCGTCGGCGGCAGGGCGCCCGCCATGTCCCGCGCCTCGCCGCCGCTCACCCGCAGCGACAGCACGCACAGCACGGCGCCGACCGCCTCCGGGGCGCGCAGATCCTTCGGCAGCGCCCCGCTCTGCTCGATCCGCCGGAAGACGCGCTCGGACTTCACGTCGATCGGCCTCGCTTCGCGCGCCGGCTCGGCCCCGGGCGCCGCTGGGGCTTCCCGCATGGCCGTCGCGCGCAGCAATCCCGCGGCCCTGTCATCGGGCTCGCTCCTGGCGATGTCGGAGAGGCTGATCACGCCGACCAGGCGTCCCTGCGCGTCGATGCACATGATGCGCGACTTCTGGGCCTGCCGCATCCGCTCCTCCGCCTGCTGGATGTCCTCGTCCGCCCCGCAAGCGACCACCTCGCACGTCATCACGTCGGCGACCCGGATCGTGGCGGGGAGAGCCTTCGCCACGACGCGGATGGCAATATCCCGGTCCGTCAGCGCACCGAGCGCCTTGCCCGAGACGTCGCAGACGGGGAGAAATCCGATGTTCTCGTCGCCCATGCGCTGCGCCGCCGTCTGCACGGTGGTGTCTGGCAGCACGCAAACGGGCTCACTCTTCATCAGCTGGCTACAGAGCATGTCGCGCCTCCGTTGTTTTTCGCAGTGCTTTTCGTTGGGTCGAATTTCCCCATGGCAATGGGGCGGCGCATCGAGAGTCCACCGGGCCCCGTTCGGCTGCTCATCCGCATACCGTCGTTCCTGGGCTCTTGAATCCACTACAATTCTACTATCTGCTGGTAGGGGACTGACGCTTTCGAGAACCCTCCCGTACATTTCGAGCGAACAAATTTCGAGCGGACAAGAGGTCCGTCCTCGCAGCCTGGCAGGAGGGCTCATGTTGTTCCATGACCGTTCGGATGCAGGCGAGCGCCTTGGAGCGCAACTCGACCACTACGCCCGTCGAGCGGACGTTGTGGTGCTGGGGTTACCGCGGGGAGGCGTCCCGGTGGCGTTCGAGGTTGCCCGCCGGTTGGGGGCGCCGTGCGACGTCTTCGTCGTGCGCAAGCTCGGCGTTCCCGGGCAGGAAGAGCTTGCGATGGGGGCGATCGCTTCGGGCGGCGTGCGCGTGCTCAACGAGGATGTCGTCGACGCGCTCGGGTTCACGGAAAGGGAGATCGCCGATGCCGAGCTGCTGGAGCGGGAGGAGCTGGAACGTCGCGAGCGCGAATATCGCGGCGGCCGGCCTCCGCTCGACATCCGCGGTCGCGTGGTCATCCTCGTGGACGACGGCCTGGCGACGGGCGCGACCATGCGGGCGGCAGTGAAGGCTCTGCGGCGCCTGTCGCCCGCTCGAATCGTCGTGGCCGTCCCCGTCGCGGCCCCCCCGACATGCGAGGCCCTTCAGGGGGAGGCGGACGAGGTCGTCTGCGCCGTCACGCCGGAGCCCTTCGTGGCCGTCGGGCTCTGGTACCAGGACTTCTCGCAGACCACGGATGAGGAGGTCCGGGCCCTTTTGGAGCGCGCCGCGAGGCCGACGTCGCGTAACGCGCAAGAGGCCGCTTGACGGGTCGGTGCAATGGCGCTCCGGCTCATCCCTCTCAGGCAACCGGGGCCGACATCGGACGCGCGCTGGTGGGGCCCCGCGTGGGAACGCGGCGCCGCACACTCCCGGTGCCGGATCGCCCGACGCAAGCTGAGCTCATGGAGACGGCCAATAAGACCCTGACGTGGGCCAAGGAGCGGGTCGATCGTATCGTCCGGCGCCTCGCCGGGTTGCGGTGGATCCGACGTTCACGCGTGCTCCGCGGTGTCCGGAGCCTGCGCGATCGCGTTCGACCCGAGATCGCACCCCCGCGGCGCAGGCCCCCAGAGCACGCCGACGAGCGCACGATGCGCAGGACGGCCGAGCGGGACGCCGGCGGAACGAGCTCGGCCGAGAGCGCGGCGCGCTATGCCGGCGGCGCTCACTTGGGAGGCACGCACGGTGGCGAGGCCGTGCCCCGCGAAGGCCCCGAGCACCAGCGGCCCGAACTGGAGGAGCCGCAGGCACGAAGAGAGCGGACGCCGGGCGGCGAGGACCACATCCCGGAGAAGCGGAGCGGCGCGTAGCCACAACTCGGCCGGAACGGTCCGCGGCGCGATCGAGGTCTCGGCGAAGGATGCGAGGGTCATGCTCGGCTGCTCGGTGTGGCCGAGCTCGCCCCGGCGCACGCACCACGCGGCCTGGCGGTTGGGAGAACGGATCGAGGGACTCACGAATCGGAAGCAGGCCGCTGAATCGACGCCGCGCCGAGATCTCCAGCGACGGCCCTTTCCCTCGCGCGCCTCCACGGGGTCGGCGGTTGAGACGCGTCGTTCGGGACGATCGCAAACATGAGGAGCAGTAGCCCCGTCAGGATGTCATTCTGAGCGGCGGCGGGCGGCGGAGAGCCGCACCGGAAGTAGCCGAACGCCACGAGCCAGATGGCGACCACGGCGATTCCACCATGCGCGTAGCGCATCGGACGCCAGAACGAGGCGAGCGCGAGGGTCATCACGATCGCGGCGCACCCGAGATCGCTGACCCACAGCTCTGTTCGGCTTCCGTGACGAAAGATGAAGGGGCTCACCGCCAGCCAGCACGCGAGCATCACCTCGACGACGCGCGCCCACATCATGCCCTCCCGCCGATCAGCGCCGCGTCGTCCCCCCCAGGCGACGGACGCCCCCAGAACGTGCGGGACACGGCGCGACGCTGGTGCGTGTGACGCCAGACCCTCACGAGATAGGAGAGACTGGACCAGACCTCGTCGTACGCGAGGAGGATGAGTACCAGCGAGACGATGGCGGTGGCGATACAGAGCGAGCACCACGCTCCAACGACCGTGCCTTGGAGCACGACGAGGACGACGCTGACCGCGCCGAGCGGGATGACGTCGAGCCCGAAGAGCACGACCAGCCACGGCCGGTACTGCCACCGACGCGTGCAGCCCGCTAGACCGAATATCGCGTCGCCCAGATAGGCGATCGCGCCGAGCGCGGCGTCGGGAACACCGAACCAGCGACGCATCTGGTGGGACACGTCTGAATCGAGAACGCGCAGCGTCTGTTCACCGAAGAACGGATCCCACACGCTCGAGATGAGGCGCCATTGGTAGAGCGCCATGTACGACGAGAGGACGAAGCCCACGGCCGCGAGGAGACAAATCGGCACGCGCTGCCCCCAGGAGGACGGGTTGTAATGCCACGGCGGCGCGGGGACGTTCAGGCTCGTCGGATCGGAGGCGAGGTGGGTGCGAGGCGTCATGCGGCGCTCGCCTTCCCCTCGGGGAACGGGAGCTTGTTTTTCGCATACCAGCCCTTCGGGTCGTCCTTCAGCCTGCGAACCATCTCGCCCAGCGTGTCGCGCAGTCTCCGCACGGGATTCCAGCCGAGCCGGCCCTGAGCATGCTTGATATCGACGGCGTACTGAGCATCCGCGAGATCGATCATCCACGGCTTGATGAATGCGCCCTTGCCGCCCTTGAGCTTGACCTGAACCCATGCACCGGCCTTGGCAATCGGCTTCGGGACGACGATGGTGGGCCACTCCTTGCCGTGGATCAGCGCCCCCAACACGTCCTGCAGCTCCGCGTAGCTCATGACGTCCGGCTCGGCGATCAGGAACACCTCGTCGCGAGCGAGCTGGTCGCGAAGCTGGACCACCCTGCGGAAGCACGCCACGAGATCATCCATGTGCACGAAGGCCTGGCCGTGGGACGGATCCCCCGGGAAGAAGTAGCTCTCGAAGCTCTTCTCGTAGATGCGTCGAATCTGCTGGGCAATCGGAATCGACTCGCAGTCTTCCGTGTAGACGCCGGCGATGCGCAGCAGCACCGCGGGAATGTCTCGATGCTGCTCACGAATGAGCTCTTCCGCCTCGAGCTTCGAGCGGGGATAGTCCCACGATGCTTCTGTGGCCGATGATTCTTCGATTCGCTCTCCCTCTTCCGCCGGCTTCATCACGAGGAGGCTGCCCGAGAAGACGAGCTGCTCGACCCGAAAGTCCCGGAGAGCATCGAGAAGGTGCTCGGTTCCCCCGAGCGTGAGGTCGTGGTACAGCGGGCTCGGCTCGCCAGCGAAGTCGTAGTACGCCGCGAGATGGAGGACACTGGCGAGCTCGCTCCCTTCTCGCTCTCGCACGGCGCTGAGCGACTCCTGCACGCTCCCCCGGTCTGTCAGGTCGCATTCAAGGAACCGGGTCCCGGCCGGGACTTGGGTCGGGGTCTTCTGATCCATGCCAAGGACGGCGTAGTCGGAGGCGAATGCCTCGACGAGCTTGGATCCGATGAGCCCGCTACTGCCCGTGATGAGGACGACCGGTTTTTTCGTCTCGTTTCCCATGGATCACCGCGGTCGAGTGAGGCAAAGGGCACGCCACGCCGGGTGCACCGCATCCATTGCGGAGGAGCGAGCACAGCGCTGTTCTTCTTCTTCAATGCTCGGTGCAGCGCGTGCGCCAGTGCGTGCGCGTGCGACGGCGCGACGAACTTGCGCCTCGGTCCTCGGCGTCCCAGGTTGATGCGCATGGCGGTAGAAGTTCGGCTGGTAGAGAAGGGTCGCAAAGAGCCACGGCACGGCCTTGTCGAACAGGGGCGCGTACACATGGAGCTCGCGCGGCGGTTCTCGGCAGAGCTGGCTGACAATGGTTGGGCGCGAGACAAGACGCTCGCGCTCGAGCAGACGGTCGCGGAGCTATCCGCGTCGCTCGGGCCAGCCATTTCGCAAGGAGAGGCGCGCGACGCCGACGCCGCGGAGTGGAGCGCCATCGGCCGGGCGAAGGCCTTCCTGCGGCGATTGCGAAACGCGGTGCCAATGGCGCTGCGCGAGACAGCGGCCACCTGGCCGTCCTCTGTGCCGCTGCACACGGGACCGCTCGGTCGATCTGCCGCGGGGCTGTCGGCCCACTTGAGCCAGCTCCGCCCAGGCGTCATCGCTCTGGACGGGGCGCTCCGAAAGTACTTCAAGAGCCGAAGCGCCGCAGAAGAGCTCGATGCCGTGCAGCGCGAGCTCGACGCCGCCAGCGCCCGCGAGCAGGCACAATTGGGCGATCTGCCTGAAGACGCGCTCTTCGTGAGCGAGGCAAAGGGGAGACTGCTCGAGCTGATCGAGGACCTGAACCGTGTGGGGCGGATCGCGTTCGACGGGCACGCCGAGATCATGTGGCAGTTCAACAAGGATGTTCTCCTGAGGGCGAGAGCGGTGGGAGGGCCCGGCTGAAGCACCACCGGACGGGTCATCTTGATCTTCGGCATTCTGCGCGCAACCGAGGACGGGACGACGGATCCGCCGCCCTCGGCGGTCATCGCGGTCGCACCGTTGGGTTCGGTCGAGCCGGGGGCGATCGCCAGGCTGATACCGCTGCTGGGGGGCGCATTTCGGTCGGAGGTGGTCGTGGTGTCGCCCCTGCCGCTCCCCGACCGTGGCTGGAACGCGCGCCGCCGGCAGCACCTGTCGACCGCGATCCTCGATGAGCTGGCGCCCGCCCGCCGGCCGGAATGGGAACGGCTGCTCGGCGTCTGCGACGTGGACCTCTACGCGTCCGCCCCGTCGCACTGGCAGCTTCACATCCCATGACCGCTCTGCGTGCCCCGCTCGCCTCCGCGCGCGAAAGCGCAGCTATTGAGTGGCTTGGCAGAGGTCGCTCGAGCGGCAAGCGACGATCCGGTCGAGGGTGTCGAACGGATTGTTGCAGTCGTCATTTCGGATTTCCTGCAGGCACTCGGTCAGCTCCTTGGAATCGATGCCGCCGGGGCACTCGGCGAAGTTGAGGTCGTCACGCCATTCGGCTCGAATCCTGGTGGCGCAGGCCTCCTGGCTCGCATATTCCCGGTCGGCGCCGATATTGTTGCACCGTGCCTCGCGGTCGCACCGCGCCGCCACGATGCTGTCAACCGCGCTGACGGTCGTCACCCCTGGTTCGACCTGAGGGGCGCCCGGCGGGGGCGTGGTCCCGAGCGCCCTCTCTTCTCGCTTGCACGCCGCCACGAGCAGGGGCACCCCCGCCGCGAGGAGGAGGCCCATCATCGATCTCCCATGGTTCGTTCGCATCATCTCTTCCTCCCGATCAGCCCGATCGTGCAGATCGGGCGCCATCCAACGCGCCTAGGTCGCGCGATGGGCGTCGCCCTCGACCGTCTCGCCGTCGGCTGGGTCGAACACCGACCGGCCCGGCACGCGGCTCGGAACGTCCGCGTGCCGTTTTCTCGCAAGTTGCCCCAACACCCTTGCGATTAACATGCCTCTGCCGGCGCCGTGCTCGGCTGTCATCGCGCCGGACACCGCGGTGCGATCTGCGGGGTAGGGATCGACCGGCAGGGGCGCCGGACCGCGGACGCCGCCACAGCCTCGAACTGCGATGAGGGATGTGCCTCCGTTGCCGCCATGCAAGCCGGGCGTGGCGGTGCTTCTCGTGACGATCGCCGGATTCGGGCTCCTCTATCGGCTCAAGGAACCGCACGCGCGAGGCGCTGTCTGGGAGTCAGGCAGCCCGCGTCGAGGAGTCAAGGCCGCATGTGTCCCCTCTGCGCATGCGTCCGCTCTGCACGATGGTGGCTGGCCCGGGCGTGGGGGGCACGATCGCGAACATCGCCGTCCTCGGCCGGCGCGTTCGGCGCGACCGTCGCCTCTCCCGGAGAAGGTGATCTGCGACGAAAACCAAGCTGATCCATGATGGCCGGCAGAAATTGTTCTGAACGCGGCGCTGACCGGAGGCCGACGGCCGCCGTGACGCCGTGATGTGATGAGGAGCGGAGGAGCATGAAAGACGACAAAAGACGGCTTGCGCAGGTCCGCGCCGCCCTCGGCAGAGCGCTGCGCTGCGACCCCGATCGCTTCGCGATCGGCATCGAGGACGTTGACGGCGTGCTCACCTTGCAGGGCGAGGTCCCGGACATCGCAGCGAAGAAGCGTGCTCTGAAGGAAGCCGCGGTGGTGACCGGGGTCCGCTGGGTGGACGACCAGCTCCGCGTCCGGCCCGCCGTGCACATGAACGATGACGCGATCCGCGATCACGTGAAGGACGCGATGCTCGCAGAGTGCGCGTTCGAGGAGTGTGCCGTACGCACCCGCGAGGGGGTTGTCGTCGAGACCGCGCGCATCCCGGCCGGAACGGCCCGCGGCACGATCGAGGCATCGGCGAAGGATGCGGTGGTGACGCTCGACGGCTCGGTGCCGAGTCTGGCCCACAAGCGCCTCGCCGGGCTACTCGCGTGGTGGGTGCCGGGCAGCCGCGACGTGGTCAATGCCCTCGAGGTCGTTCCGCCGGAGGAGGACAACGACGATCAGATCACCGAGGCGATCCGGCTCGCGCACGAGCGGGATCCTCTCGTTGATGCCGTCGCGATCGGCGCCAGGACGCAGAGCTCGGTCGTGACGCTGTACGGCACGGCGGCGAGTGAGGCGCAGAAGTCTGCGGCGGAGCGCGACGCCTGGTGCATGCTGGGCGTGGAGGACGTCGAAAACCAGATTCAAGTCGTCCCGCCCTCCGCCCTCGTGCCGTAGACCCTCCGCGACTCCATGGATCCCGTGGGAGGCCCCCCATACGGCCGTGCCCGACCTCTGCTGTCTTCCACGCCTTCGCGTCGCAGGGCACCGGCATCGGACTTCAGGCCGCGCGGTTCCCGGCCGGGTTGTGCTTGCGTCGCGCCGGCCCCGCTCTCCAGATGTTCTTCAGGTCGTGCGGCAGCTGCGACTCGACCTGCGCGACCTCCTCGTTGGACAACGTGCGGTGCACGGCGGCGATCACGCCGCCGGCGACCTGCCGGGCCTCGTCAGGGGTCACGCGGAGGCGGTCGCCGATGCGCCGGAAGAGTTCGTCCGCGCCGAACGCCTCACCCTCCTCGCCCCGGCTCGACATTGCCGGCTCGAACCGACGGCGGACGGACTCGGGGAACGTGGCGAGCAGGGCCCGAGCTTGGCCGCGGCTCAGCCGGGCGAGCAGCGGCTCGAAGACGGCCTGGAGCGCGTCCGACACGTCAATCGCCGGCGCGAGCTCGGTCACGTCGACGATCTCTCGCAACAGGCGTTGCTCCGCGCTGTCCAGGGGTGCGTTGCCCTTCGCGTCGATGGGGGGAGCGGCGGTGGGTTCTCGGCTGGACACGACAAACCTCCTCTCGATCACAGGTCACATGAGGCTGTCCCGAGGAGGCGTCACCCCGGGCCGTGCCGATTTCGAGGGTGCGATCGCGCCGTCCGGGCCATCGATGAATCGGGCGGCGGCGGCCGCAGCAAACCTTTGCGAGCGGGCTTGCGTTCCAGGGCGTTGGGTCCAGGTAGCGCAGGGGACGGAGGGAACCATGAAGACGGGCTCAGACGGCGATGCGTTCGAGAGGGAGGTCGTCATCCTGGCCGACGGGGCGACACTCGCCGGGAGCTGGAGCGTCCCTCCAGACGCTCGTGGCGCCGTACTGTTCGCGCATGGCAGCGGGAGCAGCCGGTTCAGTCCGCGCAACCGCTTCGTCGCCGGGGTGCTGCGCGACGGCGGGCTGGCGACGCTGCTTCTCGACCTGCTCACCCCGGCGGAGGAGGAGGTCGACGAGGAGACGGCGCACCTGCGCTTCGATATCGGCTTCCTCGCGAACCGCCTGCTCGGCGCAGCCAGATGGCTTCGCCAGGAGGCCGAGGGGAGCCGTTTGCCTTTCGGCTACTTCGGCGCCAGCACCGGGGCCGCGGCTGCCTTGGTCGCGGCAGCCGAGGACCCCGATCTCGTGCGGGCCATCGTCTCCCGTGGCGGTCGGCCCGACTTGGCGGGCCCGGCGCTGGCGAGCGTACACGCGCCGACGCTGCTCATCGTCGGGGGGCGTGACAACATGGTGATCGAGCTCAACCGCCGAGCCTCGGCCGAGCTCGCCTGTGAGAAGCGGCTGGAGATCGTGCCTGGTGCCACCCACCTCTTCGAGGAGCCGGGCGCGCTCGATCGGGTGGCCAAGCTCGCGCGCGATTGGTTCGGGCAGCACTTGGCGCAGGAGCGCATCGAGCGCGCCGCCTCATGACCGATTCGGCGGCTACGCCTTCCAGAGCAGGCGCGCACATCCTGGAGCAGGGCGACATCTTCTTCTTCTACCGGCCGCGCGTGGGGGCTGAAGAAGTGCGGGGCCGCGGCGACGTCCAGCGGTTCTACATGGTGCTCGCGCCCGAGCGGCCGAGGAGGGTCTACCGGCTCTTCGTCGTGGGGAGCAAGAGGCTGCCCGAGATGGAGCGGGGCGCGCGGCACCCGCGCGGGCGCAACTGGGCGTTGAACGTCCTCACGTCGAAGAATCCCCAGGACATCCGGCGCGGGCTCGGCGCCGTCGAATATGCGAGCGAGACACGCGGCGAGCGGGTCGTCGGCGCGGCCACCCCCGTGGGCGAGGGCAAGTACCAGCTCCTCAAGTACAAACGCCACACCGAGCTCGCCTATGCGCTCGAGCTGCCGAAAGAGCCGGGCCCTGCCCAGGAAGAGTTCGAGATCAAAGAAGAGGCAGGTTACGTCGTTGCGGTCAAGAACCCCGAGGTCGCGACGCCCGGAGCTCCGTCGGCGCACGCGCCTCCTGCGTACCCGAAGCACCTTCGAGGCAAGTTCGGGGCGCGGCGGTGGATCGACGTCGAAGAACCGGCGCTCCTCGACTATGAAAACACGCAGATCCTGCTCCTCGCCGCCCATGCCGAGGACGTCGAGGAGGAGCTCGGCGTCCGGATTGACACCGAGGACAAGAAGCTGAGTACGGCCGAGGTCTGCCGGGAGCTCCGGCTCCACTGCGAGCGCGAGCGCGTGAAGCCGCTGCTCACGGGCGATTTCCCTTCGATGGTCGATGTGCCACCCGCTGAGACGGGGGACGGCGGGGAGCGCGCGGGCGGCGAGGAGGTGCGCCGGCTGCCGCCTTCGACGTCACCCTCCAAGGCCGGCAAGCGCGGCGGTGCCGCAGCGGCGAAGCGCGCGCCCTCCGCGGCGGCCATCACCAAGCTGCTCGCCGGGATCGACTTCCCGAAGAACCGGGCCGGCATCGTCGCGTACGCCCGACAGCACGGCGATCGGATCGACAACCCCGAAGAGGCGATCGCGGTCCTGAGCCATCTCCCTGATCGCCGGTACGAGAAGATGGCGGACGTCGCCGCTGGCCTCGGCCGGGTTCGCTGACCGCGCTTGAAGGAGGTCTCCAATGGCCCAGTTCGTCTGCAAGCTGTGCGGCGAGGGCTTCGAGCAGAAGTCCCGCTACGAGCGGCACATGGCCGCCTCCCACCCGCCCCGCGCGACGAGCGCAGCCGATCTCGAAGAGGCGCTCACGGGCATCGAGTTCCCCAAGCCGAAGCCCGAGCTCCTTGCGTACGCCTCGCAGCGACTCCCTCCGGGGTCGGCGGTGCTGGACGCCCTCGCTATCCTCCCTGACCGCGTCTACCGGGACGCCGCCGAGGTCGGGGTGGCTTTCGGAGAGGCCATGGCGCCGGGACGTCCCCGGTCGGCCGAAGACGTTGCTGCGTCGGAGCCACCCGGGCGACGCGGCGGGCGCGCGGCTGCGACCGAGGCCGTCTCCGCGGCGGCGGTGGCGAAGATGCTCGGGGGCATCGATTTCCCGATATCCAAGGCCGAGCTGCTCGCACACGCCGAGCACAACCACTCCCGCCTCGCCGATCCCGAGGGGATCCTGCGGGTTCTCCAAAAGCTCCCACAGCGTCGCTACACGAACATGGCAGATGTCGAAATGGAGGTCGGGAAGATCCTGTAGCGCCACCCAAGCGTTATCCACCTCGATCGGATGCCGAGCCGTCCATGTCGGAATGGATCGGGTGTGGGCACGGGGAACGGACACGGCGGAGGAACATCGGAAACGTGGCCGGGAAATCCCCTGGGCAGCGCTCCAGCCGTTCAGCCGGACCGGAGCGCGACGACGACCAGCCCGAGCTTCTGCTCCAAACCCGTCAGGCACTCGATCTGGCTCGGCGTGAGCTCGGTCGGGGTCACGTCGCGCCGCTCGAAAGCGAGGAGCACTCCGCTGTTCAGCGCCCCCTCCGCCTCCTTGAGCAGCCGCTCCTGTTCAGGAGTCAGGCTCGCCAGGGTCCAGATCGCCTGTTGCATCGGAATCGCCTTCGCACCAAGATCTCATGTCGAGCATCCGCCGTGCCAGATCCGACCTCGTCGAATCGTGAGCCTGCTCGGTGCTGCTTCGGCGCCGTCCCTCGGTCCGGTCGCGCCCGCCGCGCGGCTCTTGCTCACCCTGAGGCGCCCCTTTGGGCACGTGGGTCGATCTCTCGCCGGGCGGCGCGGGCGAGCGGTCCTTCTCGGCCTTCGGCATCTGCTCTCGATCATCCCGCGCAGGCACACCCTGGGAGGGCTCGGCGCAACGTCTCTCAGAGGGCTGCGTAGGTGCTTTGGCCGTCTCTTCTCGGGCGGCTTGGCGGCCTCTTGCGCCATGGCTGCACCTGACGCTGCCGTTTGATGCAAGCAGGGCGCCACCGCGCACGAAGCTTGCGCCTGGCGACGACGATGGCAGTCAAGTCGACCCGCAGAACGCAATCATCGAGCGGCCCGACGCGTGCACCAGCTCATCGGTGGTCACGCCGGGTGACCGAGACCAGCCACGCGCTCGATCTCGAACCCGGTGTCTTCAAGAAGCGCAGCCCGCGTGCGATTGCCGAATCGTTGAAGCGCTCCGCGGACCGGAGCCGCCGTCGCAAGGCGGACCCGTTCCGCTCGGCGATGGCCATGCTCACGTTCTACATCAACCGCGCGGGCAGGGCGCTCGATCCCGAACGCCGCAGCACGCTCCAGGCCGCGAAAGACGAGCTCCGCGCCTTGTACGGCCGTGCGGCGCGCGCTGCGCCCGGCCAGCGCGTCGCGAGCGTCACCCTGCCCGACGTTCTTCGCCCAAGAAGTACGAGCGTTCGACGCCGCCCTCGTCCGTCTGGACGACGACTTGCCCCAGCGGGAGCTGCCGGGCGAGTTGCTCGGCGCGCGCGATCGCGGAGTCCTTATCTTCGTGAATGCTGTCCGCTTGGCTGTCCCCGGTCATCCCGACCTTCCACATCTTGCCGATAGGCACCACTTCGTACGTGACGACCTCTCCCATGATACGCCTCCGCACCCTCCCTGGGGCATGTGATGCAGCCGCCGCAACCATCGAACCAGGGCCTCCTGCTTCGTCCTGGTTCATCGCTCTTCGCGCTGCAGCCTCGTCCCATTGCCATCCGAGGACCTGACCCCCAGAAACGACCTTGGGGGTGCTGGGGGTGCGCGGTGTTGTGGCCGTCCGCTTGCGCAGCGGTCGCCGCACACCTCGCTCGCGCCCACCGCGCAGGGGCCTTTCGCGAGGCGTTCACGTGGTTATCATGCATTGCGGCGTAGAGCGTCGGACGAGAGAGAGCCCGCGCATGCTCCGCCGCAACCTCGACGCTGCGCATGCGTGCAAACTACCCACGATGAGACAGCCCGTTTCCATTTTCGACACCGACAACAGCCGTATCCGACGTATCCGACGTGAAGCATCCGGCGAGCCGCGCCGACGCACCCCCGCCGCGCCGCGCTCGCGAAGCACCATGGATGTGGCCCGGCCGCGCCGCGCCATGACGCCCTCGCGCGAGGGCGCGAGCCTCTATCTCGGCGGCTTCGGCAGGCGTGCCGCCCTCACGCGCGAGGACGAGGTCGCGCTCGCCCGCCGTATCGAGGAGGGGGAGGCAGTCATCCTGCGTGCGCTGGTGGGTTCGTCCGTCGCGCTCCGCGAGCTCGCCAGGATCGGCGAGGAGCTCGCAGCGCACAAGCTGCGCACGCACAACGTCCTCCGCACCGCCGACGAGGAGGAGGACGCCGCCAGCGAGCAGACCGGGCCCTGGCTCGCCGCCCTGATCGAGCGCGCCGGCACGCTTGCCAAGGAGCTCGAGGCTGGCCGGTCGCGACAGCGCGACCGCAATGCGCTCGCCTCCGGGCTCGAGCGCGCTCGGCTGCGCCGCCGTGTCCTCGACCGGGTCGTCGGCGCCCTCCGGGCAGCCCCGGCGATGGGCGGGGCCGGGCGTGCCCCCCTCGAAGCCATCGAGGAGGGTCGGCGGATGGCCGACTTCGCCAGGGCCGAGCTGGTCGCGTCGTGCCTGCCGCTCGTGGTCAAGCTCGCGACCAGGTACCCGCACGCGGGCCTGTCGCTCCACGACCTCATCCAGGAGGGCAACATCGGCCTGATTCGCGCGGCCGATAAGTTCGACTTTCGCCGCGGCGTCCGGTTCTGCACCTACGCCGCGTGGTGGATCAAGCAGCAGCTGGCGCGTGCGATCTCCGATCAGGCGCAGACCATCCGCGTGCCGGTGCACATGGAGGAGAGCCGCCGGAAGCTCCTCCGCGCGCGGCGCGCGCTCGTCCAGGAGCACGGATGCGAGCCCGAGAGCGATGAGCTGCTCGAGCGGACCGGCCTCTCGCGGGCGAGGATCGAGCTCGTCGACGGGCTCGCGCCCGCGCCGATCAGCCTCGACGCCCCCGCCGGTGAGGACCGCGACACGTGCGTCGGCGACTTCGTCCCCGACCCGAGCGCGCCGGCGCCTGACGAGCAGGTCGCCGAGAGCCGGATGCGCGCGCAGACGACGGAGCTGCTCGACGAGCTCACGCCGCGCGAGCAGGACGTGCTCCGGCGCCGGTTCGGGCTCGACGGCGCGCCCGAGCTCACTCTCGCGGAGATCGGCGCGTCGATGTCGCTGTCGCGCGAGCGCATCCGCCAGATCGAGGCGAACGCGCTGCGCAAGCTCAAGGCCAGGTCGAAGGAGAGGCAGCTCGGATGCTATCTCGCCCAGTGAGGATCGGGGCGCACGGCCTCTGACACGGGGGGGCCGACAACGGCGCTCCGGGCCGGTGTTGTCATGCCGTGACGCGCTGCGGTCGTGCGCCTCTCGCAGCGGTCGGCAAACCTCCTGTTCGGACACCACCCTCCGGCGGAGCGCGCGTCGGGTGCCCGAGCCAGCGCAGGCGCCGCCGGAGCCGGCCGCGCCGGCTCGCGAGGCGCCGGCGCGGGCCGCGACCGCGACCTGGAAGGCGACCGTCACGCGCGCCACGGGGCTCCCCCTCGCGGCCGGCGCGGCGTGCACAGTCGAGGCGGAGCTCGCTAGCTCGGGCGACGACATCCGCGTGCCCGCGCTCCGGGTCCTGTGCGGCGGCAAACCGATCTACCGGTCGAGCGATCCGCTGAACGGCATGTCGATGTTCAGCGCCGGCGTGGAGGACGACTCCGGCCCTGAGCCTGGCACCTATGCTTATGCCCTCTCGTACCAGGACAAGGGCTCGCGCGCCGGGGAGCGGGCCGAGGTCTCGCTCGACAGCATCCGCAAGGCGGGCGCCGTCTGGCGCGACTCGGCGCCCGCGTACCGCGTCGAGCTCACGCTGGCTTACCAGAGCCTGCCCGTCGTGGGGGAGCCGCTCCTCGACGCGACCCGGAAAGCGCTGCGCCGGTCCGCGCTCGTCACCGAGTCCACGGGACCGAGCCCGGTGAAGGTGGGCCAGAGGTGCGCGCTGCTCGTCTCGCCGCTCCCGCGCGGCGGCAAGTGCCTCACGCGCCTCGCGTGCGCCGGCCGCATGCTCTACGGCGCGGGCACGACCGGCGTCTCCGAGTGCACGGTGGAGGGAGACAAGGTCGTCCGCGTCCACGACGGGAACACGACCCCGAACGGCGGCGACCCGGCGTTGGAGCTCGACGCCGCGACGGGGCGCATCACCGTGAAGGACGACGTGGGCGGCGCCGCGTGGACCGTCGGCGTGCAGCTCGATCCGAGCGGCTAGGAGTGAGCTGTTCGATGTGAAGGGTCACACGACCTGCAGCGTCGGCTTCCCTCGCTTTCGCACGGCTTCTGGGATCTGCGCGAGCTGCTCACCATCCAGGTGAAGCCACGCTCGCTTCGAAAGAGCCCATAACTCTTCGGGCAGAACCGAAAACGGATTGTCGACTTCGCCAGGTCCTATCTCTCATCGGCCCCGAGCGCGACGGCGATCTGGCGGCCTCCCCGCTTCGCGCGCCCTCAACACCACTGCCCGCCTCGAGCGACCGCGCGATACACGGGGTTGCCGAACCACACCTCGCCCACGGGCGGCAGCCTCGCGATCTGGCCACGCACCGACGCGCCCGTGAGCGCGCCCTGCGGGAGCTCCAGCCGGGAGAGCCTCGAGAGCGCGCTCAGGTCCGCCGGCAGCCTCTCGAGCGGGTTGCCCGTCACGTCGAGCCGCTCGAGCCTCGTCAGCGCGTTCACGCCCGCGGGCAGCTCGGAGATCCGGTTGTTCATCAAGAACAGCCTGCGCAGCGAGGTCATCGCGAACACCGCGGAAGGCACGTGGTCGAACGCGTTGCTCTCCAGGCGCAGCTCCTCCATGCCGGTGAGCGCGGCCATCTCCGGCGGCAGCGACGTGAGCGCGTTCTTCTCGAGCTCGAGCAGCGTCAGGCGCGTGAGCCCGCCGAGCCAGGAGGGGACCTCGGTGAGCTTCGCGCCCCACAGGTACAGCGTTCGAAGGCTCGTGAGCGGACGGATCGCCCCCGGTACCCGAGGAAACGGGTTGTTCCCGACCGCGAGCACCTCGAGCCGGTCGAGCTTCGCGAGGCTCGCGGGCAGGTCGGCGAGCTTGCAGCTGCGCAGGCCGAGGGTGCGCAGCGCGGAGAGCTCTCCCGCGGGCGCTGCGTCGATGCGCGCGTTCTTGTCGAGCGCCAGCGCGTCGAGCGCGGCGAGGCGGCCGAGCTCGCGAGGCAGCGCGGTCAACCGGTTGGTCTCGAGGGACAGGTCACGCAGCTTCGGCAGGCGGGTGATCTCGTCGGGGAGAGCGCCGAGCAGGTTGTTGCCGGCGGACAGCGTCTCCAGCGAGGCGAGCTCGGAGATCTCGGCGGGGAGCGAGGTGAGCGCGTTGCCGTCGACGTAGAGCGAGTCGAGGCGCGAGAGTTGACCTATCTCGCGCGGCAGCGCGGCGATGCGGTGACCGCGGACGTCGAGCTTCTTCAGCCCCGCGCAATTCGCGATCTCGGGCGGCAGGCCGGTGATCGAGCGGCCGCCCACGGTCAGGTGCGTGAGCCCCGGGATCCGGAAGACCTCGCGCGGGATCTCCTCACCGGTGACGGAGATCTCGAGGAGCACGAGGTCCGGCAGGCGCGAGATCCCCGCGACGTCGGCGTCGCCCGAGACCTTGGTGAGCTTGAGGCTCCGGACCCCGGAGGGGCTCTTCAACGCCGCGCGCAGCGACTTCGCGATGCCTGCCATCGGCCGCGATGGTACCGCGGACCGAACCGCTGGAGATCAACCGCGCGGACGAAGCCGCTGCACGAAGGTCGAAGGCGCCTCGTGCGCGTCCTCCCTCTCGCTGCGCCGTCCCCGTCAGGGATGCGCCATGGTCCCGCTCACCCGCTCCATCCACTCCTTCACGGCCGCCTCGAACAGCGCCGGCTGCTCGGTCTGCAGGTTATGGCCGGCCAGGTCGAGCAGCACGAACGACGCCCGCGGGTACGCCTCGAGGATGCCCCAGAGATCGCGGTAGCCGACCACGCAGTCCTGGCGCCCCACCAGCATCAGGGTCGGCCCGGGGAACGGCACCTCCAGGCGGTCGACCGCGAAGCTGAAGGGGACCTTCCGGCTGAGGTGCTGCTCCAGGAAGACCGTGTCGGCCGCGCGCAGGCCGGGGAGGATCTCGTCCTGGAACCGCTCCCAGACGGCGTGCACCTGGCGCACGTGGATCGCCTCGAACGCGCGACGGTCCTCGCCGGACAGGGTCCCGAGGAACGCCTCGTCGCGCTCCAGCACCCGCAGCGGGGGCGCGTTGGCCTCCCGCGTCTCCTGCACGGCCACCGGGCACACGAGCAGCAGGCCCGCGACGCTCCGCGGCCGCTCGTGGACCACGCCCCGGGCCAGATAGCCGCCGTACGACTCGCCGGCGACCAGGAACCGCTCGCCGGGGAGCACCTGATCGATGATCCCGAGCACCACCTCCAGCATGCGGTCCGACCCGTCGATCCACGGTCGCCCCGGGGTCCTTCCCATGCCCGGCAGGTCGAAATAGATGCGCCTCCAGCTCCCCGGCGCCGACCGGAACACCGGCTCCATGCACCCCTTCATCAGCCTGTGGTCGGGCCCCCAGCCGTGGAGCATCAGGATGGGCGTCCCGGAGCCGATCTCCTCGACCTCGATCTCGAGGTCCTTCACCTTGCATCGCATGGGCGCACTCTAGCCACGCCACCGCGCGCCCTCCACGTCGGCCAGCGCGGGAGCGGCCGGCGCCGACCGCGTCGGTCTGGGCGCTTTCAATTCGACCCCCACCCGAGCCGTCCAGTCCGCCCCTCTGGGCGTGACGTCTCGCACCGAGGCATAGGCGAGTATGCCTATGCCTCACGCCCGAGGCATAGGCGAGTATGCCCATGCCTCGGGCGTGAGGCATAGCGTACGACGTCGTCGCAGATCACCTGCATCGGGTGATGCGAGGACGGACGGCGATCTTGGAATAGAGAGGCGGGGACGAATGAAAACGCTTCGCAATTTCGGCGCGATCGCTCCAGGGCTCGTTGCGCTCGCGGCGTTCGCGGCGCTGGGCTGCTCCAGCCAGGGAGAAGCGACGACCGAGGCATCATCCGGCAGCAGCGCCGGAGGGCCCGCTGGGCCCGGATCCAGCGCCTCCGGCGCCACGGGGAGCACGTCGGCAACCGGCGGCTCGTCGGCAAACGGTGGCTCGTCGGCATCCGGTAGCTCGTCGGGGGCGGCCAGCGGCGCCGGCGGCAGCGGCGGGCGCCCGGACTCGGGGGAAACTGGCGCGGGCGGCGGGGGCGTTGCCGGCTCCGGCTCGAGCGGCGCTGGAGGAGAGGCGCAGAGCGCGGGCTGCGGCAGCGCGACCGCGCCGAAGAGCGGCCGTTTCAGCGTCGATGTCGGGGGCACGACGCGCGAGTACATCCTCGCCGTGCCGGACAACTACGATTCGAGCCGCCCTTACCGGCTGATCTTCACCTGGCATCCCCGCGGCGGCTCTGCCGAGCAGGTCGCGACCGGGTTCGGCGGCGGCTACTACGGGCTCCAGAGCCGCGCCAACGGCTCGGCGATCTTCGTCTCGCCCGAGGGCCTCGACCAGGGCTGGGCGAACACGGGGGGCCGCGACATCGCGTTCCTCCGCGCCATGCTCGACCGCTTCCGCGGCGAGCTCTGCATCGACGAGAGCAGGATCTTTTCGACGGGGTTCAGCTACGGCGGCATGATGTCCTACGCGATCGGCTGCGCGATGGGCGACGAATTCCGCGCCATCGCCTCCATGTCCGGCGCGATCTACAGCGGCTGCGAGGACGGCGACCATCCCGTGGCCATGTGGGGCGCCCACGGCAAGAGCGACAACGTGGTTCCGCTCGAGAACGGTCAGAGCGCTCGCGATGTCTTCCTCGAGCGAAACCACTGCGGTCAGCAGACCACACCGGTCGAGCCGAGCCCCTGCGTCAGCTACGAGGGCTGCGACGCGGGCTATCCCGTCGTCTGGTGCGAGTTCGACGGGGGCCACGCCCCGCAGAACAACTCCGGCGAGTCGATCTGGAGCTTCTTCTCGCAGTTCTGAATCGGGCGTTGCTTGAACCAGCGCCACGTTTCAGGGGGCATCGAATCGCAGCATGGATTGAATGGATGGGTCCGGCGATGGTGATCAAAAATCTGCCAGCGAAGCTCTTGATAACTGGAATCCTGGGCATCTGCTCTGGAGGGTGTGGTTCGTCGACCGACGATACCAGCGGAGGGACGACGAGCAGCAGCTCCGGCGGCGCGGCGTCGAGCGGTTCCGTCGGAGCGACCGGCACGGGCGGCGACGCCGGCACGGGCGGCGCGGGCAGCGGAACCACCGCGGGCAGCGGAACCACGGGAGCCGGCGGCGCGGAGGAGACGGGCAGCGGCGGCGGCGGCGGCGCAGGCGGGACGCCCGGGGCCGGCGGCGGCAACAACGGCAGCGACGAGGCGACGATCGTGCCCGATCCGTCGTGGACCTGCGGGATGCCGGACGGCATTCCGCTCCCCACGCGCGGCGAGCTCGTCTTTCGGGCGACGCTCCAGCTCGGCGAGACCCACGATGTCGGGACCACCCAGTTCGGACACCGCCGCCTCCTCGACGTGAAAGGGGGCACGCTCACGGGCGACAAGATCCAGGCCACGTTCCTCACGGGCGGCATGGACCTCGAGCTCACGCTGTCGAACGGATCCGTCGAGCTCGAGGAGATCAACATCCTGAAGGCGAGCGACGGCAGCTCCATCCTGCTGCGGACCTGCGGCGTCGCCGCCGCCGGCGATGACGTCGTCCGGATCGTCCCGGACTTCGAGGTAGCCACCTCGAGCTCGCTCGCGTGGCTCAACACCGGGAAGTTCGCGGGCACCCGTGTCGTCGACGCCGCGGCGGGCACGATCCAGCTCGACGTCTACGACATCAGCAAGGTGGACGCCGGAGAGCCGAAGATCCAGCTCAAGGATCCCGCGGGCGTCCCGAACCAATCGTGGGAGTGCTCGAAGGCGACCGGGGCGAGGGGCTCGAGCGTGTTCACCGAGTCCGTCACGCTCGGCTCTTCGGTGTCTGTCGGCGCGAGCAAGCGCGGCACGCGCAACATCATTCCCATCACCGGGGGCACGGTCACCGGCGGAATGCTGCTGAGCGGCCTGTCGGGCTCGGTGCTCCCCGGAGGCGCGGATTACCAGCTCATCGGGTCGACCACGGTGCTGGACGCCCGGTACGCGCTGTCCTCGAAGGACGGCGAGGTCATCGTGGTGAGGAACTGCGGACCGTTCGGCGCGCTCATTCCTGTCTTCGAGACGCGCGCGGACGGCCCCTATGCGATCCTCAACACGAAGTCCTACGTGAGCTCCGACCCGGGTGGCGCGGCGGGGGGCGGGGTGAGCCTCACCTTCTACGAGCGCAAATAGAACAGCAGCGCTGCGGTGACGCCGGCGCCGCCCGGTGCCTTCGGTGCTTCAAAAGGAAAGTCGAGCTGACAGCCCGGCCGCCGCGCCCGACGCCGCGGGCACGATCCGGAGCTCGACGCCGCCTTGATCCTCGGTGCGATACGTCCGCGGCATGTTGAGGAACACGAGGACCGCGCCTGCCGCCAGGGTCGCGCCGCCGGCGATGAACAGGCCGGTGGCGACACGGCTCTCCGTCATACCCCGGCTCGACGTGTCCGTCGTCGTTGGAGCGCAACCCGACGTGCAGGTCTCTTCGAACTGCCGCTCCGCCTCCTCCAGATGCTCGTCGGCCTGCCAGCGCAACACCGCACCAGCCAGCCCGAGGCCCGCCCCGGCCCCGACCACGGCCCACGGTTTCCAGGCGGACCACCTGCGCACCGTGACGATGCCGTCGGCGCTCAGCTTGAGCACGCCCGAGGCCTGGACCCCGGCGAGCACGACGACGGGCTCGACGAGGGGGAAATACCCCTCCTTCCTCGCGCTGACGACGTGCTCTCCGGGCGTCACGAACCGGCGCGCCGAGCCCGGACCGACGAACCACGACCTCCCGTCGAGCAGCACCTCGGCGCCGGGCTCATCGCAGCGCATCTCGACGACAGCCAGCTCGCGCTCGACGAGCTCCTTCATCAGCGCGCGCGCCGCTTCATGGTCCTCGGGCTCGAGCGACGCCGGCCCCCACCGGAGCGAGAGGCGCAGGTTCTCGTAGGCGAGCAGCGGCATCCCCATCATCTTGAGCACCCTGCCCAGATAGAACCGGAGATCCGGGTGCTCCCACAGGGCGAGCGCCTCCTCGTACTTCTTCCTGGCGTCGCCGAGCACCATCCTTCTGTGCAGGTCCCGCCCCTGCATGAAGAGCTCCAGCGCCGCTTGCTTTCGCTCCTCCGCGACGCCCTCATGCCAGGGGGGCAACGCCGGCTCGGTCTGAGCCCACGCGGGCACGGCCCATGACGCGAGGAGCGCTATCGAGAGCCATGAACAGATCGCAGCTCGGGTGCTCGTCGGCGTCCTCTGCACGGGGAATAGTTCGATGATCTCCCGGAGCGCTTTTTATCTCAAGCGGTCCCGGACCCGCCCGACGGAGCGCTGGATGAGCTGCTCCAGCGCCTCCTTGCTCCGGCGCTCGTCGTCCGCCGCTTGCTTGGCCTTCCGCTCCTCGACGCCGGCCCTTGCCCGCTCGTCGTCGGCCTGGGCTTCGGCGCGCCGCGCCTCGCCCTCGGACGCCCGCGCCTCGTCGCGCGCCGTCCGGGCCTCCTCGGCCGCGGCGCGAGCCTTCTCGGCCTCGGCTTCGGCCCTGTCCCTGGCCTCCTCGGCCTCCTTCTGCAGCCGCTCGGCCCGCCTCTTCTCCTCTTCCGTGCTCATCCTCGCCTGCTCGGCGACTTGTCGAGACGCTGTCTCCCTCGCGAGCGCCTCCTCGAGGCTGTCCTCGGTCCGGCGAATGTCCGCGAGCTGCGCGCTGATGACCCGGTTCTGGCGGACCACGGTGACGATCCCCGCGGCGGCGCCGACGACCAGGAGGGCCAGGCCCGCGATGGTCCCGGCGATGAGGTTGCGCTTCCTGCGCTGCGCCTGGCCGGCAAGCCTCACCACGGCGTCGAGGTAGCGCTGCTCTCGCTCGGGCAGCCGGCGCTCGGAGCGCTCCCGGAAGCGGCGCGCCTCCTCGGCGAGCTTGCCGCGCCACAGGAGGTCGTCGGCGCGGCCGCTCGACTCCCACTGCCGCGCCGCCGCGCGCAGCTTGTCGAGGAACACCGAGTCTCCCTGGTTCTCGTCGAGCCAGCGCTGCAACGTCGGCCAGCGCGCGATGAGCGACTCGTGCACGATCTCCACCTTGCTGCCGGCGTCGTCGCGCCCCGTCTCGATGGCGAGGAGCCGCGCGTCGGCCAGCAGGTGGACGACCCGCTCGATCTCGTCCGGATCCCCGTCCCCGGGCAGCTCGCGGAGCTCTTCCAGGCTGGCCATGGCCCGCGTGCGCTCGGGCGTGACCAGGCGCTCGAAGATGGCTCGGCAGAGCTTCGCCTGACGGCCGCTGAGCCCAGCCAGCACCGCGTCGGCGTGGCTCGCCAGCGCTCCCGCCACGCCGCCGATGGCCTCGTAGCTCGCCCGCGTGAGGAGCCGCCGCTCGCGGTCGCGCATGTCCCACAGCCTGGCGGCAGTGAACTGCAGGATGGGGAGGGCGCCTGGGGTCGTCTCCAGCACATCGAGGATGCCCTCGACCATCGCCGGGTCCTCGATCTCGTACCGCGCCGCCTGGACCGGCTTCAAGAGCGCCTCGCGCAGCCCTTCCCGGCCGATGGGCGAGAGGAACACGAGGCCGCGGGTCACCCCCGCCATGAAGCGCCTGTCCTCGGCCACCCGCTCGATGAAGTCCGAGCGGGTGGAGAGGATGACGCGGAGGGGCGAGGAGGCGTCGTCGGCGACGCCTTCGAGGCACGAGAAGAAGGCGGCGCGCTCTCGGGCGCCGCACGAGAGGGTATAGAGCTCCTCGAACTGGTCGACGAACAGCACGACGCGCCGCTGGGTCCGGGCGGACCACGCGCGCAGCGCGGCGCCCAGGTGGCCGGGCTCGGCGCGCAGCCGCTCGATCACCTGCCCGCGCTCGGCCACCTGCCCGCGCTCGGCCTCACGGCCGCGCGCCGCCGGCGAGCCGACCTCGCCCTGCTCCAGGAGGGATGGATGGTCGAGCAGATCGGCGAGCGCCGCCATGGGCTCGCGCCCAGGCCGCATGACGAGCGACTCCCACCCGGCCCCCGAGCGCTTGAGCGCCGGGATGATCCCCGCCCTCACCAGCGATGATTTCCCTACCCCCGACGCGCCGACGATCGCGAGGAGCGGCTGGCTCTTCAGGCGCGAGACCATGCCGGCGATGTCGTCGTCGCGGCCGAAGAAGCGGTCCGCGTCGACCTCCTGGAACGCCGAGAGGCCGGCGAATGGGCTCTCGTCGGCGCCGAGGACGACCTCGCGGCGCCCCGGCAGGAGCGGCATGAGCTCGGCCAGGAGCTGCCGCGCCGAGGCGATGCGCTCGGATGTCCGCCTGCGCAGGCACCGCTCGATGATCGGTCCGAGCGCGCCCAGCTCGGCGCGCATCCCGCCGATCTTCCGGACGGACGCGTCGAGCGCGCCGACCGTCATCGCCCCGTCGAACGGGCGCGCGCCGGTCACGAGCTCATAGAGCATGATCCCCACGGCCCAGATGTCCGTCGCCTGGTCGATCTCCTCTCCGGCCTGCTGCTCGGGGGACATGTAGGCCAGCGTCCCCATGACGGCCCCTTCGTGCGTCAGGGTCAGCTCGCTCCCGGGAGCAGGGCGCTCGCACGTGACGGCGGCGTCGACGTCGAGCAGCTTGGCGATGCCGAAATCGAGCACCTTGATCGCTCCGGACGGCTCCAACATGATGTTTTCCGGCTTGAGATCGCGGTGCACGATGCCGAGCTGATGGGCGCACACGAGGGCGCGCACCACGGGCACCATCAGCTCCACCGCGGCGCTCGTCGACACCGAGGTGGCCGCGACGCCCGCTGGCGCGCCCGCCGGCCTCCGCTGCGCCATCCACGCGCGGAGGCTCTGGCCCTCGATGTATTCGAGCACCATGTAAGGATACCCGTTGTGTTCGTTCACATCGTGGATGGTCACGATGTTCTCGTGCTTGCAGAGCGCGGTGGCGCGGGCCTCGACAAGGAATCGGTCGAGCCGGGAGCCGGTCAGCGTTGTGACGAGCTTGATCGCCACCAGGCGGCCCAGCCGGACGTCGCGGGCCAGAAAGACCGTGCCCATGCCCCCGCGGCCGAGCTCGCGGATGAGCTCGTAGTGACCGAGGGACGTCCCGGCGTCGATGGGCAGGTCGCGCGGCGCTCGCCGCGCAGGGCCGGTCCTGGGCGCGGTGAGCTCCACCGCATGGAGATCGTTGTCGGTGCTCCAGGTCGCCGACGGGGACATCCCCTCTTCTGACTCCGGACGTCCCCTCCGGCTCGGCGGCGGGGCGGCCGCGTCCTCGTCGGCAGCAGCGGCGCCGGAGTCGCCCACAGAAGCGAAGCGTATTTCCTTCATCGGGCTCATGACAATCTCACCGCACGAACCCGACAGGCTCATGCCTGCGGGCCGGAAGCCTGGCCGTCGCGTCCGCCGTACGCCGGTCCCCGGCGCCGCGGCGCGCAGAGAGGCTCCGGGGCGTCCATCGCAGCGCGAAGCCAACCGAAACCAAGCATCCGTCCTCCGCCTTCAGCGGCTGAGCGCTGTCCGGCTGAGTCGATAGCTGCGGTCGCTGAGGCCCTGATCGTAATAAAAAAACACATTACCCAAAGAATCACCCCATACCGTCTGTGCTCCGGAACGCATGGGCAGCCAAGAACCACCGTCGAAGTGCAGCACGCCGCCGTCGACGGCGAACACATCGTTGGGCCCGCTGCCCCACACGTCGGTAAACGCAGCATTGCGCCCCGATGTCATCGCCGTCCAAGAGCTGCCGTCGAAGTGCAGGATGGCGCCAAAATCCCCGACGGCGAAGACGTCGCTCGGTCCGCTCCCCCACACGTGGTAGAGGCCCACATTGACCGGCGATACCATCGTCGTCCAGGAGCGGCCGTCGAAATGCAGCACGGTGCCCCGCTCTCCGACGGCGAACACATCGCTCGGCCCGCTCCCCCATACGCCGTTGAGCACCTGATCGGTGCCCTCTACAGACATTGGTGTCCAGGAGCGACCGTCATAGTGCAGCACCGTTGCCCGCCCCCCGACGGCGAAGACGTCGCTCGCTCCGCTTCCCCACACGCCGTTGAGAGTCGTATCGACCGGCGATACCATTGCCGTCCATGAGCTGCCGTCGAAATGCAGCACGGTGCCCCGCCATCCGACGGCGAAGACGTCGCTCGCTCCGCTCCCCCACACGCCGTTGAGAGGCGCATCGACCGGCGATGCCATCGCCGTCCAGGAGCGGCCGTCGAAATGCAGCACGGTGCCCCACCATCCGACGGCGAAGACGTCGCTCGCTCCGCTTCCCCATAGATCCAAAACGTCAAAGGTCTTGTCATCGGCCGCGAAAGGCAGCTCTGTCAGGGTGATGCCATCGAAATGCAGCACGCCGCCGGAGACGGCGGCGAAGACGTCGCTCGGACCGCTGCCCCACACGGCCATCATCTCCTCGATGCCCGAGTCGGACGCAATCTCATCGATCGGTGCGGTCATCCTCGTCCAGGCGCGGCCGTCGAAGTGCGCCAGGACATTTCCGACGGCGAAGACGTTGCTTGCGCTGCTGCCCCACACGCTGCGAAGTCCCATCTCGAACGTCGAAGGCATCTCTGCCCAGGAATTTCCGTCAAAATGCAGCGCGCCCCCCCCTCCGACGGCGAAGACGTCGTTCGGAGCGCTGCCCCACACGTCGCTCAGCGTCCATTCGACCGGCGAGAGCATCTGTGCCCAGGAATTCCCGTCAAAATGCAGCACGGTGCCCCCGGCCCCGACGGCGTAGACGTCGCGCTGGTCGCTCTGGTCGCTCGGACCGATGCCCCACACGCCGAGCAGATTCACATCGACTGGCGAAGTCATCTTCGTCCAGGAGCGGCCGTCGAAGCGGGCCAAGGTGCCCCGATCGCCGACGGCGAAGACGTCATTCGGGCCGCTGCCCCACACGTCGCGAAGAGCTTCCTCGTAGGGCCAGGGCATCCGAGTCCATGAGTCTCCGTCATAGTGCAGCACGAGGCCGTTGGCTCTGCCGCCGGGGTTCTCGACTCCGACGGCGAAGACGTCGCTCGGACCGCTGCCCCACACGCCGTACAGCTCTGCAAAGACCGGTAACGAGATCGATGTCCAGACGGTGCCGTCGTAGTGAACCAGGGTGTCCCCGTACCCGACGGCGTAGACGTCGCGCGGTCCGCTTCCCCACACGTTGGAGAGCAACGCCGGTCTCGGCACATTCATTACGCGCCAATTGAAGTCGCCGCAGCCTACGACGTCCAGCGAGTCGCAGGCGCGCGAGCAGACAGGGCGGCCGAAATCGTAACGGAGATCTACGCAGGAGGCGGCCAAAGGAACGGCGGGGTCACACGTCTCCTCCTCCGCGACCTCGCCGTCGCCGCAATGAAGCCGGCAGTCCAGGCGGCACACCCCGCCCGCCGACGCGTTCTGGCGATCGCTGCACACCGGCTCCCGGGGCGCGACGGCATCGACGCCGCAGTCACACGCCTCGCCTGGGTCGCGGATCGCGTTGCCGCACACCTCCCGCTGGCAGGTCGCGCCGCACCCGTCGCCCGCCGCGACGTCGCCCTCGTCGCACTCCTCGCCGGGATCGACGATCCCGTTGCCGCACACCTCCCGCCGGCAGGTCGCGCCGCACCCGTCGCCCACCGCGACGTCGCCCTCGTCGCACTCCTCGCCGGGATCGAGGGTCCCGTTGCCGCACTCCTCCCGCCGGCAGGTCGCGCCGCACCCGTCGCCCGCCGCGACGTCGCCCTCGTCGCACTCCTCGCCGGGATCGACGATCCCGTTGCCGCACTCCTCCCGCCGGCAGGTCGCGCCGCACCCGTCGCCCGCCGCGACGTCGCCCTCGTCGCACTCCTCGCCGGGATCGACGCTCCAGTTGCCGCAGACGTTCCGCGGCGTATCCTGCGGCACGCACCGCGGCGCTCCATCCCTCGGATCGACGCACCGGTAAGCCGCCAGGCAGTAGCCGTCCCCGCACGGAGTGGACACGTCGCTCGCGCACGCGGCCGCGACGAGGAGGAGGCTCGACATCAAGAACACATGCTGATTCATGACGAGGAACCCTCCTGTCGCCATCGATCGCCATCGATCGCCATCGACAGCAACCCATTTGCCATGGATGCCCGCCTGGAAGCTAGCCTCCCATCGGCGCGTCCCGCGCGCTCTCATGTCGTATGGCTGGCACACGCGCCAGGCGCAGGGCGTCCTGAGCGCGCCCCTCGCCGCGGAGCGGCGGCGCTGCTCTCCGTCTACCGCGGCGGGTGCCCCCTGCACAGGGCATACGAGCCGCGTTACACTCCGCGGTGATCGTGGCGCCCCTTGCACCGAACACGACCCTGGACGACGCGCCCGGCCCCCCGTCGGAGCACCGCGGCCTCCGGAAGCCAAGGCCCGGGCTGGTCCTGATCTTCTCGGTGGACGGCCCCCGCTGCGATGTGCTCCCGCTGGAGGACGGCGAGATCGAGCTCGGGCGATGCGAGGTAGCGGGCGTGCTCCTGGACGACAAGCGGATGTCGCGCAAGCACGCGCGCGTGCGCTGGAGCGAGGGCAAGTGGCACGTCGAGGATCTCGACAGCCGGAACGGCACCTGGCTCGATGGCGTCCCGCTGATCGGCACGCGCGCCGGCGCCGAGCTCCGGATCGTGCGCACAGGCTGGTCGGTGTTCTTGCTCCAGGCCGACGTGGAGCCGTTCCGCGCGGGGATCTCGCGCGCCGAGGGCACGATCCTCGGCCCGACCCTCGCCCGCACGTGGGATGCGATCGGTCGGGCGGCGAGCCTCGAGACGACGCTGCACATCACCGGCGAGAGCGGAACGGGTAAGGAGCACGCGGCGCGGGCCTTCCACGTCCTCGGCCCGCGCCGCGATGGGCCCTTCGTCGCCGTGAACTGCGCCGCCATCCCCGAGGAGCTGGCCGAGCGGCTGCTCTTCGGCGCGCGCAAAGGGGCGTACTCGGGCGCCGCGGCGGACGCCGAGGGCTACGTGCAGGCAGCGCACGGCGGGGTGCTCTTTCTCGACGAGGTAGCCGAGCTCGACCTCGGGGTGCAGGCGAAGCTCCTGCGGGCGCTGGAGGCGAAGGAGGTGATCCCCCTCGGGGCCTCGCGGCCGGTGAGCGTGGATTTCGCGCTGGTCTCGGCGACCCACAAGGATTTGCGAGCCCAGGTGGCCGCGGGGAAGCTGCGCGACGATCTCTTCTTCCGCATCGCGCGGCCTTCGGTCCGCATACCGCCGCTGAGCGAGCGATCGGAGGACATCCCGTGGCTCGTCGATGCGGCCCTGCGGCATGCGACGTCGGCTGGCGCGCACGCCGAGACGACCGCGCCCGCTCGGGCGCATGCGTCGCTGATCGAGGCGTGCCTCCTGCGGGCGTGGCCAGGAAACATTCGAGAGCTCACCGCAGAGATCCGGGCAGCAGCGCAGGAGGCGCACCTTGCGGGCAGCTCGGTGGTGCACGAGCGGCACCTCTCCCCGTCGGCGGGGCGGCTGAGCGTCCCTGAGCCACCAGCGGGCATGTCCGGCGGGGTCCTGGGCGAGACCGTGAAGGACGCCACGCGGGCGCAGCGGCCGGCGGCGGAGAAGGGGCCCTCGCGGCGGGCAGCGGCGTGGCCCGCCGCGGCGGAGATCGAGGCGGTGCTGCGCCGTGAAAACGGCAACGTGATGCGCGCGGCCCGGGCGCTCGGCATGCACCGGACCCAGCTCTACCGCTGGCTCGCGCAACGCGGGGCGGGCGGGGACGCAGAAGGGTGAGGCTGCGGGCCCGCGTGCGGCGCTCGCTCGGCCAATCGGCAGAGCCGCCTTGTCTCACCCACAAGTTCTACGGAGAGTGTCCAGCAGACGTTCGTCCCGCCCACGGCGAGCCGCCATGGAGAGCTCGGGGAGTGCGCTCCCTCAGACTGGCTGTGGCGTGAAGGCGGCCGCCCACGGATTGAAACACCACCGGTCGGCCGAGGCGGCAACCTTGTACAGGTTCGAGGCACCTCGGGTCGGGCGAGGGGGTAACCTTGTACAAACTGAAGGGGAGCGGGGTCGGACGAGGGGACAACCTTATACAAACTGAAGGGGGGCTGGGTCGGACGAGGGGACAACCTTGTACGAACTGAAGGCGGTCGGGGTCGGACGAGGCGGCAACCGCTACCAGGGCCTCGGAATGTGGTCGGCCATCGCCGCCGACGTCTCCCGCGCGGCGCGGACCGCCGCTAGCCAGTGGACCTGGGCCGGGTCGCCGTCCCACGGCGGCGCCTCGCGCCAGCGCGCGTCCCAGTACTCGCGCGCGGCCGCCTCGGCCGTCGCGAGCTCGCTCTCGTCCTCGGGCGCGTCCTCGACGCGATCCGCGAAGTACCGCCATGGTTCCGAGTCGCGGTGGCACCGCTTCGACCAAGGGGGCGCAGGCTCCCCGTCGAGGATTCCGTCGCTGCTCCGGAGATAGGCCTCGTAGGCGCTCTGCGCCACCGCGCGGCGCCGGTGGACGGTGACCCAGTGCGCGCACGTCTCGCGGTACGCCTCGGCCCACGCGCGATCCTCCTCGGGTACATCATCGCGCCAGGCGCTCGCGTGGAGCTCGCGCAGCGCTCGCTGGCTCGCCTCCACGTCCTCGCGACTCGCGCCGCTCGCGCGCCACGCGGCCACGAGGGCTCGCTCGCGAGCTGCGCTCGGTCCCTGCAAGTTCGCCTCCGCCTGCTGGCGGTACCAGTGATAGGGAGGATCCACCATCCGGGGGATGTTCCTCTTCGTGGAGTAGGGTCTCTCGCTTCGTCCCAGCCGGAAGCCCCGCTGGAAGGCGCGGAGCGCCTCGGGACCGTGGCCCTGGGCCACATCGTCAGCCGTCAGCAGCTTCCAGAGATAGGTCCTGTCCAGGCGCGCGAGCGCCTCGGCCTCCGTGGTCGGCTTTCGCTCGAGAGCCCCATAACCGGCAACGAACGCCCGCTTCACGGCGGCGATCAGCATCGGCCACGGCGGGGCGGCTCTGCCGTCGACCCAGTGGTTGAACTCTTTCCGGTGCGCCTCGGCCCACGCGCGATCCTCCTCCTCCGACAGATCGTCTCGCCATGCCGTGCCGCACACCTCGCCCAGGTTCTGGAGGTAGGACTTCCATTCTCGTGGATCCTTGGTCATGAACATGACCGACCCATTGCCCGCCTCATGCACGACGAGATGACGTTTCATGGATGATCCCCGCCCGTGGGGTCCGTGGGCTCTCCGCCCGTAGGAAACGAGTCGGACGGTCTGGGAGGGCATCCCCAGCCCTCCCCTGCGCCGAGCGGGCAGAGAAGCGGCGCGAACCGAGGAATAGCCCACCCTGGAGGCGGCCCGGGGAGGGTGATCAAGGCTTCGATCAGGTCATCTGGCGTGATCGCGTCTGGATCGACCATCTTCGGATCCACCTTCTCGGGCTCGTATCGAAAATCCCATACGTACTTGCACTCGATGTCGGTGTACGCGGGCAGCAACTTCTCGATCTCCTTCTTCGCGTCAGGGACGACCCACGACGCAAATTCTTCGGCGCAAAAGAGATATGTCGCGTTGGCCCTTTTGACGAGGCAGGTGACCACATCCTCGACGGTCAAGAACTTATTCGGGCGGTCGTACCAGCCGCTCCATAGCCCGCCCTCGTTGTCGCGACACTGTACTTTGCCCACCTCGTCGTTGGGGTCCTTGCCCGCCAACCATCTCTGTGCCCTCCATTTCATGTACCATCTCTTGTACTCCTTTGCCTCTGAGGACGGCATCGACGCGATCTGATGTCTCAGTTCCTCGCGATCTTCGGGGTCCAAGATAGAGCAGCCGACGACGAGCGAAACGAGCACGGCGACACGCAGACGTCTCATACGCCTCCCTCCTTAACGTGGCGCACGCTACACCGCGCCGCGTCGCCGGACAAGACGTCCCGCGGGCCGTACAGCGCGAGCGGCAAGACTGCCCTTGTGAGCACGGCGTCCGCAACGTCGACCCTCGTGGTTCTCTCACTTGCGGCGACGACGGCAATCACCAGGCTCAGCGGCGGGTCATCCCAGCGCACCACAGCCACTGCTTATCGCAGGGACGAAATCGAAATTCGAGCGTTCACCTGGCCTGGCGCGGAGAGATCCCCGCAATACCGCAGGCGAGCTCCGAGAGCACGGTCACGGCCGCGCCGTACCCGCCGGCGTCCTCGGAGCTCGCGTTGCCCTGCAGGCTCCGCCGGTAGACACCCTGAGCGATCGCGGCGAGACGAAAGACGCCGAAGGCCATGAAGTACGGCCACGCATCGATGCCGCTGCGACCGGAGAGCTCGCAGTAGGAGGCGACCATCTCGTCCTCGGTCGGGATCCCGAGCGACGCGACATCGACCCCGGCAAGGCCGCCGCGGCCAGGGAGGTTGATGCGGTAACCCATGCAAGCGTACGCGAGATCGCTCACCGGATGTCCGAGCGTCGAGAGCTCCCAGTCGATCGTCGCGATCGCCTCGGGCGCAGCGCCGGTCGAAAAGATGATGTTGTCGATGCGGTAGTCGCCATGGACGAGCGTCGTCTCGTCGTTCGCCGGGACATTCGCGGAGAGCCAGCGCATGAGCGCCTCCATCGCCGGCACCTCGCCCGTGCGCGACGCCTCGTATTGCTTCGACCAGCGGTCGACCTGTCGCGCGACGAAGCCGCCCACCTTGCCGTAGTCCGCGAGCCCCACGGCGGCGTAGTCGACGCGATGGAGCGCCGCGAGGACACGGATGTACGCTGCATAGATCGCGCGGCGCTCTTCGGAGGTCCCGAGCTCAGGCAACGTCGGATCCCAGAAGATCCGTCCGGCGGCGTACCGCATGACGAAGAACGGCGCGCCGAGCACGGAGCCGTCCTCGCAGAGGGCGAGCGCGTCCGGGACGGGCACCTCGGTGTCGCGGAGAGCGCGCATGACCCGGTACTCGCGCTCGACGGCGTGCGCGGAGGGAAGGAGCTTGCCGGGCGGCTTCTTCCGCAAGACGAGCTCGAGATCTCCGCCGGCTCCGCCGTCGACGCCCACCCAGTACGTCGGGTTCGACTGACCGCCCTTGAACTGGGCGACGGTCACGGCGCCTCCCGCGCAGCCTTCGACGTGCGCGGTGAGCCAGCGGCCGAGGGCCGCTTCGTCGATCCGGTGCGCCTCGCGGGGCGCGCGTGTGTTGGTCGGCGGCGTGAGGGCCATCGCAGGTCAGACGCTATCACGCAGCCCTTCGGCCTCCTATACTGCCGCTGTGACGATCTCCTTCGATCTGCCCCCCGATCTGGCCGATCTCCGCGGCCGCGTGCGCGCGTTCGTCGACGCGCATGTCATTCCGAACGAGACGTCGATCCTCGACGAGGATCGCGCGGGACGGAGGGATACGCTCACGGCGCTCCGCGAGCGCGCGCGGGCCGAGGGGCTGTTCGTCCCGCACCTGCCCGCGGAGCACGGCGGGCTGGGGCTCGGCGTCATGGGCATGTGCGCGCTCTTTCGCGAGATGGGCCGCTCTCCGCTCGGCGCGGCCTGCTTCAACTGCGACGCGCCGGACCAGGGCAACATGGACCTCCTGCACAAGGCGGCGTCGCCCGCGATCCGCGCGAAATACCTCGCGCCGCTCGCCCGGGCCGAGATCTCGAGCGCCTTCTCGATGACCGAGCCCGCCCCCGGCGCCGGCGCGGATCCATCGAATCTGCGCACGAGGGCGGCCAGGGTCGGCGGCGGCTGGGTGATCGATGGCCACAAGTGGTATACGACCGGCGGCGGTGAGGCGGCGTTCCTCATCGTGATGGCGCGGACGTCCGACGATCCTCGCACCGGCGCGACGTTGTTCGTCGTCGATCGTCACGCCGAAGGCGTCGAGCACGTGCGCGACATCCCCGTGATGAGCCCGCCAATGCTCCAGCACCGCGAGGCCGAGCTCCGCTTCCACGCCGTGCGCGTCGGCGACGACGCGGTCCTCGGCGGCGTCGGCGAGGGGTTCCTCCTCGCGCAGCGGCGCCTCGTGCCGGCGCGCCTCACGCACTGCATGCGCTGGCTCGGCTGGGCCGACCGCGCGCTCGGGATGTGCCGCGACTACGTCCTCACGCGGGAGAGCTTCGGCAAGACGCTCGCTCACCACCAGATGATCCAGAAGAAGATCGCCGACGCAGCGTCGGGCATCCACGCCGGCAACCTGATGACGCTGCACTGCGCGGCGATGCTCGAGCAAGGCAAGGAGAAGGAGGCGCGCCCCTACTCCTCGATGGCGAAGAACCACGTCGCCCGGCTCCTCTGCCAGGTGCTCGACGACGCGATCCAGATGCACGGCTCGCTCGGATACAGCGAAGACATGCCGTTCTCGCTCTGGTACCGATTCGCCAGGTCCGCTCGCATCGCCGATGGTCCGGACGAGGTGCACGACGTCGTTGTCGCGCGCGACTTCTTGCGAGGGGCGCTGACGACGCTGATCTGAGCGGGCGCCCGCTGAGAGGCATCCGAGCGGCCTCAAGCGAGCCCTCCACCCTCGCCCTGCTCACGACCCCTCGACTCCTCCGCCGGGCTGCCGGCCTGAGGAGGCGACGGCTCCTCTGACACGGGGGGCGACTTACTCGCGGCGGACGCGGGCGCGCATGTGCTCGGTGCCCGCGAGGCGTGCGAAGAACTCGAGCAGGCCGATCTGCCCGCTCATCAGGCTCTGCTGGACCTCCTCGATGGCGCACTCGGCCCCGAGCGCCCCGCCGTACGTATACGTCGAGCCGAGCTTGCTCACGCACTCGGTCACCTCGGGCGCGCTGGCGAGCGCCTCGGCCAGGCCCTTCGCGCCGGTGACAGGCCGCTTCTCGCCCGCGACGGCGATGTAGCCCGAGTCGTCGATGGGGAGGCCCCCCTCGTCGGCGCGGTAGCGCCCCATCTCGTCGAAGTGCTCCAGCGCGAAGCCCGTGGGATCGAAGCTCGCGTGGCACGTGTTGCAGCCGTCGGCCGAGATGTGGATCTGCTCGTAGCGCGCGCGTGTGGTCGTCTGCCCCGGATCGGGCTTGGTGATCGCCGGAATGTTCGCCGGCGGCGGGGGGATATAGCCGCAGAGGAGCCGCTCGAAGACGAGCAGGCCACGGTGGGTCGGCGACGAGCTGTCCATGCGCGAGTTCCCGGCGAGGACGGAGCCCTGGGCGAGCAGCCCGACGCCCCAGTCCAGAGGCCGCTCCACGCGCTGGAAGCCCTGTCCGGTGACGCCGCCGTATCCGTAGAACGTCGAGAGCTGGGCGTTCAGGAAGGTGGTTGGCGCCGTCAAGAGCTCGGTGACGCCGGCGCCGCGCGTGTAGATGACCTCCTCGAGGAAGAGGCGCGTCTCCTCCTGCATGAGGGCGCCATACGTGCTGAAGTCGGGGATCTTCTCCTTGGCGATCCCGTTCACCTTCCCGTAGCGGAGCCACTGCTGCAAGAAGCGGCTCATCGCCTCGTGGCCGCGCGGCGTGCTCAGGAGCGCGCGCGCCTCCTCGACGAGCGCCTCCGGCGAGCTGAGCTCCCCGCGCGCCGCCTTGTCGAGCAGCTCGGGCGTGGGCGTCGAGCCCGTGGTGTTGTAGGCCAGCGCCGTCGCGATCTCGTGCTGGGTCAGCTCGTAGCGCCCGGCGCTCGGCGCGCCGATCTCCGAGCGGTAGAACGCCTGGGGCGACTGGATCATCGACACAAGCGTCCACTTGAGCCCGACGCGGAAGTCGGACTTTCCGCTCACCGAGGTGTGGAGCGCCAGGAGCTCGCCCTTCTCCTCCTCGGTCACCGGGCGGCGGAACAGCCGCAGCCCGTGCCGCGTGACGAACTCGGCAGCGCACTCGGGGCCGGGCTGGGCCGCTGCGCACGGGAGCGAGGCGGCCAGCGCCGCGTCCGCCGTCACGATGTCAGCGACCTCCTCCGCGGTGCTCAGGAGCTCCTTCGCGGTCTGGGCGCCGACCTGCAGCGCCTGCGCGTCGTTGGTGAAGCCGAGCTCCGATGTCGGGTCCGTGCCCAGCCGGACCCCGGACCAGGCCGCCGTGCCGAGCTCGGGGAAGACGTCGCGGAGGCTGTTTTCCAGCTCCAGGGCGGAGAGCCGCCGCAGCACCGGAGCGCCGACCTGAGCCTGCTCGCACGAGCTGCCGTCGATGACCGGACCTTTCACGGGGTCGTCCTCACCGCCGATGCTGCCCGCGCCGCACGCGAGGAGCGAGGACGAGAGCCCGGCGAGCGCCCACGTTTGCCAGCGCTTCATGACTTCAGCTCCTGGATCGGCTGCGCGCTTTGCGCGCCGAACCTGTTGATCGAGACGCCCATGGCGTCGCCGAGCGTGGCCAGCATGTTGACGTGGTCGGTGTCGACGTCGACGACGCCGCGGCTCGCGATGCGGCCGCCGGCGTTGCCGATCAGGATCGCCGGGAGGTACGAGTGGACGATCTGGCTCCCGAGATAGACGTCGTGGACGTTGGAGTTGTGATCCGCGCCGTCGCCGATCTCGCTGCACACATAGATGAGCGAGTTGTGGAGGACGGTGTTGCCGGGATCGAGCGGATCCGGCTGGTCGAGGAGGGTGAGCAGCTTCTCCGCGAGCCGCGCGAAGAACCAGCTCTGGACGGTCGCGAACTCCATGCGACCCGGCGGCTCGCGGGAGTGGGACGTGGCCCCGTGGTAGGGGCTCGCGCTCCCAGGGCCATCGGTGAAGTCCATGGGGAGATCGCAGTTGACCCACAGGTTCTGCATCGTGACGACGCGCGCCGTGCCGCACACCATGGCGTTCGCGGCGACCTCGAGGTGCGCGTCGACGACGCGCCGCAGGTTCTCTTGCTCGAACACGCTCTTGCCCGCCAGCGCGTCGAGCGCCGGCAGCGCCGGCTTGCTGCTGCAGCCGTTCATGACCGGCCTGTCGGCCGCGGCCTTGATCGAGCGCACCGACTCGAGGTGTACGGCGAGCTTGTTCTGCTCCTTCGTGAGGCCCGAGAGCGAGCGCTGCATCCTCTCCAGCTGGCGCTCGGTGAGCCCCAGCGCCTCGTTGCGGAACGCAGCCTCGTCGGCCTCTGGCCCGCTCCCGCCGCCCTGCTGCCCGCCGCCGACGGCCCCGAGCATGGCCGCCGCCGCGGCCGCGGGGTCCTCCGTGGGGCGCACCCACACGCCCCCGTGCTGGATCAGGTACGAGTTCTTGTCGAACCCGGTCCCGTCCTGGTTCCTCGGATAGGGGTTGGCGCCAAGGTTGTAGGCCTCGACACCCAGCGCCTGCGCGATGGTGTGATCCACCGAGTCGACCCCGGCGCCGTCCTTGACGCCGGTGAGCACGCCGGAGACCGCCTCGTGGTTGTTGAAGCCGTTGATGCCGAGCCCGCGGCAGACATTGATGTACTTGCCGAAGGGCGCGAGCGGCGAGAGGACCGTGGAGCCTTTCAGGAAGTCCGCTCCCGATCCGTAGGGCTCGGCATACTCCATGGGCATGCCATGGGGGACGAAGTAGATGAACAGCCGGACCGGCGCGGAGCTCGGCTCGGCCAGCGCCAGGTTGCTCATCCGGAAGGCCAGCGGCGCGGCGATGCCGGCGCCGAGCGCCTTCAAGAAGATGCGCCGTCCCAGCGCGAGCTCTCTCTTTTTGTACCCAGTCTCAAGAAAACGCATCTCGTCCCTCCATTCGGGTAAGCAAGCACGCCCCGTGGATGACCGTCGTAGTCTTGCTATGTTGTTGCTTCGTCAAGCAAGCAAGCGTGGTATCCCGAATTATCTCACAGCTGGCATACGAAGCAACCCACGACGAGCGGGCGCGATACACCAGCCGCTGCTCGTCGCGGGGACGTAATCGAAGACCGAGCCTTCACATGGGGAGCCGACGTTCGCTGTCGTGCGCCGCGGGGGCTACCGCCCGAGCACCTCGTCATAGAGGTCCTCGTACGCGCGCGCCATGCGGTCGATCCCGAACCGCTCCATCACCCGTGCCCGCCCGCGCAATCCCATCTCCGCGCGATCATCCCGCACGGCCACCGCCTCGAGCGCGGCCGCCAGGGTCTCCGGCGCTCCAGGCGGCACCAGGTTCCCCGTCTCGCCCTCCAGCACGATCTCCGGATTGCCCCCCACCCGCGTCGCGACGATCGGCAACCCCGCCGCCGCCGCCTCGATGAGCGTCAGCGAGATCCCCTCCGTCAACGACGCGAGCGCGAACACATCGAACGCCGGCAAGAGCTCCGCCACGTCCCCGCGCGTCCCCGTGAACGTCACCGCCCCGCCGAGCCCGAGCCGCGCCGCCTGCGCCTCGAGCGCAGGCCGCCGCGGGCCGTCGCCGATCAGCGTCAGATGCGCGTCGGGCCGCGTCGTGCGGAGCCGCGCGAAGGCGTCGAGCAGCGTCGCGTGATCCTTCTCCGGAGACAGCCGCGCGACACACCCCACGTGGTAGCCCGTCGCCGGCACCCCGAGCCGCGCGCGCGCCGCGCCCGCGTCGCCCGGCCGGAACACGTCCGTGTCCACGCCGTTCAAGATCGTCACGACCTTGGCCGGGTCGACATGCTCCACCTCGAGCGCGACCGCCCGCGTGTCGTCGCTCACCGCCACCACCCGGTCCGTGAGCGCCGCGGCCAGCCGGTTGACCAGCACCTTCCGCTTCTGCTTCGGGTAGTTGCGCCCGTGCTTCGTGTGGATGACGCGCGGCCCGCCTCCGCCAGGGAGCGCCACCGCCCGCAGGAGGCCCGCCGCGAGCGCGCCATAGAGGTGCGGCCCCGGGTTGTGCGTGTGCACAAGCCCGATCCCCTCGCGCCGCAGCCACGCCGAGAGCCGCAACGGCAGGCCCGGGTCGAGGCCGGGCTTCCGCGAGAGCACCACGAGCGGCACGCCGAGCCGCGCCAGCTCCTCGGCCAGCGCGCCGGGCTCCTGGAGCGCGCACACCACCGGCGCGAACCGGTCGCGCGCCATCCTGTCGAGCAGCCGGAGCACCACCCGCTCGAGCCCACCCACGTTGAGCGAGAGCACCACGTGGGCGACCTTCACGGGCCGGCCCGGCGCGGCGGACGGCGCCGGCCGGACCCCGGGCGCTCCGCTCATGCCGCGGCCCCGCGGCCGAACTCGATCGGCACCTCGGTCATGGTGAAGCGGAACTTCCCCCCCGAGGTGACCGGGATGTCGCTGACGAGCTGCACCCGGATGTCCGCCCGCTCCCCGAGGAACCGGCGCAGATCGCGCTCGATGGCCTGCGACGTCTCCGGCCCGTACCCCTCGCCAGGGATGATCTTGATCGTGATCGCCCGCGTCTTGTCCTGGTGAACCTGATACCGCTCCACCGTCGGGTTGTCCTTGAAGAAGTAGGGGAAGAACACGGACGAGAGGAGCTGGCCGTCCGTCCCGACGATCATGTCGAGCACCCGCCCCTCGACCGAGGCGAGCAGCGGCAACCCGCGGCCGCACGAGCAGGCCTTGTCGGCCGCGACCACCACATCCTCGTTCTTGTAACGCAGCAGCGGCATCGACCGGCACACGAGATCGCTCAGGATCACCTCGCCCGGCTCGCCGGGCCGCGCGTGCCGGCCGCCGCGCACCACCTCGAGGAAGACGTTCTCGATGTTGAGGTGCTTGCCCTCGTGGCGCTCACACTCCGCGCCGATCAGCATCATCTCCCTGCACCCATAGCGGTCGTAGACCGGCGCCTGGAACGCCTGCTCGATCACCTCGCGCTGGTGAGGGAAGAGCCGCTCCGCCGTCGCGATGATCCCCCTCGGCGTGGGCAGCCGGTGCCCCGTCTCGAGCGCAAAGCGCGCCGTGTAGTAGAGAGGGCTCGTGTATCCCACGACGAGGTTCGGCTGGTAGCGCCGGATCTCGTCCACCACCCCCGCGAGCCGCTCCTCCGCCAGGTTCCACGCGCTGACCGTCTTCTTCCGGATCAGCGCCTCGTGCAGCGTGCGCTTCGCCTTCTTCCAGCGGGGCTCCAGGGTCGGAATCCCCCAGATGTACAGCTCCTTGTCCCCGATCCGGCCGCCGGCCCACGCGTCGGAGCGCAGGGCCGCGGCGCTTCTACACTCGTACGTCGCGTGATCGTAAAAGAAGCGCGCCGGCTCTCCGGTCGATCCGCCCGTACCGCTCCTGAAGAGCTTGCCGCGCCACCCATCCGCGATGAGCTCGCTGCCGTGCGCGCGGAGATCGGCTTTGGTCAACACCGGAAAGCGCGCGAGATCCTCGGGCGCGTGCACGTCCTTGACCCGCACCCCGTATTCGGCGAAGCGGCGCCGGTAGAAGGGCACGCTCTGCTCGGCAAAGCGGAGGGCCGCCAGCATCTTTCTCCAGTTGAGCTCCCTGAGCTCGCGCTCCGGACGCCACTGGGACCGCTCCAGCTCCCCCAGGTAGGCCAGCGTGGCTCTCCCTCGGAGTTTCGTCTCGTAGAACGGAAAGAGCACGTTCCGAAAGAGGGCTGAATACATGGCTGCTGAGGATTCTTTCGAACCTCGGCCACACAGTCAAGCAGCCGCGGCCGGGTCGCCGCTTCCCCACGCACGCGCCACCCACGCGCGCCACCCACGCGCGCCCACCCACATGTTGCGCACGCCACGCCACCCGCGGCCACGATTGGTTACCGCGGAGATGGCGTGAGTGAACTCCTCATGACAGCGGCGCGGCTCAGCTCGATCCGCTCACCGCGGCGCGGTGACACGCGCGCTGCGCATCCCCCTCGCCCTCGCCCGCCGGCGCAGCCGGGCGAGCCAGCACACATGCGCTCTTCCGTCCGCAGCGCGGCCGCGACTCGGCGCCTCACTGCAGCGTCGGCTCCGCTTCTTGCTGCCAGAGCGCCGCCAGCGCGAACGTCTTGGCGTTCTCCGGCACGGCCTGGCAAAAGCTCTGCCGCCGCGCCGGGTCCTGAATCCATTGCGCCCGCGCGACGAGCCGCTGCGTCGCCACCGTGATCGCCTCGCGCGCCGCCTCGTGGTGGCCGCAGGCGCGGAGCGACTCGGCATACACGAGCCGGATCTGCGCCTCGCCCTCCTCGGTCCCGCCGACCGACACGAGCAGCCCGAGCCCGCGCCGGGCCGCCTCGAGCGCCTCCTCTGCCCGGCCCTGCTCGAGCAGCACCCGCGCGCGCACCGAGAGCGCGTGCGCCTGGAGCGTCGGCACGTGCGCCAGCATCGCCACGGCCGCGCCCGCCTCGTTGTCCGCCGCGTCGAGGTCGCCGAGCCGCGTCAGGATCGCGGCGAGGTACGCCCGCGACCGCGCCTCCTGCCGCCGGTTCGCCTGCGCCACGAAGGCGTCGATCGCCTCGGCCGTGGCCGCCCGCGCCGCGCCGAGATCGCCCTGCTGGATCCAGAGCAGGCCCTGGTTCTGCTTGGCGAACGCCGCCACGTTGTAGAGCCCGAGCCGCCCCGCCTCCGCGAGCGCGTCGCGCAGCTCGGCCTCGGCGCGACCGTAGACCCCGAGCTGGAGCAGGCAGTGCGCCGCGTTCACGCGGCTCAGGCACGCGTTCCTGAGGTCGCCGGTCTGGAGGTAGGCGGGGATGCTCTGCTCCGTGCACGCGAGCGACGCCGCAGGGTCGCCGTAGCAGAGCGCCCGCGACGCCCGGAGCGCGTGGATGCGCGCGGCCACCGCCGCGTCGCGCTCGGCGAGCGGCATCGCCACCCGGGAGAGCTCCTGCACGATCTCCTCCGCCGCGGCGTACTGGCCCCCGTGCAGGAGCGACCCGGCGATGCGCGCCAGCGCGCTCACGGAGGCGCCGGTCGCCTCCGCGACGTCGACCCACGAGCCGCGGTCCCCGCTGCCCGGGCCGGCCCCCCGGAGCTCCTCGACGAGATCCGCGAGCCGGTCGCCCATGCCGAGGCGCACGCGCATCGACGCGGCCTCCCCGGCCGCCGCGTACCAGAGCGCGCTCTTCCGGGGGAAGCCCCGCATCGCCATGACGGCGCACCGCTCGGCCTGGGAGGCCTCGCCGAGCCACTTGTGCGCCTCGGCCTGGACGAGGCGCAGCGCCGCGAAGAACTCCCCGTCCACGTCGGCGCTCGCGGCCCCCTGCTCGGCCCGCTGGATCGCGGCGCGGAAGTCGTTCGCCCCGAGCGCCTGCTCCGCCGCGCGCCGGAACCAGACGACCGCGCGCTCCGCGTCGCCGCCGCGCTCGAAGTGGTCCGCCAGCAGCGCCGCGTCGCGCTCGCCGGCCGCGTCCAGCCACTCGCCGGCGAGCAGGTGGCCGAGCGCGCGATCCTCGTCCGTGAGCGTCGCGTACGCCGCCTCGCGCACGAGCGCGTGCCGGAACGCGTACTCGTGCTCGCTCCGGAACTTGCCCTCGCCCCGCCGCGCGATGAGCTCGCGATCGACCAGCACCGCGAGCCACCCGTCCACCTGGGGGGCGCGGCGCTCGCCGCCGAGCAGCGCCATCAGCCCGCCGCGCCAGAACTTCTGGCCGAACACGCTCGCGGCCCGGAGCACCCGCCGCGCCTCGCCGTCGAGCGACTCGAGGCGGGCCTGCACCATCGACAGCACCGTCTCGGGGAGCGCCTCGGTCCGGCCCGAGGCGGCGGCGCGGATGAGCTCTTCCAGGTAGAACGCGTTGCCCCCGGCCCGCTCGCACAGGCGCGCGCAGAGGTCGGGCGTCACGGCGTCGCCGAGCACCTCGCGGACGAGCCGCTCGCTCCCCCGCCGCCCGATCTCGCGCAGCCGGAGCTCCTGGACGCCGCGCGAGACCCACACCTTCGGGAAGATGGTCTCGACCTCCGGCCGCGCCAGCGCGAGCACCATGAGCGGCTGGTCGCGGAGCGCGAGGGCCGCGTCGATGAGCTTCACCGTGGGCACGTCGCCCCACTGGAGATCCTCGAGCACGAGGAGCACCGGCTCGGCCCGGCACTCGGCGAGCACGAAGTCCTCGAAGGCGCGGCGGATCTGGTCGCCCATGAGCATCGGGTCGCTCCGCGCGGCGCGCAGCTCCACCCGGCCCTCGTCGGAGAAGCGGATCCGCGCCACCTCGCCGAGGAACTCGGTCACGCGGTCGAGGTCGGCGCCGTTCAGGTACCGGCCCACGCGGGCGCGGAGGCGCTGCTCGCGGACCTCCTGCGGCTCGCCGCCCGAGAGCCCGGCCTCGCGGCGGAGCATCTGGCGCAGCATCCCGAAGGGCGAGCCGGCGCTCATCGGGTCGGCGTGGCCGAGCCAGACCTGCACCCGCTCCTTGCGCTCCTCGACGCGGCGCAGAAACTCGTAGCGCAGCCGGCTCTTGCCGAGCCCCGCGGGCGCCGTGATCAGCACCGCGCGCGCGGTCGGCTCCGAGAGGCACTCGTCGAGCACGGCGTCGAGGATGGCGAGCTCGTGGTCGCGCCCCACGAACGGCGTCGTGCGCCCGAGCAGCGTCCGCGCGGCCTCGACGAGATCGCGCTCGGCGCGGAGCACGAGGCCTGTCGCGTCGCCGCCGACCTCGAAGCGGGCGTCGAGCAGGCCGGCCATCACCTCGTCGAGGCGGATCGACCCGCCGTCGGCGCGGTCGAGCAACCGCACGGCGCGGTCGATGGTGGGCCCCATCGGGAGCTGGTCGTCGGCGGAGCCGCGGCCGGCGACCAGGGCCATCTGCACGCCGGGCAGGAGGTCCCGCACCTCGATCGCGCACCGCGCCGCGCGGGCGGCCTGGTCCGTGATGAGGCCGCGCCCCTCGAGGGTGATGAGCAGGAGCCCGTCCGCAAGCGTCTGCAGGGCCCCGCCGAAGCGCGACGCCACGCGCTTCACCTCGTCCTCCGGGACGGTGCGCGCGAGGGGCATGGTCATCGGGAGCGTCATCGGCATGGTGGGCCCCTGCCACGAGGGGGCCTCCGGCGCGCCCATGCGCGCGAGCATCAGGCACAGCGTGCGCCGCTCGCCGGTCGTGAGCGCGCTCGCGCGCCGGCTCGCGGGCGCGGGGGGGGTGCTCTTGATCTCGCCGACGCGGAGCAGATCGAGGGCCACGGCGGCGCCGTTCGCGGGCCGGTCCGCCGGGGCCTTGGCGAGCATGCGCGCCACGGCGATGTCGACGTTCTCGGGGACGTCGGCGCGCAGGTCGCGGAGGCGCGGGGCCTCGTCGAGCACGACGCGGAGGAGGGCGGTGTGGATGTCGTCGCCGACGAACGGCGGGCGGCCGGTGAGGCAGTGGAACAGGACGCAGCCGAGCGCGAACACGTCGGCCTGGGCGCCGACGTCGCGCTCGCCGCGCGCCTGCTCCGGCGCCATGTAGAACGGCGTGCCCATGACGACGCCGGTCATCGTGAGGGGCGCGAGCGACGTGAGGCGGGCGATGCCGAAGTCGAGGAGCTTGACCTGCTCGGCCGACTTGTCGACGAGGTACAGGTTGCTCGGCTTGAGGTCGCGGTGGACGACGTTGTGGCGGTGCGCCTCGGCGAGCGCCTCGGCGACCCGGAGGCCGAGCGTGACGCTCTCGGCGATGGTGAGCCCGCGCCGGCGCAGCCGGTCGCCGAGGCTCTCGCCCTCGAGCCACTCGAGCGCGAGCCAGGGCTCGCCGCTCTCCGTGGCGCCCTGCGCGATGTACCGGACGATGCCGGGGTGCCGCAGCTCGGCGAGCACCTGCGCCTCGCGCGCGAAGCGCTCGCCGTGCTCGAGGCCGCGGCCCGACATGACCTTGAGCGCCGCCGTCTCGCCCGTGTGCCGGTCGAGGGCGCGGTAGACGGAGCCCATCCCGCCCGACCCGGCGAGGCGCTCGATCAAGAAGCGGTCGGCGACGATGTCCCCGGGTTTCATCGGGACGGCGAGTATCACACGGAGCCCCGTGGGAGAGGCCAGATCCCGGCAATCCCGGCGACGAACCCGCGGCAGGGCGCCGGCGAGCCGGCTCACTCCCCACGGCCAAGGTGTGATAGGGTGCGCGCTATGTCTGCGCTAGTTCTGCCCTCCGTCGAGCTGCTTTCGCCGTACGAGACGGGGAAGCCGCTCGATGAGCTCGCGCGCGAGCTCGGCGTGACGGACGCCGTGAAGCTCGCCTCGAACGAGAACCCGCTCGGCCCGAGCCCGCGCGCCCTCGAGGCGGCGCGCCAGGCGCTCGCGAACGTGCACCTCTACCCGGACGGGGCGGCGTACCGGCTGCGCGAGCGGCTCGCGGCGGTCCACGGCGTCACGATGGAGGAGATCGTCCAGGGAAACGGCTCGAACGAGCTCCTCGACCTGATCGTGCACACGTTCGCGACGCCCGGGTCGCACATCGTGTTCGCCGACCCGGCCTTCGTGGTCTACAAGCTCGCCGCGCTCGCCTACGGCGTCCCGTTCACGGCCGTGCCGCTGCGCGACCTGCGGCACGACCTCGAGGCCATGGCCGCGGCCGTCACGCCGAAGACGCGCCTCCTGTTCATCGCGAACCCGAACAACCCGACGGGCACGCACGTGGGCCGCGCCGCGGTCGAGCGCCTGCTCAAGGAGGTCCCGCCCGAGGTCATCGTGGTCATGGACGAGGCGTACATCCAGTACGCGGACGCGGCGGACTTCCCGGACTCCATGCGCCTCCGCGGCCTCCGCGAGCGGCTGCTCGTGCTCCGCACCTTCTCGAAGATCTACGGCCTGGCGGGCTTCCGCGTCGGCTACGCCGTCGGCCCGACGCAGCTCATCGACTACCTGAACCGGGTGCGCGCGCCGTTCAACGTGAGCGCGCTGGCGCAGGCGGCCGCCGTCGCGGCGCTCGACGACGCCGAGCACGTCGAGAAGAGCCGCGCGCTGAACCTCCGCGAGCGCGACCGGCTCACGCGCGAGCTCACGCGGCTCGGGCTCTCGGTGGCGCCGAGCCAGGCGAACTTCGTGCTCGTGGACGTCGGTCGGCCGGCGCGCCCGGTGTACGACGCCCTGCTCCGGAAGGGCGTCATCGTGCGGCCCTTCGGCAACCTGCCGACCAGCCTTCGGGTCACCATCGGCACCGAGCGCGAGAACCAGCGATTCCTCGACAGCCTGTCCGCAGTGCTGGGCTGACCCGGCGAGCGGCGCGCTACCAGCGCCTCGCCTCCGGCGGTGCGCAGCGCGCTGCGGCGCGCAGCATGCCGCCGAGGCGCAACGGCACGAGCGTGATGAGCTCGCGCTCCTCCGCGGCGCCGGGGCGCGCCGATGGGTTCTCGTAGACGTGCAGGAAGTCGCAGCCGCCCGCCGGCTCGGCCGCCGTCTGCCCGACCTCGAAGACGAACGGGCTACCTCGATCGTTCACCTCCGGGTCGAACGAGGAGGCGAGCCTGGACATGAGCTCGTCCGCGCCCTCCGGCGGGCTCGTGCGCGCGATGTCGACGAAGCGCGAGAACAGCGCATAGCTCGACGGGTGAGCCATCGAGCACAGGCAAAACACGGGTCGACCCGGGTGGGCGAGCATGTACCGGATCAGGCGCAAAAGGACGTGGCGGAGGACGGTATCGTCGCCGACGTGCTCGCCGAGCGCCCCGGACTCGCCGCGGAAGATCGCGATCTGCGCGCCGGAAGGCTCCGGATCCATGATCTGAGCCGCGAAATAGCCGGTGATCTGGCCGCCAGCGCCCCTGTGGACCACGACGGCGCCGTGCTCCGCGCCAGCGTCGATGACGTGGGTGGCGAAGCTCTTCTCCCTCTGCGCGCCCTCGAAGATCACGCGGCGTAAGCCATAGAGCTCGTCGATGAGGCGCTGTCTCTGATCCGGCGACATCTCACGTGGAACAAGAACCTCGACGGAGGTCTGGTCATTCATCGAATCCTCCATGCCTGGCCCATCCCGATCGCCCACCAGGGCCGCGGGACGGCGGTCCGCTGGGCGCCGTCAGCGTCGTTCGTGCGGTCGGCGTTGGCGCCGTCAGCGCCATCAGCGCCATCAGCGCCATCCCATTCAGCAATGGTGGTGCCACCGGTGCGAGGAGCGGCGATGACGCCACGGTCCTCCCCTCACCGCCGGCCGTGCGCCACGCGCGACGCGCCAGCCCGGCCCGGACGGGCTCGTCGGCGCGGCGCCGCCGCGAACCTGACGGCCGATCGCGGCGCGTCCGCTGGCTTCGCCGGACCGCACAGCAGGACGGGTGAGGCAGGCGGGCATCAGTCCCGCAGGCATCACGAACGCCGGATGACCGCGCGACCGAGCGATCCATGCCACGAGACGCTCGCGGCGCGCGCCGCCCTCAGCGCCTCGTGCCACGCGGCCGCGAGCGCGATTGCCCGCTGGCAAACGGTGCTTTACGGTCGCGCTCCATGCGCCGCGTTCGTCGAGCCCGCCTCTCCCGCCTTCCCTCCGCGCTCGCGCTCGCCTGCGGAGCCCTCCTCGCCTGCGCCGCGTGCTCCGGCAGCGGCGGCGCGCCGGGCAAGGCGCCAGCCAGAACGCAGGGCGAGGCGCCCGCGCCCGCGGCGCAGGGCGAGGCGCCGACCGCGCCGACCCAGGCCTCGCCCGGCCCCGCGGCGCCCTCGCCCGATTTCCTGAGCAAGCGGCCGGCCACCTCGCTGCTCTCGGGTCGCCTCGCGGTCCGGCTGCCCGAGGGGGCGCGGATCGAGGCGCGCGCGCGCTCGATCATGGCCGCGGCGGAGCCGGACGAAGAGGAGACCCGCGTGGTGCTCGACGCCGGCGACGAGCGCTTCGTGATGATGGCCTCCGAGCTCTTCGCGCTCGGCGGCAAGGACCCCGAGGGCGGCGTGCGCGCCGCGATGGCCGCGGACTTCCCCGGGGGCAGCGCCACGGTGGAGCCGCTCCGCCTGTCCGACGAGCAGCTCAGGGCCTGGGCCGTGTTCCCTGGGAGCACGAATCGGGGCAGCGTCGCGATCCCGGTGCTCGGCCTGTACGTCCTGCACCCGGACGGCTTCGTTCAGAGGCTCGCCTTCTACGTGAATCCTCCGGCCGCGAAGGACGCGGCGGGCTGCAGCGCGCTCGCGGCCGGCGCGGGCGATCTGCCGGAGACGCCCGGCGAGCTGCCCCGCTGCACGGCCTTCGCGCGCGCGATCGCCGCCACCGTGAGCGCGGGACCGCGGCGCATCGACGCGGGCGGAGGAGAGCGCGCCATCAAGGGACAGGGCAGCGAGGACAGCTTCCTCGTGAAGGTCCCGGCAGGCGCGAGCACCGCCCTGCAGCGCGGCCCGGACTTCACGGTGCACCGCGTGCGATTGCCCGCGGAGCTCGGCGCGCCGCAGTCCGCGATAGGCATCTATGTCGGTGACCACCCGTCGTTCCAGTACAACCAGAACGAGGCGAAGGTGACTCCCACGCTCAGGCCAGGCAAGGTGTTCGGAAAGGCGATGAGCTGGCAAGTATGGCCCATGAGCCCCACGCGCGTCATGGCGGAGGCGATCCTGCCGCACCCGAAGATCAAGGGCCTGAGGGTTCACCTCTTCGCCGGCGCCGCGGACGACAAGGCGCTCGGGCCGCTGCTCGACGTCGCCGCCTCGCTGCGGGCGCCCTGACGGCCCGGGGCGCCGCCGAGGCGCGGCCCCGGCGCGAAGCGGATCGGCAGGCGGGTCGGGCCGTGCACGTGGATCGCCCGGCGCGGCTCCCACGGCGCGTCGCTCGCGAGCTCGAGGCCGCCGAGCCGCGCGACGAGATCCGCCAGCGCTACCCTGGCTTCGAGGCGCGAGAGCGGCGCCCCGATACAGAAGTGAATGCCGTGCCCGAACGCGATGTGCGGGTTGGGATCGCGCGCGATGTCGAAGCGGTCAGGGTCGCAGAATTGCTGCGAATCTCGGTTGGCTGAGCCGATCATCGCCAGCACCGCCTTGCCGGCCGGGATCACCTGGCCGTGCATCGGGACATCGCGCCGCGTCACGCGGAACATCGCCTGGACTGGCGAGCGGTAACGCAGGACCTCCTCGATCGCGGAGGGCAGCAGATCGGGCGCGGCCCGGAGGCGAGCGAGCTCGTCCGGGTTCTCGAGGAAACACAGCATCGCATTGCCGATCAGGTTGGTTGTCGTCTCGTGGCCGGCCACGAGGAGGAGCTGGAAGAAGCCCAGGATCTCGTCCTCGTTCAGCCGCTCTCCGTCCACCTCGGCCTCGACGAGCCTGGTCAGGAGGTCATCCTCGGGCGCCGCCCGCCGCTGCTCGATGAGGCCTCTCAGGTAGGCCTGCATCTCGGCCGTCACCGCGGTGAACTCGTCGAGCGCCCGGGCCGCCTCCTCGCTGCCGGAGACCGTGGTGCTGAGGTCCAGGATCGCGTCGCTCCAGCGCTTGAACCGCGGCTGGTCCGCGATCGGGGCGCCGAGCATCTCGGCGATCACCAGGAGGGGCAGCGGGACCGTGTAGTCCTCGGCGAGGTCCATCTGGCCGCTCTCGATCGTCCGGTCCAGGAGCTCGCGCGACAGCCGGCGGATGCGCGGCTCGAGCCCCGCGACCGCGCGCGGGGTGAAGGCTCGCATGATGATTGCGCGCAGCTTGGTGTGGCGCGGAGGGTCCGAGAAGATGAGCCACTCGGCGGTCCTGGTGCCCGGCGGCGACACGACCGAGCTGAACGCCTCGTGATCGTGGAGCGCCCGCTTCACGCCGTCGTAATCGAAGATCATCCACGAGTCGGACGGCGGGTAGTGGAGCACGGGAGAGCGGCTCCGGAGCTGGTCGTACACGGGGTAAGGGTTGCGGCGCATCTCTTCCGAGAACAGGTTCATCGCTCACGACCTCCAGCGGAGGCCAGGGTAGGATCAGGGCACGTGGGCCGCTTGAACGAATCCCGGATCGGCGCCGTGATCGCGGACGCCTTCGCGGTGCGCGCCTCGACGGCGATGAGGTCGACCCTCCACGCAGAGCACGGCGCGGCGATCCTGGTGGGGATCGAGCGCGAGGTGACAGTGACCGAGCCGGGCGGCGCGGTCGTGCGCGGGCGCGCGGTCGTGGTGCCCCCCGACCTGTGGCACGCCGCCGCGAGCCCCGGACCGACGCTCGGGTTCCTGTACGACCCCCAGGAGATGCCGCACGTGGCGGCTCATGCGCGCTTGCGCGGCGGCCCCTGTCCGCTCGAAGGCCGGCTCCTCTCGCGCCTCGACGGGGCCGTGGCGGCGCACCGCGCGTCCCTGTCGCGCCCCGACGTGCTCGGCGGCCTCGCGCGCGAGGTCGCGTCCTGGCTCGCGAGGGAGTCGCCGCGCATCGCCCTGGATGGGCGGGTCGCCCGCGTCCTCGAGGCCCTGCGCGATCCGGCCGCGGACCGGCGCCTCGCGGTCTCGCGCGCCGGGGTCTCCGAGGCGCACCTGCAGGCGCTGTTCGTGCGCGACGTGGGGCTGCCCATCCGCACCTTCCAGCTATGGCGCCGGCTGCTCGTCGCGCTCGGGGCGTTCGCGCGCCTCGACGCGACAGGCGCCGCCCACGCCGCGGGCTTCGCCGACCTCGCGCACTTCTCGCGGACCTGCCGCCGCATGCTCGGCTACTCCCCGAGCGAGCTGCGCAGCGGGCTGATGGAATAGCCCTCACCGCGCGGCGCCGCCGAGCTGCCGCCGGCGGCCGCCGCGATTGACGTGGAGCTGCCCAGCCGGCAGCGTGTCGGCCTCTCGAGGAGACGACGTCATGACGATGGATATCGCCGCGCTGCGCCGCGACACCCCGGCCTGCGCCAGCGTCCTTCACTTCAACAACGCGGGTTCCTCGCTGCCTCCGGCCGTGGTGGTCGACACGGTGGTCGAGCACCTGCGCCGCGAGGCGACCCTCGGCGGCTACGAGGCCGAGGCGGAGGCGGGCGAGCGGATCGAGGCGGTCTACGGCGCGATCGCCCGGCTGATCGGCGCGGCGCCCGGCGAGATCGCGCTGGTCGAGAACGCCACGCGCGCCTGGGACATGGCGTTCTACTCGCTCCGCTTCGGCCCTGGCGATCGCATCCTGACCGCGCGGACCGAGTACGCCTCGAACTACATCGCGTTCCTGCAGGTCGCGCGGCGCACCGGCGCGGAGATCGTCCCTATCCCGAGCGACGAGCGCGGCGCGGTATCGCTGCCCGCGCTCGATCGCCTGCTCGACGAGCGGGTCAAGCTGATCGCCATCACCCACGTCCCCACGAACGGCGGGCTGGTCAATCCGGCGGAGGAGATCGGCCGCCGCGCCCGGTCGGCGGGCGTGCCCTTCCTGCTCGATGCTTGCCAGTCGGTGGGGCAGCTGCCGATCGACGTCGAGGCGATCGGCTGCGATCTCCTGTCGGCGACCGGGCGCAAGTACCTGCGCGGGCCGCGCGGCACCGGCTTTCTCTATGTCCGGCGCGCGCTGCTCGACCGGCTGGAGCCGCCGTTCCTCGATCTCCACGCGGCGCGCTGGACGGCGCCGGATCGCTACGAGCTGCGGCCCGACGCCCGGCGCTTCGAGAACTGGGAGAGTTATGTGGCCGGCCGGCTCGGGCTCGGCGCGGCCGCGGAGTATGCGCTCCGGCTGGGCCTGCCCGCGATCCGCGACCGGGTGGGTGCGCTGGCCGAGCGCCTGCGCGCGCGGCTCTCCGAGATCCCCGGGGTCACCGTGCGCGACCTCGGCGAGCAGCGCTGCGGCATCGTGACCTTCACCCGGACCTGCGAGGACGCCACGGCCATCAAGGAGCGGCTCGGCGCGCAGGCGATCCATGTCAGCGTATCGACCGCCGCGGGGACGCTGCTCGATTTCGAGGATCGCGGGATTCCCGATCTGGTGCGCGCCTCGGTCCATTATTACAACGACGACTCCGAGATCGACCGCTTCGTCGCCGCGCTCGCCGCGGCCTGAGCGAGGGGGAGGCTCGGGGCGGTCCTTCGCGCGGCCTCCGCGAGGGCGACGCGGCCCGGGATCAGCCAGCCTGCGACGCGCCGCCGCCGAGCGCCTTCGCCAGGGCCGCGAGGACGCCCTCCAGCCGCGGGGCCGCGCCGCGGATCGCGCGAAAGAAGGTCACCACATCGCGCGCGAGCAAGAGCGGAGGGGAGCCATAGGCCTCGTCCGTCAGGTAGATCTCCGCCGTTCCGACGCGGAACGCGAGATACAGGTTCACGGTGAACTCGACGCCGCGCTCGGACTCCCTGGGCAGCATGCGCTCTGGCAGCCGGGCAAGCACGAGGAGCTGCATCTCGCCCATCGCGCTCGATGAGCTCGATTTACGGACGGCGCTCGCCCACGCGAGCGGCGACACGAGGACAAGCGCCCCCGGCGGGAGAGCGGCGGGCCACGGCACCCGGGACGGCGGAGAGGCCGAATCAAGGAGCGCCAGGCCGTCGATGGCGGCGTAGAGCGCCTCGATCTGCGGGTGAAATGCCCCGTGGCGCGCCTCGACCTCGGCCACGTCGCGAAGGCGATCCGGAGAGGGGGTCTTCACCGCGACGGAGCGGCCGGCGCACGGCGAGGAGGCGTCGCGCAGCGCCATGGCGCCACGGAGCGTGTCGCCGAGCCGGTCGTCCGCGGGCGCCGCGCCCGGCCCGTCGGCGCGCGGCGCGGCGTGGCGCGGGTCGAGGCAGGCGTCGATGAGCCCCGCGAGCGCCTCGTCGACGCCCGCGTCGGCGCGGAGGGGGCCGCGGTCGAGGAACGGCGTGTAGCGGAGTGCGGCGGCGATGCGGGCGACCTCCTGGCGCCCGCGCGCGCCATGACGTCGCTCGAAGTACGCGCGCCAGGCCAGCGCCGCTTCCGTGAGCGCCGGGAGCGCAGCGCGCACGACCGCATCGGCGTGCTCGCCGGAGAGCACCCACCCGAACACCATCCCGCCGCCGCGCTCCACTGCGATGAGGCCCTTCAGCACCGAGGTGAAGTTCGCCTGTGCTTCTGTGAACGAGAGCGCGTCGTCCGGCTGATGGCGCGCCATGGCCTCGAAGAACCACGCAAGCAGACGTCCCTCGCCGCCCATGATGCCCGTCAGTCTACCATTCCGAGGCCCGGGCGGCTCTCGGCGCGGCTAGCCGGATACCCTCTCTTCACGGCTGTCCTGTCCGCAGCGAAGGCGGCAGCGCCTCGTTCAGCCGCGCGACGTCGCGCACCATCTCGAGGCGGCGCGGCTCCTGGTCCGCGTGCGACGGGAACGGGATCGCGGCGAGCGCCGCGAGCGTGGCCTCGGCCACGCGCGCCGCGCCCTCGGGGCCGACGAGGCCGAGCTCGAGGGCCACGAGCGCGGCGCCGATGTACGTATCGAACAGGTGAACGCCGGAGGTCGCGAGCTCCCTCCGCGCGAGATCGGGTGTCGCGACCACGTCGTGGATGAAGATCGCCCTGACCACTTCCGGCGCGAGCTCGAGCATGCGCTGGCCGAAGTGGATATCGCCCTGCCCGCTGTCGCCGACGAAGACGAAATCGTACTCCGGGTACAGCCGCCGGTACTCGAGGAAGTTCTCGAGCTTCTTCTCCGCGATCGTGCGGTTGCCGATGAGGCGGGTGAACGAGCCCGCGAGCACGGTCGCGGTGAGCTGACCGCGCTCGGCGAGCGCCTTGATCGTCGCGTCTTCCACGAGGCCGAGGCGGTCGCCCGGCCGGGCGGTGACGAAGGTCAGATCGCCGGCTCGCCCGGGCACGGGGCCAGGGCCGCGGTCGAGCTCCGCATAGAACTGCAGGACGCCGGGATAGACGGTCTTCTTCGGGTACCGGGCGTCCTTCCAGTTCGCGTAGAACGTATCGTCGATATCGGACAGGACCTTCACCTCGCGCACCGAGACGGAACCTGAGCCCGAATGGGAGCCAGACGCCGAGACCGCCTCTCGCGCGAAGTGGGCGAGGAGCTCCTCGCGCAGGGAGTCGTCGTCGATATCGTGGTAGAAGAGCTGGTGAAGGTCGCGGTAGCCGCCGCGGCCGTCGAGCGCGTTCTTGAGCCGCGTGACGTCCGCGCCGCGCGTGCCGAGCCAGAGGCGGCGCAGCGCCTGCTCGTCGAGGCTACCCGTCCGGCCGCGCTGCAGCGCCGAGATGAGCGCCGCGCGCGCCGGGATCCCGAGGTCGCCGAGGCGCCCGGCGGTCAGGAGATCGAGCAGCGCCGTACGGTTGTCGGGGCCGATGAGGCGATCGTCGACGTCTCCGAGCAGCGCGGGCAGATCGAGCTGGAGGAGCAGCTGGTCGAGCTCGACGGCGGTCGAGCCCGCGAGGATCTCCAGGACCCGCCGCTCGTCGTCCCGATCGGTGTGGGAGGCCATGCGCTGCCGGATCTCGTCGAGCTTCGACAGCACCGACGGGATGGGCGCGTCGGGAGAGGTGTCGATCGTCATGGGGTCCTGACAACGTAACCGATCCGGCGGGCGCTGGTAGCCTCCCGGCCAGCTCCCGCCGACCGACCACGCGCCTTGCCGCCCGCCCCTCCGGCGGCGTCCGCGCAGCAGCCTACATCGCACTGCGCGTTCACCTCGACGGTCGCACCATGGCTCCAGACGACGCGCACGGCTGCCAGGCGGTCCGAGCTACTGCTCTTTCAGACGGACTCAACCCGCTGACCGCTGGTGCCCAGAGTGGCGGAGGGCGTGCGCGATGCCGCTTTGCAGGGTGCCCAGCGTGGTGATACCGGACAGATCCACGCCGAGGGTGACCAGCGTCTGCGCCACCTCCGAGCGCACGCCGGTGAGCACCACGCGCGTGCCGAGCAGCTGGGCGGCGCGCGCGGTCCGCGTCAGCGCATCGGCGACGTGCGCGTCGACCGCGCGCACGCCGGTGACGTCCAGGATCGCGGTGTGTGCGCTCTGACTGTTGATGCCGGAGAGCAACGTCTCCATGATCTGCGCTGCGCGCGCGCTGTCGATCGTCCCCACGAGCGGCATCGCCACCACCCGGTCGGCGATCGGGATGAGCGGCGTGGACAGCTCCCGGAGGGCCGCCTGCTGGGCGACGATGATCTTCTCCTGCAGCGCGGCCCGCTCGGCCTCCGCGTGCCTCAGCGAGGTGGTGTTGGTGACGACGCCGCCGAGGCCGATCGGCTCGCCACGCCCGTCGAGGATCGGGAACTTGACGGTGGAGAAATGAATACTCGTGTCGCCGAGCAGCAGGACCTCTTCGTACTGCATCGCCTTTCCCCCGGCCATCACGTCGTGCTCTCTCGCCACGACCTCCTCGATGGCCTCGGGGGCCAGGGGGCTCAACTCGTATTCATCCTTGCCGATGACCTCGAAGACGTGCCTCTGGAGGACCTCGGCGTGAGCTCGGTTGACGAAGACGTAGCGCCCGCCTGTGTCCTTGACGAAGATGGAATTGCGCGAGTGGTCCAGCAGCTGAAGGAGCAGCTGAAGCCGCCCGAGCAGCACGTGCTCACTCCACGGGGGGTCGCCGGCGTCCTCGACGATCGCCGCGATCTCACGCGCGCCGCCGCGGTCGTCGCGCAGCACCGCGTGGGTCCACCGGAGGAGGCGCGCCTGCCCGTCTTTCGTCCTGCCCTCGCTCGTGGCCGAGGCGAACCGGTTCTCCGTCCAGTCGAGCATGAGCGCACGCACCGCGTCCGGGGACACGGGATCTGCGCCCACGAGCTCGGAGAGCCTGCGGCCGACGGCCTCGCCCTCGCTCCAGCCGAAGACACGTTCGGCGCCATCGCTCCAGCGCGTCACCATGCCATCGGGACGCCAGTGGATCAGCGCCGGCGCCGGTGTGAGCAGCCACGCGAGCGCGCCGAAGGCGGCGTGAGCGTCCACGCTCACCGCGTCCGGCCGCGCTGCTCCCTCGGCCGCGCCGCCGCTCGACCGCTCCGCCAGCGCGCTCTCCAGCTCCTCGACGCGCGCGTGCAGCGCTGCGATCTCTGCCCTGAGCCGCCCGATCTCCCCTAATCCCTCATCTGTCATTCGCTAGGTGCTGAACTGTATCCGGAGCGCGCCCGGGGTGGCAAGGTCGACATCCCCGAAGAGTACGCGAGATCCGTACGCCGGCACACTACGACGCTGTGAATCGCGACATTCCCCGATTGACCAACGGGATGGGCGCGGGGCTGCGCGTCTCCGATGGTGGATGGGGTCGTGCCGTCTCCCTCAGCGCGAGGTCATTCCCAGTTCTTGCGCTGGGGATTCACCCAGGGGGAGGTGCACATCACGCAATCATCACCGTAGAAACAGTGCTTCCCGCCGGCGTCCTGGTAGATCCAGTAACGGAGCCAGGCCACGATCGCTCGCCGCTCGACGCCTCCCACGTCGCGCGTGATGTACCCGTGATCCGCGCCCATCACCGTCGCCAGGAATGTCTGGGTCTGGGACATGTCGTACGTTTTTTGCTGCATCGGAAGCCCGATCGTGTCCTGCGTTCCGCTGGTCTGCAGCATGGGCCCGTGCAGGGCCGCCGTCGCGACGTGGCCGTGGATGGAGACGACGGTGGCCACGGCCTCGTGGCCGTCACGCCAGCGCGAAGCGGGGCAAGGCAATGCAGGTCCTGGAGCGCCAAATGTGAACGCTCACATTTCCGACGTCAATCACAAACTGGCGCGCTGCGGTCACGCGGGCGGCGCTACTTGGCCAGCTCTTCGATGGCCGCGGCGAGCTCCGCGGGGGGCAGCTCGTCGGCGGCGCGCCACGGCGGCATGCGCAGCGGCGAGGTCGCGGGCTCCTGCAAGCGAAAGATGGCCTTGTCCTTCGTCTCTCGCGACATGCCGTCCAGGTTCTTCACGTTGAACCTGGCGCGGTTCAGCGCCGGGTTCCCGCGACCGTCGTGGCAGCGCGAGCAGAGCTGCGTGAGCACGGCGCGCCCGCTCGCCCCCGGCGGCGGCACCAGGCCGATCTTCACCTTCGCGTCTGCGGAGAAGAGGTCGCGCAGATCGAGCAGGGATTGTCGCGGGGCCGCGCCCGTCACCACGTCGAGGTAGGAGGTGATCCGCGCCGCGCGGAGCGCCGGATCCGTCACGTCCACGAGCGGGTAAGGCACCGGAATCGAATCACCCGCCAGCGACACGGCGAACTGCTCCTCCCAGGTCGGGCTCGACGAGCCGGCCTTGACCTCTGCCTCGATGCGCGGGTCGAACGCGTTCGGCTGCGCCGCCTGGCCTTCGGCGACGAGCAGCGCCTCGAGCTGCGCGCCGCTGCCCTCGTCGATGGCATTCTGGATGGTCGCGATGGGGATGCCGCCGTACTGCGCGTCGAGCGCGTGGGCTTCCAGGAACTGCGGCGTGAGCACCCGATCGGACTCCGTGCGCTGCACGAAGCGCTGCGGGAACCAGTGCAGCCAGGGGAACTCCAGCTCCTGCATGCGCAAGATCTTCTTCGTGCCGTGGCCGTCGGGCTGGTGGCACGAGCGACAGTCGAGCGACGTATTTTCGACGTCCTCCTCGCTGTAAACGCTGAACGCGGTCCAGCCGTGCTCTATCTCCTCGGTGAGCACGCTCGCGAGATCGCAGCTGCCATCGTAATCACACTGCCGCTCGAAGGTGAACAGGTAGAAGTTGTAGTCACCGGTCGAGAGGTCGCGGCTCACGACCTCGACGAAGGGCTCCCCGCGAACGAAGCCGAGCGCGGTCATTTCAGCCGGCTTCTCGCGCATCTCGGTCACACGCGGAAAGACGATGATGCGCGGATTGACGGCGGAGACGGCCCTCTTCACCAGCGAGGTGGAGTTGCCGGTGAGCGCGAAGGCGCGATCCTGGTCGAGCTTCGCGACCCTGAGCAAGCTGGCGAAGTCGGTGATGCTCGGCCGCGGCGTGGCGCACACCGCCTGCCAGAAGCTGTCGCCGCGCGGCGTCGCGCAGAGCGCGCGGTGCTGCGCCTCGCGCGTGGGAAGGGCCGACAGCTCCGGGTCGGGAGCGCTCACGGGCGGCAGCGTGCCCCAATCGATGTCGGTCACCGCCTCGTCCGTGGCAGCGCCCTCGCCGATCTGGCCGACGCACGCCGTCAGCAGCAGCGAAACCATGCACAGGTTCGGCAGGTGTCTCACGCGGGCCTCCTGCGGCGGGCGCCGAACGTCATCAACCCGGCCACGAGCGCGAACGCCAGGAGCGGCGCGCGACGGTCGCCGGGCCCGCCCGTCAAGCTGCAGCCGAAGCTGAAGAAGTCCTTGCTCGGCGCCTGACCCGCGCCGTCATCCTCCTCGCTCGGCTCCGGCTCGACGGAGCCGTCCAGCTGCTGCACGTAGGCGATGAGCTGCCCGAGCTCGGCTTCGCTGAGCCCGCTGGTGAAGGCGTGACGATCTTCGGGGTTGGCCGTGACGAGGACGTCACGCAGCGTCGGCGCGGAGCCGTCGTGCAAGTACGGCGCCGTCTCCCACACGCCGTTCAACGTCGGCGTGTCGATGCCGAACAGCGGCTCACCGGCGCGCATCCCGGAAGACGGCTTGACGGTGCCGACGTCGTGCAGCTTGCCACGCGCGCTGTCGGTCCCGTCGGGACCCGTGTGGCAGAATCCACAACCCAGGCGCTCGAAGATGGCGCGCCCCGCGACGCCGTCCTCGGTGAGCGAGCCGTCGGCGTTGCGGAAGGGGCTCGGGCGGTACGTGTCGAGCGAGACGAGGAAGGCGGCCAGCGCATCGAGCTCGGGGCTCAGGCCGGCCTTCTTGTCGCCGCGCGGCGTGGCGACGGTCCCCACGGCGAGCTGCTCGGCGCCGAGGAAGCCCTTGCCGCCGAACAGGTCGCGGATGTTGTCGTCAGCGTCCTGGATCTCGTCGAAGCTGCCGCTCCAGTTGACGTTGCCGTGGCCCGTGCCGCGCCGTCCGACCAGCGAGACGGTGTTGCGAAGCCCCTCCCCCACGCTGCCGAAGTCCCAGACTCGCCCGTCCTCCGCGCCGTCGAAGTGGCACGACGCGCAGCTGATATAGCCCTGATCGCTCATGCGTATGTCGGCTGAGTTGAAGAACAGCTGCTTTCCGCGCAAGACCTGCGCGTCGAGCTTCTCCGCAGCGACGGTCGGGATGTCGGCCAGCTTCTTGGTGATGAGGTCGTGCGAGCTGACGACGTCGGCGACGTCGTAGACCGCCACCGTACGGCCGAGCGATGCGTGCACGAACAGCTTGTCGGTCTCGGTCAGAGCCAGGCCGCGCGGAGCGAAGCCCGTCTCCTTCAGCGCGGTCACGAACTCGCCCGTGTAGGCGTCGCGAACCTCCACCAGGGCCGAGCCGGCGACGCTGACGAACGCATAGTCGCCGAGCGGCGTGAACACGACCTGGTTGGGCAGGTTGCGATCGTCCAGATCGATGCGCCGCGCGACGTCCTCGACGCCCTCCGCGACGTCGAGCAGCGCCACGAGCGGCCGCACCGTGTTGTCGTCGGTGAGCGCGAGCTGATCGCGGAATGGACCACGGAAGATGTTGTCCTTCTTGCCTGGCACCCACGCGAACAAGCCGTCGGGCGAGAGCCCCACCGAGAACAGGTAGTTCGGCAGGCCACGCCCTTGTTGATCCGTGTCTTCCGTCGTGGTGTCCGCCGCGAGCTCGAAGCGCGTGCTCACCTGGAAGGTCGCCGCGTCGATGCGCGCCACCTCGCCGTGGCTGTCCTCGGAGATGAAGCGCGTGACGTAGACCTGCGAGCCGTCGTGCGACACCGAGACGCCCCGCGGCGTACCGCCCAGCACCAGCTCCGCCACGACGGCGCCGCTCGCCACGTCCAGCTTCAGCAGCTTGCCGACCGCCATCAGCGTCACGTACGCGGCGTCCCCGGTCGGGCTGATCGCGAGGCCCATCGGCTGCGACGCGTACGGCAGCATGACCTCGCGCTCCACCGCCAATGACGCGGTGTCGATGATGGAGAGCGAGTGCGCGTCGCGGTGCAGCACCCACAGCTTGCCTTCCGCCGCGAGCGCGAGCCCGACCGGGCCGCGCGCCACCGGCACCTCCGCGAGCCTGGTCAGCGCGCTCGCGTCGAGCACGCTCACGCTGTCGTTCTCGTAGTTGGCCGTGTAGACCTTCGCGTTCGGCTGGTCGTAGACGAGATCGGTCGAGCCCGCCGCGTTGCCCGTGACGAGCGGCCGGTGCACCGTGTGCACGAACGCGACGCTGGTGAACCCGACATCGTCTTTGACCGTCGCCAGCACCGGGTAGTGGCCGGGCGCGGCGTAGGTGTGGACCTGCTGCACGTCGTCGACCGTGAACTCGGTGCGCGTCTCGTCCCCCATGTCCCAGCGCACCTGCACGGGGCCGACCGCGTCACCGATCGTCAGGTCGAACGTGACGGGCTCGCCGACGAGCGAAGGCGCGCGCTCGGGGATGCTCGCCGTGACGGCGTGCGCCTCGGCCGGCCAGGCCGCCGCCCAGCAGATGCCACCGACCAGGCCAAGGACCCTCCGCAGCGAGCGCATGGCTCAGGGACCGGTCGTGAACGTCGACTTGAACTCGGCCGCGATCCCGTTGCCGACGAGATCTTTCACGCCGTCCTTCGGCAGGACGACCTCGTAGGTCGTGTTCGGCATCAGGTCCCCGTCGGGGTCGAAGTTCAGGATGCCCATGTACAGGCCGAACGTGCCCTTCACCGGCGCGCCGCCCACCGGTCGGACGATGAAGCTGCCCGGGTGAACCGTGGCGAGCTCGAGGTTGTCGGTGAGGCTGAGACCGATGCGCGACTTCCTGGTCACACCCGTCGCCCCGTTCTTCGGCAACACCGTGTCCACCGCCGGGGGCGTGCTGTCCGGATCCGTGGAGTGGGCGGCGATGACCATACCGCGGTAGGGCAGCTCGTCGTCGGCCAACACCAGCAGGCTGCCGACCGGGATCGAGAACTGGTCGTCGCCGTTCTCGAACTCGAGCCGGCCCCAGATGCGACTGCTGATCGACATCCGGTTGATGTCGTGCACGTCGATCTTGGAGACGCCGGCATCTGGCCGCAGGTGACCCAGGAACATATAGCCGTCGGAGAAGCTCATGTACTCGGATCCGGCGGGGTAGCCCTTGGCCCTGAACGCCGAGTCGGGCAGCGTGGCGATGGGTGAATTGGCCGAGCCGATGTTGGTGGGATCGGTCAGCACGTCCCACACGCGCAGCGGCGACTGCACGTACACGTGCTTGCCGTACAGGCCACAGATGTAGCTCTTGCTCGGGGTGATGAAGTCGAGCGCAACCGGGTTCATCGGATCGCTGATGTCCATCGTCGCGATGCCGCCGTTGTCCTTGGGCGTCGTGATGACGAGCGTATTGCCGACGGCCCACAGCGGACCGGCGCTCACGCCGCCGAACTGCGATATCGGAATCTTCTTCACGAACCGCACGTTCTCGGGATCCGCTGCGTCCAGGATGTGCAGGCCCGTGTTGGTGCCGCCGACGTAGATGACGCTGCCCTGCCAGTACATGCCCCACACGGAGTCGGTGAAGTCGCCATAGTTGACGCCCTCGAGCCGGACGAGCGTCACGTGACGAGGCGCGTGGGCGTCCGTGACGTCCCAGATGTCGACGCCGGTGCCCGCGGTGGTGACCTGGTAGAACTTGTTGCCGTACCGGGCGAGCGAGGTCTGGTGCGACTCCGCCTCGCCGACGCCCTTGGGCCCTCCCCTGGGATCGAAGCCAGGGCTCTGGATGCGCGAGAGCATCTTCGGATTGCTCGGATCGGCGATGTCGTAGAACACGATCTCGGCGTTCCCGGCGCCCTGAACGTAGCCGTTGATGACGATCGGCTGGTTCTGGTGGTGGCCCGCCTCGAGCGTCGGCGACACCAGGCCGTCTCGCCAGTTGTTGCGCGGCAAGTTGATCTTGTTCGCCGGCATGGGCATGTTCGGGATCTTGCCCTCCGGCGCGGTGGTCGTGTCCGGGTCGATTCCGCCCGCGCCGCCGCTTCCGGTCGTGACGCCTCCACCCGATCCGCTCGTGGCGCCGCTGCTCGTGGCGCCGCTGCTCGTGGCGCTGCTGCTCGTGGCGCTGCTGCTCGTGGCTCCCGCCGCCGGCGCTGGGGCTGCGCCGCCGCTGCCTGCCACCACGGAGGTGGTGTCACCGGAGCCACCGCCGTCATTTCCTTCCGGTGAGCTGAGGTCCCCGCCGGAACACGCCGCGAGCAGGGCGGCGAACGAAGAAAAGCCGAACCAACGTAGTCCCATCCTCTTCGAATGCATCCCTGACCTCTTCTGTGGCGCGTGGGTCATGACAGGTGGCCGCCCCGCCGGAACGTGGAGCCGACAGCACCCACCGCGATCGCGCGGACACACGGGCACACGAACGCGCGACGCGCCCCCGTAAATGAATCGGTTAAGAGTGCTAGATTGTGAACGTTCACATTTGGACTGTCAAGCGCGATCCGCTGCACACGTTTTGACGCAATCCGGCGCCGCGACGCCCTGCTCGGGATCGAGGACATCCCCGCGCCGGCTTTCTATTGACGTCGCAAATGTGAACGCTCACATTTTTCCGCTGGGGACTGGCCCCTCACACGGTTCAGCTCGGCGTGATGGTGCTCGCCGTCGCTGCCGTCGTCGTGTTGCACAGGCTGATGAGTAGGAGCTCGATATGGACTACGCTCGTTCGAAGCTGATTGCTGGTCTTGTACTTTCGGCATGGCTCGGGGCTTGCGACGGTGGGGAGGAGAAGCCGGACACGGCAGCCTCCGGTCCAGGAACGTCGTCATCGAGCTCCAGCAATAGCTCGAGCAGCGGCGGCGCAGGCGGCAGCGGCGGTGAGGGCGCCGGCAGTGGCGCGGTGGGCAGCGGCGGGGCAGGCGGCAGCGGCGGGGCAGGCGGCAGCGGCGGCGCGGAAGGCGGCGGCGGCGCAGGCAGCACGCCGCCCCCGACAGAGTTCGACAACCCCGTCATCAAGTACGATGCGCCAGATCCGACCAGCGGTCCCGGAGACTACATCTTCACCGCAGACGGCGCGGCCATGGTCTGGAACAACAAGGTCTACCTCTATACCGGCCATGACGAGCAGGCCCAGGGTGCAGAGGGCTACCGCATGTTCGACTATCGCCTCTGGACGTCGTCCGACATGATCCACTGGGAGAACAAGGGCGCGGTGACGCGCTACAATGTGTTCCCCTGGGCTCGCGGCGGCGACTCGACGGGCAACGCCAATGCGGCTCAGGTGGTCGAACGCGACGACGAGAACGGCAACCCGAAGTTCTACTTCTACGCGCCGGTGGAGGGCGGCCAGTCCGGTTACGGGATCTCGATCGGTGTCGCGGTCGCGGACAAGCCGGAAGGGCCGTTCAAGGACGCACGGGGGATCCCGCTCATCTTCCTGGCCGACACCGACGGCACGGCGGACCATTCGTGGCGAAACCTCGACCCAACGGTCTTCATCGACGACGACGGCCGGGCCTACATGTACTGGGGGAATGGGATCCTGTACTGGGTCGAGCTCGAGGACGACATGATCCACCTGAAGGGTGAGGCCTACACGACCGACGGCAGCGGGAAGATGCAGAACCGCAGCATCAGCGGCGTCCAGATTCACGTGCTCAAGAACATCCCCGGCTATACCGAGGCGCCTTATCTGTCCAAGCACGGCGGCCTCTATTACTTGACCTACGCTTCGGGGTTCCCGGAGAGCATCTCCTACGCGACCAGCACGTCGCCGGAGGGGCCGTGGCAACATCGGGGCGTCATCCTGGACCCGGTGCCGAACAGCAGCACCATTCACCAGTCGCTCTTCGAGTTCAAAGGGGCCAGCTACCTCACGTACCACGACGCCGCGCTGCCGACCGGCGGTAGCTATCGGCGATCCACGTGCGTCGATCGCGCCTACTTCAACGATGACGGGACGATCCGGAAGATCGTCCCGACACACAGGTGATTTGCACGGCGCGCGAAGCGCTGACTCCAGAGCAGCTGCTCGTCGCCAGCATCGAGGCGCGGGATCCGCTCGCAACCGGGCTCGGGCTCGCCCTGGCGGTCGCCGTCATAGCCCTGCGCCGATGAACACGCCGCCGGCGAGGTGAAGCGGTATCTATCCACCAGCGCGTGCAGCGTGGCTGTACGGTGGGACGGCCACGAGCTTTCCATGAGCATCCAAGCGCGAAGAATCGCGAGTCAGGTGCAAGTCTCCGTCGAGAGCGCGGTCGCCGCGCTCGATCCGAGTGGGTGGGAGCACACGGTGGCCGAGGAGCGGCCGCGCGCGGTCGCGGGGACGGGCGTCGATGCCGTGATCCTGGCGAGGCGCGTGTCGTGATCGGTCGTGATCGGTCGTGATCGGTCGTAATCGGTCGTGATCGCGCGTCCGGCGACCTTGCTTCTCCTGCGCAAGCGTCTCTGATATGAAGTCATCATGAGACATTTGCGCCAGTTCTTCGTATGTTCCGTCCTCGCTGCTCTTGCGATGCAGGTGGGTTGTGGAGCGGAGACGCCGGACGGCGTCGGGCAGGCGTCCGAGGTCGGCTCGATCAGCCTCGCCCTCGTCGGGACCAGCGTCACGGGCGCGACGTACCGCCTGTCGAACGCATGGTTCGAACTCCACGGTCCGACGAACCGGCTCGTCGATGGCTCGATCGAGGCGCCGGTGATCACGGAGGTGCTTCCGGTCGGCCACTATGACGTATACCTCGAGCCCTACTGGGTCCTCGAGCGGTGGACCGGCGTCGGTTACCAGCCCGTTCAGGCGGTCCTGACGTCGCCGAACCCGCTGCAGGTCTTCATCAACGAAGGCACGACATCGACGGTCGTGTTCCAGTTCCGCGCCGACGACGAGCTCGTCTCCGTCGGTCAGGGGAGCATCGACATCGTCATCGGCGTCGACGACGCGGCGGCGCCGCGCGAGGACACCGACGCAGCCTGCGGCAACGGCTACGATGACGATGAGGACGGGCTCGCGGATTGCGCCGATCCGGAATGTCAGGGGCTGCCCCTCTGCGCGCCGCCGGGCATCGCGGCACAGTTCACCGACACGCTCGGCGATGACATCCCCGCCATGTGGCCTGCTGTCGTGCTCGCGGATGCGACAGACGCGGACGACATCGTGCTGGAATGCAGAGAATGTGCAGATTGCGGGACGTTGCGCTGGAGCCTGGCGAGCGTGGGCTTCAGCCAGGAGCAGATCAGCGAGATGACCTATTATTTCACGACAAAGGAAGAGGTCGTGGCCGGGGAGGAGGACATCATGCACTGGCCGGCTGGCTGCGTCGACTGCTTCGGGACCTCTTGTTACCCGCAATACAACTTCTTGTACTGGAGCGCGGGCAGCGGCCTGGCGCACTTCCATCTGACCGAGACCGCAGCGGACTGCAGCTCCTCGGTGTGGAACGTCATGGGACCGCGGGATACGAACGGCGCCGAAGGAAACCTGTGCGGGCCCGGTGTCGTCGGAGGCATATCCCAGTATTCCGGCAAGGTGGGCGAGTGGTTCCAGATTTCGATCGTGAACCCGCGGTAGGGGACCAACCAAGGTCGGGTGCCCCCTGACCATCCACCGCCGGATGGGCGCTCCGAGCGACGGGCAGCGAGCGCGTCGAGGAACGGCAGCGCGTGGGGCGCGGCCTTCCACCATGCCACGGCGATGCCTCTTTTCGTATCACTCTGCGGGTCCGTTCCTCCGCTGCGCGGCTCCTTTGCGCGCGTCGAGTCCGGCGGCCGACTCGACGCGATCGGCGTGAGGGCTGCCCGGGTGTGCCTCGAGGAAGCGCCGCGCCGCCGCGTGTGCGCCCGCGCGATCCCCCTTGCTCGCCAGCGCCTCGACGCGGATCGCGGCGGCCTCGTCGGAGAGCTGAGCGCTCGGGAACTCGCGCGCGTGGCGAGCCAGGAGCGCGAGGGCGGCCGCCGGATCGCCGCGTCGCAGCGCGCGCCGCGCGGTGTCGAGCAGCGCCAGCTCGGAGGCCAGCGTCGGCGCGTTCCTTTCGCGTGCGCGCGGGCTGTTCACCGCCGTGGCGGCAGGCGCCGTGGCGGCGGGCGCGGCCATGGGCGGAGCGTCGTCCGTTCGCTCGTCCGGGGCGCGCTCGTGCAGCTCCACCTCGGCCGCGCCAGGTGCGCGCGGCGCGACGAGCGCAGCCGGCCCGCTGGACGCCTCCCGAGCGCGCCTCGCGGGCATCGGCGCGTCGACGTGCGTCCATTCGGCGACCCCAAGCGTGAGGACCCCCGCGAGCGCCCCGATCCCGAGCGCGCTCAAGATCCCGCTCCCGCCCGCCACACTCGCCACCTTCAGCGCGGCGCTCGCCCCCGCCGCGGCCGCGCCCCCCGTCGCGGCCGCGCCCCCCGCCCCCACGGTCGCGCCCCCTGCCACGACCGCGCCCCCCGTCCCCGCGGCCGCGCCCTCTGCCACGACCGCGCCCCCCGCCCCCGCGGCCGCGCCCCCTACCGCGCCCGCGCCCCCTGCCGCGCCCGCGCCCCCCGTGGCCGCTGCGGCCGCGCCCCCCGTCCCCGTCACGGCGGCGCCGACACCCACCGCGACGAGCATTCGCCGGGTCAAGCCGCTCGGCGGACTCTCGTCGAGCGCCGCGCGGAGGAGCGTCGTTCGCAGAGCACTCCCCTTCTGGTCCAGAAGGCGCTCGGGATCGGTCATGGCGATTCACCTCGGAAATGGGCCCGCGCCTCTATCCGCCTCACGGCGGCCTGGAAGTGCTCGCGCGCCCGGCGGAGGCGAGACGCGACCGTGCCTGCCGGAAGATCGAGCAGCGCCGCGATGTTCGCCGTCGTCATCTGCTCCAGCTCGAACAGCACGAAGACAGCGCGCTGCTCGAGGGGCATCGTGTCGAGGATGGCATCGAGCGTCGCGCGGGCGCGAGCGCGATCCATCATCTCCTCGGGGTCCGGCGCCGGGTCGACGCGCTCGCAGGGCGCTTCCTCCAGCACCTCCCGGCGCCGCTGCTGGGATCTCCGCGCGCGCGAGGCGATCCGCAGCGCCGTGCTGAACAGGAACGCGGCCTCCCGGCCCGATTCGATGTCGCCGAGCCGCCGGGCCGCCACGAGGAAGACCTGCTGCGCCGCGTCCTCCGCGTCGGCGCGCGGCACGCCGAGCCGCACCAGCGAGCGCCAGACGAACGCCGAATGCTCCATCACGAGCCCGGTGAGGCGCCCGGCCGCCGCCCGGCTGTCGGGCGGAACTGCGGCGGGGAGCTGCATCAGGGTCAGCGCTTCACCACGGCTCACGCCTTGTGCAATCTCCGGATCGAGACAACTCGATCACAAAATCGACAAGCCAGCACGGAGCAGCAGCATCTGGTGACCGCGGGCACTTCGTGGATGAGCTGCGCCGAGCGTTCGAACAAGCATGAACGCCGCGCCAGCGGAAATTGCGGTCCTTATTGCACGTCGACGCGCACAAGCGCGCTGGGCGTGGGCTCCTCGTACTGCATCCGCGTCGCCTCACGCATGGAGCACGACCGCGCGCGCAGCGCCTTCGTCGTCGCCGGCGCTCGCGGTCACGACGACGCTTCCTTTCTTGTGCCCTTGTTCGACACGGGCAAGCACCGTTGTTCTCAACCCCGCTCGCCCGACGCGTCACCTTTCCACTGAAAGACGTGCTCGAGCGGCGCGCCGAAGGCCGCCGCGATGCGGAAGGCGACCTCGAGGGAGGGCGAGTAACGGCCCTGCTCGATGGCGACGATGGTTTGACGGGTGACGCCGACCTTCTCGGCCAGCTCCGCCTGTGTCATCTCGCCCGCCTGAAACCTCAGCGTGCGGATGACGTTCGTGATCCGAGGTTGCCCCTTGCCCATGCCGCGTTCCATTCCTTGAACGTCATCTCGCCCTCCGAGGCAGCGCGTCCTTCCCCATCCGCAGGAGGCGAGCTCCGCCTGCCGCACATCCGGCCGCGGATGGCCGGACGTCTGCGCCGCTTCACGCGCGCGGCCACGGCTCTGTTTCCTCGCGGTTTCGCCCCGCTCCGCGCCCCGGCGCCCGCTCCGCGGCCGCGCTGGTTCGAGGTGTCAGCGATCCCCGGAGGGATCGCTGACACCTCGAACCACGTAACTGACCGGCGAACCAATGTCAATTATTTTATACATGGAGTCGTAATTAATGGACACATAGTCCGGTTTCTACGACATCAGGGTGCTCGCCGTACCTTCCGTCAGCGAGGGCGCCAGCGTAGGCTCTCTGGCGATGCTCACTCCCACGGTGGTCGTGTTCGACCTGGACGGTACGTTGATCGACAGTCGGGGCGACATCGTGGCGGCGGTGAACCATGCGCTGGTGGCGACGGGCCGGGCCCCGCTGCCAGGGCAGGTGATCGTCCGGTACGTGGGCGACGGCGCGCGTGCGCTGTGTGCGCGCGCGGCCAGGCTCCCCGAGACATCCGAGAGCGTCGAGGACGTCCTCCGCCACTTCCTCGACTACTACGCGCGGCACCCGCTCGACTTCACCCGCTGGATGCCCGGCGCGCAGGAGATGCTCGAGAGGCTCTCGGACCTCGGCGATCTCGCGCTCTGCGTCTGCACGAACAAGCCGCGCTCGACCACCGACGCGGTGCTCGCCGCGCTCGGGGTCGGCGCGCGCTTCCGCGCGGTGGTCGCGGGCGGCGACGTCGCCGCCAAGAAGCCGGATCCGGCGCCGCTGCTCCACCTCGCGGCGCGCGTCGGCGTCCAGCCGCACAAGATGGTGATGGTCGGCGACGGCCCCCAGGACATCGAGTGCGCTCGCCGCGCAGGCGCGCGGTCGATCGCCGTCCTCGGCGGCTTCGCATCGCAGGACGAGCTCCTCGACGCCCACCCCGACGTGCTCCTGCGTACCATGGGAGAGCTCTGGGACGTCCTCCGCCGCTGGCGCGACGCGACGGTCAGGCTCTCCACCGTTCGTTAGCTGCACACCCGCGCGCGTCGGGTCGGCGTGCGCGTCGGATCTGCGCGCGCGGCCGGCCTGCACGCGCGGCCAGCCTCCCTCCCCGCACGCGCAGGACGTCGCCGCCTGCGCGCGCCTCAGGCCGGCGTCGCTTACGCGCGCCTCAGGCCGCGACGCCCTCGGCGATCTCGCGCCCGAACGCTGTCGCGTTGAGGATCGCGCGCAGGCGCACGCGCGCCCGGTGGAGCCGCGAGCGGACGGCGCTCTCGCTCACGGCGAGCTTCTGCGCGATCTCCTGGAGGCCGAGGTCCTCGTGGTAGTGCGCGAGCACCACGTCGCGGTAATCATCCGGCAGCTCGCAGAGCGCCTCGCGGACGTACGCCTCCCGCTCCGCCGCGGACGCGGCGTCGTCCTCGCCGATCGTGCTGCGCATCGTCGGCAAGAGGCCGAGCTCCTCGAAGTCGAGCCCCTCGACGATGCGCGCGCGCTGCCGCCGCTGCGACCGCATCAGCATGAGCGCCTCGTTCGCCGTCACGCGGAAGAGCCACGTCGTGAAGCTCGAGTCGCCGCGGAACGAGCGGATCGTCCGCACCACCTGCAGCAGCGTCGACTGCACGAGGTCGAGCCGATCCTCGTCGGACACGGGGTAGCGCGCGAGCTGCCGCTCCACATGCGGGCGGATGAGCCGCGTGAGCTCGTCGAGCGACTCCCGATCGCCGTCCTTCGCACGGCAGATGACCTCGGCTAACGGGCCCGCGCTCGCGGCGCGGGGCGATGGGCGCGACCCGACCACGCCGGGCGGGGTGAGACCGCAGGGCGCCAGAGGCGTCTCAGGCCTCGTGCTGGCGCTCGGTACATCGGTCGGAACGGCGGTCAGAGCCATGAGCCATCTCTCCGTCGAGGGCGCCGCGTGCGCTTCCGGCCCACGGGCCCGGTGGTGCGCTCCGACCAGCAAAGGCCTTGCCACGGCAAGCTCAACGGACGTGCGCGCCGCGTGCGCACCGCGTGCTCAGCCGGTATAAGCGGGGCCACGATGTCCAGCGACGCTCCGCGATGGGAAGCCCCCCGAGGGCGAAACAGCCAAGTTCCGACGCCCGGGGTGGAGCGGCCAGCGCCGTCCGCCTCCGCACCGCAGCGCGAGTACGGGCACCCGCTGCCCGCCGGTATGCGCGATCTCCTCCCCGAGGAGGCGCGGCGCCGGCGCTCCCTCGCCAAGCGTGTGCTCGATCACTTCGTTCTGTACGGCTACCAGCCGGTCTCGCTGCCCGCGTTCGAGTTCGCCGAGGTGCTCGAGCGCGGGCTCGGCACGCTCGACGCCGCGGACGTGCTGCGCTTCATCGAGCCCGAGTCGGGCGAGGTGGCGGCGCTCCGCCCGGACATGACCCCGCAGATCGCGCGGCTCGTGGCCACGCGGCTCGCGGACGCGCCCCGCCCCATCCGCCTCTGCTACGAGGGCACGGTCCTCCGCCGCCGCCAGGGGCGGGCGCGGCGCGATCGGCAGATCCCGCAGGCCGGCGTCGAGCTCTACGGCGTCGGCACGCTCGCGGGCGACCTCGAGATCCTCCGCCTCGCCGCCTCCGCGGTGCGGGAGGCTGGCCTCGATCACTTCGTGGTGGACCTCGGCCACGGGATGATCGCGCGCGCGCTGCTCGACGCCGTCCCGGCGGCGCTCGCGTACGAGCTCTCGGAGGTGATCGAGCTGAAGGACGCCTCCCGCCTCGCCGCGGTGCTCGCGAGCCCGAAGGCCGCCGACGTCCCGCGCCGCATCGTCGCGGCCATCGCCGCGCTGCCGGACCTCGCGGGCGGCGGCGCGGCTGACCCGGACGGCGCCGCGGTCTTCGACCGCGCCACGCGCCTGCTCACCGGCACGCCCGCCGAGGCGCCGCTCGCCGAGCTCCGCGCGCTCTGGGACGCGGCGAGGGCGAGCCCCGAGCTCGGCCCGGCGCTCCGGGTCGACCTCGGCGAGCTCCGCGGTCTGGCGTACTATACGGGTGCAATTTTCCACGTGCTGGCCGACGGCCCCGGGGAGGCGATCGCGGCGGGCGGGCGCTACGACATGCTGCTGTCCCGCTTCGGCCTGCCGATGCCGGCCGTCGGCTTCGCGCTGAACCTCGACGCGATCGCCTGGGCGCGCGACGTCGCGGGCGCGGCGGACGAGCCGGCGCTGCGGGTGCTCGTCGCTGTGCGGCCGGAGCGCGCCGCGTCGCTCGCGGCGGCGCTGCGGGGGCTGGGCCTCCCGGCCGTGACGCACGCGCCGGACCAGGATCCGGAGGGGTACGCGCTTTCCTGGCGGTTCTCTCACCTGGTGCGGGAGCGGGACGGGGCGCTCGTGGTCGAGGCGACATCCGGCGGCGGCGAGGCCGGGGCGAGCGCGAGCGCCGTTCCGGCGGCCCTCGACGACGCCGCGGCGGCCCAGGCGATCGTGCTGAAGACGGGGGCAGGACGTCCGGGCGGCAAGTAGACGCTCGCTCGGCAAGCGAGCCTGGGGTAAAGGCGAACCTGGACCCGGACGGAGCCGCTCGGAGTGACGAGCGGGCCGAGGCCGGGCCACGTGATCCAAGAGGAGCTTCGGAATGACCGCGATCGTGATCGTCGGCGCACAGTGGGGCGACGAGGGCAAAGGCAAGGTCGTCGACCTTTATACGGAGAGCGCCGACCTCGTGGTGCGCTACGCCGGCGGGCCCAACGCCGGCCACACGCTGGTGGTGGGCGGGGAGAAGCTCATCGTTCGGCTCATCCCGAGCGGCATCCTCCGCTCGAACGCCCGCTGCGTGATGGCGCAGGGCATGGTGGTCGATCCCGGGGTGCTCGTCTCCGAGATCGACGCGGTGGAGGCGCGGGGCTGCTCGACGCAGGGGCGGCTGTTCGTGTCGGATCGCGCGCACCTGATCTTGCCGTTCCACCCGCTCGTCGACTCGCTCCGCGAGGCGGCGGCGGCGGACGGCGTGCGGCTCGGGACGACCAAGCGCGGCATCGGCCCCTGCTACGAGGACAAGGCGTCGCGGCGCGGGGCGCGGCTCGGCGATCTGCGCGACATGAAGCGGCTCGCGCAGCTCGTGTCGCGCTCGCTCGAGGCGTGGACGCCGACGCTGCGCGCGCTGGGCGGCGAGCCGCCGTCGCTCGACGCGATCCTCGACGAGCTCACGCCGCTGGCGACGCGCATCACGCCGCTGCTCGCCGACACGTCGCAGCTCATCGACGGCGCGCTCCGCCGCGGCGAGCGCGTGCTCCTCGAGGGGGCGCAGGGGACGTTGCTCGACATCGATCACGGCACGTTCCCGTTCGTGACGTCGTCGTCGGCGATCGCGGGGGGCGCGTGCGTCGGCGCCGGGGTCGGCCCGACGCGCATCCGCCGCGTGCTCGGCCTGGCGAAGGCGTACTGCACGCGCGTGGGCGAGGGGCCGTTCCCGACCGAGCTCGACGGCCCGCTCGGCGAGCGGCTCCGCTCGGTGGGCGGCGAGTACGGCTCGGTGACGGGCCGGCCGCGGCGGACCGGGTGGCTGGATCTGCCGGCGCTGCGCTACGCGGCGCGGGTGAACGGCCTCGACGGGATCGCGCTCACCAAGCTCGACGTGCTGACCGGCATGCCGGAGCTCAAGGTGTGCGTCGCCTACGACACGCCGTCGGGCCGCACGCGGGAGTTCCCGATCGACGACATCGCGACGGCGAAGCCGGTGCTCGAGACGGTGGCCGAGTGGAGCGAGCCGATCGACGCCGCCCGCTCCATGACGGAGCTGCCCGCGGCGGCGCGGCACTACGTGGAGATGGTCGAGAAGGAGACCGGCGTGCCGGTCGACGTCGTCTCGGTCGGCGCGGACCGCGAGGCGACCATCGTCCGGCGCAACGCGTTCGCCTGAGCGGCGGCACCTCGGCTCACCGCAGCGGGCGGTGAGCCGCCGCCTCGTCCGGCAGAACGGTCGTCCGGACGTGCAGCCTCGAAGATCACTGGCCCGAGCCGCCGTTCTTGCTTCCGCCGCCGGGCGTGCCGCCCCGCTGGCCGCTGCCGCCGCCCGGCGTGGTGGTCCCGCCCGGCGCGCCGGTTCCGCCGCCCGGCGGCGCGAGAGACCCGCCTCCCGGCGTGCCGCCGGTGCCGCTGCCCGGCGTGCCGCCCGTGCCCGGCGCGCCGCCCGTGCTCGGCGTGCCGCCCGTCGTGCCGCCGGTGCCCGGCGTGCCGCCCGGCGTGCCGCCGCTCGTACCGCCGGTGCCCGGTCTGCGCTCGGTGCCGCTGCCCCACTCCTGCGTGCCGCCCTGGGTGCCTTGCCCGCCCTGGGCGCCCGGCTCTCCCGTCTCTCCAGGCATCGTACCCGCGCCGGGCGTTCCGCTCTCGGGCGCTCCTGGGGTTCCAGGCGCGCCGGGGGTCTCTCCGCCCGCCGGCGCGGGCGCCGGCGAGGCCGCCTCTCCGCCTTGATTGCCCCCGCAGGCCATGAGCGGCAGCGCGGTCAGGACTACCAGAAACATGCTTCGCATGATGTGTCTCCCAGGTCGTTTGCGTTCGCGGCTCGTGCCGAGCCGCCGGCGATGCGGACGCGCCCGTGCGCGCGAAGGCCGCCTCCGGAGCCTGGCGGCGTAGCGTCCCGCGCTCGACATGCTGGGGCCGGATACGGCCCTCGGGATCGAGACGACGCCGGAACGGCGCATCGGGCCCCGCCCGATCGAGAGCCGTTAACCCCTCAGGAAACGAACAACGCCTGACGCCGGCCGGCGCGCGCGCTCGACGACAGGCGCTCAGCCGGTCACGGGGCGAGCGAATCGATCCACACGCGCCACACGCCACGGAGCCCGGGCCGCGCTGGCCCAGCTCCGGCGGGAGGGCAGCGGCGTGCTCATCAAAAGCCGCGCGGGAAGGGGCGCCCCCTGCGCGGCGCGGTCCTCGGGCTCGCGGCCCTCGCGCCCGCCGCGCCAGGCCTCTTGTGGCTCCGCCCAAGGCTTCTCGCGTATTCTCGCGTAGACGCGCGGCGGTGACGGCGCGCTCCCGATTCCTTGAAGGCGTCTGGACATATCGTCGGCACAAGCGCGCTTTACAGCCCGGGCCGAACAGCTCACCCGCTGTGCGCCGCTCGGCAGATCGATGTCGCTGGAAGAAGGTGGGGCGAAGTCAGCGGGGAGAAGTTCGCTTTTCCTCCATGGGATCGACTATTCTGTCCATTCCTATGGCCGAGAACAGCTACGTGTTTGCGGGTTCGGAGCGTGCGCGAGAGCTGGAGCGCCTGCGGCGGATCGAGGGCTTCTTCGACCCCGGCAGCCGGCGCCTTCTCAAGGCGTCCGGGATGGGGCCCGGCTGGAGCTGCCTCGAGGTCGGGGCCGGCGCCGGGTCGATCGCCTGCTGGATGGCAGAGCGCGTGGGCCTCGAGGGCGAGGTGGTCGCGGTCGACCTCGATGTCGGGTTCATGGACGCTTCTCCGCCGCCGGGCGTCCGGATCATCGAGGGCGACATCCGCCAGCTCAATTTCCACGCGGCGCGCTTCGATCTGGTGCACGCCCGCTACGTGCTCGTCCACAACGCGGATTTCCAGCATCTCCTCGACGCCATGCTCGGGGCGCTGAAGCCCGGCGGCCACCTGGTGCTCGAGGAGCCGGACTTCACCGCGGCGAGGGGCGCCTCCGGTCCGGATATCGAGGCGTTCGATCGGGTCAATCGGTCGATCCTCGCGATGTTCGAGGCCGACGGCAAGGACCCCGGCCTCGGCCTGCGCCTTCCCGCGATCCTGACGTCGCGAGGGCTCGCCATCGAGGCCGTCGAGAACGAGGTGCCGCTGTGCCCGGGCGGTCACCCGCTGTCCGAGATCATGAGCCTCTCAGCCACCCAGCTCCAGCACAGGCACCTCGCGACAGGGCGGGTCAGCGCGGAAGATCTCGCCGGCTACGCCCGGTTCGCGGCCGATCCGTCGGCGTGGGGTGTCTACTATGGCACCGTCGGCGTCCTGGCCCGCAAACCGGCCAGTATCTCCGACTGACGTCCTTCTCCCGCCCGGGCGGCCAGGTGACGGTGCCAGGTGACGGAGACCGAGAGCCCGACTCCGGGCCCATCCTCCAGCAAAGCGGCAAACTCCGTCCTGCGCTCTCCGTCGAGCCCGGACATGGCACCACGCTGATCCTCCGACAGCGCCGCTCCCGGCCCCCGCCCGCCCTCGCGCAGGGATTCCAGCGCCGCCGCCCGGGCAGGTGCCCGCGTCCGTTCATCGACGTCGAGAGGTGGCATCTCTGCGCCGGTCCGTCGCGCGGCACGGACGATTCAGCCGATCCTGCGCGCTGGTGAGAATTGCCTATTTGATGTTCTCGCGGCTTGCGTCTCCCAACAACAGTTCAAGATACGTGACGGGGCGGGCCAGGCATCACCGCCGAGCGCTCCAGCGCCGGCCCCGCTTCCGTCAATGACATGGGGGAATTATGAACATTCGAGTCGACTCTCTTCGTTTTGCATGGATGGCAGCCCTCGCGCTCGCGGGGACCAGCGCTTGCTCCGTCGCGGCGGGAGACGGTGTTCTGGTGGCGGCGGACGAGGACAGCTCGGAGGAGGCGGTCGAGTCCACCGCACAGGCCTTCTCGCTCACCATGCCGCAGCTCGCCGCGGTGCTCGCCGCCTTCAACGCGCTCGAGCTCAGCGACGCGCAGATGGCCCGAGCCAAGGCGTCGGACGCGCACGTCTTGGAGCTCGCCCAGACGCTGTTCGATCATCACACCGCCGCGAGCCAGCAGCTCGGGCTCGCGCTCACGCAGATGGGCATGGCGCCGGTGGACAACGAGATCAGCCTGGCGCTGATCGAGCAGGGCGCGGCGGATCAGCAGCAGCTCACGGGGCTCGCGGGGCCCAGCTTCGACTGGACGTTCGTCAATGTTCAGATCTATCGACACCGGGAGTTCCTCGCCCATCTCCAGGAGCAGATGGCCATCGTGGGGCCCGAGCTGCACCCGGGGCTCTCTCACCTCGTCCCGGAGGTCCTGAGCGCCACGAAGCGGAACCTCTCGTTCGCCACGTCGCTCCTCGCGCTCATCGGCAGCCCGTACATTCCGGAGGGCGGCTATCCGCCCGGCGTCCCCTATTTCGGCAATTACGGCACCTACGGCAGCTACATCGACTACGGCAATTACGGTAACTACGGCAATTACGGTAACTACGGCGGCGGCTTCGCCAACAACGGGCCTTCCTACGGCCCCGTCTACTTCGGCGCCAACGGGCCCTACTCGCCCGCCGTCTCCCCCTACTACGGGGTCTACGGCCGCAGCGCGCCGTCTGGCTTCGGCGCGCCCAGCCCGTACCCCCGCCCGTGAGCCGAGGGGCGCGGCGCGCTACAGGCGGCGCCGTGCCCGGCCGCGATCCGGGATGACCGCGTGGATCTCCGCCTCGCTGAAGCCAGCCGCCCTGTAGAGACGCTTCAGGTGCACCAGCTCGATGTGCGCGCTCTTCGCCACCGAGGCGCGGATGCGGTCGAGCACGCTCAGCCGCTCCAGCGGCAGCCGGGTCGCCTCGACCGTCGAGCGCACCGCCGCCGCCGCCGACTTCACCTCGGCCGCCGCGGCCTGCGCCTTGTCCAGGCTGAGCTTCGGGTGGATCCCCGAGCCGAGCAGCTGCGCGAGCACCTCCAGCCGATCGGGCTGCCCCGTGAGATCGCCGTCCTCGTCGTCGGCGAAGTAGGCCACGCCGCCCGGGAACAGGATCGACAGCGCAGGATCCGCGGAGGGGCGCCCCACGGCGTTCCAGACGTCGTCGGCGACCTTGCCGAGCGCGTCGTCGGCGCGCGCGGACTCCGCCTCGACCTTGGCGAGCAGCGGCTCCGCCTCGGAGCGCGCGGCGTTGCGCTGGGCCTCCACCCCGTCGAAGAGCGTCAGCACGGGCACGAGCCGCTGCTCGGCGAGCTCCCGGAGGGGCCCGCCCTTCGCGGAAGCGCTCTGGAGCGTCGCGCGCACGTCACCGATGATGTCGTCCGCTGGCGCATCCTTGCGAATCACCTCGCCCATGATGTCGATCCTCCTCAGGCTCCAAGGCTGCGGAGTCCAGCGAAACACGACCCGCGAACGCCCCCCGTCGACGCTGTCACCTCGGGCACCATAACGGACCAACGCCCACCCGATCAACCGGATCGCAGCCCTGCGCCGTCGGCCCCGGCGTGAGCCTCCAGCGCGCCTCCCTGGTACACTCTCGCCGTGCACCTCGGCCCGCTTCTGCTCACGGCCCTGCTCGTCCTCCCGCTCGCCGCGCACGCCGGCCAGGCTGGCGATCTGGTCGCCGCCGCGGCGGCCGCGGGGCGTCCGCCCGAGTGCTCGGCGCGATCCGGCCGGGCCATCGCGCGGGGGCCCACGGTCTGGGAGCGCGCGCGGGCGCCTGAGCTCCCGCGCTACTGCGACCTGCTCGCGCGCGGCCAGGCGCAGCTCGGCGGCGACGCCGAGGCGGCGCGCGAGTCGGCGCGCCTCGCCGACCAGCTCCTCCCGGGGCACGCCGCGCCGCAGGTCCTGCTCGCCCGCGCGGCCCTCGCGCTCGGCTCGCCCGAGGACGCCGCGCGCGCCTTCGAGCGGGCGCGGAGCGTCGATCCCCGCAGCGTCGAGGATCCGCAGACGATGCACGACCTCGCGCGCTCGCTCGCCCGCACCGGCAAGCGCGGCGAGGCGATCGCGATCTACCGCGCGCTCGTCCCGCGGATCGATCTGCTCGGGACCGCGGACCAGCGCGCGCTCGTGCTGCTCGAGGCGGCGCACCTGTCGATGGCCACCGCGGGCGCGGCGTCCGTCGCCGACGCGAGCGCGAGGCCGCCCGCCGGCGCGCACGGAGAGGCGGCCGCCCGCGGGGACCTCGACGAGGCGATCGCCTACCTGCGCGAGGCGCGCCTGCGCGCGCAGACGCAGCTCGCCCGCGACGTCACGCTGTCGCTCGCGCTCGCGCTGGACCGCTCCGGCGACAAGGCCCAGGCGGACGCCGCGCTCGAAGGCGACGCGACCGCGCTGGAGGCCGCGCGCCCGCGCGGGGAGGGCGCGCGCGGGCGCGCGGAAGACCGAGGCGCCGGTGCGGCAGCGCGCGAGCGGACCGCGGACGACCTCGCCAGCGCGGCGGCGCGCCTGCGCACCGTCGAGTACCTCGCGGTCCCGGAGGACAGGCTCGCCCTCGAGGCGCTCGCGCTGGAGCGGGCCATGACGGCGGCCGCGATCGCGCGCTGGGAGGCGTACCTGTCGGGCGCCGGCGGCCAGGGGCCATGGGCCCCGGCGGCGCGCGCGCGCCTCGACGCGCTCCGGCGAGGCGCAGGCGGCGGGGCGCGCCCGCGCGCCCCGCAGGAGCGGAGCGCGGCGCCGCGGCCAAGCGCGGGAGGGGCGCGGTGACGCGGTCATCGCTCCCGCCCCGGCGGTCGCCCCTGCCGTGGCGCTCGCGCCTGCCGGGCATCGCGGCGCTCCTTGCGTTCGCGCTCGCGGCGGGGCCCCTCCACGCAGCGCCGACGGTCTGGTCCCGCGCGCTCGATCCGGCGGCCGACGAGCGCGAGGAGCTCATCTCCCAGGCGGACGCGCTCCTCGCGCGGTACGACCAGCTCCGGCGCTCGCCGCTCCTGGAGCGGGTCGAGGAGATCGGCCCGCTCTGGCTGCGCGAGGCGCGCGCCCTGTACGAGCGCGCCGGCGCGGCGACGTCGCGCACCCCTTCGGTGCGGCTGCGCTACGCCGACATCCTGGAGCACCTCGGCGACGTGCAGGGCGCCGTCGCGACGCTCGAGGGGCTCCTGCGGCTCCAGCCTCCGGCGCCTTTCCGGGCCGACGCGTGGCACGCGCTGGCGGTCTGCTACGCGCGGCTCGGCAGGTACACGGACGAGATCGAGGCGTACGACGAGGCGCTGGTGCTCGAGCCGCACGCGGTCTCGCGGGCGCTGCTGCTGGCCAACCAGGCCGAGGCCTACATGGCGCTCGGCGACATCACGTCGGCGGTCGAGGGGTACCGCGCCTCGCTCTCGACCCTCGGGTCGCTCGATATGGTCCGTTACGGCGTGACCACGCTCTGGGGGCTCGCGGTGGCGCTCGACCGGTCCGGCGACCTGGAGGGAGGCATCGAGAACATCCGGCTCGCGAGGACCTACGACCGGGCCGATCAGCAGATCAACGGCGCCGGCTGGTTCTACGTGCCTGCCCACGACGAGGCCTGGTACGCGGCGCTCGGCCACTGGGCCGCGGCGCGGAGCGCCGAGCTCGGCGCCGCGCGCGCGGAGGCCTACCTGCAGGCCGTCACCGCGTGGGAGTCCTACATCGCCCGGGCTCCGGGGAACGATCACTGGCTGCCGCTGGCGAAGGCGCGGCGGGCGCAGTGCGAGAGGGAATCGGAACAGACCCTGAAGCGCCTGCGCAAGCTCGCGGCGCCACAGCGGCGCTGAGCCGAGGCGGCGCGCGCTTCAGCATCTGGACGGCCGCGCGCCGCTTCCGCCCGCTCCGGCGACGCACGGCGAAGGACGGCCGCGCGTGCGCGTGGTTACCGATGGCGCTCTGGTCGTACAGCGCACAGCGGGCGATGGCGAGAGCCCCCTTTACGACCCCGGCCGGCGGGTTCACCTTAACGTGGTCGCCCTCGCGCGCGGGGGCGGCGCCGGCCAGCTCACCCCGGACGGAGGATCCATCGAGATGCGTGACTCGGTGTTCGATGAGCATGTGCTCTGGTCCGGACGCCCCAAGGTCGTCGCGACGCCGATGCTCTACCTCGTGGGCGCGGCGGTCTGCGGCGTGACCTCCGCGATCAGCACCGCGTCCGCCATCGTCGTGAGCAAGGCGCTCGACGCGTCGCCGAACCAGCTGCTCGCCTTCGCGGCCTGGATGGCGAGCCTCGCGGTGGCGTTCAGCTACCTGCCGCGCTGGTGGCGCTCGGAGCTGGAGTACATGCTCACCGATCGGCACATCGTCGTGCAGCGCGGGAAGCTCCGGCGCTCCATCGAGCGGCGGTCGATCAGCTACGCGCGCATCCACTGGAACCCGAAGCACCCCGGCGTCGGCGACCTCGAGCTCGTCAGGGCGGTGCCGACCGGCGCCCTCCGGCGGCGGCTGTCGATCGTGCTGACCGGGGTCGTGGCCCCGGATCGCGTCTGGGCGATCCTCCGGGGCGTGGTCCCGTCGGCGCCCGCGGGCGACGGTCACCGCCTGCTCTCGCAGCGCCTCGACGAGGGCGAGCGGGTGCTCTGGTCGGCGCACCCGGCCGACGGCTGGCACAAGTGGCTCCCGAACGGCCTGCGCGGCGTCGGCTCGGTGCTGCTCGGCGTGCTCCTCGGCGGCTTCGCGGTGGTCACGGCGATGCACGCCGTGCGCAGCATCCGCATCGTGACCGCGGCGGGCATGGATCCGGAGAGCGTCTCCTTCGTGGCGCTCGTCGCGTCCCTCTCGCTCACGATCGTGCTGCTCGTCGCCGCGGGCGCGGCGATGCTCTACATGTCGGTGGTGCGCCCCGCGCGGCTCTCGGCGCGGACGCGGTACCTCATCACCGACCGGCGCGTGCTCATCCAGCGGGGCGACGAGGAGCTGCACCTCGATCGCTCGCGCATCGTCGACGTGATCGACGCGCCGGGCGCCGGGGGCCTGAGGGACGTGTTCCTCGTGCTCGACGGCCCGCGCGCCCGCGCCGTCGCCGCGAGCGGCGCCTTCGGCGAGGCCCCGGGCGCCGGGCTCCAGCCGGTGCTGCACCGGGTCACGGACGTGGACTCGGTACGGCAGATCCTGCGGCCGGCGTAGTCCGCTGCGCGGTGCCGTTCAGACTGGATCTCGAGGGCTGCCTCACACGCGAGCCCCGATCCTGCGCCTCCGAGCTCAGCAGTGTACCCCGCGCACGCTGGATCAGGGTAAGGGACCCCCATGCCGATCGTTCAGATCTCCGATCCGCAGCAGCCGGCGCCGACGAGCTGCGGCGTCATCGTCTTCCGCCTCGATCTCCAGACGGGCAATGTCGACGGCACCTTCGCCCTCGCCCTCTACGAGGGTGAGCTCGCGCGCGAGACCGGAACCAAGATCAGCGGCCCGCCGGGAGATTTCGCGGGCGAGTACTCGGTCACCACCCTGCGCCCCGACGGGACCACGTTCGCCCGAGGCCGCATGATCGCTCAGCGGCTCGGCACGCAGGGCGTCTACCTGGTCCGCTGGGAACTCGAGCCGGTCCCGGAGGCGCTCCAGGAGCTCGGTTATGTCCCGGGGACGCGGCTCATCTACGAGGCGATAGGGATGACGCTCAGAGGCGGCGCGGAGATCGCGGTCGCCTGGGACAACAACGTCTTCGCGCGGCGCTGGCCCCAGGGATCCGCCCCGCAATAGAGCGGTTTTCAGCTGAGCCTGGTACGAGCGTCGCAGAGCGGCGGTCTCAGCCGGGCAACGCGACGATGAACGTCGCGCCCTCGCCTTCCTTTCCATCGACCCGGAGCGTGCCCCGGTGGGCCTGGACGATGTCGTAGCTCAGCGACAGCCCGAGCCCCGTGCCCTGGCCCGTGGGCTTCGTCGTGAAGAACGGGTGGAAGATCTTGTCCCGCAGCGCCTCGGGGACGCCGACCCCGTTGTCGCGCACCCGGATCTCGACCTCGCGCCCGAGCCGCCGCGTGCTCACCATCAGCGTCGGCACGTACGGCCCGGCCGCCGAGCGCTGCTTCTCTCGCAGCGCGTGGAAGGCGTTCGTCAGGAGGTTCACGAACACCCGCCCGATCTCCTGCGGCACCAGCTCGATCGCGCCCACCGCCCCGTCGTAATCGCGCTCGATGATCACGTTCAGATCGAGCTTCTGCGCCCGCATCCCGTGGTAGGCGAGGCTCACGTACTGATCGAGCAGCCCGTTCAGCCCGACGCTCTGGCGCTCCCCCGTGCCGCCGCTCGCGTGCTGCATCATCCCCCGCACGATCCCGTCGGTGCGCCGCCCGTTCTCGGCGATCTTCTCGGCGCTCTGCTTCAGGCTCACCACCAGATCCTCGATCTCGGCGACCCGGAGATCCCGGTTCGACGCGAGCCCGTCCAGGATCTCGGCGGCGATATCGACGTTCGCCTCGGCGAAGTTGTTGATGAAGTTGAGCGGGTTCTTGATCTCGTGCGCGATGCCCGCGGTGAGCTGCCCGAGCGAGGCCATCTTCTCCGATTGCACGAGCTGGAACTGCGTCGCCTTGAGGTGATGCAGCGCCTCCTCGAGGTCGGCGTTCTTCTTCCGCAGCTCCGCCGTCCGCTCCCCGACCCGCTGCTCGAGCTGCCCGTAGAGCACCGCGTTCTCGATGGACACGGCCATCTGGGCCGAGAGCAGCCGCAAGACCTCCAGCCGCTCCTGCGTGAACGCGCCCGTGGCCAGGTTGTTCTCGAGATAGAGCACGCCGATGAGCTTGCCCTGGTTGAGGAGCGGCATGCACAGGACCGACCGCGTCTGGTTCCGGGTGATGTAGGGGCTCTGGGTGAAATCGCCCTCGTGCGCCGCGTCGCCGAGCAGCACGCTCTCGCGGGTCCGCTCCACGTAGACCGCGATGCTCTCCGCGAACTGCCCCCCCTCCACGGACGACACCAGATCCAGCTCCTTGACCGCAGGGGCGGCCCGCGGGTCGGCCGGATCCACGCGCGCCTCCACGCTGGGGATGAGCTCCTCGCCCTGCGCGAGCAGCAAGACGCCGCGCTCGGCCCCCGCGTTCTCGATGACGATGGTCATCAGCTTGGTGAGCAGCCGCTCCAGCACGAGCTCGCTGGCGATCGCCTGCGACGCCTTGAGCACGCTGCCCAGATCGAGCACCCGCGACGTCTGCTGCCGGGTGCTCGTGGTGGTGAGCGTCGTCCGGTCGAGGGGCGCCTCGGCCAGCGGCTGCGGCGGGTTGAGCTCCGCGTCGAGCAGCGCCACCTTGCGCCGCGCGCCCCAGAGCTCGAAGCCATAACGCGCGTCGGCAAGGTAATCTCTGCCGAGCCGCTCCTTCCCGCGCCGGAGCCAGAACCTGCCATAGAGCTCGCTCGCGAGCGCCTCGTCCTGGAGGAACCCGTGAGCCCTCGCCGCGGTGATGGCGCGCTCGTACAGCTCGATGGCCTCCCCGGTCTCGCCCGCGAGCCGCCCGAGCTCGGCCCCGACCAGCGCGTGCATGTGCGAGAACGTCTCCGGGCAGACCTCCGCCCAGCGCCCCAGTTGATCCCGCCTCGCCGCGGCGGCCTCCTGCAAGGCCCGCCGCTCGTCCGCCCCGGCGCCGTCGGCCAGCGCCGCGAGGCAGAGCGCGTGATGAAACTGGTGCTCCGCCGACGCCACGTTGCCGGTGACCGCCGAGATGAGCGCCTCGGCCCTCGTCGCCGCGGCGCGCGCACCCGCCAGATCGCCGTGCAGGTACAGCGTCTGCGTCTTCAGGATGTGATGGTAACAGAGCGCCATCACGCTCTGGTTCGCCTCGCACGCGGCCAGGTAGTCGGCCTCGGCGGCGGGATCCGGCGCGGCGGCCCCGGCGCTGCCCGAGAGGTCCGCGAGCGCGAGCTCCAGCCCGCGGATGATGTCGATCGCGATCTGGTTCTTGCTCTTCTGGTTGAAGTGCAGAAACTCGGGCAGATCCGCGAGCACCTGGGCGAGGGGCTTGCCCTCATACAGCTGGTTGAACAGCTTGTAGATGAGGATATAGCCCGCGTACCGCAGCTCCCCGGCCTCGAGCCCCGCCTTGTACCCAGCGTCATTGACCGCCTGGGCCGCCGGCAGGTGCTTCACCCACGGCAACAGGAAATTGCCGAGGGCGAAGCAGCTGTTGCAGACGTCGCCGGGGCTGTTGAACCGCTCGCCGAGCCGCACCGCGAGCACCCCCATCTCGTAGCCTGCGAGCTGCTGGCCCCGGAACCCCGAGAGCACGATCCCGTAGAACGCGAAGATCGAGCAGGCGCCGGGGGCGAGCCCGTACTGGAGGCTCAGGCCGACCGACTTCGTGACGGTGAACGCGTAGAGCTGCCGGTCCACGTAGAACGTCGCCGAGAGCACGTTCGAGAGCAGCTTGAGCGCGGCCTTGCCGGCGGGGTCCTCCACGGCGGGCGCCTCCAGCAGCGACTCGAGGGGGCGATCGCCGAGCCGGCGGTCGACGTCCGCGAGCTCCGCCTCGAGCGCCGCGCCGAGATCCCGCTCGGGCAGGTCGATGCCGAGCAGGGCGAGCCCGCGCCGGGCCACGTCGATGGCCTCCGCGTACCGCCCGACCATGGTGCAATGGCTGACCAGCGCGTCGTAGACGCTGGCCTGCTCGAGCGGCGTCCGCGCGTGATCGAGCAGCGCCCGGGCGAGCGTCTCGGCGCGCGCGTGGTTGCCGTTGAGCCCCTCGGCCTCCGCGAGCGCGCGGTGGAGATCCGCGGTGAGATCGTGGTGCTCTCCCCAGGAGCCCTCGGGCAGGAGCGCGAGCCCCACGGCGAGGTACTCCCGCGCCGCGGCATAGGCTGTGGAGCTCTTCGCCCGCTTCCCGGCCTCCAGGTTCAGCCGGGCGATCTCGAGCCGCTCGACCGGATCCGTGACGAGGCCCCGCCCCTGGTTCAGGTGCGTCGCGAGCTGGAAGATCCGCTCGGCCCGCTCCGGCCCGCTGATCTTCGAGAGGAGCAGCCGCCCGATCCTGAGGTGCACCGCGGGCCGCTCCGCCTCCTCGACGAGCGCATACGCCGCCTGCTGCACCCGGTCGTGCAAGAACCGGTAATGCCGCACGAGCAGCGAGGGATTTGTCGAGTCCTGGACCACCTCGAGCTCGGAGGCCGGGAGCAGGAGCCCCTCCAGCGCCGCCGCGAACAGCGCCTGGGACAGCGCCTCCTCGGACCTGCCCGCCACCAGCGAGAGCGCGCGCCCGTCGATCTCGCTGCCCATGCAGGCGCCGAGGCTGAGCGCCTGCTGGGTCGCGGCCGGCAGGCTGCGGATCTTGCCGATCATGAGATCGATGATGCCGTCGGTGACGCCCTTCGCCTCGATCCGGCCGAGGTCCCATTGCCACCGCCCCCGCTGCCGGTCGAAGGCGATGAAGCCTTCCTTGTGCACCGCCTTCAGCAGCTCGCTCACGAACAGCGGGTTGCCCTCGGTCTTGCGCACGATGAGCTCCGCCAGCGGGCGGACCCGCTCCGGCTCCGCGTGCATGGCCTGGCCGAGCAGCTCCTCCACGTGCTCGCGCGCGAGCGGCCCGAGGTGGATCTCGCGCACCGCCGTCCCGTACGCGCGGATGGCCGCGAGCGTCATCGTGAGCGGGTGAGCCGGCCCGACCTCGTTGTCCCTGTAGGCCCCGATCAGGAAGAGGTGCGCCAGTCGCTCCTCCCCGAGCACCCGCTCGAGCAGCCGCAGGCTGGCCGCGTCGGCCCATTGCAGGTCGTCGAGGAAGATGACGAGCGGGTGCTCCCGCTTCGCGAAGACGCGCAGGAAGCGCTCGAGCACCAGGTTGAAGCGGTTCTGCGTCTCCGTCGGCCCGAGCTCGGGCACCGGCGGCTGCGGCCCGAGGATCGCCTCCACCTCGGGGATCACGTCGAGGATGACCTGCCCGTTCTGGCCGAGCGCGCCGCGCAGCGCCTCCTGCCACCCCGCGAGCCGCGCCTGGCTCTCCCCGAGGATCTGCCGCACCAGCGACCGGAACGCCGCCACCACGGCCGCGTAGGGCGTCGCCCGCTGGAGCTGGTCGTATTTGCCGCCGATGAAGTACCCCCGCCGCCGCGTGATCGGCTCGTACAGCTCGCGCACGAGCGCGCTCTTGCCGATGCCCGAGGAGCCGGTCACGAGGAGCAGCTCGGCCGCCCCGCGCGCCCCCTCGACGGCGCTCCGCGCGCCCTGCGCGACCCGCTCGAAGGTCGAGAGCAGCGCCTCCACCTCGCGCTCCCTGCCGTAGAGCCGCTGGGGGATCTGGAACCGCTCCGGCACGTCGCGCGCCCCGAGGTCGATCGCCCCCACCGCGCCCGTCTCGCGGAGCGCCGCGATGCACGCCGCGAGATCCGCCTTGATGCCGTACGTGCTCTGGTATCTCGCCTCGGGCGCCTTCTCCAGGAGCCGCATCACCACGTCCGACACCGCCCTCGGCACGCCTTTCGCCCGCGCGTGAGGCGGCGCCGGGAGCCTCGCCAGGTGGCAGTGCACGAGCTCCATCGCGTCCTGCGCCGGGAAGGGGAGCGCCCCGGTGAAGAGCTCGTAGAGGGTGACGCCGAGCGAGTAGAAGTCGGTGCGGTAATCGATCGCCCGGTTGGTCCGGCCGGTCTGCTCGGGGGCGATGTACATGAGCGTCCCGTCGAGCACGTCCGGGCTCTTGAGGACGGGGTTCTCCCGCGAGAGCACGGTGGAGATGCCAAAGTCGATGATGGCGAGCCGCTCCCGCTCCGCGCTCCAGACGATGTTCGAGGGGTTGATGTCCTTGTGGATGATGCGCTGCTCGTGGAGCTGCCCGAGCGCGTCCACGACACGGACGGCGATGTCCAGCGCCTCGGCGAGCGGCGGCGTCCCCCGGCGCAGCAGCCTGTCCAGCGACTCCCCGCCGAAGTCCTCGATAGCCATGGTCCAGCCCTGCAGCTCGAGCCCGAGGCCATAGGCCCGGGGGACGCAGGGCAGCTCGATCCCGCGCTGCATATCGTATTCGCGCTGGAACCAGGCGAGCCGCTCGGGAGACGGGCGGAGCGGCTTCAGGATCTTGAGGATGAGGGGCTCCCCGTCCGCCTTGCGCAGGGCGCGGCAGACGCGGGTGTTGGTGCTGTCGTAGACCTGAGCCTGTATCTCGTACCCGGGCAGGACCATGCTGGATCTAGCCTCGAAGCGCCACGGGGCAGCGGGGCGAGTGGCGGAGGGCGGCGCTCATGGGAGCGGATTGGACCACGGTCCGCGGGACAAAGCCATGTCCCCGCCGGGCCGGCGCTCCTTCGACGCGCCTTCGACGCTCCTTTGACCGAACGCGCGCGCGGCGCCTCCTCCCGCCGGAGGTGGCCGCGAGGCGGCCCACATTGACGCCCGTATTGCGGTGCTGATAACAAGACCCCTCATGCTCCGCTCAATGGGGGGAAAGGTCCTCGCGCCGTGGATCCTGCTGGTGGGCCTCGGAGGTTGTTCCAAGCCGCCCCCGTGCGCGCCCGTCCAGATCCACGAGCGGAAGCACCCGTTCATCGCCTTCGATCGCCACGACATCCCCGCCCTGCGCCAGCGGGTCACCCAGGACCCTTACAAGACCTGGATGGACGATGTCCGCCGCGGCCCGCCGGGGCAGGGCCACCCGTGCGGGGCCCCCTCCACGAATACGGACGTAAAAGAATACCAGCTCTCCAACTGCGCGCTGTACGGGGCCCTCTCCTGGGTGATCGAGCAGCGCGGCGACGCGTTGAAGGCGGCGCGCGACGCGCTGCTGAAGGCGGGCGACACCGCCACCGGCTGGAACCAGACGCCTGGCGCCTGGTACTGGGGCGGAGCCCTGCTCAACTACGCCTACACCTACGACCTCGTACAGCCGGCGCTGAGCGCGGACGACGACGCGGCCATCCGCGACAAGCTCGAGGACGCGCTCGGGAAGACGATGGATGTGTACGAAGAGTTCAACACAACGTACGTCACCAACTTCCGCTATCGCGTGGGCAGCGGCGCGGCCACGCTGAGCTACACCCTGGGCGAGCACGATCACGCCTGCACCGTCGAGCGCGATCTCTTCGGCGACGCGCCGCTGGAGTCGCTCTTCGCCCTCCGCTCCTACGGCCCTTACGTGCAAGCCTGCCTCACCCAGGACGGCACCTACGTCGAGGGCCCGAGCTACCAGGACGACGTGTTCTCGGTGATGCTGCCCTACCTCCAGGCCATGAAGCGGCTCTCCGGGGGGGCGCACGACGGCCGGGATTACATCAACGCGGTGAACACGCCCGCTGCCTGGGGCAATGACACCCGCATCGCCCGCATGCTCCGCTACGGGGCCGCCCTCTCCATGCCGGACGGCAACGCGGCCACCATCGAGACCGGATGGCGCGAGCCCCTGCAGCTGAGCAGCATCGCCGCCAGCATGCTCAGCGAGAAAGAGGGGCGCCGCGACGCGAAGGGCTTCTATGGCTGGCTCAGCGCGAAGGGCAAGGCCGCCGTCAACAACCCGGTCTACAGCATCCTCTATACCGATCCCGACATCGCCAAGGCCGCCGCCGGGGGCCAGGAGCCCTCGTACACCTCGATCGTCACCTCGGACATGACCTCGCTGCGCTCGGGCTGGAGCGCGGACGCGGTTCACCTGCTGATGACCACCGAGCACGAGTACCGGCCGTCCTCGCACAGCCAGCCCGACCAGACGAGCTTCCTCCTGCACGCGAAGGGGCAATACCTGATCATCGATCCGGGCGACGGCCGCAACTACGATCCCGCGGGCAGCTCCCACACCTCGCTGTTCTACTGGGTCAACTTCAGCCCGGAGTCGCACAACCTGGTCACCGTCGACAGCTTCAAGGGGATCCGGGACACTTACCAGACGCCCGCGTGGCGCCAGCTCGGTGTCTTCAGCGACCTGACCCGGCCCGTGGACGATCCGGCGATCCTGCGGGCCTCCTTCCTGACCGGGGAGCTCGACTCCTCGACGGTCACGATCGACGACTACGTCAACGTGCCCGACGTGTCCACGCGGCGGACGGCGGCGCTCGCGCGGAGGAGCTACGTGGTCGTCTTCGATCACATGATCTCCTCGGGCGTCGGCTCGGCCCAACCGATGCTCCACTATTACGACACCCACCTCCATTACAGCGGTTGGCTGGGCTGCCGGCCGGGCGCGCCCGCCATCTGCACCGACTACGCCACCGCGAGGCCCACCTCGTCCAGCACCCAGGTGGACTGCGGCGACGTCTGCGGCGAGGTCCGGATGGCCAGCGACCTGGCGGCGGAGGCAGCGACCGGGCTCGCCCCGAGCGCGCCGATCCCGCCGGACGCTGCCGGCCGCGCTCCGTCCGCTCCCACGGCGGGCCGGCTGGTGTGGGCAACGCGGACCGACGACGGCAAGCGCGAGCTCGAGCTCGACGTGGTCTACGTCCCCCGACCTGACGCCTTCTCGGTCGATCGAAGCGGCTTCACCAACTTCTTCCCGAACATGACCTTCCGGCACCCGTTCTCGGTGGCGCGCTACATCGCCTCCAGCACGCAATGGCTGACCGTGCTCTACCCGCGCGACCTCACCGCGGGCGAGCCGAAGCCGGCGGTCGAGGCGCTCAAGGTGAGCGGCGGGAGCGGCTCGGCCGCGCTGGTCTCCATCGCGGAGCAAGACACGCAGGATCTCGCGCTGGTCTCCGACGGCGCGCAGCCGGTGGAGGTCGGCGACGGTCCGCGCGTGCCCTCCGCGAAGCTGCAGGGTCGCAGCGCGCTGCTGCTCCTGCGCCACAGGGCGCTCGAGCGCGCCCAGGTCGACGCCGGCACCTCGCTGAGCGTCGGCGGCCGCGCCCTGCTGCTCGCCACGTCGCCCGTGTCCGCGTCGCTCCGGCCCGAGGGCGCCGGCGTCGCCGCGGAGCTGGTGCTCTCGAGCGCGGCGCAGGTCGGCATCGCCGTCTCCCAGAAGGACGCGCAGCTCACCCTCGACGGCAAGCCCGCGCCGACGCGCTACGACGCTGCCAGCGGCACGGCCTCGACGAGCGTGCCCCAGGGCCGCCACCGCCTCGCGGCGCGCTGAGGCGCTTCGAGCCAGCGCCTTCGCGACCTCATCGCATGGTGGTCGTCGAGTGGACTCCGACGGTCGGCTCGCACCCTGCGATGACGTCGACCGGAACGCGCTTGACCAGGTTGAAGACGCTCACGGGAGGGGCCCCAGGCAGCAGGCTCCTCGCGCCGACCTCTTCGAAATCGAAGAGCTGCTGCGCGGCCTCGCGGACCGTCGCTTCGACGAGGATCTCCCCGGGCCGCGACGCCCTGGCGAGGTGCGCGGCGGCGTTGACCACCTCGCCGAGCACGGTGTAGTCGAGCCGGCCGTACGCCTGAGATCCGACGCTGCCGGAGAGGACCTGCCCCGTGGAGAGCCCGACGCAGATCCCCTGCGTATACGGCGAGCCCTCGCCGGCGCGGCGCGCCACCGCCGCCATCTGCGCGCGGACGGCCACGCACGCGCTGAGCGCCCGCGACAGGTGATCCGGCCCCTGGAACACCGTCATCACCGCGTCGCCGAGGAACTTGTCGACGACCCCCCCCTTGGCGACGAGCTCCGGGACGATCACCTCGAAGTTGGCCCTGAGCAGCCTCATGGCCTCGCCGGGCAGCCTCTCCCTGGTCACGGGCGTGAACTGGAAGATGTCGATGAACGCCACCGTGGCCATGACCGCCTCGCTCGCGAGCGCGATCGCGGGGCCCATCTCCCGGATCCGCTCGATCAACGCCGCGCTCGTGAACTGCCGGAGGATCTTGTTCTCCTCGTCCGAGCGGGCGTTCCTCCGCAGCTCCGCGACGTGCTTGATGGTCTTGTCGATGGTCGCCTCGAGATCGCCGCGCTGGATCGGCTTGAGCAGGAAATCGAACGCGCCCTGGTTCATCGCGCTCCGGATGTTCCCCATGTCGCCGTAGGCGGACATCATCACCGTCCTCGCAAAGGGGCTCACCTCGGGGACGCGTCCGAGGAACGTGAGGCCATCCATCACAGGCATGTTGATATCGGTGACGACGACGTCGATGTCGGGGTGGCGCCGGAGCTCGTCGAGGGCGTTCTCGCCGTTGTCAGCGAAGATGAACTCGTAGACCCGGTCGCGGATCTTCTGCCGGAAGAGCAGCTTCATCATGAGCGCCACGTCGGGCTCGTCGTCGGCGATGAGGATCTTGGCGGGGCCCCCGCTGGCATCGATCACCGCCGCGAACGCCGCCACGAAATCGGCCGCGGACTGGAACCGCTGCGCCGGGTCCTTCGCCAGCGCGTGCTCGAAGAAGCGGTCGAAGCCGGGCAGCAGGCCGGGCACGAGGCTCGACGGCGCCGGGAACGGATCGGTACAGATGCTGATGAGCAGCTCCCCGATCCCGCTCGCCGCGAAGGGGAGCCGGCCCGTGAGGGCCCTGTAGGTGATGACGCCGAGCGACCAGAGATCGCTCAGGTGATCCGGCACGACGGCGCGCACCTGCTCGGGGCTTATGTACGACGGCGTGCCGACGACCCTGCCGAACGAGCCCTGCTGTTCCTCGTCCGACTCGAAGACCGTCCACACCACGCCGAAATCGAGGAGCTTCACGCACTCTCCTGGCTCCTTCCGCGCCAGGAAGACGTTCGCCGGCTTGAGATCGCGGTGGATGATCCCCGCGGAGCTCGCCACCTGCAGGCCAATGGCGATCTGCCGGAGCAGGGCGAGCGTCGCCGACGGCGAGAGCTGCCGCTCCCGGGTGAGCCTGGCCTCGAGGTCCTCCCCTTCGAGCAGCTCCATGACGATGTACGGGCAATCTTCGTCGATGCCGTAGTCGTGTATCTGGATGATGTGCTCGTTCTGGAGCCGCGCGATCGCCATCGCCTCTCGCTCGAATCGGCGTCGCGCCGAGTCCGAGCTGACATGCTCGGGCGTCATCACCTTGAGCGCCACGGGGCGCCGGAGCACCTGATCGAACGCCTCCCAGATGACGCCCATCCCGCCGCGTCCGATCTCTCGTCTCAGCGCGTACTTCCGCGCGATCGTGCGATTCAGCATGGTCAGCGCAGTGTAGCGAGCTCCCAGCGCGCTTGCTCAGGTTCGAGACGCGGGCGCTCGTCGACGACGGCCGCGCATCATCGAGGAGACGGCCGCTTCACCCCCAGGACCTTCATGCGGTAGGACAGCGTGCGCACCGGGATCCCCAGCCGGCGCGCGGCCTCGGTCCGGTTCCAGCCCGCGGTTTCGAGCATGTCCTGGAGCAGCTTGGCCTCGTACTGCTGCACCTTCCCCCGGACCTGCCCGCCCTCGGGGGGCGCCTCCTTCGGGGCGGGCGGCGTGGGGCAGAACACGGCCACGTCCGGCGGAGCGCGGCCGAGCTCCGCGTCCGTCCCCCGGTCCGCGGGGCGCTCCGACTCGCCGCGCGCCGCCGCCGCGCGCACCCTCGGGGGCAGATCCTCGAGGCCGACGAGCGCGCCGGGCGTCACCACCACCGCGCGCTCGATCACGTTGCGCAGCTCGCGCACGTTGCCAGGCCACGCGTACGCGCAGAGCAGGGCGAGCGCCTCGGGGGTGATGCCCTCGACATGTCGCCCGTTGGCCGCGCTGGCCGCGCGCAAGAAATGCCGCGCGAGCGGCTCGATCTCGTCCGTTCGAGCGCGCAGCGGCGGGATGTCGATCACGACGCCGCCGAGCCGATAGTACAGATCGGCCCGGAACGCGCCCGACGCGGCCATCGCCTCGAGATCCCGGTGCGTCGCCGCGACGACGCGCACGTCGACCTCGATCTCGCGGCTCGAGCCGACGCGGCTGAACGACCCCGACTCGAGCACGCGGAGCAGCGCGGCCTGGGCCGGCGGCGGCAGCTCGCCGATCTCGTCCAGGAACACCGTGCCGCCGTCGGCCTCCTCGAACACGCCCTTCTGCTGCTGCAGCGCGCCGGTGAACGCCCCGCGCTCGTGGCCGAACAGGGTGCTCTCCACGAGGTCCTTCGGGATCGCGCCGCAGTTGACGCGCACCACGCGCCGCCCCTTGCGCGGGCCGCCCTCGTGGATCATCCGCGCGACGACCTCCTTGCCGGTCCCCGTCTCGCCGTGAAGGATGACCGGGATGCGCGAGGCGCCCACGCGCCTCACCGTCTCGATCACCTCGCGCATCTGCTGGCCGGCGATGATCCCCCCTTCCTCCGGCTCCTCGCGCGCGAGCACCGAGGTCGCGGCGGGGCCGCACGCCACCGGGCGCTCGGGCGAGGCGTGGCGGGCCGCCTCGCGGGCGGCCGCGAAGACCTCGTCCGCGGTGCTGCCGGCGTCCGGGTAGAGGGCGAGGCCGACGAGGAGCCGGGCGTCGCTGCCCACGAAGGAGGCCGCGATGGCCTGCGCGGTGCGGCTCACCTCCTCGGCGCCGGCCTCGGGCAGCAGCACCTGGGCAGCGCAGGTGCCGTAGAGCGCCACGCGATGCACGGGCTGAAGGCAGGCGCGCACGGCGCTGATCCAGCCCTCCGCCGTCACCGCCGCGCTCATGCGCACGTGGAGCAGGGCGAAGGGGCGGCGAAAATGCCGGGCGCGCGTGAGCTCGTCCTCCACGCGGCGCAGGAGCTTCTCCTCTCCCTCGAGATCGAGGGACTCGCCCCCGGCGCCGAACGCCTGCACCCGCAGCGCGACGCTGCCGAGCACGACTTCATCCCCTATCGCGATCCCGGCGCGGGAGACGCGGCGGCCGTCGAGGAACGTGCCGTTCTTGGATCCCAGGTCATCGACCCACACCCGCCCGCGCGTGAGGAGGAAGCGGGCGTGCTCCCGCGACAGGGTACGATCGTCGATGCAGAGCGCGGCAGGCGCGGCGCGCCCCACGACAAGCGGCGTGTCGGGCGAGAGCAAACGTCTCTCCGTCTTTCCGGCGTATTGCCAGACGAGGGCGATGCCCAGCGCCGCGGTCTGCTGAACGGCAGAGATCGACCTCCCCGCCAAGGTCCAGGTCTTCGCCGCGTCGTCCTGCACCGACTTGCCTGTCCGCATGCACTCCGCCTCGCTGGTCTCTATATCAGGCTCCTCCGGGAGGTCCAAGAGCCACCGCGGATCTCGCCGCTCATGAGTCTCCGCCGCGCCGCTGCTGTTGGTGCCGCCAGGTCGACGCAGGCGGTCGATCCGTCTCCATTTCCACGTCCATTGCGCGCAAGCGTTCACCGACGCGCCCGACGCGCCCGGTCATGCACGGTGGGCCAGGGGCCGAGGGCTCTGGCCGGCTCACGTGCCGGCCGGAGCGACGATCTGGACGAAGGCAGCGATCGCCGGAAGGACACCGCTATTACGTTCGGCCCATCCTTGCCGGCAACCTCTTGCCGGGCAACTCGCGACGGCGATCTCTCGCGGGCAAGGTCTTGCCGAGGCGGCCGTCGGCGGGCGCGCCGCGCCCCCGGAACGCGCGGGCGCCGCTCGCATTCTGCCCGCTGACATAGAGGGCCTGGCGCTTCCGAGGAGAGCGCGCCCTGGTGGCACGCACGCTGCAAACAACCGAAACCAGAAGCTGACGGGCGGCGAACATCGCGACCCGAGACATCCACCGGACCGACCACTCCAGGAGCCGACCATGAACACGAAACACATCCTCTCCGGACTCTTCACCTCCAGCGCGCTCGGCATCATGCTCATCGCGGGTTGCAGCGTACCGATGGAGGAAGGCGACTCCGAGCAGGCGTTTGCGGACGAGGAGACCGTCGAGGAGGCGTCGCAGGCGCTCGGCCCTGCGTGCGTCGCCAAGAACCTCGCGCTGGAGGCCGGGCCCATCTGGAATACCAGCGATGCCCAGACCAAATGCCCGAACGTCTGCAACCCCCAGAACATGAACTGGAACGGGCAGTGGTGGACCACCGTTCCGGGCGCGATGTCGGTCTGCGAATGCAGCCCGCGCCCTGCCGCCGTCGTGCAGGCCGGCCCCATCTGGAGCAACACCCACGCTCAGACGCAGTGTCCGAACACCTGCGCCGCGTACAGCAGCGCGACGAAGTGGAACGGGCAATGGTGGACGACCGTCCCGGGCCAGATGTCCGTCTGCGAGTGCGCATTCACCCCGCCGGCCACGGTGTCGCTCGAGGCCGGGCCCATCTGGAGCAACGCCGACGCCCCGAGCAAGTGCCCGGCCGCCTGCGGCACGAGCCGCGCCTGGAATGGGCAGTGGAGCACGAGCGTCTCGGGCCAGATGTCCGTCTGCGGATGCGCTTGCACGCCCTGACGTCACGACGACCCGCTCGGCGGCGCGCACCCATCCACCGGCGCACCGCGCTCACCTCCGGGTCACGCGGGCCTCCAGGTCGCGCACCCGCGCCTCGAGCTCGCGGACCCGCGCCTCGGCGGCGGCGCGGGCGCGCTGCTCCGCGACGCGGGCGCGCTGCTCCAGGGCGCGCGCCTCGCCCTCGGCGCGGAGGGCCTCCTCCTCGGCCGGCACGAGATCCGTCGCGCGGGAGCTCCGCGCGACGCGCAACGTCGGGTGCGGGCCGTCCTTCAACACGACGAGGTGCGCGTCGAGCGCCTCGATCCAGACGGGATCGCCGCTTCCGTGGACCCGCAGGTAGGTGCCGTCCGCGTCCCGCCGGTACAGCTGGAGAGGCACCCGCTCCTCCGCGAGCGGCGCGAGGGCGGCAGCCGCCTCGGGATCGAAGAGCAGGAGCTCGGGACAGCCGAGCTGCCAGTACTTCGCCGGCGCGTCGTCGTAAGCACGGCGCCAGTCGCCCGCGACCACCTCCAGCGCGAACCGCGGCGGACGATGGCCCGGCAGCCAGGTCTGCCACTGCCGCGGGATGGGCGGCAACGGGCGATGATCGAGGACGTAGAGGTCCGGCAGGACGCGCACGAACGGCTCGCTCCGCACCCACGCGAAGAGGTGCCCGGTACCAGCGTACAAGTCGGCCCAGCCACGCTCGCGCGCGAGCTGCGCGATCACCGACAGCAGCAGGCGGACGACCTCGGACCGCTCGGCCTTGTCAGGGCGCTCCGCGTCATCGGGCAGAACCCAGCCGGACCAGTCGATCGCGGCGCCGGCCTCCTCCGGCGACAGATCGCGGAGCACGAGCGCGCGGGGAGAACGCCGAGGGGTAAGGGGGAACCCGATGCGATTCGGCGATGCCACGCGAGGAAACTAGCACCCCGGCAAGCCCCGCGGGGCAGCAGAGACAACGGACACAACCGACGCAACCGACGCAACCGCGGCAACAAAGCCACGCGACGTGCCCCTGCCGGACGCTTGACAGGGACATGGGGCCATGTCCTCCTACCTGCTCGAATCTTTCTTCACATCATCGTCAACGGCGGCAACGGCGGCAGCCTCGCGCTGAGCGATCTCGCGATCCGCTGCTGGTACACGCTGAGGCCCGGCGCGACGAACCAGCAGCACCGTGACCACGTAGCCATCGCGTCAGCCCGGGTTCGGGCGCGTCGCGCAAGCGTCCGGGATCAACGCCGGCCGCGGCCTCGAGATCACGGCTGCACCTCACGGTGTGCTGGTCCGGGAGCGCCGAGCCCCGAGCGCGCGCACGGAGGAACCTGGATGAGAACCTTGCATCAACGGATTGGGACTCTGGTGATCGGCTCTGCCTGCGCGATCGCCTGCTCGGCAGGCGCGGATCGGCCCCCGCAGCAGGTCCAGGGAACCGGCGGCTCGGGCGGCATCCCGGACGACATCGGCGGCGGAACGGGGAACATCTTCGACGTGGGCAGCGGCGGCCCCGTGGAGCCGCCTCCCTGCGAGGTGTGCGAGGACTTTCCCGCGGCCCCGGTGCTCGACGACAGCGGGACGCCGCCGCCGGCGAACGCGGCCGAGCTCTTCGGCGCCCCGGGCAGCGGCGGGACAGGCGGCCCGTGCCTCGCCGAGCCGGAGATCGGGGCGCTCTACCCGAACAACTGGCTGCGGCCCAGGTTCCGCTGGATCGCGCCGCAGGGACAGGACCTGTTCGAGATCCGCGTGCACGCCGACCGGGAGAAGAACGACCTGGTCGTCTACACGACGAACCGAGAATGGAAGATGCCCAAGGACATGTGGGAGAAGCTGGCCGCGCACGTCCGCGGCGAGCCGATCACCATCACGATCCGCTCCGTGTCGACGAGCGCGCCGGGCGCGCCGCTCGTGGGCTCCTCCGGGCCGATCACCATCGCGCCGGCGCCGGCGGGCGGCAGCATGGTGTACTGGGCGGCGATCGGCGAAGGGCCCGCGGACGCCTGGCTGGCAGGCTTCGGCGTGGGCGAGGAGGGCGTCGTCGACGCGCTGAAGGTCGACCAGGTGCAGCAGGGCGGCCGGCGCGACGAGAACGGCAACGTGAGGGGCGACGGCAAGGCGCGGTGCATCGGGTGCCATTCGTCGACGCCCGACGGCGAGGCCGTCATGTTCATGGACCACTGGCCGTGGGATCTCGCCATCGCGTCCGTGAAGGAAGACTCGGTGGGAGCGGTCCCCGCCTATGTGACGCCCGGCGGCTCGGAGGCCATGAACCAGGCCTGGCTCGGGCCACCCAAGATGTCGCCCGCGCATTTCTCCCCCGGAGACCGGATCTTCATCACCTCCTATGGCCGGGACAAGGGCACCGTCTGGGATGGCCAGTCGCACACCAGCATGCCGAACGCGCGCCTCGCATGGTTCGACCTCGAATCGCCCGCGCCGACCTACGCCGAGGGGACCAACGCCACGATGGCCAAGACCGAGATGGCGGCCGCGGAAGGGACCGCCTTCGGCTTCATCGAGCGCGAGGGCGACCCGCGCGGGGCGATGATGCCGGACTGGAGCAACAACGGCCAGACCATCGTCTACGTGTCGACCGACACCGGCAAGGACGGGCGCCTCGCCGCAGGCGCCGGCGATCTCTACACCGTGCCTTACAACAACAGGCAGGGCGGCGCGGCCACGCCCCTGCCCGGGGCCGCAGAGGCGAATTTCAACGAGTACTACCCGGCATTCGCCCCCGACGACCGGCTGATCGCGTTCAACAGGGCGCCTGGTCCGGGGGAGATGTACTATAACCCCAACTCCGATATTCACGTCGTCCCCGCGGCCGGCGGCACGCCGACGCGGCTCGCGGCCAACGACCCACCCGCTTGCCTCGGGGTCACGAGCCCTGGAATCCACAACAGCTGGCCTCAATGGTCGCCCGAGGCCACGACCGTCGACGGCAAGATCTATTACTGGGTCATCTTCTCGTCGTCGCGCGACGGCTACACGCTCCAGAAGACCCCGAGCAAGAAGGCTTCGCAGCTCTACGTGACCGGCGTGGTCGTGGAGGGCACGACGGTACACACGTATCCGGCCATCTACCTCTGGAACCAGGATCCAGGCACGAGCAACCACACGCCCGCGTGGGACGTGTTCAAGATCCCTCCGGCGCCCGTCCCCCTCTGATCCAGCGGGAGACTCACACGCTGGGACAACCCGCAGGCGACCCCGAAGAGCTCACCTGACAAATCCCTCATTTTATTGGCATTTTTAGCGAGGAATTGAACAGGGAGGCGGGGAGACAGGGAGAACATTGAAATTTTTCTCCCCGTCTCCCCGCCTCCCTGTTCAATTTTCTTGGAAAACCCGAGGGACGTCTCAGAGAGCTCACCCCACAAGGTGTGCTGTCCAGGTCTCATGAAGGTCCGCGCCATCCCGCGCTGACGGAAACCAACAGTCCTGCCATCCGTCTGGCACACGTGTGCCAAGCGGCCTGCGGCCAGTGCTTGCATGTCGTGCTCTCCGCGGCGCGACAGGCGCGGCGCGCGAGCGAAGCGCGGTGAATCGAGCGAGCGGGCGGCTGGCGCGGGCCTTGCGAACGCAGCAGACACCATGCGAACCCACCGCACCCATTCCTCCCTCTGGCTCCTCCTGGCAACAGGCCTCCTCGCCGTCGGATGCGAGACGGCATCAACGCCCGGCGAGCCTGTCGACTCTCAGCGGGCGGCGCTCCACCGGGCTCAGTCCTGCGACGACCTCGAAGCGCTGCTGAAGCAGGACGCGCTCGCCAAGATGAACGCCCAGATCGACGCCACGATCGCGAGCTACTCGGCGTACGGCTACCCCCGCGGCGCCGCCGTTGGCGGCGTCGACAACGGCAGCGTCGGCGTCCCCGGAGGGGCCGAGGATCCCACGGACACGCCCGCCCCGGTGCCGCCCACAGCAGACGACGGGGGAACCAGCCAGGAGACCTCAGGGGAGGACAGCGGCAGCGGCGCCGACCCTGCCCACTCCGAGACGAACACCCAGGTCGCCGGCGTCGATGAGGCGGATATCATCAAGACCGACGGCAACAACATCTACGTGCTCCACGGCCAGAGCTTCTACACCCTGACGGCGTGGCCGGCGTCGTCGCTCGCGGTGGGCAGCTCGCTCGCGATCGAGGGCTCGCCCCTCGAGATGTTCGTGGCAGACGACAAGGTCGTCGTCTATTCGTCGGTCAACGGGGCCGCGATCTACGAGCAGGCAGGCGTCACGCCGCGGCCGGGGTACTACGACTACCTGCTCATCGACACCATGATCGGCGGCGGCGGCGTCGCGCCGACGCCTGGAGCCCCCAGCGCGCCGAGCGGCGCGCCGGGGACCCCCGACGACGGTGGAGACGCGAAGCCGCTGCCGCCGGACAACACCGAGCCACCGTCCGGCGGTGATACGCCGTCGGAGGACGACACGCCCCCCGACGCCGAGGCGCCGTCCGGCGGCGAAGCGCCGGCGCCCCCGCCTCCAGACGGCGACGGGGCCGATGAGCCGCCGCCCGACGAGCCGGGCATCGACGTGCCCGGCTCGGGCGGCGTCTGGGCGCCGCTCACGAAGATCACCGTCCTGAGCCTCGCCGGCGGCGCCCCCAGCGTGGTCAAGGAGGTGTACTTCGAGGGAGGCTACAGCTCGGCGCGGCGCACCGGCCCGAACGTGCGCACGGTGCTGACCGGCGGCGCCCACGGCCCCGCGCTCCGCTACTGGCCGTCAGGCCTGACCGAGTACCCCGAGACCGCCGAGGCGTGGACCGCGGCGTTCGAGCAGCTCCGCACCGAGAACGCGGCGATCATCGAGGACGCCCCGCTCTCGACGTGGCTGCCGTACCGCTTCGAGAAGCAGGGAGAGGCGGTCACGCTGCTCGACGCGAGCTGCTCGGACTTCTATGTTCCGGACGCCGGCACGACGTCGTACGGCCTGACGCAGATCGAGTCGCTCGACCTCGCCGACCTCGCCGCGGCGCCGGAGTCGACCTCGATCGTCGGCGCGACCGACACCGTGTACGCGAGCCACGATGCGCTCTACGTCGCCGCGCGCTCCTGGCAGGAGCAGGCGGCGCCGGGCGAGATGTTCGTCGGCACGAACCTCACCCATCTGCACAAGTTCGACCTGATCTCCGACCCGAGCCAGCCCGGGTACGTGGCGTCAGGCTCGGTGCCCGGCCACATCATCAACCAGTTCTCGCTCGATGAGCACAACGGCAAGCTCCGCGTCTCGACGACCTCGCAAGTGCAGGCGGAGCCCAGGTGGACGACCAGCAACAACGTGTTCGTCCTCGAGGCGCAAGGGACCGATCTCGAGAAGATCGGCGCCGTCACCGACCTTGCCCCCGGCGAGACCATCCAGTCCACCCGGTTCGTCGGGGATCGCGGCTATGTCGTGACGTTCCGCCGGGTCGATCCGCTGTTCGTGATCGATCTCGCGGACCCGGCGTCCCCCTCCGTCGCGGGTGAGCTCAAGATCCCCGGCTTCAGCGAGTACATGCACCCGCTCGACGACGGGCACCTCCTGACGATCGGCAGGGACGGCGAGGAGGACGGCACGGTGACCGGCCTTGCTCTCCAGATCTTCGACGTCACGAACGCGTCGGCGCCCGCGCTCCTGCACAAGGAGGCGCTCGACGGGGCGGAGTACATGCACTCCGAGGCCGAGTACAACCACAAGGCGTTCACGTACTACGGCGAGCTCGGCGTGCTCGCCTTCCCGCTCGTGAGCTTCGACGGGCAGACCGGCGCGATGTCGAGCACGCTGGAGCTGTTCAACGTCGATGTCGAGGACGGGTTCAGCCGGCTCGGCGCGGTCGACCACAGCGGCTTCTTCAGCAGCGTGCCGTCGGGGTGCACCTACGGCGGGGCCGCCGTGCAGCGCGGCCTGTTCATCGAGGACTACGTCTACTCGTACTCCCAGGGCGGCGTGCTCGTGAACGCGCTCGACGACCTCGCGACGCCGGTGGCGTCGCTGCCCCTGCCCACCCCGGACTCGGTCGGATACGCGTGCGCCGGCGTCGACGGCGGCGTCGCGGAGCCCGCGCCGGCGCCCGAGCCGGCGCCCGAGCCGGCGCCCACCCCCGAGGAGTAGCGCCAACCAGGCCGCGATCGGCCGCAGCGCCGCCGCGCGTCCCACGACGGCGCGGCGGCGCTGCGCCGCTCAGGCGCCCGGCCGCGCCGCCTCCCACGGGTGATCCGGGTAAAACTCCTTCATGAGCCGCGCGGTGTACGCGGTGAGGTTCGCGAACCCCTCGGCCCTGCGCCGCAGCGGCGAGTCGAAGAACGGCGTGAGGAGGCCCGCCAGCACCGCGAACGCCGTCGCGTCGACGCCCGCCGGGCGCGCTCCGAAGAGGTACGGCTTGTCCCCGAGCAGCGCGGAGAGCGCGGCGAGCGAGCGCGCGCCGAGCTCGACGATCTCCTCGTCCGAGTGCCGCCCGATGCCCATCGCGCGGAAGTTCTCGCGGACGCGCGCGAGGAGCTCCTCGCGCAGCTTCGGTCGCACCTCCTCCGGCGCACCGTTGACGAACTGCGCCGGGCCCTTCGCGAAGTTCTCCGGGATGAGCCAGCGCGCGCAGCCCGAGGCCGCGGCGAGCTGGTTCTCGATCATGCGCTCGATGGCCCACGCCTCGGCGCGCTGCCGGGCGTCGAGGCCGGCGTCGAGATCCTTGCCGTGCTTCTTCTCGAGGTGCTCGCGGATGAAGTGCGAGTCGGCGATGCGCGCGCCCCCCTCGTCGATGAAGGGGAGCTGCCCCTTCGGCGACTGATCGGGCCGCGCGCGCTCCTTCGTGTAGGGCAGGCCCAGCAGCTTGAGCTGGACCTCGGTCTTGGTGACGTAGGGGCTGGCCTCCGGCAAGCCGAACATGGGGCCGAAGCTGTGGAGCGTGATCATGGGCAATCTCCGAGCGGTTGTGGGTGCGCCGTTGACAGCGCTTGATGTAGCCCCGCCCTGCTGACAACCTGGTGTCAGCATCCCCGTGCGACGCGCCGATCGCCTGTTCCAGATCCTGCAGATCCTGCGCCGGCAGCGGGCGCCGATCACGGCGGCGGCGCTCGCCGAGGAGCTCGAGACGTCGAAGCGCACCGTGTACCGCGACGTCGCGGACCTCCTGGCCCAGCGCGTCCCGATCCGCGGTGAGGCCGGCACGGGGTACGTGCTCGATCGCGGCTTCGACATGCCGCCGCTGATGCTGACGCCCGACGAGATCGAGGTCGCGGTCCTCGGCGCGCAGTGGGTCGCCCAGCGCGGGGACGTCGCCCTGCAGCGGGCGGCGAAGGACCTCATCGCGAAGATCGCCGCGGCGGTCCCCGAGCGGCTGCGGCCCTTCGTGTTCGAGCCGGCGACGGGCGCGCCGGTCGGGGGGGTCCAGGCGCCCGACACGCTCGACCTGGCCGAGGTGCGGGCGTCGATCCGCGCCGGCACGAAGATCGCGCTTCGCTACCGCGATGAGACGGGGAGCGAGAGCGAGCGCGTCGTGTGGCCCGTGATCGTGGGCTATCTCGAGTCGACGCGGCTCCTCGCGGCGTGGTGCGAGCTCCGCCAGGACTTCCGCCACTTCCGCACGGACCGCGTGACAGGCGCCAGGTTCCTCGACGAGCGCTACGCCGAGAAGCCGAGCGCCCTCCGCGCGCGGTGGCTCGCGCACATGCGCGCGCGTGGCAAGCTGCGAGAGCGCGCCGGCGCGACGTCGACCAAGGCGCGCTAGTACTACAGCCGCACCTCGACATAGGTCAGGTGGACCCAGGATCCGCCGCTGGGCGCGGCGGCGTCGCGCACGCACGGGCGATGGGCGGACGGATGCCGCCTTTGGTGGCTCCGAGCTCCGGAGGGCTGCGTGCGGTCACGCCACGACACCACGTGCCTCATCGAGCGACGAGGGTGGCGTGACGCGGATCGCATCGCGCTTCAACGTCTTGCGCCACCGCTCGATCTTGCCGTTCGTTTCTTTGCGGGCCCGAGCTGCGCACCAGGGCCAGTGAAACCTACAGCTCTTTTATCAGGAAACGGAAGTGAAACCTATCGTTCGACGCCTGCGTGACCTCAGCATGCAGCGATGGGCAATCGTCGAACGGGTTCGAGTTGCAGCTGGGATCGAACAGATAATACCAGCGGAAGGTATTCAGAGGCACGGACCAGGCTCCGCCTGAGAACTCGTCGCTGCTGACGGTGAACTGGACCTGCGAGCCTTCGGCAGCGCACACGCTGGAGTATCCATAGAAAGCGTCGCTGTGGTGGCCCCAGGCACCATCCCGATGATCGTCGACGCATATCTCGAAATCCGGATCACTCGGCCATGTCCAAACGGCATTTTCCGACACGTCGAACAAGCAGTTGCCGTGATCGCTCGCCAGGTAGTCAGTATCGCACCACCCCGAGGAGAGTGAAGCTGGGGCGGGCTGCCCCATCGCCGGTGCAGCGAGCTGATGGGGCTTGATCTCGCGCTCAGGGCTCGTCGGCGCTGCGTCGGCGAAGGTGTATGTACCGCCACGCGCGACGAGGCGCCGTTCGGAGCGCTCCAGAGCCGCCTCAAGCTCGGCGCTGATGGGCTGTCCATTCGTTGCCCTGCTCCAGAGCTCACGGATCCCGGTGACCATCGCGTCCTTCGCGATAGGCGAGGGTCCCTCCGGGGCCCCGGCGCTGGACACGAGGAACAGCCCGGGCGCCGGCTCGTAGATCTCGAGCAGCTCATTGGGCTGCACCTCGACCCTCGCGACCAGATTCAAAGATGCCTCGGCTTCCAGGTTCGCCAGGACGATGGCTTCCGACTTCTCTCCGAGCGGCGTACCCACTGAGTCCGTCACCAGCGCGTCGCCATCACAGGCGCTTGCCCCAAGCGCAAGAAGAACTACTGCTCCTGGAACGAGCAGCGCTGTCTGCAAAAATCTGATCATCATAGCTCGCTTTCCATGGTCGCGTTCCCCAGGCGAGACCCAGGGCGCGCAATGGTTGATATCATTGTTCGTCGAGTCGACGGCAACAGTCATCGCGAATCTAGATCGGCTACCCATCCATCAATGCATGTCACATCGAAGCGTTCGCTCTCCTTCTTCCGTGGCGTCGAGCCTCCGGCCGAGATATGCCCCGATTGCGCGGCTCGCCCGCCCTCTGCCGCCCCTGGGGGACACGCGCTGCACGCCCGGGACGTGGCGGCGCGCGTCGAAGCTTCAATCTTCCCGCACCAGGAAATGGAAGTGGAACCTGTCGCCCGATGCCTGTGTGACCGACACGTTCATCGACGCGCAATCGTCGAATGGATCCGAAGTGCAGCCATCGTCGTAGAGATAAAATTCGCGCCAGGTGTTCAAGGCCACGCTCCAGATTGCGCCTCCGACCTCATCGCTGGAGACGTTGAACAAGAACGGTGTGCCCTCGGCTGCGCAGACGCTGGCGTATCCGTAATTGACATCGGAGCGGCTGTAGCTCGCGCCGTCTTCTCTATCGGGGAGGCACACCACGTAGTCCGGGCTGATCGGTCCGGACCATGCGTAATTTTCAGACGCGTCGATCGTGCAATTGCCATGATCGCCTGCCAGGTAAACGGTGTCGCACCACCCCCCCGAAAGCGCGGATATGGCGGGCCGCTCCGTGGCCGACGCATACAGCGGCTGCGCGTGGACTTCACGAGCAGAGCGCGTCGAACCTGCATCGGAATCGACGTCAACCCGACGCGCGACGCGGTGCTGTTCGGCGCGCTCCAACGCTCCCTCCAGCTCGACGGTGGGAGGCAGCCCATTCGTCGCGCGGGCCCAGAGCTCACGGATCCCGGAGCCCGTCGCGGCCCGCGGGAGGGGCGAAATTCCTCCTTCCGGGGCTCCGGCCCTGGACACGACGATCAGCCCAGGCGCCGGTTCGTAGAACTCGAGCAGCTCATCGGGCTGCACCTCGACCCTCGCGACCAGATTCATGGACGTATCGTTATCCAGGTTCTCCAGGACGATGGCCGCCGACTTCTCCCCCAGCGGTGTACCCACGGAGTCCGTCAGCGGCGCCTCGATACCACAGGCGGTAGCCCCCAGAGCAAGAAGGATGATCGCCCCTGGAACCATTCTCAATCTCCGAACACATTCTCTCATCGTCGGCTCTCTTTCCACGACCGCGATCGGTGGGTTGAATCCCGGGCGTCAAGGGCAACGGCGCAGCTTGGCTGTCGAGACCTGCGCGCGCCGCTGACCAGTAGTGGACGCCCGTTGTTCGATGGATGTCGCGACAGGGACTGCTCCATCCCCCTGCCGTGCCGTCGTATTCTTCCGGCGACCAGGGTTCAAGCAACCGTCATGCCGCCCCATCAAGGCAGGCGCCGCGCCGGTCGCGCTGCAAATCCAGCCCAAATGCGACCGTCCCGTCGTGACATGTCGCGCCGTGACATGTCACGCTCGGCGCCGTGACATGTCACACCGTGACATGTCACGGCGCCGTGACATGTCACGCTCGCGCGGGACGTGTCACGCTCGCGCCGGGACGTGTCCTAGACCGCGCCTCGCCACGGGGCCAGCCCGGCAGCGTCCTCGATGAGGGCCAGGAAGCCACGGAGCTTCGCCGGATCGCGGAACCCCACGCGCACCGAGAAGCCCGGATCGTCAGGGCGCCGGTAGAGCGCGATGGGCGCGTAGGTAAAAGAAGCCGGATCGCAGCGCGAGGAAGTGTAGCGCAGCAAACCGAAAGGGTGGAACCGCGAGCGTCGTGATGGCTCGGTCCTGGGTCGAAAGAGCGTGGTCCGGGCGGCGCCGAGCGCGCTACGGGGGCGCATCGGCGTGCCGTGGGAACAACTCGACCGTCTACGATCGCAGAGAGGATCCGGTGAGGGCCATGTCCGCACAACGCGGCTCGGCCGAGCGTGACCGAGATTCTCTCCGCGCCCCACGCCGACGGGGGCGCGCAGCGCGGGGAGAAACCAGCTGCTCTGACGGCGGGCTGTGACTACGGATCTCACCGCACGTCCTCCTCCACGCGTGTGATCATTTCCCGTCCCGCTGTCGCGACGGGTCAAGCCTCCACTGCAGCGGGCGGCGGCGCGAGTTGCACAGCGTCGAGCTTCTCCGCGCCTTCGAGCCGCACCAGCTGCTTGCCGATGTTCTTGCCCTCGAAGAGTCGCAGCAGGCAGGCGAGCGGCGACGTCTTCGTTCCTGTAATCGATGGTGTCCGCGACGCGGAGCTCCTCTTCCAGCCAGCGGCACTTCTCGGGCCCTCCTGCGATGGCCACCACATGCGCCCCGAGAATCCTCGCGATCTGGACCGCGGCCGAGCCTGTCGCGCCCGCGGCGGTCGAGACCACCACGGCGTCATTTTCGCGCATCGCAGCCGTCTCGACCAGGCCGAGGTGAGCGGTCACTCCGTTGATGCCGGCCACACCCAGCCGACAGCCGAGCGGGATGTCGTCCGGCACCTTGCGAAGAGGCAGGATGCCCTCTCCATCAGAGAGCGCGTAATCCTGCCATCCAAGGGTCCCCCACACGCGATCGCCTGGCCGAAAGCGAGGGTGGCGTGACTCCACCACATGGCCCGCACACCACGCCCTCATGACCTGACCGGCAGCAATACGAGGCGCGCACGAGCATCCGCCGAACAGCCAGGCGACCTGCGTGTGATCACAGGACATGATCGGATTCCGGACCAGCACCTCCCCCTGGCGCGGACGCGGTATGGGCGCGCTGCGCAGCTCGAACAGCTCGGGACCGAACGGCTGATCCGCGCGGGGCGCCAAGACCAGCTCGCGGCTGACCGCGCTCATGACCGCCGCGCCGCAAGGCTCAGGTCGCGTGCGAGAGAAAGCATGTGCTCCTCCTTGGGTTGGCCGCTTCCCGCTCCGTCGGGCCCGGAGAATCACGATGGCGTGGACGCGTGACGAGTCGCAGCAGGGTGACGGCGTCTTTTGGCGGAAGAGGCGTCCCTGCACGCCTCCCGGCAGGGACTCGCACTCGATCGGTGGGGTGATGTGCTAAACCATGTTCCGCGGCTCACACGCCTGCGCGATGGGGACGTGCATGTCATCGAGCGCTTCGATGATGTCCATCAGCGCTCGTCGTCGGTCGTGAGGTTGGATGTTGGCACAGAGGGAAGGGGGCCGCCCTCAGTCCACAGCCTGCGGGGCTCGGTCAAGGGATTGGGAACCCGCGAAGCGGCACGGCACTGCCGTTGCCGCGCCGCGATCGGCCGCCAGCTATGCGATGAGCGGACCTCGACACCAGTTAGCGCGGCCGACAGACGTCACGTCCATGCCGATCGCCCGAGCAATGCTGACATAAACGTCGTTGTGATTGCGCCCGCCGGCGTCGAGCAGGCGCCCGGTCGTCCAAGCACCTCCACAGCTGCCGGCAACCACGAAAGGTGCGTGTTGGGGCGGGTGGTCGGTCTCGGCGAAGTTCTGGGCGGAGCCCAACTGGCTGCTGCCGTTCTGGGTGCAAAGAACCGCTGCGGTGTTGTCGAGCAGCGAGAACTCGCCGTCGGAAATGCCTTTCAGCTTTTCGACGAAATAGCGGAACTCTCCCGCAAAATAGGCCTGGAGCCGAGTGATTTGTTGTCCCGGAGCGCCGTCCGGATCGCCGTGTGAGACGGAGTGCCAGGCTGAGATATCGATGTCACCGAATTTGACGGCTTCGTTGTTTTCACCGCCGCCCCACATCATGGTCGCCACGCGAGTGATGTTGCAGGCGAAAGCCATCGCCATGATGTCGAGATACAGCCGGCTGTGCTCCGGCATGTCGTTCATCATGGTGTCCTTGCTGAGCAGCGGCGACTCGATCTCCTTGCACGAGCTCTCTCTGGGGATGCTGCCGCCTACACCGCGTTCGAGCGTGCGCAGCGACTCGAGGTAGAAGTCCATCTTGATGGCTTCCTCCGGCCCGAGCCGCCCGCGAAAGGACCGGACATCGTCCTTGATGAAGTCGAGCACGCTCTGACGGCGGAGCAGTGCCTGCTCGGCAGCGCTCGGCGTGCTCATGGACATGCCGCCCCCGCTGATGCGGTCGGCGATGCGCTGATACGCAGCCAGCGGGTTTCTCACGCTGGGGATGAACCTGCCATCGACCTGAGACAGTCCGGGGATGACGCCGCCGTCGCCGGACGTCTGACCGACCGCGATCTCCAGCGATGCCAGCGGGGTCGTGTCCTTGAGGAACTTGGCGAATTCCTGATCGATGCTGGTCGGCGCGCCGAGGCCGAACACCGAATACGACGCCGAGCGGTGCGCGTTACCGGGGTCGCGTGCGAGCGTCAGGTTCTTGAACACCAGGATGTCGTCGCGCACGGCTTCGAGCGGCGCCATGTGCGGCTTGAGCACGAAGTTTCTTTCGCCCCCGGTTGGCTCCGATTGATACTGAGAGCCATTCGCGTAACCGAACATGGCGACGCGCGTGATTCGCGGAACGGTTTGGGCGTAGAGGTTGTCGGCCAGCCCAGAACAAAAGATCGTTCCGTAGCCGAGGCCACGAAGCATCGCACGCCGGGAAAATTTCACGTTGCGCATGGCGAACTCCTAGTTCCTCCGGTCGATGAAGCTCGGCGATGCGATCACGCTCAGCACCAGCTGATCGATCGCGTGCTGTGAGCGTGCAAAGTCGTCCGCGAGGCGCTCCTTCTCACAGGCGTCGAGCTCCGGCAAGTCGTATCCTGAAGCGTAGGCGGCGAACTGCTGGGCGAAGCAGCCGTAGACATCCGGCTTTTGCGCCAACTCGTCCACCATCTCCACGAAGTTGGAGAACACGATTCCGGGAAGCGCATTCTCCTCGCTCGGCAGCGGCAGACTGCCGCTCGCATCGATCACCTGCCCCTGATCCATCGTTCTGTAGCGACCGATAGCATCGTAGCTTTCGAGCGCAAACCCGATGCCGTCGAACAGGTTGTGACAGACGGCGCAGCCCGGACTCGCATGAATGCCGAGTCTTTGCCGACCCGTGGCGCCCGGCTCGGCAAATTGGCCAGCATTTGGAACACCGCCGGGCGGCAGCGGCACGCGGTGGCATAGGACCTCTGCGCGGACGTAGGCGCCGCGCCCGACGAGGTTCGTATCTTCGCTGTGCGCGTGGCCCCAGAGAAACGGTAGCGAGGTGAAGATGCCTCGGCGTTCCGTCGGATTGAGCTCGCGACGCACCATGGCGTTGCCGGTCACCCCGCTCAAACCGTAGAGCGGAGCGGTGCGCTCGTTCACGAACGCGTACGTGCTCGTGAACAGCGAGTCGAAGCGACGATCCGCTCCCGCGTCGAAGAGTACGCTGTTCGTGAACAGGCGCAGCTCTTCTTTCAAATCGGCGGTGAGCTCGGGCGTTGCCATCGGAAAGATGCTGGCCTCTTTCACCGAATTCGAGAGATTCTCGAGCTCCAGCCACTGCTCGAAGAAGTGGTTCATGGCCGGCGCCGCCTTATCGCGCGCCTCGAACAGGCGCTTGGCCTGGGCCAAGAGCACTGTACGGTCGCGCAGCTCCCCCTGATCTGCGAGCGCGGTGAGCTCAGCATCCGGCGCGCTGTCCCAAAGCAGGTACGAGAGCGCCGAAGCGATCTCGTGGTCCGTCAACGGTGTCACCGCTCGTGAATCCTTCACCGTGCCGAGCTCCGTGCGGTGCAGGCTGTTCGGCGACATGAACAGCGCCTGCACGACGCTCTTGACACCTCCGGCAGGACCTTCGCCCTGCGCGGCGGTCTTGGCGAAGAGCGCGCTGAAGGAGGTGACTTCAGTCGCCGAGAGCGGGCGGCGCCAGAGCTTTTGCCCCGTTTTGGTGACGAAACCGTCCAGGCAAGGGCCAGGCGCCAAGCTGGCGACGTCGCAAGCGATCCCAAACTTGTCGGGGTTCTGCAGCGCGTGCGCCCCGAGCTCCTCGCCGACGGCGAAATATACGTCCGCGAGGAGCGGCGCGATTCGCAGGTCTGAGGCCTGGTTGGCGAAGCCGTCGAGCCTGGCCTCGTTCGGCAAGTTCGCAAGCGCTGCCGGCTGGATGTCGAACTCGTCGCGCAAGGTGTTGGCAAGCTGGGTGTTGGTCAACCGCCAGATGCGCGGTTTGGCCAGCGCAGGGGCGGCGCCACACTCGGCCGCCGGCACCGTCTCGGCCGCCGGCGCCGCGTCGCCCTCGGGTCCCAAGACGCCCGTGCACCCGCTGGCCACGACGACCGCGAGCGGCGCCGCGAGGCGAGACGAGCGGCTCATGAGTGAACCTAGTACACCGATTCGTTCTGCGATTGGCATGGAACGCTCTTGCTAGGATGAGATGTTGGAGGGAAGCTGGGTGAGGCCAGGGAATCCAAGCGCGATCCGAATATCGAGATCCTTGTAGTTCCGTCTCCGTTTATTGTTACAATGGCGGCGTTCGTGATCAAAATCGATGTCGCCCCCGGCGTTCAGCGCGGGTAACCGCGCCACAGCCAGAGCAGCGTCTCGGGGAGCGTCTGCGGCTCTGGATCCGACGAGCCGCATCTCACCAGGCTCAATCCAGCGAGAGCGACGATTTGCCGCTATATATGAACGCACGGCAGCCTCGACGATGTTGGTTGTGTACGGCTGAAAGCTGAGTGAACCGGTGCGTGTGCGGATCGCAGGTGAGGCCTCGCGCTCAGAGCGCGGCATGGCGCGAGCGATGCGCCCGCGAACGCGCCGCTGCACGCGTGCTCGACGACCGAACGAACGTACCCGGTGCCGAGATCGATCCCGATCCCGGGGACGAAGGGCCGGCGCGCACGACGGCCTGTCCAGGGCAAAGCAGAACGACACCCCGACAAGGGATTGTGAGCGTTCACATTGTCGGTGTCAACCAGAAATGGAGCGGCGTGCCTAGGGCTCAAGAAAGCGAACGGCATCACGACGGTTGCCCACGAAGGCTGCCATCGTCATCGGCCTGACCATGAACAGAAATCGGTGCACCACGGCACAGGAGCTCACGATGACCACTCCGTTTGGCGGACCCGCTCGAACGGAGCTGCCGTCGATATCGCCCTTCTTGGCCTTTTCCGCGCCATCCTTCGAGATCGCGACCCACTTGCGCATCCCGGGCGACGGCTTCGGCGCCACGTATTCCAGCGCCGACGCGATCTTCGCGCCGTCGCCTCTCGTGGTCGCCGACTGCATCACCGCCTTCATCCAGCCCTGCATCGGACAGGCCTTCTGTCCTTTTGCACCGCAGCCAAAATTCTTCCCCTTGGCAACAGAACCGGGGACCTCCGCGGTCCCGCTCGCGGCCCATGCTGCGCCCGCAAAGCCAATGCCGACGCTCATCAACACCGCACTCATCAGCTTCATGCTCATCGACATCCCAGGCGCCGGCGGGCTCGCAGCGTCGAGCGCCAACCGTCGATGCGCTGCTCGGCTTCGAGCGCGTCGGGCGGGCCGGCGATCAACGCGGTCCGGCGTCCGCCCATGTTGACGCGGCGCGCCGGAGGAGCCCCGCCAGCCTTGCCCTCCCTCGGGCTCGGGGATACGCCCGCGGGCCTATCAATTGGCGTTGACATCGACCATGTGAACGCTCACATTCCGCTCGACAGGCATCCATTTGCTTCGCCTCGGGTGGGCCGTCATGCGCACCGAGACCTTCGTCATCTGATCGGTCTCGGCACCGATTCCGTTCGGTCGGGCACCGCGGAAGCGATCGCCGATCGATGGTGCTTGGGTCTTGCCAATTTCAATGCACTGGAGACCACGACAACCCTCGCTTCGGCTGTCGTGAGTTCCATAGTATTTCCCACCGGAGTTCTCTGAGGTCCGAAGGCGGCCGGATGGCAACTTCGGGTGCTGCGTGACTTATGTTGCGGCGGGCTCTGCTCAGCCCCTCTTCGGGCGCACGGTGTCATCACATCGGCCCCGTCCGGGATCAGGTGCTCCAGGTTCCATCACACTGCGGGACCTGCTCTGGGTTGACAGACAAATTCTCTATACGATCCACCCCTGGAAAGCGACGCTATGCCAGCAACTTATCCATGCATCGAAGGGGCCGCCTGAACGAAGCAGCCTGCGGGAGCTCGTCCAGGTCCCCTGCAGGCTCACGCGCGTGCAAGCCCCGGTTAACGTCTCTGCCGCTAGCGAGAGGCCCGTGCCCAAACCCACCAGAACCACAACACTGTTCCTTTCCATGAGCCTCTGCGGGCGGATCCTGCTCGGGCTCTCCGCCGCGACCGCCGCGACGTTCGCGCTCGCGCCCGCCACGCTCGCCGCCCCCAAGGCGTCGAAGTCGATCGCGGTGCGCATCGAAGGCCCCAACGCGGATGACATCCGCGAGGACATCCTCGCCATCGTACCGGAGACGCTGGGGGTCGTGGACCCTGACGCGTTCTTGAAGTCGCTGAAGAGCGCCGGCCAGACCAAGCCCGTCGGGGACACGCTCGTGTCGAAGGCCCAGCGCAAGAAGGCCATCGACCGCATCCGCAAGGCGGGCAAGGCCGCGAAGGCGGAAGGGGTCATCTACGGCGTCTCGCGGACGAACAAGAAGAAGAAGAAAGAGGTCCACCTCGTCTACGTCGACGAGAACGCCGGCGACCTCGCCGTGGACAGCGCGGTGCCGATGACCGGCTCGCGCGACGACCGCAAGAAGGCGCTGGAAGAGCTGCTCGGCCCGACGCTGGCGCAGATCGCGCCGCCGCCCGCCGAGGAGGACGAGGCGAAGGGCGACCGGGAAGGCGAAGGCGAGGATGACGACGGGGGGGACGAGGAGAAGGACGAAGGCGGCGAGGAGAGGGACGCCGACGAGGGCGGGAAGGGCGGCAAGCGCGAGCCGCACGAGGCCGGGTCGGCGCTCTTCTCGGTCGAGCTCGGCGTCGAGTTCATCGGCCGCTGGTTCGACTACTCCGATCCGCGCACGCAGAACCTCCGGCCCTACAGCGTCTTCGGGCAGCCCGCGCTGTCGATCGCGGGCGAGGTGTACCCGCTCGCGTCGACGGACATCGCGGTGCTCAAGGGCCTCGGGATCACCGCGAGCTACGCGCGGGCGCTCGGCCTCAACTCGGCGGTGGGCGACGGCGACCCGATCAGCACCACCTACCAGCGCATCAACCTGGGCCTCCGGGAGCGGCTGTCGATCGGCGACGCGTCCCAGCTCGGGATCTCCGCCGGGCTCCGGTTCCTGACCTTCGATATCGAGGCGCCGGCGGATCTCGCCAGGACGGTGCCCAATGTCTCCTACACCCTGTTCCGGGCCGGCCTCGACGGCCGCTTCCCGGTCGGCCCGGTCGCGCTGACGCTGGGCGCCGAGTACCTCCTGCCGCTCTCGTCAGGCGCCGTCTACGAGCGGTTCAAGGGGCCGAGCGTGCAGGGCATCGGCGCGATGGCCGGGGTGATGGTCTCCATCGCGACCGGCATCGAGGCGCGCGTGCTCGCCGAGTACGCCCGGTTCTTCTCGTCGTTCCAGCCCGAGCAGGGCGACGCCTACATCGCGGGCGGGGCCATCGACCAATACCTGGGACTGCGGCTCGCCGGAGCCTACGTCTATTGAGAGAGAGGTAGCACGTGACGTTCATGACTTCCCTTTACGGGCGCGCCGCGCCCTCGCGCCAACGGGCCGCGACCGAAGATCGACAGGCAAGCGCTGGATGACCTGAGGTCGCTCGTGGCGACGTCCTCCGACGCGACCCTGGACGATTTGGCTGACCAGCTCGCGCGCCGTGATCACATCGTAGCCAGCCGCCATACCGTCGGCCGGGCGTTGCGGCGGCGGCTGAACATCACCCGGAAAAAAAAGCGCTCCACGCAGCCGAGCGCGACACGGAAGATGTGACAGCGGCTCGCCAGGCCTTCGCGAAGAAGCTCGCTCGACTCAATCCACAAGAACTGGTTTTTATTGACGAATTTGGGACCAATCTGGGCATGACGCGGAGGCATGCATGGGCGCCACGGGGAGTCCGTGCCCACGGTGCGGTGCCGATCAACACTGACCCCACGATCACGCTCACGATCGGGCTGGGCCTCGACGGTGTCGTCGCTCCCTTCGCGTTCGAGGGCACGATGGACGGCGTAGCCTTCCGCCCGTACGTCGAGGGGCAGCTCGTGCCCGCGCTGAGGCCAGGCCAGGTCGTCATCGCGGACAACCTCGGGTCACACCGCACGCGGGGCGTTCGCGAAGCGATCGAAGGCGCTGGCGCGAAGCTGATGTACCTGCCGCCCTACTCCCCGGACTTTTCACCGGTCGAGAATTGTGGTTCCAAGATCAAAGAGTCGATCCGAGCGGATGCACCTCGAACGCCCTCAGCCGTCTACAAGTCGATGGGCCACGCGATCGGAGCGATCACTCCGACGGACGCACGCGGCTGGTTCAACCACTGCGGGTACTGTATCCCTCGGACCTGCTCCCCGCTCTAGTGACTGCATTCTTCCTTCTCGTTGCGTCCTCCCGGAGGGAGCGCTGTGAAGCGGGGTTCCGCTTCAGATTGCCCGCGATGTATGGATTCCGCGCGCGTGGGGCCGGGATAGAAAACTCCCAGCCGACGGTCGGGGAGCTCCAGTACGACCATTTCTGCGCCCCATTCATCCGCTGTCGGCCCCGCACAGCGCCGCGAGGCGGCGCTCGTCCTCGGGCCCTCCCGCCGCGCGCGCCGTGTAGTAGACGAGCTGCTGGCGGCTCGACGTCGTCGAGGCGAGCGTGTGCCACTCGAGGACGAGCGGCCCGGCGTCGCCGGCGTCGCGGCCACCCGCGCCCTCGGCCTCGACGCGGAAGGCCTTCGCGCCGCTCACCTTGGCGCGGACCTCGTGGCGCGCCCAGATCACCCGGAACGCCTCGCTCGTCTCGAGCAGCTCGGCAACGAGCGCGTCGAACTCCGGATCTCCCACGTGCGAGCTCGCGCTGAAGCGGAAGGCGGCCACGACCTCCCGCTCGATCACGCCGATCTCCGCGTAGCGCGCGCGGTAGGCCGCATGGCGGAAGGTCATCCAGAGCAGGTTGCGCCTTCGCGGGGAGACGTCGCCGAAGTCCACGAGCAGGCGGCGCGCCGCGCCGTTCCACGCGAGCACGTCGAACCGGGGGCTGAAGACGAGCGCCGGGACGCGCATCGCCTCGAGCGCGCGCGCCATCGCCGGCTCGGCCCTCTCCTGGCGCGCCGCTGCCCGCGCGGGCTCGGGCCGCGCCAGGTAGAACAGGTGACCTCGCTCGTCGTCGTCGAGCTTCAGCACGCGCGCGATCGCCTCGAGCGTCTCGCGCGACGGGTTCACGTCACGCCCTTGCTCGAGCCGGGTGTACCAGTCGACGCTGAGCCCGGCGAGCTGCGCGATCTCCTCGCGCCTGAGGCCCGGCGTGCGCCGCCGCTTCCCCGCGAACGCGCCGCCCGCGATCGGCGCCGCGCGCATCCGCCTCCCTCGGAGGAAATCCGCCAGCTCGCTCCGCCTGTCGCTCACGATCGCGCGCGCCCCGGGCACGCGTCGAAAGATGCACTGTTCGCGCGCCTCTATCCAGGGATTGCGAATCCTAGGATCGCGGCACGTCTGCCTAACCTCGACGCGGAGCTCCAGATTGCGGGCACCCCCGACCGGGGACCCAACCAGGAGCTGGCACCATGTCTCAACATCTTCCTCTCGCAGGTCGCATCGCCGTCGTCACCGGGGCCTCCAGCGGCATCGGTGAGGCCACCGCGCGCAAGCTCGCAGCGCAGGGCGCCGCCGTCGCGCTCGTCGCGCGTCGCAAGGACCGCCTCGATTCACTGGCCGAGGGCATCCGCGCCGCGGGCGGGCGCGCGCTCGCGCTCTCCGCCGACGCCAGGGACAGGACCGCCGTCGCCGGCGCCGCGCGGTCGATCGCGGCCGAGCTCGGCCCCGTCGACCTCGTGATCAACAACGCCGGCGTCATGTTGCCGTCCGGCGTCGAGGAGCACCGGATCGCCGATTTCGAGCAGATGATCGAGGTCAACCTCACCGGCGCGATGCGGGTCGTCGACGCGTTCATCGATCCGCTGGTCGCGGCCGCGAAGCGGGGCGGCCCGTCGGACCTCATCAACATCTCGTCGATCGGCGCGCACGGCGTCTTTCCGACGTTCGCCGTGTACTGCGCCACCAAGGCCGCTGTCACCCACCTCTCGCGCAACCTGCGCGCCGAGCTCGGACCGAAGCACGTCCGCGTCTCGGTCATCGAGCCTGGGTTCGTCAACACGGAGCTCCAGAGCCACATGACCGACGAGGCCGCCAAGGCGTGGATCGCCAGGGCGAGGCAGCAGATCACGTGGCTCACGGCGGACGACCTGGCGAGCACCATCGCCTTCACGGCCGCCCTCCCGCGGCACGTCAACCTGGCGCACGTCACCATCATGCCGACCCAGCAGGTGTGACCGGCGCCTCCTCGCGACCGGAGACGCTCGCGGCGCCGTGACGCGCGCCGTGTGTTACCCGTGATCCAGCTGCTCCAGCTCGCGCACGCGCGCCTCCAGCTCGCGCACGCGCGCCTCGGCCGCCTCCCTCGCGCGGGCCTCGATCGCCGCGACTTCCTCCTGGGTGGGCACGAGCTCGCCCTTGCCGCCGGGGCGCGTGAGGCGGAGCCGGGACTCGGCCCCGCCGCCGATCACGCAGAGCCAGCTGTCGAGCGCGGGGCTCCACACGCGCCCTGCGCCGGCGTACACGCGGACATACGCGCCGTCGGGGTCGCGCCGGTAGGCCTGGAGCGCCACGCGCCCCGCCGGCGGCCGGTGCGTGGCGGCCAGCGGATCGAAGATCGCGAGCTCCGGGCAGCCGAGCTGGCAGTACTTGAGCGGGACCTCCTCGTAGGCCTTCTGCCAGTCGGTCGCCACGATCTCCAGGGCGAAGCGCGGGGGCCGGTGTCCGGGCAGCCAGGTCTGCCATTGCTTGGGCAGCGGCGGCGCGGGGCGGTGATCGAGGAGGTAGACGTCCGGCGAGACGCGCACGAGCGGCTCCTCGCGCACCCAGGCGAAGAACCGATCCGTGCCGGCGTGGTGGTCTGTCCAGCCGCGCTCGCGCGCGAGCTGCGCGATCGACGAGAGGAGCAGGCGGGAGATCTCGTCGTGCTCGCCCCACGCGCCGATGCCGTCCGCGTCGTCCAGGTACCAGTCCGACCAGTCGATGGTCGCGCGGAGCTCCTCGGGCTCCGGGTCGCGGACGACGAGCGCCCGCGGCAGGCGCGTCGCAGGGGGAGCGGCTCCGGAACGGGCAGGCAGCACGAGCCCACACGGTAGCACCCCGAGCGGAGCGGCGGGAGCCACAGGCGGGTGCGACCGCGCGCGGCAGTCGGCCGTGGCGTGCCGTCGGCCGGAGCCGGAGGAAGGCGCGGCGCGGCGCGCGGGCGGCTGTCGCCAGCGCGCTCCAGCGGACTGCGCGCCGCGTCGCCGAGGCGCCGTGGGGCTCCCGATCCGGCGCGCCGGCGCCATGTCGGCGGCATGCGTTCTCTCGGGGGAGTGCTCTTCGACGTGGATGGGGTGGTGGTCGACTCGCCGCATGAGCACGCCTGGCAGGAGGCGCTGGATGCGCTGATGGCGACCGAGTGGCGCGCGATCGCGCCCGAGACACGCTACGCGCCCGAGCGGTTCACGACGGCCGTCTACCAGAGCGAGGTCGCCGGCAAGGCGCGCGAGAGCGGCGCGCGCGCGGCGCTCGACTACTTCGGCGTGCCCGACGCGGCGGAGCGCGCCGGGGTCTACGCCGAGCGCAAGCAGGCGGTGCTGCTCCGGAAGATCGCGGCGGGGAAGTTCGTCGTGTTCCCTGACGCGACGCGGCTGATCCTGGAGCTCAAGGCGCGCGGCGTGCTCCTCGCGGCGGCGTCGTCGTCCAGGAACGCCAGCGAGCTCCTCCGCAGGATCCGCGTCGACGCCTTCGTCGAGCACCAGAACCCCCGCCGCGCGCCGGTCTCCCTGGGCGCGACGCTGCTCGATCTGTTCGACGCCGACCTCTGCGGCGTCGCGGTGGCGCGCGGAAAACCGGCGCCGGACCTGTTCCTGGCCGCCGCGCGCGCGCTCGGCGTCCCGCCGCCGCGCTGCCTCGTGATCGAGGACGCCCCCTCCGGGGTGCAGGCCGCGAAGGCGGCCGGGATGACCTCGATCGGCGTGGCGCGGCTCGCCGACGAGGCGCTGCTGGCGGCCGCGGGGGCGGATCGCGTCGTGACGACGCTCGACCAGCTCGATCCGGACGCGCTGGTCGACGGCCGGATCGCGGCGCGCGCGGCGTGAGCCGCGGTGAGGGCGGCGTCACGACGCGCGAGCACGGAGGCGAGCAAGCACCTCGTCGGCGTCGAGCGTGTCTCCTGCGTCGTCCTGCGCAATGCCCTCAGCGAGCGCGGCGTGGAGGGCCCCCCGCTCCTCGTCATCGAGCTCATCGAGCGCGTCTCCCCCCACCGCGACAAGATCCACGACGGCCCCCTCTGGCAATTCGGTGGGCTCGTCGAGCACGATGTGGCCGTTCCGCACGGTGGCTTTCAGCGAGAGCACCGTAGGGTCATAGCACCGTGCGGCGCCCCCTCAGCCGCCCTGCTTGCGGACGATCGCCAGGCTCCAGATCTCCCCGGCGCTCGTCCCGACCCACAGCGTCGGCGCCCCCTTGCCCGCGACCGCGAGCACCGCCGGCTCGCCGCGGGCGCCGAGCGTGACGCTCGCCGTCGGCGCGAGCGGCGCGCCGGACGCGGCCTCGATGGCAGCGCCGTCGAACAGCGCGACGCCGCCGTCCGCGAAGGCGGCGAAGAGGCTCGACTCGAGGACGGCGACGTCGGCGACGGGATCGGCGAACGCGAGCATCTTGGCCGCGAGCTTGCCGGACGACCTCACGACCGCGCAGACCGCGCTCGCGCCGCGCTTGTACACCGCCGTCAGCTTGGGGCCGCCGCGCACGCGATCGAGGTTCTGGGCCGCGCGCGGCAGCGAGGCGCGGAGCGTCGGGCCCGGCTCGGGCGTCGCGCCGGGATGGACGCGGAGCTCGCCGCCCTCCCCCGCGCCGTCCATCACCACATGCGCCTCGGTCTCGGTCAGGTCGAACGCCCGCGCGGAGCCGCGCACCGCGAACGTGCGGCCGTTCACCTCGGTCTTGTCGAGCTTGAGCTCCGTCGCGCTGCCGTCCCAGCCGAGCGCGAGCGCCGTCTCGCCCGACGGCCGCGTGGCGAGCTGCCGCGCGTCCCGGCCGACCTGCTCGAGCTTCGGGCCGTGCGTGATGCCGAGCAGCGCCCACACCGCGTCGTCGCCGCTCCGCACCACGGCGACGTCCTTCGACAGGAGCGCCACGTCGTGCGCCGAGGACAGCGACAGGTTCGTCGTCTTCGCGCCGGAGCCGCCGACCGGGCAGACGCCGAGGCGCACCGGATCGGTCGAGACCATCGCGACGAGCCCGGGGCTCGCGAGGACGGCGGCGCCTCGGATCTCCGCGTCCAGGCCGTGCACCTTGCGGGGGGAGCTCAGATTGCTGAAGGGCATGGCCGGCTAGGATACCGGTTCTCGCGCGGCGCGGTCAGCCCTTGATGAGCGAGCGGACGTCGATGTCGAGGTTCTCGGACTCCGCGACCGCATCCATCGCCTTGCGGAGCTGGGTGACGGTCACCCCGGCGGGGACGTCGACGCGGGCCTCCATCCGGAAGAGCTGCGAGCCGGTGACGGGCGCCTCGTAGGCCGAGGTCTCGAGCGAGACGATGTTGACGCCGACGCCGTGGAGCGCGCGCGATACCGCGCGCACGATGCCCTCGTGATCGAGCGCGTCGACGGAGATGACGCAAGGGATGGTCGCCGCGCGCCGGTGCGACTCGGGGCTCTTGGTCCTGCGGCTCTGCACCGTGAGCCCCGTCGCCCGGGTGAGCGACTCCGTCTCGCGCTCGACCGCCTCGATCGCGCCGGGGGGCCCCGACGCGAGCAGGAGGATGCCGAACTCGCCGCCGAGCACCGCCATCCGGCTGTCCTCCACGTTGGCGCCGCGCTCCGTCAGGTAGTGGGTCACCTCCGCGACGATGCCCGTCCGATCAGGGCCGAGGCAGGAGAGGACCAGGAAGACTTCAGGCTCGGACGTGGTCGTCATGCGGCGCATCTTAGTCCGATCCGCGCAGCCAGCGCACCTCGCCGCGGGCGCGGGCCGCGCGTCCCGGACGACGAGCGCCCGGGCAACGCCGTCCGTGTCCTCCGGCCGAGCTCCCCCGAGAGCGGCCGGATCGAGCGCCGCGCGCGCGTCCGCGCGCGCCATGCCGACGACGAGGCGCTTGTCTCCGGCGGGCCAGTGGGCGAGAGACGGCTATCCCCATGCTGTACGAACGCGACAACATCCATCGACTCACGCCCTACACGCCAGGTGAGCAGCCGCAGCGGGCCGACGTGGTCAAGCTCAACACGAACGAGAACCCGTACCCGCCGCCGGCCGCCGTGCTCGAGGCGATCCGGGACGTCTCGGCCGATCAGCTCCGCCGGTACCCGCCGCCCCGGGCGCAGCAGTTCCGCGAGACCGCGGCGCGGCTCCATGGCCTGTCGCCCGAGCAGGTGATCGCCACGAACGGCGGCGACGAGCTGCTTCGCATGGCCATGACGGTGTTCTGCGAGCCCGGCGGCCGCGGCATCGGCGAGACGTACCCGACCTACTCGCTCTACGACGTGCTCGCGGAGATCCACGGCACGACGATCACCCAGGTCCCCCTCGCCGAGGACTGGTCGGTCCCGGAGGATTTCGCGCAGCGCCTGAACGAGCACGGCTGCCGGCTCGCGCTCCTCGTCAACCCGCACGCGCCGTCGGGGCGGCAGGAGCCGCTCGACAAGCTCGAGCGCGTCGCGCGGGCGTTCCGCGGCGTGCTCCTCATCGACGAGGCGTACGTCGACTTCGCGGAGTTCGACGCGACGCCGCTGCTCGACCCGGCGCGAGGGCTCGACAACGTTCTTCTGCTGCGGACCCTGAGCAAGGGATACTCGCTCGCGGGGCTCAGGTTCGGGTATGGGCTCGGGCACCCGCGGCTCATCGAGACGCTCGACAAGGCCCGCGACAGCTACAACACCGATATCCTCTCGCAGGCCGCGGCCACCGCGGCGCTCTCCGCGCGGGACGAGGCGAGGAAGAGCTGGGAGAAGGTGATCGCCGAGCGCGCCCGGCTCACCGGGGCGCTCCGGCAAAAGGGGTTCACGGTGGCGCCGAGCCAGAGCAACTTCGTCCTGGCGAGTCCGCCGGGAGGAGGGCTGTCGGCGCAGGCGATGTACCGGGCGCTCTACGACCGCGCCATCTTCGTGCGCTACTGGGACGCGCCGCGCATCCAGGACAGGCTGCGGATCACGGTGGGCACGCCGGAGCAAAACGACGCGCTGCTTGGCGCGATCGACGAGCTGTCGCGCGCCGCCGGGACCGCGAGCGATTGATGAGCTGAGCCGCCGTGGCGGCCGGGGCGCCATGCGCCGTCGCGCGCCGTCCGCTTCGTGCGCACGTGTACGATCCTTGCGCAGCCCCTGGCCTCAGCGCTTCGCGCGGCGGCGGGCCGCGCCGGTGGCATCGGCCCTGCAATCCCCTCGACCATTCACTGCACAGCGTGCCCCACAGGTCGGGTCCTAAAGCCTCGTCGATCCACGGCGGGAGAGGAGATTGCTCATGCGTCACCAGCGTCACCAGCATCAGCAGAGCAGCCGGTCATCGTCCCATGTCCTGTCGCGCCTGTTTCGCAGCGGCGGCGTCCCCTGTCTTTCCCTGGCGCTCGCGACGGCATGCGGTGCTGGCTCCGGCGGCAGCCCGGTCGGCTCGCTGACGTCCAGCGCGACCACGGAGGGCTCCGGCAGCGGCGGCAGTGATGGCAATGCCGGCAGCGGCACCGGCAGCGGTGCCAGCGGCGGCAGCTCCGGCAGCGGCACCGGCGGCAGCTCCGGCAGCGGCGGCGGCGGCGGCGCGGTCGTCCCGCCCGGCAGCTGCGGCGCGAGCGGCGCCACCGTGAGGCGCGCCTACGCGCCCAGGCTGTTCACGGCGGGCGCGGATCCCTCCGGCGATGCCGAGTGCCAGGGCGTGCTCAACCCCGAGCGCGGCGTCTTCCATTTCAGGGATCTTCGAAGCCTGGGATCTGTCGCTGGCCTTCGAGACGAGGGGTACACGCTGATCTACGGTCAGGCGCTCATCGACGACTACCGTGCGCGGGACATCGATCAGCCCCTCATCGACCGGCTCAACGAGAGCTTCGCCGCCGTGCGCTCGGCGGGGCTCAAGGTGCTCCCCCGCTTCTACTACGCGACGGACATCGGTGAGGACGACGCGCCGCTCGGCCGCGTGCTGTCCCACATCGACCAGCTCAAGCCCGTCCTGGAGGCGAACGCCGACGTCATCGCCGTGCTGCACCCTGGCTTCGTCGGCGCCTGGGGCGAGTGGCACGCCTCGACGAACGATCTCACCCGTCCAGACAGCCGCAAGCAGATCTTCGACGCGCTGCTTCAGGCGCTGCCCGCGAGCCGGATGACGCTCGCGCGCCGCCCCTCGCACAAGCTCGAGGCGTACGGCGGCCCGCTGACCGAGGAGACGGCGTTCTCCGGAGCGCCGCTCTCGCGCGTCGGCCACCTGAACGACTGCTTCCTCGCGAGCGAAGACGACGTCGGCACCTACCAGCTCCCCGGCGAGAAGGCCTATGCCGCCGCGGACTCGGCGTTCACGCCCGTCGGAGGCGAGACCTGCGGCCGCAACCCGCCGCGCAGCGAGTGCGCCTCGGCGCTCGCCGAGCTGTCGGCGCACCACTTCAGCTTCATCAACACCGACTATCACCCTGACGTGCTCGATGACTGGCGATCCGGGGGCTGCTTCGAGACGATCGCCTGCCGCCTCGGATACCGCTTCGTCGTGATGGACCACGAGTCACCCGAGCAGATCGCGCGCGGGCAGCCCCTGTCCCTCCGCCTGCGCGTGTTCAACGACGGGTACGCCCGGGCCTACAACCCGCGACCGGTCTACCTCGTGCTCCAGCAGGGCGAAGCGCGGCGCGTGGCCGAGGTCGACGCCGATCCGCGCCGCTGGGCTCCTGGCGAGGAGAGCGAGATGTGCCTCGAGGCAAAGATTCCGGCCGATCTCCCGCCGGGCGACTACCAGCTCGGCCTGTGGCTGCCCGACGCATCCGAGCGCCTGCGCGACGACCCGCGCTACGCGATCCGGCTATCGAGCGGCGCGGCGTGGGACGGCGCCAGCGGCGTCAACCTGCTCGACGCTGCGGTCCGGGTGGTCGAGTGACCGGCCAGGTGGCCCCGCCGCGCGCGAGCGGCCGACCCCACGGCCCAGGCTGATCCGGCGGCCGTCAAGCGCTGAGCTTCGTCGTGCTAGATAACAGGGAGGGAGAGGCACAGATGAGCCAAGAATCCGAGCGAGACAAGATGATGAAGAAGACGGCCGTCCTCGAGATCCCCGGCATGGATGCCGTCATCCTCCGCAGGGATATCGAGTACCAGGCGACCGACGCAGGCGCCCTGACCTTCGACCTCTACGCTCCACCAACCTCGGTGGCCGTGGCGCGGGCGCCTGCCGTCGTCTTCGTGTCCGGCTATCCGGATCCGGGGTTCGAGTCGGTGTTCGGCTGCAAACGCAAGGAGATAGGGCAGTCCACGTCGTGGGGACGGCTGGTGGCCGCATCCGGCTTCGTGGGCATCAATTACACGAACCGCGAGCCGTCCGATCTCCACGCGCTGCTCGAGCACCTCCGGCAGAACGCCGCCTCGCTCGGGATCGACGAGCGCCGGATCGGCCTGTGGGCCTGCTCCGGCAACGTCCCCATGGCCCTGTCGGCGCTGATGCGGGGAGCGAGCGGCTCGCTCCGGTGCGCCGCCCTCTGCTACGGCTTCATGCTCGATCTCGGCGCGTCCACCCGCGTCGCGGAGGGGGCGGCGCAGTTCCGGTTCGTCAACCCGTGCGCCGGGAAGTCGATCGACGACCTCCCTCCGGACCTGCCCCTGTTCATCGCCAGGGCAGGACAGGACAGGATGCCTCACCTCAACGAGACGATCGATGACTTCATTGCCGGGGCGCTGGCCCGCAACCTGCCAGTGACGCTCGTGAACCACGCCACGGCGCCGCACGCGTTCGATCTGCTCGACGACAGCGAGGCTTCGCGAGAGACGATCAGGAGCCTCCTGGGGTTCCTGCGGTTCCACCTTCTGGGGTAGGGCGATCCGGCCTGCGCGCTCGGCTCACCGGGCGCCGCCGGCGGGCGACGCCGCGAGCCCTCGTCTCGGCGTCACGCTCTGATGGACGACGGCTCGGCCGCGCCGCGCACCGCATCGCGGAACCACCGCTGCGCCGGATCGCGGTGGTGGCGCTCGTGCCAATACATGCGCACCTCGAAGCCGGGGAGCTTCACCGGCGGATCGACGACGCGCAAGGGGAGGATCTCCGCGAAGGCCTCGGCCACGCGCGCGCCGACGGTGACGACCAGGTCAGAGCCGGCGACCACGTGCGGCGCGAGGAGGAAGTGCGGCACCGCCAGCGCCACGCGACGGCGCTTCCCGAGCTGCGCCAGCGTCTCGTCGACGACGCCGCCGGGCGTGCCGCGAGGGGCGATGAAGACGTGGCGCATCGACGTCCAGGAGGCGAGGTCAATGCCATTCTTCACCAGCGGATGCCCCCTGCGCACGAGGCAGACGAAGCGCTCGCGGTAGAGCGGGCGCGACCGGATGCCAGCGGGGAGCCCGTCGCTGCGCGCCGGGGCCACCACCACGTCGGCGTCGCCGCGGGCGAGCTGCTCCTCGAAGGAGGCGTCGAGCGTGCGGAGCCAGAGATCCACGTTCGGCGCCTCGCGCCCGAGGCGATCGAGGAGCTTCGGCGCGAGGACGAAGGAGCCGTAGTCGGCGGTGGCGACGCTGAAGCTGCGGGCGGCGCTCGCGGCGACGAACGGCTCCTCGGCGCGGAAGCAGCGATCGAGAGCGCGCATCGCCTCGCGCACCGGCTCCGCCAGCTCCTGCGCGCGCGCCGTCGGGGCGAGGCCGCGCGAGGTGCGGACGAAGAGCGGATCGCCGAAGAGGCGCCGGAGCCGGCCGAGCGCATGGCTCGTCGCCGACTGGGTGAGGCCGAGCCGCTTGCCCGCGCGCGTGAGGTGCCGCTCGTCGAGGAGCGCGCCGAGCACCCGCACGAGGTTGAGATCGACCGTGGCCACGTCATGAAGGGCAGGCATGGTGAGTATGTCTATCATGCAGTGGATCGATGCGCCGAGCAGGCGCATCTTCTCCCTGTCGACGGCGCGTTCGCCGTGAAAACAAGGAGCACGCACATGGACCACGTCATCGCGGGGGTTCGGGGGACACGGGCTCGGTCGTCGCCGACACGGCGCCACCGCAACAATCGCCTGGAGGTTTCAGCATGAAGGCCGCAGTCGTACATGCGCTCGGTGTCCCGCCGTCCTATGGCGATTTCCGTGAGCCGGAGCCCGGCGTCGGTGAGACCGTGGTGACCGTACACGCCGCTCCGCTCAGCCCCATCGTCAAAGGCCTGGCCTCGGGCAGGCACTATGCGAGCGGAAAGAGCGGCGGCTTCGTCCCGGGCGTCGATGGCGTCGGCACGGACGCTGCGGGGAGGCGCGTCTACTTCCTGTTCCCGAAGGCGCCCTTCGGCTCGATGGCCGAGAGGTCGCTCGCCATGGACAGCATGATGGTGCCGGTGCCCGACGCGCTGTCCGATGAGCAGGCCGCGGCGATCGCGACCGCGGGGCTCGCCTCCTGGATTGCGCTGTCACGCCGGGCGCTCCTCCAGAAGGGCGACACGGTGCTCGTGAACGGCGCGACGGGCGCGGCGGGGGGCATGGCGATTCAAACCGCCCGTCACTTCGGAGCGAGCAGAGTGATCGCTGTCGGTCGTGACAAGGTGAAGCTCGACCGGCTCGACGCCGACGTGAAAATTGCCTTTGACGATGGCGCGGATCGATCATTGCGGGATCAATTCGATCGAGGCGTCGACGTCGTGCTCGACTTCGTGTGGGGCGAGCCGGCCGTCCGCGTTCTCCGGGCAGCGACGAAGGACCGTGGATCCAGGGCCGGCGAGCCGCGCCTGCGCTTTGTTCAGCTGGGTACCGTGGCCGGCGACGAGATCCCGATCCGAGGTGACATGCTGCGCAGCACGGGGCTCGAGCTCATCGGTAGCGGTATCGGAAGCGTTCCGGTGAAGGAGCTGCTGGCCGGGGCCGGCGAGCTCTTGGCAGCGGCCCCGGCGGCCGGCTTTCGTGCGCCGTTCAAGGGTCTGCCGCTCAGCGCTGTGACCGATGCCTGGAACGATGAGCCGGAAGTGCGGTGCCTTCTCCTGCCGAACGCAAAGGCCTGAGGTCGATCATCCGCCTGCACGCAAGGAGGACTCCGATGGGCATCAACGGTGCGGTCGTTCTAGCGAGAGCGGCGAACATGTTGAAAATCGTCCAATTCCAATAGGCGCAGCCTCAGCCGAACAGTGCTCTCACACGGGTCAACCGATTCATGAGCGCCTGTTCCTGCCGCGACAGGGGTGCCCCTGCAGCGTCCCTCTGGCTTCGAGATGTCGGTCAGGTAGGCCCCAGATCCGGTCGCTGCGCTCCGAGCGCGCCCGGGCGCTCGTGAACGCGTGGCCGAGTGCTGGCGGAATGGGCGGCCGAGTCGACCGGAATACGCATTCAGCAGCAAATGAGCGTGGCTTGCGCGCGGTGTTTGTTGTACAAGAAGTGAGTATGAATCAGCTTGCGAAATCAGGGGGGACAAAGGGAGCTGCCCGTCAATCAGTCCGAGGGACCCCCGCCGCGGGCGGTGGGCCTGCTCCGCGCGCAACGAGCAGCGCGATGTCGCGCATCATCGGGGGCATCGCGATCGTCGGTGCGCTCCCTCTGGCGTATTGGCTCGGCACCCGTACGGCGACGGCCGATCGTCCGGCGCTCACGGCGCGGGAGTCCGGCGCGCCGGATCGCAGCGTCTCCGCACCTATCAGGAAACCGCCCGTGATCCCAGCTGCGCCTGATGTCGTGCGCGAGGGATCCCCCGCCGAGCCCGAGTCGGCTGTCAGTGCGCCGCCCTCCGAGCCTCTAGAACCACCGCAACAGGAGCCGTCGGCGCTCGAGCATCGCGATCGGGTTGTGGCTGAGTTGCGCGCCTCTGGCGTGGACCGCCGCCTGGGCGCGCCGGCATCGACGGTGGTCAACGGGTGGTCGAGCAAGCTCGCGCGGTTCGCGGTCGGCGGGTCGTTCGAGCAGGAGGAGTGCTACGCGAAGGGCTGCTTTGTGACCATCGTTCACCCGTCGCTGCAGGAAGCGGAGAAAGCCACCGATATCATCACCCGCACCGGCGAATTCAATGGCTGGCAAGCGGGCAAGATGCGCAGCGGTCCGATCGCTCACGACGATGGTCGCGTGGAACTTACATGGGTGATGTATCCACCACCGCCCGACGGCCATGTGCTCCCCGAGACGCTACCCCCGGACAACTTCGAGGAGCTGATGCGGCGCGGCTCCCCCCAGTGAGGAGCGCTCACGTCTGCATGATCGTGAGCGTCGGGCGCCTGTCTGGAGGTACGAAGTCTGTCGCGGGCCCGGGCTCCGACCAGACGCGCTGACCGCGCCTGCTTGTCTCGGCCCTGCTTGTCCAACCCTCCCGCGGCTACATGCCGTTGTCGTCTACTGGAGACACGCTCACGGTGGAAGTGATCCCTTCGAGCGTCACGTTCGACGGCAGCTTGCACATGACACCGACCTGCACCTCGGGACCGATCAGCGTCTTGTAGGCGTCGAGACGCACTCGACGGGTGACGCCGGCTACCTTTGTAAATGGTGCGGTTTCGGACGTGGTCCCATCCCGGGTGACCCAGGTGAGCTTGCAGTCCGGGCAGGTGCCGCCGGCGACGCAGCCCGGCAAGGCGGTGCCTCCCGCGTATTGAACCTCGGTGAACGAGATGAACCGGTTGTGCTCGGCGGAGTCGTCCGCGGGCGGAGTGATGGGACAGAACACGTCTAACTCTAAAGGCGACGAGTTGGTGATCCCGGACTCACTGCGCGTGATCCCCGGGACCCCGCTCGCGGTGGTGGCCGCCGAACACTCGATGCCGCTGACCTGGACGTTGTTCCAAGCCGGCGTGAGATCCCAGGGATCGGGGACCGTCGACGGCAGCGCGTCGGGATTGTGAAGGGAGTCGCAGTTGTCAGCAAGCTGGCACAGCATGACCTTGTAGCCGAGTATCGCCGTGAAGGTCGGCAAGACGCAGTTATAGTCCAGACTGGCCGCAGTCAAGCCCTCGTTGGCTTCCAGCGTGTGCGTCGCATCGCTTCCCCAGAAGCTGCCAAAGGAATTGGGGTTGGAGTAGCTTGACGCATCCGCGAGCTTGATCTTGCCACTCCCGATACCACCGGTGTTGCTCACCGTTGTGCTGTAGTACTTTGATCCATTATTGGCTTGCATTCCGGCGTAGCAGCTGACGGTGCGAGAAGGAGCAAAGGACTGTCGCTGAAAATTCACGACCGCCAACATGGCTTCCGCCCATTTATAGGCATCGAAGGTGTAGCCGCCAGGACCATTCGAGCCCCACCGACTGGCCAGGGAAATCGGACAGATGACCGTCCGATTCGACTCGGTAGTGTTGAGGAGGGCGCCGCTGCTGTAGACTACGCGATCGTCCGAGAGCGGTGTCGCGAAGTGACATGCCGCCCCACCGTCCTTCAGCAGCCAATTCTTGTGCGTGGCCGACGCTACCCCGGCGAACAGAGAGCAAGCACCAAACAACGCTATCACTGCGAGCTTTTTCATGATGTTCACCTGTCAGTTCGGGATGACCGCGCTCGCGTAGTAGTTGATGGTGGTCAAATTGGGGGCATTGCAGGTCAGGCCCCAGTTCATCGTGGATTGGGAGCCGAATTCATTGAAGAAATACATGCTGCCGCTCCCTGTCCACGAGCTCGGCCCCGGGGTGGAGCAGCCCTGATTCGGGTCCGCCGAGCACGCGTAACGCGTGACTCCATAAGAGATGGATCCGTTGGTTGCCTTCTCGAACTGACGGCAGCTCACCGAAGCAGTGCTGGCAGCATCATACACATTTACCACGGTTGCCACAGGGTCCACGTAGGTCGGATCATCGCTGGCCACTCCGTAGTAAGCCGTCGACCGCCGCGTGATGGGGCAGAACACCGTGACCCCTCCAGGGGCCAAGGTCAAGATTCCCCCTGTGCTGCGCTGGAGATACACCTCGTCACTCGATGTTCCAGCGACGCATCGACTCCCACTCATGTTCACGTTGTTGTCCCCCCGGGTGTAGATGAAGTTGACCGGCGCCGCGTCCACCCCAACCGCCAGAGAGCTGACCACGCCGAGCGTCAGCGCCTGCATTTGTAATTTCATCATGTCCTCCTTAGGATTCCCTTCCCACGTGCGAACCCCGAGAAACAACCGGGCCCCGCCTCACGTAGCCGCATGGTTTCGCATCCGGCGCACAGGTTCTTCGTGAGACCTCGGAGAGGCGCTTCCGACGTTGCGTGTCGCCCGTTGCTGCACCTGATGCGCTTGCCCGCTGGTGTCCATTGAAGAATGGCGAGCAACACGCGCCAGAGGGCGTGGCCGCGGGGAGCTCCAGCACCCCGCGTGCCAGAGGCCGAGGAGAGCTGAGCCCTGGGGCGCCCGCCTCCGCCACCGCGGCGTCGGCAGCGCGTGAGGGGCTGGCAGTGCAGCTGCGGCCTGGGGACAGCTCCGGCCAGGCAACAGGCGTAGTGAATATTGCCGTCGCTGATCACGGAGCATGTCACGGTGCGGGCGTGACATGTCACGGTACAGGCGTGACATGTCACGGTGTAGCGCGTCAGTAAAAAGTTACTGTCGCTCGACAGAGTCTGCCGCTCAGCGCTGTGACCGATGCCTGGAACGAGGAGCCGGAGGTGCGGTGCCTTCTCCTGCCGAACGCAGAGGCCTAAGGTCGATCATCCGCCTGCATGCAAGGAGAACTGGTCATCCGGCCGCCCGCGCGTTTGAAGAACGCGCCCGGTGTGAGCCCGACGAGCTGACGGAAGTCGGCGATGAGGTGGGCCTGGTCATAATAACCCGCGTCTGCGGCGATGCGTGCCCAGTCGCACGAGGTCGCAGCCATTCGCACCGCGCGTTGCAGGCGGACGGTCCGCGCGAACTCCTTCGGGCCGATGCCGACGTTCTCGGTGAACGCACGGCGAAGATGCCGCGCCGTGACGCCGAGCCGACCGGCAACACGCTCCACGCGGAGTTCGCCCCCTTCGAGCAAGCGAACCGCACGACGAGCGAGCTGCCCCGATGCCGTGTCGAGTGGTTGGCCGGCACGAAGGGCGAGCGCCCGGGCGACGCGGTCCATCACGTCCACGCGGCTCCTCGCGGCGAGTAGCTCACCGCAGAGCTCGCACGCCGCGCGGCCCCACACGTCCTCCAGCGGAACGATCCGGTCCGTGAGCTCGCTCGCTGCCACACCGAGCAGCGGAACCGACCACCCTGGCTTGAACCGAAGAGTGACCGTCCGCGCGAGGCCTGTCTTGCTCTTGAATACCGCGCGTGTTCGGGGGCCTGCGACCCACACGTCCCCCTCGCGCCCACCCTCGAGCGCTCGAAAAAAGAGGCCTGTTCTGCCGTCGGGAAGCCACTCGACGTCGAGCACCTGCCCGGGGGGTGGCGCGACCTCACGGATGTCCTCGACGAAGCGCGGGAGCGCGAGGGTGGGGAGATCGATCGCTGCGGCCACGTTCGTCACTCTTACGCCTCTCGTGCGGCCGTTCAAGCCGACGCGGGTGGCCGCGTCGATCGGCTACCGCTCGCTGTCGAGAGCCTTCATGTGCTGGGCGGGGTAGCGCGTGCCGCCGATCGCGTCCGCTGGCACGATGCTCTCGAGCGCCGCGACGTCGCTCGCCGACAGCGGCTTGTCGAGGGCCACGAGGGCATCGTCGAGCTGGGCTCGCGTACGGGTCCCGACGATCGGCACCAGCGCGGGCTGCTTCGCCAGCACCCACGCGAGCGCGACCTGAGCCGGCGTCATCCCTCGCTCGCCGGCGAAGGCGCGCAGCCTCTCGACGACGCTCGCGTTCTTTGCCCCCTGTTCGCCCGCGAAGCGTGGCATGTACTGTCGGAAGTCCCCGCTCCCCGAGGGCTTGCTGCCGGTGAGCAGCCCCCGCGAAAAGACCCCGTAGAGCGTCGCGCTCGTCCCGAGCTCTGCGAGCGCAGGGAAGATGGACGCCTCGGGCCCGCGCGTCGCGATCGCGTACTCGATCTGCAGGTCCACGATCGGGTGCACCTTGCTCGCGCGCCGGATCGTCTCGACCCCCACCTCGGACAGCCCGATATGCCGGACGAAGCCGGCCTTGATGAGGTCGGCGATGGCCCCGACGGTGTCCTCGATGGGCACCTGCGGGTCGAGACGCGCGGGGCGGTACACATCGATGACCTCCACGCCCAGCCGGTGCAGGCTGTACGCCGCGAAGTTCTTCACGGCCGCCGGGCGGGTGTCGATGCCCAGCGCGGCGCCGTCCGGGCCGCGCATCGCGCCGAACTTCACCGACAGCTGGACCTTGTCGCGCACCCCGTCGATCGCGCGCCGGAGGAGGAGCTCGTTGTGCCCGTTGCCGTAGAAGTCTCCTGTGTCGATCAGGGTGATCCCTCGCTCGATGGCGTGGCGGATCGTCGCCACGCTCTCGGTGTCCTCGGCCGGGCCGTAGGCGCCGGACATCGCCATGCAGCCGAGGCCGACGGGGAAGACGCTGGGCCCGGTCTTGCCCAGCGGAGTCGATCGGAGCGGGGAGCGGCGCATCGTGGCGTCGAGGTGGGTCATGTGGTGTTCATGCCACGCGCCCGCGGCCTCCGATTGGAAAAACCGGACATTCGAGGCCCCCGGCATCTCGCTCCAACTGGGCACCAGGCCCGCGGATCGAGTCCACGGCCGACCGCCCCCTCGGTCATGGAGTGGCCCCCAGCAACGGCGTCATGTCCGGATCCGCCTTCTGCATCGCGCGCCGATACGCGGGGCGCGCGCCGATCCGCTGCAGATAAGCGAGGATGTTCGACCACGGCGAGAGGTCGTACGGCTTGAACAGCCGCATGGTGGTCAGCGAGAACACCGTCATGATGTCCGCCGCCGTCAGCTCCGGACCGGCGAGATAAGGCGCCTCACCCAGGCGCTGCTCCACCGTGGAGAAGATCAGGTTGAACCGATCCTTCGCCGCCTGCAGCGCCACATTCTTCTCGGACGCATCGACGCGCTCCAGAGACCACACCCGCAAGACGGCCGGCTGCAAGGTCCCGTTGGCGAAGTGGAACCAGTAGAGATAGTCGGCGAATCCAGGCTGGCCGCGCCGCACGGCGAGCCGCCCCTCGCCATGGGTCGCGATCAGATATTCAGCGATCGCGGCGGATTCGCCGAGCACCAGTTGGCCGTCGGTGAGGATCGGCGCCGTCCCCATCGGGTGCAGCGCCTTGTATTCCGGCGGCGCCATCCTGTTGTCCTTCCGGCGCTCGTACCGTTTCAGCTCATAGTCGAGCCCAAGCTCCTCGCAGAGCCAGACGATCCGCTCCGACTGGGAACGCCCGAGGTGATGCACGGTCAGCACGTTGTTCGCCATGAGCTCAAGGTACGACCGCACGTCGCGGGGTGCTTGCCGGTAGCTCTCTGCTTCTTGCTCGATCCTCTCGCCGGAGACACAAAAGCGCGATGGTGCTACGCTCTCCGCATGAACCTCGCGGCGCTCGCCGAGCTCGCTGCGCGCCAGCTCCCTCGCCCGAATGGCCACGCCAGCCAGTACGTGCGACCGCTGAAGAACCTCGGCATCCTCCGGCACCACCAGCCGACATCGTTCGAAGCCGCGGTCTACGAGCCGGTCATGGGCCTTGTCCTCCAGGGGCGAAAAGAAACGGTCCTGGGAGCCGATTCGTTTCCGATGGGCGTTGGGGAGTGTTTGCTCATCAGCCACGACCTTCCGGTGATCGCGCGCGTCACGAAGGCCCCGTACCTCGTGCTGCTCTTCGATGTCGAGCTGGATACGCTGCGCGATCTGTACGAGGCAATGGCCGACTCGCTGCCCTCCGCCGCGCAGCCTCGCTCGCTCGCGGTCCACACCTGCGATGCCAGGCTCGTCGACGCGCTCCATCGCTATCTCGCGCTCGCGGGCGCGCGGACGGACGCAGCGGTGCTTGGTCCGCTCGTCTCGCGCGAGATCCACTACCGGCTCGCGACGGCACCGTTTGGCGGCATGCTGCGCGACCTGATCCGCCACGACAGCCACGCCAGCGCGATCGCGCGCGCGATCGCACAGCTGCGGCGTGACTTTCGCTCGCCCGTCGAGATCCCGAAGCTCGCGCGCAGCGTCGGGATGAGCGCGTCTTCGTTTCACAAGCACTTCAAGGCGATCACGGCGTCATCACCGCTTCAGTATCGAAAGGGCCTGCAGCTCCTCGAGGCCCGCCGCCTGTTGCGCGCCGGCACGATCTCGGTGTCCGCGGCGGCGTTCGACGTCGGCTACGAGAGCGCGGCACAGTTCAGCCGCGATTACACGCGCAAGTTCGGCGTATCGCCGAAGCACGACATCTTGGCATGATTTCTGACCCGCGGTGCTAGCCGGTGATCGGCGCGCCCTCGGGCCCCACAGCCGGCGCGGCGACGTCCTCGGGCTCGGTCGCGGTTTCGATGGCCGCTTCGCGCTGCTTGCCAACCCCGAGCACATAGCCCCGGCTCAAGGACCAGGAGCGCCGCGACCTGCTCGAGATCGTCGAGGACCGTCACGGCCTGCGGTCAACGGCCATCACCAGCCAGATTTTTGTCGGAACGTGGCACGATCACCTCGGAGACCCGACAATCGCCAACACCGTCCTGGATCGCATCGTCCACAACGCGCACCGCGTCGCGCTAAAGGACCGCTCGCGCCGCAAGGGTAAGGAGACCACCGAGACCTGAACCCCAGCCCCCGACGGACCAGCGTCGCTTCGCTCCGAGGGCGATCACGATGCGCGATCGCGGTGATCACGATGGCGCGCTCTGCGTGATCACGATGGGCGGTCTCCGCAGCTCGCCCGCGGCGTCCCGTGGTGAGGGTCAGAAATCTGCGGATCGGGGCGGCTAACGACCAGCATTGCGAGCGACAATGTATCCCCTGCACATGGGCAGCCAGCGGACTGGCATGAGTCGCTCGTTTTGGCTGGCACGCTCATTGATCGGATACAGCATCAATCATCGCTGAACGAGCAGCCCGGCCCACAGGCGCGTTCGCTGACGGTGCGCCACCACCTGTAACTATGCACTCTCCGCGATGCGCGCAAGCTGGCGGAATTTCGAGACCGGAGCGCGACAACAAGACGAGGAGAATTGCTCATGAAGAGATGTCGTAGCCAGTTTTATTGCGCGTTCGCCTTGGCAAACGCGATGTTGGGCACCAGTGCGCTCGGAGTCGCCGGGGAGGATGCGATTCCGGGTGACGCGAGCACAGAGAACGTGAGTATGCCCTACGAGGCGCCCGTCCTGGAGGTGCCTGCATCCGCGGAGACGACGCGAAAGACAGCCGGCGTGGTCAGATGGAAGATTTATCGGGAGGGAGATGCCCGCGCGTTCCGGATCTTCGGGCTTGACGCGGAGGGTCAGTCGCTTTCGCTCCTTCGGCTCGCGATCGAGGAGACCGGGCGCGGAGGGACGCCGGTGATCGTAGAGAGCGCGATCCCCAGTTTCGGCGCGCTGGAACTCCGCGAGGACGGGACCGTCTCCCGGGACGACCTCGTGCGTGACAACGCCACCGCCGCCGCGCTGTCCTCCATGGTGGAGGATATGAGTGAGCTTGCGCAGTCGATGCGGACCCCTCGAGCTGCGGGGGACTGCCTTATTGCGGTCCTCCAGACATTTGCGACATGCGGCGGGGCTGCAGTCAGCTGCATCGAGACCGCAGGGTTGGGGTGCGCGCTCGCAGGCACGGCGTGTGTTGCCGCATACGCCAAGCTCAGCACGACCTGCGAGAAATGCATCGCTCTCAGGGCGGGCGATCCATATTATCCGGAGTGGACCACTTGCTGCGATGCCGATGTCTATAGCATTTGGGTGAAGGCTGACCAAAGCCACAAGACCGTCCTGAAGGGCTGCGCTCAGTGGGGCATCATTCGCTGAGCTGAGGCCGAGCCATAATTCCCGCCACTTTCACCGGCGGACTGGAGCTGGGCGCCGCCGCTGTCCTGGCAGCCTAACAGCGAGCGAAGTTTTTCCGTCTCGAATAGTTCTCGCCCTTCGGATGTGCGCCGGGCCCGCGATGGGCCTTTGCTGCGCGAATCCGCGTGCTACCGCGCTGGCCCGCTCACCGTGTCCTAGAGCTGGCGCCCAAGTTCTTCACCACGACACGGGACCGGCTCGGATTTTGACGAACTCGCGCTGCCTCTCGGCAGGCTCGCGGTGCCGCCGCCCCTGCCGGCCGCCACGCAGCCGGCCGAGAAGCGGCGCGGTAGGCACGGACCGAGTATGCCCACCAGGATTGCCTCATTGCGTCCGGGGCTCGAGTTCCACCGTCTCCGCATACACCGGGCGCAACCCCGACGTGGCCACCGGCGTCGACCCGTGATCGCCATCGGTGATGTGATGCTCGAACTCCTGGACAAGGAGCCGATAGCGGCGCCGCGCGGGGCCCCGCCGCTCGGCAGGGAGGCGCACCACAGCGCGGGCCAGCGTCCCCGGAGGCGTCTCGACGCGGACATCGATATCGGGAGCGCCCAGCGTTACCCAACCGAAATCGCCTTCCCCCGGGGTCCGCTGCTCCTGGACGTCGATCCGCACCTGATTGGGCCGGTTCTCTGGAACAGAACCGAGAAGCGTGATATCGAGCTCAGTTCGAGCCCAGGGGGTCGCGCACGCGCTGGCGCCGCGCTCCTGCGGCTTTGTCTCGAGCTCTCTCGAGGTGACCGTCAGGATACGGTCCGGCGTCACCTGGATGAAATCCATCAGGGTCACGCCCGACAGATGGACGCCCTCCACCGAACGCGGCTGGAAGCGCGCGAGGGCGAGCCGGATGAACGGGAAGTAGGCCGTTCCGACGTCCATCTCGACGTCACAATACCAGAGCTTGCGGGCGGGGTCCCAGGCGACGGCATGGCCCGCGACCGCCACGGGGAGCGGGCCGCCGCCAGGCCGCCCGCAAACTCCGAGTTCGGCGAGCTGCACGCCCTCGTGGCATGCGATCGCCGCCGGAAAGTGGCGCAACCCAGGCACCTCCGCGGGAAGGGTCGCCTGGGGCGACGGGTAACGCCCCGGATATTTCCACACCGGATCGGTCCCCCAGGTACTCACGTACGGGAGATACCTGCCGAGATCGCGGCGGCCCTCCGGGACGAGCAGGACGCCGAGGGTCTCTCCCTCTCCCGAAGACCACCACGGTCCCTCGATGTAGATCCGGAGCCCATTGCCCTTGCGCTCGCTCCATCGGACGTCGCCAGGGCTCACCAGAGACGAGAATCCCAGGAGCCGGCGGACCTCCGGAGAAGGCTCCTCGGGCTTCGTGGCCGTCGAGAGGACGCCGCCGCCGCGACACCATGCGAACGTGGGGATTCCATAGACGACCTTGGCGCCGATGGGCCGTGCCGTGCTCAATACGTCGACGGTGACCGCTTCCCCGGCGAGGGTGAACTCGCGCTCCACGGGAGAGGGCGGCTCGCCCGGGAGCTCGGTCGCGCGGACGGGCTCGAAGTACTCCCGGAAGCGCGTCGTCGCGACCGCATGGTACCGGACATGGCGGTACTTGGTGTCGCCCAGCTCGTGGCGGTACACCGGTTTGCCGTCGAAGCCCTTCTCGGCGAGGGAAAGCGCGATCCTCGGCACGGAGGTCTCGCCGGCAATGCCGATCTGCGCCGGCGCCTGAACGATGATGTCGAACGCGCGCGCGCTGCCTTTGAGCCAGCGGGTCCCGTCCGGGGACGACGGGTCGTCGACAGGCTCGCGGTATTCGGCCATCACATCGACCCTGGACGTGCTCGCCTGGTGCACTGAGACAACCGGCTTCTTGCAGACGAGATCGACGAACGTGAGGGCTGTCTCCCCGCACCTCCGTGAGGTCGTCTGCCCGTCGACGTTCTCCAGAAGCGGCGGCAATAGAGGCTGCTTGACCGCGTGAACCAGAACGATCTCCCGCTTCGGCGTGAGCATCCAGAAATCGCCGCGGATCGCGTCGAGCCTCGCGCGCTCGATATCCGGCGACGCATCTTTCATCCAGTGCCAGATCTGGAGCAGCTCGATGTCCTCCGGGCAGAGGTAAGAGGAGCAATCGATGCGCAGCACCTGCGATGGGCGGAGGCGCACCACGAGCTCGCGGCGGTCGGGCGACCATTGCGCGCCCGCCGGCTCCGTGAGGCCGCTCCTGTCGAGGGTGAGCCGGATCGGGAGCGGCTCCTCTCTGCGAGCGGTGGTGCGCTCCCCCTTCGAATAGAAGCTCTGGATCCACGCGGCCTCGCCGGGCAGCGCGCGCAGCGCGACGCCGAACGAGAGAGGGTCGGGCAGATACAGGGATAGGCCCGACCGCGGGCGGGAAGCCGCAGAGCGCGCGATCCATTCAGGGAGATTGTTGTCGTGATTGACGATGAACCGATGCACCTTTTCGAGGATTTTCTCCGCCTGCGCCCGTCTTCCCTGCCGGGCGTGCTCGCGGGCCTCGTCGAGCTCGTGGTCGAATACGCCGTGCATCTCCGCTGTGCGCTGGCCGATCGGCGGCGGTACGAAGAGCCGAGTCGGGCGCCCCTCCCCCCGAAGGTCAAGGGAATGCCCCGTCCGGTCCGAACGAACGGCGAGCAGCTCCAGCGATTCCCCGGGTGGATAAGCGTTCTGCGCCCGCAGGACCGGGATCACGGTCGGCGCCACGACGGGCTCCAGGCGCAGGTATCGCTCGGGCGGCGAGGCGTGCTCCTCGCCGGCCTCCTGGCGTCGGATGCTGTTGCCCGCCAGATCCACCGTGCGCGCGCGGAAGCGGTATGATCGGCCAAACCGCAGCCGTGGCAGCGTCCCGGGCACGACCTTCAGCTGGGATTTGACGATGGGCCTCGGCGACTTCGGCGGTTCCACTCCCTGCGGGAGCGGTCGTTTCTTCTGAGGGTGCGCCTTGCCCTCGGGTGCAACGGAGAGACTCCAGCCCTCCCACGAGAATATCTTCTCATGCACCTCGATCGCGTCTGCGGGCGCGCCTTCGGGGGCGCCCGCCGTGCCCTTGGGGGCCAGCGGGCGCGTCGCACCCGGCTCTACAAACCCCTCCTCCGGCGGCTGCGTGATCCGCCGATCTCCGATCACGTGAACCCCTTGCTGGGCGTGGAGCGACCGCCACTCTCCGGTGGTCTCATCGAAGACATCGACCCGCGCCCCGCGCAGGACGTCCTCCGCCCGGAGCTCGTCCGTCGCGCCGAGCTTGTTTTGCAGGTCCATCGAGCGATCGACGTTCTTCTCGACCTGCTCCCCGCGCGCGCGGCGCAGGACACCGAGCCCCGCCGAGCTCAGGGAAGGCAGGGAGTCCCTATCGAGACGATCGCGGAGCCCAATAGCATTTGCCTTGCTCTCCAGGGTCTCGACCAGCGACAGGAGCTTGAGCCCCGCGCCGTCCACGTCGAGCTGGCAGAGCTGGAATCGGCCGTCTTGCACGGTCGGCCAGGCTGAGTCGAGCCGCAGATAGCCCGAAGCGATGTCCGCGTCGGGCGAGGCGAGCGGCCGGAAGTCAGGCCCCATGAGCGTGCGCGGCGTACGGGGCTCGACGGCTCCACGCGGAGCCCACTCGGCGATCACGCGCACCAGCGCGGGCACGACCGGCATCGGGGACGGCAGCGGGACCACGAGATCCACCACGAGCCCGAGCCGACGAAGCAGTGACGGGTAATTGCCGAGAGCGGAGACGATTCGATGGAAATCGAGCTGCGGCGGCGGCAGATACGGCGCGGCGGCCGGCACCCGGTGATGAAACGCGCGGAGGAGAAGGTAATCCGTCGCGATCGCACCTTCTCGCTCTCGCACCGCGGCGATACGGTCCCTACGGGCCAGTCGGGCCTCCTCGCTGCGGCCCAGCGCCACCACCTCCTGCGGCGTCAGCTCCGGGCCAACGGGTATCACCGGAGTCCCGCCCGGACGCGGCGGGTCCGGGATTCGCAGCAGGGTGGCGATCTTCGCGACGGGGGCGAGCATCTCCGCTGCCAGCAGCCCCGCCCGAACGCGCCTGCCCCCGACCGGTGGCAGATCGCGCGGATATCGCGCGCCAACCTCCCTGTAGAGGTTCTGGATGTGAATCGCCAGATCACCGGCGGGATAGGAGACGACCGGCAACGTGGCGAGCTCGGCCTCGAATCGGTACCGGGGCACGCCGGTATCGGAAGGGAAAATGGCGCGCCAGAGCTCGGAGTCCAAAACCTGATCTGGCACGGGTTGGGCGGGCACGTTGATATCCGCGTCCCCTCCTCCGGGGGGAGAGAATTGCACCGTCCAGCGCATGGTGGAGACGACGTCCGGCCAGGCCGCGATATCGGGGTAATCTCCCAGGGGGACGGTGCCCTCGCCTTCCTGGGGCGGCTCCGTGCGCTCGAGCCGCGGTGAGACAAACACCGAGAGCGCGAGGGCCTCCCGTCCATCTACCTGGAGGATCCCGTTCGGCAGCGCCGTGAATAGGATGGTCGCAGTCGTAGGCATGACAGGGCTCCTGTTCTCCTCACGCGAACGCGAGCGCGTAACGCTTCCAGGCGGATAGCGGCACGCTCTTCGCGAAGCCCGGATCCGGGCCGTCGAAGCTGCGTTCCACCGACAGCGTTACGGGTATGGTGAAGAATGCTATCGATATTTCCAGCACGAGCCGAGCCTCGCCGTGGATGATGATCGGCTGATTGTCTCGTTTGAATTGCACCGTCAAACCGAGATAGAGCTCGACCGATACACGGACGAGACCGAGGACCTCGAGCGAGCCGTTCGCGCGGACGTAGCCGGTGAGGGCGGCGGCCGTGGACCCGGACGGCAGCTTCTCGAGCTTGAAGTAGATCCCAGCCTTCACGGATACGCCGCCGCTGGCCACGCCGAGATTCAGGGACAGGCTGCCGCCGAACTCGATGGCTGCCTCGATCTCGTCGACGCCGCGCGCCCCGACGACGATGCCGAAGAAGCCGCCGCCCGAGAACGGCGCGACGCCGACAGTAAACGGGCGCTCTCTCCGGGCGAAATGGAACCCCATGGAGAAAGGCTCGCCCCCGAACAGCGGGAGATAAAGGCTCGCGCCCAGCGAGATGTTCGTCATGGTGAAGATGCCGATCTCGACGGGCGGCAGCGTCAGGGAATACCCGAGCTTCAAGCCCTCGGTGGTCACTTCGAGGGTCGGCGGGTCGGCGAAGCCCTTGCCTTCGATAAGCTTCGCGAGCTGGTCGACGAAGGCGAGAGCGCCTCTGAACGTGACATCGCGCAAGCCGACGTTCACATCCGGTTTCTCACCGGCACGGGACACGAACGCGAAGCGCTCAAAGCTCACATCGATGACGTCCGCGATCCGGACGACGAAATCGGTCAAGGTGCCGCGAACCAGGGTCGTCGGCGGCGTACCGTCGCGCCGAATCTGCGTCTCGGCCGAGATTTCCAGGACGGACCGGGGCCGAGGATCCCGGGCTTCAGGCGGTCGGGCGCTCGCGAAGAACTGCAGGAAGGAGAACTGATGGTCCCGGACCGGCGGCTTGAACGTCAACGTCGCGGTGATGACCTTCGGATCGCGCGGGTCGTCGTACGTCACCGTCAAACCCGGGATCTTTGGCAGCCCCGGTACATTCGTCGCGCTCGGGGCGAGCCCCTCCCATTTCGCCGGCAGCTCCACGATGTCAGCGAGGGTGATCCCGCCGAGGAGCTCGCTGTTGCGGAGCATCCGTATGGGATCCGGAGCGTCGACGGGCAAACCCGTGCCAGGGTCGAGCGTGGGCAATTGCCCGATTGGACCGAGCTCGCGAGATAGGCCCTCGAATCGGGGGCGGAGGTTCGCGAGACCGCCGCCCAGCTCCGGGGGCATGTCGAGACCGGGTGGGGTCGGAAAAACCGCGAAAATTCCGCCGAGCTGCGGATCGAGGCCTCGCCGCAGGTAACCTTCGAAGTACTGAATGGTCTGCGTGGCGAGCCCGCTGCGCGTCAGGTACTGGATCGCGGGGACCTGCACCTCGGCCGCGTCCATGACCGGGAGGAATGGCGGTCCCGCCGGGCCAGTCGCGCTGGTCGGCCGCTCGGTACCGAACGTGAAGGACTGCGTGTTCAGCGAGGTCTTGCCACTCGGCTCCCGGGCCCCGGTTCGCTGCTCCGCGACGTAGGCCAGCCTCTGGCCATTGAGCGGGCGCGTGCGCCGCTCCCCGGTGAACTCTGTCTGGACCTGCTCGAGATCCGGGACTGCGAAATTCTGGCAGACGAACGCCAGCGGCATGGTCCAGCGTATCGTGCTGCCGTCTCCGTCCACGCCCTCGACGGCGAACATGAAATCGCTGCCCCCAACCCGGATCCAGAACGCTGTCTGGTTCTGGGTCGGCAGGTCCCCCGATGGAATGCGTGGCGTGCGCTCGGTGAGGATCCGGATGCGCTGGAATGGTAACTGACGGCCCAGGAGCGGGGATGCCTCGGGCGGGTATACCTTGATTGGCTCCGCCGTCTCGATGTACAGCTCCTGCACGAGATAGGCGATCGGCGCCGCCCCGTCCAAGTCCGGGCGGAGTCGCCGCTCGGTGAGGAGGACGAGCGTGGCGCGGTGCCCGAGCGGCCAGAAATAACCGCGGAGCTCCAGGCGCGTGAGCTGCTCCCGTCCCAGGGTCGCCCGGTGCTCGAAGCGTGCAATGGGCGAGGGGAAAATCCATTCGCCGTACAGATTGAGAAACGCGCCCAGGCTGCTCAGCATGACCTGCCGGGCGGCCAAGGGCGCGGCGTAATCGCGCCGGTCGGGGGTGAACAGCACATTGCGGCTGGTAGTCAGCCAGGCGAGCTCGCACCGCGCTTTGGGCCAGAGCGAGCTTGGCATGGGCCTATCGTCTCCCGGCCGGCGGGTCTGCCGCCCCGGGTCGTTCACCGGGGGTACACAGCCCATCTCCGGAGGACGCATGTTGACGTTGCCCTCGGGGCAATCCCGCGACCAAATCACGCGGATGCTCGGGATCGCGGCGGGCACACACGGCATATCCATCAGCGGCGCCTCGTCCACCTGCTGCGGGCGCCGAAAGCCGAGCCGGGTATGCCACAGCTCGGTCCGCTCTCCGTGCGTCACCGGTATTGCGGCGTGCTCCCATGCTGCGCACTGGTCCGGCGAGAGCACCAGTCGGTAGGGCGCCTCGATGGCGGTCTCCAGCGACCCGGGCTTCGTTGGGCGGACGACGTCTGTCGGCGGGAGGTCCGACCGGGCGGAACGCGCGACGATGAGGGGGCAGTTCGGGAGAACCGCGAGGATCCCCTCCAGACTGTAATGGATCTCGGCGATCTCCACGGGAACGCGGAAGACGAGCCGGGTGGGGTTCGAGAGGATGGTGCGCGCCGGCGGCCATGTCGGAGAGGAGCCCGGCGTGGTGGGCTCTAGCTTATCGAAGTAGAACGCCTCCTCCGCGATCGCCTGGGCCGGCAGCTCGAGCACGAGGAAGGCGTCCTTGTCTGCGTCCGCGCGCCGGAGCACAGGCATTCTTTGCGTCGTATCGAGGGCGATATTTTCGAATGAGATCTGGAGCGAGACCAGGTCATCGGGCCTCACCGCGAGGACCGGCCCCGCCAGCGACTGGCGTTCTACACTCCTCGGAGCAGAGCTGTCGGGCTGACCGCCGGCATGCCCTCGACGTGGGCGATATCGATGGTTCATGCTTGTCTCCCCCGGGGATTGGAGTTCTCCGCCCTGCTCGTCACACGACCGGGCAGGAGCATGCTCTATACCAACAGGCGCCGGGTCGTTCATGCACGATGCACCCGGACTCCGGGATATAAAACTCGGGTTCGTATCAGACAAGGAGCGCGTAGACGACGCGCTCTCCGCTGGGCAGTTCGCTTTGCAAGAAAATTTCGCGGGTTTCAGCATCCACCCGAGGATGATGCCCGCGGTATTTTAGGAGAATGGAACCTGAGCGGATTAGCCAGCTCAAATCCGCTTTGCGTGTTGAGCGATACTGCCACCTGGCAGGTGCGGGTGGCAGTGCTTTATGATCTCCGCAGATCGTCAACCGAGGGTCCGCAATAGGAAACCAGCTCCGATTTTTGTTGGCGGCTTCGCACCGTTTCGGAGGTATGTGGGATTACTGTGCCAGTGACGAGCTGTACGTCGTGCACGGAGGTGTCTATGGCCTACCCGATGACAGCCCGGTCGGTAAATTCCGGATGATGGCCCGGATGCCACGAACGCCGTGACAGAACGCCCTGAAGCTGCCGCGATCGCTCGAGCGTGCGGACCCCGGCACACTGCGCGAGCCAATTCGGAACAAGGGGGTCGCCGCTACTGAGTCAGCATGCTGGAGGAGACACCATGAACTCGATCAAGCGTCTGCGCTGTGTGGCGATTCAAGGATCACTACTTCTGGCAGCTTGTACGGCGAACGCGCTGTCGGTCCCGGAGCGTGAGGTCGAGGCCGAGCAGGAGAGATCGTCGGCTCGGGCGGCCGCTGCGGTGTCGTACCTCATGGTCGCCAACGGCGGTGATGTTCCCTACGATCGTGACAGCGAGTTTACGAACAGTAACGTGTGCACAAGCCTCATTGCGTATGGGAATACCGTCGAATTCAGCGGTTCTGGCGTCCGTGGGCAATTTTCGTTCGGTAGGGGCGGTACCATCACCACCTCCGGCGAGCGCCCCTACGTCGAGAACGACGAATGTGGCACCTGGGACATCGCAAGCGGTAGCTGGGAAGTAATTACCAACCTTGTATCGGCTGACGAGTTTTTGATTCGATTGACGCTCTCGGGCACCGCCTGCGGCTCACGGCAGGTGACGCTGCGTGGCACGTGCGACGGCACGACGAAGGCCACAGCATGGTTCAGCTCGAGCTTCGCCAGCGGCAACGTTACCGTCACGAAGCGCTGAACGCGTCCGTTCTTGACGGCGCGCCCGGTCGCCCTGGGGCCGAACCCATTGCCCAACGCGCCGCCCGCGTTCCTGCTGCGCTTCGGGATGGGACTCAGGCGCACGCTGCTGCGGCTCGCTGACCTCGTGACGCCGGCGCACATCGCGATGATGGATCGCTCCCTCGGCCTGGTCTACACCTCGATGCTCTCGGTGGTGGCGCGCGTGGGCATCGTTGATCTTCTCGAATCCAGCCCCCAGCTCGGCTCAAGCGGCGCCCCCGGCAAGCGACGCCTCCAGCCGGTTGCCGGCCGCGCGGTGGGCGAGCACCGCCAGGGCCTTCTCGACGATCACGCCCCCCGCCTCCGCGGCGGGCAGCCCGTCAGCGTGGATGTTGGAGATCACCGTGTATTCGAAGCCGATGGCAGGATTGCCGCTGAAGGCGGCGGCCGCCTCCTGGTCCGCGCCGGGCGTGAGGCGGTAGGCGAGGTAGGCCGAGAGGCTGCTCGACGCCTGCTCGCCGCTCCCCGGGCGCTCGCCGAGCAGCACGATGACCAGCCGCGCCGCGAGCCGCTCGGCGACGGCCTCCGCGAGCTTCACCCGGCCGTAACGCGCGAGCAGCGGCTGGCCGACGGTCACGCCGCGCGCCCCCAGGCCGTCCAGCAGGACCGGGAGCAGGTCAGGGATGTTGCGGTGGACGGCCTCGGCGCTCAGGCCGTCCGACACCACGATCTGCACCTCGGCCTCCTCCGGCGCGAGCCGGGCGGCGCTCTCCGGGGAGAGGCGCGCCCCCGCGTCGGCGGAGCCGAGGTGCTCTCCCTTGCTGGCCGCCGTCGTGGCGATGAGGCGGAACGCGGCGACGCGGGCCAGCTCGTCCTCGCGCAGCTCGGTGGCGAGCGCCGCCCGCGCGATGGCCTCGTCGCGGCGACCGCGGCGGCTCACCGCGTTGGCCGGGCGCGGGCCGGCGGTCGCGAAGCCGTAGGCGGCGGGCGTGGCCGCGAGCAGCTCGGCGAGCTCGGCCTCGTCCGGGCAGAACTGCCGCACGTCGCCGAAGCGCGGCCCGCGGGTGATCGCGCCCTCCTCGCCCTGCCCCTCCCCCGCGCGCGCCAGGATGCCCCGCGCGAGGGACCACTCCAGGAACTCGCCGCCGGGCGCGCGGCCATGGATCTCCCGCAACGTCTGCACGTCATGCCCGCTCGTGTCGAAGTAGGCGAGCATGCGATCGGTGTTGAGACAGACATCCATGTAGTAATTGGCGCCCGCCGCGGTGAGGAGCTGCGTCGCCATCTGCTGGCCCTCCAGCGTGACGTGGGCGTGGAGGGTGTAACAAGGGGCCATGCCCATGGGCACGCCGAGGAGCTTGCCCATGAAATGGTCCTGGAGGTTCGCGAGGATCATCTCGCGGTCGTCGAGGTGCGTCTCCGGGCCGATGAAGCCGGTGACGTTGTTGAGCATGAACGGGTCCCAGCGGCGGGCGAGGCCGTAACAGAGCGCCTCGGCCGTGGCCATGTCGATGCCGTCGTGCTTGCCGTACGTGAGCTCGCTGCCCTGGCCGGTCTCGAAATACATGAACTGATCGGCCTGGCCCGCGAGCGGGCCGCGCGCGGCCATGCGGTGATAACCCTCGTCGATGAGATCCACGGTGACGTCGAACTCGGTGACACAGCAGGACTCGGTGCCGGCCAGGCTCTGAAAGAGGATCTCCACGGGCGCGCCCTGGTCGAGCGCGGCGAGCTGCACCTTGAGGTGCGACAGGCAGCAGATCTGCGTGGGGACGCCGGTCGCGCGGCGGATGCGGTCGAGGTGGCGGAGGATCGCGGCGGTGGTCTCCACCGTGCCGGACGCAGGGTTGACGCCGAGCAGCGCGTCGCCGGCGCCGAGGGAGAGGCCCCAGTAGAGCAGCAGGGTGATCCCTCGGAGATCGTCGGTGGGGTGGTTCGGCTGGAGGCGCGAGGCGAGCGTGCCCGGGGCGCCGAGGAGCGTGCGGGCGCGGGTCGGGCGGCTGATCTTGCGGGCGAGGTACACGAGCTCGTGCACGTCGCAGAGCTTGGCGAGCGCCGCGGCCATGACCCCGGTCAGGGCGCGGCCGAGGCGCGCCACCTCCGGGCCGGGCGCGCGGAGCAGGTGGTCCTTGAGCTCGCCGAGGCGCAGCGAGGCGATCCGGGCGAAGGCGTCTCGGTCGATGTCGTAGTTGACGCGCATCACCGCGTCGATCTCGCCCCGCGCGTCGGTGAGCGGGTGATCGTGGAGGTGCTCCAGGGTCAGCTCGCCGAGCAGCTCCCGCGCGGCTTCCCGCGCCGCGTCGTCGCTCGCCGCGAGGCCTGCCTGGCGATCGCCGGCCTTGCTGCAGTCGGCGGCGCCGAGGAGCCGCTTCAAGCCGCGGAACGAGCCGCCGTGGCCAGGCAGGCGGGCCGCGTAGACGACGTCGGTCCGGGGGCGGGGGACCTCGATCCGATCGAGCGGGGTCGGTTCCTTCACGGCGCGCTCCTCCCTTCACGGAAGGTTCGCCGAGCGACGTCATGGCGTCATCCCGTAGAACGAGACGGGCAGGACCTGATCGCACAGGCGGCCGACCTGGACGAACTGGGCGCCGTGCGCCTGCACCTCGTCGATGACGAGGAGGTCGACCGGCAGCGCGCCCCAGCCGGTCACGTAGCCGCCGAGCGCCTTGCCCGCGTTCTGCGCGGTGAGCAGCACGAGGGGGTGCTCCGGGATCGCCCCGCCCTGGCGCAGCGCGTCGGCGAGGCGCGCGCCGAGGCGCTTGAGGGTCGTCGCCGAGACGTCGTCGAAGGCGATCTCCAGGCAGCCGCCGCGGGTGCTCCAGCGGAAGAGGTCCATGGCGTGATCGAGCTCGGCGTCGGAAGAGGCCGGCGAGATGCGCGCCAGGATGGGCACGTCGCGCAGGGGCAAGCGCTCGGGGCGCGGGAGGAACAGCGTCGCGCCGGAGAGCTGGGTGGCGTGGCGCAGCAGGCCGTACGCCGTGGCCCGGCCCATGCTGGCCGGCGTCGCCACCCGCGCGCTCAGCCGAGGTGACGCGAGGATCGCTCGGGCGAGGTCCACGCCGAGATCGCCGTGGTGGGCGGGCTCGGGCAGGGGGCGCCCGGCCAGGCCGGCGTAGATCAGCTCGCCCACGCCCCCGGAGAAGGTGAGGGTGGGCGCGGCGATCCCCTCCGGCAGCGCGAAGGGCACCTGCACGTGGCGCGCGGCCGCGGGCGCGGCGAAGGCGCCGGCGCGCCCCGTGATCGCCGCCTCGAGCAGATCCACGTAGAAGGCGACGACGGCGTCGGCCTCGGCCTGCGAGAGCACCTCGCCCGGGCCGCGGCGGACCCCGAGGTGGTCGAAGGCGGCGCGGGCCTCGGGCGAGAGCGCGCGGAGGCAGCGCGAGCGCGGGTCGAGCGCGACGTGGCGCGCGCCGACGAGGAGGCAGCCGGTGCGCTGGACCTCGCCGGCCAGGCCGAGCGCGAGGCTCGTGGTGCCGCCGCCGATGTCCAGGTTGATGAGGGGCTCGCCGGGGCGCGCGCGCGACAGGGGAGCGGCGCTGCCCATGAAGGCCATCCAGGACTCGAGGCAAGGGTCCTCGGCGACGGCGAGCAGCGCCTCGCCGACGCGCGCGCGGATCAGCGCCGCGAGCGCGTCGGCGTTGCTCCGGCGCGCGGCGAGGCCGGTGATGATCGCGCCGCCGCCGAAGAGGGCCCCGGGCGCCACGCCCGCCTCGGCGAGCCAGCGATCGAGGAGCGCCGCCGCGGCGTCGAGATCGAGGGCGTCGCCGGCGAGGGGGGTGAGCGCCATCTCCGATCGGTAACGCTCCTCCAGCGCGCCGAGCTCCACCCGGCCGCTGCCCGCGGCGCGCGTGAGCGTCGCCGAGGCGGCCACGGCGCAGCTCGTTGTGGAGCCGAAGTCCAGGCCGAGCAGCGTCACCTGAGCGCCCATCACCGGGCCGTCCTGATCTTCATGGCCAGGCCACAGTTCTACCGCACCGGCGCCCGCGCGCCGCTCCACGTCAGGGACGTCAGAGCACCCGCTCGAACGCGCCCTGCAGCGCGGCTCGACCGCCGCGCTCGACGACGTCGCCGTGCGCCACCACGATGCGCTCCGGCGCCCACGCGAGCATCCGCTCCACGGAAGCGCGCACCGCCGCGCGATCGCGCATCATCGAGCGCGCGATGCGCGACGGGCCGAAGCGCCCGTAAGCGCCGTTCAGGCGCATGAAGAGGCGCGTCGGGAGGTGATCGCTCTGCGCGATGTGAAAGCAGAGATCCCAGACGAAGAGGGTCCTGCTCGGGCGGTGGAAGAAGACCACCTCGTCGAGCTTCGGCATCCCGCCGACCGCCACCTGGTCGATCTCCGCGGACCAGAGCGGGTCCGGCGCGCCGTCGAGCACGCCGGTGAACGTCACGTCAGGGCGCTTCTCGCGGAGCCCCCGGGAGCCGACCAGCCGCGCCCCCGGGAACAGCCGCGCCGCCGGCGAGAGGCCGAGGTGGTGCAGCAGGTTCGGCGCCACGATCGCCCGCACCTCGCCGATCGCGCGGATCTCGTCCGCCTCCCGCTCCACGCTCGGGAGCGGCGAGAACAGCAGCAGCCCGCCGTCCTCGAGGCGCACGATCGGAGATCGCACCGGAAACCGGAGAAACCCCACCTTCAACGTGTCTTCCGCAACCCAGAGGGATTGATCGAGCCGTCGCAGCATGCTCCAATTGGTAAATCAGCTTGACCATTTGGTCAAGCAAATTGACTATCATGAACAAGCACGACCTCGATCCATGCGACGTCGCCGAGCTCGAGCGGCGCAAGCGCGCGAGCCTCGGGCAGCTCCTGCTCCGCTCGGCGCGGCTGCTCGACGAGCGGGCGGTGGCGCGCGTCGCCCGGCGCGGCGCGACCGGGGTGCGCCGGGCGCACACGGCGCTCATGCCGTACATCGATCTCGAGGGCACGCGGCAGATCGACCTGGCGGAGCGCGCCGGCGTGACGAAGCAGGCGGTGGGTCAGCTCGTGGAGGAGCTCGAGGCGGCGGGCGTGGTGGAGCGGACGCCCGATCCGGACGACCGGCGGGCGAAGCGGGTGCGGTTCACGCCGCACGGGCTGAAGATGCTCCTTTACGGGCTCGGCGTGCTGCAGGAGCTGGAGGAGGAGCTCACGCGAGCCCTGGGGGAGAAGCAGATGGCCTCGCTGAAGAAGGGGCTCACCGCGCTCCTCGCGGCGCTGGAGGCGCCGGAGGCCCCGGAGACGCCGCCGGAGGGCCGGTGAGCGCCGGCGCGGCGGGGCTCCCGGGAGCGCCGGCGGGGCGGGGCTCGAGGCCCAGCGCGTGCGGCAGGAGCCGCGCGATGTTGCGGGCGTCGTCGATGGCGCGGTGCTGCGTCCCCTGAAACGAGAGGCCGACCCGGCGCAGGGCCTGCCCCACGCCGAGCTCGCGCTCGGCGCCGAGGCGGCGGGCAAAGGCCCGCTTGAGGTTGAGGTGATCGCCGCCGAAGGGCAGCGCCACCCCGTGGCGGCGGGCGTCGCGCTCGAGCTGCCGCTTGTCGTAGCCGCCCCAGGAGCAGAAGAGCGCCTGTTTTCCGCGCACCAGCTCCCTCAGCCGCGCCGCCGCCGCGGGGAAGCGCGGCGCGGCGTCGACGTCGGCCTGGCGGATGCTCGTCAGCCGCATGCAGAACGCCGAGAGGCGCGGGTGTCGGATCGGGCGCACGAAGCACTGCAGCTCGGCGGCGGATCGCAGGGTGCCGGCATCGACGAGCACGGCGCCGACCTCGATGATCTCCATCTCGTCGCGGGGGAAGGCGGGGTCGTCGCTGCAGGTCGCCTCGAGATCGATGACCAGGTAGTGAGTGAGGGAAGACATCGGCGTTCTCCTTGAATTCGTTGCGGGTAGTCTGCGGTCGCGATGACCGGAGGACCCGGACACGATTCCGGACACGCCGCCCGGCGAGGAGCGGGCTTGCCTGCACGCGCGCGGGATCGATCAGCGCGCGTTCCAGCCCAACGATCCGCCTCCGGGCGAGGCGCCGGACCGGAGCGGAGCGCTCACGCTCTATGCGTCGATCTCCGCCGAGGATCTCCACCCCTTCGTCAGCTACCGGCGAGACGCCGGCCTCGCCCACGGCCGCTCGATGAGGACGCGAGCGCGCTGAGCTGCTGACGCGAGATGCGCGTCGCGCCCCAAATCCAAGCTATGACACACCGAATTCGAGCTCTAGCTCCGCCGCGAGATCCGGCCGGTCGATCGCGGTCCAGAGCTGCCGTGCAGCCTCCACGTGCCGGCAACGGTCCACATCCGCCGAGGCGATGCGCGCAAGCCACCGGTGCGTCATGCCCATGGAGTACGGCGCCGGGATACGCCCATACAGGGTGAGCGCGCCTTGGTACCGAGCGCGCGCATCTTCGTTTCGTCCTTCTGCGCGCGCGGTGTCGCCAAGGCTCTTGATGCAGTTGGCCTCTCCGAGCACCGATCCCACCTGGCGGTAGAGCGGCAGCGCGGCCTCGTAACGAGCACGTGCCTCGTCATGCTCGAGTTGAAAGAGCGCGATATCGCCGAGGCGCCGGATGCAATTGGCCTCTCCGAGCACCGAGCCGACCTGCTGGTAAAGCGGGAGCGCGGTCTCGTATCGAGCGCGCGCCTCGCCAGGATCGGAGCGCGCGAGCGCGATGTGGGCAAGGTTCTGGATGCAGTTCGCCTCACCGAGCAGATCGCCTACCTGCCGGTAAAGCGGCCGCGCGGTCTCGTATCGGAAGCGTGCCTCCTCATGATCGGAGCGCGCGAACGCGATGTCGCCGAGGCTCAGAATGCAGTGCGCCTCGCCGAGCACGTTACCCACCTGCCGGTACAGTGGCAGCGCGGTCTCAAGGCAGGCGCGCGCCTCGCGATGATCCGACCTGGCAAGCGCGATATCACCGAGGTTCAAGATGCAACGTGCTTCGCCGAGCATGTCCCTCACGTGCCGATAAAGCGGCAGCGCGGCCTCAAAGCGGGCCCGCGCCTCGTCATGGTCGGAGCGGGCGAGAGCGATGTCGCCCAGCGCACAGGCGCACGTAGCCAACCGATGTGTGTCTTTGATACGTTCGGCGGCGATCAGAGCAGCCTCCACCACGCTGGCAGTACCGCGACCCGAGAACCGTACGAAGTCGCGGAGCGCGGCGGCCGCGTCGATCCATAACGTCGGGGCCTCCATCAAGAGCCGCTCACGCAACATTTCCTCCATATTGGCCCATTCGGGAGTGAGCCGCTCGATGGCTTCGCGTCCGCCCGAGCCGCCCGCCTTGGGGCCGAGGGCCTGCGCTAGGACACGGTAATGCTCGGCCGCCCCCTCGTGATCGGTGGCCTCCGCAGGGTGTGCCGCAGCCACGTGGTCGCGCAGCGGCGGGAGCATGCGGAGCCGGCCATTCTCAAAGTATGCGAGGCCCACGTGCACCAGTACGCGTGCGGCTGATGGAGCTGAGGCCGAGGCCGCCCCAGAAAGAAGCTGCGGCAAATCCTCGGCTGCGGCCCCCTCAGGGAGCCGCGCAAGCACCCTGGCAAGCCGCGCCGCATCTCCGGTCATCCGCGACGAGCGGAACGACACGTCGACGCAGGCGGCCCAACTCGCGTGCTTGTCCCGACCGCCCTGCGCGAGTGCTGCAGTCCGTCGTGTCCGCTGCTCGGCGCGGAGGTTCGCGAGATCGTTGCCCTGCGCCGCGTGCGCGAGCAGCGCGATCGCGAGGGGCACGCCGCCGAGCGGCGCCACGAGCATCGCCACCATCGCACGCTGCGCCGCGTGCTCGGGCGCCAGCGTGCAGAACAGCTCAACGTCGAGCGGCGGGGACAGCGGCTTCAGCTGCAGGCTCTTCCACGCGGCGCCCGCAGGCCGCAGCGTACCCCGCCTCGACGCGAGCACGGCTACGTCCGGTACCTCGGCGAGCATTCCGATCAGCGCCTCGGTGCCCTCGCGATCGGCGTCATGCGGCGTCTCGATGTTGTCGAGCACCACGAGCGCCGGGGCTTCGGCGAGCCACGTGCGTAGCGCCGCGCGCAAGTCGGCGCCGGGCAAGAGCCCCGCCGCCCCAGCCAGCACGCCAAGCGCCGCTGCGCCACTCGTCGCGCTGTCGAGCCGCGCAAATAGGCGCCGCGCGCCGAACCGTTTCACGACCTCCGGACGATGCAGTACAGCCAGCGAGAGCGTCGTCTTTCCGATTCCCGGCCCGCCGAACAGCATAATCGGCTGCGGCGGCTCGGCGACGATCGCTGCCGTAACCTCGCCGGCGATCGCGTCGCGGCCCAGGAAATGTGGCGCGCGTGGCAACGGCGGTGGCCTCGCGCCACGACGGCCTTGCAACCGCTCGGCAACGAGGTCGCGCAGCGCCTGCGCCACGCTCAACCAGGCGTCGTCCTTGTTCGCCCACCTCTCGATGGGTTCGCCGCTATCGGGCAGCGCACTCAGGCGGCCGAGCGGTGTTTCTTCGACAAGACAAGGCCGCACCAGCACCGGCACGACCGCGGCCCCTTCAGCTTCGCGACGTCGCAGCGCCGCCGCCATCTCTTGACCGGCCGCTTCCGTCGCGAGGTAGTCCGCGCTGATGAGCAGCAGGATCACGTCCGCCGCCGCGAGATGCTCGCGGATCATGGCGCGCATGTCGTCGCCCGCGCAGATGGCCCGCTTGCTCCACGTCGTGATCTTCCCGGCGTTCCGGAGCGGCGCGAGTTGCTTCTCCAGCGCGCGCACGGACGCATCGTCCTCGGGAACGTACGAGATGAAAACGGAAGCGGGAGAGATCCTCACGAAGTGGCGACATTATCCGCGATCTGGTCGGCATGCATACCCCCGTGCGAGCAGGGCGCTGTCGTGGGCTTCCCCCCTCGCGGATGACCTCGCCCAACATCGCCGGATCGGCTTGGCGTCGACGGCACCTGCGGCGCAGCGCGGACATGCACGCACCGTCGCAGTGGCCGAGCAGCGCTTGATCGTCCGGATGTCGTACCCGCTCTCTCGAGCAGGTGCGTGCGCAACGACGTCCCGGAAGCAGGTCACGCGCCTGGAGACGCCTCCACCAGCGCAGCCTCACGTCCTAGACGCTGGACGGGCCCTGTTGCGGTTCAAAAAGGGGTTTGAAACGGCAAGCGCTCCGCGCCGACGCGTCTTGGGAGACGCCAGCCGACCTGCTCGCGACGAGGGCTTCCCCTGGCGCCGCCGCCGCGATAGGACAGCGCCGTGACACGCCCCATCGCACGGTGGATACCTCTCCTCGCAGCGCTCTCCGCCGGGTGCGCCCCGGCGCCGCCCCCCGCGGCCCCGACGGCCGAAGAGGTCACGGCGAAGAAGGCCGCCAGCGTGGCGCTCACCGCGCTGTTGAACCGCAAGTTCGACGTCCAGGGCTGCGACGCCTCCGAGGCGCGCGTGGTCCAGGAGGCCGAGGCGCGCGCGGGCACGCCCCAGGGCGAGCGCTGCGCCATCGTCGTCGCGCGCAGGAGCGACCGGACATGGCTCGTCGCCGTCCGCTCCTCGCTCTCTTCCGTCTCCGTCGGCGCGCAGGCGCTCGTGACCGTGCTCCCCGAGGCCGAAGGCGTCGGCGCCATCGAGTACACGCCCTGATCCGCGCGGCGGCGGCGCTCACCGCGCCGTGGCGACGAGGAACAACCGCCGGAACGGAAACGGCGTCTTCCCGTCCGCCGCCTTCGGATACGCCGCCGCCACCCGCCCGCCGTACTCCTCCAGGAACTCGGCCCGCTCGTGCTCATCGAGCGCCGCGAGCAGCGGCCGCAGCGCCGTCCCCTTGGTCCACTCGACGACCGGATTCGCGCCCTCGAGGACGTGCAGATACTCCGTCTCCCAGATGTCGAGCCGCGCCGCGTGCGGCGCCAGCATCCCGTAATACGCCGCCGGCGCCGCGACCGGGCTCTCCCTCACCACCGCCGCCAGCTTGTCGCGGAAGCGAGGCAACCGGCTCGCCTCCACCATCGCCGCGTGCGACGGCGCGCCGTGGTTCCTCGGCATCTGCACCGCCAGCACGCCGCCGGCCGCGAGCCGCCCGAGCAGCGCCGGGAACAGCGCCTGGTGGTCGTCGAGCCAGTGCAGCGCGGCGTTGCTGAAGATCAGCGCGGGCGGCGCGGACGGCGCGAAGCGCGCGATATCACCCTCGACGAACCGCGCCCCGGGCAGCGCGGCGCGCGCCTGCGCCAGCATCTCCGGAGAGCTGTCGACCCCGAGGATCCCCCGGCCCGGGAAGCGCTGCGCCACGAGGCGGGTGATGTTGCCGGCCCCGCACCCGAGATCGACGATGTCGCCCGGCGCGGTGAGGTCGACCCGGCCGAGCAGGTCAATCGCAGGACGCGCCCTCTGGTCCTCGAACTTCAGGTACTGCGCAGGATCCCAGTCCGCCATTGCACACCTCCACCGAGCCAGCACGCCAGAGCGTGAGCTCCACCGCCGCCCCCCTGCTCTCTGCCTCCAGCAGATCCGGGCACGCCCATCGACGTAGAGGCCAAGGACGACCGCGGCAACTGTCGCGACGCACGACAGCGCCGGCGCGGCCGAGCGTCGCGCTGGACATCCCCGCACGGGAGCGGCACCCTCGCGCCGGTGGATGCTCCGGAGATCTCCGATCTCCTCGTCGACTACGATCCCGACACCCTCGCGCGCCTGCCCGTGCGCCGGAGCGCGGTGGTCGAGCGCCTCCGCGCCGCAGGCCGCCCCGGCGCAGCCCGGCTCGCCGCGCGGCTGCCGGCGCGGGACGATCTCCTCGACGAGGCCGCCGTCGACGCGCTCCTGCTCCGCGTCCACGCCGAGCTGCAGCGCCTGTCCGAGGAGTTCGACCAGGGAGCGCGCGTCCGCTTCGTGCTCGCGCCGCTGCTCGACGCGCTGCGCGCCGCCGGCGCGCCCCGCCCCCTGCGCGTCGTCGACGTGGGCTGCGGGCTCGGCTACGTCGTCCGCTGGCTCGCCGCCCGCGGGGCGCTTGGCGCCGACGTCGAGCTCGTGGGCTGCGACTACAACCGCGCGCTGATCGACAATGCGCGCGCGGCGGCCACCGACGAGGGCCTCCCGTGCCGCTTCCACGTGGCCAACGCGTTCACGCTGCGCGAGCCCGCCACCGTCTTCCTGTCCACCGGCGTCGTCCACCATTTCCGCGGCGACGCCCTCGTGTCGTTCTTCCGCGAGCAGGCCAGGGCCGGCGCCCTCGCGTTCCTCCACTTCGACATCAAGCCGAGCCACCTGTCCCCCCTCGGCGCCTGGATATTCCACCAGGCCCGCATGCGCGAGCCGCTCTCCCGCCACGACGGCGTCCTCTCCGCCCTCCGCGCCCACGCCGGCGACGCGCTCCTCGCCGCGGCGCGCGCGGGCGCCGAGGGCCTCTCCTCCGCGCTGTTCGACGGCCACGTCGGGCCCTTTCCCGTCCTGCGCATCATGCACGCGGTGATCGGCCTCCGCCCCGACCTGCGCGCGCCCTTCGCCGAGCAGCTCGGCCCGCGCGGCGGCCGCCGGCTCGGGGCGTTCTCGTGATCCCCGCGCTGCTCGCCGCGCTCGCCCTGGTCGACGCCGCGTTCTGCGGCTTTCGCGACGCCGCCGGCCGCAACCCGCGCATCGAGAAGCGCGCCTATTTCCTCCGCGCCGTCCGCCGCGGCGCCCTCGCCGGGCTCCTCGCCGTCGCCGCCCTCGCGGCCCTCACCTTCGCCGTGCTCGGGCTCGCGCCCGACCCTGCGGGCCTCTGGATCGATCTGCTCGCGGCCGGACGGCGCCTGATCCTCGTCTACGGCGCCTACGCCGCCCTCGTCTGCGCCGCCCTGCTCGCCTACGCGCTGCCCATCCACGAGGCGCGCGTGCTCGCCAGCGTGACGATCCTGGGCCCGCTCACCATGGTGCGCCCCTGGGTCCTCGCCGCGGGCGCGCTCCTCGCCGCGCTGGCCGCCGCGCGCGCGGAGACGGCCGCCCTGACGCTCGCCTCGGCGCTGGCGATCGGGCTCATCGAGCGGCTGCTCGGGCGCGGCTGGCGCCGCGGTCGGCCCATCCCCTTCGAGCCTTCGTAAACGGTCCTCCTCAAGCGGCTCCGGCCGCTACCGCTCGCCGCGCGCGAGGTGCGCGAGCAGCACGTCGGGAGCGATCGGCTTGACCAGGTGGGCGTCGCACCCGGCCTCCCTCGATCGGCGCAGATCGTCCTGCTGGCCGTAACCGGTGAACGCGATGATCTTCAGCTCCCTCGCGCCCGGCGAGCGCCGCATCCTCCGGGCGACCTCGTAGCCGTCCATCTCCGGCAGGCCGATGTCGAGCAGGACCACGTCGGGCGCGAAGCTGCGCGCCATCTCCAGCGCCGAGGCCCCGTCGTGCGCCAGCCCGATCGCGTGGCCAGCCTGCTCCAGGAGCAGCGCCAGGGCGAACGCGTGGTCGCGGTTGTCGTCCACGACGAGGACCCGCCGCGGGCGCGCGCTCGGGGCCGGCTCGACGGCCTCCCCGGGCTCGGCCGCCGCCTCGACGGCGGGCAGGCGGACCGTGAACTCGCAGCCGCGGTCGTCGCCGTCGCTCGCGGCCGACACCGAGCCCCGGTGCATCTCGACGAGCCGCTTCACGAGCGTGAGCCCGAGCCCGAGCCCGCCGCGCGCGCGGTCGAGCGTCGGGTGCGCCTGCTCGAACAGGCCGAAGATCCGCGGCAGCATCTCCGCCGGGATGCCGACCCCGGTGTCCTTCACCCGGACCACGATCTCCGCCTCCTCCTGGCCCGCGGAGAGCCAGATGCGCCCGCCCTCGTGGGTGTACTTCGCGGCGTTCGTGAGGAGGTTGACGATCACCTGCTCCAGGCGCGCGGAGTCTCCGAACACCGGGAGCGGCCGCGGGCCGACGTCGAGCGAGAGCTCGTGCCTCGAGGCGTCGATCAGCGGCGCGGCCGCCTCCACCGCCTGGCGGACGACGTCGCGGAGATCGAGCGGCGCCTGCTGCAGCGCGATCTTGCCGCGCGTGATCCGCGAGACGTCGAGCAGATCGTCGACCATGCGGCCGAGCTGGCACAGCTGCCGCTGCATGACCGACCGCGCCCACGCACGCCGCGGCTCGGGGACCGAGGGCATCTGCGAGACGCTGAGCGAGAACTGGATGGCCGACAGCGGGTTCCGGAGCTCGTGCGCCAGCATCGCGAGGAACTCGTCCTTGCGGCGATCGGCCTCCAGGAGCGCCTGCTCGGCCTGCTTGCGCGCGGTGATGTCATGGCAGGACACGGCCACGCCGTCGCCGACCTTCACGGCCATGTTGCGCACCCACACGCGGTGCCCGCCGGCGGTGAGCTCGACCTCCTTGTCGTGCGGCTCGCCGGTCTCGACGGCGCGCGCGTAGAGCGGGAACATCTCCGCCCGCTGATCGGGCATCACGTCGAGGAGCCGACGGCCGATGAGCGCATCCAGGGGCACGCAGTGGAGCCGCCCGGCCGCCGGGTTCGCAAAATCGAACAGGAAATCGACGATCTGGCCCCCGGCGTCGCGCACCGCCCGGAGCACGACGAACGCGTCGAGCGAGAGCTCCTGGGCCGCGCGGAAGCGCTCCTCGGTCTGGCGCCGGTCGGTGATGTCGATGTTCATCCCGACCCACTCGCGCACGCGCCCCTCCGCATCGAGCAGCGGCACCGCCCGGGCCTGCGTCCGCCGGTAGCTGCCGTCGGCGGCCCGGATCCGGTATTCGACCTCGTAGCGCGCCTTCGCCTCGACGGCGCGGGTCCAGGTCTGCATCGTCCGCTCCCGGTCGTCCGGGTGAACGACGGCCAGCCACCCGACCCCGAGCATCTCCTCGGGCCTCTGGCCGGTGACGGAGCACCAGTGCGGCGAGTGCTGCTGCGTGAGCCCCTCCGGCGTCGTCGTCCACACGACCTCCTCGGTGGCCTCGACGAGGCCGCGGTAACGGTCCTCGCTCCAGCGCCGCGTCTCCTCGGCCTGCTTGCGCTCGGTGATGTCCTTGACCACGCCGATCGTCCGCACCGGCTTGCCGCGCTCGTCCCTGATCACCGTGCCGCGCACCACCGCCCAGCGGACGCGGCCGTCCTTGCGGATGTAGCGCTTCTCGCTGCGCCACTCGAGGTGCCCGCCGTTCAGGGCCTGCAGGCAGGTGGCGGCGTCCCGCGGGCGATCGTCAGGGTGCGTGAGGTCGGCGAAGGGGCGATCGAGGAGCTCCGCCTCGGAGTAGCCCGTCAGCTCGCAGAACGCCCGGTTGCACCCCACGATCCGCGCCGTCACCGGATCTCCCATGACGAGGGGCACGCCGGCGAGCTCGATCGCCTGGAGCAGGTCGCGCACGCTCACGAGGTCCGCGAAGATCCCGCTCGCGCCCGGGCGCGTCCCCCCCGACCCAGGGCTTCCCCCCTCGGGGAGCGCTGCGCTCGCCGCGCCCTCCAGCTCTTCTTGAGTCGATATCACCCGTCCCCCGCGACGCCCCCGAGATCGCCGGCCTGCGTACCGGCCACCAGGCACGCGGCGTCGCGGGCATCGTAGAGCAACGGCGCGCCCCCCGGCAGCTCGCGAATCGAGCCGGCTCGGCCCTTCACAGCGGCTCTGGCGCGGCGCGCGACAGCGCCACGTGGACAGGAGTCGCCTCTCGCGCCCCCTCGATACGAGGCCTCTCACCGCGGCGCCTCGCGCGGAGCGGCGCGGGGCCGAGGGTCACCCGCGCCGACGAACCCCTCGACCCGCCGCGCGAGCGCGCGGTAGCATCGCGCCGCATTCCACCGATCACCGAGGAGCGCCGCGCGATCCGTCGCCGGCCGCACGCAAGACCCTATGAAGCTCGCTGTCATCTCAGGCAGTCACCGCAACGGCTCCGAATCGGGGAAGATCGCCCGCCACGTGCAGCAACAGCTGTCGTCGTCGACGGACGTCTCCTCCACGTACACGCTCGATCTCGCCGACAACCCGCTTCCGCTGTGGGACCCGGAGGTATGGCAGCCGTCCGAGAAATGGGAGCGCGTCTGGGCCCCCATCTCCGCCGAGCTCAAGACGTCCGACGCCTTCGTGATCATCGCGCCGGAGTGGGGCGGCATGGTCCCCGCCGGACTGAAGAACTTCTTCCTCCTCTGCTCCCGGGGCGAGCTCGCGCACAAGCCCGCGCTCATCGTCGGGGTCTCCGCGAGCGCGGGCGGCGCCTACCCGATCGCGGAGCTGCGCATGAGCAGCTACAAGAACACGTACCTTTGCTACATCCCGGACCACGTGATCGTGCGCAACGTCCGCGGCCTCCTCAACGACCCGGAGGCGCCGCAGTCCCCCGACGACGAGCGGATTCGCGAGCGGCTCCGCTACGCGCTGGGCATGCTCCTCCAGTACGGGAGAGCCCTGCAGCAGGTCCGCGCGAGCGGCGTGATCGACCTGGCCAAGTACCCTTACGGGATGTGACGGGCCCCCGGGGGCGAACACGCTAGTCTCGCCGGGTGCCGAAGATCCTCGTCATCGACGATCAGCCCGCCGTCTGCGTCGCGCTGACGACGCTGTTCGAGCTGCACGGGCACGAGGTCCGCGTCGCCGCCACGCCCGACGAGGCGATGGCGGCGGTGCTCGGCGACGAGCTCGGCGCCGTGGTCCAGGACATGAACTTCCGGCAGAGCGCCACCTCGGGCGAAGAGGGGATGGAGCTGCTCCGCCGGATCAAGGCCGTCGACCCCGAGCTGCCCGTCGTGGCCATGACCGCGTTCACGTCGATCGCGGGCGCGGTCGAGCTGATCAAGGCCGGGGCGAGCGACTACGTGCCCAAGCCGTGGGACGACCAGAAGCTCGTCGCCATCGTGGGCAACCTCGCGCGGCTGCGGGCGCTCGAGCAGGAGAACGCGCGCCTCCTGGCCCAGCGCGGGCGCGCGCGGCACAGGCTCGCCGAGCGCCACGACCTGGCCGGCCTCGTGTACGCGAGCGACGCGATGCACGAGGTCGTGAGCCTCGCCGTCAAGGTCGCGCCCGCCGACGTGCCCGTCCTCATCACCGGGCCGAACGGCACCGGGAAGGAGCTCCTCGCCGCCATCGTCCAGGCCAACTCGCGGCGGCGGGGCCGGCCGTTCGTCAAGGTGAACGCGGGGGCCCTCCCCGACGAGCTCGTCGAGGCGGAGCTGTTCGGCGCGGAGCCAGGCGCGTTCACCGGCGCGACCCGCCTCCGCGCCGGCCGCTTCGAGGAGGCCGACGGCGGCACCCTCTTCCTCGACGAGATCGGCACGCTGTCGCTGAACGGCCAGAAGAAGCTGCTGCGCGTCCTCCAGACCGGCGAGTACCAGCGGCTCGGGAGCAGCGTCACCCGCAAGGCCGACGTGCGCGTGCTGAGCGCGACCAACCGCGATCTCCCGCGGGCGATCGCCGAGGGATCCTTCCGCGAAGACCTGTACTTCAGGCTCAACGTCATCGAGTTGACAATCCCCGCGCTGCGCGATCGCCCCGAGGACATCGTGCCGATCGCGAGCCACCTGCTCGATCGCCTCGCCGCGCGCGCGGCGGGCGGCGAGCGGGTGACGCTCGGCCCGCGCGCGCGCGACGCGCTCGCCGAGCACGACTGGCCGGGCAACGTCCGCGAGCTCGAGAACCGGCTCACGCGCGCGGCGCTGGTGCGCAAGGGCGAGACGATCGAGCCGCACGACCTGGGGCTCGACGCGGTCGCGCGCGTGCCGCCGGCGCCCATCGCGACCGGCGCCGCGCCCGCGGCGCACGCCGCGTCGTCCGCGCCTTCCGCGACCTCCTCCGAGCGCCTCGAGATCGAGCGCGCGCTCGTCGAGGCGCGGGGCGTCGTCGCCAAGGCCGCGGCGTCGCTCGGCCTGAGCCGGCAGGGGCTCTACCGGCGCATGGACCGGCTCGGGATCCAGATCGAGCGGAAGCTCAAGTAGCGCGCTCGTCCGGCGGCGGCGGCAGGCGGCACTCCGCCTCGGCCCCGCCCCCCTCGCGGCGCCGCAGCGCGAGCGCGCCGCCGTGCGCGGTCGCGATCTCGCGGCAGAGCGCGAGGCCGAGCCCGCGGCCCTGCTGCTTCGTCGAGTAGAAGGGCAGGAGCGCCTTGCCCGAGGCGTCGTCCGGCAGCCCGTGGCCGCGGTCGGCCACCGTGAGCGCGAGCTCGCCCGTCGAGAGGCGCCGCACCGAGACCTCGATCCGGTCGGGCGGGCTCCCGGCCTCGACCGCGTTCTTGAGCAGGTTCAGGAGGAGCTGCTGGATCTGCGCTGGATCGAAGAAGCCTGGCTCGTCCGGCGCGTCGCCCAGCGTGAAGGGCGCGAGCCCGCGCAGCCGCTCGAGGAAGGGGCGCCACGGGACCCGCTCGGGGGCGGGCGGCGGGAGGCGCGCGAGCTCGGCGTACGCGGCGAGGAAGCGGGCGAGGTGCGCGCTCCGCTCCTCGATGGTGTCGAAGACCACGCCGAGGCGCTCCCGCTGCTCCGGGCGATCGAGCAGGAGGCGGCCCGAGTGGAGGAGCGAGGAGATCGGCGCGAGGGAGTTGTTGAGCTCGTGGCTGATCAACCGGATCGCGTCCCTGTGGAGCTCCGCCTCCCGGCGCGAGATCTCGCGCGTGAGCGACCGGACCGAGACGAGGACGTGCGCCTGGGTGTTCAGGCGGAACGCGCGGCGGGCGACGTACAGCGTCTCGATCTCGCCCCGGCGCTCGACGGACACGAGGGCGTCCCGCCCGGCGACCATCGCGGCGCGGAGCTCCTCGGGCTCCCCCGCGAGCAGCGCGGAGAGCGTCCTCTGGCCGACGCGCTCGCCCGCGGCGAAGAGGGCGCGCGCGGCGCCGTTGCCGTACACGATCCGGCCCGCCTCGTCGTGGAGCACCATCGCGACGGGCGTGGCGTCGAGCGCCGTCTCGAGCAGGAGCTCCTTCTGGTAGAGGTCGTCGCGCTGCGCCCGCAGGGCGTCGCCGAGGCGGTTGTGGCGCTCGACGAGATCCCCGAGCTCGTCCCGGCGGTCGTACCGGACGCGCTGCGTGTAGTCCGACTCGGCGAAGCTCGAGAGGCCATCGGTCACCGCGCGAAGCGCGCCGAGCGTACGCCCGAGGAGGAGGCGGGAGCCGAGCGCGCCGGCGACCAGGGCGAGCCCGAGCCCCGCAAGGGCGGACACGGGCAGGGACGCCTGCGCCTGCGCCGCGGCCAGGCTCCCGGCGCAGGCGGCGGCGGAGCTCAGGAGCACCACCGCGGCGTGGCGTACCGGGAGCGGCGCGCGGATCGGCCTCATGATCGCGACGCCTCGGCGGGGGAGACGGCGCTCGCGCGGAGCGCGGGCAGGAGCGCCGCCGCCATGCCGGCGAGCCACACGGCGACGGCGACCAGGGCGACCGCGCGTGGATCCAGCGGCAGGTCGAGCTCGGGGGCGGCCACGCGCGCCGCGGCCTGGAGCCCGGCGAGGGCGCCGGCGCCCGCGGCGAGGCCAGCGGTCGTGAGCAGCGCGTTCTCCACGAGGATGAGGCGCGCCACGTCGGCGCGGGTCGCGCCCAGGGCGCGGCGGATGCCGAGGGCCTGGCGGCGCTCCGACACGAGCAGCGACGCCATCCCGATGCGCCCCAGGAAGACGACGACGAGCATCATGCCGATCAGCGTGAGGGCGAGGGCGCCAGCGCCGCGGTTCGTGTGGGTGTCGAGCTCGGCGCCCTCGTCGAGCGCGCGCACGAGCACGACGCGGCGCGGATCGGCGCGCTCGAGCGCCTCGCGCACCCGCGCGCCGGCGCCGTCGTCTGATTCGACCCGGATCAGGTAAGAGAGCGTGCGGCCGAGCGGCGGCCCCTCGGCCGCGAAGAGCGCGCTGTCGGCGTCGGGCCCCAGGGCGGCGCGGAACGGCGGCACGACGCCGACGATGGCGAGCGGCTTCTGCCGGGCGCTCCGGCGCACGATCTGCCCGATCGCGCGGCCGTCCGGGAAGAGGCGCGCCGCGAGCGCCTGCGTGACGACGGCGGGCGTCGCCGCCGCGTCCGCGGCGTCCCCGGGGGCGAGCAAGCGCCCTTCGAGCGGGGCCAGGCCGAGGACGGCCGCGACGCCGCCGCGGTCGTCCAGCATCCACGCGAGCGCGCTCGGAACGCCCGGGGAGGTCGTCTCGACGAGCTCCCGGTGGGTGACGTTGAACGGCGCCGAGCTCGCCTCGGCGGCGCCGCGGACGCCCACGACGCGCGCGAGGGCCTCGGTGTCGCGGCGGACCGCGGCCTCGCGCTCGCCTCGGGACGCGAAGCTCGGGCCGTCGCGCTCCGTCATCGCGAGGAGCAGCGACCGCGTGTCGATGCCGCGCGGCGCGGCGGCGGCGCGGGCGTAGTGGAGGGCGAGCCCCGAGGCGTGCACGGCGACAGCGAAGCCGAAGGCGGTCTCGAGCACCATCAGGAGCGCGGGGATCTTCTGGCGGGCGAGCGCCTTGACGATGGGGCCGATCACGAGCGCCGGAGCCCTTCGGCGGGGGGTTGCCTCGCCGCGCGCCACGCCGGGTACCCGCCGGCGAGGAGGCCCATGACGAGGGCGGCAGCGACCGTTGCGGCCGAGGTCCGCGCGTCCAGGTGGTAGTCGATCGGCCGGAGGTGGATGACGCGGTTGACGACGGCGAGCGCGGCCACGGCGACGCCGAGAGCGAGCGCGGCGCTGCCGGCGGCCACGAGCATCGCCTCGAGCAGGAGCTCGAGGAAGACAGCGCGGGAGCTCGCCCCGAACGCGCGGTAAACGGCGATCTCGGCGCGCTTCGCGCGGAACTTCCCCTCGAGGAGCCGCGCGGCGTTGAGGGTGCAGGCCCCGAGCAGCACGTCGGCGAGCAGGGCGAAGAGCGTCGTGCCCGGGTCGTCCACGCGGAGCGCGTGCACGCGCTCGCGCGGCACGAGCTCGGCCCCGAGGACGCGCCGGCCGCGCGCGCGCTCGCGGGCCACGTGGGCGTCGAGCTCGGCCTGGAACGCGGCCCGACGGGCCTCGTCGGGGAGCTCGACCAGGAGCTCCAGCCAGCCGTTGTCGGAGGCCGCGAGCGCGTCGAAGCCCCCGCTCGGGTCCTCGCGCTCGTGGATCACCGGCGGCCGGACGCCGAGCGCGATGCCCACGGCGCTCGGCGCGAAGACGATGGGATGACGCGAGGCGCGCGTGCCGGGAGCGGCCGGCATGGCGACGACGCCGGCGACCCGGAAAGGCTCTCCGAACAGGCGCAGCGTGCGCCCGAGGCCGCTCGCCCCGCCGAACAGCGTGCGCTCGGCCGCCTCGGTGAGCACGACCGGGCGATCCTCCCCGGCGCCCTCCGCCAGCGACCAGAGCGCCCCGCTTCGGACCGGGATCCCGAACATCCCGAACAGATCGTGGGTACAGAATGCCACCACGACCGGAACGAGCGGACCGCCATCGGCGCTGCCGGCGGCCATGGCCGCGAAGAGGTCGGTCTTGCGCGGGGGATGGGGGCTTCCGAGGAGGACGCGGTCGCGCAGGCTCGAGGGATGGATCGCGCCCGGCGCCACGGGCGCGCCGCCCTCGTGCCGGAGGGAGACGAGGTAGACATCGCGCGCGGACGCCAGCGGGTCGGACGCGCGCTCGTGGAGGACCGCGCGCGCCGCCGTCCACACCGCGAGGCCGAGCGTGAACGCCAGCAGCACGATCGCGGTATGGACCGGCTGCCGCCCGAGGCTCCTCCGGGCCAGCCAGAGCGTGTGGCCGAGCTTCATTCGCGGCTCGCCGCTGTCACCGGCGCCTCCGCGCGCGCGCCGGGGTCCGAGGGCGCCCACGGATCGATGAGCTTGCCGTCGAGCACGTGCACCTTGCGGCGCGCCCGCGCCGCAAGCTCGGGGTCGTGCGTGGTCATGACGATCGTCGTGCCGCCGGCGTGGATGCGCTCGAGGAGATCGAGGATCTGCCGCGCCGAGCGGGAGTCGAGGTTTCCGGTCGGCTCGTCGGCCAGGAGGAGCGAGGGCTCGCCGACCAGCGCGCGCGCGATCGCGACGCGCTGCTGCTGGCCGCCCGAGAGCTCGCTGGGCCGGTGGCGGAGCCGCGCGCTCAGGCCGACGTCCTCGAGCGCGCGCAAGGCACGCTCGCGCCGCGCGCGCGCGCCCAGGCCGCGGACCCGCAGCGGCACGTCCACGTTGTCGAACACGTCGAGGTCGGCGATGAGCTGGAAGCTCTGGAACACGAAGCCGATCTTCCGGTTCCGGATCGCGCTCGCACGGGCATCCGAGAGCCCCTGCATCGGCTCGCCGTCGAGGAGGTACTCGCCCCCGTCGAATGGATCGAGCAACCCGGCGACATTGAGGAACGTCGTCTTCCCGGAGCCCGAGGGGCCCATCACCGCGAGGAACTCGCCGCGCGCGACGTGCAGCGTGAACCTGGCGAGCGCGTGGGTCTCGAGCAGGCCGCGCCGGTAGACCTTGGTGACGTTCGTCATCCCTATCATGTCGGTCTCTTTGGCAGGAAATGCAGGTACTTTATCTTCACGGCCACCGGCCAGCCAGCTACCGTCGTCGCGTGAAGCGGCTCCCTGCATCGAAATCCGCTCCCTCTGCCGCGCCGCGCGCGCATCGCCATGGACCGACGCGCAGGGTCGTGGCCGTGGTCTACGACGGCGCGAGCGCCATCGACGTGGTGGGGCCCACCGACGTATTCGCCCTGGCCTCGGACATCGCGAGAGCGAAGGTGCCCGGCGCTCCCCCCGCCTATGCGGTCGAGATCGCGGCCGTGAACGGCGGCGTGATCCGGACGCTGTCGGGGGTGCAGATCGTCGCCCACAAGGCGCTCGCGGATCTGGCGCCCGGCATCGATACGGTGCTTGTCGCCGGGGGCGAGACCCGTGAAGCGACGCGGGATGCCCGGCTGCTCGCCTGGCTGCGCGCGACGACGCCCGAGGTGCGGCGCATGGGCGCCGTCTGCACCGGCGCCTTCCTCCTCGCCGCCGCGGGGCTGCTCGCGGGGTGCCGGGCGGCCACCCACTGGCATTCCGCGGCAGCGCTCGCGCGCGAGTTTCCCGGCGTCGAGGTCGACCCCGACGCCATCTTCGTGCGGTCCGGGAAGATCTACACGTCGGCGGGCATGACAGCGGGCATCGACCTCGCGCTCTCGATGGTGGAGGAGGATCTCGGATACGACATGGCGCTCCAGGTGGCGCGGGGGCTCGTGGTGTTCCTCAAGCGCCCGGGTGGCCAGTCCCAGTTCAGCCGCCCGCTCCTCGCGCAGACGGTCGCCGCGGGCCCGCTGCAGGGCGTGATCGACTGGGTGCTCCGGCACCTCGACGCCGACCTGCGCGTCGAGGCGCTGGCGGAGAGGGCCGGGATGAGCCCGCGCAACTTCGCGCGGACGTTCACCCGGGCCATGCGGATGACCCCCGCGAAGTTCGTCGAGTCGGCCAGGCTGGAGCAGGCGCGCTCCTGCCTCGAGGGAGGCCGAGCCTCGATGAAGCAGCTCGCGCGCGACTGCGGCTTCGGCACGGACGAGCGGATGCGGCGCGCGTTCCAGCGCACCCTGCAGGTCACGCCGGAGGACTACCGGAGGCGCTTCGGTCGAGCGTGAGCGGACGCCGGGCGCTCGGCCGAGCGCCGTCGTCGCTCGCCGGATGCTTCGGGCGCAGCTGCGTGCGACGGGGTGCGCCGGGGCCCTGCGCCTGCGTGTCCTGAAAGCAGGGGACGATGTCCTTTCCGCCCCCGCCAGCGTCGCTCATAGTCAGGCCTGCGAAGCGCGTTCCGCGGCGCGCTCGTGAGCGCCAGGCGCGGGGCCGCGTCGAGACGAAGCTCCGCCATCGAGGCGATCATCAGCAGATGAAGAATCGAAAGGGATGAGGGACGAACGATGACGGACACCTATGATATCAAGCTGCCAGATCCTCAGCCGCCGCTCCGGGTCGGCATGGTGCTCTACCCGGGCCTCACGGCGCTGGATCTGATCGGCCCGCAAAGCGTGCTGACCGCTCACGCGACGACGTATCTGCTCTGGAAGACGCGCGACCTGGTCATGTCTGACTCGGGGGTTCCTATCCAGCCGACGGCGACCTTCAGCGACTGTCCGGACGACCTGGACATCCTGTTCGTGCCGGGCGGCATGGGCACCCCCGACGCCATGGTGGATCAGGAGATCCTTCGGTTCCTGAGGGATCGGGGCGCCCGCTCCAGGTACGTGACCTCCGTGTGCACAGGGTCGCTCATCCTGGCCGCGGCAGGTTTGCTGCAAGGATACAAGGCCACGACACACTGGTCCACGCGCCACATCCTGGAGGCGTTCGGCGTGGAGTGTGTCCGGGCGCGCGTCGTGGTCGATCGCAACCGGATCTCGGGCGGCGGGGTGACCGCAGGCATCGATTTCGGGCTGACGCTGCTGGCGCTGCTGCGCGGAGACGACGCCGCGAAGCTGACGCAGCTCATGCTGGAATACGACCCCGCCCCGCCGTTCAACGCCGGGGTGCCCGAAGCTGCGGGACCCGAGCTGACGCAGCGCATATTGAGCGTCCTCGACCCGTACGATCAGCAGATGCGGAAGATCGCCGCCGAGAGGAGCAACAGAGCTCGCTGAGGCGCACCGGGCGCGCAGCCGCGATGGCCCGCAAGATCATGCCAGCGTTCGTCGCAGCATCCCTCGTCGATCGTGAGCGCGCCGCCCACGCCGCGGCCTCCCGGGGGCTGGTCGTCACGTGGATCGCGGGATACCTCTTGACCGCGCTGCGACAACTCCCCATGACAGAGCTCTGGATCGCTGCGGCGATCACCCGTCGCTGGCTTCGCAGCTCGCCCTCGTCCACAGCGCCGCGCGCGATCGACGGACGGTCGGCGCGTTCGTAACGACCTTTACCCATCTCTTCGTGGTGCTGCTGATGATGGTCTTTCCCCCCACCTGGTCTGGTGTCGAACGATGAGCGCGCTCCGCGCCCTGCGCCTCGTCGGCTTGCTGGAAGGGCTGTCCTTCCTGGTCCTCCTCGGCGTCGCGATGCCGCTCAAGTACCTCTTTGATCTGCCGATCGCCGTGCGGATCGTCGGCAGCGCCCACGGGCTCCTCTTCCTGCTGTTCGTCGGCGCGCTGATTCGCGTGGCCAGCGAGCGCGACTGGCCGCATCGCCGCTCCCTCGCGGCGCTCGTCGCGTCGCTCGTCCCCTTCGGGACGTTCGTGCTGGATCGCGCCCTGAAGCGCGAGATCGAGGGCGACACGCAGGCGGCCGTCGATGGCTGACGCTGGCGCGTCGCGTCCACGTCACGCGCGCCGGCGCTGCGCGCGGATGCGGCTCAAGGACACGGGCGTGATGCCCAGGTACGACGGACAGGCCAGGACTGGCTGAACTTGCGAGGCGGTTGCGTTCGAATCGCCCCGGCACGCTTGCCTGCTTTCGAAGCCGCTCGCCCGCCTCGAGGTCGCGACGCGCCGACAGCGCCTATCGCGCCGGTGCGCTATAGGGTGTCGTCGCGGATGAAGCAGCAGCAAGAGCAGCTGTGGCTCGACGAGGTCATCGGAGGGCTCCCCCTCCCCGTCCTCGTGCTGAGCCCGGCTGGTGTCGCGACCCACGAGAACCCGGCGTATCGAGCGAGGTTCGGCCCGAGCGCCGACGACCGCCACGAGATCGCTTCCGCGCTGCGGGGCGGGCACGCCTCGGCGCTTCGCGCGGCGCTCGACGGCGTCTCGCGCGCCGTACCGCTCGGCGCGATCAGCGGCGCGCCGTTCACCGGGCACTATTTCCCGATCCGCGGCGCTTCAGGCGCCGTGGCGTTCGTCGGGATCCTGTTCGTCGAGGAGCGCGCCGCCCCGGTGCCGGCCGCTCCAGCGCTGACCCTGGAGACCCACGACATCCCGGAGGTCGAGCGCAGCCTTCGCCGCATCCTCGACATGATGCCGCAGCTCGTCTGGTCGACGCGGCCCGACGGTTATCACGATTTCTACAACCGCCGCTGGTACGACTACACCGGCGAGACGCCCGACGCCACGCGCGGCGCCGGCTGGAACGACCAGCTGCACCCGGACGATCAGCAGCGCGCGTGGGAGCGGTGGAAACTCTCCCTCGAGACGGGGGAAGACTACCAGATCGAGTACCGCTTCCGGCGCGCCGACGGCGCATACCGCTGGTTCCTGGGCCGCGCGCTGCCGATGCGTGACGACGAAGGGCGCATCCTCCGCTGGTTTGGCACCTGCACCGACGTCGACGATCAGAAGCGCCTCGAGCAGCAGCGGGCCGAGGTCCTGGCGCAGGCCGAGGAGACCAGCCGGCTGAAGGACGAGTTCCTCGCGATCGTCTCCCACGAGCTCCGCGCGCCCCTGACCGCGATCCTCGGGTGGGCGCGCATGCAGCGTTCGCGGCCGGAGCTCGCGCCCAAGGCGATGGAGGTCATCGAACGCAACGCCGAGGCGCAGGCCAGGCTCATCGAGGAGATCCTCGAGAGCTCGCGCATCGTGACCGGGAAGATCCGCCTCTACCCCAGGAACGCGAGCGTGAACGAGCTCGTCCGCGCCGCGGTCGACGCCATCCGGCCGGCCGCTGACGCGAAGGCCATCGGCCTCGAGGTCAGGCTCGATCCCGGTGTCGGGGAGATCGTCTGTGATTCCGATCGCCTCCAGCAGGTGGTCACGAATCTGCTGGTCAACGCCGTGAAGTTCACGCCGGGCGGCGGGCAGGTCGGACTCCAGACGGCGCTCCATCCGGGCGGCGTCGAGGTGACGGTGACGGATAGCGGGAAAGGCATTTCGCCCACCTTTCTTCCGCACGTGTTCGAGCGGTTCCGCCAGGCAGAGGCGGCCACCACACGACAGCACGGCGGACTCGGTCTCGGGCTGGCGATCGTCAAATACCTCGTCGAGCTCCATGGCGGCACCGTCCGCGCGCGGAGCGACGGCGAGGGGAAAGGGGCGTCCTTCAGCGTGCGCTTGCCGGTGCGGGCCGTGGCCCTGGCGGAGAGAGAGAGCTCCGAGGTCTCGTCCGAGATCGAGCATCCCTCGGCCGGGACGATCCCCCGGCTCGACGGGCTGCGCGTGCTCGTCGTCGACGACGAGCCGGACGCGCGGGAGCTCGTCACCATGGTGCTGCGCGAGGCAGGCGCCCAGGCGGACGAGACCGGCTCGGCCTCGGCCGCGCTGGAGATGATGAGTCGCGCTCGGCCCGACGTGCTCGTCAGCGACATCGCCATGCCGGAGCAGGACGGCTACGCCCTCCTTCGCGAGCTCCGATCCCGCGCTCCGGACCTCGGTGGCTCCGTGCCGGCGCTGGCGCTCACCGCCTTCACCCGGCGCGAGGACATCGTTCAGGCCCGGGACGCCGGGTTCGAGCTCCACCTCGCCAAGCCGGTCCAGCCGGGCGAGCTCGTGGCGGCGGTCCACCGGCTCGCGCGCAAAGGCGCCTGATACGAACCAGGCGCAGAAGCGGGGAGAATTCACAGGGAGACGGGGAGACGGGGAGCTCTTCAAACACTCCCTGTTTCCCCGCCTTTTTGTTCAATTTCCCCGCTGAAGAGGGCTACGAATGAGCGGACTCCCGAGCATGAAGGGCTGGTCGCCGAGCAGGGTGGCGATGGCGCCGAGGTCCGCCTTGCCCTGGGCATAGATCTCCTCGCGGCTGTGGCGCCCCGTGCCCTGCGCGCGGAGCATGCCGGTCATCCTTTTGCGCAGGAGCTCGACGATCACGCCGCCGACGACCCGGGGCATGAGCGGAAGGAAGATGGGGCGATAGGCAGCCCACCCCTCGGGCTCGCTCCAGCGGACGAACACCACCATCCAGTAGAACGCCTCTTCGAGCATGCGCCGGATCACATGGCCTCGAGCGCGCGCCTCCCCCGCAAGAAACCGGCGCCGGACCTCGGGCGCACGACACCTGTCCGCCTTTGCCGCGGACACCTGTCCGGACGCGGACACGCGCCCTCGCGCGCCGCCCGCCGATTGCGGCCAATCCTCTCGGGCACGCCCGCTGCTTGGGCGCCTCGCATGCGTCTTCTCATCCACTTCGTTTTGCCCTCCGCCACGGCGCTCCTCCTCGGTTGTTCTGCCGAGGCGGCGCCGGGCGCGAGCCCCCCGACATTCCACAGGGACATCGAGCCCCTGCTCCAGAAGAGCTGCCTCGGCTGCCACGCGCAGTGCGGCACCGCGCCGGTGAGCCTGGCCTCGTACGAGAGCGCGAAGGCGCTCGCGCCGGTCATCGCCGACGAGACCGCGGCGCGGCGGATGCCGCCGTGGGGCGCCCTGCCGACCGACGAGTGCGCGCCCCCTCGCCCGTTCCGGGGGGACCTGCACCTCTCCCTCGACGAGATCGCCCTGCTCCGCGCCTGGAGCGACGCCGGCGCCCCCGAGGGGGATCCCGCGGACGCCCCGGCCCCCACCACCCCCGTCGCGGCGGGCCTGTCGCGCACGGACCTCGAGCTCTCGCCCAAGGCCCCCTTCGCCGCGGCGGAGGGCTCCGACAGCTTCCGCTGCTTCGTCCTCGATCCGGGGCTCACGGAGCAGGCGTGGGTCCAGGGCTACGACGTGCTGCCGGGCAACCGCGCCGTGGTGCACCACGCGCTGCTCTTCATCGACGCGAACCGCGAGGGCGAGGCGCTCGGCGGCGAGAGCGGCAGCTACGCGTGCTTCGGCGACGCGCGCCTCTCCGAGACGTCGCTGCTCGGCGCCTGGGCGCCCGGCACGCAGGCGTTCGAGCTGCCGGCGGACATCGGCATCTCGGTGCCAGCGAACGCGCTGCTCGTGATGCAGGTCCACTACCACCCGAAGCCGGGCGAGGCGCCCTCGCCCGACGCGACCCGGGTCGCGCTCCGCCTCGCGGACGAGAAGCCGAGCCGCGCGCTCTCGAACCTCACGCTCGGCAACGCGGAGGCGCCGTTCCGGGACGGCAACGGGCTCCTGCCCGGGCCGGGCGACCGCGGGAGCGTCGAGTTCCGGATCCCCGCCGGCGCCCGGGGGCACGTCGAGCGGATGCGGTACGTCATCGACTTCCCGATCCCCGAGATCTCGATCTACGGCGCCGGCGTCCACATGCACCGGGCCGGCGTCGACCTCAAGGTCGACCAGATCCGCGCCGATCCGAAGGGCGACGAGGCCGACCGCCAGTGCCTCGTCCAGACGCCGGCGTGGGACTACAACTGGCAGCGCCTCTACAGCTACGACGCGCCGATCGACGAGCTGCCCACGCTGCGGTCGGGCGACACGATCGAGCTGCGCTGCACGTACGACAACACAACGGAGAACCCGGCGCTCGCGGCGCAGCTCATCGAGGAGCGCCTGCCCGCGCCGCAGGACATCGTCCTCGGCGAGTCGACGCTCGACGAGATGTGCGTGGCGTTCCTGCCTGTCGTCCACCCGAACCTCTGAGGAGACGCCGATGCCTTCGAACCCCTGTCACGCACTGTTCGGTCTCGGCGCGCTCCTGCTCGCCGCCTGCTCTTCACCGCCGAGCGCCTCGCCGCCCGGGTCCACGGCGCCGCGCGAGGATCTCTGCCCGGAAGGCTTCGCCGATTGCGACGGCGACAGCGACAACGGCTGCGAGGCCGCCCTGCTGACGAGCGTCGAGAGCTGCGGCGCGTGCGGCGCGCGCTGCGCGGGCGGCGACGGCGCGACCGCGCTCTGCTCGGCGGGCGCCTGCACCCTCGCGTGCGACGCCGGGCGGGCCGACTGCGACGGCGACGGCGGCAACGGCTGCGAGGTCCTCGTCGCGGAGGACCCGCGCCACTGCGGGGCCTGCGGCGTGACCTGCGCCGACGCTTGCTGGAACGGCACCTGCGACGCCGCCGTGCTCGCCGGCGAGCTCCGGCTGCCCACGTTCCTCGGGATGGACGCGACCGGGCTCTACTGGACGAACCAGGGCTCGGGCGACGCGCCGGACGGCAGCGTCATGCGGCTCGATCCGGGCGGCGGGACGCCGGTGGAGCTCGCGCCGGAGCAGGAGCTCCCGGGCCCGCTCGCGCTCGGCGAGGCCGCTGTGTACTTCGCGCACGCGCGCGGCCTCGCGGCCGTCCCGAAGGCCGGCGGCGAGGTGACCGAGCTCGCGCCCGACGCCCGCGGCGTCACGGCGCTCGCTGTCGACCAGGGCGCGCTCTACTGGGTCGAGGCGGGGACGCCGCCGGCGTTCGAGGACGGCGGGCTGTACAACGTGCCGCTCGGCGCCGAGCCCGGCGCGGCGAAGGTGATGCTCGCGGCCATCCCGGGCGCCGCCAGCGGGGTGGCGCTCGACGCCGGCCATGTGTACGTGACCGCGCGGGGCACCGGCGCGGCCGACGGCGCGATCTACCGGGTGGCGCGCGACGCGGCGCCGCCGAGCGCGCCGGAGAGGCTGCACGAGGCCCTGGTCGCCCCGCGCGCGCTCGTGGCGCGCGGCGGCGCGCTGTGGCTCATCGAGGGGCGCGGGATCGCCACGTTCTCGCCCGGGAGCCCGCTTCGCAGGGTCGTCCCGGATCTGCCGCAGATCCCCGCGCAGCTCGCGTTCGACGACGCGCGCGTCTTCTGGACGACCGCGCGGGAGGCCGACGGCCAGGTGCAGAGCGCGCGGCTCGACGGGAGCGATCTCGCGACGCACGCGCGCAACCTGAGCTACCCGTGGGGCGTCGCCGTGGACGGGACCAACGTCTACTTCAGCCTCGCGTGGGACGGCGGGCCCGCGACGGGGGCGCTCGTGCGCGGGCCGAAGGGCCCGTGACCGGGCTCTACGCCGGGGGAGCCCGGCCTCAACGCCGGCCGACCTTCGCGCTCGCCGCGGCGTGACCGCGCTGGATCGCGCGGGTCCAGAGGTCGGGGCGCTCCGGGCCGTGGTCGCCGGCGCGGGCGATCTCGGCGCAGATCGCGGCGGTGAACGCGTCGCCCGCGCCGGCCGCGCGGGTCTCGGCCACGACGGGCGGCGCGAGCGCGATCTCGCCGAAGGGGCCGGCGGCGCGGGCTGCGCCGGCGCCCTGGGTGAGCACCAGGGTCGCGCTCGGCCGCATGGCGGCGCGCACCTGGGCGTCGTCGAGGCCGAGCCCGGCGAGGTCCGCCGCGCTGCACCGCACCACGTCGGCCTCGCGCAGCAGGGCGTGAAGCACGCGCGGATCGCGCCCGGCCCAGAGGCGCCACCGCGCGTTGAGGTCGACGACGACGACGGTGCCCGCGCGGCGCGCGGCCCGCGCGGCCCGGCAGAGCGCGGCGATCGGCGCGAGCGCCGGAGAGATCCCCGAGAGCAGCAGCACCGGCGCCGCCCACCCCTCGGGCACCGAGAGGGGCAGATCGTCCTCTGCGCGGTGGGCGACCATGTGCCGCGCCCCGCCGGTGTCCTCCAGCACGATGAGCCCCTGGCGGGCCGGGATCAGCGCCACACCCGCGACGTCGACGCCGGCCGCCGCGACCCTCGCCAGGAGCGCCCTACCCGGGGCGTCGTCGCCGAGCGCGGCCGCGAGCCCCACGCGCAGCCCGCTCCGCGCGAGCGCGACCGCGGCGTTCACCGCCCCGCCGCCAGGCCGGAAGCGCAGCGAGGCCCCGCCCGGAGCCGCGAGATCCCAGAGGGCCTCACCGGCGCAGATGACGTCCAGGGTCAACCCCCGCGACGGCGCGACCCGCGCCGCGGTAACCCGCCCAGCGCTCGCAAACATCGATGCCATGGGGATCCCCATCTTACACCACGGGGCTCGCAGCAGCGCTGCCGTAACTTGGTCGTCCCCACAGACGTCGAGCTGATTCTGCTCCACTCGTGGACCTTCGGCGGACGGAGGGTCGCGCTCTTCGACGCGCGCGCGAACCACGGACGCCGGAGGGGGGACCGTCGCAGCGCTCCCCGCTGTCCGGGACTTCGAGGCAGCGGCACGCGGCGCGGCTCAGCACGACCTGCACCGCAGGCGCACGTGTTGCGCCGCAGAGGACAGGCTCTCCGGCCTGCGCCGCGCCTGCGTCGGCCGGCACGAGCCGTGCAATCGTCGATCGTCGTTCATCGTCGATCGTCGGTCGTGACGAGCGCACGAGCGGAGCGCGGGAGGCCCCAATGCGGAACAGGATGGAAGACGTCAATGAATTCCTCTCTCACCGGCGGGTGGCCCTGGTGGGCGCATCGCATGACGACAAGGACTTCAGCCGGATGGTGATGCGGGAGCTCATCGATCGGGGTTACGACGTCGTTCCGGTGAACCCGGGGGGCGGCGTGATCGAAGGCCGCGCAGCGTACGCCGAGGTCGGCGCGATCGATCCCCCGGTCGAGGGGGCGATCGTGATGACCCCGCCCCAGGTCACCGAGCAGATCGTGCGGGCGTGCGCCGCTGCCGGCATCGAGCGCGTGTGGCTGCACCGGGGGGTCGGTCAGGGTGCAGTGAGCGCGCCTGCCGTGCAAGCCTGTCAGGAGCTCGGGATCCGCGTGGTCGCGGGCGAGTGCCCGCTGATGTTCCTCCCGGACGCGGGCTTCGTCCACCGGCTCCACCGATTCACCAAGAAGATCGCGGGGAGTTACCCGGCGCGCGCGTGAAGCGCCATGAACCTGGGAGATCTCGAGATGACATCGTATCCTGTCACCTTCACGGTCACGCGCCCCTGGAAGCTCGATCGCGTCCAGCTCCTCGCGCGTGTCCTCCTGCTCGCGGCGCTCTCGATTGCCGGCGTCACGGTGGGGTTCGTCATGATGCTTGTCTATCTGGCCCTGCCCGCCGTGGCGGCCGCGCTGGTGGCTCAGAAGGGATCGGCCCGGTTCCTGGCCGAGGACGGCCCGAGGCTGGCGCGCGCGCTCGTGTGGCTACAGGCCGCGTTCGCTTATCTCTTCCTGCTCACCGACAGGCTCCCGCTCGATCGCCCCGCCGAGACCGCGCGCCTCGACATCGATCCGACCGGCGCGCCGACAGCGAAGGGCGCGCTCCTGCGCCTCTTCACGAGCCTCCCCTCGGCCATCGTCCTCGCGCTGCTCTCCTGCGTCGCCTATCTGGCGTGGCTCGTCTCGGCGGTCGCGGTCCTCTTCACCGAGCGCGTCCCGACGTCCATCTACGATTTCCAGTGCGGCGTGCTCCGGTGGCAGGCGCGGCTCCTCGCCCATCATGCGTCGCTGGTCGACCAGTACCCGCCGTTCGCGTTCGATCCGGGTCCCGTGGACGGCACCCCGCGCGATCACGCGGGCACGTTCGCCTGAAGCGTCCTCTCGGCGTCCGTGTCCGTGCCGCCGGAGGGAGCCGTCACAGGTCGACGACGCAGACGACGCTCGTGGTCGTGTCCTCGCCGTACTCCGTGACCTCGATCTGGATCTTCGAGGTTGCCTCGTCCGCTCCGGTGCCGAAGCGAGCCGCGAAGTCCAGCTCGTACCAGGTCTCGGTCGAGATCGGATCGGACACCTTCCACGCGAGCTGCTCGAAGCCGCCGATCGACGAGTGATCGAAGACGAAGATCGTGTCGTCGGGAGCGGTGTGCGAGACGGAGAGCGAGGGGCTCGTGAACTCGTAGGCGCCGGCCTCGCCGAGCTCGAGGCTGCAGGCCTCGCCCGAAGGCGTGGTCCCCTCGTAGGTGCCGACCAGGCAGGCGCTCGCGCTGGGATCGCTCGTCAGGGAGAGGTCGGGACAGGCGGCGAGGCGCTCTTCGAGCGCCGAGAGGCTCGGGCTCGATCCGCCCGAGCCTGAGCTCGAGTCGCCCGACCCGTCGTCGTCGCCTCCGCAGGCCACCACCAGCCCGAGGGTGAGCACGGGAACGAAAGCCAGGTAAGAGCGCCGTCGAGCGGGGTTCATGCCATGGGAGGATGAGGTCATCTGACAGAGGCTAGTGGAGACGCCAGCGCTCGACCAGCTGTCAGATCTGACAGGGGGCTCCGCAAGAGCCCGAGCAGCATCGCTTTCGCGACGGCGCGATGCGCGCCGCCGTGCCCCGCCCAGCGCTCGCCAGCATGGATGCCATGGGGTTCCCCATCTTGCACCACGGGGCTCGCAGCGGCGCGCCGGCTGCGCCGCCGGCCGTCGCAACCACCCTGGTAGGAGCGGCAGCCCTGCTGCCCTGGCACACGCCAGGCAGCCTTCACTCTTTTTCACGCAGCGGCGCGGTCGCCCTGACTACGCTGACCCCCATGGCATCCGGAAAAGGTCGCTTGCTCGGGCTCCTCGGCGGGCTGGTGCTGACCGAGGCGAAGGTGCAGGCCGTGGGCACGCCCCACCCGCTCTACCGGCGCGTGGTGCTCGCGGGCGAGGGGCTGCGCACGAGCAGCTGGCAGCCCGGCGACAAGATCCAGGTGCTCCTCCCCTCGAACGACGTGCGGACGTACACCCCGATCGACTGGGCGGAGGGTCGGACCACGCTGCTCCTCCACGCGCACGGGAGCGCGCCGGGCGCGCGGTGGACGGAGGCCGTCCGCCCGGGCGACGTCGTGCGGTTCGTCGGCCCGCAACGCTCCCTCCGTCTGGGAGGCGCGGGCCTCCTGACCGGCGACGAGACCTCGCTCGGCGTGGCGGCCTCGGCGCGCCGCCTCGGCGCCCACGCCGTCCTCCGGGTGACGAACGTCCCCGCGGCGGAGGCGGCGGCGCGATCGCTCGACGTCTCCGTGGACGTTGCGGGGTCCGACGAGGAGGCCGCCGCTTTGCTCCGCGAGCGCGCGGCGGGCGTCGCCACGGCGGTGGCCTGCGGCGGCGGCGCGTGGGTCCAGCGGGCCCGGGAGGTGCTCCGGGCGGCCGGGGTGCGGGAGGTGCGCGCCAAGGCCTACTGGATCGCGGGGAAGACCGGGATCGACTGACCCTCTCTGCACACCGGCGAGCGCTGGACGGCGCGGTGCGCGCGGTGCCGGACGGCCTGCGCCGCTCGCGGTGAGCTGATCCGCCTATAACCTATAAAAAGAGACCCCTCACGGGTCGGATCGATCGCGTCCCCCCGCGCCCGCGGGCAACGGGGAGGACAGCGCGTCGACCTCGCCGCGCGTCACGCGCTTGTCGCCGTCGCGGTCGAGCGCCTTCATCATCTCGCCGACGACCACCTCGGACGGCGTCTCGGAGCTCGCCCTCGACGCGGCGGCCCTGAGCTCCTCGGCCGAGACGCGGCCGTCCCCGTCGGCGTCGATCGCCTCGAACGCCCCCAGCTGGCGGACGAGGTCCGCGGCGAACGACTCCACAAGGACGAGCTTCGGATCGCGCCCGCTGTCCGCCGGCGGCACCTTCTCCGGGCGCTCCTGAGCGAAGCGGACAAGCGGCGCGATGTCATCCATGCCGCCGAGGAGCCCGCGCGGGAGGGCGATCCGGTACTCGCGCTCGTCGACCAGCGGGAGGCCGTCGATCGCGCTCAGGACGCCTCGGGCGTCCGTCGCCATCCGGTCGTCGATCTGGAGGTAACCGCCGTGCTGGGCGGGGGCGCGCGACCGCGACGCGGCGACGGCCTCGCGGACGACGCGGCCAGGCAGGAGGGTCACGACCACCTCGTTGCTGAAGGGCACCTCGGCCTTGAGATCCCCGTAGGTGAAGCGCTCCCGGTACGCGCGACCGCCGCGGATGCCGCCGCCGTTGAAGAGGCCCCCGTCCGCCCCGAAGGCGTCGCGGATCCGCGAGCAGAGCAGCGCGCCGAGCGACGTCTGCTGGACCCGCGTCCCGACGGACGAGAGCTCGCTCCCCGGCGGGAGCCGGAGGAGGGTGGCCGCGTCGAGGTCGCGCACGATCTGCATGTGGCGGTCGACGCGCGCGCGCATCGCCGGATCCTCGGGGTGGGCGCCGACCTCCTCGATCCGGACGGTGACCGCGGGCAGGTCGGGCACCCCGGCCGGCGGCGCCATGGCCGGCCACACGAGGTCGACGATGGCGGCGCTCTCCGCGTCCGTGCCGGCCTTCACGACCCAGCAGCCGTCCACGTCGTCGAGGATCACCTCGTGCTCGTGGCCGCCGAGGATCACGGGAAAGCGCGGATCGCGCTGCGCCCGCGCGAGCTCGAGGTCCTGGTCGCGGCTCTGGTGCGTGATCGGGATCACGCACGCGCACCCCTCGTCGCGGAGGAGCCGGCGGGTCCAGCGGAGGGCCGCCTCGTTCGCCGGCTCGATGTCGATCCCCCCGAACGCATCCCGCCGGTACAGGCCCTTCACGTGCACGAGCAGGCCGAGGAGGCCGATCCGGACAGTCCGCCCGCCGGGGCTCGAGACGTCGAGGATCTCGTGTGTCGGCAGCGCCGGGGCGAACGAGGGCATGTTGGTGTTGAGCCACGTGCCCTGGAACTCCTGCACCCGCGCCCTGAGCTCCGGCAGCTCGACGTCGGCCTCGTGGTTGCCGAAGATGGTGTGGGTGATCGGCAGCGCGTTCATGCAGTCGACCATGCCCCTGCCGTGATCGAGGCTCGACAGCAGGCTCGGCGCGAGGAAGTCGCCGGCCATCACCGCGATGGAGCGATCCGCGGGCCCGGCGGTGTGGCGCCGCACGAGGGTCGCGAGGCGCGGCAGGTTGTCGAGCAGGTACACGTCGTTCACGCAGACGATCCGCAGAGAGGGGCCTCTTGGCAGGGCGTGTGCGGCGGCGGTCATGGCCATCGAACATAGCCCAGCCCGCGGGCGCGCGACGCCGTCAGCGCCGAGCGCCCCTCGCCTTCGGCGGGCGCCACGCGCGCAGGCTCTCCGCGAGCGGCTCGAGCACCGCGCGCACCCGCGGAATGGCGCGGGCGCTGCGCGGGCAGAGCAGCACGAGCGAGCGTCGCGCGGGCGGCAGGTCCACCTTCAGCTCCACGAGCGGCGGGTCCCTCCGGAAGTGCGGGTGCTCGCGCGCGAGCATCATCGCGCCGAGCCCCAGCTCGCACGCGCGGATCTGAACGAGGTAGTCGTCGGACGCGAACGACGGGCGCCACCCCGGGATCAGGCGGCCGAGCGCGCTGTTCGGTGAGAGGTCGTCGAGCGGCGGCGCCCAGCCGATCCACGCGAGCTCCGCGGGATCGGCCTTGCCCGCCGCCCGCGCCGCGTACGGCTCCGACGCGAAGGCGCGCAGCTCGATGTCGACCGAGGCGACGCTGTCCTCGTCGGCGGGGACGCCCAGCCGCAGCGCCAGATCCGCCTCCCGCCTCGTCAGGTCGAGCGGGCGCACCGTGGACACGACGTGCAGCTCGATCGCCGGCGCGCGCCGCGAGAAGGCCGCCGCGAACGGGACGAGGAAGCCGTGCGCGATGCCGGGGGGCGCCGTCACCCGGACCACGCCCGTGGGCGCGTGTCGCCGCTCCGCCGCGCGGGTCAGCTCGGCCGCCCAGTCGGCCATCCGCTGCGCGGGCTCGACGAGGCCGGCCCCGTACGCCGTCAGCGCCGTGCCGGCCACGCCGCGGTCGAAGAGGGGCTCACCGAGGAGCGCCTCCAGCTCCGCCAGCCGCCGGCTCACCGTGGGCTGGGTCATCTGCAGCTTGCGCGCGGCGGCGCTCAGGCTGCCTGCCTCCGCCACCGCGAGGAACAGCCGCGCGTCGTCCCACGAGATATCCATCTGCGTATGACTACATGCGACTTTCGCGGGTTATCCATTCATTTTTCGGAGAACACACTGGCGGCATGTCCAGACACACCTTTCGCTTCGTATCCCGCGCTCTCCTCGCCTCCGCGCTCCTGCTCGGCGCGTGCGCCGAGCCGCTCCCCGCGCCCAAGGACCCACCGGCGTCGACGCACGGCGCGAAGAGGGCCGCACTCGGCACGCCGATCCGGCTGCAGGTGATGGAGGCGCTCCTCGAAGAGGCGGGCCCCGTCACCGTCGAGACCGTCGTCAGCGCGCGGTGGGAGACCAGCCGCGCCGGGCTCATCAACCTGGCCCACGAGCGCGCCGCCGGCCTCACCGACGGCCTCGAGCCGGTCGACATCACCTTTCACGCGCTCGCGCACCCGGCCCGGGGCCTGTACCTCATCGACACCGGCGCGTCGCAGGCGCTCGCGGCGAGCGACCATCCCCTCCGCACCGGCCCTGTCGGACAGGCGCTCAACTTCGGCGCCTTGCGGGTGGAGGTCAGCCTCGGCGCCTTTCGCGGCGAGCGGGCGCTGGCCGGCGTGCTCCTCACGCACCTGCACCTTGACCACGTGCTCGGCCTGCCCGACGTCGCGCGCGACGTCCCGATCTTCGTCGGCCCCGGCGAGTCCACGTTCGAGAGCCCGTTCCATGCGCTCACCCAGTCCACCGTGGACCAGCTCCTCGAGGGCCGCGCGCCCCTCGAAGAGTGGGCCTTCGGCGGCGAGGGCGTGATCGACGTGCTCGGCGACGCCTCGCTCTTCGCGCTCTCGGCGCCGGGGCACACGCCGGGCTCGGTCGCCTACGTCGCGCGGACGCCCGAGGGCCCGGTGCTCTTCACCGGCGATGTGTGCCACACGGCCTGGGGCTGGCGGAACGACGTCGAGCCCGGGAATTTCTCGTCCGACCCCGCCGGGAGCGCCGAGAGCCTCGCCTTTCTCCGCGCCCTCGCCGCCCGCCACCCGTCGATGCAGGTGCGCCTCGGGCACCAGTCGCTGTGAGCGTCGACCCCTCCCGGCGGGCGCTCATCCATCGGAGGCGAGCTCCTTCTGGAGGTGCCGCTCCAGCCGCTCCAGCACCTGGCGCGCCACGCGCCGGAGCCGCCGGGGGTAGACGACGACGAGGGGCGGGCTCGGCAGCGGGAGCCTGGGCAGGAGCCGGATCAGGCGCCCCTCCTGGACCCGGCGCGCGACCAGCCAGCGCGGGAGCACGCTCACGCCGAGCCCTGCCTCCACCGCCCTGAGGTTCGTCTCGATGTCGTCGGTCGTGAGCCTGACGGTGAGCCCCAGCTTCTCGAGCTCGCGCACGCCGCCGCTCGCCACGACCCGCTCCGCGGCGAGCTCCGACATGGATGTCGGCGCCGGCTTGCCCGCGAACAGGCCGGCGCTGCCGACGAGCCACTGGGGCGAGGTCCCCAGCGTTCGCTCGATGAACGACGGCTCGCTGCGGACGCCGACGCGAAGCGCGAAATCGAACGCTCCTGCCACGAGGTCGACCCGCTGATCGGTGAGCGCGGCGTCCACGACGAGCCCCGGCGATTCATGCATGATCCGCACGAGCTCCGGCAAGAGGAGCCGGCGGCCGAGCGCCCCGGGCGCCGAGAGCTTCACGCGGCCCGCGAGGTCCCCGAAGCCGGCGGCGGCGCGGAGCTCCGCGTCCTCGAGCGCGCGCACGTGCTCCTCGATCTGCTCGTAGTACGCGCGCCCCTCCAGGGTGAGCGCGACGCGCCGGGTGGTGCGCTCGAACAGCCGCAGCCCCAGCCGCGACTCCAGATCGGCGATCCCGCGGCTCGCGGCCGATTGCGTCATGGAGAGCTCGCGCGCCGCCCGCGAGAAGCTGCCGCTGTCCGCCACCTTGCAGAACACGCGCAGCGCGAGGAACCGATCCATGGCTCAATTTATTCTGAATTGAAATAACTGTAAGCCGCATTCTATCGCTACCGGCATGAACGGGCGCTGACCATCCTGCGTGCATGCTCGTACGCCACACGTTCGATGGGCCGAGGCGGGGCCGTCTGCTCCGCCTCCTCGCGTTCTTGAGCGCGCTGCTGCCGCCTCTGGGCGCCCGCGCAGCCGATGCCACGGGGGCATCCCCGCCGCCGGAGGTCGCGCCACGCGGCGCCGATTCCGCGGGTCCGGGGCCCGCGGAGGCTCGCCTCGTCCTTGGATCACGCCTCGTGGGCAGGGACACGGGCGGCGGCCTGGAGCTCGACGGCCGCGTGCGCCTCGCGGGTGGGACGCAGCTCGGAGCCGCTGCCTCCTTCTGGGCCCTCGAGCGAGCGTACATGGGGGGGCGAACGGTGACAGGCGCGAGCGGCGCCTCGGGCGCTGCGGTCTTCCTGATGCCGCTCGTGACGCACGGCCCGCTCGAGCTCGATCTGCGCCTCAAGACGGGGTTCCTGGCGCTCCGGGATGTCGGAGGCGGCGACGGGGGAGGCGGCGACGCGCCCGCGTCGGCGCTCCGGCACATCGACGAGCTATCGATGGTCGCTCACGTCGCGCTCGGCGAGGCGTGGCTGCTCCGCGCCGGGGCCGCCGTCGGCTTCGAGCTGGAGCTCGATCCCACCACGGAGCTGGCCGACCTGGCGCAGGTCCTGACGGCGGGCGCCGGCTACGCCGTGTCCGAGCACGTTCTCCTCACCCTCGACGCCAGCGCGGGAGGCAGCTTTGGATTCAACGGCGACAACGGCAAGTTCCTGCTCGAGGGCGCCTTCGGAGCGCGCTTCGCTTTCGGACAAGGAGGCTCCCGTGTCGCTCACTGACCGCCGCGGCCACCGCCTTCACCTCATGACGCTCGCGTCGAGCTCGTGCCTCGCGCTCCTGCTCGGGGCCGCGCGGGCCGACGCGCAGGCTCCGGACGCCGGGTCCGGGGCCGCCGAGCGCGCCGGCGCGGGCGCCTTCGATGCCGGGCCGCCCGGGGCTGCGGATACGCGCGGCGCGCGCCGGCCCGCGCCGGACGTCCCGGTAGGCGGCTTCGTCGACCTCGAGTGGCGCGTGATGGGCCTGGGAGGACACGTGTCGCACGGGCCGGCGTTCGCCGCCGGCGTGACCTTCGCCAACGGCCTGGTGCGCCTCGGCCTGGGTGGGCTCGGGCGGCCAGGGCCCATGAATCCGGCCACCTTCGAGGTCGAGCTACCCGGAGGGCAGACCTACAAGGGGCAACGCACGCTCGAGCTCAAGTCCGACGGATCCATGCTGGGCGCGCACGTCGGGCTCTCGTTCCGGCTGCCCTTCGCGCAAGCGCTGGCGGTCCAGATCCCGATCACGGTCGGCTACGGCGGGTTCGGCTTCTACTTGCAGGGGAACGATCGCAAGACGCCCGACGGGCGCCGCGTGAGCGCGTGGGAGGACGAGCTCTTCGCGGGCAAGGACTCCTCCCTTGGCCTGGTCGTCGATACGGGGCTGCGCCTCGGGTACCAGCCGGACGACGCGCCGTGGTTCAGGCCCTACGTGGGCGCGAGCTTCACGGCGGTCCCCGGCTTCGACACGGTGGTGCGAGACGATTACCTCGGGTTCAGCGGGGTCCTCGGCGTGGAGCTCGGCCACGGCATCTGAGCGGGCGCCGCCCCCGCGTGGATCTCCGCGACGACCTCCCGCAGCGCCGCCGCGGTCGCGTTCCGCGCGAGGGGGGCGAACTGGTCGTGACCTGGCTGTCGATCCAGCCGAGGACCTCGGTGCAATGGCCCTCGGGGACGAAGGCGCGCACCAGGTCCCCGGGCCTCCTCCGGGCGAGGTGGCGCAAGGTGATGTCGGCGTCTCCCATGCGTGGCGTCCCCGGCAGATCGCATGCCAGGGAGGAGGAGGCCGAAATCACGGGCTTCCCGCATGAGGTATGCGCGTCGGTCGGGTGGCGGCGCCATGGCGGGCTGCGCTCAGGGGTCGAACCGGTAGGTGGTCTCGCCGGCGGACGCCCGCGCCGCGAACTCTCGACAGAAGCCGTTCAGCGCCGGATAGGGCTCTGTCGGCAGGACGCGCCGGAACTCCAGATGCGTGACGAGGCAGAACAGCGCGACCTCCAGGTAGCTCAGATCCCGGTCCGACGGGAGCGCGGCGAGCGCGTGACTCGCGTTGTCCTCCAGCCATGACATGGTGTCGACAAGGCTCTTTCGCTGCTTGGCGTGGTGCGCGCTTCCGTCGCCGGCCCCGGCGGCGCCGGCCATGATCAGCGCGACCTCCGTCGCCATCGCATGAACGACGAGCTCCTGGGCGTTCGCGAGAAGGGGTTGGTCGAGGTCCTCCGGCCATACCGTGCGCACCGCGCGCTTCGACTGCCGCGACAGCTCGCGGCAGATATTGAGCGCGCCGAACCACACCCCATGGCGCGTCCGGAGAGCCGGCATCTTGAGCGCGGGGTTGCCCCCGTAGTCCGCCGCGTTGGACGACATGAGGTCCCGCACGACCTCGAGCGAACAGTCGACCCCCATCTCCGCGGCGAAGATCCGCGTGACCCGCGTGAAGTGCGAGCTGGAACGACCGACGATGACGGGCTTGACCAGCTCTCCTAGAGCATCTGACATGCTAGCTTCTCCGATCCGGGAACCGTTCTGTGTCGATGCGGGTCCGACGCGTGGAGCGCCTTGAGCTCCAACCCTGCCCCGTCGTGCCGCTCCCACACATCGTGGAGAGGCAGCGTACCGGACGTCGAACCCGCGCTGTCAAGCGTCCCAGGCAGCATCCCAATCGGTCCCCCAGGTCCCCGAATCCAGGATCTCCGCGCGCTCACCTGCTCTACCGAACGCGCTTCCTAGCAGCGATCTCGCCGGCCTCCGGCCCATCCGCGAGAGCAGGCCGGCTCACCCCCGCCTGTCCGGCGCTCCAGCCCAGCCAGGCCAGGCCAGGCGAGCGACGACCCCGCGGCGACGCCTCGGTCACACTCTCGCCCGCCGGGCCGATGGTCCGGGCATGAGAGCCGCCGCTCCGACCGCCCTCGCCCTCCTCGCCCTCGCCTGCGCCCCCTCCCCGCGCGACCCGGCCCCGGCGCCGCCGCCCAGCCCCCCTGCCGCGGCGGAGGCGCCGCCGCCGCCCCTCTGCGCCCGGCGCGCGGCGGGCACCGCGCCCGCGCCCCTCGACGCGACCCACGCCGGCTCCGGCGTCGCCCTCGCGGAGCTCGGCGGGCGCACCCTCGCCTTCGTCGCCGACGAGGACGACGCTGCCCTCCACACCGTCGACATCGATGCCCGCGCCGCGCTCGCGCGCACGCCGCTCGCGGGCCGGCCCGCCCAGGTGATCGTGCTGGGCGACGGCCGCGTCGTGGCCTCGCTGCGCGACCGCGCCCTGCTCGAGGTGCTGGAGCCGGTGGGGCCTGCCGCCCCCCTCGAGCGAAGGTGCCTGGTGCCCGTGGCGAGCGAGCCGGTGGGCCTCGCGATGACGCCGGACCGCGCCACGCTGCTCGTCGCGAGCCGCTGGGGCCACGCGCTCACCAGCCTCGCGACCGCCGACCTCCGGCGCACCGGGGAGCTCCCGCTCGCCCGGGATCCCAGCGCGGTCGTCGCGTCGAGCGACGGCCGGCGCGCGTTCGTCTCCCACGCGGTCGGCGGCCGCATCAGCGTCGTGACGCTCGGCGAAGGCGGCGCGCCGACCGGCGCGCGGGAGCTGTCGACCGACGGGGTGGAGCGGCGCGCCCCGAGATCGACGTCGAAGCTCGCCAAGCCTTTCCCCCGCAGCTCGAGCGGGCCCTCGCGGAAAGTGCCCTTCGATTTCGAGGACGGGACGCCGTTCCTGATGCGCCGCCCGACGGTGAACGTGGATCGCCGCGGCTCCCAGGGCTTCGCGCTGGCGCGCGCGGCGAGCGGCGCGGTCTTCGCGCCCATCGCGCTCGTCGATCCGGGGCCCGCGACGGGCGGCGGCGGTTACGGCAGCGCGCTCGTCCACACAGTGATCGAGCACATCGCGGTCGTCGACGCGATGGGCGAACGAGCGGACGTCCCGCCGGTCTCGGCCCACCTCGGGCTCCGCGGCTGCCGGCTCCCGCGGGCGGCAGCGATCGAGCCCGGGGACGAGGTCCTGCTCGTCGCGTGCCTCGGCCACGACGAGGTGATCGCCTACGACGCCCGCGCCCAGATCCCCGGCAAACCGCCGCGGCCCGGATCGGTGCGGGATCGCGAGCTCTTCCGCGCCCGCGTGGGCGCCGGGCCCACCGCCATCGCCGTCGACGGCGCGCGCCGGCGCGCCGTGGTCTTCTCCCGGTTCGACGGCGCGCTGACGATCCTTCCCGCCGCGCGCGACCCGGGGCCGACCGCGATCGGCGCCGTCGGCAAGGAGCTCGCGGGTGAGCTGCCGGTCATCACCCTGCCACGCGCGTCGCGCCTCGACGAGCAGGGCGCGGAGGGCCAGCGGCTCTTCCACGCGGCCGGCGGCCGTCGCGTCGCGTTCGACGGCCGCGCCTGCGCCAGCTGCCACCCCGACGGCCGCGACGACGCGCTCACCTGGTCGACGCCGGAGGGCCCGCGCCAGACGCCGATGCTCATGGGGCGGCTCGACGGCACCGCGCCGTACGGCTGGGAGGGCGGCAAGAAAGACCTGGCGAGCCACTTCGCCCGCACCATGTCCCGGCTCGCGGGCACCGGCCTGGGCGCGAAGGAGCGCGACGCCATCTTCGCGTACCTCCGCGGCATGGATCCGCCCGCCGAGGCGGCGGTCCTCACGGCCGAGGAGCGCGCCGCGCTCGTGGCGGCGCCGGCCGGCGCCGCAGAAGCGGCAGCCGCAGAGCCGGCAGCCGCAGAGCCGGCAGCCGCGGCGGCCGGCGCCCGCGCGGCCCTCGCCGCGCGCGGCGAGGAGGTCTTCCACGCCAGCGAGGCGGGCTGCTCGAGCTGCCATGTCGGCGACGAGCTGACCACCGACGGCGCGCGGCACGACGTGCGGAGCGCGACGCGCTTCGAGACGGAGCGCTCCTTCGAGACACCCTCGCTGCGCTTCGTCGGCCGGTCCGCGCCGTACTACCACGACGGCCGCTACCCGACGCTGCTCGCGCTGGTCGAGGGGGTGGACGGCTCCATGGGCCACACGGCCCACCTGTCGGCCGGGGATCGGCGCGCCCTGGTCGCTTACCTGGAGTCGCTCTGAGGGTGGCGCGGCCGGCCTGATACGCGTCGTCCCGAGCGGGGCGACGCTCGACGGCCACGCGCCCGGTCTCCACGCCTCTCGCGGGAGCTCACGAGCGGCGAATCGGCTCCGCGAGCCAGCGAACCAGCGCCTCGCCCTCGAGATCGAGCAAGGCATCCGTGACCTCACCCGGGCCGTTCGCGCGGGCTCGCTCGAGGATCGAACGCGCTTCGTCAGCCGTCGGCCGTCGCCCGATCCGCCGCGCGAAGAGGCGGCCGAGCAGCTCTGCAATCGCCTCCTGCGCTCGTTCTTCGCCACGAAGCTCGCCTCGCTGCTCGCCCCGCAGCTCGCCTCGTCGCTCGGCCTCGATGATCATCTCTCCGATGATCGGCGTGCGCCGGAGCAGCCCCTCTTCCTTGTCCTCCACCATGTCGACGAGCTCCTTCCGCAGATTATGCCCCCAGGGATCGATGGCGGCCATCACCAGGAGCGCCGTGTACAGCTCGGCCCGCTCCGCCGCGGCCTTTGCCCCCGCGTGGATCTCTGCGACGACCTCCCGCAGCGCCGCCGCGGTCGCGTCCCGCGCGAGGGGGGTGAACACCAGCCAGAGCACGCTGCCGCGCGCCCGGAGCTCCGCGACCGTGCGCTGGTAGACGGCGTCCACGCGGAAGTGCGTCCCGCTGAACGGCCGACCCGGCCACGTGGTGCAGCGCTGGCCCGTCGCGCGCAAGCGCCGCTTCCTGCCCGAGAGGACCACGACGACGCTCTCGATCGGCGGCACAGGCTCACCGGGGGCTTCGAGGCGGAGCGCGGCGAAGAGGAAGCCGAGGTATTCGAGGACGCGATCCGGTATGTCGTCACGGAGCGCAAAGCAGAACTCGACATGCAGCACCCGCGGCTCGCCGTCGACCTGCAGGCGCAGCGCCTTGTCGAGGCGGCGCTCGATGTTCGTGACCTGGCTGTCCACCCAGCCGACGACCTCGGTGCGCTGGCCCTCCGGGACGAAGGCGCGCGCCAGGTCCCCGGGGCGCCTACGGGCGAGGTGGCGCAAGGTGATGTCCGCGTCTCCCATGCATGGCACCCACGGCAGATCGCGTGCCAGCGAGGAGAAGGCCGAACTACGGGATACCCGCGTGAGTCATGCACATCGGGCGGGTGGCGGCGCCATGGCGGGCTGCGCTCGGAGTCAACGATGGCCGCGCGACCGGCGCCCAGCGCGGGCCGCGCGGCCCCCTCAGGCCGTGAACCCGCCGTCGATGGTGATCGTCGCTCCGGTGATGAAGCGCCCGCCTTCGCCGGCAAGGTGAGCGACCGTGGCGGCGATGTCGTCGGTGCTGCCGTAGTGACCGAGCGCGAGCATGCTCCGCTGCATGTCCGCTCCAGCGCCGTTGGCCGGGTTCATGTCCGTGTCGATCGGGCCGGGCTGGATGAGGTTGGCGGTGATGCCGCGCGGCCCGAGATCGCGGGCGAGGCCCTTCGTGAGGCCGACCAGCGCGGTCTTGCTCATGGAGTACAGCGTGATTCCCGGCCCCGGCACCCGGTCGGCGAGGCAGCTGCCGATGCTGACGATGCGCCCGCCAGCGCCCATGTGCCGCGCCGCGGCCTGCGAGGCGAGGAAGACGCCCCGCACATGGATCCCCAGCGTCTTGTCCAGGTCCGCGAGCGTCACCGCCTCGAGCGGCGCCATGATGGCGACACCGGCGTTGTTGACGAGGATGTCCAGCCTGCCGAGCTCGGCCACCGTCCGCTCGACGGCGGCGACGATCGCAGCCGGATCCGCGGTGTCCGCCGCGATCGCCATCCCCCGCCGACCCGCCGCCTCGACGTCGGCGATGACCGAGCGCCCCTTGTCCGCGGCGCTCACGTACGTCAGCGCCACATCCGCCCCGCCCCGCGCCAGCCGCTTGACGATCGCCGCGCCAATTCCACGGCTGCCCCCGGTCACCAGCGCCACCTTGCCTGCAAACTCCGCCATCGCAACCTCTTTTCTGTACAGATCGATACAGAATATATACGTTGTCCCGTGACCGGTGGTCAATCGGTTTTTTATCGATCGTCACAGAAATACAGAAAGGTCTCGATGATGGTCGGACGGGGTCGCCCTCGCAGCTTCGATCGGGACGCCGCCTTGCGGCGGGCGATGGAGGTGTTCTGGGAGCGGGGCTACGAGGGCACCTCGCTCAGCGATCTCACGGCCGCGATGGGCATCAACTCGCCGAGCCTCTACGCCGCGTTCGGCTGCAAGGAGGCGCTGTTTCGCGAGGCCGTGGCGCTCTACAGCGAGGTCGAGGGCGCGGCGACGAACCGGGCCATGAGCGACGAGCCGACGGCGCGCAGGGCGGTCGAGGCGATGCTGCGCGGCAACGTGGAGGGGTACGCGACGCCGGGCAAGCCGAGCGGCTGCATGATCGTGCTCGCCGCGACGCTCGGCACGCCGGAGAACGAGCGCGTGCGCGCCTACCTCGCCGGGTGCCGGCGGGCGGCGCTCGACGCGCTCCGGAGCCGGCTGGATCGCGGCGTCGCCGAGGGCGACGTGCCGGCGGGCACCGACACGGCGGCGCTCGCCGCCTTCTACACCACCGTGCTCCAGGGCCTCTCCCTCCAGGCCCGCGACGGCGCCTCGCGCGAGGCGCTCCAGGCGATCGTCGACTGCGCGATGGCGGCATGGGAGACGCTGGCGAGGCCGCGCGCCGCGGTCTGAGCGCGCGAGGCTGCGCGCGAGGCGAGCCCGCGCGCTACGTGGCTTCGTTCATCGGCCGCATGACGATCTGCACGATGCGCGAGCGATCCCGCGGCAGCGCGGCGAGCACCACGGCCTCGGCCACGTCCTCCGGCGTGGAGAAGCCGCGCATGCGCTCCGAGCCGGCGGTGCGCCCGTCGCCGAGGGCGAAGTGCGTCTCGACGCCGCCCGGACAGACGGCGCTCACCTTGATGTTGTCCTGCCAGAACTCGCGATCGAGCGCCTGGGTCAGGCCCATCTGCGCGAACTTGGAGGCGCAGTAGATGGCCTCGTTCGGATAGCCCTGCAGGCCGGCGACGCTGGCGACGTTGATGATGTGGCCGCCGCCCTGGCGGCGCATGTGGGGGATCACCTCGCGGCAGAACAGCCATGTCCCCTTCACGTTCGTCGCCATGATGCGGTCGTAGTCGTCCTCCGACCACTCGAGGAAGGGCCGGTATCCGCCGATGCCCGCGTTGTTGACGAGGATGTCGACCCGCCCGAGCTGGCGGACGGACTCCTCCACGCACGCGGCGACGGAGGCGGCGCGGGTGACGTCGGCCTCGATCATCAACCCGCGGCCGCCCGCCTCGCGGAGCTCCCGCTCGAGCGCCGCCAGATCGGCCGCGGTGCGCGCCACGCCGACCACGACGGCCCCCTCCCGGCTCAGCGCGAGCGCGCTGGCCTTCCCGATTCCCCTGCTCGCCCCGGTGATGAGCGCGATCTTGTCCTTCAGCCGCACGGTGTCCCCCTCTCTCTCCGCCGCGCGCACAGGAACGGAGCGCCGCCCCCCGCGCCGGCGGCAGGCACGCTATCACGGGCGCGGCGCGCCGGCGCGAAGCCGGTGTCCGGCCTCGGGCGGAGCGCCGGCCTCGAGGCTGGTCTCGGCGGCGGCGGTCGCGGCCCTCGCGCTCCGCGGCGCGCCGCCGGGAAGCACGGCCGGGCTGAAGGGGTGATATAGGACCTGCCATGGCCACGCCCGCGCTCCCATCGAAGCTGCCGTCGACCGGCGTCAGCATCTTCACGGTGATGACGCGGCTCGCGAACGAGCACGGCGCCATCAACCTTTCGCAGGGCTTCCCGGATTTCGACTGCGCGCCGGATCTGGTGGAGGCCGTCGCCCGCCACATGCGCGCGGGCCACAACCAGTATGCCCCCATGCAGGGCGTGCTGGCCTTGCGCGAGGCGCTCGCGATGAAGATCGAGCGGCTCTATGGCCGCCGCTACGACCCGGCGACCGAGATCACGATCACCTCGGGCGCCACCGAGGGCATCTTCAGCACGATCACGGCGTTCGTCCGCCCCGGGGACGAGGTCATCCTGTTCCAGCCCTGCTATGACTCGTACGCGCCGGCCGTGCAGCTGAACGGCGGAACGCCCGTGTTCGTCACGCTCCGCTTTCCGGAGTACCGCGTCGACTGGGACGAGGTGCGGCGCGCGATCACCCCGCGCACGCGGCTCCTGCTCATCAACTCACCGCACAACCCGACCGGAACGATGCTGTCGGCCGACGACATGCGCGAGCTCGGGCGGGTGCTGGAAGGGACCGACGCCCTCGTCGTCGGTGACGAGGTGTACGAGCACATCCTCTTCGACGGGCGCTGGCACGAGAGCCTCGCGCGGTATCCGGAGCTGGCCGACCGCTCCGTGGTCATCAGCTCGTTCGGGAAGACGTACCACACGACCGGCTGGAAGGTGGGCTATTGCGCGGCGCCGCAGGCGCTCTCGGCCGAGATCCAGCGGGTGCACCAGTTCGTGACGTTCGCGGTGAACGGCGCCATCCAGCACGCGTATGCCGAGGTCGTGGCGCGCGATCCGCTCGCCGCCGATCTCGCCCCCTTCTACCAGGCAAAGCGCGACCGGTTCCTGAAGCTCATCGAGGGCTCGCGGCTGCGCCCCCTGCCGTGCGAGGGCACGTATTTCCAGCTCGTTGACTATTCCGAGATCACGACGGAGCGAGACGCCGATTTCGCGCTGCGCCTCCTCCGCGAGCACAGCGTCGCCTCGATCCCGATCTCCCCGTTCCTCTCCGGCGTGGAGCCCGGGCCCGTCCTGCGGTTCTGCTTCGCCAAGCGCGACGAGACGCTGGAGCGCGCGGCCGAGAGGCTGCGCCGGGTCTGATGGCCCGCCGCGGCGGACCTCCGGGGCGCCACCTTCCGTCCACCCGGCGTCGTCGACAGCCGGGCGAACTCAATGCCTCGCAGCCACAGAGGAACGACCTCATGAATGCAGAGAAGAACGACGCATGTCAGGCCCACGAGCTCCTCGCCGAGGCCGAGCGGATCTCGGCGCTCCTCGCCGAGCACGCGGCCCGGCACGACCGGGACGCCACCTTCCCGATCGAGGGGCTGGCCGCCACGATCCGCTCACCGATCAACACAGCGCTGCTCGGCGGGGCCGCCGGCGACGACGCCGCCCGCGCGCCCTGCTCGTGGCTCACCTTCGGCCGCATCGTCGCCATCCTCGCGCGGGGCGACGCGTCGTTCGCCACGGCGTGGCTCATGCACCAGGGCGCCATGTCAGTCTACCGCGCCCTCGCCGACCCCGGCGAGCGGTCGCGCTTCGAGCAGGCGATCCGCCGCGGCGCGTGGGTCGGCAACGCGCTCTCCGAGCCCACCAGCGGCAACATGTTCCTCGTGCCGCGCCAGGTGGCCCAGAAGGCCGAGGGCGGCTATCGCCTGACCGGCGAGAAGCGCTTCGTCACCGGGTGCGAGCACGCGGACTTCTTCTTCACGGCCGCGGTCTGCGACGGCCAGCCCGCGTTCTTCCTCCTCGAGAGGGACGACTCGATCGCCATCGAGCCCGTCTGGGACACGCTCGGCATGCGGGCCACGCGCAGCCAGATCGTCCGCTTCCAGGGCACGCTCCTGCGCGAGTCGCGGCGGCTCGCGGTCGATCCCACGGCGCCCAACCCCATCCCCAACGGCCTCGGCTGGCTCTCCGTTGGCATCGCCGAGGCCGCCATGGCCGCGGCCGTGGCCTACGCCAAGGAGCGGGTCCTGCCGCCGGGCGACCGGCCCATCGCCGAGCTGCAATGGGTGCAGTTCGCCGTGGCCGACATGAGCCTGCGCCTCGAGGCCGCGCGCGCCCTCGCCATGCGCACCGCCGCCGCCCTGGACGCGGGCGACCCGAGCTACGGCCTCCTGCAGCTGCAATCCAAGGTGGTGGCCAACGAGGCCGCGGTGGCCATCGCCACCTCGGCCCTGGAGATCGCCGGCGGCGCCGGGTACATGCGCAGCCGCCCCATCGAGCGCCACCTGCGCGACGCGATGAGCGGCCCCATCATGGCCCTGTCCGGCCCCGCGATCCGCGACATCGTGGGCAAGGCCCTGCTCGGCGTCGCCTGACGCCGCGCGTGCGGCCATCCGCGCGGGCCCGCGCGGCGTCGGAGCGCACGGCGCCGGAGCGCGTCAGCCGAGCAGCTGCCGGATCCGATCGAGCAGATCAGGAAAGCCGATCCCCTTCGAGAGCACCGCGTCCGGCGGGGGCGCATCGCCGAGGGCCTCGTCGCCGCTGCCGCTGATCAGCACCGCCTTCGCGCGCGGCAGGCGCGCCCGCAGCACCGCCACGAGATCGGTGCCGTGGCCGTCGCCGAGGTTCTGATCGAGCAGCGCGAGGTCGTACCGCGCGCCCTCCGCCGCGATCTTCCGCCCGGCCTCGGCGAACGAGCCGGCCTCCTCCACCTGGAAGCCCTCGTCCTCCAGGAGCGTCGCGAGCACGAACCGGGACGACGCGTCGTCGTCGACGAGGAGCACGGTCACGCTCACGCCGACCTCCTCCGCCCGCGCGGCCGGCGCGGTCGCGGCCAGGCAGGGCGCAGCGCCCGCCCCTCCCCCGCGCCATGTCCCGCGGCCCTCAGCACGTCCCCGGGTCGCTCCGGGCGCGCGCGATCGTGTGCATCAGCTCGCGCACCTCGAACGGTTTGTGGAGGCAGGCGTACCCGCCCTGGCTCGTGAACGCGTGGATCATCTCCGGCGTCGCGTGGCCGGTCATCGCGATCACCGTGATCTGGCGGCTCAGCCGCCGGATCTGCTCGTGGGTCCTCACGCCGTCCAGCGACGGCATCCGGAGGTCGAGCACGCACACGTCGACCGCCGCGTCCCGCGCGCGCTGGATGGCCGTGTGCCCGTCGTACACGGCCTCAGCGCGCAGCCCGGCCGCCTTGAGCCCCGCGACGATCGACTCCGCGACCGCGGGGAGATCGTCCACCACGAGCACGCCGCGCGAGGAGAGGGCCCGCGCGATGATCCGCATGAGGTGCTCCATCGAGAAGGGCTTGTAGATGACCGCATAGACGCCCTCGCCGATGCCCTGCTCGATGAGCTGCTCGCGCGCGAAGCCGGTCATCAGCACCACCGTGAGCTCCGGCTGGAGCCGCTTGATCTCCCGGAACGTCGCGACGCCGTCGAGGCCGGGCATCCTCACGTCGCTCAGCACGAGCGCGAAGCGCCGCTGCTTCACGAGCTCGAGCGCGTGCGCCCCGTCCCGCGCCTCGACGACCTCATATCCCTCGAGCTCGAGGTTCGCGGCGAGCGTGGCGCGCATCCCTTCCTCGTCGTCCACCACGAGCACCGGTCCGGTCCCTTGCATCGACGGCCGTCTCCCTCCGCTGTCACGCTGTCACGCGGGCTGCACGGAGGAGTGTACCTCCGGCGCCGCGGCGCGCGGTAACCGGATGGTGAACGTCGTCCCCGCGCCGGGCGCGCTCTCCACCGCGATCGTGCCGCCGTGCAGACGGACGATCCCGGCGGTGATGGCGAGCCCGAGGCCCGTCCCCTTCAGCTTCGTGCTGAAGAGCGGCTCGAAGATCTTCGCGAGGTGCTCCTCCTCGATCCCCTCCCCGTTGTCGGCCACCACGAGGCTCACGGCCTCGTCACATACACGTCCAACCACACGCACCCACCCTTCGCGTTCGACCGGGATCGCCTCGGCCGCGTTCTGGATCAGGTTCACGAGCACCTGCCGGAACTGGTCCTTGTCGAGGCTCGGCACCGGCAGCGCCGCCGGCACGAGGTTCTCCAGGCGCACGTGCGCGGGCGGCGCGACGACCGACATGGCGTCGTCCACCAGGGGCGCGAGCGGGCAGGCGGTGCGGCGGAGCCTGCGCTCACGCGCGAAGTCCAGGAGATCGCCGATGATCCGGTTGCACGAGAGCAGCTCCTTCTCCATCAGGCCGAGGAACCGGGCGACGCGCGGCTCCGCGCCGACCTCGGTCCCGGCGAGGCGCTTCTTGAGGTAGTGCGTCGCGTTCCGGATGGCGCCGAGCGGGTTGCGGAGCTCGTGCCCGACGCTCGCCGCGAGCTGCCCTATCGCCGCGAGCCGCTCGACGCGCACGCTCGACGCCTGGGCCTCGCGCAGGCTCTCGGCCATGTGGCGGAGCGCCGTGCCCATGCGCCCGAACTCGTGCTTTCCCAGGTCGGGCAGCGGGTAATCGAGGTCGCCTCCGGCGATGCGCCGCGAGCACTCCGCGAGCGCGCCGAACCCGCGCGCCATCGAGCGCAGGAGCCCGCCGAGGAGGACGACGAGGAGCACGAGCGCCGCGGTCATCAGGGCGATGCTCGCGATCCTGATCCTGGCGCCCGCGCGGCCCGCCTCCTCCGCGTTCCGCGCGACGTCGCGCCGCGCGTCGGCGATGGCCGCGTCGATCTGGGGCACGAACCCCTCCTCGTACTCGGCCTCGGGGCGCTCCACGAACCTCCGGTAGGCCGCCAGATCCCCGGCGCTCGCCATGCGGGACACGTGGTCGACACCCCCGGCGATCGCCGCGAAGCTCGCGCGCATCCGGCGCAGGCGCTCGTCGCCCTCCTGCGCCTCGCGCAGCGCCTCGGGGGCGCGCTCGCCCTCGATCAGCGCCCGCTCGAGCGGCTCCCACGCCCGCTCGAACGGCTCCCGCGCCCGCTCGAGCGGCTCCCGCGCCCGCTCGAGCGCCTCCGCCGCGGCCAGGTCCCGCGCGACGAGCCCGGCCAGGTAGTGGAGCTCCTCGGTGTCGCCGCCGCCGAGGGAGATCTCCGCGGCTTCCCGCATGTAGCGGCCGGCGTGGTTGGCGAGCGTGACATGGCGGGTGAGATCCTCGTACGACAGCTCGGCGCGCCGCTGGAGCCGCGTCATGCTGGCGGACGTGACGTGGAGCGCGCCGGTCGCGAGCAGCACGACGGCCGCGGCCACGGCGAAGATCAGCGAGAGGGCGGCCCGGATGCTCATCGCGGCGCCTCGGCCGCGCGCGCCGTCACAGCCGCTCCTCGGCGCCCGCGCCGGGCGGCTCGGGCGCTAGAGCGAGGGGCAGCTCGATGCAGGCCAGCGTGCCCGAGGGCGCGCCGGGGCCGAGGGTGAGCGCCCCGAAATAGCGGCGCGCCACGCGCCCGGCGATGTTGAGCCCGAGGCCGAGGCGGCCCGGCTTGGTGGTGTAGAACGGGCGCGTGATCGCCTCCCGCTCCTCCTCGGGCACGCCCGTCCCCGCGTCGCCGACCTCGATGCGGTAACGCGCGCCCACCACGCTCCCGCGCAGCGTGACCACCCCGCCCCCGGGCATCGACTCCGCCGCGTTCTCGACGAGGCACCGGACCGCCAGGGCGAGCTCGGCCGGATCGAGCTCGACCACGCCCTCCGCCGCGTCGACGTCGACGCGGATCCCCGGCTCGGCGATGCGCGCGCAGGCCGCCGCCGTGAGGACACACTCGCGGGCGCTCGCGCTCACCGGCCGCCGCCTGAGGCTCGGGTTCGCGTCGACGGCGCCGTCGACGAGCGCGCTCGCCGCGATCGCCTCCTCGTCGATGACGTCGAGGAACTGCTCCACCCGCGGATCGTCCCGAAAGGCCTGCTCCCGGGCGACCTTGCGCCGGATGAAGAACGCCGCATTGCGGATCGTCCCGAAGCAATTGCGCAGATCGTGGCGCAGCGTGGCCACGATCTCCTCGGCCGTCGCGGTCTGCTCCACCGCGCCGAGCGGATCTCGGCTCGTCATCGTGGGGGATGGCCTCCTCGGGTGCCGCGTTCGCCGCCGCGGTCGATCACTTGAGGATCCGGGCCGGGAGCCCAGCGTCTCCGACCCGCACCGTGTCCAGGTAGCTCGACGCCGCGCGGGAGGACGGGGGCGGGTACGAGCTCACCCGCTCGCGCTGCGAGGACGCCGGCGCGTCCTGGGCCTCCCGCGGCCTGAGCGACGGCGCGGCCCTCCTCGTCTTCGAGGCGGGCGCGGCGGCCTCGCGCGCCGAGGCGGCGCCCGCGCCGGCGTCCGCGGACCGCCGCGCGTGGGCGAGGCGCGCGAGCTCCAGGACGATCCGGGTGACCCGGGCGGGCTCGAACGGCTTGAGGATGACGTAGTGGCGGCCCGCCTCGCCGGAGCGGATGTACTCCTCGTCGCCGGTGATCAGCAGGCAGCTCGTGTAGAACGGCAGGCCGGCGACCCGCTTGAGGAGCTCGTCTCCGTTCATCCCGGGCATCTTGTAGTCGGAGCAGACCACGTGGAACTGGCCTGTCTGCAGCAGCTCGAGCGCCCGGTGGGCGGACGTGCAGGTCTCGACATCGACGTCGTCGTCGAGGATGGCCGCGATGCTGTCCAGCATCCTCCGCTCGTCGTCGACGACGAGCACGCGCAGCCGCTCCTGGGCATACAGGCTCACGATTCTCCTCTTGTGTGCTCGTGCAGTGATCTGGACGCAACCCGGGCGAGCGGCGGCAGGACGCCTCGCGTCATGTCGCGCGCGCTCGGCCCGCGCGCTCCAGGCTGTGCGGTGGCGCCGCACGACACCCATGCTCTCGTGTCGATGCGTTCCAGCCCGGAGCAGCGGCGCAGCAGATTAGGAATCTACACTACTCACCCTTCCCCGGCAACGAAGATTCCTGAACGATTCCTGAGCGGTTCTCCGGCTCGCCGTCGCGGGGCCGTCTTCGCGCGTCTTCGCGCGTCTTCGCGCGTCTTCGTGCTTCCAAGTCACCGTCTTGAAACATTCGATTCACACGAACGATAAGCGCGTCGGCAGTCGGCCGCGCTCGACGCGCATGGATTGCACATCTGCAAGGAGCGGGGAGATCTCGACGCGAAAAGGCGCCATGAGCTGCGACTCTGTGCGAGAGGCATCCATTACAGAGCTGCAATCAGCGCAGGTGGGCGCTCGGCGCCGCTCGCCGGCGGGCAGGCGCGCGGCGCGCGGCCTTCCCGGAAGAGCCGGGCCGCCTCCCGCCTCCTTCTCTGCGACCGGCGGAGACGGACGCGCGCCGGGCGGCGCCGAGGACGGCTGCGCCGCTCGGCTGTCCTCAGCGCCGCGCGGCGCCTGACGACCGTGGAGTGACCTCCGCGATCCCGTCTGGTAAGATGTGCGTGTCCATGCCACCGGCCATCGACAAACGCGCGTTGCTTGCGGCCCTGAAGGATCAGCTCGCCCGTGAGCTCGAGCGCTTCACCGAGCGGGCGCGCGACGCCGCGAGCGCCGTGACGCACGAGGAGAACCGCGCCGAGGGCGACAAGGACATGCGCGCCACCGAGGCGTCCTACGTGGCGCGAGGTCACAGCGAGCGCGTACTCCAGATCGAGCAGGCGCTCGCCAGGCTGGGCGCCGTCACGGTGCGCGACTTCGGCCCTGGCGCGGGCATCGAGAGCTCGGCGCTGGTGGAGCTGGAGAGCGGAAAGCGGCGCGCGCTCTACTTCGTCCTGCCGGCCGCGGGCGGCGAGCGCATCCAGTTCCAGGGGGTCGAGCTGCAGACCCTCGCCACGACGAGCCCCCTCGGCGCGTCCCTGCTGGGCCTGTCGGAGGGCGACGAGGCCGAGGTCGCCACACCGCAGGGGACGCGCACCCACCTGATCGCCAGCGTGCGGTAAGGCCGAGCCCGGCCGAGCCCGCGTTGGCCTCTCCCGGCTCCCTGCGGAGCTTGCCTCCAGAAAAAGTGGCTCGCCCTCGTAGGGCCCCCCTCCCCGCCGGCGTCACAGGGATGAACGACCCGCTCGGCACGACGCGGGCGACGCAGGAGAAGAGTCCATGACGCAGTCTCGTTGGTGGAGGCTTGGTGGGATATTGCCGCTCGTCGGCGCGCTCGTCGGCGCGGCCGGTTGCACGGCGGAGACGGGGCAGGGCGACACGTCCCCGAGCGACGAGGCCGCCGAGGCGGCGCTCGCCAAGGGCCCGCCCGGGGCGGGCGGTCCCCGGGAAGGCTTCGGCAGCCATCGCGGCGGCCCGCGCGGCCCCGAGCACCTCCTGCGCGCGGCGCTCCACGAGCTCGACCTCTCGGACGCGCAGGAAGCGACGATCGAGGGCGCCCTCGAGGGGCTGCGCGACGGCGCGAAGGAGCGCCCGAAGGACGGGGCCGTCTTCGCGGCGCTCGCCGAGGGCGTGCGCGCCGGCAAGGTCGATCGGGCGGCGATCGAGGCGAAGCTCCCCGACGCCGGGCGCGCGGCCGAGGAGCGCCGCGCCCGCGTGGCCGGGGCGCTGAGCACCCTGCACGCCACGCTCACGAAGGAGCAGCGCCGGCAGCTCGTCGACGTGATCGCCGCGAAGATGGACGAGCGAGGAGAGCGCGGCCCGCGCGGCGGCGAGCAGGGCGGCGAGCGCCACCGCGGCCCGCGCGGCGACCGCGGCGGCATGGGCGGACCCGGCATGCGCGGCGGTCCGCCGGGCCACCTCCTCGCCGGCCTCGACCTGCGCGACGAGCAGCGCGCGCAGATCGACAAGGCCCTCGAGGCCGCGCGCCCGGGCGACGCCGACCGGGTCGGGCGGAAAGAAGATCACGCGGCGAGGCGCGCCGAGATGCGCGCGCGGCTCGAGACGTTCGCCGCGGATCGCTTCGACGCGAACGCGTTCCTGCCGCGGCCGCCGGCGGGCGAGAAGATGGGCCCGCGGGCGCACCTGGACCGCATGGTCGGCGCGCTGGCCGCGATCGTCCCGATCCTCGACGAGGCGCAGCGCAACGCCCTCGCCGAGCGCATCGAGAAGGGGCCGGCCGCGGGCAGGCCCGAGCGCGGCGAGCGCGGCCCCGGGCCCGGCAGGCACGGCGGCGAGCACGGGCACGGGCACGGCATGCGCGGCCCCGGGCCCGGCGGGCCCGGCTTCGAGCGCCGCTGAGCGCCCGTCCCGGTAGCGCGCGCGGTGCCATGGGCGCAGAATCGCGGAGGAACGTGATCGTCGACCTCAGGCTCGTCGCAGCGCGCGTCGCCAGGGGCGATGATGCGGCCTTCCGGCAGATCGTCGAGCACACGCGCGCGCCGATGTACCGCCTCGCCGCGCGCCTGGTCGGCGACCTCGCGGAGGCCGAGGACGCCCTGCAGGAGGCGTTCGTCGACGCCTACCGCGCCCTGCGCGAGGGGCGCTACGACGGGAGATCGAAGGTGGAGACCTGGCTGTACCGCATCGTGACGAACGCCTGCCTCGACGCCCTCCGGCGCCGCCGCGAGACCCCGCGCGAGGCGCCCGCCGAGCCCCGCTTCGACGGCCTCGTCTCCGCCGAGGCGCGCGTCGCGCTGCGCGAGCTCGACGCCCTGCTCGCCGCGCTCCCGCCCCAGGAGCGCGCCGCGCTCGTCCTCGTCGCCGTCGAGGGCCTGCCCGCGAAGGAGGCCGCGGCGGCGCTCGGCTGCTCCGAGGGCGCCGTCGAGCAACGCCTGGTGCGCGCCCGGGCCGCGCTCCGCGCCCGGCAGATCGAGAAGGAGGCGCCGCATGTCTGACCGCGACGACGACCGGACCGGACCCGATCGGGACCTCGCGCGCCTCGCGGCCGCGACCGCTCGCATCGACGCCGACGACCGCTTCACGGCGGCCGTGCTGCGCGCTACGGCGGCCAGCGCGGCCAGCGCGGCCAGCGCGGCCAGCGCGGCCAGCGCGGCCAGCACGGGCAGCGATCCGCTCGCGCGCATCGCGGCCGCGACCGGCGGCCTCGAGCCGGACGCCGGCTTCACCGACGCGATGGTCCGCGCCGCGACCGCCGCTCCTCGCCTCCTGCCCCTACCCGCGCGACCCGCGATCGCCGACGGCATCGTCCGCTCGGGTCGCCCTGCCCTCGTCGTGACCGCCCTCGCCGCGGCCGCGAGCATCCTCTTCTTCCTGCAGACGCAGCGCGACGTCGACAGCGCGATCATGGCCTCCGTGGAGGCCCTCGAGGCGAGCGAATGACAGAGCGCCCCGCGTCCCCGCCCGCCCTCGCCCGCTGGAAGCCGCTGGCCGTGCTCGCCGCGGTCTTCCTCTTCGGCGGCGTCGCCGGCGCGGCCATCGGCGGCGTCACGGCGTTGCGCGACCTCGAGGCCACCTTCCGGGGCCCTCCGACCGAGGCGCGCGCCCAGTTCCGCCTCAAGGCGATGCGCCGCCACCTCGACCTCACCGACCGCCAGGTGCGCGAGCTCAAGGCGACCCTCGCCGAGGCCGAGGCCGAGCGGGACAGGCTCCTCTCCGAGTGCCGCCCCGCGCTCGACGCCCTCCGCGATCGCACCGACGCGCGCGTGAAGGGCGTGCTCACGCCCGAGCAGCTCACCCGCTACGAGGAGCTCGAGGCCGAGCGGCGGCGGCGCCCGGGCCCGCCGCCGTTCGGGCCGGGGCCTGGCCGCGGGCGCGGGCCGGGCGGCCGGGGCGACTGAGCGCCTGTCCGGGCAGCGCCGGCGAGGGCGCGCTGCCCCGCTACGCGAGCTCCTCTTCTTGCAGCGCGCAGTTGATCCCGAACGCCGCGGCGGCTCCCTCGGCGGCGGCCACGATGGCGAGCAGCACCTCCTTCGAGGCGTCCCCGGCGACGAAGACCCCTTCGCGGGTCGTCTCCTCGTGCTCGGCGACGGTCTCGACGCCCCGCTCCTCCGTGACCGTGCAGCGGAGCCGCTCGGCCAGATCCGACCCCTGCTCCTGCTTCGCCTTGAGGAAGAGCGAGCGGCGCTCCACCGCGCTGCCGTCCTCGAGCACCACGCGCTCCAGCATCCCGTCCCTGCCCTCGAGCCGGACGACACGCTCCTCGCGCACGCCGATCCGGTGGCGCGCGAGCCGATCCGCGTCCGATCTCGACAGGGACGCTGGCCCGTCCGTGAACAGGACCACGTCATCGCTCCACGTCTTCATGTTCACGGCGAGCGAGACCCCGGTGCTGCCCTGTCCGTAGACGCCGATCGCCTGATCGCGCGCCTCCCATCCATCGCAGTAGGGGCAGTGGTGCGCGCTCTTGCCGTACATCGCGGGGAGCCCTGGCAGCTCCGGCAGCCGGTCGACGAGCCCGGTGGCGAGCAGCAGCTTGCGGCAGCGCAGGCGCTCGCCGCCTTCCAGCGTCACCTCGAAGCGCCTCGCCCCGCGGCGGACGTCGGTGACGGCGGCCTCGCGGATCTCGACGCCGTACGGCGCCAGCTGTTCGCGCGCTATCCGCCGGAGCTCGGACGGCGCGATCCCGTCGCGCGACAGGAAGCCGTGCATTTCGCGCGCCGTGTGGTTGCGGTACTGCCCCGAGTCGCACACGAGGACGCGCCTCCGGCAGCGCCCCAGGATGAGCGCCGCGCTGAGGCCGGCCGGCCCTCCGCCGACGATGATCGCGTCGTATCCCGGGATGTCCTCTTCGCGTGTCGACATGGTCGGCGCCCGCCTCGCAACAGGCGGGCCCGCCACCGGCGCGCACGGCGTGTCCGCGTCCTCGCCCGGGGTGGGCTCGCGGGCGCCGCTCGCGGGCGTTCGCTCGAGCCGCTATGGTCACCTCATGCGCTCCTGCATGAGGCTGCCTGCCGTGCTGCTCCTGGCGGTGACGCTGACGAGCGCCTGCGCCAGAGGGGACCATTCCGGGTCGGCCCCGCCCGCGCAGGCCGCGGCGCTGGATCAGCGAGCGCCGGGGCCATCCCCCGCGGCGCCGTCGCTCGCCGGGAGGGCGATGCGGATCACCGTCGAGACCGCGATCCTTGTCGACGCCTTCGAGCCGGCGATGCAGCGGCTGCGGACCGCGGTCGAGGAGCACGGCGGCTACGTGAGCGAGGCCCGGGTGCACGGCGGCCCGCACCGGAGCGCGTCGCTCGAGGCGCGGGTCCCCTCGGCGAAGGTCGGCGCGTTCCGCGCCGCGGTGGCGTCGGTCGGCGAGGTGGTCGACGACGCGGAGAAGGCCGAGGACGTGACCGAGCAGCGCGCGGACATCGGCGCGCGGCTGCGGAACGCCCGCGCCCAGGAGAAGCGGCTGCTCGACCTGCTCTCCGACAGGACGGGGAGCCTCGCGGACGTTGTCGCCGTCGAGAAGCAGCTCGGGAGCGTGCGTGAGACGATCGAGCAGATCGAGGCGCAGGAGCGGTTGCTGGAGGGGCAGATCGCCTATGCGACCGTGAAGATGTCGATCACGGCGCGCGGCGAGGAGCAGACATTGGGCGCCGGCGGCAAGATCGCCCGCGCGGCCAGCGAGGGAATCGAGAACGCAGGGGTCGTCGCCGTGAAAACCGTGGTCCTCGCCGCCTCGATCGGCCCCACGTTGCTGCTCCTGGCGGCGTTCTTCGCGGCGCTCTACTACGCCCTTCGCGCGATCGTCCGGCGGCAGCGGCGCACGACAGCCAGCTTCCGTCCGCCCTTCCAGGAGGGCCCGATGCACGCTTACCCGACCGGCGCGCCGCCGGTGCAGGGTGCGCAGCCTTACCCGATCGCCGCGCCGCCGGCGCAGGGCGCGCAGCCTTCCCCGGAACCGACCTCGCCGCCTCCGGCGCAGGGCCCGCGCGGCGACGGCGAGATCGACCCCGGGTGAGCCGGATCGCAGACCCGAGCAGCTCGATCACCACCCGCTCGGCCCCCGCGCACGAGATCCCCTGACAGCGCTTGCCGGGGCGCTCGGCGGCGCGCTCGTCAGCGAGCTCGTCAGCGAGCGGCGTGCCTCGCGCCATTGCCCCCGGCCCCGCGCACGCTCCTATCGCCACACTGCACATCGCAACGACACACAGACCGCTCGTTGCCCTTCTGTCGAGCCTTCATGCAATGTGAGATTTCGATCATCCACGCTCCTTGCTGGGCCTCAGACGGCGCGCGACGAACGCGACACGCGGTCTGGCGCTCGCCCGGCACGCCGTGGACAGAGCACCCCTGACTCCAACGACTTCAGATTTCTACACAAATCGCCTGTTGAGTACTGGACATGATGGCTAGTCATCGGTACACCCCATGTGACCTTCGACGAGGGCACGAAGGGACGAACCCGGGGGGGGGGAACGACGATGTACCGGATCAGCATCGCTGATTTCGCAGCGCTTTTGCTCGTGTCTTTGGTCGGCTGCGTCGCAGTTCAGGAAGAGGAGGAGGACTCCTTAGGAGTTGCCCTTAGCGCGCTCGAGTTCGTCAACGCCCTCAACCCCAACGCCCTCAACCCCAACGCCCTCAACCCCAACGCCCTCAACCCCAACGCCCTCAACCCCAACGCCCTCAACCCCAACGCATTGAGCCCGGCGGCCCTGAGCGCGATCCGGGATCCGGGCGCGGCCGGCGATCTCTCGCGCCAGCTCCTCAGCTATGTGGTCGGCTGTGCGTTCCTCCCCTCGCAGTCGTTCAGCTTCTCGTGGACCGACGGCTCGGGCACGGTGCGCAACGAGGAGTACAGGGGGATCATCGGCCTCGTGCCGGACTGGAGCACCAAGCCGCTCGGCCATAACGACCAGCAGTGGATCTCGGCGTGCCTCGCGTCACGGACGAACTGGTACGGCGTCTCCGTGACGATCTCCTCGCGGGGCAACTCCGCGGTCATCGACAAGACCGGTACCCTCGAGCTCACGACCTACACGCATATGGAAGGCGCCTTCTGGGGCAATCTGTTTGCCCCCTCTCCTTACCTGAACGCCTGCTACGACGAGGCCAATCGCAGCTATGTGCGGTCGCTCTCGCGGGAGTGCGCCGCCGGTCACCTCGACAGCGGCGGGGCCGTCCAGCAATGCGGGATGCTCAGCATCCGCGGGTCGTGCGCCGCCTACTGCCAGCAGCTCAACACGAACGGCATGTACTACCCGAGCTGCGTCAACAACCTCACCGGCAGCCCGGAGTCGAGCACCCGTGTGATCACCGTCTTTCTTCCCTAGCCACGGACGGCGAGCCCGCGCCGCGGAACCTGCCCCTGGTCGACAGCACATTCTCCGGGAACAGGAGCCACGCAAACACGAAGCGGCGTCCGTCCGGATCGAAGGTGTCTTTCGCCGTGTCGATAGCGCCTCCGAGATGCTCCGATGTACGAGGCGGCGAGCACGAAGGGCAGGTCCCGGTCGTTGGTGCGCGGGGCTGCGATGAGGGCGAGTCGGTCGTGCGTGGGAGTACCGCTGTCGACGCGCCAGCCCGCGAGAACGAGCCAGCCCCGGCCGATTCAGTACTTCACGGGGCCGGCCTGATGGTGCACCATTTCAGCGCAGAAGAACTCCGGGGCGGCCGCGGGCGGAGAGCGGCGCGCAGGGCTCAGGGGGGCTGAGCGCGCTCTCCTCGGCGGCGAGCGGCCGCACGTGAGTCGCAGATCAGGCAGGGCTCAGGGGGGACGATGGAGATCGACCGGCAGAGCGACGAGCGAATCAAGGCAGAGAACGCGCGGCTCCGGGCTCGCGTGGAGGAGCTGGAGCGAAGGCTCGGCTCCGGCGCGGCGCCGCGCGACGCGCAGCGCCAGCTCGCGGACAGCGTGCCTTACCGCGCGCTCTTCGATGCGGTGCCCCTACCGCTGGTGATCCACCGCGCGGACGGGCTCCTCGTCGCGATCAACCGGGCCGACTGCGCGCGGTGGCGCATCAGCCCCGAGCAGATCATCGGCAAGTACAACGCTCTCGAGGATCCGCAGGCGGTGAAGACGGGCCACGCCGAGGCCTTCCGCCGAGCGCTCGCCGGGGAGGTGGTCACGCTGCCCCCGGTCCCCTACGACACCGAGCCGGGCGAGCTCTACAAGGAGCGGCGTCGGCTCTGGACCGAGCCGAGCTACGTTGCGTTCGAGGACGCGAGCGGGAACCGCTTCGTGGCGGTGGTGACCATCGACGTCACCGCGCGCGTGGAGTCCGAGGCGCAGAGGCGCCGGGGCGCCGCGCTGCTGGAGGCCTTCATTCAGAACGCGCCGATGCTCATGTTCGCGCGGGACAGCGAGGGCCGCCACACGCTGCTGAACCCGCCGGTCGAGGCGCTCCTCGGCAAGCCCCGCGAGGAGCTGATGGGGAAGACCCAGCACGACCTGTTCCCCGCGGAGATCGCTGACCGGTTCGCGACGCAGGACCGGGCGGCAATGGCGTCGTCCGAGCCCATCACCTCCGAGGACGAGATGGAGCTGGCCGACGGGACGCACGTGTACATGAGCACCAGGTTCGCGCTCCGCGACGAGGAGGGCAGGGTCTCCGGATGCGGGGCAATCGCGGTGGACATCACCGAGCGGGTGCGGGCCGAGGCGAGGACCCGGCACCTGCAGGAGAAGATGCTGCTCGTGCAGCAAGAGACGATACGGGCGATCTCAACGCCGCTCTTGCCCATTGCGGACGGGGTGCTGGTGGCGCCGCTGGTCGGCGAGCTGACCCGCGAGCGGGGCGCGCAGTTCACGGAGACGCTGCTGGACGGGATCTCCCGCCAGCACGCCCGGATCACCATCCTCGACGTGACGGGGGTGCCGCAGGCGGGGCCGGAGGTGGCGGACGCGCTGATCCGGGCGGCGCGGAGCGCGCGGCTGCTCGGGGCCGAGGTGGTGCTCACCGGGATCCGGCCGAGCGTGGCGCAGGCGCTCGTGGAGCTGGGGGCCGATCTGGGGGGGATCGTGACGCGGGGGACGCTGGAGCGCGGGGTGACCTATGCGCTCTCCGGCCGCGAGGGGGCGCGGCCGCCAGCGCGAACCCGGAGCGGGCGCGGCGCGCACTAGCTCACATCCCGGGGCCATCGTCGCTCTTCGCCAGCGTCGCGGCGTTGGCCTTCACCTGCCCGGGGGTCAACGGCTCGCCGTACACCGCGGCATACTGGATCGAGCCGCGAAGAGCGCGCCCGGCCTTCCGCGAGTTTCCGAGCACGAGATACCACGTCGGCTCCGCCCACGTGAAGACATAGTCGGCGGGCGGCCGCTCCAGGATCTCGTTCGTTCGCACATCGCCGTTCACGTAGAGATCGACGACGCCCTCGGCGGCGTTCAGCACGAGGTGCAGGACGCAGGGCCGCTCCATTTCCTCGAGCGGGATGAACCACTGCCCCACGAACTGCGTCTTGGAGTCGGCGTAGATGTGGAACTGCAGCTCTCGGTTTCCCATCCCGTCGGGGTCGCCCGCGCTCAGCGAGTACTTCCCGAACTCTCCTGTATCGGTCCCGAGGTACAGGATGCGAGCCGGCACGCCCTCGACCGCCGCGTCCGTCACGCTCACCACGGTCTCGAGCGTGAGCGCCGCCTTCGACACGAGGAGCTTGCTCGGGGGCGTGGCGGTCGAAGAGACCGCGGCCTCCACGCGCGCGTTGCCGCCCAGGGTCGTCCAGCGGAGGCCCACGCGCCCCGCCTCGCCTTCCAGCGTCAGCCTCTCTCCGTCAGGCACCACGTCGAGCGAGAGCCCCGGCTCCGGTCCCGAGTCGACGAGCTTGCCATCGGCGTCATACGCATCGAGGAAATACCGCGCGAGCAAGCCGTCATCGACAAGGCAAGTCGAGACATGGCTCCCCGGCCCATCGCAGCCCTCCGGGGGCGCCCCGCCGCAGCCGCCACCCCCTTGCCCACAAGGCTCCACGGTGCCACCGGCGCTGGCGCTCGTTCCGCTCGTTTCGCCTGTTCCGCCTGTTCCGCCCGTGCCGGGGACGACATCCTCGTAGCTGTAAAAGACGCAGCTACCCCCGGTGAGCGCGACCAGCGGGACGATCGTCGAGAGCGCCCGGCCCATCCACGTCCAAGATTCGATGCGCACCATCGGGACGATCCCTCTCTTCGGAAACCTCACCAGCGCTTGCTGATCACGAGCCCGCCCGGCATGGGGCTCACCGAAAGGCCGGTCGCCGTCGCGTCCCGCGCGTCGGGCTGCCCTGTCAGGAGGACGTACGCCGCCGTGCCGAGCCCCGCCGCGCCCGCGGCCAGGAAGCTCCAGACCGCCGCGTTCGCGAGGTCCGCCTTGGCGTGTCCCAGGTCGTTGTACTCGCGCAGGTCGAGCCCGGGGCAGCGCGCAGGGTCCGTGCAGGCCGGCTCCAGGAGGCGCTGCTGCGAGCTCGCCTTCCCGTTCGAGAGGAACACGAACGCGACGCCGAGCCCCGTCCCCGCGGCCGTCGCGGCGAGCCCCGTGAACACGACCGCGGTGCTGCGCGGGCTCGGGCGTCCATCCGCCGCGTCACCGCCCTCCTGGGCGCTGCCGTCGGCCGCACCCTGCCCAGGGCCGAGCGGCCCGCCGCCCTCCTGGGCGCTGCCGTCGGCCGCACCCTGCCCAGGGCCGAGCGGCTGCGGCTCGCCGCCCGGGTCGCGCCCGGTCCTGTCGCTCTCGATCCGCACCTTACCGGCCGCGAGATCGACCTCGACCTTGGCCCTCATCCCCTCCTTGAGGACGATCTCCTTCGTCAGCCCGCGTCGTCCAGGCGCCCCCACGGCGAGCGTGTGGCTGCCCGGATCGCGCGCGACGGGCGTCGACGGCGGCACGTCCAGCCCGCCGAGCGCCACCTGCGCGCCCCCCGAGCCCGCGCCCGTCACGGTGATCTCCACGGTCGGGATGCGCGACGAGACGGCCTCGAGCTCCGTCCTCGCCTCGGCCTGCGCCTGCCGGAACGCCTGCGAGGCGTCGGCCGGGAGCTGTTCGTCGACGATGACCTGGTAGACCGAGCGCGCCTCGGTCAGGCGGCCGAGCTTGTGGCAGGAGCGCGCGACCATGATCAGGAAGGTCGGCGCATGCACCGTGGCCTCGGCTCGGCGGAAGGCCTGGAGCGCGTCCCGGTACCGGCGTGCTCGGTAGGCCGTCCACCCCTGGTTGGCGTACGCGACGGCCGCCTGCCGCGCCTTCGCCGACGGGGGCGCCGCCTGCGCGGACGCCTCCGCGCCGGCGAGCGTGACAAGGAGGAACGTACCCATCACCGCCGCTCGGAAGCGCATTCCTGCTCTCTGGGGACGCGGAGCCACCCGGCTAGAGCCCCCAGTCCGGCCTGCTGCCGGACTTCTTACGAGGAGCCGGTAGTGCCTTGCGCGGCGCCGCTGTCGACGCGGTCCGAGCGGTGGCCGGAGACGCTGGGCGCGCGGGCGCGGCGCTTCGCGCCGCCGCCGCGGAGGGGACGGCGGATGCCTGTGCCGGCGCCAGGGAGGCGGCGCCCGGCGCGCCCGCGCCCGGGTCGAGCGGCAGCGGGGCCGGCACCACCGCGGGAGTCGCCGCGGCGCGCGCCTCGGGAGCGCTCGCGATGGCGGGGACCGCGGCGAGCCCGGCCGGCGCGCCGCTCGACGGCGCGGCGGGCCCGGGCGCTGCAGCGGCCGCGGACGCCTGGGTCGTGGTCTGGTCGCCGTCGGTCGATGCGCCCTTGAGCGTGGCGATGAACAGGCCGCCCCCCACGGCGACGATCGTCGCCCCGATGGCGACCCGCCCCGCGACCCGCGCGATGGCGCCGCGCGCCGTGTGCGGCGTCGACAGGTTGATCGCGCCGGTCAAGGTGCCCGGCAGCGATTGCGGGTTCGGCGTCGAGGCGCGGACGTCGTTCGGGTCCGAGCGCCGCTGGATGGGCATCGTCGTCAGCTGCGCCACCGGCGGAGTGCCGGGGTCGGCGAGCCCGGGCCCCCCGCCGGGGCCCCGCGATGACCACCCGGCGCCCAGCGAGGTCTCCCCCACGAGCGAGAAGAACGGCGGCGCGCCCGCGACGCGCGCGAGCTCGTTGACCATGTCGCGCACGTTCTGGAACCGCTTGTCCCGATCGCGCGCCAGCGCCCGCGCGAAGAACGCGTCGATGCCGCTGGGCAGATCGGGGGCGAGCTCGCGCGCCGACGGCACCGTGCCGAGGATCACCTTCGTGACCACGCGCCCGATCGCGTCGCCCGGGAACGGCAGCTGCCCCGTGAGCATCTTGAACAGGATGACCCCGAGCGACCAGAGATCGCTGCGCGCGTCCACGTCCCGCTCGCCATAGAACTGCTCCGGGCTCATGTAGTTGGGCGAGCCCATCACCTCGCCCGTGGCCGAGATATCGGCCGCGAGCACCGCCGAGACGTCCTTCGCGATCCCGAAGTCGAGCAGCTTCACGATCTCGCCGTCCTCGCCGTCGACGCGCGCCAGGAAGAAGTTGGCGGGCTTGAGGTCGCGGTGCACGAACCCCGCTTCATGGACGCAGCGGAGCGCCTTCCCGGCCTGGACGATGATGTGCAGCGTCTCCGGGAGCGAGAGGCGGCCGCACCGCTGGAGGCGCTTGCTGAGGTCCTCGCCTTGCAGGAGCTCCATGACGAGGTAGGGCACCTCGTCCTCCTCCTCGAAGCCGAAATCGTGGACCTGCACGATATGAGGGCTCTTGAGCTGCGCGGCGGCGCGCGCCTCCCGCTCGAAGCGCGCCCGGAGCACCGGCAGCCGCGCAAACGAGTCGCGCATGAACTTGACCGCGACGAGCGTGCCGAGCTGTACGTGCTGCGCCACCCAGATCGAGCCCATCCCGCCGTGTGATAGCTCTCGCTCCAGGCGGAATTTGCCGGCCAGAAGGACGTCTTTTTCAAACTTCATACGCCCGGACACCTCCCGAGGGGGGAGTCGAGAGGATACCGAATCCCAGGCAGGACGCGAAGCTCCGTGTGGTCGCTCCGGCGCGGGGAGCAGCACCTCGTACGACCGTCGCGGGGGGCGGTATGCAAACAGGCGACACGGCGCCAGCGCAGGGCGACGAGGCCAGGACGACGCCGAGCTGCGCCCGCAGGCGTGCCTGCGCCGATCCGTACCCTGGGCGGAAGGTGACGCGACGCGTGCGGCAGGTCAGGAAGCAGCCAGGGGTGCTGGCGCGCTGCAATGCGCAACGCCACAGCCGCCGCCCGATCCTGCCCGGGGATGCGCGCCGCGCTAGCTCGCCGGGCCGCCGGAGGCCGGCACCAGCGCCAGCACCCGGGCCGGCGCGCCGCTGCCGCGCGCGAGCGGGAGCGGCGCGACCACCACGATCGCCCCGGCCTCCGGCAGCTGCTCCAGATTGGCCAGGTTCTCGATGTGGTAGCCGCCAGCGCCCAGGAAGGCCCTGTGCTGCTCGAATGTCTCGCTCTGCCCCGGGTCGGTCGACAGCGTATCGATACCGATGCAGCGCACGCCGCGCTCGCGCAGGTAGCGGCTCGCCTCCACGGACACCCCGGGAAAGTGCATGACGCCCCGGGGGTCCTGGTTCAGGTACCTCGCCGGATCGGACCAGCGAGCCCCCCAGCCCGTCCGGATCAGCACGATATGCCTCGCGCCGAGCGCGCCGTGCCGCGCCTCCCAGCTCCGGAGATCGTCCACGGTGACCCGGTGGTCCGGGCTCGCCGCCACGGCCGCCGTCACGTCCACGACCGCCGCTGCCCCGACGAGCTGCTCCGGCGCGATCTGCTCGACGGTCGCCGCCCCGGCCGTGAAGTGCGCCGGCGCGTCCACGTGCGTGCCCGCGTGCTCGGCCATCGAGAACCGATTGGAGCAATACGCGTCCTTCTCGATGGTGCTGAGCGTCTCCGACACATAGGGTTCGTCGCCGGGAAACAGCGGCATCTCCGGGGTGATCGGGTGCGTCAGATCGACCACCCGCGCCGTGGCGAGGTCGATCACGAAAGCTCCGTGCGCCTCCTGCATGGCGCACAGCTCACCACGAGCCCGCTGCCCGCACAAGGCACGCCGACGGGCGCTCGCGCCGCGCCGCGAGCGGCGCGCCGCGAGCGGCGCGCCCGCCCGACGCGACGACCGAGGCGGGTATCGCTGCGCGCGGGCCCGTGCCCGCGCGCGCGGCTCACACCTTTGACACGCGAGAGGTCGAGGACACGCTTGATCCTCGGCGCGCTGGGCGTGTGGGGCGGGTGATCAGCCCTGTCGTGTCCGTGGCGCTGTGATCCGGCGGAGCGCGCCCTCTTCTCCTGCCGTTGCGATCTCCAGATCGGACAGGAGCTCGGGTGAAGCGAAGACGCCCTCTCCGGCTTGGTCTGGCACCCACGCCGCGACCTCCAGCAGCTTGCCGGCTGCGGGCGAGCCCTTGCCGGTATCCGTGAGCTCTCCCGCGTGGAGGCACAGGCGCACATCGACCCTGGGATCGCGCCCGGAGCGGGCCTCGAGCCGCTGGTAAATCGCGAGCGCCGTGCGCACCACCTGGCGGCGCGCCTCCCTGTCCCCGGCCGGGTCGTCGGGACGATCCACCGTGAAAAGCATGCTGCTGCCGGTCTGCACCATGGTCGTGAGACCGGCGCTGACGAGCTCGGCGGCGATGAAGGGGAGGATGACCTCGAGATCGGCGAGCAATCCATCCTCCGGCTCCTCGAGGGCGCTCGGCTCGACGTGCACTTCGGCGTAGAGCGCGAGCGCCTGCCGCTCGCGCGCGGCAGAAGACAGCGCGCCTGTCCCGCCGCTCGCCTCCACCGTGGCCCTCAGCTCGCCCAGAAAGGCCGTGATCGTCGGGGGGCGCTCCCTGCGATCCTTGCTCATCGCGCGGAGGATCACCTCATCCAAGGCGGGATGGACGCGCGCCCGGGTGCTCGGGCGCGGCGGGTCCACGTAGAGGTGCAGCTGGCGCAGCATCGGATAGGAGCGCTCGACGAAGGGCGGCTCGCCGACGAGCATCCGGTACGTCAGCACCCCGAGCGCGTAGACATCAGCGCGGGAGTCGATCGACTCGCCGAGGATCTGCTCCGGGCTGATGCACGTCGGGGTCCCGACGATGTGCCGCGACGACGTGAGCGCAGGCCCCGGCGCATCGAGCAGCTTGGCCACGCCGAAGTCGAGCAGCACCACCCTCCGCCGCCCGCCCTGCTCGGCGAGAAAGACGTTCGATGCCTTGATATCCCGGTGCACGATCCCCCAGCGGTGCGCCGCGTCGAGCGCGCTGCAAAGCGGCTCCAGGAGCGCGAGCACGTCCGTGGCGGGCAGGCGTCCGCGGGCGCGGAGGTGCTCGTCGAGACTACAGCCCTCGAGCAGCTCCATGACATAGTAGGGGGCACCACGGCTGCTGAGCCGCCCGTGATCGAGGATCGCGACCACGTTCGGATGATTCAGGCGCTGTATCGCCTCGATCTCCCGCGCGAAGCGGACGACCGCATCGAGATCCGAGGCGAGGTCGGCGTGAAGGACCTTGAGCGCCGCGGCGGTGCCGCGCTCGGCGTGCGTGGCGCGATAGACGAAGCTGAAGCCACCCCGGGCGAGGGGGCGATCGAGGATGTAGTCGCCGACGCGAGCCCCCCGCGGCAGGGTGCGGGGCAGCGGATCGGGCGACGGGTCCTCCTGCGTGCGCGTGGCCTCGGCCTCCCGTATCCGAAGTGTGGCGTCGTCGAGGGCGCTCGGCTGATGAGCCACGGCCGCCATCGCCAGCGCGGAAGGGGTATGTGAGCTGGGGAGCGTGTCGTCTTCCGTTTCCGTGGTTCGTGCCATGCGCCGGGCAACAACGATATCATGAGCGCCGCTCACGGCCCCGGTCCGCGCCCGTTGCGAAGGGAAAACCGATTTGCATCGCTGTCCATCGTGCCACAGGCGGATCGCAGAGGCGGCCTCGTGCCCCCGGCACGGCGGGCCGCCGCCTGGGCCTGCGCCCGCAGAGGCCCGCGGCTCAGCGCCGCGCGTCGAGGGCTTCCGTCTGACCGAGCTCCTCGGTCTGGGCGGCTTCGCTGCCGTCTGGGCAGGCTGGCGCGAGCGCGACGAGGTGCCGGTCGCCGTCAAGGTCGGCCTGATCGACGCGGAGCAGAGCGAGCCGCGCTTCCAGCGCGAGGCCGGCGCTCTCGAGCGGATCGGCCCCCCGCACGTGCCGCGCCTGTACGGGCAGGGGAGGCTCGACGATGGCCGGCCGTGGATCGCCATGGAGCGGCTGCGAGGGCGCACGCTCGCGGCCGACCTCGCGGCGCTGCCCGGGCCGCCGGACCCGGGCTGGGCGCTCGGGCGAGCCGATGCGCTGCTCGTCGCGCTCGAGGCGGCGCATGCCCGGGAGGTGATCCACCGCGACGTGAAGCCGGAGAACGCCTTCCTCGTGCCAGCGAGCGACAGCGGAGCGCGCGCCGGCGCCGCGGGGCGAGGCCTTCCCGGCGCGGAGGAGCGCGTGGTCCTGCTCGATTTCGGCCTCGCCAAGCGGGGCGCCGGCGCCGAGGCGACCGGCGCCGAGCTCACGCGCGTCGGGACCGTCGTTGGGACGCCCGTCTACATGTCGCCCGAGCAAGCGCGCGGGGACCTCGCGATCGACGCGCGCGCCGACATCTACGCGTTCGGCGTGATCCTGTTCGAGCTCCTGACGCTGCGACCGCCGTTCGTCGGCGACGCGGGCGCCATCGAGCACGGCCACCTCGCGCTGCGTCCGCCGCGCCCGACCGAGCTGGCCGCCGTCCCGGCCGCGATCGAGGACGTCGTGCTCGCATGCCTCGCCAAGGATCCAGACCGCCGGCCCGCGAGCGTGTCGCTGCTCCGACGCGCCCTCGCCGCGGCGGGCGCTGGCCGCGCCAGCGGCGCTGTCGTGGGGGCTCTCCTCGCCAGCGGCGCTGTCGCCGTGGAGGCGGCCCCGCCCGCGGCCCCGGCCGAGCTGCCCGAGAGCGCGGGGAGCGCCCGGCTCATCGCGGACGGGCGCGAGCCGGTCGTGGTGCTTGTCGCGGACGTCAGCGGCGCCGTGCCGTCGGCCGTCGCCGCGCTGGCGAGCCGCAAGGGGCTCGTCGTCCGCCAGCGCGGACGCCGCCTCGTGGCGCTGTTCTCGGGCCGCGACATCGAGCATCCGGCGCAGGCGGCGCTCGCCGCCGCGTGGGAGCTCGCCGGCCGGCGCGACGCGCGCGCGGGGCTCCACCTCGCGGGCGTCAGCGTGCGCCGGAAGGGCAGGTGCGCGCCCGTCGCCTATGGCACGGCGGTCGATCGCCCGGAAGGCTGGCTGCCGCCCGAACCCTGGTCCGGGGTCGTGCTCAGCGCGGAGATCGAGCGCGTGCTGGTGGAGACCGAACCCACGCCACCATCGACAGGCGCCGCGGCCGCGATGGGCGCGTCGACCGCGACGGGCGCGGTCGACGGCGAGGTGCCCCTGCTCGGGCAGAGCGAGGTCGTCGAGGCGCTGGCGGCGAGCGCCGCCGCGGCCTTTGACGGCACGTGTCCCGGCCTGATGACGCTGCTCGGCGACGCCGGCCTCGGCAAGACGCGCCTCGCGAACGAGGCGGCTGCCGTGGCGCGATCGCTCCATCCGGAGGCGCTGGTGCTCTCGATGCGCGCGGCGCAGCCGCTCTCGTGCGAGGTCGCGCGAGAGGTGGAGGAGATCCTGCGCGCCGCGCTGGGCGCGCAGGAGAGGCCGCCGGCCGACGTCGAGGCGTTCTGCGTGGAGCGGCTCGGCCAGGAGATCGGGCGCGCGGCGTGGCCGTCCGTGGCGGCGGCGCTCGGGTGGGGCGCCCCGTCCGGCAGCGCGTCGCGCGACCACGAGCTCCTGCGGGCGATCGCGGAAGGGCTCCGCCGGCGCGCGCGCCGCGGGCCGGTGGCCGTGATCCTCGACGACGCGCACTGGGCGGACGACGCGCTGCTCGATGCGCTCGAGGTCGCGACGCTCGACGGCGCCGGCGTGGCGCTCTGGGTCGTGGTCGCCGCGCATCCGCGGTTCGAGCAGCTCCGCCCCGGGTGGGGTACCCGCACGCAACGCTTCGAAAAGAGGGCGCTTTTGCCGCTCGACGAGGGCGCCGGGATGCGGCTCGCGGCGGAGCTCCTCCTGCCGGCGGAGTACCCGCCGGCGGACACGCTGAGGCGGCTCGCCGCGTGGGCCGGCGGCAATCCGGCGTGCCTTGTGGCGATCGTCCGGGAGCTGAAGCGGGCCGGGATCGTGCGCCAGCGGTCGAACACGGGCAGCTACTACGCGGCGACCGCGGCGCCCGAAGGCCTTTCGCCTTCGCCTGGGTGGCAGTGGCTGGCCCTGCGGAGGCTCGAAGCGCTGCCGCCGGAGCTCGCGGCGTGCGCGCGGCTCTGCGCGGTGCTCGGGGCCTCGTTCACCAGGGCGGAGCTGGAGTGGGTCCAGGACGCCGCCGATCGGGCCGGTGGGGCCGGGTCGCCGGTAGACGCGGGCTTCGGCCTGAGCGCGCTGGTCGAGCGGGGCATCCTGGAGCGCGCGCCGCGCGCGTCGCGCACGCTAGGCGAGCGGTACGCATTCCAGAGCGGCGTCTTCCGGGACTCGGTGATCGAGCCGCTCCATCCGGAGCACCGCAGGGACACCCACCGGTACGCGCTGGCCTTCTGGCGAGCGCGGGTCTCCGCCGGGGATGCGACCCCGGAGACCCTTGCCTCGCTGGCGCGGCACGCGAGCGCGTGCGGAGCGACCGAGGAGGCGGCGGAAGCCTACGTGAAGCTCGGGGACATCGCGCTCTCGGCTCACCGACACGTCGAGGCCGACCAGCACTACAGTGCGGCCCTCGAGCACATCTCCGCGGCGGACCTGCGCCGGCGCGCGCTCGCGCTCGCGGGCCGGGGCAGGATACGCTACCGAGCGCACCGGACGCGGGAAGCCATCGAGGATCTGAGCACGGCGCGCGAGCTAGGCGAGCGCCTCGCCGACGAGGTGCTCGTCGGCGAGATCCTCCTGGAAGAGGCCATCCTGCTCGACTGGACCGGGGATTACGAGGGGTCGGCGCGGCGCGTGGAGCAGGCGCGCCCCCTCGTCGCGCGGTCGGGCTCACCGCGGCTCGCGGTCCGGCTCGTGGTGGCCGATGGACGCAGGTGCGTGCGGACGGCGCAGGTGGCGCAGGCGATCGCGCTCCTGGAGAAGGGCGCCGTCGAGGCGGAGGCGCTCGGCGATCACGACAGCCGGATCGTCGCGCTGCTGCTCCTGCCGGTCGAGCTGGCGCACGCGGGCTCGTTCAGCGAGGCAGAGGAGCGCGCGCGCGAGGCGATCGACCTCTGTGCAAGGGTCCACGATCTGCCGCACCTGTGCGTCGCGTACATGAACCGCGTCGTGCTCTGGACGCTGAAGAAGTCGCCGTCCCGGGCCACGGAGGATCTCCGGCGCGTCATCTCGCTCGCGCGCGAGATCGGCAACCCATGGCTGGAGCGCGTGGCGACCTACAACGTCGCCGAGCTGCTCTACTGGAGCGACCGGCGCGAGGACGCGCTCGTGCTCGCCCGCCGGGCCCATGTCCTGGAGCGGCGGTTCATCGAGCGCCCGGTGCCCGAGTGCTCCCTGCTGCTCGCGCGGCTCCTGGCCACGGCGGGGCAGCACGACGAGGCGCGCGAGCTCATCGCCTGGGTAGCGGGCGCCTGCCCGCCAGAGCCCGGGGCGCACGCTGCGTTTGCGTGCTTCCGGATGCTCCAGGCGCTGCTGATCGACGAGGTGGAGGGCGCCGTCGGTCCCCATGAGACGGTGGCCCATGAGACGGTGGCCCATGAGACGGTGGCCCATGAGACGTTGGATGAAGCGATGGGCGCAGCCAGCAGCGCGGGGAGCGTGCTGTTCGCCGATGAGTTCCTGGAGATCCTGTACTGGCGGGCTCGCCTCGCCCTGCGGGACCGGCGAGATGCCGACGCTTCTGCGGTCGTGCACGAGGCGCAGGCCATGCTGGGGGAGCACCCGGCGTGGCGGGCTCGCTTCGACGGCCTCGCGCGCGCCCTCGAGAAGGTGCTGGCTGGGCCATGCGGCACCTGAGGGCTGCAACATGCAGGCACCGCCGGATCTCGGCCGCATGGGTGTTGTACGACTCACGTGCTTCGCGCGGCGGCGCGGCCATTTCTCATGCAGGGCCTGCTCCTGCCGGGGCGGGCGGCTGAAGCAGAGGGCCGGCCTGCGCCTTGCACAGCATGCTCGCCGAGCACATGCGGTCGGCGCCGCGCGCGCCTCGGGGGGATCATGTTTATTTCACGAGCGTTCAGCGCTGTCATAACGGGGTTTTCTCTCTTCATCGCCGGATGTGGAGCAGAGCGGCACAGCGGCATGAGCTCGCGCACCGAGGAGCAGGACGCGATCATCGTCATGAACGGAGACGATCCTGCGTTCTTCTGGCGATCCGCGACGCAGCAAGCCTTGCGCGCCCTGGCCGAGGTGCCGCTCGAGGGATCGAGCGGCGAGCTCACCGACACCTCGCTGCTCGTGAGCGCAGAGGGGCGGCGGCTCCTCTCCTACATGGTCCTCTGCGCGCTCCCTGAAGGCGAGGCGCTGCGCGGTGGGGCCGCGGGGGTCTCCTTCGAGGGCGCGGTCGGCCTCGCGCCACGGTGGAGTTCGTCGCCTCTCGACGACGTCGAGACACAGCGGTGGATGACAGCGTGCCTGCTTCAGACGCTCAACGGCCTCAGCATGGAAGTGGAGGTCCGGATGACGGGGAGCCACCAGGCGCTCGCCGGGCGCCCGGGGGCCGCGCCGTCCGAGTTCACCACCCCGGATGCCACGATGTTCGGCAACCTCTTCCATCCGGACAGCCCGGCTGCGTTCGCCTGCGTCGACAACACGGATATGGCGGCGTGCGGCGTCGACTGGAGCGGACATTCGGTCCAGCGGATCTGCGGCGTCTCGCCCACGTGCGGCGTCACCCTCCTTGGCCCGTGCTCCCTCGCCTGCGCTCGCGACGCGGACGGCCACTCCACGTGTGACACGCCGGGAGGCGGCCGCTACGTGGAGGCCATCACCACGAGCCTGCATAGCAGCATCTCTCTCGACTCGTTCGCGCCCTGCAGCCCGTGACGCGCCGGGCAGGCTCGGCGCTTGCCTGCCTCGGCGTACGACGACGCGCCCCGGGAGCGCGGGCCGGTCGCTCGTGTGGTAGCCTGAGATCGATGGCCTCGGAGCGACCCCCCTGCCAGGATGTCGGCGCGACGGCGGTGCTGGAGGCGCGCCCCCGCGAGGTGGCGTTCAGCCGGTTCCACGTCCAGGTGCAGCTCGGCCCTGATCAGGGCGCCTCGCAGGTGGCAGATGCGCCGGAGCTCGTGATCGGCTCCGCCCGCGGCAACCAGCTTGTCCTGACCGACCAGGCCGTGTCGCGGCACCACTGCGTCATCACCGTCACGCCACAGGGGTTCCTGCTCCGGGACCTCGGCAGCACCAATGGCACGAGGGTCTCGGGGATCCGCGTCGAGGCCGCGTACCTCGATCCGGGGGCGCTGATTGGCGTGGGCCAGTCCACGCTCCGCTTCGACGTCCTTCCGGACGAGATCCGCGAGCCGCTCGGCGACGAGGACCTCTCCGGGCGCGTCCTCGGGCAGAGCACCGCGATGCGGCGAATCTTTGCCATGCTGCCGCGGGTCGCGGCATCCGACTCGACGGTGCTCCTCGAAGGGGAGACCGGCACCGGCAAGGGGCTCTTCGCCGAGCTCATCCATCAGCAGAGCCGCCGCGCCTCGGGGCCGTTCGTCGTGATCGACTGCGGCGCCATCCCACCCACGCTCATCGAGTCCGAGCTGTTCGGGCACGCCAAGGGGGCCTTCACGGGCGCGCAGCAGGCGCGGGCGGGCGCCTTCGAGGCGGCGCGCGGGGGGACGGTGCTGCTCGACGAGCTCGGCGAGCTACGGCTCGACCTGCAGCCCAAGCTGCTTCGCGCCCTGGAGGAGCGGACGATACGGCGGGTCGGCAGCCTCGACCCGATCCGCCTGGACGTGCGGGTGATCGCCGCCACGAACCGCGATCTGCGCCAGGAGGTGAACCGGGGCAACTTCCGCTCCGATCTCTTCTATCGGCTGAACGTGGTCCGGATACGCGTCCCGTCGCTGCGGGAGCGCCGCGAGGACATTCCGCTGCTCGTCGCGCACTTCTACCGGCAGTTCGCCGACGGGGCCAAACCGCCCCTGGGGCTCGTGGAGGCGATGGCGCGCCACGACTGGCCGGGCAACGTCCGCGAGCTGCGCGGCGCGGTCGAGCGGGCCGTGCTGCTCGGGGATCCGGTCCTCTGGCGGGAGGGCGCGGCGACCGATGGCGAGGCGGCGCAGGGGGAAGCTCGCGAGAACGTCTTCAGGGAGGACGATCTGTCGCTGTCATTTCGTGAGGCGAAAGAGCGAGTCATCACGCTCTGGGAACGCGCTTATGTCCACGCGTTGATCCGCACCAACGGCAGCAATGTCTCGCGCGCGGCGCGGGCGGCGCGGATGGATCGCAATTACCTGCGGGAGCTGCTTCGCCGGCATGGCGTCCTGGCGACCGACGCCTGAGCGTCCGTGGACCATCCCTGGCACCGACGTGCCGGGCGGCCCGGCAAGGGGTCATGACACCGCATCCAACCGGGAGGAGGGCGTGGAGGAGTTCCCCGGTTCGCCCTCCCATGTTCACGGTCGAACCCGGCCGCGGCGACCTCGGATCACATCGGCGTGCGGAACATGGTCTGCGCGGAGCAGAGGACCTGGGTCACCGCCCCGGCCTGCGCGTCGCTGACGGCCGCCGCGGTGAGCGTCGGCGCGAGCGCCTCGATCCCCGCCGCGAACTTCGCATAGGCCTCGACGATGCCGTCCAGCTCGGCGTCGAGGCTGGCCGACGCGCTCGCGCCGGCGTCCGCCTCGGCGTCGAGGTAGGCCGAGAGCGCGGCCTTCAGGTCGGCGTCGAGCTGCGCGTTGAGGTCGACCGTGGCATCGAGGACCGTCCGCAGCGCCGCCTTGGCCTCGGCGGTGGCGCCCGCCAGGAGGCCGAGCGCACCGTCGGCCTCGGGCTGCGCCTCGCCGGAGAGGCTCGCGACGAAGTCGGCGCGCGCGGTCGTGATCGCGTCCACGCTGGCTGCCGCGGCCACGTCCGCCTTCAGCTTGGCGCCTGCGTCCGCGACCGCGTCGACGGTGGCCTGCGCGGCGCCGCTCAGCTTGGCGATCTCCGTGGTCGCCTCCGCGGTCGCGCGCGCCTCCAGCTGTGCGGCGGCGTGGGCGCAGGCGAAGAGGACCACCTCTACGTCCGCGGACGCGTCGAGCGCAGCGCTGAGCGCGGCGCGGAAGGTCATGCTCGCCGCGGCCTGCGCCTGGGCGCGCACGTCGGCGGCGGCTCCTGCGGCGTCCAGCGCGGCGTCGACCTCCGCGAGGAACTGAGCGGTCGCCTCGCCGGCGGGAACCTCGCTGTCCAGCGCCGCGTTCAGGGTCTGGGCGGCCTCCAGCTCCGCGCTGGCGAGCGCGTCCGCGTCGATGTCCGCGCCCGCGGCTGCGAGCGCGCGCAGCTCCGCGTGGTGCGCCCCCAGGGTCGCCCCCGCGATCGCCTTCACGACCGCCTTGGTCTCGGCGCCGGCCGACGCCGCGGCCGCGACCGCGGCGGCGAGCTCCGCATCGACGAGCGCGCGCACGTCCGTCGCCACGGTGGCGTCCACCGCGACGCTGGCGGCGAGATCGATGAGCACGAGCGCCTCGACCGAGCTCTCGGTCGAGATCGGCGCCGCGACGGCGATCTCGCCCGCGGCGCTCCCTGCCGCATCGAGGAACGCGGAGCCGATCACCTGGCCCGAGCCGTCGAGGGCCTGCACGATGAGCGGCTTTGCGTCCACCGGGACCTCCGCGGAGAAGGCCCCCGCCGCGTCGATCGTGGTCTCTGCCAGCGACTCGAGTGCTCCGCTCTCGAGCAGATGAGAGACGCGGACCGTCTTCGTGTTCGCGACGGTGCTCTCGCCGGCGAGGCTGTGGTCGTGAGACCCGGCGCCCTCGTCGGTCACGTGTCCGTTGACGATCGCGAGCGCGCCGTCTCCGGTCTGCGGATCGCCGTCGGAGGACGAGCCACCGGAACCGGAAGAACACCCCAAGGCCATCGAGACGCCAATCACCAAGGCCGACACGCTGCACTTCGAAGAGATCGTTCTCATGCTCACTCCTGTGTTTGCGGTGTACGCTCCGCGCCGCTCACGCCATGTCGTTCGGACGAGCCGACGAACCCCTGCGACGCGATCACGCCGTGATCACGACGCGATTCGCGGAGGTGGTCGCCGGCCGGTGCCGACAGGAAGCAGGTTTCGCGCTGCGCGCCTGCTGTCCTGACCTGCTAGCAGGCTGCGTGCCGTCGGCGCTGCGCGCCTGGCCCGCGGGGAACGCACCGCAGGCCCGCGCGTCTTCGGCATGGAATCAACGGTTCTGAAGGTGCGAATCGACCGGGTGTCACGAGCGCGAAGGGGGGTCGGTTGCTGGGGACAGCCAGCAGTGCTGCAGGCTGTCGCAAGCAGCGGCCGTCAACTTCCGTTCCGGATTGGACGTCCATGTAAGTGCGTTGACGTCGACCTGCGCATGCTCGGATGAAGTCGGCCACGTCCTCCGCGCTGACGCAACGCGGTGCTGGTGCCGTGCTATCTCGCCGGCTCGCCGGAGGCCGGCACCAGCGCCAGCACCCGGACGGTCGCGCCGCTGCCGCGCGCGAGCGGCAGCGGCGCGACCACCACGACGGCCCCGGCCTCCGCGCCGCCGGCGCAGGGCGCGCAGCCTTCCCCGGAACCAACCTCGCCGCCTCCGGCGCAGGGCCCGCGCGGCGAGGGCGAGATCGGCCCCGGGTGATCCCGGCCGCAGACCCGAGCAGCTCGACCACCGCCCGCTCGGCCCCCCCGTGCACGCCCTCCCCTGACAACGCCGATCGAAGCGCTCGGCGACGCGGTCGTCATCGGTGTGCCCCACGCCATTGCCTTCGGCTCCGAGCACGCAACCATCGCCACACTGCAAATGGGAACGACTCACAGGCCGCTCGCCGTCGTTCTGCCGAGCCTTCATGCCGTGTGAGATTTCGATCATCCACCGCTCCTCACTGGGTCTCAGACGGAGCGCGACGAACGCGACACGCGGCCATGCGCTCATCCTGCACGCCGTGGACAGAGCAGCCCTGACCCCAACGACTTGAGAATTCTTCACAAATCGCCTGTTGAGCACTGGACATGATGGCTAGTCATCGGTACACCCAGGCCGCTCTTCGCCAAGGCCACGAAGGGACGAACCCGGGGGCCGACGATGTACCGGATCGGCATCGCTGCGTTCGCAGCGCTCTCGCTCGCGTCCTTGGTAGGCTGCATCGCAGTTCAGGAAGAGGACGAGAGCGTCGTAGGAGTTGCCCCTAGCGCGCTCGAGTTCGTCAACGCGCTCAACCCCAATGCCCTCAACCCCAATGCCCTCAGCGCCAACGCCCTCAACCCCAACGCATTGAGCTCGGCGGCCCTGAGCGCGATCCGGGATCCGGGGGCGGCGGGTGATCTCTCGCGCCAGCTCCTCAACTATGTGGTCGGCTGTGCGTTCCTCCCGTCGCAGTCGTTCAGCTTCTCGTGATCGATGGCTCGGGCAAGGTGCACAACGAGGTATACTGGGGAATCATCGGCCTCGTTCCGGACTGGAGCACCAAGGCGCTCGACCTATACAACCAGCAGTGGATCTCGGCGTGCCTCGCGTCGCGGACGAACTGGTACGGCGTCTCCGTGACGATCTCCTCGCGGGGCACTCCCTCGGCCCTCGACAAGGCCGGTACCCCCGAGCTCACGGCCTACACGCGTCTGGAAGGCGCCTTCTGGGGCAATCTGTTTGTCCCCTCTCCTTACCTGAACGCCTGCTACGACGAGGCCAATCGCAGCTATGTACGGTCGCTTATGCGGGAGTGCGCCGCCGGTCACCTCACCAGCGGCGGGGCCGTCCAGCAATGCGGGATGATCAGCATCCGCGGGTCGTGCGCCTCCTACTGCGAGGCGCTCAACACGAACGGCATGTACTACCCGAGCTGCGTCAACAACCTCACCGGCAGCCAGGAGTCGACCTCCCGTGTGATCACCGTCTTTCTTCGCTAGCGCGCCGCGGCTCCAGCTCGTGCGCCGTTCAGTCCCTGGTTCAGCGTCCATGGGGACCGGGCAGCTCAGCACTCCCTAACACGCGATCAGCGACGAACCAGAGCGACGCGGCTCCAGCACCGCGCTACCTCGACGGCTTGCCGGCGGCCGGCACCAGCGCCAGCACCCGGGCGGGCGCGCCGCTGCCGCGCGAGAGCGGGAGCGGCGCCACCACCACGACCGCCCCGGCCTCGGGGAGCTGCTCCAGGTTGGCCAGGTTCTCGATGTGGTAGCCGCCCGCGCCGAGGAACGCCTTGTGCTGATCGAACGTCTGGCTCGGCCCCGGATCGGTCGACAGCGTGTCGATGCCCACGCACCGCACGCCGCGCTCGCTCAGGTAGCGGCTCGCCTCCACGGAGACCCCGGGAAAGTGCATCACGCCCTTCGCGTCCTGGTTCAGGAACTTCGCCGGCTCGGACCAGCGGGCCCCCCACCCCGTCCGGATCAGCACGATGTGCCTCGCGCCGAGCGCCCCGTGCCGCGCCTCCCAGCCCCGGAGATCGTCCACGGTGACCTGGTGGTCTGGGCTCGCCGCGACCTTCGCCGTCACGTCCACGACCGCCGCCGGCCCCACGAGCTGCTCCGGCGCGATCTGCTCGACCGTCGGCGTTCCGGCCTTGAAGTGCGCCGGCGCGTCCACGTGCGTGCCCGCGTGCTCGTCCATCGAGAACCGGTTGAGGTAGTACGAGTCCTTCTCGACGGTGCGGACCGTCTCCGATGCATACGGCTTGCTGCCAGGATACAGCGGCATCTCCGGCGTGATCGGGTGCGTCAGATCGACCACCCGCGCCGCGGCGATGTCGAGGACCGCGGGCGCGGCCTGCGGCGCGGACGGCGGCGCCGCGGCGGGCGGCGACGCCGCAGCGGGCGCGCACGCCGAGAGGGCGAACGCCGCCGAGCACAGCGTGTACGCCGCGGCCCCCCTGACGCCCGCATGAAAGAAGCTGACCACGCCGGTTCCCTGCGCCTTTTGCATGGCGCACATGTCACCACAAGCCCGCTGCCGCCACAAGGTGGAGGCCGGGCCCTCGCGCCGGGCCGGCTCAGACCTCGTGCAGCTTCACCCGGCGTCGCAGGTAGTTGAGCAGATCGATGCGGGTGACCAGCCCGACGAACTCGTCGCCGTCGGTCACGATCGGCACGAGCCCCGCGTCGAACATCGGAAGGAGATCCCGAATCGGCGTCCGCACGTCGACCGTGCGGAGCCGCGTCGTCATCGCCGTCTCCACCGCCTTTCGGAAGCGCGTCACGTCGTCGACGGCGGCGAGGAGGAGGTCGGACTCGTCCACCAACCCGACGATCTTGCCGTCCTCCAGGACGGGCAGCTGCGACACGTCGTAGAGCTTCATCCTCGCATAGGCCACGAGGAGCGCGTCCGACCGCTGCACCGTGACCACCGCCCTGTCGGCGTGGCGGCGCGTGATCACGTCGCGCAGATCCCCTGTCGGCGCGCGATCGGTGAAGCCCTGATCGGCCATCCAGAAATCGTTGTACATCTTCGACAGGTACTTGTTGCCGCTGTCGCAGACGAGGGTGCAGACGCGCTTCGGCGACGACTGCTCGCGGCAATAACGCAGGGCCGCCGCGAGCAGCGTCCCGGACGACGAGCCGGCGAGGATGCCCGTCCTGGAGAGCAGCAGCCGCGCCGTCTCCAGGCTCTCCCGGTCGGAGATCGTATAAGCGAGCTTGACGCGGGAGAGGTCGAGGATCGAGGGGAGGAAGTCCTCGCCGATGCCCTCCACGAGCCATGAGCCCGCCTTGCCGAGCTTGCCGGTCTTGACATAGCCCGCCAGCACCGAGCCCTCCGGATCGGCGAGCACCATCTCGCAGCGCGGCTGCGCCTTGGCGAAGTAGCGCGAGAGCCCTGTCATGGTGCCGCCGGAGCCGACGCCGCACACCATCGCGTCGATCCTTCGATCGAGCTGCGCGTCGATCTCGGGGCCCGTCCCGGTCTCGTGGGCGAGCGCGTTCGCCGGGTTCTCGAACTGGTTCACGTAGAACGCGCCCTCCTCGCGCGCGATGCGGGCGGCCAGGTCCTGGTAATAGCTCGGGTGGCCCTTCTCGACGTCGGAGCGCGTCATCACCACCTGCGCGCCGAGCGCCTTCAGGTGGAACACCTTCTCCTGGCTCATCTTGTCCGGGATCACGAGCGTGAGCCGGTAGCCCTTCTGCGCCGCGACGAGCGCCAGGCCGAGCCCGGTGTTGCCCGCCGTCGCCTCGACCACGTGGCGCCGCTCGCCCCCGAGCTGGCCGGCGCGCTCGGCCGCCTCGATCATCGACAGGCCGATGCGATCCTTGATGCTGCCGCCCGGGTTCTGGCTCTCCATCTTGAGGAAGAGCTCGCACGGGCCGGCGTCGAGCTGAGTCACCTGGATCATCGGGGTGTGCCCGATGAGAGCGACGATGTTCTCTGCGGGCGCAGGGGTCGGCAGGGGCATTGGCATGACAGCTCAACGGTCACACGACGCGCACCGTCTGTCGAGGTGGTGCCAGCGATGACGCGCGCGTCACGCGCGTCGCATGGATGGCGTGGGTCGCGCAGGGTTGCCGCGGACGGCCGACCTCTGGACCGAAGCGGCCTTCGCGGCGTCCGGGCCGCACGCCGATGCGATCAGGCGGGCCGGACCGCCTTCTGGAACGCGGCCGGGCCGAGCGCGTTCAGCACCTCGCCCCGGCGGAGGCCGCCTCGCCGCGCGGTCCCCACGCCGAACCGCAGGTTGTGGAGCGCGCGCGTCGAGTGTGCGTCCGTCGAGATCACGAAGCGGATACCGCGCTTGCGCGCCTCCTTGATCCACCGGGGCTCCATGTCGAGGCGGTACGGGTCCCCGTTCACCTCGACGGCGGCCCTCGACTCGGCCACGGCGTCGAGCACCTCCTCGACGCGGCACGCGAACGGCTCGCGCCGCTGGATGAGCCGGCCGAGCGCGTGCCCCCAGATCTTGAAGACCGGCAGCCGCATGGCGCTGACCAGCCTGCGCGTCATCTGGTCGGCGTCCATCTTCATGCGCGAGTGGATGCTCGCGATGACCACGTCGAGCTGCTCCAGGATCGCGTCCGGATAATCGAGCTTCCCCGACTCGAGGATATCCGACTCGGTGCCTCGGAGGAGCTTCACGCTCACGCGCTCCTGGACGCGGGCGATCTCGTCCCACTGCTGCTTCAGCCGGTCGAGGCCGACGCCGTTCGCGTAATGGGCGGCGGGCGAGTGATCGGTGATGGTGATGTATTTCATCCCCATCGCCTCGGCCTCCAGGGCCATCTCCTCGATCGTGTTCTTGCCGTCCGAGTACACCGTGTGGCAGTGCACCATCCCCTGGATATCGCCCTCCTCGACGAGCTCGCCCGCGCGGCCCGCCCGCGCGGCGCGCTCCACGGCAGCGACGATGTCCTCCGCGCTCTCGCGGAGCTCGGGCGCGATGTACGGAATGCCGATGTGCTCGTAGAGGTCCTCTTCGGTCTTCACGGAGAGGCGCTTCTTGCCCCGCGAGAGCCCTCTCTCGTCGAGCGTGAGCCCCAGCTCGCGCGCGAGCGCGCCGAGCGCCGAGAGGTACTCGGGCGCCCCCGTCCGGTGGTGAAGCGCGGCCGCGTAGTCCCGGGGCGGCACGCAGAGGAGCTCGCCGCGCAGGCCGCCCGAGAGCCTCACCCTGCAACGCGCGTCGCCGCGCTCCTCGACCTCGGCGACCTGCGGGGACCGGACGAAGCAGTCGATCACCTGCGCGGCGTCGTCCGCCGCGGCCACGAGGTCGATGGCCGTCACCGTCTCTTCCCAGCGCCGGATCGAGCCCGCGAGATCGGCCTGCTCGGTCGCCTCGCAGCCGCGCACGTGGGCGAGGAGCGGCTCGGCCGCCTCGAGCGCGTCGACGAGCAGGACGCGCTCGTCGCGCACCTCGTAGCGGGCTATCCCCTCGAGCAGGCTCGCCTCGGTCTTTGCCCCGAAGCCCTTCACCGCCCGGACCTTCCCGGCGAGACAGGCCCGCTTCAGCTCCTCCACGCTGCCGATGCCGAGCGCCTCGTGGAGCGCCTTCATCCGCTTGAGGCTCATGCCCGGCACCTGGGCGAGCTCCAGCACGCCGCTGGGGAGCTCGGCGCGGAGCTCCTCGAGCTGCCCGGAGCGCCCCGTCTGGTAGAGCTCGGCAATCTGGGCGGCGAGCGCCGGGCCGATGCCCTTGATGCCGGTGAGCTTCTTGCCCCGGACGAGCGCGCCGAGGTCGTCCGTGAGCTGCTCCAGCGCCTCGGCCCCCGTCTCGTAAGCGCGCGCTCTGAACGGGTTCTCCCCCTTGATCAGGAGGAGCGTGCCCGTCTCGCGGAGGGCGCGGGCGATGTCGAGCTTGTCGAGCATGGATGGCGCAACTCTAGCACTCGCGGGCCGCCGGAGTTCATGCCGCAAGGCCCCGTGCAGCGGGGCAGTTTGCCACAGCGCCACCGGCGGAGGCATCGGCGGCCGCTCCCGGCCGGGAGCATCGAAGTACATGGATCTGCAATAAAATTTTCAAGCAGCTGTCGCGTCGCCGGCGATCGCCTCGGGCACTGTGGGCGGCTTCAGCAAGGAGGACGTGACGTGATGCTGCGCAGTCTCACCTGGATCGGCCTCGGCGCCGCGGCGCTGGCGCTTTCGGGGTGTTCCGACGATGGAGGCGAGGTACCGAGCGGCGGCCAGAGGGGCGGCGCCATCCTGGGCTTCAGCGACGAGCCGGCCGGCGACCGCTGCGAGAACGGCGGCACCCGGGTCGACTCCGGCCGCGATCTCAACGGCAACGGCCAGATCGAGGAGGGAGAGGTCGAGGCGACCACCTACCTATGCAACGGGCTCGACGGCAAGGCGGGAGCGGATGGCCCCAAGGGCGAGCCTGGCGACGACGGCGCCAAGGGTGCCAACGGCGCTGATGGCGAGGACGGCGCTGACGGCGCCGACGGCAACGACGGCGCCGACGCCCAGCAGGTGCTCATCGACATCGCACCCGAGCCGAGCGGACCGAACTGCGCGAATGGCGGGCAGAAGGTGGCCAGCGGGCTCGACGCCGACGACGATGGGATGCTCGATGAAGGCGAGATCTCCGACACCGCCTATGTCTGCCACGGCGAGGACGGCGGGCGCGGCGTCGCGGGGTTCCAGCTCGTGGCCAAATACACGGCCCCCGGCGGTCCGATCGCCGAGATCGTGGCCGCCTCTCCGGACGGCAACGTGCTGGCTTACACGAGCAGCGTCACCCACACCGTGGGGTTCGTGGATATCTCGGATCCAAGCAGCCCTGCGCTCCTCGGCACGGTCGACATCGCCGGCACCGTGAGCAACGGCAACGGCGAAGCCACCGCCGTCGCGATCACGCCGGATGGCCGGTATGCGATCGCGGCGGTGAAGGACACGACGGATCCGATCCACAACGCCGATCCCGGCGCCCTGGTCTTCATCGACCTGGCGACCCGGGCGATCGCCGGCTCGGTGGCGGTCGGCGTCGGCCCCGACAGCCTCAAGATCACGCCGGACGGCGCCCGGGTGGTGGTCGCCATCGAGGACGAGGAGAACGCCGATGACAACGCGGTCGCCCAGGCGCGCCCCGGAAGCGTCCAGATCGTCACCATCGATGAGAGTCACCCTTCGGCGTCGACCGTGGCCACGATCGCCCTCACGCCCGGAGTCGGCAACATCCCTGGCGATCCGCAGCCGGAGTACGTCGACATCACGAGAGACGGCAGGACGGCGATCGTGTCGCTGCAGGAGAACAACCTCATCGCGGTCATCGACATCGCCTCCGCGACGGTCACCCGTTATATCGAGGCCGGCACGTCCACACACGCTCGCGCCGATCTCGCGTCGAACGGCGAGATCGAGCTCGCGAGCTCGGGCTTCACCGGGCTGCTCGAGCCGGACTCGGTGTGTCTGCTCGCGGATGGCCGGCACTTCGTGACGGCCAACGAGGGAGACACACCGAACGAGGCGACAGCCGCCGGCCTGTGGTCGGGCGGCCGGGGATTCTCGGTCTTCGACCTCGACGGCGCCCGCGTCTACGACAGCGGCGACGCCGTCGAGCGGCTCGCGGCGCGCGCCGGCGCCTACCCGGAAGGGCGCTCGGGCGACCGGGGCATCGAGATCGAGGGCTGCGCGACCGGGGTGTTCGGCGGCGACGACTACGCCTTCTTGCTGGGCGAGCGCAACGCGACGCTGCTCGTCGTCGACGTGAGCGCCCCCGCGGCGCCGGTGCTGAAGGAGCTGCTCGGCGCCCCGATGAGGCCCGAGGGCGCGGTCGCGATCCCGTCGCGCAACCTCGTGGCGGTCAGCGGCGAGGGCGACGACGGCGTTGGCGGCGGCATCTGGCTGTATCGCTCGGTCACGGATCCGGCCGAGGTCGGCCACGGCCCCGACGTCTACGATGCACGCTCGGGGGGCCTGGGCTTTGGCGCGCTCGGCGCCCTCGCGTACGAGCCGGCCACCGGCTTCCTGCTCGCGACGCCCGACAACGCCTTCGCGCGCCAGCGCATCTGGTCGTTCTGGCCCGATCATGGGGAGCGGCGCATGCAGCTCGTCCGCGAGCTGATCCTGAAGGACAGCGCCGGCGCCGAGCTCGTGGGCTACGATCCCGAGGGCATCTCGGTGAACCCCGAGGGCGGTTATGTCCTCGCCAGCGAGGGTGTCGCCGGCAACGGCGGCAGCGCGACCTGCGTTGGCTCGGAGGTCAGCAACCGACTCCTGTTCGTCGACGAGCGCGGCCAGCTCGACCCCGGCTACGGCGACGGAGGCATCGTGGATCTCCCGTGCGGCAGCGACGCGAACGCGATCGACTGGTCGACGGTGCGAGCCAACGGCTTCGAGGGCATCGCCGTGGTCGACAGCGCGCCGTCTGCTTCAGGCGGCCTCGAGGTCTATGTGGCCATGCAGCGCGCGCTCACGACGGAGGGCCAGAACGCCCGCCTCGGCGCGTACGACGTCGATACAGGCGCGTGGAGCTGGTACTTCTATCCGCTCGACGCGAACCCCGGCGGATCGCGTGGCGACACGTTCCTGAGCGAGCTCATTCACGTGGGCGGCGACACGTTCGCGGTGGTCGAGCGCGACCAGGGCTGGGCAGGCGAGGCGGGGAACAAGACGATCCGCACCTTCGCGCTGTCGAGCGGCACACCGAACGACATCGCGGATCCGGTGGACAAGGCGCTCGCCTGCGATCTCCTGGAGCACCCGTTCCGCTTCGATCAGGAGAAGATCGAGGGGCTCGCGCTCGGCGCCGGCGGCCTGTGGGTCACGAACGACAACGACGGCGGAGAGGCGATGAGCTTCTTCGTCCGGCTCGACGCCTCGATGCTGAGCATGCAGGGCGGAGACGGGGAGCCGGAGGAGCCAGGCGATCCCGAGGAGCCGGGCGATCCAGGTGGAGAGACCCTGGTCATCAACGAGGTGCGCTCGGCCGGCGAGGACTTCGTCGAGCTCCACAACCGTGGCGCATCGAACGTCGATGTCGGCGGCTATCGGCTCACGGACAGCGATCCATCGCACGAGCTCGTGCTGCCCGCGGGCACGGTGGTGCCTGCCGGGGGATACCTGCTGATCCGCGGAGAGAGCAGCGGGGAGCCGCTCAGGCTCACCTTCGGGCTCGGCTCGGGGGACTCGGCCATCCTGTACACGCCTGGCGGCGTCGTGATCGACGAGCACAGCTGGACAGGCCACGTCGATACGGCGAGCCGCTGCCCCGACGGGACGGGCGCGTTCATCGCGCCCGCGCCGGCGACCCCGGGCGCGGCCAACGGCTGCCCCTGAGGACGGATCGCCGCGCCGGCCCCCCGCCGGCGCTGCTCAGGGCTGTCCCCGCATTTCCTCTCCTGTTTATTTCGCTGGTCTCTTGGCGCCCTTGGCGTCATCGCGGCTCGCCTTGGCGGCTGTTTTCTCTGGTTTAGCGCGCGCTGGCTGCCACCTTTGCCGGCGTCACGCCGAGGACGCGGCGCATGCACCTCGCCATGTGGCTCTGGTGCGAGAACCCGGCCTCGATCGCCACCTGGCTGGCGGGCAGGTCGCCGCGCAGGAGCAGCGCCTTCGCGCGCTCCACGCGGCGCTGGATCACGTACTCGTGCACCGGCACGCCGGTCGACCGCTTGAACAGCGTCTTGAGGTGGGACGCGCTGACCCCGGCGACGCCGGCCAGCCGATCGAGCGACAGGTCGTGATCGAGGTGCTCCTCGATGTACGCCGTCACGCGCCGTAGCTGCGGCGCAGACAGCCCTCGCCGCAGGCGGCCCGGCGCCTTGTAACGGCCGAGCAGGTGCGCGGCGAGCGCGACGCCGAGGCTCTCCCTGTAGAGAAGCCCGGTCGGATCGCCGGCCCTGCGCTCGGCGTCGAGCGCCCAGGCGATGTGCTCGATCTGCGGGTCCCTGACCTGGTGGCGCGGCTCCAGGCCGGCTTTGTCGGGATCGAGCCCTATGTCCGCTGCGACCCGGCGCAGCAGCGAAGGGGTCAGCGACAGGATGAGCGAGGTGCCCGCGTCGTCCTCCTGCCAGACGTCCGAGGCTCCGGCGGGGATCAGGTCCACGTCGCCGCGCGTGTAGACGAACCGATCGGCGCGGCAGGCCCCGCGTACCGGCGCGCCCGCATGGATCTTCACCCGATGATCCTGCGAGGCCTCGAGCGCGATCACGCCAGGCTGGGTCGAGTGAACGCCGACATGTACCCCGACGTATGGGCGCGGCGCGCCCGCGGGCGGCTCCAGTCGGATGGGAGCTCGGGTCTGTCCGATGACCTGCATCCCCGCCAGTATCCACCGCCGCCGAGCGGCGCGCCACGGGGCGGCTCCGCGCTCGCCGCCGTCCGAACGTGCTCTCCGGGCGTCCGATCGTGCGCGACGGCCCGGGCCGCAGGCCCCCACCTTGGCCGGCACGAAGGCGCGCCCGTCATCGGCAGACGGGCCGCAAACGAAGGAGCTCACATGCGTGAAGTCACGGTCATCGGTCTGGGTCTCATGGGCACCGCGCTCGCTCGGGAATTGCTCCGCAGCGGCTCTCGCGTCACCGTCTGGAACCGCTCGATCGCGAAGGCCGCGCCGCTCGTCGCGGAGGGAGCGGTGCTGGCCCCGAGCGCGGCCGCAGCGGCGCAGGCGAGCGAGATCGTGATCACCTGCATCACCGACTACCGCGCGACGTACGGCGTGCTGGAGGGGCGCGACGTGGTCTCCTCCCTCGCCGGTAAGGTGCTCGTCCAGCTCAGCACGGGCAGCCCCGAGGACGCGCGTACCCTCGAAGCGTGGGCGAAGCAGCGCGGCATCGACTACCTCGACGGCGCCATCCTGGCCACCCCGAGCCAGATGGGGAAGCCGGAGAGCAGCATCCTCGTCTCGGGCTCGGGCTCGGCTTACGAGAAGAGCAAGCCGCTGCTCGAGAGCACGGCCGGGGCCGTGAGCTACCTCGGGGAGAAGGTCGGCTGGGCGGCGGCCATGGACCTGGCGTTCCTGTCGCACCTGTTCGCGGGGCTCCTCGGCTTCTACCACGGCGCCCGCATCTGCGAGGCCGAAGGGATCCGCGTGGCCGACTTCGGGGCCATGGCCGCCGTCGTCGCTCCGGCCATCGGTGGGATGGTCAAGCACGACGCGGACTCCATCCAGTCCGGAGCGTACGAGGCAGAGGAGGCCACGCTGGAGATCTGCGCGCAGGCCGTCGAGCTCATCCAGCGGCACGCGCGGGAAGCGAGGATCAACGCCGAGCTCCCGGCGTTCGCCGCGGCGCTCTTCAGGAAGGGAGTTGCCGCGGGCCACGGGGCGGAGTCGCCAGCCGCGCTCATCAAGGTGTTTCGCGAGAGCGCTTGAAGGTGGCGATGCGCGCGCACGCGGGCAGAGGAGCCCCGAGGCGCGCCTCGTCAGAAATAGGAACGTAAGCCCTGCGCGACGCTGCCGGCGAGGGCCGCGCGGAGGGCTCACGGCCCTGGCAGGTCGCGCGCGCACATCGCCGATACATAGTAGTGGCGGCCATGGGTCTCGTAGGGTGCGCGGTAGGTCGTCGTCTGCCGGTATCCGGCGGCGACGAAGCTCCCGCCGTGCGTGACGCGCAGGGCAGCGTGGTTGTCCAGCCGGGAGCAATCGGCGCACGGCACGAGCGGGCGGTCGTCGTCGGCGGCGTCGCGCGTGACCTTGTAGGCCTCGCCGGCGAGATCGAGCTGGCCCCAGCGCCCCGCTCCCCTGGGAAAGGAGCCGACGGGTGCGAGATCGTCCGTGGTGCAGTGGATGAGGCTCCACGGGGGAAATGCGTCCTCGCAGGGCAGCGACGTCGAGCCTTCGCCCTGGCAGCAGAAGGCCGCGTCTTCGGAGGTGATGGGGGAAGAGCCCCACGGATACAGCCGCTGCTCGTCGCCGCCTGCAGCGGCGTAGTTCATCTCGGCCTGGGTCGGCAGGCGCCCGCCGTCCCATGCGCAGAACGCGAACAGCTCGAGCCATGTCGCGCACACGATGGGTTTGTCCTCGTTCGCGGCCGGAGCGTCGGTCCACGTCGGCCAGCCGTAAGGATCGCAGACGAGCGCCCGCTTCATCGCGGCCGTGGTCGCCGGGAGCATCGTGTTCCAGGCCGGGTCCCACCCGCTGTCCGGGATCTTCGGGTGCGCCCCCGCGCCGGCCGGCGGCGGGCTCGCCTGCGTCGGGCCGCCTGTCTCTTCCAGGTAGCGGCGAAACCGCCCGACCGTGACCATGTACTTGTCGAGATGGAAGCTGCTCACGCTCGCCGGATACCGCGGGTCGTTCAGCCGGTTGAACGTCCCACCGGGTACGAGCAGGCTGGCGCAGCAGTCGTCGTCGTGACCGAGGCCGCAGCGCTCGTCGGCGCCGGGCGTGACGCCGGCGCAGCTCGGCGGAGGCGCCTGCGCGCGATCGCGCCCGGCGTGAACGGAAGCATCCGCGTCCTGCTCCGCGGCGCCGCCGCTGTACGCGTGGCTGGATCCCAGGATCGCCGCGAGGGTGCAGAGGGCGAGGAGAGTCGAGAGCGGCTGTCGAGGCGGTCGCGTGGCCATTTGAGCCCTTAGGTGCGAGCGCCGCCGCTCTGGTTGTGCGACACGGGGGAAGGCCAGCGCGAGGCGGCTCGGGCGCCCAGGCGCACGGGAACCAGCGAGCTCCTCCTCCGCGCTTTCCTGGCTTCCTGCGATGTCGTCAGAGCGCTTGAAGCCCGCAACCGTCGACTGGACCGGTCGAACCACGGGCTCGTTCACCGTCGCCTGCCGCGAGGCATCGCGCTGCATCGCCGGAGTGGCGCGCGCGTCCGCACGGGGCGCTGGCGCGCGAGATCAGGCCTGGATCCGGGCCCTTCCGGGCAGCTACGCTGAGGTGCCCTCATGCCTCCGCCCCGACCGCCTCGCGACCCCGGCCATCGCTACCCTTCATTGCCCTCCTCCGTGGTGTCCGCGTTCATCCGCCCCGCGAGGCTCGACGCGCTGCTCGCCCCCTGGATGCCCGACGCGGAGGAGCGCGCCTTCGTCGTCCGGTGCATCGTCGGGGAGGGCCCGGTCCATCACCGCGGCGCGAGCTACACGCTGGTCTGCCTGCTCGGCCTCCTGCTCGAGGAGCTCGGCCCGCCGGAGGGCGGCGCGCCGAGCGGCGAGTCGCTGCCCGTCCCGATCCGCCTGCCGCCGCACCTCGCGCGCGGCAGCGAGCACGACTACCCGCTGGCCGTCCCGCTCGCGCCGCTGACGCGCCTCGCCCCGAAGGGCTCGCCGGAGCTCGCGGCGCTCGTCGACTGCCTCACCGACGGCCCGCCGCACCACGCGCTCGCCAACGCCGCGATGGTCTGCCTGCTCGACGCCCTCTTCGCGCGCGCCGAGCGCGCCCGCGCCGGGGCGGAGCCGGCCTGATGGCGCTGCCGCCGGCGCTCGGACAGGCGTTCCGGATGGTGGCCGCCGAGCTGGGCATGCGCTCGGCGGCGCGGCTGTTCCTGCGCGAGCTGGTGGACGAAGGCGGCGCCCCGCTCGCGCGCGAGGCCCGCGACCAGCTCGGGCGCGAGTTCCCCGTCCTCGACTTCGTCGCCGAGCAGTGGCTCTCGGGCGGCGCCGAGGCGCCGCTCGACCTCGCAGGCGTCCTCGACGCGCTCCGCGGCGTGACCCGGCTGCTCGTCGTGGGGCTGGAGGCCGACTGCCTCGACGCGCTCGTACCGCGGCTCTCCGGCGTCGAGGCGGGCCTCGTCACCGACGCGGGCGGGCTCGACACGGACTTCGGCCGCGTGCTCGCGAACTACGACGGGCTCATCGAGCCGGTGGGTCTGTCCGAGCTCCACCGCTGGGCCGGGCGCAGGAGCGCGCTGCTCACGTTCGTCTACGGCACCGACGGGCACGCGGCGCACGTGAGCCCCTCGTGGCTGCGCGTCTCGGGCCCCGACGTGCGGACCCAGTTCCGCTCGCTGATCGGCTGGGACATCCTCGGCCGGCCCATGACGGTGTACCCGCGCTGGATGGTCGAGACGAGCTCGGCCGATTTCTCATGCCTCGTCGGGCCGGCCCCGCGCGGCCCCGCGCCCGAGGTCGCCGCCGCCGGCGCGGGCGACCCGCGCGCGCTCGCGCCGGCGATCGAGGCGACGTGACGGCCCCCCAGGCCGCGCTCTTCGCCGTCCTGCTCGGGACGCTGCTGCTCCAGGCGCTCCTGCCGTCGCGCCGCGTGCTCATCGTGACGGGCGGCGCGGGCCTCGCCTGCCTCGCGTCGACGCTGCTCGGGGTCGCGACCACGCCGCGCCTGCTCGCCGAGGTGCCGTGGGACGTGCTCGTCATCCTCGTGACGCTGGGGCTCCTGTCCCAGCTCTTCGCCGCCTCGCGGCTCTTCGATCGCCTCGCCGTCGCGGCGACGCGGCTGAGCGGCGCCGAGCCCTTCCGCGTCCTCGTGGTGTTCTCGGTCGCGATGTACGTCGTGAGCGGCATCGTCAACAACCTCACGGCGCTCGTGCTCGTCCTGCCGGTGCTGCACGTCCTGCTCAAGCTGATGGGCACGCGGCAGCGGTACGTCTCCTGGCTGCTCGGCCTGCTGCTCGTCGCGTGCAACCTCGGCGGGGCCGCCACGCCGATCGGCGATTTCCCGGCCATCCTGCTGCTCGGCCGGGGCAGCATGACGTTCGGGGCCTACCTCTCGCGCGCCGCGCCGGCGACGCTCTGCGCGCTCGCCGTGCTGCTCGTCGTCGTGCGCGCCGTGGTGCGCCCGGCCGCGGGCGTGCCGCGCGATCCGGTCTCGGCGCGGCTCACGCGCGCGGCCATGGAGGCGCTGCACCGGCGGGTGCGGGCCGACCGGCGCCTCCTCGTGCCGGCGGCGGCGTCGCTCGGCGCGATGGTCGTCGCGTGGCTGTTCCTGCCCGCGGAGCTCGGCGTCGGCCCCGAGCTCGTGTGCTGGCTCGGCACCGGCGCGGCGCTGCTCGCGTCGCGCAGGCTCGGCGAGCGGCTCGCGCGGACGGGGCTCGACATCGAGGCGGTGCTCTTCCTGCTCTCGCTCTTCGTGATGGTCGCGGCGGTGCGGCGCACCGGCCTGTTCGAGGAGGTCTCGCGCTCGCTGGCGCGGCTCCCGGTCGCCCCGTCGCTGCAGCTCGTCGCGTTCCTCGTCCTCGCCGGCGTGCTCACCGGGCTGTTCTCGGCGGGCCCCAGCATGGCGGCGCTGCTCGACGTGGCCGAGTCGCTCGCCGAGCGGCTGCCCGCGCCCGCCGTGTATGTCGGCCTCGCCCTGTCCGTCTGCGCGGGCAGCTCGCTCTTCCTGACCGCCGCGACGTCGGGCCCGCTCGCGCAGGCGCTCACCGAGCGGGCCGACCTGCGGGACGTCGACGGCAGGCCCATCCGGTTCGGCTTCTTCGATTTCCTGCCGACCGGGCTCCTGAGCTTCGCGGTCATCCAGGCCGTGGCGATCGCGTACGCGCTCCTCGCCATCTGGGCGGCGCGATGAGATCGCCCGCCGGGGGCAGGAGCTGGCTCGCCCATGCGGGAGATGGGTGGCACCCGCGTCCGGGTGAATGCGCCTCGAGCATGAAGACGGGTCGCATCCATCTCCGGCTGGCTCCCCCTCCAGCATGAAGACGGGTCGCACCCGTCTCCGGCTGGCCCCCCTCCAGCATGAAGACGGGTCGCACCCGTCTCCCGCTGGCTCCCCCTCCAGCATGAAGACGGGTCGCACCCGTCTCCCGCTGGACGTGCCTCCACAAAAAGATGAGTCGCACTCGTCTCCCGCTGGACGTGCCTCCACAAAAAGATGGATCGGGCCTTATGCGATCAGGCAGGTTTTCCACGCCTGAAACGCCTGGGATTACCGCGACGTAGCACCAGGCGGAAGGCATCCTACCGTATAGCTGTACCCTACTGGCGCGCGAGAACACCTCTGGCGCCCGAGAACACCTCCTCGCCTCGCTCCTCGCGGTCGATTCGCACCTCCGGTAGATCGTGGCCCATCCACGCCGGTGGACTACCAGGGCTCCACCCTCGACCAGGGGCGCCGCGGCTTCGCTCTCGGCGTGCGCCCATCGACCGATGCGCGATGCACGCGTGGGTCATGTCACACTGCGATTCGTGACATGTCACGCTGCAATCCGTGACATGTCACGCTGGGATCCGTGTCATGCGACGTTGCAGTCCGTGACATGTCACAGAGAAATGGGCCACATTTCACGGCAGGCGACTGATCCTGCCGGCACATGGAACGCGACATCTCGAGACATCGAGCGCCCTCTGCCCCTGGCACACGGCGTGCGTTGAGCGCTCCAAGCGGACCTAGCAGCGTCGAGCTCTCGGGCTCGGCATCACGATGCGCCTGACCGCGAATCGACGCGGGTGGGCTTCTTTGTCTCGGAGAGAAGAAGATGGGATTGAGAAGCACTTGGATGATGGTGCCGCTCATGCTCATGAGAGGGGCCTGCATCAGCGTGAACGAGGACGACCAGCCCGCGCTCGATCCCCTGTCCGGCTAGGACGACAAACCGGTCCATCTCGTGCGGTCGAGTCGGTGCGCCGGCGGTGGCGCGAGTTCTGCGCCGTCGCCGAGCGATGTGGAGAAGTTCCAGCGCGTTTCTCAGGAGGGATGACATGAAGAAGATGACGGATGATCCGTTCACGCTCGTCGTGATCAACGGCGAGGGAGATGGCTACTACGTGATCGACAGCAGAGACCTCGGGCCACCGAAGCGGCCGCTCGAGCCGATCTGCAAGCAGCTCGTCGAGCAGCGCGTCGCGACCCAGCACGTGCCGTACGCGGATGCGCCGCCGGCCCGCCGTCTCGTCGAGCAGGAGCTGGCGCGCGGCGGCGCCGCCGAGGAGGTCGGGCCCGCCGAGTTCTGCGGCACGTTCTACTTCAACCTGAACGCGTTCAAGCCGCAGGACTAGCGCCGTGCCCTGCACCGAGAAGGCGTACTGGCGCGGCACGCAGCGCCGGATCAGTCCGGCCGACACGCTCGCCCGGGTCCGGCCGCTGCTGCGGCGACTCGGCATCACGCGGATCGCGGATGTCACCGGGCTCGACTCGATCGGCATCCCGGTCGTGATGGTGTGCCGGCCGAACGCGCGCTCGATCTCGGTCTCGCAGGGCAAGGGGCTCGACCTCGAGGCGGCGCGCGCGTCGGGCGTGATGGAGTCGATCGAGCAGTGGCATGCCGAGCACATCCTGCGACCGATGGTGTTCGGCACCGCTGCCGAGCTCGCCGCGACGCGCCGTCTCGTCGATCTCGCCGGGCTGCCGCGGCTCGCGATCGGGGCGTTCCAGCCTCATCGCAAGCTGCTGTGGCTCGACGGAGTCGACCTGTTCGACGGCGCGCCGCGCGCGGTGCCGCTCGAGGTGGTCACCACCGACTACACCTCGCCGCGCCCGCCGGGCAGCGGCTGCTTCTTGACCACGTCGACCGGGCTCGCGTCGGGCAACGACGCGCTCGAGGCGACGCTGCACGGGCTGTACGAGGTGATCGAGCGCGACGCGGTCGCGATCTGGCGCGCCGGCGGCGCCGAGGTCCGGCGGCGCACCCGGATCGCGCTCGACACCGTCGACGACCTCGACTGCCGCGCGCTGCTCCGGCGGTTCGAGCGCGCCGGCGTGGCGGTCGGCGCGTGGGACGCGACCAGCGACCTCGGGCTGCCGGTCGTGGTCGCCGAGATCGCGGATCGCGATCCGGACCCGTGCCACGCGCTGTGCGTGAGCGGCGGCCAGGGCTGTCACCGATCGCGCGGGATCGCGCTCGCCCGCGCGCTCACCGAGGCCGCGCAGAGCCGGCTGACCGCGATCTCCGGCGCGCGCGACGACATCGTGGAGCCGTCGTTCCAGCGCGCCCGCGCGGCGGACCGGATCGCGGCGGCGCTCGTCAAGCTCGAGGCGCCCGCCGCGCGCTGGTTCGCAGAGCTGCCCGACGCGGCGAGCGACTCGTTCGACGACGACCTCGCCGCGGTGCTCGGCGCGCTGCGCGGCGCGGGGCTCGACCAGGCCGTCGCGGTCGATCTGTCCCGGCCCGAGCTCGGCGTCGCGGTGGTCCGCGTCGTCGTGCCGGGGCTCGAGAGCATGTGGAACGCACCCGGCTACGCGCCCGGTCCGCGGGCGCAGCGAGCGAGGCCATCGTGATCGTGCTGTTCACCGGACCGAGCCTGCCGCCGGCCGACGTGCCGGCGGTGCCCGACCTGCGCGTGCTGCCACCGGCGGCCCAGGGCGACGTCTACCGGGCCGCGCGCGAGCGGCCGTGGGGCATCGGCCTCGTCGACGGGTTCTTCGAGCACGTGCCGGCGGTGTGGCACAAGGAGATCCTGTGGGCGATGGCCGAGGGCGTGCACGTGTTCGGGGCGTCGAGCATGGGCGCGCTGCGCGCTGCCGAGCTCGCCGACTTCGGCATGGTCGGCGTCGGCTGGGTGTTCGAGCAGTTTCGCGCGGGCGCGCTCGACGCCGACGACGAGGTCGCGCTGACCCACCTCGCGGCCGACCACGGCTATCGCCATGTCTCGGAGGCGCTGGTCGACATCCGCGCCACGCTCGACGCGGCGGTCGCCGCCGGCGCGTGCACCCGCGCGGCGGCCGATCGGCTGGTCGCGCTCGCGAAGCAGCGGTTCTATCCCGACCGCCGGTGGCCCGAGCTGCTCGCCGAGGCGCACGCCACCGGCTGCGACGTCGCCGCGCTCGAGCGCTGGCTGCCCGGCGGCCGCGTCGACCAGAAGCGCCGCGATGCGCTCGCGCTCGTCGACGCGATGCAGGCCGCGCGCGCCGCCGGCGCCGCACCGAAGCGCGTCGACTACGCGTTCGAGCGCACCGACGCGTGGGACCATGCGCTGCCGCGGATGCGCGCGGCGCGCGGCGCGACCGCGGCGCCGCTGCTCGACGCGCTGCGCGCGCTCGGCGACGCGTCGCTGTACGCGAGCGCGGTCCAGGGCGCGCTCGCCCGCGCGCTCGCCGAGGACGCGGCGGCGCGCCAGGGCCTGTCGGTCAGCGCCGAGCTCGTCGAGCGCACCGCGCAGCAGTTCCGCCGCGAGCACGGCCTGTACACCGCCGCCGAGACCCGGGCGTGGCTCGCCGAGCAAGAGCTCGACCCGGCCGCGTTCCTCGAGCTGATGCGCCGCGAGGCGGTCGTGCGCTGCGCGCAGGCCGCGACCGAGCCCGAGCTCGATCACCACCTCGCCGATCAGCTGCGCGCGATGAGCTGCTACGGGCGCGTGCGCCGGAGGCGCGGTGCGGAGTGAGCCGGTCGAGCACTGCCCGCCGCCGCTGCGCACGTTCGCGGCCGCGCACGAGGGTGCGGTCGGCCAGCTGCGCTGGAACGCCGACCTCGCACGCCGCTACGCCCGGCCCGGCACCGCGAGCGGCGTCGCGTGGGGCTCGGGCACGCTGATCGCGCGCGACCTGTTCCTCACCGCGGGGCACTGCTTCGACCGCACCGGCGGCCGCTGGCTGCGCCCGCTCGACGACCGCACCGGCGACGTGATCGGCTCCGCGGAGATCGCCACGAACATGCACGTCGCGTTCAACTACCAGCTCGATCCCGCGGGCGAGCTGCGGCCGACGCGCTGCTACCGGATCGTCGAGCTCGTCGAGCACCGCGCGGGCGAGCTCGATTTCGCGATCGTGCGGCTCGCCGGCGCGCCCGGCGCCGCGTGGGGCGTCGCCGAGCTCGCGCCGACCGGCGCGCGCCCGGGCGAGGCGGTGTGCCTGATCGGCCACCCGCTCGGCTTCACGAAGCACCTGGTCGCGGGCCGGTGCGTGGCCGCGGGCGGCACCGCGCTCCGCTACCTCGGCGCGGCGACGTTCGAGGGCAGCTCGGGCTCGGGCGTGCTGCGGATCTCCGACGGCCGCCTGGTCGGCGTCCACACGAACGGCCGGAGCAGCGCGGGCACGAGCTCCGGCGTGTGCGCGAGCGCGCTGCTCGCGCGATCGCCGACGCTCCAGCTGGTTAGCCGGGCGGCGGCAGCAGGCGGAGCAGCGGCGCGTCCTTGCTCTGCGCCGCGGTCGCGACGCAGCCCTTGAGGTCGGCGAGCGCGCGGATCGCGGTCTCGGCGAGCATGCGGCCGTCGTCGCGGCGGCGCGGCGCCTCGGGGATCGAGCCGACGTACTTCACGAACTCGTCGTACTTCTCGTCAAGCGGCGGCACCGCCTCCGGTTGTCCGGTCCGGTCATCACGCGCGAGACATCGCGGCGCCGTATCGCCGCTGCAATGCGCGGCTCTCCTCCTCCGTCGATGCGGTGATGAGCTCGATGTAGGGCTCGAAGGCGAGAGGCATGGGGAGATCGAAGAGCAGGTGCTTCTCCGGATCGACGCTCTTCCCCGCGCCATGACAGAGGAACAGCCGCTCCTGGAGGAGCGGGAAGACGGCGAGTGAGGTGAGCTCGTGCCGCTCGATCGTCTCGATATCGGCGATCGACGGCTCGAGGATCTCGTCGAACACGCCGCTCGGATGCTTGAAGGGACCTCCGGCGTGATGGTTCACGTCCTTGCGCACGAGCGCCCCGCCGCGACCGATCGTGATGAACGAGCGCTCATGAGGCGTGCCCTCCCAGACAGTCACCCGCCGGCTCGTCGCGTCGGGGTGGATCCACACGGTCGGGAGGTCGACGTTCAACGGCGCCACGCCCTTCACCCGGCCGATCACGCTCGACGTGAGGAGTTGCCGGGTGACGGACGTGCAGAAGAGGACGTCCGCCGGAGCGAGCCGTGTCCCCCGCCAATCGCGATCGCGGCGGAAGTGACGGAAGAAGACCAGGTAGGGAGACCTGCTCATCTGCGCGAGGACGAAGAGCCCCCGGCGGGTCTCGAGATCGATCACGTTGCCAACGCCCCAGGTGACGCGCCCCATCGAGACACCACGGCGCATCGAATTCATGTTCATGGTCATTCTCCTCCAACATGGTTTGAGCGTGGGCTCCCGCCCGCGCGGCGGCCGGCGCGCCATGCGCCCTCGATCACGACACCTGCGGCGTGTTCGCAGGACACCCCGCGGGGCGGTCGATTCGTCAGCGCGTCGCGCCGGCCTTCGCCACGGGACATGGCGTGCGTGAACGCCACCGATGTGCAGGGTCTCGGACCACGCTGCCAGACGCGGCTCGCCAGAGTGTGATTTTCCACATCGCGATTGCCGCGCACGCAGGGCCGATGATAGCGTCTCCTGATTGCCTGGGGGTGCCATGCCTGTACGACATGTCCTGTTCAATGCGCTGCCCGATCCCGTCCGCGATCGGCTCGTTCGGTGCCTCGATGGTCAGGGCCCGCCCAGGCCGATCCTCTCCGCGCCGGCGAACGCAGGCACGGGGATCCTCGGATGGAGCTTCCTCGCGCTGGCCGCCGCCGCCGTGACCCTGGTGCTCGTCTGCAATCATTTTGGATCGCTTTGGTCAGGCGTTCAGGGCACGGGGCACCTTCTCGGCTACGCCGGCAGCATCTTCCTGCTCTTCGTGTCGACCCTGATGGCCATCAAGCGGCTCAGGTTCAAGTCGACCCTCCCGTTCAGGGTGGGCCGGTATCTGTTGCCGGCGGACTACGTCGACGCGACGGGGCCCAAGCTGACGGTGATCCCGATGTCGGATCTCGTGAACGTCGGCGCGGTACACCACCACACGAATGGGGTCTACTCCCACTCGCTCATCACCTTCAGCTTCCAGGGGAACGTCAGCCAGTCGTTCGTCGTCCGTTCGCAGGCAGAGGTCCAGGCCAAGGTCGGCGAGCTCGAGTGGTCCCGGCAGGCGCTCGGGGCCGCGTTCGCGTCGAGGGACGTGCAGCAGCTCATCGCGCTGGATCCGTTCTTCGAGGTCCGGCGCGACGACGCCTGGGACAGGCTCGTGGCCGTCGATCCACCGCACGCAGCGGGCGGCCACGCGCCGCGTGTGGGCACGATGCCGTCGTTCCTCCGCCCCGGCTTCATCGCGGGCGCCTCGACGCTGGTGGCCGTGATCCTCGCGCTGCCCTTGTGGTACGTGCGCAACCTCCTGAGCGACGAGGCGATGTTCCGTAGCGCCAAGGAGGTAGGGAGCGAGTTCGCCTACGAGGGCTATGTCCATTCAGGCCGCAGGCACCTCGATGAAGTGAAGAACAGCTTGCTCCCCCGGGCCGCGCTCACGGAAGCAAAGCGCGAGGGCAGCGTCACCGCGCTGCGCGCCGTCCTCAAGAAGTACCCGGGATCGGTGGTGGAGGGAGAGACGCGCGCCGAGGTCCATGCGCTCTTCTCGAAGACGCTGGCCGACTTTCGAGCGCAAGCCTCGACATCGGACCCGGTCATGCTGAGCTTCATGGAGAAGCTGATCTCGTATCTGGAGAAGAGCGAGCGGTCGACCGTCGAGGTCCGCTTCGACCCGCCCGCCACCGACATGCTCGCGAAGCTGGATGTGGTCTTGCAGCAGAAGGCGCAGGCCCTCCGCCCGCGGGGCGCGGGCGTGGCGCCCGTCGCGAAGCATTTCGATGCTGAGCACTCCCTTCCTCGCGAGGCGGCCATCGTGAACAACCTGGCGGCCGGCTTCAAGCGGGTCTTCCCGACGGACATCCTCGAGCTCAAGCAGGGAGAGCGCCTGACCGACAACGCCGGCGCAGCCAGGGTCGCTCCGAGCGTTCCGACGATCTACATCCATTACGATGTCGGCTGGTCCGGCACCATGTACTCGGGCGAGCGCAGCGAACGAGCGTTCGTCGGCATCCTGGTCGATTTCGACGGGACCATGCGGATCCCCGGAGAGCGCGACGCGTTCGACTTCAAGCTGAAGGTGATGCCCCCGGACGAGTTCACCGTGGAGTACACGAGCACGGCAGGGCTGGGGGCCAACCTCGCGAGCGCGCCTCCCGATGACCGGGTCTACGAGGTGATGGCGCTCCGCGCCTTCGACCAGCTCGCGGGCAAGCTCAGGAGCATCTTCTTCAAGCCTGGGAGCATGGCGCTCCAGGGGGCGGACGAGAGCGGCCCGGCGCAGGGGGGCTCGTCCCCCGACGCGCGCCCGCTCGGGCGCTCCCCGCGCCAGTGACCGGCTGAGCACGCGCGGGCGGTCGCCCTCGAGGTGGCGGAGACTCCGCGACACGCGGCCGTAGCGCTAGTTGCACCCCAGCCGGCACACCATGGCCGCCGTGTAGGAGCACCCGTGGTCACCCCACAAGGACGAGCTCGGCCCCGTGCACCGGAACGCGCACCCCCGCCCGTCCGCGGTCGCCTCGGCCGTCAGCCGGTATCCCTCGGCGTTGCAGCTCCCCGTCGATGACAGGCAGCTCGCCAGCTGCGGCTCGCACTGCTCGACCACGTAGCCGGCCGGGCACGTCCAGTCCACGCTCGCCCGGCCGTAGTCCGGCGACCGCCCCGTCTCGGTCGCGATCGGCTCGTGCTTCGAGAAGGTCGGCATCCCCGTCGTGACCTGGAGCGGCACCACGACGGCCCGCTCGCGCGGCACCACCGGGGCGGACGCGTCCTTCGGCTGCACGACGAACGTGTCCCGCCGCGTCTGCCGCTCGCAGCCGGCCGTCGCGCCCTCCGGCGTCCACGAGAACGTGAGCTCCGCGCTCCCGTGCGCGGGCACCTCGACCGTGCGCTCGCCGTGGGTCACCCGGACGTCGACCTGCGCCCGGTTCGTGATGAGCGCCTGCGCCGTCCCCGCGGCGCCGTACGGCACCACGCCGAGGTCGACGGGCAGCGGCGCGATCTCCGGCTCGGCGAGCGAGAAGCGGCACACGTCCGCCACCGGGTAGATCGCGTACGCCAGCGGCACCGCCTTCTTGACCTCCATCCGCAGCGCGCCGAACGCCTGCCCGCCTCCCTTGGCGCCCGCGACCGGCGCGCCCTCGACGCCCTCGATGGCCAGCTCCCCGACCGAGGTCATCGTCACCCGGCGGTCCCCCGCCTCGATCCGGGCCTTGAACAGGCCGAGCGCCGTGCCGTGCGCCTCGCCGGCCGTCACGTCCGTCTCGTAGGCGACCATCGCGCCGCGCTTCACGGCCCCGATGAAGTGCGTCGCGCGGCCGCAGGCGCAGCCGCCGCCCGCCGCCGGCACCACGCTCTCGGTCGGCTCGAAGAACTGCGGATCCTCGTCCGCGACCAGCGCCATCGCGACCAGCCGCAGCCGGCGCCGGTCGAGCGTCCCTCCGGCGCTGAAGTACGCCGGCAGATCGACGTCGGCGCCGACGAGGACCGAGTCGACGGCGATGCCGACGTAGCGGAAGTCGATCGCGCGCTCGCCCGGCGCCGGCGCGGGTGCGCCCGGCGCCGCCGTCGCCGCGGGCGCCGCCGTGATCGCGGCCACCGTCTGCGCCGCGGGCGCTGCCGTCGCCGCGGGCGCTGCCGGCTCCGCCTTCGGACGGGCGCAAGCAAGGCCGACCGGCGAGAACGCGCCCGCCGCGCTCCTCGACAGCCCGCGGCCCGGCACCATGGCGCTCGATGTGTCGAGGAGGTAGTCGTGCCGCACGTCGCTGAACGCCCGCGCGGCCGCGAGCAGCGCCCCGGCCTGAGAGCAGCCGCTCTCCTTGCAGGCCGGCAACGCCGCCGCGCCGGCCGGCTTGCGCGGCGGCGGCACCGGCACCTCCGGCGGCCCAGGGCAGCCGAGCGCGGAGGCCAGCGCTCCGAGGAGGAGCCAGCCCGCGCGCAGCGGCGCGGCGCGCCGCCGGCGAGCGCGATCTGCGCCGCTCACGGCCATGCGATCGTCATCCACCGGACGCGCCCCGAGCCGCTCACCGAGTCGTCCGCAAAGAACAGCGAGGTGCCGGACCGCCCCGCGAACGCCGGCGACACGTCCTGCGACGCGCCCCCGGTCAGCCACGCCAGCGGCTTCAGGGAGGGCGCCGACACGTCGCCGGGCGCCAGCGTGAAGGCGTTCAGCTCCACCGAGTCCCCCGGGGCCGACGCGAGCACGCCGCGGCAGACCTTGTCGCACGCGAGCGCGAGCGACGACACCGTCGCGCCGTCCGGGCCGCTCACCACGACGGGCGGGCCCTGCACCGCGCCGTTGCCGTCGACCCGCACGAGACGCGCGCGCCCGCCGGCCCCCGCGCCCCCGCCGGCCTCGTCGGCCGGCTCGTCGACCCAGCCGACGAAGAGCCCGCCTTCGAGCGGCGCGAGCACCGGGCTGCGCGAGTGCTCCGAGGATGCATGGAGGCGCGATTCGTCGCCGATCCGCTGCAGCGTCTTCGCGTCGAGCCGCGCGAGGAAGATGTCGCCGCCGGGCTCATCGCCCTGGCCAGCCGCGCCGCCCGCAGCCGCGCCGCCGCTCGCAACCGCGCCGCCCTGGCCAGCCGCTCCGGCTTTCGCAGCCGCGCCGCCGCCCGCGGCCGCGCCGCCCGCAGCCCCGCCGCCGCCCGCGGCCGCGCCGCCCGCAGCCCCGCCGCCGCCCGCAGCCCCACCGCCGCCCGCGGCCGCGCCGCCGGTCGTGCGCGCGTCGGACCACACGAGCCACACCTCCTGGCCGCGAACCGCGATCTGCACCTCGGCCGCGTCGAGCGGCGCGTTCGTGATGCGGCGGTCCGGCGCCGTCCGGTTCAGCGCGCGGTCCACCCGCGCCGCGTACACCTCGGCGTTGCCGTCGCGCGTGTCGATCCACGCGACGATGAAGCCCCCCGCGCCGTCGTAGGCGATCGCCACGTCGGACGCCTCGCTCGCGGCGCCGCCCTGCTTCTTCCGCGGCGCCGTGGTGAGCTTCTTCTGCGCGACCTTCGCGCCCGTCGCGTCGACCTTGGTCAGGTACACCTGCGTCTCGCCCCGCTCGCGCGCGACCCACGCGATCACGCTCTCGCCCTGCGCCGCGCCCTTGCCCTTCGCGTCGGCCGGGAGCGGCGGCGCCGCCGCGATCGCGACGCCGCCGAGCGACGACGCCTTCTGCGAGAGGATGCTCAGCTTGCCGAGGCCGCCCGGGGACACGGCGCGCACCGCGAGCGTCGCGGAGACCTCCTGCCCGCGGGGCGCGGCGTCCGACGCGCCCTCGACGAAGTACGTGACCCACGCCGAGAGCGCCGCGCCGCCGTCGAGCTCGACCGCCGCGACCTTGGCGATGGGGTCGCCCTCGGCGAGGGCGCGCACCGCGGTCGCGCGCGGCGGCGGGTCCTTGTCCTCCCGGAACGCGGGCGCGCGCCACGCGCTCTCGCGCACCGGGAGCGACACCAGCGCGAGCGGCGCCCGCGCGCCCGCCGCGCCCGCCGCGCCCGCCGCGCCCGCCGCGCCGCCAGGCTGCGGGCCGGGCGCGGCGCTCGCCAGCGTCGCGCACGCGCCCGCGTGGCACGTCAGCCCGCGCACGAGGTACGGCACGCCGTCCGTCGCCGCGAACGGCGCGGCGCGCACCGGCTCTGCCGCCCGCACCGAGAGATCCGGGCCGAAGCGCACGAACGTCGGCCACACCGGCGGCGCGGCCGCCCCGTCGCGCGCCATCTTGAGCGTGGCGGGCGCGAGCGTCACCGCGGCGAAGCCGTCGCCGTCGGCCGCGATGTCGGGCGGCCCGCTCGCGCTGAAGACGAGCGCCGCCCGCTCCGCGCCGAGCGTCCCGTCCGGGCCGACCGACGCGAGGTGGATGAGGCGCCCCGGCTCGCGCGCGCCCGCGCCGCCGGCCTCGCCGCCGCGGGCGCGCAGCAGGTCCTCCCACGCGAGCAGCGCCCGTCCGCCTCCGCCCTGGGAGGGCGCGACGAGCGACACGAGCGCCTGCTCGCCGGACGGCGGCGTCGCCTGCCGCGGCGCCACCACCACCTTGCCGCCCGGCTCGACCGCCGCGAGGTAGACGGCGCCGTCGATGTCCCGCTCGTCGGTCCAGGTGAGCAGGTAACGCCCACCGAGGGAGGCGATCTCGAGATCGATCTGCGCGGTCGGCTCGGGGCTGACGACCACCGGCGCCGACACCTTCCCGGACGCGTCGATCTCCAGGAGCGCGATGGACCCGAGCTTCCCGTCCTCCGCGGCGTCCTCCGCCTCCGCCTTGCGCGCGGGCTTGCCCTCGCCTCGGCCGCGCGGCGCGGCCGGCGGGAGCACGAGGGCGACCGCCGCGCCCCGCTCGGTGGCGACCGCGTGCCACCCGAGCACCTCGCGCGCGACCGACGCGGGCGCCGTCGGCTTGATCGCGGCGCCCTTGCCCTGCGCCACGACCGTCATGACCACGTCGACGCGGTCGACGCCGGGGTGGGCGACGCCGGCGCGGGCCGCGTCGCCCTGGGCCTCGCGCGGCATCTCCCACAGCACGAGCGCGCCCTGCGCGTTCGGGAGCACGTCGAGCCACGAGATCTCCTCGGCCGTCTGCGCGACGAGGCTCGCCGGGGCGCTCGGCTTGCCGGCGGGGTCGAGCGCGAGCACGCGCACCGCGCGGCTCCCCTCGATCTGCTCGATCCAGGCGGCGAGGTAGCCCTGCGGCGTGGCGCGCAGCGCGGCGACAGGCACGTCGGCGGCGACGGGCCCCGCGTCCACGGTGTCCCCGCGCGGCGCGCCGTCCGCGCCGAGGAGGCGCGTCCTCCAGCGCCCTCCCGCGGCGTGGAGCAGCAGCGCCTCGTCGCCGCGCCGGGCGAAGTAGGGCGTCGCGTCCTCGTCGAGCTCCGCGATCACGCGGGCCGGCAGGAGCGGCGGCCCTTCCGGCGCCTTCGGCTGCGCGGGCGGCGTCTTCACGACCGGCGCCGGGCGCGCGACGGGGGCCGGCGCTGCGCCGGAGCACCCGAGCGAGAGGGCGAGCGCGGCGCCGAGCAGCGCTGGCGCGCGGCGCCCGAGCGCGGGGCCGGTCAGGCGGCGTGCGTCGCGCCGCGGACCGCGTGGAACCCAGGAGAGAGCGCTGCGGACGAGCATGGCGGCGACCATGCCAGAAGCGAAGAGCCCCCGCTACAGGGCGCCGCGCAAGCGGAGCGCTCGCCCCGGTCGTACCCGCGCGCGGGCCATCCTGGCCGGACCCCTGGCGGGTGGAACTAGAACGCGAGCAGGCGCCCGAGCAGCGATCTGTACCTGCGCAGCGCGAGCCGGAGCTCCTCCGTCGACGCCTCCGCTCGCCCGGGCTCGCCGTCGACGAGGCGCTGCAGCGCGGCGCGCTCCTCCCGGAAGCTCTGCGCGACCCGCTGGATCACCTCGTTCACGAGCGCGTCGGCCTGCTCGACCGAGAGGCGGGGCGCTTCGATGAAGCCCGCCTGGATCGCGCTCCAGCGCTCGGACAGCTCGCGCGCCTCTTCCGGCGTGAGCACGGGCGCGCGCTCCGGCCAGGGCTCTCCGGTGGGCCCGCCGCGCGCCGTGTAGACGGCCGGCTGGCGGCCCGACTCGGGCGGGATCTCCTCGTCGGCGAACCGCGCCTCGGGTTGGCCGCTCTCGCGCGCCGTCACCATCCGTTCTCTGTGCAATGGGCTCACGATGGCCACCTCTCCGCTAGTTCGCGCTGTGCGCCCAGCGGGCATAGCAAGGCGCATGCGCGTCCCGATGTGCATCCGCGCCCGCTGCGGCGCGCGCAGCGCGACAAGGCCAGAGGCCCGGAAGAGCGCGAGAAAACCCAGAGAGCCCTCCGGGCACGCCGGGCTGCCCGGCGCCGATCACGCGGAGCGGCGATCCTTCACGAGCCGATGAGGCGGAAGAGTACGGAATACACCCGGCGCCGGCCGAGCCGCCGCTCGCGCATGCTCGCGCGTCACAGAGCCGCCGCCCGAGCGCGGCAGGGCCGCAGCTCGGGCGAGGGCGCGCAGATTCACCTCAGCGACGGGCGCAGCTTCGTCACGACCGCGCGGATCTCCCGCACCACCTGGAGGAACGCCTCGTCCTCATCGGGCCACTTGGTCACGGGCTTCTTGTCCCGCGGCACCGCCTGGAGCTCGGCGAAGCGCGTCGTCTCCCAGTCGCAGGGGCGGAGCAGGATCGGAACGACCACGGCCTGCCCCGCCGCGCGCCGCTCCATCGCGCGCGCCACCTGCGCGTCGCCCTGCTCGGACGCGAGGTAGCTCGCGCTCACCAGGAGGAGGATGAGGTCGGCCGCCTCGAGCTGCTCGCCGATCGCGCGCTCCGTGTCCTCGCCCGCGCCGATCTTCCCGCTGTGCCACAGCGCGATCAGCCCCTCCCGCCTGAGCGGGGTCATCTGCGCCTCGAGGCGCGCGAGGAGCTCCTCATCGCGCGAGGCGTAGGAGAAGAAGACGCGCACCGGCCGCGGCGCGGCGTGCGGCAGCGGCCCGGCTTGCGGCGCCGGGGATGGGCAAACGGGCAGAATATCCCGGATCGAGCCAATGCTTCCGGGTCCTTGCGACCACGTTGCGGTCAACACCGGCGAGGGCGCCGCGTCCAGGCCGAGGAGGATCTGCGCGACCTCCGCGTGATCGCCCGCCTGGTTCTCGTAGACGATGAGCCGGACGCCCGACTCCTCGAGCAGCCGGCGGCGGAACGGCGGCACCCCCTTCGGGAGCAGCGCGAAATGCATCGGCGGCTGCCCGCCGGAGAGCGCGCGCACGCGGGCGAGCGTCTGGTCGATGTTGTCGTCGGCGAGGCCGAAGCCCACGAACAGGATGGAGTGCGTGCGGTAGAGGGCCCCGAACGCGTCCTGCAGCAGGGGCGAGCCGAAGATCGCCCGGTCGTACTGGTCGCGCGAGAACACCCAGGTGTCCCACGCCCGCAGCGTGCCGTGCAGCTTCAGGATGAAGCACCTGTCCATGGCGACGTCGCCCGCCGGCCGATCGACCATGCGCCACTCGCCCTGGAACGCGCGCTCCAGGAAGCGGTCGATGTTCGTGGTGAGCACGGCCTTGAGCTTCGGCTTGAGCGCGGCGATCGCCCGCGCCAGCTCCGGCACGTCGCGGCCGGTGTCGTCGAGCTCCTTGTCGACCGTCCAGTTGAAGTCCTGCGGCCCGAGCGCGAGCCTCGCCGCGGAGAGCGCGTTGATGAGCTGGTTCGAGGAGATGTACTGCTGGATCTCGTCGATGACCGCCGGGTCCGCGCTCCGCCGCCGCGCGCGGTCGCGCAGCTTCTCGGCGAGCTGCTTCCAGGTGGGCATGCCCGCGGCCGCCGAGACGCCGGCGCCTGCGAAGACGATCAGATTCCCTGACGTGTAGCGCTCACGCAGCTGCTCGAGGATCTCTTCATCCATCAGCGATCACGATACCGCGGATCTGCGCCAGCGGGCCGCGCCCGGCCGCACCCTCACCGCGCCACACCCTCACCGCGCCACACCCTCACCGCGCCACACCCTCACCGCGGCGGCGCGGAGCGCCGCTCGGTGGAGAGCGAGAGGCCGACCCCCAGCCAGGCCCCCTCGACGGCGCCCGCCTCCCCGCGGGCGCCCTCGTAGGGCGCAGGCCGGAGCACGATCCCCGGGTCCAGCGTCAGCCCGAGCCACACCGGGCCGCCCAGCCGGGTCTCCACGCCGAGCCCGAGGCCGGCGCGTGCGGACCACGTGTCGCGCTCGCCCGCGATGCCATCGACGGAGACGGCGGCGGGCAGCCTGAGCGATGCGACGGAGGCGGTGGCGCCGATCGAGAGGCGCCACGAGGCCGCCAGCCAGAAGCGGTAGTCGCCCGAGAAGCCCGCCTCGAGCCAGCGCAGCGGCTCGCCGCCGGACGGCGCGGCGAGCAGGCGGGCGAACAGCGACTCCGTGAGCCGCAGGCGCCGCAGGCCGAGCGCGAGGCCGGCCCCGCCGAGCACCCGCGGCCCGCCGGAGACGACCGCCGCGTAAGGCCCGGCCGAGACGGACAGGGTGTCGAGATCGCGCGAGGCGAGCTCGACCTCGTCCTGCGTGGGGCGCCGCGGCGACGGCGGCCGCCGCGGGGCGCGCGCGCGGCGCATCTCGGCGACGATCATCTCGGAGGCGGCGATCGCGACGAGCCGCGCGGCCACGTCCGAGGTGAGGCCGGAGACGGCGATCTGCCGTCGCACGACGGCGCGGCCGTCGAGGCGGACCTGGATCTCGAGGCGCGCCGCGGTGGGCCGGTCGACCCACACGGTCGCGACGCGGTCGCCGAGCGGGCCGACCGGCTCGGCGGCCAGCGCCGCGCCGTCCGGGAGCTCGATCTCGAGCAGGCGCCGCACGCGGACGCTGGAGACCTCCTCCGCCGCGCCGCGCGACAGGGCGACGCGCACCTCGATGGGCGCCGCCGCGTCGGGCAGCCGCGGCGCGGCGGGCGCGGCGGCGCGGCCGGCGATCGCCACGACGGCGCGCGGCTCGGCGGCCGCGGCCGGGAGGGCCAGGCTCAGCTGGACGGCGACCGCGGAGGCGGCGAGCGCGGGAAGATCCCAGCGCGGGGCGCGCGCCGGAGGCAGGCGGCCAAAGCCCGTCCTCTGCGGCGGCGTCCGCGCCGGAGATGATCCGCTGGGCATCCTCGCACGGGCCATCGGGGTACTTGGCCACATACCCTGTTGCGATCTGAATTGCCTCTTTCTTGTGGTCCGAGACCACCTCACCGAGGCTGCTCTGGCCGGACGAATCCACCGCGACGCGCTCTCGAGCGAGAACGGCCGCGCGTTCGCGGATTATTTCGCTGCCAGCGCTCACCCCACAGGGGAGCGCGGCGGCCTGCCCGGCTCACGCCTCCTGGCGGAACGCGGCCACGAGCCAGTTGACGTGACGTCCGGTGTCGTCGTCGCTCGAATGGCGCTTGAACAGCGGCATCCTCAGGATGCGCACGTGATCCTGGAGGTTCGTCTTGAAGGGTGAGCCCTGGATGGGCGTCCCGTCGGGACGCACCTGCCGCCCCTGGATCTTCATCTTCTTCAGCACCTCGAGGGACGCGAGCCGCAGGAGCTCATAGGCCCTGTCCGGGTCCTTGCTGCTCACGGAGACGATGAGCTTGCCGAACGTGGGGTCCTTGTTCACGAGGACGTCCCCCGCCTCGAAGCCGCAGTCGAAGCGGACCTTCAGGTCGGTGAGGCCCTTCTCCTCGAGCGCCTCGCGGATCGCGTCGGTGTCGGGGAGCGCGATGCGATCGAAGATACCCGCGTTGGGCAAGAACAGCCCTTTGCCGCCGTCCCGCGAGTCCCTGAGATCGGGATTCCAGCTCTCCGCGTTGATGCGGAACTCGCGGCTACAGTGGGTCTGCACCACGTGGTCCTGCTCGAAATCGATGGGTTGCCCGTCCGCGATGCGCATCTGCCACGCGACGAGGTTCACGGGGACGCGGCTGCGCTTCCGCTTGATGGCGTAGCTCTCCTCGCTGACGGGGTGCTCCACCTGGATCCGCGTGTTCATCTCCAGGAAGTAGAACTTCCCTTCCTTGAACATCAGCTCGACGGTGCCCGCGCCCACGTAGCCCACGCGGTCCGCGATCCGCACGGCGAGCCCGCAGATGCGGTCTTCCAGGCCCGGGTACCGCCGGAGCAGGGCCGGCGGCGCCTCTTCCTGGATCTTCTGGCTCGCGCGCTGCTCGCTGCAGTCGCGCATGCCGAAGTGCCGCGCGTTGCCGTAGCGATCCCGCAGCACCTGCACCTCGAGGTGGATCGTCTCCGGGATGTTCTGCTCGAACATCACGCCCGGCTGCCAGTTGTACGCCTTGATCTCGCCGAGGACCTTCTGGATGGCCTGAGGCACCTGCTCCACCGTCGGGATGACGGCCTGCCCGCGGCCGCCGCCGCCGTTGGCGGCCTTCAGCCGCCCCGGGAACGTGAAGCGCCCGGCCGCGTGGGCCTCCAGGACGATCCGCTGGATCTCGCCCGGATCGTCGCTGTCGATGACGATGCCCGGCGTCACCGCGGTCGGGTCGAAATCCTGGGCCATCAGGCGGAATTTGCGCTTGTCGCCGGCGCTCTCCACCACGTCCTGCATCGGGCCGACGAAGACGATGTTCTTCTGGCGGAAGTGCCGGATGGCCGCGGCGTTCTCCGCCAGCGGGCCGTACCCGGGATAGAGCCCCGCGCGCGACAGCTCCTCCTGCGAGCCGTCGCCGAAGCGCCGCTCGAACTCGGCCCTCACCTTGTCCGCGATCTGGATGAAGTTCGCGTAGCTCTCGCGGAAGCTCCCCTCGAGCCCCACCCCGAACCCGCCGCCCTCCCGCGCGATCCGCAGCTGCAGCGCGTTCGCGTCGTCCTGCAGGCTGTAGAGGACCACGGGGATCTTGCCGAGCGCGATCGCCTCCCGCGTCGCCCGCACGCCCATCTCGCCCTTGTCCGCGACAAGGATGTACTTGAGCTGGCCCGCGCTCACCGTCGTGGCGGGGTAGCTGTCCAGGCGATGCACGGCGGCGTACAGGAGATCCAGCACCTGCGCGTCCTCCCGCAGGAGGTCGCCGGCCCGGGAGCGCAGGAGCTCCGCCGCCTGGTCGCGGAGCGAGGGCTCGTCCTGCTCCAGGATCAGGAACTTGAGGAGCCGCTCGTCGTCGAATTCACGGCGCTTCAGCGCCCGGAGCAGCCCGCCCTCCAGGTAGCGAGCGAACCCGTCGCGGTCCGCGGCCGTGATCGATGCGCGCGTGTCCCGGATCCGCGCGAGCAGGCCCTCCGCCGCCGCGAGGAGCTCCTGCACCCGCTCCTCGTCGAGGAGCGCCCTGCGCAGCGCAGCTTCCAGGGGGCGCTGCCAGCCGAAGTGCGTCCTCCACACCTCGCCGTTCGCGATGAGGTACCGCAGCCCGAGGAGGCGGTGCGCGTCCTGGCCGCCGGCCAGCGTGCCCAGATCGAGCAGCACGAAGCCAGGGACGCCCATCGCCGTGGTGAACGCCTCCATCGAGGACACATAGCCGCCTCGGGGCAACACCAACTTCCACGACGGGAGCGATTGAACGTCGTTGCGAGCGGGTAGAGAGCTGGTGCGGACGGCGGTGGTCATCCTGAGCGGTTCTCCGGCGCGGCGAGCGACCAAGCAAGCGCAGAACCGCCAGGGGTGTCAAGCATGTCCACCGCGCTCGGCGGAGCGCGATCGACGTGGACGGGCGCCCCCCGCTCTACGGGGTCGGGCTCGCGTCCGGGGCCGGCGGAGGCTGGGGCGGCGGGGCCGCGTGCTCCTCTTGCTCGGCCGCCTCCTCACCGGACTCGCCGGAGACGATCCGCTGAACGTCCTCGCACCGGCCGTCCGGGTAGTTGGCCACGTACTCCTTGGCCATCTGAGAGGCCTCTTCCTTGTGACCGGCGACCACCTCGGCGCGGATGCGCTTGCAGAACGAGTCCTCCGCGAGGTTGCCCTCGGGCGACAGCGAGCGCGCCTGCTCGTAGTACCTCGCCGCCAGCGCCTGCTCCCCCATGCTCGCGTGCATGTCGCCGAGCTTGTAGGCCGCGATCGGCGCGTTCGCGTCGCTCGGGAAGCCCTCGACCACGCGCGCGAACGCGCGCATCGCCGCGGCGCGATCGCCGCCCTTCCCGCGCAAGAGGTCGCTGAGGTCCATCAGCTCCCTCGCCGTCTTCGCGGAGGCGATGGCGCCGTCGATGCCGCCGCTCTGCTGCTGCAGGCTCTGCAGCGCCTCGGCGACGTTGCCCGCGTTGTACCGCGCGCGCCAGTCCGGCGCGGCGGCGGAGGCGGCCGGCGCGGCGGCCGGCGGCGGCTCGATCGGCGCCACCTCCGCGCTCGAGCGCGGGAGCGACGAGGCGCGGGCGCGCCGGGGCTCCGGCGGCGCCACGACCGCGATCCGCTGCCGGATCGGCACGCCCTCCTCGGCGTCGCCGCGCCCGAGCTCCCGCGAGCCGGCCGGCGACGTGAGCTTGACCGAGCCATCCGCGACGTTGACGTCGATCGCGTCGACGTTGTGCTTCACGCGCAGCACGCTGCCCGCCGCCGCCGCGAGGCGGGCCTCGCCGGCGACGATCGCGAGCGCCGCCGTGCGCGTCCCGCTCACGGTGTCGAGCCACGCCTCGCCCTGCACGAGCCGCAGCGTCAGCGCGCCGCCGTCCGCCTGCTCGACCTCGACGGTCGTGCCCGCCGTCAGCGAGATCCTCCCGCCGCCCGGCAGCTGGAAGGTGCGCCCCTGCGAGCCCGCGGCGAACACGTCGACGAGCGACGGCGCGTCGTCGGCCGGCGTCACGGCGGTGAGCGCGGGCGCCGCGCGCTCGTCGCTCCAGATCGCCTTGCCGAGCCACAGGCCGCCGCCGAACGCCGCGAACGTCGCCGCCGCGAGCATCGCGGCCATGCCCGCGCGCCGCGGCGACGAGCGCTCGCGCGCCCCGAGGTCGTGCTCGATGCGGTCCCAGACGCGCGCGATCCGCTCCTCGGTCGCGTGGTCGCGGAGATCTGCCGGGGCGATCCGGGGTAGCCCTCGCCGGCTCATGATGAGGCCTCGCTGCTGGTTGAATCTACAAAATGACCGTCGAGGAACTGTTGCGCCCGCGAAATCCGCCGCTTGACGGTCGCGAGCGAGCAGTCCGTCATCTGCGCGACCGTCTCGAGATCGTGCCCCTCCACCGAGCGGAGGATCCACGCGATCCGGTCGTCCGCCGGCAACGTCTGGAGCAGGGCGTAGATCTGCGCGATCTGCGCGCGCGCGTGGGGCGACGCGGCCGGGCTCGCCAGGGCGTCGAGATCGACCGGCTCGCTCGACTTGCCCATCCCGAGCACGCCGAGCAGCCGCGCGCGCCGCATCCGCGAGCGGACCTTGTGGACGATGATCGACCCGAGCCAGGCGCGGAACGCGGCGGGATCCACGAGGTCGTCGAGGCGCTCGTAGGCGCGGAGGAACGCGTCGTGGACGATGTCCTCCACGTCGCGCGCAGAGCCCTCGATGCGCGTCGCGAGGTGGATGGCGAAGGCGACGTGCCGCCGGTAGAGCTGCTCGAGCGCGCCCACGTCCCCGCGGGCGCCGAGCACCACGAGCTGCGCGTCCGGAAGCTCCGCGAGGCCCGTTCCGCGCTCGGCCGCCCCGGTCGCGGCGGAGGACCGCCGGTCCTGCGCGCGCGCCCCCCCGAACCGGCCATCGCCGCGGCCGCGCTCCTCCGGAGCGAACGCGGGCCCGGCGTCGCCCATGTCCTCCTGGGCCTCCGCGGCCGGGGCAGCCGGGGCGGCCGGTTCGACAAGGCGCAAGCGCCCTCGCTGAGGTCTCAGAGCCATGCGTTCGTACCAGGGGACATGACTGGAAATGTACAGCAGACGGTGATCGTGATGCCCTCGCGGGAGTCGGGGCAGCGGCCCGGGCGGAGCGCCGAGCCCTGGGCTCCTGTCCAGAGCGGCATCAGGAGCGCCCCGAGTTTCCCACACTTTTCTAGACGCCTGGTCGGGCCCGGGCGGCTCATCGAAAAAACTGTGAGCCGTTCTGGCTCCCCTCGGCGTCTGGGTGGTGGCCGCCGGATTTGCGTGCGGTTCACACGCCTGTTGGTTGAGGGTGGTCTACCCGCCCCATTTTCGGAGGATTCCATGAAGAAGCTCGTTCTTGCGCTCGTCGCCGTCTCGTCCCTCGTCGTCGCCTGCGGCGGCAGCGCCCCGGCCCCGACCGACCCGGGCGCGGCTCCGGCGGCTGACCCGGCGGCGGCTCCGGCGGCTGACCCGGCGGCGGCCCCCGCGGCTGACCCGGCGGCGGCCCCCCCGGCCGACCCGGCGGCGGCCCCCGCGCCGGCCGACGCCCCCAAGTGAGCTCTCTGCGCGGCGCGTCGCTTCCTGGGTGAAGCGCGCACCGCGGAGCGCTTTGGGCGACGCCTCTCCGGAGGCGCCGCCCTCTTTTATTTTGTGCCGCTCGGTCGCGCATGCGCCCACGCCCCGCGGCTCCAGCGCCGGCGCGCCTGTGCTTTGGCGCCATCCGCGGGGCGTCTCCATGTATGTTCCGTCCGCGCGCGTTCCCGTGGACGGCTCATCGCGGCGCCGCTGCAGCCCGCGAGCCGGTCCCGCTCCTTCTGACAACCCGACCTCTCGTGTCCCCGGGGCTGATCGTATGGGTACCACAAGCCGGCTGAGCTTCCTGCTGCGGTCCGGGCGGCATCGCCCTGGCTTCCTCTCCTCGCGCGCCTTCGCCTGGTCTGCGCTCGTCGCCCTCGCGGGGGCCTCGCTCGGGGCGGGCTGCGGCCGCACCGAGACGTGGGAGTACGACAGCTCGTCCGGCGCCGAGCCCCCGGCGTGCGGCGACGGCGCCTGCAACGGCGCGGAGGACTGCCGCTCCTGCGCCCCCGACTGCGGCCCGTGCCAGGGCCAGGGGTGCGGCGACGGCGCCTGCTCGGGGACGGAGACGTGCTCGAGCTGCGCGAGCGACTGCGGCCCGTGCGGGGGGTGCGGCGACGGCGCCTGCAACGGCGCAGAGGACTGCGACAGCTGCGCCGAGGACTGCGGCCTCTGTCCGCGCTGCGGCGACGCCGCCTGCGATCCGGCGAGCGAGTCGTGCTCGACGTGCCCGGGCGACTGCGGTGTGTGTCCAAACTGCGGCGACGGCGTGTGCAGCGGCGCCGAGACGTGCGCGACGTGCGCGGGCGACTGCGGCGTCTGCCAGGGCTGCGGCGACGGCGTCTGCTCGCCGCGGGAGGACTGCCGCTCCTGCGCCCCCGACTGCGGCGTCTGCGAGGCCTGCGGCAACGGCGTGTGCAACGGTGGGATCGAGAGCTGCTTCTCGTGCCCGGACGACTGCGGCGCCTGCGCCACGTGCGGCGACGGCATCTGCTCGGGGACGGAGACGTGCGCGTCCTGCCGGCGCGACTGCGGCGTGTGCTCGGTGTGCTCGAACGGCGTCTGCGAGAGCTTCGAGACCTGCGGCATCTGCCCCCAGGACTGCGGCGCGTGCGAGCCCGTGGACTGCGAGGAGGTGGTCACCTGCGCCGCCCGGTGCATCGACAGGGAGCGGATGCCGCCGGAATTCAGCGTCGCGTGCGTCTCGAGCTGCGTCTCGCGGGGCTGCCCCAACGCTCAGTTTTTCGCCGATCAGGTCCTTTCGTGCGCCTTCAGGTCGCTCGCCGCCTGCAACGGCGACTTCGGCTGCATCCAGAGGCAGTGCGGCGTCGAGCTCTCGGCCTGCGTCCGGTCCACCTGCTGATCTCTCCCCGGGGCCGGCGCGGGCGTCCGCTTCTTTCGCCCTCGGACGCCCTCGGACGCCCTCGCCTCACGCGTCGTCGAGCAGCTCCTTGGCCGTCAGCTCGCTGGCCGCCCGCCCGTGCTCGTACTCGAGCAGGCCGAGCGAGGCGTAGCGCGGCCGCATCCGCGCGGACAAAAGGCCGATCCGCTTCAGGTTCGGGACGATCCGCCTGAACATCGTCCGGCGGAAGAACCCCATCAGGTCGCTCTGGAGCATGAGCTCGTCCCACGCGCAGCGCGTCATGCGGTGAGCGTAGAACTCGTCGTAGAACTCGTGCGCCAGGAAGCGGTTGCGCAGGAGCACCGACAGGTCGAACGCCCAGTCCTCACGCTCCCTCCGCGCCCGCTCGTCGATGCCCTCGCGGTAGAACCTGCTCAGCGCGAGCACCCCGAAGTGGACGTGGCGCGCCTCGTCGGTGATCACCGACCGGAGGACGTCCTTGAGGAGCGGCTCGCTCGTCACCTGTCGAATCGAGCCGAACGCGCCGAGCGCCAGGCCCTCGATCATGATCTGCATGCCGAGGAACTTCATGTCCCACCGGCCGTCGCTCATGATCGCGTCGATGACGACATAGAGGTTGTCGTTGATCTCGTAGAGCTTCTCCAGCTTCTGCGTCAGGTAGGCGTGGAACACCTCGACGTGGCGCCCCTCGTCGGCGACCTGCGTGCTCCCGTAGAGCTTCGCGTCGAGCGACGGCACGCACTCCGTGATCTGCGACGCCGCGAACAAGGCGCCCTGCTCGCCGTGCAGGAACTGGCTCAGCATCCAGGAGAGCAGCCCGTGGCGCTGCGTCGCGCGCTCCCGCTCGGAGAGCCTGCGCCAGGCGGGCAGCTTGGACGGCGGCATCCAGCTGTCGGGCAAGAGCGGCATTGCCGGGTCGAGCCAGTCGACGCTCCGCGACCAGTCGAGGTCTGTCGCAGCGTCCCACTGGGACGTCTTGGCGAGGTGGTAGAGCCTCGCCATGTCGGGGTCGTCCCGCCCGTAACTCCAGTTAAAGCTGGCCTCGTATCCAACCGAGATATCGGTCGAGACCACGCCCTTGCCCCGCCGCTGGACGAAGCCGCGGAAGGCGGGCCCGAGGAGCGAGGCGAGCACACGGACGTTACCGCTGCTCGATGCGTCGCGAAGGAGAGGGGCGGAATCGAGGAGGGTCTGGAGTGCTTGCTGGAGGCGCATGGACATGAGAGCTTTCCGGAGCGGCGAGGCGCGGGCGTGAGGTAGAGCGCCCCGCGGGCGGCCCTTATAATGGCACCTATCATCGAGCGGCAATCGCCCCTCGCTCGTTTTTACGTCGTCATATCGACTCCGGGAGCTCCCGAGTCGGCCAGGGGGTCCACGCCGAGCGCGCGCCCGTCGCCCACCTGACGTCGCGCGTCGCGGGGGCGCGGCGCGCGTCGCTGAAGGGCGACGCTGGCCGCGCGCCCTCCGCGTCAGAGCGCGCGGCACCGCAGCGTCGGCGCCGGCGAGGAGCAGTGCCCGGAGAGCTCGCCGATCAGCAGGAGCCCGGGCGGCCCCGCGGAGAGCTCGAGTCCGCCGATCCCGCGGACCGCCGCCTCCGTCGCGCAGAGCGCGTGCACCGCGTCGACGGGCGCCCACGCCCCGACCCGGGCCAGGTCGCCGCCGATGATCTCCGGGTGGTTCGCCGAGCGCACAACGACCTGCCCGGCGTGCAGGCACAGGTTCGTGTGCACGCGCGTGTCCGGGCCGCTCCTCAGCGCGATCTCCTCGTGGAGCGAGGCGGCGATCTCGATCACCGCCGCGCGCTCCAGCAGCGACTCCCGCAGCTCGCTGGAGAGGAGGCGCACGGCGAGGATCTCGCTGCCGGTCACGGAGACCAGCGTGAGCCCGGCGTCCCGGAGGCGCTCCTCCGCGAGGTCGAGCACGAGGCCGAGCTCCTCGGCGAGCGCGTCGTCGAGATCGTCGGCGTCGGTGCGCACCCGGAGATCGAGGTAGATCGCGATCGCGTCGGTCTGGAGCTCCGGCATGCTGCTCCGCCCCGACGTCGGCTCGCCGACCGCCTCGCGCAGCGTGTAGAGGAAGCTCTTCACCGAAGGATAGCGGTGCTCCGGCTGCTTCTCCATGCAGCGCAGCACCACCGCGTCGAGCGCGGGCGGCAGCGGGGTCCGCCGGCTCGGGCGCGGCGCGGGCTCCTCCAGGTGCTGCCGGAGCAGCTCGGTCGCGTCCGGCGAGTAGAACGGGAGCTTGCCCGTGAGGAGCCTGTGCAGCAGGACGCCGAGCGCATACACGTCCACGCGCGCGTCGAGGACGCCGCCGAGGATCTGCTCGGGCGCCATGATCGTGAGGGTGCCAGGCGCCCTCCCCGCCGTGGTGAAGCCGCTCGCCCCCTCGTCCGGCTCCATCAGCTTGGCGATCCCGAAATCGAGGAGCTTGACCGCCCGCGGGGTGCCCCGCGAGACGAAGATGTTGCTGCCCTTCACGTCGCGATGGATGATCCCGGCCGCGTGCGCCGCGTCGAGCGCCGAGCAGACCGGCTCGAGCAGCTCGAGCGCCTGCTCCGGCGAGAGCCGCCCCTCCTGCCGGAGGAGCACGTCGAGCGTCACCCCGTCGAGGTGCTCCATCATGTAAAATGGCCGGCCGTCCGCGAGCTCGCCCGCGTCATGAATCTCGACGATCCCGGGGTGATTGAGCAGCCGCACCACCTCGATCTCGCGCAGGAAGCGCTTCACCATCTTCGGCGACGCGGCGAGCGTCCCGTGGAGCACCTTCATCGCCACGCGCTCGCCGGTCCGGAGATGAATGGCCTCGTACACGGCCCCACATCCGCCCCGGGCGATGGGCGACACAACGGTGTATTCACCCGCCCGCGTGCCGCACGGCAGCTCGCCTCGGGAAAAGGACCTCTCCTCCAGTGAAAATGCCCGCGTCTCGTTATCTCGTGTCGCCAAAGCATCCATCGTCATAACCCCCCCGATGCGACTAAGGACTCACCCGAGCGAGGATTTTCTCCGCGCCAGACGGCCGGGTTGGCGCTACACGCCGCTTCGCCAAGTGGTACAGTAAATCCATCGTTATCCTTACGGTAGCCTATTCCATCTGCTAGCAGAACGGGCGCGGAGGGGGGACAGATGAAGAGGCGAATCCGAGCTCTGTGGGCACACACATTTCTGTTGGCTTCATTGCCGTGCTGCGGTGGCAGCGACGGATTTCCCGCGGAGTGGGGGTCGGTCGACGAGGTCTCAAGTGCGCTCGTGAATCACAACGCGCTGAACCCGAACGCCCTCAACCCGAACGCCCTCAACCCGAACGCCCTCGACCCGATTGCGCTCGCCCCGAACAGACTCGCCTCGAACGCCGTCTCGGCGGCGGTCCGCGCCGCCATCACCCGCCCAGGGGAGCTCGGCGCGATGTCCAGGCAGCTCCTTCAATACATCGTCGGCTGCGCGCTGACCCCGTCGCAATCGTTCAGGTTCTCGTGGCGCGACGAGCGCGGCGAGCTGCGCGAGGAGGTCTACCCGGGTTACCTCGGGCTCGCGGCGAGCTGGGCCATCGCGCCGCTGAGCGAGTCCCGGGAGCAGTGGGTCTCGGCCTGCGTGGCGTCGCGCGCCAACCGGGCCGGCGTCTCCGTGATGATCTCGTCGCGCGCGGCGCACCTCGCCCTCAGGCACCCGGACGCGAGCGAGGTCGAGTCGTATCCGATGGAGGAAGGCGCGTTCTGGGGCGATCTGTTCGCAACCCCGCCCCGCCTCTATGCCTGCTACAACGAATCCAACGTGGAGAGCTCTCGGGCCCTCAGCAGGGACTGCGCCGCGGGGCTCCCCGAGCCCGGAGGGGGCGTCCGAGAATGCCCGAACATTCACATCGTGGGCTCATGCGATCTCGCGTGTGACGCGCTCGGCGCGGCCGACGGCTATCGCCCGAGCTGCACCGACGATCGGGGCGAGTCGTGGCCCGCGGTGATTACGACGTTCCTGCCATGAGGCCCCCATGTTGCCCGATGCTCGTCGAGGCGGAAGCGCGGCTCGCTCCGGGGCGCCCGCCGCGCGGTGCAAGGAGTGCGGCAGGCGCGTCGCGCACGCGGATCCGGGGTGTCCGGAGCACGGGCCCGTTGTGCGGCAGGCCAGCCCGGAGCCCGGCGCGCCCGGCGGCGCGGACGAGTCCAGCGGCAGCTGGCTCAGCGCGGCCGCTCCGCCCAGCATCGAAGGCTACCGGGGCGTCCGGCTCGCCGGCGCAGGCGGGTTCGGGGCCGTGTTCGCGGCCGAGCCCGAGGAGGGCGGGCCGACCGTGGCGATCAAGGTCGCGCGCGCCGACCAGCCGGACGCGAGCGCGCGCCTCGTCAAGGAGATGCGGGCCCTCTACGACGTCGGGCCGCCCCACGTGCCCGCCGTCTACGGGTGCGGCCAGCTCGCCTCGGGCGCGCCGTACTTCGTCATGGAGTACCTCGACGGCCCCACGCTCGCCGACCGCCTCGTGGCGCGCGGGGTCGCCGGGCCGATGCCGGCGCGCGAGGCGTGCGCCCTCGCGCGCTCCGCGCTCCGGGCCCTCGAGGCGATCCACGCGCGCGGCTACGTGCACCGCGACGTCAAGCCGGAGAACATCTTCGTCTCCGGCGCGCCGCTCGCCGCGCGCGCCGGGGACGGCGGGCGCCGCGCCACCATCATCGATCTCGGCCTCGCCGCGGGGCACCGCGAGCCGTCGCCCCGCATCACCGCCGACAGCGACGCGCCCGGCACCGCCGAGTACATGGCCCCCGAGCAGTGCGACGGCCGCGACGACGTCGACGCGCGCGCGGACGTGTACGCCCTCGGCGCCGTGCTGTTCGAGCTGCTCACCGGCAAGCCGCCCTTCTGGGGACCTCCCGCCCTGGTGCGGCAGGACCACCTCAGCCGCCGCCCCCCGCGGCCCTCCCAGATCGCGCCGATCTCGCGCTCGCTCGAGGAGATCGTGCTCCGGTGCCTCGCCAAGGACAGGGGCCAGCGCTTCGCGAGCGCCGCGGCGCTCATCGCCGCCCTGGAGAGCTTCGAGCGCGGCCAGGAGCGCCGCCCCTCGCGCCTCAGGGGCCCCACCACCGATCCGCCGCCGCCGAGCGCCCGCAGCGTCGAGCGGCGCGCCGTCGCGCTCCTCTTCTTCGAGGCCGAGCTCGACGTCGTGGCCCTCCAGCGGAGGCTCAGCGCGCTGGGCGGCGAGCTCGCCCACGCCGCGGCCGGCCGCTTCGTCGCCGTCTTCGAACACGCGGACGGCGCGAGCCCGCTGCGCCGCGCGGTGCACGCCGGCCGAGAGCTCGAGCAGCAGCGCGTCCTCTCCCGCGGGCTGCTCGACCTCGCGACCGTGTCCGTCCAGCCGCGGCCCGACGGCACGCGGCGGTTCCTGAGCCCGCTCTTCCGCCGGGCGGACCGGCTCGCGGCGGGCGGCCCTCTGGGCCTCACCCTGTCGCCGGCGGCCGCGGCGGCGCTCGGCGACGACGCCTCCCAGGCCCAGGGCGACGGCCTCCCCCCGCCAGGACCGACCTCCGCCCGGCCCGGGCTGGCCGCCGCCCAGCCCGACGCCGACACCGCGTTCGACTCGAGCTCCCAGCCGCTGTTCGGCCGGAGCGACGTGCTCGACGCGCTGGTCGCGGGCGCGCGCGACGCCGTGGCGACCGCGACGCCCACCATCGCCAGCGTCATCGGCGTGGCCGGCCACGGCAAGAGCCGCCTCGCCGGCGCGCTCGCGCAGCGGCTGCGCGCGCTCGAGGGGCGCGCCGAGGTGATCGAGCTCCGGACCGGCGAGCCGGTCGCGGGCGGGGCCGATCGCGTCGTCCGGGAGATCCTGCAGCGGGCGCTCGCGCTGCCGTCGTCCCCTCCGGCGGACGGCGGCAGCGCGCTCCTCCGGCGCCGCCTCGCGGGCGCGCAGCAGGCGCGGCTCGGGGCCGCCGTGGCGCTCGCGCTCGGCTGGATCAGCGACGACCCGCTCGCCGAGGAGCGCTACCCGGAGCTCCGCGCGCTCTCCGCGGCGCCCGGCGCGCTCCGCGCCGCGCTCTCCGTGGCCGCCGGCGAGGCCCTCCGCCGGCGATCGCGCCGGACGCCGCTCTTCGTGGTGCTCGACGACGCGCACGTGGCCGACGACGCGGCGCTCGCCGCGCTCGAGTACGCGGCGCTCGCCGAGGCGCAGGCGCCGCTCTTCATCTGCGCGTTCGGGCGGCCGAGCTTCGAGAGCGCGCGCCCCTCCTTCGGCGAGCGCGCCGCGCGCCGCGAGACCTACCGGCTCGAGGCGCTCGACCGCGAGAGCGCGATCGCCCTGTGCCGGCGGCTGCTCCTGCCCGCGGAGGACGTGCCCGAGCCCGCGGTCGCGCACCTCGTCGAGCGCGCGCAGGGCGTCCCGCTCCTCCTCATCGAGCTCGTGCGCGGCCTCAAGCGGGGGGGCGTCGTGCGCCGGCACCCGCGGGGCGACGCGTGGTACCTCGCCACCGACGAGCTCGATCGGCTCCCCGACATGCCGCTCCTCGACTGGCTGGCCCTCGGCGAGATCGACGCGCTCCCGCCCGCGCTGCAGGCGCACGCGCGGCTCATCGCGCTGCTCGGCCCCGACATCGCGGTCGCCGAGGTGGCCGGCGTGCTCCACCGGCTCGACGAGCACGGCGAGGCCGACGACCTGCCGCTCGACGCCGCGGTCGCCGTGAAGCGCCTGATCGCCGCGGGCCTCCTCGTCCAGGACCGGCGGGGCCGCATCGGCTTCCGCCACGCGCTGGTCCGCGAGGCGGTGGCCCGCGGCGCGCCCGAGCCGCTCCGCCGGCGCGTCCACCTCGCGGCCTTCAAGCTGCACCGCGACGCCGCGAGCGACGAGGCCGGCGAGCGCGACGCGCCGCACCTCAAGGACGCGCGCCTCATCCCGTTCGCGTACCACGCCGCCCAGGCGGGCCTCGGCGAGATCGCGGAGATCGCCTACCTCACCCTGGCGGAGCGCGCGCGCGCCCGGCACGCCTACCTCGACGCGGAGACGCTCTACACCCGCGCCCTGGAGCAGCCGATCGAGCCGACGGCCCCGGGCGGAGGCCCGCCCAGCCGCCGCGCGCCGGGCGGGGTGCGCCCCGACCGCGCGGCCGCGCACCGGGGCCGCGGCCTCATGCGCTACCGACTGGGCCGCTACCACGACGCGCTCGCCGATTTCGCCAGCGCGCGGGCCATCGCGCGGGCGCGCGGCGACATCCCGGCGCAGATCGACATCCTGCTCGACGAGGCCACGGCGCTCGACTGGATGGACGAGTTCAAGAGCTCCGAGGAGCGCGTCGAGGAGGCGGGCGTGCTCGCCGACGAGATCACGCTGTCGTCGGCGCTCACCGCGCGCCTCGCGCTCGGCGCCGGGCGCACGCTCCACCGCTTCAGCCGGGAGGAAGAGGCGGCCGCCGCGCTCGAGCGCGCGGCGGAGTCTGCCGCCTCGCTCGGCGACGACGGGTACGAGACGCTCGTCATCTCGCTGCTCATGCTCGGCTTCGTCCTCCAGGGGCTCGGCCGGCTCGACGACGCCGAGGACGCGCTCGGCCGCGCGATCGCGCTCTGCGAGGCGCACCACGACACGCTGCACCTCTGCGTCGTGACGAACAACCGCGCGCTCCTCTGGGCGTGCCGCGGCGACAAGGCCCGGATGATCGCCGACCTCGAGCGGGTGCTCGCGCTCGCGCGCGACCTCGGCCAGGGCGCGCTGGAGCGGGTCGGCGAGTACAACCTCGGCGAGTACCTCTACCTCATGGACGACCTCGCGGCGGCGGGGCCGCACATCGATCGCGCGCTCGAGATCGAGCGGCACCGGTTCTGCGGGATGTGCCGGCCCGTCGCCTTGCTCCTCAAGGCCCGGTTCCTCTTCTTTTGCGGCGAGCAGGCCGAGGCGCGCGCGCTGTTCGAGCAGATGCGCGAGATGCAGGAGCGAGCCAGCGCGGAGGGCCAGGCCGACGCGCTGATGGTCCCCTCGGAGGCGGTGCTCTGCGCCATGATCGATCTGGCCACGCAGGACAGGGGCGCCGCGGACGACGCAGCGTGGGACGCGCTCGTGGACCGCTCGGCGCAGAGCTCCGTGGGCCAGGAGCACATCGAGGTCCTCGAGATCCGCGCGGTGACCGCGCTGCGCCGCGGCCGGCTCGCCGCCGCGCGCCGCGCGCTCTCGGCCGCGCTCGAGGCCGCGGAGCGCATCCCGAACGTGATGGGCGACCGGCTGCGCCGCCACGCCGCCGCCATCGCCGAGCGTGAAGCGGCGGAGGCCGCCCTGGATCAGCCGACGCAGCCGGCGTAGGCAAGCCGCGCCGCCGCCCCGTGAAATGTTACTCGGCGGCGGCGAGCGCGAGGGTCTTCGCGTTGTCGGGTACGCACGTCAAGAACCGCTCCCGCCAGGCCGCGTCGCTGATCTTCGCCGCGCGGTCGAGCAGGTGCTGTCGCGCGACGGCGAGCGCCTCCGCCGCCTCGCGCGCGGCGCCCGCCGCCGCGAGCGCCTCGGCGTAGGCGAGCCGCACGAGCGACTCGCCCTCCTCGAGCGAGCCCGCCTCCTCGAGCTGCACGAACGCCTCGCGCGCGGCCGGCAGCGCCTCTTCCGGGCGGCCCTGCGCGAGCAGCGCGCGCGAGAGCACCGCCACGGCGGCGGCGCGGAGCGGAGGCGCCACCACCAGCGCCTCGACCGCGGCGCGCGCCTCGCGCTCGGCGGCCACGGGATCGCCCGACAGGAGCATGATCTTCGCCATGTACGTCAGCGTCACGCCCTCCATGCGCCGGTCGCCCTGCTGCTGGAACGTCGCGGCGGCGCGCTGCTCGAGGAGCTTCGCCTCCTCGAGCTGCCCCAGGTGGGCGATGACGTAGCCGAGGTTCTGGAGCGCAGCCGTCTCCAGGTCGTCGAGGCCCATGCGCTGCGCCGCGGCGAGCGCCGTCCGGAGCTCCGACTCGGCCACCTCGAAGTCGCCGAGCTCACCGTACAAGAAGCCCAGGTTCGAGCGCGCCGCGCAGGCGTTCCGGCGGTCGCCGGCCTGCTCGAACGCCGCGCTCGCCGCCGTGAACCCGCTCAGCGCGGCCCCGGTGTCGCCCCTCGTCTGCGCCCGGACCGCACGCGCCTGCTGGTAGAGCCCCGCCGCCTGCGGCTCGAGCCCGGCGGGCTCGCTCGCGACCGCCTCGAGCATCTGGATCAGCGCGTCGGCCGCCGCGTAGCGGCCGCCGAAGCTCAGGAACGTCGCGGCGTCGCACAGGCACATGATCCGCGCGCTGATCGCGCCCGCCGCCTCGGCCGCCCGCGTCGCCCACGCCTCGACGCGATCGAAGTGACCGAGCTTCCCCTCCGCGATGATCACCTGCCCGATGGCGCGGAACCACGGCGAGCTGCCGGTCCGGACGAGGCTCGCCGCCTCGGTGCCGCGCTGCGCGGCGAGCACCACCTCTCCCTGCCACAGGCCGATCTCGGCCTCCACGAGCCGCAGCCGTCCGAGCTCCTCGTCGGCCGCCCCGCACTGGACGCCCATCTCGGCGCGCGCGAGCGCGCTCGCCAGATCGTTCGCCTCGAGCGCCTGCTCCGCGGCCCTCCGGTACCACCGCACCGCGCGCGCCGGCTCGCCGCCGCGACGGAAGTGCTCCGCGAGCGCCATCGCGTCGGTGTGCCCGCTGCGCTCGAGCCACTCGCCGGCCAGCTTGTGGCCGAGGGCGCGGTCCGGCTCCGTGAGCATCGCGTACGCGGCCTCGCGCACGATCGCGTGGCGGAACACGTAGTCCGTCGGGATGAGCCACCCCGGCGTCGAGACCGGGGCGATGAGCTCCCGCGCCGCGAGCGCGTCGAGCCACGTCTCCGTCTCCTTCACGCGCGTCGCGCCGCCGAGCAGCGCCGCCACCGCGAGCTTCGAGAAGCGGTCGCCGAAGATGCTCGCGGCCCGCAGCACGCGCTTCGCCTCGTGCCCCTCGGCGTCGAGCCGCGCCTCGACCGTGCCCAGCACCGAGTCGGGCAGCACGTCCCCCTTGCCCGTCGCGACCGCGCGGATGAGCTCCTCCAGGTAGAACGGGTTGCCGTCGGCCCGGTCCACGACCCGGGCCACCGTCTCCGCGGGCGTGTCTTCGCCGAGCGCGCTCCGCACCATGCGCTCGCTCGCCTTGGCGGGCAGCGGCCCGAGCTTGATCGTCTGCACCTCCCGGTCGGTCCACAGCCCGGGGAACTGCTTGCTCACCTCGGGCCGGGCCAGCGCGAGCAGCATGAGCGGCAGGTCCCGGAGGTTCCGGAGCGTCTGGTCGATGAGGCGCACGGTCGCCGGATCGCCGAAGTGCAGGTCCTCGAGCACGAGCAGCACCGGCTGCGCCGCGCACTCGGCGGCGAGCCAGTCCTCCCACGCCGCGCGCGTCGCGTCGGCCATGAGCATCGCGTTGTCGCGCGCCGCGCGCAGCCCGCTCGTCTCGCCGTCGGGGAACGGCGTCCGCGAGAGCTCGCCCAGGAAGGCCGCGATCCGGCTCAGCGCCTCGCCGCTCAGGTGGCGCCCTAGCCGGCGCGTCAGCTTGCGCCGCCGGGCCTCCACGGGCTCGCCCTCGCGCATCCCCGCCGTCTTGTGGATCGCGTCGGCGATGAGGCCGAACGGGGACCCCGCGGCCATCGACTCGGCCCGCCCGGAGAGGATCTCCACCGACCCGAACTGGCGCCGCGCCCGGGTGAGGAACTCCAGGCGGAGCCTCGACTTCCCGGACCCCGCCGCGCCGATCACGAGCACCGCGCTCGCCAGCGACTCGCTGACGCACCCGGAGAACACGCCCTCCAGCATGGACAGCTCACGGATGCGGCCGACCCAGACGCTCGGCTTGCCGAGGAGCACGGGGACGCTCTCGTCGGCCGCCGTCTCGGTCGCAAGGAACGGCCCGTTCTCGTCGGTCTCCACCTTGAGCCGGCCGCCGACCACGCTGGCCGTCACGTCGTCGAGCCGGACCGCCCCCGCGTGCGCGGCCCGCAGGGCGCGCACCCCCCGGTCGATGACGTCGCCCTCGATGAGCTTCGCCGACGACACCCCGCGCCCCGTGGCGACGGCGAGCGGGATGCCGGGGAACCGCGCGCGCAGCGCGAGCGCGCACCGCGCCGCCCGCTCGGCCCGGTCCACGGCGCTCCCGGCGCCGGCGAGGATCGCGATGAGCGAACCTCGCGAGATCTCCGTGATGTGGGCGCCGTAGGGCTCCACCGCCGCCCGCACCTCCGAGCGCGGCACCGCGGAGCCCGGGCCCTCGCTCGAGAGCTCCTGCAGCACGCTCGAGACGTCCGATGCGCTGGGCACGCCGCCGGCCGCCGCGACGCTCATCTGCACGTCGTCCGGCTCGCCGGCGAGCACGAGGGACACGAGCCGCTGCTCGCTGCGCGTGAGGAAGCCATCGGGCCGCGCCGAGCGCATGGTCGCGTCGCGCGGGGAGGCCAGCGTGGCGGGCCGCGGCGAGGCCCAAGCGTCGAGCACCTCCGCGATGTGCGCGAGCTCGACCCCGACGTCGCCGCAGTCGCGCGGCCGATCCTCGGGGTTCTTCGCCATCATCCGGTCCATGAGGCGCTCCAGCGGCTCCGGGACGTCCGCGCGGACGTCGCGCAGCCGGGGCGTCTGCTGGAACAGGAGCTTGGCGAGCGCCGCCATGACGTGCGCCCCCTCGAAGGCCGGGCGGCCCGCGACGCACTCGTAGTAGACGCACGCGAGCGAGAACACGTCCGCCCGCGCGTCGAGCGCGCCCCCGCCCTCGATCTGCTCGGGCGCGATGTACCCCGGCGTCCCGAGGATGCCGCCCGTGTAGGTGAGCCGCCGCGACTCCCCGTCGGGGCGCGCGATCCCGAAGTCGACGAGCTTGAGCTGGCCGACGTCACCGGCGACGAGGAAGATGTTGCTCGGCTTGACGTCGCGGTGGATGATCCCGCGCGAGTGCGCGAAGGCGAGCGCGTCCGCCGTCCTGCGCAGCACCGCGAGGCTCTCGGCGAGCGCGAGCTGCCGACGCGCGAGGCACGCCGCCAGGTCCTCGCCCTCCAGCCACTCCATGGCGAGGTAGTGGTCCCCGGCGCTGGTTCGCCCGTGCGCGACGTACCGCACGATCCCCGGGTGGCTCAGCTCAGCGAGGATCTGCGACTCGCGCTCGAACCGCTCGACGTCGAATGCTTCGCGGCTGTGCAGGACCTTGATGGCGACCGGGCGCGCGTCGAGGCGGTCGTGCGCGCGATAGACCGTCCCCATCCCCCCTGCTGCGACCTGCTGCTCGACGACGAAGCGGCTCGCGAGGACTACGCCGGAATCCACACGGCTCGATGCTACTCGAGGAAGACGGAGACCGAAGCCTTGTAGCGGTCGGTGCCGCGCGGAAAGACGCGGGGGCCGCACGGAAGGTCGAGCGGCTCACGATCGCGGCAGTTCAAGAAGCTGCCGTCCGATCTCGGCCCATCGCACACATCCTCACATTCGCCCACGACATCGATCGGGCAGTCGTCGATCGAGGGCCCGCAGACGCGCGGGATCTGCCTCTTGCCCGGCGCGAGGCAGGCGAAGCGGCGCTGCGGCTTCTGGAAGACGTTGCCGAAGTAGGTCGCCTCCGGGATGTCGTAGCTCGCCCGCTCCCGCTTCGTGGACGAGAGCGCTTCGTGCTTTCCGCGGAGCGAGATCATGACGTGCTCGCCCCGGTAGTTCACGCGCGCGAGCAGGCACGCGGAGACCCACTCCTGGCAGTCTTCATCGCACGAGCCGTGCTTCGAGCCCCACTCGGGCGCGAGGCCGAGATCGCCCTCGAAGCTGTAGGAGACCCCATCAATCTTGACGTTGAGACGGGCATCCTCGGGGAGAGCGCAGCTCACAATGAAGCTGAGGAGCTCCCTCGACTCTGGATCACGGAGCGCTTCCCTTGTCAGCGCGTTGGCGACCAACGCGTTGGCCGTCATCGCGTTGGCCGTCATCGCGTTGGCGACCAACGCGTTGGCCGTCATCGCGTTGGCGGTCATCGCGTTGGCCGTCATCGCGTTGTGAATCGTGACCTCCTGCTGGACCTCCGCCACCCCCTCATCATCCCCATCGAGCTCGGCAGACGCTACACAAGCGACCTGCGAGAACGACACAGCCACGCAAGCGAGGAGAGCGAACTGGCGTGCAGATTCCATAGTACCAATCAGATCTACACCACTCCAGCTATCAAGTTCAATTATTTTATGGACATTTTTCTGGACATGTTTCTGCACACCGCCACGACACGCATCACCTAGTCAGGTGCCGGGAGTGGGATAACGCAGAGCGCAGCACTCGGGCGCACCCCGCGTCGGGGGGGAAGCGAAACAGCGCGTGGGTGGGAGATTTACGCCAGCTTCCTGGCCAGCAGCGTATTGACCAGGTCGGGGTTCGCCTTGCCGCCGGAAGCCTTCATGACCTGACCGACGAAGAGCCCGATCCGCTTCGAATTCGCCGCGCGGAAGCGGGAAGCCTCGCCTGGATGGCCGGCGATGATCGGGTCGACGACGCGCTCCAGGGCGACCTGCCGGAGCCCTCGCTGCGCGACGATCGCCTTCGGACTACCGCCCTGCTGCATTATCTCAGCGAGGACATCTCTTGCAATCTTCCCGGAATCGTCCCGTCATCGATCAGCGCCAGGGGCTCGCCGAGCTGCGCGCCCGAGACGGGGAGGTCGCCTGTCTTCCTGTCCTTCAGCTCGCGGGCGAGCGAGTGGATGACCCAGTTGGCGGCGCCCCGGGGGTTGTCGTGCACGGCGGCCGTCTCCTCGAAGGGCCGGAGGAGGCCGTCGTCGTCGGCCAGGATCACCGCGTCATCGCCAGGTATCCCACGTGGTTCGATGAGGCGTCTGGCCTTCTCGGCTCAGGGCAACCAGCAAACCGGGACTCAAGCTCTCCAGGAAATCCCTTCCCTCTTCGACCGCGTCGGGCCGCTCGGCCGCGAAGAGCCGGTCGTGGAGCCGGACCTCGGCGGTGAGCGCATGGGCGGCCGGAACCCAGTGCGACGCTCCCTTCGGCTTGCGGCCGTCGGGCGCGTCACCGCGCTTCGTGGGGCGATCGTACGTGCAGCGGAGCTCGACGACCTCTCCTGTGGCCTCGTCTCTCACCACGTCGCGACAGGTGATGAACCCGGCGTAGCCGAGCCGCACCTGCTCAGACGGCGGGAGGCCGGCGGCGGGCGGCGCCGCGGCGGACAGGCGCGGGCGTGCGCGACGGACGGCGCACGCCCGCGCGGGCGCTCAGAACTGGGCGGCCTCGGTGGACTCGTGGAGGGCCAGCGTGGACGCAGCGCCGCCCGAGATCACCTGGGCGACCTCGTCGAAATAGCCCGTCCCGACCTCGCGCTGGTGGCGGGTCGCGCTGTAGCCGAACTGCTCGCCGGCGAACTCGGCCTGCTGGAGCTCGGAGTACGCCGCCATCCCCCGGCGCTGGTACTGGCGGGCGAGCTCGAACATGCTGTGGTTCAGCGAGTGGAACCCGGCGAGGGTCACGAACTGGAACTTGTACCCCATCGCGCCGAGCTCGCGCTGGAACCGGGCGATCGTCGCGTCGTCGAGGTGCTTCTTCCAGTTGAACGAAGGCGAGCAGTTGTAGGCGAGCAGCTTGCCCGGGAACTGCTTGTGGATCCCCTCCGCGAAGCGCTTCGCCTGATCGAGGTCCGGCGTCGAGGTCTCGCACCAGACGAGGTCCGCGTAGGGCGCGTACGCGAGCCCGCGCGCGATGGCCGCCTCGAGGCCGCCCTTCAGCACGAAGAAGCCCTCGGGCGTGCGCTCGCCGGTGACGAACGGCTTGTCGCGCGGGTCGACGTCGGACGTGATCAGCTTGGCGCTGTCGGCGTCCGTGCGGGCCACGAGGACGGTCGGTACGCCCATGACGTCGCTGGCGAGGCGGGCCGCGATCAGGGTGCGGATGAACTGGCTGGTCGGGACGAGGACCTTGCCGCCCATGTGCCCGCACTTCTTCTCGGAGGCGAGCTGATCCTCGAAGTGAACGCCCGACGCGCCCGCCTCGATCATGGCCTTCATCAGCTCGAACGCGTTGAGCGGCCCGCCGAAGCCCGCCTCCGCGTCGGCCATGATGGGCGCGAGCCAGTAGCGCCCCGCCTTGCCCTCGGCGTTCTCGATCTGGTCGGCGCGGAGGAGCGCCTGGTTGATGCGGCGCACGAGCGTCGGGACGCTGTTCGCCGGATACAGGCTCTGGTCGGGGTACATGGTCCCGGCCTCGTTGTTGTCGGCCGCCACCTGCCACCCGCTCAGGTAGATGGCCTTGAGCCCGGCCCGGACCTGCTGCATCGCCTGGTTGCCGGTGAGGGCGCCGAGCGCCGCCACGTAGGGCTCGGAGTGCATGAGGTTCCAGAGCCGCTTGGCGCCGAGGGTCGCGAGCGTGTAGTCGATACGGACGGTGCCGCGGAGGCGCGCGACGTCCGCCTCGGAGTACGGCCGGACGACGCCGCTCCACCGGCCCGGGACGGTGTCGCTCGGCGGCGCGTGCAGGGAGTCGGCGGAGATCGGCGTGTTCAGCGGGAAAGCAGCGGACATGACTGGGCTCCTAATGCGTTGGGGTTGGGGGCGGCAGCGGCCGCTGTGTCGACGTCAAATGAAGCGCGCCGGGCGTCACGAGCGCCGCTCTCCGGCGCTGGAGATCAAGAGCTCGTAAGCAGGCAGCGTGAGGAACTCCTCGAAGGTCTCTCCGATCGACAGCCGCTCGAACAGCGCGCGCGCCTCGGCGAAGCGGCCGCCGTCGAAGCGCGCCGGGCCGAGCGCGCCGCGGAGCGCGGCCATCTCGCTGTCCACCGCCGCGCGGAAGCGCTCCACGGTGAGCGGCAGGCCGTCGTCGAGCGTCGCCCCGTGGCGGATCCATTGCCAGACCTGGGTCCGGGAGATCTCCGCGGTGGCCGCGTCCTCCATCAGGTTGTAGAGCGGGACGCAGCCGAGGCCGCTGATCCACGCCTCGAGGTACTGGACGCCGACCCGGATGTTATGGCGCAGGCCGGCCTCGGTGCGCGCGCCCTCCGGGACGCGCAGCAGGTCGGCCGCCGAGACGCGGACGTCCTCGCGCTTCCGCTCGATCTGGTTCGCAGCGGGCATGTGCGCGTCGAACACCTCGCGCGCGAGCGGCACGAGCCCCGGGTGCGCGACCCAGGTGCCGTCGTGCCCGTCCTTCACCTCGCGCAGCTTGTCGGCGCGCACCTTGTCGAGCGCCGCGCGGTTCGCCTCGGGGTCGCTCTTGATCGGGATCTGCGCCGCCATGCCGCCCATCGCGTGGACGCCGCGGCGGTGGCACGTCTTCACGAGCAGCTGCGTGTACGAGCGCAGGAAATGCTGCTCCATCGTCACCTGCGAGCGGTCCGGCATCACGCAGGCGGGGTCGTTCCGGAGCTTCTTGATGAAGCTGAAGATGTAGTCCCAGCGACCGCAGTTGAGGCCGGCCGAGTGCTGCCGGAGCTCGTGGAGGATCTCGTCCATCTCGAACGCCGCGGGCAGCGTCTCGATGAGGACCGTGGCCTTGATCGTGCCGATGGGGAGGCCCAGCGCCTCTTGCGCGAACACGAAGACGTCGTTCCAGAGGCGCGCCTCCAGGTGACTCTCCATCTTCGGCAGATAGAAGTAAGGCCCGGTACCGCGGCGGACGAGCTCACGCGCGTTGTGAAAGAAATAGAGTCCGAAATCGAAGAGCCCGCCTGGCAGCGGCTTGCCGTCGAGCTCGACGTGCTTCTCGGGGAGGTGCCACCCGCGCGGGCGCACGAGCAGGGTCGCCACCCTCTCTCCGAGGGCGTAACGCTTGCCGGTCGCCGGGTCCTCGTAACGGAGCTCGCGCCGCGCCGCGAGCCTCAGCGCCGCTTGCCCCTCGATGAGGTTCTTCCACGTGGGCGACGTGGCGTCCTCGAAATCGGCCATGAACACGCTCGCGCCCGAGTTCAGCGCATTGATGATCATCTTGGGATCGACCGGGCCCGTGATCTCCACGCGCCGGTCGAGGAGGTCCTCGGGCAGCGGCGCCACCGTCCAGTCGCCCCCGCGCACATCCCGCGTCTCGGGGAGAAAATCGAACCGCTCGCCCGCGTCCAGCCGCTCTTGCACGGCGCGCCGCCGGGCGAGCAGGGCGGGTACCCGGTCAGCGAACTTGCGCCCAAGACCGGAGAGGAAGCGAAGGGCCTCTGGCGTGAGGACGGACTCGTCGCCCCCGACCCGAGGAGCGAGCAAGCGGACGCTTGCGGTCTCATGATTCTGGCTCATCCACATCTCCTGCAACGCTGCGCGTCGTTACAAGCAACCTATGTTTGTCGACGAGGTTTCAGCGTCAACTTCGCTCTGAAATGCAGGCGGATAACGATGTAGACGAAAGGGCTTTACAGCGTGTTAACGTGTAAACTATTGTAAATTTCCACCAGGCGAGCTGCGCCTACATTTCATCCAGGTTGTCCTGGTCACGTCGGGAGGGTCCCCATGGCCGATGCACCTCTTCTCGGAGCCAAGGTCCGCGCGCTCCGGCGTCGCGAGCACATGACGCAGGTCGATCTGGCGGAGCGCCTCGGTGTCTCGGCGAGCTATCTGAACTTGATAGAGAACAACCGGCGTCCGCTGACTGCGCCGCTGCTCATCCGGCTCGCCCAGATATTCCAGCTCGACCTCCAGAACTTCGCGTCGGAAGAGGACGTCCGGCTCACGGCCGATCTCCACGAGGTCTTCGGCGATCCCATCTTCGAGAGCCACGGGCTGACGAACGCGGATCTGCGCGAGCTCGTCGCGGCGTCCCCGAACGTCGCGCGCGCGGTGCTCACGCTCTACCGGACCTACGCGACGACGCGCGAATCGCTGGATACGCTGGGAGAGCGGCTGGCGGGGGACGGGTTCGTCGCGGTCGACAACTCGCGGCTACCGTCCGAGGAGGTCAGCGATCTCATCCAGCGCCGGATGAACCATTTCGCGGAGCTCGAGGAAGGCGCCGAGGCGCTCTGGCGCGAGGCGGAGCTCGACGCGGACGACGTCTACCGCGGCCTCGTCCGGTACCTCCACGCGACGCGCGGCATCGAGGTGCGCATCGTCCGGGTCGCGGACGAGCGCCAGGCGATGCGGCGATACGACCCCGACAGGCGCGTGCTGAGCATCTCCGAGGTGCTGCCGCCCCGGAGCCGCAGGTTCCAGCTCGCGCACCAGCTCGGCCTCTTGACGCAATCGACGGCCATCGACCGCATCCTGCGCGACGAGAACCTCACGACCCCGGAGTCCCGTGCGCTCGCCCGCGTCGCGCTGGCCAACTACTTCGCCGCCGCGATCCTCATGCCGTACCAGCCGTTCCTGGAGGCGGCGCGCGCCGAGCGCTACGACATCGAGCTCCTCGCGCACCGGTTCGGCACGAGCTTCGAGCAGGTGTGTCACCGGCTGACGACGCTCCGCCGCCCGGGCGCCGAGGGGGTGCCGATGCACATGGTCCGCATCGACATCGCGGGCAACATCTCGAAGCGCTTCAGCGGCTCCGGCATACGGTTCGCGCGGTTCAGCGGCGCGTGTCCCCGCTGGAACGTCCACGCCGCCCTGATGACGCCCGGCATGATCCGGATCCAGCTCTCGCAGATGCCCGACGGCGCCGTCTACTTCTGCATCGCGCGCACCGTGCGCAGCGATCGCGGCGGCTACCACGTCCCCCACACGGTGCAGTCGATCGGCATGGGCTGCGACGTCCGCTATGCCCGCGAGCTCGTCTATGCCGACGGGATCGACCTGGACAACATCGGCGCGGCCGTGCCCGTCGGCGTCACGTGCCGGACCTGCGAGCGCCTCGACTGCGCCCAGCGCGCGCTGCCGGCGCTGCAGCACCCGCTCCGCCTCGACGAGAACCGGCGGGGCGTCTCGTTCTACGCGTCGGTCGACAAGTGAGGCGAGCCCGCGGCCGCCCTGCTCCGCGCGCCGGCGTGGCCAGCGCGCGGCGCGGGATCGCCGGCCGCCCGCTCAGCTGGGCCGCCCGAGCAGCTCGTTGAGCGTGGCCACGAGCCGGGCCACGTCGATGGGCTTGACCATGTGCGCGTGAGCGCCGGCCGCCCGGCTCTTCTCACGATCGTCATCCCCGCCGAATCCGCTCACGACGATCACCGCCCGTGGCCTGTCCGCGAGCGACGCGACCAGCTCGACGCCGCTGCCGTCGGGGAGCGACACGTCCGTCACCAGGGCGTCGACCGCGCTCGCGGCGAGCATCGAGCGCCCTTCCTCGCACGAGCGCGCCACGAGCACGCGGAAGCCGCGGCGGCGGAGCGCCATGCCGAGCAGCGCCGCCGTGTCGTCGTCGTCGTCGAGCACCAGCACCTGCGGCAGCTCCGCGCTCATCAGGCCCCCGCCTTGCGGTCGGCCGCGTTCAGCGGCCACTCCAGGGTGATCTGCGTCTCCGCGCCGACGCGGTCGGCCCGCGCCTCGCCGCCGTGCGCCTTGAGCACGCCGTCGATCACCCGGACGGGCAGCCCGCCGTCGGCGAGCGGATCCGCGTCCGGCGCGAGCGCCGCCTCGAAGAGCTTTTCCACCGAGGCCGCGCTCGAGTCGCTCGTCATCACCACCCGCGCGCGATCCCCATGGGCCGCGAGCGCCACGACGACCCGCGCGCGGGCGACGTTCAGGGCGAGCATGAGCGCGTCCGAGAGCGCCGCGGTCATCGACGCGGCGTGCGCGAAGCCGCGCACAGGGGCGAGGTCGAGCGTCACCGTGACGTCGCGCCGCCCGTAGACGAACGACGCCTCCGCGACGGCCTTCTGGACGAGCGCCTCGAGGTCGAGCGGCTGCGCCGGGGCGTCGAGCTGCCGCGACAGCTCGGACGCGGCGGTGTAGCGGTCGGCGAGGCGCAGCAGGCGGCGCACGCCCCGCCTCGCCATGGTGAAGTACGCCGCGTTCTGGGCGGTGGCCTCGCCCCCGAGGACGCTCTCCAGCTCGTTGAGCGCCGTGGCCACCACCCCGGCGGGCCCACGCACGTCGTGCCCCGCGCGCGCGAACAGCCTGTAAATCGAGTCGGACAGCGCCTTTTCGCTCATTCGTTACGCCTCGCCTCGCCTCGCCTCGCCTCGCGCCCCGCCTCAGCTCAACGAGGAGCTCGCCGAGCCCGGCGAAGAGGCCGCCTTGTCTGGGCCCTCGTCCCCGCCCGAGCCGTCCTGCTCCCCGTAGCGCTCCAGCTTGCGGTAGAGCGTCCGCCGGTCGAACCCGAGCATCTGGGCGGCGCGCGATTTGTTGCCGCCGACGAGCGCGAGCACGCGCTTGATGTAGCGCTTCTCGAGCTCGTCCATCGTCATGATCTCCGCCGGCTCATCGACGGCGACGACGAAGCGGTCGGGCCGGTAGGCCTGGACCTTGTCCGGCAGGTCCTCGACCGTGATTTGCTCGAAGCGGGCCAGCGCCACCGCGCGCTCGATGCTGTTCTCGAGCTCGCGCACGTTGCCCGGCCAGTTGTACGCCGTGAGCTTCTCCGCGGCCGCGGTCGAGAGCGAGAGCACGCCCTTGCTGCTGCGGGACGAGAACTTCTCGAGGAAGTGCATCGCGAGGTGGAGCACGTCGGTGCCGCGCTCGCGCAGGGGCGGCAGGTCGATCTTCACGACGTTGACCCGGTAGTAGAGGTCCTCGCGGAACCGCTTCTCGTACACCTCGGTCTCGAGGTCGCGGTTCGTCGCCGTCACGATGCGGGCGTCGAAGGGGATCTCGGCGTTCGAGCCCACCGGCCGCACCTTGCGCTCCTGCAGCGCGCGGAGCAGCTTCGGCTGGACCTCGAGCGGCATCTCGCCGATCTCGTCGAGGAAGATGGTGCCGCCGCTGGCCTCCAGGAACAGGCCGGTGCGCTGGGTCTTGGCGTCGGTGAAGGCGCCGCGCGCGTGGCCGAAGAGCTCGCTCTCGAGGAGCGCCTGAGGCACCGCGGCGCAGTTGACCGCCACGAAGGGGCCGGACCGGCCGCTGGCCTCGTGGATCGCCCGCGCGATGAGCTCCTTGCCGGTGCCCGTCTCGCCGTGCACGAGGACCGAGGCGTCGCTCCGCGCGACGCGCCCGATCAGATCGTAGACGCGCTTCATCGCAGGGCTGCGCCCGACGAGGCCCTTGGTCTGCTGGACGTCGTGGGCCGCCTCGCGCAGGCGCTTCACCTCCGAGCGGAGGCGCCGATGCTGGACGGCGCGCGAGACCGTCAGGCCGAGGAGGTTCGCGTCGAGCGGCTTCGTGACGAAGTCGAACGCCCCGGCGCGCATGGAGGAGATGGCGGTCTCCATGCTCCCGAGCGCCGTCATGACGATGACGAGCATGTCGGGGCGCGCGCCGAGGATGCGCTCGCAGAGCTCCAGGCCGCTCATCTCGCTCATGCCGACGTCGGTCAACACGACGTCAAAATCGTCATCGCTCACCAGCTCGAGCGCGCTCTTGGCCGAAGTGCGCGCCGCGACGGAGAACTCCTGCCTCTTGAGGAGGGCTTCGACCAGATCGCACGTCGCTTCGTCGTCATCGACGACGAGTATCCTGCCGCTCATCGCGTGTCCTTCCCCGGCAGCTCTTCTAAAGGTCGACCGCTGCCTGCAGTTGCAGGGAACGTGCCACGGAGAGTTCGCGCCATCAAGCCCAGTCCGCTCCTCGCCGGCGTCCTTCCAACGTGACGTTTCGCCACAGGTGCGCGTTCTTGCCCCATCCTGGATGGCACCGGCCGCGCGCAGCGGCCGAGCGGTCCGCCGCCGACGGGGGCCAGCCAGCGCCGTCGCGCCCGAAGCGCCACGGCCGGTAGGGGGCTCACCGACCCGCCGTTCCTCCACGGATCGGCGCGGGCCGGCAGCGCGCCTCGTCGCGGCGCGTGTCGCGCCTCGCCGGGCGACGCGGGCGAGGGGCCGCCACCGAGGCATCGCCGCGGTCCCCCGCGGACGCCCGGCGCCTCTCTCGATCAGACGGCGCCGCCTGCCGGCAACAGCCAGAACAGCCAGACGGCGCCGCCTGCCGGCAACAGCCGAGTTCGCCCGCGCTCCGGGAGCCATGGCGAGAGGCGAAATTCCACATCGATATTCCCTGTCCGGCGTACAGCGTCTCTTCGCATCCGGAATAAACCCCAATCGGCACGGTGATTGCTTGAGTGCGCCTCATGCAGAAGAGGGGGCGGGAGGGGGGCTCGCGCGCTCGCGGGCCTTGCCGCTGACGCTGCGCGCGCTGCGCGATGGCGCGATGTCACCCCGCTGAAGGCTCGGCGCGTCGCCGCGGGCCCTCGGCCGAGGCCGCTGCGTGAGCTGGTCGCTAGCGAGCGAGCGCGACGAGCTCCTTTCCCCCTCGATGAACGGCAGCCCAGCCACCTCGATGAACAACAACCTGACGTCCGGTCCTTGAGAGGAGAATGCATGAAGGCGACACAGCTCTTGAAGGGGCAACACCGCGAAGCCGAGAGGCTGTTCGATCTGGCCCTCTCGACCACAGGCGATGTCCGGGGAGCGACGGACGAGCTGACCAAGCACCTCCTCGCCCACATGCTCGCCGAGCAGGTGGTCCTCTTCCCGGAGCTGCTCGCCGTCGAGCCGGACCTCGTCGGCGGAGCCTGCGAAGAGCATACGGTCACGCGGTTCGAGATCCGCCGCGTCGTCGGCACGGCGCCGGAGGACCCGAGCTTCAGGGCCAGGCTCGCCACCCTGAGGGAGCTCGTCACGCACCACGCCGAGGAGGAGGAGCGGGACCTCTTGCCGAGGATCGAGGCGGAGCTGACCGAGGACACGAACGAGCGCCTCGGCCGGCAGATGCTGGAGCTCTTCGAGGCGCTCATCGCCCACTCCCGCCGCCCCCACGCCTCGAGCCACGCCCCGCTCCGCACAGCGAGGGCGGCCTGACGGCCAGCGCCCTCCCTCCGGCGGGTGGTGGTCAACGTTGCCCGAGAAGGATCACAGGGAGACGGGGAGACAGGGAGATTTGCTGAGTTTTCCCTCCTTGCCTCCCCGTCTCCCTGTTCCAATTTGACCAGCGCTCTCCGGCGTCCCGTCGTTCGCCCACCGCTCTCCAGCGGCCGCCACAGGCGCTCTGCGATGGCGCCCGCGGCGCCCTGCGCGCGAAGCGCAGGGTGAGCTCGGGTGGATCAGGGGTCGGTCGCGGGCGCGTCGCCGGGGCCCGTCGGGCCGCCGTGCGCGGGTCCGTATCCATGGGACTCGCCGTAGCCGAGATCCTCGGGGACCATGGGGTCCGCCGGGCTCGACGGAGCGGTCGAGGCGGGGCTCCGCGCGTCGTTCGTGACGAGCTCGTAAACGCCGCGCTCGAGCTCCACCTCGTCGAGGGCCGAGCCGCAGGCCCGGCAGGGCGTGGCCGCCGTCGATACGAAGACGTACCGGCGGCCACAGGCTTTGCATCGGAGCTCGCGGATCATCGATGCTCACCCGGTTCAGTTGGGTTGACCTCGCCGCGCCGCTTCCTCGGCTTCGCGCAGCTCGTCGCCCTCGGGTCCGTCGAGCGCGCGGGCGGCCTCCTCGGCGTGCTCCTTGATCTTGCCGGCCTTCACCGACTTCTCCACCCCTTCTCGGTAACGCCGATCGGCCGTGCGGTTGCCCTCTCCCTCGATGTCCGCCGATGGGGTCTGCTGAGTCGCCTTCTGGTTCGCCATCATGTCCTCCTCGTGTCGAGCTTTGCTGGGCCCAGGCGAGCGAGCTTGCATCAAACGCGCCGCTTCACCGCCTGGATCGCGCGATCCAGCTCCTCCACACGCTGGTAGACGCCTTGTTTCACCTGGTCGAGGGTCTCGCCGGTCGCCGCGTCGAGGTCGCGCAGGCTCCTGCGGACGGCCTCCGACTTGTCCTCCACGTCCTTCATCAGCCTGCCGACCTCGTCCTTGGGCAGCTTCTTCTCGGCCTTTTCGCGGAGCTCGACGGCATCCTTCTCGAGGTCCTCGATCCTGCGCGACGTGGACGCGCGCACGTCCGCGCGCGCCTTCACCAGCTCCGCCTCGGCCTCCGCGGTCTTCTCCTGGGCCTTGGCGGCGGCGTTGTTGAGCTTCTCCGCGGCCTCGCGGAGCGCGTCGTCGGTGGCCCGCTCGGCCTTCTGGTCGATCTCGGCGACCTTCTTGTCGAGCTCGGTGGCGACCTCCGCCGCCTTCTGCTGCGCCTCGCGCTGCGCGCGCTCGGCCTTGGTTTGCGCGTCCGCCGTGGGGGACTCGCAGCCCACGACGGCGCTCATGACGATGGCGATAGGCAGGAATGTTCGGACGGTCAACATGATGATCTCCTCTGGTCTGCGGTCGACGCGCGACCTCGCGTCCGGGCGAGCGCCCGGCGCGGCACGGACGCCTTATCGACGCCGCCCGGGATGGGCCTCATGGCGCGATAGATGGGTCGATCCGCGGGTATTGCGACAGACGTGCCATGCGGAAGCATGGATACCGCTCGGCCCGACGAGGCATGTCGCCCCGATCGTGGCCTCCGAGCACGTGCGATCGGCATGGCGTCAGGTCGGGGCGCGTCGGCCGAGCGCGAGGGAGACGACCGCCAGGACGAGGAAGATGACGAAGAGCAGCTTCGCCACCGAGGCGGCGCTCGCCGCGAGGCCGCCGAAGCCGAGGATCGCGGCGATGATCGCCACGACGAAGAACGCGACACTCCAACTGAGCATGATAACCTCCTCATCGGGTGAATCACTGGGTGAATCGGTGTTCCAGCGCTTCGATGCTGCGTTGTTGCAGCGATTGCAGCGGTTACGTCGTTGCGTCGTTACGTCGCTACGTCATTGCAGCCGACGTGCCGCGACATCGCGAGTTCCCCGGATCGCGGAGCGCCCGGACGCCCCGGCGGCTCGCTGCAGATGCCGCCGCACGACACGGGCGGGCGGGGTAACTGCGACAAATTGCCTCACTCGTGACGTCGCGCACCGCGCATCATCTCGTTCATCGGCTGGCCGATCTCGGCACAACGCTTGCTCGCGCCTGGGCTTGTGCTGGCGAGGTGGAAGTCAGGCTCAGCTCAAGGCCGGTGTCGAGATCGACGCCGACGGAGAGCCGGCCGCGGCTGTCCCAGGAGGGCGGCGGCCGGCCGTCCGAGGCCGGGTGAGCCGCGCTGGCAGTGCGTCTTGTGGCGCTCGCTCAGCTCTCCGAAGATACCGTGCTTGCCGATGCCACCCGCGCCGCCGATCGCCCACCGTCGCTCGGCGCTCGCTGCCGAGGCCCCCTGACGGCGACGTCTGCCGAGGTCGGGCTCCCGACGCGAACGATCCGATCATGACGATCCCGCTCTCCACGCTCATCAGGACCCGCCGCGAGGCCATCATCGAGCGGTTCGTGGGCGAGCTGCGCAAGCGAAGCGCGGCGGTGCGCAACATGCCGAAGCCGCTCATCATCAACTCGCTGCCGAGCTTCCTCGACGAGGTGGCCGCCAGCCTGGAGCAACGCGCATCGACGGCCGGCAGCAAGGAGGCCGCGCGCGAGCACGGCGAGATGCGCTGGGAGAACGGGCTCGACCTGGGCGTGATGGTCCGCGAGTACGGCGTCCTCCGGCAATCCATCCTCCGCGAGCTGGAGGAGGCGGGGATCACGCCGGATCTGCGGGAGATCGAGGCGCTCTCCGAGCGCGTGGACGCGGGCATCGCCCAGGCGGTAAGCGAGCACACACGACTCCAGCTGGAGGCGATCGAGACCGAGCGCAGGCGCACCGAGATCGAGCGAGGCAGGAGCGGCTCGCTGCTCGCGCAGGCGCCCGCGCCGATCTGCTTCCTCAAGGGCGCCGCGCTCGTGTTCGAGCTCGCGAACCCGCTCTTCTGCCGCATGGTCGGCCGCGACGATCTCCTCGGCAAGCCGCTCGTCGAGGCGGTCCCGGAGCTGCGCGGGCAGCCGCTGCACGCGCAGCTCGAGGCCGTCCTGGCGAGCGGCGAGCCGAGCGTGGCGAGCGAGATCCCGGTGCGGCTCACGCACTGGACCGGCGAGACGGTCGAGCGGCTGTACAACGTCCTGTGCAAGCCGGTGCACGACGTGAGCGGCGCCGTCGAGGGCGTCATGGTGACGGCGTTCGACGTGACCGAGCAGATCGGCGCGCGCCGGAAGGCGGAGCGGCTCGCGCTCGAGCTCCAGCAGAGCGTGGCCCAGCGCCTGCGCGCGGAGCAGGCGCTCCGCGTGAACGAGGAGCGCTTCCGCAAGGCGCTCCGGGGGTCGCCGGTCATGGTGTTCACCCAGGACCGGGACCTGCGCTACACGTGGATGCACAACTCGTTCGGCAAGTCCGAGCGCGAGGTGCTCGGGAAGACCGACGGGGAGGTGCTGGAGGACCCGGAGGCCGCGAGGTCGCTCGATCGGACGAAGCGCGACGTGCTCGCCAGCGGCGTCGGCCAGCGGCGCGAGATCGCGGTGCGCGCCGGCGGGCGCACCCAGCACATCGACGTCTCGATCGAGCCGCTGGCCGATGACACGGGCGAGATCATCGGCATCACCTGCACGGCGACGGACATCACGGAGCGGAAGTCGATCGAGCAGGCGCTGCGGGCGAGCGAGGCGAGGTTCCGCACCGTGCAGGAGGCGTCGCCCGACGGGTTCATGATGCTGCGCAGCGTGCGAGATGCGTCCGGGGCGATCTCCGACTTCGAGTGGGTCTACGTGAACCCGGCCACGGGGCCGATCGTCGGGGGCCGGGGCAAGGATCTGGAGGGCAAGCGGCTCTTGATCGAGGTCCCTGGCAGCGCGCTCGCGAGCGCGTTCGACGCGTGCGCGCGCGTCGTGGAGACCGGGGAGCCCGCCCGGGTCGAGCTCTTCTGCGCGCACGAGGGCGCTCCGCGGACGTTCCGCGCCATCGCCGTGGCGCTGGGCGACGGCGTCGGCCTCTCGTTCCACGACATCACGGAGCAGAAGCGCACCGACGCCGAGCGCGCCCAGCTCCTCGATCAGGAGCAGCGCGCGCGCCAGCACGCCGAGCAGCTGAACCGGCTCAAGGACGAGTTCCTCGCGACGGTGTCGCACGAGCTCAGGACGCCGCTCCAGTCGATCCTGGGCTGGGCGCGGATCCTCCGGACGGGCGAGGTGGACGCCGAGTCGCTCGAGCGGGGGCTCGCCACGATCGAGCGCAACGCGAAGGCGCAGTCGCAGCTCATCGAGGACGTCCTCGACGCCTCGACGATCATCGCGGGGAAGCTGCAGCTCCGGACCGATCCGGTCGACGTGCGGCAGGTGCTCGCCACGGCGCTCGACCTGGTGCGCCCGGCGGCGCTGGCGAAGGGCGTCGCGGTCGACACCTCCGTCGCCGACGACGTGGGCATCTTCCTCGGCGACGCGGAGAGGCTCCAGCAGGTCGTCTGGAACCTGCTCACGAACGCGGTGAAGTTCACGCCGTCCGGGGGCCGGGTGCGGGCCCTCGCCCGGCGCGTCGAGGCGACGCTCGAGGTCGAGGTGGAGGATAACGGCGAGGGCATCCCGAAGAGCTTCCTGCCGTTCCTGTTCGAGCGGTTCCGGCAGGCGGACGGGGGGATGACCCGGGCCCACGGCGGGCTCGGGCTCGGCCTCGCCATCGTGCGTCACCTGGCGGAGGCGCAGGGCGGCAGCGTGCACGCCGAGAGCGACGGAGAGGGCAAGGGCGCGCGCTTCCGGGTCCGGCTGCCGATCCGCGCCGATGCGCCCGCGGCGCCGCCGTCCCCGCAGCGCCGGGGCGGCGAGGCGCCGGGGGGCGCCGCGCGGCGCGTGCTCGAGGGCATCCGGGTCCTCGTGGTCGACGACGAGACCGACGCCCGCGAGCTGCTCGGCATCATCTTCGTGCGCGCCGGCGCGACGGTGAGCGAAGCGGCCTCAGCAGGCGCGGCGCTCGAGGCCCTCCACATGGGCGAGTTCGACGTGCTCGTGAGCGACATCGGCATGCCGGGCGAGGACGGTTACGCGATGATGCGGCGGCTGCGCGCCCTGGGGACCGACGTCCCCGCGAGCGGCATACCGGCGCTCGCGCTCACCGCGTACACGCGCATGGAGGACCGCCGCCAGGCGATCGCCGCCGGCTTCCAGATGCACCTGGCCAAGCCCATCGAGCCGAACAGCCTGGTGACCGCGGTCGCGCACCTCGTCGGCCGCGCGGGCAAGCGTGGTAGCTGGCCGTAGCGCCGTAGCCCCTGCGCGCGGCCTCTGGTTGATGCTATCAACGAGCCTCCGCTTTGCCCCTCCACGAGGACGAGGATGGACGGTAAATTCCTGAATATTATCCTGGTCGAGGACGACACCGTCGACGTGATGAACGTCCGGAGGGCGTTCGAGAGGGGCAAGATCACGAACCCGCTCTGGGTGGCGGGCGACGGCGTGGAGGGGCTCGATCTGCTGCGCGGCAACCAGGTGCCCAGGGATCGGCGCCTCGTCCTGCTCGACCTGAACATGCCCAGGATGAACGGCATCGAGTTCCTCCGCGAGCTCCGGGCCGACGTCTCGCTGCGGGCGACGCCCGTCGTCGTGCTGACGACCTCGAACGACGATCGGGACAAGGTGGACGCGTACGATCTGAACGTCGCGGGCTACCTGCTCAAGCCGGTGACGTTCATGAGCTTCGTCGAGCTCATGACGGCGCTGAACCGGTACTGGACGCTCGTGGAGATGCCTTGAGCCCGAGGTCGGTTCGCCTCCTCGTCGTCGACGACGACACGGTCGATCGGATCGCGATCTTGCGTGCGCTGCGGAGCGGCCGCGTCGACGCCGAGATCAGGGAGGCCGATTCCGTCGATTCGGCGCTGGCGGTGCTGTACGAGCAGCAGGTCGACTGCGTGCTGCTCGACTATTACCTCCCCGGGGGCGACGGGCTCGCGGTGATCGAGGCGGCGCGCAAGGCGAAGCTCACGGCGCCGTTCATCATGCTGACCGGGCAGGGTGACGAGTCGCTCGCGGTCGATCTGATGAAGCGGGGCGCGGCGGACTACGTGCCGAAGAACCTGCTGACGCCCGAGCGGCTGGTGCAGAGCCTGCGCCACGTCCTGCGGCTGAGCGAGGCGGAGCGCCGCGAGGAGGAGGCGCGCAGGGCGCTCGCCCGCCACGCGAACCAGCTCGCGCAGCTCACCGAGGCGACGCTGCGCATCCACCGGTCGCTCTCGCTGAACGAGCTGATCCAGCGCACCACCGACGAGGCGCGCGCGCTGCTCGACGCGGGCGTCGCGGCCTCGCGGCTCTCGGCGCGGGGCGTGGAGCAGCGGCCTCTGACGGGCATCTCGCTGTCCGAGGAGTACGCCGCGCGGGAGGACCGCGACGGCATCCGCGAGGTCGCGCTCGGCCTGATCGAGCGGAGGAGCACCGGCGTCCGGCTGACGGGCGACGAGATCGCGAGCGATCCGACGTGCGCCGACGTGCTCTCGCGCGCGCCGGCCGAGCTCCACCCGCGCTCGCTCCTCGCGGCGCCGCTGCGCGGCCGGGACGGCCAGTGCATCGGGAGCATCCAGCTGCTCGATCGGCGCGACGGCCCCTTCGTGGAGAGCGACGAGGTGCTGCTGACCCAGCTCGCGCAGTCGGCGTCCGTCGCCCTGGAGAACGCGCGGCTCTACAACGAGGCGCAGGCCGCGACGCGCGCCCGGGACGACCTCCTGGCGATCGTGTCGCACGATCTCCGGAACCCGCTCAACACGATCGCGATCACGGCGTCGCTGCTGCGGAGCGATCTGCTCCAGCGGAAGGACGGCGACGACGACGACGCCGTCCAGCTCGTCGACCGCATGGACCGCGGCATCCAGAGCATGACGCGGCTCATCGAGGATCTGCTCGACGCGTCGCGCATCGAGGCGGGGCGGCTCGTTGTGTCGCCGAGGGTGGAGCGGGGCGGGACGCTCGTCCGCGAGGCGCTCGACGCCGCCGCGTCGCTCGCGGAGGCGAAGGGCTGCCGGGTGACGCAGGGGCCGCTCGACGCGGGCCTGGAGGTCCTCGCCGACCGGGATCGCGTGCTCCAGGTCTTCTCGAACCTGCTCGGCAACGCGCTGAAGTTCACGCCGAGGGGCGGCGTCGTGAGCGTGTCGCTCTGCCGGGTCGCTGACAGCGCGCGCTTCTCGGTGGCCGATACGGGCCCGGGCATCCCTCCCGAGCACCAGCCGCACCTCTTCGATCGCTACTGGAAGGCCGCGCAGGAGTCGCGCACCGGGGCGGGGCTGGGCCTCTACATCGCGCGCGGCATCGTCGAGGCGCACCACGGGACCATGGCGGTCGAGAGCGCCCCGGGCCAGGGGACGACGATCCACTTCTCGCTGCCCCTGGCGAGCTGAGGGGCGTCAGGGCGACGGCGGCGCGCTCCCTCGGCCGATCCCGGGCAGGAAGCGGCCGACCTTCGCGCAGTAGGCCGCGTACGCGCCGCCGTGGGTGCGCAGGAGGTACGGCTCCTCGACGAGGCGGACCTGCAGCTCGATCGCGATGACCAGCGCGACGAGCGAGGCGAGCGCGGCCGCGTTCGGGAGGATCAGCAGCAGCCCGAGCGCGGCCAGCATCATGAAGCTGAAGACAGGGTTCCGCACCAGCGCGAACGGGCCTCCGGTGACGAGGCCCGTGCGCTCCGCCTCGCTGACGCCGACGCGCCAGGACGCGCCCATCGCGCCCTGGGACCAGAGCGTGCCGAGCGTCCCCGAGATCGTCATGGCCGCGCCGAGGCCGACGAGGGGCGAGCCGGGATCGGCGAGGGGCCCGATCCAGGCCGCGAGCTCCGCGACGGGGGCCAGCGCTCCCAGGACGAGCGCGATCACGAAGAGCACGCCGCCGAGCCACGGCAGCGACCCGGGTGGCCCCGAGATGCCACGGAAGCCCGCCGATCCCGTCGCGCGGAGCTGCCTGAGCGAGCGCCATCCGAACGCGAGCGCAAGGTAGATCCCGTAGAGAACGAGGGCGAGCCAGGGTCGGTTCATGTCGAGCTTTCCTGTCGATGGGTCAGCCGGTAGAGGACCGGCAGGACGACGAGCGTGAGCGTCGTGGACGAGAGGATCCCGCCGATGACGACCGTCGCGAGCGGGCGCTGCACCTCGGAGCCGGTGCCGGTGGCGAGCGCCATCGGGACGAAGCCGAGCGCCGCGACGAGCGCCGTCATGAGCACGGGGCGGAGCCGCCCGATCGAGCCGTGGAGCACGGCGTCGTCGAGCGCCTCGCCGCGCTGCCGCAGGTTCTCGATGAACGTCACCATCACGAGCCCGTTCAGCACGGCGACGCCCGAGAGCGCGATGAAGCCCACGGCCGCCGAGATCGAGAGCGGGAGCCCGCGGCCCCAGAGCGCGAGGACGCCGCCGGTGAGCGCGAGCGGGACGCCGGTGAAGATCAGCGCGGCGTTCCTGAGCGTCCCGACGGAGAGGAAGAGCAGGCCGAAGATCAGCCCGAGCGCCCCAGGGACCACCACGGCGAGGCGCCGCTGGGCGGCGAGCATGTTCTCGAACTGGCCGCCCCAGGACATCCAGTAGCCCGGCGGGAGCTTGATCTCGGCGTCGATCCGCGCCTCGGCGTCGGCGACGAAGCCGCCGAGGTCGCGCCCGCGCACGTTGCACTGGACGACGACGCGGCGCTTGCCGCTCTCCCGGCTGACCTGGTTCGGGCCCTCTTCCACGCCGATCTTCGCCACCGCGCCGAGCGGCACGAACGCCGCCCGCTCGAGCGCGCCGGCCGCCGCGGCGATGGTCGGGCCGCTCGGTCCGGTCGCGTGGCCCCCCTTGCTCCGGAGCGGGATCGGGAGCCGCTCGAGGGCCCCGATGTCGCGGCGGATGGAGTCGGGCAGCCGGAGCACCAGATCGAAGCGCTTGTCCCCCTCGAAGACCTCGCCGGCGCTCACGCCCCCGATCGCTGCCTCGACGACCGCCTGCACGTCGGCGACGTTGAGCCCGTAGCGGGCCACCATGCGCCGATCCACGTCGATGGTCAGCACCGGCAGGCCCGTGACCTGCTCCACCTTGACGTCGGCGGCGCCCGGCGTCGCCCCGAGGAGCGCGCCGATCCTGCTGGCCTCCTCGAGCATCACGTCGAGGTCGTCGCCGAAGACCTTGACCGCGACGTCGCTCCGCACGCCGCTGATGAGCTCATTGAACCGGAGCTCGATCGGCTGGCTGAACTCGTAGTTCTGCCCCGGCAGCTCGTGGATCACCGCCTCGATGGCCTCGGCGAGCTCCTCCTGCGTCTTCGCCTTCTTCCACGCGCTCCGCGGCCGCAGCATCAGGTAGGTGTCGGAGACGTTCGGGCCCATCGGATCGGTCGCGACCTCGGCCGTCCCGGTCCTCGCGAAGACGTGCTCGATCTCGTCCGGGAACCGCTCCCTGAGGAGGCGCTCGAGCTGCGCCTGCATGGCCACGCTCGTCGTGAGGCTGATCGACGGGATGCGCGCCGGCTGGAGCGCGAGCGCCCCCTCGCTCAGCTTGGGGGCGAACTCGCTGCCGAGCCCCGCGGCGACCAGGCCGGAGGCGGCGAGGACGACGCCCGCGATCGCGACAACGATCGGCCTGTGGGACAGCGCCCAGGCGAGCGCCCTCCCGTAGGCGCGCTTCGCGTGGTGAAAGAGGAGGTTCTCCTTCTCCGACACGTTGCCCTTGAGGAGCAGCGCCACGAGCGCCGGGATGAACGTCATCGACAGGATCGTCGCCCCCGCGAGCGCCAGGACGACGGTCTGCGCCATCGGCCGGAACATCTTCCCCTCGATGCCGGTCAGCGTGAGGATGGGCAGGTAGACGATCGCGATGATGAGCTCACCGAAGATCGTCGCCTGACGGACCTCCTGGGACGCCTCGTAGGCGAGGTCGAGCCGCTCTTCGCGGGTGAGCACGCGCCCGAGCCGGCGCTGCTCCTCGGCGAAGCGCCGCACGCAGTTCTCGACGATGATCACCGAGCCGTCGACGATGAGCCCGAAGTCGATGGCGCCGAGGCTCATCAGGTTGCCGCTGATCTTGCTCTCGACCATGCCGGTGACGGCGATCAGCATCGAGAACGGGATCGCGAGCGCGGCGATGAGCGCGGCCCGGAGGTTGCCGAGCAGGAGGAAGAGCACCACGACGACCAGCGCCGCCCCTTCGAGAAGGCTGTTCCTGACGGTGCTCAGGGTGGCGTCGACGAGGTAGGTGCGGTCGTAGACGGTCTTGACCGTCACGCCCGCGGGCAGCGACTTGTTGACCACCTTGATCTGGTCGTCCACCCGCCTGGAGACGGCGCGGCCGTTCTCGCCGACGAGCATGATGGCCGTGCCGATGACCGCTTCTTCTCCGTCCTCGGTGGCCGCCCCCGTGCGGAGCTCCTGGCCGATGCTGACCTCGGCGACGTCCTCGATCCGGATCGGCGCCTCGCGGTGGTTGCCGACGACGATGCCCCGGATGTCGTCCTCGCTCTGCACGAGGCCCGTGGCGCGGACGAGGTACTGCTCGCCCTTGTGCTCGATGTACCCTCCGCCCGCGTTGGCGTTGTTGCCCGCGAGGGCCTCGAGCACGTCGCGGAACGAGAGCCCGTAGCCGACGAGCTTCGCCGGATCCGGCGAGACCTGGTACAGCCGCTCGTGGCCGCCGATCGAGTTGACCTCCGTCACCCCAGGCACGGTCCGGACCTGCGGCCGCACGATCCAGTCCTGGATCGTGCGTAGATCGGTCAGATCGTACGGCTTGCCGTCGGGCCGCCTGGCGTCCGGCGCGGCCTCGAGGGTCCACATGTAGATCTCGCCGAGGCCGGTCGCGATGGGGCCCAGCTGCGGCTCGCCGAGCCCTGGCGGCAGGCTCTCCTTCGCGGCGCCCAGGCGCTCGGCCACGAGCTGCCTCGCCCAGTAGATGTCGGTGCCGTCCTCGAAGATCACCGTCACCTGGGAGAGCCCGTAACGGGACAGCGAGCGCACCTGCTGGACGCCCGGGATCCCGCCCATGGCCCACTCGATGGGGAAGGTGATCTGGCGCTCGACCTCCACGGGGGAGAGCGCCTTGACCGACGTGTTGATCTGCACCTGGACGTTGGTGATGTCCGGGACCGCGTCGATCGGCAGGCGGGTGAAGTTGTAGGCCCCGAGCGCGCCGACCGCGAGGGTGATGGCGACGACGAGGAAGCGATGGCGGATCGAGACGGACAGGAGCCGCGAGAGCAAGGTGAGCATGGGGTCCTCGCGCTCCTCAGTGCTGGTGTCCGGCCTCGGATTTGCCGAGCTCCGCCTTGAGGATGAAGCTGTTCTTGCCGACGTAGCGCTCGCCGGCCGCGACGCCGGCCTCGATCTCGACGACCGGCGCGCCGCGCGGCGGTTCGACGGCGGGGGCCGCGGGCCGCCCGCCTGCGCCCTCCGGTTCGGCGTTCGGGGCTCCGGGTCGCCTATCGGCGCCCTGCGCCCCGAACCCCACCCCGCTCGTGCCACGGCGCCCGATCTTCACGGGGCGGGCCTCGAAGGCGTCGCCTTCCTCGACGAAGACGACGTCCTTGCCCTCGACCCGCTGGATGGCCTCCTCGGAGACGACCACGGGCGCGGCCGCCTCCTCGACGGCGATGTCGGCGGTCGCGAAGAGCCCGGGGCGCCACGCAGCGCCCGGGCTCTGGAGGACGACGCGGGCCACGGCGGAGCGGCTCTGCTCATCGACGACCTGCCCGAGGTACGCCAGCGTGCCCTGCGCGCTCTGCTCGATCCCCTCGGCCTTGACCCAGGCCGTCTGGCCGATCCGCGCGCGGCTGAGGTCCTTGGCGTAGACGGTGACGTTGACCCAGATGGTGGACAGGTCGGCGATCACGAAGACCTGGGTGTCTTCCTTGAGCACCTCACCGATGGCGATGTGCTTCTCGATGATGGTGCCGTCGATGGGGGCGACCAGCGCGTAACCGCTGCCCTTGCCCGCGCCCGAGCCTGCGGCGGCGTTGAGCTTCTGGGCGGCGCTGCGGTGCTCGATCCGTGCCTCGGCGACGGCCTGCCTGGCCGCGAGGTACTCCTTCTCGGCCGAGATGCGCTCCTTCCAGAGCGCCTCGTGGCGCGTGAAGCTCGCCTCGGCGAGGGAGAGGCGCTCCTTGGCCGCCAGGAGCTCGCGCTGGAGCTCGGCGAGCTCGCGGCTATCGAGCACGGCGAGCACCTCTCCTCGCGTGACCGCGTCGCCCAGCTGCTTCTTCACCTCTCGCGCCGTCCCCGGCACGCGGGGCGTGACGTGCGCGATGGCCTCCGCGTTGAGCGCGACCTCGCCGGGGAGGGTGACCGTCACCGCGACATTGCCCGGTCCGGCGGTGAGCATCTCCAGCCCGGCGTTCTGGATCATCGCGGGCGACAGCTTGAGCCTGTCGCCGTGGGCGTGCGCTTCCCCGGGCTCGTCCGGCGCGTGCTTCTCCGCGTGGTCGTGATCGCGGTCGTGGCCATCGCCGTGCGCTCCCTCCTCCTCGCCGTGCTGATGCCCGTCGTGCTCCTCATGGCCGGCCTCGCGATCGTGCCCGTGGCGTCCATGCTCGACGCGCACCGTGATGGCGACGGCCGCGACGACGAGCGCCAGGGCCGCGGCGGCGATCGCGGCGATCACCTTCGGGGAAAGCTCTATCTTCCGCGGAGGAGCGCTCATCGGGGCGCCCTCCCCGCGGCGACCAGGAGCTCGATCTTGGCCGCCGCGTGGGCGTGCTCGGCCTCCAGCAGCGCCGCCTCGGCGTCGATGACCTCACGCCGCACCAGGAGGACGCTCGCGAGATCTTTCTCGCCGAGCTCGTACCCTCGCGCCGAGATCGCGGCCGCCTGTTCCATCAGGGTGGCCGTCGGTGTCAGCGCGTGGAGGGCCTCTTTCGTCGCCTTGTAACGCGCGTAGAGCTGGGTGATGTGGCCCGCGGCGCCGGTCCGCGCGGCCTCGGCGCGGGCCTGGGCGACATCGATCTCCGCGGCGGCGGTCGCGGCGCCGGCGCGGTTGGCGTTGAGGATCGGCAGCGGGATGGCGAGGCCGAGCAGGCCGATGTTCGCGCCGTCGTCGCGCTCGACCTGGGCGACGACGTTGACGGTGGGCCACCCGGCCGCCCGCTCGCGCTCCGCCCTGGCCCGCGCGGCGTCGACCGAAGCCTCGGCGGCCCCGACATCGGGGCGCCGTCCCAGGTCGCCGAGGATCGACGCGAGCGGCGGCGGATCGTCAGGCGGCACGAGGGGCCCCTCCACCGGGGGCAGCTGCTGCGCTGCTCGCAAGGGGAGGCCGAGCAGGCCGAGGAGCGCCGCCTCGTCGGCGTCGCGTGTGCCTTCCGCCGCCTTCGCGGCCGCCTGGTCGCGCCCTTTCTGGAGCGACGCCAGGGCGACATCGACCTCCGGCACCTCGCCTGCCTTGCGCTGGCGCTCCGCGGCGGCGTGGAGGCGCTCTGCGAGCGCGACGCGGGCGCGGGCGAGCTGCACCTGCCGCTCGCCCCGGAGCACGAGGGCGTGCTGGAGCAGGGCGGCGAGCAGGACGCGGCGCCGGCCGTCCTCGGCGCCGATCTCGGCGGCGCGCTGCTCGGCCTTCGCGGCTGCGATGCGCTCGCCTCGCTGGCCGCCGAGCTCGATCGGCCACGCGAGGGACGCCGAAACGGCCACTGGCTTGCTCCCGTCGGGGTTGAGCCGAACGCCGCCCATGCCGGTCAGCACGGGGTTCTCGAGGGAAATCGCGCCAGCGGCCGAGGTCGCGGCGCGGGCGACGCCGGCCTCCGCCGTGGCCACGCGCGCGCTCGGGGCTGCGCGGGCGAGGTCGGCGACGCGGGCGCGGGTGAGGGGCGGCTCTGCGGCGAGGGCCGCCGGGGGCGCGATCGACAGGAGGTACAGGGCGAGCGAGGTAGCGACGAACAGACGACGCACGGGGGGACGGAGCATGGACGGACAGCCCTCGAGCGCGTGGAGCGCTCGCGCGAAGAACCGCGGTTGTGCCCGGTCAGGATCGCGTGAGAGGGCCGAGCTCACGGCGGCGCGGCGCAGGGGCGCTCAAACGCCTGTGCGCTGCTGCCGTGCTCGCGGGTGCGACACCTGACGAGGGCGCCTCAGGCGCGCGGGTGTCGGGGTGGCCGTTCGAGGCGGTGAGGGAGGCTGCGCCCTGGCATTTCCGGCAGCGTCGACGCGGCGATCTCGTACGCCTCCAGGAGGATGTAGGGCAGCGCGGCGCCGACGGACAGCGTCATGGGGATACGGCCACAAGCGCAGTCGCTGCAGCTGGGCGGACAGTCCTCGTGGGAGCTGTCCGGCGCCGCGTCCTCCTCGTGATGGGCCGACGACGCCTCGAGCATCGGGTGCTCGCAAGCGATCGTCATGCCGAGCGCCTGGAGGGTGTGGCCCTGCGCCATGAGACCGACGACGAGCAGCACCGGGAGCGCGGCGCGGATCCAGCGAAGGATCGCGCTGCGGTCACGATGGGGTCGCCGGAGGCGGAACATCCGATGCGAGCGTGGGGGAGGACCAGACGGGCGTCAAGGAAGGCGTTCGATCGAGCCCGACCAGGCCGCTCGGCGACCGATGCAAGCCTGTGCACGCCGTCGACGCGCGCCCGAACGAAGGATTGAGCAGGAATGCGCACGACACGGTCATCGTGGCACCCCGGACTCCACGCTGGAACATGCTGAGTGGACCCTCCACGAACAGCATGGGTCCGCGTTCAAAGCGCCCCTGCCGCGGACACCTCGCGCGCACAACCGATGGATCGATTGGCGTCAACGCCAGTGCGATAGGGACATGCACCATCGTCCGTCTCGAGCGAGTCTGCGAGGATCACCTGGATCCGACAGCCAGCGAGAAGCCTCGGGGGCAGCCGCCGAAACAACACGTCGGCCAACCGCTCGGAGGAGCCCTGAGGGCTCCCAGGCGCGCTCTCCTGTGCATCCCCGGCGCGAGCTCGTGTGACATTCGCCCCGAACAGGCGGTCTGTCGCACGCCCCCCGGAGCGCCACTCCCCACGCGCCATGTGCTGCCCGCATGCATCGCCGTGCGTCCAGCTGGGCGCAGACGAGCGCTCAGCGGTGCCAGGGCAAGCCGTCGAGACTCAGACGCGCGCTCCGAAACCGGGCGGCCCCGTCAAGACACAAGGGCAGCGCCACCGGTACCGCACACGAGCCGAGGCAATGCGCTCAGCCATGTGTGCACAAGGAGTGGAGAATGAGGCGTCGAGAGAGAGACAGGGAGTGCGAAGGGGGGGACTTGAACCCCCACGGTGTTACCCGCTAGCACCTCAAGCTAGTGCGTCTGCCAATTCCGCCACCTTCGCGAGTGCGGTTGCGGGACGGAACCTACCCAGCTGGCCGGGGAAGTCAAGCTAATCCTCACAACGTCGTCACACGGCGCAGCGCCCGCGCTGATCAGCCCGGCGCGGCGGCCTCGCGGCCTCGACCGATCGCCGGTTGCCACGGCTGCGCGCGCGACCGGAGCGCGCACCCGAGGAGCACGCCCGCACCGCGCGGAGCGCTGCGCGCACCTCGCCCGCGGGCTCTTCAGCGGACGAGCGCCTCGACGATCTCGCGGATCTCGAACGGCTTGCGCACCCAGGAGACGCCGGCGTTCGCAGGGAGAGGATCGGCGCCGGCGCTGCCGGACATGACCACGAGCCGCACGTCCGGGTTGGCCCTGCGCACGGCGGAGACGGTGCCGAGGATGTCCTGCTGGATGGGCGAGATGTCGAGCAGCGCAGCCTGGAACGGCCCGGAGGCGAGGGCCCCCGGGAGCTCGACCGCGCTCTGCACGCTGACGATGCTCGCGCCGCGCGCGGTGAGCGCCGTGTCGAGCAGATCCACCACCGCGTCGTCGTCCTCGACCACCAGGATCCTGACGCCATCAAGGATCGTCCCGTGCTGCGGCGGCGACGTCATGTTCCGCGGCACAGGCGGCTTTTCCTCGCCTCCTGCTTCGCCGGGCGGGGCGTCGGCGGGCGGCGTGTCCTCGACGGGCCAGCGCAGCTCGAAGCGAGCGCCTTCCTCCGAAGGCACGAGCGCGAGCGCGCCGCCGGCAGCGCTCGCCAGCGCTGCGGAGTGGCGGAGACCGATGCCCGCTCCGCCAGGCCGCGTCGAGACGCCGGAGCTCAGCAGCGTCGCTCGGCGCGACAGCGGGACGCCGGGCCCCTGGTCCGCGACGCCGATGACGACCGCGGCGCCCTCCAGCCTGGCATCGACACGGACGGACGAGCCGCGGGGCGACAGCGCCACGGCGTTGAGCAGGAGGTTCGTCAAGATCTGCACGACCGCAGCGCCGTTGCTCACGCCGGTGCGCGCGACCGAGGGCTCGATCACCGCGCGGAGCGCGATCGCCGAGCGGCGCGCCTCCGGCTCGAGCCCCATCACGGCGTCGTCGATGACGTCGGCGATCAGGCGCGCCGGCTCCCCCAGCGGCCTCGACGCGACCTCGCCGTCGCCGGCCGGACGCCCCTCGGCGCCGATGGCCCGCCGGATCAGGCGGCGAGCGTCGCGGGCGCGGGACGCGGCGACGCCGAGCGCGCGGCCCAGCTCGGGGCCTTGCTCGCCCTGCGCGCGCTCGATGCACCCCACGATGACCGTGAGCGCGTTGGAGACCTCGTGCAGCGCGATCGCGAGCTCCTGCGCAGACGGAAGCGAGGTCCCGGTCGCGCGCTCCTCGTCGGCGCGCTGGCCCAGGTCGCCGCGCAGAGGAGGCGCGAGGGTCAGGCCATCCTCGGTTGAAGGCTCCGATGTCCCACCGCGCGTCGGCTGCGCCACGGGCGTTAGCCTATCTCGCTCCGCGCTGAGCTGGTACCGCCCTTTTTCGCTCCGACTTCACCGGGACATCGATGGGGGGAGTGGCAGTACATAGGAGCCATCGGCCGCCGACCGGGTCTCGCCGATCTGGATGCCCCTCGTCTCCGGCGCTGTCGCGCCCTGGACCGGCAGCCAGGCCACGACCGTGGCGTCGCCGAGCCGGGCGCCCGACGCGTCGCGGACGACGCCCTGGAGCACGGCCGGGAACGAGATGGCGAGCTCGAGGTCGGTGACCGCGGCGTCCATCGCAGAGACCGTTAGGCGCGGCCTGACGAGCCACGGGAAGGCGGAGCCGGGCGTCGGGCGGACCGAGAAGTCGAACTCCCCTGGGTCGATGCCGATCGAGAACGCGCCCTCACGGAGGACCCCGGACGCCTGCCGGGGCAGCAGCGGCCCGGGCGTCAGCACCTGGCCGATGTAGGGCGTGACCTGGCCGCGGGCAGGGACCGCGAACACGCTGGCGCCGTCCATCAACTCGCCCATGGGCCCCTGGACGCGGCCGCGCAGCGTCCCGGCCTCGGGGATGACGACCGACTGACCGCAGTAGCAGTCGTCGCCGGCGGCGAACTTGAGCGGCTGCTTGACGGCCGCCTTGGTGGTGTCGTTGATCGGCTGCGCGAAGAGGACGTACTCGCCTGGCGGGAGATCGGCACGGAAGAGGCCGTTCGCGTCGGTCTCGGTGTCCAGCTTGTAGGCGGCGGTGGGCGCCCTGTCGATGACGGCGCTCTGGATACGGACGGCGGAGAGCACCGGGTTGCCGTTCACGTCGAGCGTCTGACCTTCCACGCGGCGCGCCGCCGCGTCGAGCTGGAGGAGCGACAGGTCCAGGTTCCCCGTGGAGCCCTGGAGCGCGAGCGCAGCGAGCTCCCAGTAGACCGTGGGCCTCGGCACGCCGTCCTTCGGACGCAGCCGGATGAGCGGGCTCCTGTCCTTGTCGGTCCAGTAGAACTTCACGCTGAACCCGACCTGCGTCGCGGTCGCCGGCGGGTCGGGCTCGGCCTGTTCGAGGAGGCCTACCTGGGAGAGGACGCTGCCTGTCACCGGGTCGACGAGATCGAGCTTCCACCCGTCGACGCGAACGCCCTCAGGCACCTGCAAGCTGCCCTGGAGCACGGCGGGCGCCTCGGCGTTGATGCCGAGCGTCCACTGCTCGGGGACCACCTGGTTCGGCAGGAAGATCGGCGGGGGGATGTCGTCGAGGCAGTCGGCGCGCGCCTGCGGCATCAACGAGATGTGGTAGTCGCCTGCGGGGATCGAGAGCTGGAATCTCTGGCCGTCGATGCCGTCCGGCTCCGAGAGCGTCGAGTAGCTCTGGGTGGGCAGGCCCAGGATCGGCGCGATGCGCCGGAACTCGACCTTCACAGGGAACTGCCCGCCGGTCAGGGGAGGCAGCCCGCCGGTGCGGTTCTCGCAATAGGAGCCGCCGAGGCGCACCGTGGCCTTCACGCTCGCGGGCATGGGGATCGTGAGATCGACGGAATGCACCTGCCCGCCAGGGTCCTGAGGAGGGAAGCCGCTCGCTGCATCGATGGCGAGGAGATGGGAGACCTCGGCGCCCAGCTCGGGCGAGGCGCGCGGCCGGATCTCGAGGATGAGCCCGTCGAGGTTCGCGCTCGTCGAGACGCACGCGCGTTGCCCGCTGACATCGGCGCAGGTCGCCCCCGGGCCGCACTCGACCGACCTGTCGCAGGCGTTCAAGGGGGCGGAGTCCGCCATTTCGAGGGGAATGCCGCAGGCCACCGAGGTCGGTAGGCAGGCGAGCAGCGCGGCGCACACGACGTGTCGCGCGCTCACGACGCCCTCCTCGCCAAGGACGCAGCGCGCGCAGCGCGGAGCAGAAACCGCCCCCGTGGCGGTGCGGCGGGAGAGCGCCGCGGCTCCGCGGAGACGCCGGCGACCGGTGGCCGCCGAGCTGAGGAGAGCGACACGCGGAGCCCGAACGGGTCCGCACCCGAGCAGGCGCAGGGGAAAATCACACCCGAACGAGAAGGCGATGTTCGTGCCAACCGACAGACGGCGTTCCGGGCAGCGTGTGGCGTGCATCCGCTCGACAGGGCGCCGCGCAACCAGCGGCGGCGCTGTGACAGCGCTGTCGCGTCGAGACGGATGCGCCGATGCGGCCACCCCGCAATCATCGCAACCAGGCGAAGCGCGGACATGCACACGGGAAAGCTCGGGTGAGACGGGATACGACCGGGCTCCGGTCGGCGCTGCGGGGGCGCGAGGTCTGCGAGGAACATGACGCCACCGACGTCCGCGCAGCGGGTGCCGCGGCGCCTATGTGCCTGCACGGAAGCGCGAGCTTCCCGTGTCGACCCGCCGGAGTGAAGGCACCGTACCAGGCTGCCATCGCGCTTCGGCGTACTCCATCCGCGTCGCGAGGCGTACGAGATCGGCGATCTCGGGGACCGCCGCGCAGGCAGCGGCGAGCCCTTCGGGGTCGGAGAGCGGGACCGCCAGCTCCAGGCCGCGCTCCTTGAGGGTCGCGCGCACGGCCGTGGCGACGTTGCCCGCGGCGAAGAGGCCAGCGCGGCGCATCGCGGTGCGGGTCGTCTTGACGGCCCCCTCGTAGGTGATCTTGTCGGCGCTGTCGCAGATCTCGCGGAGGCGACGCTCTGCGCGCGGGGGGATGAGCTGCCAGAGGTTCTGCTCGAGCCGCACCACGGCCGGATTGCCGCGGGCGCTGTGCGCGGTGGCCTCCAGGGGCCCGAACGCGGCGACGATGGCGGAGAGCAGCGTGCGGAGCTCATCCTCCGAGCTGGTGTTCACCAGGACATGGTCGGGCATGGCGCCAGCGAGCTGAGCGCCGAGCAGGTAACGCAGCTCGGGGGTGTCCTCGCGGACCTCGCCCCGCAGCAGCACGGCCGGCGGGTTGACCCGGACGACCTGCCCCTCCGGCGGCGACGGAGCAGGCAAGGGCGCGCGCTGGTGGAAGAGCGCGGTGCGCAAGAGGCCAAGGTGAGCGGCCATGACGCCGTAGATCTCCCCGAGGAGGGTGGGCGATGTCGGCTGGATCCGCTCGGAGGGGACGAGCCCGGACTGGCCTGCGTCGCGGCGGTAGAGGCCCGTCTCCCAGACGATCGCGAGCGCCTCGTTGACCGGCGATTCCAGATCGCGGAAGAGCAGCGCGCTCACGAGCTCCGGCGCGTCGCGCTGCGCGGCGAGGGGCGGCGGCGTGACGACGCCCTCGCCGGGCCGATCGGACGGCTCGTCACCGTCGAAGGCGCGCAGCACGTGCTCGATGGCGCGGGCGTAGGTCATGTTCTTGTCGGCGATCGCGGCCGCCTGGAGGCGCTCCAGGGTGCCCCGATCGCCGAGGCGCAGGTGGGCCTGCATCCGTCGGACCGCCAGCGCCTCCCGGGAGCGATCGTCGCGCGGAGCGAAGCTCTTGATGAGCCGCTCGCCGGCGTCGTACGAGCCCGCGGCGAGCTCGCGGAAGAGCGCTGCCTCCTCGAAGCTCTCGGCCGCGGACGGCGACCACGCGGCCACGAGCCGCGTCGCGGAGGAGGGCGGCTGGATCGACGCCGGGGCGGAGACCGGGGGCCCGGGCTGCGGCGCGCCGGCGCTGGAGCGGCCCGACGCGGCGCCGCCGCGCGCGGCGTTGCTCTCCGCGGCACCTGACACGGCGCTCGGTGACGGCGCCGGCGAGGCGGCGGTGCTCGCCGCCCCGTCGAGCAGATCGTCGTCCGACACCGCGGGAGAGGTGGATTGCGACGGGTCGTCGGCGATCAACCCCTCGTCGAGCGGGTCGTTGAGCTCGACGAGATCGATGTGCTGGTTGCTCGAGGCAGGCGCGCCGCCGCTCGACGGCGCGCGGCTGCTCGCCGGCCCGACCCCGCTCGACGGCGCGCGGCTGCTCGCCGGCCCGACCCCGCTCGACGGCGCGCGGCTGCTCGCCGGACCGACCCCGCCCAACGGCGCGCGGCTGCTCGCCGGACCGACCCCGCTCGACGGCGCGCGGCTGCTCGCGGGTCCGGCGCCGTTCGCCGCCGACGCAGCGCTGGGCGGCGCCTCTGGTGCCGCCTGGACCGGCTCCGCCGCGGCTGCCCGGAGCGTCGCAGCCTGGGGTACGTCCTCGGGAGGCAGGGTCGCCCGCTCGCTGGCCAGCTCGGCGTTCAGCTCGGCGATCTTCAGCCCCAGCGAGCGATCCGAGCCCGCGAGCGCCGTGGCCTGCGAGAGGATCTTCGCTGCGCGATCCGGGTCGCTCGACACGTGCAGGCGCGCGAGCTGCATCAGCGCCCGCGCGCGATCGATCCCCGAGCTCTGCGCGGCGAGCTCTTCGAGCGCCTTCCGGGCGGCCTCGGGCTCACCTCGCGCAGCCGTGAGCTCCAGCTGGCGGCGCAGCGCCAGCGTGCGCGTCTCCGGCTCCGCCGCGGCCTCCTCGAGCAGGCGCGCGGCCGCCTCGAGATCGCCGGCGTTCTGAGCGGTCTCGGCGGCGGCGAGCGCGACCCGACCGCGCGCGCGCATCCCCTGGAGATCGCCGCCGAGCGCACGATCGAACAGCGGGAGGGCGGCAGAGAAGTTCCGCTTCAGGGCCAGGCGCTCCGCCATGCCGAGCGCGACCAGCGTGCTCGGGCCGACCTCGGCGTGGCGCCGGGTCAGCTCCCGCATACCGGCGCCGTGGCCCTGGATGACGTCGAGCGTCTCGGCGAGCAGGAACGCGTGCAGGTCGACGTGCGCCGGGCGCAGGCGCGGCGCGATGCGGCCGAGCTCCTCCACCGCGGCCTGCGCGTCGCGCGGCGTCCCGGTCCCGCGCAGGCGATACTCGATGCGGCGCGCCTCGAGGACGGCGTCGGGCGACTCCGGGGCGAGCTTCACGGCGCGGCGAGCGCGCTCGAGCGCCGTCGCGTCGTCCCCGAGCATCGAGGTGGCGCGCGCCGCCTCGACCAGCAGCTGCGCGCGCCGGTCGGGGGCGTCGCGCGACGCGCTGGCGAGCTGATCGAGCGCCGCGGCGAGCGCGTGGCCGTCCCCCTCCCGGCGGGCGATCTCGACGCGGAGCTCGATCACGGCCTCGCGCGGCGCGATGCGAGCGACGCTCTCCAGCGTGTCCTTCGCGGACTCGACGTCCCCGCCGCCGAGGTAGCTGCTGCACGCGCGGAGGCTGTACTCGGCCCGCTCGTCGGTGGTCGTCGCGAGATCGCCGAGCCTGCACCAGAGCGGGGCGGCGCGGAGCGGCGTCCCGAGCCGCTCGTGGATGTCCGCGAGGAACCTCAGCGCGCTCACGTCGTCCGGTGACGCCGCGAGCAGGGCCTCCAGCTCGGCGCACGCCTCGTCGAGGAGGCCGAGGCGCTGCTCGAGCAGGGCGGCGCGCCGGAGCCGCAGCGCGCGCCGCGTGTCCGGCAGCGGGGCCGCCTCGATGCGGCGCGCGAGGAGGGCGGCGACCGCGGCGTGATCGCCGCGGTCGCTCGCGTCCTGCTCGACGACCTCGACGGCGTGCATGTCGGTGAGATCCAGCCGGGCGATCGCCTCGTAGAGCGCCACCGCGGCGCCGCGATCGCCGAGCTCCTGGGCCAGCGGCGCGAGCTCACGGAGCACGACCAGCCGCTCCTCGTCGCCGCTCAGGATGCCCTGGAGGCGCGTGAGCACGTCGAAGAGCCGCTGGCGATCGTCGGTGCTCCGCGCGAGCCGGATGAGCTCGTCGATGTGCGCCTTGTCGAAGGGCGTCCTCTGGGCGGCCTCCATGAGGAGCTCCACCGCGCCATGGAGATCGCCGCCGGCGGCGAGGATGCCGGCGTGCTCGCGCGTCAACCCGAGGCGGACGGCATCCGGCAGATCGATGCGCGCGAGCTCGGACTGGACGAGCGTCTCGAGATCGGCGCTGCGACGTTCGGCCGCGTACAGCCGGCGCAGCCGGGTGACCACCTCGTTGCGCGTCTCGCCCACGAGCTGCCCGCCGGCGAGCGCCCGCTCCAGGGCGACGGTGGCCTCGGCGCGCTGGCCCTCGCGCTCGTGTTTGTCGGCGAGGTGCAGCAGCGCCTCGAGGCGCCGCGCGACCGGCAAGGCGTCGTCCAGCGAGCGCTTCAGCGCCTCGTCCCCGCTGGCCTCGACGGCCCCCTCCGCCTCGTACGCGAGCGCGTCGTCCTCCGGCGCGCGCCGGGCGGCCTCCACGAGCAGCGCCGCGGCGACCGGCGGCACGTTCAGGGCGCCAGCGAGCTTGCTCGCCCACCTGAGCAGGCCCGGACCGACGCTCGAGTGCGGCCTCATCGCTGCGGCGTACACCGCCGCGACGAGGTGCGACGCCGGCTCGGTCTGCCGCGCGAGCTCGCCCACGATGTCGAGGAGCGTCTGGAACTCGTCGACGTCGCCGTCGGCGAGCATCGCGCGCTCGATCGCGGCGAGCGCGAGCGCGGGCGAGTCGAGGACGGCGACGGCGATGCGCGCCATCGCGAGCCCCGCGCGGGCCCCCTCGGGGCCGTCGAGCTTCGCGATGCTCGCCTTGACCGCGCGGTCGAAGCGGATGGCCTCGACCTCCGGCTGCCCCGTGCACGCGATGAGATCGCGGATGGCCGCGCCGACGTCCTCGACGAGCGCCGCATCCGGGCGTACGACCAACGCGCGGAGCAGGATGTCGAGGCGCAGCCGGAGGCCCTCCTCCGTGCGGCCGGTGAGGGCCGCGGCGCGCTTCAACCACGCGTTGCGCGACGCCGGATCGGCCGTCGTCGCCACCCGCTCGAGCGCGCGCACGGCGTCCGACGGCTCGCCGACGTGCTCGGCGAGCCGAGCGAGCAGCACGTACGAGGTGCCCTCGGTCGGGACCGCCTCGAAGCTGGCCACGGCGTGCGCGAGCGCGAGCTCGAACGCGCCGCGCCTCTCCAGCTGCCGCGCCGCGCGGTAATGGGCGGCGCGGCGGCCGTAGCAGCCCAGGGCCGCGTCGGCGAGCAGCCGGTAGGTCTTGTCGAGGACGACGACGCCGCCGTCGGCGTCCGCCGATTTCTCGACCAGCGCGACGGCGTCCGCGCGGAGGGGATCGAGCTCGATCGCGCTCGCCGCCGCGGAGAGCGCGCGCTCGGGCAGGCCGTGCTCGTGCGCCAGGTTGGCGGCCTCGATCAGCAGGTTGGCGCGCCTGCGCCGCTCGGGCCCGACGTCGCCCGACCACCTGTTCTCGTCCGCGGCGGGCTGCGCTCCCCTCTCGCTCCGCGCCTCCGCGGCGCGCGCGACGATCGCCTCGATCGCCGCGTCGACGCCCGCGAACTCGCACATGTCCCGCGCGTAACGCTCGGTGCCGCCGCTCGGCGCGAGCTCGCTCGCGCGGAAGAACGCCTCCTCGGCGCCCCGGTGATCCTCCGCCAGGTCCCAGCGCAGGCTGCCGAGCTCACGCCACGCGGCCGCGGCCTCCGCCGCCGCGCCGGCGCCCTGCGCGGTGAACGCCCGGGCCTTCGCCTCGGCCAGCGCGATGGCGCCGTCGGAGCTGAGCCCCTTCGCGTCGAGCAGCGACGACTCGAGGCGCTGGACCCGCGCGAGGATCTCGTGAGGATCCGCCTGCACCGCGGCTGCGCGCGCGAGCTCCTGCGCTGCCCCGTCCGGATCGCCGCCGTCGAGCCGGCAATCGGTGAGCATGAACATCAGCTCGGGGGCGTGCGCTGCCGTGATCTCGACGGCCAGCCACCGCTCGAGCACGGTCACCGCGAGGTGAGGGTCGCCCGCCCGGCGCGCGAGCTCCAGCAGCCGCTCGCGCAAGAGCGGGTTCTGCGGGCCGAAGACGTCGAGCGAGCGCCTCGCGAGCGCCGTGCCGCGCTCGGGATCGAGGTCGTAGAGGGCGTGCAGCGCGCTCGCCAGCGCCGCCGCCATCTCGCCGAGCGGCTTGGGCTGCGCCAGGATCCACGCGAGCGCGTCCGAGAGCCGGGCCGCGTCGCCGGCGGCCGCGGCGCGGCGGATGAGCTCCGCGGTCGCCTGGGGGCACCCTGGCCGCAGCGCGAGCCAGCGCTGGGTCCACGCGAGCGCGAGCGGCAGCTCGCCCAGCGCCTCCAGCGCCCTCGCGAGGCCGTCGCAGAGCGCGCCGCGCGGGAACACCGTGGTGATGGAGCGCTCGATCGCGGCCGCCACCGCCCGGTCGACCTCGAACGGAGGCGCCTCGCCGGCCTCCGCGGCGGCGGCGAGATCTGCCGTGAGGATGGAGGCGAGCGTGGCCACGGCGCGCGCGGACGACGGATCGGCCTCGCAGGCGAGCAGCGCGACCTCGCGCGAGGGCGCCGCCTCGCGCGCCCGCTGCGTCCGGTGGTAGAGCGCCGCGGCGATCGAGAGCAGCACCGCGCGCAGCGCCGGCCAGACCGGCGCGGCGAGCTGCACGAGCGCGTCGGCGCGCTCCCGCAGGCGCCCGGTCCGCGTGGCCAGCACGAGCGCGGCGCTCGCCGCGCCGCGGTGCCCCGGGGCCTCGCCGAGCAGCGGCAACACCTCGTCCAGGGCGCGGGCGTCCTGGCCTTGCCGCCGGGCGATCGCCGACAGGAGGAGCCTTACGCGCACCAGCTCGACCCGCGTCAGCGAGGCCGCGCGGATCGCCTCGGACCTCGCGGAGCGCGCGCCCTCGGCCTCCGAGGACGCCCGCGTCGCCTCGGCCAGCCGCGCGCGGAGCAGGGCGTCGAGCGCGGCGCCTCCCCCGGTCCGCCGGCTCAGCCGATCGAGCGCCAGCAGGCAGCCGCGGTCGGCCGGCAGCGCCCGCGAGAGCCCCACGAGCGCCTCCTCGTAGGCCGCGCGCTCCTTCGGGCGGCCGCGGTAAATCACGACGAGCCGGCGGAGCGCGTCGATCCGCCCCTCGGCGGTGTCCGCGCCGCGGAGCGCGCGCTGCGCCGCGGCGAGCGCCTCGTCCTGCCCCTTGAGCCGATCGGCGATCCGCTGGAGCCCTGCCTCGGCGTGCGTCGGGTCGCCGCCGACGTCTCTCAGCGCCTCGAGCGCCCAGCGCGCGAGGCCGGGGTCGCCGATCTTCTCTTCCGCGAGGCGCGCGAGCTCCGAGAGCGCGTCGATCCGCCCCGCCGCGTCCTCCGTCGCCCTCGCGTCCGAGCCCTCGCCGATGCGGATGAGCGCCTCGACGAGGGGCGCCATGTCGTGCAGCGTCGCCGCGTGGTCGCGCAGCGCGGAGCGCGCGGCGGCGCTGCCGGAGTCGCTCGCCGCGGCCTCGATCCAGGCCTCCACGGCGCGATCGGGGCTCGCGAGCGGGCCAGCGTGGAGCCGCGCGAGCGCCACGTACGCCTCGGCCCTCGACGCCCCGACCCGCTGCTCCGCCCTGAGCTCGATCCGCGCGGCCACGAGCTCGTAGAGCCCCGCCTGCTCGAGCACCTCGTCGATCGCGCGGGCGGCGTCGCCGTCGATCGCCCCGTCGAGGCCCGCGTCGAGCACGCACCCGACGGCGCGCGCCCAGTCGCCCTCGCTCGTCGCGCCCTGGAGCCGGTGGCCGTGCACCTCCATCGCGCGTCGCAGGGCGGAGGGGCCAGGGGCCTCGCCCTCGCCGCGAGGCGCCCGCGCCGCGAGCGCGTCGGCGTGCGTCCGGAGCACCTCGTCGGCCGCTCCCTGCCGGCTGCGCAAGAAGAGCGCGGCCGCCATGGCCTTGGCGGCCATGTCGTCGTGAGGCGCGATCTCGAAGGCGCGCAGGCGATCCTCGAACGCCGCCTCCCGCTCCCGCGCGGCTTCGCGCCGCTTGGCCGCCTCCAGGTACGCCTTCGCCGCGGCCGCGGGGAACACCTCGTCCGACGCCCAGGCCGCGATCGTGCCGAGCAGCTCGCTCGCCATCGCGTCGTCCGGGGCGAGCTCGCTCGCCTCTTCGAGCGCGTCGACCGCGCCCGCGACGTCGCTGGCGCGCGCGAGGAGCACGGCGATCTTCACCAGCATCCGCGCCGTCGCGCCGGGCGGCTGCGCGTCGTCGCGGAGGCCGCGCAGCGCCGCGGCGGCCAGGGCTGGCTCGCCCAGCCCGGCCAGCCAGCCGGCGAGCTCGCTCCTCATCGCCGGGTCGTCGCCCAGCGAGAGCGCCCGGCGCGCCAGCACCGTCGCCTGGTCCAGCTCGACGCCGCGCGCGGCGAGGATCCTCGCGAGGGCGAGGGCTGCCTCGCGCTCCCCTTGCGCGTCGCCGGCGGCGCGGCGCTCGTCCACCCGCGCGCGCCAGTAGGCCTCTTCAGCCCGCGGGCCGCGGTGGCGCGACACCGGCGCGATCGCCCGGGCCCCTGCGAGGACCAGCTGCCCCGCAGAGGCGGGCCCGGCAGGATCCATCAGCTCCGGCGAATGCAGCGACCTCCTCGCGCCCGACGCTGATGCTGCCCGATCCGGAGGTGAAGAGCTCATTTCGGCGACCCGCTTCGGGTATGCTGAACCCGCCCAGCCTACCAGAACGACCGAGGTACAAGGCCAATCTTCCGGTGCAATCTCGCGCTTTACCGGAGCGTCACCGCGAACGGTAACACCGTGAGCGCCCTCTCTCCGGCCAGGAGAGGCGCCATGGAGGCGGCGAAGGTCCCGACCTCCGGCGCGACGCCGAGCCACTCCGGCAGGAGGACGGAAGCCATCGCCTCCCGCGCGCGCTCCTTGAGCGCTGCGCGGTCGGGAGCCCGAGCGCTGCCCTCGTTGGCCTCGTCGCCGGTCGCCAGGAGCTCCAGCAGCCCGCCGTCGTCCTGCTCGATCTCGACCGGCGCGTCCGTCGGCAGCTCCGCCAGCTCACGCGCGAGCGCGATCGCTCGCTCCAGGCCGCCGAGCTCATCGACGAGCGAGCGCCCTGCAGCCTCGACCCCGCCGAAGATCCGTCCCTCCGCCGACGGCGCGATCGTCTCCAACGGGAGGTTCCGTCCCGCCGTGATGCGCTTCAGGAACAGATCGTAAACCGCCTCCATGGAGGCGAGCACACGGGCGCGTGTGGGCTCGTCCCAGGGTGTGAGCGCCGACATGTACGCGGCGCGCGCTGCCCGCTGAGGATCCGGGTTGGCCGCGACCGTCTCTGCGTTGATCCCGATGTCCGCAAGCGCCTTCCCGACGGCGAACTTGCCGCCCACGACGCCAATCGAGCCGATGATGCTCGTCCGCTCGGCGACGATCTTGGTGCCAGCGCAGGCGAGGTAGTAGCCGCCGCTCGCGGCCATCCCGCCGATCGAGACGACCAGCGGCTTCTGCTGCCGCAGCCGCATCAGCTTCTGCCAGAGCAGATCCGAGGCCAGCGCCGAGCCGCCGGGCGAGTCGATCCGGAGCACGACCGCCTTCGCGCTCTGATCCTCGGTGAGGCGCGTGATCGTTTGCCCGAGCTCGCGCTCGCCGATCCCGTCCGACGAGCCGATGGGCATCCCCTTGGCGCTCATGGTGATGCCGCCGATCGCCGGGACGACCGCCACATGCGGCGTCCCCAGCGAGCTCGCCCCGGAGACCGAGCGGAACACGTCCACGAGGCTCCGGGAGAAGCTCGCATCGCGCGGGGCGCCGCCGAACCGAGGCACGGAGCGCTCGGTGCCAGCGAGCTTCTTCGCGTCCTCGGTCGCGGACTCGAGATCGCCGATCTCGTCCACGAGCGCCCTCGCCTTCGCCTCTTCAGGCGCGAACGGGCCGTCCTCGAGGGCCTCCCGGAGCTCCTCCTTGCCGCGCCCCTCCACGATGGCCGACAGCCACGCCTCGCGGACCCCGACGAGCGCGGACTCGAGCGATCGACGCGCCTCGGGGCTCGCCCCTTCCCGCGTGAACGGCTCGCTCGCGCCCTTGAACTTCCCCACCTGGAGGAAGTCGACATCCACGTTGAGCTTGTCGAGGAGCCCCTTCGCGAACACCAGCTGCGCCGCGATCCCCACCGTGTCGACCTGCCCGGCAGGGCTGAGCCAGAGCTTGCTGCAGGCGATGGACGCCAGCAGCATGGTCGCGTTGTTGTACTCGTCCGCGTGGCACACGACAGGTCGCCCCGCCGCGCGGACATCGCCGAGGATCCGGCCGATCTCGTGGGCCCGCGCGAACGCGAGGCGCGCGCTCCCGAGCCGCACGAGGAACCCCTTCGCGCTCGCGGACTCGGAGAGCGCTCGCAGCGACTGCACGAGCTGCGCGTGGGTCCTGCCGCTCGGCGGGCCGAAGAGCGACGCGGACGCGCTCTCGGGGAGCCCGCGCGAGAGATCGATCTCGATGACCGCCGGCTCGTCGAGGCCCGCCGCGGCGGGCGCCGGCAGCGCCGCCGCCCGCTCTCTCCCGGTGCACCCAGCCATCGATGCCGCCACGGCGAGGGCGCCGACGCCGGTCCACCGCACCCCTCGAGCTCGGCGCTTATTCATGCTTCATTCCAGGCAGATCCGAGGTGTCGATCGGCGGCGCCGTCGCTCCAGGCGCGGCGGTCGGCGGCGGATGCACGCCGGGCAGATCGCTCGTATCGATGGTGCCGCCCGGGGCGACGTAGTCGTCGGGCACGCGGCCGTCGTCCGGCGCCGCCTCCGGCCCGCGCCGAGGGCGCCCCGGCGCGGCCGGCGGGCTCGCGGGAGGAGCGCTCGCCGCGGCCTGTGGGCTCGGCGGAGGAGCGCCCGCCTGCGGGCTCTCCGCGCGCGCGCTCGACGCCGGCTCGGTGACGCCTCCAGGCTCGCCCTGCGCCTTTTCGAGCCGGTCGATGAAGGCCCGGAGCGGGCGCGCGAGCGGGTGTGGCCGGCTCGTCGCCAGCAGGCGCTCGTTCTCGGCGCGCGCGGCCGCGGGATCGCCGGACCTCGCGAGCGCATAGACGAGGAGCGCCCGCGCTCGCCCGGGGCTCTGCTCGATGCTCGCCGCCGTCCGGAGCCGCTCGACGACGGCGGCCCAGCTCGGATGAGCCTCGGCGAGATCGAGCGCGGCCAGCGTCAGCGCGCTCTCCGGCTGCGCGCTCTCGGCCGAGATCGCGCCGACGAGCTTCCGCGCGGAGGCGAGGTCGCCCTGCATGCGGAGCAGATCGATCGCCGCGCGGGTCACCTCGGCGTTCGCCGGCGCGACGCGGCGCGCGTGCTCGACCGCCTTGCGGGCGCGCTCGATCGCGATGTCGAGCTCGTGCCGCACCGTGTCCAGATCCGCGTCCCCTGCGGCGAGGAGCTGCAGCCGCAGCCACCGCACGTCCGCGTTCACCGTCTCGACCCGGGCCAGCGCCGCCGCGACGCGCGGGTCGTCCTCGGCGAGCGCGCTCGCCTTGACGAGCTTGTCCCTCGCCGTCTCCGGATCCCCTTCGGCCAGGCTCCTCTCGCCCTCGGCGAGCAGCGCCGAGACGCGATCGTCGCTCGCCGCAGGCCGGGCCTGGACGGCCGGCTTGAGGTACTTCGGCCCGAGGGTCGCCGCGCTCACCACCATGAGGCCGACGACGATGAGGCCGACCACCCACCGCGCGATCCCCGTCCTCCTCGAGGGCAGCGACGTGATCCCCGCGTCGCCGTCCCCCTCGTCGACATAGGAGGGACGCCCCTCGGGCTCCGCGGGTGCGGTCGGCGACCCCGACGTCGCTGCCCGCCGCGACGCGTGGTCCTCGGTCGCCGCGCGCGACGCCCCGCGCCTCGCCACGGGGGCTTCTTCTCCCGGGCTGTCGGCGCGCTCGATGCGCGGCGGTGGGACGCTGTTCGGCATCCGCAGCGGAACGACGCCTGCGGCGCGCCCCTGCCCCTCGCCGCCGGCGTCCGCGGGCCCGGGCCTGATGCTGCCCTGGCGCGCCTCGGCGACCCCCGCGCCGCGGAGGGTCCGCGGCTCCTGCCGGCGCGCGGGGTGCCCGTCCGGCAGCGGCGGCGCCTCTTCCGGCGGCACCACGACCCCGGGCAGCGCGCCCGGCTTCGTCATCGCCCGCGCGGGGGCGCTGGCCTCGGAGTCGTAGCCCGCGGTCTGCGCCCCGCGGCGCGGCGACGGGCGCTCCCTGCCCGACTGGACCTCCCGCACGTCCCGGACGACCGTCTCTGCGTCGTGGATGGACTCGGGGGCGGCGTCCGCGTCGCTCTCCGCCCGCGGGAGCGGGATCGCGACCGAGCCCTCGGTCTGCGCCGGCGCCGGACCGCCGAGCCCTGGAGGCGTCAGCGACCTCGAGCGACCAGGGAACGGCGAGGGCCCGCCGATGCCCAGCGCGGTCCCGGCCATCACGATGCTGCCCGGCCCCTTGAAGAACGGCTCCAGCTCCGCGATCGACCCGAGCCGCCGCGGCCTCGCGTTGCCGCGCGAGATCACGTCGTCGCGGGTGATCTGGCCCTGGGTGATCGCCGCCTGGAGCTCCCGGAGCATCTTGAACTCGAGCTCCCGGCCGCCGAGCGTGCGCACCACCCACTTCTCGGGGAGCGCGCCGTCGGTGCGGCGGACCTTGAACTGGAAGCCGCAGTTCGTGCACTTGACCGTCGTGCCGCGCTCCGACACGAGCGCGTCGTCGAACTCGTACTCGGTGCTGCAACGCTCGCAGGTGACATCCATCTGCTCGACCGGTCCCCGTGTCCTCGCGAACGGCTGGCCCCCCAGGCGCGAGCCTGCCGGGGTTCCTCGTTCGGAGGTAGCCGCCCGGAACTCGGCGGAACGGTAGCACGGGTTCCCCTGTGCGCCCCAAAGCGTCGCGCCGCGCCGCGCCGTCCTCCGCTTTCCTGCGCGGTTCAGGGTTCGCGGTCCCCTGCGGTCCCCCTCCCCTGCGGTTCCCCTTCCCCTGCGGTCCCCCCGCCCCCCGATGTCGCGGCCGCCGCCACGTGACCTCCGCGCGGCACGGCACATCGGGGCCGGGCCGCGCCGCGCCACACGCGGGCCACATGCCGACGTGAACGCGGCTTCACGGCGAGCGCGCGATCGACCGAAATGCGCCGCGACTTGCCAGGCTTGTGTGGGGCATGTCGCTTGCTACGCTCGTCCGGTCGCGACCGTCACGCGCGAGGGCGCGGCTCCTCGACGCCGGGCGGCCGAATGCTTTCGGGAGACGGTGAATGAAGCGACTTACTCTGCTGGGTCTCGCGAGCGTGCTGGCGCCCCTCCTCGCGGGTTGCCCCATCTACGACGACGACGCCGACAGCCCCTTCTGTGATGCAGTCGTCGAGGACTGCACGCCTGGCATCCCGAGCGGCTGTGACGGGCCAGCCGACTGCTGGATCAACGAGACCTGTGGCGAAGACAACAAATGCCACATCGGCGACTGCACGACCTGGGGGTGTAGCCGGGGCTTCGAGTGCGTCATCGCCGACGACCACACCGCCGCCTGCGTCGCGAGCGGCTCCTCCGGGGAGGGGGGCAGCGGCGGGGCCCCCGGCGGCGTCGTGTACTGCGGCAACCCGGACGACTGCGCCGATGGCGAGACCTGCGCGCCGGATGGCACGTGTCAGCCCGGCAGCTGCGACCAGGTCCTTCCGAGCGGCGAGCCGCTCGGCTGCATCCACGGCTATGTCTGCGAGGGCGACGAGGCCGATGCGACCTGCGTGCCGGCGACCCCGGCCGCGTGCGGCGCCGACGCCGACTGCGCCCGCCTCGGCGCGGACTACCTCTGCGTCAGCGGCATCTGCACCGCGCCTCAGGACCAGTGCTTCGATCAGACGCAGTGTCCGGTCAACGACAAGTGCGTCGAGGGCAAATGCACGCCCGCCTGCAGCGAGGACGCGGACTGCCCCAGCAGCTACCGTTGCGACGCCACCCTCGGCATCTGCTCCCGCCCTGTGCAGCCCTGCGTCATCACCGACGACTGCGGCGGCCCCTCCGCCGTCTGCGTCGACGGCGCCTGTGTTCCGAGGAGCGACGGCGCCGCCTGCCCCGAGGGCGACGTCTGGGTCGAGAACGGCTGCATCCCGAATCAGTCGAGCAACTTCGTGTGTGGCGAGGATGGAGCGCAGGACGTCTGCGCGCCGGGGTCGATCTGTCTGCACCACAGCTGCTACATCTCGTGCGACCAGCCGAACCCGAACGCCTGCGACAACCAGCCGCCCTCGCTGAGCGAGTGCAGGACCGTGGCGACGTTCTCCGGCGAGCACCAGGTCTGCGGGTCGAGCGAGAACCTCGGCGGCGACTGCGATCCCGAGACGCCCTGCAGCGAAGGCAAGATCTGCATCGACGGCTTCTGCCGGTAACGCCGCGGCGCTCCTCCGCCGCGATCGCTCCTCGGGGCAGGGCAGCCCCCTGCCCTGCCCCCTCCGTGCGCAATATGCCCTTGGCATGCGCGCTGCCTCACGTCCCGCCGGTCACTGTTCCAGCCACGTGAATCCACGCTGAGGGATACGCGTTACGCGCCCCCACGCGATACGAACCGACGGAGCCACAATGAAGGCAAACGATCTCGTCAATTACATGGCCGACATGTTCCCCTACAGGAGAAGGAGCTCACTCGATTGGATCGTTCCCCTGTCGGTCGGGCTCGGCCTCGGCGTCGCCATGGGCGTCGGGGTTGGCGTCCTGGTCGCGCCGACGTCAGGTGACGAGGCTCGCCGCCGGCTGCGCGACAGCACGAGCCGGCTGCGCGAGCGCGCGGAGAGGGCCAAGGAGCGCGCCCTGGGCGCTGCGCAGCGGACCCAGGACCAGATCCAGGAGAAGCTCCAGGAGAGCACCGGCTCGTACTCCAACGAGCTCGGCGCCCGCTGAGCGAGCTCCAGGGGGGCGCGAAGGCGCCGCACCGCCCACGCGCGGAGCGGCGCCTTCCATCATTTCCCGGGATGTGCTCCAGCAGCCGAGCGACATCTGCGCAGCCGGAGCGGCACAAGCGATGCTTTTCCGAGAGCAGATGGATTGAACGAGACACCTCGCGAACCGCGGCACAGGGGCACTCGTCGAATGATGTATTACCGGACGCTCACTGCATTCTTCCCAGGTCGCACGGAAGCCGCGGGCGCACTTGGCCGCCTCCTCGCCCTGGGCGTCGCGGCCGAGGACATCAGCATGGTACCCAGGCAGCACTCCCGTCTGGACGAGATCGAGCTCACGATCCACAGCAAGGCGTCCGAAGGGGCCGCCCTGGGCGCTGTGATCGGAGGGCTCGTCGGGGGCACGCTCGCGGCGATCACGGCAGGAGGCGCGCTGATCATTCCGCGGCTCGACGCGTTCCTGGCGGGGCCCATCGTCGCGTGCCTCGCGGGAGCGGGCGCCGCTGGCGCTGCCGGCACCCTGCTCGGCGCCGTCCTCGGCGCGCGCCTGCCCGAGTACGAGGCGCGCCGGCTCGACGACGGCTGCGCCGGCGGCGGCGCGTTGCTCTCCGTGCGGTGCTTGCCCGACGTTTCCCGCAGCGTTGAAGAGGTGCTGAGCGAGAGCGGCGGTCGCCGCATCCGCAAGACCTGCAGCCGCAGGACCTGAAGGAGGACCCTGCGCCCGGCGTGGCGTGGCCCAGCGATCTTGCGAACGAGCAACGATCGAGCCGCGATCCACGTGCGGACGCGGCCGGGACGCGCCCGTGATGAAACCGCCAATCCGCCAAGGGCGCCGAGAAAAACCTCAACAATCTTGGCGTCCTTGGCGGTTCAAACGACCCCACCTTCAACCAAGGTAACGCGCAGCAGGTGCCTGCTGGATCACGGCGACGAGCCGAGATGGCTCTGGGACCGCGTCTGCTCATCGAGGACGAGCTCGACCGCCTGGGCCAGCGCGCTCTTGACGTAGCTGCGCGTCGCGAGCGACCCGAGCCTGCTGAGTACGCGCGGCGTCAGGCCCCCGCCGAGCAGGAACCCCAGCCCAGCCGCCGCTGCGATCGCCACGTGCGGGTTGTCCCGCGCGAACGCCGAGACCGCCCGCTTGACCTCCGCCGCGTCGAGCCGGCTGAGCGCGTCGTTCACCACCTCTCGCGCGTCGCGCTCCCGTTCGACCTCGACCTCGCGTGCCGTCATGATGACCTCCTCAACTCAACCGTGTAACGACCCGCCCGATCAGGTAGCCCACGGCGGCCACCGCGAGGAGCGTGGCGACAGGGCGCTCTTGCACGAGCGAGACGAGCCGCTCGTCCGCGCGGCGGACCTCGCCGAAGAGGCGAGGGACGGCGGCGGGAATGTTCGCTCGCCGCTCCCGGCGTCCGGACTCTTGTTCGATGTCTGCATCGTTGGCGATCATCGTGAACCGGTCTCCAGCAATGCCCGAACCACCGCGCGACGTGCATCGGCTGCACGATCCGGAGACCGACCCACCGGCGCGGGGCAGCAGGACGAGGAGAGCCAGCGGAGAAGCGCGCGCGACGAGCGCGGGGCGGAGCGCCTTCCGGGACGTTCGTGCTCACGGACGGAAGGGCGAGCGCGCGACGCCCGCGTCGACCTCGCGCGCGAGCGCCGCGCTTGCGGGCCGCGCTCGCCAGGTGACGGGCTCATGGAGATCGCTGGCCGCACGACGGCGCGCGGCGCAGCGCACGCGCTAGAGGCGGACGCCGAACGCCCGGAGCGCGCGGCGCAGCGCCTCCGCGCCGTCGCACACCGCCACCCGCTCGGCCTGGGACACCTCCGCAGCCCGCGTCGGGTCCCCCTTGAACCAGACGGCCCGCATCCCTGCCGCGAGGGCGCCGCCGACGTCGGCGGCGAAGGAATCGCCGACGTGGACCACCGCGGCGAGCGGCGCACCGAGGCGCTCGGCCGTCCACGCGAAGATCTCCCTGCCCGGCTTCTCGAACCCGAGCCGCCCCGAGTCCGCCACCGCCACGAAGTGCGCCGACCAGCCGAGCTCTTCGATCAGCTCCTCGAGCCGGCCCTCCGAGTTCGACAGCACCGCGACCGGCACGCCGGCCTGCCGGAGCTCGATCACGACGTCGATCATCCCCGCGATCGGCCGGCGCCAGAGGTTCTTCCGGGGCTGCTCCGTCCAGAGCCAGTCGACCGCCGCGTCGAGCGCGCTGGCCTCGACGCCGCCCGCCTCGAGCAGGCGGCGCATCATGATCTTCCACGGGTGGCCGCCGAGCCCGCGCTGGATCGCCTCGTTGTACGCGCGCCAGCCCTCGTCCACCGCCCCGTCCAGCCGCTCCCGAGGCGCGGCGATGCCCCGCTCGGCGAGGCGGGCGGAGAGCAGCCCCGTGTCGAGCTCCACCAGGGTCTGGCCGAAGTCGAAGGAGACGGCTGTAGCAGGCTCGTTGCGCATGAATTACTCGGCGTACATCGCCTCGATCTCGCGCGCAAAATTCTGGCTCACATTGCGCCGCTTGATCTTGAGCGTCGGCGTCAGCTCGCCGTCCTCGATGGTGAAGCCGCGCGGCAGGATCGAGAACTTCTTGATCGTCTCGACCTGCGCGAGCTCGCCGTTCACCTCGTCGACGGCCCGCTGCACGGCCTCCCTGATCTCGGGCGACGCGTGCGAGAGCTCGCGGCCGAGCCCGCGCTCGGCCGAGAGGCGCTTCACCGCGTCGGGGGCCAGCACGAGCAGGGCCGTGAGGAACTTGCGCCCATCGCCGACGACCACCGCCTCGGCGATGAGGTCGTGGCGCTTGAGCGCCTCCTCGATGTTCTTGGGCGAGATGTTCTTTCCGCCGGCCGTGATGAGGATCTCCTTCTTCCGCCCGGTGATGTGGAGGAACCCTTCCTCGTCGAATCGGCCGAGATCCCCCGAGTGGAGCCAGCCGTCGACCAGGGCCTGCGCGGTCGCCTCGGGATCCTTGTAGTAGCCGAGGAACACGGTCGGCCCCTTCACGAGGATCTCGCCGTCGTCCGCGATCTTCACGTCCATGCCTGGCACCGACGGCCCCACGGAGCCGAGCTTCGTCCTGCCCGGCAGGTTGTAGCTCGTCGCGCCGGTCACCTCGGACTGGCCGTAGACCTCGGTGATCAGGATGTCGAGCGACGCGAAGAACTCGAGGACCTCCTTCGCGATGGGGGCCGCGCCGCTGCTGAACGCGTGCGCCCGGCCGAGCCCCACGGCCGCCTTCACCTTCGCGTAGACCAGCGTGTCGAAGGCGCGGTGCTGCAGCGCGAGCAGCGGCCCCGGCTGCTCGCCTCGGGCGCGGAGCTCGCTGTGCTGGAGCCCGACGCGCCTCGCCTGATCGAGCATGATTTTCTGCAACCCCTTCGCGCCGGAGAGCTTCGCGTCGATCCCGTCCCTCAGCTTCTCCCAGACGCGCGGGACCCCGAAGAAGGCGGTAGGCCGCACCTCCTTGAGGTTGTCGGCGAGCGCCGCCATCGACTCGGCGAAGTACACGGCCGCGCCGACCGAGGCCGGGATGTGGATCGTGAACATCTGCTCGGCGACGTGCGAAAGAGGCAGGTAGGAGAGCGCGATGTCCCGGGACGAGCTCGGGATGAGGCGCGCCGCCATGTCCGCCGAGCGCGTGAGGTTCTCATGGCTCAGCATGACCCCCTTCGGCGGCCCCACCGTCCCGGAGGTGTAGAGCAGCGTCGCGAGGCCATTCGGCTCGAGCGCGTCGAGCCGCTGCTCGAGCAGCTCGTCCGAGACGCGGTCGCCCCGCGCGAGGAACTCATCCCAGGCCAGGATCCGCGGATCGCCCGCGGGCTCCGCGCCCCGCATCAGCACCACCCACGAGAGCCGCGGCAGCCGATCCCACTGGCTCAGCACCTTCTCCAGCTGGGCCCTGTCCTCGACCAGCACCACCTGCGACCCCGCATGGCGCACGACGTGGCGCACCTCCTCGGGCGAGCACGTCGTGTAGATGCCCGCGGGAGCGCCTCCGATCGCCATGCAAGCCACGTGGAGCACCACCCACTCGGGCCGGTTGAAGCCGAGGAGGCTGACCGTGGCGCCGGGCTCGAGGCCGAGCGCGAGGAGCGCCTTGCCGGCGCGCCGCGCCTCGCCCGCGTACTCCCGGAAGCTGGTCATCCTCCAGAAGCCCCCCTCCTTGACGTAGTGGGCAGGAGCCTCGGGACGCGCCTTCGCCTGGCCTAGCAGGCGCCGCGGTATCGAGTCACAGGGCATCGGGCTACCTCGTTCAGGGGCAAGCGTGCGCAATCACAGGCGAATTTTCCTGCACCCGCCCGGGGTCCGGGACCGCCTGGGGGAGTGGCGTCCCGCACAGTAGCAGCAGACGCCGCGGCGTTCTGAGGGTGAAACGTTCCCGCCGGGCGCTTCTGTCCGGCGGCGCTCCGAGCGCACGCTCGGCGGATCGCGCGCTGGAGCAGGCCGAGCGCGCGGCGGTCCTCGCTGCGGTTACGGGCGGGACGCCGGCTCGCCGTCACGGGCGAGCCGCTCCTCCTCCGCCCGCTGCCGCGCAAACGCTGGCCCGCGCTGTCGTCAGCTTGACTGCACGTCTTTGGATCAGGACCATTCGGCGGTGGGCGAGCGCAAAGGGACGATCGAGGAGGCTGACTGGGCGGCGGACTCCGCCCGCAGCAACGAGCTCGCCGCCTCGGGCCCGCCGGAGCGCGTGCGGGCAGCGATCGACGGCGGGACCCTGGTCTCCAGGCAGGGGCTCGTCCCCGCGCCCGAGCCCCCGCCCACCGTCCAGGTGCGGCGCCCGGATCGCGACGCCACGACCACGGTCGGCCGGGACGCGCCGCCGGACGCGCAGGCGTCGCCCTCGGATCGGCACGCGCGGAGCTTCGGAAAATACCGGTTCATCGCGACGCTCGGGCACGGGGGCATGGCGGACGTGCACCTGGCGGTCGCGGTGGGGCCGGCGGGCTTCAGCAAGCTGCAGGTCATCAAGCGCCTCCGGCCCAACATCGCCGACGAGCCCGAGTTCCGGGACATGCTGCTCGACGAGGCCCGCCTCGCCGCCCGCCTGAACCACCGCAACGTGGTGCAGACCAACGAGGTCGGCCTCGCGGACGGCGAGTACTTCATCGCCATGGAGTACCTCGACGGGCAGCCGCTGAGCCGGGTGATCTCCCGCGCGCGAGAGCAAGCCCGGGCGATCCCGTTCGCCATCCAGTTCTGGATCCTCAGCGAGGTGCTGGCCGGCCTCCACTACGCCCACGAGCTCGTCGACTACGACGGGACGCCGCTCAACGTCGTTCACCGCGACATCAGCCCCCACAACATCTTCGTCACCTACGACGGGCAGGTGAAGATCGTCGACTTCGGGATCGCGCTCGCCGCGCACCGCCTCGTCGAGACGCAGACCGGAACGATGAAGGGCAAGGTCGCGTACATGGCGCCGGAGCAGGCGTTCTCGCACTCTTCCCAGATCGATCGGCGCGCGGACGTCTTCTCGGCCGGCGTCATCCTCTGGGAGATGCTCGCCGGCCGCCGCCTCTGGCGTGGGCTGTCGGATCCGCAGATCATCTCGCGCCTGATGCGGGACATCCCGGACCTGCGGTCCGCGCGCCCCGAGGTGCCCGTCGAGCTCGCGCGCATCTGCGCCAAGGCGCTCGCGCACTCGCCCGACCAGCGCTATTCGACGGCCGCCGCCTTTCGCGCGGAGCTCGCTCGCTACACGGAACGCCTGGAAGAGCAGGTGACGGCCGAGCAGCTCGGCGCGCTCATGCGCGAGCTGTTCACCGGCGAGCGGTCCGAGATCCGGGCGATCATCGATCGCCAGCTCAAGCAGCTGCAGGAGCACGGCGCGGAGGCGGGGAGCGCGGGGCTCGCCGGCCGCGCGCCGAGGCTGCCGTCGCTGCCAGGGCGCGAGCCGCTCGACTCGGATCCTCCCGCGCAGGAGGAGGGCGCGACCACGGGCTCGTCGCCGTCGGCGCCCACGCGCGCCCTCCACCGCTCGAGCCCCCCGCAGGCGACGCTCCACGCCGTCGTGCGGACCGAGCCGGCCACGGCCGTTCAGCCCGCGCCGGCGCCGCGGCGCTCCCGGTTGCCGCTCGTCGCGTTCGCAGCGGTCATCGCGCTGGTCGGCGCCGCGACGCTGTACCTGAAGCTGCGCGATCCGGTCCAGCAGAGCCTCCGCGTGGCCCCGCCGCCGGCCCAGAGCGCGCTGCCCGCGCCGGAGCCCTCCCCGCCATCCGCCGCGAGCAGCGCTCCACGCGAGCAGACCGACGCGTCGCTCCTCCGCGCATCGATCAAGGCGAGCCCCGCCAGCGCGAAGATCTTCGTCGACGGGGTGGAGCTCCCCTCGAACCCGTTCGACGGCAAGCTCATCAAGGACGGCGCGGCGCACCGGATCGAGGTCTCCGCGCCAGGCCACACCGCGCAACGACGGATGCTCGTGTTCGATCGGGACATCGAGCTCGAGGTGACGCTCTCCCACGCGCAGCGAGGGCCGGCCCCCGCGGCCACGGCGACCCCGAAGATCGTCAAGCCCCCCGCCGAGGCGGATCCCACCGTCCCGCCGCCGAAGCCCGATCCCTACTGACGCGCGGGGCCCGCGGGCGGCCGTTACAGATCCTGGTAACCGATCGGCGGCTCGACGAGCTTCGCCGCCTTGGCGACGCCGCGGAACACGTAGTCGGAGTAGCTGTAAGGCCCGTCCGACCACACGAGGAAATCGTCCGCGAGCACCCCGTTGGGCGCTCCCTCGCAGAGCTCCGGCGCCGCCACGACGGGCCCTTCGTTGTAGATCGGCGCCGACGCGTTGACCGCCTCCTCGGCCTCTTCCATGGCGGCCAGCGCGCCGGCGTGCCGGTCGGCGTCGAGCTCGTCGACGGGGTAGAGCTCCCAGTCGAGCATCACGAGCTCCGGGTGCGGGGGCTCGTTCGGGGCCGACGCGAAGGGGGCGTGCGTGGCCTCGGGGAGGCCCGTCCGCGCGAGCGCCTCGATCAGGCGGCTCCTGTAGCGCAGCGCCGCGTCATCCGGGGTCCAGAACGCCGTGAGGGCCGCGATCACGTCCTCGGTCTTCGCCTCGCGCCACAGCGAAGGGTCGCGCGAGCCGAGATCGAGCGCGCGCTCCTTCCGGAGGCGCGCCTGGAAGGCCGACGCGTGCGGCGCGAACTCCGGCAGCTCGGCCAGGGCGTGATCGACGGACCAGTGGAGCCGATGATCGACCTCGCGCACGTACCGGTGCTTGCCGAGGGCGCGGAGGAGTCGGGCGATTTCGTCGGGTGTGCGCGCTGCGAACGACCAGGCAAGCATCATGGGGCAAGGCTCATCGATCCGTGCAGGGGATGGCACGCCGAGCTGGCTCGCCGATGCCGATCGGGCGGCGGGCACCTCGGCACGGGGTGAATTCCCATCGCTCGGACGCGGTGTCGATCACTTCTTGCCGGGGAGGTGCCACACGCCGGCGAACCACACCAGGGATCCGTCTGCGCGGCGCACGGTGGTGGCAGGCGCGAAGTACGCGCCCGGCGGGACGGGCTCCCATCGTCCCTGCTGCCACGCCCAGCGGCGGCTCCGCCACTGCCACTCGCCGTCGATCCACACGTCGCCCGGCCGCTCGGACGGCGAGATGATCTCGACCCGCGCAGGCGGCGGAGGGTACGGCACGACCACCGTCGTCTCGCTCGGCAGGTGAGGGCCGGTCGGAGGCAGCGGGAGCGAGCTGCCGCAGCCCGCGAGCACGAGGAGCGACGCGAGCGAGATCCCGAGCGCGCGGCGCAGAGCGGCGTTCATCCTGCGTCGATCCAGGAGAGGTACGCGTCCAGGACGTCGCGGCCGACGAGCAGGCACTCCAGCGTCGCGAGCGCGAGGAACGGGCCGAACGCGATGCGGGCCTGGCCGAACCCTTCGCGAGGCTCCTCCGCGAGCGGATCTTGCGCAAGCTCTTCCTCGGCGGCGGCCCGCTCCTCGGGGGACATGGCCGCGAGCTCGGCGCGGATCTGCTCCCGCTCGAGGCGCACCGCCTCGGGCTCCTCGATGCTCCCGCGCAGGAGCAGCATGGCGATGGCCATGATCGAGCCCTGGATGGCGCCGGCGCCGAGGACGAACAGGGCGCCCCCCCAGCCGAACCACGCGCCCGCCAGCATGAGGAGCTTGGCGTCGCCGAGGCCCATGCCGACGCGGCCGCCGCGGATCCGCGGGTAGATCACGACGAACGGGAGCCAGACGATGCCGAAGCCGACCGCCGCGCCGACGAGGGCGTCGACGAAGCCCATCGACCGCAGCGACGCGGTCGCGACGCCGAGCACCGCGCCGCCGATGGTGATCGAGTCGGGGATGAACATGTGCTCGAGGTCGATGAACGTCGCCGCGAGCAGCCCGAGCGCGAGCGCCAGGTCGGCGGTGTACGTGGCGAGCGCGTGGAGGGCCGGCGTCGTCCCGGGGAGCCGGAGGAGGATGACCTCGATGATCGCGAGCGAGAGCAAACCGCCCGCCGCCTCCACCAGGGGATACCGAGGCGACACGGGCGCACCGCAGCAGCGAGCGCGGCCGCGCAGCAGCAGGTAGCTGAGGACGGGGATGTTGTCGTAGGCGCGGATCGGCGCGCCGCACGCCGGGCAGCACGAGCCCGGACGGACGACGCTGAGCTCGCGCGGGACGCGATGGATGACGACGTTGAGGAAGCTCCCCCAGAGCAGGCCGAAGCAGAGCCCGAAGGCGCGCAGGAACCACGGAGAGAAATCGGCGAGCATCACCTGGGGCTCACGTCCTCGGGCTCGACGCGGCGAGCCGGAGCATCATCGTGAGCGCCTGCTCGAGCTCCGCGATCGTGGGTTGCACGGGGTTCTCGGCGAGCGCCGCCTTGAGGTCGACGAGGCGGCCGCCGAGCTCCTGGTAGTGACGGCGCACACCCTCGGTCGGCGCCTCGGCGACCCACCGCCTCACGACCTCGCGCAGCTCGTCGAGATCGCTGCCAGCGAGGAGCTGCGCCATCTGCGAGGCCATCGGATCCGGTGCGCCGCTCACGCCCTGCCCCATCCCGGCCAGCATAGCGCGGGCACTTTGACGGGCGAGGGGTCCTGCGACATAAGGCGAGGCGCTCACGAGGAACCGTGCCGACGAGGACGCCTGCCGTTGCCCTGATCCTGCTGGCCGCCGGCATCGCCGGAGGGGCCGGCTGCAGCCGCGCCGAGCAGCGAGAGCCCGGGGAGAAGCGCGCGGACGGAGGCGCCCCCCAGGCGCCCGCGCCCCAGGGGAAGGTGCTCGAGGCGGCCGAGAACGAGTCGCCCGCCGCGAGCGCGACGCCGCGGGCCGGCGCCGCGGCGGCCGGGCCCGCGCGGATCGAGATCCCTGCTGGAAAGCTCGTCGCGGGCAGCACGCCCGGAGACAAGGGGCGCGATCCGACGCTCGAGCCGGCGTTGCTCGACGTCGAGCTGGGCGGCTTCACCGTCGATCGCGCCCTGTACCCGAACGATCCTGCGCAGGCTCCGCTCACCGGGGTGACGCGGGCGCGCGCCTCGGAGCTCTGCCAGCAGGCCGGCGGGAGGCTGTGCACCGAGCTCGAGTGGGAGCGCGCCTGCAAGGGCCCCGAGGGGACGCCCTACGCGGGCGGCGCGGCGTGGGACCCGGCGTGCGCCAAGGCGCCCGCGTCGTGCGCATCCGGGTTCGGCGTCGTCGGGATGGGCGCTGCGCTGCGCGAGTGGACCGCGAGCGACATCGCGCCGATCGAGAACCTCCAGCCCAAGGCCGCCGCCGTGCGCGGGGCCACGGCGAGCGCGAGCGCCGTGGATCACCGGTGCGCGCGCCGCGCGGCGGTCGATCCGGCGGTGACGGGCGACGACATCGGCTTCCGGTGCTGCCACGGGGCGCCGAACGCGGCGTCGATCCCGTCGCCGCAGTGGCAGCAGACGTTCCGGCGCGCGGAGATCGGGCCGCAGCAGGTCGCAGAGCTGCTCGCGTCGGTGCCGCAGCTGCGCGACCTCGGCGGGCAGATCTCCTTCTTCAAGGAGCCCGACGACGCGAACGCCGTGCTCAGCCGGGGCCGGACGCGGCTCTCCCCGAGCGGCGCTCCGGCGAGCCAGCCGGAGGCGGGCCCGCCCCCGAACACCACGCTCACGACGTCTCCGCTGCTCTGGAACCCGGTCCCGGGCGAGGAGGTGCTCGTCGTGACGGGAAAGGCCGACGACGACGCGTTCATCGTCGCGTTCCTGAAGCTCCCTGGAGATCGCTACCGCATCGCGTCGTCGCTGCTGCTCAAGGACGATCCGGGGCCGCTCGCGCTCGGGTTCAACGGCTACGTGCGGCGACGGCTCGCGTGGGCGACCTGCTGGGACTGCCGCGGCGAGTCCGGCAACATCACCTACCGGGACGACAACCGCGTGGTGATCACGCAGAAGTGACCCCGCGGCGGCGCGGACCGGACATCGACGCGCCCCGGCGCCTCAGGTGTCGGCGCCGAGCAGCGTGTGCTGGTAGGTCGTGCCGTATTCGATGATCCGCTCGACCGCGTCGACGAACTCCGAGCGGTCGAGCGACTCGGTGGGCAGCTCGGCGCACAGCAGGATCTCGTTCCGATCATCGAGGGCGAACTTGGCGACGCGCATGTCGCGGTTGGCCTCGAGCAGATGACGGAGCAAGCCGAGCACCTGGCCGGTGTCCTCGGCCAGGGTCGGCATCGCAGCGCCGCCCTGGGCGTCGCATCGCGCGTCGAGCAGATCGAGCACGCCGAACATCGAGAGCACGACCCAGTTCTCGGTGCACTGGACGTAGAACGGAGGGAGCTCGACGACCCCTTCCTCGCGCGGACGGATGCGCAGGGTCGAGGGCTTCGTCAGCTCGGCGCTGTAGCCGATCTCCTCCGTCCAGCGCTGCAGGGTCTCCACGTCGATCACGGGTGACGTGATCGCCCTGCCGCCGCCGGAGATCAAGATGCGGCGCGCTGGAAGCCCCCTCGCAGGGGCAAGCGACGGAGGCGAGGGGCGCTAGAGGCTGAGGACGGCGTCCTCTCCCCGGTCGGCGAGCTTCGCCGCGATCAGGCTGAGCAGCGCTTGCCTCCGCTCCTCGAGCTCGACGAGCGCGCGCGGCGGCACCAGTTCCTCCTCGATGCCGCCGGGGCGCAGCGCCGCGGCGGCCTCCTCGGGGCCGAAGCGCGCGAGCGCATCGCGGAGGGCCCGGGGGAACCGCACCGCTTCCACGAGGCGCTCGAGCTGCCGATCGAGCTCGTGCGCCTTCACGTGCAGCGGGAAGGCGCTCGCGTTGGCCTCCAGGCTGAGCGCTCCCGCGTGCACGTCGATGACGATCTCCTTCCGGAGCCCGTTGCCCGCCAGGTAATCGAGCACCAGCACCTCCAGGTAGTCGCGGAGGATGACCGCGCGCTCGCCGCGGACAGGCGACGGCGACCGAGCCCAGCGCGCCCACACGTCGAGCTCGGGCGCGTCGTCGAAGCGTACGGGCCGCCGGCGAGGCGAGAGCCAGCGCGGGCCGGGCGGACCGGGAGCGGGCGCGAGGACCAGCGCGTCGACCGTCCCGTCGTTCATGACGGCGAGGCGACGCAGCAGCTTGCGTGCGTTCGGCTCTCGGCCGAGGAGCGCCGCGAGGTCGCCGATGCCGATGCGTCGCGCCGCTGCCGCGGGCACGACATGCGCGCCGAGCGCCCTGGCCATGCGGTAGAACGCGAGCGGGCGCCGGAACGCGAGCGGGGCCTTCTTCTGCGCCGGCGCGAGCTTCACCTTCACCTCGCGCGGGGCCGCTCCTTCCGCGGGTGCGGCCAGCGAGAGCGTCGCCTCGAACCGGCCGTCAGCCACCTTGCCCGTGAGCCGCAGCGCGCGCAGGGGAGAGCGCTGGAGGGCGCGCGCGACGCGCGCTTCCCCCGCGGCCCAGGCGCTCGACGCGGGAGGCGAGCGCTGCTCGGCCGGCGAGCGCGCATCGGCTGGCGAGCGCTGCTCGGCCGGCGAGCGCGCATCGGCCGGCGAGCGCGCATCGGCCGGCGCGCGCGCCGTGGGCGCGCCGATCGCAGGCGCGCTCTCCTCGTCGACGAGCGCAGCGATCGCGCCGACGGACCCGTCGCTGCGCTCGGACGACGGTCGCGCGCACGAGACCGCGAGCAGCGCCGCCGCGACGAGCATGCGCGGCGCCCCCACGCCGCCGAGGCGCCGCAGCGGTCCGCGCGCCGATCCGGGGGCGCGCAGGTAGCGCGCACACCGGCTCATCCGTCCTTCGCGAGCCCGCGCGGATGGTCCGGCGAGGACCCGCCCTCGGCTAGACGCTGCGACGACGCCTCCTCGGCCAGCGACCGCGAGCGCCCGTCATCCGTCGCAGCCTGCGAGCCTGACGCCCGCGCGCTCGCCCCGAGCGACGCGCCGCCGATGACGCGCTCCAGGAGGAACTGCTCCACGCGCTCGATGACCATCTTCTTGCGCTCCAGCGGGACGACGTGCGTGCCGCCGTTCACCATCATCAGCTCTCCGCGCGGCAGCGCCGCCGCCATCTCCTCTGCGAGCCGAGGCGGGGTGAACGTGTCGCGATCGCCCGCGATCACGAGCGCGGGCACGTCGATCTGCGGGAGAAGATCGAGCGTCGAGTGCTCGCCGGCGCTGCGCAGCATGTGGAGGAACATCGAGAAATCGATGTCGACCATGTGCCGCATGTACGGCAGCAGATCCGCCGGTGTGACCGCGCTCGCGTCGACCTCCCGCGTGAGCAGCGCGATCCGCAGCGCCATCGGCGCGGGCACGCGGCTCCAGATCGCGCGCGCGATGTGCGGGTACGCGTCGACCTGCTCGATCAACCGCGGCAGGAGCTGCGCGAGCACGTCCGTGCCCTTGAAATGGTGCGTGATCCTGCCGGACGAGCCGCAGATCAGCACGAGCCCGCGCACCCCCTCGCGGTGGGTCCGCAGGTGCTCCAGGACGACCTGGCAGCCCATCGAGTGCCCGAAGAGCACGACGGGGCCGTCGCCGATCGACGCGCGCACCGCAGCCAGATCGCTGGCGTGATCGCGCAGCTCGACCGCCTGCGGATCACCAGGCAAGCTGCTGCGACCGTGGCCGCGATAGTTCCAGTGGGCGACGTTGACCGTACGGGCCAGGTCGTCCCAGAGGTACTTCCAGATGAAGCCGTCGCACGCGATGCCGTCACAGAGCACCGCGGTGAGGCGTCCCGAGCCCGCCCCGACCCCGCTGACCAAGCTTCCGCTGCCGCCGGGACCTTCCCGGTAGCGGACGTAAATCCGCGTACCGTCCTTCCCGGCGGCGAAAAGCTCTCGACCCATCGATCCCCGAGCGACGCGGCTTTACGCGAGGCTCGCGGCGATGTTAGTCGCCGCTGTCCTCGTCGTCAGCCACGTCATTGACACTCGGAAGCTTTTTGATGTCTATCCGCGCCAGCTTCCACGCGCGCTGCACAACCCAAGAAAGCGAGCGATCGAGCCGCGCCGCTTCCTCCTTGATTTCCTGCAGCATCGACTCCGGAAAGTAGAGGCTCTGCTTCCGCTTGTCCGTCTTCGAGGCTTCGTTGTTTTTCGCCAGCGTGTCCTTGTCGGTCATACGCTCTTGGGGCTCCTCCCGATCCGCCACAGAAGAGCACCTTAGCGTACGGTGCACTTCCGTGGAAAGCATTCGTTTTTCCATGATGCCGATTGCGGCCACTATGTGTGTATTGCCGCGATAGGCGCTCTGCGTCATGATTCCGGGAATGCGATCTTCCCCGCAATCGCGCTCGCCGCGACGATGAGGGGACTGGCCAGGTAGACCTGGCCGGGCCCGCTTCGCCCCGGGAAGTTTCGGTTGATGGCCGAGACCGTGACCTGTTCCTTGCGGTCGGATACACCGGGACCGGCCTTGATGCACGCGCCGCAGGAGGGGTCGACGAGCTCGGCGCCGGCTTTCTCGAAGATCTCGAGGTAGCCCTTGGCTTCGGCGTAGCGGCGGATGTCCTGCGATCCGAACTGGATGTAGAGGTGCACGCCTTCAGCGACGCGCTTGCCCCGCTCGACCGCCTGGCGCAGCACGGACGCGTACATGTCCATGTCGGCCTTCTTGCCGCCCGTGCACGAGCCTCCGTACGCGATGTCGATCTTCACCGGACCGCCGGCGGCCTCATCGAGCGACCGCAGCGGCACGCCGTTCCTCGGATCACCCGGGGTCGCGACCATCGGCTCGACCGACGCGAGATCGACGTCGAACGTCGCCATGTACTCCGCGCCGGGATCCGCGCGCACGATGCGCGCGCGCACGTCCTCCGCGACGAGCCCGCGCTGCTCGACGAGGTAGCGCACGATCTCCTCGTCGGCCTCGATGATCCCCGTGAAGCCGCCCGCCTCGACCGCCATGTTGGTGAGCGTCGCCCGCTCGTCGAGCCCCATCGCGCGGACGCCATCGCCCGCGAACTCGAGCACCTTGCCGATGCCCTGGCCCGTCTTCCAGAACGGCTGCGAGAGCAGGAACAGCATCACGTCCTTCGCCGTGACCCCCGGCCCGAGCCGCCCGGTCAGGTTGAAGCGCACCGACTGCGGCACCGCGACGCGGACGTCGCGCGTGAGCCACGCGTTCGCCATGTCCGTCGAGCCGACGCCGAACGCGAAGCACCCGAGCGCCCCCGCCATGCAGGTGTGCGAGTCGGTCCCCGCCACGATCTGCCCTGGCAGCGCGAGCTCCTCGATCACCTTGTTGTGGCAGATGGCCTCCGAGCCCACGGTCCTGCCGTCGCGCTCGACCTCGCCGTACAGCTTGATCCCGTGCCGCTCGGTGAAGGCCTGCTGCACCGTCGCGAGCGAGGCCGCCTGCTCCCGCAAGCCGAGCCTGAGGTGCGCCTCCGGCATCACGCGATCGAGGAACGTCAGGTGATCCCGGAAGGCGAAGACGCTCTCCGGCTCGGTCACGACCGCGTCCGGCCCGACGCCCGCCCGGAAGAGCGACTCGGCCATCGGCGTGACGTACTCGTGCGAGAAGCGCACGTCGATGCGGGCGAAGAGCGCGTCTCCAGGCTTCACCGCGGGGACGCCGATCTTCCCTGCCCGGGCGTCCACGATCGCGTGCGCCGCGATGATCTTCTCGCACAGCGTCATCGGCCGCGGCGGCGTGGCCAGGGTGGGCGGCGAGACCTCGCCGGCCATCCGCGCCTTGTTGTAGGCGAAGAGGCCACCGTACTCGACGACATCGGCGCTGATCGGGTCGAGCCCGCGGGTGAACTCGCCGATCGGGATCTCGTCGCCCCGCGCGATCCGGTCGAGGAGCGAGAAATCGGTCGTCGTGAGCAGCCCGATGTTCTGGCAGTTCTGGCCGTAGATCTTCTCGATGCTGCGCGCGACGACGATCTGGATCCCCGCCTCGCGCTCCGAGTACGGCGCCGTCTCGCGCGAGCTGCCGCACCCCTTCGAGCGCCCGCTGACGATGACGCCGAAGCCGCCGTTCTTGATGGCGTCGCGCTCGATGTGCCCGCCGCGCAGCCCGACCAGGCAGTAACGGGCGAGCGTCTCGTCGTAGTAGTAACAGACCCAGCCCGGCGTGAGCTCGTCGGTCGAGATGTTGTCGATCAGCGCGTGCTGCTCGGGATCGAAGCGAAGCTCGCCGCCCGCCAGCTGCTGCTTCAGGAGCGCCGGGTCCTCGGTCAGGTAGAGGGTCCTCCCGGTGACTTGAACGGACTTCCGGCGGGGGATCGGCATCTGCACCTCGGACGCCCCGGGACGCGCGGCGCGCGCTGGGACCTCTCCACACCTAGTCGCTCTGGGCGGAGGCGCCAACGGCGGTCTTTGCCGGCGCGCGCGGAGCTCCGCGCGCCTTACGTCGAAGGCAGGAAATCCAGCATGAGCCGAGGAGCGCCTGGACGGCAGCGTGCCTTGACGACGCACCAGGGAGATGGTGTCTTCGCGGCCGCGGCCGGGCCGCGAGCGATGACCCGACCCACGATCTCCAGCGTTCCCGTCGCGATCCTCGGCGCCGGCCTGACGGGCATGGCAGCGGCGTACCACCTGGGACGGGCCGGCGTGCCGCACCGGGTATTCGAGCGCCTGCCGCGCCCGGGCGGCCACGCGATCACGCTCGAGGACGCCGGCTTTCGCTTCGACCGGACAGGGCACCTCCTCCACCTGCGCGACCCCGCGACCCGGGAGCTCGCGCTGAGCTGGCTGGGCCCCGACCCGCTCGAGATCGAGCGACGTTCGATGATCTGGTCGAACGGCACGTACACCCGCTATCCGTTCCAGGCGAACACCTTCGGCCTGCCGCCCGCGGTGGCCTACGACTGCCTCCGCGGCTTCATCGAGGCGCACTTCGCCAAGGACAGACCTCAGCCAAGGAACTTCGAGGAGTTCTGTCTGGCGCACTTCGGCGAGGGGATCAGCCGCCACTTCATGATCCCCTACAACAGCCGCCTCTGGGGCGTGCACCCGAGCGAGATCACCGCCGACTGGTGCTCCCGCTTCGTTCCGATACCGAAGCTGGAGGACGTGCTCGCCGGGGCGGTCGGGCTGAACGACCGGGAGCTCGGCTACAACGCGAGGTTCCTCTACCCGCGGCTCGGCATCGGGCAGCTGACGCACGGGCTCGCGCGAGCGCTCGCCGAGCAGCGGCCGCGGGACGCGGGAACGCCTGCGCTCGAGCTCAGCCGCTCCCCCAGGTCGATCGACTGGCGCGCGCGCGAGCTCGTGTTCGACGACGAGATCGTCCGGTACGACGTGCTCGTCTCGTCCGCGCCGCTGCCCGCGCTCGTGAGGCTCCTCTCGGACGCGCCTCGCGCCGTCGGCGAGGCGGCTTCCCGGCTGCGCTGCACGCACCTCTATTACCTCGATGTGGCGCTCGACACCCCGTGCGGGCAGCCGCTGCACTGGGTGTACGTCCCGGAGGCGAAGTACCCGTTCTACCGCGTGGGCTGCTACTCCCACTTCTCCGCCGCCATGGCCCCGCCGGGCAAGGCCGGCCTCTACGTCGAGCTCGCCGATCGCGCCGAGCCCGATCTCGCGGCGCTGCTCCCCCGCGTCGCCGACGGCCTCGTCGAGATGGGCCTCATCCCCGCCCCGAGCGCCATCCGCTTCGCCCGCCTGCGCCGCATCGATCACGCGTACGTCGTGTTCGATCACAGCTACTTCGGCTCGCTGGAGGCGGTGCGGCCGTTCCTCGAGGGCCAGCGCATCCTCTCGTGCGGACGCTACGGCGGCTGGAACTACTCCTCGATGGAGGACGCGCTCCACTTCGGGCGCGACGCGGCGCACCGCGCGCAGGCGCTCCTCGGAGGCGCGCCGTGAGCACAGCCGAGCCTGATCGCGAGGATGCGAGCGGATCGCCGGAGATCTCCATCGTCATCCCCGTTTACAACGAGGAGGCGATCCTCCACGCCGCCGTCGTGGATCTGCGCGAGCGGCTCTCGCCGTTCGGCTGGCGCTGGGAGCTCGTGCTCGCCGAGAACGGCTCGTACGACGGGACCCTCGGCATCGCCGGCGAGCTCGAGCGCAAGTACCCGGAGGTGCGGCACTTCTCGATCGGCGAGCCGAACTACGGGGCCGCGCTCCGCGCGGGCATCGAGCGGGCGCGCGGGCGCTTCGTGCTCTGTGACGAGATCGACCTCTGCGACGTGGATTTCCACCGCCGCGCCATCGCGATGCTGCGGACAGGCGGCGTCGACATGGTGATCGGGTCCAAGCTCATCCAGGGGGCGCGCGACGATCGCCCGTGGGCGCGGCACGCGGCGAGCCAGGTGTACAACGGGCTCCTCCGCGCCACGCTCGGCTTCCGTGGGACGGACACGCACGGGCTCAAGGCGTTCCTGCGCGAGCCGCTCCTCGGGGTCACGCGCGACTGCGTCGTGGACAAGGACGTCTTCGCCAGCGAGCTCGTCATCCGCGCCTACCGCGCTGGCCTGCGGATCGAGGAGATCCCCGTCCGCGTGCTGGAGAAGCGGCGCCCCTCGATCAACCTTACCCGCCGCGTCCCGAACGTGCTGCGTAGCCTCGCGAAGCTGACCTGGGCCATCCGGGTCCGCGGCTGACGGCCGGCTCCGCCAGCCTTCGCGCACCATTCGCAGCTCCGCGCGCGAGGCCGGGCCCGCTCGTGGAAAAATTCTGGCATGCTATACGCCGCAGGTGACGATCCTCCTCTCGAGCGCCGCAAGACCGGCTCGCCGCGCGGACACCGACGTGGACGTCGTGGTCATCGGCGGCGGCGTGAACGGCGTGGGGGTCGCGCGGGACGCTTCGCAGCGGGGCCTGAGGGTCGCCCTCTTCGAGCGCAACGATCTCGCGTTCGGCGCGAGCGGCAACTCGAGCGGCATGATCCACGGCGGGCTCAGGTACCTGACCAGCGATCCGCAGGTGACCGAGAAATCGTGCCGCGACTCGGGCCACATCCAGTCGATCGCGCCGCACTTGCTCTTCCGGATCCCCTTCCTCGTCCCGTTCGAGAACGCGCGGCACGGGCGCCTCCTGTACCCGCTCGCGGACGCCTTCTTCGAGGCGTACGACAACTACCAGCCGCTCAAGCGCGGCAAGCCGCACGCGCGCCTCTCGCCCGACGAGCTCCGCCGGCTCGAGCCGGGGTTGCACGGTGACCTGGTCGGCGGCTTCAGCTTCGACGAGTGGGGGATCGACGGCGCGCGGCTCTGCGTCGCCAACGCGGTCGACGCGATCGAGCGCGGGGCCAAGGTCTACGTGGGACACACGGTCGAGCGGATCGAGCGCCGCGAGGACACCGGCGAGGTCGTCGCCGTCCGTTACCGGGACCGCACGACGGGGGAAGGCGGGCGGCTCCGCACGAGCACGGTCGTGAACGCGACGGGCGCGTGGTCGCCGATCACATCGTCCCTCGCCGGCCTCCCCGCCGCGAGCTCGCGCGTGCGGCCCGGCAAGGGCGTGCACGTCGTGTTCGACCGGCGCCTCACCAATTACGCGATCATGGCGAGGACGATCGACGGCCGTCAGATCTTCCTCGAGCCGTGGGAGAACATGAGCGTCATCGGCACGACCGACGACGACTTCTACGGCGATCTCGATCAGGTCCGCGCGACGAGCGAGGAGGTCAGGTACCTGGTCCAGGGCATCGGCCGCGTGTTCCCGCAGATCCACGAGGCGCGCGCGATCGGCACGTTCGCGGGCGTGCGGCCCACGCTCTACGCGTTCGGGCCCACCGAGGACGCCCTCTCGCGCGAGCACCAGATCGTCGATCACGCGGCGCACGGCGCGCCGGGCCTCTACTCGATGATCGGCGGCAAGCTGGCCAGCTTCCGGCTCTTCGCCGAGGAGATGACGGACGTCCTCTCGCGGCGCTTCGACCTCGGCGCCCGCTGCGTGACGCACACGACCGCGCTGCCCGGCGGCGATCGCGCGGTGGACGCGCTCGCGCTCTCGCGGCGGATGGAGATCGACGCGGTGGCCGCCCGGCGGCTCGTGTACCGGCACGGCTCGCGCGCGCTCCGGATCGAGGAGCGCGTGCGGCAGCGGCCGCGCGAGGCCGCGACCGTGTGCCCCTGCGAGCCCGTGATCGAGGCCGAGGTGCGTTATGTCCTCCGGCACGAGCTCGCCCGGAGCGTCGCCGACGTCGCGCGCCGAACGCGCCTCGGCCTGGGCGCGTGCGGGGGCATGCGCTGCGCGGCGCGGTGCGGGCAGATCGTGGCGCAGGAGCTCTCGCTCCCGCCGCGCGACGGGATGCGGCAGGCGGCGGCGTTCCTCTCGCGGCAGGCGGTGACCCGCGCGGTCGCGCTCGGCCCGGAGCAGGCGCGGCAGGAGGCCCTCGCGATCGCCAGCGTCCGGTCGGAGCTCGGCGCGCCCGCGGACGACGAGGCGGCGGCGACTTGCGAGGACGCCGATCGTCGCTCGCAGCGCGCCGCGCGGGAGCCGGAGGAGAGGGCGTGGCGCGATCGATCCTCGTGATCGGCGCCGGCGTCGCCGGGCTCGCCGCCGCGTGGAGCGCGCGGCGGCGCGGGGCCCGGGTCGCGGTGATCTCCGCGGGCGTCGGCGAGACGGCGCTCGCGGGCGGCGCGGTGGACGACGTTCCGTGGGAGCAGATCGAGCGGGCGTCGCGGCTGCTCGGCGGCGACCTGCCCGCGAGCGATCTCGCGCTGGCGGCGAGGCAGTTCGCGGCGGAGCTCGGCCTGTGGGAGCTGCCGCAGGCGGCGGGCGTGCGCCTCGCGACCGTCGCGGGGCGGATCCGCCCCGCCCGCGGCAGGGATCGCGCGCTGCTCGACCTCGGCCCGCTCCGCCGCACGCGGATCCTCGTCCCGCGCGCGGCGCGCGCCGCGTGGGACGCGGACGCGCTCGCGGAGGCGCTCACGGACGAGCCGTTCGCCCGGGCGCGGGGGCTCCGCTTCCTGCCGGTCGACGCGCCGGTCCTGCGCTTCGACGACGAGCGGCACATCGCCGACGGCGATCTCGCGGCCCGGCACGACGACCCGGCGCGGCTCTCCTGGCTCCTCGATCGGCTCCGCCAGGCGCTCGAGGGCGCGGGCGGCGCGGGGGCGATCCTGCTCGGCCCGTGGCTCGGCGCGAGCGCTCCGCGGGCCGAGGCGCTCGCGGCCCGCCTCGGCGTCCCGGTGGGCGAGGCGCTGATGGGCGCCGGCTCGCCGGCGGGGCTGCGCTTCGAGGCGGCGCGCGACGCGCTGCTCGCGGCGATCGGGGCGGCTCAGCGCCACGGCCGCGTGCGCGCGGTGGGCGGCGGGCACCCGGGACCGGGGGCGCCCGACGAAGGCGTCACGATCCACATCGAGGGGGAGGACGTGCCGCTCGCGGCGGACGGGGTGATCCTGGCGATCGGCGGCCTCGCCGGCGGCGGGATCGCGTACACGCCGCCCGAGAGCGGCGCCGGCGCCGATTTCCCGGCGCGCGGCGCCGCGCCGTTCGCGCTCTCGATCGCGGCGCCCGTCACGATGGGCGACGATCGCGGCGCGTTCGGCGTGGTGAGCTCCATGCAGGGCCCGGAGCTCGACGTCGTCGCGTGGCCCCGCGGCGAGCGCCTCGGCGCGCTGGAGGCGGTGGGGGTGCGGTGCGAGGGCGTCCGCGCCGCGCCCGGGATCCTGGCGGCCGGGGCGACCATCGCGGGGAGAGCGCGCACCGTGCTCGACGCGGTGACGACCGGGCTCCGCGCCGGCGCCGAGGTCTGACGCGCGTCGAGCGGCGCCCGGCGCAGGTCGCTCGACGCGCGATCCTCAGCGCTGGCGGATCGCCGGGATGGCGCGGAGGAGCTGCTGGTACCCGACGGCGAGCGCGAAGTCGCTCCCGCGGGTGGGATCGGAGGGCATGTCGCCCTCGGGGCCGGCCGCCGCGGCCGCCTCGGCGCGCTTCTCCACGAGCACGGCCCTCGGCGAACGGTCGCCGATCGCCCCTTCGGCGGGGAGGTGTCCCTCGAGATCCTGCTCGCGGAGGATCGCGGCCGGGACCTGCTGCGCCGCGCTCTCGATGACGACATCCGGCCGGATGCCCTGGGCCTGGATCGAGCGCCCGTTCGGCGTGTAGTAGCGCATCGTCGTGAGCCTCACCCCGGCGCCGCCGGGCAGCTCGTAGATGGTCTGCACCGATCCCTTGCCGAAGGTCCTCGCGCCGACGAGCACCGCGCGCCCGCTGTCCTGCAGGGCGCCCGCGACGAGCTCGGCGGCGCTCGCCGAGTACTCGTTCACGAGCGCGACGATGGGCAGCGAGGCGAACGCGCCGCCGTCGTGCGCCTTCGCCTCGTCGACGACCTGGTTGCGCTGGCGCGTCGAGTAGATCGTCCCCGAGGAGAGGAGCTCGTCGGCCACGGCCTCCGCCTCGTTGACGAGGCCTCCGGGGTTGTTGCGCAGGTCCAGGATGACGCCGGCCAGCGGCGCCTTCGATGCGGCGCGCAGCTTCGCCGCGGCGCGGAGCATCTCTTCGTGGGTGCCGTCCTGGAACTGCTTCACGCGGACGTACGCGATGTCCCGGTCGAGGCGCTTCGCCGCGATGCTCGTGACGTGGATCTGCTCCCGCGTGAGGTCGAACGAGAGGGGCTCAGGCACGCCCTGCCGGCGGATCGTGAGCTTCACCCGGGAGCCGGGCGCCCCGCGCATGATCTTCACGAGCTTGTCGAGGCGCTCGCCGCGGACGGGGCGGCCGTCGATCGCGAGGATCTGATCGCCGGAGCGGATACCCGCCCGCGCCGCCGGCGAGCCCTCGATCGGCGCGATGACGGTGATGTTGTCGTCCTTGGCGTCGACCTCGATGCCGACGCCGCCGAACGTCCCCCCCGTCTCTTCCTGGAACTGGGCGAACTCCGAGGAGTTCATGTACGCCGAGTGCGGGTCGAGCTCCGCGACCATCCCCTTGATGGCGCCGTCGAGGATCTTGCTGCGCTGCGCCGGCTCGACGTAGTTGTTCTCCACGAGCACGAGCACGCGCGCGAGCTGCTCGAGCGGAGCGTAGGGGCTCTGCGCCTGTGTGCTCGCGCCCGCGAGGTGGGAAGTCGCCGCCCCTCCTGCGAAGGCCGCAGCGATGAGCCCCAGGGTGCGCATCCAGCTCGAGAAGCGTTGCATCCGCCGACCATAGCAGCGGTACGGGCGGCGGCGCGGTGCGCCGGCGACGGCCGCGCTCGTTCACACGCCTGCGCGGCGCCCTTGCAGGGCGGGGCGCCGCGCAGGGTTTCGATGCGCCAGCGCGGGCATATCGCCCGCCAGTCGACGAGGTCATCACGGCGCCCAAGCTCCGGGCGCATGGTTTGTCCTAAGAGGAGTGTTCGGCTATCTTCGCGCGCCTGAACGTGGAACTTGCCTCCTCATCGCCCGGCTTCGCGTTCGCGAAGCGGGGCTCGCCGCGAGGGGCTTCTCTCGCCGAGACGGTCGGGGGCCGTCGCGAGGAGGTGTCCGCGGCTGCGCTGTCGTCCGTGCGCGGGAGACAACTCGCACCCCGAGGCGGCTAGGATGGCCAAACCCACCGATCGTGAGCTCGTCGATCAAGCCCGGAGCGGAGATGCCCAGGCGTTCGGGGTGCTGGTTCGTCGATATCAGAAGCGCATTTTCCGGCTGGCGTTCCACCTTGTCCGCTCGGGCGCGGAGGCAGAGGACGTGACGCAGGAGACCTTCGTCCGGGCCTACCAGGCGCTCGACCGGTTCGACGGCCGGAGCGAACCGTTCACCTGGCTCTACCGGATCGCCGTGAACCTCTCGCTCAACATGATCCGGGCCCGCAAGCCGAGCAAGAACTCGACCCCCGCGGACGATCCGCGGATCGAGGCGCTGCTGCTCGAGACGCGCCCGAGCCACGGCGGCGATCCGGCCGCGTCGACCCAGCGGCGCGAGCTCGCGGCCGCGCTCTGCGACGGCATCGACGCGCTCTCGGACACGCTGCGGACGACGCTCATCCTCGTCTGCATCGACGGCGTGCCCCACGAGGACGCCTCCAGGATCCTGGGTTGTCCGGAAGGAACAGTCGCCTGGCGCGTCCACGAGGCGCGCCGCAAGCTCCGCGCATACCTCGCGGAGCGCGGTTTCGGAGGGGACGCCGAATGAACGTCACCGACAAGCTCGACCTCGACGGGATGCTCAACGATTGGCCTGCCCCCGCGCCCTCGACGAACGACGAGGAGGCGTGGGAGACGCGGGCCGCTCACATCGTCGAGGCCGCCATCTCCCGGCGCTCGGAGGACACCGCGGCGGCAGCCGACCTCCTCGCCCCCCCCGACCTCACCGCAGCGCCAGGCGAGGAGCAGACGGAGGACCCTTCGCGCGAAGAACGCGCATCAGGAGAACGCAGCACCATGGGGGACGGATCACAAGCAGCCAGGGCCTCGAAGCCTGAGAGCCTGTCGGGCGGCACCTTGTCGCGGCCGCCGGAGAAAAGACGCCAGTCGCTGAAGGAGATCGCCGAGCGGGTCAGCCAGGCGCCGGGTCGCGCGAGCGGTATGCCCGCGATGAGCGGCTCTGCGCTCTCGACGCCGCTGCCGGCTTCGGGACGCAGCTCGGCGCCGCCAGGGCGTGTGTCCCCGCTGCCGGGGCGCGGCTCGCTCTCCGGCGGCGCCCGCGCGTCGTCGCCGTCCCTGCGGCCGGCGGAGGGGGTGCCCGAGGACTCCGGGGTCATCGATCTGAACCGGCTCAACGCGTCGGCGCCCTCGGAGGTGGAGGCCTCCGAAGCGGCGCAGCACGGCGCGGCGGATCGGTTCGGGGACGCGAAGGCGGCAGCGGGGATGCCGGTGGCGGCGCGCCGCGCCCCGTCCGCGCCCGTGGCCTCGGCTCCAGCGAAGAAGCGATCCGGCGGGATGATCGCCGGCGCGGCCGTGGCGGCCCTGGGGCTGGCCGCGGCGGTCACCGTCATGGTGAAGACGACGGCGCCGCCGCAGCAGGAGATCGCGGCGACTGCGGCGCCCGCGCCGACCACCGTCGCGGCGCCCGCCGCGCCGCGCGGCGACACGCGGGTGGAGCCGGCTGCTCCGGTCGCCGCGGCGCCGGAGCAGCGCGCCGTGGTCGAGCAGCCCGTGCAAGCGGAGGAGAAGCTCGCCGCGGCGCCCAAGGCGTCAGCCGCCCCGGCTGGCGGCGGCGCTCCTGCGCCGGCGGCCGTCGAGGCGCCGGCCACGCCTGCCGTGTCGCCGAAGCCCGAGCAGGGAAAGGTGGCGGCTGCGCCGGCGGCGGCTGGCAAGCCGGGGGACCTCCCCTCGGCCATGCAGGCGGCCGTGGGCGACAACGCGGAGCGACAGCCCTCGGTCGTCTCGGAGGCGCCGGTGCCGGCGTCGGGTCCGCTCCGGCAGCAGAACATCCCCGAGCAGCCGTCGCAGGGCTCGGTCCAGGCCGCGCTCGGCTCGGTCATGGGCAGCGCCAAGGCGTGCGTCGCGGGCGCGGACGACGTGTCGCGCGCGCAGATCACGTTCTCGTCGACAGGCCAGGTGAGCAAGGTCAGCGTCAGCGGGTGGGCGGCGTCGAACGGCCAGTCGAGCTGCGTGCAGTCCGCGCTCAAGGGCGCCAACGTGGGTCCTTTCTCCAAGCCGTTTTTCTCGGTCAGCGCGACGATCCGACCCTAGCCAGGGGCGCCTCGCGGAGGACAGCAAACCTCCGGGTTGACACAGCCCCCCCCGTGGGTAGAATGCGCGCCCCCATGGTTTCCGCGACTCAGCAAACCCAGCGCATCCGCCGGCGCAAGGCGCGCACGGCGGGCACCCGCCGCAAGCGCTTCGAGCGCGCACACGGCACCCCCGCGTTCCCGATCCATCCGGCGGGTTACGACCAGAACGCGCCGGACGCCCTGCGCGCTGCCACGCCCGCCGAGGCGCAGGCGAAGAAGTAGGAGAGCTTTTCTCATGGCCAATCACGCATCCGCCGACAAGCGCAACCGCCAGCGCATCACGAGGACGGCGCGCAATCGCGCCATCAAGTCGGAGCTCCGCACGACCGTCAAGAAGGCGCGTACCGCGCTGAAGGGCGTGTCGCAAGAGTCCGCCGCGCCGGTGACCGCCGCGGTGAGCGCGCTCGATCGCGCCGCGTCGAAGGGGACGATCCCCGCCAAGCGCGCGTCGCGCGTGAAGAGCCGCCTCGCCCTCGCCCTTCACAAGGCGAGCGTCGCTGCCAAGACCGCCGCGAGCTGAGAACAACCCTTCCGCACGTACGTCCCGCTCACCGCAAGGTGAAGCGGGCGTCGTCGTTTTGTCTCCAGACCTTTCTCCCCCCATGACGCCAGCGGCGGGCACCCGCACAGGAGACGGGCCCAGATCGGCGTTTTCGGCGCGGAAGCGTACTCCGGTACGCTGAGCACCGAAAACGCCGAGATGGGCCCGTATCCGAAGCGGGTGCCCGCCCCTTCAATGAGCGTCGGCCCAGGTGGGTCCGTGACCTACGTCGACGACGAGCGGGACGTCGAGCGGGAAGACCGACTCCATGGCCTCCCGCACCTTCGCCTTGGCCTCGTCCACGGCCGCGGCCGGCACCTCGAACGCGAGCTCGTCGTGCACCGTGAGCACCATGCGCGCGCCGGGGACGACGGGGCGCGGGACGCGCACCATCGCGAGCTTCAGGAGATCCGCCGCCGTCCCCTGGATCGGGGTGTTCTGGGCGATGCGCTCTGCCTGAGCGCGGCGCATGCGGTCGCTGCTGCGCAGATCCGGGAGCAAGCGGCGCCGGCCGAGCAGCGTCCGCACCGACTCGGAGCGCTTCGCCTCGGCCATCGTCCCCTCCATGAACTCGTGCACGCCGCGGTAGCGCGCGAAGTAGGCGTCGATGAAGCGCGCCGCCTCCGCCCGCGAGATGTCGAGCCGCTTGGCGAGCGCCGACTCGCCCATGCCGTAGATCACGCCGAAGTTGATCGTCTTGCTCCGGCGGCGCATCTCGGCGGTGACCCCTGCCTGATCCACGCCGAAGATCTCCATGGCCGTGCGCACGTGCACGTCCTGCCCGGTGCGGAAGGCGTCGACGAGCACCGGGTCCTTCGAGAGGTGCGCGAGGACGCGCAGCTCGATCTGGGAGTAGTCGGCGCTCACGATCACGCTCCCGGGCGGCGCGACGAACGCGCGCCGGATCATCCGGCCGAGCTCCGTGCGGATCGGGATGTTCTGCAGGTTCGGGTCCTGCGACGAGAGCCGCCCGGTCGCGGCCACGGCCTGGCCCCAGCGCGTGTGGATCCGGCCCGTGCCCGGGTGCACGAGGCGCGGCAGCGCGTCGACGTACGTGCCCTTGAGCTTGGCGATGGCGCGGTGCTCGAGGACCACCCCGGGGAACGGGTGCTCCTCCGAGAGCGCCTCGAGCACGTCGGCGTCGGTCGAGCGGCCGGTCTTCGTCTTGCGCTGGGAGCGCAGCTTGAGCTCGTCGAACAGGACCGCCTCGAGCTGCTTCGGCGACGCCAGGTTGATGTCGTGCCCCACGATCTCGCGCGCCTTCTGCTCCAGCGCGGCGAGCTCGGTCGTCATCTGCGCGCCGAGCTGCGCGAGCGCCTGCGGGTCGACGAGGACGCCCGTGAGCTCCATCTCCGCGAGCACGGCGGAGAGGGGCAGCTCGATCTGCACGAGCAGGTCCTCGAGCTTCTCGGCGCGGAGCCGAGGGCGCAGCCGGTCGGTGAGCGAGAGCGCGACGTCGGCGAACGCGGCCCCGTAGCTCGACGCCTCGCCGAGCTCGATCTCGTCGAGGGCGCGCTGCGCCTGACCGCGGCGCTTCGGGGCGACCTCGTCGAGGGTCTGCATCTTGGCGCCGAGCTCGCGCTCGGCGAGCTCGTGGAGCTGGTTCTTCCCCTCGGGATCGAGCAGGTAGCTCGCCAGCATCGTGTCGAAGGAGACGCCCACGAGCCCGATGCGGTGCCGCAGGAGGATCACCTCGCAGAACTTGACGTCGTGGCCGACCTTCGGGAGCTCGGGGTCGGCGAGCAGCGGGCCCATCACCGCGTCGATGTCGCTCATCGAGAGCTGGGCCGGCGCGCCGAGGTAGCGGTGGCCCAGCGGGACGTACACGGCTTGCCCCGGCTCGCAGGCGAGCGCGACGCCGCAGACGTGGGCGCTCATCGGCTCGCGGCTCGTCGCGAGCACGTCGAGGGCGAGGCGGCCGGCCGCGCGCGCCGACCTGGCGAAGCCCTCGAGCTCCTCGCGCGTCGTCAGGACCCGGTAGGTCGCCGCGCGCGCGGTCGGCTCGGGCGCGCGGACCGCCTTCAGGAAGCGCGAGAAGCCGAGCTCGGTGAAGAGCTCGCGGAGCCTGCCGGTGTCCGCGCCGCCGTAGCGCAGCGTCTCGAGGTCGAGCGACACGGGGGCGCCGCCGTCGAGCGTCACGAGCTTCTGCGAGAGGCGCGCGTCGGCCTCGTTCTGCTGGAGCGACTCCCGGATGCGAGGCTTCTTGACCTCGCCGATGCGCTCGTAGATCGCCGAGAGCGAGCCGAACTGCGCGAGCAGCTCGGCGGCCGTCTTCAAGCCCACGCCGGGGACGCCAGGGACGTTGTCCGAGGTGTCGCCGACGAGCGCGAGCAGGTCGCGCACCTGCTCCGGCGGCACCCCGAACTTCGCGACGACCTCGGGGTTCCCGTAGACCTTGTCGCGCATCGCGTCCCAGAGCATCACCTGCTCGCCGTCGACGAGCTGCATCAGATCCTTGTCGCTCGACGCGATGACGACGCGCAGCCCCCGCTCCTTGGCCCGCGCGACGGCGACGGCGACGAGATCGTCCGCCTCGAGCCCCTCCTGGATGAAGATCGGGATGCGGTACGCCTCGACGATCTCCCGGCACCGGCTCATCTGCACCCCGAGGTCGGGCGGCGGCGGCGGCCGGTGCGCCTTGTAGCGGGGGTCGAGCTCGTCGCGAAACGTCTTGCCCGGGGAGTCCATCGCCACGCCCAGGTACGCGGGCTTCCGCTCGTCCACGAGCTTCGTGAGCATCGCGACGGTGCCGTACGTCGCGTGGGTCGGCTCGCCGCTCGGGCTCGAGAGCGGGCTGATCGCGTGGTAGGCGCGGAAGACATAGCCCGACAGGTCGACGAGGTAGAGGACGTCCGGAGCTCCGGCCGGGGGAAGCGCGGTAGGGCGCGTGGACATGGACCGACCCTTAGCACCTCGGCGCGCGGCCGTTCACCGAACCACGACGTCGCGCCGTATCGTCACGTCGAGGGTGCGCCCTTCCCGCTCCACGCCGACGGTGACGACCGTCCCCGCCGGGCCGCGGAGGCGCTGGATGCAGTCGGCGAGCGGGAGCTCCGTCGTGGGCCGGCCGTCGATGCGGGCGATGACGTCGCCCGCCAGGAGCCCCGCGGACGCCGCAGGCCCCCCCTCGACGACGCCTGCGATGATCACGCGGCCCGAGGAGAGCGAGAGCATCGCGCCGATGCCCGTGAGCTCCTCGCGCGCCCCGCCGTCGTCCAGCTGGCGGAGCTCGACGTCGACCCGCGTCGACTGCGCGCCGCGTGCGTCGAGGCCGGACACGATCTTGGCCATGTACTGCTGGTGGCGCACGCGCACCGAGAACGGGCCGCTGGCCGGCACCCCTTCGAGCTCGTAGTCGCCGTTCGCGTCGGTGAGCGCGAGCGAGATCGCGTTCGCGCCCGACGAGGTCGCGGAGTCGAGCTCGACCTGGGCCTCGACGACCGGCGCGCGCGACGCGGCGTCGACGACCCTGCCCCTCAGCGTCGCGCCCTGCGGCAGCACGATCCGCACGCGTTCGGCGGCGCGGCCCGCCTCGACGTCGACGGCCCGGCTCCGCGCAGGCGGGCGCCCGGCGGAGCTCGCCGTCAGCACGTAGCGGCCCGGGGCGAGCGCGTCCCACCGGAAGGCGCCGCCCGGATCCGACACCTTGCGCGCGCGGCCGTTCACGCCCGCGTGCGCGCCGGACCCGGCCGGCGTGAACGACTCGATCGCCAGGAGGTACGCCTCGACGGGCCTGCCCGATGGATCCACGACCTCGCCCACGATCGCGCCCGCGGCGAGCAGGCGAAGGACGTTATCGCGGCCCGCGGCGACGCGCGTGGGCTCGGCGTCGCCGTACGGAGGCTGCGCGGCGGTGGCGGTACAACCGTCGGCCTCGGCCGGCAGCTCGAAGCGCCCCTCGGCGTCGGCGCTCGCAGAGTTGCCCGGCGGTTCGCGGCAGCTGACCACGGCGCCGGCGCTGGGATGCCCTTCCGGATCCAGCACGACGCCGCGGACCGGCCCCACGCTCGCGGCCGTGATCTCGCGCGGCGGCGGCGAGGGTGGCGCCGGCGGCGAGGGTGGGGCCGGCGGCGCCTCGACCTCGCGCGGCGCCGTGAGCTCCGGCTGCGGTGGAGGGAGCAGCGCAGCGGCCGGCTCGCGCCGGAGCGGCATCACGGGGCTGGGGCGCGGCAGGAGCAGCCAGACGAGGAGCGGCATGACCAGCAGCGCGACGGAGAGCAGCGCAGCGGAGAGCCAGGCCCTCCGCTGCTCGCCTGCCGTCCGGATGTCCGCCATGCCATTCTCCGCCGCCGGTTCACCGGCCGGCGTCGGCCTCGCTCGCCGGGCCCTCGCCCGCGCCTTGAGGGGCCGCGCCCGTATCTGCCGGCCCGTCCGGCGACGCCTCGTCCGTGGGACCGAGCGCGGGGCCCCGTGGCTCGGCGGGCCACGGCGTCTCGCTGGAGGAGCCGCCGCACGCCCCGAGGAGCAGCGTGAAAGGTAGGAGCAAGGTGCCGGACCGCATGCCGGCATCCTAGCTCGTTTTTGCAGGGTGGTCATGACGGCCGGGCGCACCGCCGGCCATGGAGCGAGCGCGGCAGGCGCCGGCTCAGCGCGTGGACAGGTTCGTCCGGGCGATCCAGAGGCAGGCCGCGGCGTTGACCGCGCACCACACGACGAGGGCCATCCGGCCGAAGGGACCGGCGGCCTCGCCGAGCAGGACGACCGACGTGAGGTAGGCCGCCGTGCCGACGGCGAAGCCCGCGATCGCCGGCCGGAGCCTCTTCACGCCGAAGAAGAGCGCCGTGAGGCCGAGCGGGACGAGCGCGTTGGCGAGCGGCAGCCAGCGGTGGACCGAGGCGCCGATCAGCAGGTCGAGGTCGGCGATCGGCCGGGCCAGCACGTCGACGGCGAGCTCCACGCGCGGCAGGAGCCACGGCGCGAAGAAGAACAGCCCCGGCCCCGCCGCGAGCGCCGGCAGGAGGAAGCTCGCCCGCCACGGGCTCGTGGCTGTCGCGTCCTTCTTGCGGGCGCGGCGCGCGACCCACGTCGCGAGCACCAGCAGCGCGAGCAGCCGCACGACGATGTGGCTCTGCGTCACGCGCACGACCGAGCTCGCTGCGTCGAGGATGCCGGCCCCGTAGAGGAGCTTTCCGCCGTCGGAGTCGTCGACGACGCGCGCGCCTGCGCGGAGCGCGTCCTCGACCGCGCGCGGGTCCGTCACGCCGAGGCTCACGAGCAGCGCCGCCGCGCCGGCCACGTGGGGCGCGGCCATCGAGGTGCCGCTGTACGCGTAGAAATTCTGGCACTTGTCGCGCCCGCGGTTGCAGATGGTCTGCTGGGTGACGTTCACCCCGGGCGCGGCGACGTCGACGCCCTGGCCGCGCGAGGAGAACCGCGCGATCTTGTCGTTCACGTCGGTGGCGCTCACGCCGATGACGCCATCGGAGGCGCCGGGGAACTGCACGCGCCCGCCGGTGTTGCCGGCCGCCGCGACGACGACCGCGCCGCGCGCGACCGCGTCGTCGATCGCGCTCTGGAGCACCTTGGAGTTGCGGGGGCCGCCGAGGCTCAGGTTGATGACCTGGGCGCCGTGCTCGGCCGCCCACCGGATGCCGTCGGCCACGTCGGCGGTCGTGCCCCAGCCGCTCTCGTTCAGCACCTTGACCGGCATGAGCCGCGCGTGGAACGCGAGCCCCACGGCGCCGAGGCCGTTGTTGGTCGATTGCGCGATCGTCCCGGCGACGTGCGTGCCGTGCCCCTGGTCGTCGTTCGCGTGGTTCGTCTTGGTGACGAAGTTCCATCCCTCCACGCACTCGGTCGAGGCCAGGTCGGTCCCCTTGGTGAAGGGCCCGTGGTCCTCGCACGCGATGCCCGTATCGACGACGGCGACGGTGACGCCGCGGCCGGAGGCGAAGTCCCACGCGCGCTCGGCGCCCACGCGCGCCATGTGCCACTGGTCCTTCATCAGCGGGTCGTTCGCGATGAACGAGGCGCGCACCCAGGCGAGCGGCTCCGCCGCCTCCACGCGCGGATCGCGCGCGAGCCGCTCCAGCGTCGCGCTGACCGGCCCGTCCACCGTGGCGATCTGGATCCTGGTCTGTGACGTGAGCGCCGTCGGCAGCACGCGCAGCGAGAAGTCGCGCACGAGGTCCGCGAGCGAGGCGTCGTCGAGGTCGTCGCGCGCGTCGACGACGATCTGCCCGGGGATGTCGTAGCTGGTCTCGTCGAGCTCGGAGGCCATGCCGTGCAGCGGCTCGCCCGCGGTCGCGACCGGTTCGACCAGGAGATCCGGGCCGCGCAGCGACGGGCCGACGTCGACGGGCAGCGCAGGGTTGACGTACCCAGGGAGGCGAGGCTCGAGCATCCCCGGCGAGCGCGCGGCGAGGACGGCCCCGGCGCCTTGGCCGTCCGTCCCATCCTCGGCCCTGGCCGCGCCCGCCGCTGCGACCACCGCTGCCGCGGCGAGCAGCGACGTCGCGAGCGCGCGTCCGGTTCGGAGATTTGCGGTCCCTGGCCAACGCAGAAGGCGAGACGTGTGCATGCGGGTCTCCTCATCGGCAGGGTAGCGCCGCCGCCCGCGAGCAGCCATCGATCCAGCATCCTCGCGCCGCGCCCATTGCGTCCGTGCGCCAGCCCCCTTTCGCGCCCCTCGCCGTGTCCCGAGGCATCAACCGCCATCCAACCACGGACTTCCTGGAACACCCGACACCGCCCCACCGCATCCCCTCAAGATCCCCTCAAGGCCGAGCTCGACCGCCCAAGCTCCCGCCACCGCTCCCCACGGCAGAGCCGTCGGTGGCGGGTGGGGCCGCGCGGGAGGGCGGCGGGGGTGGGCCCCACAAATCCGAGCGCCGGCCCGCATCGAAGCGAGTCGCCCCCAGCCCCGCCCCCCCGTGTGTGCGGCAACAGCCCCCCAAAAGGCGCGAGTTTGTGGGGGGACCCCCGCCGCCCTCCCGCGCGGCCCCACCCGCCACCGGCGGCCCCTGCGTCTGGGGACGCCCTCCAACTCGCTCGCCTGAACCGTTCCCCCGCCCGCCGTTCAGTTCACTTCGGCGTGGCCCAGAGTCCCGCCATCCACGCTTCCACGTCGCTCACGGACCTCGGGATATCGCTCGACAGGTTCCGATACCCCGTCTCCGTGACGAGGATATCGTCCTCGATGCGCACCCCGATGCCGCGGTACCTGGCCGGCACGGTCTCGTCATCGAGCTGGAAATAAAGCCCCGGCTCGACCGTGAGCACCATGCCCGCCTTGAGCTTGCCGAACTTGTAGACCTGCTGCCGCGCCTGCGCGCAGTCGTGCACGTCGAGGCCCAGCATGTGGCTGACGTTGTGGAGCGAATACCGGCGGTAGAGCTGCCTGTCTTCCTTGAGCGCCTCCTCGGCGGAGACGTGGAGGATGCCGAGCCGCTCGAGCCCCCGGGCGAGCACCCTCATCGCCGCCCGGTTCGGCTCCATGAAGTCGTTGCCCGGCTTCACCTCGCGGATCGCCGCCTCCTGCGCCTCGAGCACGAGCTCGTAGATCTCGCGCTGCTCCCTGGAGAACTTCCCGTTGATCGGCAGGGTCCGGGTGATGTCGGCCGTGTAGAGCGCGTTGCCCTCGACGCCGGCGTCGACCAGGAGGAGCTTGCCCGGCTCCAGCGCGCCGTCGTTCCTCGTCCAGTGCAGGATGCACGCGTGGTGGCCCGACGCGGCGATGGTCCCGTAACCGACGTCGTTGCCCTCGACCCGGGCGCGCAGGTTGAAGGTGCCCTCCACCTCTCGCTCGCTCCGCGCGCGGGGGAGCGCGCGGATGACGTCCTCGAAGCCCCGCTTCGTCGACGCGACGACCGCCTCGAGCTCCTGCACCTCGAGGGCGTCCTTGAGGAGGCGCATCTCCGAGAGCGCCTCGCCGAGCTGCTTGTCGCGATCGTGCCGGGCGAGGAGCTTGTCGACGCGCTCGGACATGCCGCGGAGCACGCGGTGGGGGCGCGTCACCGTGCCGACGAGGCCGCTCAGGTACGCGTCCAGCTCGGGGAGCCCGCGGCACTCGTCGACGCCGAAGTGCGCGCGGCTCTGCTCGACGCCGAGGCGGGGGCCGACCCAGAGCTCGCCCTTGGCACGATCGGTGAAGAACGTCTTGTCGCTGCGCCCGGGGTTCGGCTCGACGAAGAGGATGTCCCGGTGCCCGCCCCCCTCCTGCGGCTGCAGCACGAGCACGCAGTCAGGCTCGAGGTTGCCCGTCAGGTAGAAGAAGTCCGAGCCCGGGCGAAAGCGGTAGTGCGTGTCGTTGGCGCGCACCTTCTCGTGCCCGGTGGGGATGATGAGCGTCTCCGCCGGGAAGAGCTTCGACAGGGCGCGGCGGCGGGCAGCGAACACCTCCGCATGCGCGATCGCCTGCGGGAGCTCGCCGGACGCCGGCGTCCAGCGCTCCAGCATGAACGCGATCAGCGCCTCCGGCAGCGTCGAGTCGTGGCTCGCCGGCTTGACCTCGGCGCCGGGAGCCGCAGCCGCGGGCGCCTCGGCCGGGCCGCCGGCGGGCGCGCTGTGGGCAGGATCTGCCTGGAGGGGGGCGGCGCTGGTCTCGGGCGTGTGGCTCATGAGGCTCGAACTATGGGTCGATCAGGTGAGGTCGTTCAAGCCAAAGCGCGCCCCCGTTCACGCTGGGGCGGATCGGCACGCGTGGCAAGGCGGCGCGTCACGCGACCGAGGCGCCGCCGTCGACCGCGAGGATCTGGCCGGTGATGAAGTCGTTTTCAGCAAGGAACACCACGGCGCGGGCGACGTCTTCCGCCTCGCCGATGCGCTGGAGCGGGATGCGCTCGCGGAGGCGAGCGAGCGTGGCCTCGTCGTAGGAGGACGGCGGCAGCACCGTCCCGGGTGCGACGCCGTTCACGCGCACCTCCGGCGCCAGTCCCACGGCGAGGCCGCGGACCAGGTGCGCGAGCGCGGCTTTCGACACGGAGTACGGAATGTAATTTTTCCAGGGGCGCTCGGCGCTCACACAGACCATCGCGACGACGCTGCCGCGGCAGGCGCGGAGCGCTGGGGCGAGCTCGAGCGTGAGCAGGTATGGCGCGGTCGCGTTGAGCGCCATGGCGCGATCCCACGCGTCGGCGGAGAGCTCGGCCGGCGGGACCCGATCGAAGTTCGCCGCGTTGTGGACCAGGAGGTCGAGCCGGCCAGACGACCAGTCGAGCACCGCGCGGGCGAGCGCGGCGAGCGCTCCCCGGTCGTGGAGGTCCGCCTGGAACGCGGCGGCGCGGCGGCCGAGGGAGCGCACCTCGTCGACGACGACCTCCGCGCCGGCGGCGCTCGTGGCGTAGTGGACGGCCAGGTCGACGCCTGCGGCCGCGAGCGCGCGGGCCGTCGCGGCGCCGAGGCGGGTGCCGGCGCCGGTCACGAGGGCGATACGGCCGGTCAGGGGAGCATGGGGCATGAGGAGGTGTGTAGTCGATGCGGGGCCCCGCGCGTCGAGTCGGTGGACGTCGCGCGCCGCCGTTTTTTTCGCCCGCGCCGCGCGCCATGGCACGCTGGACCGGCTTTGCCGACGCCTCCGACACGCCGAGCAGCCGCACAGGAACGCTCCCTGGAGCCGCCGCGCCGCCTGCGCGCCCTCGCCGCAGCGCTGCTTTGCGCGGCTGGATGCAGGGAGCGGCTCGAGTCGATCGATCTGCCCAGCATCGGCCTGCCGGGCCTCGATCCGCCCGGCGCGAGCGTCCCCGCGGCGCCGGCGAGCGCCGCGCCGCGGGCCCCGAGCGCGCCGCGCGCCGCCGGGACAGCCAGCGCCGCGCCGCGCGCCGCCGCGCCGGCGACCCGACCCGAGTGCGACGAGCTGCCGTCGGAGGAAGAGGAGCGGCGCGCGCAGCTGCCGCCCCTGACGGCGCTCGGGAAGGCCGTGCCCACGGAGCCGTGGGCCCCGCCGCCATACGAGGTGCTCCCGGGCGTGACGCTCCCGGCGAAGATCGCCGCGAAGGTCGAGCAGATCGACCAGGGCTACGCGCGACGCACGCGCGAGCACCTCGTGATCACGAGCGGGACACGCGACGCGAACCGCCAGGCCAGGGCGATGTTCACGAAGCTCAGGCTCGGCGAGGACCTCCTCCAGCTCTACCGCAACAAGGCGGCGGTCCAGGAGATCAAGAAGGCTTATCAGGCGAACTCCCGCAAGCCGCCGGAGCAGGTGGTGTCGGCCATGGAGGCCGTGATCCAGGACCAGATCGACCGGGGGATCTACGTCTCCGCGCACCTGCGCAAAGGCGCCGTCGACGTGCGCAACAGGACCATGTCGCCCAAGGAAAAGCGAGCGTTCCTCGAGAGCACCGCGGAGGTTGGGGGCGTCCTGGTGCTCGAGGAGACGACGCCCGCGCACTACCACCTGCAGATCGATTGACGGGCGCGCTCCGCTCCGTGGCGCCCCGCCGGGCGTCAGGGCATGCGCAGCGGCGCGACCATGCTCGGCACGCGGCGCAGGCGCAGCGAGAGCCCGATGAGCATCGCTCCCTCGGCGATCGCGAACGCTCCGATGAACCAGACGAGCGCCAGCACGCCGGCCGCCGGGAGCGCCACCATCATGACGCCGAAGATCACGAAGATGGCGCCGCTCAGCCCGAGCCAGATCTCGTTGGCGATCACGTGCCGGAGCTTCACCGCGCTGACGATCTTGAAGATGCCCATCACGATGGCCCACGCAGCGACCACGCCGTAGAGCGTGAGCGCGGTGATCATGGGCCGCCAGAACGTCAGCACCGCGATCCCGACGCCGAAGATGCCCTCGACCACGGAATACACGCCGCCGCGGCCGCTGATCGCGGACGCGAACGCGGCGCAGCCGTCGAACAACGCCCACACGCCGAACAGCAGCACGAGCGTGGCGAGCGATGGGATCGGCCACACGAAGAACAAGATCCCGAACAGGATCCCGACCACGCCCCTCAGGGCCAGCAGCCACCAATACCGTCCCAGCGATTCCATGCCTCACCCCCTTCTCTGGCATCCACGTCGCGCACATCCGGCGGACGCGCGCGGCCTGAGCGCACGGCGCGTCCGCCGCTCGCGCGCGGAGAGCTGTGCCGCTCATGCCCGCACGGCGTCACATTGCCCGGGCTGGATGCACGTCCCCTGCCCGACCGCGGCGAGCGAGCTGCTCAGCAGCCGCGAGCAGGCGGGCCCATCGAAGGTCGAGCGCTGGTAGGTGTCACGCGCAGGCCTCGCGGCGCGCGAGGCTCACAGGCCGGCGATCGGCCCGCCCGCCGGGTCGCCGTACTCCGACAGCTCGACGCCGAAGTAGTTGATGATGGAGCAATGGAGCGCGCCGGTCGGGGGCTTGCTGGCCTTGATGGCGCGGCCTGTCTGGAACCCCCCCACGTGGCCGGCGAGCATGATGGGCATGTTGGTCCGACCGTGGGAGTCCCCGTCGCCGTTCTCTGACGTGTAGAGCACGAGCGACTCGTCGAGCAGGTTGCCTGTCGCCGTCTGGGCGGCCTTCATCGCGTTGAGCAGGTAGGCGAAGCGGCGCACCTTGAACCGCGAGGTCTGGACGACGCGGGCGTTCGCGATGCGCATCGCCTCCGCCTGCGGCAGCCCGTCGAGATCGGTCGCGCGGTCGCGATCGCCGAGCTTGTGGGAGATGAAGTGATCGCTCCAGTCCCCCACGCCGTCGGGCAGATCGTACCCGGCGAAGTCGAGGCCCCAGCTGTTCGAGTACTGCAGGACGAGCACCCGCGTCAGGTCGCAGGTGAGGGCGAGGAGCCCGAGATCGATCATCTGCTTGAACTTGCCGTGCAAGTTCTGCCCCTTCGTGGGCGCGCCGGGGACGGTGCAGCCCGACTGCGTCGTGGACTGGATCTGCTTCTCCAGCTCGAACACCGACTCGAGGTGCTGCTCCACGCGCGCCCGGTCCGCCGCGCCGAGGCGCAGGTTCAGGCGCCTCGCGTCCTCTCGCACCCAGTCGAGGACGCTGGCGCGGCGCCGCCGGATGTCGTCCATCTCCTCGCTGGGGCTGCCCATGTTGCTGAAGAGCGTGTCGAACACCTTCACCGGATCGCGGAAGGCATCCTCGACCTGACCGCCGTCCCTGAACGAGATGAAGCCCTGCGTGACCGCCGTGTCGCCCGTGGGGGACAGGTTGAGGCTGCGGAACGGGGTCTCGGCCGCGATGTGGTTGGCGAGGTACTGGTCGAGCGTGGCCTTGCGCGGGACGGCCGTCCCGCCGCCGTCGGTGTGGGCGCACAGCGCCATGGCCGGGCTGTGGATGTCGGAGCAGATCACCTGGTGGTCGACGCCGGACACCATGGTGACGTCGCGCCAGATTGCGTCCCCCGCCGGCCACTCGCGCTCGGCGTCGAAGCCGTTCATGTCGACGAGGCACGGCGGCAGCCCCTCCGCCGAGAGCGGCCCCTCCGTCTTCGGGTGCCACGCCCCGGGATCCGTGCCGTTCGGGACGAAGAACGCCACGAAGCGCTTCGGATCCGCCGGTGCAGCGCTGGCGCGCTGGGGCCGCATCACGTCGAGGAACGGCAGGGCGACCGCGACGCCCGCCCCGCGGAGCAGAGCTCTTCTCGAGATCTTCACTGGCGACACTCCTCTTCCGTCGGTCGAACCTTGTGCGAGCACATCACTCTGGCGCCCTCCGCAGCCGGAACTCCGGCGAGCGCACGATGGCGGTCAGGAAGGAGCGGAACCGGTTGCCGTCCTGCGTGAAGCTCCCCGCCGAGGCGTCGATCGCGCAGCGGTCCTCGGCCGCCGGCTCGCGCCCCTGGGTGTAGATGAACAGCTTCTCCGCGACGCAGGCGGCCAGATCGGGGCTCCGCCGCAGCTCCGCCGCCAGGGCAGCGAGCGAGTCGAACGACTCGTTCGCGGCGCCTTCCAGGCGCGGCTCCAGCCCGAACTCGTCGATACCGATGCTCCCATCGTACTTCCCCAGCTTGTCGTACTGGGCGAACCCGACGCCGATGGGATCAATGAGCGCATGACAGCCAGCGCACCCTTCCTGGGTGTTGCGCTTCTGGAGGACCTCGAGATAGGTCAGGCCGGAGAGCTCGCTCTCCAGCTGCTCGAGGAGCCCCGCGGGGATCGAGATCTTCTCGCAGAGGAAGGCCGCCCGGAGCCACTGGCCGCGCACGGCGATGAGATCACCGTCGTTCTTGGCGCTGATGAGGCTCGCGTGCGTGAGCAGCCCGGTGTTCGCCCGGTGGTGGCCGGCCGGGAACTCGACGCGGCTCACGCCGTCCCCCGGCACCTCGAGGCCGTAGAACTTGCCGAGCGCCGGGGTGACATACGTGTGGTTCGCGGTGAGCGCGTCGAAGAAGTCGACGTCAGGGGTGAACGCGTGCTCGCCGAGGACGAGCTCGCTCTCGGCGATCATGTCCTCGAGCAGCGCGGGCGTGAACGACGCGTCCGGGTTGACCGGCGCGCGGAGCTGCTCGAAGGTCAGCCACTGCTTGAAGAAGGCGTTGAAGAAGACCTGCGTCCGCTCGTCTCCGACCATCTCCTCCGCGACCGCGCGGAGGCCCTCGTCGCTGTCGAGCTCGCCGGACTCCGCCCGCTCGAGCAGCGCTGCGCTCGGGGACCGGCCCCACAGCGTGAACGACAGCCGCGACGCGAGCTCGAGCGGCGTCAAGGTCGACGTCTCCGAGCCGGCCGAGCCGACCTCGATCCTGAACAGGAAGCTGGGCGAGGTCAGCAGCGCCTCGATGACGAAGCGGAACGCGTCCTCCCTGTCCCGCGCGACCTCGCTCGCCCGCGCGACCAGATCGCTCGCCTCCTCGGCCGAGAGCGGCCTTCGATACGCCAGCTTGCCGAAGCGCTGCACGAAGCGATCGAGGCAATCGTCGGCCTCCGGCTCGCAGCCGAGCACCGTTGTCCGGCGCGCCTCGTCCGCCATGAGCTCCTGCCCGAGCGTCTCCGCGATCGCCAGGTAGGCGCGCAGGTGCTGATCCGACACGTTCTGGAGGGCGGCGATCGTCCGGAAGCCGCCCTGGCCGGTGTCCTCCGGGATGCTGTCCACGGCGGGCGGCTCGTCGAGCTGGAACAGGTCCTGAAGGGTCAGCTGGACCTCGACCTTGGACAGACGGCGCAGCACGCCGGGGCTCGTTCGGGCCTCTCTGCAGTCGTACGCGGCCGGCTTCCCGGTGGTCGGGTCGATGGGCCTGTCGTCGTCGATAGAGCTGCCCGGGCTGCCATCGCCGAGCTGCCCGGTGCAGGCAGCCGCCGTCAGGCCGACGAGCCCCATCGCGAACATGCCCGCCGCGATGGAACGGCGGAGAAACGGTACCGATCGATCGGTGTCGGGCGGCGCTGTCTTGCTCATGGAGTGACCAGCCGTTCGGGTGGAATTCACCTGGCCCATGCCGAGGCGTGTCCCGGCGATGAGCCGCGACATGGCTAAGGAGAATATTTGAAGCAGAGCGGTACGTGCGCCCCGGCGTCACCTCGGGGCTCGGTCTACATTCCCGATGATCGCTCTTCTGATCCAGGCTTACCCTACTTCCGCCCGCCGACCAACCCCTTCGTCGGTCGCCCGGAGGCCCTCATGCAGAGGCATTCAGGGCGGAAGAAGCATTCCCTCCAATTTTCCGGAGAAATTGAAAAGGGAGACGGGGAGACGGGGAGACGGGAGAAAAAAAAAATCTTACCGATCTCCCTCCCCGTCTCCCTGTTCAATTTTCCGCTCCCCAATGCCAATCCATGAAGGGAATTGTCAGATGAAGCGGACCGATCTGCTCCAGCGCGCCGAATTCGCCCTCTGACCGTCGGGCTCGACACCCATGCTCGCGGCGCTCTCGGAGTCTCCATGAGATCGGGTGGGGTGGTCATCTCTGATAACTGCGTCGCCGGCCGCCTGTGCGAGCCGGGTGACGGCGCGGACTGCCGCGCTCGATCGCGCGATGATGCGAACCAGCTCTTGCGCGTCCCGGAAATCCCGTTCTTCGATCCTGTCCACCCTTGATTTCCACCGGAGCGGCGCTGTACCTCGGCGTTCTCGTGTAGGCTCCGGCGCGGGCGCAGACGCGGGAGCAGAGGAGCAGGGCGTTGAGGATCACATGCGTGGGCGGCGGGCCGGCGGGCCTCTATTTCGCCCTCCTGGCGAAGCAGGCAGACCCCCGGCGCGAGGTCGTCGTGGTGGAGCGGAATCGGCCCGATGACACCTTCGGCTTCGGGGTCGTGTTCTCGGACGCGACGCTCGACGGCCTCGCCGACGCGGATCGCCCGAGCTACGACGCGATCCGGAGCAGCCTCGCCCACTGGGACGAGCTCCACGCGCACTTCGGCGGGCGCGTCCTCGTCTCGAGGGGGCACGGCTTCAGCGGCCTCTCGCGCCAGAAGCTGCTCGCGATCCTGGTGGACCGGGCGCGCGAGCTCGGCGTCGTCCTGCGCTTCGAGGAGGAGGTGACGGATCCGGAGGAGGCCCTCGCCGGGAGCGATCTTGTGGTCGCGGCCGACGGGGTGAACAGCCGGATCCGCGAGCGGTTCGCCGACCGGTTCGGGCCGCGCATCGACGTCCGCCCGAACCGGTTCGTGTGGCTCGGCACGACGTTCCCGTTCGACGCCTTCACCTTCTACTTCGAGGAGAACCGCCACGGCCTCTTCCGGGTCCACGCGTACCGCTACGAGCCGGAGCGCTCGACCTTCATCGTCGAGTGCCGGGAGGAGACCTTCCGGCGCGCGGGCCTCGATCGCGCCGGCGAGGACGAGACGATCGCGTACTTCGAGGAGCTCTTCGCCGAAAAGCTCCAGGGACACCGGCTGCTGAAGAACCGGAGCGTCTGGCGGAGCTTCCCCACGGTGCACAACGAGCGCTGGAGCGCGGGCAACGTGGTGCTGCTCGGGGACGCCGCGCACACGGCGCATTTCTCGATCGGCTCGGGGACGAAGCTCGCGCTCGAGGACGCGATCGCGCTCGTCGACAGCCTGGAGCGGCACCGGGGCGTGCCCGAGGCGCTCGCCGCCTACGAGGCGGAGCGCAAGCCCAAGGTGCTCGCGCTCCAGCGGGCCGCGCAGGTGAGCCTGCTGTGGTTCGAGAACACCGAGCGCTACATGGCGCTCGACCCGGTGGAGTTCATGTTCAGCCTGCTGACGCGGAGCCTGCGGGTGACGCACGAGGGCCTGAAGGCGCGCGACCCGGCGTTCGTGCGCGAGATCGACGCGCACGTGGCGCGCAAGGCGGAGGCGCAGGCGGGGGCGCGCCTCCTCGCCGGGGATGGGGCGCCGCCGCCGCCGATGTTCACGCCGTTCCGGCTGCGATCGCTCGTGCTGGAGAACCGGGTCGTTGTGTCGCCCATGTGCCAGTACTCGGCCGAGGACGGGCAGATCGACGACTGGCACCTCGTCCACCTCGGCAGCCGGGCGCTCGGAGGCGCAGGGCTCGTCATCACGGAGATGACCGACGTCAGCGCGGAAGCGCGCATCACGCCGGGCTGCGCGGGGCTCTATCGCCCCGGCCACGTCGAGGGGTGGCGGCGCGTCGTCGGTTTCGTCCACGCGCGCTCCCGGGCCAAGATCGGCGTCCAGCTGGCCCACGCCGGGCGCAAGGGCGCGACGAGGCTGCTCTGGGAGGGCATGGATGTGCCGCTCGAGCGCGGCGCCTGGCCGCTGCTCAGCGCCTCCGCCATCCCGTACCTGGCGGAGAGCCAGGTCCCGAAGGCGATGGATCGCGGGGACATGGACCAGGTGACCTCGGACTTCGTGCAGGCGGCGAGGCGGGCGGACGAGGCCGGGTTCGACCTGATCGAGCTGCACTGCGCGCACGGCTACCTGCTCGCGAGCTTCATCTCGCCGCTCACGAACAGGCGCGACGACGCGTACGGCGGTCCTATCGAGAACCGGATGCGCTACCCGCTGGAGGTGTTCGACGCGGTGCGGGCCGCGTGGCCGGCGGAGAAGCCCATGAGCGTGCGCATCTCCGCCACCGACTGGGCGCCGGGCGGGCTCACGGCGGACGATCTGATCGCGCTCTCGACGATGCTGCGAGAGCACGGCGCCGACATCATCCACGTCTCGGCAGGACAGACGGACCCGTCCAGCAAGCCGGAGCATGGCCGGCTGTTCCAGACGCCGCTCTCGGAGCTCGTGCGGCTGGAAGCCAACGTGCCGACGATCACGGTGGGCAACATCCAGAGCTACGCGGACGTGAACAGCATCGTCGCGGCCGGGAGAGCCGACCTGTGCGCGCTCGCGCGGGCGCACCTCTACGACCCGTACTGGACCCGGCACGCCGCCGCGGAGCAGGGCTTCGACATCGACTGGCCACCTCAGTACAGGTCGGTCGAGAGATACACGCTCCGCATGCGGTGACCCTGCGCGGGGCGAGGGAGAGGTCGTTCCCGCCCGAGCCGCTCCGCGCAGCGCCCCGGTCGAGCGAAAAAAGTGAAGGCGGGCCCTTGATCCTCACGCTACGTGAGGACCTAGCCTCCGGGGCATGGACGTGCTCACCCGCCCTGGAAACAGGGGTAACGCCATGCGTTCAGCACCGTTGAAAGTCGGCGATCTCGCCCGGCAGACCGGCCTCTCCGTCCGCACGCTCCACTATTACGAGGAGATCGGCCTGCTCGCCCCGTCGCATCGCACCGCGTCGGGGCACCGGATGTACTCGGCGGGCGACGTCGCCCGGCTCCAGCAGATCAAGTCGTTGCGCGAGCTCGGCTTCAGCCTGGAGCAGATCGCCGCGTGCCTGGACCAGCCGGGGTTCTCTCCGCTCCAGACCGTCGAGCTCCACCTGTCGCGGCTGCGCGAGCAGATCGCGCTGGAGCAGCGGCTCTGCGCGCGGCTCGAGGGCCTGGCCCACGTCCTGCGGTCGGGAGAGGACGTCTCTGTGGAGCAGCTCCTTCAAACCATCGAGGTGATGACCATGATCGAGAAATACTACACCCCAGAGCAGCTCGAGGAGCTCAAGCAGCGCGCGGACGCGATGGGCCCCGAGAAGATGCGTGAAGCCGAGTCGGCGTGGAAGCAGATCTACGACGACATGCGGGCGGAGATGCAGAAGGGCTCCGACCCGAAGAGCGAGCCGGTGCAGCAGATCGTGAAGCGCATGCGGGAGCTCATCGACGCGTTCACGGGGAAGAACCCCGGGATCGAGCGATCGCTCAACACGATGTACCGGCAGGAGCCCTCGGTGAGGACCCAGCACGGGATGGATCCGGAGCTGCACGAGTTCATCGGCAAGGCGATGAGCTAGCTCGCAGCGCCGGCAGGCCGCCGGCGGAGCGCCCGGCCGCGTAGGGCGCCCGGCCGCGCGCTCCGCCGGCAGCCGGGGGCCACGGCGCGAGCGCCCGGCCAGGTGGCCTCGGGCGCTCGCGCCGTGGCCGTTCTGCCGTGTGGGGCAATTCGCGCCACGCGCGAGGATCGAGCCGCCTCTGCGCTCGGCCGGGGCCCCGCGCGCGAAAATCGCCGACCTGTCGGGGGAGCTGCAGCCGCAGGCCTGGCACCCGCGTTGCTTTTCATGACAGCGTACAGCGCCTCCGGGGCGAGCCGCCCCAGGAAGAACCCAGCAGCGCTCCATGCGCCCACTGAAGGTCCATCATGCACCTGCCCGGAAGAGAGATCCCCTGGAAGGATTTCCTGAACGACATCAAGCAGGAATGTATCAAGGACAAGATCGACACCGTCGCTGCTTCGCTCGCGTTCTTCGGTGTCCTCGCGATCTTCCCGTTCCTGCTCTTCGCGGTCGCCCTCGCCGGCCTGGTCATCGATCCTGCCGAGTCCGCGCGGTTGATGGGCGAATTGTACCAGGTGGCCCCGCCCGCCGTGGCCAACATCCTGGGCGAGCGCCTTCAGGCGCTCACCGGGGGGCAGAGCCCGGCGCTCCTGACGGTCGGCGCCCTCGGCGCGGTCTGGGCCGCCTCGGGCGGCGTCACCGCGCTGATGGACTCGCTCAACTCTGCGTATGGCGTCGAGGACAGGCGGTCCTACCTCAAGCGCCGCGGGATCGCCCTCCTGGTCACGCTCGGCGGCGCCGTCCTGCTGACGATCGCCTCGGCGATCGCGGTCGCCACGCCGGCGCTCGCCGCGCACCTCGGCCCCTTCGCGACGCTCGTCCTCTGGCTGCGCATGCCGGTGTCGGCGCTCATCGTGATGGCGGTCCTGGCAACCCTCTATTACTTGCTCCCCGACGTCGAGCAGAAGTTCAAGTTCATCACCCCGGGGTCGGTCGTGGCGGTCGTGATCTGGGTCATCGCGTCCCTCGGCTTCTCCTTTTATGTCAGCCGGTTCGGCAGCTACGAGGTGAGCTACGGCGCGCTGGGCGGCGTCATCATCCTCCTCCTCTGGATGTGGATCTCCTCGTTGGCGGTGCTCCTCGGGGCCGAGATCAACGCCATCATCGAGCACCGCTCGCCTGAGGGGAAGCGCACGGGCGCCAAGGACGCCAGCGATACGGGGGCGGATCTGCCCAAGGCCGCGAAGGAAGAGGCGCAGAACGCCGCGGTCACGACGGGCGCCGCGCACGCCCCGCGCGACGAGAGCTCGGGCAGCGACGCGGCGCTCCCCCACCCCGCCGGCTCGCGCCGCTCGGAGCTCCATCGAGGGAGGGCATAGGCGGCGCCCCTTCACCGCCGAGCCCCGCGCAGCGGGCCTGTCACTGCCACCGGAGCCACCTTCATGCCAACTCGATACCTCCTCTCCTCGCCATCGCTGCTCGTGCTGCTCGGCTCGCTCGTCGCGGGTTGCCGCGGCGCCCCGAGCGGCGCGCCCGTGGCAGCTCCGCCGGCCGACAGCGCGAAGGGCGCGGAGACGGGGAGCGTGCGGGGCCCGGAGGGCGAGCCGACCGGCGCCGGCGGCGCGCCGGGCATGAGCAGCCCGCCAGGCTGCGGGACCGACAGCCCGATGCTCAAGTACGTGGGGCAGGACCGGGATGAGTGCGCCCGGATCCGCTTCGTGTGCGAGCCTGGCTGGAGCTACTTCAGCGACGACTGCGGCTGCGGCTGCACGAAGCAGTGACCGCCGCCGCGGGGCTCGCGACAAAAACACCTCGCCCTGGGCGGCCTGCGGCATCTAGCATCGGTGCCCGCATGCGCCCCCTCCTCATCGTGAACCCCCGGTCCAGCGGCGGAAAGACGGGCAGGCTCTTCGACGAGATGCTGACGCCCATCCGCCGCATCCTCGGCGACGTCGACATCGTGCGCACGGATCGCCCGCGCCACGCCGTCGATCTCGCGCGCGAAGCCGCGCTCGGCGGGCGCGAGACCGTCGTGGCGGTCGGCGGGGACGGCAGCATCAGCGAGGTGGTGAACGGCCTCATGCAGGCGAGGGACCGGGGCGCCACCGGCACGCGGCTCGGGATCATCGGCGCGGGCACCGGCAGCGATCTCTGCAAGACGCTGAAGCTCACCCGCCGGCTCGACAGCTTTTGCACCGCGATCGCGAGCGGCCACACGCGCCGGCTCGACGTGGGCCGCCTCTCCTACGAGACGCGCGACGGCCAGCGGGCCGACGCGTTCTTCGTCAACATCCTCTCCACGGGCATGAGCGGCATCGTGGTCTCGCTGGTCAACGAGTCGTCGCGGGCGCTCGGCAACACGCTCGCCTACACGCTGGCCTCGCTCCAGGGCCTCGTCCGCAGCCGCGTCGGCCGGGTGCGCTGCGTGACGACGCTGCGCGGGGAGCGGCGCGAAGAGGAGATCTCGACGCGCATGGTGGGGATCTGCAATGGCCGCTTCTTCGGCGCGGGCATGCAGCTCGCGCCAATGGCGAAGCTCGACGACGGCGTGTTCGACGTCATCGATCTGGGCGCCGCGCCCCACCTCCGCTTCGCCGCCGTGTCGACCGGCATGTACACGGGCTCGCACATCCGCCACCCGGACGTGCGCCACTTCCAGTGCGATAGCATCGAGCTCACGCTCCTGAACCGCGACGTCGAGCAGGCGTTCTTCCTCGACGTGGACGGCGAGCCGCTCGGGAAGCTGCCGATCACGGTCACGCTGGAGCCGAAGGCGATCGAGGTGCTGGCGCCGGCCGAGTGAAGGGGGCGGCGGAGGAGATCGCCCTCATCTCCTCCCAGCAGAAGGCTGCGTCAGTCGACAGACACGCAGCGCTCGGCATGGATCGCGGTAAGATCCGGCTCGCCGATCAGAGCCTGGTGACCTCGGCGGTGATCTCGACAGGATCCTCCTCGTCCGGCACCTGAAAACGCACTTTGAAGGTCGTCCCCTCGTCGTCCTGCATGAACAGCGTGGTCTCGCCCGGAGGGAGCCGGTACTTCTCGTGCGTTTTGTCGGAGATACCGTCGAGTTCCTTCCTCGAGACCTTGCTCGCCTCGCTGAGATCGGGGCTCGTGAAGAAGCCGGGACTCTCGTAGGTGTAGGCGCGCGGGACATTCGAGTTTCGATCCGAAGGCCGGAGGTCGCCCTCGGCCACGAAGAACAGGGTGGGAGCGCCGCCCGGGGCGCTGCGGGCGCAGTAGAAGTCGAGCGGGTCGTCATTCTCCCAGTACCTGCCCATGATGAGCTCCGCGATCTCTTTAGCCTGGCTCTGTAGGGTCGGGCGGAGGTCGGCCACGATCTCGTCAGCGGTCAGGCCGATGCTGACGTTGTGAAGCGCTAAGACCGGCTGGGCGGCGCCTTCCAGGATCTCGGGGTTGCCATCGCCGGTGGGGTCGTGGATGGCGGTCTGCGCCACGTCTGTGAGCAGCTCCCAGAAGAACTGCGGACCTGGTACCTGGGGCGGTGGATCGGGCGGAAATGAGATGCTGCTGAGGAAAACGGACCAGCCCGGCGGTTTGCCTTCCTGGCCGATGTTCACGCCGAGCACGCACGTCCCGCCAGCCCTCCAGTAACACCCCGAGAAAGGCACGCGATCGCGGTACGTGAGGTAACCCGCCGTGCCGACGATGGATTCGAGCAGGTAGGGAGGGACGGACCAGATATGATCGGTGCCGACGGGGGTATTCGGAGAGTTGGTCCTGCAGTCCGGGTCATCTTCGCCAATGCAAGGCGACACCGCGGTGGGGAGTTCGTGCAGTGCGATCCGCATGACCACGATCGGCGCCGGTGCGATGCCGCTGATCTGGAGCTTCTCGGGGTCATTGAAGTCGAACCGGAGCGGTGCGTCGCCCTCGCGGTGAAACATTGCGCCGAGCCCACTGGAGAGGTCAACTCCGGAGACCCGGCGGAGGCCGGGCTCAGCGACGATCCGCATCGAGAAGTCGAGCTGGAGGAGATCGCTGTGCGTCGTGAAGGTGCCGTCGTCGGGGACGAGCACGCCGGGATGGTCGCCGGACGGGCCGAGCTTCTGATCGAGCGCCTCGAGATCGTGCAAGGCCTCGTAGAGGTTGATGGGCATGCTCTTGCCCTTCGGATCGGAGATGGCCGGGTGCGTGCCGAGCAGCTGCTGCTGGAGAGCGCTGATGAGCTTGTCCATCGGCACGAGCGGCGTCGTCCGGTTGCTGCGCACGGACGTCGGATCCGGCTGGACCGCCAGATCGAGGGTGATGCTATCGGCGAGGATGTCGGCGAAGTCGAGCGCGAACGTGCCGGGGTTCTCATCGAAGAGCGCCTGCAGCTCCGCGAACGACGTCCCCGTCACATCGGCGTTGGCTGGCGTCATGCTCAACAGCCGGACGAGCGCGAACTCCGGGGAGGTCCGCCACTCTGCCCCGAAGCTCCGGCCGAGCTCGGTGAGCGAGCAGTCGTGGCCAGGGTTCGCGTTGTCGTTCTGCCACGAGGTCCCGCACGCGTTCTGGATCTGCTCGAGCGCGCTCCGGAGCAGCCCGGTGGTGTCGATGTCGAGGAGCGTGATCCGTTTTGCGCCGTCGTCTCCCAGCAGTTCGAGTGTCTTCGTCTTGTCCAGCTCGAATACCTTGCCGGGCTCCGGCTGATCATTGATCGGTAGCCGGAAAGTCCTTGACTCTTCGGGCGTGGTGTCCGTGCCCTGGCCGCCTGCACCGGAGCCACCGGGCTCCTCGCTGCCATCGCCGACCCTGTAGTTTTCCCAGTCAGCCCCGAGGATCTGGGCGCATCCGCTCATCACCGCGATGGCCAGGCCTGGACCGATCGCGCGCTTCCACAGGTGCTCCTCCCGCATGGCCCCCAAGGTCTCTACGCCGGGGCAACGTGTCAAGGAGGAGATCGTCCACGCCGCCACGGCCCGCATCCGCGCCATCCCGCGGGGAAAGGAAGGCAAAGCGGTCGAGGATGTCAAGGGCGAATCGCGATGCTCACCTTAGATGAGAGAAGGTTCCTTATGCGATTCGCTCGCTCCTGGAAAGCGTCGCTGTATCAACAATTTATCCACGCATCGAAAGGACCGCTTCCACGCCGCAGCCAGCCTGCAGGACACCCGAGAGCCGCCAATCTCGGCGCGCTGCTCACCGCGCTGATCGGCTCGCGTGTGGAGTTCATTGCGATCTCCCAACCCTGATCTTCGTGAAGGCAAAGGCTGGTCGTCCGAAGGACCGGATGGTCGCGCCGGTCCTGAGCTCCACGCTTGATTGAGGAGCGGCGAGGGACATCGAAGATGTCGCTCCGAGATCCCGGATTCCCCGCCTACCTCCAAAGGTCCCGCCTGAACTGCGGGCTACCTGCGAGAGTTGCTCGCCCGGATGACGCGCTGCGAAAGCCGCCGCGGCTTCCGAGCTTCCACCCCACGCGTCCCTCCGTCCCGCGCTCGCGAGCCGTCGAGTCCGCGCCGCAGCAGTGGTAATGGATCTCGCATGAGCTTCACCGATTTCTCCTCGGCCGAGCCTGCCCCTGGCGCGGCCGCTGCCCCCGCTTCCTCCGCCCCCCGGCTGCTCGTCGTCGGCTGCGGCGGCATCGGCGGCATCATCGCCGCGTACCTGTTCGAGCAGGGCCACGACGTCACTGCCTTCACGACGAACCCGATCATCGCGGACGCCATCAACGCCATCGGCTTCCGGGTGCGCGGCGAGGCGAGCCCTGGCACGGTCGGGGGCCGCGCGGTGCGGGAGCTAGGCCCGGACACCCGCCCCTTCGACTACATCCTCCTGGCGACGCAGCCGCCGCAGGTCGAGGAGGCCGCGCGGAACGCGGTCGCGCACCTCGCCCCGACGGGCGCCATGATCTGCCTCCAGAACGGCCTCTGCGAGGAGCGCGTCGCGCGCATCGCCGGCCCGGAGCGCACCTTCGGGGGGATCGTCGCGTGGGGCGCCTCGATGGTGGAGCCCGGCGTGTACGACCGCACCTCGAGCGGCGGCTTCGTCCTTGGCCGGCTCGACGGGGCGAGCGACCCGCGCCTCGACGAGCTCGCGCGCATCCTCGAGGCGATCGGACCGACGACCGTGACGGACAACCTCGCCGGCGCGCGCTGGTCGAAGCTCGCCATCAACTGCGCCATCTCGTCGCTCGGCACCGTCGGCGGCGATCGCCTGGGCGTGCTGCTCAGGCACCGCTTCGTCCGCCGCCTCGCGCTGGAGATCATGACCGAGACCGTGCAGGTCTCGCGCACGATCGGCGTGCGCCTCGAGAAGGTCGCAGGGACGCTCGACCTCGACTGGATCGCGCTGACGGACGCCGAGCGCTCCGCCGTGGGCTCGCCGGGGCTCTTCGCGAAGCACGCGCTGCTCCTCGCGGTGGGCGCGCGCTTCCGCCGCATGCGCTCCTCGATGCTCGCCGCCATCGAGCGAGGCCGCCCGCCGGCCGTCGACTTCCTGAACGGCGAGGTCATCGAGCGCGGCGCGACGCTCGGCATCGCGACGCCGATCAACGCCGCGGTCCGCGAGGAGGTGCTCGCGATCGCGGCGGGCAAGCGCAAGCCGAGCCTCACGCTGCTGCGCGCCTTCTTCGACCGGACGCGCGAGCTCGTGGGAGCGTCGTCGTCCATCCGGCCCCCGCCGCCGGCAACGCCGGCCGAACCGCCCGCGACCGCGCCGCACGAGCCGGCCGCGGCCCCGCCGTACGAGCCGCCCACGACCGCAACGAGCGCACAGGCGGACGAGCCGGGCGAGCCGTCCATGCCAGCAGCGAACGTCCAGAGCGATCTCAGGGACGCGTAAACAAGCGCCGAACTGCTCGGCGACAGAAAACCGACAAGCAGACGAGCAGCCGAAGGACACCGACACGTGTCCCGGCACGCCTGGCGTCGTCGCGGATCGAGCTCGCCGCGCCGTCGCGGCACGAACTCTTTGTCGCGCCGTGGCGTCGAAGTTCGGTAGCATCGGGCGTCTCTTCCTGCGGATCTCGAGAGATCCCTCGACGAGGAACCCTCGCATGACGCACTTCTCCCTCGCCCTCTCCTCCCGGCGCGGCGCCGCGCTCCGCGGCGCTTCCCTCGTGCTGCTCGCCGCGCTCGCCGCGTGCGGCGACGACGGAGGCGGCGGCGGCAGCGGGGCCGCGGGCGGCGGAGGGGGCGGCGGAGGCGGCGGAGGCGGCGGCGTGGTCATCGAGGAGCCGAACCGGTTCCGCCTGCGCATCGACGACGCCGAGCTCCCGTCGGTGGTGCTGGAGCTCGACAAGCAGAAGGCGCTCCAGGTCTTCGGCGAGGACGGCGCCAAGCAGATCACGATCCTCGACGTGGACACGACCGGGCTGCTCCGGAACGCGCTCGAGCAGATCCAGAACGCGTGTGGGACCTCGTGGCAGAACGACAGCCCGGACCCGGGCCATAACTGCTCGCTCACCGAGCTCGGCCAGAGCTTCGGGGCAGAGTGGCTAAACTCCCCGGAGTTCGCGCTCGTCCGGCTGCTCAGCATGACGCCCGCCAACGCCAATGTGACGGGGACGTCGCTCGAGGGGCTGCAGGCGATCTTCGAGGAGAACCCCCCCGGCACATTCGGGTTCGACTTCGCCGACGTCCTCGCCGACAGCATCACCCTCGATCTGGCGGTCCAGCCGGATCCGACGGCCGTGCGCAGCAACCGGACGGCCCCCTTCGTGCCGATACCCAAGCTCATCCTCGCCCTCCAACAGCAGCTGCTCGGCACGCACCCGGCCATCGCCAGTCCAGATGGCTTGAGGATGCCTGTCAGCCTCTACGAGGCCCTGGTCGATCTCCAGCCGCTGTCCGAGAAGCTCGGACCCAGCGGGGATCATCCAGGCGTGCTCGTGCGGGACGATGAGACGTTCACGACGAAGAGCGATGTCCTCCTGCCTGACTTCCAGATGCGCGTCGTCGCCGAGTCCGGCCTGCGCAGGGTCTCGGGGGTCGATCTCTCGAAGGGCGGCGGTGACATGTTCCTCCGGGACGGCGACGCGCCGCTCCGGTTCGACTTCACCGACCCGGAGAAGCTCCAGATCAGCGGCATCGCCGCGACACCGACGATCGATATGCGCATCTCGCTGCGCGAGCTGCCCGCCAAGGTGAAGGCGTGCATCGAGGCCGACGCGCCCGCCTGCAAGGAAAACCGTCCAGACATGCCGGTCGGCGCCGACACGGTATGGTCCACCCCTCCATTCATGATGGAGCACATCGTGGGCAAGGCGGCTTATCTCACGTATAGCGAGCGCGTGCCCTTCACAGGGTGCTACTTCCGCCTGAGCGGGACGTGCCGGGTGGGCGTGACCATCGGCCAGAACGGCGCCCCGCGCGGCTGGACGGCCTTCACCGACCTGGTTTCCGACCAACCGCCCCCGATACCGCCGTCGCAGTTCTTCTGGGAGCTGCTCACCGAGGTCGGCCAGGTCGCCATCCACGATCCCACGGGCGACGGCAGCCCCGAGATCCCCGAAGGCGCCGCCCAGCCGGTCTTCGCGCTCCACAACGTCGGCATCGGCCTGACCGCCGACGAGATCGTGGCCGACCTCCGCCCCACCCTGCAGAGCCAGGCCAAGGAGATCGCGGAGATCATCCTGGGCCGTTACTGGGTCAACAACGACGGGCTCGACTTCTTCTACGGCCGCGGCGCGCCCGACGGCGCGCCCACCTTGTTCTTCGTCGCCGAGGACGATCTCCGGCCTTCGGATCAAAGCTCGGAGGCCCCTCGCGCCTACACCTACGAAAGTCCCGGCTTCTTCACGAGCCCGGACCTCAGCGAGGCGAGCAAGGTGTCCAGCAAGGAGCTCGACGGCGTCGACGACACGACGCACGAGAAATACAGGCTGCCGCCGGGCGAGACCACGCTGTACATGCAGGACGACGAGGGCGCCGTCTACGAGGTCCGCTTCTACGTGCCCGAGAGCGACGATCCGGTGGAGATCACCGCCGACGTGGAGAAGCTCTGATCATGGAAGCGCGAGACCGCACCCGCCCCGCCGCACCCGCCGCCCGCCGGCTCTCCCGGCTCGGCCCCCTGGTCGCCGCCGCGCTCTCCTCTGCGCTGCCCGGCTGCGTCGAGGCCGTCACGGTGGAGCAGGCGCCGCCCCCGCCGGCGCTCGGCATGAACGAGAGCCGCACCCTCACGCTCGAGTTCCTGCGGTTCGACGCGAGGGGCTTCGCCAAGACGCTCACGCTCGACGAGCTCAAGGCCATCCCGCGGCCCACCCTCGAGGGGATATGGCTGCTCGATCTCGACATCTCGACGCTCATCGAGAACGCGCTGCTCAAGGTCATGTACATGCCCCCCGCGGAGATCGCGGCGCTCCCGCCGGCGTCGCGGAACCTCGTCGGGCTCCTGAACATGACGCCGGAGAACGCCGACCTCCGCGGCACGAGCCTCGAGGGCCTGCTCGGGGTCGGCAACGCCGTCGGGCTCCCGACGTCGAAGATCCTCTCGGACCTCACGGGCGCGGCCGGCAACGAGCGGCTCATCCCCGTCCAGATCACCTCACAGGCCGTCCTGGAGAACCTGGTCAGCACCCACCCGAACACCCAGCACCGGAGAGGGCCGCCGAACGACGAGCACCCGGACGGCGTCTACCCCGTCGCGCCGCACTCCATCCCCGTCACGCTGTACGACGTCGTCACCGATTTCGCCGGCCTCGCCGCGCAGTTCGGCCCGACGCCGCTCGATCCCGACGACCCGGGCGGCGCGGAGCACCCCGGCTTCATCAAGGCCGCGTCGGGGGTGAAGGCGGCCCTCGACGACTTCACGATGACGGTCCGCGTCGACGTCAACGCCCTGCCGTACAAGGGGGTCGACGCCACGATGGCCGACGTCGCGAGCGTCAACAGCACGCCCGGCCAGATAGACACCCTGTTCGATTTCAGCCAGGAGGACTGGCTCGTTCTGGACAACCTCGCCAGGAACCTGAGCATCGGCGAGCTCACGCTGGCCATCCCCGAGAACGCGATGCTCCTGCCAGGCGGAACGAGCCGGGAGCCCGCGCCGCGCGGCAATTCGCCCGTGTGGGAGCAGCCGCTCTGGGAGTTCGAGCACATCCTCGCCCGCGCGGGTGAGCTCAGGGCAGCGCAGATCGAGGATCACTGCTCCAGCTACGCGCCCGCGGGCACCTCGACGAGCGACTTCGAGGCCGTGAAGGTCTGCATCGACGAGAGCGGGTGGACCGAGATCAGCGTCGACGAGAGCGTCGTCCTGGAAGACCCGCCTCCGGCGCCGTCCTACTTCTGGGACATCCTCCTCGACGTGGCCCAGGCGCGGCTCCACGACGGCGGCCTCGCCGAGGGGGAGGCCGACCTCGAGGTGACCCTGCGCGACGTGCCGGTCGGCGTGAAGACCGAGGATCTCGTCGCGAGCATCAAGGAGAACCTCGCGAGCGATCCAGCGGTCCTCAAGGACATGGCGCTCGAGCTCAACAACAACGCCGCCGGCGACGCGGACTTCTACCTCTACCAGCCGAGCACCGAGAGCGGCGTCGCCGGCCTGCGGGATTACCTCTACTTCGTCGCGCCCGACGACATCCGCAAGGACGCGGACGGCGTGCGCGTGCGCGACTATGCGTACGAGAGCCCTGGCTTCTTCTCCGACCCCGCGCTCGAGAAGAAGGTGTCGACGACCGAGGAGATCGACGGCGACGCGCTCCACGAGAAGGTGGAGGTCAAGGCGGGAGATACGCTGTACTTCGCGGACGACGAGGGGCACCGCTACGAGATCAGGATCGGCGACAAGCCGAGCCCCCATCGCCTCTCGCTCACCCTCACCCGGATCCAGTGATCGGCCCCCCCACCGTGAGGACCCGTCTCATGCAAGGAGCTCTGCCGCCCCCGCGGCCCCGCGCCCGTGCGCGTCAACGAACACGACGTGAGCTCGCCGCGCTCTCGCTCGCGACAGGCCTCGCCTGCCTGACGGCGCGGGACGCGCACGCCTCGGGCATCGACGCGCCCTGGGTGACGAGCGGCCTCTCGGGCCCCACGACGCCCGACGCCGCGGCGGTCTACTGGAACCCGGCCGAGCTCGCGGGGGTCCAGCGGCCGGAGCTCGTCCTGGGCGCGGGCCTCATCGTCGGCCACGCGACCTACCAGCGCGAGCGGCGCGGCACGTACCAGACGCCGGACACGCTCCAGTTCAAGCTCCCGCTGGATCCGGCGAACGTCGACGCCAGCAAGCGCGGCCGCGCCGAGGAGGTGTCGACGACGCCGATCGCGCCGACGGGCAACGCCTTCCTGGCGATCCCGGTCCTGCCGAACCGCCTGACCGTGGGCGTCGGCCTGTACGTGCCTTATGCCGCGGCGCTCAGCTTCCAGGACGGCGCGCAGCGCTGGCAGCTCCGGCAGGCGTTCATCGTCTCGACGTCGCTCACGGCGGCCGCCGGGCTCAAGCTGACCGACCAGGTCTCGCTCGGCGCCGGCGTGTCCTACGTCAGCGGCCTCGCGGAGCTCTCGAAGGTGCAGGACTTCGGGAGCCTCAAGGAGTTCCACGACGGCCTCGACTACCTCAAGCAGGACAACGACTTCGGCCCGAACACGCCGTCCGAGCTGCGCGAGCTCGACGTCCTCGCGCGCTCCATCTCGATCAAGGAGGCCCTGTCGCACGGCGCCTCCTTCCACCTCGGGCTGGCCTTCAATCCCAACAAGGACCTTCGCTTCGGCCTCACGTACCAGCACAGCGCCGCGATGCGGTACAAGGGCAAGTTCGCCATCGACATGAACCACCCGTTCTTCACGCAGGACCTCGCCGAGCAGGGCCTGCGTTACAAGCCGCTGGTCGAGGGCGACGTGGAGCTCTCGTTCACGCTCCCCAAGCGGCTCACCGCCGGCGTCGGCTACCGGGTGAACGACAAGCTCAGCCTCGATGGGCTCCTCTCGTACGTGCTCTATTCGGACATCGAGGCGTTCGTCGTCGAGGCCTCCTCTCCGGACCTCGCCCAGCCGAAGCTCGGGATCACCGATCGCGTCACCGTGACGCTGCCGCGCAGGTGGAACGACACGGTGTGGGCGGAGATCGGCGCCAAGTACAAGCTGAGCGAGGCGCTTCTCGCGACGGCGTCGGTCGGGTATCAGTCGGCGGCCTCGCCGGACAGCACGATCGACGTGGCCTCGCCCGACAACCACCGGCTGATCGGGGACGTCGGGGGTGTCTTGAAGCTCAGCGATCGCGTGTCGCTCTCGGGCGACGTCCGCGTGCAGGGCATCTTGCCGCGCACGGTGACCGGCTCGGATTACGACCTCGGCAACGGGAAGTACTCGCTGGTGCTCGCGACGGTGGGCGGACACCTCAAGTTCGTGTTCTGACGGCGATTCGCTGACCACCGGCGGCACGACATCGCTGGGCAACGGCTCTGCGGCGCCGAACCGCTTTCGGGTGCCCGGCGCGAGTACATAGGAAGCGCCATGCACGTGCTGGACCTCGTCGAGGATCGGTTCGAAGTCGAGCGTTTCGCCGCCTCCGGCGGGATGGGGGACGTGTACCGCGCGCGCGATCGGCGGTCGGGAGAGGCGATCGCGCTCAAGGTCCTGCAGGGCGCCAGCGAGCGCGATCTGCGCCGGTTCGCGCGAGAGGCGGAGGCGCTCGTCACGCTGCGGTTGCCCGGCATCGTGCAGTATGTCGCGCACGGCGTGACCGGCGCAGGGCAGCCGTACCTGGCCATGGAGTGGCTCGAAGGCGTCACCCTGGAGGAGCGGCTCGCCGAAGGACCGCTGACGTTCGACGAGAGCGTGACGCTGGCCGCGCGCGTGGCGGAAACGCTTGGCGCCGTCCATGGCCTCGGCATCGTTCACCGCGACCTCAAGCCGAGCAACCTGATGCTCGTCGATGGCGACGTCGAGCGCGTCACGCTGCTCGACTTCGGTATCGCGCGCAATCTCCGGATCGAGCTGAACCTCACGTCGCCCGGAGCGCTCCTCGGAACGCCCGGGTACATCTCCCCCGAGCAGGCGCGCGGCGACCTGGCCGTCGACGCCCGCGCCGACGTGTTCGCGCTCGGATGCGTGCTGTTTCAGTGCCTCGCCGGGCGCCCGCCGTTCCTGGGCGGCAGCGTGCTCGCGCTGCTCGTGAAGGTCGTCCTGGAAGATCCACCGCGGCTCGGGGAGCTCCGCGGCGACATCCCCGAGCCGCTCGAGCGCCTGGTGACGCGGATGCTGTCGAAGGAGGCAGCGCAGCGGCCGCGCGACGGCGCCGCCGTCGCAGCGGAGCTCGCGGCGCTGGCCGACGGGCGCCCCGGCGGAGCGGGCGCCGTCTCGGCGCCGTCCGCGTCGAGCGAGGCGATCACGACGGCCGAGCGCAGGGTCATGTGTGTCATTTTGACCGCCAACGGCACAGACGAGACAGACGCCACGCACTCGGACGCCGAGGGCGCCGCGCGGACCCAGGCGCTGCGGGACATCGTGGCGCGCCACGGCGGGAGCCTCGATGTGCTCCAATCGCGCTGGCTGCTCGTCGCGCTGTCGGGCGCCGAGTCCCCGACCGACCTCGCGGTGCGAGCGGCCCACTGCGCGCTCGCGCTCCGGACGGTGCTTGGCGGCGCACCGATGGCCGTCGCGACGGGGCTCGCGGAGATCGAGGGGAGGTTGCCTGTCGGCGAGCTCGTCGATCGCGTGGCGCAGCTCATCGCCGGGCGTGACGGCCCGCTGCCCTCGGGCATCCGGCTCGACGAAGCGACGGCGAGCCTGCTCGCGAGCCGCTTCGATACGGCGCGCGAGCCCGAAGGATGCTGGCTTCGCGGCCCCAAGGCGGAGCCGGACACTGTCCCCAGGTTGCTCGGGAAGCCGACGCCGTGCGTGGGGCGCGAGCGCGAGCTCTCCCAGCTCGCGGCCGAGTGGCGCCACTGCGTGGACGAAGGCTCCGCGAGCGCCGTGGTCGTCGTGGGCGCCCCCGGTCTTGGCAAGTCGCGCCTCGCCTGGGAGTTCCTCCGCGCCCTCGAGGAGCAGCGCGAGGCCGCCGAGATCTGGATCGGCAGGGCCGATCCGATGGCGGCCGGCTCGGCGTTTGGCCTGCTGTCCCAGGCGCTCCGCCGCGCCATGCGCATCCTCGACGGCGAGCCGCTGGAGGTGCGGCGGAGCAAGGTGCGCGACCGGGTCGAGCAGCTCGAGTGGCTCGGGGCCAAGCGCCCGCACGTCGCGGCGTTCCTCGGCGAGCTCGTCGGGACGGCGTTCCCCGACGAAGGCGACGTGCAGCTCAGCGCGGCGCGGCAGAACCCGATGCTGATGGGCGATCGCCTCCGCGAGGCGTTCGTGGACTTCGTCAAGGCCGAGTGCCAGCGGCAGCCGGTGCTCGTGGTGCTGGAGGACCTCCACTGGGGCGATCTGCCCACGGTGACCTTGATCGACGCCGCGCTCCGGCACGCCAGGGACCTGCCCTTGTTCGTCCTGGCGCTCGCTCGTCCAGAGGTCGACGAGCTCTTCCCGGCGCTCTGGAGCGAGCGCCACGGCCTCCGGCTCAGCCTCGCTCCGCTGCCCCGGCGCGCGGGTGAGCGGCTCGTGCGGGAGGTGCTCGGAGAAGGCATCGGCGCCGAGCAGATCGAGAGGCTCCTCTCCTGCGCCGAGGGCAACGCGTTCATGCTGGAGGAGCAGATCCGCGCGGTCGCCGAGGGCAGGAGCGCGGGCACGCCCGAGACGGCGCTCGCCATGGTGCAGGCGCGGCTCGAGGCGCTGGACGTCGAAGAGCGACGCGTCCTGCGCGCGGCGAGCGTCTTCGGTGAGACGTTCTGGGAGGGTGGAATCGCCGCCCTCGTGGGCGGCGCGCCGGTGGCGCCGCGGCTGGGCGAGCTCGCGCGGCGGGAGCTCATCCTGCGGCGCCACGAGGCGCGTGTCGCAGGCGAGGTGGAGTACGGGTTCCGCCATGCGCTGGTCCGGGAAGCCGCGTATGGCATGCTCACCGAGCGTGACCGCCGTGTCGGCCACGCGCTCGCGGGCGACTGGCTGGAACGGACCGGCGGCGCAGACGCGATGGCGCTCGCGGAGCACTTCGAGCTCGGCGACGCGCCGGCGCGGGCGGCGGAGGCGTACCTGCGCGCCGCGGAAGAGGCGCTTCGCGGCAACGATCTGCGCACGGCGGTGGAGCGGGCCGACCGCGGCATCGGCTGCGGCGCCGCTGGAGAGACCGCGGGCAGGCTCCGCCGAGTTCAAGCCGAAGCGCATGTATGGAGCGGCGATTCCACGCTCGCCGTGGAGCGAGGCCTGGAGGCGATCGAGCGGGTCGAGCGAGGCTCGACCACGTGGTTCTCAGCCATCGAGCAGCTGTGCCTGGCCTCGTCCAAGCAGGGATCGTTCGACGCGCTGGAGCGATGGCTGGCCATGGCGGCGGATACACAAGCCGCAGGCAACGCTCAGTGCGTCAAGCTCACCTGTCTCATCGCCGGTTCGATGGTGGTGACCATGAGTGGGCGTTATGCCGAAGGGGACGCTCTGATGGAGACCGTCGAGCGCATTCTCGCAAGATCAGGGATACAAGACCTGGAGGTGATTGGACGCCTCCACGACGCGCGCGCGTGCTACGCGATGTGCACGGGTGACCTCAGCGCCGCCGCGAACCGCCTGGAGACCGCGCTGTCCGCCTTTGACCAGGCCGGCGATCGTCGCAATACCTGCAGCGCCCGAGCAAATCTCGGCTTTTTCTACGCGGAGCTCGGCGACTTCGAGAGGGCGGAGTCGTTGCTGCGCGCATCCAGGGACGAAGCCGACCGGTTGCAGCTCTGGGATCTGAAGATCGTCGTGGAGTCGAACCTCGCGCAGATCCTCACGCATCGCGGGCAGCTGGCCGAGGCGCGGAGGCTCGCGGAAGCAGGCGCCACGCCGAGCCGTGAAGCGAGCGGCGCGCGTGTGGAGATGATGTCCCGCTGCTGCCTCGGGAGGATCGCCCTCGCCGCCGGCGATCTCGAGACCGCCGAGCGCGAAGCGCGCGCTGCCATCTCGCTCGCTCCCGGCATACCGACGCTCGGCGTGCAGGCCTTTGCGGTCCTCGCGCGCGCGCTGCTCGGACTCGGCCGCATCGACGACGCAGTCCGGACAGCAGCCGACGCCAACGCCACGCTGGAGTCGTTCGGAACCATCGAAGAGGGCGAGTCGTTCGTCCGCCTGACCTGCGCCGAGGTGCTCTCCGCGAGCGGTAGGCACGACGAGGCCGCCGCCGCGATCAGCGCGGCCAGGACGGCCCTGCTCGCGCGCGCCGAGAAGCTCGGCGACCCGGCCTGGCGCGAGCGCTTTCTCGAGCACGTCCCCGACAACGCCCGCACGCTCGAGCTCGCGCGGCGGTGGCTCGGCGGCTGATCCTCGCCGTGCAAGACGTTTCTCTCTTGGTGGAGGGGAGTGGGGCTCAGGACGCTCTCATCGGATGATGAATTGACGTCGTGGCTGTTCGCCGCGAGCCGGCGCGCTGTTCTCCGCGAGGAACAGGTGTCTCCTCCAGAGAGACAGGGGGCTCGGCAGCCGCGTGCTCAGGCCCGGAGCTCCGGGGGGCGATAGGCCTCGTTTTCGGCGTAAACGCGGGAGCTCGCCGACGGACGCCCGGCCCGTTGGCCGTGGCATGGCACCTGCAAAACCGTGTCGCTGTTCCACCTGTCCGGTCACCATCGAGGAGAGTCGAATGTTCACTCGCGTTGCCAAACGATCCATGTCCATCCTTCTCGCGTCGCTTTTCGCGAGCTTCACCCTGCTCGGCTGTCAGGTCGAGGTCGCCGAGGAGCCGTCCCCCGACGTCGAGGTGGGCGAGGCGAGCCAGGAGTTGATCAACTGCAAGGGCCGGTGCGTCAGGTTCTTCTTGGCCTGCATCCGGTCGAGCGAAGAAACCGAATTGTGCACCGCCGAGCGGGATGCCTGCCTGGCGGACTGCGACGAGCAGACCTGCGAGCCCGGGGAGCCCGGGTGCTGCCAGGGTCAGCCGACCTGCTGGTAGCCGCCTCTCCCCCGCCCTGCCGGGATGATGGAACCACCAGGGCGCCATAAGACGCCAAGATGATTGGGATTATCCTTGGCGCCCTCGGCGCCTTGGCGGTTCAAAAGACCGCACCTTCAGTCAAAGTACCCCACCACCCGAGAGAGGGCGACGCAGGGACCGCAGGCCGCGACGCGGCATGCTACACAGGGTCCTGTGAGCCTGGGCGAGAGCGTGATCATCTGCCCGGGGTGCAGCGCGGAGAACTCACCCTTCAACCCGCGTTGCACCCGCTGCGAGGCGCTGCTCTCGGAGGAGCCGCGGTCGCGCTCCACAACCGCCGACGAGCCCCCGTCGAGGCAGTCGACCTCCCGCGACGAGCACGTGTCCTCGAGCGTCACGATCGATCCGCTCGCAAGCACGGTTGTCGTCCCGGACGGGGGAGCGCCCGTGCCTCCGGCGCCGCCCGGGGCCGAGGCGTCGCTCGATCTGCGCCCGGGCACGAAGCTCGGCCGGTTCGAGGTGCTCGATCGCCTCGGCGAGGGCGGCATGGGCGTGGTGGTGCGAGCGCGCGATCACGTGCTCGGCCGCGACGTGGCGATCAAGGTGCTGCGGCCCGAGGTGCTGGGGCGATCGGGCGCGGCGACGGCGCTCGCGCGGCTCGTCCGCGAGGCGCAGGCCATGGCGAGGATCAAGCACCCCAACGTCGTCACGGTGCACGAGGTCGACGCCTCGGCCGGGCAGGTGCGCGTGGTGATGGAGCACGTCGACGGCCGGACGCTGCGCGCGTTCTGCGCGGAGAAGCGGCGGCCCGCCTCGGAGGTCGTGGCGGCCTTCCTCCAGGCGGGAAAGGGGCTGTCGCAGGTGCACCACGCGGGGCTCGTGCACCGCGATTTCAAGCCCGACAACGTCCTTGTCGGCGCCGACGGCCGCGTGCGCGTCACCGATTTCGGGCTCGCGGGGCTCGCGGAGGGCGAGGCCGGCGGCGGCGGCGCGGAGGCGGGGATCGAGGCCGCGCTCACGCGTTCGGGCTCGTTTCTGGGGACGCCGGTCTACATGGCGCCGGAGCAGCACCGGCGAGAGGCCGCGGATGCGCGGGCCGATCAGTATGCGTTCTGCGTGTCGCTGTGGGAGGCGCTCGCGGGCGAGCGTCCGTTCGCCGGCAAGACCTACGACGAGCTGCGCGAGAACGTGGCGCTCGGGCGGGTGCGAGAGCCGCCGCGAGGGGCCGAGATGCCGGCGCGGATCCGCCGCTGTATCGAGCGCGGGCTCTCCGTCGACAGGGACGCTCGATACCCCGACATGGACGCGCTGCTCGACGATCTATCGAACGATCCGGCGGCGGCGTGGAGGCGCGGGCTCGTCGCGGCGTCGGGGCTCGCGCTCGCGGGCCTGCTCGCGTTCGCGTTCGCGCGGCAGCCTGCGGACAGGCTCTGCAAGGGCGGCGAGGCGAGGCTCGCGGGCGTCTGGGACGAGGCGACGATGGCGAAGGTGCGGGCAGCGTTCGCCGGCACCGGGCGGCCGCACGCGGAGGACACGTACCGGCGCGTGGAGAAGGCGCTGGGCGATCGAGCGCGCGCGTGGGTCGCGATGTACGCCGACTCGTGCGAGGCCACGCATGTGCGGGGCGATCAGTCGGCCGGGCTGCTCGATCTCCGGACGCTGTGCCTGGAGCGCCGCCGCCAGGAGATGGGGGCGCTCACGGCGCTCTTCGCGCACGGGGCGGACGCCGAGGTGCTCGATCGATCGATCGAGGCGTCGCTCGCGCTCCCGGGCCTCGAGCGCTGCGCGGACGCGGGCGCGCTGACCGCGGCGATCCCGCCGCCCGCCGACGCCGCGGCGCGGGCCCGCATCGACGCGCTGCGGCGTCGCCTTGCCGAGGTCAGGGCCCTCGATGAGGCCGGCAAGTTCGGCGATGCGCTCGCGCTCGCGCGGCCGCTCGCCGACGAGGCCCGCGCGGCGGACTACGCCCCGATCGAGGCGGAGGCGCTCTTGATGCTCGGGCGCGCGGCGCGGGACGCGCACGACGCCCCGGCCGCGGAGGCGGCGCTCCGCGAGGCGCTGCGCGCGGCGGCGCGGGCCAGGGACGACGCCCTCGCGGCGGAGGCATGGCCGCAGCTCATCTACGTGGTTGGCTACCTGGGAGGCCGGCACGCCGACGCGCTCGCGCTGCAGCTGGCCGCCGAGGGCGCGGTCGAGCGGACGGGGGGCGACACGCTGGCGAGCGCGCGGCTGCTCGGCACGCTGGGCAGCGTGCTCGACGAGCAGGGCAAGTACGACGAGGCAGCGCAGCACGTCGAGCGCGCCCTGGCCGGCCTCGAGAAGGCCCTCGGCCCGAGCCACCCCGAGGTCGGGGCGACGTGGAGCCGCCTCGGCACCGTCCTCCTCCACCTCGAGAGGTTCGACGACGCGGAGCGCGCCTACACGCGAGCGCTCGCCGTCCGAGAGGAGACGCTCGGCGCCTCTCATCCGAGCGTCGCGCTCACGCTCAACAGCCTGGGTCGCCTCTTCAACACCCAGGGCAAATACCGAGATGCCTTGCCCCGGATCGAGCGCGCCATCGCCATCCAGGAGAGGGCGCTCGGCCCCGATCACCCGTTTCTCGGGGCCTCCGTCAACAACCTCGGCAATGCGCTCGTCATGCTCGGCGAGACCGACGCTGCCAGGCGTGCTCACGAGCGGGTGCTCGCCATCCGGGAGAAGGCGCTCGGCCCCGATCACCCCGACGTGGCGTCATCGCTCAACAACATCGGGGCCGTCCTGGAGATGCAGCAGAAGTTCGCCGAGGCGACGCCCTATTACGAACGGTCGCTCGCGATCCGCGAGAAGGCGCTCGGCCCGGATCACGCGAACGTGGCCGCCTCGCTCGGCAACCTGGGGAGCGCGCTCGTCGCGCAGAAGAGGTACGCCGAGGGCCTGGTGCGCCTCGAGCGCGCCGCGGCGATCCAGGAGAAGGCCTTGGGCCCGAGCTCGCATGCGGTCGCGTCGATGCTCACCGGGATTGCCAGCGCCTACAACGAGAAGGGCGAGCCGGGAAAGGCGCGCCCGTTCGCCGAGCGGGCGCTCGCCATCTATGCGGCGAAGGGCGAGGGCGTCTCGCCGATCGAGCTCGCGGATACGCGCTTCCACGCGGCTCGGGCGCTCTGGGGATCGGCGCGGGACCGGAAGCGGGCGGTCGAGCTCGCGACCCAGGCGCGCGACGCCTATGCGGCCGAAGAGGGGGAGTACGCGAAGCGCGCGCTCACGGCGGTAAACGGGTGGCTCGCAGCGCACGGCGGCGCGCGGTGACGAGGGGGCCGCGCTCGGGGAGGAGCTCCCGAGCGGGCGGCAGGGGAACTCCCCTATCCTGCGCCCTCACCTACCCGCGGCTCTCGAATCTCGAGCTCGCGATCGTCATCGACTTTGGCGAGGTGAGAGTGAGGCAGGGTATCCATCGCGTGGTCGACGGACTGCGGGAATGACTTCACCCCTCTCCCTCAGATTCTACGGAGGAGCCCATTTTTCTTGACAGCCAGAACATCGAGATTGCTATCGTCGAGCATGCGTTCAGCCTTGTTCTTGCGCCGCTTCGCCCCCGTCATCCTCGTCGCGCCGCTCGCTGCGGCGCTCGGATGCGATGAGGCCGATACCCCGCGAAGCCGCGTGAAGGAGCAAGGCATCGGGGCGGCTGTCGCCGCGCTCACGGCGCCACGCTGGGACATGGCGCCGCCGATGAACGTCGCCCGGAGCAGGCACACGGCGACACGTTTGCTCGACGGGAAGGTCCTCGTGGCCGGCGGAGCGAGCGAGACGGCCGAGGTGTACGACCCCGCCACGAATACATGGGTGCTCGTCGCGCCGATGAGCACGCGGCACACCGGCCACACCGCGACGCTCCTTCCGGACGGCAGGGTCGTCGTGGCCGGCGGCGTGACCGAGGTCGTAGAGATCTACGACCCCGCCGCGGATGCATGGACGCTCGCCGCGCCGCTCGTCACGCCGCGCGAACGCCACACCGCGACGCTCCTGCCCGATGGCCGGATCCTCGTGGCCGCCGGCGAGTTCGAAGAGTGGGTGATGGGCTCGAGCGAGATCTACGATCCCGTCACGAATACGTGGACCGACGCGGGTCCGTTGGCGCAGGTGCGCTCCTCCCACACGGCCACGCTCCTGCCGAACGGCAAGGTCCTCGTGGTGGCCGGGGTGGACGCATCCGGCGACCCCATCGGCAGCGCGGAGATCTACGATCCGGTCACGGGCACGTGGACCGCCGCGGGCTCGATCCAGAATCGGGAAGGGCACACCGCGACGCTCCTCGCGAATGGCGAGGTGCTCGTCGCCGGCGGCTACACCGATTACGGTGGTGAGGGGTTCTCCTCCACGAACCGCAGCGCGGCGCTCTACGATCCGGCGAGCGATACCTGGACGACCGCGACGCCGATGAACGTCACCCACCACAACCACACGGCCACGCCGCTCGCCGATGGCCGGGTGCTGATCGCCGGCGGCGGCGCGCTCACGGAGGTCTACGATCCGGCGAGCGGGAGGTGGTCGCTCGGCAAGTACCTGAACATGGACCGGAGCCATCACACCGCCACGGCGCTCGCAGGCGGGCGGGTGCTCGTGGCCGGCGGCGGGAGCGCGACCGTCGAGAGGCTCACCCTCGCGGCCCCGGGCGATTCCTGCCTCTTCGCGGGCGAATGCGCGAGCGGCTTCTGCGTCGACGGTGTCTGCTGCGATGCCGCGTGTGACGCGGGCTCGTGTGACGCGTGCGCGGTGAGCGCAGGCGCGTCGGCGAACGGCACCTGCACGCCGCTGAGCGGAGCCGTTTGCGGCAGCGCCGACGGCTGCACGGCGAACGGCGTCTGCCAGGCGGGCGCTTGCGTCGGGGCGTTGCCGGTCGGCTGCCAGTCCCCGTGGACGCCGGCCGGGAACATGCCCGTGCCGCGGCAAGACGGCACGTGGGCCGAGCTCGCCGATGGCCGCGTGCTCGTGGCCGGCGGGTACGACAACGACTGGAACGATACCCTGTCCGCGGACCTCTACGATCCGGCGACGAACGCCTGGAGCAGCGTCGCGTCGCTCTCGCAGGCGCGCCGCAAGCCCGCGTCGATCCGGGTCTCGACCGGCGAGATCCTCGTCGTGGGCGGTGATTCTCCGTCGACGGCCGAGGCATACGATCCGGCGAGCGATACGTGGACGCTCACCGGCGCCATGGTCGCGCACCACGATCCGAGCGTCGCTCTCTTGCGGCTCCCCGACGATCGTATCCTCGTCGTGGGCGGCGGGACGGCGGTCGCCGAGCTCTACGATCCGACGACGAAATCCTGGGACGCGACGGGCTCGCTCGGCGTCTCGCGCTCGGGGCACTCGGCGGTCCTCTTGCAAAACGGGAAGGTGCTGGTGAGCGGCGGCGCTGGCAATCCGGCGACGGCGGAGCTCTACGACCCGGCCACGGGGACGTTCTCCCCGGCGGGGACGCTGACCTTCGCGCATTCCGGGCACCAGGCGACGAGGCTGCTCGACGGCGGCGTGCTCGTGGTGAGCGGCAACGGCGCCGATCGGTATGACCCGGCCACGAACACCTGGACGCCGACGCAGGCGTTGCTCATGCCGCCCGCCGATTTCACGGCGACGCTGCTCGGTGATGGTCGGGTGCTGGTCATGGGCGCGCCGCACGTCCCGCACGCGCAGGTCTACGAGCCGGCGACGAATGACTGGACGGTGACCGGGCCCCTGGACGTCGCGCGCCGACGTCATACGGCCACGCTGCTCGGAAACGGAATGGTGCTCATCGCGGGCGGCACGGAATGGACGGGCGGCAGCCAGTGCGACCTCCGGAGCGCCGCGGTGTACGACCCCGGGACGAATGGCTGGTCGATGGTGCCGAACCTGAGCAGGCTACGCAGCTCTCCGTCGTCCGTGCTGCTCGATGGCAATCGCGTCCTGGTCTTCGGGGGGCTACTGGGAGGTTGCTCGTCCGGGGACGGCGACCCCGAGGCGCATGCAAGCACGGAGATTTACGAGGGCGGCGTCACCCCGGAGGGCAGCGGCGGAAGCGCTGGCGCGGGCGGGTCCGGCGGAATGGGCGGCTCCGGCGGCTCTGGCGGAAGCGCAGGCGCGGGCGGGTCCGGCGGAATGGGCGGCTCCGGCGGCTCCGGCGGAAGCGCAGGCGCGGGCGGAAGCGCAGGCGAGGGCGGAAGCGCAGGCGAGGGCGGAAGCGCAGGCGAGGGCGGAAGCGCAGGCGAGGGCGGAAGCGCAGGCAGCGCCGGTGGAGTGGCCGGCTCCGGCGGTCAGGGCGGTATGGGTGGCGTGAGCGGCACCGGCGGCTCCGGCGACGGCGAAGAGCCGGGCGACGGCTGCCGCGCCGCACGCGGATCCGCGGAGAATAGCGGGAGCGGCTTCGCGGCCCTCGTGGCCCTGGGCGCCCTGTTCGCGCGCCGCCGCAGGCGCTGAAACGCGAGAAGGCTCTCGCAGGCTGTGGAGTGAAGGCGGCCCCTTCGATGCATGGGTAAGTGCCTCCTCAGAAGAATTTGTGGGTGAGCCATTCGGGCTCCGGCAGGTTCCCGAGCGTAGGGTAGCTCTATTGCGGGAAGTCGGCCGGGGGAGCGAACCACCAGGCCGGACGCGCCGGTCAAGACCGGCGCATCCGGCTTGGCGGCTCAAAGGCCGGCGGCGTCCGTCACCCATCGAAGGCAGGGCGCCGGCCGCCTGCGCCGGCGACCCGGTGCTTCGCCAGGAGCTTCTGCAGGTAGGTCCGGTTGAACCCGGACTCCCGCGCCGCCTGCGAGACGTTCCCCCCGTGCCGATCCATCAGCGCCACGAGGAACGCACGCTCCAGCTCGGCGACGCCCGCCTCGCGCGCCGCATCGAGCTCGTCGGCGGAGAGCCGCGAGAAGCGCGGCGCCAGGGGCCCGGGGCCTGCTGGCCGAGCCACATCGGGCGGGAGCAGATCCACGTCGAGCTCCGGCCCCGTCGCCAGGATGCACGCGCGCTCCACCACGTGGGCGAGCTCGCGCACGTTGCCCGGATACGCGTGCTCGCGGAGCGCCCGCGCGGCGCGCTCCGTGAAGCGGGGCCGCTCGCCGGGGCGCTTCCAGCAGGTGCGGAGGAAATGCTCGACGAGGAGCGGGACATCGCTCGCGCGCTCGCGCAGCGGCGGAATCTCGATCTCGATCACCTTGAGCCGGAAGTACAGATCTCGCCGGAACTTCCCTGCCTCGACGAGCGCCGGCAGATCCTGGTGCGTCGCCGCGATCACGCGGACATCGACCTTGTCGGTCCGGTCGGAGCCCACGCGCTGGATCTCTCCGAACTGCAGGAAGCGCAGAAGCTTCGCCTGCACGTCGGGCGCGATCTCCGCGACCTCGTCGAGGAAGAGCGTGCCTCCCTGCGCCGACGCGACCCGCCCGACGCGGTCCCGGTCGGCCCCGGTGAACGCGCCTTTGACGTGGCCGAAGAGCTCCGACTCGAGGATGCTGCCCGGCAGCGCCGAGGTGTGCAGCGTGACGCAGGCCTTGCTGCGCCGCGGGCTGTTCACGTGGAGCGCGCGGGCGATGAGCTCCTTGCCGGTGCCCGTCTCCCCGCGCACGAGCACGGTCGCGTCCGAGTCGGCCACCTGCGCGACCGTCTTGAGGAGCGCGAGCATCCTGGCGTCCTGCGTGACGATGCCCTCGAAATCGTAGCGGGCGAAGAGATCGCGCTCGAGGCGCTGGCTCCGGCGGCGCAGCGCCTCGCGCTCGAGGGCCCGCTTGAGGAAGAGCCCTGCGAGCTCGGCGAACTCGGCGACGAAGCGGAGCGCCTCGGCGCTGGCGGCCCGGGACTTGTACTCCACGTAGACGGCACCATAGACATCGGCGCCGTGGGCGAGGGGCGCCACGAGCGCGGCGGACGCGCCCGACTCCTCGAGGCTCTTGAGGAGCGACGAGCGCGGCTCGTCGGCGTCCCTGGAGAGGTGGACGATCTGCCGCGTCTCGATGGCCTGCCGCACGAGGCCGCGGCTGAACTTGCGCTCCTTGTCGGAGATCCTCGCCTTGTCGAAGTGGACCGCGAACTTCTGCTCGTAGGAGCCGTCCTCACGGACAACGATGAAGCCGCGGTCGGCGCCCGTGGCCTCGAGGACGCGGCGGAGCACGAGCTCGGGAGCCTTCGCGTCATCGTCCTCCGAGAGGAGGATCCTGACGATCTGAAGGAGCGAGGGGTAGAGATCCATGGCCGCGGCGCCCAGGGTACGATGAGGGGGGAAGGAAACACAGAGCGATTCCCCGTGGCGTCGGCGGCTCCGCCATGGTGTCGCCGGAGAGCGTCGCGGCAAGTGGCTGGTCGCCCGCGCGCGCACTCACCCGGCACCGGTTGCTCGCCGGGGGCGTGGTCCGGGCTGCATCGGGTCGGGGAGGGGTCGACTTGCGCTGCCTCCTGCGGTACGCGCCGAGGGCACCGCCGGAAGCGTCACGGAATCGTCCGGCCGACCACGGATCGCGGGGTTAGCGCCCGCCATCGACAGGTCCCTCTGTCCCAATGTCGGGAGAGACAGGCTTCCCCTGGAACTCTGTGGAGAGAGAGCGCGGAGAATGGAGGGCGGGCCGCTGGTCCTGCCCTCCGTGCTCGGCGCAACAAGGTGCATTGAAAGACCGTCTGGGGCGCCGTGCCACCGCCATTGCGGTGCTTGGTTACGCAGACCGGCCGGGGCGTTCCCTGGTTGACAGGGGCGGCGCCAGTCCCGCGCATCGGGGCGCGGGTTTGCTCACATTTCTGGAGCATGTTGCAATCAGTGCCACGCGCGCGCACATCCCCCGAATGTCCAGATATACGCGGTGCGACGAGAGCGAATATCCCAACCACTGGCCACATCTCGCTTGCGCCCTCATTTCCTGGTACGCGCATTGCGAACGCTTACAAAGACAGGACGCTCGAGACTCGACCGTTCGTCCCTGTCATACGAATGGAGGGGTTAATCATGCTCTTCAAAAATCTGGCTCCGGCGGCCTTTCTGGCGCTCGTCACGGTGACAGCATTTCCTGGCCATGCCGACAGGCGCGCCGTGATCGACGGCGAATTCCGGATCCAACCCTACGTATTGCCGAACGGTCAAGGGTATCGGCATCTCACCTCGATCATCCACGAAGAAAAGAACGAACTGGCCCTCTTCGGCGGCTTGGGCAACGGCCCTCCGTCGCCGCCGACGCCGATGAACCACAATGTGTACACGCTGGATCTGACGAAGCCGCCGTCCCAGCAGCAGTGGAGAAACCGCGGGGCCGATGCCGCCGTGGCGGAGCCGTGGTTCACAACCACGAATGGATTCGTCCAGTTCGACGACGAATACTATCTTGCATGCGACGATTCAGGCACCGATTCGGTATATTCCTTCGACGCGAACACGTACAAATTCAACCATCTGTCCACGTCATCACTCGGCCCGGAGCTCAAGGCGGAGGACTGCTGCGCGGTCGGAGTGGAGATATGCGAAGGCAACGAGTGCAGCGGCAAGGCCGAAAAGAGAATCTATATCATGGGCGGACAAGACCCCAACGCCGAAGGCTCCCTCTCGATCGTCCGTTACTATTCGATCACGCATGACAGATGGGAGCAGGTGGCGAGCATGAACGTGGAGCGGAGACATCTGGGCTGTGCCGCTGTCGCACGGGGAGGGGCAACGTCCATCTATGCGATATCCGGCGGCGATTCATCCATCGGCGAGTCGCTGCGGTCCATGGAAGTGTATGACATCACGCAAGACAAGTGGACACTGTATGACAATTTCGGCGTGGGTCGAACCCGGTTCGGCGTACGGAACGTGGACGACAAGTATCTCTTGCTGATCGGCGGCGACGCGAATTGCACGGGCGGCGCATGTCAGCCAGATCAGCCGCTCCGCCGGATCGACATCGTTGATGTCCGGCATCGAGATCCCAGGTTCATCTCCTCCGACGATTATGTGATCCCGGAGCTCAATAGCCCGAGGCACTCCCCCGCAACGAGCTTGAGGAAAATGAAGGGCAACAATCAAGAAGACAAATACATGCTTTACGTCGTCGGCGGCAGGACCCGCGACAACGCAGGCTTGGGCGTGTTGACGACAGCCGAGGTCCTGTCGTTCTCCAAAATCAACCCGCCGAGGTGAAGGGCGATCCGTAGCGATGCCCCCGGACCGGCCGGCGTCCCGGCGTCCCGGCGGTCAATCGTGGAGCCAGCGTCGCCGGCACAGCCGCTGAAGAAATGACCTGACGGGGCTCCCCTCCCCGCGTCCCCGCGCGGTTCATCCCCTGATGGTCGCGCCGTGGATATGCGCCGCAAGATCGGCGTACTTCATGCGAAACCGTCCGCAGCCCTCCGGCAGCGGCGCGCGGGGCGGGACGCCCTGGCAGCTGTCCGACCCCGCAGGGTTGCGCAGGATGACCGACGCAGGCGAGCCGTCCGCCCCCCTCTCGATCTTCTCGCCCGCGACCCAGTGATAGCCACCTTCCCATTTCATGAGAACCGGCACCTTCTCGCCGCGCCCCAAAGCCCCAGCGACATCGTCAGCGACGGACGCGCCGCTGCGCAGCAGCGCCGACACGCTCGTGTAGCTGCCGCCCATGATGTCCTGGAACAGGCTGGTGAAATTGCCGAGCGGGACGCGCGAGTCGCCCCCCAGAGCAGCCCAGAACGAGTCGTTGTCCTCGGGGTTGTCGTAATCGAAGATCCAGCTCATCAGGGTCGCGTGGTTCATGAGCGCGGACTGGAACAGCCGGTCGATGTCGATGCGGCCCGAGGCGTCGCGCAAGATCGCGTTGCGCGGCATCCTCAGCACGCGGCCGGAGCGCAGCGTCACCTCGCCCGCCTCCCGCGTGATCCCGTCGAGGAGCCGCGTGAACTCCGCCGGATCGGCGCGCAGCAGGACGTACTCCATCGTTCCCGCGCCGCAGGTGCCGTGGCGCGCCCCCTGCTTGACGCGCAGCGGGTTGTCCACGTGCCGGATCGCCTGCGCGAGCACGAGGTGCGGATCGATGCCGCCCTCGAGCACGAGCCTGCCATCGCGCCGGACGCCCGCCATGGTCGCGAGGTTCGGCAGCAGCGCCCCCGCGTGCAGCCGGCCCGCGGCGAGCAGCCTGTCGAGCGCGGCCAGACCGCGCGCGTCGCCCCGTAGCTCACGCCGGACCTCGTCGACGCGCGCGCTACGATCGGCGGCGAGCGCGCCGGAGGCCGTGGTCGCGGGCCTGTCGCCGACGGAGTCCACGGCGGGCGGCGGCGAGTCCGGGTCCGGCTCGGCCCCAGGAACGACCCGCGGGAGCCCCTTCGCGTCCGTGAAATAGCCCTGATCGTGGCGCGAAGCCACGGCGGACGCCTGAACCGCGGACGGCTTGCGGCCGAGCGCCGCCACCTCCTCCGGGCTGAGTCCCGCGGCCCTGGCCATGGCCTCGTCGAGCGCCACCGTGCGCCGGGCTCCGAGGCGCCTGTCGAGGGCGGCGATCGTCGCGGCGTCCACGATGCCCGTCTGCGGCAGGCCCTCCGCGGCTTGCAGCGCGACGATGGCGGCGTGCGTCTTCGGCCCGAACGAGCCGTCGGCCTTCATCGCGTCGCCGAGCGTGCCGAGCGCCTCTTGCAGGGCGCGCACGCCGTCGCCGTGCGCCCCCTGCGCGAGCGTCGCCGTGCCCGCCGCGACCGCGCTCAACACCTCGTTCGACGCGAGCTCGGGGGCGCCGAGCCCTGTGTTCCCGCTGTCCCCCATGGGTCCCCTCCTGCGATCACCAGGCGCGCTGGATCCGTCCCAGGATACCACGCCGCGCCCGTCGGTGCGCGCGTCAGGCGGCGCTGCGGTGCGCGCTGGTTCGGCACCGCGAAGTCGCGCTCTCGATCGTGGGACTCCTTTCTATCTCTCTCCTCGGGCCGCGACGATCCGCCCGGTGCAAAGAGCCTTCAGCTCTTGCCGAGCGTCTGCTGGAGCTCACACGAGCGCAACAGCCGCCCTCTGTTCGGCGGGCAAGGCATCCAGCGCCCGCAGCGCATCCATGATCTGGCCTCTCGCAAAGACCTGAGTTTGACCACTGAACGGATTCAACGCCGCATTCCGTCCCGCCAGGAGCGCGCGCCCGAGCCCACACAGCACGTCGATATACCGGTCGTCCAGCGTGGATCAGGCAGGCAACGCGCTCGCGCGAGCTGCGCTGCGCTCGGCCGCATGTGCCCTCTTTCGCGCGCAGCGCAGGGCGTGAGACGATGCCGGCCGGAGGATCAGCCATGAAACCGATCGCAGGAGCAGCAGCGGAGGGCGGGCATCTGGAGCTAGGGATGTTCGGCCCGAACGGCACGGGCCACTCGATGTCGAAGGTCCCCGAGCGCTGGTATCCCACCTGGGAGAACAACCGCGACCTGGCGCTCGCAGCCGAGGCGGCGGGCCTGGATTTCCACATCCCATTCGCGCGCTGGAAGGGCCACGGCGGCGAATCCGACCCTCAGGGCGCCATGCTGGACCCCATCGTCTGGGCGGCGGGCATCCTCGCGATCACGAAGCGGATCAAGGTCTTCACGACCGTGCACACGCCCTTCGTGCACCCCATCGTCATGGCGAAGCACCTGGCCACGATGGACCACATCGGCCCCGGGCGCGTCGGCCTGAACATCGTCACCGGCTGGGACAAGGAAGAGTTCGAGATGTTCGGCATTCCCCTGCGCGAGCATGATGAGCGCTACGAGTACACGAAGGACTGGCTCGACGTGATGCGCGCGCTGTGGACGGCAAACGGGCCCGGCCATCATCGGGGCAAATTCTTCGACCTTCCCGGGCTCATCGGGGAGCCGAAGCCGCGTGGCAAGATCACCCTGATGAACGCGGGGACGTCCAGCGCCGGCCGGGCCTTCGCGATCGAGCGCTGCGATCTGCTGTTCAACATCCTCGTCTCTCCCGAGGCGTGCCGGGAGGAGGTCGCGACGGTCAAGGAGGCAGCGCGCCGCGCGGGTCGCTCCATCGACGTGTACACGACGGCCTGCATCGTCTGTCGTCCCACCCGGAAGCAGGCCGAGGAGTACCACGATTATTTCTCCCGCGAGATGGCCGACTGGCCCGCGACCGACAACCTCATGCAGCTGCTCGGGATGGGCTGTCAGTCCTTCTCCCCGGAGTTTTACGCCATGTTCCGGCAGCGATTCGCCGCGGCGCACGGGCACTACTCGATCGTCGGCGATCCGGGCCATGTGGCCGAGGAGATCCGGCGCATCCGTGACACGGGCGTCCGGGGCCTCACCCTCGGATTCATCGACTACACCAGCGAGTTCTCGTACTTCAAGGATGAAGTGATGCCACGCCTCGTCGACCTGGGCGTCCGCCGGCCGCCTGGCTGATCCCGCGGTCATGGCTCCTGGCCCGCTGAGCCCACGTCGAAGTGGCGCTCGGGCTCGGCATCGAGACATCCTGGCCAGGAAATCCGCTTGTGCTCGCTCGGCGAAGACACGCCCCGGCTTCACCTCCGAGAGCCGGCGTAGCTGGTTGCCTGTCCAAGGCGGCCGATGGCGAGGCGCAGAACGCCTCACGTACAGCCCTGGGCCGGCCGCGCGTCCGCTGGCAGCCGCATCGTGAACGTCGTGCCGCGACCGGGAGCGCTGTCCACATCGACGCTCCCGCCGTGGGCTTCGGCGCAGGCGCGTACCAGCATCAGACCGAGGCCCCACCCGTGTGCGCCGTGCTCGCCTGCGGCGCGCGTGAACGGATCGAACAGCGTCTCTTGCGCCTCCGGCGGGATCGGCGCGCCCTCGTTGTGCACGCTCACCTCGACCCCGTCCCGCGGCTTCGTGATGGCGACGGCGATCGGCGCGTCGTTCGCGCCATACTTCAGCGCGTTCGAAATCAGGTTCCAGAGCGCGCGTCGCAGCTCCGAGGCACCCCAGATCCCTCGGACGCCCTCGTCTGCATGCAGCACGATGCGGCCAGGGTGATCGGCCGCGATTTCGTCGACGAGCTCGCGGCCGAGCTCGCTCAGGTTGCACTCCTCGAGCGTGACCGAGAGACGCCGGCCGGCGTGAATCCGATCGGCGTCGAGCAGATCGGTCACCATGCGGTCCGCCCGATCCAGGTTGCGGACGACGACCTCGACCCGCTTCGCGACGACCGGCCCGCTCGCGTCCGGCTGCGCTGCGAGCAGCGTCGCAGCCATCCTCGCGGCCGACAGCGGGCCGCGGAGATCGTGCGCCAGGACCGAGACGAACTGGTTTCGTAGCTCGCGCGCGACGCGCAGGGCACCGAGCTGATCGAGCAGCTCCGTGTAGAGTCTGGCGCTATCGAGGTGGAGCGCGAGCCGCTCGCCGACCGCCGCGATGCGCCGCGTCTCACGGGCGGTGAACGTCCGCTTTTCACGGAGGCCGATGTACAGGACACCCATGAGAGAACGCTGCGGCGGGAGGCGGATGCCGAGCAGCGAATGGATGCCGCTGTGCCGGAGTCTATCCGGCACGTCGAGCAACGTGGTCTCCACGTCGCGCATCGACATCGCATAGTCCTGCAAGGCGACGGCGCCTGCGAAGGACGATGCGTCGACGGATCGCACGTACTCGACGAACGGCTCATCGGCCAGGCCCACCGAAGCGACCATCTCCAGCTTCCCGGTCCTGATGTCGTGCAACAGCAGCGCAGCCGTATCGGCGTCCATCGACTCCATGACGACCTCGAGGACCTTCCTCAAACGCCCCGACGACAGGGGCGCCTCTCCGCCGAAAGGCTGCAAGAACGGGTCATGGAGCAGCCGCAGGTAGCGCTTCTCGGTTTGCTCGTCCTCCAGGAGGTGTTGCCGGAACGCTTGCGCTATGAACACGGAACGGGCGTGGATCTCGGCGAAGAGGCGATGGATCTCCTCCAAGCTCGGCTGCTCTTCGGCGCCTGCGATGGCCCAGGTGCGAACGATCGCACGCCCGAGGATGGCGAACTCTTCCAGCGCCTCCTCGAGGCTGAAGCCGGCACGCAAGCGGGAGGACAGATGGCTCTCGATGAGCTCGTTTCGCTCGCGGTGCACGTCCTCCCCGTCCCATCCGCGCTCGAGCGTCTGCACGTACTTGGGCATCATGTTCGTCAGCTCGGGGCTCGCCAGCCCCCGCGCCGCCGCTGCCCTGTTCGCTTCGCTGGCCCACGCTTCGACGATCTCTGATGCGCGCGCCGCGATGATCTGTTTGATCGTCCGCATCGACACCCTCACATCCTTGTCGAGATGATCCTTAAGAGGCTCGACGGGGCTCCTGCCAGTGCACGTCACCAGGCTCCGGATCACGCCACCCGAGCGCTTGGACGCATTCCCAGATCTCCCGGTAAGCGAAACCCGCAGGCGCTCGGGGTCGCCCTGGTGATCGCGGTCGTAGCCCTGCCCCGGTCACCGCCCCGACCGGCGCGCCGACCTCGTCTGCTCTCACCGCCTTGCCTCGCCGCCCGCCCCCGGGCAGGCTTCGCCCATGGGCCAGCCCGCCGAGAAGCAGCGCCGCGCCACGTACGCCGACCTCGGCGCCGTCCCGCCGAACAAGGTGGCGGAGCTCGTCGGCGGCACCCTGCACGTGTTCCCCCGGCCGGCGCCGCGGCATGCACAGGCAGAGACCGAGCTGGCTACCGAGCTCGTTGGCGCGTTCGGGCGCGGGCGCGGGGGCCCTGGCGGCTGGCGCATCCTGGTGGAGCCCGAACTGCACTTCCCGGACCCGGCGGCGCCTGGTGAGATCGACGCGCTCGTGCCCGACCTCGCCGGCTGGCGCCGCGAGCGCATGCCCGCGCTTCCCAAGACGGCCCACTTCGCGCTCGCTCCCGACTGGATCTGCGAGGTGCTGAGCGCATCCACGGAGGCGGTCGACCGTCACGAGAAGATGCCTATCTACGCGCGCGAGGGCGTGCGGTATGCATGGCTGGTCGACCCGATCGCGCGGACCCTCGAGGCCCACGAGCTCGACGCGGATCGTCGCTGGGGACCCGCGGCCGTCTACCGCGACGCCGCGCGCGTTCGCGTCGTGCCGTTCGAGGCCATCGAGCTCGACCTGTCCGTGCTCTGGGCGGAGTAGCAGGCTGCTGCGCCGTAAACGCCCGGCCATCGCTATGGGCACGGCCGATTCTGGTATCCTGCGCGCCCCTCGCCCGGCCCGGGCGGGGCGAAAGCCCAGGACGCGCCAATGACCCATCCGCTCCGCGACATCGTGCTCCCCGACAGCCGGCCAGTCTTCCAGAACGAAGAGCGTAAGCGTCCCGCGAGATTCGGCGCTGCGCCGCGCGTTGTGAGCTTGGTGGCATGCCTCCTGATGGCGGGGGTTGCGTGCGGGGAAAACGACCCCGCTCCGGCTGCATCCGGGCAGGGCGGCGCTGGCGGAACCGGCGGCGACGCCGGCGCTGGTGGAACAGGCGGCCAGGGCGGTGCGGGTGGAGCCGGAGGCCAGGGGGGCGCTAGCGGAACCGGCGGCGACGCCGGCGCTGGCGGAACCGGCGGCGATGCCGGCGCTGGCGGCGCCGGCGGCCAAGGCGGCGCCGGTGGAGCCGGAGGCCAGGGCGGCACTGGCGGAGCCGGCGGTGAGGGCGGCGCCGGTGGAACCGGCGGGGACGAGCTCGGGGAGCTGCGCAAAGCAGCCGCAGCGGCCGGCAAGCTCCTGGGCGCCGCGGTGGACGCGAGCGCGCTGCGGGACGAGCCGGTGTATCGAGAGATCCTCGCCCGCGAATTCGACTACGTCACCGCAGAGAACGCCATGAAGTGGGGTCCGCTCGCGCCGACCGCCGACAGCTACGCCTGGGCGGACGCCGACGAGATCGTCGCGTTCGCCGAGGAGCACGAGCAGGCCATCAAGGGCCACACCTTCGTCTGGCACCAGCAGACCCCGTCCTGGCTCAACGAGGACATGAGCGCGGACGAGCTGAGGGCCGCCTTGAAGAGCCACATCGAGACGACCCTGGCCCGCTACCGGGGCCGCATCCGCGCCTGGGATGTCGTCAATGAAGCCGTGGATATCAACAGCGGCTCCAAATACACCGAGAGCATCTTCTGGCGGAAGCTCGGGCCCAGCTACATCGAGGACGCGTTCCGCTGGGCGCGCGCCGCCGATCCCGACGTCCTGCTCTTCTACAACGAGGTGGGCATCGAGCGCATCGGGCCCAAATCGGACTTCACCTACGAGATGATACGAGATCTCCTGGCCAGAGGCGTGCCCATCGACGGCATCGGATTCCAGTCGCACGTCTCGATTCATCGTTATCCGGCGGAGAGCAACCTCCGCGCGAACATCCGCCGCTTCGCGGACCTGGGCTTGAAGGTCAACATCAGCGAGCTCGACGCGCGCACCCTGCTGTTGCCTGGCACGCGCGACAGCCGCTGGCAGGCGCAGCGCGTGGCGTTTCAGCAGATCGTGGGCGCCTGCGTGGCCGAGCCCGGCTGCGAGGCGGTGACGTTCTGGGGCTTCACGGACAAGCACTCCTGGATCAACGACGACGGCGATCCCGACGACGCGCTCTTGTACGACCGAGAGTATGTGGCCAAGCCGGCCTACGAGGGCACGCTGGACGGGCTGCGCGGTCTGCGCTCCGTCGTGGGAGACAACGTCCTCAAGAACGGAGATTTCGCGAGCGGCGACGCAAGCTGGGCGGCGATGGGCGGGGAGCTCAGCGTGGGCGCCGCGAGCGAGCGCGAAGGTGCTGCAGCCTGCGTGAGCGGACGGACCGAGACGAGCCACGGGCTCCGCCAGGAAGCCCTGGTGGAGCCGCTCTCCGCAGGGGGCCCGTTCACGTTCTCCAGCTGGATACGTGTGGGCGGCGCCAGCGGCCAGACCGTCAATGCCGCCCTGACGATCACCGAGGAAGGGCAAGCGCCGCGAGACCTCTCGCTCGCCACCATCGTGGCCGCCGACGGGCGCTGGATCGAGCTCGCGGGCAACTTCGGCCTCGGCTTCAACGCGGCGCCTGCCGCCGTCGAGCTCAAGCTCTACGGGCCATCGGCGGACGTGGAGCTGTGCGCAGCCGACGTGAAGATCCAGCCCTTGTCCGCGCGCTGATCCACGCGCCGGTGAACGAGCGCTCGATCCAGGGCCCCTCCGGCGCATTGCCCTACCCGATCTCCTCGCCCGCCACGGCGACCGCGATCTCCGCGCCCTTTTCCCCGGTCACCCGGAGCGCAAGGCGCGCCTGATCCTCGCCGTCCTTCATAAAATGTTGTCTCCGTGAGCGGAGAGACACGCATCGTCGAACCCCCTGACGGTATCATCCACGCGGTAATTTCGACGAGCCCGGCACCGCGCACGCCCATGAGCACCCCCTCGACCCCTGCCTCCGACGAGGCCGTCCTCCGCGTCCGCAACCTCCACAAGTCCCACGCGCTCGGCGCGACGCCCATCGAGGTGCTCCGCGGCGTCGACCTCGACATCCACGCCGGCGAGATGTGCGCGATCATGGGCCCCTCCGGCGTCGGCAAGAGCACGCTGCTCTCGTGCGTCGCGGGCCTCGAGTCGCCCGATCGCGGCGAGATCCGCGTGCTCGGCGAGGACATGGCCGCCCTCGACGAGCACGGGCGGACGCTCCTGCGCCGCCGCCGCGTCGGCATCGTCTACCAGTTCTTCAACCTCGTCCCGACCCTCACCGGCTACGAGAACATCGTCCTCCCCTACCTCATCGACGGCGCCGCCCCCGACCACGACGCCGCGTCGCGCATGCTCGATCGCGTCGGCATGCGCGCCCGCGCCGAGCACCTGCCGTCGCAGATGTCCGGCGGCGAGATGCAGCTCATCTCCATCGCCCGCGCCCTCGTCCGCCGCCCCGCGCTCGTGCTCGCCGACGAGCCGACCGGCAACGTCAACGTCGCGACCGGCCGCCGCATCATGGCGCTGCTCGCCGACGCCCTCCGCGACGCCGGCAGCGCCATGCTCCTCGTCACGCACAACGCCGAGGACGCCGCCCGCGCCCACCGCGTCGTCTTCATGCGCGACGGCCTGCTCCTGCACGACGCCGCCCTCGCGGGCCCCGCCGTCACCTCGGCCGCCGTCCACGATCGGCTGAAAGAGCTCGGCATCTGAATGCTCCTCCTCCGCGCCCTCTTCCAGCCGCTCGTCCGGATCCTCGCCCTGCGCAACCTGCGCGCCGACCGCTTCGGCGCCATGGCCGCCGTGCTCGGCGTCGCCCTCGGCACGGCCACGGTCAACGTCGTCCTCATCCTCGACGTCGGGACGCGCGCCGTCGAGGCGAGGAGCGCCGTCACCAACCCCGACCTCCCCGTCTTCACCGATCAGACCATCACCCTGCGCGGCCTCCGCCCCGACGGGCAGCCCATCGACGCGGAGGACGCCCAGGAGGAGACCCACGAGGACTACGAGATCATGCGGTCCGCGATCCGCCTCGGCTCGCTCTCCGCGTTCCTCGTCGGCGCCCTCATCGTCTTCTTCACCTTCAACGTCGCCGTCGAGCGCCGCCGCCGCGAGATCGCCCTGCTGCGCAGCGCCGGCGCGCTGCCGCCGCAGGTCGCGGCGGTCTTCGTCCTCGAGGCCTTGCTGCTCGGCGTCGGCGGCGCCGCGCTCGGCCTGCTCGGGTCGATCCCGCTCGCGTACCTCGCCGCGAAGGCGGGCATCACGACGACCGGCCGCGCGCGCATCCCGCTCAACGCCATCGTCCTGCCCTGGAGCGCGATGCTGCTCGTCTGCGGCACCGGCGCCCTCACCGCGCTGCTCGGCGTCCTGCGCCCGGTGCGCGACGCGCTCCGCCTCGACATCGCGCGCGCCCTGCGCCCGCGCTTCGTCGAGGGCGGGGCCGAGCAGCGGCGGCGCATGCGCGGCGTCACGCTGCTCGCGCTGCCGTTCATGGTGCTCGTCTACGGCCTGCTGCGCCCGTTCTTCCAGGAGTCCGTCCCGCTGTTCGCCTTCTTCGTGCTCGAGGCGGGCCTCGCGTGCGCGGCGTTCCTCGCCGCCATCGTCTTCGTCCCGGACCTCGTCGCCCGCCTCGGCGCGCTCGCCGTCCGCCTCGCGCCGCGCCGCTGGGCCGCCGAGCGGCTCCTCCTGCGGCGCCGGGTCGAGCACAGCGGCCACGAGCTCGCCTGGAGCGTCGGCGGCGTGATGATGGTGTTCGCCCTCCTGCTCGCGCTGCACATCGCCACGGCGGCGCTCAAGCAGGAGGTCTCGGCCTGGGCCGGCCGCGCCCTCGCGCCCTACGCGTTCCTCTACCCGGACGAGCCGCTCGGCCACGCAGAGCGCCTGCTGCCGCGGTTGCCCGAGCGCCTCGTCGCGGCGCGCTTCTCGAGCCGCACCCCGTGGCCCAACGTCGCCTACGCCGTCCCCGCCGACGAGCTCCTCGCGCTCGCCGAGGCCACGGGCCGCGCCGAGCCGATCGCGCTCGCCCGCCGCTTCGGCCCGGGCAAGGCGCTCGTCTCCACGATGATGGCCCGCCGCTTCGGCGTCGGCCCCGGCGACCTGCTCGAGGTGGGCGGCCGCGCCGGCGCGCGCCGCCTCGAGGTCGTCGGCATCACCGACGAGCTCGGCTACGTCCACGCGGCCGGCGCGTACCGCAACCTCCGCACGTACGCGGTCATCGACGCGTCCGACTTCCCGGTCATCTCCCCGTACGCGACCGCGATCGGCCACACGATCGCCCTCGCCGATCCCCGGACCGGCGCCGCGGCGGCGCGCGGCGGCTCGGCGACGCCGCCCTGGGCCGAGCTCCTCGCCGACGTGCCGCGCGCGCGCGACGTCCGGATGCAGACGGGGGCCGAGATCGAGGTCATCCGCCGGAAGGCGACGGGGCGCGACTTCGTGATCTTCGACATGATCCTCGGCTTCACGACCCTGCTCGCGGCGATCGGCGTCGCGAACCAGATGGTCCTGGCGCTGCACGCGCGGCGCCGGGAGCTCGCGCTGCACCGCGTGCTCGGCATGACGGCGGGGCAGGTCCGCCGGATGGTCCTGATGGAGGGCGCGCTGGTGGGCGCGCTGGGCGGCGCGCTGGCCGTGCTGCTCGGGATCCCGCTGGGCTCCGCGGCGCTCGGCGCGCTGCGCACGGTGTCGACCTTCGAGGTCGAGCTCAGCATCCCGCCGGAGTACGGCCTGTTCACGGCGCTCGGCGCGACCGCGGTGGCGCTCTTCGCGTCGCTCTATCCCGCGCGGAGCGCGGGGCGGAGCAACGCGGCGGAGTCGGTCCACTACGAGTGACCACGAGCAGGAGCGCGCGCCCGTCCTTCACGAAACTCGCCCGGCCGTCGCGGGCTCTTCTCCCCCGATCGCCCTCGGCGGGACGCCGCGAAGCGCTCGGACGCGGCGCTTGCGCAGAGGCGTTCAGCATGACAAGCCACGTGGCATATCGTGGGCGCGACCACATCCCCGCGGGCATGTGCGACGGTGCTTCCGGCGCGTTCACCGCAACGGGCATGTCGCTCTCGAAAATAACTGTCACGGACAGCCTCGCTGGCCGTTGACGGCGAGCCCGCGCGCTCAGCGTCCCTGGCGTTGACGTGCGCTCTCCGCGCCCGCCGGGACGGGCCACCACGCCGCGCGCGGCGCGCCCGCTCATGAAAATCGCTCAGGCCGGACACGGAGAGCGGGACATCGGTGTGCTCGCGTCGCGGCGATCCCGGAGGAGGTGAGCCTCTCCTTGGCACAGCGGTGCTCCGCTCGACTTCTGCGCTCGCTCCTTGCTCCTGGTGGTGACTGACAGCGACGGATCGACCCTCGTCCGAGAGGAGGAATGTGTGTTATTGGACCAGCGGTTTTTGCAGATCTGGATCGGAGCCCTGCTCGCGCTCGCCTCCGCTCCAGCCGGAGCGACGCTGCCCCCGGCCAGCACCGCCCGCTCCGAGGCGGGCTGGGGATATCACCCTCCTCCGGAGGAGCGCGCAGTGTCCTCCCAGGGTTTCTGCAGCCTTGATCTGCCCTACACCGAGCCGCCCTTCCTGGCAGACCAGACGACCGGCATCTCCTGCCCCGGTTACGCCACGCAATCGCCGATCTGCACGGGGCCTTTCTGCCCCGCCAACGGCGTTTGCCCGGGGACGAGGACGCTGCACGAGGACCTGAATGCTTGCCAGGGGGCGGCCTGCTGCCTGCCAGGCTCCGTCGACCCGGACGGCGTCGTCGACGTCCTGCCCTACCTGGGGAGGCCGGCGGAATGGCCCTTCTCCGCCGACGCATCCGTCGACCGCAGCACGAACGTCGACGACAGCCCGGGCATCGCGACGGCCATCGAGTGCGCGGCGTCGCTGAGCGCCAGCAGGCGCACCGTGGCTTTCGCTGCCGGGCGTTACGTGCTGCGCACCCCGCTGCGGCCGCACCATGACGCGCTCACCCTGGAGGGGCCGGAGCTGTCTCCCGAGGCCAGCCCGGGCGATCCCCAGACCGCGACCCTCGTGGCGATCCCCTGCAATCCGGAGCAGTACCCCGGGGCCATCCAGGTCACCAGGGTCGTCAAGCCGGACGGGACCATCATCAGCGCGGTCCGGGGGCTCTGGATCCGCAATCTGCAGATCGCGGTCACGGAGGGGCCACGCAGGACGGCGAACAGCGGCATCCAGCTGAACACCTGCTCGGACTGCAAGGTGGAGAACGTCATCATGCGCTACTCGCCCCTTGTTCCCCAGCTACCTTCCTGCAAGCCGAGCAACCTGGAGGGCATCGGCTTCACCTGGGGCTCCGGGGGCGTCATCCGGAACGTGCTCGTGGATGGCTTCTCGAAGAGCGGCATCTACCTGTCCTCCATCGCCGGGTACCACGACACGCCGCCCATCCTCGTGGAGAACTGCGAGATCAGGAACATCAACGGCCCGATCGGCGCCAGCGGGATCAAGATCGTCACCGCCAACGTGACCGTGCGAAACTGCCATGTCCACCACAACATGATCCATCCCGGCGACGGCTCCACCACGGTCAGCGGCGGGCATGGCCTCTGGATCTCCACCCAGATCTCCCCTGGGCCCGGGATCCCGAGCCCGGTGCCGGAGAACGTCGTGGTCAAGGACAGCTACTTTCATCACAACGGCGGCGCCGGCGTCGTGCTCGCGAGCCCCATCGAGGACGAACGTCCGGCGGGGATCCTGATCAAGAGGGTCAAGTTCGCTTACAACGGGAGCCATGGCGTCCACGTGCAGGCAGGCGCCGGCGTGGCGTTCTGGGACGTCTGGTCCTGGGGAAACGCGCTCTACGGCGTGCTCCTGAGCTCGCGGACGACGCTGCCCGCGACCTCGGCCCGGGTAGAGGATGTGACCCTGGAGAACCTGCTCGTCTTCGACAACGCCCTGCGCTTCGCGTCGGGCTCCTTTCCCGGCATCAGGATAGAGGCCAGCGACGTCACGATCCGCGGCGGTACGGTGGCTCGCTGCGAGCCCTGGCGCGGGATGCAGTCGCGATCCATCCAGCAGCAATGCTGGCTGTCGGGGCCGGCCGGCGCGCAGGTGCTCTTTCAGCCGGAAGAGAACGTCATCTCGGACGTGAGCACCTACGGCACGAGCGCGCCGGAAGTGCTGGCGTGCCCTTATTGACGAGCGGCGAGGGCCCGCGCTGCGCCGCCTCACTTCCCTCGCCTGCGCCGCCGGGGAGCCGGCCGGCGGCGCGTCGTCGCCTCGGCGGCGAACGGCCTGTCGCCGAGGCGCAGCGCGCTCCGCTGCTCCGGGTCGAGCCGCTTCACCGCCGCCCGGAAGTCCTCCCGGGCCAGCCGTAGCCGGTTCTGCCCCGTGTTCTCGTTGATCTGGAGCTCCCGGGCGATGTCCACCACCGGGATGTCCAGCATGTCGTGCATCACCAGCATGACCCGCCGCTGCGGGTCGAGGCTGGCGAGCAGCGCGTCGACAACGTCGGCCCGCTCCATCGCCTCCAGCCGCTGCTCCAGACGGGGCCGGCTGTCGATGCCGGCGGAGATCGCGGTGAGCCGCAGGCCGTCCGGGATCTCGCGGCGCCGATAGGCCCGGTCGCGGTAGTGGCTGACCTGCCGCCACGCGATCCCGTAGAGCCACCGGTAGAGCGAGTCCCACACCCGCCGCGGCTGCCCCTCCCCGATCCACGGGAGCACCGCGCTGAGCGGCACCGGCTCGTGGTCCTCGTCCTCGAAGTCGTCCTCGAAGAAGTCGTCCTCGTCGCGCCGCCCCTGCAACGCGCGCAGCAGGCGGCTCGCGTCGAAGGTCTCCAGATTGCGGTAAGCGGCGAGGAGGACGTCGTGCAGCACGTCCTCGCGATCGTTCGCCCCCACGCCAACCCCCCGGAGCAACCCGCGAAGGAAGGGAACGCCGACCTCGTGCACCACAGCGAAGCTGAGATGTTTGGCGCGGAGGTCATCCTCTGATCGTGATTCCACATATTATTTTTACTGACCCTCTTTCCGGGTCGTTTTGGAACCCTCCCCCGCGCGCCAAAACCTCTTATTTTGAAGCGTTTTTTGATGAGCTCACCAGCGACTGACGCGGTGTGAAACGCCGCGGCCCGCCGCGGTGGTGCGTGGTGCGCGCCAGCCCTCATGTCGCGTCCGGAGATCCGATGCTCCGTGACCAGAAGCCGTGACCTGCTGGCCGGGTATCGTGCAAGTTGTGCGTTTCTCCCGAAAAAACGCGGGCTGCGCCCTCTCGCCGGCCCCCCGCGCGCCGGCCTCGGCCGCGGCCCCGCGGGGCTTCCCCGGCGCCGTCACGCGGTCACCCGTCGCTTCCCCGCCGGGGCCGCCCCCTTGCCGCCCGCTCTCCCGGCCCGTAGGGTGACGGCGCCGTGCCCCTCACCCAGCTCCGCCGAAGCGCCGGCGCCGCCCCCCGCGACCTGACCGCCTTCCTGCCGACGACCCGGGAGGAGATGCGCGCGCGGGGCTGGGACGCGCTCGACATCCTGCTCGTCAACGGCGACGCCTACGTCGACCACCCCGCGTTCGGCGCCGCGATCATCGGCCGCTTCCTCGAGGGGCGCGGCTTCCGGGTCGGCATCGTCTCCCAGCCCCGCTACCAGGACACGAGCGACCTCCTGCGGATGGGCGTACCCCGGCTCATGGTCGGGGTCACCGCCGGCAACCTGGACTCGATGCTGAACAAGCTCACCGCGCAGAAGAAGGTCCGCAGCGAGGACCAGTACTCGCCGGGCGGGCAGGTGGGCCTCCGCCCCAACCGGGCGTCGATCGTCTACGCGAACCTCTGCCGCCAGGCGTTCCCCGGCGTCCCCATCGTCCTCGGCGGCATCGAGGCGTCGCTCCGGCGCATCGCGCACTACGACTACTGGTCCGACCAGGTCCGCCGCTCGGTCCTGCTCGACGCCAAGGCCGACATGCTCATCTTCGGCATGGGCGAGAAGGCCGTCTGGGAGGTCGCCGATCGCCTCCGGCGCGGCGAGCCCGTCCGGTCGATCCGCGACGTCAGGGGCACCGCCGTCCCCCTGCGCAAGGGCGAGTGGGAGCACATCGAGGGCTCGCGCTACGTCGCCGACGGCAAGGCGGTGATCCTCCCGAGCTACGAGGAGGTGGCCGCGGACAGGGGCGCCTTCGCGGAGATGTCGCGCGCGTTCCAGTTCGAGACGAACCCCGGCAACGCCCGCCCGCTGCTCCAGGCGCACGGCGCCGAGGCGGTGTACTTCAACCCGCCCGCGTTCCCGCTGGAGACGGGCCAGATGGACGCGCTCTACGACCTGCCGTTCACGCGGGTGCCGCACTGGTCGTACGACGCGCCGATCCCCGCGTACGAGACGGTGAAGCACTCGGTCGTCACGATGCGCGGCTGCTTCGGCGGCTGCACGTTCTGCTCGATCACCGAGCACGAGGGGCGGGTCATCCAGTCGCGCTCGGCGGACAGCATCCTGCGCGAGGTGCGGGCGCTGCGGCGCATGGACGGCTTCCGCGGCGTGCTCAGCGACCTCGGCGGGCCGACCGCGAACATGTACCAGATGCGGTGCAAGGACGAGGCGATCGAGAACGCCTGCCGGCGGCTCTCGTGCGTCTTCCCGGAGGTCTGCGAGAACCTGAACACCGACCACGGCCCGCTGCTCAAGCTGATGAAGGCGGTGCGCGAGGAGCAGGGGATCAAGAAGGTCTTCATCGCCTCCGGCGTGCGCTACGACCTCGCGGAGCGGTCGCCCGAGTTCATCGAGGAGCTCGCCGCGCACCACACGGGGGGCCAGCTCTCGGTCGCCCCGGAGCACAACAAGAAGGACGTGCTCGACAAGATGAAGAAGCCGGGCATCGAGAGCTACGAGCGCTTCGCCGAGCAGTTCCGGTGCGCGAGCGAGGAGGCCGGCAAGAACCAGTTCCTCGTGCCCTACTTCATCTCGGGGCACCCCGGCTCGACGCTGCGGGACATGGTCGACCTCGCGATCTACCTGAAGAAGAGCGGGATGAGGCCGCGCCAGGTGCAGGATTTCATCCCGACGCCGATGTCGATGGCGGCCTGCATGTACCACACGGGGATCGACCCGCTCACGCGGGAGCCGGTGTACACGGCCAAGGACCTGCGCGAGAAGAAGCTCCAGAAGGCGCTGCTCCTCTACTGGGACCCGGCGCACCACGACGAGGCGCGGGAGGCCTTGATCAAGGCGGGCCGCGGGGATCTCATCGGCACGAAGCCGCACTGCCTCGTGCCGCCGGCGGCCGGGAAGGGGGCGCCGCCGCGCTACCTCGCCAAGGTCCGCGGGGAGCGCCGGGGGAAGCCAGCCGATGCGACACACCGCCGAAATCGATAGGGATCGGGCGTTCACCGCGAAGCTCGGCGACCGCGGCCTGTTCCCGCACCTCGCGCCGCTCGTCTACGTGAACCACGCGGGGATCTCGCCGCCGTCGCGGCCGGTGCGCCTCGCGATGATGGCGCTGCTCGACGACTACGCCGCGCAGGGGGCGGCCGCGTTCCCGGCGTGGTACGCGCAGCGGCTCCGCCTGCGGGAGAAGCTCGGCCGGCTCATCGGCGCCGCGGCGGCTGACGACATCGCGCTGGTCCAGAGCACGACGCGCGGGCTCACGGACATCGCGCTGTGCCTCCCCTGGCGGCCGCGCGACCGGGTGATCCTCTTCGAGGGGGAGTTCCCGGCCAACGTGACCCCGTGGCAGCGCGCGGCCGCGATCTTCGGCCTGGAGGTCGTCTTCCTGCCGCTCGGCGGCTTCGCGGACGGCAGCGGCTCGGGCCTCGCCCAGCTGGAGGGCGAGCTCAAGCGCGGGGCGCGGCTCGTCGCGGTGAGCGCTGTGCAGTTCCAGACCGGGCTCAGGATGCCGCTCGCGGCGATCGGCGCGCTCTGCCGCGCGCACGGCGCCGAGCTCTGCGTGGACGCCGTGCAGGCGGTCGGCGCGACGCCGGTGGACGTGGAGGAGGCCGGGGTCGATTACCTCGCGTGCGGCGGCCACAAGTGGCTGATGGGGCTGGAGGGCACGGGCTTCCTCTACATCCGCCGCGAGCGCCTGCCGTCGCTGCGCCCCGCGGTGGCGGGCTGGCTGAGCCACGAGGACGCCGTGAGCTTCCTGCTCCAGGGCCCGGGCAAGCTCCGGTACGACCGGCCGATCCGGCAGCGCGCCGACTTCGTCGAGGGCGGCAACCTCAATGCTGCGGGCTTCGCCGGGCTCGAGGCGGCGGTGGACCTGATCCTGCAGATCGGGGTCGAGCGGATCCACGAGCATGCGAACCGGTTCCTCGACCCGCTCGAGGAGGCGCTCCGGGAGCGCGGATGGGAGAGCCTGCGGCCGGGAGATCCGGCGCTGCGGGGTTGCTCGCTCGGGGTGAGGCCGCCGGGCGGCGCCCCGGTGGTCGAGCTGTACCGCGAGCTCACCCGCCTCGGGATCGCCTGCGCGATCCCGGACGGCGTGCTGCGCTTCTCGCCGCACTGGCCCAACGCGCTCGACGAGTGGGAGCAGGTGCTGCTGTCGGTCGACGAGGCGCTCGGGCGGATAACGACGGCGTGAGTCGGCGCCGCGCGTGGTGCGTCGGGCGATGCCGCCGCGATGAGACCTGAGAAAGCCGTGCGCGGAGACGCTGCAGCGCATGGCTCTCTCAGGTTTCATCGCGATGAGCGCGGGCAGGACCTCCTCGACGCGCTCTCCTGTGCTGACTGGCCGTGACGGCAGAATGCGCCTTTCAGGTGCTGTGGCCGGGTCAGCGATGGTGAGGGAGATCCTCACGCGGCTGAGCCTCCCACTGGAAGCTCCGGAATACCGAGCCCGTGAACCTACGGAAGGGCTTGAAATCAGCTTGCTGGCGGGCCGGGGATGTTCACGCTAGCCTGAAGCATGAACATGACGCGGCACAAGCACCTCAAGCTGGACCAGTCCAAGATTGATCGAGCCAAAAAGCTCCTCGGCGCGAAGACGGAGCAGGAGACGATCGAGCGGGCGCTCGATCTCGTCCTCGGCGAGGAACCGATCCTGAAGGTCCACCGGCGCGTCAAGGCGGTCGGCGGCTTCGAAGACGCTCTTCGATGATCCTCCGCAAGGTCCTCCTCGATACGAACCTGTACATCGGCTGGCTGAACCGGGGGATCCACGAGGACCTGATGATAGGGCCGGGACTCGTCCGGTATCTCTCCGCCGTCGTGCAGATGGAGCTCCGCGCCGGCGCCACGACCCTCCCGGCGCGGCGGGCCGTCGATCATCTCTGCCGCGCGTACAGGGGCGCCGGACGGATCGTCGCCCCAGACGCCGAGGTCTTCGACCATGCCGGACGAACGTTGCGGCGGCTCCGCGAGGCGGGGCGTGAGGTGCGCCGAGCCTCGCTGGTCAATGACGTGTTGATCGCGCTCTCGGCACGTTCTCTCGGCGCCACCGTCCTGACAGCCGACGAGGACTACGATGCGATTCGGGCCGTCCTCGACTTCAAGCTGGAGCGGATCGTCACCTGAGCGCGCCTCGGCGGCGCTGCCCGCTGAGACCCTCACCCACACCGTCACGCCCGGGGATGTCGTTATCCGTTCTGTCGACATGTCGCATTCAGTGCTGCGGCTGTCTGACATCCACGCATTGCAGGGCCCCCCTTCACACCACGGCCTATCGAGGTGGCGCCTTCCCTCAACGCCATCGATGTTCGCCCTCCTTGACACGCGCGAAACCGAAGCGGACGATGAGAACGGCAAATAAGGACGGGACCGTCCTTCACGTGACCTAACCATCCGCGTGCGCTCGTGCGCTGAGGGGCTCCGCAAGGCGCTCGACAGCAGCGAGCCGCTGTGGACCGCCTTCCAATCCAAGTTCGGGTCATTGGCTCCGGCGCCGCACACGCCGCCGGTCCGTCAGGGTCTACCACCGACAGGGAGAGCCACATGCCGCGTCATAGAACATCCATTCATGCACTCTTGTTTTGCATCACCGCCGTCACGTCGTGCAGCGCGGAGGTTGATCCAGCGAGCACGGACAGCGCCGAGGAAACTCGGCCTCACGGGCAGCAGGGGCCCGACGCCGCGTCCCTGGAGCGCCGCGCGGCGTTCATCGCGACAGTTCAGAGACAGGCGTCTTCTGCGTACAATGTAAGCCTCAACACGGCGGGCGCGCGCGCCGGGGTGAGCGCTCTGAATCCGGCGCACGGCCTCGTCTCCGAGTTCACGTCGGCCGGCGTCGCCGTGACCCGCGAGAGCTCGGTGAGCGCGGGTCGAATCACGATGAAGCTCGCGCGTTATGGCTGCGAGGGGGAGCTCGTCCCCCTGGACGTCGCGGCCGAACCGCGCGGATCAAACAACCGCGTCGAGCTCAGGCACCTAGCCCGGTCCGCGGGCCTGAGCGTCACGGAGTGGTACCTGAACGGCCCCCTCGGGCTGGAGCAGGGCTTCTCCCTGGATTCGCCGCCTCCATGCCGTCGCGACGGCGAAGGCAAGGTGGAGCTCGAGATCGCGCTCGGGGGGGATCTCTCGCCGCGGCTCTCGGAGGACGGCCAGTCGATGGAGCTGCTGGACGCGTCCGGCGCGGCCGTGCTGCGGTATGCCGATCTCGTCGTCCAGGACGCGCGCGGGAGCGTACTTCCGGCAGAGCTCAAGCTGAGCGAAGCGAACGTGTCGATCGTGGTGGACGACACCGGCGCGGCCTATCCGCTCGAGGTCGACCCGCTCATCGCCACGGAGCAACAAGTGCTCTATGCCAGCGATGCCTCGAGCGACGACTATTTCGGGTGGTCGGTGGCCGCCTCGGGGGACACCGCGGTGGTCGGCGCCATGGGCGCTGAAGCAGCGTACGTGTTCGTGCGCGACGGCGCGTCGTGGTCCCAGGCGGCCGTGCTCACCCCCAGCGATGGTCTGCCTGGCGATTTCTTCGGCGTTTCCGTGGCCATCGATGGGGACACGATCGTCGTCGGAAACAGCACGTCGGCTCGCGCCGTCGAGCGCCGCGCCGCGTACGTGTTCGTGCGCAGCGGCGACGCGTGGCATGAGCAGCAAAAGCTCGTCGCGAAGGACAGCCCAGGCGGCGACAGCCGGTTCGGATACACCGCCGCGATATCGGGCGACACGATCATGGTCGGGGCGCCCAACAATCATGGTCCGGGCGGCGCGTACATCTTCGTCCGGAGCGGCGCCGCGTGGGTGCAGCAGGCCAAGCTCGCCCCCGGCCGCGACGCACGCAACCAAGGCTACGCCGTCGCCCTGCACGGCGACACCGCGGTCATGGGCAGCGACTGCGACGACGGTTCAAGAGCGCGTTCGTGTCAAGTCTACGTGTTTACCCGCGTCGGCGACACCTGGTCCGAACAGGCCATCCTTTACCCGCCGGTCGGAGCGACACCGCATTACAGGTTCGGCGGCTCGCTCTCGTTGAGCTCGGAGACGCTGGCGGTAGGCACCATCGTCTACAATGAGTATGGCCCTGACAGGCTCGCCGCCGTGGTCTTCGCGCGCGGCGAGGGCGCGTGGAAGCAGCAGGCCATGCTGCACTCCAGCGACGTCGATGCTCCGGGCTGGGGCGGCTGGTATCGCAACGCCAGCGTCGCCGTGTCCGGGGACAGGCTGGTCCTCGGCGGAAGCGACGACGGTGAACAGGGACCGAGCATCTTCGCTAGGATCGGCGACGTGTGGACGCCGCAGGGCGCGGCCGAGAGCTCCACATGGAACAGGTGGGATGTTCGCGTGGCGCTCTCGGGAGATACGCTGATCGCCGGCACCTGGACCGACGACGCTCGCGGCTACAGCGCCGGCGCTGCTCATGTCATCCAGCTGCGAGAGGGTCCGCCGCCTCACCTCGTGGGCGCCCGCGCCTTCGTCGATCGTGCCGCCGACATGCCATTTGTGCTCGACAACCCCGACACCAACAGATTCGGGACGCCGAGCAGCATCAACTGGGCGAGCTTCACCGGGACCACGCAGGGCGCGTCGCTGTTCACCCTGTCCCTCTTGCACGAGGATCCCACGCTGACGACCTCGATCCTCCGCGGCTGGTGGGGATCCACGAGCCCCACGTCCGCGAGCCTGTACGGCCACGTGGTCGCCGGGAACCACTTCAAGCGGATCTCGAAGATCGGCGACATTCTGCCTGGCGATCTGCTGGTCATCAACTACACGGACGGCGGCTCGGGACACACGGCGATCGTCGATGCGTACCCGACCACCATCGCGCTGGCCATCGAGCCCGTCGTCTCCGGCACGACCCAGTATTCGCTCCGGGTCATCGACTCGACAAGCACCGCCCACGGGTGCGCCACGGACCCGAGCACGGGAGACACGCGATGGGTGCCGGCCGATCCCACCAAGCCGTGCCGCGGCGGGAGCACGGATGGCGGGGCGGGCAGGGGCACCATGCGTCTTTACGCCGTCTCCCCGGGCCAGGCGAACGCCGGGGACCTCACCGGGTACAGCTGGAGTCTCACGTCGGGCTCCGCGTACTTCCCGCAAACCGGCGCGCGGCCCCACGCGTTCGGGCGGCTCGTCCGCTAACCTCGCTCACCGCCCCCGCTCGTAATCGAGCGCGGCCTTCTCCACGACGTCCCAGTCGCGCGCGGCTCGCTCGGCCTCGGCCACGAGGTCCGCGGTGAACAGCGTGAGCCCCCAGATGCCATTGTCTCTCCGCCGGAACGGGTACCGCGTGCCGCGCGCCGTCTCGACCGTGGCCCGCTCGCCCGTCACCTCCACCTTCCCGATGCCGGACAGGTCGCGCCGGAGGCGCGCGATGAAGCCCTGCTTCGTGGCCATGTCGACCCACACGTCCGCCCCGTCCTCGGCCATCGCGTGCGCGCGGTACTGCTCCAGCAGGCGCGCGCGCTCCGGCTCCGGGTAGCTCGCCTCGATCCGCTCGCTCGCCTTCCGCCGGTAGTCGCGGATGGTGTACGCCGCGTGCTGCGCCCGGTCCTCGAGGTACGAGAAGCACGCGCGCGGATCGCTGACGCCGATGCTGTACGCGATGCGGAGATAGGCGCCCTCGGGCGTCGTGTCCGGCGGAAATCGGTTGAGCCTGATCACGACGAGCACGAGGGCCAGCACGCCGACGGCGGCGGCGCCCCAGGCGATGGCACGGCGACGGGTCATGTCCGGCTCATCTCTCGCTCTCTCGAACCGCCCGGCACGCTAGTCGATGTGCCCGCCGAACTGCAGATAGAGGGACGCCACCTGCCCCCTGTCGAACGCAGGCCCGAGCGGCTCGTCCAGCGCGAGGAGCAGGCCGGCCCGCATGAAGAAGGTCTTCTGGCTATCGTACACGAAATACGGCAGCAGCGAGACCTGCCCCTGATCGTCGTAGACCGACGACGGCACCCACACCGTCTGGAGCGCCACGCCGCCGCCGAAGCCGGAGCGGCTCTGGAGCTCGGGCTCGACCTTGGCCTGGAACACGGCCTCGAGATCGTCCGAGTCGTCGATGAAGCCGCGCCGGACGCCGTCCCCCACCGGGATGAAGAACGTGAGGTCCCCGCCCGCCCGGAGCACGAAGGACCTCCCGAAGCGGTACTCGATGCCGCCCAGGCCGCCGACCGGGAGCGCGTTCGCCGCCCAGAGGTGCAGATCGTAATAGGCCATCGCCGACGCGCTGAAGCCCCTGGCCACGTGCCAGTCGTAGCCGTCGACCGCGCCGAGCGGCAGCCCGGCGCGGCCGCCCGCGTACCACGTGAGCTTGCGGGCAATGTCCGAGTAGTAGAGCGTGAACGTCGGGTTGCCGAGCGCGGCGCGCGACTGGCGGCCCGGGTCCTCGAAGTCGCCCGGGCCGTCGAACGAGAGCGCCAGCGGGAACTTCAGGTTGATGAACAGATCCGGCGACGGCTCGAACTGCACGAACGGGACGGCGGCGAGCGAGGTGCCGAGATCACGGGCGCTCCACAGGTAGAGATCCACGCCTGCGTCCGAGCGGTGCACCGGCGGATGCCAGGCGTGCGCCTCGGAAGGGGCGGCGAGGAGCGGAGCAGCGGCGGAGACCGCCAGGGCGAATGCTTGAAGCCATCGGGGCGTGCTCATCTCGAGAACTGCCCTACCGAGATCCGCGCCGCGCCGTCAACCGCGTCGAGCCCCCCTTCCTGAGAAGCCGGAGCGCCCCTACGATGCGCCCCATGTCCCGCACGAGACCAGAGGCCCCATTCCTCGACGCGCTCCGGCGTTCGATCCTCGTGTTCGACGGCGCGATGGGCTCGCTGCTCTACGAGCGCGGGGTGTTCGTCACCCAGAACTTCGAGCAGCTGAACGTCGCGCGCCCCGATCTCGTGAAGAAGATCCACGCCGAGTACGTCGCGGCGGGCGCGAACGTCATCGAGACGAACACCTTCGGCGCGAACAGGTTCCGGCTCGAGCGGTACGGGCTCGTCAACGAGGTCCGCAACTTCAACCTCGCGGGCGCGCGCCTCGCGCGCGAGATCGCGGGCGGCGACGCGTACGTCGCCGGCTCGATCGGCCCGACGGGGCTCGTGCCCGGCGTCGCCACGCGCGACGACCTCGCCGCCGCGTCCGCCACGTTCGCCGAGCAGGCCGGCGCGCTCGCCGAGGGCGGCGCAGACCTCCTGATCCTTGAAACATTTCGCCATCTTGACGAGATCAAGCTCGCCATCGACGCGGCGCGGTCGGCCGCGCCGGGGCTCCCGGTCCTCGCGTCGATGACGTTCGACACGAGCGGCGTCGCGGCGGACGGCAGCGAGCCGGAGCGCGTCGCGCGGACGCTGCGGGACTGGGGGGTCGAGCTGCTCGGCGTCAACTGCGGCGACGGCCCGCAGCTGTCGCTCGCGATGGCGGAGCGGATGGCGACCGCGGGGCTCCCGCTCTGCGTGCAGCCGAACGCGGGCCTGCCCCGCACGGTCGACGGCCGCCAGCTCTACATGGCGACGCCCGAGTACTTCGACGTCTTCGCCCGCCGCATGATCCAGGCCGGCGCGGCGATGATCGGGGGCTGCTGCGGGACCACGCCGGAGCACGTCCGGTGGATGGCCAAGTCGGCCCGCATGCTCCGGGGCGGCGCCGCGCCCGAGGTCGCCGCGCGCCCGCACATCACGATGGACGCGCCCACGGGGCTCGAGCCCACGCCGCTCGGCGAGCGGAGCCCCCTCGCGGCGAAGATCGCCGCGGGCAAGTTCGTGGTCTCCGTCGAGGTGAACCCGGCGCCGGGCCTGAACCCCGAGAGCGCGCTGAGCGCCGCGAAGATGCTCATCGACAGCGGCGTCGACGTCGTGAACGTCGCCGACGGCCCGCGCGCCACGGCGCGGATGACGAACCTCGCCTTCTGCTCGCTGCTGGTCCAGCGCTACGGCATCGAGCCGATCCTGCACGTCTGCGGCCGCGACCGGAACCTCATCGGCCAGATGGCGCACCTGCTCGGCGCCCACGCGATCGGCATCAAGAACCTCGTCATCATCACGGGCGATCCGCCGAAGGTCGGCGACTACCCGGAGGCGACCGCCGTCTACGACCTCGACTCCATCGGGCTGCTCCACATGGCGAGCACGATGAACCGCGGCCTCGACCCGGCCGGCAAGCCGATCCCGGGCGGCAAGACGTCGTTCCTGCTCGCCACGGGGCTCGAGCCCGGCGCCCAGGACCTCGACAAGGAGATCGCGCGTCTGGAACGGAAGCGCGCGGCGGGCGCCGACATCATCATGACCCAGCCGGTCTTCCACCAGGATCTGCTCGAGAAGGTGCTGCGGCGCATCGATCACCTGGGGATGCCGGTGCTCGTCGGCGTGCTGCCGCTGGTCAGCCACAAGAACGCCGAGTTCCTCCACAACGAGGTGCCCGGCATGCAGATCCCGGAGGAGATCCGCGAGCGCATGCGCAAGGTGCCGGCCGGCCCCGAGGCGCGCAAGGAGGGGGTGAAGATCGCCCGCGAGATGCTCTTTTCGGTGCGCGACCGGGTGCAGGGGGCCTACCTGATGCCGCCCCTCGGCAAGTACGAGCTGGCGCTCGAGGTGCTCGACGGCCTCAAGACGGGCTGATCTGCCCGGCGGCCCGCCCCCGCGCACGAGTTCTTGCTTGCAGCGCCGGGCGCCGCGCGGGGAAACTCCGCGGAGATGTCCATAGAGTACCGGCTCCACTCGCGCTGCGCCTGCGGCTCCGTGCTGTCGTCGTCCGAGTTCGCGGCCGCGTCGCGGCCCTTCACGCTGGCCGGGACGAGGCGCGTCTACGAGCGCTCGCGCCCCTTCACGATCCGGCACATCGCCCTCGATCTCGCCCTCGACGTCGAGGCGCGCTCGATCCGCGGCACGGCGCGGCTCGACGCGGTCCGCGTGGACCCCGGCGCGCGCGAGATCGCGCTCGACGCGATCGGCTTCGACCTCGAGGCGGTCGAGATCAGCGCCGGGGCCGGCCGCGCCGCGAAGCCCAAGCGCGGCGCGGGCAAGGCGGCGAGCGGCGCGTTCCACCCGGCCGAGCACACGTACGACGGCGAGACGATCCGCGTCGCCGTGCCGCTCGACGAGGCCGAGGTGTCGATCCTGGTCCGGTACCGGGCGACGCCGCGCCGGGGGATCTATTTCCTCCAGCCGGACGAGCACGTCCCCGACCGCCCGCGCCAGGTCTGGACGCAGTGTCAGGACGAGGACGCGCGCCACATCTTCCCGTGCATCGACAAGCCCCATATCAAGCAGACGACCGAGCTCCGCGCGCAGGTGCCGCCGGGCTGGTACTGCCTGTCGAACGGCGAGCTCGCGAGCGACGCGAGATCGCAGAAGGAGGGCGTCTATCACTACCGGCTGGACGAGCCTCACCCGAGCTACCTGTTCACGCTCGTGGCGGGCGAGTTCGCCCGCATCGACGACGCGGCGCTCGACGTCCCGCTCGCGTACTTCGTGCCGAAGGGGCGCGAGGAGGACGGCCGCCGCACGTTCGCGCGCACGCCGGACATGATCCACCACTTCAGCGAGAAGCTCGGCGTCAAGTATCCCTTCCGCCGCTACGCGCAGGTGGTGGTGAGCGACTTCATCTTCGGAGGGATGGAGAACACGACCGCCACCACGATGTACGAGCACATCCTGCTCGACGAGCGGGCGGCGCTCGACATCTCGTCGGACGATCTCATCGCCCACGAGCTCGCGCACCAGTGGTTCGGCGATCTGGTGACCTGCCGCGACTGGTCGCACGGCTGGCTCAACGAGGGATTCGCGACGTTCATGGAGCACGTCTATCGGGAGCACCACCTCGGCGCCGACGAGTACGATCACGGCCTGAAGGCCGATCTCGACTCGTACCTTGGCGAGGCGCGCGGGCGTTACCGGCGGCCCATCGTCTGTCAGGACTACGACGCGCCGCTCGACGTCTTCGATCGACACCTCTACGAGAAGGGCGGGCTCGTGCTCCACCTGCTCCGCCGGGAGCTCGGAGACGAGCTCTTCTGGCGCGGGGTGAGCACCTACCTGACGCGCCACGCGCGCGGGGTCGTGGAGACACGGGATCTCGCCCGCGCGCTCGAGGACGTGAGCGGCAAATCGCTGGAGCGCTTCTTCGAGCAGTGGGTCTTCCGCGCCGGGCACCCCGAGCTCGACGTGAAGATCGAGATCGAGGGCGACCAGTGCACCGTGACGGTGAAGCAGGCGCAGGCGGCCGGGCAGCCCAGCCGGGAGCACGCGCTCCAGCCGGACGCCTCGACGCCGCCCGTCTTCGCGTTCGACCTGGTGCTCGATTTCGGCTTCACGGAGGGCAAGGGCTCGATCACGCGGCGCGAGGTGCGGCGCGTGGATCAGGCGGCGCACACCTTCGTCATCCCGCTCCCGCGGCGGCCTCGCTTCGTGGTGGTGGATCCGGACCTCAGGATCCTGGGCGAGGTCCGGGTCGACGCGCCCGGCGATCTCCTGCGGGCGCAGCTCGCCCACGCGCCCACGGCGCGCGGCCGCATGCTCGCCGCGAAGCCGCTCTCTCGGCGGGACGACCCGCCGACGGCGCGGACGCTCGGGCAGTCGCTCGCGGACGCGAGCGAGTTCTGGGGGGTGCGCGCCGCGGCCGCGGCCGCGCTCGGCGCGCTCCAGTCGAGCGCGGCGTTCGCGCTGCTCGAGGGAAGCGCGGGCGTGGAGCACCCGAAGGTGCGCCGGGCGGTCGCGAGCGCGCTCGGCAGCTTCCGGTCGGCCAAGGCGGCGGAGGTCCTCGGCAAGCTCGCCCTGCGCGACGCGAGCTACCTGGTGCAGGCCGAGGCGGCGCGCGCGCTCGGGGCCACGCGGCAGAGCTCGGGGTTCGAGACGCTGGTCGATCTCCTGGATCGCCCCTCGTGGGGCGAGGTCATCCGCTGCGGCGTGATCGACGGGCTGGCCAACCTGCGGGACGAGCGCGCCGTGCCGCACCTGACGGCCCGCACGCGCTACGGCGTCCCGACGCGGGGGCGGCGGGCGGCGATCATGGCGTTGCCGAAGCTCTCCAGCGATCGGCGGACGCGCGAGCTCCTCGAGGAGCTCCTCGATCAGCCGGATCCGTACCTCCGGGTCGACGTCGCGCGGGCGCTGGGCGATCTCGGCGACGGCCGGGCGCGTGGCGCGCTCCAGCGGCAGCTCGACCGCGATCTCGACGGGCGGGTGCGGCGTCGGATCCGCGAGGTGCTCCGCGACCTGGGCGGGGCGGGCAAGCGCGAGCTCGACCGGCTGCGGGACGAGCTCGAGGCGCTGCGCCGCGACAACGCGGAGATCAGGGCGCGGCTTGGCAAGCTCGAGGCGGCGAGCACCAAGGCCAAGAAGGCGGCCGACGCCAAGTGAGCGAGCCTCTTTGCCGCGCCGCCGCGGTCGGCTAGGCAGGCTCCATGTCGGAAGCCACTCCCGTGAAGCTCGACCGGCGCGGCGCGGTCGCGGTGCTCACCATCGATCGGGCGGATCGCCGCAACGCGCTCTCCCGGGACGCGCTGGTCGCCTTCGGCCGCCTCGGGCGCGAGCTCGTGGACGACCCGGAGGTGCGCGCGATCGTGATCACGGGCGCCGGTGACAAGGCGTTCTGCGCGGGCGCCGACCTCAAGGAGCGGCAGGGCATGAGCCCCGACGACGTCCGTCGCCAGGTGGGCCTGTACCGGACGGACCTCGGGGTGCTCGCGCGGAGCCCGAAGCCGGTGATCGCGGCGATCAACGGCGTCGCGTTCGGCGGGGGGCTGGAGCTCGCGCTGATCTGCGATCTCCGGGTGGCGGCGCCGCACGCCGAGCTCGCGCTGCCGGAGACGTCGCTCGGCATCATCCCGGGCGCGGGTGGCACGCAGCGGCTGCCGCGGGTCGTCGGCGAGGCGCGGGCGAAGGAGATGATCCTGCTCGGCAGGAAGCTCACCGCGCCCGAGGCGCTCGCCTGGGGCCTCGTGAACCGGGTGTCGCCCGAGGGGACGCCGGTGGTCGACGACGCGATCGCGTGGATCGAGCCGATCGCGAGCGGCGCGCCCATCGCGCAGGCCGCGGCGCTCGGGGCGATCGACGACGGCTATGACGTGCCGCTCTCGCTCGGGCTCGAGATCGAGCGGGTCCACTACGACGAGACGCTGCGCAGCGAGGATCGACTGGAGGCGCTGCGCGCGTTCGCCGAGAAGCGGAAGCCGGTCTACAAGGGGCGGTGAGGGCAGCGACCGGCGGTGAGGGCGCGCGCTGCTCGCTCTGGGAGCGGCCCCTCGGCGCGCGCTGGCCCGGCGGCGAAGCTCGTGTGACTGCCCTCGTGCTAGCCTTGTCCGCATGGATCCCAAGCCGACCGGCGCCGCGCTCCTGCTCGCCCCGGCCGCCCGGGGCGGCGCGGCGGTGAGGCTCCCGCCCGCGGAGCCGCAGCGGGCGCATTTCCCGGCCGTCGATGAGCACCTCGTGGCGCCCGAGGTGACGCGCGACGAGCTGATCCGTGGGCGCAAGGTCGTCGCGGCGCCTGCGCTCGAGCCGCACGCCGAGCAGCAGGTGCGGCTGGATTTCCTGATCGCGCCGCACCTTCGGCCCGGCTACATCGGAGCGGCCGATCTCATCACCCGCGTCGCCGAGGGCTCGGATTTCGCCACCGACCTCTCCATTCGCAGGGCGGGGACCGATCCGGCGACGGGGCGCCGGTATCTGGAGGAGCTCTCGTTCGAGATCGTCAACGAGCAGTCGATGCGGGACGCGCGCGAGAAGGCCGAAGATCTCGTCGCCCGGGGCGTGCGCCGCGTCTTCGTCATCTTCGTCAAGCGTGACGAGGTCGCCGAGTGGTCGGCGGCTGAGGGGCGGTTCGTGCCGCTCGCGCCTGACGCGACCATCGAGGATCCGTGCTTGATCCGTCCGGTCCCCGTCCGCGCGTTGCTCGACGGCGCGGCGGCCGAGCGCGAGGTCGTTCGCGCGCTGGAGCGCAAGGGCAATCCTGAAATCGAGGCCATCAAGGCCCGCGAGCGAAAGGCAGCGCTCGATGAGGGGCGGCGCGCGGGGCTCGACGAGGGCCAGCGAGCCGTGCTGCTGCGCCAGCTCCGGGCGCGGTTCGGAGAAGTGCCCGAGGCGAGGCGGGAGCAGGTCCTCGCTGCGTCCGGGGAGCGGCTCGCGGTGTGGGCCGAGCGGATCCTCACGGCCGGGACACTGGACGAGCTCTTCGAAGGCTGAAACGCCGCACATCGCAGGCGGCTCCTGCGCCTGAACCCGTGCGCGTGAAGGCGCTCGCCAAGGCGGCGGCCGCATCCGGGATCAGATCGGGCTCGTCGAGGCGCTCTGCTGCATAGCGACGATTGTCGCTTCGCGGCACCTGGCATCTGCAAAAATACAATCTCCAGCAGATGCATCGACATCTCCCTCGTTGAGAAGGGCAATTGAAACATTGAATTCGCCTTGATGTTGGATGGCCCGAAGCTCCTCGGAAAGCGCGCGCACGCCGCAAGTTTCCGAGAGCACGATTGGCTCCACACGCAAAGCGCAACACCTGAAACCTGGCCTCAGGGCCGAGACCACTACAGCCCGTCGGTCGGCTGCCGCAGCACCTCGACCTTGCCCTCCAGCCGCTTTGACACCCACACCTTGTTGTTCCGGTCGACGATCACCGCGCCGCAGTCCTCGATCGACTCGACGAGCGCGAGCCCCTTCTCGGCCCCCAGGATGAACGCCGCATCATCGACGGCGTCCGCGGTCAGCGCGTCCTTTGCCCAGATGGTCACGCTCCGGCTCGCGGTCGCCGGGAATCCGGTCCGCGGATCGATGATGTGGTGATAGCGCCTGCCGTCCTTGATGAAGCTCCGCTCGTAGTCGCCCGCCGTGGAGAAGGCGTGGTCCTCCACCTCGATCATCGCGAAGTAGTCGTTCGCGTCCTTGCCGCGCGGGTCCCGCACCCCTGCCCTCCACGGCGACCCGTCCGGCTTCTTTCCGGCGATGTACAGGTCACCGCCGGCCTGCACGAAGAACGACGTCAGCCCCTCCCCGCGCAGCACCCGCGCCGCGGCGTCGACGGCGTAGCCCTTCGCGATCCCGCCGAGGCTCATCCGCATCCCGGGCTTCCCGAGCATCACCGTGCGCCGCGCGCGATCGATCTTGATCTGCCTGTGATCGATGAGCGCGCGCGCCCGCTCGACGTCTTCCTTGCGCGGCACGTTGTCGTCGATGTCCTCGTCGAACTTCCAGAGCCCGTGCATCGCCTCGAAGGTGACGTCGAAGACCCCCTCGGAGCGCTCGCTGATCCAGAGGCTCTTCTCGATCACGGCAAGAGACTCCGGGCTCACCTCCACCGCGCCCTTCCCGGCCGCCGCGTTGACCCGCGACAGCTCGCTGTCCGGCCGCCAGGTCGTCATGAGCCCCTCGAGCCTGCGGATCTCGGCGATCGCCTTGTCCAGCCGGGCCCTGATCGCCGCCTCATCCATCGCCTCGCTCGTGTAGGCGGCGAGGAGCAGGCTCGTGCCCATCGCCCTCGCCTCGACCGCGACGCGGGTGGGCCCGGCCTGCGGCGGAGCGGCCTGGGCCGGCAGAGGCGCCGCGCTCGAGGCGGCCGGCCCGGCCTCCTGGCGCGCGCGTGGGGGCGCGTCGCAGGCAGCGAGCGCGAGCGCCGCCGCGAGGAAGGGAAAGCAGGGGAAGCAGGGGAAGCAGAGGAGCGGAGAACAGCGCGGTCCGTGCATTCGAGGGTCCTGGGTCCGTGAGAAGTCCCGACAGCGTGACGGCGCGCGGGGTGCCCAATGTGCGAACGCGCGAACGCGCGAACGCACGAACGTGACCACCGGGCGGCGTCGGCGGAGCTCCTCCGCCAGCGCCACCATGGCCCGGGCGAGCCGCGCGGATCCAGAGTAGTATCGCTCGCCGCTATGAACCTCGACCCGAGCCGCATCCAGCGTGACATCGACGACCTCTCCCCGGATCTCCGCGAGATCGCCGCGCGCATCCACGCGAACCCCGAGCTCCGCTTCGAGGAGCACAGGGCTGCGGCCTGGCTCGCCGAGGCCGTCGAGAAGCGCGGCATCCAGGTCGAGCGGGGGCTCGCCGGCATGCCCACCTCGCTCCGCGCGCGCATCGGGCGCGGCGGGGGTCCCCACCTCGCCATCCTCGCCGAGTACGACGCGCTCCCGGAGATCGGCCACGCTTGCGGGCACAACCTGATCGCGGCGGGTGCGCTCGGCGCGTTCCTCGCGCTGGCGCGGCAGAAGGACGCCGTGGCCGGCACCATCGATCTGGTCGGGACGCCCGCCGAGGAGGGGGGCGGCGGCAAGATCAGGCTGCTCGAGGCGGGCGCCTTCGAGGGCGTCGACGCCGCGATGATGTTCCACCCGTTCGACCGCGACCTGCTCGCGCACGACACGCTGGCCAGCGCCTGGCTCGAGCTCCAGTTCCGCGGCAAGCCGTCGCACGCCGCGCTCGCGCCGTGGGACGGCAACAGCGCGCTCACGGCCTGCCTCGACACCTTCCGGCTGATCGACGGCCAGCGCGTCCACTTCCGCGACGGCGTGCGGGTGCACGGGTTCATCAAGAACGGCGGTCAGGCGGTCAACATCATCCCGGAGCTCGCCGTCGCCGAGTTCTCGGTCCGCGCCCTCGACACCGAGGAGCTCGCCCGCGTGCGGGCGATCGTGGAGCGCTGCGCCCGCGGCGCGGCCATGGCGAGCGGGTCCGAGCTCACGATCGTCGATCAGGGGGGCTACAAGAACATGGTCAACAACCGGAAGATGGCGCGCCGCTTCGGCGAGCACCTGCGCGCCCTCGGCCGCTCGCCGCTCGAGATGGACCCCGCCGTCGGCACCGGCTCGACCGACATGGGCGACGTGTCCCACGCGCTCCCCGCCATCCATCCGTGGATCGCGATCTGCGGCAAGGGAGAGACGACCTGCCACCAGCACGCGTTCGCCGCGCGCGCCGCGAGCCCCTCCGGCCAGGACTCGATGCTGATCGCCGCCAAGGCCATGGCGATGACGTGCGCGGATCTCCTGCTCGATCCCGAGCTGCGGCAGGGCGTGCGCGAGGAGTTCGCGCAGCGGAAGGCCGGGGCGAGCGCGCGCTAGTTCCCTCGGGGCTCCGCCCCGAACCCCGGCGTCCGCTTCGCGGCCGCCCTGTTTCTGCGCGTCAGCAATCCCTGGCGGGATTTCTGACGCGCAGAAACAGGCGCGTTCAGCCGTCGTCCTGAAGGGGGTTCCCGAGGTCGTCCATCAGCCCGGTCCCCCCCTCGATCGGGATCGCCCGCGCCAGGGCGACCCGCTCCAGCATCACCGACAGCGCGATCTTGTCTCCGACGTCCGGCAGCCAGGTGCGGGACCCATCCCAGAGATCGAGCCGGATGTTGCTCGCCGGCACGGTCCCGCTGACCGCCGCCGCGCCGCCGGCGCTCGCCTGCGCGGAGGGCACCGCCATCCGGTCGATCTGCGACCAGGCGAAGCGCCGCACGCGCGGCACGCCGAAGGTGAGCAGCTCGCGCAGCTCGATCCCTTCCGGGTGCACGACGACCCCCCGCATCTGCTCGCGCAGCACCATCGCCAGCGCGCTCGCGCACAGGACGATGGCGCACACGCTGGAGGAGACGAGCCGGTGGCGATCGCCCTCGACGACGTACTGGAAGATCCGGGAGCTCGAGGGAGCGTTCTGGCCGTAGAAGATCACCGCCGAGACGCCGAGGGCGAAGGTCAGGTAAAGCAGCGCCGGGAGGCGCTCCTTCAGCGGCGGCCCGAACGCGATGCGCTTCTCGGGCCTGTACGTCATGTCAAAGCCGGGAGGTCGGGAGGGACGCGCCATAGACTCCTAGTCTACACGGCGGGGGAGCCGACGCTTGGGTCCGCCCCCTCGACCGGGCCGCCTCGTGCCGGGCCGCGCCGCGCTCCCGGCGACCCACGTGCGGGCGAAGGGCTGAAACCCATTGCCGGGCGATGGCTGAACGGACATGAAGGGGCGTCCCGACGGCGTCCCGTCGGCCCCTCCTGGAGCCTTCCATGCACGATCGCTTCCTGCGCGCCTGCCGGCGAGAGCCGACCGATGTCACGCCCGTGTGGTTCATGCGCCAGGCCGGCCGGTACATGGCCGAGTACCGGGAGCTCAGGAAGAAGTACACGCTCCTCGAGATCTGCAAGACGCCCGAGCTCGCGCTCGAGGTGACGCTCCAGCCGCTGCGGCTCGGGATGGACGCGGCGATCCTCTTCGCGGACATCCTGCTGCCGCTCGAGCCGATGGGCGCCCCCTTCGAGTTCGCGAAGGGCGAGGGCCCGGTGATCCACGAGCCCGTGCGCGATCGGGCCGGCATCGAGCGGCTGCGGGTGTTCGAGCCCGAGGAGGGCCTCGGCTACGTGCTCGACGCCGTGCGCCTCATCCGCAAGGAGCTGGACGGCAAGACGCCGCTCATCGGCTTCGCCGGCGCGCCGTTCACCATGGCGAGCTACCTGGTCGAGGGGGGCAAGTCGAGCGACTACCGGCTCACGAAGCAGCTGATGTGGAGCGACCCCGAGGCGTGGTCGGCGCTGATGGGCAAGATCTCGGAGGTCGTCCGCCGCCTGTTGCGCGCTCAGGTCGCCGCGGGCGCCCAGGCGGTGCAGCTGTTCGACTCGTGGGTCGGCTCGCTCTCGATCGACGATTACCGCGAGCACGTGCAGCCGCACGTGCGGCACATCCTCCGCGACCTCGAGGCGACCGGGGTCCCGGTCATCCACTTCGGCACGAACACGGGGGCGCTCCTGGAGGCGCAGCGCGACGCCGGCGGCACGGTGATCGGCGTCGACTGGCGCACGCCCCTCGACAAGGCGTGGCAGCGCATCGGGTACGATCGTGCGGTGCAGGGCAACCTCGATCCGCTGCTGCTCTGCGCGCCGCGCGCCGTCGCCGAGCGCCGCGCGCGCGCGGTGCTCGCGGAGGCCGGCGGGCGCGCCGGGCACATCTTCAACCTCGGCCACGGCATCATCCCGGAGACGCCGGTCGATACGGTCAAGGCGGTCATCGATCTCGTCCACTCCATCCCGCGCGCGTCGCTCCAGGGCGAGCCGGATCGCTGACGCCGCGCATCGCGCCGCGGCGTCGACCGGGATCGCGCGGCGGGCGCCAGGCCGCGCCGGCGCATCGCGCCGCGCCGGCGCACCGCGCCGCGCCAGCGCATCGCGCCGCTGACCAGGATCGTGCGGCGAGGAGCGAGGCCGCGCCGCCGCCTGGCCCTGATGAAGAAGCCGCATCGGCGCCTCACCGTCGAGATCTCAGACCCCCTCCCGGGGTGATATGGTCCAGCCGCGAGCATGTGCGAGCTCCTCGGGATGGAGTGCAACGTCCCCACAGACATCGTCTTTTCGTTCAACGGCCTCCGGCACCGGGGCGGCCGCACCGGTCCCCACGCTGACGGTTGGGGCCTCGCGTTCTTCGAGGGGCGCGCCGCGCGCGTGTTCCTCGATCCGAGCCCCGCCGCGGAGAGCCCGCTGGCGCGATTCCTCAGCGAGACGCCCATCAAGACGCTGCTCGCGATCGGCCACATCCGGCGCCGTACCCGCGGCGACGTGCTTCTCGCCAACACGCACCCGTTCGTGCGCGAGCTCTGGGGACGCCACTGGGTCTTCGCGCACAACGGCACGCTCCCTCGCGTCCGGCGCCGCGCGCTGGGCCGCTTCAACCCCATCGGAACGACCGACAGCGAGCACGCCTTCTGTTACCTGCTGGAGGGCCTCCGCAGCTCGTTCCCCGGCTATCCGCGCCGGCCCAGCGAGCTCTGGGAAGCGATCGCGGCGCTCGGCGGCGAGCTCGGCCAGGACGGCACGTTCAACTTCCTGCTCGGCGACGGGCGCCACCTCTTCGCCCGCTGCGCAACCCGGCTCTGTCACATCATCCGCAAGGCCCCCTTCGGCATCGCGACGCTCCTGGACGACGATGTCCGCGTCGACTTCTCGGCCGTCACGACCCCGAAGGATCGGATCGCGGTGGTCGCGACGAGCCCGCTCACCGCGAACGAGACCTGGACCACGGGACGACCGGGCGAGCTCTGGGTATTCGACGGCGGCGAGCTGCGCGCGACGCTGTCGTCGCTCGCCTGACCGACGCGCCAGCGCGGTGTCCACCCCTCGCGCGCTGTCGTGCCGCGGCCTGGAGATGGGCACGGCAGCCTGAAAAGAAAAACGCCGCGACGGACCTGGGGGGGGAAGGTCTCCGCCGCGACGCAGGTCTATCCTACGCACCCTGTGTGCCAAGTCAACTAACCGGCACGCTGGCGGGGCCGCCGCGCGGTCGCGGCGCACGCGGTTCCGCTCCGTTCCGCTCCGTTCCGCGCCGCTTCACGCCGATCTGCTCGGCTTCGCTCGGTTCCGCTCCGGTGCAGCTCCGTTCCGTGCCGCTTCGCTCCGGTGCAGCTCCGTTCCGTGCCGCTTCGCTCCGTTCCGCTTCGCACGGTTCCGGTCCGCTGCGTTCCGCTTCGCTCAGTTCAGCGTTGTGATGCGCCATGGTTTTGAGGCAGAACTCACAGAGCCTCGTCCCCGCAGAACGCGGACATGCCAGGCGAACAGACACATCGTGTTCCAGCGAACCATTCTCTCCCTTGCCGGCTCAATCGCTCGCCGGACGGGTGGCGGCGCGCTCGGGAAACGCATAGAGAGACCCGCGTCCTCGGCAGCTCGGGCTGCACAAGAGGAAAGAGATGGGGCGTCAACTGCGATAGCAGCGCACAGCGCCCCACAAGGCGCATCGGCGAGCACCGGCGGTGCGGCGCCGCGTGAGCGGCGGCAAACGGCGGCGAGGGGCGGACGGCGTGCGGGGAACAAGCCGAGAACGTGGAAGGGCGCAACGAGCGCGACGAGCGCGACGGAGCGCAGAGGGCGACGTAGGCCCTTGTCGGGTCGGGAAGGCGGAGGAAGCACTGAAGACGGCTCCGCCCGGATGGCCGTCTTGACGGGAGTCGGGGCATGTCAGTACGCTTTGACGTTGGGCGAGCTAGGGCATATCGAACCGTTGCATCGCGACCGAAGAGCCACGCCCGGGTAGGTTCCGTCTCGGGAAGAGCTCGAACAATGTCGAGGCTAGGTCGCACGACGGGTTGGGCTGAGCGCGCGTGAGTGACTTCGACGAAAAGACTCGTGTAACGCAGGTGGTCCAGCCCCCACCGGGCGGCGGCAGCAAGAACACGACCGACTGCCTGGTCGTGATCTACACGAAGGAGCCCACGCTGCTCGGCAAGCGGTTCGTGCTGGAGAACAACCCGACGCGGGTCGGTCGCGGCGCGGACAACCACATCGTGCTCGACGGCGACTCCGTGTCACGAAGGCACGCCCATTTCGAGCAGCGGCCGAACGCCTGGATGGTCGTCGACGATGGGAGCACCAACGGGACGTACTGCAACGATGAGCAGATCTCCCGCGAGGTGGTGCTGAAGAACGGAGACCGGGTGAAGATCGGCCCCACGATCTTCAAGTTCCTGTCCGGCGCCGACGTGGAGGCGCAATACCACGAAGAGATCTACCGGATGACCATCATCGATGGTCTCACGCAGATCCACAACAAGCGCTACCTCTACGAGGCGCTCGAGCGCGAGATCATCCGCGGCCGCCGCCACGAGCGGGACCTCGCGATCCTCCTGTTCGACATCGACCACTTCAAGCGCATCAACGACGTCCACGGCCACCTGGCCGGCGACTTCGTGCTGAAGGAGGTCGCGCGCATCGTGCAGAGCCGCATTCGCCGCGACGAGGTCTTCGCGCGCTACGGCGGCGAGGAGTTCGCCATCATCCTGCCGGAGACGTCCATCGAGGGCGCGGCGGCCCTCGGCGAGACCCTGCGTCAAAAGGTCGCGGAGCACCTGTTCGTGTTCCAGGCCGACAGCATCCGCGTGACGATCAGCGTCGGCGTGGCGCTCCTCCAGGAGGGTGATCGCACCGCGAACGACCTCATCAAGCGCGCGGACGAGCGCCTCTACCACGCGAAGAACAGCGGAAGAAACCGGGTGTGCGCCTGAGCAGCCGCCCGCGGGCGCGCTAGGTTCCGGCGGAGGAAGGACGATGCCGAACAGCGATCTGCCGCTGCCGGCGGCGCCGGACGCGGGCAGCGGCGCGGAGCTGCCCGCGATCCTGTCGACGCCGCCTGGTCCCCTGTCGCGGAGCGCCCTCGAGCGCCTCGAGCGCGTCGAGTGCCCGGCGTTCGGCCGGCGGCGCGAGGCGCGGGCGCAGAAGAGCGGCGCCGACATGCTGCCGATCGTGCTGTCGCACGGGCGCGGCGCGAACGTCTGCGACGTCGACGGGAACCGCTACGTCGACCTGTGCGCCGGCTTCGGCGCGCTGCTGCTCGGCCACTCGGCGGCGCCGGTGCGGCGCGCGGCGGAGGAGCAGCTGTCGCGGCTGACCCTCGCGCTCGGCGACGTGTACTCGGCCGACGTGAAGATCGCCCTGCTGGAGCGCCTCGCGGCGCTGCACCCCGGACCCTCGCCCATGGCGCTGCTCGGCCAGAGCGGCAGCGACGCGATCACCGCGGCCGTCAAGACGGCGGCGCTCTCGACGGGACGGCCGGGGCTCGTCGCGTTCGAGGGCGCGTACCACGGGCTCGGGTACGCGCCGCTCGCGGCGTGCGGGCTGCGCGAGAGCTACCGGTCGCCCTTCGCGGAGCAGCTCAACCGGCGCGTGACGTTCGCGCCCTACCCGCGCGACGAGGCGGGCGCCGCGCGCTCGGTCGACGCCGTCGAGCTCGCGCTGCGCGGGGGCGACGTCGGCGCGGTCCTCCTCGAGCCGATCCTCGGGCGGGGCGGCTGCGTCGTCCCGCCCGACGCGTTCCTGCGCGCGGTCTGCGAAGCGGCGCACCGGCACGGGGCGCTCGTGATCGCGGACGAGATCTGGACCGGCCTCGGTCGCTCGGGGGCGATGACGCGGACGGGAGAGCTCGGGGCGCCGGTCGATATCCTCTGCTTCGGCAAGGGGCTCGGCGGCGGGCTGCCCATCTCCGCGTGCGTGGCGCCCGAGCCGATCATGCGGGCGTGGGCGCGCGAGGGCGAGGTGGTCCACACGTCGACGCACTCCGGATCGCCCCTCGCGTCGAGCGCCGCGCTCGCGACGCTCGACGCCCTCGACGAAGGTCGGCTGGCCGCGCGCTCGCGCGACGTGGGCGCTCGCTTCCAGGCGATGCTGCGAGAGGCGCTCCCGCGCAGGGCAGGCGTCGTCGACGTGCGGGGCGCGGGGCTCATGGTCGGCGTCGAGCTCGAGAGCGCCGAGCTGGGGCTCCGGGCCATGCGCGGGATGCTGGCCGAAGGGTACCTGGTCCTCACGGGCGGGGTGCGCGGCGAGACGCTGACGCTGACGCCGGCGCTCACCATCCCCGAGCCGCTGCTCTCGGCCGCGGCCGGCGCGCTCGCGCGCGTGTTGACGGCCTAGCGCGCGAGCGGAGCAGGACGCGCGTGCTATCCCGGTGCCCGTGGGACCGATAGACCAGAGCGAGGCGCTGCACCGCCGCGCGCGGGCGTTCATCGAGGCGGCGGCGCTCGGCGTGGACAGGGCGGGCTCGACAGGCGCCGGCCGAGCGGCGGCCGCCTCTCCTCCGCAGGACCAGGGCGAGCGCGGGGCGCTCCCGGAGACCTTCGATGCGCTCGCGATCGCCCTCGCCCGGCACCAGGCCGCGCATTGCGCGCCGGTGGCCCGCCTCTTCGAGGCGCGCGGCGCGGACGTCGCCGCGATGGATCACGCGGCGCAGATCCCCGCTGTGCCGTGCGACGTGTTCCGGTTCGCGCGCGTCGCGGCCCACCCGCCGGAGGCGGACGAGCGCGTCTTCCGCACGAGCGGAACCTCCCTCGGCGCGGCGTCCCGCGGCGAGCACCCGTTCCGCACGACCGCCACGTACGAGCTGGCCGCGCTCGCGTGGGGGGAGCGCCTGCTGTGGCCCGACGGCGCGCGGCTCCGGGCGATCGTCCTCGCGCCGCCGCTCCACGAGGCGCCGGACTCGTCGCTCGGGTTCATGATCGACCGCTTCGCCGCGCGCCTCTCGGGGCCGGCGAGCTGGCACGTTCGCGGCGGCGAGCTCGACGCCGCGGGGTTCGCCCGCGCGTGCGCCGAGGCGCGCGCCTCGGGAGAGCCGGCGCTCGTGCTCGGCACGTCGTTCGCCTTCGTGCACCTGATCGAGCACCTGATCGAGGCGCGGCTGCCCGAGGGCGCGGCGCGGCTGCCCGAAGGGAGCCGGGTCATGCAGACCGGCGGCTACAAGGGCCGCTCGCGCGAGGTGCCCGCGGAGGAGCTGCGGGCGTCCATCGCGCGGGCGCTGGGGGTTCCCCTCTCGCACGTGGTGAGCGAGTACGGCATGACCGAGCTCTCCAGCCAGCTCTACGAGGGCACGCTCGCGGCGGCGCTCGCCGGCGCACCGGGCGCGGCGCCGGGGCTGTACCTCGCGCCTCCCTGGACGCGCGTCACCGCGGCGGACCCCGAGACGCTCGCGCCGCTCCCTGCCGGGGCGATCGGGCTCGCGCGGATCGTCGATCTCGCGAATGTCGACTCGGCGGTCGCCATCCAGACCGCCGACCGCGTGCGCGTCACCGCGGAGGGCGTCGAGCTCCTGGGCCGCGCGTCCGGGGCGCCGCCGCGCGGCTGCTCGATCGCGATGGACCAGATGCTCGGCGGCGGGCCGTGATGATGGACGACGGCGCGGCGCGGCGCCTCCGGGTCGAGCGCGCGGTCGCCGCGGCGGCGCGGATCGCGGACGCGCGCGATCCGCTGGGCGAGGAGGCGCGCCAGCGGTTGCCTTCCACGAGCGGCCTCTCGCCCGAGGGCGTGGAGCTCGCGCTCGACCGCCACCTCGAGGTCGCGCCGAGCGACGGCGAGCTCGACGCGCTCGTGGCGTCCTCGGGGCGCGCGCGCCGCTGCCACGTGGTCCTGGCGGCCAACGTCTGCACGGCGCCGCTGCGGGCCATCGCCGTCGCGACGGCCACAGCGCCGGAGGTCTTCGTGCGCCCGTCCCGCCGCGATCCCGTCGTCGCGGAGCTCCTCGTGCGCGCGCTGCAGGCGGACGGAGGCTTCCGCCGCGCCGGCGGGGCCATCGCGCTTGTCGCGGACATCACGCTCGGGGACGCCGGGGCGGCGGCCGGCGAGCGGGCTCCCGGGGATCTGCCGCACGCCGAGCTGCACGTCTACGGCTCGGACCAGACCGTGGCGACGCTGCGGGCCCAGGCCGGCCCGGGCGTGCTCGTGCGCGGGCACGGCGCCGGCCTGGGGCTCGCCGTCGTCGGCCTGGACGCGAACCTCGTCGAGGCGGCGCGGGACATCGCTGCGGACGTCGTGCCGTTCGATCAGCGCGGCTGCCTGTCGCCGCGCTTCGCGCTGGTGGAAGGCCCGGCCGAGCGCGCGGAGGCGCTCGCGCGCGGCCTGCACGAGGCGCTCGAGGAGGCGGGCGCGCGCGTCCCGCGCGGGCCGCTCGACGGCGCCGCCCGCGCGGAGGTCACCATGTACCGGGCCACGCTCGACGCCGTGGGCTCGTTCTGGGAAGGTCGAGGACACGGGGTCGGCCTGGATCCGGCGCCGCGATCGCTTCTGCTGCCGCCGGCGGCGCGCGTCGTCCACGTGGCGGCGAGCAGCGCCGAGGCCGCTCCGGCGCTGCTCGCGCCGATCCACGGCGCGATCACCGCGATCGGCGCGGGCGGAGGCGGGATGCTCGCGCGCGCGGCGGCCGCGGCTGCCCCGCGCGCCCGGCTCTCCGCGCTCGGGCGGATGCAGCGCCCGCCCCTCGACGGCCCCGTCGATCTGCGGACGGCCTGACGTCCAGCTGCCCGCGCTGGCGGCTCGCAGCGAGCGCGCACGTCGCGCGGCCACGCCGTCCAGACCGCGACACGATCGGGACGTGGTGGGAGCAAGGTGCGCTCGAGCGACGGTGTGTGATAGCGATCATGGCATGTCGTCGCGCACCGATCCGAAGGCGACCCATCCGCCCACGGAGCTCGAAGCGATCGCGAGCCCGTCGGCGACGCCGTCCGGCGTGGAGGGCTCACGGGACAGCCTCGTGAACCGCGCGCTGGACGAGCTCCGCCCCGACGAGGAGGACGCGTCCCTCTCGAGCGATCCGGCCGGCAGCTCGGCCCGCGTCGCGAACGCCGACGATGAGGGCGCGCCGCCGTCGGTCGCCTCCGCGAGGATCCAGGTGCGCCGCGACGAGCGCCTGGATCTCGTGATCGAGTACCTGGCCTTCGTGGCGAAGCCGATGCCGCTGTCGCTCCTCCTCGACGAGGCGCCGCAGCGGATCGCCGCGATCCTCGGCGCCGACGTGGCCTCGCTGTACCTCCTCGAGGGCGACGGCGACGAGCTGGTGCTGCGCGGCAACGTCGGCTTTCCGCGCGAGGCGCGCGGCACGGTGCGGCTCTCGGTCGGGCAGGGCATCACGGGCATGGCGGTCGAGTGCCTGCGGCCGATCTCGGTCGTCCAGGCGACCGAGCACGAGCGCTATCGAGCGTTCCCTGAGCTCCGTGAAGAGCGCTTCCCGGTCTTCCTCGCGGCGCCCATCCTCGGCAGCGGCCGCCCGCTCGGCGCCCTCGTCGTGCAACGGGCGGGCGATCGCGCCTTCACGGCGCGGGACGTCGAGCTCGTCATGGCGCTGACCGCTCCGATCGCGGCCGGCGCTCGCCACGCGCAGGTGCTCGACGAGCTGCGCGAGCGGCGGCGGCGCACGGGCGGTGGCACGCGCAAGGTCACGCTGCCGGGGTTGCCCGTCGTCGCCGGGCGCGCGCTCGGCGCCATCGCGGCCCTGCGGCGGCCGGCGACCTCATCGCTCGGCGCGCGGCAGGGCAGCGGCGATCCGAAGCTCCTGCGGCTCGCGTTCGACATCGCGGAGAAGGCGCTCCTCGACCTCAACGCCCGCGCAGCGAAGCGAGGGCTCGCGCAGGAGGCGGCGTTCCTCTCGACCTACCTCCTGATGATCGGCGACGGCCGCCTGCGCGCGCGCGCCTTCGAGCTCGCGGCCAGCGGGCGCAACGTCGCGCAGGCGCTCGGGACGGTCGCTCGCGAGGTGGCGCGGGCCGCCAACGGGATCGTCGGTGACCCGTTCCTGCAGGATCGCGCCCGTGACATCGAGGATCTCTGCGATGCGATCCTGATGCTGGCGACCCCGGATGCCCGGGCCGAGCTCCCGTCGAAGGCGGTCCTCGTGGGAGACCAGCTGACGGTCTTCGACCTCTTGATCTCCGCCCGGGCCCACCCGGTGGGCGTCGCGCTCAGCGACCGGTCCGGGCCGCGCTCGCTCGTGCTTCTCCAGCTGCTCGGCGTGCCGTCGATCGTGGATGTGGCGGGGGCGTTCCGCTGGGCGTCGCCAGGAGACGTCGCGCTCCTCGACGCGGACCACGGCTTCCTGGTGATCAACCCGTCCCGGGCCGAGGTCGCGACCGTTCGCGCGGCGCGACGCAAGGGACCCGCGTCGCCGGAACCCGACGAAGACGACGACGAAGAGGACGAGCCGGCGAACTGAGCACTGGCCGGGGCCAGTGCTCGCGGCTCAGCTGCCGGACCGCGCGGCGGCGGCCGGCTCGGCCGGCGTTCCCTGGGCGCTCTGCAGCTCCTTCTTGGCGCGCCAGTTTGCCAGGCGCTTCGTATCGCGACGCTTCTTCTTGGCTCTCACTGCGGGCTTCTGCGGCATGGCCGGCGGTATAGTCGCTCGAGGCCCTCGAGGGAACCCCGTACCTCACGCCGCCCCCTGTTCAGGCCACGGGGCGTTGACGCCCCACGGCGACCGCCCCATGACCGCTGCTCCGATGAACGTCCGTCTCGTACACGAGTTCCGCTTCGAGGCCGCCCACCGCCTTCCCAAGGTGCCGCAGGGGCACAAGTGCGCGCGCCTCCACGGTCACAGCTTCAAGGTCGAGGTCGCGATCCGCGGCCCGGTGAACGAGGAGACGGGGTGGTTCATCGATTACAGCCACCTCTACGAGGCCTGGGCTCCCCTCCACGACCTGCTCGATCACCACTACCTGAACGAGGTCCCCGGGCTGGAGAACCCGACGAGCGAGGTGCTCGCACGGTGGATCTGGACCCGCCTCGCGCCGTCGCTGCCGTCCTTGAACCGGGTCACCATCTTCGAGACCTGCGACGCCCGCTGCGAGTACGAGGGCGACTAGGTCGATGAAGACGCTCGTCTGCCGCTGCGAGGACGTCACGCTGCACGAGCTCGAGGCCGCGATGGATCGCGGCTACAAGGACATCGAGTCCGTCAAGCGCTACACGGGCTTCGGCACCGGCTGGTGCCAGGGCAAGTGGTGCCTCGCGCTCTGCGCGCGGCTCATCGAGGAGCGCGGGGGCGACGCCCGGAAGCCGATCACCCCGCGGCCGCCGTACCACCCGGTCTCGCTCGCGGCGCTCGCCGGGCTCGACGAGCTCGGCCTCCGCGGCGGCGGGCGCGAGCGCTAGCCGCGCTCGCTGGCCGCGCTCCGCGCGATCAGCGCCCTGGCCCGATCGTCGACCGTGATCAGACGAGGGGGCGCCGAGCGCTCGCGCACCCGACGTTCACGGTCAGCTCGAAGACCCCTTCGGACCAGTACTTCGAGACCGCGTGGTGCAGGTACTTGAGCATCGAGTCGATGATCTGCGGCTCGACGTCGAGCATCGCCGTCGACTCCGGGATCACCATCAACCTCGAGATGGGATCCTCGAGGAACTCACGCCCGCTCTCGAACGACACGGCGATGAGCTGGACGTCGACCTCGACCTCGTCGAGCCCCGCGCCCTCGATCTCCTCGGCGATGGTCTCGATCGTGGGGCGGCTGACGGCGGCGGCGTCCACCGCGGCGCCGAGCTCCGAGAGGTCTTGCTTGAGCGCGCACTCCCGCGCGATGTCCGCGATCTCCGGGAACGAACCGCGCAACGGCAGCGCGATGAGCGCCTGGCCGCCGGGGACAAGGACCCGGCGCAGCTCGGCGAGGAGCTGCGCCCGCTCGCTCGGACGGCAGACCGGGTGCAGCGTGAACGCGTGGGAGAAGCTCGCGTCCGGCAGCGGCGTCGGAAGGGCGTCGGCGACCACGTAGCTCGCGTTCATCCCAGAGAACAGCGCGGCCTTGTCGCGCGCGAGCTCGAGCGCGGCGGCGGAGCCGTCGACGCCCACGAGGGTCGCGCCGGGCAGCTTGTCGGCCACGATCGCGTCGGGGAAGCCGCTCCTGCAGCCGAGGTGGACGATGCGCGCCGCCTCGGAGGGCAGCAGCATCTCGACCGCCAGCGAGGCGAAGAACGAGAGGTAGCGCGGGACGACCGCGTGCTCGAACAACACGGCGTCCGCCGCGCTCAGCGGCGGGCCGATCATCAGGCGACCCCGTCCTCCTCGTCGTCGTAGGGCGCGAGGAGGCTGAGCGCCTCTTCGGCGAGCTCGCCGATCGTGACCTCCGACGTCGCGTCGTCGCCGCCGTCGTCCGCGAGCTCGACCGTGCGCTTGTCGTCGAGCAGCGGCTGGATGAGCGGCGCATGCGCCGGGTCACCGATCTCGACCAGCGTCTCGATCGCCGCCGCGACCGCGTCCGGATCCTTGTGGCCCAGGAACTGGCTGAGCAGCTTCGGCACGCCCGGCTCCGGCACCTCGGCGATGAGGTACGGCAGCTCCGGGAGCGCCGACGAGCCCACCGGCAGCCGCTTCAGCGCGCGCTCGATCGCCTGCGCGACCTCCTTGAACCGATCGTAGGCCAGCGTTTCGATCTCCTCGCCCGCGGCCTGCCGCGCCTCGGGGTGCTCCGACGCGAGCACATCGATGAGCGCGTCGAGCGCGCGCGGCCCCTCGTGCTCGCCGAGCAGCGACGCGATACGCACCAGCCGGAGCGCCGCCTCGTCCTCGTCGTTCTCGCGCGTCGCGGCCGCGATCGCGTCCGTGAGGACATCCAGCAGCCCATCGCCGGGCATGGCCGTCAGGTCGTCGTGGAGCCGGCGAGCCGTGCGCTCCGCGTCGAACAGCTTGTTCAGGGTCGTCTCGATGGCTTGACGATTTTGCACGAAGAGGAGCTATCAACAGCGCGTCGCCTCCGCAAGCCGGCAGGCAACAAGGGCCTGTTCCTCGCGAATTCCCGTCCACGGCGGGCGCGGCCGCGCGTGCCCGGCGCCGCCCACGCCGGGGCCGCCGCGCGCAGGCCGGGCGGGACGAGCGCGCCGCCGCTGCATCGAGCTCGCCCGCCGCGCGCGATGCGGTAGACCGTTCATGGCATGCGTGTGTCCGGCTCATTGCAAGCCCGCCCGGCGAGGGCAGCGGTCTCCCCTTCCCCGCTGGTGCGCGGCGCCGCGGCGTCGGCGCTGGTCCTCGCGCTCGGCGGCATCGACGATCCCGAGCCGCCGCCGCCCGCGGTCGTCCCTCCGGCGGCCGCGGCGCGCGGCGCCGCGGGCGCGGCGGCGCTCTGCGGCCCGCGCACCGTGCCGGAGGGCGCCGCCTGCGTCCCGCTGCCTGCTCCGGGCGCGCCGCTCCCCGAAGGCGGCGCTGCGGCGCTTTCTGACCCTGCCGGTGCGCGCCCCGCCAGAGCGGGCACGCGCAGCCAGGCCCCCGAGCACATCCCCCGCCGCCCGGAACGTCCGGCGAGCGCCGCCGCGTACACGTTCCCGATCGGCGCGCCGGACGCGCCGCCGGGGTTCCTCCTTGTCGAGGACGCTCCAGCCGGGGCGGGCGCGCTGCCTGCAGCGGGCTCCATCGTCGCGATCGGCGCGGCGCGGCCCGAGCCGCCGTCGTGGATCGGCGGGATCGACATCGCCGCGACGCGCGGCGAGCGGGTGGCGGCGCTCAGGCTCGAGGGCCAGGAGGGGAAGGCCGAGGTCGTCTTCGTCGGCGCGCTGTCCGGGATCACGGTGGCCACGGCGCACGACGTGCGCGAGGCGCGCGACGTGGATCGCGTGCGCAGGTACCTCCTGCTCCATGGCCACCTCGATCGCCCTGGCCCCGGCGTCGTGGCGGGCGCGCGCCTCGAGGCGGGCGACGTGGTCGGGTACGCCGGCGAGACGGGCAGCCCGGGCCTCGTCCGGCTGCGCCTCGAGGCGCGGCAGATCCGCGAGGGCGCGCGCATCGAAGAGCCCGATCCGAAGCGCATCACCGACGCCGCGGTGACGGTGCCTTGCGACCTCCGCAACGTCCTGCCGCTCCGTCAGGGAGCGAGCTTGTAACCGAAGCCGTAGACCGTGAGGATGTGCTCCGGCTTGTCGGGCGAGCGCTCGATCTTCTTGCGCAGCTTGACGATGAAGTTGTCGACCGTGCGGTTCGACGGCCCGGCCTCGATCCCCCAGATCTTCTGGAGGATCTCCTCGCGCGAGACCGGCTGGCCCACGCGCTCGTGCAGCAGGCGAAGGAGCTCGACCTCGTAGAACGACAGCTGATCCGAGCGCGAGCCCCGCGAGACCGTGTGCGCGGTCATGTTGATCTGCACGTTGCCGATGGAGAACACCTCGACGGGCGCCTCGGCCGGCCGGGCGGCGCGGCGGAAGAGGGCGCGCAGGCGGGCGATGAGCTCGCCCACGCTGAACGGCTTGGTCACGTAGTCGTCGGCGCCCGCGTCGAGGCCGCGGATCTTGTCGATCTCCTGGCCGCGGGCCGTCAGCATGATGATCGGCACGAACGCGTCCCAGCGCCGCAGATCCTCGCAGACCTTGAAGCCATTGGTGTCGGGGAGCATGAGGTCGAGGAGGATGGCGTCCGGCTTCTCCTGCCGCGCGAGCAGCACGCCGTCCTTCCCCTTCGAGGCCGACGCCACCGAGAAGCCCTCGAACTCGAGGGCGTCCGTCAGCCCCAGCACGATGTGGGGCTCGTCCTCGATGATGAGAATCTTCTTCCGTGCCACCACGACGGAGTCCGGTCTTAGCACAAAACTGGGCAGGTCCCTCCCGGCGCTCCGCCGGCCGGCTCGCTGGAGCCGCTCCGGGGCCACAAAAGCGCCGCGGGGCGCGACCTCACGATCGCACCCCGCGCGCCGGGCTCAATCAGACGCTAGCTGACGCTAGCTGACGCTAGCTGACGGCCGCTGACGTCGCCTACTCGCCGGAGCAGGTGATGAACAGCGTGGCCCCTTGCTGGGCTTCGCCCTGGCCCGTGAAACGGATCTTGCGCTGCTCGGTCGACGGGCAGTCGGCCACGATAGCGGCATCGCCGAGCCGGATCGACGGGTCGACGTAGCACCACCCATGCACGTCGATGTCATCGCTGACGTTGGTCCTGCACGCGACGGCCCCGTCGCCCTCGAGCTGCTGGATCTCGCACACGCAGTCCCAGCCGGACGCCTTCGCGATGTCGAGCGAGAGCACCTCGTCCTTCGCCGCCGTATGAGCACCCGTCACGTCGAGGCGCCCCGGCGTCCTCGGATCCGCGCAGTTGCACTGGCCCTGCGAGTTGCGCGCCTCGAGGATCAGGCAGGAGACCTGCTGGTCCGTGTCCGGCGTCAAGGTGCGCGGCAGGCACTGGCCGCCGAGCACCGTCTTCAGGCGGTCGATGATGGCGCCGATCGCCGGCCGGTAGCCGTAGTCGGCCGCGCCGGGGTCGTTGAGCTGGCCCGGGCACACCGAGCCGACGATGCCCTGGGGGCCGAGCTCCCGGATGAGCTGCAGCTCGCGGAGGCCCGGGTAGGCCTTCGCCTTGATCTGCGTCGTCGACCTGGGCGCCGGATCCTCCTGATCGTTCCCCGCTTCAGGCCTGCACAGCGGGTTGTCGGTCGCCTGACCCCCCACCGCTCTGCAGTCGCAGCTCTGAGCCGTCCCGTCGCAGGTCTTCACCGCGTCCACGGGGAGATCGAAGATGCAGGCATACTGGAGGTCCCCCGTGCTGTCCGGCGGGATCGTGTACTCGCGGCCGTTGATGAGGTTCCAGCCCGTCTCCTGCGGCCCGACGATCGCATCGCCCGTGATCGGGTTCATGCCCGAGCGAGGCTTCATCGACTCGATCATGAAGGGATCCTTCGGCGCCTGGTACTTCGCGGGATCGCCGAGGATGAGCTCCCAGGTGCTGGCGGCGCCGGCCACGGGCGCGCTGAGCTCGTCGGAGTTCTTGAACCCACCGACCGGCTCGCCGTCCTGGTTGAGGCCGTTCAGCAGGTCGGGCTGGCCTTGCGCGTTCTGACGCGCGATGTCGTGCCACGGCACGCCGACGATACCGGCGAAGAAGACGAGCCCGGGATCGCGGACGTTGGAGTCGAGGTCGTCCGGGTTCGGATCGCTGAAGATCGGGTTCGGGACCAGCTCGCCCCTGCGGTTCGGGATCTGCGCCTCGGTGAAGGCGCGCCGATAGCGGTCGATCGGATAGAGGAAGTCGAAGCCGAACCGGCGCTTCTGATCCCAGCAGCGAGAGTTGACGGGGTCCTCCTCCTTGGTCAGCTGGGCGGTGTTGCCGTCCGTGCCCATGCACGCCTCATCCTTGGGGCAGTCGTCCTGTCTCTGGCTGCACGACCTGCAGCACTTGTTGCCCGGATCGGTGGCGCACTCGGTGCGCGGCCGCCACAGGCGGAAGCCTGTGGTCTCTGCCACGAGGTAGTTCTTGCCCTCCTCGCGGATCGAGCAGTCGTTCTCGTCGGTGAGCATGACGATCGCGAGGAGCGAGCTCGGCCGCAGGAAGTCGGCGCGCTGCCTCTTGACGTCGGCATCCTCGCCGGTGACGACGATGTTTTCGGTGGCCGGGTCAACGCTGATCGCCGCGTAGGGTTCCGGGTCGACGAGGAAGCGGTACACGCTCTCGAGCTGCGCCTCGAAGCCGCAGCCGGTCTGCCCCGTACCTTGGACCATCGCGGTGAGCTGCCCGACCAGCGACGTGTTGTTGAGGTCGGCGTTCGAATCGGCGGTGATATCCGCCTCGCCGTCGTTCGGATCCGGCGTCTCCGGCTCGCCGTCGAGCTTCTGATCCGGGTCCCAGGCCAGGAAGCCCAGGTTGAGGTAGGTCGGGATGTCGTTGACGTCGGAGTTCTCGTCGGTGCGCGCGAGGAGGTGCGCCATGTCCACGTTCGAGGCGCTCGTCGTCCGCTGGCAGGCGCCCGACCCGTGGCCGCCGAGGCTCGAGCTGATGATGCCGATGTGGATGTCCTTGACCGGCTCGAACTCACGCTTGTGATCCTGCGGACAGGGCGTGTTGGGCGAGGCGACCGTGGTCGCCATCGTGCCGTCCTTGTGGATGCAGCGCGGGTTGACGAGACCCTGGACGAGGTCGGGGATCGCGAGGGCGAGGATGGCCTGCTTGTCGGCCATCGAACCCGAGTTGTCGATCGCCAGGAGGAGGTCGATCTTGTCGACCGAGCTCTGCGTCAGCCGCTCGACGATCGTCGACGTCGACCGGGGCTTGTTCTCGGCGATGGGGCGGCTCAGACATCCGAAGGCGCTGCCTGTGCCCGCGATCAGCAGGCCCGCCATGGCGAACCTCACCGCGCCCCTCCACGGGCGCCTGCTCTCACGCTCTATCCGCGTCATATTCGACTTTCCTTTCGACCACCGATCCAGTTGCGCGGCGGTCAAGCCACCGAAAAGGCCCGCCGTCCACGGGCCCATGACCGACTTCCGCAGGCGATCCACGGCTCGACGGGAGCCCGATGCTAGGGACCCGACCGGAAGGCTGTCAATTCGACCCGGCCGGCCCCGCTCGACCCCGCGAAGGGGTCCCGTAGCAAACGAGATGCCGCCGCCGCAGACCCGTGCCCTCCATGCCCCGCGCGCCGCCGCGACGTCAACCTGATTGCGCGACAGCCAACGCAGTAGGCGACCCGCCCCTCAACCTGGGTCGACCTGGCTCCTCCGACCTGGTCCTCAACCTGGGTCGGCCAATAAGGAAAGTTCACTCATCACTGTATTGCAAACCACCCCTTCACGGGTCGCGGGAGCCCAGCCTCCATCGCGCGCGACCGGCGGTCGTGGGAGGCCCAACCTCGGTCGGCTGGGAGGCCCCAACCTCGGTCGGCTGGGAAGCCCAACCTCGGTCGGCCGCGGCGCCGCAACCCAACCTCGGTCGATGCGCGGAGCTGGGTGGGTCGCCGGGGAGCTGGGTGGGTCGCGGGCCCGGCGCCGGTGGGGTTTGCCGCTTCCCAGCAGAGCCGAGTTGTGGTCAGTGCCCGGGCATGTTGCGCGTCGCCCTCGCCATGGTCCCGGAGGTACGGCAGCTGCTCACCGAGGATCCGGCGCAGCTCTCCGACCTGCTGGACGAGATCCACGACGAGGACCTCGCCGACCTCATCGGCCTGCTGGACGACGCCGAAGCGGCGAAGGTCCTGATGGCGCTCAGGGCCGAGGAGGCCGCGCCCATCTTCGAGCGCCTCGACGGCGAGACCCAGGAGGCGCTCGTCGAGCAGATGGGCATCGAGAGCATCGCGCCGATCGTCTCCGAGATGGCGGCCGACGACCGCACGGACCTCATCGAGGCCCTCCCGGACCAGGTCAGCGGCACGCTGCTCTCCACGCTTGAGAAGGTCGACCCCGAGGCGGCGGCCGAGGTCGAGGAGCTCGCCAAGTGGCCCGAGGACAGCGCCGGCGGCCTCATGACCACCGACTACGTGTCGGTGGGCATCCACCTCACGGTCGCCGACGTGATCGAGCGCATCCGCGCCGTCGGTGAGGACGCCGAGACGATCTACTACGTGTACATCGTCTCCGATCGCGGGCACCTCATCGGCGTCGTGTCGCTGCGCGATCTGCTGCTCGCCTCGCCGTCCGAGAAGCTCGCGGACGTGATGACCGAGAACGTCTTCGCCGTCAGCCCCGAGACCGACCAGGAAGAGGTCGCGCGGACCATGGCCAAGTACGACTTCAACGCGCTGCCCGTGCTCTCCGCGGACCGCAAGCTGCTCGGCGTCATCACCGTCGACGACGTGATGGACGTCCTCACGGAGGAGCAGTCCGAGGACATGCAGCGGCTCGGCGCGGTCGGCCCCATGGAGGACAGCTACTTCAAGACGAGCTTCTGGACGTTCATCCAGAAGCGAGCCCCGTGGCTCGCCGTGCTGTTCGTCGGCGAGTTCATGACCGGCGAGGTGCTCCGGCGTTTCGAGCACGAGCTCGAGGCCGTCGCGACGCTCGCCTACTACGTGCCCCTGCTCATCTCCACGGGCGGCAACTCCGGCTCGCAGTCGTCGTCGCTCATCATCCGCGGCCTCGCCGTCGGCGACGTGCGCGTCGGCGACTGGGCGAGCGTCCTCGTCCGCGAGCTCGGGCAGGCGGTCGTGCTCGGCCTTATCCTCTCCGCCATCGGCATGCTCCGCGTCTGGCTCTGGGGCGACGGCACCGGCTTCGTCCTGACGATCGGCGCGACGCTGATGGCGATCGTCCTCATGGGCTGCACCGTCGGCGCCATGCTCCCCCTCCTGCTCCGGCGCCTCGGCCTCGATCCGGCGACCAGCTCCACGCCGTTCATCGCGAGCCTCGTGGACGTCCTGGGGATCCTCCTCTACTTCACGATCGCCCGGCTCTTCCTGGCCGACCTCCTCGCGCAAGCCGGAGCGGGCGGGTGAGCGGAATCACGCGGAATTGCGCGGAGCCTGGCGGAATCGGACGGCCATCGGACGGCCATCGGACGGCCATCGGACGGCGATCGAGCGACGCCGCGCCGCCCGTGCCGAGGCCCACGCCGGTCCCGCCGCGCGGGCGCGCCGCGTGCTTTTCGGCGCGCCACGACCCTTGACGCGTCGGCCCCCATGGGGGAGTGAAGCAGGCGACGTTCGTTCAGCGCAGCGTGCGCTGAGAGCCCCTCCTAGGGAAGGAGTGACGATGGCCGAAGGCTTGAATCGCGTAATGCTGCTCGGCAACCTGGGCGCCGACCCAGAGCTCCGGTTCACCCAGGGGGGTCAGGCCGTCTTGAACCTGCGGCTCGCGACGACCGAGTCGTACCTGGACCGCGACAAGGTCCGGAAAGAACGGACGGACTGGCACAATGTCGTGATCTGGGGCAAGCGCGCCGAGGCCTTGGGCAAGATCCTCAGCAAGGGTTCCTCGATCTTCATCGAGGGCTCGCTCCGCACGTCGAGCTACGACGACCGGGATGGCAACAAGCGCTACAAGACCGAGGTGATCGCGAACAACGTCCTGCTGACGGGCGGGGGCCGCGGTCGCGGCGCTGTCGGCGATGACGCAGGCGCGTTCGGCGCTGATCCCGGCGGTGGCTACAGCGGCGGTGGCGGTGGCTACAGCGGCGGTGGCGGCGGCGGTGGTGGCGGCGGCGGCGGTTACAGCGGCGGCGGCGGCGGCGGCCGCCCGGCGGGTGGCGGCTACAACCGCGGCGGCGGCGGTCGCCCCGCGCCGGCTGCGCAGGATCCCGGTCCTCCGCCCGATGATTTCGGCGGCGGCGGTTACGGCGGCGGCGGCAACGACGACGACATCCCGTTCTGATCGCTCCCCCTGCCCGGTCGAGTCATCAGCCTGGCGTACGCCTCTCTCTTCAACATCTCGCATCCACGCGATAGGCCCTCTCCGAGGGCCGGGCAGCTCTCCACGAGCCCCTCTTCCCCGTCCTAGGGCCGCGGCCGCGGCCGCCGCGCCAGCAGGAGGGTCACCCCCGCCGCCGCGAGCACGCCGAGCGCCGCGGTCATGGCGAGGGGCTGCTCCGCGGCGAGGAAGATCGTCCGCACGAGCAGTCCCGGCTCAGGTGGCGCCACGAACACGCCCTCGAACGCGGTCGCGCCGAGCAGCGCGCCGCACCGAGCGCCCGTCCCCTGCGCAGGCTCCAGGCAGGCCAGGCTGCAGAGCGCCGCGTCGTGCTCGCTCCCGGCGAAGCCGAGCACGTGCTGCCCGCGGATCACCACCGCGCGCGCGCCAGCCCTCCCGGCTCCCTCGAACGCCTGCTCGAACCGATGCGACTGCGCGTGGATCGGCCCTGCCTCCCACCGCTCGATCGCTATCCCGAGGCCACCCCGCACGAGCCCCGAGGCCCGATCGAGCACGAGCTCCTCCAGGCCGGTCACCCATTGCCGCGACGGGGCCGTCACGCACACCGCGCGCAGCGAGAGCCCGTCCGCCTCGACGCCCCGCAGGAGCGTCACCTTCGCGCCCGCGATCGCGGAGACGTCGATCGCGGGAAGCGCCTCCTCCGGCGCGCCGCTCGCCCCGGCCGGCAACACAAGGCGCAACCCGAGGCCCGGCGCCACGCCGTGGAGCTCAGACGCGCTCGAGCTCATCCATCAGCGCGATCACCTCGGTCCGGATCTCGACGAGGGCCGTGCGCATCCGCTGCACCTCCTCGTGGCTCGCGCCCGCGTCCGGCGTCGGCGGCTCGATGCCGCCCTCGCGCAGCTTGCGCCGCGCGCCCGCGATCGTGAAGCGGTGCGAGTAGAGCAGCTCCTTGACCTTGAGGAGCGTCTCGACGTCGCGCCGGCTGTAGACCCGCTGCCCCTTCGCCGACTTCTGCGGGCGGATGGAGCGGAACTCGGTCTCCCAGTACCGGAGCACGTGCGGCTCGACCCCCACGATGCCGGCCACCTCGCCGATCCGGTAGTACAGCTTCGCCGGAAGCTGCGCGCGCACCGCCAAGCAGTCTACTCCTCGGCCGCCGAGGCCGTCTCACGCGGGTTGAGGGCCTGCTTCAAGATCTGGCTCGCCTTGAAGTTCAGGACCCGGCGCTCCGTGATCAGGATGGGGTCGCCGGTCTGGGGGTTGCGACCCTGCCGCTGGCGCTTGTCGCGCAGCACGAAGTTGCCGAATCCAGAGATCTTGATCTTCTCCCCGCGACCCAGGGTTTCCTTCATGGTCTCGAACACGAGGTCCACCAGATCGGCAGATTCCTTCTTCGAGAACCCCCCAAGGCGGGAGTAGACCGCCTGAACGATTTCGGCTTTCGTCATGACACCCCCATCGCCCTTGCAGAAGGGGGGGACGCGCCGCAACCCCTGAAGACCGTTCAGGAAGCCGCGTGCGGTCCCCCGACCGGCCTGGAGGGCAGAATGCCAGCGTGCGTCGGTAAGGTCTAGGGGGTTACGCAGGCTTCGCCCGATGTGCACCAGGCACGCTTCGTGGAGCCCCCCGAGCAACGCAGCGCTCGGAGCGAACCTGCGACCCCACGAGCAGCGCCCCACACCTCGCACCCTCGATCCGGCGGCCAGGAATCCGGCAGGCTCACCGGCGCGACCACGGGCGCAGGATGGGCTCGGCGGCGACGATCCGCTCAGACGGCAAGATCGCCGAGGTGGCGTTCCTTCGTCGACTGCCGGGACCAGGCGCCGACGACGGCCGCCTCGCTCGGCCGCGCGTCGCTCCAGCCGACGACCGGCGCGCTCGATGCCACATCGCGGCGGCGCACGATCTGCTCCTGGATGACCAGGAACGCCACGTAGAGGTAGCCGACGGCGAAGAGCACCGCGAACGGCGTGGCGAAGTAGTGCCCCGTCTCCACGGACGCGACCACCGCGCCGCACGACAGCACCGCGAGCATCGCCTCGGTGATCGGCAGGTCCGTGCGGACCTTGTACCGGCCCTTGTTGTCGCCCTGCTTCGGCGTCCGGACGAACTCGCCGGACATGCTGCGGAGCCCCTCGATCACGGCCTTCGACAGGTACGGCGCGAGCCCCGTCCCGAGCGCGATGAGCATCGGCAGGCGCCTGACCGCGCCCCAGCGCGAGCGGCCCTGCGCCGTCTCGGCCAGCATGTAGAACGCCGCGAGCGACCCCGTCGTCGCCGTGCAGAGCGGCAGATCGATGGCGATCATCGTCAGCGTGTCGGCCGCGGGGAACAGGACGAGCGCCGGCAGCAAGAGGATGCTCAGCAGCACCAGCAGCGGGTAGGCGAAGTGCGGCGTGAGGTGGAAGAACGCCTCGATCCGCTGCCCGAGCGAGAGCTTGGCGCTCAGCACGGTCGCCATCAGCTTGCGCGCCGTCTGCACCGTCCCCTTGGCCCAGCGGTACTGCTGCGCGCGCAGCGCCGAGATGTCCTCGGGGAGCTCCGCGGGCGAGACGACATCCTCGCGGTAGATGAAGCGGTAGCCCGCGAGCTGCGCCCTGTACGACAGGTCGAGGTCCTCGGTCAGCGTGTCGTGCTGCCAGCCGCCCGCCTCGCGGATGGCGTCCTTGCGCCACATCCCCCCGGTGCCGGAGAAGTTGAACAGGAGGCCCGCGCCGAAGCGCGCGCGGTTCTCGACGAGGTGGTGGCCGTCGAGCATGAGCGCCTGCACCTGCGTGAGGATCGAGACGTCGCGGTTCAGGTGGCCCCACCGCGTCTGCACCATGCCGACCGTCGGGTCCTCGAAGTGGCCGACGATGGACCGCACGAAGTCCGGCTGCGGGATGAAGTCGGCGTCGAAGATCGCGACCAGCTCGCCCTTCGCGATCTTGAGCCCCGCGTCGAGCGCCCCCGCCTTGTAGCCGACGCGGTCCACGCGGTGCAGGTACACCGCGTCGAGGCCCAGCGCGCGCAGCCGCTCGACGTGCGCGCGGACGAGGCCCTGCGTCTCGTCCGTCGAGTCGTCGAGCACCTGGATCTCCAGCTTGTCGCGCGGGTAGTCCATCTTCGCGACGGCATCGAGCAGCCGCGCCGCGACCGTCGACTCGTTGAAGAGCGGGAGCTGGATCGTCACCGGCGGGAGGTCGCGATCGGTCAGGGCCGCGACCTCCTGCGCGCGGGTGATCTTGGCGCGGTTCAGGCGACAGAGGACCACGAGATGCAGCCGGTGCAGGCCGTAGGCGCTGAGGCCGAGCAGCACGCCGAAGTAGAGGACACAGAGCAGCAGGGAGAGCATCGCGAGCACCTACCGCCGGCGGGTTGCCGTGCAGCCGTGGGACCGGGCGAGAACGCCGCTCTCCACCCCTGCAGGCGCCGGCAGACAACGAACGCGTACCATCCGCTGGATCCGAAGTTGTCAGGCACTTGTAATTCGTTGCAACTCTCTGTCGCGAGGTCCGCAAAGTTGACTTCGGCCCGAGTCGCTCTCCGCGGGAAATGACAATCACCGACAATCCCGCTTCGCCCGGGCGCGCGGCGCTGCCCGCTGGTGCGCCGCACGAACGCACGTACGCGAGCGGCGCGCCGACTCAGGGAGTCCCCGGATACTGGAGCTCCAAGTAAGGTGTTTTTGGTAAGGCTCCTCCGAAACCACGTTCGATGAGTAGGGTGCTCACCCGCTGGGCAGATTCACAGTACTGCGCGGTTTCGGGGCCTGGGCAGGGGCCGCGCGCCGCGTCGGCAGAGGCCCGGGGTCATCTGCGCCTGGCACCCGCGGGGGCTCGGGACTATCGGTTCTCCCGATGGATCGCGCGCTACTTAATGAACTGAAGGCTCGTCAGATCGCGTTCCTCGAGGCGCGGCTCGTCTCGGAGGCGGCGGCGCGCGACTTCCGGGAGCGGCTGCCTGCCGGCTTCGCGGCGCTGCTCGCGACGCCGCTCGGCGAGCTCGTGGACGCGGGGGCGATCGGGCGCGCGCTCGAGGCGCTGGCGGCGGAGGAGCCGCTCCGGCGGGCGGTCCGCCCCGCGGCCGCCGCGGCGCTCGCGGCGCTCGTCGAGGCGGCGCGCGCCGAGCGGCGGAGCGCGAAGGAGCTCCTGCCGGAGGGCGCCCGCGACAAGCTCGACCGCATCCTCGAGCAGCCGAAGATCGTGCCGGAGCGGCTCGTGCGCGAGGTGCTGGAGAGCGCGGCGCTCGACGCGGTGATGCGCGACGTCCTCTACGACACGCTGATGGAGTTCACCGAGAAGGTGAACCCGTTCTTCGCCGAGTGGGGCCTGCCCGCGCTCCTCAAGCGGGTCGCCCCCTTCGGCCTCGGCGGGGTCGGAAAGACGATGGGCGCGATGCGGGGCGAGTTCGAGCGGCGGCTCGAGCCGGAGATCCGCCGGTTCTTGCAGGGGTTCTCGCGCACGGCGATGCGCCAGGTGCACGACATCCTCGTCGCCAAGGGCGACACCCCCGAGTTCGTCGGCCTGCGCAAGCAGGTCGCCACGTGGGTGCTGGAGCAGGAGATCTGCGCGCTCGTCGGTCAGCTCGACGCGAAGAGCTCGGCGATCGCCGCGGAGCTCGGCGCCGACATCGCCGCGCAGCTGCTCCGGGATCGGCCCGTCCGGACGCGGACCAGCGAGGCGATCGCGGCGTTCGTCGCGGCGCACGCGGGCGAGCCGCTCGGCGAGGCGCTGGGGCGGCTCGGGATCACGCCCGAGCTCGACGTCGGCGCGCTCGCGGACGCGCTCTGGCCCGTCGTGAGGAGCATGTGCGCGACCGGACCGGTGCGCGCCTGGCTCGCGTCCGTGGTGGAAGAGTTCTTCGACGGGTTGCCGGACGGGCTCGATCCGTCCGCCTGAGGCGAGCCGATGCGAGAGGCACCTGCCCCGGTGGCACCCGGCCCGCGGTGAGCGCGGGCCCCATCCGAGGCCGGCCGCGGTCAGCCCATGGCCGAGGCGTCGGCCACCGCAGACTCGATGTACGCGAGGCCGCGCGACGGGCACGCGGGCACCGTGGGCGCAAACGCCTCCATGTCCAGGATGAGCTCGGGGCCGACCGCGGGCGTGAGCACCACGACGGGCACGCGCGGCGACATGCGGCGGAGCTCCTCCATCTCGCTGTGGAGCTCCGCCTCCTCCCGGGGCACGAGCACCATCACATGAGGACGCCAGCGGGCAAGCACGTCACGCGCATGGCCGAGCCCGCAGCACGTCTCCACCGTGTAGTCCCGGGATGAGAGGAAGTGGACGAGCGGCTGGGAGTTGCTGGCGTCGTCATCGATCACCAGAACGCGGGTCGTGCTCTCAATCTCCATGGGTGTCCCCCGTCAGCGGCCGGCTCTGGCCGCCGCTGTGAAGACCAGGTCTTCATGGCCTGGCTCACAGTGACCATACTCCATATTCGGCAAAGAGCGATATCAATCGCGCCTCAGCGCATCACGCGATGCGTTGATACGCGCTTGAAACACCAGCGCTCTCTGCCTGTTTCTTTTCTGATCCGCTGTGATCCGCCGTGATCCGCGATGGCCCGTCTGCGACCCGCTCGGGGAGCCGCGACGCGCCGACGAGCGCCGGCGCGGGATCAGCCGCCGAGGTAGGCCGCGCGGATCTCTTCGTTCGCCGCGAGATCCTTCGACTCGCCGCTCATGGCGATCTGCCCAGTACGGAGCACGTAGGCGCGCGTCGAGTACTTGAGCGCCAGTCGGGTATTCTGCTCGACGAGGAGTACGGTTGTTCCCGACGCCGCGATCTTGGCGATCGACTCGAAGATGTCCGCGACGAGCCGCGGCGCGATGCCGAGCGAGGGCTCGTCGAGGAGCAGCATGGCGGGGCGCGCCATCATGGCGCGGCCGATCGCGAGCATCTGCTGCTCGCCGCCGGAGAGCGTGCCGCCGTGCTGGTGCATGCGCTCGCCCAGCCGGGGGAAGAGCTTCACCACGTCGTCGACGGTCTCCGCCATGGTGGGGCCGTGCTTGTGGCACCACGCGCCGAGATCGAGGTTCTCGCGGACGCTGAGGTTCGAGAAGATCGCGCGCCCCTCCGGGACGAGCGAGATGCCGGCCGCGACGAGCTCCTCCGTCGAGACGGACGCGAGGTCCTTGCCGTCGTAGCGGATGCGGCCGGAGGCGATCGGGAGGAGGCGGACGATCGTCTTCAGCGTGGTCGTCTTGCCGGCGCCGTTCGCGCCGATCATCGCCACGATCTCGCCGCGCCGCACCTCGAGGCTGACGCCCTTGAGCGCCTTGATGCCGCCGTAGCTGACCGCGAGATCGTCGACGACGAGCAGGGGGTCGCCGGAGGCCACCGAGGGGGGCTGCCGCGTCGGATGCGATGTCTTCATGCGGGCTCCTCCGCCGCCGCGCCGGCCGCCTCGTCGTCGATCTCCTCGCCGAGGTACGCGGCGAGGACCTTCGGGTCCCTGCGCACGACCTCCGGGGTGCCGTGCGAGATGGTCTCGCCGTGATCGAGGACGTGGATCTCCTCGCACACCCCCATCACGACCTGCATGTTGTGCTCGACCAGCACGACCGTGATGTCGAAGGTGTCGCGCAGCCAGCGGATCTGCTGCTTGAGCCCCTCGGCCTCGCCGTAGTTCATGCCCGCCGCCGGCTCGTCGAGCAGGAGCAGCCTCGGTTTGAGCATCATCGCCCGGGCGATCTCGAGGCGGCGCTGGTTGCCGTACGAGAGCGACGTCGAGATCTCGTCGGCCATGTCCTCCAGCTTGAACACCGAGAGGAGCGAGAGGGCGCGCTCGGTCATCTCCTGCTCGTCCTTGAAGAAGAACGGCGAGCGCAGCAGGGCGGACGCGAGCGTGGATCTCCGCAGGTTCTCGCAGGCGACGAGCACGTTCTCGAGCACTGTGAGCTGGCCGAAGAGGCGGATGTTCTGGAACGTGCGGGCGATGCCGAGGCGCGCGATCTGGCTCGGCCGGAGCGGCGCGAGGTCGGTCCCGCCGAAGCGGATCGCGCCCTCGTCGTGCTTGTAGACGCCGGTGATCAGGTTGAACACCGTCGTCTTGCCCGCGCCGTTCGGGCCGATGAGCCCGAAGATCGAGCGCTCGGGCACGGAGAAGGAGACGCCGCCGACGGCCCGCAGGCCGCCGAACCGCTTGGTCACGTGCTTCAGATCGAGGTTCACTCGAGCTCCCTCCCGGCCGGCTTGGCCTCGCGGCCGACCGTGATGCCGGGCGGCGGCTCATCGGGCGGCGCGCCTGGGGGAGGCGGCGCGCCCGGGTGCTCGGCAACCGTCTCCACGCCGGTCGTGGCGGGGACGGGCTCGGCCGGGCCCACCGGGAAGCGCTTCCTGCGCGACCAGCGCCGGCCGAAGAGCTCGCGCTCGCCGAACAGCCCCTCGGGGCGGAGGACCATCAGCCCGATGAGGATGCCCGCGTAGAGCACCATCCTGAGGGCGTTCAGATCGAGCGCGGGGTAGGCCGCCTTCAGCGCGAGGACGCTGTCGAGGCCCTGCAGCTGCTCGATGAGCTTCACCGTGAAGGTCACGAACACGCCGCCGAGGATCGCCCCGGAGACGCTGCCCGAGCCGCCGAGGATCACCATCGTGATGGCGTCGAACGAGTAGTTGAACGTGAACTGGTCCGGCTGGACCGTGGGGTTGCCGTCGCGCATCGACGAGAGCAGGGCGCCGGCGATGCCGCCGCCGGCGGCGGAGATGACGAACGACGTGACCTTGTAGCGCGTCGGATCGACGCCCACCGCGGCGGAGGCGATCTCGTCCTCGCGGAGGGCGCGCAGCGCGCGGCCCCAGCCGGAGAACTTCAGCCGCCAGGCGAGGATCGTCGCGAGCACGACGGAGCCGAAGATCCAGAACGGGCCGGCGTACTGCGGCACGCCGGTGTCGTCGGGGCCGGCGTAGCCGATCGGGCCGCCGAGCGCCCCGAGGAGCTTGCCGACCGCCCCCTGGTCGGGGCCGCCGGTCGTCGCCGTCGCGATCGTCAGGCGGAAGATCTCGGCGAACCCCAGGGTCACGATGGCGAGGTAGTCGCCGCGCAGCCGGAGGCTCGGCAGGCCGACCACGAGGCCGAAGAGGGCCGCGACGAGCCCGGACGCGAGCAGCGAGGCGGGCATCACGACGAACGAGTTGCCGAAGAGCGGCTCGCCGCCGCCGAGGTGCTGGTGCAGGTTGCCGGCGACGACCGCCCCGGTGTACGCGCCGATCCCGACGAAGCCGGCGTGGCCGATCGAGAACTGGCCGGCCATTCCGTTGATGACGTTGAGCGAGAGCGCCGCGATGACGTTGACCATCGCGAACAGGGCGAGCTGACGCCAGGCAGCGTCCGGCAAGAGGGTCTCGAAGCCGAACTCGAGGGCGACGACGACGCCGAGGAGCAGGAGCGCAGTGAGGATGCGCTGCAACGGTCGAGGCATGGCCGGCCAGAGTTGGAATGGCCGAGCCGCACCGTCAAGCAGTAGCGTCAGTAGCGTTACTTGATGACCCGCAAATAGGGGGGCAGTTCGCGCTTCGGCTTGCCCGCCCCTTGGCGAGGCTTGGGCTCGGGCTCACCGGAGCCACCCGATTCGTCGTCTTCGCGCTCCTCGGTGGACCGCACCGGCGCGAGGGCCGGCACCGGCGCGAGCGGCCTCACGGGCGCGCCGGCGTCCCGCGCCGGGGCCTCGCCCGCGCCGAGGCGCTCGCCGGCCTCCACGGACTCGAGCTGGGGGCGCGCCCTGTCGCGCGCCGGCGCCTCGTCCGCCGCCTCGTCGCTCCGCTCGTCGTCGCCGCTGGGGGGCGCGACGGCGGCGAGCCGGGGGCGCGGCCTCTTGGCGGGCTTCTGCGGCGGGGCGACGGCGGGGCGCTGCTGCTTCTGCGCGGCGAGATCGGCCGGGATGTCCTCGGGCCACACCATGCCGCGCTGGTCCTCGCTCACGAGCGCCCAGATCGCGTGCCACGGCAAGCGGCACCAGAACGGCGCGCGGTTGAACGACAGGGTGCAGCTGATCCCGTCGTCGTCCACCTTGAGGTCGGGGATGGCGATCGCCATGTTCATGCCGACCTGGAGGATCAGCTGCGGCTGTCCCGTGAACCACTTGGGGACGGAGACACCGGGCCGGCGCGGATCGAGGTGGATGAACACGCTCGGCTCTCGCTCGAGGAGGGCCAGCGCGACGTCCTTTTTCGGCGGGAGCGGTCTCTGCACGTCGGACATCGTACTGCTCTGCCCAATACCCCGGACCGCGCGGCTCCGCCAGCGCTTCGGGGAGGCCACGCGCCGAGCAGCGTGCCGGGTGAGCAGGCCGCCGCGCCCCCGCCACCAGGCGCTCCAGCAGATCTGTAGAAAACGCGCTGTGAGCGCAGCGCGCGGCGCGGCCGGCGCCGGCGCCGGCGCCGCGCGAGCTTCCCGGCAGCCCCGGCGACGCTCACGCTGCGCGCCCCCGGCCCAGCTGGACGGGGACCTCGGAGAGGGTGACCCGGTGCTTGCCGCCGCTCGTGAGGGGGATCTCGTCGACGATCTGGACGCAGATCTCCGCGCGCTCGCCCAGGTGCTGCCGGACGAGGCGCTCGATGAGCCTCGCGGTCTCGGGCTGGAAGCCCTTGCCCGGCACGAGCTTGACCGTGAGCGCGCGCCGCCGGTCCTGGTGGACCTGGTAGCGGGCGATGGTCGGCTGGTCCTTGATGAGGTGCGGGAAGAACTCCCCGGCGAGCAGCTCGCCGTCGGGGCCGACGAGCAGGTCGAGGACGCGGCCCTCGACCGAGGCGAGCATCGGCAGCCCGCGGCCGCACGCGCACGGCGCGCCGGCGGCGATCGCGACGTCCTGGTTCTTGTAGCGGATGAGCGGCATCGAGCGGCAGACGAGGTCGGTCACGACGACCTCGCCGGGCTCGCCGGGGAGGGCGTGGCGCCCGTCGCGGAGCAGCTCGACGAACACGTTCTCCATGTTGATGTGCTTGCCGGCGTGCCGCTCGCACTCGGCGGCGATCAGCATGAGCTCCCGGCAGCCGTACCGATCGAACACCGGCGCGCCGAACGCGCGCTCGATGGCCTCGCGCTGGTGCGCGAACAGCCGCTCGGCGCTGGTGACGATGCCGCGCGGCGCGGGGAGCGCGCGGCCATCCGAGAGCGCGTAGCGCGCCGCGTGGTACAGCGCGCTCGCGTACCCGACGATGAGCTGCGGCCGGTACCGCGCGATCTCGTCGAGCAACGCGGCGAGGCGCCGGTCGGACAGGTCGAAGGCGGAGATCATCTTCTTGCGGAGGATGGCCTCGTGAAGGGAGCGCTTGGCCTTCTTCGCGAGCGTCTCGCTGACCAGCACGGCGCTCCACAGGTGGAGCTCCCGGTCGCCGAGCCGGGCGCCCGCCCACCCGTCGGACCGCATGGCGGCCGCGATGCGGCGCTCGTAGGTGCGGTGGTCGAACCGGAACTGCACCGGCTCCCCCGTCGACCCGCCCGTGCCGCTCGCGTAGAGCCGGCCGACGAAGCCCTCGGCGAGGAGGTCCTGCCCGTGGGCGCGGAGGTCGGCCCTCGTGAGGACGGGGAACCGCAGGAGGTCCTCCGGCGCCTTCACCGAGGCGGCGCGCACGCCGTGCTCGGCGAAGCGAGCCCGGTAGAACGGGACGTGCTGCTCGGCGAACTGGAGGGCGGCGAGCATCCGCCGGAAGCTGAGATCGCGAATCTCATTCTCCGATCGCCACTGGGAGCGCTCTATCCGCTCCAGGTCTTTCAGGGTCTCCCTGCCCCTCAAACGGGTCTCATAGAGCGGAAACAGGATGTTTCGAAACAGCCCACCGTACATGCGGGAGAGCGTTCTTTCGAATCATCGACCGTCAAGCGCGCGCGGGCGCCTCTCCCGTGAAATCCCTGTGTTCGAGGCGCGGAGTCCGACCGGAGCGGCGCGCGCGGGCAAACTCCGTCGCAGCAGAGCCGGTGAGCGCTCGGCGCGACCGCTGCCCGGACACACGCAGTCAGGCGTTCACGCCGCGCCGGGCATCGAGCGCCAGCCGGGGGCGCGCCGGCGGGGGCGCGCGTCAGCCGGCGCTCGTGGCTGCGGACGAGCTCGACCCGAGGATCGCGACGGTGGCGCCGGCGAGGATGATCGCGGCGCCCGCGATCTCGAGCGCGGTCGGGGTGGCGTGGAGCCACAGGGCGCCGATGACGATCCCGCCGAGCGTCTCGCCGGGGGACACGAGCGCGACGATGGATGGGGACATGCGGCGCGCCGCGATCTGGACCGCGGTGTGGCCGACGACGGTGGGGACGAGCGCGAGCGCGACGATGGCGACGGCGGCGTGGACCGGCGGCGGGGCGACGCCCTCGAGCGCGCCGGGCGCGAACGGGAGCGCCACGGCGAGGAAGACGGCGGCGCTGCCGTAGACGAGGGCGGCGTAGCTCCGCGCCGGCAGCGCGTCCCGGAGCGCGCGGGCGAAGGACACGTAGAGGCCGTAGAGGAGGGTGGCGCCGACGACCAGGAGGTCGCCCGAGAGCCGGTGATCGCCGGCGCCGGCCGAGCGCGCGACGACGAGCGCGCCGACGGTGGCGAGGAGCACGCCCGCCTGCTCGGAGCGCGTGGGGCGGACGCCGAAGAACGCCCACGCGCAGAGCACGACGGCGAGCGGCTCGAGCGAGACGAGCGAGAGGGCCGCGGCGAGGGACGTGCGGTCGAGCCCCCAGAGGAAGAGCGCGAAGTGGACGGCGAGCAGGAGGCCGGCGCAGAGGACGGCGGCGCCCTGGCGCGGCGAGAGGCGGGCAGCCGAGCGGGCGATCGCGCGCGGGTCGACCAGGGAGAGCGCGATCGCGGCGAGGGCGACCCGGCCGAAGGCGATGGCGAGCGGGTGGACCGGGCGCGCATAGCGGGCGAGCGGGCCGCTCGCGGCGAAGGCGAGGCTGGCCAGGACGACGAAGAGCGCGGCGCGGCGGGCGCGACGTGCCGAGGAGCGCGGCTCGTCCGTCATGCGAGGGTGCTAGTTCAGGAGACCGGGAAAGACAACCAGCGCGGCGCGCGGGGTCAGCGGGGCGGGGGCGGCGGGGGCGCGATGGCGACGAGGTTGAGCCCGCCAGGGTACTGGTAGCTCGTGTAGGCGCCGTAGCCGAGCACCTGGATGCCGACGGGCGCCGAGGCGGTCAGCACGTGCGCGCCGCCGTTGCCGGGGCCGAGCCGGACACGCGCGACACCGAAGCCGGAGCCGTTGCCGATCGGGGTCGGGGCGACGTCGACCGAGCCGTCGTCGAGCGTGATCGCGGCGTCGAGCGGCTGGATGATGTCGACGTAGCTCTCATCGTAGTCGCTCGGCGCGAGGAAGACGTACTTGGAGCGGTATTGCTCGACCGCGGTGGGGTGGCTCTGCGACGGATCGCCCTTCTGGCGAGACTCGGTGTCCGCGTCGACGATCTCGGCGCCCAGCATGAACGTGCTGACCGCGAACTCGTGGTCTCCCACGACCTCGAAATCCCGCCTCACCACGTCGAGATCGACGACCTGGCCAGCGTCGATGGTGGTCGGCGCGCCGTCCGGCTTGCCGGACGGATACGTCAGCGCCGTGCCATCGACGTTGCCGTAGAGGCGCACGATGTGGCCGATGACGCGGCCGCCCGGCGACGTCGGGAGCGTCACGAAGTACCGCTTGCCCAGCGTCTCGGCGGGGAACACGGACTCCTCGATGTGGTCGCAGGCCTGGTGGCCGACCGGCGCCTGCACGCACGGTATGCCCGTCAGCACCTGGACAGGGCGGGTCGCGGTGACGAGGCTGCCGCTGAGGTCGCTCCTCGGGTGCCCGAGGACCTCGACGACATCCCCCTCGTCGAGCTGGACGGTGAAGCTGCCGCCGCCGCTCGTCCGGGGGATGCCGTCGCCCGCGACCACCGAGCCTCCCTGGGCGACGTTCACGGTGACGCTGGTGCCGTCCTGGATCCCGCTGATGACGATGTAGCCGCCGAAGTCCGCCTCCGCCCAGCCGCGCTGGCCCGTGATGCGGTAGTTGCCTGTCATCGCGGTGCTCGGCAGGAGCAGCGACGCGTCGTTGGTGAAGGAGAAGCAGCCGAAGGGCTCCCCGTCGTTGGCCGCGCACGCCTCGTTGCCAGGGCAGGACGACCAGTCCTTCCCGGACGGGCCGCCCTCTCCCTTGTACTCGAGCGCGTTGAATTGATAGACCGTGACCGGCCGGGTCGAGACGAGGTGGTAAGCGCCGCCGTCGACGCGGACGGAGCTCGTGATCGAGTCGCCCCCGGTGCAATGGGTGGCGTCGGGCCCCTTCAGCTCGCGCACCCAGGGGAGGTAGATCTTGCTCAGGCTGTTGGGCTTGACCTCGGCGCGCGCCACCGCGGCGCCGGCGCGCGTCACCTCGACCTCGGCGATCTCGTCGCCGGCGTTCGCGACGACGACCGCGTAGTCGAAGATCGACCAGACGATGTTCGCGGTGACCGTGGGCCAGAAGTCACAGCCGATATAGGACTTGCTCGCGGCGGCCTCCGCGCACGTCTTCGGGTCGCCGACCAGCTCGGGGCCGACGTCGCCGCCCCCGGTGCCGGCGCCGATGTCGTCGCCGAAACCGCCGGAGCTCATCGACCCGACGGCGTCGCCGCCCGAGCCGCCGCCGCTGGAGGTGGTCCCAGGCCGAGGGTCGCCCGCCGACGAGCCGCTGGCGGAACACGCCGCCGCCGAGGCGGCGCCCACCCAAAGTCCTACGCCGAGAAATAGAGCATGCTTCGAGATCTGCATGGGCCCTCCCGTCAACGGATCTCGAGCGCAGGGGCCTGTACGACAGCCCCGCTGGCACGAGAACTCATGATGTTGTTCGCTGAAGGTGCTGGTCGGGTGCTCGCGCACTCCTGGACACGTTGGTGTCCATCGATCCCGGCTACGCGCTTTTGCAGCGCGGTGCAAGCCGATCGAATAAATCAGTCAAGGGCGCCACCAATGAATATCGCGCTTCTCTGAAATGGATGGTCAGCAAGAGACGCAAATCACAAATGCGTCTGTCTCAGGCGCGTCGGAGTGAGCCGTCGCAGACGTTCTCTGCCCCACTCTGCCCCAGATGATCCATCCCCGCTCGGCCAGCGCCCGCACAGGACAAGAGGGCATATGTGTTAGCCGAGCTCGTTCGGTTGCATTCAGCGCACGAGCTCGCCCCACCATCGGTCACCAACGTGAACGTGGTCGTGAACGTGAACGTGGTCGTGGTCGTTCACGGTCCAACGTTGACGACCACGACCACGACCACGACCACGTTCACGACCACGACCACGTTCGAATGTAGGAGAACGCGGCGCTAGGCTTCGTTAACGCCTAGGCGGGAGAAGGGGGCTAAGGAACTGTCCTGTGTACGAGCCCTTCACCTTCGCGACGTGCTCCGGCGTCCCCTCGGCGATGACCCGGCCGCCGCCGGCGCCGCCCTCGGGGCCGAGATCGATCACCCAGTCCGCGCACTTGATGACGTCGAGGCTGTGCTCGATCACCACCACCGTGTTCCCCGCCTCGACCAGCCGGTGGAGCACGCCGAGCAGCTTGCGGATGTCCTCGAAATGCAGGCCCGTCGTGGGCTCGTCGAGGACGTAGAGCGTTCGCCCCGTCTGGCTCTTGCCGAGCTCCCGGCTCAACTTCACGCGCTGCGCCTCGCCGCCGCTCATCGTCGGCGCGCTCTGGCCGATCTTCATGTACCCGAGGCCGACCTCGACCAGCGTCTCGAGGACGCGGCGCAGCGCGACGTGGTGCTCGAAGAGACGCAGGCAATCCTCGATGCTGGTGTCGAGGATATCCGCGATGCTCTTGCCCTTGAACCGCACCGCGAGCGTCTGCGCGCTGTACCGCTTGCCGGCGCACACCTCGCACGGGACATAGACGTCGGCGAGGAAGTGCATCTCCACCTTCACCATGCCGTCGCCGCTGCACGGCTCGCAGCGCCCGCCCTTCACGTTGAAGCTGAACCGCCCTGGACCGTAGCCGCGCGCGCGCGACTCCGGCAGCTCGGCGAAGATCTCGCGGATCTGGTCGAACGCCTTCGTGTACGTCCCCGGGTTCGAGCGCGGCGTGCGGCCGATCGGCTTCTGGTCGATCGCGATGACCTTGTCGAGCGCCTCGAGCCCCTGGATCGCGCGGTGCGCGCCGACCGGCTCGGTGCTGTGGTGAAGCGCCCGGCCCAGCGCCGGCAGGAGGATGCCGTTCACCAGCGAGCTCTTGCCGGCGCCGCTCACCCCGGTCACCGCGAGCAGCACCCCGAGCGGGAAGCGGACGTCGATGCTCCTCAGGTTGTGCTCGGCCGCGCCCAGGATCTCCAGCCACCCGCGCGGCGCGCGCCGCGCCTCGGGCACCTCGATGCGCGCGCGCCCCGCCAGGTACGCCCCGGTCACGCTCTCGGGGTCACGCGCGATCTCCTCGGGCGTCCCCGCGGCCATCACCCGGCCGCCGAGGTGCCCGGCCCCGGGGCCGAAATCCACGACGTAGTCGGCGGCCCGGATCGTCTCCTCGTCGTGCTCCACCACGAGCACCGTGTTGCCGAGATCCCTGAGGCGCCGCAGCGTCTCGATGAGGCGCTGGTTGTCCCGCTGGTGCAGGCCGATGCTCGGCTCGTCGAGCACGTACATCACCCCGGAGAGCTCGCTGCCGAGCTGGCTCGCCAGCCGGATGCGCTGCGCCTCGCCGCCGCTCAGCGTCGGCCCCGAGCGGTCGAGCGTCAGGTAGTCGAGCCCCACGTTCAGGAGAAAGCTGAGCCGGCTCGTGATCTCGCGCCGCACCCCCTCCGTGATCTTCTGCCGGTTGCCAGGCAGCTCGAGCCGGGCGAAATGCTCGTAGGCGTCCCTCACCGTCATCGCGGTGACGTCGGCGATCCCCTTGGCCGCGACGCGCACCGCGAGCGACTCGGGGCGCATCCGCCGGGAGCCGCAGGCGTCGCACGGGCGCTCGCTCATGAACTTGCGGTAAGCGTCCCGCGCCGACTCGGACGACGACTGCTGGAACCGGCGCATCAGGCTGGGGATCACGCCTTCGAACTTCATGCCCCAGGTGCCGTGCGTCTCGGTCCCCTCCTTCCCCCACGTCACCGCGATGCGCTTGCCGGAGAGGCCATGGAGCACCATCTCCTGCTTCTTCGCCCCGAGCTTGCGCCAGGGCACGTCGAGGTCGACGGAGCACGCCTTGGCCACGGCGTCGATGATGCGGAACGTCCAGCCCTCCCCGCGCGCCATGGCCGACGCCCAGGGGGCGATGGCGCCCTCCCGGATCGACAGCGCAGGATCCGGGATCACGAGGGCCGGATCGATCTCGAGGCGGGTGCCGAGGCCGTTGCAGGCGCCGCACATGCCGAGCGGGCTGTTGAAGGAGAAGCTCTGCGGCGAGAGCTCGGGGAAGCTCTGGCCGCAGCAGGAGCGCGCGGCGCTGAACAGCAGCGGAGCGTCGGGGCGACGCCGCCGCCCGGACGCCCCCTCGTCGGCCTGGAGCTCGACCCGGAGCTCGCCGCGCCCCTCCTGGAGCGCGACCTCGACCCCCTCCGTGATGCGCTGGCGCTCGTCCGCCCGCACGACCAGCCGGTCGACCACGAGCGCGATGGTGTGCTTGAGCTTCTTGTCGAGCTTCGGCAGCTCGTCGAGCCGGTGCTGCGCCCCGTCGATCTCGACCCGCACGAAGCCGCGGCCCCGGAGCTCCTCGAACAGGTCCTTGAACTCCCCCTTCCGGTGCGTCACGAGCGGCGCGAGCAGCACGAACTTCGTCCCCTCCGGCATCCCGAGGAGCTCGTCGACGATCTGCTCCGAGCTCTGCGCCTTCACCGGCTTGCCGCAGAGGTGGCAATGCTGCTCGCCGGCGCGCGCATAGAGCACGCGCAGGTAATCGTAGACCTCCGTGATCGTGCCGACCGTGGAGCGCGGGTTGCTCGACGCGCTCTTCTGCTCGATGGCAATGGTCGGCGACAGGCCGCGCAGGTGCTCGACCTGCGGGCGCTCGAGCTGACCCAAGAACTGGCGCGCGTAAGAGCTCAGCGTCTCGACGTAACGCCGCTGCCCCTCGGCGTAGAGCGTGTCGAACGCCAGGCTCGACTTGCCCGAGCCGCTCACCCCCGTGAACACCACGAGCTTCCGCTTCGGCACCTCCAGCCGATCGATGCGGAGGTTGTGCTCCCGCGATCCGAGCACCTCGATGAAATCCGGCTCGCGCGCCGCGTCGAGGAGCTTGAGCGCCGGCCGGTGGTGCTCCGCAGGATCGAGCTCCGCCGCCGCCGGGCCGGGGCGCCGCGCGCCCGATGAGCTGCCCTTCCCCGGCTTGCTCAGCGCCGCGCTCCGGGACGGGGATTCGATGGATTGCGGGTGTGTGGATCCGTTCGTTCGCGCGACCATTGGGATTCCCCACCGCCATTAACACGGTGGCGCGCTCTCTGGCACCTCCAGGCACGCGATGTTTCATGGAAAAACTGGCGGGCTGAGCGCAATGCTCTCGCCCGCACACCGCCGGAGCGGCAGCGCGGGCGCGCGGATCAGCGCCTGGTCGGGCCGCCGGGCGAAGCGCGCCAGCGCACGACAACGCAGGTGACGTTATCGGGGCCACCGTTCTCGTTGGCGCGCTTGACGAGCCGGGACGCGATGCCGGCCAGATCGGCGTGGGTCGCCAGGATACTTGCGATATCTTGCGCCGGCACCACGCCGGACAGGCCGTCTGAGCAGAGCAGGAGGACATCCCCTCCCTCGATGGCGTCGATCCGCGTCTCGACGTCGACCGCCTCGTCGGTGCCGAGGGCGCGGGTGATCACGTGCTGGAGCGGGAACGAGCTGGCCTGCTCGGGGAGGAGGTGGCCGAGCCGGATGCACTCGTTGACCAGCGAGTGATCGCGCGTGAGCTGCTCGAGGCGATGATCGCGGAGGCGGTATACGCGGCTATCGCCCACGTGCGCGACGGCGATGAAGCCGTCGCGCGCCAGCACGGCCGCGATCGTGGTGCCCATGCCGCGCTTCTCCCGGTCGCGCCGCGCGGCGGAGAAGATGCGGCCGTTCGCGAGCTGGATGCCCGCGACGAGCAGGGGGAGCCCCTGATCGACGTAGCGCGCCTCCGAGCCCCGCGTCGTGGGCGGCCCCACGCCGACGGCGACAGGCCAGGTGGAGTCCGGGTCGTCGAAGAAATCACGCACCGTATCGATCGCCATGCGCGAGGCGACCTCCCCGGCGGCGCGCCCTCCCATGCCGTCGGCCAGGAGGAACAGCCCCCGGGGCTCGAGGATCGCGAAGCTGTCCTCGTTCGTGTCTCGGACCATGCCAGGATGGCTGATCCCGGCGGCTTCAAAAACGAGGTGACGCTGCACGGCGCTTCCCTCCAGCGTGCTCGCAGGCACGCTCTGCCGGACTGCCGGACGACGGGCGCGCGTCTTCCGTCATCGCGTCATCCACACCCTTCCGGCGCCTTCCTCGGACCGATCGCGCGACACGGGGTGCTTCGTCTGCTCATCTTGCCGCCCGCTCCGACTGCTCCCAGCGAGCCTACGCGCCAAGGATCGGTCGCGTCCACCAGATCAGGCCTCGGGGCGCGCCCGCCCGCGGCCGTCCGCGCAGGGCTCGGCACGGTGGGCGATTGCGCCTCACGCCGCGCGCCCGTCGCCGTTCCGCTTCCAACGTCTTGATTTGCCGCGGCTTCGGGGCGGCCTCCCGTCGGGCCAGCGAGCCGACCGGGCCGCCGGGACGAGCCGGGGACGCCGGCGCGCGGCGGCCTCGTCACGGGACCGCGAACCGGTCGGCGCCGCCGCCGGAGCACGCGCTCAGCGCGAAGCCGAACCGGTCGTCGGTGCCCTCCTGCATGATGCGCTCGAGGTTGCGGCACTCGTGGCGGAAGACGCCCCGGAGCGCGTAGCGATCCTTGCTGTCCACGACGACCACGACGCCCGTGAGCGTGACCTCGAGGCGGTAGGTGACGGGATCGCCTTCGATGGTGTACCGCGTGGTCGTGAACTCGGACGGGTCGTGGTTCCTGTACGCCTGCCAGATGCACTCGCGCGCCGCGCCGTTGTAGCCGTCGCCGCGCTTGACCACCTCGGTGCCGCACTGCTTGAGCGGCGGCGTGAGCGGCCCGCTCTGCACCTTGTCGGGCGAGGACGAGCAGGAGCTGGCGAGCAGGAAGAGCGCGAGGGAAGCGAGCGATCGGCCTGGCGAGCAAAGCATGGGGACTACTTACCTAACGCGATCCGCGAAAAAGGGATTCTTTTTTTCGGACCGACCGGGCCGGCCGTCGGCGAGGGGCGGCGTCGCTCGTGTTCCGAGGGGCGGCTTTTTTCCGCGCTGGCTTCTCGGGCTGCGGCTCGAGCGCGGCGGCCAGGGCGCCGAGGTCCTGGAGGCCGGCCACGAGCGCGCGCAGGTAGTGCTCCGAGAGCCGCTCGGCGGCGCAGAGCGCCCGGGAGGCGAGCACCTGGGCGTTGTAGGGGCCGGCGTCCTCCGGCACGTTGTCGGCCGCGCGCGCGACGGCGAGCGTGGCGCGCGCGCTCACCAGCGACTCGTGGAACAGCGCGGTGGACAGCGCGCTGCTGAGGGCCTGGGCTTGCCGCTTCACCCGGCGCTCGACGACGTCGCCGTCGCACGGGAGCTCCGCGAGATCGCGCGCGAGCGGCCCGGGGAGGCGCACGTCGCGCGCGGCCACCTCGCCGCGAAGGCGCGCGAGCGAGGGGACGGCGGTCGTCTTCCGCTCGGCGGCGAGCGCGCGCAGGCGGCGGCGCGCGGTCCTCACGACGGCGGGGAAATCGCCGAGCGCGAGCGCCGCGGCCAGGGCGCCGTCGTGAGGGAGGCCGGCGTCGGCGAGGGCGCGGAGGTGAGCCTCGGCGTCGGCGCGGGCGCGGTGGAAGGCGGCGTCGAGCGCCGCGAGCCGCGCGGAGGCGCGGGCAGCGAGGCGCGCGCGGGCGCCGCCGTCGAGGGCGCGAGCGCGCTCGAGGAGCGCCTCGACGAGGCGGTAGCCCGCGGGGTCGAAGCGGTGGGCGCCGGCCGCCCGCAGGGCGGCGAGGCGCGCGTCGGCCGGGGGCGACCCGGGTTGGGGGGACGGGGCCGACCCAGGTTGGGGGGATGCGGGAGACGCGGCCGACCCGGGTTGGGGAGACGCGGCCGACCCGGGTTGGGGGCACGCGGCCGACCCAGGTTGGGGGGACGCCGCCGCGGCCAACCCGGGTTGGGAAAGCATTGTCGGAGAAAAATCCGACGTGGATGTCATCAGGGCGCACCTCGCCGCGGGATCGGCGAGATCTCCACCCGGCGGTTCTTCGCCCGGTTCTCGCTCGTGTCGTTGGGCGCCACCGGGTGCCGCTCTCCGAAGCCGGCCGCGAACAGCGACGTGTCGGGGACACCCGCCGCGGAGAGCGCCCGCGTCACCGTGAGCGCTCGCTGCGCCGAGAGCTCCCAGTTGTCGGCATAACCGCGGGACGAGCTCGTGAGCGGGCGGTCGTCCGTGAAGCCGCTCACCATGATGAGCTCGTCATGATGCTCGAGGTACGCCTTGAGCGGGTCGGCCAGCGCGCGGAGCAGCGCGATGCCCGCAGGCTGAAGCTCGGCCGAGTTGAGCTCGAACAGGATGCTGCCGCGGATCCCGATGCGCCCCTCCGTCAGGGTGATCCTTCCCTCGGCGAGCGGTCCGGCCAGGGCGCGCTCGAGCGTTTCCAGACGCGCGCGCTCCGTCGCGCGGGTGGCGCGCTCGGCGGCGAGATCGCGGGCCAGATCGACCTGAAACGAGATCGCCCAGACGAAAAAGAGCACGAAGAGGCCGAAGAGACAGGCCATGAGGTCGCCGAAGACCGGCCAGACCGCCGCCTGCTCGGGGACATCGTCTTCGGCCGGCGTCAGGGACATCGCATCGCTCTCGCGGCGGACGTCAGCAAACGCGGTGAGATCTCGCCACGATCCGCCGAGCGCACGGTCTCAGGGCGCGAGAGACCAGGGCCAGACGCACGCGAGGCGCGGCGCATCAGCTCGTCTTGCTCCTCAGCGCCCGCAGCTCGGAGAAGAGCTCGCGCTGGAACTGCAGCGAGTGATCGAAGACCTCACGGGTCTGGTCGAGGTAAGCGCCGAGGAGGTCCGTCGCCTCGCCGTGCTCCCGGCGCTCGATCGCGTCCTCGATCGCCCCCAGGCTGTTCAGCCAGCGATCGCTCGCGTCGCGGTAACGGTCAACCGCAACGGTGAACATCTCCGCCACTGACGTCATCTCGGCACCGCCGGCCCGCACGAGCTCCGAGGCCTCCCGCACCACCGCTGCGGTTGCCTCGAGGCTCTCGCCGAGGCCGCGGGCGTGGGCGCTGAGCCGCTCGGCGAGCCCGTCGGCCGCCTCCCGCCGCGCTCCGTCGAGCCGCTCCTCGAACGCCAGCAGCCGCGCCGCCTGCTCCGCCAGCTGCGCCCGCGCCGCCTCGCCCAGCGCCGCCACCCGCGCCTCCGCGCGCGCCTCGCGCTCCGCGCCGCTCCGCTCCACCACCTCCGCAAGCGCGGCCACGCGCTCCGCCTGCTCCCGCGCGCTCCCGGCCATCCCCGCCGTCGCCTCCGACAGCTTCTCCAGCAGCGCGTCCAGCCGCGCGTCCCGCGCCGCGTCCGCCTCCGCACGCGCCGACAGCCGCTCCGACGCCTCCCCGATCAGCCGCGACGCCGCCTCCGGCGCCGCCTGCGCCGCCCGCGCCGCCTCCGACAGCGCCCCCGACAGCGCCTCGCCCAGCGCCGTCAGGTGCGCCGCCCGCTCCGCGTCCAGCTCCGCCTGCCGCTCCGCCGCTTCCGCGGCGCGCGCCGCGTGCGCTCGCTCCAGCCGCTCGATCGCCTCCCCCACCACCGACGACAGCCGCTCCGCCTGGCCCTCCAGCCTCGACGCCGACGCCGTCTCGAGCTCGCGCCGGCGCGCGGCGGCCTCCTGGTCGAGCCGCTCGAGCCGCTTCGCTGCGCCCTCTTCCATCCGCTCCAGCCGCGACGCCACGCCCCCTTCCATCCGCTCCAGCCGCGACGCCACGCCCCCTTCCAGCTGCGCCAGGCTCTCGCCGAGGCCGCGGGCGTGGGCGCTGAGCCGCTCGGCGAGCCCGTCGGCCGCCTCCCGCCGCGCTCCGTCGAGCCGCTCCTCGAACGCCAGCAGCCGCGCCGCCTGCTCCGCCAGCTGCGCCCGCGCCGCCTCGCCCAGCGCCGCCACCCGCGCCTCCGCGCGTGCCTCGCGCTCCGCGCCGCTCCGCTCCGCCGCCTCCGCAAGCGCGGCCACGCGCTCCGCCTGCTCCCGCGCGCTCCCGGCCATCCCCGCCGTCGCCTCCGACAGCTTCTCCAGCAGCGCGTCCAGCCGCGCGTCCCGCGCCGCGTCCGCCTCCGCACGCGCCGACAGCCGCTCCGACGCCTCCCCGATCAGCCGCGACGCCGCCTCCGGCGCCGCCTGCGCCGCCCGCGCCGCCTCCGACAGCGCCCCCGACAGCGCCTCGCCCAGCGCCGTCAGGTGCGCCGCCCGCTCCGCGTCCAGCTCCGCCTGCCGCTCCGCCGCTTCCGCGGCGCGCGCCGCGTGCGCTCGCTCCAGCCGCTCGATCGCCTCCCCCACCACCGACGACAGCCGCTCCGCCTGGCCCTCCAGCCTCGACGCCGACGCCGTCTCGAGCTCGCGCCGGCGCGCGGCGGCCTCCTGGTCGAGCCGCTCGAGCCGCTTCGCTGCGCCCTCTTCCATCCGCTCCAGCCGCGACGCCACGCCCCCTTCCAGCCGCTCCAGCCGCGACGCCGCGCCCCCTTCCATCTGCGCCAGGCTCTCGCCGAGGCCGCGGGCGTGGGCGCTGAGCCGCTCGGCGAGCCCGTCGGCCGCCTCCCGCCGCGCTCCGTCGAGCCGCTCCTCGAACGCCAGCAGCCGCGCCGCCTGCTCCGCCAGCTGCGCCCGCGCCGCCTCGCCCAGCGCCGCCACCCGCGCCTCCGCGCGCGCCTCGCGCTCCGCGCCGCTCCGCTCCACCACCTCCGCAAGCGCGGCCACGCGCTCCGCCTGCTCCCGCGCGCTCCCGGCCATCCCCGCCGTCGCCTCCGACAGCTTCTCCAGCAGCGCGTCCAGCCTCACATCCCGCGCTGCGTCCGCCTCCGCACGCGCTGACAGCCGCTCCGACGCCTCCCCGATCAGCCGCGACGCCGCCTCCGGCGCCGCCTGCGCCGCCCGCGCCGCCTCCGACAGCGCCCCCGACAGCGCCTCGCCCAGCGCCGTCAGGTGCGCCGCCCGCTCCGCGTCCAGCTCCGCCTGCCGCTCCGCCGCTTCCGCGGCGCGCGCCGCGTGCGCTCGCTCCAGCCGCTCGATCGCCTCCCCCACCACCGACGACAGCCGCTCCGCCTGGCCCTCCAGCCTCGACGCCGACGCGACGTCCGCCTCCCGCCGCGCGCGCGCCTCCTCGTCGAGGCGCCGCTCGACCGCCTGCAGCGCGCCGCCCGCGACCGCGCCAGCGCGCTCCACCGCCTCCGCCAGGATCGGCCTGACCACGCTCGCCGCGACGTCGGCGGTCTGCCGGAGGCCCGCGGCGATGTCGCCGCGGACCTCGGCCGCGGCGGCCGCGAACGAGGCGGCGGCCTGGCGCGCGCCCTCCACCTGGACCGCGAGCAGCCGCTCCTCGAGGCGCTCGAGCCGGCCCGTCGCCTCGCGGAGCGACGCCGCCGCGGCGGGGAGCGCCTCGCCCTGCCGCGCGAGCGCCTCCAGCGCCGCGAGCTGCCGCCCCGCCACCGTGAGCGCCGCGAGCGGGCCCGACGCGTAGGCCTGGAGCGCCGCCGCGGCCCGCGCCTCGGCCCGGCGCAGGAGCACGCCGGCGAGCCCGAGCACCCCCGACGCCGCGACGCCCGCCGCCGACGTGCCGAACGCGCGCGAGAGGCCCTGCATGGGCGCGGCGAGGCTCTCCCGCAGCGCGTCGACGTCGGCGCTCAGCGTCAGCGCCTCGCGGGCCCCCCGCAGCGTCTCGAACAGGCCGAGGAACGTGCCGAGCAGCCCGATCATCACGAGCAGGCCGACGAGATACGACGCGAACGTCGTGCTCGCCGGGGGCAGCGCCGCGCCGGCGATCCGCGCCTCGAGCATCGATCGGAGCGGGGCGCCGCTCTGCTCGATCGCCGCCCGCGTCGCCGGCCGCGGCAGCGCGCCGAGCTCGCGCTCGATCCGGGCAGCCCGCCCCGCGCGCACGAACAGCTCGAGCGTGCCGAGCGCGAGCCCCAGCGCGATGAGCTGCACGAGGCGGTACGCGAGCGGGTCCGCCCCGCGGTAGACGAGCGCCGCCCGCCCCACCAGGGCGAGGCCGACCCCGCCGGTGAGGAGCACCAGGATCCGCGTCGTCCACTGCCGCGCCGTCGCGAACCGCATCGTGAAGCCCCCCGCGAGCTACGCGGGCGCGCCCGCCGCCGCCGCCCCGTCGACCAGCGAGAGCAGCCGGCCCGCCTCGTGCGCGAGCACCGCCTGGACAACGAGCTCCATGCGCTGGAGCTCCCGCAGGAGCCACTGCTCCTGCCCGAACCAGCCCGCGACGTCCTCGAGCCCGGCCCCCTCCGGCAGCGCGCCCACGGCCGCGCGGAAGGCCCGCGCGAAGGCGCGCGAGAGCCCGGGGACGAGCTCGGCGAGCGCGCGCTCGCGCCGCTTCTGGGTGGCAGCGGAGATCGCGGCGTCGAGCCGCTCGAGCCGCGCCGCCTCCGGGCCGAGCGCCCGCAGCGAAGGCGCGAGCTCCTCGCGCAGCGCGCGCGTCTCGAGCCGGATGCGGCCGAGGGCGCGGCCCATGAGCTCTCCGAACGGCTCCCAGAGCTGCCCTGCCGCGGACGCGAGCGGGCGCCCCCCGCGGTCGCGGGCCGCGCGGGCAGGCAGCACCCCGGTCTGCTCCAGCGTCGCGTGCACCGCCGCCGCGTCGGGGAGCTTGTTCCGCCGGTGGAACGGGGCGGCGAACACGTGGTCGAGCGCCTCCGCGAGCTCGCCGAGGCGATCGGCGGCGAGCGCCCGGACCTCGGCGCGAGCGCCCTCGGACGCCGGCGGCGGCGCCGCGTGGCGGTCGAGGAGCGAGAGCTCGCGCGCGAGCGAGACGCTCCCGTGCAGGTCCATGAGCCCGGCCAGCACCGCCGCAGGATCGGCGAGGTCCGCGAGCGGCGCGCGCGGGCCCTCCGCGAGCGCCGAGACGGCGGCCGCGAGGGGGCGCGAGATCAAAGGCCCGCGGCGGGAAGCCCCGGCTACGGGGTGAAGCGTTCGCACAGCGGCGCGTTGTTAGCCGTCGCGGCGCGGAGCCGCAAGCCTGTCCGTCGCCCCGCCCGCGGCGCGCGTCCCGCGCCTCACGCGCGCCGCTCGTCGTGCGCCGCGCGCCGCGCGCCTCACGCGTCTTGCGGCGCACGCGCGCCGCAAGACGCCTCACTGCTTGATCGCCGGCGCCTGCGCGCTCGTGGCCCACAGCGCGAACGAGATCTGGTCGGCGCCCTTCGCGACCGCCGACTTGATGAGATCCGCGCCGCCGTGCCCGGCGTTCCGCTCGATGCGGAGCAGGACGGGACCGCCCGCGCTCGCGGATTGCAGCGCGGCGGCGAACTTGCGCGCGTGCATGGGATCGACCCGATCGTCGCTGTCGGCCGAGAGCAGGAGAACCGGCGGATACCGCTTCCCCGACTGGACGTGGTGATAAGGAGAGTAGGCGTAGAGCGCCTTGAACTGCTCCGGATCGTCGGCGGAGCCATACTCGCTGATCCACGTCTTGCCGGAGCCGAACAGGTGGTATCGCACCATGTCGAGCAGGGGGACGCCGCAGAGGACGGCCCCGAACAGGTCGGGCCGCTGCGTGAGCGCGGCGCCGACGAGCAGACCGCCGTTCGAGCCGCCCAGGACGGCGAGCCGCTCGGGCCGCGTGTACCCCTCGCCGATCAGGTGCTCGGCGGCGGCGATGAAGTCGTCGAAGACGTTCTGCTTCTTGAGCAGCATCCCGTCCCGGTGCCACGCCTCTCCGTACTCGCCGCCGCCGCGCAGGTTCGCCACCGCGTACACGCCGCCCCGCTCGAGCCAGGGGTACATCGAGGAGGTGAACGCGGGGGTCTGCGACATCTGGAACCCGCCGTAGCCGTAGAGCAGCGCGCGGGAGCTCCCGTCCTTCTTCATGTCCTTGCGGCGGACGATGAACATCGAGATCTTCGTGCCGTCCTTGGAGGGGAAGAAGGTCTGCTCGACGCTGAAGGGCGACGGATCGATGGGCACCTCGATGCGCGCGTAGAGCTCGGTCCGACCCGTCTTGATCGAGGTCGCGTGGATCTCGTGAGGCGAGGTGTAGGACTCGAACGAGAAATACGCCTCGTCCTCGTCGGGCAGCCCGGAAGGGCCGCCGACGGTGCCGATGCCCGGCAGCGGGACCTCGCGGACCAGCTTGCCGTCGAGCGCGCGCACCTCGACCCGGCTCGAAGCGTCCTTGAGATAGCTCAGCGTGAGGTGCCCACCCACGATGGAGACGCTGTCCAGCGTGGCGTCGGGGCGCTCCGGGACGATCTCCTTCCATGCGGCGCGATCCGGCCTGTCCGGATCGACCTCGAAGACGCGGTAATGCGGCGCGCCCTCGTCGGTGTGGACGTAGAGCCGGTCCTTGTAGACCTCGACGGTGTAGTGGGCGTCGCGCCCGACCGCGAGCGGCTTGTCCGCGGCCTGGCCGCCCGGCCTGCGGAGATCGCGAAAGTAGACGTCAGCCGAGGTCCACCCGTGAGAGACGGTGAGCACCAGGAAGCGGCCATCCTTGGAGAGGGACGCGTTAAGGAAGGTCCTTGGATCGCCCGTCCTGCCGCGCACCACGCGATCCTGCTTCGGATCCTGGCCGAGCCGGTGGAAGCGCACCTCGGCATAACCCGGCCGCTCGGCGACCGGGATGGACGGGTCCGTGGGGAGCCAGACGTAGTAGAAGCCGTCGCCGGAGGGCGTCCACGACGCATACGCGTACTTGGCCCCTTCGATGACGTCCACCTCGGAGCGCTTGCCGGACGCGACATCCATCACATAGAGCGTCGCCTCATCCGAGTTGTTCTGCTGGATCTTGTAGGCGACGTTCTTGCCGTCCCACGACACCTCCCATCCGCCCAGCGAGACGCTGCCGTCCTCGGACCAGGTATTCGGGTCGAACAGCACGCGTTCCTCGCCGCTCTTTCCCTCCTTCCAGTAGACGACCGACTTCTCCTTCGTCGCGTGCCGCCGGCTCAGGAAGTACCGGCCCCGGCGGTGGCGCGGCGCAGAGACCGCATCGATGTAGAATAGCTGCTTCAGCCTTGACGCGATCGCGTCCCGCTCGGGGAGCCGGGCGAGCTCGGCGCGCGTGAACGCGTCCTGAGCCTTCATCCACTCCTTCACCTCGGGCGCGTCGCCGTCCTCGAGCCAGCGGTACTTGTCGGTGATCTCGACCCCATGCACGGCGTTCGTCACCGGGGCCACGCGGGTGGGCGGGTACGCGGGGCGGCTGGGACCTTCGGACGCGGGCGCGGGCGCGGCGCTGGCCGCGGTGGGGAGCAGAGAGGAGCTTGCGGTCATGGTCGGACCCGATGGGTGTGCCTCGCCACCTCCGCAGGCGCCAGCGAGAAACGCCGAGAGGAGCAGGCAGGGAGAGTACTTCATGGTGCGACAAGCATACCGTGCCCCAGCCGACAGGGGCACGCGGGTTCGCGGGGCTCGCGCCGGGGCGCGAGCATCGTGCGAGGCGGGTCGCTGGGGAGGACGGGGTCGCAGAGCGACGTCGGATCGCGCGAGCCGCCTGGGGAGGCTGCGGGAGTCCGGAGATCCCGCGCATTTCACGATGCGCCGCCGCGCTCGCGCTGGACGTCGGCGGCGCCGTCAGCAACAAGTCCGCTCGCAGTCATCGACGACGTCCGGCGAGCCAGCTGATCCGAGCGTCAGGGATCGACGGCGATCGCGACGCGCCAGCGACCGTCGGCGTCCACATTGATTCCCGGGTACTTCGGCTGAAACGCGGCCTCGACGCCCGACACGAAGGGCCCCACGGGCATGAACCCTTCCTCGCCCGGCATGATGACGATCGAGTCGTCGAACGGCGCCGTGACTCCAGCGGAGAACCGCGGCGCAACGAAGAGAGGCCGTCGTCCGACGTTCTCGATCCGAAGTCGGTACGCGCGCTCCGTGACGATCGAGAGATCGTCCGCGCGGGGAATGGCAAAGGAGGGCCGCGGCGCGATCCGATCGCTGCGAAAGGGCGCCTTGGCGCGTTGCAGGAAGCCATCGAGCACGGGGTCTCCCCCGGCGCCCGCGCCGCAAAGCCAAGGCAACCGATACCACCACTCCTCGATCGCCCGAGAGGACAAGCCGAGCACCATCATTCGCGCAGGGTCCACGAGCGCCCACCCGGACAGTGGTCCAACGAGGTTCCGGTTGAGCATCTCCTCGAGCCACTCGACGCCGGCGCGGCGCGCCGTGGCGCCCTCGGCTTGAGCCGGCGGCTCCGCTCCGTCGAGCACCGCCCGCCAGAACGCGGCGATGCCTTCGCTCGCCTCCCGCGCCCCGTGAGTCCCTGACGTCATCCGCCGGCAGAGAAATGGACTGTATTGATAGTACTCATCGAACAGCGAGACCAGGAAGTCGCGACAAATCTCCGATTCGAGCGCGATTCGCTTACGCACGCGCCGAAGCGCTGCCAGATCGGCCCCCGCGGACGAGGCGATGAAGCACTTCGGCCCCGGCCAGCTCCACGATCCGGCCGTCGGATCGGGTACGGCCGGCGGTGGGTGCCAGCAGTAGCTCGGTGGTTGGAGCCGGTTCGGAGTCGACGGATTTGCGTCCCTGACGGCAAGTCCCAATGCCGTACGCAACAGGTTCTCCCCCTGGCGCGCGATCGCCTCGCTCTCCGTCTCGTCTTGCGATCCGCCGGATGCGATCGAGACGACGTGCGTGAGCTCGTGAAACAATGTGATGAAGGACGGCATGCAGACGCTCACGCGATTCCCGTCCTTGTCGAGGCCATCCGTGCAGTATTTCGTCCCGTTGACGTCGCTCGCTTCATAGACGACCCAGAACACCTGACCTCCGAACATGTCAAACGTCGGGTGGTACGAAGGCGGAATCGTCGGCGCGACGAGGGCCGTGGGTATGTGCGTGACGCCGAGACTCACGTTATTCGGGTCCGACGGGTCGGCGATCTTTCGAATGGACTCCCATTCATACGGCCAGAACTGATTTCGATAATAGACATCAAACGGACCGTCGATCGGCCAGAGGACGACCTCCGTCGCGGATCGGATGATCTCGGCGACGAGGGTCGCAAATGGCGTGAGCACAACGCCATACTGCTCTGCCTGGTCAAAATCGATCGCAATCTGGAAGTAGTTGTCCGTGTTCTCCGTGTTGCTCTTGATCTCGGGGATCATCAAGAACATCGCCAAATCGCCGAGCAGGATCGCGAGGTCCTGGAAGGCGCGATTCACCAGATCGTCCCCCGGCAGATAATTATAGGGAGGCTTCAGGAACCATCTCTGCAGACGAATCATCGTGAGCCGTCCATTTCGTCGGATTTCAGCGTACTGGCCGCAGCTGGACCACCGTCATCCCAGAGACGATCTGGCTCGAACGCTTCTCCGATGCGAAGACGCGCAACCCAATGACGTCATTTGGCCATGCGGCGGCCTTTGGTCTCACCTCGAGGACCCAGGTTGTGCCGCCCGGGTAATAGACTCTCGAGACATTGACGTCGGGCGCGGAGGGAGGGGCGGGCCTCCACGCCGCGCTTTTCGCGCTGACTGTGATGTCGACTTTCGGCGTGAACGACGAGGTGCCGACGACCGTCACGAAGACGAACACAGGATCGCTCGCGCCGACCTTGAACTCGTTGGTGCAGACCGCGTGCACCGTGAGCTCCGCGCCCGGCAGGGCCTTCTCCGCCGCGCGAAACGTGACGAACGTCTGTGCGGGCGTGGGCCCGCCGATGGACTCGATGAGAAAGACGTAGGTCGCGTCGTCGACCCATCCCGCAAGGATGGCGATCTGCACGTACGTGACCGCGCGCCCGATATCCACGCCATGCCGGGCCTGCCATTTGAAGAGGTGGTCGGACGGCAGATCGGGACCATTGACCCAACGGATCCGGAGCTCCTGCTCGGCATCCACAGGCGTGCCGTCCGGACGGGCCGTGCGGACGTAGATCGTCGCCGCTTTCAGCGAAGGATCGGGGCCAAACTCACCTAACCCTGGCACCGCTTCAGCGAACAATTGCAGGCCGCGCGGCGCGCGCAATTCTCTCACGATCTGCGAGAGGCGCGCGACCTCATCCTGCAGCACCGCGATCGTTTTGCCGAGCTGCTCCACGCTCGCTAGAGCGCGCTGGGCGATGTCGAACATCGTGGGCATAGGGCGATGCTACTTCATGAGCACCCGCCACGGAAGCCGCCGAACGGCGAGCGGTGCTGGCTCGGGCGCGCGCGTCGCGCGCCACCTTTCTGGCACGTCCGGACAATGTACGCCGTCGAGCAAGGCGCTAGGGTCGAGTCATCGAAGCCGCCAGGCTGCGCCCCAGCGGGACGATCCGCGCGCGTGCCGCTTCGACAAGAGCTTTACCACCAGCGGTTCGGCGAGCGCGCTCGCCGCAACCCCACGAGGAGCCCCCATGGCAACGCGCAGCCTCACCCTTCCCGGCCGCGGCCACGTCGATGTCACCCTCGACGCATACGGCGCCGGACACCCGTTCCTGCTCCTGCACGGCGGCGCCGGTCCCCGGTCGGCGGCCGGCTTCGCCAAGACACTCGCCGAACGCAACCACGCCCGGGTGATCGTTCCCACCCATCCCGGCTTCGACGGGACGCACCACCCGCAATGGCTGACCATCATCGCTGGCCTCGCACAGCGCTACCGCGCCCTGCTCGATCGGCTCGAGCTCGTCGAAGTCACCGTCGTGGGCAGCTCTGAGCCCGTGTCCGGATACGGCCGCATGCTTCGGCGTTCGACGCATCGCCGCGCTCGTGTCGAGCGGTGCCCAGTCCTGCGGCGAAGGCGCCGAGCGGTTTCTGGGCGAGCTCGATCTTTCAGCTCGAGGCGGCCACGGGGGCGGAACGTGGGAGCGGAAACGAAGGAGGTCGATGGAAGCGGCCGGGCTACATGTCCTGGACGACCGCGGCCCTCTGCTGCAGCGCGCGGGCATCGCGCAGCGGCGAGTTGCCGAACATCCGCGAATACTCGCGGCTGAACTGCGAGGCGCTCGTGTAGCCGACCTGGAACGCCGAGACCTCGGCGCCCACGCCCTCTTCGACCATCAGGCGGCGCGCCTCGAGCAGGCGCAGGCGCTTCTGGTACTGCAGCGGGCTCATCGCGGTGGCCTCCTTGAACCGCTTGAAGAACGCCGCCCGGCTCATCCCTGCGGTGCGCGCGAGCGCGGCGATGTCGACGTCCTCGTCGAGCGACGCCTGCAGGTGATGGACCGCCTCGGCGATGCGGTGCGCCTGGCTGCCCGCGCGCACGAGCTGGCGGATCGCCGGGCCGTCGGGGCCTTTCAGCAGGTGAAAGGTCAGCTCCTTCCTCACGAGCGGCGCGAGCACGACCGCGTCGTCGGGCGTCGCGAGCAGCGCGCCCAGCCGGACCGCGGCGTCGAGCATGCGGTCGCTCGCCTTGCCGATGAAGATCACGCGCCCCGGGTTCTCGAGGCCATCCGGCCGCGCGCGGTCGAGCTGCGCCGCGACCTCGCGCAGCAGGGCCGCGTCGAAGTCCATCTTCAGGCCCAGAAGCGGCTGCGCCGGCGACACGCCCATCACCCGGCTCGTCACCGGCAGGTCGATGGGGCTGACGATGTAGTGCGGCTCCCGCTCGCGAAAGACCTGCCGCTCGAGCAGGATCTCCTTCGTGCCCTGGACGACGATACAGAACGACGCGCGCCAGTGCCGCTTCGCGCGTTGCTGCTGGCGCGAGACTTTGATGCAAGAAATTCCGGGCACCGGCGAGGCGTGCACGCCGTCGCTGGGGCACCAGCGCGCGATGAGGGCCTTCAATTCGTCGCGCAATTCGTCGCGCAATTCGTCGCGCCCAGAGCTCACGGTGGCAGCCTAGCCTCGCGTAGACGATCGGGCAAGAACTGGAGACGGCCGTGTATTTCGCGTGCGCCGCGGCGGTGACATGGTGGATCGCGAACCAAGGAGAGGTGTCCCATGCGTATCTTCCTCACGGGAGCCAGCGGCTTCATCGGATCTGCCATCGTCCCCGAGCTCGCGCGCGCCGGCCACCGCGTGCTCGGCCTCGCGCGCTCGGACGCGTCCGCCGAGAGGCTCGCCGCCGCCGGCGTCGACGTGCACCGCGGCTCGCTCACCGATCTCGATGGCCTGCGCCGCGGCGCCGCCGCCTGCGACGGGGTGATCCACTGCGCGTTCTCCCACGACGACTTCACCGACTACGCCGGCAACTGCGAGAAGGACCGCGGCGCGATCGAGGCGCTCGGCGGCGCTCTCGCCGGCTCCGAGCGCCCGCTCGTCATCGCCTCCGGCATCGCGCGCTTCACGGCGGGCCGGGTCGTCACCGAGGACGAGGCGCCCGACCCGTCGGCCGGCGGCCCGCGGGCCGCCTCCGAGCGGCTCGCCTTGTCGTTCGCGAGCCGCGGCGTGCGCGTTTCCTCGGTGCGGCTGCCGCCGTCGGTCCACGATGATGGCGACCACGGGTTCGTCCCGATGCTGATCGAGATCGCGCGCAAGGCCGGGCGCTCCGGGTACGTCGGAGCCGGCGAGAACCGGTGGCCCGCGGTGCATCGACTCGACGCTGCGCGGCTGTTCGTCCTCGCGCTCGAGAAGGCGCCGGCCGGCGCGTGGCTCCACGCGGTCGGCGACGAGGGCATCCCGACCCGCGACATCGCCGGCGTGATCGGCCGCAAGCTCGGCTTGCCAGTGGAGTCGGTCCCCAAGGAGCACTTCGGCTGGCTCGGCGGGTTCTTCGCGCTCGACACCCCCGCGTCGAGCGCGATCACGCAGGCGCGGTTCGGCTGGAAGCCCGAGCAGGCGGGCCTGCTCGCCGACCTCGAGCACGGCACGTACTTCGCGCGCGCATAGCGGAGTACGCGATCCCGGCCCTCGCGGCCGAGCTCCAGGGGCGCCGAACGCCGCCCGACCTCCAGCACGAGCTCGCCGGCAGCGGCCAGGAGGAATCCGCGGAAAGACCCCCGTTTCCTCGTCCAGGCGCACGAACGCCGCGCAACGCAGCCTCCTCGGTCGTCATCTCGGAGAACGGGTGGGCCCTCCTCGGCTTGCTCCCGGCATTCCCATGGCGCGCTCCTCCGGACGGCGAAACCTCCTCATCTCGCGCGGCTGGGTCCAGGCGACGGCCCTCGTTTTCCTGCTCGGGTTCTTCGTGCTCGGCCTGCTCGCCTACCGCACCTACGCGGCACAGCCACCCATCCCCGCCCGGGTGGTCGACCCTGCGGGGCGCGTTCTGTTCACGGGCGACGACGTGCTCACGGGTCAGGAGCTGTTCCTGCGCAACGGGCTCATGGAATACGGATCCGTCTTCGGCCACGGCGCCTACCTCGGCCCGGATTTCACCGCCGATTACCTCCGCCGGGCCGCCTCCCACGCCGCCTCTCGCCACGGCGGCGTGGGCTCGGCGGAGGCGCTCGCGCGCACCGTCGGCGATTTTCGTCAAAACCGCTATGATCCCGCGACAGGGACGCTGGTCTTCACCGATGCCCAGGCGGAGGCCTTCGAGCTGCTGAAGGATCACTATCGCCGCTTCTTCGCCCAGCCCAGCGGCAAGCACGGCCTGCGCTCCGGCCTCTTCTCGGACGCTCGCGAGCTCTCGCAGCTCACCTCGTTCTTCGCCTGGACGGCCTGGACCGCCGCGGCGGAGCGACCCGGAGAGGCCTACTCGTACACCAACAACTGGCCTCCAGAGCCGCTCGTCCGGAACCAGCCCACGGGCGAGCTGGTGGTATGGAGCGTGCTCTCGCTCATCGCGCTCCTCGGCGGGACAGGCCTGCTCTTCGCGGCCTTCGGGCGATGGCGCTTCCTCGGTTGGCACGGGCGGGAAGGGCACCGGCTCAGCTTCCGCCAGCCGGGCGAGGTCGCCTTGACCCCAGCCCAGCGCGCGACGGCGTGGTTCTTCCTGGTCATGGCGCTGCTGTTCACCCTCCAGTCCGTCCTCGGAGGCGCCACGCAGCATTATCGCGCCGAGCTGTCCAGCTTCTTCGGTATCAACCTGGCCGGGGCCTTCCCCTTCAACCTGGTGCGCACGTGGCACCTGCAGCTCGCCATCTTCTGGGTCGCGGTCTCCTATCTCGGCGCGGGCATCTTCATCGCGCCCATGATCAGCGGGCGCGAGCCGAGAGGCCAGAGCTGGCTCGCCTATGGTCTGCTCGGGGCGCTCGTCATCGTCGTCGCGGGCAGCCTCCTCGGCGAGCTCCTCGCCATCCACGGCGCCTCGAACAGCATCTGGTTCGCGCTCCAAGGGTTCGAGTACCTCGATCTGGGCCGCTTCTGGCAGGTGCTCCTGACGCTCGGCCTGTTCTCCTGGGTGGCGCTGCTCTTCCGCGTGCTCCGGGGTCGGCTCGCCGTCGAGCACCGGGGCAACATGCCCTGGCTCTTCTTCTTCGCCGCGCTGGCCATCCCGGCCTTCTACGCCGTAGGCCTCCTCGCGCACCCGCGCGCAAACTTCACGAGCACCGACTTCTGGCGCTTCTGGGTGGTGCACCTCTGGGTGGAGGACTTCCTCGAGCTGTTCACCACGCTCATGGTGGCCTATCTCTTCGTCCTGCTCGGGGTGGTGGCCGAGGCGATCGCGCTGCGGCTCATCTACCTGGAGGTCATCCTCTATTCAGCGGGCGGGGTGATCGGCACCATGCACCATCTGTACTTCTCCGGCACGCCCGTGGAGCACATGGCGCTCGGCGCCTTCTTCTCGGCCGCGGAGGTGATCCCGTTGACCTTCCTCACGGTGGAGGCGTGGACCTTCCTCCGCCTGGGGATCGCGCAAGGCGAACAGTCGACGAAGCCCTTCCCGCATCGCTGGGCGATCATGTTCCTGGTGGCCGTGGGGTTCTGGAACTTCCTGGGGGCCGGGATCTTCGGGTTCCTGATCAACCTGCCGATCGTGTCCTATTACGAGATCGGCACCGCGCTGACCGCCAACCACGGGCACGCCTCGATGATGGGCGTCTATGGCATGCTGGCCGCCGGGCTCGCGCTCTTCGCGCTGCGCTACCTGATACCCCCGGCGCGGTGGTCCGACAGGGCGGCCAAGATCAGCTTCTGGTCGCTGAACGTCGGGCTCGCGTGGATGGTCTTTGCCACGCTGTTCCCGCTCGGGCTCATGCAGCTCCACCACGCGGTGAGCTACGGCTATTTCGAGGCTCGAGAGCTCCAGTACCTGACGAACCCCACGAACCGCCTCATGGAGTGGATGCGCCTGCCGGGCGATGTGCTCTTCATCCTCGGCGGCACCCTGCCGCTCCTCCTCCTCGCCTACCGCGGCGTCCGCCATCGCGTCCCGCAGCTCGCGGGACCAGGGGCCCAGGACAACCTCTTCACCGAGATCGAGGCGCCGCCGGACAGCGCCGGGAGGGCAGCGCCCTCGGGCGCGGGGCAGGGCGAGCTCCCGTGAGCGTCGCGCCGGAGGCGCTGCTCGGCGCCGGATATGCGGTGCTTCTCCTGGGGATCGCCGCAGGGATCCGGGCGTTCGGAGGAGCCAGGGCCGAGCCCGCGCCCGGGTGGCCGCACGACGACGCGCGCCGCTTTCAGCTCGGCCTTTCGCTCGTGGTCCTTCTCGCGGGCGATTGCATCGTCGGGGCGGTCGCGCTGCGGAACCACGGCCTCGCTGATCTCGGGATCCTTGGCCTCGCCGCGGCGCTCGTGACGAGGGCGCTCGCCAGGGGCCTGGCCGCGTTCGCCCGAGGCGGCCGTCGCGCCTAGACCGGCTGTTCCAGGCGCGGTGGAGGGCGTTCTCCGAAAAGGGACCTGCTTCATAGAGAGGAGGCCACACGATGACCGAGCGTCTGAAGAAGCCTGAGGCAGGCGAAGGGCAGCCCGAGATGGACGAGGCCGAGCGCTTCCATTCGCTGCTCGTCCCCGTCGATCTGACGGCCATCTCGGACCGCGTCCTCGGCCGAGTTGCACTTCTGCCTCTGGCCGATGGAGCTCGCGTCACGCTGCTTCACGTCGTTCCCGGCAACCTCCCCGCCAGGGCCCAGGACCGCGCCGAGCAGGATGCCAGGAAATCACTCGTGAACGAGGCGCGGCATCTCGTAAAGACGCTGCCCAAGGGCGTCGACGTCGAACCGGTGGTGAAGGTCGGCAGCTCGGCCGCGGAGATCGCAGGCTGCGCGACCTCGACGAGGGCCGAGCTCATCGTCATGGGTCGCGGCGGCAGCCGCGCGCTCCGGGACACCTTCCTCGGCTCGACCGCGGAGCGTGTCATCCGCCGCGGGCAGCTCCCGGTCCTGGCGGTTCGGCTGGCTCCTCGCGCGGCGTACAGCCGGCCCGCGGTCGCCCTCGATCTCGAGCAAGGATCCACGGATGTGCTCGCTCTGATGCTCCGGTTGATTCCGACCCCGCGGCCGCGCGTCCTGGTGATCCATGCGTTCGACACTCCCTATCGCGGAGTCATCTATCCCAGCCTCTCGGAGGAGGACGCAGAGGCATGGCGCAGCGAGCTCGAGCAAGCAGCTACACAGCAGATCGTGAAGCTGCTCGCCGCCTCGCTCGCGCGGGCGAAGGCGCGGCCAGCAGGGGTGCCGCCCTGGAAGATGCATGTTCGATGCGGCTCCGCGCGGCGCGTGATCGAGAAGGCAGTCAAGAAGGCAGACAGCGACCTCCTGGTGCTCGGCACCCACGGCTATTCCGGGGTCGCTCACGCCTTCCTCGGGACGGTCGCTGGAGACGTGCTGCGTGAGGTCGCCAGCGACGTGCTGATCGTGCCTGCTCGGCCACGCGCCGAGGAGCCCGAATGAAGCTGCATCCTGCTGTTCGTTCTGGGCCCCACCGCAGCCGTCCGCCCACGGCCGATGCATTGGATGAGCATCCGGCGCGCCGCATCGGGCGACCCTGGCCCACGTTCGCGCATGAGCCGCTCCCCGGCCTCGAACCGCCCTCAGGAGTCGAGCGCCGTGAGGGTGAGGAGCGTCGCCCCCACGACGACCGCAAACACGCCGAGGTCGAAGAAGGTGGCGCTCGGCAGGTGTACTTCGCCGACCAGCGGCAGCCTGACATGGGCCGTGTGCGTCGTAAGGAAGGGATAACCCACGGCGAGCGCGCCGAGGCCCGTGGTCGCCCCGAGCAGCAGTCCAGCGGCGATCCAGCGCGCCGGACGCAGGCGCGCGCGCGCTTCCAGCCAGAGCGCCCCCGAGACCATGTACTGCATGAGCATTGCGATCGCGACGACGAGGCCGGCCACGAAGCCGCCGCCTGGCTCGTTGTGTCCGCGAAGAAGGAAGTGCGCTGCGACGAGGACGGAGACCGGCAGGAGCACGCGCGCGATGACCGCCGGCACCATCATGTATCCGCGCTCGGCGTCCTCGGCCGTGCGCGGCTTCATGAGGTCGGTGACGATGTCGGCCGGCAAAGCTCTCTGTTGCTGGAGCTGCTCGATGCTCTCCGGGGGCGGTCGAAAGCGGCGCAGGAGGGCGACGGATGTCGCGCGTCCCGGTCTCGTGGTCGACGACGCCCGCGGCCATGAACAGCGAGGCCTTGAACGTCGCATGGTTCATGATGTGGAACACGCCGGCGACGGCGGCGAGCGAGCTGTTGAGCCCGAAGAGGAGCGTGATGAGGCCGAGGTGGCTGACGGACAGGCATGGCGCGCGAGGGTATTTGCCGACCGCGCGGGTTTCAGCCAAAAGGTGGGAGGGGTCGCGGCGTTCGCGGCGCCGGTCGGGAAGCTGCATGAGCGGTCCTGCGATCCCAGATCGACGCCCCCGCACAGATGAAGCCGACCAGGAGGGGATAGACGGCGCAGCGTTCGACGAGGCCGATGAGGACGTTGGCCCCCGAGCTGGCGACCGCGAGGAACGCCACCATCGAGGCGAGCCCGAACACGCCGAGGACGACCATGGCCCTCCCGGCCTTCGGAGTGACTCCGATCTGTTGGCGCTGGCGTCCAAGAAAGATCGCGAGCACGTTGCCTCCGACGATAGACGCGAAGGCGCCCAGGCCGTGATAGTCGACCGCGCCGTCGGGCGGCTCTCCGGAACCGGGGTTGAATGCCAGCAAGACGCCGCCGAGCGCCACGAGAGCTCCCAGGATGAGCGCTGCCAAGCGGCGCCAGCTTCGCAGGCCCTCGAGCGCGGCGACACCGATGAAGAACATGATCCCGAAGAGGAAGAACCCGGTGTTCATGACCCACGCGAGTGGCGAGTTCATGAACTGGCCAAGAGCCTCGAGGGGCCCACGGACTCCCAGGTTGCTGATGTAGTGATGCGTGTAGCTGTAGGGAGGATCCGTCCATGCGAGATCACGAATTCGGTGCATGGATCGAACCAGGCCGAACGGAGACCGCCCCGCTCCGGCGGCCCGCCGTCGCCGCTGGTACGACGCTTGCTCCGAAGCTCATCATGAAAAAGCAGCAGAAGGATCGGCCGACACAGGCGACGAGCCAGCAGGAGCAGGCGAACCCGGCGGCGAAGGGAGAAGCGAGGGAGTCCTCGCCGGAGGACGAGCTCGCCGGAGGGGCTGCCAAGGGGGCGCTCGTCGGAGGCCTCCTCGGAGGCGCCAGCGGCGCGGCCGTGGGCGGCGCGGCCGGCCTGATCGGCGGCGCGCTGGGCGAGGACGAGAAATCCGGCTGGTGACCGGCATCAGCCGCCCGGGTCGGTCGCCAGCGGCGACGTGTCCGCCGTTTCGCCCCACCCCGGGCGCTCGATGAGGCGGGCCACCACACCATGCGGCTCACGTCGTCGCCCACGGCGTTGGCAGGCGCGGGCGACTCAGGCGCAGGCGATGCGGGTGCAGCGGGCAGAGGCGCGTGCCCCGCGCACGGTTCAGGCTTCGCGGCGCGGGCCGCAGGCTGTGGAGTGAAAATCGATCGGTGGAATGGCCATCAATCGGAGATGGGGCACTGCTCGTAGCAGCGCCAGGCCTCCGTGCTCCGGTCCGTGCCGCCGGCGAAAGACGCCTTGATCTCGTCGCAGGGCGCGTCGAGCACGCACGACGCGCGACACTCCTCGTGTTCGGAGCAGCCGACGAGATCGTCCTCGAGCTCGAGGCCGTCGACCCCGCAGGCCTCCGCGTGCTCGACGGCATCCGCGCATGTCCCCGTCTTGCAGCCGGCCCCCAGGAGCGCGGTCGCAAGGAAAATTGACGCCATGAGATAAGTATTGCGCATGGTCCAGCCCTGCAGCTCGCAACGTGTGGATGGAGGGGAGCCGGCCGGCCCATGCAGCGCGGCGCCCCGGAAGCGGCCCGCCGTTGTCGCCGGCCCCTTCGCCCTAGGAAGAACGTGACGGAGCCAGTCTGGGCACGGGCCGATGTCGATTTTTGAGTTCGCGTCTTGCTGGAATCCGGCGGAGATTGAACCGGGCGCCGCACGCCGGCTCAGTAGGTCTCTGCGCACACGCCGTAGCCGCACGGATGGACCATGAAGGCGCCGGCGACGGCGCTTCGCAAGCCCGGGAAGGTCGCGAGCGCCGCCCCCGTCTCGATGTCGTAGAGGACGCCGTCGTAGCGCGAGTAGAGCGCCGTCGCCGAGACCGGCTGGATCCCGTAGTTGTCGCTCACATCCCCGGAGTCGGTGCGGATAGGGATCCTCGGCAGCGGCGGCGCGTCGACCGGGTTGCCGAGCTCGTCGTAGATCGTGGAGGCCTGATACGTCCAGGGGCTGCTTTGGAGGAAGCGGGTGTACGACTGGACGAGAACGTGGGTGTCGTCGAGCCAGCCGATCGCGCAGCCGGGCACCACGTTGACGAGCGCGCTGTCCTCGTAGAGCTGCGTGAACCCGCAGCCTTCCGAGGGGGCGGAGTCCGTGACGACGACGTGGTGACCGTCGGGGGAGACGAGCGGCGCCGGCCGGTGCCCGGTGTCCTGGAAGAGCGGCGCGCTGCCCGCCCAGTCGCTCACGACGCGCTCCGTCCTGTGCGAGTCGACGTGGTAAGTGCGGCCGACCGTGCTGCCGTCGAAGGACATCGAGAAGTCTTGAATCACCTCCTCGCGCGAGAGCGAGGCGAGCTGCGCGCCGTCCGGCAGCGAGAAAAGACGGAGTGATGTGTCCGTGACCATCGGATCGAGGGCGGCGCGCGCCGCGAGCAGGCCGCCGTCCGCCGAGAGCAGCACCTTGTTGCTGTGGAACGGAACGACCGCCGAGGGTCCGGCGTCGAGCGCCGCCGTATCATAGACGAGCGTCTTCCCCGAACCCGTCGCGAGCGCCACGTGCCCCGAGGGAGCGCCTGCGACGGAGTGGAGCGCGCCGCAGCCGAGCAGCCCCGTGCTATCCGGATCGGTGAGGGTGCCCTTGTACGAGATCGCGCCGTACACGTTCGAGACCGCCAGGCGCAGCTCCTGGTCGATGTGGACGTGGGCGTTCGCGACCAGCGGCGGCACGTGTTCGCTCAGGGTCACCTCGGGGCCGTCGAGATCGATGATGTCGAGCCTCGACGCTTGCTTGTGGAGCAAGGCGAGCGCACGCTCGGTCGGCGTGAACGTGTAGCGATAGTCGGCTCGGTCAGGGTACTCGGCGACGGGGACGGCCCCGCCTCCGACGCGATAGACCATGAGCGGAGAGCCCGCTCTGTCGTCCGCGAGCATCCAGAAATAGTCGCGCGTCCCCGCGAGTTGCGTGATCGACGGCAGGTTGACGATGCCCTCCTGGATCGCCGCCTTCGAGTACACGCGCACCGTCGTGCCGACGGTGGTGAGAAATCGCTCGCCATCCTGGAACCAGGAGTGGAATGAGCCGGAGAGCTCGGGGGTGACCGTGGGAGGCGAGCCGTCAGCGGGGAGCACGGCGATGCTATTTTGCGGGGGAACAGGAGGCTCCGGTGCGATCCGGAGCGCGTCCGGCGCCGCGTAGACGTCGCCGTGGTGGCTCACCGGTGCGGACCAGCGCTCGACCCCCGCGGTGCTCCAGAGCGTGATCGTGCTGGTGGACTGGCGGCGCGTCCAGGCGTAGCTGCCGTCGCTCGCGAGCCCCGCCTGGTCGTACTCGGTGGTCACGGAGGCCAGGACGGAGCCGTCGATGGCGCTGCGCAGCTCGAAGGCGTGCTCGGGGTCCGTCTGGATCAGCACGATGTTGCCGCGGAGGACCACGCCGCCCGGCAGCTCGAACGGCAGGGTCCCGAGCGTCGGGCTGCCGGGGTCGAAGCCGCCCGGCGCGTGTCCGTCGGCGATCGCAGCGCTGGAGTCGGTATCCCAGAGCATCCAGCGATCGTAGTCCCAGCTCAGCACGCGGCTTCCGGAGACGAAGAGCCGGCTGAGGCCTTTCTGGTGACCGAGATCGAGAAAGGCCTCCGGAGGGCCGAACGAGGTGCCTGCAGTGCCGCACGGCCCGAAGGCGGCGCTGCCCCCTTCGCCGCCGCCGGCGCCGCCGGCTCCTTCGCCGCCGGCGCCGCCGGTGCCTGACGTGGAGCTCTCACCGCCCGAGCCCCCGGCGCCGCCCGAGCCCGACGTGGAGCTCTCACCGCCCGAGCCCCCGGCGCCGCCCGAGCCCGACGTGGAGCTCTCGCCGCCCGAGCCCCCGGCGCCGCCCGAGCCCGACGTGGAGCTCTCACCGCCCGAGCCCCCGGCGCCGCCGTGGCCTCCGGAGCCGGGGGTGGGATTCTCGCCGCCGGAGCCTCCGCCTCCTCCGTCTCCGCCCCCGGAGCCGCCCTCCGTGCCGGTCGTCGTTCCAGGAGCAGCTCCGCCTCCGCCGAGGTTTCCGCCCCCTGCGTCGGAGCAACCGAGGAGAGCGATGAACGACACCGCGACAATCTGGGTGGATCTCGTGTGCATGGCGCCTTCGATGCCGCCGATCCACTGGCCATTCATTGCCAAGGCGGCTCCAGGGGGCGTCGCAGGGATCGAGTCTGCACAATCGACGTTGTTGCGCGTCCCCTCCCCTTCTACCACCCGAGTGAGCGGGACAATGCGACCTTGAGAGTGATCTAGATACGGTCGAGCGCCTTCATCGCGTCGTCGGACAGCTCGAGATCTGCCGCCGCGAGGTTCTCGCGCAGGTGCTCGACGCTCGACGTCCCGGGAATGAGGAGGATATTGGGCGAGCGCCGCAGCAGCCACGCGAGCGCGACCTGCATCGGCGTCGCGCCGAGCCGACGCGCGACGTCGGACAGCGTCGAGGACTGGAGCGGCGAGAAGCCGCCGAGCGGGAAGAACGGCACGTACGCGATGCCCGCCGCGGCGAGGCTGTCGATCAGCGCGTCGTCCTGCCGGTGCGCGAGGTTGTACAGGTTCTGCACGCACACGATCTCGGTCATCGCGCGCCCCTCTTCCACCTGCTTCGCGGTCACGTTGCTGAGACCGATGTGGCGGACCTTGCCCTCGCGCTGCAGCTTCATGAGCGCGGAGAGCGGCGCCTCGATCGAGCCTTCCGCGGGTCCCTGCGCGTCGAACAGGATGCGCAGGTTCACGACGTCGAGCGCGTCGACGCCGAGGTTCCGGAGGTTGTCGTGGACCGCGCTCGCGATGTCCTCGGCGGCGAACGCCGGCTCCCAGGATCCCTGTGGGCCGCGTCTTGCGCCGACCTTCGTGGCGATCACCAGATCCCTCGGATACGGGTGCAGCGCCTCGCGGATGATCTGATTCGTGACGTGCGGCCCGTACACGTCGCTCGTGTCGAGGTGATCGACGCCGCGCTTCACCGCCTCGCGCAGCACGGCGAGCGCGGCACCGCGGTCTCTCGGCGGTCCGAACACGCCCGGCCCGGCGAGCTGCATGGCTCCGTACCCGAAGCGCTTCACCGTGCGACTGCCCATCTTGAACGTCCCGACCTTGGCTAGATCCGTCATGGCTGTCGACGGTAGGCGACGACGGGGTGTATGATAAGAGCCTCGAATCAGCACGGCCCGTGCGGAAAGGCGAACAATGGCAGTGGATCTCGACGACGTCCGGGTCTTCGCCGCGGTGGCGCGCGCCGGCGGCTTCCGCGAGGCGAGCCGCACGAGCGGCACGAGCGCGTCGAGCGCGAGCGAGGCGGTGCGCCGGCTGGAGGGCGAGCTCGGCGTTCGGCTTCTTCATCGGACGACCCGCAGCGTCGCGCCGACCGAGGCCGGCGCGCGTCTCCTCGAGCGGCTCGGTCCTGCGCTCGCCGAGATCGCAGCGGCGCTCGACGTCGTGAAGAGCTCGAGCGAAAAGCCAGCCGGCACGCTCCGGTTGAACGTCCCCGTCGTCGCCGCGCGGCTCGTGCTCCCACGGATCTTGCCGCCGTTCCTCGCCGCATATCCCGATATCCGCGTCGAGGTGACGGCGGACGACACGCTCGTCGACATCCTCGCCGCGGGCTGCGACGCAGGCATTCGTTACGAAGAGACGCTCGAGAAAGACATGATCGCGGTCCCGATCGGCCAGCGCGAGCAGCGCCTGGCGCTCGCGGCGTCGGGCGCCTACCTCGAGCGGCACGGGCGCCCGACCCATCCGCGCAAGCTCCTCGATCACGCGTGTCTGCGCGGCCGCTTCCCGAACGGCGCGCTGTGCCCGTGGGAATTCGAGCGCGACGGCGAGGTCGTGAAGGTCGACCCGACCGGCCCGCTCGTCGGCAGCCTCGGGAGCGCGACGGACCTCCTCGTGGACGCCGCGATCGCGGGCACCGGTCTCATCTACTGGTTCGAGGACTGGCTGCGCCCGCACCTCGAGAGCGGCGCCTTGAAGCCGGTCCTGGAGCGCTGGTGGTCGCGTCTCTCCGGCCCCTTTCTTTATTATCCGAGCCGCCGCCACATGCCCGCCGCGCTTCGCGCGTTCGTCGACTTCATCCGCGCGGACGGCAAATAGTCATGGTGGGAGCATGGGAGATCGATTCACCGGCTATCGGGCAGGCGATGCGCTGCGGAGCTGCCTCGCGGCACCGCTCCCGACCCTCGCGGCCGAGCTCCGCGTGCTCCGGGCGCCGCCTTCCGCCGCTCAGCGCGGCGTGCTGCTCGCCGCCGGCACCGCCGTGCGCTGCCCCGAGCCCGAGCGCGCGCCGCCCTTGATGCGCGCCTCCGTCACGACCTCGTCCCACTGCGCGTCGTACCCATCGAAGTGGACCCGGTAGGAGCCGGGGGCGACGACGCCGGTGATGATCGCGGGCTTGTACGAGCCCTTCCACTCGACCTCGACGCGGTCGCCGACCTTCCGCGCGCCTCCCTCGCCCGAGGCGCGCTGCTCCTCGTCGCGCAGGCGCCGGGCGCTCCCCTCGTGCAGGCATTGCTCGCGGTGGCAGGCGAGGCCTGAAGCGCAGTCGTCGTCCGCGCGGCACGGAGACCCGAGCGGCGCCTTCTTTCCGCAGGCGGCGAGCGCCCCAGGCACGGCGGCCACGATCAACAGCGCTCTCAGGAAGGTAATGGCTCGAACGCGCACGACACGGCATCCCAGCAGAGCGGCCGCGGCCCGACAACAGGGATCGCGACGCTCTTGACCGGCAACGCCTCTCGAGACGCCCGCGTTCCCCGCGTCCACGCCGACCACGCCGTTCGGGCAGCGGCCCGCGCGCGCCCGCCACGGCCCCTCCCGGGCGCGCCGCCGCCCTCCACGCCCGAGCGCGCGCCCCCGCTTCGGATGCGCCGCGCCCGCCACCACCCCCGCCGCGCCCCGCCCCCGCCACCGGGGCGCCCTACCCGGGCCGCCCTCTGCTATGGTCGCCCCCGCTGTGCGTCTGCTCGCCGCCCTCGCGCCCGTGGCCCTGCTCGTCGCGGCGCCGCCGCTCCTGGGCTGCGGCGGCGGCCCCGCGAAGGACGCGGGCGTGTGCGCAGGCGCGGGCGTCTGCGGCGCCGGCTACTGCGTCGCCGGGCGCTGCCGGCCCGCGAGCGCCCTCCCCGCGCCCCTCGACGCGCGCCGCGTGCTGCTTCCGCCCGAGGACCTCGCCGTCCTCGTCGAGGACGACGCCGCGGCAGCGCCAGGCATCCCCGACGCCGTCGCGCTCGGGCGCGCCGGCGCCGGTGAAGTCGTCCTGCTGCTCCGGTTCTCGCCGACCTTCGGCGTCGGCGCCGACATCGCGAGCGCCTTCGTCGTGCTGGAGCCGGCCCCGATGGCGCCTCCCGCCGAGCGCGCGCTCACCCTGGAGGTCGCGCGCATCCTCGAGCCGTGGCGCTCCGAGACGGCGACGTGGGGGCGGCAGCCGCGGCTGTCGATCCCGGAGGCCGCCGCCATCGCGCGGCCCCGACCGGCGACGCCGCTGCGGATCGACGTCACCTCGCTCGTGCGCGACTGGGCCAGGCGGCGCAAGGACGACCACGGCATCGCCATCCTCGCGGCGGGGAGCGACGCCGTCGGGGCCGCCTACTCGATGGGCATCTCCCAGGGCGTCGGCCCCCGCCTCGAGGTGTACGTACGGTGAGCAACGGCCAGGACGACGAGGACGACGACCTCGGCGCGCGGAACTCGCTCCCGCTTCCCCTGATCCGCCACGACCTCGGCGAGAGAAGGCCGCCCGTACCCAGCGCGCCTTCCCTGCCCAGCGCCCCGGCCACACCCGACCCCTCGAGCGCTGGCGCTCTTCCCGCGCCCGCCGCGCCGACCGCAGGCGCTCTTCCCGCGCCCAGCGCCTCCGCCGTCCCCCACGGCGCCCTCGCGCGCGGCCTGCTCGACGACGACGAGCCCGCCGTCACCCAGCGCTCGACGGCGAGCGGGCGCCCCCTCCCGCTGCCCCGCACCGCGCCGCCCGTCTCGCCCGAGGAGGCCCCGCCGCCCACGCTGCTCCGGGTGAGCGACCTCCGCGTCTCGTTCGCCGCCGACGGCCGCGTCACGCGCGCCCTCGACCGCGTCTCGTTCACGGTGCCGCGCGGGCGCACCGTGGCGCTCGTCGGCGAGTCGGGCTGCGGGAAGACGGTGACCGCGCTGAGCATCCTGCGGCTGCTGCCCGCGCCCTACGCGTCCATCGACGGCGGCTCGATCGAGCTCGACGGCCAGGACCTCCTCGCGCTGAGCGAGCGCGAGATGCGCGCCGTGCGCGGCGGGAAGATCGGCATGATCTTCCAGGAGCCGATGACCTCGCTGAACCCCGTGTACACGGTCAGCGCCCAGATCGCCGAGGCCATCCGGCTGCACCGGCCCATGTCCCGCGGCGACGCCCGGCTCTACGCCGTGAACCTCCTGCGCAAGGTCGGCTTCCCCGAGCCCGAGGTCCGCGCGAACAGCTACCCGCACGAGCTGTCCGGCGGGATGCGCCAGCGCGTCATGATCGCCATGGCCCTCGCGCCGGAGCCCTCGCTGCTCATCGCCGACGAGCCCACCACCGCGCTCGACACGACGACGCAGGCGCAGATCCTCGATCTCCTCGAGCGGCTCAAGGCAGAGACGTCGATGAGCCTCCTGCTCATCGCGCACGACCTCGCCGTCGTCGGCGAGCTCGCGGACGAGATCGTCGTCCTCTACGCCGGCGTCGTCGTCGAGCAAGGGCCGGCGCGCGACGTGCTCGCGGCGCCGTCGCACCCGTACACGCGCGCGCTCCTCAGGAGCATCCCGGCGCGCGGGATCCGCCCGCACCGCGTGCGCGGCGAGCGCTCGCTCCGCCTGCCGACCATCCCGGGCGCGCTGCCCGATCTGCGCGATCCGCCGCGCGGCTGCCGCTTCCAGGACCGCTGCGACGCCGTGTTCGACCGCTGCCGCGCCGAGGCGCCGGACCTGTACGCCGTCCCGCCCGGCGCGGGGCACCACGCGGCGCGCTGCTTCCTCCTCACGGGCCCGGGGCGCGCGGGGAACGAGGGCGCCTCGTGACGCGCGACAGCGGATCCCCGCCGCCCACGCAGCGCGACGAGCCCGCCGCGCCGCACGTGCACCCTGCAGCCGCGGCGCACCCGGAGGGCGCGGAGAGCGCGCCGGGCGAGCGGCCGCTCGTCCAGGCGGAGGGGCTCTCGAAGTTCTACCCGGTGCAGCGCGGCGCCTTCGCGAAGCCGTCGTTCGTGCAGGCCGTCGTCGAGGCGACCTTCCACGTCCACCGGGGCGAGACGCTCGGCCTGGTCGGCGAGTCGGGCTCCGGCAAGAGCACCCTCGGGCGCCTCGTGCTCCGGCTCATCGAGCCCACGGTCGGCCGGGTCCTCTTCGACGGCCACGACCTGAGCGCCCTGTCGAGCCGCGCGCTGAGGGCCATGCGCCGGCGGATGCAGATCGTCTTCCAGGACCCCTACGGCTCGCTCAACCCGCGCATGACGCTGCGCGAGATCGTCGGCGAGGGCATCGTCATCCACCGCCTCGCGAGGAGCCGCGACGAGGAGACCGCGATGGTCGAGGGCGCGCTCCAGAAGGTCGGCCTGCGGCCGGACATGATGGAGCGCTTCCCCCACGAGCTCTCCGGCGGCCAGCGGCAGCGGGTCGCGATCGCCCGCGCCCTCGCCGTGCGCCCGGACTTCATCGTCTGCGACGAGCCCGTGAGCGCGCTCGACCTCTCGGTGCAGGCCCAGATCGTCAACCTGCTGGAGGAGCTCCAGGACGAGCTGTCGCTCGGCCTGCTGTTCATCTCGCACGACCTCCGGGTCGTCGAGCACGTGAGCCACCGCGTCGCGGTGATGTACCTCGGCCGCATCGTGGAGATCGGCCCCACGCAGGGCGTGGCCGGGCGGCGGCACCACCCGTACACGCGCGCGCTCTTCGAGGCGACGCCGTCGATCGAGCGGGGGAGCAAGGCGCGCCGCCTGCTGCCGGGCGCGCCAGGGAGCGCGATCAACCCGCCCGACGGCTGCGTGTTCCACCCTCGCTGCCGGAAGGCCGAAGAGGGCAAATGCGACGTCGAGATCCCGCCGCTCGAGGAGCTCGTCCCCGGCAGCGGCCACCGCGTGGCGTGCTGGTACCCCGAGATCGAGTGACGGCGGCGCGCCGGCGCGCCGCAGGATGAGCCGGGCCGGCCGCTGGTTCGTGCGTTGAGATCGAGATGGCCCGGAACAGCTGGCCCGCCGGGAATGGCGCCCTGGGGAGCGCACCAGCTCACCTGTCCGCCACGGCTCAAATTGGCACAATCGAAGATCCGGTGTGTCACGCGCCAGAGGCGCTCCTGCGGGATCTGCGTTTGTCGCGCGAGGCATCCCTCTTGCTGCACGCCCCGCGCCGCCGCGCGCGAGGTTCGGTGGCGGAGCCACGAGGTGATGCGATGACGAGCGACGTGCTTCGCGTGCTGGCGGCAGCCCTGCTGTCCAGTGCGTGCCTGATGGGATGCAAGAACAGCGTGAATGACGGCGTTGATGCCAGCGGCGGCAACGGCGGCAGCGGCGCCAGCAGCAGCAGCGGCAGCGAGGGCGGCACCGGCGGAAGCGGCGGCCACAACGGCGGCAGCGGCGGCGATGACAGCGGCGGCGGGGGCAACGACGACAGCGGCGAGGACGGCACCGGCGGCTGCGGCGAGGGCAGCGGCGGCGGCTGCGGCCTGTCGGACTGGCCGTGCGCGGTGCGCGACGTCGAGGGCACGATCCCCGGCGTGAAGATATCGATCGAGTCGAGCCGGTGCTCCTACCACGAACGACAGCCGGCGGAGTTCATCTTGACGGTCACGACCGACTCGAGCGTCCCCCCGATCGACATAGCGGCCTCCACCGGCTGCGGGCGCTGCGTCGAACCGACGAGCGATCCGCTCTCGTTCGTCTCCTACAAGATCAGCGGCCTCTCGTGGGGCGCCGATCCGCAACCGCAGCTCTACTGCCTGTGCGACGTGGGCTGCTGCGCTCCCGACGAGGCGGTGACCGTGCAGGTCGACGCGACGACGGTGACGCAGACGATCCGCTGGTCCGGGCGGCAGTGGACCGGGCCGTCCGACACGAGCAACCCGGAGGGCGCCTTCTTCCGGGCGGGGAGCTACGATGTCGAGGTGACGTTCGACGGGCAGGAGCAGGGCTCCGTGACGGCGAAGCTGCCGATCGAGATCTACCCCTGAAGCACGGCTGACGCGACGCCCGCAAGCAGGCCGCGGCCCAGGGTGGCACAGTCGACGGCCCGCGGTGGTGCGAGCCACGGCCTGTCCCTCCGGAGCCCGCGCGCGCTTCGCGGAGCATCTCCCTTGCTGCCGATCGCGCGCCGCCGCAGACAGGCGGCGTGGCGCGAAGGAGGGAGAGGTGAGGGAATGGCGAACGACATGCTTCGAGCTCTGGCGATAGCCTTGCTGTCGGCCGCGTGCGCGACCGGATGCGGCGGCAGCAAGGAGGGCGCCGGGAGCGGCGGCGACGGCGAGAGCAGCAGCAGCGGCGGCGACCGCGGGCTGCCGCCGGGGGCCGAGCCGTGCGCGGTGCGCGACGTCCAGGGCACGATCCCGGGCGTGACGATATCGATCGAGTCCAGCCGCTGCGTCTACTGGAGGGGCGAGCCAGCGGAGTTCGTTTACACGGTCACGACAGACGCGAGCGTCCCTCCGATCGAGATCGCGGCCTCCGACGGGTGCGGGCACTGCGTCGTGCCGAGCGCGGATCCGCGCTCGTTCGTCACGTACCAGATCACAGGGCTGTCGACGGCGGGAGATCCACAGCAGTACTGCCTCTGTGACACCGGGTGTTGCGCTCCCGACGACGCGGCGACCGTGCAGGTCGACGCGACGGCGGCGACGCACACGATCTCCTGGTCGGGGCGGCAGTGGAGCGGGCCATCGGACACGGACAACCCGGAAGACGAGTTCTTCGCGCCGGGGACCTACGATGTCGAGGTGACGTTCGACGGGCAGGAGCAGGGCTCCGTGACGGCGAAGCTGCCGATCGAGATCGTCCGCTGATCTCGCGCGCCGGCGACCCCGCAGGGGATCCCCGGCGCGCGAGGCGGCGCCGCGGCGGCTTCCGCCGGGTCGCCTGGGCTTTCTGCTAAGGTCCGCGCGCATGCACGCCTGGCGCGGACACGCCTTCGGTCCCCCCGAGATCCTCGTCTGGGAAGAGGTCGACGACCCCCCGCTCGCCGAGGGGGAGGTCCGGATCGAGGTGGCCGCCGCCGCGATCAATTTCCCCGACGTGCTCTTCACGGCGGGCGCCCATCAGGTCAAGCCGACTCCGCCGTTCATCCCCGGCTTCGAGGTCGCCGGCGTCGTCGTCGAGAGCCGCGAGCCGTCGCTCCCGCCGGGCGCCCGCGTGGCCGCGACGCTCCCCGGCTCGGGCGGGTACGCGACGCGCGCGATCGCGGGGCCGCGCACCACCTATGCGCTCCCGGACGCGATGCCGTTCGAGGACGCCGCGGCGATGACCATCACCTACCAGACAGGCTATTTCGCGCTCCACCGGCGCGCCGGCGTCCAGCCGGGCGACACGGTCCTCGTGCACGCCGGCGCGGGCGGCGTCGGCAGCGCGGCGATCCAGCTCGCCAAGGCGGCCGGCGCGACCGTCATCGCGACCGCCGGCGGCGAGGAGAAGACGGCGGTCTGCCGCGCCCTCGGGGCGGACGTCGCGATCGACTACCGGCGCGAGGACTTCGTCGCCATCGTGAAGGAGCGGACCTCGGGCCGGGGCGCCGATATCGTCTTCGACCCCGTCGGCGGCGACGTCTTCGATCAGTCGACGAAATGCGTCGCCTTCGAGGGACGCATCGTGGTGATCGGCTTCGCCTCCGGCCGCATCCCCGCGGCGCGCGCGAACCACCTGCTCGTGAAGAACTATTCGGTCGTCGGCCTCTACTGGGGCACCTACAGCCGCGCCCGGCCCGATCTCACGCGGAGGGCGCAAGACGAGCTCTACGCGCTCTACGGCCAGGGCGCGATCAAGCCGCTCGTCTCGGCTGCGCCGCCGATGGCGGAGGCGAAGGCGGCCATGACGGCGGTCGCGTCCCGCGCGACCACCGGCAAGGTCGTGCTCACGAACCGGCGATGAGGGCGGCCGCCGCCCGGGAGATCGGCAGCGGCGCAGAGCAAGGGCTCAGTTGCGGTCGGCGTCGATGGACGCCTCGGACAGCTCGCCGATCGTGTCCTGATCCGCCGTGATCAGGGCGAAGCCGTAGGGGAACAGCGCCTCCTGGCCGTCGTTGCGGTTGACGCGCTGGCACTCGCTCCCGGGCCAGGAGAACGAGACCTTGCCCTGCGCGTCTCTGACACAGTGGGTCTTGCCGCCACCGGCCGCCGACGCGAGCAGGCAGGACTGCTCCTCGCGACAGCCAACGACAGCGACGGGCGTCCCTATTCCGGCGTTCCGACCTCATACCGATACGTGGCGGGCACGACCGGTTCCAGGAGTCCAGATGCCGCGTTCAGATCGCAAGAGGATAGACGTGACGAAGATGCCTTCGCCCCGTCGACACGGGCAGCTTTTCAACATGGCAAACGACCATCGACCGTATACGCTGCTTGGATTGCTCAATACCCGCGCGAGCGGACGGCGAGCACGTCGGACCAATCCAACAATTCCTCTGCGGAGATGCTCGCATGGCAACGAAACAGAACGAACAGAAGCTCACCCTCATCGGTCGCGTCGTCGACATCAACAATCTCGCCGGGAACGACTCGATGGCCGGCGTGAACAACGCGACAATCGAGGCATGGGTGAGCACCACGCCAGCTCAGATCATCGCCGCTGCCACGACCGATTCCTTGGGTTCGTTCGCCTTCGAGCTCGACATGGCGTCGCTCCGCCCGCTCCTCGGCTCCAGCCCTGCGTCGGGGTTCTTCCGTGTCTATCAAGGCAACCAGCTGCTCGTCGATACGAGGGACTCCCTGCTGTGGCGCGAGCGCTCGACCGACGCGGCGCTCCGCATCGCCGTCAACCCGGCGGCGCCCGCGGGCACCGCGTCTCCGGCGCACTGGATCGTGCGCGGGCGGGTCACCGACCGGAACGGCGCGCCGCTCCAGGACAAGATCATCTATGTATTCGATCGGAACGTCACCGCCTCGGGAATAACGAGGACAGCCCTCGCGGAGGGCCACACGGACCCCACCGGGTGCTACCAGGTCGGCTACACGCGGAGCGAGCTCGGACGCCCCGGGAAGCAGCTCGCGGACCTCGAGGTGCACGTCTATGACAGCGAGGTGCAGATGGCCATCGGCCATCTCTGCCGCGCGCCGGCGACCGCCGTCATCGACGTGGTGGTGACCGAGGGCAACTATTCCTTCGCGCCGTCCGAGCACGAGCGCGTCACGGCCGCTGTCGCTCCCGCCCACGACATGCTCGACCTCGCGGACCTCGACGAGGACAGCCTCGCCCTTTTGGCCTGCAGCTCCGGCGTGGATCGCGAGGAGCTCGCCATGCTCGCTGAGGCGTCCAGGATGGCCGGCGAGACCACCATCGCACCCGAGGTCTTCTATGGCCTGCGCCGGTGGGGCCTCCCCAGCGCTCGATCGGAGCTGCTCTCGCGCGGCCTCTCGGCGCTGCGTGAAGCCATCACCTGGGCGGTCGATGAGCGCGTCATTCCCAGGATGTCCGCGGCCGAGATCGACGCCGCGATGGCGAAGCTCAAGCCCCTCGTGGTGGCGAGCGCGTCCGAGGAGCGGACGCCCGGCGCGGGATCGCTCGATCAGCTGATCGCGACCGTGGTACCCGCGTCGAGCAACCGGCAGCTGCTGCTCGAGAGCTACGTGGGGTTCCAGGGGACCAGCATCGCGAGCTTCTGGAGCGAGCTCCGCTCTTCGGTGCCGTTCTTCACGCAGAGCGCCATCAGCGCCACGCAACGAACTCTTCAGCTCGCGGCGGTCACCCGCGGCCACCTGCCGCTGGTCAAGAAGCTGAACGAGCAGTTTGCGTCCGGCGCGGTGCAATCGCTGCGCGACCTCGCGCGGCGCGACGAGAGCGATTGGCTCGCCGTGCTCGACCAGACGGTCGACGGCGCGCCCATCGGCGTTCCACCCACCGTGCCCGGCGCCACGGCGCAGGAGCAGCGACAGAACTATGCCTCGGTGCTGACCTGGACCCTCGAGAAGGCCTTCCCCGGCGCCGCCCTCGTGGGTCGCCTCATTCCAGTGCCTCTCGTGCTCGCCCCTGCCGCGAGCTTTCTCACTGAGCAGAATCTCTTCGAACTCGGGAGGACCCGGCTTCGCGCTTATCTCAGCCGCAATCCGACCGCCATCGCCTCTGGCCCGCAACGCGCCAGCGTGGTCGCCCAGCTTGCCGGCATGGAGAGGCTGCACAGAATCACCCCCTCTGCCTCCGAGATCAAGACCCTGATGAGCTACGGGCTCGACTCCTCACAGAGCATCTTCCGCATGGGGCGCGCCCGCTTCACCGAGCTCGCCGGTCCTGCGCTCGGGCCGGCGCGCGCGAGCGCCGTCTACGCGAGCGCGCGCAAGATCACCGCGGCGTCCAACGCTCTCCTCGCGCGTCACCACGCCTCGTTCAACGCGTTGACGACCTACGTGCTGCCGAACCATCAACCGCCCGCACCGGCCGACGCCGCGCTCATCCCGGACTGGCCAACCCTCTTCGGTTCGCTGGATTTCTCTGCCTGCGACCACTGTCGCTCGGTCTACGGCCCTGCCGCGTACCTCGTCGATCTTCTGCAGTTCCTCGAGCGCCAGCTCTCCACGGTGGAGTCCACCGCGCCGAAGACGAGGTACAACCTCTTCACACGGCAGGAGACCACGCTCCCGGGCGCTCACAAGTCGGCCCGCGACGTGCTGTTCGATCGGCGGCCGGACATCGCCCGCCTGGAGCTCTCCTGCGAGAACGCGGACACGACCGTCCCGTACGTGGACCTCGTGAACGAGATCCTGGAGTATGCCGTCGCGAACACCTCGCTCTCGCCCGGCGTCACCTTCCCCGATCACATCGCGACCACCGGCGCGGCGTCCGAGCTCGCCGCCCACCCCCAGCCGCTCCCGCCGTCGAAGCAGATCGTCCACGAGACGGCCTACGAGACGCTCGCCACGCAGCGCTACCCGTGGCGGCTCCCCTTCAACCTGGGGCAGGAGGAGGCGCGCATCTACTTCGAGCATCTGGGCGTGCCCCGCGTCCACCTCATGGAGGTGCTCCGCCGGGGCGACGGCTTCGAGCCCGCCGATTACCGCGTCCAGCTCGCGCTCGAGCGGATCCGCCTCTCCGGTGAGGATCGAAGGCTCCTCGCCGGCGAGCCGCCCGCGGGCTCCCCAGACCCCTTCAGCCCATGGACGCACTGGGGGCTCTCGCAGAACGGCAACTCCATCCCCGATCCCACCGGCGCATCGCAGAGCCCGATCCAGGGCGGCTGGGAGGCGGTGCTGCGGCACGTCGCGGTGCTGATGCAACGCCTCGGAATCACCTACGACGAGCTCACGGAGATGCTCCATACGCGCTTCGTCAACCCGGGGGCGCTGCTCCAGATCAGCGCGGAGGCGGGGGCCGACCCGCTGACCAGCAAGATATCGGAGCTGCGCATTCCGGCCCTGGAACAGCAGGCGCTGCACCGGATGAACCGCTTCACCCGGCTGCGCCGCGCGCTCGGCTGGTCCGCGCCCGAGGTGGATCAAGCGCTCTCGGTGCTGGGCGGCGGCACGTCCGACGAGCTGCTGGTCAGGCTCTCGGGCGTCGCCTGGCTGCACGCCGAGCTGCGATTGCCCGTCATCGAGGCGCTCGCCTGGTGGGGGCCGATCCAGACGCACGCGGGGCCCACACCGAAGGATCGCTCGCTCTACGAGCGGCTCTTCCTGAACAAGGCAGTTGTCAACCCGATCGATCCAGCGTTCCAGCTGAACAGCGGCGGCTCGGAGCTCGCGGACACGAGCCCGTCGATCGCTGCCCACGCGCCCGCCGTCCTTGCCGCCCTCCGGCTGAGCGCGCCCGAGCTCGCGCTGCTCACCGACGATGGCGCGAGCCAGGCCGCGCTCGGCGCTCCGCCGCTCGTGAGCGGCGGCGCGCTGAACCTCGCCAACCTGTCGAAGCTCTTCCGCGCCGCCTCGCTCGCCCGCGCGCTCAAGCTGCCGCTGCGGGACCTCCTCGCCCTGCACGCGCTGTCGGGGATCGACGTGTTCAATACGGCCGATCCGGCAGTGACCCGGCGGTTCGTCGAGATGGCGCTCGCGGTGGTCGCGACGCGCTTCGGCGTGGCCCGGCTCGATTACCTCCTGCGCCACGCGGCGCAGCCCGCGAGCGGTCTGGCCCCCGAGCCGGCCCGCGTCGACGCCGCGCTCGCGGACATCACCGCCGGCCTCGCCCGTATCGCGAGCGGGGCGGAGCCGCCCGAGGGCACCGGCGAGCCGCTCTCGGTGGAGCTCTTCGTACGCCAGCGGCTCGCAGCGGAGCTCGACCTGGACGCGCCGATGATCGCGCAGCTCGTCACCGAGACGCTCCGCGCCGAGGTCGATCAGAACCGCAAGGCGATCGCCGACTTCCTCGGCGGGCTGGACGGCGGCCCCACACCGTCCGACGCGCAGCGGCGCCGCGCCTTCGTGCGCCTCGCGAAGATCGCCGACGCCATCCATCGGCTGAAGCTCACCGCGGACGAGATCCAGTGGGTGCTCGACCCGTCGTGGCTCGATCTGAACGACGTGCCTGTCGAGCCCGCTCCGGCGCCGCCCTCGCTGCGGGACGGCTGGATGCGGCTCGCCGCCCTCCTGCGCGTGCGCGACGCGCTGCCCGCCGGCAAAGCCGCCCTGGCCGACCTCTTCCGCATGCGCGCGGCGGGCGTGAACGCAGAGGGACAGCCGCTCGATCTGCTCGCCGAGATCGCCGGGCGGACAGGCTGGCCGCAGGAGGACCTCTCGTCGCTCGCGGGGACTGGCGGGTGGTTCACGGCAGCGTTCGCGGGGCTCGGCCTCGATCAGCAGCTGGTGCGGCTCGCCGACGCGAGCGCCCTCCTCAAGCGCCTCGGCATGTCCGCCGCGCAGGTGCAGCCCTGGGCCGTGGCCGACGACACGGCCGCCGGCGCGCGTGCGACGGCCGCTGGCATCCGCAATGCGGTCAAGGCCAAGTACAGCGAGGAGGCGTGGTCCGCCGTAGCGCGGCCGCTGCGGGACGCGCTGCGCGAGCGCCAGCGCGGGGCGCTCGTCGAGTTCCTGATCTGGAAGCAGGGCTATGCGAGCTCGAACCAGCTCTTCGCCGAGCTCCTCGTCGACGTCGAGATGGGCCCGTGCCAGCTCACCTCGCGCATCAAGCAGGCGATCGGCTCGGTCCAGCTCTTCGTCCAGCGCGCCTTCCTAAAGCTGGAGCCCGACGTCGTCCTCGACGACGAGGCGGCCCGCGAGTGGAAGTGGCTCAAGAGCTACCGGGTGTGGGAGGCCAACCGGAAGGTCTTCCTGTATCCAGAGAACTGGATCGAGCCCGAGCTGCGCGACGACAAGACGCCATTCTTCAAGGCGCTCGAGAACGAGCTCTTGCAGAGCGACCTCGACGAGCGCAGCGTCGAGCGCGCGTTCCGGGGCTACCTGGAGAAGCTCGATCAGGTCGCGCGGCTCCAGGTGATGGCGGTCCTGCCCGAGCAGAAGCACAGGAACGTCCTGGGGGCCTCCTCCGCCGCCGACGTGCTGCACGTCTTCGCCCGCACCCGCGGCACGCCGCACAGCCATTTCTATCGACGCCGCGTCCGCGGCGCGGGCTGGACGCCGTGGGAGAAGATCGAGCTCGACATCCAGAGCGAGCACCTGTTCCCGGTCATCCACGAGGACCGACTGCTGCTCTTCTGGGCCATGCTCGAGGAGGTCCCGAGGGACAATCAGGGCACCAACCAGAACGGCACGCCGCCCAGCACCGATGTCCAGGTCAAGCTCGCGTACAGCGAGTACGACGATGGGAAGTGGACAGCGCGGCGCGTCGTGGACGCGCCGCCGCTCCGCGTAATCAATTGGAATCCGTCGCAGCCCCTCGGCGCATCGCTCTATTTCCGGGCCGCCTCGCGGCAAGCCCCGCTCCAGAAGTCCACCGAACTCGTGGTGGAATGCCTGGAGTCGCTGAGCGGGCACTACGCCATCGAGCCCACCTTGACCGTGAGCTACCTGCGCGGCGAGTTCTTGAGCTCCGGCTGCAACGGGAGCTGGCGGCTGAACGACTACACCTCTCAGTCCCGCACGTTCGTCCGGCGGCATCCTGGCCGGGCGACGCAGGACCGCATGGCTCTCGTCGAGTCGACCTCGATCGAGAACAACGGCCGACTGTATGTGCCCGCCGGGGCGCTCAAGCCGGGGAAGACCAAGGAGCTCGGCACGGGCGGCGAGGTGCTCGTCACGCTCGGGAAGACACCGGGCGCCTTCCGGCTCGTCGTACCGCCCACCAACGAGGACTTCCTCGCAGACGCCCCTTTCTTCTACGAGGACGGCACCCGCAGCTTCCTCGTCACGCCCCTGCCCGAGAGCGCGCCGCCATTGCACCAGCCCCAGCTGGCCCACCCCGGCATGTACGCGACGGTATGGACCGACGGCTCGAACCTCACCTCGACCGGGCGCCTCGAGGTGGAGGGCTGGGCGAATCGCCCCGAACAGGCCATACCGAACCCCCAGATCTTGCCGCGCCACCACCTGCGCTTCGAGACGTCCCAGCATCCTTACGTCTGCGAGATGATCCGCCGGCTGCGCCGCCACGGGGTCCTGGACGGTCTGCTCAACTGGTCGCTGAGCTCGCCGCCGCTGCAGCTCACGAGCCGCTCCTTCTTCAGCGGCACGTACAGCCCGACCAAGGCGGTGGTTGGCCAGCCCATCGACGAGATCGACTTCCGCTCGGACGGCGCTTACTCCGCCTACAACTGGGAGCTCTTCTTCCACGCGCCGCTGCTCATCGCCGATCGCCTGAGCGAGAATCAGCGCTTCGAGGAGGCGCAGCGCTGGTTCCACACCATCTTCGATCCGACCACCGGCTCGAAGGATCCGGCGCCGGCGCGGTTCTGGAAGCTCCGCCCGTTCTACGAGAGCATGCAGGCGAACTCCATCGAGACGCTGGTCCAGGAGATCGAGGGGGACAACGAGCATTCCGAGGAGCTCGCGCGGCAGATCGATGCGTGGCAGCGCGACCCCTTCAACCCGCACCTGATCGCCCGGATGCGGCTCGTCGCGTACCAGAAGACGGTCATGATGAAGTACATCAACAACCTGATACGGTGGGCCGACCACCTCTTCCGCCGTGACACCATCGAGTCGATCAACGAGGCGACGCAGCTCTACGTGCTCGCGGCCGACATGCTCGGTCCGCGCCCGCGGATGATCCCGCCGCGGGCGAGCGCCGCTCCCAAGACCTACCGCGAGATCGAGCCGCTGCTCGACGCGTTCTCGAACGCGGCCGTCGAGATCGAGTCGTTCGTCAAGCCGCTCGCCGGCGCCGGGGGCGAGGAGGTCGAGGCGATGATCCTGCCGACCATGCTCTACTTCTGCGTGCCGCCGAACGACAAGCTCCTCGGCTACTGGGACACGGTCGCGGATCGCCTGTTCAAGATCCGCCACTGCATGAACATCGACGGGATCGAGCGGCAGCTGCCGCTCTTCGAGCCGCCCATCGATCCGGCGCTGCTCGTGCAGGCGGCGGCGGCTGGGGTGGACATCACGACCGTGATCAACGACGTCAGCACCCCGGCGCCGCACCACCGCTTCGAGGTGCTGCTGCGGCGGGCGAGCGAGCTGTGCGCAGAGGTCAAGTCCCTCGGAGCGTCGCTGCTCGCCGCGCGCGAGAAGCGCGACGCGGAGGCGCTCGCGGCGCTCCGCGCCGGGCACGAGGTCCAGCTGCTCGACACCCTGCGGCAGGTGAAGGAGCAACAGGTGACCGAGGCGCGCGAGGGGCTCGCGGCGTCGCGCGCGGCGCGCGAGGTGGTCAGCCAGCGCCACGCGTTCTACCGCGACGTGGAGTACATGAACCTGTGGGAGAGCGGTCATCTGACCTTGAGCGGGGCGGCCGCGGTGACGCAGGCGATCACCGAGGTGATGATGGCCGGCGCGGCCGCCGCGCACGTGCTGCCCACCGTGACGGCGGGCGCGGCCGGCATCTCCAGCCCCGTCACCCTCACCACGACGCTGGACGGCAGCAAGCTGGGCGCGTCATCGGAGGCTGGCGCCAAGGCGGCGTCCATCGCCGTCACGCTCCTGCGCGAGGCGGCCATGGCCAGCGCCACGATGGGCGGTTACCAGCGGCGCTGGGACGAGTGGAAGCTGCAGGAGGAGCTCGCGGCCCGCGAGCTCGCGCAGATCGACCGGCAGATCGCCGCCGCCGAGCTGCGCGTGGCGATCAGCGAGAAGGAGCTCGCGGCGCACGACCTCCAGATCGAGCACGCCCGCGAGGCGCACGCCTACCTGCGCGACAAGTTCACGCGCGACGAGCTCTACGACTGGATGGCCGGGCAGGTCGCCGCGGTGTACAGCCAGGCGTTCCAGCTGGCCTACGACACGGCCAAGCGCGCGGAGAAGGCGTTCCGCTTCGAGCGCGGCGTGAGCTCGTCGTCGTACATCCAGCTCGGCCACTGGGACAACCTGCGCCAGGGCTTGCTGGCCGGCGACCGCCTGAGCCTCGACCTCAAGCGCCTGGAGCTCGCGTACCTGGAGCACGATCGTCGCGAGCTCGAGATCACGAAGCACGTGTCGCTGCTCCTGCACGATCCGGTCGCGCTCATGACCCTGAAGTCGACCGGCTCGTGCGTCATCACGCTCCCGGAGGCGCTGTTCGACATGGATTATCCGGGCCACTACATGCGTCGCCTCAAGAGCGTCAGCCTGAGCTTGCCGTGCGTCACCGGGCCGTACACGGCAGTCAATTGCACGCTCAGGCTCGAGTCGAGCAAGGTGCGCTTCAACCCGGACGCGGCGGGCGACTACGCGGCGCAGCCGGAGACCCACGTCGCGCAAGGGTTCACGCCGGTCCAGTCGATCGCGACCAGCCACGCGGACAACGACAGCGGGATGTTCGAGCTCAACTTCCGCGACGAGCGCTACCTGCCCTTCGAGGGCGCCGGCGCCGAGTCCACGTGGCGCCTGGAGATACCGCACGACGATCAGGCGTTCGACATGGACACCCTCTCCGACGTGGTCATTCACCTGCGCTACACGGCGCGCGACGGGGGCGTCCCGCTGCGCAACGCGGCGCGCGCCGCGCGCGACGAATGGCTCGAGGGCGCAGAGGACACGCCGCTCGCGCGGATGTTCAGCCTGCGCCAGGAGTTCTCCGCCGGCTGGCAGGGCTTCCTGGACGAGGCCGGGGATCACTCCCTCGAGCTCGCCCTGGGGCCCGAGCGGTTTCCGTTCCAGCTCCGGAACAGGGAGATCGAGATCGCGCGGGTAGAGGTCTACGTCAAGCTCAAGCCCGGTAAAACGCTCTCGTTCGACATGCAGCTGATGCCGTCCCCCGGGAACCTCGCGGCCATCGACCTCGAGCTTCCGCTCGGCAGCACGGGTCTGGTCCGTAGCGAGAAGCCTTGTTCTGGCGCGAGGACAGGGACCTGGGTGCTGTCGGCGCCGGGCGCCGCTCCGGCGGCGCCTGCCGCCAAGATCGACGACATCGCGCTGATCGTCCACTACACGGTAGCTCCGGGGAGCGTGTGACCATGAGCCCTCGAGATCCCGAGCGCGATCCGCAGACAAAGCCCGGCGCAGCCGCTGCGCCCAAAAGCTCAGGCGCGCAGGAGGCCAGTGCGCGCGCTCTGAAGCCCGTGGCCCCGCCCGCCCCGTCCCTCCCTATTACCGCGCCCTCTCATCGATGCGGCAGCGCACCGCATCGAGCGTGCTGCTTGATGGTGAGGGGTTCTGCCCAACGAGGCTGGCCATCAAGGAGGATGCTCGCTCCGCGTACGCAGCCCGGGACGACGACTCCGGAGCGCCGCGACACACGACGCATTACCTCCGGCCTCTCAAGATTCTCATCTCCGTTCCCTCTGAGCACGGTTGCGTCGGTTCAAACAAGCCCTTCCCTCGCGGGCGCCCGACTTCCGTCCATCGGTCAAAAATTACCACCCCTCGTCGCTCCCACGCCCGCCTCACGACGGGTTAGGCCGACCGCAGGAGCGGAGCAGCGGCGCGGTGCCGGCCACAAAATAGGCGACGAGGAGACCTGATCTTGGCGGACAGCCTCCTCGTCGTGCTCCGGTTCTTGTGCCCAGGAATCGAAGCGGTCGCAGTGTTATCCAGAGCGCCATCGACATCAAGCGCTGGCAGCAGCAGCCGCCCACGGTCGTCGAAGCGCGGCCTGCGCGTTGCCCCGTCTGCGGCGCTGCGAGCTGTCCGCTGGGCGGCGCCATCCGGCTCCAAGGCCACGGCAGGCGCGAGCGGCAGGTCTGGGGCCCCACCAGCCCGGACCAACGCCCCGAGGTGCTCTCGGTGACAGCTCGCCGCTACCGCTGCCTCAGTTGCCGCGCTGTGCTGCTCGTCGTTCCTCGCGGAGTGCTCGGCCTTCGCGTATACAGCGCCGCCGCGATCGGCTTCGCCCTCGCGCTCTGGGGCCTGGCGCTCGCGACGGCGGCCGAGGTCCGTCGGCGCGTGGGCCCAGCGAAGATCCTCGGCGACAGCGCCGTCGCCGGCTGGGCCACGCTGCGTCGGTGGGCGCGCGACGTCGCGCAGCGACGTCTGTTTTCGGACGCCCCCGACCCAGGCCCGTCCGCCTCGCTCCGAAAGAGGGCAGCCGCCGTCGCGACATCGCTCGCGGCAACCGCGGACCCGACGACCCGGGCGCTGCCGATCGAGCAGCGCGCCTTCTTCGGCGCCGCGCATGCGGCGTGAGGGCCTTTGCCCCCGAGGAGCCCCGATCGTACAGCCCACCTGAGAGGATCCCTGCCAAAAACGCCGCCGATCCCGGACAAGGACCGCGCGCCAGCAAGGCGCAGAAAGGACCTGTCCGAATGGCCCTCGGCCCCGCCGACCACGCCGAGACCGTCGCGATCTATCGCGCCACGGTCATCGGCCCTCTCATGCACCGCGTACTCACTCACGGCCAGCTCGCCGCAGCGCTGCGTGCGCTGAGCGAGCAGCGGTTTCGACCGCCGGGCGCGCACAGCACCCGCACCTACTCGGTGCCCACGCTCGAGCGCTGGCTGTACGCGTATCGCTCCGCTGGCCTCGACGGCCTGCGCCCACAGCCACGCAGCGATCGCGGCTTCGCGCAGGACCTGTCGGAGGAGCTGCGTACGCTGCTGCTCGACATTCGGCGCGAGCATCCCGACGCCTCGGTGCCGCTCATCCTCAAGACGCTTGTGGACGAGGGGCGACTCGAAGCCACCCAGATCTCCGAGCCCACCGTACGGCGACTGTACGCGGCGCACGGCCTTCGCCGCCGCGCCGCGCGCGCCGAGGGAGAGCCGAAGACGCGGCTGCGCTGGCAAGCCGAGCGCCCCGGCGCGCTCTGGCACGGCGATGTCTGCCACGTGACCGGCTGCACCGTCGGCGGCAAAGCCATGCCGCTCCGCATCCACGGGCTGCTCGACGACGCCTCTCGTTACGTCGTGGCCCTCGAGGCGCACACGACCGAGAAGGAGGTCGACATGCTCGCCATGACCGTCGACGCCCTGCGCCGCCACGGCAAGCCCGACGCGCTCTATCTCGACAACGGCTCCACCTACCGCGGCGACATCCTCAAAACCGCGTGCGCGCGGCTCGGCATCACGCTCCTGCACGCAAAGCCGTACGACCCAGAGGCGCGTGGCAAGATGGAGCGTTTCTGGCGCACGCTGCGCGAAGGGTGCCTTACCTATCTCGGCGCCTTGGCGTCGCTCGTGGACATCAACACGACGCTCCGCGCCTTCCTCGACAGGCGTTACCACCCGGCGCCGCACGGGGGCCTGCTCGGCCAGACCCCGGCGAAGGTCTACGCGGCCCGCCCCGCCGCCGAGGGCGGCGTCGACGAAAGGGCGCTGCGCGTCGCGCTCACCGAGCGCACCCGGCGCCGCGTCTCGGGCGACAACATCGTCTCTGTCGACGGCGTCGCCTGGCAGCTCGATCAAGGCTACCTCGCCGGCCAGATCGTCTCCGTCGCCCGATGCTTCGTCGCGCCCGACGAGCCGCCGTGGGTCGAGCACGAGGGCAAGCGCTTGGTGCTGCATCCGGTCGACCCGCAGCGCAACGCGCGCCGAAAGCGGCTGCCGTGCGGCGGGCCTGCGGTGAACAAGCCGACTCGCCCCGTGGACTTCAACCCCGCGCGGACGCTCGGCCGCTCGATAGGCACTGGCGCTGACACGAGCGAGCGCGGAGGAGAGACGTGAGCGAGTCCTACGTCCGCTTCTTCACCCTCTCCGCCGCACCCTTCTCCAAGGAGATCCAGGACGGCGAGCTGTGGCTGCCGCCCTCGAAGGAGCAGCTCGTCGAGGAGGTGTGCGAGGCCGTGCACGAGCACGCCCAAGTGCTGCTGGTCGGCGAGCCCGGTGCCGGCAAGACGTGTGTGCTACGGGCCGTGCGTCATCGATTGCCGCAGGCCGGCTTCCGGCTGACCTACTGCCACAACGCCACGCTGGGCCGCCGCGACTTCTATCGCCAGCTCTGCCATGCCCTCGGCCTCAACCCCGCTGCGACCGCGGCGGCCGTATTCTACGCTGTCAGCGCGCATATCGAGACCCTCGGCCGCGAGCGCATCCACCCGGTTTTCCTGCTGGACGAAGCGCACCTGCTCCACCAAGACACGCTCGATCATCTCCACATCTTGCTCAACTACGAATGGGACAGCCGCGCCCTGTTGTCGCTGATCCTGGTAGGGCTCTCTGACCTCCAAGACCGGCTTGAGCTGCGCAAAAACCGCTCGCTATATTCCCGCATCGAGCGGCGTCTGTCCATTGGTGCGATGGTCCCCGACGATACCGGAGAGTACGTGCGGCTCCGGATGAGCCGTGCCGGCGCCGATCGCGACGTCTTCACCGCGGACGCTCTGACGCTGCTCCACGAGGCGGCTGGCTCGAGCCTGCGCGAGATCGACCGCATGGCCACCGCCGCGCTGCGCGAGGCGGCGCGACGGAAGAAGAAACTCGTCGAGCGTGACGTGATGGCGCGCATCGTCGGCGACCTGGGGACGGACGGCAGCTGACGCTGACCCACACGACGGGCGCCACCTCGGCGCTGGTAAAGGGACACCTCGCCGGCGCCGACGGCCACCAACCATGATGGCCATTGCGAGCTGCCCTGCGGCGCGCGTCCGAGCGATGGCCATCGCTCTCCTTGACCGCAACCGTGCACGCCCGCGATGGCCATCAAGCAGCTTGCTCGGCGGACCATCAGCCAGCCTGAGCGTCAACACTCCCGAAGGGCGGCGGCGCGATCCGGGGCATCGGCGAGAAATTCTCGGTCAGTGCCGCGACGGGCACCGGCACGGTCCAGGTGCCGATCGCCACGAGCCCTGGCCGCGCCGGGTTCCATCCGGAGCTGTCGCTCGAGTACGACTCGAGCGCTGGTAACGGCCCCTTCGGCGTCGGGTGGCGGCTGTCCGTGCCGCAGATCACCCGCAAGACCGAGAAAGGGCTGCCGCGCTACGAGGATGCGTACGAGTCGGACGTGTTCGTGCTCTCCGGTGCCGAGGACCTGGTGCCGGCGCTGCGCGAGGACGGCTCGCTCCAACGTTCTGACGACGGTGACGAGGTCGTGGAACGTTACCGGCCGCGCATCGAAGGGGAGTTCGCGCGCATCGAGCGGCGCCGCCACCGGACCACCGGCGCGATGTACTGGAGGGTGACGACCCGCGACAACCTCACGAGCATCTTCGGGCGCTCGGAGGGCGCGCGGATCGCCGATCCGAACGCGCCGCAGCGCGTCTTCTCGTGGCTCCTGGAGGAGACGCGCGACGACCGGGGCAACGTGATCGCGTACGAGTACAAGGCCGAGGATCTCGCAGGCGTGACGCGCGCCGAGCCGCACGAGGCGCACCGGCACGCGGGGCTGTCGGCGATCGTGAACCGCTACCTCAAACGGATCCGCTACGGAAACGTGGCCCCGGGAGACGCTTCGTCGATGCTCTTCGAGGTGGTCTTCGACTACGGCGAGCACGACACGGCGGCGCCGGCCGTCGAGGAGGTGAACGCCTGGCCTTGCAGGCAGGACGCGTTCTCAACCTACTGCGCCGGCTTCGAGATTCGCACCTACCGGCTGTGCCGGCGCGTGCTGATGTTCCACGACATGGCCGAGCTCGGGCCCGCGCCTTGCCTGGTGAGATCGACGGATTTCGCGTACGAGGACAGCCCGGTGCTCACCCGCCTCGCGTCGGTGACGCACGCGGGGTACCTCCGCAACGCAGAGACGCTCACGTACACGAGGTCGTCGTATCCGCCGCTCGATCTCGGTTACTCGCTGCCGGAGCTCCATACCGAGATCAAGGAGCTGGACAGGGGCAGCGCGGCGGACATCGCCGGTGCGCTGGAGGGCGCGCACCAGTGGGTCGACCTCGACGGCGAGGCGCTTCCCGGGCTGCTCGTGCGCCGGGACGAGGCGCTGCTCTACAAGCGCAACCTGGGCGGCGGTTCGCTCGGACCAGCGCTTCCCTTGCCGACCCGGCCATCGCTGAGCCGCGGCGGTCTGCAAGTGATGGACCTCGACGGCGACGGCCAGAAGGAGATGGTCTTCTTCGAGCGGCCGGTGGCGGGCTATTTCGACCGCACCGAGGGGGGCACATGGGCCCCGTTCCGGCCGTTCGCCGCGCAGCCGGTGCTCGACTGGGCAGATCCCGATCTGCAGCTCATCGACCTGAACGGCGACGGGCACGAGGATATCCTCCTCGCGCGCGGCGAGGTGCTGGTCTGGTACCCATCGCTGGCGAAGGGTGGTTTCGACAAGCCCATCACGCTGCAGGCCCCGCGCGACGGGGAGAAGGGACCGGCGCTGGTCTTCGCCGACCGCAGGCAGACGATGTTCCTCGCCGATATGAGCGGCGATGGGCTCACCGATCTCGTCCGCGTCCGCAACGGCAGCGTCTGCTACTGGCCGAACCTCGGGTATGGCCGGTTCGGGGCGAAGGTGGAGATGGCGAGGGCGCCCTGGTTCGACCATCCCGACCAGTTCGACCCGCGCCGGATCCGGCTCGCGGACGTCGACGGGTCGGGGACAGTCGATATCCTGTACCTGCACCGCGAAGGGGTGCGCATCTACGGGAACGAGGCGGGCAATGCCCTGGCGGCCCCGGCTCAGGTCCCGGCGCTCGTGGATGCTGACGAGGCCTCATCGGTCGTCGCGCTCGATCTGCTCGGTACCGGGACGGGGTGCGTCGTGGGGTGGAGCCTGCTGCCAGGCTCCGCGAGGGCGCCGCTGCGGTACATTGATCTGCTCGGCAGCAAGAAGCCGTATCTCTTGACCTCGGTGAAGAACAACCTCGGAAGGACCACGACGGTGACCTACGCTCCGTCGACGAAGTTCTACCTGGCCGACCGGGCGGCCAGCCGCCCGTGGGTGACGAGGTTGCCGTTCGTGGTCCATGTCATCGAGCGCGTCGAGGTCTTCGACGCGATCTCGCGCCACCGCTTCGTCACCACGTATGCATACCACCACGGCGACTACGACGGGGTAGAGCGGGAGATGCGCGGCTTCGGCATGGTGGAGCAGCGGGACACCGAGTCGTTCTCGGCGTTCAGCGGGGCTGGCTTCGCGCCGCCCGCGGCCAACGCCGATCCCGAGCTGCACCTGCCGCCGGTGCTCACGAAGACGTGGTTCCATACCGGCGCCTGGATCGAGGGGGCGAAGATCTCGGCGCAGTACGAGAGCGAATATTACGCCGGTGACGCGGCGGCGGTCCGCCTGGCGGACACGCTGCTTCGCGAGGATCTCGGCGCCGTCGAGATGCGCGAGGCGTGCCGGGCGCTCAAGGGGCGGCCCCTCCGCCAGGAGATCTATGCGCTCGACGGGTCGGCGGAGGAGCCGCGTCCGTACGTCGTCAAGGAGCACAGCTACGCGATGCGGCGCCTCCAGCCCGCGGTGGGCAATGCGCACGCGGTGTTCTTGGCTCATCCGCGCGAGGCGATCGAGTACCATTACGAGCGCAGCGAGAGCGATCCGCGGGTGACGCACGCGCTCACGCTGAAGGTCGACGATTACGGCGTGGTCATGCAGGCGGCGCAGATCGGGTATCGCCGGCGGGCGGCGTGGGCGGAGTTCCCCGAGCAGGAGCAGGGGAAGGCGACGCTGACGGAGAACACGGTGAAACACCTGGTCCCGGACGAGGAGGGTGCTTATCGGATCGGGGTCCCGACCGAGACGCGAACCTACGAGCTGCACGGCCTGCCGCTCGGCTCGGAGGGGGTGCTCGGGTTCCAGGCAGTCTTCGACGCGGCGGCCGCGGCGGAGGACGTGCCGACGCTCGCGTACGACGGGACGCCGAGCGGGGGCTTCCAGAAGCGCCTGTTGCAGCACATGCGCATGACGTACTGGAGCGACGATCTCACGGGGCCGCTGCCGTTCGGCGAGGTCGGGGGCAGGGCGCTCGTTTACGAGAGCTTCGCCAAGGTCCTCACGCCTTCGCTGATCACGTCCGTGTTCGGGACCCGCGTCACGAGCGGCATGCTCGCGGAGGGGGGTTATGTCCAGCTCCCGGACGATCCGGACTACTGGGTGTCCTCGGGGCGGGCGGTGCCTTCGGCGGCCCACTTCTACTTGCCGACGACGTTCGTCGATCCGTTCGGCAATGCGTCGCAGGTCGCCTACGACCCGTATTGCCTGCTCGTGACGGCGGTGACGGATCCGCTGAGCAATGTCGTGGAAGCCGTCCCCGACTACCGTGTGCTCGCCCCATTGAAGCTGACGGACGCGAACGGCAATGTGAGCGAGGTGCGCTTCGACGCGCTGGGGAGGGTCACGCTGCTGGCGGTGATGGGCAAGCCGGGGGCCGGCGAGGGCGACACGCCCGCCGACCCGACGGCGACGTTCGCGTACGATCTGGAGCGATTCCGGCTCACCGGCAAGCCGAGCGTGGTGCGCGCCCGCGCCCGCGAGCAGCACGGCGCGAGCAACACGCGCTGGCTGGTCACGTACAGCTACTCCGACGGCTCGGGCAACGAGGTGCTGCGCAAGGTGAAGGCGGAGCCGGGGCTCGCGCCCGAGCGCGACGCGAACGGCGTGCTGGTGCATGACGCGCAGGGCGACCTGGTCTTTTCGCACACGACGTCGCGCTGGGTCGGCACCGGGCGCACGGTGCTGGACAACAAGGGCAATCCGGTCAAGCAGTACGAGCCGTTCTTCAGCGCGACGAACGAATACGAGGACGAAACGGAGCTCGTGGAGTCGGGGGTCACGCCGATCCTGCGGTACGATCCGCTCGGCCGGCTCATCCGGACCGACCTGCCGAACGGCACGTTCTCCCGGGTGGTGTTCGACGCCTGGAAGCAGACGTCGCACGATCCGAATGACACGGTGCTGGAGAGCGCGTGGTACACGGGGCGCCAGGCCTTGCCGGCGGGCGACCCGGAGCGCCGCGCGGCCAACCTGGCGGCCGCGCACGCCGGTACCCCGGCGGTGAGCCACCTGGACGCGCTGGGGCGGGTGTTCCGCGCCGTGGCGGACAACGGTGCTGAGGGGCCGTATGTCACGCAGACCACGCTCGATATCGAGGGGCAGCCGCTCTCGATCACCGACGCGCGCGACAACCTGGCGATGCAGCATCGCTTCGGGCTACGTGGGCAGCTGCTCTATCAGAAGAGCAACGACAGCGGCGAGCGGTGGATGCTGGCGGGCGCGACCGGACAGCGGCTGCGGGCCTGGAACGGGCGAGGGTTCGTCTACCGCTCGTCGTACGATGGGCTGCGCCGGCCGACGCACGAGCAGGTGCAGCTGGGCTCGGGCAGCGAGCGGCTGGCGCGCCGTTACGTCTACGGCGAAGCGCATCCGCAGGCGACGGCGCTGAACCTGCGCGGCAGGCTGTACCAGGTGTATGATGGCGCGGGCGTGGTGACGAGCCAGGCGTACGACTTCAAGGGGAACATGCTGCAGGCGTCGCGCCGGCTGCGTGGCGACGTGCACGCGGAGGACGATTGGTCGGTGCTGTCGGCGCTGACGGATGTGGCTGCCATCGCGACGGCGGCTGACCCGCTGCTGGAGACCGAGAGCTTCGGGACGCAGACGGTGTACGACGCGCTGAACCGGCCGACGAGCGTGACGGCGCCGGACGCGAGCGAGGTCAAGCCGACGTACAACGAGGCGGGGCTGCTAGAGCGGGTCGAGGCGCGGGTTCGAGGTGTGTGGACGACGTTCGTCGACAACATCGATTACGACGCGAAGGGGCAGCGCGAGCGGATCGAGTACGGCAACGGCACATTCACGGCGTACACGTATGACCCGCTGACGTTTCGGCTTGCGCGCCTGAAGACGACGCGGAGCTCGGACAGCGCGGTGCTGCAGAACCTCACGTATGTGTACGACCCGGTCGGGAACATCGTGGAGATCGGGGACAGCGCGCAGCAGACGGTGTTCTTCAACAACGCGGTGGTATCACCGAGCGCGCAGTACGTGTACGACGCGGTCTACCGGCTGATCGAGGCGACGGGTCGGGAGCATGCGGGCGGGCTGTCGGATGCGCCGCGTGACCAGAACGACCTGCCGATCCAGTCGCTGCCGCACGCGAACGACGCGCAGGCGCTGAGGAACTATACGGAGCAGTATGTCTACGATGCGGTGGGCAACTTGCGGAGGATGGTGCACCAGGCGGGCACGGGAAGCTGGACGCGGTGGTATGCGTACGAGGAGACAGCGAACAACCGGCTGACGAGCACGACCGGGGACCCGGAGAACGGGCCGTTCCGCACCTATGCGCATGACGCGCACGGCAACATGACGTCGATGCCGCACATCACGGCGCTGACCTGGGACGAGAACGACCAGGTGCGGAGCACGGACCTCGACGGCGGCGGGGTGGTTTACTACACCTACAGCGCGACGGGGCAGCGCGTGCGCAAGGTGTGGGAGCACAGCGGGCTGGTGGAGGAGCGCATCTACCTCGGCGGCTACGAGGTGTACCGGAGGCGCAACAGCTCGGGGCTGGTGCTGGAGCGGCAGACACTGCACGTGATGGATGGCGCGCGGCGGGTGGCGATGGTGGAGACGAAGACGGTGGACACCTCGGGGCCGTTCACGGTGACGCCGCGGGTCCGCTACCAGCTCGACAACCACCTCGGGTCGGCCTCGCTGGAGGTCGACGGGGCAGGGCTCGTGATCGGATACGAGGAGTACCACCCCTACGGGACGACGGCGTACTGGTCGGCTAGTAGCGCCGCGGAGGTGAGCCGGAAGCGGTACCGGTACACGGGGAAGGAGAAGGACGAGGAGACGGGGCTGTACTATCAAGGGGCGCGGTACTACGCGCCGTGGCTGGGGAGGTGGACGAGCGCGGATCCGGCGGGGTTCGCGGATGGGCCGAGTTTGTACGCCTATGTGCGGGGGGATCCGGTTCGGCTAGTCGATCCTCGGGGAACGAACGCAGAGGATCCGTTGCGAAGTGACGCACCTAGCGGTGTCGTTCAGTTCAAGCATCCATCTGCGGGCGGACAGACCGTTCTGGTTTCCGACGCGCCCATCAGGTTCGAGGAGCCGGGAGCTGCTGAGCCAGTGAAACCCGAGCCTGCACCCGTACCGGTGGCGTCCCGCAAGCCTCCTCGCAAGGCCAATCCGCCTCCGCTGACCAGCACGTCTTCTCCCGTCGCAACCACGGCTCCAGCCGCAACCACGGCCGAGGCAGTTGGGGCCTTTGCAAAGGGTGCTGCAGAGGGCTTGGCATCCGGCATTCTCGTGAATGCAGCGATCGGCGTAGGCGCAGGCCTCGCGGGCGTGAGCGTGGGCGTCGCGGCGGCCACCGTTGGCGTTGTTCTCTTGCCGTTTGCCATTCATGGTGTCATCTCTCACTGGGATGAGATCACGGCGAGCGTCGATCGGCTAGTACATGGCGCCGGGACTGCAAAAGACTATCAGGCCGCTGGTGAGGTGGTCGGCGGTCTCCTGTCCACCGCGACCTCAGGGCCCGCGAGCAGGGTGGGGTCGGAGCTTGGTCAGGCGATTCGAACAGAGGTAACAAGCGCTGTTTCAGCGCTCGGACCAAAGCTGGCGCCAGTCGGAGCCTCTCTGGACGATGTGGCGAGCAGCTCGATGCTCCAAAGCACGGGAGGTACCGCGACCGCGAAAGGAGGAGCGGCCAGCTTCACCGATGATGGGGAAAGAGCTATTGCGGAGTATCTCGAGGCCTTCGGCAGAAAAGTACGCAAGAACCCGCAGGAGGGTGTTCCCGGCGCAGGACGGCAGGGTGACGCGTACGTTGATGGCCTCATGCACGAGTTCAAGACGCTGGACCCAGGGGCAGTCCCGGGTACTGTGAAGAACGTCGTGAATGACTCCATTCGCGGCGGGGGTCAGGCACGTGAGATTATCATAGATGCACGTGGTACCGGACTCACCAAGGAAGCGGCAGAGAAGGGCGCAGCGAAAGCCCTGGGTATCTCACGGGGCAGGCTTGACGGTCTCACGATGATTGGTGATGGGTATTTCTTCAGATGGACTCCGAGGTGACCATGCCCAGGCCGATGAGTGTGTTCGTTGATTTTTGCGGCGATGAAGGGGTGCTCCTCAGCGCTCTCACCGAGATTCTCGGCTGCTCTCTCGTGAAAGAAGAGATCGATGTTGGGGTTCTCTACCGTGGCAGGCTCCTTGATACTGAGGTTGTGTTGTTTGGAGATCACGGCCTGGACGATGATTGTGGAATTAAGTTTTCTGAGTATATGTACCAATTGAAATTGGTGGCGTTCGACTCTGGGATGCGCCTCTCCAGTTACGATCGGATGTATGAGAGTGTTGTTGTGTTCGTTGCGGAGAGGTTGTGTGAACGTCTTCATTCCAGGACTCAGGTTGTTGTGAATCTGCAGAGAATAGTCGCCACGTTCGATCCAGGAGCTGGCGCGGATTGCAGCCAGTGACAGCGGTGAAAATCGGCATCGACGCCCACAAGGGCTGAGTCCATGTGATTGTCTCACCGACTGCCTGTCCCGAGGCACCGGATGTTGCGGGAGCCCACGCCAGCGGCCGCTTAACTCGACGCCGCGGACCGATGGCCGACGTCGAGTAAAGCGTCTGTACCATGTCCATGAAGCAGGCGAAGACACCAACGTCAGTTGGGTCGGGATTGTCAAGCGATAGCCATTTTGCTGAGGCTATAGAGGGATCGCTGAGGTGGCAGCCGAGCGGTTCGAGTCGCGGGGACTCGACCATGTTCGGCGCAGGCGCGAGCACTCGCTCCGGGAGCCGGGCAGAGCCGGGTAGCTCGGAAGGTCACAGATGAGTGGAGCGGACATTACGGGGAGGGGTGGCGCCAGAACCCCGAGATTCGGCAACAGTTCGTCGACTTCATGAGCAAGCATGGGGCTCAAGTCACACACACCGTGGAAAGCCACACGCACACCGTAGGAGAATTGATGGATACGGAACGGCACCGTCAGCTCGTGGCAAGTCTGGCCGAGTTGTCGATCCCTTGGAGAGTTCTGCATGGGCCGAACAATGGACCCGTGATACGGTTGACTCCCGTCGCATCGCTCGAGACCGCACGACTCGATTTGGGCATCTCTTCGGATGGCTGGTGGGTCATAATAGGGGAGAGATCCGCGAGCGAGTTCCCGCTGGGGCATGAATGCGTATTTCTGTTACCAATCCTGGAGGTTACGCCGGTGGAGGCGCGTCAACGTCTTCTGGAAGGGCTGCGAACGAAAGGAATACCGGAGGAGTTCATAGAATTATTTCCGTTCGAAGATGTGGTCGCTACGGGTCTTGCGAGCGAGTCCCTGCGCTGGGCCTCTCTTGCGCTGGATTGGGCTAAACTCATCGATCGCTCGCCGAAGGTAGCACGAGCGCTTGCAGCGCTCGCCGATTCTGGTCCCACGCAGAAGCTTCGTCATGAGGGGCGACGCCTGCTGAAGAGGAGATAAATGTGGTGTAGTCACGAGCGTGTAGCAGAGGGGCGCGCCTACGCGGCGAGGTGGCCGTCGCTAAGAGTGCAGCGGCGAGGAGCGCGGGCCGTCGCTCGTCTTCGCCGAAGCGGCGCAGAGCATCTTCCTGGCCGACATGAGCGGCGACGGGCTGGTGGACCTCGTGCGGATCCGGAACGGCAACGTGTGTTACTGGCCCAACCTCGGCCATTGCCGCTTCGGCGCCAAGGTGCAGATGAGCGGCAGCATGCGCTTCGATCACGAGGGCCGCTTCAACCCGAAGCGCATCCGGCTCGCCGACGTGGACGGCTCGGGGGCGACCGATATCGTCTACGTGCACCCGGACGGCGTGCGCTTCTATGCGAACAACGCCGCCAACACGCTGGCTGCGCCGGTGATCTTGCCGCAGCTGCCGGACGTGAGCGATCTGGCGTTGGTCGATGTGATCGATCTGCTCGGCTCCGGGACCGGGTGCCTCGTGTGGGCCTCCTCGCTCCCCGGGGCGCGCCCCGCGGTGCGCTACATCGATCTGCTCGGGAGCAAGAAGCCGCACCTCTTGACCTCAATCTCGACCAACCTCGGAAGGACAACGACGGCGACGTATGCGCCGTCGACGAAGTTCTACCTGGCCGACCGGGCAGCTGGCCGCCCGTGGGTGACGAGGTTGCCGTTCGTGGTCTACGTCATCGAGCGCGTCGAGGTCTTCGACGCGATCTCGCGCCACCAGGGCGCAAGACGAGCTCTACGCGCTTTACGGCCAGGGCGCGATCAAGCCGCTCGTCTCCGCTGCGCCGCCGATGGCGGAGGCGAAGGCGGCCATGAAGGCGGTCGCGCCCCGCGCGACCACGGGCAAGGTGGTGCTCACGACCGCGCGAGGCGGCGGCGCGCTGACGCGCTGACGCGGGAGACCCGGCCCGCTGCGCGGCGGGCTGGGTCCTCGGCCAATCTCACGAATGCCGCCGCCGCTCACGAGAGCGGCAGCGGCGCGGAGGATGGATTCAGTTGCAGCCGCTGGCGGTGGACGCCTCCGGGAGCGCCGCAGGCGTATCCTTGTTGTCCGTCGTCAGGCCGAAGCCGTACGGGAACAGCGCGCCGTCTTCACCGCGGTTGACGCGCTGGCAATCGGTCGCAGGCCAGGAGAACGAGAGCTTGCCCTGGAACTGCTGCTTGCCGAACAGCACGTCGGCCACGCCGCCGCCCTCGGAGCCCGGGAGCCACGCGGCCACGAAGGCGTCCGAGCGGTTCAGCTCCTTGTTGACATAGAGCGGACGGCCCGACAGAAAGACCGTCACGATCGGCAGATCCGGCTTGGCCGTGCGGATCGCCTGGAGGACCTGCAGATCCTCGGGGTGGAAGACCGCGTGCTCCAGCGTCTTCGCGTGCGGGGTGTCGTCCGTCGCGAGCTGGATGTCCCCGTACATCTCGGCATAAGGCGTCTCGCCGATCACCACGATCGCCGCGTCGAAGCTCCCCGAACTGGCGGCGGAGCCGTTGGCGCTCAGCGTCGCCTGGCCGCCGCCGGCCGACACCAGGTCCTGGATCCCCTTGAGGATCGACGTCGCGCCGGGGAAATCGGCGTTCGTCACGTCGGTGCCCTGCCACGTCCGCGACCAGCCGCCAGCCTGGTTCGGGATGCTGTCCGCGGACTTGCCCGCGACGAGCACCTTCGCCGACGCGGCGAGGGGCAGGACCCCGCCGGCGTTCTTGAGGAGGACAAGAGATTTCCGGACCGCCTCGCGCGCGAGGGCCCGGTGCTCCGCTTGCCCGAGCACCGATTGATCGCCCGCGAACATCCGCTTCGACGGCGCCTGCTTGGTCTTCTTCGGGCCGAGGAGCCCCGCCCGCATCTTGACCCGCAAGATCCGCGTCACGGCGTCGTCGACCCGCGCCATCGAGATCTGGCCCCCCTTCACCTGGCTGAGGGTGTTCTCGTAGAACGCCTTCCAGTCGTCCGGGACCATGATCATGTCCACACCGGCGTTGATCGAGGCGGCGCACGAGGAGTTGGTGCAGCCCGACACCTGCCCATGACCGTTCCAGTCGCCGATGACGAACCCGTCGAAGTGGAGCTTGTCCTTCAGCACCCCGGTGAGCAGATCGCCCTTCCCGTGCATCTTCTGGCCGCGGATGCTGTTGTACGACGCCATGACCGTCTGCGCGCCCGCCGGGATGGCAGACAGGTAGCCCTGCGCGTGGATCGTGCACAGCTCGGTGTCGGAGGCGAGGTTGTTCCCCTGGTCATCGCCCTTGTCCGTGCCGCCGTCACCGATGAAGTGTTTGGCCGTCGCGATGACGCGCGTCGCGCCGAGGAGATCAGGGCTGTTCGCGGCGCCCTGGATGCCTTGCACGACCCGGCCCGCATAGGCGTTCACGATCTCGGGATCCTCGGAGTAGCCCTCGTACGTGCGGCCCCAGCGGTCGTCGCGCACGGTCGCGAGCGTCGGCGCGAAGGTCCAGTCGAGCCCGGTCGCGAGGACCTCCTTGGCCGTCGCGGCGCCGATGCGCTCGAGCAGCTCGGGGTCGTGGGCCGCGCCGAGGCCGATGTTGTGCGGGAAGAGCGTGGCGCCGCGGACGTTGTTGTTCCCGTGCACCGCGTCGATGCCCCAGATGATCGGGATGGCCACGCGGCCACCGCTGGTGTCCACCGAGGCGTTGTAGAAGTCGTCGGCGAGCTTCACCCAGTCCGCCGCCGTCGCGTTCTTGTTCTTCCCCGGCCAGGAGCCGCCGCCGTTCAGCACGGAGCCGATGTTGTACTGCTTCACCTCGGCCGGCGTGATCTTCTGGATCTCGGCCTGCACCATCTGGCCGACCTTCTCCTCCACCTTCATCTTGCCGAGCAGCTCGGTGATGGCCGCCTCGATCGCCGGATCCTGCGCGATCGCGCTCCGCACCTCGGGCCAGCCATTGTCGCACGGCAAGAGGCCGACGCTGTCCCCGGCGCCGCTGCCGCCGCCGCCGGTGCTGTCGCTGCCGCCGGTGCCGCCGCCTCCGGTCCCGGAGCCGCTGCCGGAGGAGCCAGCGCCAGCGCCAGAGCCGCTTCCGGAGCCAGCGCCAGCGCCGGAGCCGGCGCCAGCGCCGGAGCCGCTTCCGGAGCCAGCACCAGCGCCGGAGCTGGCCCCGGAGCCGGTCGCGTTGTCGGACGTGTCGTCACCGCAGGCGGCCGGCGCGAGAACGACAGCCGCCGCCATGATCCATGTTGCATACCGTGTGAGGCGCATGAGTGCTCCCCTCTCTTGTCGATGAGATGAAGGATGGGCTTTAAGGTGAACCGTGACAGTCGAGCAAAGCGTCGATCGGGACGTGTAAGAAATATAAGACAGAGAGGGAACGTTCTAATCCATGACTCCCCCCGCACGCAAGCCCCCCTCACGCCGCGACCGAGGGTTCGCCCGCGCGAGCGCGTGATCGCGCGAGCGTCACCGCCGCGCCGTCGCCATGAGCCCGAGCCTGGCCTCCCGCGTGCCTCGTGGCGCGCCGGATGACACGGTGCGTCCTGGGACGCCACCGGTTAACCATAGTCCGAGTCGGGCCGCAATATACAAACCCGATGGCGCGGCGCGGTAATCCACCCGTGGCATAACGCGACAACCCGTGCACGAGCGAGCACGCGACGGGCTCATCGATGGATGCGGGCTCACCGGGGTCGAGCACGTCATCTCCGATCCGAGGATCGAGAGACCGCGCGAGGAAGACAAGGAGGAGCGCTGGCATCCGCGCGATGACGAGAGACGCTCAGAGCAGTTGACATTACCTGCATTCCGTCGGTGTCGAGGGAGCTGGCGCTCAACGCTTCATCATGAAAAGGACGATGAACAGCTATCATGAGCCGTGGCACCTCGGGGATTACGATGCAGCCGCGACACCACGCCGCGCGCGAGCTCCAGATCGTCGAGCCCCCCTCGCGCGGTCGTACACCGGCAATGAGGACTCCAGCCGGCGCGTCACGATCGACGCGGCCGACGGGGCCAGCGGGCAGAGCCGTGGCCTCACTGCAGCGCGGGCCGGCGGGCGAGCCGGAGCGTCCACCGTCGCGATTCAGCGGAAGCATATTCCGTCAAGGGAGCAATGATAGAATCGTGTCGTCTGTGCGGCAGCATTTACCCGCGATACTGTACGCGCCTATTCTCCGCGCATGGTCTCTATCCCGCGTACTTCCATTCGTCTTTTCATGACCACCGGTACGCTGCTCCTCGCGCTCGCCGCGTGCGGTGACGACGAGGTCGGCTTTGGCTCAGGCGGCGCAGGCGGTGAGGCCGGCGGCGGCAGCACCAGCAGCCGCGCAGGAACTGGCGGCGGCAGCACCAGCGGCACGGGCGGCGAGGGCGGCACCGGCGGCGCTCCCGGCACCGGCGGCGAGGGCGGCACCGGCGGCGCTCCCGGCACCGGCGGCGAGGGCGGCACCGGCGGCGCTCCTGGCACCGGCGGCGAGGGCGGCACCGGCGGCGCTCCTGGCACGGGTGGCGCGGGCGGCGCGGGCGGCGAGCCCTCCACCGCCGCCACCACCAGCGTCGCGGCGAGCTCCAGCAGCTCGGGCGGCGAGTCCTCCACGGCCGCCACCACCTCCGTCGCTGCTGGCTCCGGCGGCTCGGGCGGCGAGTCCTCCACGGCCGCCACCACCTCCGTCGCTGCTGGCTCCGGCGGCTCGGGCGGCGAGTCCTCCACGGCCGCCACCACCTCCGTCGCAGTCGGCTCCGGCGGCTCGGGCGGCGAGTCCTCCACCGTCGCAGTCGGCTCCGGCGGCTCGGGCGGCGAGTCCTCCACCGTCGCAGTCGGCTCCGGCGGCGCGGGCGGCGAGTCCTCCACGGCCGCGGTTGGCGCTGGTGGTGCTGGCGGCGAGTCCTCCGCTGTCGCAGTCGGCGCCGGCGGCGCGGGTGGCGACGACACCGGCGCGGGTGGCGCGGGTGGCGCGGGGGGAGGCCCCGCCGAGCTCCTTTCCTGGGCCGAGGACGTGCAGTCGCTCCTCGAGCAGCGCTGCGCGTCCTGCCACACCACCCGGGAGCCTCCACGCGGCGGGCTCAGGATGACCGACTACGAGACCACGCAGCTGGGCGCGACCAACGCCGTCTGCGCAGGGCTCACGAAGGGCGAGTGCATCCTCGTGCGCATCAAGGCGGGACACATGCCGCCTGGCCGCGGCTGCACCGGCACCGCGGAGGACGACGGCAACCCCCAGTGCATCACCGAGGACGAGGAGCTCCTGATCGAGCGCTGGATCACAGACGGCCAGCTCCCGTGAGCCGGCGAGACGCGGCGGCCCCCTCCGCGCCTCACGTCACCTCGGCTGCTCCAGGAGCGCTCCGTCTCGATACGCCTCGATGAGCCGCTCCAGGATCTCGATCTCCCGCTCGAGCTCCTCCCCCTTCTCGGTGTCTCCCACCCGGCGCTCGGCCTCGTAGACCTCCACGTCCGAGATCACGGGGATGATGTCCTCCCCCGCCTCGACAGCCTGCTCGACCGACGTGAAATGGTGGTGCTGCGCGAGCCGCGCCCCGCTCGCCTCGAGCACGAGCGTGTACCCCTTGTCGCCGTACGCCTCCGAGAACGCCCCGTCGATCGTCACCGCGCGGCGCGACGCCTTGATCGGCGACTCCCCCCGCTCGACCCGGACCGGCACGTGCCCGTTCACGATGAGCCCGCGCTCCTCGTCCACACCGAACTCGCGGCACACCCGGCCGCAGAACGCGGCGTCGTGGATCAGGTGGAAATAAGGGTTCTTCGTCTCCCTGTGCGTCCTCTCGTCGGCGACGAAATACGACTCGAACGTCGTCATCCGGTCCTTGCCGAACATGGGCGAGAGCGGCCCGGTCCAGAGATACCAGAGCATGTCGACGTCCTCCTGCGCGCCCGCCCGGAAGGCCCGGCGCACCGTTCGCTCCAGCGCGTCGAACAGGGCCCTGCCGCGGCGAACCTCGCCGTCCACCACGAAAGGAAGGAGCTCGCCCTCGCCGTCCACCGGGACACAGCCGTGGAAGATGAGCGCCCGGTCGCGCCTGAGCCATGTCGTCCCCTGCTGCACCATCCAGCGCATCTGGCGGGACAGCGCCGGGCTCCTCAGGAAAGACTCCTTCAGAAGGGCGACGCACGCCGCCTCGTCCGGCGTCAGCGCGTACGGATCGCCGGGGTCGAGCGTCGGGAAGCGCGCGTCGAGCAGCGGGAACACCTCGCCGTCGATCGCGACCGTGCCCGCGCGCGCGTCGATGCGATGGAGCAGGCAGCGGTGCTCGAGCGCGTACTCCGGGCGGCGCCGGCAGAGCTGCCCCTCCAGCTTGAACTGGAGGACGGCCGCGGCCTTCTGCATCCGCGCCATCAGGAGGGCGTCGCGCAGCCCCTCGCCCCGGACCGCGAAGCGCTCCGCCGGATCGTCGGCGTAGGCCGTGCGCGCGAGCCGATCGAGCGGCGCCACGGAGATGCCAAAGCCCTCTTCCAGCTGCGACAGGCGCCCGTACCGCAGCGAGAGCCGGACGACCGTGGCGATGAGCGCCTCCTGGCCGAGGCTCGCGCCCATCCAGCTCACGTCGTGGTTGCCCCACGCGACCCGCACGCGCGGCTGGCGCATCAGGTACTCGATCACCTTGTCGAGCCGGGGACCGCGATCGCCGAGATCGCCGGCCACCACGAGCTCGAAGACCGTCAGGTTCCGGATGGCGCGCGCCGTGGCGCGCAAGATCTCGATCTCGCGGCCGTGCTGCACGAACGGCTCGATGAGCGCGTCGAGGTAGCCGCCCTCGCCGAGGGCGGCGCGCGCCGAGACGAGCTCGCGGAGCAGGCCCCGCATGTCCTCCGGGAACGCCGCCTCGACCTGGCGGAGCGTGTAGCGCAGCGACAGCTCGCGGATGACCTCGACCTCGCGCGCGAGCGTCCAGAGCAGGAAGGCCCGCCGCTCCGCCTCGCTGCGGGACGCGACGCGGGCATACCTCTCGCGAGGGTAGTAGACGACCGAGAGCAGCGCGCGCTTCTCGGCCGCCGTGAGCCGGTCGCCGAAGACCCGCTCGACCAGCGGCCGCAGGCTCCCCGAAGCGTTGTTGATGATGTGCTTCAGCTTCCTGTGCTCGCCGTGGACGTCGCTGACCACGTGCACCGTCCCCTTCGGGAGCGACAGGATCGCCCGCAGGTGGCCGATCTCCGAGAGCGCGGCCTCGGTCGTCGGGTACCGGCCCGCGAGGGCCCGGAGGAGCGGCAACTCCCGCGTGTCAAGCATGGCGCCACAGCATAGAGCAAGGCCGCGGGTCGACGCACGCGCGCGACGTGCTCCCCGCTGAAGCGACCGGGCAAGCGCGCAAGACGAGCACATGTGCCTGGCTCTGCCGCGTTTCTCCTTGCGGCCGCGCGGCGTCCGACTAGCAAATGCAATGGAGCCCATGCAATGATGTGGCAGCGAGGCAGCATCTCCGCGCCGAGCGGCCTCGACGTCGGCCCACATTCACCAGCGAACGTCCTCTTCCTACATGAGCAAGTCTGTCCTGATCATCGATGACGACGTGGATCTGGCGACGACCCTGGCCGAGACGCTGCGCGATCTCGGTTATGAGGCGACGCCTTTCTTCAGCGGGCGAGAGGCGCTCGAGCGGCTCCTCGACGGCGAGCGGCCCGGAGTGATCCTGCTCGACCTGATGATGCCGAAGATGAACGGCTGGAAGGTGTGCGACGAGCTCTGCGCGGTCCCCGCGCTGGAGGAGATCCCCGTCGTCATCATGACCGCGGCGTCGAACATCAAGCAGCCGATGCCGGCGCACGCGCGCGAGGTGCTCAGCAAGCCGTTCGAGCTCGACGCCCTGCTGAGGACGATCGACTCCGCCTGAGCGGCGCGCGCCGCCCCGAGCGTCGTGGAGGCGCGTCGCGCACCGACCGCAAGATTCTCCAAGAGCGCCAGGGCACCCCCCCACTAGCGTCTCCGGCGTGGAGGCGCCCTCTCGTGGGTCCTCCTCGTGAGGAGGCAACATGTACGATCACATCGGAGTCAAGGTGAAGGACATCGAGGCGAGCGTTCGCTTCTACGCCGCTGCGCTCGGGCCGCTCGGCCACGTGCTGTGCGGCCGCGATGAGGCTTATGCGAGCTTCGGTCCCGAGGGGGCTCCGGCCCTTTATCTGCAGGTGGACCACGGCCCCCGGGGCCCCGGCGCGCACATCGCCCTGCGCGCCGCGGATCATGCCGCGGTCGATCGGTTCTACCGGGAGGGGCTTTCGGCCGGCGGCCGCGACAACGGCAAGCCCGGCGTGCGCGCGGATTACGGCCCGACGTATTATGCCGCTTTCCTGCACGACCCCGACGGCAACAACCTGGAGGCGGTCTGTATGAAATAGGGGCGCAGCGCGCGGCCGTTGCGCCATCGCCGCAGAGGGCTCCGGCCGCCGCGCCGAGGCGGCCTGGGCGCCGAGCCCCGGGCTACCGCTTCTTCTTCGCCTTCGGCGGTGCGCTCGGCTTGATATCGATGCTCGTGGCCCCCTGGCACGGCACCTGCGCTGTCACACCCGCGCTGAGCCACTCGGGGAACTTCGTCTTGCCGGCCCGGCCGACGCGCACGAAGAAGCGGCCGCAGCGCACGGCCAGCGCCTGGTTCACATCCCCCGCGTACTTGCCGGTCATGTAGACGCCCCCCGGCTGCGGAAATCCCACCGTGAGCAGGCCCTGATCCTTGGGCAGCGACGCAGGATTGCCCCCCTGCCGCGCCTGGCTCGCGGCCTCCTTCGCCGCCGCGGCCTCCTTCGCCGCGGCCTCCTTCGCCGCCGCGGCCTCCTTCGCGGCAGCCTCCCTCGCCGCCGCGGCCTCCTTCGCCGCGGCCTCCTTCGCCGCCGCGGCCTCCTTCGCGGCGGCCTCCTTCGCCGCCGCGGCCTCCTTTGCTGAAAGCGTCTTCGCCGCCTGCGCCTTCCCTGCTGGAGCCTTCTTCGTGGGGGGCGACTCGCTCGCCGCGGACGCCGCCGCGGCGACGGGCTCGACGATCGCGGGCGCCAGCTCCACCGCGACAGCCGGCTCGGGCCGATCGCGCCGCGCCACGTAGATCCAGAGCCCCGCCACCACCGTCGCCGTGATCGCCGACACCGCGATCGTCCCGACAGGCGACAGCGAACGCGGCGCTTGCCATGGCAGCCCGGGCAGCCGCGGGCGCCGCGACGACGCGCCCGCCGGGGGCGACGACTCCCCGGGAGAGCCGCCGCGGCCCTCCGCGCTCGGCCTCGGGTACGGCACGCCCCCGGGCGGCGTCAGGCCCGATGAGCCATCCACCGGCACCGTCACCCCGGGCGGCGTCAGGCCCGACGCGCCCATCGGCACGGTCACGCCAGAGGGGGTCACCGGCGAGCCGGAAGGCGGCTTGGGCGGCGCACCCAGGAACGCGGGCGCGAGATCCGCCGGGAGGGCCGGCGGCGGACCGAAGCGGATCGCCTCCGGGATCACCGACGTGGTCGGCACGAAGCGGGCCGCCTCCGCGCCCGTGCCAGGCATCGTCGTGCCGTCCTCCTCGAATATCGGATCGACCTCGGTCAACGTCGGCGGCCCGCCCTCCGGCGGCCCCTCCTCGGCCGCCGCCGCGTCGCGCTCCGCCGCGCGCTTCGACGCCTCGAACAGGCGGCCGAACGTCTCGCGATCCGGCAGCGCGGGCCTTCGTCCCTCGACGCCCTTCGCGCCGTCGCCCCTCACCTCGGACGCCGCCGGCACCGGGATCGTGATCGGCTCGGGCGCGCCGATCGACGCCTTGCCGTCCTGCCGAGCCGACCCGATCAGCGCCTCGGACGCCCCCGCCGAGGGAGGCGCGGTCTTCGCCTGCGCGCCGGGAGTCCGCAGCCTCGCGGCGCCGCCGTCCCTGGCCGCCTGATCCCTGGCAAAGAGATCCTTCGCGAGCCGCTTCGCCACGTCCGCCGCGGGCCTCGCGGTCTGACCTCCCTTGCCCTTGACCGGGATCGTCGGCCGCCGGTCCTCCTCGTGATCCGCGTCCTCGATCTCGATCGTCGCGTGCGCCGATTGCACGCGCGTCACGAGCTCGGCCTTCCCCTTCTCCGGGCGAGCGACCTTCGCGAGCGCCTGCTCGATCTCGTGAACGGTGATCTTCCGATCGTCCGGCGCCGGCGCGAGGGCCGTGTCGAGCAGCGCCACGATCGGGCGCGGGATCTCCGGCCGGATCGTGGCGATCGCCTGCGGTCGCGTGCCGTCCGCGGGCGGCCGCCGCCCCGTGAGCAACGACCAGAGCAAGAGCCCCACGCCATAGATATCGGCCTTCACCGTGACGCGCTCGGCGCGCGCCTGCTCGGGCGCCATGTAGCCCGGCGCGCCCTTGACCACGCCCGCGATCGTATCCGGCGTGCGCCCGAGGATCTTGCCGATGCCGAACCCCGTCAGCCGCACCTGCCCGTCCCACCCGATCACGATGTTCTCCGGGTGGAGGTTGCGATGGATGATCGGCGTGGGGCTGCCGTGCTCATCGACGGACCCGTGCGCGTGCGCGAGCGCCCCGGCGATGCAGTGGACCAGGTAGTAGACCGCCGCGTCGGCGAGCTTCTGCTGCCGCGCCGCGATGTGCTGGTGCAGCCGATTGAGGTTCACGCCCTCGACGTGCTCGAGCACGAGCACGAGCCGGCCGGCGTGCTCGAAGAAGTCGAACATCCGCACGATCGCCGGGTGGTTCATCGTCGCGCAGATCGACGCCTCGCGGGCGAGCTCGTCGGCGAAGCGCGGATCACCCTCGGCGGTATTCGGGACGAGCTTCAGCACGCAGACGCGGCGAAACCCGAGCGGCCCATCCAGTCGCCCGAGATAGACGCTGGTAGGCCCAGAACCGGACAGGCGCCGGAGAATCTTGTAGGCCCCAATCGTCTCGGGAGCGGGCTCCGTCGGAAACATCCGGGGCCGATCATACCCAAGCGGGGCGAAGCCCCCAAGCCAACGACCAAGACCGATCACTTCGCGGCGCCGGGAGGCGCCTCCGGGCGCCTCGGTACGAGCCCATGCTCCACGCGCCCTGTACGGCGCGTCGCTCTCCCGTTCGCCAGAGAGCGGTACAGCTGATCAGCAGATGCCCGAACAGCTGTGACGGATCACCGTGGAGAACCCTCCGGCCGCGCTCGCGCGGCCGCGCCTCTGGCCTTCGAGCGGCGCGGGGCCTGGGCTATAAGCCGCCGCGATGAAGCTCCGTGCCTGGCATCGATTGCTCGCCGTCGTGCTCCTCGCGGGCTGCGAGGCCGCCGTCCCGCCCCCTCCGCCCGCGCCGCCCCCGCCCCCGTCGCCGAACGCCGCCCCCGCCTCGGCGCCTGCGCCCGCGCCGGCCGCGCCGGCCACGCCGGCGTCGCGGTTCCCCGCCGGGTGGCCTTACCCCGAGGGCGCGCCGCCGGTGCGGGGCCCCTCGATGGTCACGAGCGACGCCGCCCTCGCCACGAAGGTGGGCGCGGAGGTCCTCGCCTCGGGCGGCAACGCCGTCGACGCGGCGGTCGCGACGGCGTTCGCGCTGGCCGTGGTGCACCCGACGGCCGGCAACCTCGGCGGCGGCGGGTTCATGGTCGCGCGCGTCGGCGACAAGGAGCACGCGCTCGACTTCCGCGAGACCGCGCCGGGCAAGGCGACCCACGACATGTACCGGGGCAAGGACGGCAAGGCCACGGAGAGCGCGCGCGTCGGCCACCTCGCGGTCGGCGTGCCCGGCAGCGTGGCGGGGCTCTGGGAAGCGTACGACAAGCTCGGCTCCAAGAAGAAGACCTGGGCCGAGCTCGTCGCGCCCGCGATCCGGCTCGCGAAGGAGGGCTTCTCGGTCGACGAGAACTTCGCGACGACGGTCAAGGCCGCGTCGGGCAAGCTCAAGCGCTTCCCGGCGTCGGTCGCGCTGTTCCTGCCGGGCGGCGCGCCCATCGAGATCGGCGCGACGTGGAAATCGCCCGAGCTCGCGGCGACGCTCGAGCGCATCGCGGAGAAGGGGCCCGCGGGCTTCTACGAGGGCAAGACCGCCGAGCTCTTCGTGGCCGAGATGCGGCGGGGCAAGGGCATCATCACGGCCGCGGACCTCAAGGGCTACAAGGCGAAGTGGCGCGAGCCCGTCGTCTTCGAGTACCGCGGGCGCCGCGTCGCCTCCATGCCGCTCCCGTCGTCGGGCGGCCTCGCCCTCGCGATGATCGCGCACCAGCTGGAGGGGCTCGACGTCGCCAAGCTCGGCTGGCACTCGCCGTCGCACGTGCACGTGGTCGCCGAGGCGATGCGGCGGGTGTTCCTCGCGCGCAACGAGGTCCTCGGGGATCCCGATTTCGTGAAGAACCCGGTGGACGAGCTGCTCTCGGTCGCGTGGGCCGAGAAGCAGCGCGCCACGATCGCGGCGGACCGCGCGACGCCGACCGACGAGCTCGCCCGCGGCGCGGCGGTCAAGGACTCGGGCGGGCGCGGCCCGCACACGACGCATTTCTCGGTGGTCGACGCGCAGGGCAACGCCGTCGCGCTGACCACGACGCTGAACGGCTGGTACGGCTCGGGGGTGACGGTGACCGGCGCCGGATTCGTGCTGAACAACGAGATGGATGACTTCGCCGCCGTGCCCGGCACCCCGAACCAGTTCGGTCTTGTGCAGGGGGAGGCCAACTCCATCGCGCCCGGCAAGCGCATGCTCTCGTCGATGTCGCCGACGATCGTGACCGGGAAGGACGGCCGCGTGGAGCTCGTGCTCGGCGCCGCGGGCGGCCCGACGATCCTCACTGCGGTGTTCCAGATCCTCTCGAACGTTGTCGACTTCGGCTTCGACGTGACCACGGGGGTCAACGCGCCGCGCTTCCACCACCAGGACTACCCCGACAAGCTGTTCGTCGAGCAGGGCGGCTTCCCCGACGAGCTGAGGAGCGCGCTCGGCGCAATGGGCCACACCCTCGACGACCGCGGGCACATCGCCGACGCGCCGTCGATCGGCCGCGAGGGCGCCGCGTTCGCCGGCGCGCGGGAGCCGCGGCGACCCGGCTCCGAGGCGGCCGCCGGGAAGTAGCGCCGGCGGGGCGCCGCGCTCCCCACATCGGCTCACGCGACGCCCGCCCATCCCACAACGGGCGGGCTCCATGGCCTGCTCCGGACCGGGCAGACCGACGCCACGGCGCGCTCGGGAGCGCCGCCGGCTGGCGGCCCCGACAGCGAGCCACGCCCGCGTCGACCGACCCACCCGACCCACGTTGCCGCCCGCCGGGCGACGCATGTTGTCGGGACGAGATGGCAACGGTCAATCGTTCAGGCGTCTCCTTACTCCTCTGTCGGGGGCCGATCGTTGCGCATTTCAATGGCTTATCGATGAGGGAAGGCGCCGCGCGTCTCAGGCACTTCCCTAAGGAGATCCCTCTCCATCTGGCGCACCTTGGCCGTTCCCGGCACGGGCGTGTGCCCCGTGCACCGTGGTTCCTCGCCTCGTGAAGGCGTCATCGCGTGATGCACGTCCGACGGCCCTCTGCGCCACGGAGCGCCGTGCGTCCGAGCGGCGAGGCGACGCTGTTGTCACATTCGCTCCCGAGCGTCGGATCGAGTCGTGCGCCGCTCGCCTGACGCGCGGCGTCTCGGCGGCGGAGCCCGCCGGGAGCGCTCGATCCGCGTGCGGCGCCGCGGCGGTTCGACCTTGACACAACCCGTCCGTTTCGATTGCGTAGGGCGATGCGCCCCGCCGAGCACGTTCGCTCCCTCGGCGGATCGCGCCACCGCCTGTCGCCGTCCTTGAGTTCAGCGCCCCGAGGAGCTGCCGTGAAGCGGGGGACTGCAGCTTGACACGGACCGAGATACCGACTGAACGCCGCGCTGGGTAAATAGCCCTGTCACTCCAGGGGGGGTCGCCGTCATGGTGGAGCTGTTGAATCACGAGTTGCTCGAGACGCTGCACGATGGTGCTCGCAGCAGCGTCTATCTCGGCCGGAAGAAGAGCACGGGCAAGATGTGCGTCATCAAGGTCGCGCGGAAGGGCGTCAATGGCACCCGCAACGTGGCGATCCTGAAGCGCCAGTACGAGATCACGAAGCACCTCGACCTCGATGGGGTCGTGCGGGTCCACGAGCTCGAGGTCCGGCTCGATTACGCCGCGCTCGTCATGGAGTACTTCGCCGGTCGTTCGCTGCGGGCGATCATCGACGGCAATGGGCAGGGCGTCGGGCTCGCGCAGGCGGTGAGGATAGCGCTCCAGCTCGCGGACACGCTCGGGGCGATCCATGAGCGGAACATCGTCCACAAGGACATCAAGCCGAGCAACATCATCGTCGACAGCGACGTGCGCACGTCGAAGCTCACGGACTTCTCCATCGCCTCGCTCCTGCCTGGGGAGCGCGCCGCGGTGGTCGACCCCTGGTCGGTCGGCGAGGGCACGCTGCAGTACATCTCGCCCGAGCAGACGGGCCGGATGAACCGGTCGATCGACTTCCGCTCGGATTATTACTCCCTCGGGGTCACGCTCTACGAGCTCACGACGAGGCGCCTCCCGTTCGAGACGACGGATCCGCTGGAGCTCGTGCACCATCACATCGCGAAGACGCCTGTCGCGCCGCACCTGATCCGGCCGGCGATCCCGGAGGCGCTCTCCCGGGTGATCATGAAGCTGCTCTCGAAGACGGCGGAGGAGCGGTATCAGAGCACCTTCGGCCTGAAGGCCGATCTGAAGGCCTGCCTCGACATGCTGGAGCAAGGAGCGCCGGCGGAGGACTTCGTGCCGGGGAGGCGGGACAAGCCCACGCGGCTCCAGATCTCGCAGAAGCTGTATGGCCGGCAGGGCGAGGTCGGCGCGTTGATGGCGGCCTTCAGGGACATCAGCGGGTCTGGTCCGGAGGCGGCGGAGGGTGGCCGCTCGGAGCTCGTCCTCGTGGCCGGCTACTCCGGTGTGGGCAAGTCGGCGGTCGTCAACGAGATCCACAAGCCGATCGCGAAGGAGGCGGGCTACTTCGCCGCTGGCAAGTTCGACCAGTTCACGCGCAACGTCCCGTACGCGGCCGTGCTCGCGGCGCTGCGGGAGATCGTCCGGCAGATCCTCACCGAGAGCAGGAATGAGCTCGCCGACTGGAGGGCGAGGATCCTCGCGGCCGTCTCTCCGAACGGGCGGGTCATCGCCGAGGTGATCCCGGAGATCGAGCTCATCATCGGCGAGCAGCCGCCCGTCCCGGCGCTGGGCTCGATGGAGACGCGGAACCGCTTCAACCTGACGTTCCGGAACTTCATCGGCGCGATCGCGCTGAAGACGCGGGCGCTCGTGCTGTTCCTCGACGATCTCCAGTGGGCCGACACGGGGTCCTTGAACCTCCTCAGCGTGCTCCTGGAGGACCCGGACATCCGCCACCTCTTGCTGATCGGGTCGTACCGCGACAACGAGGTCGACGACGCGCACCCGCTGACGATGATGCTGGGCGCGCTCCGGAAGAGCGAGGCCCGCGTGCGCACGATCACGCTGACGCCGCTCGGGCCCGATCACGTCAACCAGCTCGTGTCGGACACGCTCGACGCGCCTCGGGAGGAGTGTCGCGAGCTCTCGGGTGTCATCTTCGCCAAGACGCACGGGAACCCGTTCTTCACGATCCAGTACCTCGAGAGCGTCTGCCGCGAAGGCCACCTGCGCTTCAGCTCGGAGACGGGCGCCTGGAAATGGAACATCGCCGACATCCAGCGGATGAAGGTCGCGGACAACGTCGTCGACCTGATGGTCCGCCGGATACAGGGCCTGGGCGAGGCGACGCAGCGGGTCTTGAAGCTCGCCGCGTGCATCGGCAACCAGTTCGATCTGAGGATCCTCGCCCTCATCCACCAGAAGAACCGGCGCGCGACCGACGAGGACCTCTGGGGCGCGCTGGACGCAGGGCTCGTCGTGCCCGTCGACGGTGAGTACGGCATCGCGCGCTTCCTCGACGACGCGGACGAGGGCGCGGTCACGTTCAAGTTCCTCCACGACCGCGTGCAGCAGGCGGCCTACAAGCTGCTCACGGAGGGCGAGCAGGAGCGGATCCACCTGGAGCTGGGGCGGCTCATGCTGGGAGAGAGCCCTCCCGGGTCCGTCGAGGACCGGATCTACGACATCGTGATGCACCTCAACATGGGGGCAAAGATGATCGTGGACAGGCAGGAGCGCGAGGAGGCCGCGACGCTCAACCTGAGGGCCGGGCAGAAGGCGAGGCGCTCCACGGCGTACGGCCCCGGGGTGCAGTGCCTCCGCGCGGCCGCGGCGTTCTTGCCCGAGGACTCGTGGGAGACGAACCACGAGCTGTCGCTCGCCATCTACACGGATCTCGTCGAGCTGGAGTACCTGACGATCAACTTCGACCGAGCAGAGGCCTGCGCGAAGATCGTCGTGGACCATGCAAGGGACGTACTGGAGACGATCCGGGTCTACGAGACGCGTATTCAATTTTACATGTCGCAGCATCGACTGGCGGAGGCTCTCGACATTGCCCTGGCCGTGCTCGCCATGCTCGAGGTACCGCTCTGCGAGGCGCCGCCCGCTGACATCGACATACCTCGCCTGGCGGACCTGCCGGTGCTCGTCGATCGGCGAATGCTCGCGGCGAACCGGATCCTCGTCTCTTCCTTGCCGGCCGCCCTCATGGCGAGGCCCCAGTTCGTTCCGCTGATCGCGTTCACCCTGATGAACATCTGCGTACAGCACGGAATCTCACCTTCCGCGGCATACGCCTGTGCGATCTACGGCCACATCCAGTGCAGTTTCATGAACAATATAGACCAGGGGTTCGCGCTGGGACAGCTGGCGATCGATCTCATCCAGCGCTTCGGTGCGATCGAGCTCGAATCCAAGATCTATACGCTCAATTACATCGCCATTCACCACTGGAAGCGTCACCTGAAAGAGACGACCCAACCGGCGCGTCATGCGGTTCAGGTAGGACTGGAGACAGGAGACATCGAGTACGTCGGGTACAGCGCCTGTCAGCACCCCACATACTCCTTCTTTACCGGGGAAGAGCTGGGGACGACCGAGCAACGAATGACACATTCCATCGAGCTCGCGCTGAAGCTCAACCAGCAATACCCGCTGTATTACGTGAAGATCTGGAAGCAGCTCGTGCGCAGCCTTCGAGATCCGTCCGCGGAGAAGCTGCGCCTGGTCGGCGACAGCTTCGACGAAACGACGATGATCCCCTGTCTCGAGCACAACAGTATATCGTTGTTTTCACTGCACCTCGCGAAGGGCATGCTGCTCTACCTCTTTGGCGAGCCGAAGCTCGCCTATGAGTGCCTTCGCGCCCGTGAGGAGTACCAGGACGTGGCGGGGTTCGCCACCGTCGTGCAGCAGAACTTCTACTGCTCGCTCGCCATCCTCGCGGCCTTCGATCGACTCTCGAAGGAGGAGCAGGACGCGGCGCTCTCCAAGGTCGACGCGAACCAGCAGAAGCTCGGGATGTGGGCGCGCCACGCGCCGGAGAACAACCAGCACAAGCACGACCTGGTGAGCGCGGAGCTGGCTCGCGTGGGGCGCTCGATGATCGAGGCGATGGCCCTCTACGATCGCGCGATCGAGGGAGCCCGACAGCACGGATACATCCAGGAAGAGGCGCTCGGGTGTGAGCTTGCGTCGTCGTTCTACCGGGGAATGGGCCGGAGCGAGATCGCTCAGCACTACATGACGATGGCCTACCGGGGCTATGCGCTGTGGGGCGCTGATGCGAAGTGCCAGAGCCTCGTCGCCGCGTTCCCCCATCTGAGGCTCGAGGGGAGGCCAGACCAATCGACGTCGGTGACGGAGACGTCCACCCACGATGACGCGGTCCTGGACCTGCTCAGCGTGGTGAAGGCGTCACAGGCCGTGGCGAGCGAGATCGTCCTGGAGAGGCTCCTGGAAAACCTCATGACGATCGTGCTCGAGAACCTCGGCGCACAGTCCGGCATGCTGGCCCTGGCGCGTGGCGATGCCCTCTTCGTCGAGGTGGAAGGGACCTTTCAGCCAAAGCAAGTTCACGTGCTCAAGTCCGCGCCCGTCGTGTCGTTCAGCAGAGCGCCTCTCTCGATCGTGAGCTACGTGCAGCGCACCCAGAAGGGCGTCCTGCTGGACAATGCGACGGAGGAGGCCAAGTTCTCCGCCGACCCTTACATCCGGGAGAGGCGCCCGAAGTCGGTCATCTGCACCCCGATCATCCGTCAGAATCGGCTCGTCGGCGTGCTCTATCTCGAGAACAACCTGTCCACCGGCGTGTTCACGCAGAATCGCCTCGATCTCCTGAAGCTCCTCTCGACGCAGATCGCGATCTCCATCGAGAACGCAAAGCTCTATGAGAGGCTCGAGCAGGAGGTCGCCGCGCGCACGGAGGAGCTCCGGCTGTCCTACGAGCAGCTCCGCGACGTCAACGACCAGCTGCAGGTGGAGCTGGGGGAGCGGGTCCGGCTGCAGGAAGAGCGCGTCCAGATGCAGGAAGCCATCATTCAGACGCAGCGGGATCGGCTCTTCGAGCTATCAACACCCTGCATACCGATCACCGATCAGGTCATGGTGATGCCGATCATCGGGACGATCGATGAAAGACGGGCGGCGCAGATGATTGAAACCGCGATGCAAGGGGTCGCGTCCAGCTCCGCGAAGGTCGTGATCGTCGACGTCACGGGGGTCAAGAGCGTGGACACGAGCGTCGCGAGCCGGCTGATGAGCTTGGCCCAGGCGGTGGGGCTGCTCGGAAGCAAGGCTATCTTGACGGGGCTCCGCCCTGCGGTGGCGCAGAGCTTGGTCGCGCTCGGCGTGGACCTCGGCTCGATAGAGACCCGCTCCAATCTCAAGGCGGGTATCGCCTACGCGATGCGGCGGACCTCGACGAGATTGCACGCCTGAACAGCACCCTCTCTCACGGCGCCGGGCGAGGCGCCATGCAAGCACGCGCCCGGTAGGCTCCTTCGCCTTCATCCAGCGCGCACGATCAAACTCTCTAGTCCAGAATAGCGACCGGCCTCGAGCGCCCAGCGCTGATTTCCGGCGATCATGGCCTCGACCGCGTCCAGGTAGAGGCGGATCTCGTCGTCCGCCCAGAGCGCGAGCACCTTCTCCTTCACGCCTTGGTACTCCGCGACCCGGCGCTCGTGCATGTCCTTGAGCCGGTCGATCGCCTCTTCCAGCGTGCTCACGCATTCGTTCCGGAGGACGACGATCAGGTTGTGCGTCTCGCCGTTGGTCAGCTCCTTCCCGAGCGAGAAGTAGTCGTTCGTCCAGCAGAGAATGTCATTACAGATGTCTCGAACCGTCTGAATCAACGGGTGCTGGACGACCTCGAGCGGCAGCGGCCGTTCGAGCAGCAGCTCGAGCAGGTCGCAGTAGGTATAGACAGCTCCGCTGTAGCGCCGCATCATCAAATATTCTTCAAGATGCGGCACCCTCATCTGCTTCCGGTTATTCGCCTCCCACAGGTTGGCCTCGTAGTAGTACTGAAAGTGCGAGAGCCAGCGATTCAGGAAGAAGTGCGGATGACTGCGTCGGATGCGCTCACGTACATCGAGCATCCCGCGCGTCAGGGGATCGCTCATGTCCGCCTCGGTGTACCCGAAGAGCTCACCCAGGTACTTCTCATTGAGCCACTCGACGGATTCCGGGTCCGTGCTGAGCTGCCCCTCGTCGTACGCATCATCCAGGAGGAACAGCGCGGCCGTGAAGTCCGATGCCAGCTGGAGCGTCTGCGTGCTCGCGGACGGCAAGAGCCATGCCGCCAGGTGGGAGAAGTTCGTCGCCTTGAGACGCGAGAGCGACCGACCGTCTGGCACCAGCCGCAATCGACGAACCCACGCCAGGGTCCTTTGCTCAGCGATCTCTCTCCCGGGGTGACACGACGCAGAGAACGGATATTCGAATGCACCAGCATCGCGCTTGCTGACGACGACGCTAGTTCGATCGGATGACATGACGAACTCCACCACAAGACGATTCCATGGAGTAGAGGCCTATTCGCAACGGCACATGCCCTACCAGATCCCCTGAACGACTGGTGACTCGCGTGTGGCAGGAGATGACGCTGGAACCACCTCGATGGGTAGCGCCATCGGGCAGCGGGTGTTGAGGAACACATTCCATTCAAGACGGTCAGCAGCAAGCGCGACTCGGTGGCATCGGCGAAGCAGCTCCTCGAGCATCACGCGGGCCTGCGTCTTGGCCAGGAAGACCCCGAGACAGAAGTGGGCACCATGTCCGAACGCCAGGTTGGCCTGGTCGCGTCGCTCTGGGTTGAAGCGGTCCGCCTCCTGGAACTTCGTCTCATCACGCAGACCGGAGCCGATGAGCAGCGCAACGACGGCGTGGGCGGGCAGACGCGTACCGCCGAGCTCCGTCTCGGAGAGGGTCAGGCGCATCGTGGCGTGCACCGGCGGCTCGAAGCGCAGGACTTCGTCGATGAAGCGCGGGATGAGCGCCGGCTCCGCGCGCAGGCGATCCATCCACGTCGGACGCTGGGCGAGGATCAACACCATCTGGGTCATCAGCGCCATCGCCGTTTCGAGCCCTGCCACGAGGAGCAGGAAGAGGAGGGCTACGAGGTCCTGGTCCGTGGTCCCATCGCCGTCGGTCCGAGACCGGAGCAGCTCGCTGACCAGGTCGTTCTCCATCTTCCGCCGGCGGCTCGCCAGCAGGCCCAGCATGTACTGCTCCATCTCGTCGATGGTCCTACGCACCTCGTCGAGCCGCGCATGATCTTCTGGAGATACGGCGCCGACGCTGATGAGGTCAGTCGTCCATCGCTTGAAGTGCCGCTCCAGCGCTGAGTCAAAGCCGATCAGCCTGGCGAGGACGCTGACCTGCGCGCGAAGCGCCAGATCGGAGAGAAAGTCGGCCGCGCGGCGCTTCACCAGGTCGTCGACGAGCTGCGCGGCCGTGGAGCGCATCTGCGGCTCCAGCGAGGCCACCGTCGCGGCGGTGAATGCGCGGTTGATGAGGCTGCGCAGCTGGCCGTGCCGCGGCGGGTCCGCGAGTAGCAACGATCTGGACAGCGGATTATCTCGCCGCAGGTAGGGCGGCTCCGACGCGACGCGCAGCCCCGCGGACGAGAACACCTGCGTGTTCTTGAACGCCGCCACGATGTCATCATACCGGGTGACCACCCACATCCCGTTGGGGTCCACCTGACACACGGGCGACTCGCGGCGCAGCGCCGCGTAGAAGGGGTACGGGTTCTCTCGGACCTCGGGGGCGAACAAATTAAGTCGAGTCATTGCGCTCTTCCTGTGGCGAAGGCAGGACGCAGCCGCAACGCCATGGCGGCACACGTCGATAAGCCTGGAGTGGGGTGCTGCGTCGGATGGCGCGCTGGGCGACGCGATGGCGTCGATTCGGTGCTGCCCTGAGGCAGCTGGCCCCTAGCGCTGAAAGGAGCACGAGACGGAACCCGCAAGCCGCGTTTCCGCGATGCTCCAGCGCGTGGTCACCTGGGCGCATCTCCCGCGAGCAGGGCGCTGAACAGCCGCCACGCGGCCCGAGCCAACGCTCGGCGTCCGCAGGACACGGCTGCACTCCTCGGTCGTCGCTACGCCCGCCAGGATGCGAGCATGCGACTCACGAGCGCCTGAACTGCTTCCAGGGCATCTCCCGGTGCATCATGAGACCAGAGCAAGCGAGAGAGCCGCTAGGCTCTCTTCATGGCTGCAGGGGCCCGATGGTTCGTGGGTGCTCCTCCATCTGATGACAGCATCCTATACCATACGGACGAATGCGCAACTGTATTCTTATTTGCGGACTTCACACGACGACCTCGCCGTGCTCGAGGCACCCGGACAACGAATCTTCCAACACTTCAATCCGATGGCCGAGCCGCCACAACATGCCGCGTGAATAAAAATACATTTGAGCGTCTGCGACCCGCGCCGCTCCAGCAGGCGCCGAGAACATCACCTGCCCCCGAGCGACACCTCGATGGCCATCCGATAGATGATGCGTTGCGATCAATGAGCGCAATGATCTCTGGATGATCGACGTCGTCTATCGCGAGCGACTGTGCAGCAATGCAAGATGCAGTCGACTCGGGTTTCATCCGTGAAGGCATAGCGGGTGACCCGGAGCCGCCCCCGCTGCGCTCCGGATGGAGCGAGCCGTGGAGACGAGAACGCTGCAGGCGCGCGTCGGCGCGAACGCCCGCGGCGTCTGCCTGGGATGCTGACGGCGAAGGTTTTCGCCATCAATGTGACGTGCATTGCAGGAATGCACGGCCGCACGAGAGTGCGCCGGCCCGCTATGCAAAATGAACGCCTCGCTCGAGCGGAGCGCGGTCACGCTCCCCAGCGTCATCGGCCATGATGCGGGTCGCTCGATGTCACGCTCGGCTCGATCTCGTGACCTCGAAAGAGGGGGCCTCTGCCTGGAACCACACCTCCTCCGGAGGCGCGCCGCCCCACGCCGGAGGCGCGTTTGGGACGAGGCCCGTTTGGGATCGGGGTCACGCTCTGGGCACTCCCCGGTTGCGCTCAGGGATTTCCTTAGTCGTGCTCTGGGCATGCCCAGTGCTGAACCACTGAACAGCAGCCAGGGGCGCGCCCGGCCCCGCCTTGACGATGCGACCGATCGGTCATATGACTGACCGGTCGCATGCCGAAGAGCACGTTCTTTGGGTTGCCCGAGGAGCGGCGGGACCGCCTCGTGCGCGAGGCGATCGCCGAGTTCGCGGATCGCCCCTACGCCGAGGCCTCGCTCTCGCAGATCGCGCGCCGCGCCCGCATCCCCAAGGGGAGCTTCTACCAGTACTTCGAGGACAAGCTCGATCTCTACCGGTGGCTCCTGACCGAGGAGGTGCCGCGGCAGAAGCGCGCGTTCCTCGGCGCCGCGTGCCTGGAGGGCGACTTCTGGGCTCGCCTGGAGGTCCACATCGAGCGCGGCATGGCGTTCCTCGTGGAGCACCCGCGCCTCGCCCGCCTGTCGGCCGCGGCCGCCGACCCGACCGCCACGGTCGAGGTCCGCGGCCTCCACAAGGCCATCTGCGAGGCCGGCGCCGCGGAGCTCCGGGCCCTGCTCGCGGAGGGCATCGCGAGCGGCGCCGTCCGTTCCACCGACACGAGCCTCGAGGTGGCGACCCGGCTGGTCGCCGCCGTCATCGGCCCCGGGCTCACCGAGGCGGTGCTCCAGGAGCTCGGGGCCGAGCTCCACGACGTGCTGGCCTCCGACGCGCTGCGAAAGCAGCTCGGCCCGAAGCGCCGCCGCCGCCTCGCCCAGCAGGCGGTCCAGTTCATCCAGCGCGGCCTTGGCGCGAGCACTGCGTGATTCCACCAGGAAAGGGAGCTTCATGATCACCTACGACTTCGCCGGACGGGTCGCCCTCGTCACCGGGGGCACCTCGGGCATCGGCCTCGCGACCGCGCGCGCGTTCGCGCGAGGAGGGGCGCGCGTCGCCATCGCCGCGCGCGACGGCGACGCCGGACAGCGGGCCTGCGCCGCGCTCGAGCGAGAGGGCGCGCCGGCGCTGTTCGTCCAGACCGACGTGCGGGACGACGCCTCGATGAAGCGCGCCGTGGAAGAGACGATGAGGCGCTTCGACCGGCTCGATTTCGCGGCGAACTGCGCGGGCATCGGCGGCGACATGGCCCGCCTCGATCGCGCCGATCAGGCGGTGTGGGACGACGTCATGGCGACCAACGCCCGCGGGGTCTGGCTGGCCATGCGGCACGAGATCCCGGCCATGCTGGCGTCGGGCGGGGGCGCCATCGTCAACATGAGCTCCATCTACGGCGTCGCCGGGAAGCCGGCGCACCACGCTTACGTCGCGTCCAAGCACGCGGTCCTCGGGATGACGCGCTCGGTGGCGCTCGAGGTGGCGCCGCTCGGGATCCGCGTGAACGCCCTCTGCGCCGGCGTCACCCGCACGCCCGCCATGCAACAGGCCGAGGCGTTCGCGCCCGAGCTGGTGCAGGCGCTTGTGGCGCAGCATCCGATGGCGCGGATGGCCACCGAGGACGAGATCGCCGGCGCCGCGCTGTGGCTGTGCTCCGAGGGCGCGGGCTACGTGACCGGCGGCGCGATCCCGGTCGACGGCGGCTTCCTGGCCGCGTGAGCGCGCCGAGCCGAGAGGCCGCTGGAAGAAGAAGAAGGAGAGCGGAAGGGGCGACCGCGACCGCGGAGCGGCGGTTGCGTGGACCTCGACCGTCTGTTAGAGAGCACGGCTGACGCAAGAGGAGAGTGCTCCGGTGAAGATCAGCTCCTGAATCGGTCTCCGTCGCAGGTCGCGAGCGCGACAGGTGGCATCCCTGCTCCCTGGCCGCGCGAGGCAGCCTGCCCGTCCCGTGACCGGGCCATGTGGCCCTCAGGATTCAGGAGCTCCTATGTCGTTGTTGCGCGCGCAGCGCCTCTCCTTCTCTTATTCCGACGCGTCCACGATCCTCGCGGACGTCGATCTGTGCCTGACCCCGGGGTGGTACGGGATCGTCGGGCCGAACGGTGCCGGCAAGACGACGCTCCTCCGGCTCTTCGCCGGCGAGCTCGCGCCCGAGGCGGGGAGCTTGCGGCTCGAGCCGCGGGGCGCGACCGTCGCGGTTTGCCCGCAGGCCGTGGAGCACGCCGACGCGGCCATCCACGCGCTGGCCGACGCCGAGGACGGCGCCGCGCGCAGGTTGCGCGGCGAGCTCTTGCTGGATCCGGCGGAGCTCGGGCGCTGGGCCACGCTGTCGCCCGGCGAGCGCAAGCGGTGGCAGATCGGCGCGGCGCTCGCCGCGGCGCCGGACCTGCTCCTGCTCGACGAGCCGACGAACCACATCGACGCGGACGCGCGGGCGCTGCTCGCCGGCGCGCTCGCGGGGTTCCAGGGGATCGGGGCGTGCGTCTCGCACGATCGCGAGCTCCTCGACGCGCTGACCACCGGCACGATCCGGGTCGAGCGGGCCGCGGCGAGGCTCTATCCCGGCGGGTACAGCGCGGCAAAAGCGCTCTGGGAGGCCGAGGCGCGCGGGCGCGAGGAGGCGCACCAGCGGCTGCGCGCCGAGGAACGGCAGCTCCGGCGCCGCCTCGGCGACGAGCGGCGGGCGCAGGCCTCGGCCGACGCGGACCGGAGCACGAAGCGGCGGATGAAGGGCCCGCGCGACAGCGACGCCCGGGGCCTGCTCGCGGACTTCCGCGTGTCCTCGGCCGAAGCGCGGCTGTCGCGCAACGTCGGCGTGACCCGGCGCAAGCTCGAGAAGGTGTCGGCCGAGGCGGGAGAGCTCGAGCTCGAGAAGGCGGTGGGCCGCAGCGTGTTCGTCGATTACGAGCGATCTCCCGCGCCGTGGCTCTTCGTGCTCGACGCGCCCCGGCTCCACGCCGGCGGCGAGAGCGAGGGGCGGATGCTGCTGCGGGACGTGCGGCTCGCGGTCGGCCGCGAGGACCGCATCCGGATCGCGGGCCCGAACGGCGCTGGCAAGACCACGCTGGTGAACGCGCTGCTCGCCGGCGCGCGCGTGCCGGCGGACAAGGTGCTCCATGTGCCGCAGGAGCTCGGCGAGGCAGAACAGCAGGCCCTCATCGCGAGGGCGCGGCGCCTCCCTCCGGAGGAGCGCGGGCGGGTGATGTCGCTGGTGGCCGCGCTCGGGGTGGAGCCGGGGCCGCTGCTCGGGTCGGCGCGGCCGTCGCCCGGCGAGGCGCGCAAGCTGATGATCGCGCTGGGCCTCGGGCAACACGCGTGGGCGCTCGTGCTGGACGAGCCGACCAACCACCTCGACCTGCCCTCGATCGAGCGGCTGGAGCGCGCCCTCGCCGACTACCCGGGCGCGCTTCTCCTCGTCACGCACGACAGGGCGTTCGGGCGGAGCTGCACGTCGATCCTCTGGACGGTGGCCGAGGGAGAGGTGCGGGTGTCGTCCGACGACGCCGGCGCGTGACCCGCGCCGGCGTCCTCGCGATCGTGCTTTTGAGGCTGCGCCGCGCTCAGTCGATGGCCGGCTTGCCGCCCATCTCCTTCAGCACGGCGTCCGCGCCCGACACCGCGTCCATCACCCACTCCATGTAGCGGTGATCGACGTGGATGGTCCGGGTGATCGACGGCATGAACAGCCAGTCGGACGCCATCGCCTCGTAGTTGCCGTCGAAGGCGAGGCCCACGAGCTCGCCGCGCGCGTTCAGCGTGGCAGAGCCGGAGTTGCCGTTCGTGATGTCGAGATCGCTCAGGAAGCAGACCGGCACCTCGCCGAGGTCCTTGTCCACGTACGGGCCGAACCGCTCCTCGCGCGCGGCCTCGAGCAGGGTCGCCGGGGTGTTGAAGGGCGCCTCGCCGGTGCTCTTCTTCACGACCTCGCTGAGCGTGGTGAACGGGCGAACCACCGCCTTGTCGGCCTCCGGGCGGTACCCCCGCACGGTGCCGTACGTGACGCGGAGCGTGCCGTTCGCGTCGGGCGCCAGGAGGCCGCCCCGGTGCGCGCGGAGCGCCTCGACGAAGCGCGGCTTCACGAGGGCCATCGCCCCGGCGTAGGCCTTGTCCCGCGCCTCGATGGCCTTGTCGACCGGCGCGAGCTCGAGCGCCAGGCGGATCATCGGATCCCGGCTCGCCTGGAGCTCCTCGAGCGTCGCCGTCTTGAGCAGCTGGATCCGGGTCGCCGCGTCCTCGAGCGCCGTCTTCTCGTAGATCGCGTCGATCGCCGCGGCGATGCCGGCCTCCGTCTGTGCCTGCCCGCCCGCGAGGGCCCCGAGCAGCGCGGGCCTGTCCTTCGGATCGAGCTGCAGCGCGCGCCGCGCGGCCAGCTTGAAGGTGCTCCGATCGATCGCGCGGTCGTACGACTTCTGCAGCGACGCCTGCGCCTGCTCGAGGCGCTCCCAGTTGCGCTGCTGGTACTCGGCCTCGCGCTCGGCGTCGGCCTTCGGCCGCTCCTCCGCCATGCGCACGATGGTGACCGCGGCGTCGAGGAGCCTCGCCGACGAGACGATCTCCGACACGGCCGCGTCATGGTCGCGCGTCGCCCGCTGCCCGGCGTGCAGCGCGGCGATCTGCTCGATCGCGCCGCCGTAGGCCGCCTTGCGCTCCGGGTCGGCGTCGATCCAGGCCTTGAGGTCGCCCTCCTGCTTGGCCTTCTCCTTGGCCAGGCCGCCCTGGACCAGCCCGTCGAGCAGGCCGCGCGTCTTGAGCAGGTAGTTGGCGTAGCCCTGGATGGTCGGCTCCGCCTTGATCCGCAGGGCCGGGTCGTTCTTGCCGAGCTCCTCCAGGAGGGCGATCGACTCCTCGTAGAACGACACCCGCTTCGGGTACAGCCATGAGACCGCGGACTCGACCTCTGCCGCGGTCCGGAGCCGGTTCGTCGTGCCGGGGTAGCCGGCGACCATCACCAGGTCGCCCTGGCGAAGCGGCGACGACGCGAGCTTCAGGTGGTGCGCCGGCCGGTAAGGCACGTTGTCCTCGGCGTGGGCGGCCGGCCGGTTGTCCTTGCCGACATAGGCCCTGAAGAAGGCGAAATCGCCGGTGTGGCGCGGCCAGCGCCAGTTGTCGATGTCCCCGCCGAAGTTGCCGATCGCCTCCTGCGGGACATAGACGATGCGAACGTCCTTGATCTCCAGCTGCTCGATCAACGAGACCTGGCCACCGCCGAAATACTCGGCGATGGAGCAGCGGATCTCGGGGCGCCCCTCCTCGCACGCGGTCACGAGCTGCTTCTTGCGCTTCTCGATCTCCTCGTAGCGCTCGAGATCGCCCTGGATCGCCTCGATGCCGCGCCGCACCTCGCCGGTGACGTCGCGGAAGGCGCGGGTCACGAGCACGCGCGCGGTGGGGCCGGCCCATCGCTCCTCGGCGCGGGATTTCGCCAGGTAGCCGTTCGTCAGGAGGTCCTGCTCCGGGGTGGAGTTGTACTGGAGCGCCCTGGTCGAACAGTGATGGTTCGTGGCGATGAGCCCATCGGGCGAGACGAACGAGGCCGAGCAGCCGCCCAGGCTCACCACCGCGCCGAGCGGGGACGCCGTGGGATCGGCGAGCGACTCGGGATCGATCTCGAGCCCGAGCGCCTTGAGCTGGTCCTTGTGCTGCCGCATCTGCTCCGGCATCCACATCCCGCCGGGGTTCTCGAAGGGCGCCCCCTGACCGGGCTCGGAGCCCGGCGGCCTGGTATCGCCCGCTTGCGGCCGCTCCGAGCCGCAACCCGGCGCGAACGCGGAGACCGCGAACAACGCCAGGAGCGTATGACTACGTAGAGAGGAGTGAGACATGCGGTGTTGTTACCATCGTCGGTAGACAGTGCAACCACACACCAACTTTCTAGTGATACGAGACACAGTAGAACGAGCCTCATGCGAGCCGGGGACGCGCGAAGATGGCGCGCGAGGCGCTCCGTGCGTGGTGATGGACACCTGAAGCATCCCCTCGAATTATTCGGAAAAATTCACAGGGAGGCGTGGAGACGAGGAGTGAAATCCCACGAATCTCCCCGTCTCCCCGTCTCCCCGTTCAATTCCCACGAAAGATGCCAACAACTGAGGGGAGTTGTCAGGGACACCGGATCTCATCAATGTTCGTGGAGGCGAGCTTCGCCTGCTTCAGCGGGCTTGTCGGGCCTTCATGGTTCTCTGCGCCTGGCGGCCGGACTGGCATCCACGGCATTCCGGACAAGGCGCGCGCGGGGGGACGCCGCGCCAGGGTGGCGCGGAGGGTCGGTCGAGCAGCGGGGGTGATGTGGCTCAGTCGACCTGGTGAGCCCGGAACCCGGCGACGGCCCCGTGGGTCTCCAGGCAGCGGTGGATCCAGGCGGCGTCGCGCGCGCGCACGGCGATGAGCCGGACGTTGCCGGAGCCGTCGAGCGCCTGGAGGCCCTGGAAGCCGACCAGCGCGGCTTCCTGGAGCGTCATCACCTGCGCGCCTGTCTCGCTCAGGACCTCGTCGCTGAGCAGGCCGGCGCCGTCGGATCCCTCGGCGAGGTGCACCTCGAACACGGTCATCATGAGGCCATGGTCGCCGGGCGGCGCCGCGCCGACAAGGTCGTCGTGCGAGACAGGTCGCCCCCTGCGCCCCTGCGCCCCTTGCACCGATTGCCGCTGGCCTCGCGCTCCGTCGCGCCCGGTCAGGCCTTGCCGGCGGCCTCGCGCTTCGTCTCGAGCTCCTCCCAGCGGCTGACCAGGCGCGCCGCCTCCTGCTTGGCGCGCTCGAGCTCCGAGAGCAGCCCCGCCACGTCCGCGCCGCGGCTCGCGTAGAGCGCCGGGTCGGCGAGCTTCACCTCGAGCTCGGCGACCTTCTGCTCGGCCGCGTCGATCCGCCCCACGATGCCGTCGAGCTCCGTCCGCTCCGCGAACGTGAGCTTCGGCTTGTCGCCGGCCCGCGCGGCGGCCTTCGCCGGCGCCGCCGCCGGCCGGGCCTCCGCCGCCTGGGCCTTCGCGGCCCGCGCCTCGGCCTCCGTCTCGAGCGCGGCGTTCGCGCGCTGCTCGCGGTAGGCGTCGTAGTTGCCCGCGTACCGCACGACCCGGCCGTCGCCCTCGAACGCGAGGATCGAGGTCGCCACCCGGTTCAGGAACCAGCGGTCGTGGGTCACGACGAGCGCCGAGCCGTCGAGCTCGATGAGCATCTCCTCGAGCGCGGCGAGGGTCATCACGTCGAGATCGTTCGTGGGCTCGTCGAGGATGATCACGTTGACGCTCTGGGTGAGCATCTTCGCCAGGGCGACCCGCGCCCGCTCGCCGCCGGAGAGCGAGCCCACCGGCTGCCGCGCCTTGTTCGGATCGAACAGGAACCGCTCCAGGTAGCTGCGCACGTCCATGGATCGGCCGCCCACCTCGACGCGCGTGTGCGAGCCCGCGATGTTCTCGAAGATCGATTTGTCGAGGTCGAGCCCGCTCCTGTGCTGGTCGAAGTAGGCGACGCTCGAGTTCTTTCCGAGCACGACCTCGCCTTCCATGCGGGGCCCCTCGGCGGCCGCGCCGTCGCCTTCGGCGCCGAGCTGGCCGAGGATCGCGCGGAGCATCGTGGTCTTGCCCGTGCCGTTGCGGCCGACGACGCCGACGCGCTCGCCCTTGGTCAGGGTGAAGTCGAGGCCGCGCACGAGCCATTTGCCGTCGAGCGAGAGGCCGAGCTTCTTCAGCTCGAGGATGGTCTTGCCGGTGCGCACCGACTCCACCGAGAGCTGCGCGGTCCGCTCCGCCTTGGGCGGCGGCGCGCTCTTGGTCGTCTCGGCGCGCTGGATGCGGGCCTTCTGCTTTCCGGTGCGCGCCTTCGGCTGCCGCCGGAGCCACTCGAGCTCGGTGCGCAGGAAGTTCTGCCGGTTCGACTCGGTGCGCGCCTCGAGCGCGAGGCGCTCGGCCTTCTGCTCGAGGTACTCCTCGTAGCCGCCGTCGTAGCTGTAGACCTTGCCCTTGTCGATCTCGAGCGTGCGCTCCGCGACGCGGTCGAGCAGGTAGCGGTCGTGGGTGATGAGGAGGAGCGCGCCGGGGTGCTCCTCGACGAGGTAGCGCTCGAGCCACTCGACGGTCTCGACGTCGAGGTGGTTGCTGGGCTCGTCGAGCACGGCGAGGGCGGGCCGCGACACGAGGAGGCGGGCGAGCGCGACGCGCCTGCGATCGCCGCCGCTGAGCACGCTCATGGGCGCGTCGGGCCGGGTGACGCCGACGTGGCCGATGATGGCGTCGACCTGGTGCATCATGTCCCACCCGCCGAGCCGCTCGACGTCGGCCCCGGCCTCGGCCTGCTCGGCGAGGAGCGCCTCGGCGTCCCCCGAGCCGGCCGCGAGCGCCCGGCTCACCTCGTCGTGGCGGGCCTTGGCGGCGTGCCACGCGGAGAGCCCGGCGAGCACCACGTCGCGCGCGGTGTCGGTCGGCTCGAAGACAGGATCCTGCGAGAGGACGCCGATCTCGGCGCCGCGGCGGCGCGCGATGGTGCCGCTGTCGGCCTGCTCGACCCCGGCGAGGATGCGGGCGAGCGTGCTCTTGCCGGAGCCGTTGACGCCGACCAGGCCCACGCGCTCGCCGGTGCGGATGTTGACCGAGACGCCGTCGAGGATCGTCTGGGGACCGAAGGATTTGTGGAGATCGTGAGCGGTGAGGACGGGCACAGGGCGCGGAGCTTAGCGCAGCCGACGGGGCATGGGCCGGCTTTGCTGGGCCCGTGACGGATGGTCCGGGCCCCCAGGGGGCGCGGCGCCGCCCCAGCCCCGATGGGGAGGGCGGGTGTGCCGTGTTCTGCGACGAGAGGCGGAAAGGCGCTCAAGGCAAGCTCTTCTGTGCTGATCCGATGAATCGTCATTTTCGGGATCGCCCGGGCGCGAGACGAAGGGTTCTCCCCGGTGGCAGAGGGCGCCCACGCGACCCATCTTCGCGATCCATGCGACCAGGCTGGCGCGATCTGTCGCGCAGCGCTGTCGCGCGGCGGAGGCGTGTTGAAGGCGCAGTGCTCGCAAGGAAGAAAGGAGGCGCAGGATGCGAGATCGATTCGACAGGGACACAGGCTACGGACGAAATGAGCACGGCTGGGATCGGCGCTACAGGGACGACCGGGGCCATTTCACCGAGCGCGGCTATCCTCGCGACGAGCGCCGCAGCGCGGGCCCGATCTACGATCACGGGGCCGCTCTGCGCGACGACCGCGATCGGGGCCGCGAGCACGCTCGCACGGTTGGGCCCACGACGCACCGCGACCCCATGGGCCGCGCTCTCGGCGACGGTCGCTTCGCCAACAGCGACAGTCGCCCCGGTGACCAGGAGCGCGGCTGGCCCCACGGCGACCGCGGCGGCGATTACGTCGGCGGCCGCGAGCACAGCCGCGGCTTCGGCGGCAATCCCCTTCCCGCCGTGGGCAGCGCATACAACTTCAATCTCGGCGGCGCCTATTACCTCGGCATGACCCGCGTCGTGAGCCCCGATTACGGTCCCGATGCGGCCTGGCACGACGGCGCGTACCGCGGTGAGAACCACGATCTCCGCCAATCCGGCCGCTCGGCGCTCGAGGGCGTCGGCCACGCGCTCGGCGAGATCGGAGACCGCGTGCGCAGAGCGTTCGGCCGCGGACCGAAGGGCTACAAGCGCTCCGACGCGCGCATCCAGGAGGACATCTGCGAGATGCTCGCGGAGCGCAACGACATCGACGTGAGCGACGTCACGGTCCAGGTGGAGAACAACGAGGTCCTCCTCGAGGGCACAGTGCCCGAGCGCTACCACAAGCGCATCATCGAGCTCGCCGCCGAGGGCGTGCGGGGCGTCGAGGACGTGCACAACAGGATCCGGGTCCAGCGAGCGATCGAGCCGGCGACCCGCTCGACCGCCACGGCGGGCACGATGGGTGATGCCGCCCTGGCGGGCACGCAGCAGGGCGCGTCACGCCCGACGGCGAGCCACACGGCCCGGATCTGAGCTCGCGCGCCGGCGCCGATCGCGCGAGGTGCCGAGAGCCTCCGCGACTCCGGTAACCCGCCCGTGCGCTGAGGGCTCGCTCGACGTCGCGACGTCAGTCGACTGCGATCGCGACGAACCGGACCCGCCCGAAGCGCCGCGCCCTGTGGAAGTTCCCCTCCCCCAGGATGGGCGACCACGCCGCCCCGCCGTTGTTCTGCATGGCGTAGAAGTTCATCCGCCACGCGTCCCCCGGCGCCGGCGGCGCGGCCTTCGCCTTCGTGAACGAGCTCCACGGGATCTTCGCCTCGACCACATACCCCCGGTCCTCGTCCGAGCCGTCGTCGAGCGTCCCTCTCAGCGCGACCGCGCTCGCGAGCCCCGCGCTCCACTCCTCATGGCCGAAAGGCCCGCTCGGGCCGCCCCGTGGAGCGTTGTAGTCGTCGAACTGCGAGTCGAAGACGAGGTTCTGAGGGTTGATCTGGATCTCGTAGTAGTCCTTGTTGTCCCCGTCGCCGTCCGGATCGATCATCACCTCGACGGTATCCCGCTCCCAGAGGTGCGGATCCCGCGCGCCCTCGGGGAACCCGCCGGTGATCGTCCTGTCGCTGACGTCGAATCCGACGTAGAGGAACCCGTCGTCCCAGAGCAGCCGCGCCTCGCCCTGCGTCGGCAGCGACCGATCCTCGCGGCCCGTGCCCACGTTGACGAACGGGCCTGTCGTCGCCGCCGCATGCCACGCCGGCTCGTCGAGCCGGCCGTCGATCGCGATCGCCGCGCCAGGCGCGAGCTTGCGCACCGCGAGCTCTTTCACGGAGGCGAGCTGCCTCCGCGCCTCCGCATCCGCGCCACGGCCAGCGCCCACGCCCGCGGACGCCGCCGGCGCCCGGCCGGCCGACCCGGCAGGCGCGGCCCCCTGCTCACCCCCGCCACCCCTGGAGCACGACGCCGCTGCAGCGACCGCGCCGACCATCACCAGGGCCCGCGCGACCGCGCGCGCGTCGTGCGCATCGTGCGCATCGTCGAACGAGCGCCGCCGGCAGCAGGGCCCCCGCACGCGGCCGCCGCTACTTGCGCCCCTTCTTGCGGGCGTCGCGCTCGCGCTTGCGCTGCGCCTTCTTCGCGTTGCGCTCGGAGGCGCTGAGCGTCTTCATCTTCGTCATGTTCGGGCCCCCGGCGCCGGCGCCCGGGAAGCCACCCATGCCCGGCATCCCCATCCCGGGCATCCCCATCCCCGGGAAGCCCATCCCCGGGAAGCCCATCCCCGGCATCCCCATCCCGGGCATGCCGCCGCCGGCCATCATCTGCTTCTGCATCTCCCGCATGTTCTTGGCCATGGCCATCTGCTTCATGCCGGGGATCTTGCCCATGAGGCCCATGTTCTGGCCGAGGCCGCTCATCATCTGGCGCATGAACAGGAACTTCTGGACGAGCTCGCTCACCGCCTCGGGCTTCGAGCCCGAGCCCTTCGCGATGCGCTCCACCCGCTTCGGCTCGCGGACCAGCGCGTACGGGTCGCTCTTCTCGAGGCGGGTCATCGACTGGATGATCGCCTCGATGCGGACGAGCTCCCGGTCGTCGAGGTTCACGTCCTGGGGCAGGCCGCCCGGGAACATGCCGCCGAGGGGCAGCTTGTCGACGAGATCCTTCAGCGATCCCATCTTCTGGATCATCCGCACCTGATCGAGGAAGTCCTCGAGCGTGAAGTCGCCCTGGAGCATCCGCGCGGCGTCCTTCTCGGCCTTCTTCTGGTCGACGACCTCCTCGAAGTCCTGCATGAGGCCGACGACGTCGCCCATGCCGAGGATGCGGCTCGCCATGCCGTCGGCGCGGAACGGCTCGAACTTGTCCGTCGTCTCGCCGATGCCGGTGAAGAGCACCGGCGCGCCCGTCACCTCCTTGATGCTGAGCGCCGCGCCGCCGCGGGCGTCGCCGTCGAGCTTCGTCAGCACGACGCCGCCGATCGACAGCCGCTCGTTGAAGCCGCGCGCCGTCTTCACGGCGTCCTGGCCGATCATCGCGTCGACCACGAGGAAGATGTTCTCCGGCTTGGTCGCGTCCTTGATCTGCGCGAGCTCCTGCATGAGCGGCTCGTCGATCGCGAGGCGGCCGGCGGTGTCGTAGATGATGACGTCGCGGCCGAGCCGCTTCGCCTCGCCGCGGGCCGCGGCGCAGATGGCGACCGGCGACTCGCCCGGCACGTTGAACACGGGGATCTTGAGCGACTCGCCGAGGACCTTGAGCTGCTCGACGGCCGCGGGGCGCTGCATGTCGGCCGCGACGAGCAGCGGCTTCTTCCCCTGCTTCTCGAGGTAGCGCGAGAGCTTCGCGCAGCTCGTCGTCTTCCCGGAGCCCTGGAGGCCGACCATCATGATGCCCGTGGGCCCGCCGTCGGCCCAGGCGATCTCGTCGCCCTCGTGGGTCATCATCGCCTCGAGCTCGTCGTGGCAGATCTTGATGAAGTGGTCGCTCGCCGAGACCTGGTGGACCTCGCCGGCGTGCTTCACGCGCGTCTCCAGGGTGCGGCCGACCGCGGCCTCCTTGACCCGGGCAAGGAACGCCTTGACCACCCCGATCTCGACGTCGGCCTCGAGCAGGCTGAGCCTTACCTCGCGGAGCGCGGCGTCGACGTTGCCCGCGGTGAGCTCCGTGAGCCCGGCGAGGCGGTTTCTGGCCTGACGAAAGCCCCGTGTCAGCGTGTCGAACATGGCAGGGCGGGTCTTAGCACAGGGGACCGCGAGCGCGGATCCCCTTGCCCTCTTCAACGCCGCACGCCGCGCGACGCGGGCGCGGCCGGCGCCCCTCCCCGGGGGCGCGCGGCGCGGGCGCCACGGCCGGCGCGGACGCCGCCGGCGCGGGCGCGGACGATGCGGGCGCGGACGACGCGGGCCGTCACATCCCGCGCCGGCCCGAGCGGCGGAGGATCGCGAGCGCCTCGGCGCACCTCGGCATGACCTCGGCGCTCTCCTTGACCTTGGCGTCCGCGGCGACGAGATCCGCCAGCGCGCCGGGCCCGGCGTCCCCGTCGGGCGCCTCGAGCAGGGCGCGGACGCGCGCCTCCGCGGCCGTCGCGTCGAGCAGGAGGCGGTAGGCCCGCGCGCACGTGTCCTTGGCGCTCGCGGCGGGCGGCGTCGATGCGGGCTGGCGCTCGAGCTCCGCGAGCAGCGCCTCGCGCGCTTCGCGCGGCTCGCTCGGGGCGTCGCGGAGGACGTCGATCGCATGCAGGAGCGCGTCCGCCTCCTGCTGCTCGGCCGATCGGCCGCACCCGGGCGCCAGCTGGACCATGGCGACGGCGGCGAGCGCCGCGGCGATCCGCTTCACTGCAGCGATCCGCCGGACGGCCGTCCCTGCTGCGCCCGCCGCCGCTGCCGCCTTCGCCGCCCCTGCTGCGCCGGCCGCCCCTGCGCTGCCCGTCGCGCCGGGCCTCGTCGTCACGCTGGGCGCCCTCAGTCGGCCGGCTTCGCGGGCGGGCCCATCTGGATGCGCTCGCCGAGGTAGGAGCCGATCAGCGTGAAGAGCACGCCGATGAGCGCCATGATCACGTACATGAACAGCGGCATCGTCCGGACGGTCTGGCTGTGCAGGAGGTAGAAGACGGTCGGGATCGCGACGAGGAACGACGCGACGACCGGCTCGAGGAACGTCTTTCCGGGCGAGATCATGCCGAGGAGGACGCCGCCGATGAACCAGACGGGGATGGCGACGATCATCCCGTTCGACCCCTCGAAGTCGAGCTGCTGCACGATCATGGGGAGGCCGCCGACGAGGGCCGCGGTGAGCACGCTCTGCAGGACGAGGGCGATGAGGCACCAGAGGATCGAGAAGCCCTCCTGCTGGTAGCGGCGGTGGCGGTCGAGCTCGGAGTCGCGGAAAGGCGCGAGCGAGCCCATCCTGGCGCCGCACGCGATGCAGCGCCCGCTCGCCGTCACGGAGGCGTTGTTCGCGCCGCACGACGGGCACACGATGGAGCTGTCGTTCTTCGAGGGCATCGCGGCTAGGCTAGGCAAGGCGCCGCGTGCGGGCAAGCGCGTGACGCGGCCCCCTGCACCGCGGCCGGGCGAGCGCGCGGCGAGCTCAGGGGCGGCCCGAGAGGACGGTGGGCGAGGCCGCGACCGGTCGCCCGGAGGCGGGCGGTTACGAGGCTCGCGGGCCGGCGGCAGGAACACGGGCGCGTGGGGGGTGCCGCCACGCGCCACCCCCCGGCGCGCATCCGGGCGCCGGCTCGGCGATCGCGTCGCGCGGTTCCTGATGGGCGAAGGCACGGGCTAGACTCGGCGCCCCGCCGATGGACGCTCGCGCGGCGGGGATCCCGCCGGCTGCTGCGAGTTACGCAAGAGGCGCACGAATGGGCCTGGACGCGACCGTGATGTGCAGATGTTGGCTCGACGGGACGACGCGGACGCCGCCCCCGCACGCGGAGCACGTGGCGTTCGATGAAGAGGGGCAGCTCTGCCTGACGCTCCCCGAGGAGCGTCAGGACGCGCACGACGCGTTCTATGCATGGATGGAGGACTGCTGCCCGCACCCACGCATGTGGCTCGCCTCCGAGTGGATCTCGAACTGGGCAGGTCTCAGGGCGTTCCAGGCGGCGCTCGATCGGATCGGCTGGCAGCACTTCCCGACGCTTCACGCCGAGCTGCCGGCGGCGAACGGCGGCATGATGCCGGCCGGAGCCAGCGCGCGCGCGCTGGGAGAGCTCGCGCGGTTCGCCGAGCTCGTCGCCTCCGTCCGCTCGGCCTTCCTTGTCGACTCCGAGACCGGCCATAAGCTCTATGACTTCATTCCGCAGTACGAAGGCATCTTCCCACGTGGTGCAGCGCGCGCTGGGCATCGCCGATTTCGAGCAGATCCTCGGCGCTCTGCGCCGGGTCTTCGAGGCCTCGGTGGCCACGGGCAACCCGGTGTGCTGGTGCTGAGCCCGCGTACGCACGAAGGGAGCGTGTCGTTCGCCCGTGTCCTGCGGGCCCAGGTCGGCCACGCCCGAGCCCGCTCCTCCCCTCGTCCGAGGACCGGCGAGACGGCGGTGCACCGCGGCCGGCGCTCGGGCTATATACTCGACGAAGCGTGCCCACCGACCCGACCTCGACCCTGGAATCCATGACGTCCGGCCCGCGCGGCCCGGGCGGCGATGGCCTCGACCTGGCGGGGCCCGATCCGGAGCTGCTCGCGCTGCCGTCGCCGCCGAAGCAGGAGCGCACGGTCACGGTGGCGCTGATGGCGGCGACCGCGATCGCCGCGCTGTGGATGGCCGTCGCGCTGCTCGGGGAGGCGCGTTACGCGCTGTCGGCGGGCCAGCCGGCGGACGTGGGAGAGCTCGCGTCGCTGCGGCCGCAGGCGGACCTCGCGAACCGTTACGTGCGGGCCGCCGGCCTGCTCGGGACGCGCGGCGCGATCCGGTACGGGCGCGCCGCGGAGGGCGACTCGTTCCGGCTGGCGCCGGTGGCGGGCAACCCGGGGCTGTGGGTGGAGATCCGGGTGCCGGAGGGCTTCGAGGGCCCGCGCTTCGTCCCGCCGAGCACGTTCGCGGGGCGGCTCGTGCCGTTCAAGAGCGCGGGCATCCGGCACGCGCGGCTGGCCGCCGAGGTGGAGGAGCAGGCGGGGATGGCCGTGACGGACGACGCCTGGCTGCTCATCGACGGCAGCTCGCCGCGCGCGTCGCGCTGGGCGGTCGCGCTCGTGGCGCTGTTCGTGGGCTTCGCGGGCTGGAACCTGTTCGGCATCGCGCGGGTGCTCCACCGCGTGCGGGACGCGAGGGACGCGCGCCGCGCTTCTTGACGCGCTCGCGGCAGGGGAGCAGGACGCTGCCTGCCCACCGATGCCCAAGGTCACCTTCGTCAACGAGCACAGGACGGTCGAGGCCGCGCCGGGTCGTCTCCTCAGCGAGATCGCGGCCGAGCTCGGGATAGCGGTCTGCCGCGAGGCGTTCCGGGGCACCGGCATCGGCGACTACACGTGCTGGGTGAAGGGGGAGCCTGGCGCGACGTCGCCCCCGACGTTCCTGGAGAAGCTGCTCGGCGCGCGCGGCCAGCGGCGGATGGCGAACAGGACGCGCGTGCTCGGCGACGTGCAGGTGTGGACCCAGGCCGGCCCTGGCGACCGGCTGCGCGCGCCGCGGCCGATCGCGCCGCCGCCGAGCCCGGCGACGGATCCGGAGGCCCCGCGCAAGCCGATCGACGCGAGCGGCAGCGCGGCGTTCCCGTACGGCGATCCGCGCGCGGTCGGCCACGGAAAGCGCGAGCCGATCGCGGCGGGCGCGCTCGAGGCGAAGGCCGCGAAGGAGAAGAAGGCGAAGGCGGCCCCGGCGAAGGCGGCGGAGGGCGCGGCGACGGAGGCCCCGGCGAAGGCGGCGGAGGGCGCGGCGACGGAGCCGGCGGAGGCGGCCAAGGCGCCCGGGGCAGCCAAGGCGCCGAAGGCGAAGGCGTCTGAGGCCGCACCGAAGGCGACGGAGACGGAAGCTTCGAAGAGCGCTGCGACCGAGGCAGCGACAGCACCCGAGGAAGCACCCGAGGAGACCACAGCGACCAGGGCTGCTGCGACAGCCGAGAAAACCGGTGGAGGGGAATCGCCGTAGCAGGCCCCGCGCGCTTGTACCGCTCCAGAGCACGGGCGAGCATGGGCGCGTCGAGGTCCTAATTTCTGGAACGTCCTCGCGTAGACGGGGCGACTTGCTACCAGCCGACAAGCGCGCTCGCTCGAGGTGCTCGTACACGGTAAAGCCGGCGGCTCGGGCGTAGCCACGCGGCTGGGCAGCCCGAGCGCGATCCATCCAACGTGCCCTCCAACGAGGGCGAGACAAGCTGGCACTGCTGCGGGAAGTCGCCCTGGGTCGGCAGAATAACCGCCATGGCGCCAATGCCGCCAAGAGGAGAGGAGAAGGGCTGTCCCCGCATCGTCCCTTCCATGTCTTTCGTCTCTTGACGCACTTGGCGTCATGGAGGTTCGCTCTCCGGCCCGACTTCCCGTAGTCCTCCCCAGCAGCGGCCGGACCGCCCGGTTGCACGCTATAGTGGATTTCACTATCCTGTCTCCGCGAGGAGCACCGATGAGAGGGACGGGAACGGCGAAGCGTGGCCGGGATGAGGAACGCGGTCCGGCGGGACGAGGCCCGGACGAGGACAGCGGACCCGTCAGCGTGGTGCTCCCGGCCGAGCTCCGGGAGCGGGTCCAGGCCGAGGCGAAGAAGCGCGGCCTCAAGCTCTCGCCCGCGATCCGCGCGCTCCTCAGCGAGCGCGTCCAGGAGATCGACGACGCGGAGCAGCTCAGCCGGGCCGAGGAGTGGCAGCGAGCCCAGGTCTGGGCGGTCTGGGAGCGGATGAAAGCGGGAGACCACGACGAGGCCGCGCGCCAGGAGATCGACTCCATCTTCGACGAGGCGCTCCGTGACGCCCCTCGTCGCGGCGCCCGCTAGGCCAGGGCGCCGCGTGGGCCGCCGCGTCCGCTTCCGCCGGGAGTTCGCCCGCGACCTCCGCGATCAGGTGCGCTGGCTCGACGAGAACCGCGGGATCGAGCAGGTCGAGCGCCTGCGGACCGGCCTCGACGAGGCCATCGAGCTCCTCGCCCGCTTCCCCGGGATCGGTCCCGCCGAGGCAAAGGACGACGAGGACCGCGCCGTCGTCCGCAGGCTCCTCCTGCGCAAGCTCCCCTACGTCATCTGGTATCTCGTGGACGCCTCCGGCCCCGACGGTGACCTCTGGCTGCTGCGCCTCTTCCACGCGCGGCAACAGCGGCCGCTGGCCGGGGCCGGCCTCCCCTCACGGAAGCCGCGGACGAGGTGAACGGGCAATGCGCCGCGTCGCTCCTCCCGGCGCGCGCCAGCCCCCGCAGCGCTCCCGCGCACAGCCCCCCTCGGCGCCCGGCGTGCTATGCACGCGCCGATGAGCGACGTGGTGGTGATCGGCGGCGGCGTGGCCGGGTGCGCCTCGGCGCTGGCCCTGGCGCGGCGCGGGCTGTCCGTCCGCGTCCTCGAGCGCAACCAGGGCGAGGGCGCTTCGTGGGCGGCGGCGGGGATCATCGGCCCCCAGCTCGAGGCCGCGGGCGACGGCCCCCTCGCGCGGCTCTGCCTCGCGAGCCGCGCCCTGTACGCGGAGCTCGCCGGGTCGCTCGTCGACGCGACGGGGATCGACGTCGGGTACCGGCAGAGCGGCGCCCTCCGCGTGGCGTTCACCGCGGAAGGACGCGAAGAGATCGCGCGCGAGCTCGGGTGGCAGCGAGAGGCCGGCCTCGCCGTGGAGATCTGCGACGGCGACGGGGCCCGCGCGCACGCGCCGGCGCTCTGCGACGAGGTCGCCGGCGGCGCGTGGCTCGCCGACGAGGCGCGCATCGATCCGCCGTCGCTCATGCGCGCGCTGCGCATCGCGGCGGAGCGCGCGGGCGTGCGGTTCAGCACCGGGGCGACCGTCCGGCGCATCGTGGTCGAGCGGGAGCACGCGCGCGGCGCGCAGCTCGAGGACGGCACGAAGGTCGAGGCGGGCTGGACGGTGCTCGCCGCCGGGAGCTGGTCGTCCCTGCTCGAGGCGTCGGGCCTCGCGCCCTCGGCGGTGCGCCCGGCGCGCGGGCAGATCGTCGAGCTCACGCCGGCGACGCCGGTGCTCTCGCAGGTCGTCTACGGCCCCGGCTGCTACCTGTCGCCGCGCGACGACGGGCGCGTGCTCGTCGGCGCGACCACGGAGTTCGCCGGCTACGTCACCGCGGTGACCTCGCGCGCCGTGCGCGACCTCCTGACCGCGGCGCTCCGGCTCGTGCCCGCGCTCGGCGACGCGCCGATCGGCAGGACGTGGGCCGGCCTCCGGCCCCACCCGAAGGACGCGCTGCCGATCCTCGGCGAGGGGGAGATCGCGAATCTGATCTTCGCGACAGGGCACTTCCGCAACGGCGTCCTGCTCGCCCCGGTGACCGCGAAGATCGTGGCGGCGCTGATCGCCGGAGAGGAGCCGCCGGTGGATCTGTCGCCCTTCTCCGCCAGGCGGCCTGGCATCACCGGCTGAGCGCGGCGGCAACGTGTGCGCACCTGGCGCGGCGAGCTGACAGTCGTCCGCTCAAGCATCGATGCGCGGAGACCCTCGCGATTGTTCGGCGCGACAGCGCCCGAGCCCGCTGGACACTCTGCCCGATGGGAACGACGCCAGCGTGAGGGTGATAACCCGCTGAGCTCCCTCGCGAGGCAACCGCTGTTCGGGGAGCCTCGATCGCAAGTCGTGAATTGACCACGGCCCATTCGGTCAGCGGACAAGACGCTGACATACATCCTTTTTCCAGGAGGGAGGCCAGACAAGCAAGGCAATGAGCTATCAACCAGGAGCAGGCTCCCCAGCACGGGCTTGACACCGCCGGGAAACATCGTATCTCATCTCCTTCACAGCTTTGATCTTGCTTGGTGGCATCATCACGCACACTGCCTTGAGGTCGGTGAAGTGATCCACTGAAAGGAGAACACCTTGAGCTTACGCACTGCCATTCCCACAATGTGTGTCGCCCTGGCGGCTGTTCTCGCGGGCTGCGTCGTAGGCGTCGACGAGGGCCCTGTGACAGGCAGCGATGAAGTCGGCGACCAGCGGTCATCGTCGCTCGCGGCACCGGGTTGCACGGTTCGCCTCACGCCGGCGAGCCTCGTCGCCAGCGTCGCGCAGGCCGAGAATCCGGCAGCGAACGCCGCCGACGGCGATCTGGCCACCCGCTGGTCGGGCCGCGGCAAGGGCGCCTACGTGACGGCGGACCTGGGCGCGAAGCAGCGCATCTGCGGCATCTCTCTCGGCTGGTACAGCGGCGGGGTCGATGGGCGCATCTACGACTACGCGCTCTCGACGTCCACGGACGGCCAAAATTTCTCGCCGCTCTTCGCGGGGAAGAGCCTGCCCAACACCTCGCTCCAGCCTGTCGAGCTCCAGGCCGTCGACGCGCGGTACGTCCGCCTCACGGTCAACGGGAACACCGTGAACGACTACGCCAGCGTGACGGAGCTCCAGATCTCCGCCAGCGCGGCCCCCGCCGGCGCCTTCGTGCACCCGGGCATCCTGGTCAGCAAGGAGCAGCTGGATTTCGTCAAGACGAAGATCGGCGGCGGTCAGCAGCCCTGGACCAAGGAGTACCAGCTCGCCAGGGGCTCGAGGCACGCGAAGCGGGACTACGTCGCCAGCCCGGTGCCGGTCGTCAAGTGCTCCACGCCTGGCTCGAAGCAGAGAGCCATCGATATGGGCTACGAGCAAGCGGGGTGCAGCGAGATCGTCGACGACGGGAACGCCGCCTATACGCAGGCGCTGCTCTGGTACTACAGCGGCGACGCACAGTATGCCGAGAACGCGCGGCGCATCCTCAACGCCTGGGCGCGCACGATGACCGCCATCCTGTTCGATCAGCCCCGCTTCCCGGACAACAACGGTCAGGTTTACGCCAACGGCCATTTCGTCGCTGGCTGGGGAGGCACCAATTTCCTGCGGGCTGCGGAGATCTTGCGTTACACGTACAGCGGCTGGACGGCCGAAGACACGGCACTGCAAGAGAACCACTTCAAGACCGTCTACTGGGACCTGGTGAAAGACGGCTGGACGGGCGGCGGGAACCGGACCTCCGTGATGAACGAGACGGCGCTGGGCATCGCGATCTTCACGAACGATCACGAGAAGTACGAGTACGTCGTGAGCCAGGTAGAGCACTCCAGCAAGGCCATGATCTACATGCCGAGCGACGGCGGCCAGCCGCTCTATCCCATGTATCAGGGCCGGCCGCGCTACACCAACGACGCGAAGGGCGATCTCGCGGGGATCTGGAGCAAGCCGACGCGCTACATCGCCGGCCTGGAGCAGGAGACCTGCCGCGACCTCGGGCACATGCAGATGGGCACGAGCTCGCTGGCGAACATGGCAGAGACCCTCCGCATCCAGGGCGACGCTCGCAGCGCCTACGGCGACGACCCGGTTCATCGCGAGAACCGCCTGCGGCAGGCGCTCGAGCTGAACGCCGATTACGTGCTGCAATACCTCGACAACACGGGCAATCGGGTCGGCGTGAAGGTGACGCCCGCGGGCTGGATGCCGGCGCGAAACTGGCCGTGCAGCAGCTTTTCCGAGTCCGCCGGCGGCGGCTCGGCGGTCATGGGCTGGGAGATCGGGTACAACGAGCTCCGCAACCGCCGCGGGATCAGCATGCCGAAGACCGAGGAGCTCATCACGCGTGTCAGGGCGATGAGCAGCGCTTCCACCCGGGTCGGCAACCACATCGGCTGGGAGGCGCTGACGCACGCGGGCGCGCCCTAGCCGCCCGGCAGCCCCGGTCCTCCTGAGCACAGGCTCCCGCGCGCCGCGGGAGCCCCGTCCCCTGCGCCGTCTCCCACCGCCGACGATGTAAGCCGGGCTACGTCCTCGCCGAGAACCCGCCGGTCAGGAACTTTTCGATGGGCTCGCCGTGTCCTGGAAGTGTCCGGGAAACGAGGCGGCGTCAGCCTTCCTCCTCCCGGCCCGGCCCATGCGCACGTCTCCCCACGCCTCGTTCGTCGATCGGCTCCTCGCCGAGCTCCCGTGCCTCCTGCGGGCGGCGCGCCGCCTGACGCGCTCGGAGCAGGACGCCGAGGATCTGGCGCAGGCGACGATCGTGCGCGCGATCGAGCGGCACGCCGACCTGCGCGACGAGGGGCGCATGCGCGCGTGGCTGCTCCGCATCGAGCGGTCGGTGCTGCTCAACACGACGCGCGGCGCGCGGCAGCGCCTCGAGGTGATCGAGGGCGGCCGCGGCGCCGAGTCGGTGCCGGAGCCGCAGGGCAATCTGGAGGCGGAGCTCGTCGAGCGCGGCTTCGCCGACGAGGTCGAGCGCGCGCTCGCGCGCCTGCCCCCGGAGTGGCGCGAGGCGCTGCTCCTGCGGGAGGTCGAGGAGCTCTCCTACGAGGAGATCGCCGATCTCCAGGCGTGCCCGGTGGGCACGGTGCGATCACGGCTCTCGAGGGCGCGGCTCGCGCTCGTCGAGGGCCTCTCCGAACGATGCGAGGAGACGTCATGGCAGGGTGCAACCGCGAGTGGTTCGAGAACATTTCGGCGTGGCACGACGGCGAGGTGACGCCCGAAGACGCGGCGCGGATCGAGGCGCACGTCGCCGGCTGCGCGCCCTGCCGGCGCGCAGCGGAGGTCCTCGGCGGCGTGCGGCGCGCGCTCGTCGCGAAGGCGGACGGGGAGGTCCCGGAGCGCCTGCGCGATCGGGCGGAGGCCGCGGCGCGGAACGCGCGGTCGCGGCGCCGCGGCCCCTGGGCGATCACGGCCGCCCTCGCCGCGGCCGCGGCGGCCGCCGCGCTGCTCGTCGGCAGCCCGAGCCGGGGCGTGAGCGCGGCGATGGCCGACGAGCTCGTGAGCCACCACGTGCGCGGCTTCGCGCGCGAGCGCCCGTGCGACTTCGAGTCGTCCGATCCGGGCGCCGTCGCCGGGTGGCTCGAGGGGAAGCTCGGCTACGCGGTGACCGTCCCGGCGGTGTCCGGCGCCCGGCTGCTCGGGGCGCGCCTCTGCCAGATCGGCGGCACGCGCACGGCAGCGCTCATGTACGCGAGCGGGGACAAGCCGCTCACGGTGTTCGTGCCGCCGCCCGGGTCCGGCGCCGCGACGGCGGCGCGCGCGCTCGCGGGGCGCGGCGTGGGGTGCACCCGGGGGCCGCTCGGCAACGCGATCTGCGCGAGGAGCGTGGAGCAGCCGGTGCTCGCGGTGGCTGAAGTGGACACATCGGCGCTCGCGCCGGCGCTCTTCGGGCGCTGATCCCGTCGATCGCGAGGACCCATGACGATCGGTTCATTGCTGGCGCTCTTCGGCGCGGGGCTCCTGACGTTCGCGTCGCCCTGCGTGCTCCCCATGCTCCCCGTCTACCTGTCGGCCCTCGGCGGCGCCGGGGCGCTCGGCGGTCCGGACCCGGCGGCGGCGAAGCGCGGCGTGCGCCTCGCCGGTGTCGGCTTCGCGATCGGCCTCGCGATCGTGCTCGTCGCGCTCGGCGCCGGCGCGTCGGCGATCGCCGCGGTCCTCGCGCCCCACCGGCGCGCGTTCACCGTCGCGTCCGGCGTGCTCCTGGCGCTCTTCGGCGCGAAGCTCCTGGGCGTGCTGCGCCTCCCGTGGCTCGAGCGCGAGGCGCGCCCGCTCCTCTCCCGCCTCCCGGGCGCGGGCGGCTTCTGGGGGGGCATGCTCTTCGGGATCGCCTTCGCGGCGGGGTGGACGCCGTGCGTCGGCCCGGTGCTCGGCGCCGCGTTGACCTACGCGGCCAGCGCGGGCGCGAGCCCGCTCACCGGCGCGATCCAGCTCGGCGCCTACGCCGCGGGCCTCGCCGCGCCGCTCGTCGCCGCGGCCTTCGTCGGGCCGGCGGCCGTCGCGCTCGCGCGCCGCCTGATGCCGGCCACGCCGGCCCTCCAGCGCCTGACGGGGGCGCTGCTCGTGGCCGCCGGGATCGCCGTCGCTGACGGCCGTCTGGACGCCCTCTCGCCGGCGCCCGCGGCGGCCGTGGACGCGGGCGCGCCCTGCGAGAGCGGCCCCGCCGGCGCGTGCGCGGCCCCGGAGGGCGCCGTGGCGCAGGGCGACGTCGCGCTGCCCGAGGGGATGCCTCGGCTGCTCGAGTTCGAGAGCGCGCACTGCGCGGTGTGCGAGCGCATGGCGCCGCTCGTGACCGAGCTCGAGGCGCGCTGCGCCAAGGAGGCCGGCACCGTCCTGCGCATCCAGGTCGACGATCCGCGCGGGCGGGCCCTCGCCGCCCGCTACGGCGTGCGCTTCGTGCCGACGTTCCTCAGCGTCGACGCCGCCGGGCAGGAGGTGGAGCGCGCCGTCGGCGAGCTGCCCGCCCAGCGGCTCGCGAGCCTCATCGGCGACGTCCGCGGCGAGGCGTGCTCCCCCGCCTTGTGAGCCCCCCACGGCGGGGCTCGCTGCCCCCTCATCCCGGAGGCTACCCGAGCCTCGCGGAGCGCCGTGTACAAGCTCTCAGGCGGGAGACATCGTTCCACGATGGGCTACGTCGCCGCGAGCCGCGCGCGCACCTTGGCGAGCACCGCGACGTCGGCGGGCGGGAAGAGCTCGTCCCGGAGATCGGCCGCCTCGGCCCAGCGCACGGCGGCGACGTCGAGCGCGGCGGGCGCGGGCGAGCCCTCGGCGAGGGCCGCGGCGTAGAAGAGAAGGAGCACCGGCTTCTTCGGATAGCGGTGGTAGGTCACCTCGACGATGTCGCCGACCCGGGCCTCGACGCCGATCTCCTCGCGCAGCTCGCGGATCAGGGCGTCCCGCGGATCCTCGTCGGCCTCGACCTTGCCGCCGGGGAACTCCCACGCGCCCTCGAGGTGCGCGCCCGCCTTGCGCTGCGTGAGCAGGACGCGGCCGCGCTCGATGATGACGGCGGCGGCGACGAGGACCAGGGGCGGAGCGGGCTCGGGCGGGGCGGACATGGGCGCGTAGAATGTCGGTCGCGACGCGCAAGACAAGGGCGAACGGCCGGCTCGACGCTGCACATCCCTCCGGCGTCTTCATTGCCTTGCGCGGCTGGGATTTCTCACCCTCGGACTCGGGCGCCGGCGGGGGCGCGAGCGGGGGCGCGATCGGCAGCGGCGGCAGGACCGGGAGCACCTCCGGCAGGCCAGCGCGACCCGTCGCGTCCCCGTCATCACGGCGTGTAGCTGGGCAGCTCGATCACGTAGGCGTCGACGGTATCCCCGTTGCCCCAGTCGCTCCCGAACACGGCGCGCGTGCCGCCGGGGCTGGGCACGGTGTGCGGCTCGGCCCAGTACGGCTCGGCGAGGTGGGTGTTCTCCTTGCCCCAGCTCCGGTGACGGCCAATCCGGCAGACCTTGCCCGTGCTCGTGTCGGCGATCAGGTTTTCCATGTCGAGCACCCCTCCGCCCGACGCATCGCCGATCGACGACACGAAGATCCACCCCGGCTGCTTGTATGCCATCCCCGAGATGTGCCCTGTCGGGGGGTAGGGCCACCCGGTCTCCGGGCCGATGACCACCTTCGATGTGCCTTCGGCGAGATCCCATGTGACGAGGAGCCCGATGTCGTCATTGCCGCCGGGACCGGGATCGTAGACAGCCCCGTTCCAGGTGTCGTGACCGTTCACCATGCTCAGCGACGCGTGGCCGTACGGCTCCAGCAGGTCCAGCGTAAGCACCACGTTCAGCCGCGGATCGGTCACGCCGCCGCTGTCGCTCAGGAACGCGAGCGTGCCGCTCGGCGCGACCTGGGCCGGGTTCTCGTCGAGCGCCTTCCTGGCGAGCACCGTATTCTGGCCGACATCATAGATGAACACCTGATCGTCGCACGTGAGGCCGATGCGGTTCGAATCCCACGACATGAACAGCGGGTCTCCGCCCGCGCTCGCGCCGCCCGAGCAGAAGTCGAACGTCGTCACGACCTCCTTCGTCCCGGCGCCGACGTGGTAACGGATGAAGTCCTTGCCGTCGACGAAGAACAGGACGTCGGGATCGGAGGTGTGCCAGTACACCTGCTCGATGTCCGCCGGCGAGATGTCGAGCGCCTCGATGAACTGGTATGTCTTGCCGTCGTAGAGCTGGTGCTCGCCGGCCGCGACCGAGAAGAGGATGAGCCTCGACTCGTCCGCGTTCCACGCCGAGATGGTCGAGTACATCGGCTTGATGACCGGGTCGTTCCTGCCGCCCGGCGCGACCGCCGTGATCCGGCGGATCGTGGTGCCGAACTCGGCGTCGGTGACGGCCTCGCCGAGCGCCGGCCTGGCGAGCTCGGTCATCGGGCGCGCTTCCTTGTCCTGCACGAGGCCCGCGCAGAGATCGATCGGCTCGCCCGGGCCCGCGCCGCCCGCGCCGCCCACGCCCGCCGAGCCAGCCGTCCCCGTCGCGCCGGCGGCGCCCGTCCCCGCGGCGCCGCCGGATCCGGCCGTTCCCCCGGTCCCGCCGTCTCCGGCCGTGGAGCCGCCGCCGGAGCAGGCGGAGAGGAAGGAAGAGGAGACAAGGAGGGTGACAGAGACGCCGACTCGCATGGGGTTTCCTTCGCGCGAGCCACGATGCGTGGCCGCGGCAGCATACCCCGAAGCAACGTCAGGCGTACGCGACGGTTTGCAAACCCGCCGGCTGTCGCGGTCGCGACACCGCCTGATGACGTGTGGTGCTGTTGATATGGCGTCGCTTTTCACGCTACAGTCTCGTGCGAGCCAGGGACGCCGGCTCCACTCGCCGGAGGCGGCCGATGGGCTGGGAAATCGATCATGTGTTCCTTGCGACGCCCGACGTGGGCATCGTCGAGCGGATGCTCGCCGAGTTCGGCCTGAACTTCAGCCGCCACGCGGTGCATGAGGGTCAGGGGACCGCGAATGCGTGCGCGGCCTTCGAGAACGCGTTCTTCGAGGTCCTCGGCGTCCATGATCTGGAGGAGCTGCAGACCGAGATCGTTCGGCCGCTGGGGCTACACGAACGCATTCATTGGGGCGAGACCGGCGCATGCCCGTTTGGCATCTGTTTCAGGACCATCGATGCCGGAGGCGCCGGGGACTGGCCCTTCGAGACCTGGGACTACAAGCCGAGATACTTGCCGACGGGCACGGGCATGCCCATCGTGACGCCGCGAGGGTCCTTGGCGGAGCCCATGGTATTCGTGGCGCCCCAGACAATCAGGCGGACCACCCCGATCGAGTCGCGATCGCATCGTGGCGCGCGCCGGACGCTGACGCGTGTACGTCTGCGACTGCCAGCGGAGAATCCGCCACTCTCGTCGGGCGTGCGTTGGTTCGTGGACCAGGACATGCTCTCGATCGATCGTGGGGCGACCTACTCGCTTGAGCTGGAGTGGGATCACGGTCACGAAGGGCGATCGCACCAGTTCCCTGCGGGAGTGCCGCTCGTCGTGCGCTGGTAGAGCGGGCCGGCGCTGTACGTTGGGGGAAAGCACGAGCGCTCGCCCGGCCATGCGGTCGCGCGTCTGCCGGCGGCGGCCCCCGCGGCACGGGGAGCCCGGCCGCCCGCCGACCCCGGCGCCGCCCGGAGGCCGGAGCCGGAGAGCGAGCCCGCTTCCCTTTGCCGCCGAGGTGTGGGATGCGCCTGCCATGAGCGTCACGTACCGGGAAGCCGGGGTCGATATCGATGCAGGGGACGCGCTCGTCGAGCGCATCAAGCGGCTCGCGAAGCCGACGCGCATCCCCGAGGTGCTCGCCGACGTGGGCGGCTTCGCCGGGCTGTGCGCGCTGCCGGGCGGGCTGTCCGAGCCGGTGCTGGTCAGCGGCACGGACGGGGTCGGCACCAAGCTGAAGGTGGCGTTCGCGACGGGCGTCCACGACACCGTCGGCATCGATCTCGTCGCGATGTGCGTGAACGACGTGCTGACCGTGGGCGCGCGGCCGCTGTTCTTCCTCGACTACTTCGCGACGGGCAAGCTCGACGTCGACGTGGGCGAGGCCGTGGTCCGCGGCATCGCCGAGGGCTGCAAGCAGGCCGGCTGCGCGCTGATCGGCGGCGAGACGGCCGAGCTGCCGGGCATGTACGCGGACGGCGAGTACGACCTCGCCGGGTTCGCCGTCGGCGTCGTCGAGCGGTCGCGCATCCTCGACGGCAAGCGGATCGCGGCCGGCGATGCGGTCATCGGCGTGGCGTCGAGCGGGCTGCACTCGAACGGCTTCTCGCTCGCGCGGCGCGTGCTCGAGAAGGAGATGGGGCTCACGATGAGCGACCGCGTGGCCGACCTCGGCGGCACCGTGGGCGAGGCGCTGCTGACGCCGACCCGGATCTACGCCCGCGCGATCACGGCGCTCCTCGCGGCCTGCGGCGATGCGGTCCGGGGGCTGTCGCACATCACGGGCGGCGGCCTGCCGGGGAACCTGCCGCGCGTGCTGCCGGACGGGCTGGGCGCGCGGCTCGACCTCCGCTCCTACCAGCGGCCGGCGGTGTTCCAGGTGCTCCAGCGCGGCGGCCCCGTGGAGGAGGCCGAGATGCGGCGCACGTTCAACCTCGGCGTCGGCCTGGTCGCGGTCGTGGAGAAGGGCGCCGCGGACCGGGCCATCGAGGCGTTCGCCAAGAGCGGCGAGCAGGCCTGGGTGCTCGGCGAGGTCGTGTCGGTCGGCGACGTGCCGTTCGAGGAGCGCGTGCTGTTCGGATGAGCGGGCCGGCGAGGGCGATGCGCGGCGCGCGGGCCGGGGTGCGCCGAGCGACCGCGCGGCGCGAGCTCAGCCGCCTTCGAGCCGCGATCGCAGGTTCTTGATCGCCTCGTCGATCGCCCGGCTCTTCTTGTAACAGGGCCTCACCGTCGTCTCGAGCACGACGAGGGTGCGCTCGTCGCCCTCGGAGACGGCGCGCTCGAGGAACGGGAGCTTCTCGCCGCACGTGGCGTCGCGCAGCTCGAAGGAGATCCGGACCGCGGGGGTCCCGCGGGCCGCGATCTCCGGATCGCGGAGCAGCTTCGCGGCCCGGGTGGCCGGCGTGGACCGGCCGCGGGTCTCGACGATCTCGTAGAGCACGTCGATGCCCGCCGTCCCGAAGCGGCTCGAGAGCGCCTCGAAGACCTTGTCGGCGTGCTGCTCGCCCGTCTTCGCGATGGCGATGGCGACGTTGCGCGCCGCGATCGCGAGCGCGCGCTCGCGGAGCGCCGTCGGATCGCGCTCCGCGAGCTGTTGGATCGCGTCGGAGGCCTTCACCCACCGGCGCGCCCTGACAGCGTCGGTGAGCGCCTTCCGGGCCGCTTCATCGGGCGGGGGTTCGGCCGGCGCGTCGGGCGCCGCCGGCACAGCGGCCTCGGGCGCCTGCGCCGTGGGCGCGGGCGTCTCGGGGACGGCGGCGGCGTCGGCCGGGGTCGGCTCGCTCGTGGCGAGCGCGCTCGCGGGAGGCCTCGCGGGGCCGAGCTGGGGCTCCGGCTCGGGCGGGGCGCGCCCACCGCCGGCGAGCGCCGCGATGACGGCCGCCGCGAGGATGCCGCCGCCCAGGTACGGGGCCAGCCGGCCCACGCGACCGCCGAGGCCTTCGTTGCCCAGCCGCGACGCGCGAGCTTCCCGGGCTTCGCGCTTTCGCCTGGCCTTCTCCTCGCGCTCGCGCGCGGCGCGCTCTGCCTCCTCGGCGAGCTTCCGCTTGGCCTCTTCCTCGCGCTCGCGGGCGACGCGCTCTGCCTCGGCGGCCTCCAGCTCGCGCAGCAGCGTCGGGGCGAAGGCTGGCCGCGAGCCGCTCATCCGCTCGGACGTCGGCTCCGAGACGGGCGCCGCATCCTCTGCGGGCGGCTCGCCCGGCGGCGGGGGCGCGGACGCCACGGGAGCCGGCTCGTTCTGCGGCGGCTGCGCCTTCACGGACGGCGTGGGCGACGGCGACGGCGACGGCGACGGCTCCACGCCGGCCCCGGACGGCGGCTTCGATGACGCCGGCCTCGCGACGGATGCCGGCTCCACAGCGGATGCGGACAGCGGCTCCGATGACGCACGCTCCGCCGCTGGCGACGACGGCGGCTTCGATGACGCACGCTCCGCTGACGGCGGCTTCGACGATGCACGCTCCGCTGACGGCGGCTTCGATGTCTCACGCTCCGCTACAGACGTCGGCGGCTTCGACGATGCACGCTCCGCTGACGGCGGCTTCGATGTCTCACGCTCCGCCGACGGCGGCTGCGACGACTCACGCTCCGCTGTGGGCGACGACGGCGGCTTGGATGTCTCACGCTCCGCCGTTGGCGACGACGGCGGCTTCGATGTCTCACGCTCCGCCGTTGGCGACGACGGCGGCTTCGATGTCTCACGCTCCGCCGACGGCGGCTGCGACGACTCACGCTCCGCTGCGGGCGACGACGGCGGCTTCGATGACGCCGGCTCCGCAGCCGACGGCGATGGCTCCTCCACCCCCGACGGCGACGGCTTGTTCGATGAGGGCTCGGCCGCACGGCGCTCCGCCTTGCCCGACGACAGCAATAGGTCGTCCAGCGACAGCCGCAGGGAGCCCAGCCCCGCTGCCTCCGTCGCCCCAGGCGCTTCGACGGACCGCTCCGCCTCGCTCGGCGACGGAGGCAGCACCTCCGGCGACGGCGGCATCGACATCAGCGACGCCCACTCCTTCAGCTCCGGCGACTCCTGCGACCGCGCCGGCGCCTCGGACAGCGGTGACGACGCGTGCGGAGGACGCTGGTCATCGACCTCGGCAGGAGCGCCACCGCCGGCGGCCTCGCGCGCGAAAGCGGCCTGCGCGATGAGCGCCGCGCCGCCCACCGTCGTCGGGCGCGCGTCGTCCGGTACGCTCGAGTCGTCGGCCGCGGAGGCAGCGTCGGCCCTGGCGACCTCCTGCGCGAAGGCGACCTGCGCCATGAACGCCGCGCCGCCCACCGCGGTCGGCCGCGAGTCCCGCGTCATCTCGGCGACGAGGGTCGGCGTGTTGCGCACCGGCGTCGGGCGCGAGTGGCTGAGGGCGTCTTCCTCGTCCTCGTCGCCGTCCACCGCCGACGCCACCGCCTCTGCCGGCTCGGCGCCGCCCGTTCGACCCTCCGAAAGCTCGCCCGACGCGCGCGCGCTCTCCGCCTCCTTCGCGCTCGCGCCGCTCCCGGCCGGCTCACCTGCCGCCCGGTCCGCGGCAGGCGCCAGCGCGTCCGCGACATCGTTGAACGAGACGAGGCACGAATCGCCAAGGACAATCGCCGAGGAGCCGCCGGCGCTCGCGTCGGGCGCGCCCGACGGCGCGCTGGGCACGGGCGGCCGGTTGCTCGGCACGCGCGCCGCGTCCGCGATCGCGGGCACCGACGTCATCTCCGCCCTCGATGACATCTCCCCCCTCGACGACATCTCCGCCCTCGGCTCGTGCGTCACGATCCCGGACACGGAGCACGCGTCGTCGAGCGCCGCGATCAGCTCCGCCGCGGTCTCGAAGCGGGCGCGCGGATTCTTCTCCAGGAGGAGCCGCACGACCGCCTCGAGGGCAGGCGGGACCTCGACGCCGGGCGAGTGCGCGGCGATCGCCGGCACGGGCGCGCTCCGCTGCTGGTTGAAGAGCTCGACCGGATCCTTGGCGAGGAACGGGTGCTTGCCGGCCAGCATCTCGTAGAAGATCAGGCCCAGGGCGTAGAGATCCGCGCGCTCGTCGACGAAATCCATCCCGAGCGCCGACTCCGGGGCGAGGTAGGCGATGGTCCCGAAGATCACGCCGGCCGTGGTGAGCCGGACCGGGAGCGAGTCGGCCCCCGCACGCGCGGACTCCGGCGACGCGACGGAGCGGCGCAGCTGATCGACGCTCACCTTCGCGAGGCCGAAGTCGATGAGCTTCACGAGGTCGCCCTGCGGCTCGACGACCATCACGTTGCGCGGCTTCACGTCGCGGTGGACGACGCCCATCGCGTGGGTCGCCGCGAGCGCGGCCGCGAGCTGCCTTACGATCAGGGCGGCGCGCGCGGCGGGCACCGGCCCCCGCCGGATGATCTCGTGGAGCGTCGTGCCGCGCACGTACTCGAGGACCAGGAAGAACGAGCCGTCCTCCGCCTCGCCGAAATCGGTCGCGGTCGCGACGTTCCGGTGCTGGATGTGGGCGCCGGCGATGGCCTCGCGCTCGAAGCGCTGCACGAGCTCGGGGAGCCGCTCGGTGTCGGGGTGCAGGATCTTGATCGCGACGCGCTTGTGCATGTGCACGTGCTCGCCGCGGTAGACCGCGCCCATGCCGCCCATCGCGATGACCTCGTCGATGCGGTAGCGCTTCGAGATCACCCGCCCGAGGTAGGACCTCGCCCGGTGCTTCGCGGCCTCGTCGGCGGTAAGGGTCGGCTCAGGCGGGCGTTCCGACATCGTGGCGCCGCCACCCTACCCCGAGCGGCGCGAAGATGGTAGGTCGCCGGACCGCTCGGGGCGCCTCACGGGGCGACGACGCGCCACGAGACGCCGGGTGGCCTGCGCCGCGGCATGCATCACTTCAACGATACCGTCCGTGAGCGGACGTACACGCATCGCGTGCAGAAGCCGCAAGAGGGCTCGATCAACCTACTTGACGCAGAGCGCGTTGCCCTGGATCCGGCTCCTCGTCGTCCATACGTTGAGATATTGGGTTTGTAGCTCATGGTTCCGCCAGATGGCGATGCTGTGGTCATTCTGGTTGTCGCTGCTGAACTCGCCCGCGACGCGCGTCAGCATGCATTGCGTGTCGAAGGTGCCCGCTGGCGTCAGCGCTTCGAAGCTCGGTCCGTCTTCCGAAGGGACACCGAACTCGTCCGCGACCGCCGCTTCATTGGCCAACTCTGCGACAGTGATGCATCGCGCCCTGGCGTGTACCCCTGTGCTGCTCGAGAGGCCGGTCAGCAAATAGCGGCCGAAAAACCAAACCACCAACACGCTCTCGCTCATGCCGTTGAAATCTCCGCCCACCCGTGTGAGGAAGCACGCCCGCGGAAGGCCGGAAGACGTCGTATCCGACCCGAGATCGACGCCGTACTCGCCTTGTGACCACGAAAATTCGGCCGTTCTGCCGAGGGTAGAAGAGACGCAAGTGGCCGTGGCGCGAGCGCTTCCGTGCGTATTGTTGCCGTGGAGGTACCATCGCCCACCCGAGATGTAAACGTGCACCCACTCGTTGCCTGACTCGAAATCCCCCATGATCCCTGTCAGAAAACAGGTCCTGTCCGAGGCGTCGCCCATGTCCACCGGCCCGCTGCCAGCCGTCCAGCTGCCCCCGTTCACCCAACCCAGGGGCTGCTCGGCGATGCTGGTCTCCTCGCTGTCATCTTCTTCGTCGCCGACCCCCGCGACACAGCCGCTGGCGCCGATCGCAACGAGGGCCAAGAGCCCGTTCATCAAGAGTTTTTTGACCATCTGTCTACCCTCCAAGCAATGAGAAGCTCGTGTGTGGGGCGAGCCAGCTCGGTCGAGCAAGGCGCATGCCGCCTTGTGAGCGTTCGCTTCCGTGACGGCCATGGGGGGACATGCGTTGGATAGCTACCGAAGCGGAGGGTCGGCACACGACGGGGGCGGTCGGACGGCGCGCCGGCACGGCAGATTCAGGCCGAAATAGGCGGCTCATGGCGCGCGCCGGGCCGAAGAGCGCGACGGTACCGCCAGACGCGTGACCGTGACATGTCACGATCGAGGGCGTGACATGTCACGGTCGCTGTCGCGCTTTCACCGTGACATGTCACGCGAAGACCGCTCGAGAGCGATCGTCGCGATCGAATGACCAGGGCGCGCCCCCGGAAGCATCGCTCTCCAGACAACGCCGACGTCTTCGCGAACAACGGCGTGTCGAGGGGCGCAGGTCGCGAGGCCGAGCTCGGGCGGCCGAGGCGACGCGGCGGATCCGCGCCCGCCGTCCCGCCCGAGCCCTCGCGCCCTGCCTGCTCGCGCGATGGCCCGGCGCGTCACGCGGCGCGCGCTCGGCGGACATGGAAACGGGCCGTGCGGCGCGATCGCCGGACCCGGGCGGCCGCTTCCGCCCCGGATCTCTCCCGCGCCCGCCTCCGCCGTAGTATCTGCCCCCCATGCCCCCCCTCGATCTCGGCGTCCTCGTCTCTGGCCGCGGCTCGAACCTCCAGGCGATCCTCGACGCGATCGCCGCCGGCCACCTCGACGCCCGCGTGCGGCTCGTCCTGTCCAACCGGCCCGACGTGGAGGGCCTCGCGCGCGCCGAGCGCGCCGGGGTCCCCACGCGCGTCGTCGCGCACCGGGACTTCGCCGATCGCGACAGCTTCGACGCCGCCGTCGTCGACGCCCTCCGCGAGGCGGGCGCGACCTGGGTCGTCCTCGCGGGCTTCATGCGCCTGCTCACGACGACCTTCCTCGACGCCTTCCCGCACCGGGTCGTGAACATCCACCCGTCGCTCCTGCCCTCCTTCCCCGGCGTCGACGCCCAGCAGCAGGCGCTCGATCACGGCGTGCGCGTCACCGGCTGCACCGTCCACCTCGTGGACGCCGGCACCGACACCGGGCCCATCCTCGCGCAGGCCGCCGTCCCCGTGCTCGACGGGGACGACCGCGACGCGCTCGCCGCGCGCATCCTCGTCCAGGAGCACGCCCTGCTCGTCCGCGCGCTCTCGTGGATCGCCGAGGGGCGCCTCGAGATCGCGCCGCCTGATGTGCCGGGCGGGCGAGCGCGCGCGACGCTCGCCGGCGTCGCGACCGCGCTCGGGCTCGCCCAGGGCGGCCCTGCGCGGGACAACGTCGGGGAAGTCGGAGAAGTCGGGGAAGGGGCGTGATCCACAAGCACTACGACGTCATCGTCCTCGGCCGGTCCATCGGCGCGCTCACGGCCGCGGCGCTCCTCGCGCGCCGCGACTTCACCGTGATGGTCGTCGGGCACGGCGAGCGCCCGCCCACCTACCGCCTCGACCAGCACGTCCTCCGCCGGCGCGCCTTCACGATGCTCGCCGAGCCCTCGCCCGCGTGGCGTCGCTTCCTCGTCGAGCTCGCCCAGTCGCAGACCTGGAAGCGCCGCATCGTCCCGGCCATGCCCATGCTGCAGGCCGTCGCGCCGCGCCGGCGCCTCGACGTGCCGCCCGACATGGTCCTCTTCGGCCGCGAGATCGACCGCGAGTTCCCCGAGCTCCGGCGGGTCGTCGACGAGCTCTACGCCGAGCTCGCCCACGTCAACGGCGCCGCGGACGACGCCTTCTCGCACGACGCGCTCTGGCCGCCGGGCACCTTCTGGGAGCGGCGCGAGACCGCGCGCTACGCCGGCATGCTCCCGTACGCGCGCGCCGAGCCTGACGCCGACCTGCTCGTCGAGTTCCCGCGCGGCCACCTGTTCCGCTCGATCGTCACGCAGTCCGTCCTCTTCGCCACGGACCTCTCGGCGCTCCCGCCTCCCTTCGCGGTCGCGCGCCTGCACGGGGCGTGGACGCGCGGGCTGATGATGCTGCCGCGCGGCGAGGAGGAGCTCGAGGAGTTCCTCGTCGAGCGCATCCTCGCCCACGGCGGCCGCTGCCTGCTCGACGAGCGCGCCGCGTCGGTCCACGTCCGCAGGGGCACCGCCGCGGGGGTCGTGCTCGACGGCGACGATCACCCGAACGGCAGCAGCTTCGTCATCACCGACATGGACGGCGAGACGCTCGCGAGCCTCTCGGGCGGCGAGGGCATCCACAAGCGCGCGCTGCGCGAGTGGCCGCGGATCACCTCCTCGGTCGGCCGCTTCGTCGTGTCGCTCGTCGTGCGCCGCGAGGGCTTGCCCGAGCCGCTCGGCCCCGAGGCCCTGCTGTTCCCTTTCCCGTCCGCGTCGGCGGGCCGCTCGCCCGCGCCGCCGCGCGTGTCGAGCGACGGCGCCTCCGGGGGCCGACCGAGCTCGCCGCGGCAGACGCGGCCGACCGGCCCCGGGCGCCCCGTGGTCCACCTCCAGCGCTGCGATCTGCCGGCTCCCTCGACCGACACGCTGCTCGTGGCGGAGATCCTGCTGCCCGACCGGGGCCCGCTGTCGCTGCTCGAGGCGCGCCAGGCGGTGCTCGACGCGCTCACGGCCGAGCTCCCCTTCCTCGAGCGCCACCTCGTGCTCGTCGACTCGGTGCACGACGGGCTGCCCGTGTGGCTCTACGACGGCCAGCGCCGCCGCCTCATCGAGCGCGCCGCGCTGAAGGGCGCCGCCCCGGGCGCCGAGCCGATGGTGCGGCAGCTCGAGGTCGACCCGCCCGGCTACCTCGGGCTCGCGGGCGAGCCGATCCGCGGGCCGATCGAGCGCACGCTGCTCGTCGGCCGGAGCGTGCTGCCCGGCCTCGGCCAGGAGGGCCAGCTGCTCGCCGCCTGGGGCGCCGCCCGGCTCGTGACCCGGACCGACCGGCGCAAGGAGCGGATGCGGCGCGACATGTGGAGCAAGGTGGAGATCGGATAACGACGTTGAAGCCGCCCCCTCGGCGAGCTGCGCAGCTGCATCTCTCGAAGACGCGGTGACCTGCGCGCGCCCTCGCCGGCTCACGTGCTGGCGGGGCTCCGCTCGTGCCGACATGTCACGCCGCCACCGTGACATGTCACGTGACATATCACGCCATCGCCGTGACATGTAACGGTGGCGGCCCCGCCCCTCAACCATCCGCACCGGCACCTCGAGGGCTTCCTGCTGCGCCATTTGCAGGCTCTGGAGAGGCTGATGGCCACCCTCATGGCCGAGGTGGGGCGCACCACCTACCTGGCACATCGATTGCAATAACATAGCGTGTCACTTGGCGCTGTGCCGGTACTCAGCGTGACATGGGGAGGGATCCGCTCATGAAAGCATGGCGGCCGCTCACACAGGCAAACACCGAAAATCGTCGCGCTGCGGGCCGAGCTCGGAAGCCATGCTGACTTTGAGGAGTTCTGCCATGAACCCGCCAGGACTCTTCTGCCTGCGCTCTAATCAGCATCACTTCACATCGCATCTAACTTTACAACATCGAAGGAACACGAAATGCACAAGTCGATTCCCCTCTTCATCGTCGGCGCTGTCGTAAGCGCAGCTTTGGCCAATTCCTCCGACGCGGCGGCGCTGCACGAGCGCGTATCGGGAGCCAACTGCGTCTACGGAAGTGGAAGCACGAACGGCAATTTGATCACTGTCGGACACGGCATCTTCAACACGTCAGCGACCGAAGGAGAAGTCCTCTCTTGCCCGGTCACCGACGATGATCGCTTCCGGAAGCACGACATCGCGACAGTGAACATTCACGGCTACAACAACGGCCTTACCATCTCGGGCGTCACGCACCAGGTCGAAGCGAGCACCTGCGTGGCGTACTTCGGAGGCACGGGTGGAGCCTGCACCACGCCGGTGAAGACGACGTCGATTGGAAACTACACGCTCAGCCCGCCGACGACGTACTGGACGAGCACCAACTACGCGGACTTCGGATACATTCATATCGGACTGCCGCCGAGCGGGTCCGGCTCCTATTCCTCCATCCGGGGCTACTACACCGCGGACTAGCAGACAAGATCTGCGATAACACGAGAAGGGGGGCGACAAGCTGCGTATCGCAAGAGGAAACGCCGAGTTGCCCCCCTTCTACTCATCATACGTATACGTAAATTTCGAAACCCCGCGCTGGGCGCCGTTCGAGCAGGCACGTCATCTACTGAAGCGGGCGTGCTCGACCTCGCCGACCGCATCGCCTGAAACTGAACTACATGACAGGAGATGTCCGTGATCTCTCTTCGTAGCGTCATCTCGGCCGTGACGCCCATTTTGGCGGGCGCTCTCGCCGGAGCGATAGCGACAGTGATTGTCTCCCGTGAAGCCGCGGATGAAAAGTCGCAAAAGGGCGCGGCCGTCGCCAGCGAATCCAGAAAGTATATTCCTCGATCTGTCGGCACCGCAAACCCGGGGATCGGCGCGACTGACCTGAAGGAGCTGAAGCAGCGTCTATCGGCGCTGGAAGAGCGAGGCGAGCAGCAAGACTCGGATCAGAAGGGATCTCACGAGCGTACCGAGATGCCCGACCCCGTGGAGTGGAAAGCCCAGAAAGAAAGCCACCATCGCGAGATCATCGCGACGCACGAGCGTGCGGTCGAGGATCCCACCTGGGCTCCCCGAGCACGGGCTTCCCTGTTGAAGGAGATACGCACCGTCGGATCGAAGAGCTTCGACGTGCGCGACGTTGATTGTCGGACCAACACTTGCGCCGCCGTCTTGGAGTGGAAAAATTACGACGAAGCGGTCAGCAGCTGGTCGACCGCCGTGGAGCACAACTACGAAGTCAACTGTAGTCGGGAGATCCTGCTGCCGGAGCCGCCCGATCGGAGCGTGCCGTACCATGCCACCATGGTCATGACCTGTCCTCGCGATTCAGGGTGAGCCATTCTGCTGACGCGCGACGAGCGGCTACCCCGCTCGCGCCGCGGGTTCCAGCGATAGACGCCCCTCAGAAGGATCGGGGAAAGACCTGGAAGAACCCGTCGCGCTCGACCACGGTGAGCGGCACGTCGAACAGGCGCGACAGGTTGTCGTCGGTCAGCACCGCGCGCTTCGGGCCATCGGCGAAGACGCGGCCACTCCGCAGCAGGACGACCCGCCCGATCTCCGGCGGGATCTCCTGCACATGGTGCGTCACCAGGATCAGCGTCTTGCCCTGCCGCACGAGGCGCCTGAGCAGATCGATGAGCTCGAACGCGGCCTTCAGATCGAGGCTCGTCGTCGGCTCGTCGAACACAAGCGCCTCCGGGTCGTGCACGAGGGCGCGCCCGAGCAGACAGCGCCGCTGCTCGCCGGCGGACATCTCCGCGATGGGCTTGTCGCCGAGGTGCGCGACGCCGAGGTCGCGGAGCACCTCCTCGGCGCGCCGGCGCTGCGCGGCCGTCGGCGGCTCGTGCTCGTGCAGCCCGGCGCTCGCGAAGAAGCCGGAGAGCACCACGTCGGAGCCCCGCACACCCCGGGGATAGGCCATCTGCAGCTCGTACGACACGAGCCCAAGCCTGCGCCGGAGTGCGGACACCTCCCACCTTTCGCGACCGAGTATCCGCACATGCGAGCCTTCGCGGTGGACCGGATAGATTTCCCGTGAGAGCAGCCTCAGCAGGGTCGACTTCCCGGCGCCGTTGGGCCCGAGGATCGCGGTGTTCGCGCCCTGCTCGATGCGCAGCGACAGCCCCTCGAAGACGCGCGTGTCGCCGCGGAAGACCTCGGCGTCCTCGATCTCGATGAGCGCGGGCGCGCTCATCGCTTCACTCCACATTCCTGGCTCATCGGGCGCAGATTACCCGCTTGTCAGGGTCCCGCACCGAGAAATCAGGGCGTTCGCGGTGGATCGTCCGTGCCCCGGTTCGGTGATCCACTCCATCGGCCCACTCTCCATCTCTCGCGGACAGGCACCGTTGGAATGTGCCCGTGAACCGGCGTTCTCCGCTCTGGAGAGGCGATGGCCCGGCCGTTGCAACGCTCTCCGAACCTTCCTTTCAACAAGCGCCCCGTGCCAAGCCGATGCTGGCACTCGGGAGTGGAAAAATCCGATGCGGCGCGGAGCCGCTCGGTCACTTGGAGATTGACAATGACGAAGATCAAGGGTTCGCTTTTCGGTGCTGGGGCAGCTGCGTGCCTGCTCGCCGCTCTCGGCGGGTGCATCGTTGCCGCGGACGATGGTTCCAGCTCCGAAGAGGACGAGATTTTCGCCGATGAGGCGGCGGCGGCCGCGGCGGCATCGCAGATGCGCTTCGGCGTCGCTCCGCAGTGGAGCCAGACCTGGTCGCCGCCCCAGTCCGGACCCGCCAACGTCGATGTGGTCGCCGTCGGGGACTGGTTGCAATCTGGCGGCTTCACCAGCACACATAAGACCAAGCTTACGCAGATCGTCAACGCGGGGAAGACCCCCTACTTCTTCGGCTACATCGCCACGGACATGACGAAGAAGGGGCTCGGGTCCGAGAACGACTGCGACGGCAACAGCGGCGCACCGCTGTGCCAGAGGGGCGCGGCGTACGTGCGCGCCAACATCGCCTCGATGGCGAGCGCCTACCAGAAGGCGGCGGCAGGGATCAACGGGGCCCTCGGAGGGCGCGAGGCGCTGATCCACATCGAGCCGGACTGGTACCAGTTCTCGCAGACGGCGCAGCAGAACGCGCTCACGGAGAACGAGTCCGACAGCTACATCAACCAGATCCTCGGCGCCATCAAGTCGGGCTGCCCCTCATGCAAGGTGGTCATCGACTTCAGCCCGTGGTTCAGCCCGTCGGCAACCAAGTGGGCGTCGTCGGTCGGCGACTTCTACGACGGCTGGGATCGCAGCGTGGTCAAGTACGTCGGCCTCACGGGCAAGCAATTCCCGTTCACCACGGGCAAGATCGACAACTTCACCTACAAGGAGATCACCACTGCGCTCAGCCTGCCGCTCGTCATCGTGGACGCGTACACGTTCGGCGGCGGCCCGATCAACGTCGACTCCACCTGGCTCAACGAGAGCAACGTCGCCAAGGCCGTCGACATGGGCGTCGCGATCGTCATGCTCTCTCAGACGGGCGACGTCGCCGGCTATGACAGCTTCATCGCCCGGGTGAAGGGCAGCAGCAGCTCGAGCTCCAGCAGCACCACATCCAGCAGCTCCAGCTCCAGCAGCTCCAGCACCTCCGGCAGCGGTGGCGGCGGCGGCGGCACCACCACGTCCTCGTCGAGCAGCAGCAGCAGCAGCACCGGCAGCGGCGGCAGCGGCGGGAGCAACCCCGGGACCGGCGTGCGCGTGGAGGGCGGCAACATCACCGTCAGCATCACCCCCAACTCGACGTGGACGGGCGGCTACTGCAACAACGTCAAGCTGACGAAGGCCGACAGCGGCGAGACCACGTGGAAGCTCTACGTGCCCTCGAACGGCGCGACGCTCCGTGACTTCTGGAACACCAGCGCCGTCAAGCAAGGCACCGACTTCGTGTTCACCGGCGTGAGCTGGAACGCGAAGATCAGGCCTGGAACGAGCGTCGAGTTCGGGTACTGCGCGAACGGCACGCGCTGAGCACCAGTCGACTGGCGCCGCGCCAGCCGAGGAGGCCGGACAGCCCCCGGCGGCGCGGCGCGCCGGCCCGCAGGATCGGCCGAACGACACGGGAAGAGCCCATCTCGGGGCTCCCCGCGCGGCCTCCGCGCCCGGTCGCGCTCGCCCGCGGCCCGCGCCCTCTGGTACCGTGGGCGCCCCGTGCCCTCGGCCCCGCAGCGCTCCCCCTTCGCCGGCAATGGTCCGGTCGACCCCCTCCACGCCGCCGCGCTCGCTCCTCGCCGGGCGCGCCGTCCGGTCCGGGGCGCCGCATGGCGCTGAGGCTCCGGGTCACCTGGCGCAATGCGGGCTGCCCGCTTCTGCCCGACGCGCTCGCCGACGTGCAGGCGACGGCCGACGACGCGCCGCTGCCGCTCGCCGGCTCGGACCCGGGGCGGCGCGAGTTCGTGATCCCCGCCGGGGCGTCGCGCGTCGCGCTCAGCGCGCGCTTCTCGGCGGCGTTCGACGCCTTCGAGGACGTCCCCGCCCTGGAGGAAGAGGTCCTGTCGGTCGAGCAGGCGTTCGACGTGGCGAGCGGCGGGACGGCGCTCAGCCCCGCCCCTGACCCGGCGTTCGGGCAGGCTCACCCGCTCGTCGACGTGCAATCGGCGCCCGGCCTCGCGCTCGCCCAGATCAGGACGGATTTCGTCGATATCACCCCGTTCTGGATGGCCTACGCCGGGTATGCGGACGAGTACCGGCGCGAGCACCGGCCCGGGACCGAGCTCGTGGCCCTCGGCGCCACCGCGGGAGATCCGAAGATCTGGTTCGCGAGCATCCCGGAGGCCTGCAAGGCGCCGCCGGACGGCGGGATCTCGGCCCTCGTGTTCTACCGGCCGGAAGGGTACGCCTATACCCGGGTCGACCAGCGCCACGAGATGTTCGGGCTGAATCGATACCTGCTCACGCCCGACCCGTCTCCCGGCGCGTCGTTCTGGGCGCGCGACGTGTTCGAGCGCGATCCGCGCGACCAGTCCCGCTGGGTCTATGTCCGCTGCGGCTTCGAGGAGGCGCTCGCCGCGAGCGGCAGGGCGGTGGTCATGCTGCACCCGTGGCCGAGCGGGGCGAGCTTCGGCGCCGCCACGACCGCGAGCCTGCCCGGCCTCGCCGAGGCAGCGCTCCGCTTCCTCTGCGGCGCGCAGAAGATCGGTACGGGACAGGGCGGGCCGCGGCTCGGCAAGCTCGGGCTCGCGGGCTTCAGCGCCGGCGGGCTGGCCCTGTGGCAGGCGCTCGCGGCCAACAAGGACCGCGTGAGCGAGGTGTTCGCGTTCGACGCCCGCGGCATCGCCAAGAACGAGGCCTTGCTCGTGCGCTGGCTCGGCGGCGACGCCTCGCGCCGCCTGCGGATGACCGGCGGCCACCAGCTCGACGCGAACGCGGCGCTCCAGCAGAAGCTCCCTGGCCCCTCCAAGGAAGCGCGCCTGACCAGCCTGCCGCCCGACAAGAGCGGCTATCTCCCCGGGGCGAACCCGCGCTGGGATCACGTGTGCTCCTCGCTCGAGGCGAGCGAAAAGGATACCTATCTGAACGCCGGCTGGGTATGGCACCAGTTCGCGATGTTCGGTGGCTTCCCGGAGGCTGGAGAGCAGACCGCCGTCACGTTCCTCCAGCGCTTTCTGGGGGAGTCGGAGCTCTGAGCCGCACCGCGCCCGAGGCCTAGATCCGGTCGGCCGACGACCGGGCATGTCAGATTCAAACGCAAAGCAGCCGTGTTCTTTGTCAAGCGGCGGCGACCTGCCAGGGTCGGTTCGCCTTCACCATCGCGTTGAGGATGGTGAGCAGCTTGTGCATGCACGCCGTGAGGGCGACCTTCGTAGGCTTGCCGGCGGTCTTCAGCCGGTCGTAGAAGGCGCGGATCACGGGGTTGAAGCGCATGCAGGCGACGCTCGCCATGTAGAGCATCGATCGCACCGAGGCTCGTCCACCCCAGATAGCTCGGCGCCCCTTGATCTTGCCGCTGTCGTGGTTGAACGGAGCCAAGCCCACGAGCGCGGCGATCTGCTTGCGGTTGAGCGTGCCCAGCTCGGGCAGGTCGAACAGCAGCGTGCGCGAGGTGCCGGGCCCGACGCCGGGGACCGAGCGCAGCAGCTCGTCCTTGGCGCGCCAGAGCGGGCTCTTTTCGATCTTGTCCTTGAGCTCGTCGTCGAGCTTTTTCAGCTCTTTTTCGAGCGTCTCGATGATGCGGTTGATGCTGCTGACGACGCGCGCGACGCGGCGGGGCCCAACCAAGCCCGAGAGCCGATTCTTCTCGGCCACCAGCATGGTGATCAACTGGCGCCGGCGCGCCAGCAGCAGCTCCAGCTCCAGCGTCGTGGCCTCGGGCATCGGCGTCAGCGGCGGCTGCACGGCGGCGGCAAAGTGCGCGATGCACTTGGCATCGAGCCGATCGGTCTTCGCCTGCCGGCCGGTGGCGCGCGCAAAGTTGCGGATCTGGAGCGGGTTGACCACCGCCACGGGCACGGCCGCGACGCTCAGCACCGCCAACACCGGCATCTCCAGCCCACCGGTAGCTTCCAGCACGACGAGCGTCGGCGACAGCTCGCGTAGCTGGTCCACCAGCGCCTGCAGGCCCTCTTCGTCATGCGCCAGCCGCCCCCCTGCGCTGGAGCCATGAACGGCCCAGTCCAGGTGCTCCTTCGAGACATCGATCCCTACGAACGTGGACACGTCGACCTTTCCCTCACTGAAACGCGGAAACATCAGCCCCAGAAGCCCATCCTTGCGAACGATGCGAGCTATGCCTCAGGCAGCCGTGCGGGCTTATCCAGGACCTACGGCGTGGCGACCCATGCTTTGCGACGGCCTCAAGACCAAGGCGCGAACGGTCTGCCACGCGTAGCTTTGTGGCGGCTCGCCGCGAAATTGTCCACAAATCCACAGGTTGCCGGTCTCCCCCCCGGCCCCCCCTCGGTACGACGACGACGTGGATCCAGAACGCTCGCGGAACATACAAGGCGCAAAGGCGCAAAGGCGCAAAAAAGAGACGGGATTGAGCGCAACGAGATAGCCAGGGTCATCGACATGGCATTCGATGGCCACACTCCCCATTTCTCTCGTCTTTTTGGGTCTTTGCGTCCTGGCGCCTTTGCGTTCAATTCTCTCACGCCTGAGCGATGAGCCGCGCCAGCACCCGCATGTCCTCGTCATCGCCGATCCTCGCGAGCGCGGCGCGCGCCCTCGCGAGCGCGGGCTCGACGTAGCGCAGGTACGTCGGATCCACGCCGATGCGGTCGAGAAAGACGAAGCGGCCGGCGTCCTTCAGCTTGCGCTGGACCGTGAGCACATCGAACTCCCGGCCGAGCGCGTCGCGCGCCGGCCGATCGAGCGAGGCGGCGGCCGCATAGTCGTCCAGCCGGGCCTCGACGAAGGAGCGATCCAGATCCTGGGCGCTGTCGTTGAGGAGCGCCGCGAGATCGTAGGCGCGCGGGCCGAGGAGGGCGTCCTGGAAGTCGAGCCAGGCGATCTCGAGGCCCCCGCCCGCCGCGTCCACGACCATGAGGTTCTGGCTCTGGTAATCGCGGTGAACGAAGCCCCGCGGCCACGCGGCGATGCGCCGGGCGAGGCGCTCCGAGACGGCGTCGAGCTCGGCCCGCGCGGCGTCGCCCAGCCGGAGCCCGCGCGCGTCGAGCGCCCACGCGCGGAAATGGTCGAGCTCCCAGCGCAGGAGCGTCTCGTCGAGCGCGCACGAGTCGACGATCGAGCCGCTCGGGAGCGCCGCGAGCGCCCGCTGCGCCCGGGCGAGATCGCGCGCGGCCAGCGCGTAGACCTCGGCGCGGCGGGCGGGCGCGCGCTCGACGAAGGCCGAGAGCGTCGCGTCCCCGAGATCCTCCAGGAGGAGCAGGCCGTGCTCGCAATCCTCGGCGAGCAGCGCTGGCACCCGGACGCCGCGCTCCCGGAGGAGCGCCTGCACCTCCAGGAACGGCCACCGCGGGGGAGCGGCGCCGACCGCGACGCCGTCGGCCCCCGCGCTCGGCGCGAACATCGCGACCGCCGTCCCGGCCGGCGTCACGACGCGCAGATAGCGCCGGCACGACACGCCCCCGCGCAGCGGGACCATCGACGACGGGACATGGCCCGTCGCCCGCTGGACGAGCCGGAGCAGGGCGTCGGTATCGAGCTCGCGCACCCCCTTTCCTACGCCGGCGGACGGCGCGAACGCCAGGGTTACGCCAGGGTTGTCACGACATCGCCCCACGCCGCGCTGCGGCCGTCACGCCTCGGCGCCTGTCCCCGTCAGCGCCTCGGCGCCTGTCCCCTCGACACCTCGACGCCTGTCCCGGCGGCGGAACGAGCCAGACGCTCAGCAGGCGCCGGCGCAGCCGTCGGCGCTGTTGAACCAGAGACCGCCCGAGTCCTCGCACGCGCTGCGGTCGTACCTGCCAGAGCAGCAGCGCTCCTGGCTCTCGCACACCTTCGCGGCGCCCTCGCCGCTCCGGAAGCAGCACTTCCGGCTCTCGGGCGTCTCGGGCGCGGCGGCGGGATCCTCGGGCGCGGCGGGCTCCCCGGGCGCGGTCGCCTTCTCGATGACCACCGGCACCGCGGGCGCGACGAGCGTCGCCACCGTGTCGCAGCCGAACGAGGCAATCATGACGAGGAGGGCGAGCGCCGATCCCAGCGCACGAGCGTTTCCAGCCGGCTTCATGATCGCCGTGGGTGGCATGGGCGCAGTGCGGCGGCAAGTTCGTGACGAGAGCCGTGCTATAACGCCGCGGAATGGCGAACGGTGCGGAGAAGGGCGCGGCGAAGAGCGCGATGAACCGTGGGACGAACGGCGCGACCGGGCCCGTGAAGGTCACGCCGCTGAACGGCGCAGCCGCCGCCGCCGTCGCATGGCGCAGCCGGGGCGAGCTCCACATCACCGTCATCGTCAAGGCCACCTTCGCCTTCGCGGCGGACGCGGAGATGCCCAGGGTCGAGCCGCAGCAGGTCGTCCACGGGGAGGTCCATCACGGCAACAACCCTGGGCGGAGCGTCCGGCTCACGAGCGATCTGGCGCCGCACCTGGAGCGCGCCGACGTGCTCTTTACCGGCCACGCCCACGCGCCGCCGCCCGGCGCGCCCGTGCACGACTTGCCCGTGCGACTCGCGATCTCCGATGAGGACGGGCTTCTCCTCGACAAGGAGCTCCTGGTCAAGGACAGGGCCGGGTTCCAGCGGATGCCGCTCGTGTACGAGCGGGCGCTCCGCGGCGAGAACGACCAGGAGAACTTCCTCGGCGTGCAGGGGACGGGCGACGCGTCCGAGCCCGAGGCGAACATCGTCGATCCCCTCCAGCCGGCGCGCGCGGCCGGCTTCGGGCCCATCGCGCGCGCCTGGCCCGCGCGCAGGCGGCTGCTCGGGGCCACGCCCCGCAAGGCGCTCGACGCCGCCATCGCCGAGATCCCCGATCCCTTCGAGTGGGCCTATTACCAGGCGGCGCCCCCCGATCAGCGGACGCGTTACCTGCGCGGCGGCGAGTGGATCGAGCTCCACGGGCTCCACCCCACGCTGCCGCGCCTCCGGACGCGGCTGCCCGAGGCGCGCGGCCGAGCGCGCGTCCACGGCCTCTCGGCCTTCGGCGTGGGCGAGGGCCACCTGCTCGAGCTGAACGCGGACATTCTGCGCATCGACGGCGACGAGCAGCGCTGCACTCTCGTCTTCCGGGGCAACCTGGTCGTCCCCGACGAGGCCGCCCTCGCGGCGGCCACCCTCGTGGCGGGGGTCGAGCTCCCCGGCGAGCCGCTCGAGTGGCCCGAGCTACCGGCGGAGCAGGGCGCCGCGGGCGGACTCGCGCGAGGCCGCGCGCGCGGCGTCGACCACGACCACGACGGCGGCCTGGGGGAGACCCAGGCTGATCCGGGCGCCGGGGCGCGCACGCTGAGCCTCGCGGACGTCGGCGTGGCGGCGGCTGCCCTGGCCTCGGCGGCGGCGACGCCGTTCCGCCCCGGGTCGGCTCCCGGCGACGTCGCCGGGCCGGCCGCGGGCGCGCCCGGGCCGCGGATCGACACCGGGACCCTCTCGATCTCCTCGGTGGAAGAAGGCCCGGAGGGGTCTCCCGCCACGACGCTGGCCCTGCTGCCCGAGCAGGACGCCGAGGCGACGGACCAGCCGGCGCTCCCGTTCCAGCCGGCGCCCCCGGGCGCGGCGCTGCCTGCCTCGATGATCGCCCGGGAGCCGGCCGCGGCGGAGCAGCGCGCGGGCTCAGGCACGCTCGCCCTCTCGCTGGACGACGACTGGACGCCGGCCGCCGGCGCGCCCGGCCCCTCCGCCGCCTCCGAGGAGGGCGCGCTCGCGGCCCCGCCGGCTCGCGTGGAAGCGGCGGAGACCGCGGCCGCGCCGCTCCCCGAGCTGGAGCCGGCCGCGCCGCCGCCGGAGCCGGAGCCCGCGCTGCTGGAGCCGCCGCCAAGGCCGGTGCTCAGCGCCTCGCCGGCGCGCTCCCCCGAGCCGGACGAGCCGCCGCCGGCCCCGCCGCTCCGACGGCCGCCGCCTCCACCGCCGGAGCGCCCGGCGCTGCCGACCCCTTCCCCTTCGTTGAGGAGGAGCCTTTACGAACGCTTCGATCGCAAACGGTAGCTCGCGCAAACGGTAGCTCGCCGAGCGCACCTCGACGAGCGCGAGGGGCGCCCGCGCGCGACGCGCCCCGAGGCAGGAGATCTTCTCCCACGGCACGAAGGATGGAGCTGCGACGATGACCACCCGATCCGATTCACTAGACATTCGACTCGAGCTCTCCGGCTTCTCGTCCGACCTCCTCCAGGTGAACAGGCTGTCCGGGCGCGAGGCCATCTCTCAGCTCTTCACGTTCGAGGTCGAGGTGGCCTGTCCGAGCGACGCCGGGGTCGACGGACAGACCTTCACGGGCGAGAGCGTCGCGATCGTCTTCGAGCAGGACGGGGTCGAGCTGCGGCGCGTCCACGGGATGATCGCGGAGGTCCACGACCTCCTCGGGAACCTGCGCGATTACCGCGCGTACCGGCTGCACATCGTCCCGCGCGCCTTCCGGCTGACGCTGGTCGAGACCACCGAGATCTCGATGAACAAGGCGGTGCCGGACCTCATCCAGCAGAAGCTCGAGCTCGTGGGCCTGAGCGGGAGCGACGTGGAGCTCAGGCTTTCGGGCACCTACCCGCCGCGGGAGTTCACGGTGCAGTACCAGGAGACCGATCTCGCCTTCATCAGCCGCCTGGCCGAGCACGCCGGGATCAGCTTCTTCTTCGAGCACCAGGACGGGCAGGACACGATGGTCTTCACCGACGGCGGTGGGTTCAACCCCGCGGCCGGCGCCGAGTCCGTCCATTTCCGCGAGCGCGGCGAGACGCGGGACGTCTTCGAGCTCGAGGCGAGATCGCGGCTCGTGCCGAGCGTGTATGTGGCCCGCGACTACAACTACCGGCAACCGATGCTCGATCTGACGTCGGAGCACGTCCTCTCGACCGGATATGCGGGCGGCATCGTCGAGTACGGCGGCCATTACAAGACGCCGGCGGAGGGGAAGGCGCTGGCGCAGGTCCGGGCCGAGGAGCGGCAGGCGACGCAGCTCGTGTATGCGGGCAGGAGCTCGGTGTGCGCGATCGGCGCGGGCGGGCGATCGGTGCTGGAAGGGCACCCGAGCCTGGAGTCGCTCGAGCTGCTCTTCGTCGAGGTGGAGCACCGCGCGTCGCAGGCGGCCGGCGGCCAGGGCGGCGGCGACGAGCCGCGGCGCTACGTGAACACCTTCCGCGCGATCCCGGGCAAGAACACGTACCGGCCGCCGCGCGTCACGCCGACGCCCCGGATCGGCGGCGTCGTCACGGGGATCGTCGACGCCGGGCCGGGGGGCGGGGGCAACGACGCGCAGATCGACGATCAGGGCAGGTACATGGTCCGGTTCCTGTTCGATACGGGGGCTGCCGGCGGCGTGTCGTCCAGGCCGGTGCGCATGCTCCAGAACCACGCTGGAGCGAACTACGGCACGCATTTCCCGCTCAAGCCGGGGACCGAGGTGCTCATCGCCTTCGTGAACGGCGACCCGGATCGGCCGGTCATCGTGGGCGCCGCGCCCAACCCGCTGACGCCCTCTCCGGTCAACAGCGCGAACCGGTCGACTCACCGGATCAAGACGCAGGGAGGCATCGTCTTCGATCTCGTGGACGAGTGAGCCGCCTCGATGACGCCGCTCAGGGAGCTGGCTTCTTGCCGGGCGCGGGGCTCGCGGCGGAGGAGGCGCCCTGGGCGCCTGTCATGGCCCGGATGGCGTAGTTGAGCGCGGCGCGCAGGTTGCGTTGCGTGTTGAGCTGGGTGAGGTCGAGGCCGAGCGCGACCATGGTCTGGGCGACCGTCGGCTTGATGCCGGCGACGATGCCGTCCGCGCCGAGGAGGCGGATGGCGGTGATGAGCTGGATGAGGTGGCTCGCGACCCTGGTGTCGACGACCTCGACGCCGGTGAGGTCGAGGATGGCGAAGCGCGCCCGCTTCTCGACGATCTGCGCGAGCAGGCTGTCCATGACCTCGGCCGTGCGGACGCTGTCGACCGTGCCGACCATGGGGAGCGTGAGCACGCCGTCCCAGACCTCGATGATCGGCGTCGAGAGATCGCGGATCACCTTCTGCTGCGCGGCGATCTGGTCGAGCTGGATGCGCAGCTCCTTCTCGACGAGCCGGGAGTCCGACACGTCGAGCGACACCCCGAGCACGCCGTCGACGCGGCCGCCGGGCTCGCTGCGGAGCGGGATGAGCCAGGTGTCCCAGTCGGCGCCGTGCGCCTCGCCGCGACCGCGGCGTACCTGGCCGTCGTACCATTGCCGCATGTCGGCGGCGGCCTCCGGGGTGGCCGCATAGAGGTCGTACACGCTGTGCCCGACGTGCTGCCCCCGTGTCAACCCGGCCTTCGCGGTCGACTTGCCGTCGTGATAGACGTAGATCCCGTCGCGGTCGAGCGCCCATATCGTCATGGGATCCACGTGCTCGACGAGGCCGTCGAGGATGCGTGCCTTGAGCCGGAGCGTGCTCAGCTCGTCCCCGGTCATCGGGCTCGCGGCGGCCAACGGCGCGATCGCGGGCGCGGGGCGGAGCGAGCCGAGGACGGCGCTCCGGTCGGACGAGCGGCTGGCGCTGCACGACAGCGGCCGGTAGGCGCCGCCGCCGTCGCGCAGGCGCACGCTGAACGAGACGGGCTCGTCCCTCTGAAGGAGCGACGACCAGGCCGCCGAGAGCGCGGCGCGATCGTCCGGGTGCGCGAGATCCGCGAGGAGCGCGCCCCCCTCGACCCCGGGGCCCAGCGCGTCGCGTAGACCGCCGCTCCCATGGAGCAGCGCTCCGTCGGCCGAGGCGATGAAGAGCAGATCGGCAGAGCGGGCGAAGAGCTCGCCGAGCAACACGCTGGGGGCAGATTCCATCAGTCTCACGACTCCTCAGAGAGCAGAGAAGGATAAGTGTATCGTGAACGGAGCAGGCTGCGGAAGAGCTCCCTGGCGGCCTTCATGCGATTGAGCCGGGAGAAACGCGCCACGACGTGGGGGCGCTAGCGCTAGCGTGGCGGGCGCTGCGCGGCAAGACGGTGAGCCGGCTCGCGGCTGAATCAGCTACGGCGAGGTGGGCCGAGGACGGGGAGGCGCCGCCGGCGTGGACCGGAGCGGGAGACGTGGTGAGAGGTGCGGTGCAGGGGATTCGGGGAGCGCGTCACGACAGATTCGTGACCACGAGGCCATGGATTGGGCCGGTCTGGACGAGGGACCGGCGTGTCACCAGGACTCAGGGGACGCGTTCTATGGCCACTACCGCTGTTTCACCGACAAGAGCGAACGTCTCAAGCCGATGGGCCCTATCCACGTGGTCCCCGCAGCGGTGGCGGACATTGTCCCGCTGGAACTGGACCTCACCCTGGGCAGCGGTCCGCGCTCCGTGGAGGCCGAGCCGAGGTCGCGTGGCACCTGGTCCTGGACGACCTCGAGGACATGCTGCTCCACCTCTGCGCGCCGTCCCCTCCCTGAGCGCGCGGAGCGCGCGATTGGGGAGGGGCGGACCGCGCGCAGGCGCGGAGCGCCGAGCACGGGCCGGGGGTGGGCATCCGCTCACAAGGCTTCACGCTAGACCAAGAGAGGACTCGACCCGAGCGCCACGCGGCGAAGGCCCCCCAACAGCCTCCCCGCCCTCCCGCCCAGGACTCCGGATCTCTCGCAGCGACTCCACCTCTCCGTCCCCCGCAGGCACCCTTCCAACCGCGGCTCCCCGCCGTGTGATAGCCTCGCAGGACGCATGGCACCCTACCGCTCCTCTCGCGAGGACCGCGCCGCGCCCCCGCCGCCGCCCCCAGGGCCGGTCGCCGACATGGTGCAGCAGTTCGCCGATCCCTACGCCTTCCTGCGGGAGCTCGTGCAGAACGGCATGGACGCCGGCGCGCGGAAGATCGCCGTGCGCGTCGAGACGCTGCCCGGCGCGTGCGCCACCTCGGTCACCGACGACGGGTGCGGCATGAGCCGCGAGGACATCGAGGGCCCGCTGCTCACCCTCTTCAGCTCGTCGAAGGAAGGCGACGCGACGAAGATCGGGAAATACGGCGTCGGCTTCGTCTCCGTGTTCGCCCTCCAGCCAGAGCAGGTCGACGTCGAGACGTGGCGCGACGGAAACGCATGGCTCCTCCGGCTGCACAGCGACACGAGCTACGAGCTCGAGGACGCCGGCCCGCGCCAGGGCAGCGGCACGCGCGTGACCCTGATCCAGCGGCTCGACCGGGAGGCGTTCGTGGAGCACGCACGCCGCGCGCACGCCGCGCTCCGCCGCTGGTGCCGCCACGCCGACCGCGAGATCACCCTGAGCATCGCAGACCACGAGGGGGGCTCCCGGACGGGCGCCCTGCGCATCGACGCGCCGCTCGCCATCGCAGCGCCCGTCTCCGTGACCTCCGTCGAGGAAGAGACCACCGTCGTGGTCGGCCCCTCCGCCGGCGCTCAGCACCTCGCACAGCCCACGAGCGGGGACCCCGCCGTCGAGCACGGCCAGAGCTTCGCCGGCTTCTACAACCGCGGGCTCACCCTGTTCGAGACCGCGGACGAGCTCTTCGGCGGGCTCTCGGGCGTGCGGTTCAAGGTGATGAGCCCCCACCTCCAGCACACCCTGAGCCGCGATAACGTGCGCCGCGACGACGCCTTCTGGGAGGCGATCGCGCGCGTGCGCGAGCTCGTCAAGGGTCCGCTCCGGCGCGAGCTCGCCGCCCGCCTCCCGCAGGCCGCGGCCGCGGCAGCCGCCGGCGAGGCCGAGGGCGCCGCCGCCTACGCGGCGATGCTGGAGGCGGCGCTGTCGCCGCCGACAGCGCTCGATCCGGACCAGATCCCGTTCCCGCTCGCGAGCCCCGTCGCAGGCGACCGGAGCCGCGCGGGGCTCCGGGCGCTCACGCCGGGGCGCGAGCCGCTGCTCGTGGCCAGGCGATCCGACGCGCTGACCGCGGCCATGGCCCGCAACGGGCTGCCCGTCGTGCTGTGCAACCACCCCGCGACCAGGGCGCTGCTGAAGCGGTGCTTCCCGGCGGCGCGCGTCGAGAAGGCGCACGCCGCCTACCTGCTCGTGCGCGAGGAGCGCGAGGAGCCGAAACGCGCCCGCGCGGCCGACGCGGTGCTCCTCCAGGTGATCGCCGACGCGCTCGCGCGCGCCCGGCACGGGGTCGCCCGGGTGAGCCTCTGCCAGGTCGAGGGCGCCCTCCGCCAGCGCAGCGGGTTCCTCCTGCCCGGGAGCGGGGAGCGCGCCGGGCCCGAGCAGAGCTGCCACGCGGCGCGCGAGGTCGTGCGCCGCGCGGCGCGCTTCCCGCCCGGACACGCCCTCTACCTCAACATCGAGAGCGACTCCGTGGCCCTCGCGCGCAGGCGCGCCGCCGTCGACGCGGTGACCGCCGGCAACCTGCTCGCCCGCGCGCTGCTCGTCGAGGCCAAGGGGCCGCTCGATCCCGAGGACAGCGACCGGCTCCTCGACCTCTCGGCGAGCCCGCCGCCGCGCGCGGGGGCGGCGCGCGGCGAGAGGGCGCCCGCAGGCGGCGCGCGCCCCGCGCCGAGGGGGTCGCCGCGGTGAGCCGGGTCGTCGCCCGCGGCGCGATCCGCGTCGATGCCCGCCGCGCCGTCCAGAAGCTCAGGGAGCACCTGCTCGTCGACCTGGACCTCTACCTGCTCGAGCTCGTCCGCGCCGCCGCGGCCGGGGGCGCGACGCAGATCGATCTCCGCTACGACGCCGACGACGTCGTCGTGACCTTCGACGGAGAGCCGCCCGACGGGCCCGCCCTGGCGCGCCTCCTCGACCACGTGCTCAACGCCGCGCCCGACGCCGCGTCCCGGAGGCTCCGCCTGCTCGCGCTCGGCGTGAACGCGGCGCTCGGGCTGCGCCCGGCGCGCGTCGACCTGCTCACGACGGGGCCGTCCAGCGAGGCCAGCGGCGCGAGCTGCACGCGCGTGCGCTTCACGCCCGCCCTGATCGAGGCGCCCGCCGAGGCCCCCGCGCCGGCCGCCGGCCCCGCCTGCGACGAGGTCCCGAGGCCGCCCGGAATGCCCGCGGCCGGCCTGCGCATCGAGGTGCGGCGGAGGCTCGGCTGGTCGGTGCTCCGCCGGGCGATCACGGGCGATAGCCCGCCCGAGCTCGCGCACCTCGCCGCGGCCACCGGCGATTTCCCGATCCCGATCGCGCTCGCCGGCGAGCCGCTGCGCCGCGCTCTCCCGAGCAGCGACCTCGCGGTGCTCGTGCGCGTGCCGTTCCACGTGCGCGGCGCGCGCCGAGCGGCGCTGGAGATCGTCGCGCCTCCCGAGCCCGCAGGAGGTCCGGCCAGCTCGTCGCCCCGCTCGCGCCCCCTCGCCGCGCCCATCTCGACGCCCGTCCCCTCCGGCCTCCCCGCCGTCGACTACCTCGAGCACGGCGTGCGGCTCGTCCGCGAGCGCTGGAGCTTCGCCCCGCGGTTCCCGTCGGCGCCCTACCAGGGCGTCGAGCTCCCGGTCCGCGTCGTCATCGACGCGGACGCGCTGCCCACCAACGCGTCGCGCTCGGCGGTGCGCGAGGACGCGCCCCTCCGCGCGCGGCTCGGCGAGGCGGCGGCCGGCGCGCTGCTCGACGCCATCAAGGCCCTCGCCGCGCTCGTCTGCGGCGAGGGCGCGGTCCCCGACGGCGCGATCGTCGTCGACGAGGACCGCGGCCGGCTCGCGGACGCGCTCGCGGCCTTCGCCTGCGTCGCGACCGGGGCGGCGCGGACGGGCGCCGAGCTGCCCGCCGAGGCGCAGGCCGTGCGCGAGCTCCCGCTGCTCCGCGACGGGCGCGGGCGGCCGACGTCGCTCGCGGCGCTCGACGCGCACGATGCGCCGCGGCTCTTCCTCTTCCGCGGCGACGCGAGGCTCCCGAAGGCGCTCGCCCCCTGGGCCGGCGACGTGGTCTGGAGCCCGGGGGGTCTCGTCGAGCGCGCGCTCGCCGGGCTCCCGCTCGCCGACGCCGAGGCCATGATCGAGCAAGCGAAGCTCGGCGCCGAGCGCCGCAGGGCGTTCCTCCTGCACGCGACCGGCGATCCCGTCGTGCCGCCCTCCCCGGATCACGCGTTCCGCGACGCCTTCCAGGTGGACGAAGGGCCGCTCGCCGGCCTCCGCGGCGAGCTCGCGGTCTTCGCCGACGCCCGCGAGCCCCCGCGCGGCGCGGAGGTCCGGGTGTTCGTGGAGGGGCGGCACCTCGAGACCGTGGAGCTCGATCCCGCCGCCGTCCCCTTGCCCGTCGAGATCGCGCTCGCGTGGAAGGGGCGCGTGCTGCCGCGGTTCGCGTACGACGGGGTCGAGCGCGACGCGCGCTTCTGGCGCGCCGTCCGCCATGCGCTGAAGCTCGCGCTCGCCGCGGCCGACCGCGAGGCGAAGCGGCTCTTCAGCCTGGGGGACGCTCAGCGAGGCGCGCGCTCGACGACGCCCGCGCCTGCGCCCGAGAGCGAGCTCGCGCGCGTGAGGCCCGCGCTGCGCGCCGCGATCGGGGCGGTGTTCTGCGCGCCTCGGCGCCTCGGCGCCGGGGACGGCGGCTCCGGGCGCGGAGGCGGCGCGGCGCCGGCCCCGGACGACGGCCTCGCGCTCTCGCGCTTCGAAGGCCTCCTGGACGCGCGGATCTGGCCCACGCTCACGGCGGGGTGGTTCGTCAGCCTGAACGGCCTCTCCGCGCTCTCCCGGACGACGCGCGGCCTCTGCGCGGCGCCGCCCGAGGCGCGGGGGCGCGCGGCCGACCGGAGGCCGGTGCTCGCCGTCTCGCAGCGCGAGCTCGACTGGCTCGCCGCCGCGCTCCCGGAGCGCGAGCTCGTCCCCTACGGCCCGGGGCTCTTCACCGAGGACGAGCTCGCGGCGCGAGGGCCGGCGCGGCGGCGCGCGCTCGCGGCGTCCCTGGAGAGGCTCGGGGCGATCCCCGCCGGCGCGCCGGTCCTCGAGGTCAGCGGCCCCGGCTTCCTCGCGCTCGCCACGCCGAGCGACGCGATGGTGGAGGTGTGGCACCACGCGTCGCGGCCCCTCGCCACCCTGGAGGCCGCGCCGCTGTTCAGCCCCGCCGCCATCGCGATCGACGACGACGCGGCGGCGCCGAACAGCGCCTGGGACGGCCTCCTGTCGCCGCGCAACAACGCCGCCGTCCACGCGGTCGAGTGCGCGCTCTGCGAGGCGCTCGTGGCCGCGCTGGAGGGCGACGCCGCGGCGCGCGCGCGGCTCGGTCTGCGGGGCGATCCGCGCGGCAGGCCCGACGCCCGCGTGAGCGCCTACCTCCTCGACAGCGTGCAGGCGCTCCAGGCGCGCGCGCGGGCGCTCAGAAGCGCGCCCCTCGAGGCGGCCCCGAGCGAGCTCGCCGCCCGCATCCGGCGCCTGCCGCTGCTCGGGATGCTCGACGCGCGCGGCCAGGAGGTCGCGTGCTCGCTCGAGACCCTCGACGCGACGCACCCGGCGCCCGCGCCGATCCCGGTGCTCGACGCGGCGCCCGGCTTCGAGACGCTCTCCTGGCACCCGCTCGTCGTCCGCAACCCGCGAGAGCGCGCGGCCCTGATGCGGTGGGCCGGCGGGCGCGCCCTCCTGGCGCAGAGCGGCGTGCCGGCGCGGCGGCAGCGCGCCGCCGCCGAGCAGGAGCGCCGCGCGTCCGCCGGCAAGGCGCTGCAGGAGCATGGCCCGCGCGGGGCCGCTGGCCCGCCGCGCGCGCCGCTCGCGCTGCCAGGCGCGCCCTCGCACCCGCTGCTGCGGGTGAGCGCCGCCGCGCTCGGCGTGCCGGGGCTCGAGGGCGAGATCGAGATCGTCGAGGGGCCGGTGTCGGACGCCCGCTTCGTCGGCCCCGACGGCGCGGAGCGGCGCGTGGAGGTGGAGCTGCCGATCCCGCTCCGCCTGCTCGTGCGCGCCGGCGCGGCGGACCCGTCGAGGGACGCCTCGCGCGCGATCCTGACGCGCCTCGCGAAGGCCGCTGGCCGCCACCTGATCGCGCTGGCGCCGCGCTTCGACGAGCTGCCGCCGTTCGCGCGGGGTCACGCGCGCCGCGCCGTCCTGAAGACGCTGGCCCAGGGCAAGCGCGTCGTCGCGGAGGCGGCGCGCGCGCAGCTCTTCCACGACATCGAGGGGAACCTCTTCTCGCTCGACGACCTCCGGCGCGAGCCGCGCGCCGAGTGGCTGTGCACCTCGACGCCGCCACCCTACCCGAAGCAGCGCTACGAGCGGCCGGTCCTCGCGCTGAGCAGGCCCGAGCGGCTGCAGCTCGCGACCGCCGTGATCGTCAACGATATCACCGACGCGGTCGCGCGCGATCGCGCGGCCGAGGAGCGCCTCACGGCGCCGCCGCTCGCCGCCGTCGGCCTCGACGCGGCCGCGCGCGCGGCGTGCTTCGCGATCCTGCCCTTCGAGCGGCCGGCCGGCGCGCAGGAGGGCGCGCCGCCCGCGCACGGCGAGATCGGCCTGCTCGCCCCGGAGCACGCCGGGGCGGCGGGCATCGCGGTGCACGTGGGGCGCCGCCCGCTCTGCGCGCTCGACGCCGGCGACGGGTGGCCCCTGTGCGCGGCCGTCAACGACGACGCGCTCGAGCCGAACCGCGCCTTCGACGGGCTCAAGGCCCGCGGGGACGCGTCGAGGCTCCGGCAGGCGGTGCGCGACGCCGCCGCGCGGTGGATGCGCGCCCGGCTCGCGCCGCCCAGCGACGCGCTCGCGACGCGGTGGATCGACGTCGCCATCACCTGGCCCCGGCCGCTGTTCGTGACCGGCGCGCTGTGGCTGCCCGCGCGGTGGCCGCGCGCGCCCGAGGTGCTCGTCGCCGCGCCCTCCGCGGCGATCCTCGGCGAGGGCCGCGGGGGCAGCGACGGCGGCGGCTTCACCCCGCTCGCGCTGCGCTGCGGGACGGGCGTGGGCTCCGGGACGACCGGCGTGGCCCCGCTCGCGCCGGTCGAGGGGAGGCTCCTCGTGTGGCCGCTGCGCGAGGCGCGCTGGGACGCCATCGCGGAGCTCGCCATGGAGGCCGCGGCGTCGATGGCGGCCGAGCTCTCGGATCAGGCGGCCGCAGCGCCGTACCTGTGGAACTTGCACCTGCTCGGCCGCCTCTCCGGCGGCAAGCTCGCGGCGCGGACCGCCTCCGGGGAGAGCGTCGGCCCGGCGGCGGTCCGCGCCGAGCTCGCGGCGAGCGGCTGCCTGTGGATCTCCGATCGCCGGGGGAGCGCGGACGGCGATTTCCCGGACGGCTCGCCGCCGTTCGTGCTGCTCGACGACGGCTCGCCGCTTGTCGAGGTGCTGCGCCACCGCGCCGCCCCCGGCGCGCTGCGCGAGCTCGGCGCCCTCGCGGCGACGCCCGCCCCGGCCGTGGAGCTCGCGGCGGAGATCGAGCCCGCCTCCGGGACGGGTTTTCCCGCCGCGAGCGCGGGCCCTCCCGCCGCGGGCGCCCGCGGCGCGGAGGCGCCCGCGGCGGAGGCGCCGCCCGACTCGAGCGGCGCGCGGGCCTGGGCGATCGCGCTGTGGCGCAGCGTGCTCGGCCTGCTCGGCGGCGAGGCGGCGCCGGTGCCCGGCGCCACGCCCGAGGGGGAGGAGGCGGCGGCCGGGAGCCCGCTCGCGGCCGCGCTCCACGAGGCCATCGTCCGGATGAACCTCGAGGGATCCCCGGTGCGCGCCGTCGTCGAGGGCCGCTCAGGGCGGCCGATCCGTTACGACGCGAGCCGGAGCCACATCGTCGTCAACACCGAGCACGAAGCGCTCGCGTGGCTGCGCGCGCGCGGGGCGCCCGACCCGGCGGCCGTCGCGCTGCTGGCGGCGGCCGCCGTCGGCGAGGTGAACCGGGCGCTCCAGTCGGTCACCGACGCGGAGGAGCGCCGGGCGCTCGATCATCTGCTGCGCTCGATCGGGTAGCGCGCGCGGGCGCCCCGCTCCCGGCGTTGCCCGCGCGCCGCCGGGGCGCAAAGCTCTTCCCCGTGGACACCGTCTTCACCGTCGGCCACGGCACCCGCAGCGTGGAGGAGCTCGTCGAGCTGCTCGGCGAGGGGCCGGCCGACACGCTGATCGACGTCCGGAGGTTCCCGGGATCGAGCCGCTCCCCTCACCTCGGCCGCGCTGCACTCGCCGAGGCGCTGCCCCGGCTCGGGGTGACCTACGTCTTCCGCGGCGACGCCCTCGGCGGACGGCGGATCGGGCAGGCGGACTCGCCGCACGTCGCCTGGGAGAACCCGAGCTTCCGGGCCTACGCCGATCACATGGAGACCGCCGCGTTCCAGCGCGCGCTCTCCGAGCTCGAGGCGGAAGCGCGCGCTGGACGGCGAATGGCCCTCCTGTGCGCCGAGACGCTCTGGTGGCGGTGTCACCGCCGCCTCATCGCCGACGCCCTCGTCGCGCGCGGGCTCGCGGTCGTCCACCTGCTCGGCCCCGGCGCGCAGGCCCCGCACGCGCTGAACCCCGCCGCCCGGCCCGACGGCGCCGGCCACCTCATCTACGACGTCGGCGCGCAGCGCGCGCTGCCGCTCGGCGGCGCCGGCGCGGAGCCCGCGCCCGCGTCGCGCGAGCCTGTGCGCCCACGCCGCGCGCGGTGATCCCGGCCGGCCAGGTGGCCGCCGGACCTGGATGTGCCCCCCGTCGAGCCGCTGCAGAAGCGCGTCGCATTCCTGCGGACGGCGATTGGCACGGGAGCCCGCGATCGACCTCCGGTATCGCTGGCCGCTCACCGGCGCCGGCCCGAGGGCCGTACGGTACGTGTCAAAAATCACGAAGTCCGCGTAGCGGTCCAGTCGGGTATCACCTGAAAAATAGACCATCAGTCGTCGCACTGACGTCCTGATCCCGGCCCACCTGGAGCGCCATCCGCTCCCACGGGGGCTTTCCGCGGAGCGCGACATCGAGCGCCCCCCGCCCGTCCGGTATGGCGGAGCCGAACCGATTCCGTTACCGTCCCGAGATCACATGAAGGCGCGCCCGATGTGGGCAGGGCCTCCTGGCTCGGGAGACAGTAATGAAAGTGCAACGCATTTCGGCGATCCTGCTCACCTCGGTCGCCTTCTCTGCAGGCTTCATCGGTTGCGGCGACGACGATTCGGGCGGGGGCGCAGGCGGCGGCTCTTCCTCTTCGACCACGAGCTCGTCATCGGGAGGCGCCGTGAGCACCAGCGCGGGCGGGAGCAGGGCCGAGTTCCTCGGCGCCCGCTGCACGGCCGACGCCGACTGCGGGCCGGACGGCGTGTGCGCCCTGGAGTCGGACGGGGAGGCCGGTCCTGCGGGCGGGTACTGCACGATGGAGTGCGCCGACGACGGCGACTGCGAAGGAGAGGGCAGCGCCTGCCTCAATAACATCTGTTACCTGGGCTGCGTCCTCGGAGAGCCGGAGATCACGGCCCTCGACGAGGAGCTCGACCCGCTCAAGTGCCACGGCCGCGACGAGCTGCGCTGTGAGGAGGTGGATGACGGCGTGTCGGTCTGCATGCCGAACTGCGGATCCGACTCCCAGTGCTCCGACTCCGGCCGCAGCTGCGATCCCAGGCAGAACGCGTGCGTCGACACGCCCCACGAGGGTCTGCCGATGGGGGCCGCGTGCGACCCCGAAGCCGACGAGGATCCGTGCGCCGGACACTGCGTGGGCTTCCCCGGCGACGTCGGAGCCTGCACCGAGTTCTGCGGCTTCGGCGGCGATGTGTTCGAGTCCGACTGCGGCGGGTTCGAGAACGGTCTCTGCCTCTACCAGTTCGCGGAGGTCGTCGGCGCCGGCGACTTCGGCGCCTGCACCAGGGCGTGCAAGGCGCACGACGATTGCCTGTTGCCGAACGCCCGCTGCGAGGACTTCCGCCTCCCGGACAACGGCATCTGCATCTTCGACAAGGTGCCGTGCGAGGACGACAGCGATTGCAAGGCACCGGACGAGTGCGCCGAGACGCCTGATGGCTTCTTCTGCCTCGACCCGCTGTACCCGCTGAGCAACGAGGGCACGGGCGGCGCCGGCGGCGCCGGCGGCGCGGGTGGCGCCGGCGGCAGCGGCGGCGCGGGCGGCAGCGGCGGCGCGGGCGGCAGCGACGGCGCGGGCGGCAGCGGCGGCGCGGGCAGCACCAGCAGCGCGGCCAGCACCAGCAGCGCGGCCAGCACCAGCAGCGCGGCCAGCACCAGCGGCGCGGGCGGCAGCGGCGGCGCGGGCGGCAGCGGCGGCGCGGGCGGCAGCGGCGGCAGCGGCGGCGCGGGCGGCAGCGGCGGCGCCTGATCGCTGAGTCTCAAGACAGGCACTCATCTCATCTCCTCTCGACTCCAGGAGGTGAGATGAGCGCCTCGCGTTCCACAGCCCTTCCTCGAAGCACCCGAGACAGCGCGGTGGCGGTCGCGACGACGCGTTTCCCAGGGCTCCCACGCGCCCAGGAAGCGGCGCGCGCCGCCGTCGCCATCACCGGTTCCGTCGCGAGCGCGAGGCCTGTCTATCGGCCCGCGGACGGCGCGTTCGCCCGCGGCGACAGGCCGCGGACGAGGGTCGCGAGCGTGCGCAGCACCGGGGTGTCGACCCCGGCCCGGCGCGCGCGCTCGACCACCGCGCCCTGGAGGATGTCGACCTCCGTCGCGCGGCCGGCCCGCACGTCCTGCAGCATCGAGGGCTCGGTGAGCGGGAACTCGGAGCGCGTGAGGGCGAGCATCGCGTCCGCGGTCGCCTCGGAGATCTCCGCCCCTTCCGCCCGCGCGACCGCGATCACCTCGAGCATCGCCGCCCGGGTGAGGTCCTCCATCCGCTCCGCGACCACGCCGGCGCGCTGGCCGGTCAGCGCGCAGATCGCATTGAAGGGGGCGTTCCAGACCATCTTCTCCCAGAGCATGGCGCGGTGGTCCGCCCCGCAGCGGACCGGGATGCCCGCGCGCTCGAGCAGCGCGGCGGTCGCCTCGACCCGCGCCTCCTGCCCGGGCCGGTAGGGCGCGAGCCCGGCGCGCGTCGGCGCGAGCGTCTCGATCTCGCCAGGCCCGGCGACGCCCGAGGACATGTACGCGATCGCGGCGATCACGCGCGGCGCGCCGACGTCGCGCGCAACAACGTCCTCGGAGTCGAGCCCGTTCAGGAGGGGCGCGGCGAGGCCGTCCGCGGCGAGCAGCCCGGCGAGCTTCGCGCTCACCGCGGCGAGCGACGGCGATTTCACGGCGATGAGCGCGAGATCGAACGGCCCGCGCGCCCCGTCGAGCGGGGCGACACGGAGCGGGGGAGTGCGCAGCTCGCCGGACGGCGTGCGGACGATGAGCCCGCGGGACCGCATCACCTCGGCGTGCGCGCCGCGCGCGACGAAGGTGACGTCTTCCCCGGCGAGCGTGAGCCGCGCCCCGAAATAGCCGCCCACCGCGCCCGCGCCGACAACGAGGATCCGCATCGGCGGCGACCATAGCACGCTCGAGCCGGACCGCAGGGAACCGACGAGTGGCGACCCGCGAGGATTGCGGATATGCCTACGCCGAGATGCGTAGGCCGGAAGCCCCCGCCACGGCGCACGAGAGCGGCCTCATGAGCGCAGGCGAGCCGAGCATGACGATGGAAGCCGAGCAGCTCCAGCGCTTGCTGGACGCCCTGCCGGCGCTCGTCTCGTATATCGACAGCGACGAGCGCTACGGCGTCGCCAACCGGGCCTACGAGCGCTGGTTCGGCGAGGACAGCGGCTCGATCGTCGGCCGGCAGGTGCGCGAGGTGATCGGCGACGCCGCCTACGCCGCCGTGAAGCCGCACATCACCGCGGTGCTCGCCGGACGGCCGCAGGACTTCGAGTCGCGGCTCACCTACCCGAAGGGCCGCCGGCGCCACGTGCGCATCCAGTACATCCCCCACCTCGGCGCGAGCGGCGATGTGCGCGGCTTCTTCGCGCTCGTCGCGGACGTCAGCGAGCAGAAGCGCGCGGAGGACGCGCGGCGCTTCCTGGCCGACGCGTCGGCCGCGCTCGATCCGGCGCAGGGCCGCGACGCGGGCTTCCGGCGCGTCGCGGCCCTCGCGGTCGCCTCGGTGGCCGATCTGTGCGCCGTCCACACGCTCGAACCGGACGGCTCCGTCCACGCGCGGGTCGTCGCGCACGCCGATCCGGCCAAGGCGGAGCTCGCGGCACGGCTGGCTCGGCTCGGCCGCCCCCTTCCGGAGCCCGGGGCGCGGACGTCGCTGCTGCACGAGGTGCTCCACGGCGGCCACGCCCGGCTCCTCCCCGACCTCGCCGACCCCGCGCTGGCCGGCGCGGACCACCTCGCCGCCCTGCGCGAGCTCGGCTGCCGCTCCGCGGTGATCGTGCCCATCCGCGGCGACGCGTGCGTCCTCGCGGCGCTCACGCTCGCGTCCGCAGAGGTGGATCGCACCTACGGCGCCGCCGATCTCGCCTTCGCCGAGGAGCTCTCGCAGCGCATCGAGGTCACCTTGCAGCGCGTGCGCCTCTACGACATGGCCCGCGACGCCGAGTCCGAGGCGCGGCGGCGCTTCCTGGCCGAGCAGGAGGCGCGCCGGGCCGCCGAGCGCGCGGCGCAGCGCATGGCCGGCCTCCAGCGGATCACGGCGGCGCTCGCCGACGCGCTCACCAGCGAGGCCGTGGCGCAGGTCGTCGTCGACATCGGCGTCGCCGCCGCGGGCGCGTACGCCGGGATCATCGTCGTGACGGCGGGCGACGAGCTCGAGTGCCTCAAGGAGGTCGGCTACGAGCGCGAGACCGTCGAGCGCTTCCGGCAGATGCCCCTCGACGCCGCCCTCCCGCTCACCGACGCGCTGCGGACCGGCGCGCCCGTCTGGCTGCGCTCGCGCGAGGAGTGCTCCGCCCGCTACCCGCGCATCGCGAGCGCCGCGCTGTCCGGCGCGACCGTGTCGCTCTGCTGTCTCCCGCTCGTGGTCCAGGAGCGGCCCATCGGCGTGCTCGGGCTGAGCTTCGCGGAGCCGCGCCCGTTCGACCGGGAAGAGCAGGAGTTCCTGGTCGCGGTGTCACGCCAGTGCGCGCAGGCCATGGAGCGCGCCCGCCTGCACGAGGAGCGCGCCGCTCTCGTCGAGCGCGAGCGGCGCGTCGCCCTCGAGAACGCCCGGCTCTACCGCGAGGCCCACGAGGCGGACCGGCGCAAGGACGAGTTCATCGCGATGCTGTCGCACGAGCTCCGCAACCCGCTGGCGCCCATCACCACCGGCCTCGAGCTCCTGCAAATGAGCGCCCAGATGAGCGCCGGCGAGCGCGCGGATCGCGACGACCGGCAGATCCTGGCGACCCTCGAGCGGCAGGTGAAGACGATCGTCCGGCTCGTCGACGATCTCCTCGACGTCTCCAGGATCACGCGGGGCAAGATCGAGCTGACGCTGGAGCGGCTCGACGTCGCCTCGGTCGTCGAGACCGCGGTCGAGTCGGTCCGCCCGCTGCTCGTCCAGCGCGGGCACGATCTCGTCCTGTCGGTGGATCCGGGCGTCTTCGTGCACGGCGACCGCGTCCGGCTCGAGCAGGTCGTCGTGAACCTCCTCAACAACGCGATCAAGTACACGAACCCCGGCGGCCGCGTCTCGCTCGCCTGCGCCGCGATCGCCGGCGACGCGCGGATCCGGGTGACCGATACCGGCGTCGGCATCTCCGCCGAGCTGCTCCCGCGCGTCTTCGAGCCGTTCATGCAGGCCCGGCGCACGCTGGACCGCTCCCAGGGCGGCCTCGGGATCGGGCTCACGCTGGTCAAGCGGCTCGCCGAGCTGCACGGCGGCCGCGTCGAAGCGCTGAGCGGGGGCCCCGGCGAGGGGACGACCATCAGCGTCTGGCTCCCGCTCGCCGGCGCGCCGAGCGCGCCCGCCGAAGCCCCCGCTCCGCCGGCGCCCGGCGCCGCCCCTCCGCGCGCCAAGACGCGCCCCCTCCACGTCCTCCTCGTCGACGACAACGTCGACGCCGCCGATGGCCTCCGGCGCGTCCTCCAGCTCCACGGCCACGCCGTCTCGATGGCCCACGACGGCCCGGCGGCGCTCGAGGCCGCGCGGGCGTCGAAGCCCGATCTCGTCCTGCTCGATATCGGCCTGCCCGGGATGGACGGCTACGAGGTCGTCCGGCGCCTGCGCGCCGAGCCCGAGCTCACGCGCTCCTACATCGCCGCCCTGTCCGGTTACGGGCAAGACCAGGACCGCCGCCGCTCGCGCGAAGCCGGCTTCGACGCGCACCTCACCAAGCCGGTCGCGACGGAGCAGCTCCTGTCCCTGCTCGCCGAAGCCGCCCCGCGCGGCTGATCGGCCCGCGCTCCATTTCAGAAGTGCAATGCAGCCGCGCCGGGGCGCGATACAGCGCTGAAACAGACGATTCCAGTTCTGAACGGTGCGCCCATTTCCTTTCATTGGCGCTGTCGCGTCCCGCCTTCGCTCGGTGCCCTGTTGCGCTCGCCGATGGCCGCGAAACATGCAGGAAACATGAGGTGGCATAGGCGATTGCAAGAGGCCTAGCGCGCCGTCGGGCCGACAATTTATTCCTGCGAAACAGTTGCGAAACAGAGCCCACAGTACACAGTTTTTGGTCCGGGACTGTGGCTGATGCATGGTTCGGACGGCAGCGCGGCAGTGACGGTGAGAAGGACTCACCGGGTCCAAAGGTGGGTTTCATGAGCAAGAAGAAGGACCTCCTCGTCATCGGCAACGGCATGGTCGGGCACAAGTTCATCGAGAACATGGTTCTCGGTGGCTTCCTGCGCGAGTGGAACGTCACGACCTTCTGCGAGGAGCCGCGGCTCGCCTACGACCGGGTGAACCTGTCCGCCTTCTTCAACGGCAAATCGGCCCAGGATCTGTCGATGGTCAAGCCCGGCCTCTACGAGGAGGCGGGCATTCAGGTCCATCTCAACGACAAGGCCGTCTCGATCGATCGGCGGAAGAAGGCGGTGACGTCGGCGAAGGGGAAGACGGTCTATTACGACAAGCTCATCCTCGCCACCGGCTCGTATCCGTTCGTCCCGCCGATCAAGGGCAAAGACGCGAAGGGCTGCTTCGTCTACCGCACGATCGACGACCTCGAGGCCATGGACGCCTACGCCAAGGTCGCGAAGGTCGGCACGGTCATCGGCGGCGGCCTGCTCGGGCTGGAGGCGGCCAACGCGCTCAAGAACATGGGCCTCCAGGTCCACGTCGTGGAGTTCGCGCCGCGCCTGATGGCCCTCCAGGTCGACGACGCCGGCGGCGCGATCCTCCGGGCGAAGATCGAGTCGCTCGGCGTGAACGTGCACACGAGCAAGTCGACGACGGAGATCGTCGCGGAGCACGGCCGCGTGGCGAGGATGGTCTTCGCCGACCAGAGCGAGCTCTCGACCGACATGATCGTCTTCTCGGCCGGCATCCGCCCGAGGGACGAGCTCGCGAGGGCGTGTGATCTCGCGCTCGGGAACCGCGGCGGCGTCGCCATCAACGAGCGCTGTCAGTCGTCGGACCCGGACATCTATGCCATCGGCGAGTGCGCCAGCTACAACAGCCAGCTCTACGGCCTGGTGGCGCCCGGCTACCACATGGCCAAGGTCGCGGTCGACGCCATCACCGGCGGGAAGGAGACCTTCAGCGGCTTCGACATGAGCACGAAGCTCAAGCTGATGGGCGTGGACGTCGCGAGCTTCGGCGACGCGTTCGCGACCCAGCAGGGCGCGCGCGTGCTCAGCTTCATGAACGCGACGTCGAACGTCTACAAGAAGCTCGTCGTCAGCGCGGACGGCAAGCTCCTCCTCGGCGGCATCCTGGTCGGCGACGCCGCGAACTACGGCCAGCTGCTCCAGCTCGTGCAGAACAAGATCGTCCTCCCGCCGCACCCGGAGGACCTCATCGTCACGGCGCGGGACGGCGCGAAGCCGGCGGGCCTCGGCGTCGACGCGCTGCCCGACACCGCCATGATCTGCTCGTGCCTGAACGTCACGAAGAAGGCCATCTGCTCGGCCATCTGCGACGACAAGCACGTCACGGTCGCCGGCATCAAGGGGCACACCAAGGCCGGCACGGGCTGCGGATCGTGCACCACGCTGATCTCCGACATCCTGAAGAAGGAGCTCAAGAAGGCCGGCGTCGCGGTCAACAACTACATCTGCGAGCACTTCAACCACTCGCGCCAGGAGCTCTATCACCTCGTCCGGATCCACCAGATCAAGACGTTCGACGACCTGCTCACCCGCCACGGCCAGGGCAAGGGCTGCGAGATCTGCAAGCCCGCGGTGGCGTCGATCCTCGCGTCGACGTGGAACGAGCACATCCTGAGCAAGAAGCACCTCCCGCTGCAGGACACGAACGATCGCTACCTGGCCAACGTCCAGCGCGACGGCACCTACTCGGTGGTCCCGCGCGTGGCGGGCGGCGAGATCACGCCGGATCAGCTCATCGCCCTCGGGGTGGTCGCGAAGAAGTACAACCTGTACTCGAAGATCACCGGCGGCCAGCGCGTGGACCTGTTCGGCGCGCGGCTGGAGCAGCTGCCCGACATCTGGCGCGAGCTCATCGCCGCCGGCTTCGAGTCGGGGCACGCGTACGGCAAGGCGCTGCGCACCGTGAAGTCGTGCGTGGGCAGCACCTGGTGCCGCTACGGCGTGCAGGACTCGGTGGGCTTCGCGGTCGCGGTCGAGAACCGCTACAAGGGGCTGCGCAGCCCCCACAAGCTGAAGTCCGCGGTGTCCGGCTGCGCGCGCGAGTGCGCCGAGGCGCAGGGCAAGGACTTCGGCATCATCGCGACGGAGAAGGGCTACAACCTCTACCTCTGCGGCAACGGCGGGATGAAGCCGCAGCACGCCCAGCTCTTCGCCTCGGATCTCGACGAGGCGACGCTCATCAAGTACCTCGACCGGTTCCTGATGTTCTACATCCGCACGGCGGACCGGCTCCAGCGCACGTCGGTGTGGTTCAACAACCTCGAGGGCGGCATGGATTACCTCCGCCAGGTCATCATCGAGGACTCGCTCGGGATCTGCGATGAGCTGGAGAAGGAGATGGCCCACCTCATCGACACCTACGAGTGCGAGTGGAAGGCCGCGGTCAACGACCCCGAGAAGCTCAAGCAGTTCCGCCAGTTCGTGAACGCCGGCGAGCCCGACCGGAGCATCGTGTTCGTCAGCGAGCGCGCGCAGCACCGCCCCGCGGCGTGGCAGGAGAAGTCGAACGTCGTCGAGGAGATGATCTGACAGCGGGGCCGAGGGGCCCTGTCTGAGGGAAACCGTCATGAGCGAGCTGCACACTTCGGAAGCGCCTCGGAGCGAGACCATGACCCAGGGTTGGATCGACGTCTGCGGGGTAGAGGACATCATCCCGAACACGGGGGTCTGCGCGCTCGTCGGGAAGCGCCAGATCGCGCTGGTCCGGGTCGGCGAGGGCGAGGAGGTCTACGCCATCAGCAACTTCGACCCGTTCAGCAAGGCGTTCGTCCTCTCCCGCGGGATCGTCGGGGACAAGGGGGGCGTCCCCAAGATCGCCTCGCCGATCTACAAGCAGAGCTTCGATCTGCGGTCGGGTCAGTGCCTGGACGACCCGGGCGTGAGCATCCCCGTGTATCCCCTCCGGGTCCGGGACGGGCGTGTCGAGATCCAGGCCGCGGCGGAGCCGCTCGCGGCGGCGAGCTGACGGGATGACCTGGCGAGCCAGCGCCAGGCGCTTCCGTGCGGCGGACGCGCCGCCGTTCGCGGTGTCTCTCTTGGAGTTCTCGGGGCTGGGCTTCCGCGCCGGGTAGACAGGGAATTTCGATGAGCGTTGCAAAGGTCTCGGACACTCATTTTCGCTTACCCATCGTCAACTCGGCGCCGAAGATCCACGACAACAACAAGAGCCTGCTGGACTCGCTCCTCGCCGACCAGCAGAAGCTCACGGCGGTCGAGAAGTTCTCCAGGATGCACGAGGAGCACGCGCTCCCGGCGCAGTCCAAGTACTACCGCGACCTGATCCCGCTCGAGAAGCCGAAGCCCGGCCAGCAGTACGGCTTCGAGGTCGACCTCGACGCGTGCACGGCCTGCAAGGCGTGCGTCACCGCCTGCCACAGCCTGAACGGCCTCGACGACAACGAGGTGTGGCGCTCGGTCGGGCTCCTCCACGGCGGCACGCCCCAGACGCCGGCGCAGCAGAGCGTGACGACGGCGTGCCACCACTGCCTGGACCCGGCGTGCATGTCGGGGTGCCCGGTCAAGGCCTACGAGAAGGACCCGATCACCGGCATCGTCAAGCACCTCGATGACCAGTGCATCGGCTGCCAGTACTGCATCCTGATGTGCCCCTACGACGCTCCGAAGTTCAACGCGGAGCGGGGGATCGTGCGCAAGTGCGACATGTGCAGCGATCGGCTGGCCAACGACGAGGCCCCGGCGTGCGTGCAGTCGTGCCCGAACGGCGCCATCCGGATCACGATGGTCGACCAGCAGCAGGCCGTGCAAGAGAGCCAGACGAGCCTCTTCTTGCCGGGGGCGGCGGCGCCGGAGATCACGATCCCGACGACGACCTACAAGACGCAGAAGTCGCTCCCGCGCAACATGCTCCCCGCGGACTTCTACCAGGTGAGCCGGGAGCACTCCCACCCTCCGCTCGTCGCGATGCTGGTGCTGACGCAGCTCTCGGTGGGCGCGTTCTGCGTGAGCCTGGCCCTCAACGAGCTGCTCGGCGCGCAGGCGACGCGTGATTTCGGCGGCCACAGCGCCACGTTCGCGCTCGTCTTCGGGATCGCCGCGCTGAAGGCGAGCCTCTTTCACCTTGGCCGGCCGCAGTTCGCGTTCCGGGCCTTCCTGGGGCTCAAGACGTCGTGGCTCAGCCGGGAGATCCTGGGGTTCTCGCTCTTCGCCGGGGCCGCGACGCTGTACGCGGCGTCCTTCTGGCTGCCTGCGCTACCGTCGATCTCCGCGCTCCCGGTGCTCTCGGCGCTGCCCCCCATCGAGCACCTGCAGGCGCCGCTCTCCTATGCGGTCGCGCTGAGCGGGATCCTCGGGGTCTTCTGCTCCGTGATGGTGTACGCCGCGACGCAGCGGGAGCACTGGCGCGGGGCCCTGACGGGCTTCAAGTTCGCGACGACGGCGGCCATCCTCGGGAGCTCGACGGTCCTGATGATCGGGCTGCTCCTGAGCGCCGAGCACGCGGCGCTGCTCCTGACGCGGGGCTTCCGCGCGCTGAGCGCGTTCCTGTGCGTGACGACGGCGCTCAAGCTGCTCGTGGAGCTGTCGATGTTCCGGCACCTCCGGAAGCGGAGCCACTCGACGCTCAAGCGGAGCGCGATCCTGATGACGGGGGAGCTGAAGGGCGCGACGGGCTGGCGCTTCGCTTGCGGGGCGCTCGGCGGGATCGTCCTGCCGGCGCTCAGCCTCTTCTCGGCGCCGAACAGCGGCGTGAGCTCTGAAGTTCTGATGGCGATGGCGGTCGTGGCGTTCCTGTTCTGCCTCGCGGGCGAGTTCCTCGAGCGGTACCTCTTCTTCGCAGCGGCGCCCGCCTCCAAGATGCCCGGAGGGCTCTCCTGATGACGACCAGCGATGCAAGCGATGCGAAGAAGACGTCTCCGGCGCCCAAGCAGACGGACAACCTCCTCTTGCAGCGCAACGGGCCGCTGACGCGCGAGCTGCTGCTCACGCCCGGCGAGTTCGGCCTCGGGAGGGTGCCTGCGCGGCTCAAGCCCGACCAGACGACGACGGTCGTGTGCGGGTTCTGCTCGACCGGGTGCGGGCTGAACGTGCACCTCAAGGACGGAGAGGCGATCAACCTCTCGCCCAACACGGACTATCCCGTGAACCTCGGGATGGCGTGCCCGAAGGGCTGGGAGGCGCTCACGCCGCTCCGCGCGACCGATCGCGCGACCACGCCGCTCCTCAGGAACGCGCGCGGGAAGCTGGAGCGCGTGGAGTGGGACGTCGCGCTCCGCACGTTCGTCGACCGGTTCAAGGCGATCCAGGAGGCGCACGGCAAGGAGTCGGTCGCCTTCATCAGCACCGGGCAGATCGTCACCGAGGAGATGGCCTTCCTCGGGGCGCTCGCGAAGTTCGGGATGGGCATGTTGCACGGGGACGGCAACACCCGGCAGTGCATGGCGACGTCGGTGGTCGCGTACAAGGAGGCGTTCGGGTTCGACGCGCCGCCCTACACCTACCGCGATTTCGAGGAGTCCGACGTCGTGGTGCTCGTCGGCTCGAACCTCTGCATCGCCCACCCGATCATGTGGGAACGGCTCTGCAAGAACAAGAACCGCCCCGAGATCCTCGTCGTGGATCCGCGCAAGACCGAGACGGCGATGGCGGCGACGGCGCACTATGCGCTCAATCCGAAGTCGGATCTGACGCTGTTCTACGGAATCGCCCACATCCTCATCCAGCGCGGGTGGATCGACCCGGGGTACATCGAGGCGCACACGGTCGATTTCGAGGCGTTCAAGGCGCACGTCGAGGATTTCACGCCGGCGCGCGTCTCCGAGGCGACGGGGCTCAGCGAGGCGCAGCTCGCGTCGTTCGCGGAGAAGATCCATAACGGGAAGCGGGTGTCGTTCTGGTGGACCATGGGCGTCAACCAGAGCCACGAGGGCGTGCGGGTCGCGCAGTCGCTCATCAACCTGGCGCTGATGACGGGGAACATCGGCCGTCCCGGCACCGGGGCGAACTCCATCACGGGCCAGTGCAACGCGATGGGCTCGCGGATGTTCAGCAACACGACGGGCCTGTTCGCCGGCCACGACTTCACGAAGGAGGAGCACCGGAAGAAGATCGCCGGGATCCTCGGCATTCCGGAGGAGGTCATCCCGACCCGGAACAGCCTGGCCTACGACCAGATCATCGAAGGCATCTTGAAGGGGAAGATCAAGGGCCTCTGGATCATCGCGACGAACCCGGCCCACTCCTGGATCAACCAGGAGGATCTGCACGAGCTCCTCGGCCGCCTGGAGTTCCTCGTGGTGCAGGACATGTACGCCACGACGGAGACGGCGGAGCGCGCCCACCTCGTCCTCCCGGCGGCCTCGTGGGCCGAGAAGGAGGGCACGTTCATCAACTCGGAGCGGCGCATCGGCCTCGTCAAGAAGGTCTCGCGGGCCCCGGGCCAGGCGCTGGCGGACTTTCACATCTTCCAGCTGGTCGCCCAGTACTGGGGCTGCGGCGAGCTGTTCAAGGAGTGGAAGAGCCCGGAGGCGGTCTTCCAGATCATGAAGCGGCTCTCGAAGGGGCAGCCGTGCGACATCACGGGCATCGACGGCTACACGATGCTCGACGAGCGCGGCGGCATCCAGTGGCCCTACCCCGAGGGGGCTGCCTTCGAGACGAACGAGCGGCGGCTGTTCGAGGACGGCCAGTACTACCGCCCGGATCAGAAGGCGAAGTTCGCGTTCCAGGCGCCCCGCCAGCTGCCGGAGCCGACCGACGAGCAGTATCCGTTCACGCTGCTCACGGGGCGAGGGAGCTCCAGCCAGTGGCACACGCAGACGCGGACCAAGAAGTCGGCGGTGCTGCAGCGGCTCTATCCGAAGGAGATCTACGTCGAGCTGAGCCCGGTCGACGCGAAGAAGATCGGTATCGAGATGAACGAGTGGGTGGTCATCGCGTCCCGCCGCGCGGAGATCAAGGCGCGGGCGTTCGTCACGAACTCGGTGAAGCCCGGGGAGATCTTCGTGCCGATGCACTACGAGATCACGAACAAGCTGACGTTCCCGGCCTTCGACCAGTACTCCCGGCAGCCGTCGTACAAGGCCTGCGCGGTGAAGGTGCGTCGGGAAGAGGATCGCGGGTAGCCCGCGCGGCCTCCGCGAGGACAGCCTCCGCGAGGAGCGCGCGTGGGAGGCGCGCTCAGCCGCGCGCGCCCCGCCGCGGCAGGCGCGCGGCATCTTGCCATCGCAGCGGGCTGCGGGCCCTCGGCGCGGCCAGGCGCACGCCGCTCGCGGCCGGCGCCGGGGCGCGCAGGTGCCCGCTGCGCAGGTAATACGCCAGGAGCGTGTCCAGCAGCCGGGCGTTCATGGGGGGATACGCGATCGCCGTGCCGGCCAGCCCCTCGATCGTGTTCTGGCAGTCGAAGGCGGGCATCCGCGCGTACAGCTCCCATCGGGTCAGGTCGCCGTGGACCTTCTCGGTCAGCATCGGCAGGAGGGGAAGGAACGGGCTGTCGCCCGATCGCCGTACCCGCGCCAGCAGCTGCTCGCACCAGTGCGCGTACGGCAGCCGCGCCAGCGGATAGCCGCGGGAGACGAGCAGATCGAAGAAGCCGTTCAGATCGAGCCGCTGAGGCGGCGGGGGCACCAGGTGGAACGCCTTCCCCACCGAGCCCGGCCGGCACGACAGGTGCACGATCGCCCGGCTGGCGTAATCGACCGTCACGAGCTCCTTGCTCTGCGCGGGGAGGTCGGGGGCACAGCGCATCTCGACGCAGCCTTTGATCATCCTGCTCACGAAGTCGGTCACGTTGGCGGCGCCCGTCTGGCTGTGGCCCAGGATGGACCCGGGGCGGAAGACGGTGACGGGCACCCCGCGCGCGCGCGCGATCCACACGAGCTTCTCGGCGACCCACTTGCTCTGGGAATACCCCATGTCCGTGTGGAGGTGGTCCACCCAGCGATCGAGATCGTCGCTCTCCCGCACGGTCTGGGCGCCGGTGAAATAGCCGATCTGGCCGATGACCCCGATCGTCGAGACGTGATGCACGGGCTTCGTCCGGCCCAGGCAGGCGAGCCGCAAGATCTCCTGTGTCCCCAGCACGTTCGCCGCCTTGTGGGACGCGTACGGCTTGATGTAATTGACCTCGGCGCCGGCGTGGTAGATCGCGTCGACGCGCTGCGCGAGCGCCTCGAAGCGAGCCGGGGTGAGCCCGAGCAGCGGCTCCCTCAGGTCGCCGGGCACGGCGACGATCCTCGCGCTCGTCGCGGGATCCCAGAGCGAATAGGCCGTAAGGCTCCGCCGGAGCCTCGCCAGGCCTGCGGCGGCGTCGGGGGCGCGGACCAGGCAATGGATCGTGGCGCGCGTCTGCGTGAGGAGGTCGCGCACGAGAAAGGCGCCCAGGAACCCCGTGGCGCCGGTGAGGAAGACGTGACGGGGCGGAGCGCTCGTGTCGACGAACGCGCCGCAAGGGCGGATGTCGGGGGCGAGGGCGGCCTCCGCGCGGAGGTCGATCGCGCCCATCGACGCCGCGGCGCCGCGCGCCTTCCAGCGCCGCGCCTCCTCGACGGCGCGGGCGAGCCCGGCCAGGGTGGGCGACTCGAACAGCCGGCGCGCGGGCACGTCGACGTGGAAGACCGTCCGCACCTGGAGGAGCACCTGCGCCGCCAGCAGGGAGTTTCCGCCGAGCTCGAAGAAGTCATCGTCCACCTCCGGGCGGTCGGTATGGAGGACGGACGCCCAGATCTCGGCCACCCGGCGCTCGATCGGAGAGCGGGTGCTCTCCGGCGCTCCGGTGTGCAGCCGGCCGACGTCGGGCGGCGGCAGCGCCCGGCGATCGACCTTCCCTGTCGCGGCGAGCGGCAGCGAGGGCAGCACGACGAACGCGGCCGGGATCATGTAGTCGGGCAGCTTCTCCTGCAGAGACCGGCGCAGGCTCCTCGACAGGTCGCGAGACGCGGGGCCGCTGCTGTCCACGCCGGCCTCCGCTCCCTGCCACCGATCCCCGCACGGGGGGCGCGACGGAGGGCCGCCTAGGCCGAAGTCCGAGACGACGTACGCCACGAGGCGCATGTCGCCGGGCGCGTGCTCGTGGAGCACGACCACGGCCTCGCGCACGGAGGGGCACGCGCACAGCGCCGCCTCGATTTCCCCGAGCTCGACGCGGAAGCCACGGATCTTCACCTGGCAGTCGATCCGCCCCAGGAAATCGAGCGACCCATCGGCCAGATAACGGACCTGATCGCCCGTCTTGTACAGGCGCTCTCCCGGCTCCTCGGGCAAGGGGTTCTGGACGAACGCCGCGGCGGTCAGATCGGGTCGATTCAGGTAGCCTCGGGCCAGCCCGTCGCCGGCGACGTAGAGCTCGCCGGGCACGCCCACGGGCACCAGCTGGAGCCGGCGGTCCAGGACATAGGCGCGCGTGTTCGCGATGGGCCGTCCGATCGGCACGCGGGACGCGCCCTCCGGGACCGCACGCACGAGGTGAGCCGTGGAGAACGTCGTGTTCTCGGTCGGACCGTAGCCGTTCACGAGGTGCTTCGGGGCGCCTTTCAGGAGCACCTCTCTGGACAGCTTCGGATTGAGCACGTCGCCGCCGACGACGAGGTAGGAGAGCCCCTGAAAGGCGTCCGGGCTCACACGCGCGAGGTGGTGGAAGAGCGCCGTGGTCAGGAACAGGACGGAGATGCCTTCGCGGCGAAGGAGCGCGGGCATCGCTTCCGGCGACAGCAGCGTCTCGCGAGACACGATGACGAGGCAAGCGCCGTTGAGCAGCGCGCCCCAGATCTCGAACGTCGACGCGTCGAAGGAGAGGCTGGAGGCGTGCGCCACGCGATCCGACGGCCCGAACGCGACATACCCGGTGTCCCGTACGAGGCGGACGACCCCTCGGTGCGGGACAGCGACGCCCTTGGGCCGGCCGGTCGAGCCCGAGGTGAACATCACGTAGGCGAGATCGGTCGCGGCAGCAGGGATGGCCGGGTTCCTGTCGTCGCCGGGCGCCCCGTCGTCCTCGTCGAGGCACATGACGTCCCCGCGGAAGTCGAGCCGCGTCACCAGCGCTCGCCGCCCGAGGACGAGGCTCACCGCCGCGTCCTCCAGCATGAAGCGCAGCCGCTCGTCTGGCATGCTCGGATCGAGGGGCACGTAGGCGCCGCCGGCCTTGAGGACGCCGAGCAGGGCGACGAGCGCGTGCGACGACCGCTCGACGAGGACGGCCACGCGCAGGTCGGGGCCGGCGCGGCGCGCGGAGATCCGATGAGCGAGCCGGTTGGCGCGATGGTTCAGCTCGCGGTAGGTGAGCGCCTTGTCGCCCTCGATGACGGCGATGGCGTCGGGCGTCCGCGCGGCGTGCTCCTCGAAGAGCGCATGAATGCACGCGTCGCGCGGGTAGGCGGTCCGCGTCGCGTTCCAGACGACGGTGATCCGGCGCCGCTCGTCCGGCGTGAGCAACGGAATCTCGGCGATCGGCCGCTCGGCGTCCTCCGCTACGCCCGCGAGCAGGAGACCGAGGTGGTCCAGCATCCGCTCGATCGTCCCGGGATCGAACACGTCGGTGCTGTACGTCATCGTCGCGACGAGCCTTTGCTCCAGCGCCGTGACGGACAGCGACAGCTCGACCGGCGCTGCCGGGCGGGCGCGCGAGCGCCGCGCCGCTGTCGCCGCCCTGACCGCGGCGCGGCGCAGGACATCCCCGGGTCGCGCGAGCGCGAAGGTGGTCTGGAACGTCGGGTGATCGCTTGTGTCCTCCGCCGCCCCGAGCCCCGCGAGCGGCTGGTCCAGAGGCAGGTGGCGGCAGTCCTCGGCCGAGGCGATCTGCGCGCCGATCTGCGCGAGGAGATCTCGAAAGCTGAGCTCCTCGTCGATGCGGGCGGCAAGGACGAGCGGATGGCGAGGCCCTGGCGCCGCGCGCCGGCCCCACCGGCCGCCGCGGCGAGGCCAGGGTGTCCCGATCAGGATCTCGCTCTGAACGGTATGGCGGTAGAGCAGCGCCGCATAAGCAGAGAGCAGGGTGACGAAGAGCGTCGCGCCCGAGCCCCGGCGCACGCGGTCGAGCTCCAGGGCGAGCCGAGGCGGCAGCTCTCGCGACGCCGACGCGCGACATCGCGAAGGCGCGGGCGGGCGTGGGCGATCGGTCGCGAGATCGAGCGCGGAAAGCTCGCGCGGGAGCTCCCCCGGTGCGTGGGATAGACGAGCCTGTGTCGCGTGAGCGCGCATGATCGAACCTCCCTGTTGAACTGCAGAGGACGATGCGTGGGAGCTCTCAGACGGTCATCGAGCGTGCCTTGCGCTTCAGCGCGTAGGCGATACCGCTTTGCAGGGTGCCGCAGGTGACGAGCCCTCTGAGCTCGGTGCCAAGATCGACGAGCGCCTGCGCGACGACGGGGCGGACGCCTGACAGCACGACGTCGGCGCCGAGCAGCCTCGCCGCCTGCGCGACGCGGACCAGCGCGGCGGCCACCTCTCCGTCCACGGCCTTCACGCCGGTGATATCGAGTATCGCCACCGCCGATTGCTTCTCGCCGAGCGCGTTCAGCAGCGTCTCCAGGATCTGCTGCGCGCGCTCCCGGTCGATCGTCCCGATGAGGGGCATCGCGATCACGCCGTCGGCGATCGGGATGAGCGGCGTGCCGAGCTCCCGGAGCGCCGCCTGCTGCGCCTGGATCACCCGCATCTGGGCGAGCGTCTCCTCCTCGTACCGGAGCTGCTCCGTGATGTCCCTGAAGAACGCCGCCATGCCCGTCGGCTCGCCCGCCGGGCCCAAGACCACGAAGGCGGTGGTCTGCCCCATCCACTCGCTCCCGTCGGGGCGCCGGATCTTGAGGACGCCGCGCCATGCGCCGTCCTTCATCAGGGTCGGCAAGACCTCGTTGGAGAGCTGGCGGAAGGTTTCGGGTGCATAGAAGTCGGTCAGCCCACAGCCGACCGCGCCGTCGCCGAAGCCGCTCATCGCCTTGAAGGCGGTGTTGGCATAGACGACCTGCCCGCTCATGGACGTCAATGTGATGCCGTCTAGCGCATTGTCAATCAATGTCTTCGACACGCCGAGCTCTTCGGCCTGGAGGCGCTGCTCCACCTCCATGTCCTTTCGACCCGTGATGTCCTGGACTACGCTCATGACCTGGCGCGGTTTGCCAGCGCCGTCGCGCGCGAGGACGATCTCGCGCCTCGTGACCCAGCACCAGGACCCGTCGGCCTTGCGCAGCCGATACGCGAGCTCCTCCGAGTCGCTCGCCTGGCCTTCTCCCGCGTGATCGAGCTGCTCGCGAGCCCGGGTCTGATCGTCGGGGTGCGCCAGCGTCACGAACGCGTCGAGGCCCGCGAGGCTCGCTTCGTCCGGCGCATATCCGAGCTCGCCGGCCAGCGAGCGGTTCTCGTAGAGCTTTCGCTGCTCGACCGGATCGTGGACGCAGAGCAGGTACGGAATTGCCTGTAGCACGGCGTTCGTACGGCTGAGCTCGGCACGCAGGTCCCGCTCGATCTGCTCTAGCCTGGACACACGAGCGCGCAGGGCGGCAAGCTCACCATGGTGCGATTGGAGAACCGTCTCGTGAGGTGCCATCGATTTCCCCCGATGCTGGCTGCTGGCAAAGGTCAGGCGGTGGGCGGCGGTGGTGGACAGCTCGCCTCCACCAGCGACGTTACACCTGATGAGACGCCTTAGACAGCATCAATCTCAGCAGGAATACCGTCACAGTGGGGACAGTATGGCTCGCCGATCGATATTGTCACAGCGAGGACGTTTGCTGTGCTCATCGATCTATTGTGCGGTCCAGCGCTTGGTCGATTGCTTGGCTGCGCGCGTCTCCGACGGAGCGGGCGCGCGCCTGGCGCGGCTCGGTATGACGGATGCCCAGCGTCGCAATCGTGCGCTCGTCGCATGCACAGGGTCAGAAGACGCCTGATTCGGAGGCCACCCGTGTGGCGCTGTCATTCCCTGTGCGCCATTCTGGGCACCGCACCGCCGTGCTGCGGGATAGCGATGATCCGCCGGGCGAGCTCGCGCCGGCTCGCTACGGCGCCTCGCCGCGCCGCCGCGAGGCCAGGCGGGACGGTAGCGGCGACGAGGCGCTCGCCCCCGAGGTCGGCGATGGGGCGGATCACGATGCCGGGCCGGCGCCTTAGGAGCGTCGCGCCTCTAATCCAGGAAGCCCATCGAGACGGCCGCGGAACCGGGCTTGCCCGAGTTCGCGTTCAGATCGCCGGCACCTCCGCCGTCACCAGGGATGCCGAACTTGATCGGAGAGTCGGGTTCGACGTCAGGGCCCTGGTCGACGGAATGTGCCACCGCAAGTGAGTGTCCTCCGTGGCCTCCACCGCCCCGGCCCCCGTTGCCGCCCTTCCCGCCATCGCCGCCACGGCAGCCTGGCTGCGATCCAGCCCTGTTGCCTCCGCCAGTGCCACCGTACCCACCCACGCCGCCGTACTGGCCGTCCCCGCCCCGTCCACCGTTTCCGCCACGACCCGTGATGACGCTGGTTTTACTTACGCGGACGCTGGCGTGGTAAGACAGAATCCCGATGCTGGATCCGCCTGGGCCGCCGCCCCTCCCAGGCTTGCCGCCGCAGCCGCCAGCACCGCCGGAACCGCCAGAAGCGCCGCCCTGTGCCGCTCCTGCGCCGCAGTACGCTGAGCCGCCACGCGAGCCGCCTCCACCGCCGGCCCCGTAACCGTGCTGCCCTGCGTGGCCATCTTCGCCTGCGCCACCTTCCAGCCCCGTGTCTGTGACCCGACCCGGCCCTGATGCGCCGTTCCCGTTCGCGCCGTCATCCCCCGCCAGCCCGCCCCTCCCCTCTGTGCAGGACAGGATGGCTTGCCCAGTTCCACCCAGACCGTGGCTCATCGGATTCGTGATTGGCAGAGGGGAACCACTTTCACCGTCGCCACCATCATCGTTTGTGCCGATACCACCCATCCCCCCCGACGAGATGCCATCGTCACACGAGGTTGTGACTCGCGCCCCTCCCGTCACCGTATCGGCAGAGCACGCCACCTCTCCCGGGTTCCCTGGTGCCCCCTCTTGTGCTGCATCGACGCCTCCATCCGCGCCAGGAGCTCCATCTGCACCGTCCCCGGCTACGACCTCGCTCAAGCGCAGCTGTACCGTCACTGCCGGCAGGGCGCGCATGGCAATGGAAGCGCCGCCCGGCACGGTGGCATCTTGTGCGATCATACGGATTCTCGTCAGCGTCGTGATCACGCCGGCCTCGGGCGAGGGCTCCGCCGCCTGGTCCACGACGGTGAGCGGGATCCGGTTCGGACCTGGTGCGATCGTGGTGAGCTCGCCGAGTGGATGCAACGGCCAATGACTTGGCAGACCGCGGCAGTCGAGACCGCCCCACACGTCCATTCCTGCCGGCACACGGACTTCGACAGAGAATGTGTCGGCGCATGCGTACACCCGCATGCCACGCTCGCGGGCAAGCTCGAACGCCCGCGCAAACGTTTTTACCGGCAGATTCGGCGTGCCAGGCCAAGCATCATCGCCTTTGTCTGCCACATACACGCCCTCGCAGTCGACCGGACGATCGGCGTTGCCGGGATCCGCGTTGCAGGACTCCACCGGCGCGCATGTGAGGGTCTCCTCGCAACGTTCCCATACACCCGATTCGCTACCGCATCCGAGCGCCGCGCTCCCGTTGAACAAAGCGACTCCGAACAGCAAAGGCCGAGCACCCAGCGCGCGGAAGCCCGATTCCCATCTCGTCATCTCTTCCCACATTGCGCCCCCTACTGCAGCTCATGAGAGTCTGGGTCGTTCGGATCGATGGCCGCAAACGGCAGGAACTCGGCCGCCACGCCATCGTCGCCCTTGCTCTCCGTGACATTCGGATCGCCGCCGTCCCCTCCCTTCCCAGCAGTTCCAAGGAGAAACGTCGCCTGGACGTTCTCGCGCGTGACCTCCGCGGTCTCCAGGTACGCGATGGCTGCCGAATGACCGCCGAGCCCGCCGCCTGCGCTACCACCGGGCCCCCCGTTGCCGCCGTCGCCTCCGCGGCACCCTGGGAGCGCCCCGGGCACTCCACCGCCTCCCTCACCGCCGGGAGCTCCGCTTCCTCCTGGCAGTCCCGCCCCTCCCGCGCCACCCCGACCACCGCGGCCGGTCTGAAGGGTCGATCCGCGGATGGTGACCTTCGAACCTCTTGTGACGATGCCAGCGCTCACACCTCCGGCGAAACCGCCGGTCCCCTCCTTGCCGCCACAACCGCCGGAACCACCCGAGCCGCCGAACGCCCCCCCGACCGGCCCGGCACCACAGGCGGTCGCACCGCCGCGCGAGCCGCCACCACCTCCGCCTCCCTGACCCGGGCGTCCGAGGGTCCCGTCCTGACCCTTGCCCAGCGTGCGGACCCATCCCACAACGCCAGGAAGCCTTGCCCCCTGACCGTGCACACCCGCCGCACCGTCGAGGCCGCGCTGGCCGTCGGTGCACGCCATGTTTCCCTGCTGACCGACACCCCCGGTACCGGCGCCCGTCGGGTTCGGGTCGGGCAGCGGCTCCCCATGACCTGCGTTGAAGCCCTCATCGGGCAGACCGGGGCCGCCTTGGCCGCTGACCGAGGTTTCGTCGTCACACTCCGTCGTGACCTCTCGGGTTGCAGGCACGTCATCGACCGTGCACGCGTCGGCTCCCGCGTGTCCAGGCCGCCCATCGGCCGCCGCTGCGTCCTCCGCCGGAGCTCCGGGCTCACCGTCGGCTCCGTCACCTGCAACGATGAGGCTGTCGATCACCTCGATCTCGCTGCCAGCGGAGAGGTAGATCCCGATCGAGTTGCCGCCCGGCATCGCGCCCCGTCCTGTAATGACTTCGCTCGCAACGAGCTTGAGCTCGGCCTCATCGCGCACAGCGACGATTCCGATCGAGCACGCTGCTGTTCGGTCCATCTCGTTACCATCGGGCGCCACGATCCGCAGGTTCGCGAGCGTGACTTCCCGCCCTCCGAACGTCACGACTTCACGCTCGGGCTGCTTCGGGGCGATGACGGTCTTCGCATCGGCACCGAGGTGCTGCCAGCCGTTCGTGCAGTCGAACCCGCCCCAGATGCTGGTGTCGTAGAACCAGATACGTTCGTCGAAGGTCTCAGCGCAAGCGTAGACATGGTGGGGGTGACCGCCCGCCTCCACGAGCTCGAGGGCCTTGCGCAGTGTTTTCAGGGGTGCTGCGCGCGTTCCTGGATTCGCGTCGTCGCCGAGACTTGCGCTGACGAACAGGCCGCACCCATCTTGCGGAGGCTCCACCGTGGGGTCGTCGACACAGATGGGATCCTCGTGACCGGAGGAACACCCGTACACGACAGAAGCGATTCCGAACCCGAACGCGATAGGCACCAAGGTGGCCACAGCCACCCGGCGTCGACCTTTCGATGAGGTATCCATGCTCCGAAGCTCCACGTTTGTCACCACACACCCGCCATGACAAGCCCCATGCGCTGCCCGCTCACCGTGGGTACCACACGCACCCCATCGCTGGACGGTGAGGTTCGGTCCACGAGCAGAGACACGAGCGTCAGCGCACCGATCGCGCCGCCCGAGGCCAGGGTCACCCATCCGGCTGTTTTCAGAAGATCCCGCTCCTCCTGCAGGTCGCGCAGCTCCGAGCACGCGCGCGGTGCACTGGGGCCGGCACATCGGCTCGCATCCTTGTCCGCGCCGCGCAGCGCGGTAGCTCGGTCGTGGAGCTCATCCTCGGTGTACGCGCTCCAGATCAGCAATCCACAGCCGGCTGCCATGGTTGCCCCTGCCACGACCGCGCCAGCGATGCGCAGCTTCGACGCCGTGGAGGACGGCTCCACGGAAGACGACGCCTGCGCCCCTGGCGTCGAGCTCCGCATCGAGGTTTCCTTCGCAGGAGCGCCCGGCGCTGCGGCGCGCGGTACCTGCAGCGAGATGGTCGTCGGCTTCCCGGCCTGCGCGTCGAACGACGCGAACGCCTCCTCATGGCCCGCCAACCGGGCCCGCACCATGTGCTGACCGGGCTCCAAGAACAGCCGGTAGCTCCGCGCAGGCGCGCTGATGGGCTTGCCGTCGATGAGCACCTCCGCGTCCGGCGGGTCGACAGACAGGTAGAGGGTCGCGACGTGCGACGCTGCCTTGCGCTGCCCGGCCTCGAACCGCAGCTGTAGTTCAAGGGGCAGGACGTTGCGCTGCTCGAGACTCCAGGCGAGATGCTCGGCAGCATCACGGTACTTGCGCAGCTCGAGCTCACACAGGCCGAGCTCTCCGGCGATCTCCGCGCGCTCCTTCTCCGTGTTCGACGCCGGGTCTGTCGCATCGAGCGCCGCATTGTAGGCCGCGTATGCCTCGGTCCACCGACCTGCGTCACGGGCTCTCTGCGCACGGCGTACATGGTCCTTCACCGTCGAGCTGCCGCTTCGCTCCAGCGTCGAATAGATGTCCTCGGCGCTGGCGGGGCTCGTGTAGACACCAGCGGCGCCAAGCATCAGGCAGAATAACAACGAAGGCGCAACGTCACGCATGCGCGGAACGTACTTACGCCCGGCGCGCGGCGTCAACGGCGACAAATTCGAAGGGAAAGAACGTTTTGCCAGGCAAAGATCGGCCCGACGACGCAAAGGCGCCCGTCGCCCCTCCGCGCAGTGGAGTTGCCCAGGTACGCACATCACAAAGCGTACATTATCCTACCAAAGTTGACCGACCCTTCTCTTTCTTGAACCCTTCCGGCCAGCTCAGGGGTGCTACCAGCTGTGGGCAAGCCAGCACGAACTCCCCCCCACTTCGAGCGCTTCCGCCGCCTCATCAGGCGGCTCGGTGTCCCCGCGCGACACGCCGAGGACCTCGCGCAGGAAGCGCTCCTACGGGACTGGGAGGCGAGAGGGCGGATCGAGACGGGCGTGGATCCAGCGCCGTACTCCGTCACCATCGCCCTGAACCTCGCCCGCAGCCACCTACGGGACGCGAGCCGTCGGGGTGAGGTCCTGACCCCGTTCGACGAGCACGACTTCCGCGGGGACCAACCGAGCCCGGAAGCCTTGCTCCGGAGGCAGGAGCGGGAAGCCGTCATGCGCGACCTGATCGAGCAGGTCGACCCCAAGTACCGCGACCTCTTGGTCGAGCACGAGCTCGAGGAGAAGTCGCTCGCCGAGATCGCCGCCAAGCTGGGGCTCAAGCTGGACGCCGTGAGGAGCCAGCACCGCAGGGCACGCGAGCAGCTGGACGAGGCGAAGCGGCGCTGGATGGCGCAGCAAGAATTCCGGGGCTGGGACAAGGTGCCCTGCGTTCCGGTGGCGTTCGGCCTGTTCCGTCGCTCGTGGTGGACGACCGCGCTGCACCTGCAGAAGGTCGGGGCGAAGGTCTTCGCGCAGGCGGCGCTCGTCGTGCTGACAGGCGCCGTCGTCGCCACAGCGCCACGCTCGTCAAGCTCGGCCGGTACGACCCCGCGGTTACGGCCGGCAGCGATCCACGCCGGTGCGGCCACGCGCCCGCAGCAGCACACCGCGCCGCCCCTCGACGAGCCAGACGCACGCCGCGCGGTCGCCGCGGCCTCGCCCCGGGTGCAGGGCGGCATCCCGGCACCCGGCGAGAATGCACCGGTCGCGATGAACGGCAAGCCTGCTTCACCGGCCGCAACAGCTGCGCGTTCCTCGCCGCCCGTCCGCGCCGTGCGCCCGGTCGCGAGCGAGCGCGAGAAGGACTTGATCCTCCAAGCGCGCAAGGCCATCGAAGCCTACAACGCCAGGGCTGACGTCGAGGCGCGACGCCTGCTCGACATGCACGCCATGGAGTTCCCTCGGGGTCAGCTGGCCCGGGAGCGCGAGGCGCTGCTGCTACAACTTCGCTGAATCCGCGGCGGCCCTGGAGACAGATAGCCAGCGGTGGAGGCGGCGGGGTTCTTGAGCGACGTCAGGCCGAGATCCGCCCTGCGCCGGGCCAGGAGAATGAGCAGGTCCATGACACGCAAGGAAGCTGTGGCGGAGCATAGGCGCACGTCCCGTCGAGTCGAGATTGGTGCGCCCCCGGCAGTGCACGTTCCCTTCGAGGCCATCATGCGCCACTCGAGGATGATCCATGCGGTGTTGCGCCAGTTCGGCGTGCCCGCTCGCGACCAGCCCGATGTGATGCAGGAGATCTTCCTGTCCGCCTGGCGCAGCGTCGAAGGCGGAGGATTTCGGCCCCGTCCGGAGGTGCCGCCGAAGAAGGCTCTACAGAGCTGGCTCTTCGCTGTTAGTTGGCACCATGTCTTCCATTATCGGGAACGCCTGCACCGGTGGCACAGGGAGCTTGCGGCGTTCGCGGCTCCAGGGATAGCGAGGCATGTACCCTCGCCCTTCGGCCAGATCGAGGCCCGGATGGCGCTTCGTTGCCTGGAGCGGCTCAAGCCCGAGATCCGTGCCGTGTTCGCGGGCACCGCCGTGGGCAATACCGCTGAGGAGATCGCAGCAGAGCTTGGTGCGCATCCAGGCACGACGAACAAGCGGCTGCGCCGTGGGCGAAAGCAGTTACGGAGGCTCCTCCGCTGAACGAGGTGTGGACGTAGCGCGCCGTCGCCGCGCACGCCCGCGATGGCCATCAGTCGGACTCCTCGGCGGACCATCAGCCAGCCTGAGCGTCAACAGCGCGACGCGGCCGCGCAGTACGCGGCAAGGCGCTCGCGCGGCACCGGGGGGCGCGCGCCGAGGCGGCCGAGGTTGTCGATGAGCAACTCGAGGCAGCTGTTGCCCACCCGCTCGCCGACGCCGAGCGCCGTGGCGTGGACCCGCTCGACGCCACACGCCACGGCCCACAGCGCGACCGCGGTTCGGGGACCGTGGCAGGGCGCACGCCCACGCCGCGGCGGAACCGACGAGCAGCGCGGTGTCGCGATGCCACGACTCCGCATCTAAATGACCGATCGTGATTCTTGAACAACATCACGCTGCCCGCTGAAGAATGGCCCCGGCGCCGGTAATGCCTCCCCGGACGGCGGCGGCGCCGATTGACCGGGGCGTGGCTCGCTCGATATTTGGATCAGGATGCGGGGTGCTCGCCGGACCCGGCTATCGGAGCCAGGCGGCGCGGGCTCGCCCGGCGAGCCGTAGGGGGCAACCATGGCGTTCTGGGATCACATCGCGAGGGTGACGGGATCGGCGATCAACCCGGTGCTGGACAGGCTGAAGAACGTCGCCCGTGACGTGTTCCAGGATCCCGTCATCGGCCCTGTCGTCCCCCACCTGCTATTCCCCCTCAAGAACCCACCCGAGTTGTTTCAGTGGTTCGCCGATCTCGCCATCGCTTCGGTCGCGGCGGGGCTGTCGCCGGCGGCGGCCGCCTTGATCGCCAGCTACTTCCAGTTCCTCGAGGTCCAGGCGAGCGGGAAGCTTAAGGCGATCCCCGAGCCGCTGCGCGGATGGCTGCAGCCGCACTACGGCGTGGACCTCGGGAACGTCTACTACGCCGAGAACATCAACACGATCCATGGGCAGGCCATCACGGTCGAGCGCCACATCTACTTCCCGCGGCCCATCGATCTGAACGACTGTGGAGACATCAAGTGGCTGATCCACGAGCTCCAGCACTGCGAGCAATATCGCGTCCTCGGCGGACATGTCCAGTTCATGGTCAAGTACATCTCCCAAGTGGCCGCCGAGCTCCCCGCCATCATCGCGCGCCTGGCACAGACCGGCTCCTTCAGCTCCGAGGAGGCTCACGACCGGCTAGGGCTCGAGGCCGAGGCCATCCAGAAGGCGAGCACGATCGGCCCCGGCATCTGCCAGAAGGTCGCCGGCGGACCTCCGCTCACGCCCATCCCGGCTCCGACCACGAGGTTCTTGCTACAGACGGGGACCGTCCTGCACGAGACCCACGAGGATTTCGACTTCCTCCTGGCCCCCAACCAGGATCTGTTCGCGATCAAGAAGCAGGGAACTGGGACGGGTACGACCGAGGTGCACGTCCTCTCCGCCGCGAGCAACTACCAGCAGTTCATCCTCCAGACCGGCACGGCACTGCACCCCACCGACGACACCTTTGCGTTCGCCATCGCGCCGAACCGCGACATCTTCGCAATCAAGAAGCAGGGAACCGGGACGGGCACGACCGAGGTGCACGTCCTCTCCGCCGCGAGCAATTACCAGCAGTTCATCCTCCACACCGGGACGGCGCTGCACCCCACGGACCGCAACTGGGCCTTCGCCGTCGCCCCGAACCGCGACGTCTTCGTCATCAAGAAGCAGGCAACCGGAACGAACTCCACCGAGGTGCACGTCCTCTCCGCGGCGAGCAACTACCAGCAGTTCAGCCTGCAAACCGGGACGAGGCTCCACCCCACGGACGACAACTGGGCCTTCGCCCTCGCCGCGAACCGAGATGTCTTCGCAATTAAGAAGGAAGGCGGAGGGACCAACACGACCGAGGTCCACGTGCTGGCCGCCGCCAGCAACTACCAGCAGTTCACTCTCCAGACTGGCACGGTGCTCCACCCGACCGGGAGCAACTTCGCCTTCGCGATCGCGGCCCAGAGGGATCTGTTCGCCATCAAGAAGAACGCGACGGGCACGAATTCCACGGAGGTGCACATCGTGGATCTCCCGTAGCCGGGCCGCGAGTCCCGCCGGCCGGCGTCGCCGCTTGGCGCCGGCCACGGGCGCACTGCGGAAAGCCGTCCGCCGCGGCGGCGCACGCGGTGGTCCTTCACCGACCCGACGCGGGACACGATGATCACCGACAGACGCGTCGCCCCGCGTATCTCACGCGACCAAGCGCAGCCCTCACCTCGCCTCAAACCCCGCGCGGGAAGTCGCCCAGCGGCGGGAAGCGCGGGTCCTCCGTCGGATCGGGCGACGGCGGCTCCGGCTGCTCCGGCCCCGGATCCCCCGGGTTCGGCGGGAGCGGGGCATCCTCGTCGTCGCCGGGAATGTCCGTCTTCGCGAGCTCATCCTTGTCGTCGTTCATGACGGCCTTCCACTGCAATTTTCAAACCGCATCACACGCACGACCGCTCGACCCACCGCTTGACGCCCCCGCCCGGCCCCCCTGATCTGCGGCCAGCGTGCTCTCGATCCGCCACGACCCCTTCCCGCTGGAGGCCGCCCGCGACCTGCTCGGCATCGTGCGCGCGCTCTACGCCGAGGCGCGTACACGCGGGGCGAGCGTGGCAGATCTCCACGCCATCGCCGCGGTCGGCGACGACCTCCGGCAAGCGATCGCCCTCGCCGAGGCCCATCCGCCCGGCACGCTCGGCTTCTCGTCGGCCTGGGCCCGCGCCGAGCGCGCGGCGGGCCGCGTCGGCGAGCTCGCGGACGCCGTCGCGCCCGCTGCGCCCATCGTCCGCGCCGCCCTGGCGCGCGTCGGCGGGGGCAACGTCACCCCCGGCGGGTGAGCGCCCCCGCGATCGGATGGTCCGGCGCGACGGGCCAGGCGAGCGCGCGCGACGCGGCCGCGCAGTACGCCGCGAGGCGCTCGCGTGGCACCGGGGCGCGCGCGCCGAGGCGACCGAGGTTGTCGACGAGCAGCTCCAGGCAGGTGTTGCCCGTCCGCTCCCCGACGCCCAGCGCCGTGGCGTGGACCCGCTCGACGCCGCTCGCCACCGCCCAGAGCGCGGCCGCGAGGCCGAGCCCGCGATCGTTGTGGCCGTGCCAGTCGAGCTCGATCCCGGTCGCCCCCAGCGCGCCCAGCTCCCGCCGGGCGAACGCGACGAGCGCCTCGACCCCCGGCGGGGTGACATGGCCGGTCGTGTCGCAAAGGCAGAGGCGCGCCGCGCCGGCGTCGACGGCGGCGCGGAAGAGCGTGCGGAGCATGTCGGGCGGCGAGCGGGTCGCGTCCTCCGCGACGAGGCAGAAGGGCAGGCCGGCCGCCGCGGCCGCCCGCCCGGCCTCGTCCACGCTGCGGGCCAGGAAGTCAGGCCCCCACCCCTCGACGAAGTGCCGGATCGGCGAGCTGCCGATGAACGCGTAGACCATGATCGGCGCCCCGGCGCGCTCGGCCACGCGGGCGACCTCCTCGACGTCCGCGGCCAGGGTGCGCGCGGCCGCGGTCAGGCCGAGCGGCAGGCGGGACGCGACGATCTCCCGGACGAGCAGGCACGCGTCGTCGAACTGCCGCGGCCCGGCCGCCGGGATGCCGAGGTTCACGACGTCGACGCCGACGCTCGCCATCGCGTGGAGGAGCTCGATCTTGAGCGCGCGCGGCGGGTTCACCGTGGAGACGCCCTGGATGCCGTCGCGCAGCGTCTCGTCGAGCACCTCGACGGGCCGGGCTCCCCGGTCGAAGGGCAGCCACGCCTCGCCCTCGGCGCGCGCGGCGCCCCACGCGTCGGCCACCAGGCCGCCAGGGGGCGGCTGCAAGCCACCGCGGGGCGGCTGCAGGCCACCGCGGGGCGGCCGCAGCCCGCCGGTGCCGGGGGGCGACAGCTGCCCGCCGAAGCCGGGGGGCGACAGCAGCTCACCGGGGCGCGGCGGGCGCTCCCCCGGCGCGGGCTCTGCGCGGTTCCAGTCGAAGGGGGCCGCGGCGCCGGGATCCCGGCCGTCGGCGCTCATGCGCTGCATCTCATCTCGAAGGGGGCTCTCGGCGTGGCGCGGGCGCGGCGCACTGCGTCGATCCGCGCCGGGGGAAAGGTTACTTCATGTCGGCCGCCGGAGCAGGTCCCAGCAGCGCTCGGCGAGCGCCGCGCCCCGCGCCGCGAGTGCATCGAGCCCGCGCCAGGCGCCCACGCCCGCAGGACCGGACCACCGCGCCCGCCGGCGAGAGCGGCTTTCCGCGCGGAGAGCGGCAGCGTAAAAAGCTGACCAAGGAGCAACTTGCTGCTCCGGGACACTTACCTGGGCAACGGCGACGGGATGCTGTCCACGCCGCCGGTCGACGTGCCCATCGACGGCGTGGCGCAGCTCGCCGGGGGCTACCAGCACACGTGCGCGCTGAAGGCGACCGGCGAGATCCTCTGCTGGGGCGAGAACGCCGACGGGCAGCTCGGCGTGGGCCAAGGGGTCGGCGACCAGCCTTCGCCGGTCGCGGTCAAGTTCGAGCCCTGAGCGAGAGCGGCGCTCGTGACAGGCGCCTTGTCGGGCGCGGCGCCCGTCGTGGCGCCGCGCCTCGAGCTCCGCTGACGGCGCGCGCCTCGCCTGGGCGGCGAGCCGCCGCGCAGCAGCCCTCTCCGCACGCTCCTCCCGAAGTTGACTGGAGCTCGCGGAGGGCCGGTCCACGGCCCGTCCTCGCGCCGGGTGAGCCCTTGTCTCCGCGCGCGGCGTGACATGTCGCGGATCGACCGTGACATGTTACGAATCGATCGTGACATGTCACGGATCGATCGTGACATGTCACGCCAGCGCCGCTGCGACTGCGCCCCCGGCGCGGCCGAGCGCACGCCGCCCACGCTGCGCGACAGCCGCCTTCGCGAAGCCTGCACAAGGACCCTGGCAGGGAGACGGCCATCTCGGGGATGGCACACAGGGTGCACTGATGCACCGGTGCGCCGGCGAGCCGGAGCTCGCGAGCGCGCCTGCAGCTTCGCGGCGAGACACCTCGGCCGCGCCGGAAGCCGAACGCCGAGCTTCCATTCACGCGTCCTGTCGTGAACCAGGAGGAGCACCCAATGATCACTCGACGGAAGTTGTTGACGGGCGCCGGAGCGCTCGCCGCCGCGGCGGCATTGCCGCGTGAACCTGCCTGGGCCGATGGCCCTTCAGGAGAGGAGTGGGCCCCTTATCCTAACGTGGCCACGTGGGGCGGCCCGAAGAAGATCCTCGAAATCTTCCTCTACGGAGGGCTCTCTCCATGGGAAACGTTCCACGTCGAGCAGCGCGGCGAGGTGTATTCTGGTGGCCTGCTCGACGCGTTCAATGAGACGTCGATCTCCGGCTGCGGCGGCTCAGGGAACGGAACGAACTCCCAGACCAAGGGGGGGATGCTGTGGAGCCCCGCGACGTCCCCGCTCTGGAGTCGACCCGACCTCCTCGCCCGCACGCGCGTCGTCACGATGACGCACGAGTTCACCGCGCACCCCGTGGCGATCCCGTATGCCCTCACCGGGCGGCGCTTCGGCGATAGCCGCGCGGCCAGCCTCGGCGCGGCGATGAAGCGCCGCTACCCCGAACAGCACACCTCCTACGTCCTCATGCCCCCGAGCTCGCGCTTCTTCCCCGGGGATGCCTCCGCGTTCGACGCGTGGCTCGCGGTCGGCATGCACGGCTCCGCGACGCGGCCCGTGATCGTCCCCATGAGCGCCGCCGCGAGCGACATGGCAGCCTGGGCAGCGCGGAGCAACGTCGTTCCGGGGAGCGACGCGCTGAATCAAGTTTATGCCGGTCTCTACGAGGCCGGCCTCGACGGATCCCGGTCGCGCGGGTTCGACGCCTACGCGGCCGCGCTCGACAGCTTGCCCGGGAGCCCGGACCTCGTGCCGGTGTTCAACTCGAGCCTCCGCACCGAGGGCCCCACGGCAGTGCATTGCTCGACGAACTCCCCCAGCCCCGGACCCGCCGTGGGATCACCGCTCAACACCACGAAGGCGAGCCTCGACATGGCGGCGTGGCTCTTCAACACGAAGGGCACGCGCTACGTGGGCATGGTCGACGTCGGGATCGGCACCGACACCGCGGCGGCGTACGACGGGCACGGGCACACCGCGGGCGTGACGTTCGGCAACCTGTACAACCTCCTGAAGGAGCTGAGCCGGGTGACGAGCTCGACGACGCCGGAATCGGAACGCATCAGCATCAACGACACGCTGATCATCCTCAACACGGAGTTCGGTCGCACCATCGAGCCGGACCAGCCCGCTGGCCGCAACCACTACGGTCGAGGCTACGTGGTCGTGCTGCTCGGCGGTCCGATCCAGCCCACGGTCTCGGGGGAGCCCAGGCGGATCGGCAGCTTCGATTGGATGACCGGGGCCCCCCTCGGCAGCTACACGGCCGCCAACCTCGCGTGCGTGGCCCTGACGGCCGCAGGCATCGATCCGCACGTCACGGACAACTTCGCGGTCGGCGAGCTGCCGCCGGGGCCTCCCTACGAGGCACCGTTTTTTCAGGCGTGAGAGGAGACACCATGAACCCGAAGACCATCTCATCGAGGCGGCGCCGAGCCGCCTGGCTGCTCGCCGGCAGCTTGCTCGCGGCGTGCAGCGGGTCCGACACGCTGGAGTCTCCGCTCGGCGTGGGTCAATCGGCGCTCGCGCCGGATCCCACTCCCCCTGGAGGGGAGGACGCCGGGGACGCGGCCTGGGTCGAGCAGGTCGTCCCGGCGCTCCTCGGGAGGCCCGTCCGCAGCTTCGGCGAGCTCAAGTTCCTCACGGTGATGACCGCGCGCGTCGGCCGCGCCCGCCTCGCCGAGGCGCTCATGAACGAGCCGGCCTTCGTCGACCGCTGGACGGGCGTGCTGCTCGATCGCCTGCGCGTGGACCGCGAGGGGGATCACAGCCAGGCAGACTGCTTCTCCCAGCCGCTCTTGCCCACGGACGCCGCCAGGAAGACCGCGGCGAAGATCGTCCTCCATACGGACCGCGCCGGCGCCGACCCGGCGCTGTCCGTCGCGGGCGAGCCCAACGCGCCGGCCTCACCAGGCACGTACAACATGGCCGACGTCGTGCGCGGCTCCCTCCTCATCGACAACGTCTTCCCGGCGTACCGCGGGTTCGTCTTCGCGCTGATCCGTAACTCGGGCAACGCCGGCGAGGACGCGGTGATCGGCCAGCGCCAGGTCGCGGAGCATTTCACGCAGGTCTATTCGAACAAATCCATGACCTGCCTGAACTGCCACCGGTCGGAATTTTCCTGTTCGCCGTCGAAGTTCACGCCAGGATACAGCTGGGCGGCAGGGCAGGAGCGCCGCGTCTTCTCCGCGCTCGATCCGTGGACGAGCCCGCCGATGGACGCCGACTGGATAGAGTCGTTTCGCTACACGAGCGGCTCGATCGCCCCGTTCGCGGGCTGGAGCAAGGCGGCGTGCGGCGGTTTCGCGAGCGACACGTCGGCCGCCGCGACGAACGGGTCCGGCCTCCTGCTCCCCCCCGAGGACAACGCGACCGTGTGGTCGCTCGACGACCGGCTGAAGGAGGGCTACCTCGCGCTGCGCGAGTCGTACAAGACAGGCGCGCTCGACACGGGCTCGGGGTTCGCGAACGAGGGGCGCACGCTCGGCGCGTACTGGCTCGCGGCCGCCTTCGCCAACGACATCTGGAGGGAGATCTTCGGCGCGCCCCTCACCATCGCCAACTTCGTATCTCGCAACACCGACGAACAGAAGAGGCTCTGGAACCTCGCCGAGCACCACGTCGTCGGGCGGGACTGGTCTCTCAAGGGACTGCTCACGGAGATCGTCACGTCGCCGTATTTCAACCGCACGCCGGCCTCCGTGGAGAACATGCCCAAGGTCTTCGAGCCGTTCATCGCCGCTCCGACCAGCGATTACGTGGGCGACGCCGTTCATCGCCGCTCCGCTGACCTGCTCTTCCGGATGAAGGCGTCGGCGCTCGGCTGGAACCTGCCGGTCACCCACTTCCCCGCGGCGACAACGTACCCGACCCGCTCCGACGCGGCCGCGATGGGGCTCCACCTCTCGCGCCTCAGCCTGGCCAGCCCGACCTCGTCGCAGTTCTCCATGCTCGGGTGGGAGGCCTCCGGCGGCCGCTGCGAACGGCCGCCGGCGCTCACCCGCGACTGGATCGACGCGCTCTCGGATCGCGCCAGGACAGGCGGCGTCACGGTGCGCGGCGCGGTCGAGGCGCTGCGCTTCCGGCTCCTCGGGCGAGGCCTCTCGACCGACGCCGCCGAGGCGACCGCGCTCGCGACGTTCCTGGGCAAGGCCCTGACCACGACGTTCGCCACGGCGTACCCGGCGGCGTCGGACGGCAACGAGGCCCTCAGGGATCTCTGCCAGGTGTTCGTCAAGACCCCGCAGTTCATGCTGGAGGGCGTCCCGCACGGCCTCGGCGCCGCGGCGACGGACTTCGATTCACCGCCTCAGCTCCAGGTGGGTGACATGGGGCCCGGCGGCGCGCTGGTGACGGACACGCCCAGCGACGCTTGCGAGAGCTGGCTCGACCAGACAAACACGTTCGACGGCATCTCGGTCAACTGCGCGAACGAGTCGTTCCCTCCGGCCATCGACTGGTCGGTCATCTGCCCGAAGGGCGGCTGCATTTACATCGACAAGATCCGGTTCCGACCGCCGTGGCCGTGGCCGTGCCTCACGTGCGCGTTCCCAGGAGACTGGTACACGACACGTCCGCCGCCCATCGATCCGCGAGCGACGCACGTCCGCTCGATACCCATGCAGCCGGCGCGGGGCGGGGTGTTCCTGGCCTGGGCCAAGGACGCGCAGATCGTGGGGGTGAGCGGGCAGGCGCGGATCGTCCGCGCGAGCTCGCAGATCGAGACGGCCATTGTCGGCAAGTCGCTCCAGGTCGGCGACAGCCTGGAGCTCTGGCCGGGAGACACGTTCCAGCTCGTCACCCCGAGCGGGGAGGTGTTCAAGAGCCCCACGGGCGGCATGCCCAACATCCCGAACCAGACCACGTGGCTCTTCATGGCCACGGGGCCCGAGGGGCTGCCCGACCCCGTGGAGATGACGCCGACCACCATCGATCTGCCCGCGGCGATGAACGTCAGCAGGGCGATGCGCGACGCCGCCCGCAACGAAGAGCCGGGTTCGGTCTCGCTCATCCACGAGGTCACGTCGCCGTCGGGCAACTCGAGCTTCATCGATCATCCGGAGCTCAACGGGAAGCCGAACCGCATCGTCCTCGTGTCGCCCCTCGAGGGCACGATCACCACCAACAACCATTTCGTGGGCGCCTGGTACAGCGCGTCCCAGCAGAAATGGGCCGTGTACAACGAGGACCTCACCGTGATGCCGGCGGGCGCGCGGTTCGCCGTCCGCGCCATGTCGCCGAGCAACAGCGTGTTCGTGCACCAGGTCGCGGCCGGCAACGCCGGGGGCAACTTCACGTACATCGATCATCCGTCGCTGAACGGGCGCCCCCACGTCGCCCCTCAGGTGAGCCACATCTACAACCCGCAGGGGGCGCCGGGCGTCTACAACAACCATCCGGTGGGGGTCTATTACAACGTGGGTATCCAGCGGTGGGCCATCTACAACGAGGACCTCGCCGCGCTGCCGATGGGGGCATCGTTCGCGGTGAAGCTGGGCGGATACCACACCGTGGTATCGAGCGCGGCGACGCGCAGCGGCAGCGCCCTCGTCATCGACGATCCGAACACGAACGGCGTGCCTGACGCGCGCCTGTTCTTCACGCATGTCAACCGAGCGCCGGACGGGGTGATCAAGTACCATACGAAATGGAGCGTCCTGCGCTACAACACGACGCTCGCGAAGTGGACGATCGTCAACCTCGACGGCACCACCGTCGCGGACGACCTGGCCTTCAACGTGCACCGCGGTTACTGAGGTCCGCCTTCGCGGCGGGGCGGGCTCCCGGGCCCGCCCCGCGCGGCGCCAGGGAAGCGCGCCGCGCCCGCGGACGACGCGGCGCTCGACGCCTTCGTCGAGGCCGGGAGCGCCGCCGCCGTCGACCGCTGGTGCGGGGGCAGCATCGCCGGCTCCCGGGGATGACCCCCAACCCCAGCGCGCCGGGTGACAAGCCGTTCGGCCAGGATGCCTGGCTGGCCGCCCGCGGCGCCGTGCTCCCCGCGTCCCACGTGGGCCTCTACGGTGACGGGAGGCGGCGGTGATCGCGAAAGAGAAGGAGGCCGAGATCCTGCGCCTCTACCACGGCGAGAAGTGGCCCATTGGCACCATCGCCGCCCAGCTCGGGCTACATCACACCACCGTGCAGCGCGTGCTCGGGCAAGCGGGCGTCGACCCGAAGGTCGTCGCGCCGCGCCCGTCGATGGTCGACCCGTTCGTGCCCTGCATCGTCGAGCAACTCGGCAAGTATCCCTCGCTGCGCTCGAGTCGGCTCTTCGGCATGTTGAAGGAGCGCGGCTATCCGGGCGGTCCCGATCATCTGCGCCGGGTGATCGGCCGTCTGCGCGCCAAGAAGCCCGCAGAGGCGTTCCAGCGGCTCGGCACGTTGCCCGGCGAGCAAGCGCAGGTCGACTGGGCGCACTTCGGCAAGCTGACTGTCGGCCGGGCGCTGCGCCCGCTCTGGGCTTTCGTCATGGTGCTCAGTTACTCGCGGCGGCTCTTCCTGCGCTTTTTCCCGGGCGCGGCGATGCCCTTCTTCGTTCGCGGCTCACAACGCCGCATTGCTCGCCGCCGCCGAAGGCTACGGCTGCATCCCGCCGGAGATCGACAAGCTGATCCGGCAGGCGTAGGCGAGGCGCGGCGCGTCGAGGAGAAAGAGTCAGCGGGCGGCTCGGGCGTACGCCCCCGGCGTCACCCCGGCGATGCGCTTGAAATGCCGGTGGAGCTGGCTCTGGTCGTAGAGCCCCACGCGCGCAGCGACCTCCGCCTGAGGGACTCCCCGGGCGAGCAGCGCCCCTGCGAGGCCGACGCGCCGGTAGGTCACGTACGCGTGCGGGGGAAGCCCGACCTCCTCGCGGAAGGCACGACAGAGGCGGAACTTGTCGAGTCGCGCGTGGGCGGCGAGCTCGTCGAGCGCGATCGATTCGGTGAACCGGGCATCGAGGAGCTCGCGCGCGCGCGTCACCGCGCGAGCCCACGCGCTGCGCGGACGGGGCGGATCTCGGCGCATGGTGGTGAGCTCGCACAGGGCGGCGAGCGCCTCGGACGACACACCCGCGAGCTCGAGAGGCGTCGCGTCGCCGCGAAGCAGCGAGCGATGCAACGCCGCCAACGGTGCAGCGCGCGGGTCGTGCGCGCAGAGCGCGTTCTCCGTCGGGGGCGACGCGGGAGAGTCCAGCGTCGCGCGCGCCTCGTCGACCATGCGCGCGTCGAAGATCACGACTTGAAACCGCCGCTGGCCTTGGCGGGCGTGCTCTGCGAAGACCTCTCCGGGGACCTTCACGTCGATCGTGCCCGGGCCGCTCGACCAGCGCGCGCCTCGAAGCGACCACTCGGAGCGGCCACTGAAGTGGAGCGCGGTGGCGTAGCGGTCCGTCACGCAGGTGAACAGGGGCCCGTCGCTCCGGAACTGCCCGACGGTGAGGCCGGGGAGCGCAGCCGGGCGTGAGAATGCGATCCGGCTCCGCCCGCGCTGCGCCGCCGAGAGGTCCACGCCGAGGACGATACCGCGCGGCCCTTCTCGGCGCTAGGGCGTTCTCGGGCTGCTCCCCAACGACGCGTGTCGAGCCAAGATCGCCCAATCTCCTCTGGACGCTCGATCGTAGATGGAGGGCATGAACGTCCAGCGAACAGCGCTCGTCACGGGCGCGAACAAGGGGATCGGCCTCGAGACCGCCCGCCAGCTCGGCCGCGCGAGCATGACGGTGCTCGTCGGAGCACGCGACGAGGAGCGCGGCGCGCGAGCCGCTGCGGCGCTGCGCCGAGAAGGCATCGACGCGCGCTTCATCGCGCTCGACGTGACGGACGCCGCGAGCGTCGCCGAAGCGCCTCGCACGATCGAGCGCGACCTCGGGCGGCTGGATGTCCTCGTGAACAACGCGGGCATCCTCCTCGGCCGCTCCACGCCGAGCGCGACGCGACTCGACGAGGTGCGCCACGTGTTCGAGGTCAACGTCTTCGCTGCCATCGCCGTGACGAATGCGATGCTCCCGCTGCTCCGACGAGCGTCGCCCGCGGCGCGCATCGTCATGGTGTCGAGCGGGCTCGGCGGGCTCGCGAACCACGGCGACCCAGCGTGGGAGTACGCGTCGTTCAACGCCATCGCGTACCCCGCCTCCAAGGCGGCGCTCAACATGGTGACGGTGCAGTATGCGAAGGAGCTCGCCCCGACGGGCATCAAGGTCAACGCCGCGGACCCCGGTTACACCGCGACCGACCTGAATGGCCACCGCGGCACGCAGACCGTCGAGGAAGGCGCCCGCGCGTCCGTGAGGCTCGCGCTCCTCGACGACGCCGGCCCGACCGGCGGGTTCTTCGACGCGCGCGGCCCCGTGCCCTGGTGAAGAGAAGTGAGTGACGAAAGGAGCAGGACAACATGACGACGATGGTGACGTTTTCGTTGGGGAACGCGGGGCAGATGAAGGGCGCCCTCTCCGAGCCGCCTGGCTCGGGCAAGGTCGGGGGGCTCGTCGTGGTCCACGAGTGGCACGGCCTCAACGAGGTGATGCGAGCGCACTGCCAGCAGTTCGCGCAGGCGGGCTTCCTCGCGCTCGCCCCCGACCTCTATCACGGCAAGCTCGCCGAGAACGACGAGGAGGCGGCGAAGCTGATCGGCGCCTTCGACTTCCAGAAGGCCGTAGGTGAGCTCGGCCACGCGGTCGGCTACCTGCGCTCGCATCCCCGGTGCAACGGGAGGGTCGCGGTCGCGGGCTTCTGCTTGGGTGGCGCGCTCACCCTCGCTGCGGCACGTTACGTGCGGCCGGCCCTGGAGGCGGCGGTCCCGTTCTACGGTCTTCCGCGGATCGCACCGGGGGAGTTCGCCGAGGTGAAGACGCCCATCTGCGGGCACTACGCCAAGGTGGACGACTGGGCGAACCCTTCCGTAGCCGAAGAGATCCAGAAGGCGGCGCGCTCCGGTGGAGGCGCGATGGATCTCTACGTCTACGACGCCGGCCACGCGTTCATGCGCTCGACCGATCCGTCCAAGTTCGAGCCGAAGAGCGCCGCGCTCGCGTGGCAGCGCACGGTCGAGTTCCTCCACACGCACATTGGCTGACGCGTCAGGCGGTGCCGGGCCAGGGCTGCGCCGGGTCGGAGCGGCCGGCATCGGGAAGAGCACGCTCATCATCCCGCGCTCCGGGCCGACGCGTCGCACAGGTCGCACATCACTTCGGAGACCGCCGCTGGTTGGTCCGGCTCAAGGTCCTCCACGGATCTCAGGTCGCCCCGCACTGAGCGCCCCCCGGCGGAGGTCTTCACCAGTTTTCCGCGCATTTTCGCGATCGCTAAAACGCCGTACTTCTGGGGATCCGACGAGGAGGGCCAGATCGGCGATGGAACTGCGGCGCAGCCGGTCCATGTGGCGGATCCACGCGGCCGCCTGAATCGTCACGCTGACGAGAGTTCTTCATGGGGGTGGTCTCCCGGTGTCGGACGGGCGTAGCCTCAGAGCTCGGCCGATCATCGCGATCGATCGATAACATCGATGATCTGATGAGGCTCGTCGAGGACGGGGCGCCCTGCCGTTGAAGCGGTGGACGAGCAGGTCGGCGCGTGCGCCGCGATCGAGCGCGCGCGAGGATCACGCCCATTACCGCAGCCAGAGCAATGCCGCGAAGAGCCAGATCGCGAGCTGACTCCGCAGAGGATGGCGCCGGCGATCAAGAGCGCACGTTCGGTGTCGGCCGGTCTTCGTTCGGATGACGTGATGACGCATGGCAGGTTGAGAGCGACGCTGGCGAACGCGTCCAGCATCCGGCTCGCGCGGTGGGCATCGTGTGGAGCCCGTGTGAAGTGAAGGAGCAGCGCCGAGATCTCTCCGTCTTTGTCGTCGAAGATCACGTGCTCGACGCCCTCGGCCAGCAGGGCGCGCACGCCGGCGCGCAGCTCGGGCGACGCGAGCGTCCGAAGCACGGTCTGCGCGTCGCTCGTGAAACTCATTCGAGCCCTCCAGGGCGCCTGCCAGGCTTCGAAACTGTCGCACGAGCTCAGACTCGGGTTCCCCGTCCCTCGGCGTCGGCTCCTCGCTCGGCCAGGCTACCACCACGCGACGGTGTCGTGCGGTGACATCGACGACCTTGCACGTCGGACGCGCTTCTGTGTAGGGTTCGCGGTCGCGACATCGTCCGCGCGCGGCCGCTGCGTTCAAGGGGGCCTCGGGTGGACCACAACCTGGTGGGGAGCTCATGAGCGTGGACGTTTTTGCCATGCACTGCGCAGCGCTGCCGGCCGCCCGTGCCGTCGGCTTCAAGGGCACCGAGGCGCTGTGCCGACCGTTCGAGTTCGACGTCCTGTTCACCGTGCCGGCAGGCACCGACGTCCGCGTCGCGATCAACGCCCCGGCGACGCTCACGCTCCAGCGCGGAGCCGACTCGCCGCCGATGTGCTGGCACGGCGTGTTCGTGCGCCTCCGGCTGCTGCGCGAGTCGGCCGACCGCGCGCTCTACCATGGGTCGCTCGTGCCCAGGCTGTGGCTCCAGCGCCACTCGGTGCGCAGCTTCGTCCACACGAAGAGCAAGATCGACGCCTTCCTGACGAAGACGCTCACGCACGGCGGCCTCACGACGAGCGACTTCCGGTTCAGCGTCGACACGGACCGCTATCCGGAAGAGGAGTTCGTCTGTCAATACCGGGAGAGCCACCTCGACTTCACCCATCGATGGCTCGAGCGCGAAGGGCTCTACTACCACTTCGAGCACCCGGTCGACGACGGCGGCGCCGAGGTCATGGTCATCGTCGACAGCAAGGATCAGCACGAGCCGCTGAGCGGCAACGGCCGGGTTCGTTACCACCCGACCTCGAGCCACGACGTGTCGGCGGGCGAGTGCTTCCGGGAGGTGCACGTCGATCTCAGCTCGCTGCCGGCCGCGGTGCGGATCAACGATTACAACTACGCGAACCCGGCCGCCTCGGTGTCGGGAGAGCACGCCGTGTCCAAGAGCGGCCACGGTGAGGTGCGCGAGTACGGCTACCGCGTCTTCACGCAGGACGAGGCGACGCGGCTGGCCCAGGTCAAGGCGGAGTCGATGGCGTGCCGTGAGCTCACCCTGCACGCGACCGGCAACGCGACAGGGCTGCGGGCCGGCTACGTCTTCGAGCTGGAGGACGGGCCTTCGGACATGCCGACCCGCTACCTGGCCGTCGAGGTGCGGCACGCGGCCGCGATCACGGGCGGCTCGTTCGACATCACGCGTTTCACGGGGATGGCCGTGGACGAGACGTACCGCGTCGAGGTGGTGGCGATCCCGGCCGACGTGCAGTTCAGGGCGGCCCAGGCGACGCCGTGGCCGCGCATCTACGGCTTCGAGAACGGCGTCGTCGATGGGCCAAGCGACAGCCAGTATGCCCAGATCGACGACATGGGTCGTTACCTGCTCCGCCTCAAGTTCGACGCGAGCGATCTGCCCGATGGCGCCACGTCGACGTACCTGCGCATGATGCAGCCGCACGGCGGCACGGTCGAGGGCTGGCACTTCCCGCTGCGCAAGGGGACCGAGGTCATGGTGTCGTTCCAGGGCGGCGACCCGGACCGGCCGTTCATCGCCGGCGTGGTGCCGAACGCTCACCGGCCGAGCACGGTGACGAGCCGCAACCTGACGCAGAACGTGCTGCGCACGGGCGGCAGCAACCACATGGTCGTCGAGGACCTCGAGGGCAAGCAGCACATCGACCTGTTCACCCCGGTCGGCGCGACCAACGTCCATATGGGCGGCCCCACCCATCAGGCGTTCGTCGTGCCCCCGAAGACGCCGGACGCGAACCCCGACATGCAGCCCGTCGACTGCATGTTCTACGTTTCCACGGAGGGCAACGCCGGCTTCAACGTGTGCGGCGAGTGGTGGCAGAACGTCGGCGGCAAGTACTACGTCGACGTCAGCGACGACGCGACCATCCACTACGTCGGCATCCACACGATCAACGTCGACGGCGACTCGAACGAGTTTTACAACAGCCATCAGAACATCAAGGTGCGCTCGGGCCGGACCGACAAGGTCGAGAGCGGCGGCATGACACAGGACATCCACGGCGGGTTCACCCAGACCATCGAGGCCGGCGGCAAGCAGGATGTGCTGGGAAGCTGGTTGCAAAAGATCAGCGGCCAGAACCACGACGACTACGGAGAGTGGAAGACGGACGTCGATGGCAAGTGGACAGCGCAGATGGGCGGCAATGTCCGTATCGAGAGCACGGGAGGAAGCATCACGCTGAAGAGCCAAAATCATATCGTGGTCGACGCGCCGCAAGTGACCATCAATGGGGATCAGATTCAGACCAAGTCGACCGCGTACTGGAAGGGCTGGGCCGCAAGCTCGCTCGAGGGCTATAATAGCAAGAGCGCGATCGGTCTTCATAAAGCTGACTATGCCGCCATCTACCATAGCGGCTACGGAGTGAAGGTGGAGACAACTGGCTACGCGGCGGCGTTATTCGTTGCCAAGGGCGAGAATGGCAGCGCAAAGAAAGACAATTTCGGAGCCGTCTTCAGCACCATGGGCGCTCACATCAAGCAGGGAGCCACCGCCATCGGGAACGCGGGGGCCCGTATGTGGAACGCGGCCATCACGAAGCTCGGTTAGCGCTGCGCTTTCGAGTGCGTGAGTGCCGGACTGCTGGAATGCCAGCTCGGCGAGCTCGCCCCGGCCGACAGCAGCGCGGCCTGGGCTCGCTACCGAAGCCACAGCAACGCCGCGAAGAGCCAGACCGCGAGCTGAACAGACAGGACCAAGGTGACGGCGTACGCCGCGCTTGATCGCTCGAGAGAATCCGAGCGCCCATGGAAACGCCTCGCGACGGCGGCAGCAAGCAGGGGTCCGACGAGGAGCCCCGCCGCAAGACCCAGCGAAAACGGCGTGAAACAGCCGTCCAGCGAGAACAGCACATTGGCGCCCGGATTATTCTCGAAATCGCAGCGCTGGCCTGCCGCAAGCAAATAAACTGGCACACCAATAAACAGCAGAAGTAGGCAGAGAACAGCTCCAAAAATCAAGAGCGCGCGCTCGACGTCTGCCGGCCTCTGTTCGGATGACGTGCTGACGCTGGGCACGTTGAGGACAACAGCAGCGAACGCGCCCAGTACCCGGCTCGCGCGGTCAGGAGAGTGCGGGGCCCGCGTGAAGTGGAGCAGCAGCGCCGAGATCTCCCCTGCCTTATCGTCGAGGATCACATGCTCGATCCCCTCGGCGAGCAGGGCGCGCACGCCGCCGCGCAGCTCGGGGGATGCGAGCGCTCGCAGCACGGTCTGAGGGTCGCTGCGCGAGTCGACGTAGACCGCGTCATCGAACAGCGGATCGCCTGTCTGTACCTCGCGCACGACGCCGCGAGATCTTGCGCCCCTGTCCTCGTCCGTCTCGCGCCGGAGCTTGATCTTCATCGGGCGGACGGCGACGAACACCTCGCCCGGGTGGCGATAAGCAGCGAGCGGCCCATGCGCGGGCGCTGTCATGCGCGACGGGTACGGCGCGCTCAGCGTGAGGCTCGATACGGACCCCGGCGAGTACTTCACCCGAAGCGGACAGCCACATGTGCTCATGTGGAAGTCATTCGTGCCCTGCGGGGCGCCTGCAAGTTCACGGAACTGTCGCACGATCTCAGACTCGGGGTTGTCGTCCATGGGCGTCGGGTCCTCGCGCAGCCATCGTACCACCGCTCGCGTGCGGCGAGCACACACTTCATTTGACGGCGCTCGAGTGCCAGCGTAGTATCACCGGCCGGCGAACATAGGGCGGGAGGGAGACGCCGATGCACACATCCATGTCGAAGATGCTCGATGCCAGCGTGAGAGAGTCCGCAACAGAGGCCTGTAACTCGGCAGCGCGTGTCTTGAGCTCTGGACATTACCACGATGTAGCTCGTGAATGCAAAGCACTCACTTGACGCAGCATCGCGGCGGAGCCCATCATGAAAACGACCGGAACCTGCCCCAAGTGCCTCTGCACGAGCCTTTGGTATGTGGAATACGTCGCCAACAATGATCCTAATCCTGGAACGGCTAACCTGGCGAATAAGTTTCAACTCGCCGTCACTGGAAAGCCAGGCCTCGATGGTGCCAGCGGCAAGCTCGAAGCGTACGCCTGCCAGCAGTGCGGCTACGTCGAGCTCTACCTGAAAGAGCGCCTCCCCGTCGACGGCAAGCACGTCCGCGAGCTGCGACGCCCTCAAGGCCCGCCCTATCGCGGCTGATCGATGACGCCGTCGACGAGCTCGACCGGCCATCACGACTCGAAGACCCACGCGCGACGAGAGGTCCAGTGAAGATCGTTAAGCCGATGAAGGTCCCCATGTTGACCCGGGTGCTGGAGTTCCGGCGGCGGAGCTACTTCCATGTGACCGCCATGCTGGGCTTCCCGCTCACCAGCCCTCGCGCCCTGGTCGACGAGCTATCGTTCTGGCGCACCGTCACCGGCGCCCTCGGCGAGCAGGGCGCGATCGACGAAGGCTTCGCCAAGACGCGCGGCGAGCTGCTCGTCGCGGGCAGCTTTCACGCCCCCGGCGGCGTGCCCACCCGCGCCTCGTATGTGAGGGCCCGGATCGGAAGCGTCGACAAGCGCCTCGCGGTGGTGGGCGACCGGGCGTGGCGCGACGGCGTGCCGACCGAGCCCGCGCCGATGACCACGCTGCACATCGACTGGGCGCACGCCTTCGGCGGGGCCGGCTACGATAGAAACCCTCACGGCAAAGGTTACAGGCCGCTCGACCTCGGCGGTCGCTCCGTCCACCCGCTGCCGAACGTCGAGCTCTACGGCGCCATGATCCGCACGCCGTCGGAGCGCCCGGAGCCCGCCGGCTTCCTGCCGATGGACATCACGTTCGCGCAGCGCAGGGGGCGCGCCGGCACCTACGACAAGCGCTGGCTCGACGAGCACTTCCCGGGCATCCCCGCGGACACGGATCCGACATTCTTCAACGTGGCATCCGAGGATCAGTGGCTCGATGGGCTCTTCCGCGGGAACGAAGAGATCCTCATCGAGAACATGCATCCCGAGAAGCCACGCCTCGAGGGTAAGCTGCCCGACCTCGTGACGCGATCGTTCGTCACCCACCACACCCCGGAAGGCGATCGCTTCCTCGAGATCCCGATGCGCCCCGACACGGTCTGGGTGTTCCCCGCCGAGGAGCTCGGCGTCGTCATCTTCCACGGCGTGCTCGCGATCGCCGAGGACGACGCGGCCGACATCGTGCACCTGCTCTGCGCGTGCGAGGAGCCCGGATCGCCGCGCCCGATCGAGCACTACCAGGCAGCCCTCGCGCGCCGCCTCGACAAGGACAAGGGCGCGGTCGCAGAGATCTCCGACGGCGACCTCATGCCGCCGCGCGCGTCGGGCGTCGCGCCCAACATCGACCTTGGCGACATGGGACGCTGGGTCAAGAGCGAGAACCTGGCCGCCCAGAACCTGCGTCGGGGCCAGGAGCGGAGCTTCGCCGAGGCGCGCGCACGCATCGAGGCCGAAGGGCTCGACCCGAAGAACCACGGCCTCGACGAGCTGCCTCCCCTCCCCGAGCCGCCGCCAGACGACCTCGACGGTCTCGCCGCCTATGTCGAGGCCGCGTCCCTGAGGACCGAGGAGCTGATGGATCGAGCCCGAGCGTCGGAGACGCAGGCCCGCGAGGAGGCGAGACGAGCCTGGGCCGAGAGGGGCGAGGACTTCGATGCTGCCATGGAGAAGGCGGCCAAGGAGGGCGCAGGGCCGCCCAAGTTCTCGGCAAAGGCGCACCTGACAGCGCTGCGCTCGATGGCGGCGGAGGCGCGCGAGGCCGGCGTCGTGCTGGACGACGTGGAGCAGATGCTGGCCGACCCGGGGTATCACGCGACGATCGAGGAGCAGGAGCGGGGCCTGTTCGAGATGTACCGGCGGATGGGGCACCTGCAGCCCGCCGCCGCGGCGATGGAGCCCGAGGCTTCGGAGCGCGTGCGCTTGGTCGTCGGGCTCGCCATGGAGGTGGACGAGCCCCTGGCGAACCGCGATTTCACCGGTGCGAACCTCGCGGGGATGTCCCTGTCCGGCGTGGACCTTTCCGGCGCGTTCCTCGAGTCGGCCGACCTCTCGGGGTGCGACCTCTCCCGAGCCAACCTCGAGGGCGCGGTGCTCGCCAGGGCGAACCTGGAGGGCGCGAACCTCACCGAAGCGCGGCTCCGCGGCGCGAACCTGGGAGGAGCAACGCTGCGCCGCGCCTCGCTCGAGCGTGCCGACCTGAAGGAGGCGGTGCTGAGCCGCGCCGAGCTCGCGGGGGCGCGCTTCTCCGGCGCAGATCTCACGGGCGCCGACTGGATCGAGGCGAAGCCGGGAGGCGCGGACTTCACGGGCGCCACGCTCGGGCAGTGCAACCTGCTGAAGGCCGACCTGTCCGGCGCCCGCTTCACAGGCGCCGATCTCTCGGACGCGAACCTCGTGGAGAGCACGCTCGATGGCGCCGATTTCTCGAGCGCCACGCTCCGGAAAACGACCTTCGTCGCCTGTCACGGAGAGCGTGTGTCGTTTCGATCAGCGTGTTTTCAGCAGGGCGTCGTCGTCCACGGTTCGTCCTTTCCCGAGGCCGACTTCAGCGACGCCGACATGGAGAGGGCCAACCTGCGCGGCACCGTCCTCGCAGGCGCACGGCTCGACCGGGCGAACCTGCGCGGCGCGGATCTCTCCGGATGCGACGCCTCCGAGGCCAGCCTGGAGCGCGCCGTCCTCAAGGGCGGCCTGCTCATCCGCACCGACCTCGGAGACGCGTCGCTGCAGGGGGCCAATCTGATGGACGCGCTCGCCTCCAAGGCCCGGCTGGCGGGCGCCGACTTCACCGGAGCGAACCTGTTCCGCGCCGACCTATCTCGGGTCGCCGGCGACGAGCGGACCACGTTCGCCGAGGCCGAGGTAGGCCACGTGCGCTTCCTCCCGAGAGCGGACGCCGAGCGAGGTGGCTCATGAACCGCGATGAGCTCCTCGACAAGCTCCGGCACGGCGAGCCGGTGCGCCACGTCGACCTGTCGCACCTCGCGCTCGACGGGGCGGACCTGTCAGGAGCGAGCTTCGAAGAGGTGCGCTTCCCCACGGCGATGCGCGCCGCGCTCCTCAAGGAGTCGAGCTTCATCGCGTGCGATCTCACCCGGTGCGATCTGCGCGACGCGGACTTGCGCCACGCGAGCTTCTACCGATCGCGGCTCGAAGGGGCGCGCTTCGACGGCGGCAAGCACATCGCGGCTGCCTTCGTCGAGTGCACCGCCGACGGCGCGTCGTTCGCGCTCGTCGAGGCGCCCATCGCGAGCTGGGTGAAGACCTCGCTCCGAGGAGCGTCGTTCGCGGGCGCCAACCTCGACCGCGCGAACCTCGTCGACATCGACGCAGACCGGACGAGCTTCGCCGGGGCGAACCTCGAGAAGTCGACGCTGTTCCGGGCCGATCTCCGCACTGCCGATCTCGCCGCCGCGAACCTCGCGCTGACCACGCTCGTCGAGGCCAGGCTCGGGCCCAAGAGCTTCGCCGACACGAAGCTCTTTCGCACGCAGTTCATGAAGAGCGATCTCGCCGGCGCGAGCTTCGCCGGGGCAGATTGCGCGCAGTGCAACTTCATGGGAGCCGACCTGCGCGAAGCCCGGCTGGAGGGCGCGAGGGGGCCGCAGTGCTTCTTCGGCGAGGCGAAGCTGCACGGGGCGCGCCTCTCGAACGGCCAGTTCCCCCAGGCGGTGTTCGAGAAGGCCGAGCTGCTGAAAGGGGACCTCTCCGGCGCATTCCTCGAGGAAGCCTACTTTGGTCGCGCGCTGGCAGCTGGAGCGCGGTTCGTCGATGCCAGGCTCCGGGAGGCGGACTTCTCGCACGCCGACGTGTCGGCCGCCGATTTCTCCGGAGCGGGCCTGTATCGGACCAGGTTCCACCTCGCAAAGCGCGATGGCGCGGTGTTGCCACGGCTCTCGGGGTGGCTCGGCGATGACGAGGAGCTGGCCAGGGTGGAACGATGGCAGCCGACGCACGGCGCGGCGCCCCCCGTGAAGACGTGAAGCAGGTTGCAATCGAGGCGAGGAGCAGGTCGTTCAGGAGACGCTCCCCAAGGGACAGCACAGACGACGTGGAGAAAGGGTTGATACCGTGACAGCCGTAAAGAAGCTTGCGAGGCCGGAGGCCTATCTCGAGACGGGGAGCGTTGAGCGGGTCGGCGCGACGCTCCTGGTACGCCTCGCCGCGTCGAGCTGCGAGGCACGGCGCGCCAAGAGCTGCCTCGTCGCCCCGGAGGCCGGGGACAAGGTGCTCTGCGCCATCGAGCCGGAGGGGGTCTATGTGCTGGCCGTGCTCGACGGTCGCGACGGCGCGCCTACCAAGCTCGCGACCGACGGCGACCTGGAGGTACAGGCGCCTCAGGATCCTACACATCTCGCTTGATGTGTGCTGAGCGACGTGATCAAAGCTGCGGATGGGTTCACCTGCAGCAGAGCACGCAGCGGCGCTCGCCGAGGAGATGAGCGACGCGCACTTCGGCGATGCGCGGCTTTCGAAGCGCCAGAGCAAGCTGGTGCAGAAGCTGGCGCAGGCGCCGGACAAGAGCTTCCCCTCGCTGCTGTCCGACAGCGAGCTGGAGGCGGCGTACCGTTTCTTCGGCAACGACGCCGTCACGCCCGCGGCGATTCTGGCTCCGCATGTGCGCGCCACCCTCGCGCGCATGGAGGCCGAGCCGGTCGTGCTCGCCATCCATGACACCACGACCCTGTCCTTCCGCTCGGACGGCCAGCGGCAGGGGCTCGGACGGCTGCGCTCCTCGGGGCAGACGTTCTTCGCCCACTTCACGCTGGCGGTCAGCGGCGATGGAACGCGCCGCCCGCTCGGCGTGCTCGATCTGAGCACGCACGTGCGCGACGACGGCAGGACGGACAACGAGCACGACCGCTGGGGAGAGCAGGTGGAGCGAGTCGCGGCCTTGGGCGCTACTGCGCACGACGTGGTGCACGTCATGGACCGCGAAGGCGACGACTACGGCCTGTTCGCGCAGCTTTTGAGCGCAGGGCATCGGTTCGTGATTCGGCTCGCGCACAATCGCCTCGTCGAGGCTGACGCCCTCGGAGAGCAGGCCAAGCTCGAGCAGGCGCTCGCGCATGTTCAAGCGGTGGCCGTACGCGAGGTAGAGCTTTCGCCGCGGCCGGCGGGCAATCGCAGCCCTCAACAGAAACGGCTGCATCCTCCGCGCGCAGGACGCTTGGCCAAGCTCGCCCTTGGAAGCACGCGCGTGACCCTGCGGCGACCGAGATCCCAGCCGCGCGAGCTGCCTGCGACGCTGTCGCTGTGGGTCGTACGCGTCTGGGAGATCGAGCCGCCGCCGGGCGAAGCGCCGGTCGAGTGGGTGCTGCTCACGAGCGAGCCGGTCGAGTCCGTCGAGCAGCTGACGCAGCTGGTCGACTGGTACCGGGCGCGCTGGATGGTGGAGGAGTTCTTCAAGGCCCTGAAGACCGGATGCGCCTACGAGAAGCGCCAGATCGAGGACCTGCACGGCTTGCGCAACGTGCTGGCGCTCTTCGCGCCCATCGCCTGGCAGCTATTGCTGCTGCGCAGCGAGGCTCGGCGCGCTCCGGAGCAGCCCGCGACCGCCGTGCTCACGCCCACCCAGATCGAGGTGCTGCGGGTCTTCGCGCGCAAGCCCCTGCCCGAGAACGCCACGGCCCGCGATGCCTTCCTGGCAATCGCCGGGCTCGGCGGACACCTCCGGCGAAACGGCGAGCCCGGCTGGCAGACCTTGGGCCGTGGCTACGAGCAACTCCTCACCCTCGTCCAAGGCTGGAGCGCCGCGAGGGAGGTGGGGAAAATATGATCAATCCTGAGACAGGCGCGGGGTGGGCGGATCGCGGTCTGCGCGTCGGAACGCGTCGACATCGTGGGCGCCCGCGAGGTGGCCATGACGGGCGCCGAGGTGCACGTGCGCGCCAAGAAGGGTGCCATCGCGATCGATGAGCTCGGCTTCTTCGGCAGGCTCGTGCAGGCCGAGGTGACGAAGATCGCGCTCGTGGCGCAGGAGGCCGACACAATCCTCACCCGCTTGACCCAGCGCGCCAAGCGCGTGTTCCGCTTCGTGGAGGAGATCGATCAGACACGCGCGGGGACCGTCGATCTACGCGCCCAGAACCTGATCGGCATTCGCGGAGAGAACGCGATCATCTCGGCCCGTGTCCTCGCCAAGGTCGATGGCGAGCAGATCCACCTCGGCTGACCGCTACGCGAAGAGAGGAGATCCCGATATGTTGGCAAAGACGAGCGCTGGCGGCATGTGCCTGGCGTTTCCCGACGTGTGCCTCACGCCGGCCCCACCTGCGCCGGCTCCGGTCCCGGTGCCTTATCCGAACATCGCGATGGAGCCCACCGACGTGGGGTTCGTGCCGAACGTCCTCATGACGTGCACGCCGGCGCACAACATGGCCACGATGCCCATGCTCACGAACGGTGATAACGCCGGTTTGGCGACCGGCGTCGCGTCTGGCACCGTGATGGGCCCTGCACGCACGGTGACGGGGGCGTTCACCGTGGTGGTCGGAGGGATGCCGCTCGCGCGGCTCACCAGCATGACGATCCAGAACAACACCAATGCGCCAGGCGCCAAGATCGTGCCCAGCGTCACCAACGTGCTCGTTCTGGCGCCCTGAGGGCGTTGGCCATGGGAGGTGCCGGCGCGCCTCGAACCGTCACCCGGCCCGGCCCCGTCGCAGTCACCGGTACGGCGTGCCGGTCGCCTCCCCATCGACGTAGCGAACCTTGGGCCGCCACGGATGCGACGCGAGCCGGGCGAGGGCCTCGTTCGCGTCGCGCGCGTACCACTCGGTGAAGCCGCAGAGCGCGCAGATCCAGGTCTCGAAGAAGCCCGCATGAATGGTCTCGAGCGGCGAGCCCCAGTCGTCCGTGGGGCCCTTAAGAACGTACCCGGACGCCACGCTCATCGTGTTGCTTCCCCCGCCGTCGCCAGCGGACTCGGCTTTCTCCACGACCCAGAGCTTCCTGGACTGGCACTTCGGACACTGACGAGAGATCTTCATGGCGATGGGTCTCCTTGATCCTGTCGAGCCTAGCACCGCGGCTCACTGCCCATCCGGGCGATCGGCCGAGACACGACGCCCCCAGGGCCGTCTCGACGGCGCGGTCCCGATCCCCACATGGGGACCTCGCCAAAGCCGCCCGCCGCCCGCGCCCTTCCTGGCGGCAGCGACGAACGGCCCAACGAGGACTCGGCCCTCGATCGCTCACGAGCCTTCCGGATCTTCCGGGCTCACCGGCGCCGTCTCGTCGATCTCCTTCATGTTGGCGCCCGCGATCTTCGCCCGCCTCCGCGAGGCCCCGTGCAGATTGGCACGCTCCAGGTTGGCGCCGCGGAGATCGGTCAGGTCGAGCTTCGCGTGCGCCAGCACCGCGGCGACGAGGCGGGTCTTGCAGAAGGAGGCTGCGCCGAGGTCGGCGCGGTCGAACCGCGCCGACATGAAATCGGCGCGATCGGCCTTCGCGTCACGCAGGTTGGCGCCGGCGAACGACGCGCCCACGAAGCGCGCATCCTCCAGGTCGGCGCCTGCCAGGTTCGCCGCGGAGAGGGTCGCGCCGTCGCCGCGGGCACGAGCGAGCCGCGCTCGCTCCAGGTTCGCCCCGCGCAGCGAGGCGCCTCGGAGGTCCGCCTCCTCGAGTGAAGCCTCGACGAGCTCCGCGCGGTCGGCGCGCGCATTCGTGAGATCGGCGCGAGACAGATCCGCGCCGCGGAGGTCGGCCTCGTCGAGCGTCGCCTCGACGAGGCTGGCCCCTGCGAGGCGGGTACCACGGAGCCTCGCGCCGCGGAGCGCGCACCGCGCGAGCGAGCGCCCGCTGAAGTCGAGCCCCGACAGGTCACCGCCCGACAGGTCGTCTCCATCGAAATCGCCGCCTTCGGCGAGCCTCGCCTCGGCCCGCTTTCGCGCCTCCAACCCGGCGAGCGGCTCGCTCGTCACAGGCGGCGATACGGCTGCCGGCGACACCACCTCGGGCGGCCGACTCCCCCTCGCCGGCAGCGCCACCTCGGCCAGCACCGGCGGCGCCACCTCGAGCTGCGGACTCACCTTCTCGGGCGGTGCCACCTCCACCGCCGGATAGACCGCCTCCTGCCCCGATGGTTCTCGCGCCACGAGCGTCGACCCGGATGACGTCGACCGAGGAGCCGCCATGGGCTCCGGCTCCGGCGGCGGCGCCGATTCCACGACACCGCTCTCAGGATCTCCCCGGTCGACCAGCGTGCGCCCGGCCTGCGAGCCCCCGGCGCCAGCGGGGCTGACGAGCCGAGGCGCGGCCATCGGGCTCCACGGCGCGCCCGGGATGGGGTCCTCCCCGCGCGGCGCGCTCGTCCCCGGCGCTGCCACCGGGAACTGCGCCCGCTCCGCCCCGACCTCCGCGAGCCTGTCCTCGGGGATCGGCATCCTCTGGCCCAGCGGTCCCGTGATGCCTCCGCTCACGGCGACAGGAGCAGGAGCCTGCGGCGCGGCAGGCGAATCACGAAAGGGGAGCACGGGTATCTCCATCTTCCTCTTAGAGAGCGGGCCTGTCTCCACAAGCCCGGCGGGCGCCACGATCGGCCTCGGAAGCGACACCGCTGGCGCCGAGCTCCGGTGCGTCGCCGCAGGGCCCCCGGGGAGCGACGCGCCGTGCTCCGGCCATGGAATGGTCCCTTTGAGCGTCTCGACCCCCGCGAACAGGCGGATGCCCTGGAGCGCCTCCTCGCTCTCCATGGCGAAGTTGCCCCGCCACACGAGCGAGGCGATCTGTCGATCACCGTCGATGACGAGCGTGTCGGCCGTCAGCGGTATCTCCTGCGATCCGCCCGCCCGCGCGGCGTCGATGCGGTAGCGGCGCACACGAGCGCGCGCCGCGGGGAGGCGCGTCCAGACGAAACGCCTCTCCGCGCTCAGGTTCTCCAGGAGGATGCACTCATCGCCTTGCAGAAAGGGGATCTGCTGATCGAACGGCGCCGGGTTGAAGGCGCGAAAGTCGAAGTCCGCCGGGATGTCGAGCACCTCCGCGCGCCCCGCGGCGGCGGGGTCCGCGCCGAGCGGGCCGAGCTGCGCCGAACGCCCCGTGGCGCCCGGCTCGAAGCCGTTGAAGAGCCGCTTCCGCAAGGCCCAGTGAGGCGCGATCGGCCCGAAGCACGCGGGCCGGTGGGGGCTCGCAGGATTGACCAGGTTCGGGCGCGCTCGCCTTGCGCCCATCGCTGGATCCAGCGCGTCGGCGCGCGCGCCCTCGCCGGCCTCGGAGACGCCGACCGGGTTCCATGGATGGCTGGGTCCGCCCGCCGTGCGTTCGTACACGAGCGGCATTTTCTGGAACGGCGTGGGCGCGATGCTGCCGGGCGTGGCGTCCCCGAAGACGTGGATCGTCTTGTCGAGCAGCAGCCCATCGCGGAAGAGCGCGAGCCTCGCCGAGAGGCCGATCACCGGCCCGGTGGCGTCCGGCGCATGCGCGTGCCCGGTGAGCACGACGCCGGCGCCGGGGAGGTACGGCGCGGTGTCGCTCGCGGAGCGCAGGCTCCGCGAGGGGTCGTCGTCGTGAAAGCGGTCCTCGCGCTCGACGGGCTCGGGCGCCACGAGATCCGCGTCGCCGTCCGCGCCGAGGGCGAACGTCGCCTTCACGAGGATCGTGACGCGCAGCACGCCGCCGATGCGCCACAGGACCGCGCCGCACGACACGGGATTCAAGGCGACGATGTCCACCGGCCAGAGCGCGCGCACGCGCCGATCCTACCCGCTCGTGGTCCGGCGCGTGCAGGGAGCGTGCAGGGAGACCAGGGAAACTTCGCGGCTGTGACGCGCGTCTCCATCGCCGCGAGCCGTCGCGCCGCCGCGCCGTCGCGCCGCCTCGCCCGGCAGGGCGCGAGGGGCTGGAGGCGCCGGCGGACATGGTCTATCGTCACGAGTCCGCCGATCGGACGCCGCGAGGCGCCGAGAGCCGCTCCAACGTCTCGATGGCCGCTGAAGGGGGTCTTGCCATGCGGATCGCGCTGATATCCGACATCCACGGCAATGAAGTGGCGCTCAGGGCCGTGCTGGCCAGCATCCGGGCGACGGGCGTCGATCAGGTGATCTGCCTCGGCGACGTCGCGACGCTGGGGCCGCGGCCCTCGGCCATCCTGGACATGCTGCAGGAGCTCGGGTGCCCGTGCATCCTCGGGAACCACGACGAGTTCATGCTGGATCCGGAGCTGATCCGCACCTACACCGAGGCCCCCATCGTCGTCGACGCGGTGGACTGGTGCCGTGATCGGCTGTCGAGAGACGAGCTCGCCTTCCTGCGCACGTTCCAGGCGCACCTCGAGATCCCGCTCGACGCGCACTCGACGCTCCTCGTGTTCCACGGCTCGCCCCGGTCTCACATGGAGGAACTCCTCGCGAACACCCCGCCGGAGGAGCTCGATCGCCGCCTCGCGGGCCACGCGGCGACGGTGATGGCCGGGGGGCACACGCACCTCCAGATGCTCCGCCAGCACCGCGGGACGCTCCTCGTGAACCCGGGGAGCGTCGGGATGCCGTTCAAGGAGTACGCGAACGGCGGGCCGCCGACGCTGCTGCACCACGCCGAGTACGCGACCGTGGAGGCGCAGGGCGGCGCGGTCAACGTCAGCTTGCACAGGGTGCCGGTCGACAGGGACGCGCTCCGCGCGGCGGTGAAGGCCTGCGACAACCCCATGCGCGGCGCGCTGCTGCAACAATACGCCTGAGCGAGCCCGGCCGGTCCCGTCGGCCGCGGCGCCCAGAGACCAGGGAGCGCGAGCGCCTCGAGGCCGCCCGCGACGCCGCGCGCCGCGCGCTGCGCCGAAGAATCCCGCGGCGTCGGCGAGGCCGAGGGGCCCGATCCGCGTGCGGCGAGGCGCGGCGATCTGGTAGCCTCGAGGGCGCGCGCCGGAGAGCGATGGAGCCCCGATGACGAAATACGAGCAGATCAAGCTGTCCTATGAGGCCTCCAAGGCGGCGATCGGCCAGGTCGCCGAGGAGCTCTTGCAATGGATAACCGAGCTCCGTGACCACATGGCCTGGCCGAGGGACAAGTGGGCGCTCAACCGGATCGCCGGAGACGCCCACGCCAACGGGCTCTTGCAGCGGTTCGTCGTCGAGAATCAGCCCGGCGTCGGCGAGGTCTTGAAGTGCCAGCTGTCCCTCACCGTCGAGGAAGAGCTGCCGTTCACCGTCGACTTCTTCGCGGTGGGCAGGACCGACAGGGGCCTCCTCGTCGTCCTCATCGGCGGAGAGCAGATCACCGTCAGCAAGACCTCCCCCGAGGCCTTCCTCGAGAAGGCCGTGGAGCACATCCGGCAGCAGGCGAGGCGCGTGGCGAAGACGCGCCGCGTAGGAGCCATCGCCGGCACGCCCCACCGCCCTGCCTAGGCGCAGCGCTCGCCTGGCTGCTCAGGCGCAGCGCTCGTCTGGCGCTCGGGCGAGCGCCACCGTGCCACCGCTCGCGGGAGATGGCGCCCCTGCGCTTCACCAACGAAATCCGCCACACCAAAAACGAAAGCCTCACCCGTACAACGCCTACGTAAATTCACGGACCCTCGTCAGGAGATCCCTGGCCTAGCTCCTGCATAACCCTGACCCCGGAGCGCCTGAGGGACGGTTTCCCCCCCCACACCGTCGGACGGGCGCTCTTTTTTCTTTTTGTCCGCGCCTCCGCCTCGGCACCCGCGCGGGTGCCGAGGCGGGTCACCGCGAGACGCAGGGCACGCCTCTGTCACCGGAGACGAGCTGCGTGGCACGCTCTGCCCAGGTGGTGCGTCACGCCAGCTCGGCGAGCAGCACGCGATGACCCAGGTCCAGCGACTCCAGGCGTCGCAGCGCCCTGTACTTGCGATCCCACTCCCCCGACGCGAGGTCCGCCTTCAACGACGCGAGCCCTTTCGCCACATCGCCCGATTTGCGGCGTGCCCGCGCTCGCCGCGCGCGAGGCCAGGGCTATCGCGCGCGGCGTGCTGCGTCGGAGAGGAGGCGCTTCGCCGCGCCAGCGATGGCGGAAGCATCAAGCCCCGCCGCGCGCAGGAGCTCGGCCGGGGTGCCCGAGCCGGGCATCTCCCTCACGGCGAGGTGGACGACGCGCGCGACGACGGGCTCTTCGCCAGCCAGGGCCTCGAGCACGGCGTCCCCCAGGCCGCCCTCGGCCCAGTGATCCTCCACGACGACGGCGTTTCCAGAGGTGGCCTGCACCGCCGCGCGGATGCCGGCGGCGTCGATCGGCTTGATGCCATACGCGTCGAGGACTCGAGCGGAGAGCCCGCTCGCCTCGAGCTCTGCGTGGGCCTTCAACGCCTCGTGGACGGTGATGCCCGCAGCGATGATCGTCACGCGATCGTGGGGTGTCTCGCGCAGCACCTTGCTCCCGCCGATGGGGAACGCTTCGGTCGCATCGTACAGGATGGGCGTCTTCTCGCGCGTCGTTCGGAGATAGACGATGCCCTTCTGATCGGCCATGGCGGCGACCAACCGAGCGGTCTGATTGGCGCAGCACGGATAGAGCACGGTGCTCCCGTGGACGGCGCGCATCATGGCCAGATCCTCGAGCCCCATCTGCGACGGGCCGTCCTCGCCGATGGATACACCCGCGTGCGAGCCGCACACGCGGATATCGGCCCTCGACACCGCGGCCATCCGGAGGAAATCGTGGGCGCGCGTGAGGAAAGCCGCGAACGTCGACGCGAAGGGCGACCAGCGCCGGACGCTCAGCCCGACGGCGGCGGCCACCATCTGCTGTTCGCTGATGAACATCTCGAAATAGCGATCTGGATGAGCCTTCGCGAACTCCTCGGCAAAGGTCGAGTTGTTGACCTCGGCGTCCACGGCGACGATATCCGCGCGCGCAGCGCCGAGCGCCTCGAGCGCGTCGCCGTAGGCCCTCCGCGTCGCGACGGCCGTGGAGCGCTCGTAGATGGGGAGCCTCAGCGGCCCGGCGGCGGGCCGCGGAGCAGGCTCACCCGCCGCAGGCGCCTCTGGCTCGATGACGATGTCGCGCATGCCCCCCAGCTCGTCGATCGCCTTCGCGCACTGCGCCTTGTCGAGCGCCTTTCCGTGCCAGCCGTCCTTGTCCTCGACGAGGGACACGCCCTTTCCCTTCACCGTGCGCGCGACGATCAGCGCGGGCGCGTCCGAGGCGCGGAGGGCTTCGGCATAGGCGCCGGAGATGGCGGCTGGATCGTGGCCGTCGATCTCCACGGCACGCCAGCCGAACGCGCGGGCGCGCGCCGCATAGGCCGCGGAGTCCCAGCCGAGGGGCGTCTGTCCGCGTTGCCCGAGGCGGTTCATGTCGAGGATGGCAATGAGGTTGCCGAGCTTCGTGTGGCGCGCGTGGTCGAACGCCTCCCAGATGGATCCCTCGGACATCTCGCTGTCGCCGAGCAACACCCAGACACGGTAGGGAGCCTTCTCGAGGTACTTCCCGGAGAGCGCGATCCCGACGGCGATGGGGAGCCCCTGACCCAGGGAGCCGGTGGCCACGTCGACCCAGGGGAGCGTCGGCACCGGGTGCCCCTGCAGCGGGCTCCCGAAGCGCCGGTACGACAGGAGCTCCGCGTCGGAGATGACGCCCGCCGCCTTGAGCATCGCGTAGAGCAGCGGGGAGGCGTGGCCCTTCGAGAAGATCACGTGATCGTTGTTCGGGTTCTCCGGATGGCTCAGGTCCCAGCGGAGGTAGTCGCGGAGGAGCACCGCCATGAGATCGGCCGCCGACAGGCTGGAGGTCGGGTGCCCGGAGCCGGCCATCGTCGAGCAGCGGAGGCTATCGACACGAAGCTGCTGAGCGAGCTCACGCTGACCGTGAGCCTGCTCGGCGCTGCTTCGGTGTTGCCCCTCGGTCCGGTCGCGCCCGCCGCGCGGTTCGTGCCCACGCGGAGGCACCCCGTGGGGCGCCTGGGTCGACCGCTCGCCAGACGGCGCGGGCGAGCGATCCTTCTCGGCCTTCGGCGCTTGCTCTCGATCATCCTGCGCGGGCAGTCCCCTGGGGCGGCTCGGCGCAACGTCTTTCAGGGGGCTGCGTACATGCTTTGGCCGTCTCTTCTCGGCCGGCTTGGGGGCTTCTTGCGCCATGGCTTCACCTGACGCCGCCGTCTTGATGCAAGCAGGGCGCCACCGCGCACGAAGCTCGTGTCTGGCCGCGACGACGGCAGCCAGGTCGGCCCGCATGGATGGCGCCGACCGGCCGTAGGATGCGGATAAACCTGGGCGGCGGCGCCGAGCTCTGCAGCTCATCGACAGGCATGCCGTGCTCGATCTGCGCGGATGCCCTCGAGCTCGGCGCGGTTCGCCTCTTCGACGGCCCGGAGCACGATCGCGCAGGTTCCGACCAAGACGGGTGCGAGCGAGAGCGGGAAAACGCGACCGGCATGATCTGATGAATCCATAGCGACCCCATCTTGAGGATGGCAGGGACGCTGGATACGCCCGCGACGAAATCGCCTCATCGCGCCCGGGCGCTGCGAGGTGCCGCCGCCGGGATCGTGGACACGCGAAAGCCGGGCCAGCATCCGGCGGGCGAAGCCGGCGGCCGGCGAGACGGGACATGGTTACGCCTCGGCGCGACGAGGGCGACTGAGGTAGTGTTGATGGCCGCCGTGACGAGCTCCAAGCCCATGTCTGCCACGGAGAAGGATCATGGATCGTTCCGTCTACATCACCAGCACTGGCGCTTTCTTGCCTGGCAAGCCGGTCCTCAACGAGGAGATGGAGCAGTACATCGGCGAGATCAACGACAGGCGCTCCAGGCTCGGGCGCTTCGTCCTCCGGCAGAACGGCATCAAGACACGTCATTATGCGTTGACGCCGGACGGCGCGCACCTTCACAGCAGCGCAGACATGGCGGCTCGTGCGATCCGGGACGCGCTTTCGCGCAGCGAGATCGCCGCGGAGAGGCTCTCCTTCCTGGCGGCGGCCACCACCCAGGGCGACCTCCTTGTCCCCGGTTTTGCCAGCGCGGTCCACGGCGAGCTCGGCCTGCGGCCCATGGAGATCGCGAGCTTTCAAAGCGTCTGTGCCAGCAGCATGATGGCGTTCAAGTCCGTTTACCTCCAGCTGAAGGCGGGCGAGCACGACTGCGGCGTGGCCTGCGCCGCCGAGTTCTCCAGTCGCTTCTTCCGACCCGGCTTCTACGCCGGTCGGGAGCAGGAAGGCGAAGACTCCTCCGCCTTGATGGAGACCGAGTTCCTCCGCTGGACCCTCTCCGACGGGGCCGGCGCCTGGCTCCTGGAGACCAGGCCGAACGAGGGGCGCCGCTCCCTGAGGGTGGAATGGATCGATCTCTGCTCCTACGCCGACCGCTTCGACCCCTGCATGTACGCGGGCACCTCCAGGAACCGGGCGGGTGAGAGGAAGCCCTGGAGTCACTACGACAGCCCTGCGCTCGCGGCGCAGCAGGGCGCCGTCGTCCTCAAGCAGGACTTCGATCTGCTTTACCGCATGTTCCCCGTGTGGGCGAAGCACTACCTTGAGCTCGTGGATCGGCGACGTCTGAGGCCCGGAGCCATCGACCACTTCCTCGCGCACTACTCGTCCCACTCTCTCCGCGGAGAGATGGTCAAGCTGCTCGCGAAGACCGGGGCGATGGTGCCCGAGGCTCGCTGGTTCACGAACCTCTATTCCCAGGGGAACACGGGGGCCGCATCCATTCTCCTCATGCTGCACCAGCTGATCGAGGAGCGGGATCTGCAGCCGGGCCAGCAGGTCCTCGGCTTCATCCCGGAGAGCGGCCGCTGCGTCATCGCCTTCATGCTGCTCACGGTCGTCTGACCCGCCGTCATCACCAGGGAGGTTCAGCATGCTTCCGGAACGTACATCGCCTCGAGACGAAGATTCACCGCAGGCCGTCCTGCGCGGGCTGTCGTCCATCTGGCTGGATTTCGAGTCCCAGGTGCATCACATCCCGATCGTGCGGCGCGTGATCGAGCGTCGCATTCGCCTGGCCGATTACCACGAGCTCCTGCTGAACCACCGGGCGCAGGTCATGAACGGGGCGCTCTGGATCGCGCGCGCCGCCTCCAACATCGGCCACGAGTTCGCCGAGCTGCGCTCGCGCTTCATCCGCCATGCGGCCGCGGAGCATCGCGATTACCTGATGCTGGAGGAAGACTACCTGAAGAGCGGCGGCGACCCGGCCGGGCTCGCGCGGCACGAGCTGAACATCGGCAGCGAGGCCCTGTCTGCCTGGATCTTCCATCGAGCCGATCAGCCGAACCCCTTCGATCTCCTCGGCGCCATGTACATCATCGAAGGCCTCGGCAAGCGGGTCGCGGCCCAGTGGGCCGAGCATGTGCAGTCCGCCCTTCGCCTGGAGGCGCAGGCGGTAAGCTTCTATTTCTATCACGCGAAGGCCGACGAAGATCACCTGGGCGAGCTGGAAGAGGCGCTCCACTGTGGTATCTTGAACCTCCCGCGGATGGCGCCGAGAATCCTCAAGACCGCCCGGGTCACCGCGCGACTCTACCGCCTCCAGCTCGAGGAGATCGGGAGCTACTGACATGGACTTTCAGGGCTTTTTCAGGAGAATGAAGCACGACCCCGGGGATCCCGATCCGTGGCTGGCCTTGTACCTGGACCGGTCCTTGCCGATCGACGAGAGGGCCAAAGCCGCCTTCCTGAAGAGCCAGCGCAGCACCACGCGCAGGGTCGTGATGCCGATCATCAGGCCGTTCGCCCGCCTGTCGATCTCCGGCATCAAGCTCATGAAGATTCTTGTCCCGACGAGCTGGCAATCTCCGTGGTTGTTGCACCGGTCCATTTACTGGGGCCTGAGGCTCTTCGTCGCTCCGGAGGCCAATTACCTCATCCTGCGCCACTTCACCATCGGCACGGAGATCTTGAAGTTCATCGAGGACAACGTCCCGGGCATCGATATCCGGACGACGACGCCGCTGAGGACCAGGAGGCTGGAGGACCTCTTGGACAACACGTTCACGGTCCACGATCTGATCTTCTACAACTTCATCATCGAGCTGAACGAGAAGCTTCGCGCAGAGGGGCGTGAGATCGAGCCCCGGAAAGAGATCGACTTCTCTGCCATCACAGATGACGACGCGAGCATCGACGATCTCCCGAACACCTGGCGGAACGTCGTCGACCTGCAGACCGCCATCGAGATATACACGCCGCTCTATGCGCTGTTCCTGTCGGATCACCATTTCTGGCGGGCGAGCAATTCGCTGCAGCTGGACGAGATCATCGCGCTCTACGTCGGCAAGATCCTGAACGACCCGCTTCCTGTCGCCCTGGTGCACAACCATCATCCCATGGTGCCCAGCTCGACGCTCGAGGCCGGCTTCCGGTTGACGCTACATGGCCTCGACTCCGAGACCCTGCACGGACACCTGAGGAAGCTGAAGGCAGAAGCGAAGAGAGCGGCGGCCCAGGGAGCCCGCGCGCCGTGACGATCTCCTGAATCCTCCTCCTCGAACCGAGGCTTCTCCGGGCGAAATCTGGAGGAGCGTCGAGGCCGCCGGAGGGCAGAAGATCGCGCCTCGTGCCCGCTCGATCGCAGCGAGACGTGTGCCACGTGCGATCCTCTGCGCGCCGCGAGCTCGACACCTGTGCCTCGCCGGCGTGATGGCCCGCCGTTTGCTGGTCTTCGAGACGGGACGATGGGCGTCTCGAACACGATGCTGAGTGCGATTCCAGGAGGAGAGACAATGAATTGCTCCGAGCTCATGAAGACCGACGTGGCCTGCTGCAAGGCGAGCGAGCCCGTCGAGAACGTCGCCGAGCTGATGCAGGCGCGGAACATCGGTTTTGTTCCGATCTGCGGCGACGATGGCTCCGTCATCGGGACCCTGACCGATCGAGACCTCGCCATCCGGGTGCTCGGGGAGCACCGTCGCGCCTCGTCGACACGGGCGGAGGACGTCATGACCCGAGAGGTCGTCTGCTGCGGGCCGGACGAGGATCTGAACGTGGCCGCGCGCCTGATGAGCAGCCACAAGAAGTCGAGGATCATCTGTGTCGATGGTCAGAAGCATCCTGTCGGCGTCATCAGCCTGTCGGACATCGCCGACCGGGACGGCGGGGCAGGGTCGTCAGCGCTGCTGAGCTCGATCTCTCAGCGAGAGGCGCGCTCGTAGCACCGGGCGCTCCGTTCCCCGCCGTGGCCGATCACCCCGGGCTCCTGCGGGCTTGCGCACTCGGGGTGCGCCGTTGCTCCCGAGCGCGTCCATCGGGGTGGGGGCCCCGGCGCGACCCGGCCCGCCCTCGCGCGGGCCGAGCGTGCTCGGGTCCCGCCCGCCGCGCCGGCGCTACGGGGTGGCCTTGCAGAGGTCGCTCGAGCGGCACGCGACGATCCGGTCGAGGGTGTCGAACGGATTGTTGCAGTCGTCGTTGCGGATCTCCTGCAGACACTCGTTCAGCTCCTTGGAATCGGTGCCGCCCGGGCACTCCGCGAGGTTGAGATCCTCGCGCCACTCGGCCCGGACCCTGCTGCTGCAGGCCTCATTGCTCGTATACGTGCGGTCAGGGCCGATGTTGTTGCACCGGGCCTCGCGGTCGCACCGCGCCTGGACGATGCGGTCGACCGCATCGACGGTCGCCACCCGCGCTTCGATCTGCGTGCCGTCCGGGGGGCGCGTCGTCCCGAGCGCCCTCTCTTCTCGATCACACGCCGAGGCGAGCAGGGCCGCCCCCGCCGCGAGGACCAGGCCCATCACCGACTCTCCGCTGTTCGTTCGCATCGCTCTCTTCCTCCTCTCCAACCGGCTATGACGCTTCCGGCGGCTGGCTACCGAGCCACCTCGCGAGCTGCCCCATCGCTCCGGCCGCTTGCCCCTTCCGGTCCTCCCCGAGGGCCTCCCCACGTGAGTCGTCGGTCCGACAGCCGGCGATGGTCAGGAGCAGAGCGGTCCCTGACCAGAACAGCCGCACGCTGGCTTCTCGCGACATGCTCCGACGCCCTTGCGACTGGCGTGCCTCCACTCCCGCCGGGACCGGCTGTCACGGGCGCCGGGCGCCGGCTCGATCCGCCCTCGAACGGACGGCGGCCATGCGCCGCTGGCCAGGCGCGCCGCCGGAGGCTCGAATCGAGACACGCACCTCGACCCACGACGGGGTGCAAGCGTGGGCCGCGACAGACGCCCCCCGAAGCCGGAGGTCGCCGGGCACGGCCGCTCGAGCGCGGCTGCACCGAGCACCGCCGGGCGCCGTCACCGTCGTGCGCAATCGCGCCGCGATCGGGCTCGTTTTACTTACGCGCTAGTTGGCAACAACCGCTCAGTGGCGCGTCCTGAGCAGCTCGCGTTCGGTGGACACGCTTCGCGCGCCCGTCGCGCGGCTACCGCGGGGGATGCGAGCGCTCCGCGGCGCCGGGCGGGGGTCGGCCGGGCGCGCGGCCTGCGCGGAGAGGGGGCGCGGCGCGGCCGCGGGGACGGAGGCCTCCTCGGACGCGGGGACGGCGGCCCCCACCGCCGCGGCGTCACCCGATCTCGCCGCTAGGTGTGGGCTCGCTTGGGCTGCGATGCGCGCCTGCGCGGCGCGGACCACGGACGCGGCGCGCGCGTCGACGCTCGACGCCCGCAGCGCGGCGGGGACCTGTGCCTGCGCCCACAGCGCGCCGGTCGACAGCACGACGCCGAGCGCCACGACGAGGCCGGCCGCGAGGCCCAGCTTGCCCCGGCGCGCGGGCTCGGCTCGCTCGGCGCGCGCCGGCGCACCCGACGGGCCGACGGCGGCCTTGTAGGCGGCGACCATGGCCTCGATCGAGGGGAACCGCTCCGTCGGGTTCAGGGCGAAAGCGCGCGCGAACCAGGCCGAGAGCGCTGGCGCCTCCGGGTACAGCGCCGAGCGCGGCGGTTGCGCGCTGGCCAGGATCGAGGCGAGCACGTCGCTCATGGTGTGGCCCGGGAAGGGCAGCCGGCCCGTGAGCGCCTCGTACGAGACGACCGCGAGCGCCCACATGTCCGAGTGCGGGTTGGTGTCCCCGTCGCATGCGTGCTCCGGGCTCAGGTACGCCGGCGTTCCCAGCACCACGCCGTCGACGGTTCGACGGGGGAAGTCGGCTGGCAGCTCCTTTCGGATCCACTTGGCGATGCCGAAGTCCGCGACCTTGGCGCGCACCTCACCGTTGCGCTCCTCCTCGAGCAGCACGTTCGTCGGCTTGATGTCGCGGTGCACGATGCCGAGGCCATGCGCGACGGAGAGGGCCTCTCCGATCTGGCCGAGGAGCGGGGCGAACTCCGCCGGGGAGATCGGCCCCCGCTCCTGCATGAGCTGCCTCAGGGACCGACCTCGAACGTAGCCCATGACGAGGTACGGACCCACGGCAGGATCGTTGCCGACGTCGTGCACGGCGACGACGTGGTCCGTCTTCTGCGCCAGCTGCGCCGCGACCTGGGCCTCGAACCGGAAGCGCTCCAGCGCGGTGCCAGCCTGGCTCTCGCGCTGGACCGTGAGGAGCTTGAACGCGACGTCGATCCGCAGGGCCCTGTCGTGCGCGAGCCACACCTCGCCCATGGCGCCGCGTCCGACCAGCCGCGAGAGCTTGTACCGCCCGGCGACGAGCTGGTTGCGCCGCGGGTCCTGGGCTACGTCGCCCCGCCCGGCCGCAGAAGAAGCGGGACCGGCGTCGCCGGAGCGGTTCGAGCGCGCCGCAACGGTACGCGCGCTGTCCACCATCTGGAGATTGGCGTCAGATCGTCCACCAGAAGCCGATGCTTGCCACACGAGCGGTACCCTCCGTGCCGTCGCCGTGTCCAAGCTCATTGACGCGCTGATGCGACAACGCTCCTGGACACCGAGACCGGGGCATGGCGATCACGGTACCACCGGGAGGGAGAGACTGGAATCAGGATCGACGGAAGCGCCTCGCTCGGGAATCTCCGGATCCACCATAAGGTGCGCAAGGGTGGTGGATCAGCGCCATGGTGGCGCCCTCGCCCAGGTCAGAACGTGATCTTGATAGCGTCCGCCGACCTGTTCGCCGGGCCGTGAGGGAAACCATGCGGCGACGCCGGATGACGCGATGAAGGGCCGCCGCCCAGACGGCCATCCATGCCCCCAGAGCGCCCGTCGGGGCGGTCCGGCCGGCCACTCCGCAGGTGCACCCGCCGCCGTCATCGCCTTCTCCACCTGCGCTGTTCGATGTGCTGGAGCCGCCGCTGGATGCGGAGGATCCCGTGCCGCTACCGGCGCCAGCGGCCACGCACCTGCAACCGTTCGGCTGGTCGGGAGGAACGCATCCCGCGGGGCAACTCCCGCCATCGTCGCCGTCGCATTCCTCGGGAGCCTCGATCTTTCCATCACCGCATTGGCTCGTGAGCTCACACGACTGACCCGGGCAAGAGCAGGTCTCGGAGCAGCCCCGGAAGCTGCGCCACATGCACTCACCCATCGCTCGTTCACGATTGCCCCCGTCCTTGTTGCTCCCATCGAGCTCGGGCACTCTCCCCGAGCCGGAGATACAATCTCCGCTCCCGTCAGGACCGTGATCGGAGCCGTACTGGCCCCCGACGGGCGCGCAGGGATCCGGCTGTGTCAAGGCGCCGTGGTCGACCCAGCGATCCGCATAAGAGAGGAGGACGTCCTTGTTGACCGGCCATGCCGCCGCGAGCGCAGGCATGAGCCGCATGAGGAGCGCCGAGTATTTCGTCGGTTTGGCCGTGTTGTCTTGATACCATCCGCCAGGCTCGAAGCCGCCGTCGATGTACCCATAGGGGTCTCGAATCGTCCGGGTGGATTGGTCGGAGAAGTCGTCCCAGTACTCCTCCTCCGTACCGACGGGCTGGCCCCACAGGGCGGCGCCGTTCTTGCCGGCGTAATAGCTGGCCGTCTCGAAGAATCGGCCCGCATCGACGGCCGCGAGGTCCGCCAGCATCGCCGGGTCCGCCAGCATCGCGGCCGCGAAGGCATAAGCGAAGAGCTTGCCGCCGCCATTGCCGCCGCCGCCTCGGAACAGGCTCGCGCCCATCCTGTCGACACCCCAGATGTCGATACCGTGCTGCACGTAGCCGACGAGCACGGGGAATTTGGCGGCGAGATCCTCCTCGGGCGTGCAGGGCGGCGCGCCGCAAACATCGGCGAGATGAAGCCAAGCATAGACGTCGGTGTCGCGCGCCCAGATGTCGGTCGACCACGGCCTGCCGTCGGGGAGCGCGTCCTCCGGCGGCATGAGGTCGCACGTGACCGAGTGGCTCGTGTAATCGAGGCGGAGGTGGCGCGTCCAGGCCAGGGCCGTCTCCAGCGAGGGTGTGTCGGCGCACGCGGCCTGCAGACGGGACAGGAGCTGCGTCTGCAGCGTGGAGGTCGAGAGCACGGGCTTGTTCGTGCCCACGAAAGGAGGACGAAAGGTCGTGCTCGGGTCAGCGGGCGGCGCGTCGATCACCGTGACCACCGCCGCGAAACGCCCGCACGACTTCTCACCGGCGCCATCGCAATCGCCCGACGGGTTGTCGGACACGTACTTCACGACGGAGCTGCCGGGCGGCGCAGCGTAAGGCAGGCTGACGGGCGGTGCATGATCGTCGAGCCGGTCGTCCCACCGCTGCGGCCCGTCGGGGGGAGGGTTCACGTCCACACCGTGACGGCCGCCGGCCGCCTCGGGCGTGATGGTCGTGATGCTGGCGACGCCGTTCTCGCTGATGACGAAGTACTCGCCCGTCGCATACTGACCGCAGGCATAGGCCCTATCGAAGCGGAACGTGATGTCGTTGCTCGGCCCCGATGGAGCCTCGTAGCGCAGGCAAGGGCCGCTCGAATCGGACGTGACGGTGCTCGGGCTCCCTGAACAGCCGCAGTCCGCCCTGGCCTGCGCGTCAAGGAGAACAACCGCCGCCGAAGCGGCGAATGCGACGGTCAACAGGTTGAGCTTCATCCTGTACACGACCTAACACGGGGCACGCGCTCGAGGGGTGCCGGTCAGCCCTCTCGAGCTGTTCTGCGCGCGGCGCTGCCTCGGCGCCGCGCGGGTAGCGGTGGCGGAGGCGGCGCGCCCCGGGACGGTCACGGCGAGACGCAGGGCACGCTCGGCGCGGCGTCCGGCGAGAGGAGCGGCGGCAGCCAGCGCCGCAGCACCAGGGGCACCATGGCGTCGTGGGGCATCGGCTCCGTCGGGACGAGCGGCTCGAGCTCGCGGAGGACGCCCGGCGCCGCAGGGTGCGCCTCGACGCCGCGCTGGAAGGCGCGGCGGAAGTCGGCGATGGGGCGCTTGGCCCAGGTCATCGTCTGCCACGACACGACGACGTGCGTGGTCGGGCGCGAGCGCGCAAGGGGGAGCGCGATGTCGACGTCCATGCACGTGTCGATCACGAGCGCCGCGTGCACGGGGGTGGACGCGCTCAAAGCGGTCGCGATGCCGCCCGCCTTGTTGCAGCCGCCGCCCGAGTGGCCCGCGACGACGACGCGCGCGCGGTCGAGGGTCGCGACGCCGCGCAGCCGCGCGGCCGTGGCGTCGAGGAACGCGTCCAGATCGAAGGCAGGCCAGCTCGTCCGCGCGACGGCGACCGCCGCCGGGAGCACGGCGCTCGGCGCGGCGACCAGCATCGGCGGGATCCGGCCCGCCTCCATGAGCTGCGCCGCGATCCGGCGCACGTCGCCCTCCTGGCCGCCCCCCATCCAGCGGTGCTCGATCCGCGCCTCGTTGGTGCCGTGCAGGAACACGAGGATCGGCAGCGGCCGGGCGGGATCGGCGGCCGCCAGGCGGTGCACGAAGGCGCGACCCCGCCAGCGCCGCTCCGGCGGCACCGGAGGCGCGGCAGCCCCGGCCTGCGCTGCGCCCTGCTCGGCGGCGCCGCTCGCCGGCGCAGACGGGTGCTCGTAGTCGTACGTCGCGCCGTCGAGCTGCGCGGGTGCCGCCGCCGACGTCGACGCCGCCGGCGCTGCGGCCGTCGGCGCAGGCTTCGGCTGCGCCCCCACGGCGCCCGGGGAGGACACGGCCGCGAGCCCCGCCGCGAGCGCGAAGGCGCGCGTCGCGGGCGCAAGACCACGCGCCGCCGCCCGCGGAGCGCGCGCGCCCCCGCGGCGCCCGACGGCCGTCACTGCGGCTCCTCCGCCGGCGCCGCGCGGCCAGCGCCGGGCGCCGGGGCCTGCGACGGGGCGGGCGAGGCGCTCGCGTCCCGCGGGATCGTGCGCTTCCGCTCGAAGGCGCGGGTCGGGTCGACCACCTTGACGTCCCCGAGGCGGCTCAGCATCGGGCCGATCGCCTGGGCGTCGCCCACCACGACGATCGCAGCGTGCGCCGGTCGCACGTTGTCGTGCGCGACCTTGCCGGCGAAGACCGGCGTGATGTCCCGGAGCTCCTTGCGGTAGCTCTCGTGGTGGTCGTCCGGCAGATCGAGCGCCTGCATGACGGCGATCTCGTCCGCGAGCCCGGTGGCCGTCCCGAGGCCGAGGCCGAGGCCGGCCGTGAGCCGCCGCGCCGCGGCGTCGACCTCCTCCTGCGAGGGCGCCGCGGCCGCGAGCTGCTCCGCGTGCTCGAGCATCGCCTGCGCGGCGAGGCCCGTGCGCGCCGCAGGGACGCGGACGTGAGCCAGGAGCGGGACGGGTCCGTGCGCGACGTCGAGCGGCGCCGCGGACACCTCGCGCGCCGGCCCGCGCGGCGCGAGCAGCTCCTGCGAGAGGCGCCCGGAGGGGCCGCCGAGGACCTCGCCCGCGACCGCGAGCGCGGGCCACTCCGAGGCGCTGCGCTCGGGGCCGAGCACGCCGAGGAAGAGCTCGCTCTCCGCGCTCTTCGGGCGATCGACGATCGTGATCTTGAGCGACGCCGGAGGCACCGGATCGGTGAACGAGAGCGCCGGCGGCTCCGCGCCGCGGCGGTCGGTGAAGGCCTTCTCCACGGCCGCGCGCGCGGCCTCGGGCGTCGTGTCGCCCGCCACCACCACCACGGTGTTCTTCGGGACGTACCACGCCGCGTGGAACGCGCGGCAGTCGGCGGCGGTGATCCGCGGGAGCTCCGCCGCTGTCGCGCCGAACGAGGCGTAGGGGTGCAGCTCGGTCGGGAGCGCGTAGAGGTCGCGGAAGAGGACCATCAGCGCTCCCCAGCGGCCGTCCGAGCGCGCGCGCTCCCTCGCCGCCTCGGCGGCCTGGGCCTTCAGCTTGGCGAGCTCCGCGGCGTCGAGGCGCGGCCGCTGCACGACGTGCCCGAGCAGCAGGGCCGCCTCCGCGAGGCGATCGCTGGGCGCGCGCAGCCCGATCACGGTCGCGTCGAGGCCGGTGTCCACCCGCAGGGAGGCGCCGAGCGACTCGACGCGCGCGAGCAGCTCGCGGCCGGGGAGCCCGCCCGCGCCCCCGCGCAGGAGGAGCTCGCCCGTGAGCGCGGCGAGCCCGGTGCGCTCGCCGTCGGCCGCGGAGCCGCCGCGGATGACCACCCGGACCTCCACGAGCGGCAGCGCGCGGCTCACCGCCGTGGCGACGCGGAGGCCGCTCGGGAGCTCGGCCCAGGCGATCGCGGGCATGCGCGCGGGCTTCGCGGGGCCGGACGGCGGCGGCTGCTCCCCGCGAGCGACCTCGGCCGGCGGCGCCGCTGGCGCAGACGTCGCCGGCGCGGGCCTCGCCGGCGCGCCCGCCTGCGCGGGCGGCTGCGGCGCCCGCCCAGCAGCGCAGCCGCACGTCACGGCCGCCGCGAGCGCCGCGGTCCAGGAGAGCCAGGGGCGCGCTGTCCGTCGCCCGCGCAGGTCGCGTCGCTCGCTTCGCTCGTTCATCGCGTCACGCGTTCTCCGTCGCTCGCCTCTTCGCGTCACTTCTTCGTGGGCTTCGCCGGCTTCGTCGGCGCCGGATCCGGCGCGGGCCGGCTCGCCGCGCCGTGCGCCTTCGCCGGGCGCTCGCCCGGCGCGGCCTTGTCCGCGCCCTTGCCCGACGCGGCCTTGCCCGGCGCGGCCTTGTCCGCGCCCTTGCCCGGCGCGGCCTTGTCCGCTCTCTTGCTCGGCGCGGCCTTGTCCGCTCTCTTGCTCGGCGCGGCCTTGCCCGCGCCCTTGCCAGGCGCCGCCTTCTCTGCGCCCTTGCCCGGCGCCGCCACCTCAGCGTCCTGCTCCGGCGCCGCGGCGCGCGCCCTGCCTCCGGCCCGCGGCGCGCCGGCCGACGCGCGCGGCGGCGGGGCGGCTCCCGGCATCGCAGGGGGATAGGTCTCGACGATCGTCCGGCGCGTCGGGCCGAGGTGCTCGCGCGCGACGCGCTGCACGTCCTCCCGGGTCACCGCGAAGTAGCGCGCGAGCTCCCCGTTCAGGTGGGCGGCGTCCCCGAAGAGGAGCTCGTGCTCGCCGAGCGCCCGCGCCCGCGCGCTCGCGTCCGCGAGGCCCGCCACGAACGCCGACTGGAGCAGCCGGCGCGCCCTCGTCAGCTCGGCCTGCGAGGGTCCCGCCGTCGCGAGCGCCCGGATCTCGCCCTCGATCAGCTTCTCGACGTCGCCGACCCGGGCGTCCTCGGCGAGCCGCACGTCGATGGAGAAGAGATCGGGCCCGCGGTGGCCGTCGATCGCGACCCGCACCGACCGCGCGACCGCCTTGTTCCCGACGAGGAGAGCCGGGAGCCGCGAGCTCTCGCCGCGCCCGAGCAGGGAGGCCGCGAGCGCGAGCGCGTGGTGATCCGGGTGCTCGGGCGGCGGCACGGCCCACCCGTAGAAGATCGACGGCGCGCGGGCGGCGCTGTCCCTCACGACGCCGGTGCGCTGGCTCGTCTGCTCGGGGAACGGCACGTCCTTGAAGGGCGCGGCCGAGACGGCGGGGATGCCGTCGAAGTACTCGTGCACGAGCGCCATCGCCGCGCCCGCGTCGAAGCCGCCGGCGATCGCGAGCACCGCCCTGTTCGGGCCGTAGTGGGCCGCGTGGAAGTCGCGGGCCCACGAGAGCTCGGCGCCCGCGAGATCGTCCGCCTCGCCGAGCGCCGGGTGCTCGTGGGGCCAGTACCCCTGGAAGACCAGCTCGCGGAGCCGGATCGCGCCCTGGCCGTGGGCGGCGCCGAGGACCGCGCCGCGGCGCTCGAGCGCGTCCCTGCGCTGCGCCTCGAAGCCCTCTGCGCTCGGCGCGGGCGCCCTCATGCGATCGGCCTCGAGCCACAGCGCCAGCGCGAGCTCGTTCGCGGGCAGCGCCGCCGTGAAGGTGGTGCGATCGACGTCCGCCTCGGCGTGGAGCTCGCCGCCGCGCTCGGCCACGAGGCGCTGGGGCTCGCCCGCCGGCAGGCTGCGGCTGCTCCGGGCCATCGTGTCCATCACGAGGCGCGCCACGCCGCTCCTGCCGCTCGGCTCGTCGCGCGAGCCCGCGTCGTACGTCACGGCCACCGCGACCGTGGGCGAGCTCTCGTCGGGGCTCAGCACCACGCGCATCCCGTTCTTCAGCGTGATCCGCTCGACGGGCAGCGCGAGATCGAGCGGCGCTTCCGCCGGAGCCGCCGCGGCGCTCCTCGGCGCCCCCGCCGTGTGCGCCACCTTCCCGATCGGCGCGCCCCCGCCGCGCGCCGCCTTGCCGGCGGGCACGCGCGCCGCCTTGCTGGCCGGTACGCCCGCCGCCTTGCCGGACGGAGGCGCTGCCGCGGCGAGGTGGGGCGCGCCTGCGCAGAGCAGGCCGAGCGCCGCGAGCGCGGCCGTGAGGGCGCGGCGGGGCAGGGTTCGGCTCACGGTCGTGGACACCGCACGGCGATAGCACGTCGCCGCCCGGGCGCGCGCGTCGAGGAGCGACGCGGCGCAGCGACCGCGCTTCACCCTGCCGGCCGACTCGCGTAGGCTCACGCCCCGAGCCCGAGACGTCACGAGCGCGCGCCGCGCGCCGCCCCGCGCCGCCCCACGCCCAGAGAGAACCGCCGATGCCCGACGTTGAAAATTTGATCAAAGCCGTGATCGGAACGCTCGTCTTCGTCGCCGTCGGGCTGCTCGTCTTCCTGCTGGCGTTCGTGCTGATCACGAAGCTCACCCCCTTCTCCATCCGCAAGGAGATCGAGGAGGACCAGAACACGGCGCTCGCGATCGTGATCGGCTCGGTGATCCTGGGCCTCGCCTGGATCATCTCCGCGGCCATCCACGGCTGACGCGCGGGTCTCGGCGTTGGCCTCGGCCGGGCCCGACCTCCTCGGCGCGCTGCCGGCCGGGCCCCGCGGCGCGGCCCGCGGCGGCTTCATGTGGAGCCGCCCCGTCGACCTCGCGGTGTTCGGCGGCTCCGCGGCGGTCGCCCTCGCCCTCGCCGCGCTCTCGACGGGGGGCGCGCTCCCGGCCTGGGGCTTCCTGCTCTTCGTGGTCGGCGTCGACGTGGCGCACGTGCACACGACGCTCTTCCGCACGTACCTCGACCCGGAGGAGCTCCGCCGCCACCCCGCGCTCTACGCCGGCGTGCCGCTCGCCTGTTACGCCGCCGGCGTCGCGCTCCACCTCGCCTCCGAGCTCACCTTCTGGCGCGCGCTGGCCTACGTGGCCGTGATCCACTTCGTCCGCCAGCAGGTCGGGTGGGTCGCGATCTACCGCGCGCTCGCGGGCGAGCGCTCGCGCCTCGATCGCGTGCTCGACGACGCGCTCGTCTACGCGGCGACGGGGTGGCCGCTCCTTTACTGGCACGCGCACGCTCACCAACCGCGCGCGTTCCAGTGGTTCGTGGACGGCGATTTCGTGAGCGCGCCCTGGCTCGCGGCCGCGGTGGGCCCGCTCGGCGCGGTGTACGCCGCGCTCGCCGCCGCGTACGTCGCCCGCGCGATCCAGCGGGCCTGCGTCGACCGCGCGCCGCTCAACCTCGGCAAGCACGTCGTCGTCGGGACGACCGCGGCGACGTGGTACGTCGGCATCGTCGCGACCGACAGCGATTTCCAGTTCACGGTCACCAACGTGATCGTCCACGGGGTCCCGTACATGGCGCTCGTCTTCGCGTACGCCCGGGAGCGGGCCCGCGAGGCGCCGCGCTCGCTGCTCGGGCGGGTCCTCGCCGCCGGGCTCCTCGCCTTCCTCGGCGTCGCGCTGGCGCTCGCGTTCGTCGAGGAGATGCTCTGGGACCGGCTCGTCTGGCACGACCGGCCGGAGCTCTTCGGCGGCGCGCGGACAGGGGACGAGCCGCTCCTCGGGCCGCGCGCGCGGGCGCTGCTCGTGCCGCTGCTCGCGCTGCCGCAGGCGACCCATTACATGCTCGACGCCGTGGTCTGGCGCCGTCGCCACACCCGCCCTGCCCAGGCGCGCGCGCTCGGGTTCCGGCCCGGAACGCCGGAGGGCGAGCAGGGCGAGAGCGGAGAGGCTTGACCCGCGGCGCAACTCCCGTAACCCTCGGCGCTTCGCATGGCTTCGCTCGCGGTGCCCGTGCTCCCGCCACGCCCCTCGCCCGCTGCTCGGCGCGGATCGGCGCCGCCCCCGCGTGGCCCGGAACCATGTCCGGAGAAGATCCGACGATGTTGAGGGCATGCAATGCGTGCGCGGTGCTCGCCTGCTATCGCTCCTGCATGCTTGCGCCGTCTGGAAGAGGTAACAGCGATGAGTGAACCCCGGCCAACCGACGGGCTCAACGGGCCGCGCGTGACGCCGATTCCCCCGAACCCGCGCGCCCCTGTCCTCCTGGTCGACGACGACGCCGAGCTCCGCGAGATGCTCCGCGAGATGCTCGAGTCGTCGGGCTACGATGTCTACTGCGCCAGCAACGGCAGGGAGGCGCTCGATCTCCTGCACCAGGCGGACCCGCCGCCCGGGCTCATCCTGCTCGATCTCATGATGCCGATCATGACCGGCGAGGAGATGCTCGCCGCGCTGAAGCAGGTGCACGCCCTCGCGGCGATCCCGGTGACCATCGTCTCCGGCCACGACGGCCCGCCCGAGGGCACGGCCTACCTGAAGAAGCCCGTCGACTTCAGCGCGCTTCTCGGCGTGGTCCAGAAGACCTGCGGCTAGCCGCTCAGGTCGAGCGCGGCGCTCCCAGAGCGTTGACCAGAGCGTCGACCAGAGCGTCGACCAGCGCGCCGACCTCGACCGGCGACGGCGACCGCGGGCTCATCGCCGCGAACGCGAGCAGCGCCACGACGGTCAGCAGGAGCGCGAGCGCGAACGCCGCGGCGAGGAACAGGATGCCGAGCGACGCGCGCTCGCTCCCGGCCTCGCCCGCGCCCTGGTCCGGGTCCTCGTCGCGCCGCTCCGGCTCATCCACGCTCCGCCCTCCGCTCGCCGGCTGTGCTTACCGCCTCGCGCCGGACGGCGCAACGGACGCAGCGAGGACCTCCGTGTCCGCCGCGCTCGACGGGCGCGGCGGCGTCCTCGGCGGACGCGCCCGTCCGGACATTGTCTGTCCGGAAGGGCCATCGCCGTCCGCCTCCAACGGCTGTAGGTTCGCCTCCTCGGAGGGCGTGAGAATGGCAGAAGGCCGCACCAGCGACGCTGCGGAGAAGAGCGGACAGGCGAGCTCCGATCGCCTGTGGATCCTTGTCAACACAAGTCTTCGTGAGTCTGCGCCAGAGCGCGTAAGTTGCCGCCCTCCCCGGGAAACCATGGTGATACGTGACGGCGATACCCTCCTCGTCAGCGTCGATGTCGGCCGGGGCCGCGGCAAGGCGCTCACGGTGCCATTCAACATGGTAGAGCTCGGTCGCCTGGAGGCGACGCTGGTGGTGCGGCTCGCGGCCACCTCCGCCCCGTGCGCCGCCTGCATCGATGAGAGCCTTGCCAGGGCGGCTCAGGAGCCCGGGGGGCTCGACACGGATCGCGTCTTCTGCGCGGTGCGCACCGCGATCGCGGGCTGCGCGCAGCGCGCGCACGGCGAGGCCGCCCGCGGCGCGGCCGACGCCGGCGGGCCTCCGCCGGAGAGCTCGGGGCCGCGGCCGCTCGGCGCGCTCCGGCTGGCGCCGGTCAACGCGCCTCACGTGCCCGCGGGGGGCGCGCCGGGAAAGGAGAGCGAGCTCGAGCTCCTGCTGATCATCTGAGTCGGGACTTCGCGCTTCCCGCGAGGCGCGAGTGCCGGCTCTCGATCCGGCGTCGCGGCGCGCAAATCCGGCTCAGCGCCCCGGCTCACCGAGCCTTCCATACCGCCGCATCGCCTCGCGGAGCCGGTCGAGCGGGATGGCGTGGGCGACGTGGTCGTCCTGCCCGAACGTCGTCGTCGCCATGGTCATCGCGTTGAGGATGGCCTCTTCCACCGCCTCTTCGGCGCCCTGGAACATCGGGTTCAGGCGCGCGTCGTCCACCTCGCGGAGACTCCGTATCAGCCCGCCGGGCTCGACCGACACCCGGTTGCCGGTCGCGAAGGCCAGGAACAGGTCGCCGCTGCCGTCGCGCGATATCGTCCCTGTGCGCCCCACCGCGAGCGCGATGCGCCGCGCCACCCGCTCGAGCTGCCGCGCGGACAGGGGCGCGTCGGTCGCGACCACGGCGAGCAGGGAGCCTTCGCCGAGACTATCCAGCACGGGCAGGAGATCGCGGATCTCCAGCCCTACCGGCACCCCGTCGACCCGGAGCTCCCCGCGCGCCCCGAAGTTCGCCTGCACGATGGCGCCCACCGTGAACCCGCCCGCGGCCTCCGGCAGGACGCGCGACGCCGTCCCGATACCGCACTTGAATTCGTAGCAGATCATCCCCGTCCCGCCGCCGACCGCGCCTTCCTCGACAGGGCCACCCGCCGCGCGCTCCGCCGCCTCGAGGACGTCCTCGGCCGACACGTGCAGCCCGCGGATGTCGTTCAGCGCGCTGTCGTCGCACTCTCCGACGACCGGTGTCACCGTGGGCTCGTCCACGCCGATGCCCGGATAGCGCCGGAGCATGTACTGGATTGCCCCGTCGAGCGCGCGCCCCACGGCGAGTGTGTTGGTGAAGACGATCGGCGTCTCCAGCACCCCGAACTCCCTCACATAGTGGAGGCCGGTCATCTCCCCGTTCCCGTTCAGGACGAAGCTCGCGGCGGGGACCTTGTTGTGCCAGAAATCATCGGACGTCGGCAGGATGACGGTCACGCCCGTGCGCACCGGCCCCTTGCCCGGATCGAGCCGGCCGGCGCCTCGGCGATGGGTCACGTGCCCGACCCGCACGCCGGGGACATCGGTGATCGCGTTCAGCTTCCCGGTCGGCAGGCGGCCGATCACGATGCCGAGATCCCGCGCGCGCCGGCGCGCCTCGCCGGCGGGAGGCGCGGACAATGCACCAGCGCTCGGTGCGGGAGGGGCGGGTCGAGCCGCAGGGCCGGCGCACGCGAGGAGCGAGGGCAGCAGGAGCGCCGCGGCGAGCGCAGCGCCGGCGGGGAGGCGGGGGCAACGCACCGGCAAAAGGATAGCCGACGGCGGTGTGCTCGAGCTCCGCTCAAGAAGCCTCAGAAGATTCCTTACGCGATCTGCCCCTTCTGAAGAGCGACGCCATCTCGACCCATCCTGCACGCATCGCAGGATGCCGCCTTCACGCAACAGCCAGCGTGCGGGAGGATCTGGCGGGGAATTGCCGCGCATCCCGCTCGCCGATGCGCTCCATCTCCCGGAGCCAGGCCGCTCGTTGCTCGGGGGTCCGCGTCTTCTGATCGAAGAAGGTGGTCTCGCGGACGGGCCCAAAGCCGACGAAGCGCAATGTCGCGTTGATGAACGAGGTATGAACGGAGCGCCAGTGCCAGAATCGGTACCACCAGCCCGGGCTATCCATCGTGGTCACGACGCGCGCGCTGCGGCCGGCGAGCAGCCCCTCGGGCAGCGCGCTTCGCTTTCGATAAGCGAACGACCATCCTGGCAAGAAGGTGCGATCGATGAAACCCTTGACCAGCGCGGGTGGCCCTGCCCACCAGGTGGGGAAGAACCAGGCCACGTGGCTCGCGCGCTCGATGGTGGCCTGCGCCTGGCGGAGATCGGGCTCGAGCTCCTGCTGGCCGCTGAAGCCAGCGCGCAGGTGCGGATCGAACGCGAGCGAGCGCAGGGCCAGGAGCTCGACGCGGGCTCCGCCTCTCTCGAGGCCGCTGGCGTAGGCCCGAGCGAGCGCGTCGCTCAGGCTGTCGGGGGCGGGGTGACCTTGGATGACGAGGTGCATGCGTCGATCTTGGCCATGCAGCAGCGTCTGGGTAGACGGTTCTGCGCAGGTGTGCCATGCGTGGGTGCATGGCACGCTCTCCCGCGCCCCCGCCCGCGAGCAGGCCGCTCGCCGACCTGGATTGGGCCGATCTGCGCCTCTTCCTGGAGGTGGCGCGCGCTGGCAGCTTCTCGGCCGCCGGCCGCAAGCTCGGCATCGAGCAATCGACGGTGAGCCGGCGCATGGCGACCTTCGAACGAACGCTCCGGGTGGCGGTCTTCGATCGGCTGCCGGGAGGCTCGATGCTCACCCCGCTCGGCGAGCAGCTCCGCCGTCACGTCGAGTCGATGGAGGCCGGCGCCGACCAGTTCGTGCGCGAGGCCAGCGGCCACGAGAGAGAGGCCGAGGGGATGGTCCGACTGGCGCTCACGGAGTCGATCGCCGTCCACGGCGTCATCCCGCGCGTGCTCCCGGCGCTCGCCGAGAAGCACCCGCGCGTCTCGCTCCACCTGCTGACGAGCTACGAGGTGGCCGACCTGGGCCATCGTGAGGCCGAGATCGCCGTGCGCTTCTTCCGGCCGAAGAGCGGTGATCTGGTGGCCGCGCGGATCGTCACCCTGCCCACGATGCCTATCGCCCACCGGAGGCTCTCGAAGAAGGGCCGCGACGAGCTCGACTGGGTCGGCGTCGATCTGGGCCGCACCCCCACCGTCGAGGACGACTACCAGAAGCGGCATGTAAAAAAGGCACCGAAGCTCATCGTGAGCAGCTACATCGCCCAGATCGAGGCCGTGCGCGCGGGGCTCGGCGCCGCGGTCTTGCCGTGCAGCGCGCTCGATCTGGACGACGACCTGGTGGAGCTCGATCTGGGCCTGCCCGCAGGCCCGGTGCTCGAGCTCTGGCTCGTCACGCCGCGCGGCCTGCGCCAGGTGCCGCGCATCGCCGCCGTGTGGGGCGCCCTCGAAGAGCATCTCCAGTTCTTGAGCTCGCCGCGACGCGCGCGGGCGCGCGGGCGCTCGGCTGATCCTCAGCAGCGAGTGCGGCTTCGGCCGGCAGGGCATGAGCCGAATGCGAGCAGAGACCCGCCCGCCAGGTAGCCTGTCTGCAGGCGAGCTTCGGCGTCGGGAACCCGTGGAAGAAAGGGACAGAGTCATGCTGGACAGGATATGGGATCGCCATCGCGCCGCCGGGCTCGACGCGGCGGCGGCCGCCGTCGCGGCGCCGTCGCCGGAAGGCCTTTGCTACCTCGCGATGCTGGCGTTCTCCGACGAGCGCTACGCGGACGCCGCGACCTTCGCCGCCCGCGCCGCGGCGGCCTCGCCGGGAGACCCCCTGTTCCAGGCGGCCGCGGCGCACCTCGCGCGGGTCGCCCGGGAGGGGAAGCGCAATGTCTACGTGTCCGCGGAGGGGTTCGCCGCCTTCATCCGCGGCGGCGGCAATGTGCCGCTCTACCGGGAGACAAGCGCGGCGCTCGCCGGCCAGTACCCGGAGGCGCCCTTCGATCTGCTCGACATCGGCGCCGGCGATGGACTGGCGCTCCTGCCCGCGCTGACGCCGGCGGTGCGGCGGGTCACCGTGGCGGAGCCGGCGGCGCCGCTGCTCGAGCGTTGCGCCGCGGCGCTCTCCGCGCGAGGCGTCGACTTCGAGGCCTTCGGCGGGCGACTCCAGGATCTCGCCGCCGACCCCGGCATGGCGCCGCGGCGCTGGGCGGTGGCGCAGGCGACCTTCTGCCTGCACGCGATCGCCCCGGCCGAGAGGCCAGCGCTTCTCCGCTGGGCGCGCGCGCATTGCGATCTCCTGCTCGTCGCCGAGTTCGACGCGCCACGCATGGACGAGCCGCTCTCGCCGGACACCGCGCGGCACGCGCTCGCGCGCTACCGTGAAGGGCTCGCCGAGTACGCCGGCGCCGATCTCGACACGGTCGCGCAGGGCTTCCTGATGCCGGTACTCTTCGGTTATGTGGACCGCGGCGCCACCCGGACCACGTTCGAGCACCCCATCGACGACTGGGCGGCGCTGCTGCACGAGGCCGGCTTCGCGCGCGTCGAACGCCGGCTGCTCCATCGCACCTGGTGGGCGCCGGCCTGGATGCTGGCGGCGCGCTGAGGCGCCTCGCGGGGTTTCCGGTGCGCGAGCCAGCTCCGGCGCGGACGGGGCCTCTTGTGCCAGAACGGGCCAGCTGTTCGCCGGATGTCAGGGTTCGGGGGCACCCCGCGCGCAGCGGCTAGGTCGCTCCGCGCGTTCCGCCTCGGAAATAGACGAGCCCGCGATCGGAGCCGGCGCGGCACGGCCGATGCTGGACGGGGCGGCATGCAGCGAACCCTCCGAACCTGCGCTCCCTTCTTCGTCCTGTCTCTGACCGCGATCCTCGGTTGCGAGACGTCCACCGATCCCAACACGTACCCCGACCCCGAGGGCGAGGATTGCAGCGACGCCGACAAGCCCTTCTGCGTGGTCGCCTCGGACAAGCAGCGCATCTCGAGCCCGGACGTCCCTCCGGAGGACAAGACCGCGCTCGTCTCGGGCAACTCCGCGTTCGCGCTTGACCTCTACCAGCAGCTCCGCCAGGAGCCGGGCAACGTCTTCTACTCGCCCTACAGCATCTCGACGGCGCTCGCGATGACGTGGGCCGGCGCGAAGGGCGAGACCGAGACGGCCATGGCCGACACGCTGCGCTTCGACCTCGGGCAGGACAAGCTCCATCCGGCGTTCAACTGGATCGACCAGGAGCTCGAGAGCCGCGGTCAGGGCGCCCAGGGCGCCGACGGAGAGGGCTTTCGCCTCAACGTCATGAACGCGCTCTGGGGGCAGATCGGCTACTCGTTCGAGGCGCCCTTCCTGGACACGCTCGGCCTGCACTACGGCGCTGGAATGCACGTCGTGAACTTCTGGGACTTCCCGCAGGAATCGGTCGATCTCATCAACGGCTGGGTCAGCGACCAGACCGAGGGCAAGATCGAAAAGCTGGTGCCCGTCGAGGCGATCACCGACGAGACGGTGCTGGTCCTCACGAACGCCATCTACTTCAACGCGGCGTGGCGCACCCCGTTCGAGCCCACCGAGACGGAGGACGGACCGTTCGAGACGGCCGATGGGACCGAGGTAACGGTGCCCCTGATGCACGGCAACCTGGAGATGCCCTACGCCGAGGGCGACGGCTACCAGGCGATCGCGATGCCCTACGACGGGGACGAGCTGTCGATGGTGATCGTCCTGCCGGCGAAGGGCACGCTCGACGCGTTCGAGGCGTCGCTCGACGCGGCGAAGGTCGACGGCATCGCCTCCGCGATGAGCGAGCACCTGGTCGACACCACGATGCCCAAGTTCAAATTCGAATACGAGCTGAGCCTCAAGAAGACGCTGGAGGCGATGGGGATGGAGATCGCGTTCAAGTCCGGGGTCGCGGACTTCACCGGCATCAACTCCAGCGGACGGCCCTTCATCCAGGACGTCATCCACAAGGCGTTCGTCGGCGTGAACGAGGCCGGCACCGAGGCGGCGGCCGCGACCGCGGTCATCGTCGGCGACGAGTCGGCGCCCCAGCCGGCGTCGCTCGCGCTCGTGAATCCCTTCCTGTTCCTCATCCGCGACAACGCGACGGGCAGCATCCTGTTCGTCGGCCGCGTCGCCGACCCCAGCGCGAGCTGACCCGCTGCGCCCGGTTCTGCGACGGACGCGGACGCATCCCCATGCGTGCGCCGATGGTCGTGGCAGAGTGCCTGTACTGACAATGTCAGGCCTCGCCACGCTGAGCGCAGCGTGCCACAGCAGAGGGCGCTCGCGCCTGTCGAGGGTCCGCCTTCACGCCAAACGCGGCGATGGTGAACACCGACATGATGGCACCGAAGACATCGAGCCTCATGAAGACGGCGATCCCGACGTGCAATCCGACCGTGGCTGCCACCCAGAGCCGCCGGGTCCGACGTGGCCAGATGAAGAACGGGTACCCGATCTCCACGAGCAGCACGAGCCACCCCGCGGCCACTGCGATCCAGGCGTGGTGCGCGAGCCACGAAAAATCGAACCGCCGGTACTCGGGCAGCATGAGCGAATGCCACATCGCGTCGCCGTCCCACCACGCTGGGCCCAATGCCTTCTCCACACCACTCGAGAGGTAGACGAGACAAAGGTGCAGCTGCACCACCCGCAGCGCGAGGCGCGCTGTCGCGCTCGGCTCAGGCGGCGCTCGCCCAAAGGCACGATCGAGCGACAGCACAGCGCCAGAAGGCATGAAGACGAGGTAAAACAGGAAGATGTTCGCGAACTGATCTGCTCCGTAGTTCGTCCTCTCCGCGGTCATCATCAACGTGAAATGCACGAGCCATGTGCACGCCGCGGAGAACCTCGTCCTCCAGCCGAGCAGGAGGCCAACCAGCGACAGCGCGTAGAGCACACCCACGCCAGCGATCACCGAGCTCTCACCGACCCCGAAGCGCGAAAATGCGTTCACGAGGTGGCCGATCCGGGGGAAACCGATCGCGCCGGCCCCGTCGAGGAGCTGTCCCTGCACGATGCCCGAACGCGAGTACAGCTCGGAAGCGATGGGCGCGATCAGCGCTGCCTGCATCAAGAGAACCGACGCGAGCCCTATCCGGAGCGCTGCCAGGGGCCGGGCCGACGCGGGTGCGAACGCGAATCGCCCCATCGAGCCCCACAGGCGCGCAGCTGCCTCTCTAGCCTTCGGCAGGAGCAGGGTATGGGTCCGCTGCCTCATGGCGTCGCCTCTTTGTTGATCTCGCCGGTAGCGAGCTGCGTCTTCAGGGTGAACTTGGCCTGATATTCGAGATACCACCGTGGCTGTTTGCCCGCGCGATACTCCGCCATCGAGGGCAGATCGTAGCTTTCGATTCGGACAACAACGCTGTCCGCCTCTGGGTGTTTGGCGAACACCTTCGCTACCCAGGACGCAATCAGGGAGCGCCTCGCGGCCGGGTCCTGCTCATCCCAATACATGCCGACGATATTCTTGACGCGGAGGTCCGCTTCGCGGCTCGCTCCTGTCTCCAGCACCTCGGTCGTCAGCGTTCCCGCGCGATCCCTGACCTGGAAGGTGGCCCAGGGCAGGGGCCCGACGCTCGGAGCAAAGAAGGAATACGCGCTGCTGGCCCCGGAGAGCGCGCCATAATAGCCCACCACATGTTCCAACCATCCTCCGTTTGGCAAGCGCACATGCAGCACACCCAGCACGATCACCAGCCCGAGGTGGATCGCAGCAGCGGGAAGCACGAAGAGCACGCGCTTTCCTATGTTTCCTGTTCCGTCCATGGAGCTCACTCCTGTGGAGCCGTATTGCGCGCGGCGTGCCACCCGCTTTCGCCACCCACGTTTCCAACGCGTCGCCATCCGGCCGCAGCGCAGGCCGCGGCCGGACGGCGACGCTTGACGTGCGATGTCTCAGCGCGATCGCCCGTAATGTTCGACTCCGCGCTCGGCGAAGCGGACCCGGCATTCCGTGATGGCCGCGCCCAACTCCGTGCCCATCACGGCAGGGCCCAACCCTGTCCTAGCGCCGATAGGGCCGATAGCCACCGACAGCCGGCCGGTAGCCACCGACAGCCGGCCGGTAGCCGCCGACAGCTGGCCGGTAGCCACCGACAGCCGGCCGGTAGCCACCGACAGCCGGCCGGTAGCCGCCGACAGCCGGCCGGTAGCCGCCGACAGCCGGCCGGTAGCCGCCGACAGCCGGCCGGTAGCCGCCGACAGCCGGCCGGTAGCCGCCGACAGCCGGCCGGTAGCCGCCGACAGCCGGCCGGTAGTTGTAACGCACGCTGTCGGGCGACGGTGGCGTTGATGTCTCCTCGACGAGGTTCAGGTTGTCGATCGGCACCGTATTCGCCGCAGAAGCAAGCGCAGAGATCCCGCACACTCCTGCGCAGACGGCGATGAGGCCAAGAATTTTCACATGGTTCATTTGTCGGCTCCTTCCCTCTTCGGTTGCGCCCGTGGGCGCGACGTTGCGCCCATGACGATGCAGGAAACGGGCCGATTTCGACCGGTGCGGCAGGTGGCAGGCTGCTGATCGCAGCGCACAAATCATCCCTGAAATGTGGGCTGGCCAGGTGAAGGTGCGCGATGCGTGAGCAGCGCGCTGCGGCGCTGGAGCATCCGCGGCATGACAGCCATTCATGGCCGTCAAGAACCTACCGCAGCAGGGAGCATCTAGAGCGACAAACGGGTTGAAACCCCGAGAAATCATGAATTTCACAGGGAGGCGGAGAGGCGGGGAGCGAGAGACGGCGGGAGGGAGAGATTCATTCTTTCTCCCTCCCCGCCTCCCCGTGAAAATTCTCCGGGTTTCAACGCGATCGGTGTTCTAGGATCTTGGGAGACCATGTTCAGGAACATGCGGAGGTCCTGGCGAGACGGCTTGAATTTGGCGTATGACGCGGCAGCCGCGGCAGATGAAGCAGTTCAAGCATTCGTCCTCCCCGCGAAGGACGTCGCCCGCGCCCGCGACGCGGGCAAGGTCGTCGCCATCCCCCACCTCGAAGCCGGGGACGAACGTGCCGCCCCTTCCACCGCCTCCACGACGCCATCTGCGCCGGAGCCGATCGCCTCTCCCATATCCCACAACGGCGTCGTGTTCCCTTGCGATCACGGCCTGTACGTCATGAAGCTCGACGCGGCAGGCACCACCTCTGGAACAAGACGTTCGGCAGCCCCGAGGACGATTGGAGCCTGGTCTGCACCGGCGACCCTGAAGGCAACGTCATCGCAGGCGGAACCTTCACGGTCCGCATGAACCATTCCCCCGCCGAAGTACCCACCTGTCCGGTATCATGGAGTGTCTGCACCCCATGCGAAGCGCCGGCAAATCAGGGGGCGGTTCGCAGGAAAGGATGTGCGACTGTGCCGACATGGGCCATTGCTGCGGCGGGAATCCCGCGTGCGCCGTGGCACATGATGCGATCACATCACCGAAATCACGCGCAAGTCTCGTGAATGCGCCTGGCCCGCCGCTTGCTGATTGTGCCAGCGCGCGACGAGATCGCTGCGCTTTGCACAGGCGCTGCGTCCTGCGTCTTGCTGTCAAGGAGAGGTAACCGTGTCCATCCCGTTCAGCGCCTGCGCCAGCTGGATCGTCCTCGCTGCGACCACTGCATCGGTCGGACTACCTCTCCGACCCGCTGAACCCGCGGCACAGCTCGGTGGAGCTCCCGGACGGCGCCGGCCACGCGGGCCTTCAGCTCGACGGCACCACGGTGCTCGTCTCGCGCTGGACGCCGCTGCCCGACGATCCCTCCAGGGCGCGCTTCTATCTCGATCGCATCGACGTCGCGGACCCGTCCGCGCCGGTGGTGCGGGCGCCGGTCAACGTGCCCGGCTCGCTGCTCGCGTTCGATGGCGCGTCGAGCAGGCTGCTCACGACGGATTACGAGACCGTCGAGACGCCGGTGGCGGGGAGGGAGGCGTGTGTTCACGGCTTCGCGTCGAACGCGGCGTTCACGCCGGCGACCGCCGGCGATGACGCCGGTCCGGGCGTGTGCAGGGGCACGCGGAGGACGCTCAAGCTCCTCGATCTCGGCGACACGAGCGCGCGACTCCTGGATGAGAGTCCAGTGGACGACGCCGTGGCGGTCATGAAGGCGCTCGCCGGCGAGGGCCGCGCCTTCCTGTCGGTGGAGGACGCCGCCCACGGCGGAAGGTCCTCGATCCTCGTGGCCGGCGGGCTGCAGGAGGGCAGCCTGAAGACCGCGACGCAAGAGGTCGCGGGTTTCAGCCATGGCTCTGGCTCGCTGCTCCTCGCGGACGGAGCGCGCCTCCTCGTCGTCGACAACTACCTGTCCACGCTCTCCGTCCTCGACGCGACCGATCTCACCGCGCTTTCGTTCGAGAAGAAGAGCGAGCTCCCGGGGCATGTGTACCACGCGACGCTCTCCGGCGACCGCGCGCTCTGCTCCTGGGGCTACGGCCGCGAGGCCGTGGACGTCGGCCCTTGATCCACGTCGCGCGGCCCGCGGCCGAACCGCGCCCGCGCCCGCCACACGAGAATCCGCGTCCTCCGACCAAACCGCGTCGACCAGCGCTGATCTGCTTGAATGCCCGTCCCAGTGGCATGTCTGGTGCCAAGCCGAAGTGCATCGCGAGGAGGCGAACGATCATGCGCAGGGAATTGGAGTGTCTCAGGCCCATGAATGGACTTGCACAGATGCGAACGTTGGCGATGGGTTGCATCGCCGCGAGCGTCCTCGGCCTCGCCGCGTGCGGCGACGAGGGGCAAACGAGCAGCAATGCTGGAGGCGCGGGCGGGCAAGGCGGTGTCGGAGGCGCGGGCGGGCAAGGCGGCGCCGGAGGCGCGGGCGGGCAAGGCGGCGCTGGAGGCGCGGGCGGAGGGGGATCGAGCGCGTGCGAGCCCGGCGTTTCGGGGACGGCCACGCCCGTGACGATCCGCTTCCGAAACACAGGGGCGACCGAGCTCCTGGTCGGCGACACCCAGTGCATCTCGACGTGGATCGTGACCTCGTCGAGCGGCGCCGAGGCCCCGAAGAACCTGGCGAGGCCGCTGTGCGACGACAGGATCCCGATCTGCCCCGCAGATTGCCTCGACGCTGGCTATAAGCCGCTCCCGCCTCAAGGCGAGCTGACGTTCACCTGGAACGGCGTCATCTTCGAGAGCGTCGACGCCATGGAGGCGGGGTGCCCCGCGGCTCAGGCGGGCGAGCTGTGCCCCGCGATGTGCGCGCGGCCCGTGGACGCCGCGCCGGGCAGCTATACGCTCAAGGCATACGCGTACGACGGATCGACGCCGATCGAAGAGACCGTCACGTTCACCTACCCCGAGTTGGCCGAGGTCGAGGCGGTGTTCCCATAGATCGAACGGCTCGCCGGCGCTCGTCGCGGACCTCGGCGCGGCGCGCTCGCCCTCGTCCCCGCCTTTGCGCTCCTGGCTTGCGGCGCGCGCACCAGCCTACTGGAGCTCGATACTCTGAGCGAGGGTGGCGCGTCGTCAGCGTCGTCCTCTGCCGCATGCCCCTCCCGCGCGGGGGCAGAGCTCTATCCTCGTACAAACCAGGGCTCGAACCCGAAGCCCCTTCACGAGGACCCGATGAAGAGCTGCACCCTCCTCCTCTCCCTGCTCGCCGCGGCGAGCTTCGCCTCCGCGTGCGGCGGCGACGACACCGGCAACGGCGGCGGCGGCGATGGGAACGGCGCGCTCCTGTTCGGCCCCTACAAGGACACCAGCGTCAACATGAACTGGGACACCAGCGTGATCTCCACGAAGGTGTCGGGGACCCAGACCGTGTTCGCCGACGACCTCAGCGCCGCCGGCGGCAACGTCGTCAGCCTGGCCTTCGCCACCGGCGAGTGCGGCAACGAGCGCTGGGGCGACGTGCCCGGCGCGGCGATGGCCGCCGCCAACGTCCCGGTGCTCGAGGCCGCCGGCGTCGGCTACATCCTGTCGACCGGCGGCGCGGCGGGCTCGTTCACCTGCGGCTCCGACGCCGGCTTCGCGGCCTTCCTCGATCGCTGGGCCGGACCGCACCTCATCGGCGTCGACCTCGACATCGAGGCCAGCCAGTCGCCCCAGGTGATCGCGGCGCTGGTGCAGCGCCTCGAGACCGCGCACGCCGCGTACCCGAACCTGCGCTTCAGCCTGACCCTGGCGACCCTCGCCAACAACGAGGGCGCGTCGACGGCGCGCTCCCTCGGCAGCAACATCGGCTCGAGCCTCAACGTCCTCGGCGACGCCGCCATGGCCGCGGTCGCTGACGTCTTCGGCTTCGACGGCAGCGCGGCGACCTGGCCCAGCTACGTCACCGTCAACCTGATGACCATGAACTACGGTTCGCCCGGTCCCGGCGTGTGCGTCGTGTCCGGCGGCCAGTGCGACATGGGGCAGTCGGCGATCCAGGCCGCGTACAACCTGCACGATCACTTCGGCGTGCCCTACGCCAACATCGAGCTCACCCCGATGATCGGCGGCAATGACGTCCGCGGCGAGCTCTACACGCTCACCGACGTCGACGAGACCGCCGCCTTCGCCCGGTCCCAGGGCCTCGCCGGCGTCCACTACTGGTCCTACGACCGCGACGTCGACTGCCCGATCGGCGCCGCCTCGCCGGTGTGCAACTCCCTCGGCAACGCCGGCACCCGCGGCTTCCTCGCCCGGTTCCTCGCCGCGGGGCTCTGACCACAGCGCGACCGCGCGCGGCGGAGCGGCCGGAGTACGGGGTGAAGCGGCCCTGCGCCCCGGACGCCACCCGGCCGCGGGGCCAGAGCGCCCTCCCGGTCCCGAAGAACGGGTGATGGCGGCGACGAGGTGCGGCCACACAGCCTCGACCACCACCCCGGAGGTACCGGATGCGATGTAGGACATGGCAGGCGCTCTTCGCTCTCCCTGCGCTCGCGGCGTGCGCGGCGGTTCCAGACGAGCTGCCCGGCGCGCTCTCGGTGGAGGAACCGCCCGCGGCCTCCGACGCCGGCGAGGCAGCCGCCTGCAGCGCCCTCGCGGCCGCGGGGCCCTCGCTGAGCCTCGCGCTGCCGGGCACGGACCTGCTCGATCCTCAGTGGGTCCTCGGGGCCAAGGACGCGCCGGTCTATCTCTACACCTCGGCGGCGACCCCGACGGGGGATCGGGGACTCCAGCGCGTCACCCTGGATCCCTGGTCGGCGCAGCCGCCCGCCTTCAGCGAGCCGGCGCTGGTGCTGGACGCAAAACACCAGACCATCCCGGGCGATGCCTTCGCGGCGGCACAGCTCTATCCGCTCGACGAGGATGACAACTTCGAGTCCGTGGTCGTTTACCGAGAGCGCTATACGACCCCCTTCCCGGATCCCCTGCCGCCAGGCGGCTTTTTCAGGACCGCGCGCGCCTGGAGCGAGGGCAGCGAGCCCTTCTCTTCATGGTCGCAGCACATCGGCACGCACTACGGCGAACGCATGGTGTCGTTTCGTTCCTCAGGGGCGGAACAGCTCGCGATCACCGAGGTCCACGAGCCCGGCCCGCGGTACTGGATGGTGGTCGGCACCGTGTCGGAAGGGGTGAGCCACTCGATGGGCGGGATGCACGTCGGGTGCGCAACAACGCCCATCGCCTTCGATGCGGCATGGTGGAAGCGAGTGGATGAAGACGATACGGGATGGGTGCTGCACTACTGGCTCTTCGGCGCCGCGCTGGGCGCGCCCACCGATTGGAAGCCCAAGGGGCCCCTCTGCGACGTCAGGTTTCCGGGCGTCGGACCGGCGACGACCATTTACCTGGGGCGGTACTCCGCAGACGGCATCAGCATCGGCTCCAACGGCGGCGCGATGGCCTCGAAGGAGGCGATCCACGAGGCCGCGCCGGTCGCGCGCCTCCGCATGGCTCCCCGCCCCGACGGCGCGTGGCTCGCCTGGACCCTCGCGCCGCTCGAGGACGCGCCGGGCGCGCTGCGCGTCGCGCGCATGACCCCTTCGGGGGAGGTCGCGCTGCCCCCCATCACCGTCCCCTCGTGCTCCACGCCCGTCACGGAATCGCTGGCCGCCGAGCAGGTGGACGGAGACCTGGTGGTCGCGGTCGTCGAGACGAACACGCGCGGCAAGGACCGGATCGTGCTCCGCCGCCTCGACGCGGAGGGCACGTTGACCTGGATGACCACCCTTTTCCCGGGAGGGAAGGTGGAAGGCAGCCTGTCGATGCTCGCGCAGCGCGGTCGCGGGCTCTTGATCGCGTGGGCGGAGCGGCCGTCGAGCTCGTCCGCCTCGCAGCTGCGCGCCGTGCGCCTCGGTTGCGCCGAGGGGTTCGCCGCCGCCACGCCCGTCTGCGAGACCGAGGACGTGATCCCTCAGTGACGCGGCACGCGTGCGCCGGCCTCCGAAACTTGGCCCGCCCTCCCCCGGCGTGCGAACCCCGAGCCCGGAGACCTCTGCAAGGATGACCAGCCCTCGCTCCCACGCCGAGCTCGTCACGCTGCGCAAGCTCGCGCAGGACCTCGCCGCCCAGCGCAAGGAGCGCCTGTCGAGCGTGCACCTCCTCGCGGCCATCGCCCTGAGCGGAGGCCCCGCCGCGGATCTGCTCCGCGATCGGCGGCTCGACGACGAGGCCCTGCTCAAGGCGACCCGCTCGGTCGACGACGAGGGCCCCGACCCGATCGGCCGGGCGATGGGGGGCGCGCGCGACGTCGCGAAGCGAGCGACCGCGAAGGAGCCCGCGGCGCTTCACCTGCTGCTCGCGCTCCTGTCCGACCGCAGCTCGGCCGCGCACCGCGCGCTCACCCAGTCGGGGGTCGACCTGGCGCGGCTGCGGACCGCGGCGCTCCAGATCGCGCTCGGCGTGGTGCAGGCGCGGCGGACGCCGTCGCGGCTGCTCCAGGACGGCGGCGCGCCGGAGACGCCGCCCGCGCCGGGCGCGACCGCGCGCCGCGCCCGCGGCGAGGCCGCCGATCCGGCGCGCACGCCGCGCTCGCCGCGCACGTCCCAGGAGCTGCGGCCCGCCAAGGGCGCAGGCGTCACCGTCCCGGAGCTGCGGCCTGCCAAGGGCGCCGGCGTCGGTATCCCGGAGCTGCGGCCCGCCAGGGGCGCCGGCGCGCCGGAATCACGGCCCGCCAAGGGCGCCGGCCCGGGCGTCACCGTGCCGCTGTTCCCGCCGACGCCGCTGTTCCCGCCGGGGCGCCCCCGCCCCGCCGCGGCCCCGGCCGGAGCCGACGCGCTGATCTCCGCCGAGCCGATCGCCCTCACGCCCACCCCCTCCCCGGCGTCCTCGGCCTCCCCTGCCCCCGCTTCCGCCGCCTCCCCCGCCGCGCCCGCGCCGGGGCGGCCGTTCCCGCCGCTCGCGCCGCCGACCGCCACGAGCGCCGCCGCGAGCGCCGCCCTCGCGGCGCGCTTCACCCTCGACCGCGCGCGCTTCCCGGCCCTCGCCTCGCTCGGGCACAACCTCTCGCTCGCGGCGGTGCAGGGGGAGCTCGAGCCGATCGTCGGCCGCGAGCACGAGATCGAGCAGGCGCTCGACGTCCTGGCCAAGCGCCACGCGAACAACCCCTGCCTCCTCGGCCCGGCGGGCGTCGGCAAGACCTCCGTCGCGCGCGGCGTGGCGCACCGGCTCGCGTTCGACGAGCGGGAGCCGCGCGTCGTGGTCGAGCTCGTGCCCTCGGAGCTCCTCGCCGGCACCGGCGCGCGCGGCGCGCTGAGCGAGCGCCTGTCCGCGCTCCGGTCCGAGCTCCGCGAGGCGGGCGGGCGGGTCATCCTGTTCATCGACGGCCTGTCGGAGCTCTTCGGCAGCGGCGCGCTCGACGAGGCGATGGCCGAGATCAAGCTCGCGCTCGCCCGCGGCGAGCTCACGCTGATCGGCACCGCCACGCCCGAGGAGTACAGGAAGAGCATCGAGGTCGACCCGGCGCTCGCGCGGCGCTTCACGATCGTCGAGATCGACGAGCCCGAGGAGGACGAGGCGTTCCTGCTGCTCCAGAGCGTCGCGGTCGGGCTCGGCGCGCACCACGGGCTCGCGTTCACGGACGAGGCGCTGGCCTCGGCCGTCGCCTGGTCCGTGCGCTACCTGCCCGGGCGCGCGCTGCCCGACAAGGCGCTCTCGATCCTCGATCTCGCGGGCGCGCGCACGCGGCGGCGCGCGTCGTCGGCGTCACGCGCGTCGCTCCGTGAACCTGCGCAGCCGGCGCGGCAGGTGGGCCCCGCCGAGGTCGCCGAGGTGGTCTCCGAGCTCGCCGATTTACCGGTCGAGCGGCTGCTCGAGACCGACCGCGAGCGGATGCTCTCGCTGGAGGCGCTGCTCGCCGAGAACGTCGTCGGCCACGGCGAGGCGCTGGCGCGCATCGCGCGGGTGCTCCGCCGGAACGCGGCCGGCCTGCGCGCGCGCCGCCCGATCGGGTCGTTCCTGCTGCTGGGGCCGACCGGCGTGGGCAAGACGGAAACGGCGAAGGCGATCGCCGAGGCGCTGTTCCACTCGCCCGACGCGATGACGCGGCTGGATTTCTCCGAGTACGCGGAGTCGCACGCGGTCGCGCGCCTCGTCGGCGCGCCGCCCGGCTACGTCGGCCACGAGGCGGGCGGCCAGCTCACCGAGGCGGTGCGGCGGAGGCCGTACCAGGTGGTGCTGCTCGACGAGATCGAGAAGGCGCACCGCGACGTGCTCGAGGCGTTCCTCCAGGTCTTCGACGAGGGCCGCCTGACCGACGGCCGAGGCCGGCGGGTGGACTTCACGAACACGGTCCTCGTGATGACCTCGAACCTCGGCGCGGCGGAGGCCGGCGCGCTCCGGTCCGAGCGCTCCGTCGGCTTCGCCCGCGCCTCCGCGGCCGTGTCGCCGGAGCGCCTCGGCGAGGCGATGCTCGCCGCGACCCGCGCCGCGCTCCCGCCCGAGCTCTACAACCGCATCGACGAGGTCCTCTGCTTCGCGCCGCTCACGCGGGCGGACGTCGCCGAGATCACGCGGCGGCTGCTCGGCGGCCTGGAGCGCGAGCTCGAGGCGCGCGGCGTGGAGCTCGAGGTCGAGCCCGAGGCGATCGACGCGCTGCTCGACGCCGGGGGGTTCGACCCGGAGCTCGGCGCCCGGCCGATGAAGCGCACGATCGCGCGCCTCGTCGAGGCGCCGCTCGCGGAGCTCATCCTGCGCGGCCAGCTCGAGGAAGGGTCGGCGGCGCTCGTGGGCGTCGAGCAGGGCGAGGTCGTGGTGGACGCGATCGCGCGAGCCGGCGAGCGTCGCTACGCCGCGTGCTCCAGCTGAAGCGCGGCGCTACGCCGCGTGCTCCAGCTGAAGCCCGAGGGCCCTCGGATCGAAGTACGCCTTGAACCTCCTGATGGTGCCGGCCGGGTGCTCGATGACGCTCACGCCGTCGTACGAGAACTCCCCTCCATGGACTAGCTTTCCACGGCTCGTCCACTCGAGGATGGCGGCCTCGTCCGACTCGACGATGCACCGGAACTCCGACCGCACCTGGACGAAGGTCTGCCGGTAGCTGCGCCAGAAGTTGCGGGCGCCGTCGGGGCCGTGGAGCGGCCTCGAGATCGTCGAGTTGCTGAGCTCGGCGTCGGGCGCGAACAGCCGCGCCATGGGCTCGACGTCGCCGCTCTCCTCGATCCGACGCAGGGCTTCGATGAACTCGCTCGCCTTGGACATGGTGCCTCCTGCGGTGCTGGCGCGTGCAAGGGGCGGACCTCCCTCAGTGCGCGGCGGAGCGCTCGTGCCGCCGCGTGACGACCGCGATGGCGACGGCGAGCAGCGCGGCGAGCAGGAACCCCCCGCCGAACGCGAGGCCGATGATCCAGGGCTGCATCGCCCTCCCCAGGCCGTCCGCGAAGCCCGTGGCGGCGGCGCGGCTCGCGCGCTCGATCGCGGCGCTCGAGCAGCCCGGGTCGCCGGCGGGGCACCCGGCGAGCTGCTCCATGAGCTCTGCCGTCCCCTCGCGCGCCGCGGCCCTCGCCGCGGCGCCCGTGCCCTGCTCGACGAGGGTGACGAGCGCCCGGTCGTGCTGGAGGGCGCCCTCGACCACGGCGCTGCTGACCGCCTCGCTCGTCTGCGCGATGACCGGCTCCAGGCCCCCGGCCTGCCGCCCGATCTCCGCCGCGCCGGCCCGGACCGCGTCGTGGACGATGGCCCCCACGAGCGGCCTCTCGCGCTCGCGCGCGCCCTCGGCCGGCCTCTCGGCCGATCCTCCGGCGGGCCCGGCCCGGTCCTGCGCGCTGCGATCGAGCGCCTCGAGCGTGCCGTGGGTCGCCTCCTTCGCCGCCTCGCGGACGCACCCCGGGGCGAGCACGAGGGCGGCGATCAGCGCCGCCGCGGCCGATCGACCGGAGCGCGTCGGCCCGCCCGCGCGCGGCGCCGCCGGCGCCGTCGGTCCGGGAGAGAGCGAGCATTGCACAGCCGCGCCGGCCTTCATCAACCGTGCCCGCCGCGCGCCGTACGGAGCGCGCGCTGCCCCGATCCCCGCTACGGCGGCCCCGCCTCGATCGCCCGCCGGTACCGCTCGCGCCTGTGCGGCTCGCGCAGGATCTCGTAGGCCTCGTCGAGCACCTCGATGACGAGCCGCACGTCGTCGAGCAGGTCCACGGTCGCGGCGGTGAGCAGGGTGGACGGCTCGAAGGCCTTCCTCAGCGCGAGGTACGCGCGGCGGATCTCGTAGTTCGTCGCGTCGCGCGGGATGCCGAGGATCGAGAAATAGTCCCCGTCCTCCACCAGCGCGAGCCGCGCCCGGACGCGCTGCCGGATCGCCTCCTCGTCGAGCGGATCCTCCACCGGCGGGGGCGGCGCCTCGGTGATCGACGGCGGGATGAGGACGTCGAGCACCTCCAGGCAGACGAGCGCGTAGAGCACGCTCGCGTTCTCGGGCTCCGCCACGCTCACGAGCTCGCCGACGCTGCGGCCGCGCGCGGTGCGCACGAGCTCCTCCTCCTCGCGCCGCAGCGCGCACTCGCCGAGCAGGTTGCGCCGGACGCCGTCGTCGAGGCGCGCCCCCGGGCCGCCGAGGCGGCGCAGGGCGACCTCGGGGGCGATCACGCGGCGGATCGTCTCGACGAAGACCTCGGCGCCGGTCGCGCCGCCGAAGACGTTCGGCTCCGCCTTGAGGCGGCCCGGCGGCTCGGGCTCGAGGTCGCACGTGCCGGCCTCGACGAGCACGACGTGGCCGATGACCCACTCGGCGTGCGCGCGCAGCACCGGCCAGAGGTCGTCCTGGCCGAGGTGGCCGTGCGCGATGAGCGCCGCGCCGGCGTGCCGGCCCGAGGCGGGGAGCTTGCCCGCGAGCCGCGCCGCGACCTCGCGCTCGAGGTCGCCGCGCCCGACCAGGAAGGCGAGCAGCGTCTCCTCGGGGATGCTCGAGCCGGCGGTGACGAGATCGCCCTCGTGCAGGACGATGCGCCGCGCGCCCTCCTCGGTCGTGATCGCGAGGGCGCCGGAGGTGCGGCTGCCGACCGCGCGGGCCAGCGCGCGCGGCGCGTCGCCCGGGCCGAGCACCGTGGCCGACGAGGCCCCGCCGGAGCTCGGCGCCTCGTCGATCGGCTCAAGCGCCATGGCGCGGCCGAGCCCGGCCGCGGTGACCGTGGCGGGCGCGGGCGGCACGAGCGGCAGCGCAGGCGGCGCGGGCCCACGCAGGGCCGCGCCGGAGATGGCCATGGACGGCGGAGCTGGCAGGTGCCCGCGGCCGAACGCGGCCGGGCTCGGCGCGGCAGGCGGGCTCGGCGCCAGGAGGCCGCGCCCGAGCGAGCCGGCGCCCGCGCTCGCCGGGACGGGCCCGCCAGGAGGCGCCGCGGCGCGCCCCGCCGGGGCGGAGCGGGCCGGGGACGGCACGGGCGGCAGCGGCTCGGGCTCGGCCCTTCCGACCGACGGCAACAGCGCGGTCCTCACCTCGACCGAGGGAGGCGAAACGAACGCGACGCCCGGAGACGGCGGCGACGGAAAGCCAGGCGCGCGGGCGTCGCGGGCCTCGCGCGATCGGGGCGGCGGCGGCTCGGTGATGCGCTGGCGCAGGCTCGGCTCGACGCGGCCCGACGGAGCGCGCGCCCAGTCGACGTCCTCGCCGCCGCGCGCAGGGCCGGCGCGGTCCCACGCGGGCTCCTCTCGCGGCGCGGGCGATGGCGACCGATCCCACGCGGGCTCGGGGCGCGGCGGCGGCGACGCGAAGGCGTAGGGCCGGCCCGCGTCGCGCGGGGTCGGCGGCGCGGCGTCGCGGCCGCCGCTCCGGCGCGCGGGACCGCCGTGATCGCGCTCCTCCCTGCCGTGCAGGTGCGCCTCCCTGCCGAGCGAGAGCGCCGCGAGCTCGGGGCCTGCGCGCTTCGTCGCGTGCGCCCCGTCGAACGCGGGCTCGGAGGCGCGGTCGTCCTCGTGCTCGTCGCCCGGCTCCGCGAGCTCGACGAGGGAGTCGCCGGGCCCTGTGTGCTCGGCGCGGGTGGCCGCCGGCTGCGGAGCGGGCGCGACGCCGTACGGCTCGGAGCTCGTCCTCGGCTGCGAGGGCAACCCGGTGGGCACCGGGGCGACGGGCGCGCTCGCGCCGGTCCGCGGCTCGTCCTCCTCCGGATCCAGGGGCTCGTCGAGGGCGGAGAGCAGCTCCGGCGACAGCATGAGGTCGACCTCCTCCTCGGCCGCCGGGATGCTCGACGGGTGCGCCTTCGCCGTGACCCGCTGCTCGGCGGCGACGAGGATCTCCTCGAGCTCCGGGCTGATCCGCGCCGGCAGGAGGCGCGGACCGACCTCGTCGCCGTCCTCCTCCGGGGGCGGCAGCACCGAGCCGACGTCGAGCGGGTCGAGATCGCTCGAGAAGTCGGGGTTCGACGGGACGTCGTTGTCGAGCGGCCCCGGAAGGCCGGCCGCGAGGCGCGCCTCGACGGCGTGCTCCCCGCGGAACCGCCCGGGCTCCGCGACCGCGCTCACGTGCGCGGCGAGCTCGGCGGTGTCGACCGGGCGCTCGAACACCTGCCCGAAGAGCTGGGGATCGAGCTCCGCCGAGCGGACCGGATCCCCCACGAGGAGCACGGACGCGGCGACGCCGCCCGGCCGCAGGTAGAGGCGCTCGAGCGCCTCGATCGCGCCGGGCTCGTCGATGTCGACGATCACGACGCGCGGCGCGTCGCTCGCGAGGCGCGCCTCGAGCTCGGCGATGGGCGCCGCGATCACCTCGAAGCCCCGGCCCCGCAGCGCCGCGCCGATCGCCTCCCCGTCCGCCGACGCGTCGGCCAGCAGGATGGCGCCTTCGCGCGGGCGCGCCTGCACTGCTTCGTAGTCGTCGCGGGGCTCGGACACGGCGGTCATCTTGTGGCGGCGGCCCGGCGGAGCAGCGCCCAGGGGCCCGCATCGACTGGACTCTCGACGGTCGTCGGCGGGCTGTCAAACGCGATCGCGGCCCGCTCGCGTTCCCGCCGCGCAGCGCAGCTCCCTCCACGACCGCCCGCCGGCGCGGCGAGGTCTCCACCCCTGGCGCGCTGGGAGCGCCCGGCCGACATCGCCTCCGCGACGCGAGCGCGAGGTCGACGTCGCCGCGCGTCGCCCCCCGCTGTGTGCGCCGCGTGGTAGACGTCGATGCATGGTGCTCGGCGCTTCCCACAACGAGATCGCCCTGACGGCTTTCCTGCTCCTCGTCGTGCTGCTCGCCGCGAAGATCGGCCGCATCGGCGAGGCGATCGGCGGGCTGTTCGAGCGGGAAGCGCCAGCGACGGACGGCGGCGCGCCCAGGGACGGCGCGGAACAGGCGGAACAGAAGGAAGAACGCCAGGAAAGCTGAGCGCGCCCCCTCGCCAGCGGCCTCGCCCGCGCTTGCGTTCTGTTTTTTTGGAATTCATAGTTTCCGATGCTCGTGAACGAGCCGGCCTCGCCGCGGTCGCGGCGGCGCGCGGAGATCGCGGCGCGGATCCCGCGCGGGTACCGCCCGGCGCTCCACCTCGCGGCGCCCACGCTGCTCGGCGCGCTCGTGCTCGCGGCGGCGGTGCGCCTCCTCGACGCCGTCGATGCCGTCGAGCTCGTCGCGGTGCCGGCGACCCTGCTGCTCGGCTTCGCCTTCGAGTGGTGGGCGCACAGGTCGGTGCTGCACCGGCGGGCGCCGCTGCTCGGCGCGCTGTGCGAGCGGCACGAGCGCGAGCACCACCTCGCCTTCACCGCCGACGACATGGCGCTGCGGAGCGCCCGCGAGCTCTGGCTGGTGCTGACGCCGCCGGCCTCGGCGCTCCTCGTCCTCGCCTCGCTGCTGCCTCTCGCCGCGGCGGCGGGCGCGCTGTTCTCGCTGGACGCGGCGCTGCTCGGCCTCGCGACGGCGATGGTGTTCTTCGTCAGCTACGAGTGGCTGCACCTCGCGTATCACCTGCCGGCGGACAGCCCGGTGTACCGGATCCCGGGGCTCGCGCGGCTCCGCGAGCACCATCGCAGGCACCATGACCCCCGGCTCATGAAGCGCTGGAATTTCAACGTGACCGTGCCCGTGTTCGACCTCGTCCGCGGGACGCTCTGGTCGCCGCCGCGCAAGGGCGTGTAGCCGCCGCGCACGGGCGCGCCCTTGCGCAGCGCCATGCTCCGCCCCGCCGGGACGCGCGCGACGCGCCCGCCGGGGCGTCCGCCGCGGCCGTGTGCTAACGGGTCGCGCGTGCAGCCGCGGACCAGAGACGGCCTCGTCCTCCTGCTCGTCGGGGTCCTGCTCGGCGGCGGCGTCGCCTGGCTCCTCGGCCGCCGGCGGGAGAGCCCCCCCGCGGCGCCGCGCGCGCTCGACGCCGTGCCCGCCGGCGCGATGCTCGTCGCCACGCTCGATCTCCCGGCCCTGCGCGCCTCTCCCGCGTTCGCCTCGTTCCTGCGCGAGGAGCGCGAGATCCCGGGGCTCGGCAAGGTGCGCGACGTGTGCGGCTTCGACCCGGTGGCCGCGTTGACCGAGGTCGCGATCGCCATCCCGGCGGCGGGCGAGGGCGGCGACTTCGGGCTGGTCGCGGCCGGCGCCGTGCAGGACGAGGCGCTGCTCGCGTGCGCCTCCAAGGTCATCGAGGCCCGCGGCGGGCGGCCGGTCGTCTCCGGGATCGGCAGCTTCCGCGCGGTGCGGGACTCGAGCGCCGAGGGCCACGGCGAGATCGCCGTGCGCCCCGGGGGGCCGATCCTGCTCGGCGGGGGCGCGTACCTGCGCGCCATGATCGACGCCGCCGAAGGCCGCGCCGCGAGCGTCGGCGCGAGCGCCGCGCACGACGACATCGCCCGCGCCGTGGGCGAGGGGGCGGCGCGCGTCACGGTGGTGCTCACGCCCGAGCAGCGCGCCGAGATCGGGCGCGAGCTCGCGCTGAGCGGCTCCAGCCGATCGCCCGCGGCGTCCCTGCTCTCCGGCGGCGCCAGCGTCGCGCTCGGCCCGGAGATCGCCGTCCACGCCGCCGTGCTCTGCGACGCGGAGGCCCCCTGCGCCGCGCTCGGCGCGGAGCTGCGCGCGGCGCGAGACACGCGCGCGGCGGACTTCGCGACGCGGCTCATCGGCTTCGGCGCCGTGCTCGAGCGCATCGCGATCGCGGCCGAGGGCAAGGCGCTCCACGCGCGCGTCAAGCTGTCGGCCGAGGAGGCCGGCGTCCTCGTCGATCGGCTCGCCTCGCTGCGCGGCCTCCGCCAGCCCGCGCTCGCGCCCAGGCGGCCGCCGGCGCAGGCAGACAGCGAGGCGCCGCCGCGCGGAGACGCCGCCCCGCCGCCGCGCGGAGACGCCGCCCCGCCGCCGCGCGGAGACGCCGCCCCGCCGCCGACCGATGAGGTTGTCACACCCCCGCGGCGAGCGAAGCCGGACGGCGGCGCGCCATAACGCGTGAACGCGCCGGGGAGAACCGACCGCCGCGTCGCGCTGCCGCGGCGCGGCTCCGTCGATTCCGTGGTCTGCCTGACGAGCGCGCCGCTCCGCCGCCCAAAGCCGCGCGGCGCGCCCGATCGGGCCCCCACGGGCTGCCCCGAACTCCTGTAACCTGATCGGTGCCTTCCGACGGGATCGGCGCTCCGGTCTTTCCCGCCGCGCAGGAGGCGGGTGGGGCACATCGAATGCAGGTCGTCGGGATCTCCGCCTCCGTGGTCGTCGGGACCCTCCTTCTGGTCGCCCTCTGGGCGCTCCGCCGGCGGCTCCACGCCCGCGAGCTCGAGCTCGAGCGGAAGGCGCAGGAGCTCGCGGTGAGCCGCGCCGCTTCGCTGCGGCTCTGCGAGGAGCTCGCCGAGGCGCGGCGAGCCGAAGAGGAGGCGCGCAGGGCGAGGGAGGAGGCCGTGACCGCGAGCCGGTCGAAGAGCGCGTTCCTCGCCAACATGAGCCACGAGCTCAGGACCCCGCTCAACTCGATCCTCGGCTTCGCGCAGCTCGTGGAGCGCGACCCCTCGCTCGCCGACCGGCACCGCGAGAACCTCGCGGTCATCTGCAAGAGCGGCGAGCACCTGCTCGGCCTCGTCAACGACATCCTCGAGATGGCGAAGATCGAGGCCGGCCGCATGACGCTCGTCGACGCCGAGTTCGACCTCCACGACACGCTCTCGGGCCTCTCGGAGATGTTCGCGGTCGAGGCCCAGAAGCGGGGCCTCACGCTCAGGGTCGAGCGGGCGCAGGACGTGCCGCGGCACGTCCACGGCGATGAAGGGAAGCTGCGGCAGGTGCTGATCAACCTGCTCGGCAACGCGCTGAAGTTCACGCCGCGCGGGTCGGTCACGCTGCGCGCCTCGGCGCGGCGCGCGACAGGCGCGCACGACGGCGCGGCGGCGGGGCGGGTGCGGGTGTCGTTCGAGGTGACGGACACCGGCCGGGGCATGGCCAAGGCGGAGCTCGCGGAGCTCTTCGAGGCGTTCGCGCAGACCGCGACCGGGCGCCAGTCGCGCGAGGGCACGGGCCTCGGCCTGCACATCAGCCGGCGCATCGTGCGGATGATGGGGGGCGACATCCGGGTGGAGAGCCAGGTCGGCCGCGGGACGACGCTCCGCTTCGACGTGCGCCTGTCGCTGGCCGACGCGCCCGACGCGCGCGTCGGCGGTGCGACGCCGCGGGCACTCCGGGCCGTCGGGCTCTCGCCGGGCCAGCCGAGGTACCGCGTGCTCGTTGTCGACGACCGGTGGGACGTGCGCCACTGCCTGCTCAAGCTGCTCGACTCGGTGGGCGTCGAGGCGCGCAGCGCGACCAACGGGCTCGGCGCCGTGGCGCAGTGGGAGACGTGGGCGCCGCACCTCGTCCTGCTCGACCTCCGCATGCCGCTGCTCGACGGCTACGAGGCGGCGAGCCGCATCAAGGCGAGCGCGCGGGGGCACGAGACGGTCGTCGTGGCGATGACCGCGAGCGCGTTCGAGCAGAACCGGGCGCTCGCGGCGGAGGCGGGGTGCGACGACTTCGTGAGCAAGCCGTTCCGCGACGCGGACATCCTCGGCCTCCTGACGAAGCACCTCGGGGCCCGCTTCGAGTACGAGGAGCGCGCCGCCGAGCCCGGCGCTGCCCAGGGGGCGCCGGCGGTCGACCTCGCCCGGGCGGCGGCCGGGCTACCCGCCGCGCTCCGCAAGGACCTCCGGCGGGCGGCGACGCGGCTCGACGCGAAGGCCGTCCAGGCGACGCTCGATCGGTTCCGGCCGGAGGACGCGGATCTCGCGGGGGCTGTGGCCGAGCTCGCGCGGGGGTATCGCTTCGACAGCATCTTGGCGCTATCGAGCGCCGACGAGGAGGAGCCGTCATGACGGACACCGACGCAAAGCCAGCCCCCCGCGGGGCGGCCCCGGGCGCGCGGCCGGAGCGCCCCAGGGAAGAGCCCCCGAGCATCCTGATCGTGGACGACATGCCGGCGAACCTGTCGCTCCTGACCTCGATGCTGACGGCGCAGGGCTACGAGGTGCGGGCGGCGATCAGCGGCGCGATGGCGCTGATGTCGGCGGCGGCGGCGCCTCCGGACCTCATCCTGCTCGACGTGAGCATGCCCCACATGGACGGCTACGAGGTGTGCCGCCGGCTCAAGGGGGATCTCGGGACGGCGGACATCCCGGTCATCTTCCTGAGCGCGATGACCGGCATCGGCGACAAGGTGATGGCGTTCGACGCGGGCGGCGTCGATTACGTCACGAAGCCGTTCGAGCTGCGCGAGGTGCTGGCCAGGGTGGGGACGCAGCTGCTCTTGCACCGGCAGCGCCGGGAGCTCGAGCGGCAGCGGAGGGAGCTCGAGGAGCGCTACGCGCAGGTGCGCCAGATGCAGGCGGCGCTGCGCGGTTACCTGTCCGACCGCGCGTGGGAGAGCATCGAGGAGAGCGTGTCGTCGAACCGGCCGAGCCCGCCCGCGCGCGAGGTGCTGACGGTGCTGGTCAGCGACATCGAGGAGTTCGTGCGGCTCTCGGAGAGCGAGGAGCCTGGGCCGCTGATAGCGGATCTCAGCCTCTACATGGCCACGGTGGCGCAGATCGTCTACGACCACGCGGGCGAGGTCGACAAGTACGTTGGCGACGGCATGCTCGCGTTCTTCCGGGGCGCGAGTGACGCGCTCGCGGCGGCGCAGCGGATCCAGCGGAGCATCGCGGCCTTCAACGAACACCAGCGCTCGCAGGGCCGACCCGCCTTCCCGACGCGGCTCGGGCTCTCGACAGGGCCCGTCCTCCTGGCGAGCATCGGGTCGAGCGGCAGGCGGGAGTTCACCATCATCGGCGATCGTGTGAACACCGCGTTTCGGATTCAGGCGCAGGCGAAGGCCGGCGGCCTGCTGATGGATGAGGCGACGTTCACCGCGGCCGGGAGCCCGGGAGAAGCGATGCCCGCGCTGGTGCGGATCCGGGGAAAGCAGGGAGAGGAGAGGCTCTATGCGATCTCGCCGGAGGCGATGTTGGCGGGCGCAGGCGCAGAGGGTAGCGGGGCGGACGGCGGTTGAACGTTCACGCTCGCTCCCGGCCCGATAGGCTGGCTGTTCAAGGCTGCTCCCGGGCCTTTTCGTGTTGCCCCGCACCGCCGGGGCCATTCGAGTTCGAGCGCCTGGATCGTGCGATCCGCCGAAAACGTTCGTTCTTGAACCACGCGATGACCTCGTGCAATAGTCGCCGCGGAGGATGGAAACGAACATGAATCTTCGAATTAGCGTTACTTTGCTTGGCCTGCTCGCGACCTTTGCGGCGGGCGCGGTTGCGTGCTCGGATGACGATGGTGGCACGCCGACGTCGTCGTCCTCGACCACCGGTACGGGCGGCGGCGCCACCAGCGGCGGCGCCACAGGCGGCGGCGGCGCTGGCGAGGGCGGCGGCACCACCACCACCACCAGCAGCGGCGCCACGGGCGGCGGCGGCGCCGGCGAGGGCGGGGGGAACGGCGGCGGCTCGGCCTGCGCGGCGCTGCTCTGCGACGACTTCGAGTCGTACGAGGGCCAGGCCGCGAACGGCGAGAAGCTGGGCGCGTGGACGGTCTACACGGCCATGGCGGGCTCCACCGTGTCGGTCGACACGACGAAGCATTACAGCGGCGCCAAGTCCATCAAGGTGACCACGCCCGCGAGCACGGGAGACAGCAACTACAAGTCGGCCATGATCAAGTTCACGGACGCCGACGCCCTGCCCACCGAGGCGAACGTCATTCATGGTCGCATGATGCTCTTCCTCGAGGCTGCGCCGACGGGGGATGTGCACTGGACCATCATCGACGGTTCAGGGACCATTCCTGGCAGCGATTTCGAGGGAATGCCCTACGCGGCACAGTATCGCTACGGCGGGCAGCACCCGGTCACGGCGGGCAGCCAGCTCATGGCGAACTACGATACGCCCGGGTACTGGAGCGACCCGAAGACCGGACCGCAGACGGACTGCTGGCACCACGCGGAGGAGACGACCGTGGTCCCGACCGGCGCATGGACCTGCGTCGAGTTCAGCTTCGACGGGCCGAAGAACGAGATGCGCTTCTGGCTCAATGGCGAGGAGCTGGCCGATCTCAAGGTGTCCGGGACGGGCCAGGGCTGCGCCAACAACGAGGCGAACTACACGTGGAAGGCGCCGGCGTTCGACAGCATCGGCCTCGGCTGGGAGTCCTATCAGGCGGATTCCGCCCGCTCGATGTGGATCGATGACGTCGTGATCGGCACCGGGCCCATCGGTTGCCCGCCCGCGCAGTGAGCGCGCGCCGCTGAGCTCGGCGAGGCGCGGCGGCGGACTCCGCGCCTCGCTCGTCGCTGTCGAAGGGTCGGGCGCGCGCTGCCCATGGCGCCGAGGGCCGGCGCGAGCGGCGCTGGCCGCGCGCCGGCGCGCCTCGATCCGGCGCACATGACGAATGTCGGGTTCGCCGATTGATCGCTCGCCAGGACCGCTCTACGAGACGGCGGAGGTCCAACGCCTCGCGAACCTGGAGGTCTCCGCTGTGATGAAACCGGCCTATCGTCTCTCGCTGCTCGCCTCGTTCGTCCTGGGCGCCACCGCTTGTGGCGGCGCGCCCGAGCCGGCCCCTGCGGTCCCCGACGTCCCCGCCCAGCCGCAGCCTGCGCCGGAGACGCCCGCGGCCGCGGCGCCCGAGGCCAGCCCGCCGGCCGGCGCCGCGGCGCCGGAGGCCGCTGCGCCGCCGGCCGCGCCGCCTGCGCCGCCGGTGAGCGTCTCGGTGCCCATCGAGGCGCGGACCAAGTCGAAGCTCAAGGGCACGGCGACCTTCACCGAGGTCGAGGGCGGCGTGAAGGTCGCCGTCCAGGTCTCGGGCGCTCCCAAGGGCAAGATCGCCGTCCACGTGCACGAGACAGGCGATTGCAGCGCGCCGGACGCGAAGAGCGCGGGCGCGCACTACAACCCCGAGAACCACCCGCACGGCCTCCCCGACGCCGCGGCCCGCCACCTCGGCGATCTCGGCAATATCGAGGTCAAGGCCGATGGGACCGGCACCCATGAGATCATCGCCAAGGGCGCGAATCTCAAGGAGGGCGCTCCGAACACCTTCCTCGGCCGCGCCATCATCGTCCACGAGAAGGCGGATGACGGCGGCCAGCCCGCCGGAAACGCCGGTGGCCGCATCGGTTGCGGCGTCATCTCGCAGGGCAAGTGACGCGCGCGCGGCGCGGCCCGCCGCTCCGCGCTCACGACACGTCGACTCCACCTCACCGCCTGTCCCGAGAGGGCCTCTCCCCGAGCGCCCGCAGGGCGGGAGTCTCCGTCTCCGGCGTCACCGGGGCGGAGCGCTGACCGGAACGCCCTTTCCCCCCGGGGGCGAGCCCGGGCTCGGGAGGCTCCCGCTCGCGGGCCGCTCCTCGGGCCGCGTTCCGCTGGCCAGCAGCGCGACGACGATCGCCGCCGCCACCGCCGCCAGGACGAAGCCCGCCCTGAAGGGCGAGCGCAGCCGCCGGAGCGTGTCCGCGAGCGTCGTCTCGTCGGCGTCCTCCTCGACGCGCGCCCTCTCCGGAGCTGAGCCGGCCGCGCCGAGCCCGACACGGCCGGCTTCCACCCGGGGCTGCGGCCGGTCCGAGCCGGTCGCCACCTCGCTCCGCTCCGCAGGGCTGGCCTCCGCCCGGACGCCCGCGTGGCCCGGGACCGCGACGGCCTCGCTCCGCTCCACCGGATCGGCCTCCGCAGGGGCGCGCGGGCGGCCCGAGACCGTCGCCGCCTCGCTCCGCTCCGCAGGGCTGGCCTCCGCCCGGGCGCGAGGGCGCTCCGAGACCGTGACGGCCTCGCTCCGCTCCACCGGATCCGCCTCCGCAGGGGCGCGCGAGCGGTCCGACACCGTGATGGCCTCGCTCCGCTCCACCAGGTCGGTCTCCTCCCGGGCGCGCGAGCGGTCCGACACCGTGATGGCCTCGCTCCGCTCCACCGGATCCGCCTCCTCGGGAGCCGCGGGGAACACGGGAGGCGGCAGCTCCGGGCGAAGCTCGATCGCCATGCCGCCGGTGGATGGGCCGGAGCCCATGGTGGTGGGGATCGAGCCGCGCTCCCCCGCGTCGACGCCGTCCACGCCGGGGCGCACCCCGGACAGCGAGTCGCGCAGGCTCCCGCGCAGGATGCGCTGGATGCGGTCGACGAGCGGCTGCGCTGCGGGCGGCGCGAACGGGCGGAGCGCCAGCGTGAGCTCCGCCAGGTCGGGCCAGCGCCTGTCGCGATCCCGCTCGAGGCACCGCATGATGATCGGATCGATGTCCGGCGAGAGCCCGCGGCAGACCTTCGACGGCAGCTGCGGCACGAACTTGCCCCCGAGCACGAGCGAGACCGTCTGGACGGAGCGCGCGTGCATGGGATACCGGCCGGTGAGCAGCACGTAGAGGAGCGACCCGACCGCCCAGATGTCCGCGCGCGCGTCGACGTCGCGCTGCCCGCGCATCTGCTCGGGGGGCATGTAGTGGGGCGTCCCCAGCATCTGGCCCGTGCTCGTCCGCATCTCGGCGACGCCGAGGAGCGCCGCCTGCGACACCTTGGAGACGCCGAAGTCGAGCACCTTGATGCACGGCGTCCCCTCGCGCGTGTGCGTCAGGAAGAGGTTGGCCGGCTTCACGTCGCGGTGCACGAGCCCGAGCGCGTGCGCCTCCGCGAGCGCGTCGCACGCCTGGATGACGTAGAGCGTCGCCTCCTCCACCGGCAGCGGGCCCCGCTGCTTGCGGATGACCCGGAGATCGCGGCCGTCGAGGAACTCCATCACCATGTACGGCAGCCCGTTCTCGAGCCGCCCGACGTCGTGCACCTTGACCGCGTGCTCGCTCCTGAGCCGCGACGCGATCCGCGCCTCCTGCAGGAAGCGCCCGCACATCTCCGGATCGGCCGCGGTCGCCGGCAGCAGCACCTTGATCGCCCGGAGCTCGTCGAGATCGACGTGGGTCGCGGCGACGACGGCGCCCATCGCGCCCTTGTCGAGCAGCCGGTCCACGCGGTACTTGCCGGCGATCAGGGTTCCGGCCTCCAGCCCTTCGATCTCTTCCAGGCCGCGCATGTTCGAAACCTCCGACCGAGAGCGCCGCGCCGCGGCAGCCAGCATAGCGCAGGCGATCGCCGGCCGGACAGCCGATGCCGAGGAAGCGACGCTCCTCTGCCCCTCTGCTGGCCGGCGCGGCGTTCGCGTGCCGGCGCGGCGCGATGTCGCGGACGCCCTCACCGCGCGCCGCGCCGCTCGCGGGAGCGCACCACGGCGGCGCGGCCCGCCCTGGCTCAGCCCCCTTCCCGCGCCCCGCTCGGCCTCTTGATCGCGATCGTCCGCCGCGCGCCGCCCGACTCGAGCGTGAGCTCGAGGGTGGCGCCCTCCTGCGCGCTCGGCAGCGCATGACGCATCGCTTCAAAGCTGACGAGCGGCCGGCCATTGATCGCGACCACCGCGTCGCCGACGCGGACGCCCGCGGCCGCGGCGGGGCCGCGGTCTTCCACGGCGACCACGACGGCGTCTCCGCTCGTCTTCAGCGCGCCTTCGAGCAGCGGAAAGAGGGGCGCCGCGGTCAGCCCGAGCGCGCTGACCGTCCTCCGGTAGCTCTGCACGGCCGCGTCGAAGCTCTCCTTGCGCATGCGGTAGCGCGCGACGGCCGCCACCGCGCCGCCGCGCTCCTGGAAGCGCGCGTCGACGCGCTCGGGGGTGGCGAACGCGCCGACCTGCTTCAGGTAGCGGCTCGCCTCGGCCTCCGCCATGCCGGCGCGGCGCGCGCCGCCGCCGTGCGCCTGGATGAAGCCGTAGGCCTGCGACCCCGCGAGCGCCGGCACGACGTTGCTCGCGAGCCGGGAGATCGCGTCGGCGCGCGCGACCGCGAGCGCCGCCTCTCGGCTAGCGCCCGAGCCCTCGCCGACCACGAAGATCGCGTCGCCCTCGGCGGTGAACGGCCGGTCCATCCACGGAGGGCTCTCCTCGGCCGGCGGCGCCGCGCGCCACCCCGAGCTCGGCGCGGGCGGCGGGTCCGCCCCGGCGGCGGTGCGCGGGCGTCCCCGGCCCTGGTAGGCGAAGGCCACGGCGAGGACGAGCAGCGCTCCCGCCGCGAACGCCGCGAGCACCCCGCGCGAGCTGGAGCCGCGGGCCGCCGAGACGGCCGCGGCAGGCGGAGACGCCCCCGCCGGCGCCGCTGCGCCCGCGCGCGCCGCTGCCGGCGCCGCTGCGCCCGCGCCCGCCCCCGCCGGCGCCGCTGCGCCTGCGGGCGCCCCTGCCCCTGCGCCCGCCCCCGCCGTCGTCACGTGCCCCCCCGCGGCAGAGCGCTTCGTCGCCGGCTCGGGCGCTCCGGCGAGCGTCGGCGTCGGCTCCGGCGCGGCGCCGAGGCGCCTCAGCGCCGGCCGGAGCCACGGGAACGCGAGCGGCGCGTTGCACCGCTTGCACGGCACGTACGGCTCCCGGTCCTCGCGGGCGGCGTGCGCGGCCTCGTTCACGTCGAGCAGCGTTTGCCGGGGCGCGTTGCACCGCTCGCAGGTGCCCTCGACGATCGCCGAGACCACCTCCGCCCGCAGCGGGGGGCTCTCGGAGGCGAGGTGCTCGAGCAGCACCACGGGACAGCCCTCGATCTGGATCGACGTCACCTCGCCGCCCAGCGCGCGGAGCGACAGCGCGAGCGCCCTCGCGCCCTCGGACGTCACCCCCGCCGCGCCCGCGAGATCGAGCACCAGCGCCCCCTCGATCCCGTCGAGCGCGCGCTTCCACCGCACGTGCGCGTCGAGCTTGCAGCGCACGCGGATGCGCGTCCCGCGCTCGTCGACCGTCTTCTCGATCGCCTCGTGGGTCCCCGCGTCGAGCCGCGCGAGCTCGTCGAGCGCCGCCCGCACGTCCGCCGGCAGATCGATCCCCGCTTGGCTCGCCGCGAACGCGAAGTAGCTCTCGGCGTCGTCGTCGAACACCGCCGCCGCGCCGCAGCGCGGGCAGGGGCTCGCGGGCGGCTCGTGCGTCCTGACGAGGTGCGCGTCCCTGTCGCAGTCGAACAGCCGATCGAAGGCAGCGCCGCAGCGCTCGCACCGGTACGGGCCGTAGAACGACACGACGCGCCCGTCCCCGAAGAAGCGGCGAATCATGCTGATCTGGTTCACGATCGGCTCGGTGCAGCGGCCGATGTAGATCTCGGACGCGCTCCGCGACACCTCGGCCAGCATCGCCATCCACTCGCGCACGCCGAACGACGTGACCCGCTGCACCCCGCCCAGATCGAAGAGCACGCGGCCGGAGATGCCGCGCGCGACCGCGAGGCCCTGGAGCTCCTCGGTCATCCGCCCCGACAGCGAGACGATCAGCAGGCTGCCCAGCCTCCGCTTGGTCACCGTGAGGGCCCGCGGCCCGTGCCCGTGCGCCCCCTCGGGCTCCGCCCCGGGGCCGGCGTCCGCGAGCGACAGCGCGGGGAGCCTCCTGGATCGCGGCGGCGTGTCCAGATCCCCCGCGGCGTCGGGCCGCGACGCCGCGAAGAGCGGCGCCGAAAGCTTCGTGGCGGCCCCGCCGGGGCGGCCGGTCTCGGCGGCCTGCGGCGCCCCGCCCACGGCGTCGAGCGCGCCCGCGAAGGAGTCCTCGTTCTGTATCGCCTCCTGCTTCTCGACGACGTGCGATTCGAGGTCCGCCCCCGAGGCGAGCGCGCCCCGCCACACCTCCACGCGCTGGCCGAACAGCTCCGACATGAACGACGACAGGGCGAGCGCCGAGGTGGCGAGCCGCTCCTCCCGGGCGAACGCCTCGAGGTCGATCTGGAGATCCCTCGCGGTCGCGTACCGCTTCTCCCGATCCCGCTCCAGGCACTTGAGCAGGATGCGCTCCAGCCCCGGCGGGTAGTCGGCGCAGACCTCGCTCGGCGGCAGCACGGGGTCCTCGACGATCGCCCGCATCAGCTCGAACTCGGTGGCGCCGCGCCGGAACATCCGGCTCCCCGTCGACATCTCGTAGAGCAGGAGGCCGACCGAGTAGATGTCGCTCCGGCGATCGAGGTGCTCGCTCGTGCACTGCTCGGGCGACATGTACGGGACCTTGCCCTTGAGCGCGCCGTCGCGCGTCTCGTTGACGCGGTTCGTCGCCTTCGCGATCCCGAAGTCGAGGATCTTCACGGCCCCGTCGTAGGTGACGATCACGTTGTGCGGGGACACGTCGCGGTGGACGATGTCGAGCGGCTTGCCGTCGAAGCCGACCTTCTCGTGCGCGTAGTGGAGCCCGGCCGCGATGCCCGCCGCGATGGTGATCGCGTGCTCGATCGGCATCCGCCGGTTCGCCGACCGGAGCGACTTCCGGACGGTCCTGAGATCCTCGCCGTGGAGGTACTCCATCGCGATGACCGGCACGCCGTCGACGTCCTCGATGTCGTACATCTGGACGAGGTTGGGGTGGTCCAGGGTGGCGGCGATGCGCGCCTCGTCGAGGAACATCCGCACGAACTCGGGGCTGTCGACGAGGTGCGGGAGGATGCGCTTGACCACGCAGATCTTCCTCACGCCCGAGATGCCCGCGACGGAGGCCACCCAGATCTCGGCCATGCCGCCCATGCCGATCTTCTTGATCAGGCTGTACCTGCCGAGCGTGGTGGGGTGGCGCGAGCCGACGCTCATGGGGCCGGCGGCGTGGCGCTCGGTCATTCGACCACCTCCATCGCTCGGGCCGGCGGCGTCACTTCTCCAGGAGCGCGGCGGGCGGTCATGGTGCTCATCGAGGGCCTTCGGCCTGGGATTTCGCGAAGCTCACGCTGCGGCGCTCACCGCGCGACTCGATCTGGAGGGTCATCGTACCACCGGCCGGCGCGCGCGCCCACGCGTCCGCCGCGGCCTTCCCGAAGATCTCGACCGAATGGACGGGGCGATCGTTGACCGAGAGCACGATGTCCCCCGCGACGATCCCTGGATCCGCGCCGCGCTGCGGGCGCTCCGCCGCGACGACGACGAGCTCGCCGGAGGTGCGTACCCGCGCCTCGAGCTGCGGGAAGAAGCGCGCCACGGTGAGCCCCTGGAACGTGGCCGTCTGGCGGTAGAGCTCCGCGGCCGCGTCGAAGCTCTGCCGGGACAGCCTGTACCGCGCGAAGGCGAGCACGCCGTCGCCTTCCCGCCGCACGACGGCGTCCACGCGCTCGGGCGTCGCGAAGGCTCCGACCTGCGCGAGGAAGCGCCCGGCGATGCGCTCGACGATCTCCGCGCGCTGCGCCGCCCTGGCCTCGGCCGGCGGCTGCGCGACGAGGAGCTCGGCCGCGGGAGAGCCCGCGAGCTCCGCGGCGAGGCCGGACGTGAGGCGCTCGATCGCGCCGTTGCGCGCCGCCGCGAGCGCGCCCGACTCGCTCGCCGCGGGGCCGCCGCGGCCGACGACGAGCACGCTCTCGCCCTCGACGACGAACGGCCGCTCCACCCACGCGGGCGGGAGGTCGTCCATGACCGACCAGCCCGCCGTGCCGGGGCCGCTCGCGGGCGGCGCCGGCGCGCGCGCCTCCGCCGCGGGCGCCGCCGAGGCCGCTGGGGCCGCCGAGGCCGCGGGCGCTGCCGAAGCAGCGGGCGCCGCCGAGGCCCCTGGCGCGGCGGGGCCGACGCCGCCGCGCCACGCCGCGAAGCCGGCGGCCGCGAGCGCCACCCCGCCGAGCAACGCGAGGAACGCCGCGTTGCCGCCCGCGCCGCGCTGCTGCGGCGCGGCGGCGCCCGCGCCGTGCTGCTGCGACCGGGGCGCCGCGGCCGGCTGCTGCTGCGAGCTCGCCGCAGGCAGAGCGGGCGGCGGCGGGACCGAGGGGGCGCGCGTCGCGTGGGCGCCGAGGACGTAGAGCAGCGAGCGGGAGCCGTCGAAGGCGAGCGGCGTGTTGCAGCGCTTGCAGGTGACGCTCGGGTCCTGGCCGCCGCGGAGCAGGGGGGCGTGCCGATCGACCTCGACGAGCACCGTCCGGGTCGCGCTGCAGGACGCGCAGCGGCCCTCGACGACCGCGGACTCGATCCGCGCGAGCTCGGGCCACGAGGGGCCCGCCGTGCGCTCGGCGAGCAGCCGGGGACAGCCCTCGATGCGGATCGCCTCGACGGCGCCGTCGAGCTTGCGGAGCGCCGACTCGAAGCGCGCCGCGCCGTCGGCGGTGACCGCGGGGACGCTGCTCAGATCGAAGACGACCTGGCCCTCGAGGCCGTCGATGATGCGGCTCCAGCGGATCGTCGCGGTCAGCTTGCTGCCCACCTTGAAGCGCGTGACGCGCCCCTCGACGGACTTCTCCACCACGTCGCCGACGGCGGGCTCGTCGGCCCTCTCGAGCTCGTGGAGGATCTCGCGCACCTCCGGCGGGATCGCGCCGGCGCCGTGCTGGGCGACGAACCCGAAATACGTCTCCGCGTCGTCGTCGAAGGCGCCGGCGCCATCGCAGCGGGGGCACACCGCGTCGGGCGGCTTGCCCTCGGCGAGCGAGGCCGCGTCGTGGGCGCAGTCGACGAGGCGCTCGAACTGGGCGCCGCACGACTCGCAGCAGTACGGCGCATAGAACGAGACGACCCGCCCGTTGCCGGCGAACCGCCGGATCATGCTGAGCTGGTTGATGACCGGCTCGGAGCAGCGGGCGAGGTAGAGGGCGCGGAGGCGCGGCTGGGCCGCATGGATCATCTGGAGCCACTCGCGGACGCCGAACGACGTGATCCGCTCGACGCCGGCGAGGTCGAGCAGGACCTTGCCCTCGAGCTCCCGCGCGAGCGCCGCCCCCTTGAACGCCTCGGTCATGCGCCCGGCGAGCCGGACGACGAGGACGTCGCCGATCGTGCGCCGATCGAACGCGAGGCTGTCGAGGCGGCCGGCGGCGCCGGCGGGCGGCACGCTCCGCGTCGGCGCGGCGCGGTGCGCCCAGGCGGCGGGCGGCGGCCGGTCCACGGTGGTGGGGCTGTGCCCCGACGAGACCGGCCCCGAGGCGGGCTCGGCGCTTTGCGGGCGCGACGCCCTGCGGCCGTTCGGCGGCACCCGGATGGTCGGCCGCGGCTCCTCGCCCTCGCGCCCCGGCGACAGCGGCGACGGCCCGGGCGTCGCGCTCGACGCCGACGCCGGCGCGTCGAAGGAGGTCTCGGACGTGAAGGTCGAGTCCGACGCGATCTCGAGCTCCTCGAACTCCGCCATCCCGCCGGCCGGCTGCGCGACGACGCGCGCCGCCACGGCCGGCGCCCGCTTCGCGGCGCGCGGCCTTCGCTCCCGCGGGCCTTCGCTCCTGGCGAGCGGCGTGGGCGCCTCGGAGAGCACGGTGAGGGTCATGGTCTGGTTGTGCAGGTCGCAGTGGCCGGTCGCGTACGGCGAGATCTCCCCGTACGAGTAGAACCCCGTCACCTGCGTGCCCTTCGGCAGCACGTCCGCCACCGCCTCGACCTCTTCCTCGGTCCGGTCGCCCAGCACGATCCGGCGCCCCACGCAGCTGATCGCGATCGCCAGCGCGCTGTCCCCGCCCGCCCTTCCCGCCTCGTTCGCCGCCCTCGCCGCCTGCTCCGCGCCCCCGATCAGCCGCTCGAAGTCCGCCTTCATCAGCTGCACCAGGTGCCCTCTCGGCACGTCCCCCGCGAACGTCAGCGACTGCGCGTCGTGGTCCACCGCCAGCACCGTCCGCACCAGCGCCTTCTCGTCCTGCGCCGTCGCGCGCAACGCCAGCGGGAACAGGAGCGCCGACGCCGGCAGCTCCGCCGCCTTGTCCCCGAGGTACTCCTTGTACAGCGAGAGCGCCGGGCGGCCGTCGACCTCGTAGAGCACGTTGCCCTCCGAGCGGGTCACCACGCGCTCCGGCCCGAACTTGTCCCAGCCCCCCTTGGACCCGTGCTGGATCACCACGTGCTCGCCGTACAGCCCCACGGCCGCCACGAGCCCGCTGCGCACCACGTCCCCCGCGCACACCCACGTCCGCTTGAACTGCGTCCCGTCCCCGGACAGGCCCCCGGTCACCACCACCGACTCCGGCAGCACCGCGTTCAGCCCGCGCACCAGCTGGCTGCCGTTCACCCCGAGCCCCTCCGACAGCACGAGCACCCCGCGCAGCCCCGGCCGCTCCAGCTTGCGCGCCAGCGCCTGCCCCGCGGCGAACGACGCAGGCGCGCTCGCCACCTCCACCTGCGCCGTCGCGAGCGTCGTCCGCTCGAACCGCGCCACCGCCACCGTCAGCGTCCCGTCGCGCACCGACGTGCCCGCGATCTCCCCGGCGCTCGAGCACCCCACCATGTGCGACCGCGGGTACGCCCGCCGCAGCTCGCGGATCGCCCCGGGGTCGTCGAGGAGCTCCGGCGCCCCGAACGCCAGCACCAGCGTCCGCTCGCTGTCGAGCACCGGCAGCACCCGCACGGACCACTTCTTGGTGTCCCGATCGTAGTGGAAGGTCTCGAGGATCATGGGGCTCCTCGCCCCCAGGCTACAGCACGCGGGCGACGACGGGCGTCGCGACGTGACGGTGGAGCTCGCTCATCCGCCTGCTGCGTCCGGCGCTCGGCGCGGCGCCTGGGCTCGGCGCGGCGGGCTGACGGGCCTGGTTCGACGGCGACCGCTGAAACGTGCCTCCCTCCTGGGCGCACATGACCGGGAGCAGGGGGCCAGCGCTTCGCCATGCTCGATGGCGATCGATTCGTCGAGCACGCTCGAGGAAGGCCGGCGCAGAGCGTTTCCGATCGGTCAAAACAATCTTCGACCGACGGCCGGCGGTCGGCATGACACCCAGAGCGTGATCCGCTGAGCCACCGACAAAGCCAACAAACCCAACGGCTTCACTCGGTTCTGGAACATCCCAACCACCCACGCTGGCGCCTGGGATCACGTCCACCACGTAGCGCCGATCGTCGGTCTGGGACGTGCGCCGGCGCCTGCGATGAGATCATGAGTTGAGCGTCGAAGCCGCTCTGTCATCGACGGTCAGTCACGCGACGAAATTCGCGAATTTGGATTGCCGACGCCTTTTCCGGATTCCATCATTGCGGCCCGACTCGCCGTATCCCTCGACGCTGGATAGCGCCGAAGGCGAACACTTATCCACTCGCGGAGACGTCAGCTCACGCCTCAAACGGCGGCTTCGATCTCCAGCACAGAGAGGAGCACCAGGATGAAACCAACGATCCTCTTGCTGACATTGACTACAGCGTTCCTGGTTCAGAGGGGCGCCCTCGCGGCAACTTACTATGTCGACTGCGAGCTCGGCGATGACGCCGGGGAGGGCGGAGTGGACGACCCATGGCAGACGCTTCAATTCGCCGTCGACAACATCAATGACGGCGACACGATCATCGTGCGCCCCGGGCTCTGTCAGGGCTGTCGCATCGGGGAGTCGGGGGCGCCGGGCGCAGGGAGAAAGACCCTGAGGGCCGAGCCCGGCGTCACGATCGTTGAGCTGGGGACTGCGAACAGACACGAAAGCCACATCGAAGTCGAGCTCTTTGGCGGCACGGTGAGCCATTGGATCATCGAGGGCTTCGAGCTGACGGGCGCGCCCAGATCCGGCGTCGATCTACGCGGCACAAGCGACATCACCGTCAGGTACTGCTATGTCCACAACAACGGCCGGACGGGCATATTTACCGCGTTCAGCGACGATGCGGTGATCGAGCACAACGAATCCGCCTTCAACGGCGAGCATGGGGTGTACACCAGCAACAGCGGAGATCGCCCCCTGATCCGCGGCAACCTCCTCCATCACAACGCGTCCGCTGGCGTTCACATGAACGGCGACAGGAGGTTCACGCCGGGCGACGGCGTCATCACCGGCGCCACCGTCGAGCAGAACGAGATCTGGGAAAACGGCATGGCCGGGGCCTCGGCGATCAACTGCGATGGGGTCAGCGACAGCATGTTCAGGAACAATCTGCTCTACGAGAACCACGCGAGCGGCATCTCGCTCTATGCGATAGACGGGTCGGAGGGGTCGAGCCGCAACCAGGTTTACAACAACACGATCGTGATGGCGGAAGGCAGCCGCTGGGTGTTCAACATGCCGCGCTCGAGGGGCAACATCTCCGATCCGGTCGGCAACAAGATCAAGAACAACATCCTCTACACACCGCGGGCCGACAGGGGATCCATCCTGATCTACCAGCCCGACATCGACGGCTTCGAGAGCGACTACAACGTCGTCGTGGACCGCTTCAGCGCGAACGGCGGCAGATCGATAATCAACCTGAGCACGTGGCAGAGCCTCGGCTACGACAGGAACTCGCTGATCGCCTCTCCGACGGAGCTCTTCGAAAACCCGAACGTCGCCGATTTCCACCTGAGGCAAGGATCCCCGGCCATCGACAGCGGAACGGCCGTCCCTGTGCTCATCGATCTGGACGGGGTCGCTCGGCCCCAGGGGCCCGGCTGGGACATCGGTGCTTATGAGTTCATCAGCGGCAAATGAAGGGCGATCGGGTCGCGCTCGCGGGGTGCTGCGCGCAGCAGCGCGGGACGCCGTACCTCCGTGAGAGGCGGAGCTCGACCGGGGTGGAGGCCGCGGCGAGGGCGCGCTGGGGGATCTGCGGCGCCGTCCTCGGGGTCGGCTACCGCACGCGGGCCACGACGAGCGTCACGTCGTCGTCGAGGGCGCGCTCGCCGCGGAACCTGGACACCGCCGCGACGATCGCGTCCCTCGCCTCCTCGGGCGCGCAGGCGGCCACGCTCTGGAAGAGCGATCGCAGCCGCTTCTCGCTGAACTGCTCGCTCGACTCGTTCTCGCACTCGGTCACGCCGTCGGTGAACCAGAGGAGCGCGTCGCCGCCCTCCAGGGCGACGGTGCTCGACGTGTACTCGGCCGAGCTCGCCGCGCCGAGCGGCTCGCCCTGCGCGGCGAGCTGCCGGATCGCGTTGTTCCTGACCAGGTAGGGGAACGGGTGCCCGGCGTTCGCGAGGGTCATCGAGCCGGCGCCGGGGTCGAAGATGCACGCCGCGCACGTCATCAGGAACTTCTGCTGCCCCGCCTCGAAGATCGAGCAGTTCATGACCCGCAGCAGCTGCGCCGGGCTGATCGCCTCGCGCGCGAACGTGCGCACGACGTCGCAGGCGGCCTTCGCCGCCCCCGTGATGATCGCGGACGAGATGCCGTGCCCGGTCACGTCGCCGACGACGGTGAGCAGCCTGCCGTCCGGCAGATCGTGGAACGTCCACCAGTCGCCGCCGCACTCCGCCGCGGGCTGGAAGTGGCTGGCGAGCCGCAGGGAGGGCCGCTCGATGACGTCCTCGCTCGGCACGAGCATCTGCTGGACGGCGCGCGCGACCTCGAGCTGCTTCTTCAGCGACGCCTTCTCCGCCGTGTCGTAGAGCAGCTGCACCAGCCGGTCCCCGAGCGCGACGAGCTGGACGCGGACCTCGTTGATGGCCTCGTCCGAGCCGCTCGCGCCTGCGGCGTCCTGGCCGGCGGGGGCCTGGGTCGCGCTGCCAGGCGCGGCCTGGGTCGCGCCGCCGGGCGCCGCGCTGCTCAGGGAGAAGAGCTCGCCGAGCTTCGACGCGAAGCGCCGCTTGGCCGTGGAGATCGTCGATCCGACCTCGATCGGACGCGACGGCTCGACCTGCGAGCTCGCGGCGTCGTGGAAGATGGTCAGCGCGTCCCCGATGGCCACGACGACGCTGCGCAGGCGGTCCCGCTCGGCCAGGAGCTGGCGGTGCAGCGCGCCCATCTCGTTCGTGGAGAGGTCGAGCGAGCGGGTGAGCAGGTTCCGATCGTCGGCGACGTGGCGGTAGTGCTCGCTGATGCGCGCGACCACCTTGTGCCAGGTCTCCTTGTCGGGCGGCGCGTCGAGGTCCTCGAGCCCGAGGCGCCTGAGCTGCCGCGCGAGGAGCGGATCGATCTCAGCCATGGCGCCCGCCTCGGCCGGCTCGTTGTCCTCTTGCGCCGCGCGCGGCGAGCGCGGGCGTCACCACCCGGTCCGCTCCAGCGTCTCCATCGCCGGCGTGGAGCGCTCGAAGAAGTGGAGGGACGCCGGGAGCGAGCGGAACTCGCGCGGGTTGACGTCGAGGTCCCAGAAGGACGTGACCATGGTCGAGGCCATGGGCGAGACGTCGACGACCAGCACGGCGCCGGCCGCGTAGATCTTGAGCATGCCGAGCCCGGCGCCGCCGCGCGACGTGTCGAGCACGGGGGCGCTTGTCGAGTCGGCGCCGCGGGCGCTCAGGCCGCGGGTGATGCCCTCGAAGACGTGGTGTCGCCGGAGGCCGCCGAACGGATCGTGGGCCTGGAGGGCGAGGTACGCGCCGTCGGTGCCGAGGCGCAGGGTGGGGATCTCGTTCTCCTCGAGCACGAGGTCGCGCCGCCTGTCGTGCGCGTAGCGGGGGCGGCCGCGGCGGTCGACGGGGGCGCCGTACATGGCGTTCATGAGCAGCTCGTGCGCGAGGGCGGCGATCCGCTCGGCGACCCGCGCGGGGGCGCCGGAGCGCTCGGCCCAGTGCGCGACCTCGGCGACGGTGCGGTCGCGGTCGTCGCTCGTGCGGGGGCGCCATTTCACGATGGTGGCGCCCCAGGAGAGCAGGTCGGAGAGCCGAGGCGGCAGGGCGAGCGGCTTGAGGATGCGGCGGGCGGCGAGGGCGATCTCCCAGGGCCGCGGCATGGAGGCGAAGCTCGGCCAGCCGACGATGCTGGAGAGGCGGGGCTCCTTCAGGGCGGCGTGGAGGATCGCGTCGGTGCTGCCCGAGGTCCACACGAGCAGGTGCATGCTGGGGTACCGCTCGGCCGCCCACTCGAGCGCGAGGTCGAGATCGGCGGCGTCGCAGCCGAGCAGCAGGGGTCGCTCGGACAGCCGGGCGCGCAGCTCGGCGGGATCGCTGGCGACGGGGACGTCCTGCAGGCCGGAGGCAGCGGACATCGCGCGGGCGATGCGCTGGCCGACGACGCGGTTCCGCTCGAGGACGGCGATCGTCGCTTTGGGAGGAGAGGCGCTCAAGGGCTCACCGCGGGTTATCCCCCGGGCAGCCGCTGCCCTGGGGGGTGGACACGGCCCATTACATCACAGCGCGCGTCCGAGAGGCGCCGTGAAGACGCCGAGCCGCCGCGTGGGCGTGGAGGCGCGGGGGACGCTCGCCCCCGCAGACGACCGCACATGCAGGGGCGGCGGCGCCGCCGTGCCGGTCACCGGACGCACTGAGACCAGGCCGTCTTGTTGTTGACGGTGTGCTGCTCCCAGTCGAGCGTCGTTGGATTGTACTCGAGCCAGACGCCATCGGTCCAGTTGTTCGACGTGAAGGGCCCGCCCAGCCCTGTCATGCCGCACGCCACCCCGCCGACCGAATTGCTCGCCAGAGGATCGATGCGATGGTTGTTGCCGGCGAGCCACTGCCATGCACCGTAGTTTTGCGGCACGTCCACGCAGATGGCCTTCACCGTGGCCGTCACCGGGGTATCCACGCCCGTGGTGCTGACGCCCTCGAGGAACCATTCGCCCGAGGCATCCTTTCGCACCCTCGCGTAGTCCGTGATCCAGTTGTTGAACCTGAACGCGCCGTCGCTGATCACCTGCGTGAGGAAGCACCGCCGTGACGACGTGCCGAATCCCAGGCTCGTCGGCAGGCCCTCCCCCGGTCCCCAGGTCCAGGTGAATTGAGCCGTCCTGTTCTCCGCCGTGTTGACGCACACGGCGTTGGCGCCCAGGTTCTGGCCGCTGGCGGCATCGACGTCGAGGATCCAGTCGCCGCCGGACCGCTGTACGCGCACCGCGGCCTGAGAGCTGGCCCCGAGCTTGCCCCAGACGCCTGCGAGGAAACACGTCCGGTCGACGTCCGTCCCCAGGTTGAGCTCGCAGCTCCCGCCGCATCCCCAGCTGTACCCCGACCAGCCGATCGCCGCCTGGGCCTCCCCGACGGGCTCGTCCAGGGTCCCCTCGTCCTCATCGCCCATCTCGCTCACACAGCCCAGCGCCAGGGGAGCGACGATCAGCGCCAACGCCGAGCCGAGATGAGCGCTCCAGGGCTTGTTCATCAGCGGATTCGATCTCATGGGAGGAGCTCCTTGGCAGAGGGGAAGTGAATCGATTTCAAGTTCAGGCCAACACTACGATCTCTATCTTTTCCGCCGGCGGTTTGTCAACACGGTTAACTTTCAGACAGCGCCTTCTCTCCGACATGAAGCATGAAGGCGGAGGGCTCGCCTGTTTGGGTTGCGCGCGCGCGGGCGCGCGACCCGCTCGGACAGGCGTCCACCTCCACCTTCAGTTCCAGTTCCACCTCCAGTTCCAGTCCAGTTCCAGTCCAGTTCCAGTTCCAGTCCAGTTCCAGTTCAGTTCCAGTCCAGGCGTCCCTCGCCGGACGGCGGCGGCGGAGCGCGCGGCGCCTGCCAGATCTGCACATTGACACCCACATGACTTAACCGGTAAAGTGCGCCTTGCCATGCCGAGCACGGCGTGGAGGACCTCGCGCGCTCGTCCGTCGTCCCTTGTTTGCCGGGCTTCGGCGCCGCGCGCTGTCACGGGGATGGAGCGTCGCGGGGACCCGACGTCGCCCGCGCGGAGAGGCTTGTCATGAAGACTGGACTTATGTCGCGTCGCATCTTCTTTCTATCGGCGCTGATGCTTTCCGCCAGCGCCGCTGCGGGTTGCTCTTCCAAGGAGAAAGCCGAGGCGGCGCGTGGCGCGCCGGACGGGTCGGCGGCGCCCGCGTCGAAGCCTGCGGCGAAGGGCGCCTCGATGGTCACGATCTCGAGGGAGCAGCAGGCTTCCTGGGTGCGGAGCTTCAACCCCCTGCTCGCCGAGGGGAGCGTGCGGTTCCCGACGCTCGCCGGCATCTACGAGCCGATGCTCATCTTCAACACGATGAAGGGCGAGTACACGCCGTGGCTCGCCACGAAATACGCGTGGAGCGACGGGAACAAGAGGCTCACCTTGACGACCCGCTCCGGCGTCCAGTGGTCGGATGGACAAGCGTTCTCGGCGAAGGACGTGGTGTTCACGTTCGAGCTCCTGAAGAAGCACGCCGCGCTCGACCTCTCGGGGGTGTGGAAGTTCGTCGAGTCCGTGAAGGCGACGGACGACACGACCGTCGAGTTCGCGTTGAAGCGGCCGTATGTCCCGGGGCTCAGCTACATCGGCCACCAGCCGATCGTGCCGGAGCACAAATGGAAGGACGTCGCCGATCCGGTCACGTACGCGAACGAGAACCCCGTGGCGACGGGGCCGTTCACCGAGATCAAGACCTTCCAGAACCAGGTGTACGAGCTCGGCAAGAACCCGAACTACTGGCAGAAGGGGAAGCCGGCCGTCGATGGGCTGCGCTTCCCGGCGTACCCGGGCAACGATCAGGTCAACCTGGCGATCATCAACGGCGAGGTCGACTGGGCGGGCGCGTTCGTCCCCGAGATCGAGAAGGTCTATGTCGCCAAGGACCCGGCGAACCACCATTACTGGTTCCCGCTCGTCGGCGGCATGGCCACGCTCTACCCGAACAGCACGAAGAAGCCGTTCGACGACGTGCGCGTGCGCAAGGCGATCAGCATGGGCATCGATCGGGCGCAGATCGTGAAGATCGCGTCCAACGACTACACCCAGCCGGCGGACGCGACGGGGCTCGACGACTCCTACGAGCGCTGGCGCAACCCGAAGGCCGTGGCGGCGGGCGACTGGGTGAAGCTCGACGTGGCGAGGGCGAAGCAGCTCCTCGACGAGGCCGGGTACGCGCCGGGCCCGGACGGGATCCGGGTGAAGGACGGCAAGCCCATGCGCTTCGAGATCAACGTCGTCACCGGCTGGTCCGACTGGGTCCGCGCGGTCCAGATCATGACGCAGAACCTCAAGCAGCTCGGCATCGACGCCTCGCTCAAGGCGTACGATTTCAGCGCGTTCTTCGAGGCGCTCCAGAAGGGCACGTTCGACATGTCGATGGGGTGGACCACCGTCGAGCCGACGCCCTACAACTACTACCGAGATCTCATGTCCGCGGAGCTCGTGAAGCCCGTCGGCGAGGCGAGCGCGCGCAACTGGCACCGCTACGGCGACAAGGAGGCCGACAAGCTGCTCCAGCAGTTCGAGGCAGCGACGGAGTCAGCGGAGCAGAAGCGCATCCTCGACGAGGTGCAGATGCTCTACGCGCAGAACGCGCCGGTGATCCCGCTCTTCAAGAATCCCTCCTGGGGCGAGTACAGCACGAAGCGCTTCACCGGCTTCCCCACCAAGGAGAACCCGTACGCCAAGCTGTCGCCGAACAACCCGCCAGAGTACCTGCTCGTCCTCACGGAGCTCAGGCCGAAGTGACGCGCCGCGGGCCTCCGCGGGGGATACCCCGCCGGCCGCGTCGACGGTGATCCCCTCCTGACAACTCCTCTCATTTTGTTGGCATTTTTAGCGAGAAATTGAACAGGGAGACGGGGAGATTCATGAGATCTCACTCCCCGTCTCCCCGCCTCCCTGTAAATTCCACCCCACGTGCGAGCGCCTCCACCCAAATCTCTTCTGCGTTGGCCGTGCGTCAGGCGGCGGCCCCGAACCCGAGGGAGAGGTCCTTGCGCCGGACCGCCCGGATCACCTCCGGAACGACCGAGGTGGCGATCCCGATGGCGAGCGGTAGCCACTTCTCTTCGCCCTCGGCGCCGCCAGCGGGCAGCTGGCTCGCCGCCGGCGGCGCCAGCTCGAAGGAGACGTCTTTGCCTCGGATCGCGCTGATCATGCCAGGCACCGCGCTGATCGCAGCCGGGACAGCCGCCCGCGCCAGCGCCGCGACCCACTTCTCCTCGGCGTCTGCGGTATCGCCGTTCCCGGCGTACCCACCGTTGGCGGCCGCGGCTTCGGGCGCGAAGTCCTTGCGCCGGACCGCCCGGATCACCTCCGGAACGACCGAGGTGGCGATCCCGATGGCGAGCGGCAGCCACTTCTCTTCGCCTTCGGCGCCGCCAGCGGGCAGCCGGGTCGCAGCCGGCGGGGTCTGCTCGAAGGAGGCGTCTTTGCCTCGGATCGCGCTGATCATGCCAGGCACCGCGCTGATCGCGGCTGGCACAGCCGCGCGCGCGAGCGCCGCCACCCACTTCTCCTCCGCACCTGCGGCATCGCCGTCACCGGTGTTGTACCCACCGTCCGTGGCCGGCGCTTCGGGCGCGAACTGCTTGCGCCGGACCGCCCGGATCACCTCGGGGACGAGCGATGCGGTGACGCTGGCAGCGAGGCCTATCCACTTCTCTTCACTCATTTGCGTGGCATCCGCCGGCGCTCCCGCCTGCGCTCTCATGCCCGTGTTGGCCTGTGGCGCCCCGGCGCCTGTCGCCTGGGACGTCGCGCCTTGCTGCCGCGGCGCCCCGCCCGCGGCGATGGCCGGCGCCGTCGCGGGCCGCGCCGCGGCTCCGCCAGCGGGCGCAGGCCCGGCCGGGCGCTGCTGCGGCTGCCAGCCTTCGCCCTCGGCGCCGCCGGCAGGCAGCCTGTTCGCCGCCGGCGAGGCCTGCTCGAAGGAGGCGTCTTTGCCTCGGATTGCGTTGATCATGCCCGGCACCGCGCTGATCGCGGCTGGCACAGCCACCCGCGCGAGCGCCGCCACCCACTTCTCTTCCGCGCCTGCGAACTCGCCGTTGCCGGCGTACCCACCGTTCGCGGCCCCGGCTTCGGGCGCGAAGTCCTTGCGCCGGACCGCCCGGATCACCTCCGGGACGAGCGATGCGGTGACGCTGGCGGCAAGGCCTATCCACTTCTCTTCGCTCATTTGCATGGTATCCATCGAAGCGCCCTCCTGTTCTCTCCTGTCCGTGTTCACCGGTGGTGCGGCCGCCGTGCCTGTCGCCTGGGACGTCGCACCTCGCTGCCGCTGCTGTCCGCCCGCCGCGGCGGCCGGCGGCGTCGCGGGCCGCGCTCCTGTCGCGCCCGCGGGCGCTGCCTCGGCCGGGCGCTGCTGCTGCGTCGCGGGCCGCGCTGTGGCGCCCTCAGGGGCTGCCTCGGCCGGGCGCTGCTGCTGCGTCGCGGGCCGCGCTGCTGTTGCGCCCGCGGGGGTCGGCTCGGCCTGGGGCTGCCGTGGCTGCCCCTCCGCCGGCGTGGTCGGCGACGTCGCGGCGCCACCGGTCGCCGGCCTGGCGTTCGGCGGCGAGCCGGGCGCTGCGCTGTCGGCCGTGGCCCTCGTGGGCTGGGCGCTCTTCGCGGCGCCCTTCGCGGGCTGGCCGGGTGCCTCGGCCGGCGCGGCGGCTGCGCCAGGAGCCAGCGTCAGGAAGCTCGACTCAGCGAGGCCGGCCGGCTCCGCCGGCACCTTCAAGAGCGGAGTCTGCCGGAACCCCATCTCCTGGAGCTTGGCGCGGACGCCCTCGTGCACCTCGGCAATCGACGGCTCGTCGCCCGCAGCGCCGAGCACTTGCTGCAGCGCGGACGAGAAGGCCGACAGGCCCTCGGTCGCCGAGGTCGAGGCCGCCGCCGTCTCGTTCTCGGAGCAGGCGGAGAGCAGCAGTCCATTGAAGGTGAGCTGATCGGTCTCGTCCCCACCGCCTTCGCCCGGCGCGGCCGCCTTCCCCGCGGCGATCGCCTCCCGGCCCAGCACCAGCCGCTTGACGCCCGCGTCGCTCGCGATCTGCACGCTGCCGAAGGGCCGCGGGACGAGCGGCCGGCCGATGAGGCTCTTTTGCTGCTGCTGCACGTCCGGCGACGGTGACCACGCCTTGCTGCGCACGAGCTCGACGCGCCCGCCCATCGCGACCTGCTTCTGCATCCCGCCGGAGAAACAAGAATCGAGCACCACCGTGAGCACGCCAGGTGGGGCCGTCTGGCTGAGCTCGCTCAGGCGGTTGTCGAACAGGAACTGCATGTCGCCGAGGACCAGGCACTCTTCGAGGTTCTCGCCACGCGGCTGCTGAAAGCCATGGCCAGAGTAGAAGAAGACCAGCCGGTCATCAGGGCCGACATTCTCGAATAGCCAGGCGAGCCCCTCCTCCACGTTGGCGACGGTAGCGTCGCCGTCGTAGAGCTCCTTGAACTCACTGAAGCCGTAGCGCTCGCTCAGCAGCGAACGGAACTTGACTGCATCCTCGAGACAGCTCGGGAGGTTGTTCTCCTCGCTACCGTAGTTGTTGATCGCCGTCAATAACGCTCTCTTCGATGCCATGTGAATACCTCCTGTCAAAAGCGGGGCGAGGCCGAGACCGAGCGACCGTCAGGCGCTCTCGATAGGATTGCCGGGCACGCTGGTGGACCTCGCTTCGCTCAACCGGTGAGGGCCCCGCCCCTGCCGCCGTATCGAGACCGGGGAGACAAGGGAGCGAGCGAGCGCCCAGACGGCCTGCTTTCGGGCCGCCTGGACACGGTGTCATCAGGCATTTCCAGCGTCGCGAGCGAGTACGTCGCCACCCTCAAACGGATGCGCTCGAGGCGGCCGACACATCAGGACGCGTCGGCCTGGGTGCACCTGAAATGACCGCACACCTCGAGGCGACCCTCGTTATGTCCAATCGAGATCCGGGTTCACGATCCGATTTTCGCAAGCCCTGCTCGTCGTCCGCCGTACGGATCGACACAGGGAGCGGGACGATCGATGAGCACCCGACATGCCAAGCTTCGACGCTGCACGTGCTCGGGAGAACCCCTCCGGACGATGACAGAAGCGCTACGTCTCGTTGCATTGCTCGAATGTTTCACGAGCGCTGCCCTCGCCTCCGGTTCGTCGTGCGCCTTACGGTGCGCACGGGGCAAAGAGCCTCAGTGTGGCGTTCCTGAGTGCTGTCTGGCGCGACGCCCTCGCGAGCGGGGGCTTCTCCTGTTCGTCGCAGCAGGGGCGGGCGCACCGAGATAAGAAGAGCTCGTCAAGCGCGAGGGAGCTCATCTGCAGGAAGCGAGCTAGAGTGGCGGCTGGCGAGGGGGGGGTGCGTCACAGGTGGCGGGGTCACCACGCCCCGAGCGCCACAACGCCGATCTGCTGGGCCGTCGTCACCGGCAAGACATGGAGGGCGGCCGGCGCCGCCTTCGCTCGCGGGGACGAGGAGCCCGCGAAGAAGGACACCACGGTCGCAGCGCCAACGACGACCCCCGTCGCGACAAGGGTGGCCCCGAGGACGCGGGACATGTCGCGCTGGACGCGCAAGCGGTGGAGCGCGGGGCAGGCGGAGGGCTGCGGCACCTGGCGACACGCGTCCCAGGTCGATGCTGGATCGCGGTCGAGGCCGCCGCCGCGCTCATCGATGTCTCCATCGAGGACGTTCGCCCGGAGCATGAAGACAGTCCCCGAGGAGATGGCGGCCGTCGTGACGGCGATCCCCGCGATCCGCAGTGTTCCCGGCCACGACGCCCAGGGCCCAGGCGCCGGGGCCGCGGCCGGTCCGACCGGGCCGCGCTTCGCCGCGCTTGGCTCGGGGGTGCGCGGGGGCGGCGGGGCCACGCGCGACAGCGTCAGCGTCGCGCCGATCGTCGCCCCGCCGGCGATCTCGACCCGATGAGAGAGCTCCTCGTATCCCGACAGGCGGGCCCGGAGCGTGTGTTTCCCCGGATCGACGAACAGCTCGAGGACCGTGGCTCCCGTCCCGATCGGCTCGTCGTCCAGGAGAACCTCGGCGTCGGGCGGGGCGGCAGCCACGTAGATCCTTCCGACGTGCTCCAGCGCCTTGTTGAACCCGGTCGTGAACCGGCGGACGAGCGGCTCCTTCAGGGCGGCATCGTGTTCGAGGCTCTCCCCCAGGTGCTCGGCGGCCTCCCGGTGCTTGCCCTGCTCCAGCTCGGAGAGCCCGAGATACCCGAGGACCTCGGCCTGCTGCACCTCGGTCATCCCGGCGGCGTCGGGCGCCGCCAGGGCGGCCTCGAAGCTCGCCTCGGCATCCGCCCACCGCTTCGAGAAGAAGGAGATCCGGGCCTTCTGGCGCAGCGCCGCGGCCGCCGGCGGCGAGCCCCCGGGCGGCGGCGCCGCGCGCGAGGGGCCCGTGGCGCTGATCAACGCGCCGAGGAGGCAGCACCGCAACAGGACCGACCGCAAGCGCAAGCGCGTCATGGATAGCTCACCTTATCAACGGCATCGCCAGCCCGGCAACGGCGCGCGCCCGGGCCGCTGCGTGCGTCTCCACGACGATTTTGACGTCGTCTCTGGAATGCAACCGACCGAGGCCCCAGCGTGCCGTCGTTCCCTCGCACGCACGGCAAGGGCGCTCCGGACGAGCGGCCGCGCCCCGGAAGCCTGAGCGCCCGGCAGCGAGCGTCGGTTCTGCGGCGCTTCGTCGACAGGCTCGACGACAGACGCCGCGCGGTCTTCATCGAGCATCGCTGTCCCAGGCCCAACGCCGGTCCAGCACGGTGAGGCAGAGGGGTAGATTCGACCCCTACTCGCCTTCTTGGATCAGCACCGAGCACGAGTCCCTCGATCTGGTGAGCTATCTCATCGCCAGCCCGATCGGCCCCATCCGTCAACCGTCACGAGAGCACTTCGATGGCCGTCGCCGCCCCAAGGACGTTATCGATCCAGCGGTCGAGGGTCGCCATGTCCGTGCATGCCTGGACGCGCTCTCTCTCGCTCTCGCCGAGCACGATCCCGGCCCGCGCGAGCAACCGAAGCAGGGTGTCCCTCTTGCCTTCGAGCTTGCCCTCGCGCTTGCTGCGATCCATGAGCTCCCGCACGAACGGAAAAGTCGTCTCGCCTTCGATCTGCCGTTCCATCACCAACGCCTCCAGAGCCCGCCGCATGGGCTCACGCAACCCGCTCCAGATGACCTGAAAGTAGACCATGGCGTGCTCCTGGTCGAGCCGGCCAAGGGCAACGAGCGCGGCCTTGACCACGGTGAGCCCGTTCGGCCCATTGCCGTGCGCCACCGCCGAGAGCACGGCCAGCTCGGCGTCCTTCTCCGCATCGGCTGGGTCGGTGCTCTCGGGGACGACGGCCGGACCGAGCACCAGCGGCTCGACGTGGCCGAGGCCCAGGCCGAGGTCGATGTTCTCTGCCGCCCAGGCGGCCACGCCGGCGTCCGGTGCGATCACGAGCACGACCGTGCCGCAGCGCTTCTTGGCGCGCACGACCGTGACGTACGTCGGCCACGAGAACTTCTTGTCCGGATCCATGTCGCGCTGGACCTCGATGACGATCGCCAGCACGAGCGCGCCGCTCACGTCTCGAAGCTCGATCACCAGATCAGCGCGGAACTCCACCGGGATGAGCTGCTCGAGCGACGACTCGACCACCGCGACCGAGGCGTGCGGCGGCACCTCGACGTGGAAGAGCGTCGCGAGCAAGTGGGGCGCGAGCTCCGGGTGCTCACGGAACATCTCGACGAGGGCGTTGTGCTCGAGCGTCGGCATGATGTTCGACCTTGAGCACCCCCCATGCCGGCACGAAACGACGAGAAAGCTCGGTGACAGTGCCGACTCAGGGGTGGCGGCGCCATGGCGGGTGGCGGCCAACACTCCCCCTCCACGGCGATGGCCCATGCGCCAGCCAACCTCTCCGCGCTCGCCTCCCCGAGCACCGGAGGCAACGGCTTGATTCCGCTCGTGTATCCGAGGGCCCCCACGTGCAGCCGCCCCGTGCCCTGACCGCCGCGGGGCACGCGCGGGCCACACGCCGTGACGAATCCGAGGAGCTCCCCGGAATTCATGAGTGGGAGAGCGCAGCTTGGCCCCTGCGGGCCCCACCGCACGAGCCTGGCGCGCCGCGCAATCCAGCATGACTGCAACCACTCGAGAGACGCCCCGATGCCCTCAGTGACCCATGAAGCCCTGGTGGAGCTGTTCAAGAACCGGCCGACGCTGGCCGCCGAGATGCTGCACGACGCGCTCGGCCATCCGGTCCCGACCTTCACGGAGGCGCGCGTCGAGTCCTCCGATTTCACCGAGATCGTGCCCTCCGACCGCCGCGCGGACGTCGTCGTCGTGCTGCTGGTCGGCGAGCAACAGCAGCCCGCGATGGCCATCGTGGTCGAGGTCCAGCTCGGCGTGGACCCGGACAAGCCCTACGTCTGGCCGGTGTACGTCACCCAGACGCGCGCCCGGCACCGCTGCCCAACCCGGCTGCTGGTCGTGACGATCGGCGCGGCGATGGCGCGGTGGAGCGCGCGGCCGATCGACACCGGCCACCCTGGCTGGACGCTGACGCCGCTGGTGCTCGGGCCCCAGCGCATCCCGGTCGTCACCGACGTCGAGCAGGCGAAGGCGGCGCCCGAGGTCGCCGTGCTCTCCGCGATGGCGCACGGACAGAGCGAGGCGGCGGAGGCGATCGGCGAGGCATTCTTCGCGGCGGCGGCCGGGCTCGATGAGGAGCGCCGGGCCGTCTACGGGGATCTGGTGCTATCCTCGCTGAACGCAGCGGCGAGGCGGAAGTTGGAGGCGATGATGAAGAGCGGTTACGAATTTCAGAGCGAGTTCGCACGCAGCTACGTGGCAAAAGGCGTGGAGAAGGGCCGGGAGCAGGGGCGGCTGGAGGGAATCCTCGAAGCCAAGGCGCGCGACGTGCTCGCCTTCCTCGAGGCCCGCGGGCTCGAGGTCCCCGCCGAGGTGCGGGAACGCGTCCTCGCGAGCACCGACCTCGACGAGCTGGACCGCTGGATCCGCCGCGCCGCCGTGATCAGCGACGCCGAGGAGCTCCTCGCCACGACGGGCTCCTGAACCGATGCCCCGGGCTTCAGGAGCAGACGAGCGCGCTGCTCCTGTCGCCGAGATGCCACGGTGGTGGCCCATGCTGCGCCCGAATTCAGGCAATGCTACAAGCGCGGTTTCTATTGACCATGGGAACCACCGTTGACATCGGCGGGTCTACCCACGTCACTTTCGACGGGTTGACCACGGAACAGCTATTCCAGATTGGTGCGACCAACGTCGTGCGCGCGTCCGACCGTCTTATCATCGGTCCGAGCCGCCGGGATCCCACGGAACACGCCAGAGCACGTCGCGCGTGGTGGAATTCGATCGAAGACTGGGACAAGGTTTACTCGTCGGATGTCCACTGGGAGCCCCCCCATCGTCCTGTGGGTGTCGGCGAGCCTTCACGAGCGGGTGAACCTTTGGAGAGCTTGTAGCTGGCTGCGTCATCTCGGGTTCTCGCATCAAAACATCTTCGTTCTCGATTTTGAACCAGTTCCACCCTCGAGAGCAGCAAGCCAAGAGGTCTTGACTCGTCCGTTCACCTGCTCCGAGTCGGTGTCCGATCATCCGGATGAGGTTCTTCTGCACCGTCTCGACAAGGCACAACCCTGGTCAGCCGAACGTTATGATCAGGCCGTCCGCCTCTGGGACAGCTACGTCGACGAGAACCCATTGCCGTTCGTCGAGAGCTGCATCACCGGCGTCGAAGGCTTTGCAGAGCTCGCTCCCCTGTGCGCGCTTCTCTCGTGCTTCTTCCCGAGAAGGACCGCAGAAGGACGCCTGCGTCTTAGCCGATTTGACGAGCTGATCTTTTCCCTCCTCTCGTCCGAGTGGCAGACGGCCCTGGCACTGGCCGTCCATAAATCGGAGACGCGAATGCACCTGTGGCATCTCCTCTCCTGTACAGGCGACCTGTTCCTGGAAGCTCGTCTGGATCAATGGGCAACGCATGATTCGAGCGCCGCCGTCGAGCGCGCTCCTGGCCCGAAGCCACCTGGCCACCCGATGCTCTCGCAGGTGTATCGCCTCACGGAACGTGGGATGCGCCTCCGAGACACGGGGCTCGATCAGCTCGGGGACGCGCCGAGCCTGCCGATAGCCGGGACCGAGGCGTACTCGCCCGCCGCCCCCTGGGTGCTACTCGACGACGGACGGCTCGCTCGATCGTGAGCACGGGTCTCCCGGGCGCCGGCAGCCGGGCTCGATGAGGCGCGCCGAGCCGTCTACGGGGATCTGGTGCTACCCTCGCTGAACGCAGCCGCGAGGCGGAAGTTGGAGGCGATGATGAAGGGCGGATACCAGTTCCAGAGCGAATTCGCGCGCAGCTACATAGCGAAGGGGCGAGAGGAAGGGTTCCGGGTGGGGAAGGCACAGGCCGTGCTCGCCTGCCTCGAGGCCCGCGGGCTGGAGGTCTCCGTCGAGATGCGGGAACGCGTCCTCGCGAGCACCGACCTCGACGAGCTGGACCGCTGGATCCGCCGTGCCGCGACCATCGGCGGCGCCCGGGAGCTCCTCGCCACGACCGACTCCTGAGGGCGCCTCGCACACCAGGAGCGGACAAGCACGCTGCTTCTGTTGCTGGCAGGCGATGGCAGGCCGGCCGGGCGCCATCCTACTTCTCCGCCCTCGCCTCCTTCAGCGCCGGCGGCAGTGGCGGTAGCCACGGACGCGAGCGATACCCGGGCTTCCGGTACGACACGATCGGGATCGTTTCGCTTTTCAGAACGAAAACACACCGCTCTTGCCATGTCGTCCGAGTGAGGGCGCCGGGAGTCCAAGCCGGAGCTGAATCGGAGGGCCAGCTACGCAAGAGCCACACCGGACGCCATGTCCGAGGCATCGGTACGGCGTTGACGACCGTCGAGGGCTTGATTCCGCTCGTGCGCCCGAGCGCCCTCCCCTCTCGTTCAGCCCCGTGCCCTGACCGTCGGGGGCGACGCGGGTCACATGGCGTGATGACCCCGAGGAGCTCTCCGGAATTCATGAGTGGGAGGACGCTGCTCGGCCCGTGCGGGCCCCACCGCATGAGCCTGGCGCGCCACGCAAATCCAGCATGACTACAACCGCTTGTGAGACCACTCCATGCCCTCAATGACCCATGAAGCCCTGGTGGAGCTCTTCAAGAACCGGCCGACGCTCGCCGCCGAGATGCTGCACGACGCGCTCGGCCATCCGGTCCCGACCTTCACGGAGGCGCGTGTCGAGTCATCTGACCTCGCCGAGATCGTGCCCTCCGATCGCCGCGCGGACGTCGTCGTCGTGCTGCTGGTCGGCGAGCAGCAGCGGCGCGCGATGGCCATCGTGGTCGAGGTCCAGCTCGGGGTGGACCCGGACAAGCCCTACGTCTGGCCCGTTTACGTCACCCAGACGCGCGCCCGGCACCGCTGCCCGACCCGGCTGCTGGTCGTGACGATCGACGCGAAGATGGCGCGGTGGAGCGCGCGGCCGATCGATACGGGTCATCCCGGATGGACGCTGACGCCGCTGGTGCTCGGGCCCCAGGGCGTCCCGGTCGTCACCGACGCCGAGCAGGCGAAGGCGGCGCCCGAGGTCGCCGTGCTCTCGGCCATGGCGCACGGACAGAGCGAGGTGGCGGAGGCGATCGGCGTGGCCTTTTTTTCGGGGGCGGCGGACGAGCTCGATGAGGAGCGCCGAGCCGTCTACGGGGACCTGGTGCTATCCTCGCTGAACGCAGCGGCGAGGCGGAAGTTGGAGGCGATGATGAAGAGCGGTTACCAGTTTCAGAGCGAATTCGCGCGCGGCTACGTGGCGAAAGGTCGGCAGGAGGGAATCGTCGAAGCCAAAGCGCACGACGTGCTCGCCATCCTCGAGGCCCGCGGGCTGGAGGTCCCCGCCGAGGTGCGGGAACGCGTGCTCGCGAGCACCGACATCGACGAGCTGGATCGCTGGATCCGCCGCGCCGCCGTGATCAGCGACGCCAGGGAGCTCCTCGTCACGACCGGCTCCTGAACCGACGCCCCGGGCCCCAGGAGCAGCCGAGCGCGCTGCCCCTGTCGCCAGACGGCGATGCAGGGTGTCCCCTGCACCCCTCCTACTTCTCCGCGCTCGCTTCCTTGAGCGGCGGCGGCAGCGCCGGCAGCCCCGGGCGCGGACGATACCCCGGCTTCCGGTACGACATGATCGGGATCGCCTCGTTCTTGTACGGCGCGCTCTCCCCAGGCTTCGGGCACTGATCTCGCACCCAGTACACGTCGAACGCCACGATCTCGTCCTCCGGCCGCCCGGTCCGCTCATGATACCTGAGCAGGTAGTCCTGGAGGCCCGGCTTGCGAAACGCCTTGTTCCGATCGAGCCGGATCCGGTTGAAATAGTCCTGCTGGATCTGGCCGAGCCCCAGCCCCCGCGCGTCGGAGAGGTTCAGATCCGGCGGGAGCCCCGTGAACGGATCCACATGCCGGCCGTCGACCGTGATCGCGTCCACGCTGATCGACCCGTCCTCCGTGATCGGGTTCGGCGCGAACATCCCCCACCCCTGGAGGATGCGCGGATACACGATCGTCGCCTGAACGAACTTCGGCTGAGTGTGCTTGAGGAACGCCGGAACGCTCTTGTTCTCGTTGATGGCCTGGCTCACCGCGCAGAGCCCGAGGTACGCGATCAGCGCCTCCCGCGCGATCGTCCTTCCGCGGGCGAAGCGCTCCGCGAGCGGCGACGGGCTCTCCACCACGCCCGCCCCCCGCCCGCGCGGCGCCCGATCCAGCCCGAAATACCGCGCGATCCCGTCGCGCCGCCTCGAGACGACCCCGAGCAGCGCGCCCGGCGCGCCGAGGGCCAGCGCCCAGACGAACGGCCAGGCAAAGCGACCTCCCGGGAGCGCCTGCACGATCTCGCGCAGCGCCGCCGCGCCGCGGAACACCCGCCCATCCGCCGGGTCGGTCGCGTCGCGCACCTCGAAGAGCTCCGGCCGGAGCTCCCCTCCCCCGGCCGCCTCCGCGCCGCCCGCCGGGACAGCGCGCGCCTCCTCGAACCGGAGCAGCTCCAGCGCGTCGAGCCGGACAAGGAAGCGCATGAGCGCGAACGCGAGCGGTGAATCGCCGTCATAAACGACGACCCGGGGCGCCGCGCGGCGGCGATACCAGCGCTCGAGCGCGTCCCAGTGCTGCGCCGTCGGCAGCAGGAACGACCAGGCGATCATGAACCACGAGAACGGGCCGAGGCGCATCATCACCCCGAACGAGCCGTGCAGGGCCCACATCCCCCCCATCGCGAGCGCCCGCGTGAAGCGGCGGCCATAGGGCGAGAGGATCCACGTGATGAGCAGCGCCTCGAGCACCAGCACGCCCCAGGTGAGCCCCTTCATCGCCCAGAAAGGGATGAGCTCCCGCGCGAGGACGGCGATCCCGGTCACCATGCGATCGAGGTGCAAGACGTAGTGCACCGTCTCGCCGCGACGCCAGATCTGGCCCGACTTGTTGACGACGTTGAAATAATAGATGGTCGCCAGGTTCAGGATCGCGAGGAGCACGATCCCCGAGACGTACGGCCGCTCGGCCCACTCGGGGCGCCTCCGATCCGCGAGATCGGCGGCCGTCCGCTCCCGCCGCTCACGGTACGAGCGAATCAGCGCGTCGACGGAGAAGCGCCTGCCGGTCGGCATGAACATGGCCCAGCAGGTGATGATGTTCACGACGACATAGCCGCCGTTCTCGATCATGACGATCCGGTTGTCCCTGCTCGCCACGAGCACGAACGCCAGGATCGAGAACAGCCGCGTGTTCCATCCGACGAAGAAGCAGAGGAAGCAGAAGAGCGAGAGCGCGAACGCGACGTGGACCTCTCCCGTCGACGAGAACGCGTGATACAGGCTGAAGTTGTATCCGCTGCTCGGGTGGAAGAGGTGATAGTGGTTGGTGAGCACCCCTTCGTTGCTGTAGATCCAGCTCGCCTCGGCCCAGTGGCGCACGCAGTCGGCCGAGAGGAGGAAGCCGAGCACCAGCCTGAACAGGCCGAGCGTGCGGACGTCGATGGTGCAGTAATGCTCCTTGATCCATCGCCCCACGCGCCGGAGGCGCGCCGCAGGAGAGCGCGCCGGACGCCTCGGAGCCCCGCCCTCGGGCGCTCGCGGCGCGCCCTCACCGCGCGGCGCGCTCTCCCGCGGCTCGCCCTCGCCGGGCGGTACATCCCCTGTCGACGCGCCCTCACCGGGCGGCGCGCCCGCGCCACTTCCGAGCGCCGCGTCGGGTTCCGCGGCGCTCGGCTCCTCGTCAGGCCGACCCATCCGAGCGCCTCAGTTCGGCTTGCCGTGCCGGCGGAGGGTCGGCACGAGGGGTAGGCCCCCCTCGCCCAGCTTTCCCGTGCCACCCCGTGAGTGCGAGAACAGCTTGTCCCGCTCGAAGCTGCTCGGCGCGGGCTCGCCCGGCGCGGGGATCGACGCCGAGACCCAGTACGCATCGAAGCCCGACAGCGACGCCTCGCGCCCTTTTCCGGACGCCTGGGGCCCGCCCTTCGCGAGGTAGTCGCGGAAGGCGCGCTGGTAATCGGACCACTCCGGCCGCCGGATGCGATCGAGGTAATCGGACCAGAGCTGGCCGAGCCGCGCCCCGGGGTGCCCCGCAGGCTGGAGCCGCGGCTCCTCCCCGGTCAGCGGATCGATCGGCTCCGACGCGCGCGTCTGGCCGTCGATCACCATCAGCGCGTTGACCCGCGGCGGCTCGGGCGCCATCACGTTCCACCTCGCCAGCATGCGCGGCCACGACGCCACGCCCGCGAGCACCGCCCCCTGCGGGACGGCCGCCGCGCCGGGCAGCGGGTTCTCCTTCGCCGTCTGCGCCAGCACCGCGGCGAGCACCACGAGCACCGCCGCCTCCCGCAGCGACCCCAGCGCGAGCCGCGCCGTCCGCACCGCCGGCGCAGGGACGTCCGGAGCGGGGCCCGCGTCGCCGCCGTCCGCTCCGCCCTCGTCGGGCAGCGGGACCCCGCACGCCTGCCGCCCCAGGAGCTCGCTGATGCGGTGCCTGCGGGCCGCGACCACGTCGTAGAGCGCGTTCAGGAGGTGCGAGATGCCCGGCAGCTTGAGCGGCCAGGCGAGCCAGCCGAGCGGCAACGCCAGGAGCCCCTCGGTCACCGCGGCGCCCCGCATGTACACGCGCCCCTTCCGGTCGATCGCGAGCGCCGTCCGCTCCACGAGCTCCGGCGTGACCTCCTTCGGCATCGGCACGCGCTCCTCGGCCCCCGTCTGGTTGCGGACGTAGAGCTCGTCGAGCGTCACATTGCCCTGGAACGTCAGGTGCTCGCGCAGATCGAGCCGCTTGACCAGGCGCGCCAGGAGGAGGCAAACGCCGCAATCGGCGTCGTACACGAGCGTGCGCGCGCGCCCCTCGCTCCAGGAGCGCTCGTACACATCCCAGAGCTCGCCGGGCAGCACGAGCGGCGCCGCGGCGGCGAGCGCCCAGCCGAACAGCCCGAGATCGAAGAAGACCCCGAGGATCAGCCCGTGCAGGACCATCAGCGCGGCCGCGACCCCGCGCGTCCAGCGGAAGAGCGCCGGGACGAAGAGCAGCGCCGGGATCGCGAGCTGCATGGCCCACGTGCCGAACGTGAGCCCGCGCAGCGTGCCGAGCGGCAGGACGTCGCGGAGCCAGATGCCCGCGTCGCTCGCCAGGCGCTCGGCGTGGAGCGCATAGTAGAACGCCGTCCCGTCGCGCCACGCCTCGCCGCGCTGCTGGAGCGCCGTACAGAGGTAGATGAGGGCGAGCTGCAGCAGCACGGCCAGCGCGGCGAGCGACGTCGGCGACCACCCGGGCAGGCGCTCGGCCGCGATCTCGGCCTCCGAGGCCCTCGATCTGTCGTTCAGCTCCGTGTCGCGCTTCTCGTCCCGCAGGGCGAGCGAGGCGCGGAGGCTGTCGAGCGAGAAGCGGCTCCCGCACGGCAGGAACGCCGTGAGCGCGAGGATCGCGATCGCCGCGTAGTTGCCGGCGTTCTCCAGCAGGACGTTCCTCGACGTCAGGCTCACCAGCACGAGCAGCGAGAGCGCATGGAAGACGCGCGTCCGGTGGCCGATGAGGAACAGGGCGTAGACGACGAGCGCCAGCGAGAAGGCGAAGTGGGCCTCTCCCTCCGTCGAGATGGCGTGGAACAGGCTGAAGACCTGCTGTTTGCCCCGGAGGTTGAAGAGGTGGTTGTGGTTCGGGAGGACGCCCTCGTTCGAGTAGAAGTCCCGCACCCATCGCCACCGCCCGAAGAGGTCGGCGATAAGGACCAGCCCGAAGGTGATGCGAAACAACCCGAGCGAACGGGCATCAAGACGCAAGAAGTGATCGCGAAGTGATTTCACGGAGAGTCCTCGACACGGAATCCGTAATCCGATGCGTGCTCGAGCTCAGGGACGCTCGGCTTACGCAAGAGCAGGGAGCGCACCGTCCAGAGATCGCCGAAGACGCGGTAGCGCAGCGCGGTCTGGTCGAGGTAATCGACGCCCGCGGAGCCGCCCGTGCCGGTGCGCCGGCCGATCACCCGCTCGACCATCCGCGCGTGGCGCTGCCGCCAGATGAGCATGGCCTGCTCCATCTCCAGGATGCGGTCGAGCACCTCGCGCGGCCACGCGAGCCGGGGCAGCTCGCGGTAGCTCTCGATGAAGACGATCGCCGCGCGGACCGCCCGGCGCTTCTCGCGCGTGGCCGCGTCGGCCGCCGGATCGTCCTCGGCGAGCAGGAACGCCTCGGCGGCCGCGCTCTCCGCCTCGTAGCGCGCGCGGAGCCGCTCGACGTCCGGCGGGGTGAGCGCCTTGTCGATCGCCATCTGGACGCGGCGCTCGTTCTCCTGGCGCATCGAGCGCGTGTAGCTGCGCAGGAAGCTCACGACGCCTTCCGGCTCGCTCGACCCGTCGATCGGCGTCCGCGAGAGCCACTCGTCCAGGAAGTGCTTGAGGCTCGGCCCGCTCGCGAGCCTCGCCTCCACGCGGCGCGTGGCCGCCGAGGGCGCGCCGTCCGCTGTCTTGAGCGCCTCCTTGTAGCTGCCCTCCCGGCCGAGCGGGATCCGGAGCGCGTCGTCAAGGCCCAGCAGGAGCTCGATCTCGCGCAGCTGCGCCGACTGGAAGCCGCTCGCGGGGATGAGGCGATCGCGGAAATCGAGATAATCGCGGGTCGTGAGCGTCTCCATGACCCGGAAGTGCTCGATCGCCTGCTCGAAGATGGTGACGACCCGCCGGAACGAGCGCGCCGCGGAGGCGAGCTTCTGATCGGGCACGGGGTTCTGGCGGAAGAGCTCGCGCGCCGAGGTGAGCTCCCGGAGGATGAGCTTGAACCAGAGCTCGTAGATCTGGTGGACGACGATGAACAGGGCCTCGTCGTTGCCGACCTTCTGCTCGTCGTCGTCGAATCCACCCTGGAGGGCGAGCAGCTCCTCGACGTGGATGTAATCCCAGTAATTCATGTCCTTGGTGATTCGAGAGGCGCCGCCAGCGGCGTTGGTGCGGCGTGTTCGCAGCAAGCGGTGCGCCCGCGCCACGAGCGGCGCCGGGAGTCTACTTCCCGCCCCCCGGGAAACGGAAGGGCCTGGCACGGGTCGCACGGATTGCGCGTCTGCGCAAAAAGCAACGGGATGCGCCGCCGGGCGAGCGCGCGCGGCGAGGCGGGGCGCACGCGGGCGGCCTCCACCGCGGAGCGCGCGCGGCGCGCTCAGGGCGCGCTCGCGGCGCCGGGAGGCGGATCGGCCGGGGCGCGCCGCACGCCGTCGGGGCCCATGTCGACGGGCGGCGCGTAGCTCTTGAGCTCGGCCCGCTCGTGGCTCGCCCCGCCCGCGGCCTCGATCACCACCACGCCGACGTCCGGGCAGAACGTCGACACGTAGCGCGCGGGCCTGTCGCCGAGGCGCTCCTCCACGGTCTGCACGCACCCCGTGAACCGTCCCGCGGGCACCTCGATCGCCACGTCGACCGCGGTGATCCGCGCGCGGCCGCCGTGCTCGCCGGTCCACGTGGTGCCGGGCGCGATCGGCTCCTTGAGCACGAAGACGCCCGTGTCGCCGCGGATCACGCCCTCGCCGGTGAACTCGAAGCGCTTCACGCCCGAGGGGAACCGGAGCTCGCCGCGGCGCGCGTCCGCGCGGTGCACGCGCGCGACGAGGAGGCCCTGCTCGCCGCCCTCGCTCATGGTCGCGTAGTGGTAGATGTGCCCGTCGACGAGCGGGAAGTAGCGCTCGGCCCGCGTGCCCGAGGCGGCGCCCCGCTGCCCGTCGGGCGCCGCGTCCCACGCCGCGGGCCGACCCGGGCCGGGGGCGCCCCCGCAGGCGATCAGCGCGAGCGCGAGCGCGGCGAGCCAGCGCGCGGGGAGGCGGCCTGAGGGACGTCCGGGCTCGGCGTTCACCGCGCTGCCTCCTCGGGGATCACGGGGCCGCGTGGCCGTGGGACCAGTACCAGAGCGCGAGGAACGCGAGCAGCGCCATGGCCGCGACGAGCAGGACGACGGCCAGCGGGTCGGGGTCGATCCGGCGCAGCAGCGCCCGCGCCGCGCGGCGGATCTCGTCGCGCTCGGCCTCCTTCGCGAGCCGCCCCGCCTCCGCGCGGACCAGCGCGTAGTCACCGCGCTCGAACGCCTGCTCGAGGCGCTCGATCTCGGGATCGCGAGGGCGCGCCGGCTCGGCGTTGCCGGGGGGCGACGCCGCCTTCTCGTCGCGCCGCTTCCCGCGCTTCTTCGGCGGGCGCCGCGGCTCGGCGTCGGCCTGCGCGTCCGGCGGCGAGCTCGGATCCGGCTCGGGCCGGGCGTCCGTGTCGGCCTGCTCCGTGTCGGTCACGTACAGCTCTCGGTGGTGATGTAGGCCATGGCCGAACCCGCGGCAGATCCCCGGGACGGCGCAGGCTACCTCAGGCCCGGCCGCGCGTGCCCGAAAAAGGCCCGAAAAGCCGCTGTCCGCCAGCGTCCCGGCCTACTCGACCGGCAGCCGGTCCCGCTGCCGGTCGACCTCGCCCGGATCCGGGCGATCTCGCCACGGGACCATCGCCTCGCCCTCGCCGCTCACCACGCAGCGGAGCGCCTCGCAGGCGGCCCGGTAGTACGCCTTGCGACCGCAGCCGACGGCCTTGAAATGACCGCCGAGCTGCTCCTCGATGCGGACGTCCTTGTCGGCGCAATCGAGGTCGGAGGTGGCGCGCGCCCGGATCATCGGCATCGCGTTCGACGGCACGTTGGACACGCTGCACGCCGGGGAGAGCGCGCCGGCGAGGAGGACGGCGAGGGGGGCGAGGGCGGCGAGACGGGGTGGGCGCACGGCGGGAGCGTAATGCACCGTTCGGCTCGAAATCCCGAGAAATGAACCGCGGCGGGCCGGCGAGCACACCGCGTTCGCCCTCGATCCCGGCGCCCTCCGCCTCTCGCGCGGCCTGGCCCGCCCGCTCCCTCCGCCCCGTCGCGCACGCTCTGCACACGCGCCGCAGAGCGGCGGTCACCCGCACAGGAGACGGGTCCAGATCGGCGTTTTCGGCGCGGAAGCGCACTCCAGTGCGCTGAGCACCGAAAACGCCGAGATGGGCCCGTATCCGAAGCGGGTGACCGCCGCTCTCAGAACTGGAAGTACACGAACGGCACCGCGGCCGCGCTCGCCGCCTCGTGGAGCCCGATCGCCACCAGGAACAGCAGCGCGCCCTGCACCGGCGCGGGCGCCGCGATGAAGGCGCCGCGGGCGCGCTCGTAGAGGCGCTCCGGCACGTAATGGGACAGGAGCGCGACCCCGAGCAGCGCGACGAGCACGGGCGGGAGGTTCGGGTGGAAGGTCGTCAGCGTGCCGATCTGCCGCAGGATGAGCACGGCCTGCGAGAACGTCGGCACGCGGAAGAAGATCCACGCGAAGCAGACGTAGTGGAACGTCAGCAGCACACACAGCGCGCGGAGGGGAACGCGGGAGAGGAGCGAGCTCGCGGTCGCGCCCCCGCGCTCGCCCTCGCCGGCGGATCGCCGGCGCTGGACCGCGCGCTGGAAGGCGCGCGTCACGGCGAGGCCGAGGCCGTGGAGGAAGCCCCAGAAGACGAAGTTCCACGATGCCCCGTGCCAGAGGCCGCCGAGCAGCATCGTGATCATCAGGTTGCGGTACGTCGCCAGCTCGGAGCCGCGGTTGCCGCCGAGCGGGATGTACAGGTAGTCGCGGAGCCAGGTGGAGAGCGAGATGTGCCAGCGGCGCCAGAAATCGGCGAGGTTGTGCGCCTTGTACGGCGCGTCGAAGTTCTTCGGGAACCGCACGCCGAGCAGGAGCGCCGAGCCGATCGCGATGTCGGTGTAGCCGGAGAAATCGCAGTAGATCTGCGCGGCGTAGCCGTAGACGCCCGCGAGGACCTCCAGGGCCGAGTAGTTCTCCGGGCGCTCGAACACGCGGTCGACGAGGTTGAGCGCGAGCTGGTCGGAGAGGACGACCTTCTTCACGAGGCCGATCGCGACGAGGAACAGGCCCTCCCCGCCCTCCTCGAGGGTGAGGCTCGGGGCGCGCTCGAACTGCGGGAGCAGGTCCCGCGGGCGAACGATCGGCCCGGCGACGAGGTGGGGGAAGAACGCGACGAAGAGCAGGTAGCGGAGGTAGCTCTTGTGGGGCGGGAGCTCGCCCCGGTACACGTCGACGACGTAGCTCATCGACTCGAACGTGAAGAACGAGATGCCGACCGGCGGCAGGAGCACCCGGAACGCGTGGCCCACGCTCGCCGGCTCGCCCGTGAGCAAGGCGCGGAGCGCCGCGGCGTTCTCGAGCGCGAAGTTCCAGTACTTGAAGAACCCCAGGAACCCGAGGTTCAGCGCCACGGTGGCGATGAGCATCGCGCGCCGCGCCCGGGGCCGTTCCTCGCGGGCGATCGCGCGGGCGAGCAGGAAGTCGACCGTGGACGAGGCGAAGATGAGCGGCAGGTAGCGCCAGTCCCAGGCCGCGTAGAACCCGTAGCTCACGAGCAGCAGGAACACGAGGCGCGGCCAGGCGCCGGCGTACCGCACGAGCGCCCACGATCCGACGAAGACGGCGGCGAAGAACTCGGCGTAACGGAGGGTATTGAAGAGCACGGCCGGTCGGACCCCGGGTCAGGCTGCGGCGAGGGGCGCGGCGCGCGGCGGGGCCGAGCGCGTTGTCGAGGAGGAGCGGGCTACCCGGGCGGTGGGGGGCCGTCTACCACAGGGAGCGCGGCGCGGTCGCGCTCCTGGCGCGGCCCGATGGCGCCGCGCGGTCGCGCTCACAGCGCGGCGCCCTGCGGAACGGCGCGGAACGGCGCGGAACGGTACGCAACGGCGCGGAACGGTACGCAACGGCGCGGAACGGCGCCGGGAACGCGACCGCGCGGGGCCGCGTTTGAACGGCGCCATGGCGCTGCGCCATGTTGAACGGCGCCCCGCGTCGTGCCAAGGATGGAGCTGATGCTGGGTCGCCTGATCCTCGGGGTTGTGAAGGGGCTCATCGTGGGGGGCCTGCTGGGCTTCGCGCTGGCGAAGCTCGGCTTCGCCGCGCCCATGGCGATCGTCGCCTACCTGGCCGCGGCGCTCGCCGGGGTCCTCGTGGGGCTGGTCGCGGGCAAGCCCATCTGGGCGAAGGACGCGAAGATCGAGGCGGGGATGAAGGCCTTCGTCGGGGCGCTGCTCGGCGCCGCCCTGATGTACGCCGCGCGCAGGTGGCTCACGGTGCCGGTGCCGCTGCCGCTCGGCGAGCTCGGGGGCGCGAACCTGTCGCTCGGCGAGGCCGCGGGGGGCACCGGGACGTTCGGCGGCCTGGCGATCACGTCGCTCGCCGCGATCGCCGCGCTGCTCGGCGGCTTCTACGAGGCCGACAACGACCCCTCGGACGAGGAGAAGCCGGGCGCGAAGCCGGCGGTGAAGGCGGCGGCCGGGGGCAACAACAAGCGCATCGCCGCCTCCGCCGCGGCGGACGAGCTCGACGACGACCTCGAGCTCGAGCCCGAGAAGAAGCGCGCGAAGAAGTAGCCGGTGCCGTTCGCGCGGGCCCTCCTCTACGCGGCGTCGCTCGGCGCGCTCGCGCTGGTCGCGCGCTCGCTGCTCGTCGCGCCGGTGCCCATGGCGGTCGCGGGCGCGGCCATCGCCGGCTATCTCGCGCTCGTCCTGTGCGGGGTCTTCTTCCTCGGCCTCGGGATGTTCGTCGACGTCGTGAAGCGCGGCCCGCCCGGCGCGCGGGGCGTGGCGCTGACCTTCGACGACGGGCCGAGCCCGGAGCACACGCCGGCGGTCCTCGCGCTCCTCGACGAGGCGGGCGTGAAGGCGACGTTCTTCGTCATCGGCCGCAAGGCCGAGGCCCACCCGGAGCTCGTCCGCGAGATCGCGGCGCGGGGCCACGCCATCGCCCTGCACAGCCACGCGCACGACCGGCTCTTCTCGCTGCGCTCGGCCCGCCGGGTCGAGCGCGACCTCCGGCAGAACCTCGACGTCATCGAGCGGATCACCGGCGCCCGCCCCACCCTCTTCAGGCCGCCGGTCGGCCACACGAGCCCGCGCATCGCCCGCGTGGTGGACGCGCTCGACCTCGACGTAATCGGCTGGTCGGCGCGGGGGTTCGACGGGCTCGCCGGGGCGGACCCCGGGCGGGTGGCGGCGCGGATCATCCCGGGGCTCCGCGACGGGGCGATCGTGCTGCTCCACGACGCGGCCGAGCGCGACGACCACGCGCCCGCGGGGCCCCTGGCGCTCCCGCGCATCCTGGCGGCGATGGAGAAGCGCAACCTGGTCGGGGTCCGCGTCGACGCGTGGCTCGACGACGGCGCGCGGGACGCCTAGACCACCTCTGTCGGGTGGCGCTACGCTCGGTCCGATGGCCGCGCCGGTGAGTCTGACGCTCTTTGCGCATATCGCCGGGAGACCGGAGGATGAGCTCGATCTCGCCGAGGCGGCGCTCCTCATCGACGACGCCGCGTACCCGGGCCTCGACATCCCGCACTACCTCGGCGTGCTCGACCGGCTCGGCGGCGAGGCGCGGCGCGCGGTCGATCGCCCCCTGCGCGCCGCGGAGGCGACGCCGGGCAGCGGCCCCATCGAGCAGCTGCTCCGCTGGTTCTACGGCGACCTCGGGTTCCACGGGAACTCCGGGGACTACTACGACCCGAAGAACAGCTACCTGCACGAGGTCCTGGATCGCCGGACGGGCATCCCCATCACGCTGGCCGTCGTCCTCCTCGAGGTGTGCTGGCGCGCGGGCCTCGAGGCCCAGGGCGTCTCGTTCCCGGGCCATTTCCTCGTGAGGACGCCGGTCCGCGGCGGCGTGCTGCTCATCGACCCGTTCGAGGGCCGCCTGCTCGGCCGGGACGACCTGCGCGCGCTGCACACCCGCGCCACGGGCGCCACGCGCGATCCGGAGCCGCGGCTGCTCGTGCCCGCGCAGAAGCGGCAGATCCTGGTGCGCATGCTGAACAACCTGCGGTCGATCTACTCGAGCCGCTCGGACGCGTCGCGGCTGCGCAGCGTGCTCGAGCGGATGCAGGTGCTCGCGCCGACCGACGAGCTCCGGAAGGAGCTCGATCAGCTCGGCGGCGAGCGCCCGTGGCCGTCCGCGGGGCGAGACGTGAACTGACGCGTCCCGATCGCCGCTCGCGCACCGCGCGCGATCGGATACGCTCGTCGGCATGGGTCAACCCGCCACGACCCCCCCGACCTTCGAGGAGCTCTACCAGAGCATCCGCGCCCTGCCCGAGCACCTGACGGGCGAGATCCTGGAGCCCGGCGTCCTCCGCACGATGTCGCGTCCCGGGAAGCGCCACCGCCGCGCGGCCAGGCTCTGCCTGCACGGCCTCGTCCCGTTCGACGCGAACGTCGGCGGCGTCGGCTGGTGGATCGAGCCCGAGACGGAGATCCGTTTCCCCGGCGGCCGGCTCGCCGTGCCTGATCTGTGCGGCTTCCGGGTCGAGCGGGTCCCCGAGCTGCCGGACGAGAACCCGCTGACGATCCTCCCCGACTGGTGCTGCGAGGTCCTGTCGCCGCGGACCGCCCGCGATGACGTGGCGGTGAAGCTGCCGCTCTACGCGCGCTCCGGCGTCGGCTGGAGCTGGATCGTGGACCCGATGCGCCGGCTGGTCGAGGTCTTCGAGACGGTCGGTGGGAGGCCGGCGCTCACGGCGACCGCGCAGGACGACGAGCGCGCTGTGCTACCGCCCTTCAACGGAGAGCTCGCGGTCGCCTCGTGGTGGATTCCGGGCGCCGCCGAGGAGTAGAGCGCTCCCGCCCAGGGGAGGGCGGGGGCTCGCCGCCAGACGGGAGAAGCGAGGGCCACTGCCGATCGCTCCGTTCGCGTGGGATCGCGCGTGGGATCGCGCGTTGGCCCTCCCATCACCCATGCCCGTCGGCCGCCCCCGGCAGCAGCACCACGAACCGCGCCCCGCCGTCCGCGCCTCGCTCGACCCCGATCGTCCCGCCGGCCGCCTCCACGAGTCCCCGGCACACAGCGAGCCCGAGCCCCGTCCCCTCGCCGACCTCCTTGGTCGTGATGAACGGCTCGAACAGCGTCTCGCGGACCTCCTCCGCGATCCCCGGCCCGTTGTCCTCGACCTCGATCCGCGCGCCCCCGCCCGCGCCCCGCGACGCGCGCACCGCCACGCGCCCCCCGACGCGCGGCACCGCGTCGGCCGCGTTCAGGAGCAGGTTCAGGAGCACCTGCACGAGCTGCCCGTGCGCGAGCGGCACCGCCGGCACGTCGGGCGCGACGTCCCGCTCGAGCTCGATCGCGCGGAACGCCTTCTGCGGCGTGACGAGCGAGACGACGTCGCCGATCGCCTCCGCGACCGACCCCGAGGGGAGGTGCCCTGCCTCTCCATCGTCGCCGGCCTCGGCCGCGCCCCGCGCCGCGGGCCGGGCGAAGTCGAGCAGGTCGCGCAGGATCTTGTGGATCCGCTCCGTCTCCCGCTTCATCCGCTCGACGAAGTCGCGCTCCTCGGCCGGCGTGAGGCCCCCGGCGAGCAGCAGATCCTGCAGTCCGAGGATCGCCGCGAGCGGGTTGCCGATCTCGTGCGCGAGCCCCGCCGCCAGGCGCCCCACGGACGCGAGCCGCTCCGAGCGGACAAGCCGCTCCTGCGCGCTCTTCAGGTCCGCCGCGTAGCGCTCGATCTCGGCGATCTTCGCCCGCAGCGACTCCTCGTCGGCGCGGAGGCGGCCCGTCATGAGCGCGAGGCTCGCGCCGAGCTCCGCGAGCTCCCGCGCGCCGGCCCGCGGCACTTCCAGGTCGCGCGCCCCGCCGGCCACGCGGCGCGCGGCCTCCGACACCGCGTCGATCGGCCGCACAACGAGGTGCGTCATCGAGATGTACGCGAACACGAGCAGCGCCAGCGCCACGATGCCCGTGTAGAGCGCCACGATCCGCACGAGCGGCGCGGCGGCCACCGTCGACGGGTCGGTCGGCACCAGCACGGCCACGGAGCCCGTCGACGTCGCGGGCGCCGGCTCCGCGAGAGACGCCGCCGCGCGCGCAGGCTCCGGGACGACCACCAGGAGCGCATCGCCGCGCGCCGTCCGCACCGTCTTCAGCACCTCCGTGCCGGCCTCCACCGAGGCGGGCAGGGCCGCCACGATCTCCGGCTCCCCTGCGCGGCCCGAGAGCGCCCCGGCCGCGTCGTAGACGCCGATCGCCGACGCCCCGTCCGGGCCGAGCTGCGCCTCTAGCAGGAGCGAGAGCTCCGGGGCGGAGCGGGTCGTCCGCGCCGCGGCCACGTGCCCGGCGATGGCGCGGCCGATCGCGCGGGCGCTCGACGCGCGCGCGCCGCTCATCGTGGCCCGCGTGAGGCTCGCCACGGCGAAGAAGAGCGGCACGAACGCCAGGAGGAGCAGCGCGCCGAGCGCGAACAAGAGCTGAAGCCGGATCCCGAGCCGCACGGTGTGGTCTGCCCCCTGTCGTACCGTCCTCGCCCAGCTCGGCGCCCGCTCGTCCGCGGCATCGCGCTGGGCTCGGAGGAACGACCTCTCTGATAGCGGCATGCGCGCCCATGGCAAAGCTCGCGAAGCTCGCAACGCGCGCAACGCTCGCAACGCTCCGACGAACGGCTGGGCCTGGTGCCCGCCGCGCCGGCCTGGTACCCGCCGCGCCGAGCTGGTACCCGCCGCGGCAGCCAGACGTGAACGACGTGAACGACGTGAATGACGCAAACAACGCGAACGACGCGAACCACGCTGGCTGTTACAACGGCGAACCTCTTGCGCGCTTGATCGCTCGCCCAGAGGCGTGACATCATGGCTGGTTCAATGGGGATAGTCTTATGAGCTTGCTCGAATCCTCCTCCGACGTGATCGACCCACACCATGTTCCTTTCCTCGCCGGCTCCGCCGCCCGCGACGCGCGCCCGTCGACCGGCCGGCGCGACCGCTCGACCGAGCGCGCTGGGCTGGCTGCGGCGAGCGACGCCGATCACGACCTGCTCCGCCTCGAGATCGAGCTCCTCCGCCGCGGCGGTCGGGACGCCCTGGAGCTGCGCCGGGAGCTCGCGGCGTTCTTCTTCGTCGTCATCGCCCTCTTCGGCGTCGCGCAGCTCGTCCGGGATCTCATCCGCGCCGATCTGCCGCCGCTGCTCCAGATGGGCTATTCGTGGGGTTTCTTGCTGCTGCTCCTCGTGCCGATCGGGTGGTTCGTCCGGCGGCAGCCGCTGCCGCTCGCGCGGCTCGGCGTGACGCTCTCGGGCGCGCGGCATAGCCTCCGCGAAGCGCTCGTCATCGCCGCCATGGCCTTCGCCGCGTGCCTCGCGCTCCGCGCGGGGCCGGCCCTGCGCGGCGAGCCGTGGCTCGACTGGGGCTCGGTCGCGGGGTATTCGGGCCTCGAGTTCGCGATCTTCCTCGCGAGTTATGGGCCGCACTGCCTGCTCCAGGAGTTCATCGCGCGCGGCGTGATCCAGACCTCGCTCGAGCGGCTCCTGCCCGACGCCGGGCGCCTCGCGCCCATCGTCGTCACCTCGGTGCTCTTCGGCGTGTTCCACCTGTATGTCTCGCTGGCCTTCGCGGTCATCACCTTCGCCGCGAGCGTCCTCTTCGGCCTCTTTTACGCGCGCCACCGCACCCTCGTCGGCGTCACCGCCGTCCATCTCACGGTCGGCCTCGCCAGCGTCGCCGCTGGCCTCAACTGACGCTCTCCGCGACAGGCACCCTTCCGCGAAGCGGCCCGAACGGATTGTCTCCCTCGACGTCACGGTGTCCCGAAAGGCCTTTTCTTCCGAAGGCGGCGACCAGCGGCCAGAAGCGAGATCAACCGACGTGGTGCGCGCCCAGCGCCCTGGAGGGTGCCCTGCTCGATGAGCAGAGAAGACCTATGACGCCCTCGATGCAAGAAGCGGGGAATGGCCCAATGCGGCAACATGTGGTGACCACGCCGAGATCGGGCGCACCACATGGTCTCGATGGCCTTGCGCTTGCTATCGGCCCGCTCACGTGCTCGGCGTGCTCAGGATCGTGGACCGGATCGGATCTCCCGTGCCGGCGTCGGCGCCCGCGCCCGAGCCGCAAGCGAGGCGAGTGTGAGGAGGTCTGCGGCTACAGGGGCTGCGCTGTGCGCGATCGCTGCGATTCACCCCATGCCGGCCTGCACGCCGGGCATCGAGCCGGACCACGACCGCTCGTCCGCCGAGCCGGCGGCGTCGTCCCTGGGACGCGCGACGCAGCGGGCGAGCAGGTACGGGTGGAAGGCCGTTCGTATGAATGACTTCAGCCGCGACGAGATGGTGGATGTGCTCTGGGAGCATCCCGAGAAGAGCCTGGCGGCGATCTGGCTGATGGAGGGGACCCAGCTCGTCGCGCCGGGGCCGGTCATCCCGGGGCCGCTCGGCCAGGGCTGGGAGGCGGTCAACGCGGGTGACTTCAACTCCGACGGCATGGCGGATGTGCTCTGGCGCAACATCGACCAGAACCTGGTGGCCATATGGCTGATGGAAGGGAGCCAGCTGCTCTCGCCGGGGCCGATCATCCCGGGGCCGACCGGCCAGGGCTGGAAGGTGATCGGGGTGTCCGATCTGAACCGCGACGGCATGGGGGATGTGATCTGGAACAACAAAGATCAGAACGTGATGACGACATGGACGATGAATGGACCGCAGCTGCTCGCGCCGGGGCCGGTCATCCCGGGGCCGCTCGGCCAGGGCTGGGTGGCGCGCAGCGCGCGCGACTTCAACCGCGACGGCATGGGGGACGTGATCTGGGACAACGAAGAGCAGAGCCTGATGGCCGTCTGGCTGATGGAGGGCGCCCAGCTGCTCGCGCCGGGGCCGATCCTCCCGGGGCTCGGCCCCGGCTTTCACGTCGTCACCGCGCAGGACTACGACGGAGACGGCATGGCGGACGTGCTCTGGAACGACACGGAGCGGAACCTCATGGCCGTCTGGCTGATGGCGGGCGCCTCCCTGGTGATCGCGGCGGGGCCGGTGATCCCGGGGCCTCTCGGCCGCGGCTGGGAGGCGCGCCCCGCCTCCGACAGCAATTTCGACGGCATGGCGGACGTGCTCTGGTACGCCAAAGGAACGAACCAGGCGGCTGTCTGGTTGATGGACGGCACTCAGCTGCTCGCGCCGGGGCCGGTGTTTCCGGGGCCCTACGACGGCGGGTGACAGGGCGCCGTCCCACGTCCGCTGCGCTGTCTCGGCGCCGGCGGCGCTGGCGCCATCGACGCGGAGGCAGAGGGGGGACGGAGACGCTCAACACAGCCGAGATTGGGCAACAATTTCGGGCACTTGCGTCCGCGTCCCGGCCGTCCCCGCGACGATCCCTCCGGAGCGCGCAGAGATGATGGATACAGCGTGGCTGTCCAGGAGGGCACGGGGCGCGCAGGAGATTTTTTCACCTCGCGCCAGCGCCGTGATTTGTCATTGACAGCCGCGGATCGCTTTGCTCTTCATTGTAATGCTGCCCTTCTGAGCCGACCGGGACGTACATGACCGCCGCATGCTCCGCGACCGCCCTCTCGTACGGATCCATCCGCGTTTCGGTCCAGCGTGGCGTTCGTCGGGACGGAGGCGGCCTTGGCTCGCGGGATTGAGCTGGATCGTTCGCGCTATCCGCTGGTCGCGATGCGGGCCGGCGAGCACTACACCCAAGACGATTGGGACGTGCTGATGCGCGGCATGATCCAGCTCATCGTCTCGGGGCCGTTCGGCCTGATCAACGACACGCGCGGCAGCAGCATGCCGAACGCCGTGCAGCGGCGAGCCGTCGCGCAGATGTACGCCGACTACGAGAGGCAAGCGCGCGCGCACCTGCTCGCGTCCGGCATCGTGGGCGATTCCAGCCTGGTGAACGGCATCCTGACCGCGCTCAACTGGCTGAAGCCGCCGCCGCATCCCGTCAGGGTCTTCTCGTCCATGACCGACGCGGAGCGCTGGGTGCTCCAGCATTTCAACGTCGAGCTCCGCCGGCAGGCCCAGGCGCCGAGCGTCGAGCACAGGGTCGGCTGACCCGCCCCGCCACCGCCACCGCCACCGCCACCGCCACCGCCGCCGCGCCGCGCGGCGACGCCGGCGCAGGTCCTCGCAGCGCGGCCCCGCTCTTCCTTTTTGCTAGACACGCGCCGACACGAGGTGAGATATTGTGCTGTCGGCCCCACGCTCGTCACACAGGCAACGACGGAAGGGAGCACTCTATGAAGAAGCGCGCTGTGCTCGTCGGCATCAACGACTATTCAGACAGACCGCTCGCGGGACCCCTCAACGACGTTGCGTTGATGCGCAGGTTCCTCAAAGACCGCTGTGGCTTCAACGTCAACACAGAGATCGTACGTGCCCTCGACGCGACAGGGACCAAGGGAGCCATCCTGGAGCGGCTCGAGTGGCTCGTACATGGGGCAGAGCCCGGCGATCGGCTCCTCTTCCACTTCAGCGGCCACGGCGACCAGCTCACCTCGGCGGGCGACGCTGGCGAAGCCGATCAGCTGGACGAGGTGCTCTGCACGCTCGGCTTCAACAGCACGAACGCCACGGCGATCCGTGACAATGAGCTCGCGGCGCTCTTCTCCAGGCTGCGGCCCAGCGGCGCGCACCTCGTATGGGCCTGCGACTCGTGCCACGCCGGCGGCATGCCCCGCGCGGCGCGCGGGGCAGGAGAGGCGGCAGGAGGCGAGAAGACCGTTCGCAGCTGGAGCGTCTCCCCGGAGCGCGAGCCCCGGAGCGCGCGGGCGCTCGCGCCGGGGCGCGCGGCGGGCCGGATGCGCGAGGCGATGAGCGCGCTCCCCGTCGTCTTCATCGGAGCCTGCGCGGAGGGACAGCAAGCGTACGAAGGTCCTCTGGGCGGCCAGGTCTATGGAGCGCTCACCTATCACCTCGTCCAAGAGCTCGAGCGGCCGGGAGGGCTGACGGCCTCCATCGCGCAGATCGTCGAGAACACCAGTCGCGCCATGAGGCAGGCCGGCTATGTCCAGGATGCCGTCCTCGTGGCGCCGGGCGAACGCGCGGCGGCGCCGCTCTTCTGGCCCTGAGCGGGAGCATGGCTTTCCTGCGCTCGCGCGCAAACCAATCTTCAGGAGACAATCGTTCATGATGAATCAACACCGGTGGCCGGTCGGGCTTGTCATGCTTGCGGCGCTCTTTTCTTCAGGATGCACGACGGACCCGGACGTGGAGAGATACCTCATTGTCACGCCGGCCTCGAAGCAGCCGGACTCGCCGGCGCTGGGGACCAACGTGTTCGTCCAGCAGCGAGGAGGCACGCACCTGCGGCTAAAGACGGTCGCAGGGAAGCTCGATTTCTCGACGGACGCGCCTGGAGGAGACGCGCAGCAGTCCGCGTGCATCGCCGCGCCGCCCGCCGACGAGCCGTGGTTCTTCATCGTGATGCCGGACGACGTCGAATGCGAGCTCTACGTCGATCTCCTCGGGCGCGGCAGCGGAGACGACGCCCCGGCGTGCTCGGGACCGCTGCTCGCTAGCCGGTTGTTGCCTATCACGACCGCTCGACAGAACCCCTCCGACGGCGCCGATGGCGGCGGGGGAGGTGCGGGCGGCGGCACAGGGGGCGCGGGCGGCGGCACAGGGGGCGCGGGCGGCGGCACAGGGGGCGCGGGCGGCGGCACAGGGGGCACGGGCGGCGGCACAGGGGGCGCGGGCGGGACAGGAGGAAGCGAATCGTGATCAAAGTGCGGGAGCGCAAGCTCATCAAGTTGAACCATGGCGCGCCGTGGATGCAGTCCGTGCTCATCGCGGCAAGCGTCGGCGCGGTCCTCCTCACGACCCGCGTTGGCCATGCTGCAGACGGCGAATGCAGGGAGGTCGCCGTCGAGTGTATTGCTGGGAAATCGTGTACCGGTCTTGTGCTCGACCTCGAAACGGAGATCAAGCAGGAGTTGCCCGCTCTCCAGAAGCGCGTCCCCGCCGCTCCCGATCCAGCGCTAAAAGCGCTCGTGGCGAACGTGACAAGCGCGCAGGGCGCGTTTCTCACGAAGAAACAAGAGATGGATAGCGCAAGCACGGCGACCGATAAGGAGACGAAAGCGAGAGAAGCAGTCGCTGCGCACTGCGCTTACGTCAATGCGAGGAAGGCTGTAGACCAGGCGCTCGCGGCTGTGCCGGCGGCGGCTGCGGCACCGATGCCTGCCGGCCCCGGCCTCGCAGAGCCGCCGCAGGACTGCAACGACCCTGCCAAGGCGCGGGCGTGCGCCCAGCAGCTCCACGCTCAGGCCTCGCACGCCAGCCAGCAGCTCGCGTCCGGCGTGCAGGCGGCCACGGCGCTCGTGAAGGAGCTGAAGAAAGACATCCCGTCGATCGCCGATCGCGCCGCGGAGATCGAGAATCAGCTCGGAGCGGTCGATATCAACGCGCACGTTACGGCCCTCGACACGCACGCCAAGGATGCGAAGCTCACGGACGCAACGGAGGCATTGGAGATTTATAAGTCTCTGGACGACGTAGCCAAGTTGGTCGACCAGGCCAAGGCCGTGCAGGCGAAGCGCCAGGAGATCCAGCAGATTTGCACGACGTCGTGCAGGGCCCCCGGCGCCTTCTGCATGGACGCGAGATCCGGCGAGCCGCTCTGCGACGGCCTGGAGCCCGATGTCTACTCCCTCGTCGACTCTCTGTCTCCCAAAGACAAGCTGATCGTGCGCGTATTCGGCGAGGCGGCGCTCAAGGACAAGGTCAAGCTCTCGGTGAGCTTCCTCCGCTCCGCGGACCGGCTCTTCGAGAAGGATGCGGCGGCCACAGGCGCGAAGGCCGCGACCGCGCCCACCATCGTGCTGCTCGCGGAGCAGGTCGCGGAGATCCCCGAGGACACGTCGATCACGTCGCTGAAGATCCGCTACGAGCTCGCGGCCGTCGATCCGGGGAGCGCGATCGACGAGTCGTATGCCGTGTCGATCGATCAGGGGCAGTACTACCTCGAGTTCGGAGCCCTCTTCCCCATCGTCGTCAACGGGTCTCGGCGCGTCGTCCAGACCACCCTCCCCGGCACCGGCGGCGAGCGTCGCCTCTCGGTCCAGGAGGACTGGAGCGTCAACCCCTCGATCGTGCTCAACGTCTTTCCCGGCGGCCGGCGCCGCGGCGTCATCTCATCGTTTCAGGACATGCGGTGCGCGACGACGTTCGGCGATCTGCTCGGCGTCCAGGCCGGCGTGGATCTCGACCTCGGCCAGCCCTTCGATCGCGTCTTCCTCGGCGGCGTGCTCGAGCCCGTCGCGGGGCTCAGCTTCAACGCCGGCTTGGCGCTCATCCAGCAGGAGTACCTGCCCTCGGGCCACGCGGAGAATATGATCCTCGCCGAGGGAGATTCCCTGACGCCCGTGCGCCGATACACGCCTCGCTTTTACTTCGGTGCCACGCTGACCCTCGACATCGTGAACACCGCGGCGACCGCCACCACCAGCTTCGTGGGCAAGCTCACGCGTTGAGCGCGCTCGCGGGGGGCGCGTGCGAGGAGCTCGTCGAACGTCTGCACGGGCGACAGGCACGCCGCCGCTCACGAGCCACGCGCCTCGACGCCTCCTCGCAATACGACATCAACACGACTCCAGGTCACACCCTCACCCCCTCTCTCGCCCCTTTCCCCCATCGCGCAGCCGCCTCCGCCGGCAGAGAACTGGGCCCGGGGGATCGACCTCTGGTACCGGCATCCGAGCCGATGGCCAACCTCGTGCTCGCCGTGCTCACCGCCCGCCGTATCGCGCGCAATGCGGCGCCGCTCGCCTGCGCGCTGGCCCTCGGGGCGCTCGTGGTCCTCGACGCGGCCGCGCCGCTCCCGCCGCTCGCGGCCGCGACCGCGCTGCTCGTGCTGCTCGTGGCGCTCGTCCAGCGGGCGCGGCGGCGCGCCGCCGCCATCGAGGCGAGCGCCCTGCTCGACCTCGAGGTCGGCGCCCTGCTCCTCGTCGCCACGTTCGCCGCGGTCCTCCGCCTCGACGGCTCGCTCGACGGCGACGCCCACGCCGCCCTCTACGTCGTCATCGCCCTCGTGAGCGCGTTCGCCCGCCCAGGGGCGTCGCTCCTCGTCGCGATCGCCGCCGCCGCCCTCGAGATCGCCGTCCGCTCGGCCGCGGCCCAGCGCGGCGCGCCGAGCCTCCTCGACGTCACGCGCGCGGCCGCGCCGCACATCGGCTTCATGGCCATCTTCTCGCTGCTGAACGCCACCATCCTCCGCGCGGAGCTCGGCCGCGTCAGGAAGGCCTCGCACACCCGCCTCCAGGCCGAGATCGAGCGGCTCCGCGACGACGCGCGCAGCTACCGCCTGCTCTCGGCCCCGGCCCAGGCGCGCGGCGCGGGCGCGTGCCAGAAAGGCGACGACGAGCGGCTCGCCCGCTCCGGCGTCGAGGAGATCCACCAGTCGGTGCTCTTCGCCCTGCGCCTCCTGCGCGAGTCGCTCGACCTCTACACCGCCGTGCTCCTCTGGCAGAACGACGCGGGCACGCACCTGCGCATCAGCGAGCTCGCGAGCGACGCGCCGAACCTCTCCGAGGGCCCGTTCCTCTCCGGCGACGGCGTCTTCGGCGCGGCGATCACCCAGCGCGCGCCGGTCGTCCTCGGGGGCCTCAAGCCCGGCTACAAGCTCCCCTACTACGTCGGCCCCTCCCCGGTGCGCGCCGTGTGCGCGCTGCCGGTGTTCGAGCACGGCCAGCTCCGCGGCGTGCTCGTCGTCGATCGCGTCGAGGACCGGCCGTTCTCGCCGCGCGAGCTCGAGCTCATCGACGAGGCGTGCCGCTACGCCGTGCGGGCCATCCAGAACGAGCGCGTCTTCGTCCAGCTCGAGCGCGCGAAGATCGAGCAAGGCAAGCTCTACCGCGCCGCCGAGGGGCTCGGCGCCGCCACGACCGAGGCCGGCGTCATCGAGGCCGGCGTCACGAGCGCCCGCGAGATCACGTCCGTCGATTTCGCGGCCGTCACGCTGTACGACGAGGCGCAGAAGGTCCACGAGATCCGCGCCGTCAGCGGCGACGGCGTCGCCGAGCTCACCGGGCAGCGCTTCCGCCACAACGCGGGGCTCGTCTCGATGGTGCTGCAGAACCGGCACCCGCTGCCGTACCGCGGCGAGTACGACGAGAAGCGGCAGGTCGTCTTCACCCGCCGCGTCACGCCGCCGTCGATGCCGTCGATCATCGTGCTCCCGCTCGTCGTGCACGACCGGCCGCTCGGCACGCTGGTCCTCGGCTCGCGGCGGCGCGCGGCCTTCACCGACTCGGTGCGCAGCACGCTCGAGGTCCTCGCCAGCCACATGGCCGTGTCGCTCTCGAACGCGCGCATGGTGCGGCGCCTCGAGGAGCTCGCGACGATGGACGGGCTCACCGGGCTGCTCAACAAGCGCGCGATGCTCGAGGTGGCGGACCAGAAGATCACCGCGGCGCGGCGGTTCTCGCGGCGGCTCTCGGTGCTCGTCACCGACATCGACCACTTCAAGAAGGTGAACGACACGTACGGCCACGACGTGGGCGACGTGATCATCAAGGGGCTCGGCGACGTCCTCCGGCGCGCGAAGCGGACGACCGACGCTGTCGCGCGCTTCGGCGGGGAGGAGTTCGTCGTGATCTGCGAGGAGACGGACGCGCGCGGCGCGATGCTGCTCGCGGAGCGCGTGCGCGAGGAGCTCGGCCGGACGACGTTCCACGCGGCCGGGAGCAACGGGCCTGTGCAGTGCCAGGTGACCTGCTCGATCGGGATCGCCACCTACCCCGAGGCGGGCAGCACGTGGGAGGAGCTCTTCAAGGCCGCGGACGAGTCGCTCTACGTGTCGAAGCGGTCGGGCCGGAACCGCTCCACGGCGTGGTCGCCGGCGGTGCGCTCGAACAGCGCGCATCCGCCCGCGGCGGAGGCGGGCGCTCCGGCGAAGCACGCGGCGGACGCGACCGGCGCGGCGAAGCAGGCAGCGGAGGCGGCGGCCACGGCGAGGCACGCGGCAGAGGCGGCCGCCGCGGCGAGGCACGCGGCGCCCGCGACGGCGCGGTCCCCGGCGACGGCCGCGGCGGCCAGGGCTGCGGCGGCGAAGCCCGCGGCAGGGGCGCCCGCGCCGCAGCGCAGGCCGGCCGTGGCGGGCGGCGCAGGCGGCGCCCCGGCGGCCCCGGGACAGGACGGCGCGCCGTCCGCCGGGAAGCGCGCCGCGACCGCCGCGCAGGCGCCGGGGAAGGCGCCCGGCGAGGCCGAGCCTCGGAGCAAGCCGAGGCGCCCGCCGGACGTCGATCCCACGAGCAAGCCGAAGACGGCCGCCTGAGGTCTGCGCGCCGCTTGCGGCGCGGGCGCGGCGGGAACATAAGCCTCCTCGGCGAAACCGAAGCCAAGGAGGCGCGATGAGCTCGGACCCCGATCGAGACGACCCCAGGGAGGATCTCAAGCAGGGGCTGAGCCTGCTCTGGCGCGCGGCGCGCAAGACGGCCGTGGACCTGCGCAAGGACCTCGACAGCACGAACGTCGGCAGGGCGATCGACGACGCCGGGCGCGAGCTCGTCCGGGCCGCGACGAACGTGGTCGGCCGGATCGGCGCCGAGCTGAGCAAGGGCCCGGCGCAGGCGCCTTCGCGGGACGAGCGCTCCGAGGGCCGCGGGGAGGCTGAGGGCCGCGGGGAGGCTGAGGGCCGCGGGGAGGCTGAGGGGCCCGAGACGCGGCCCGCCGGGCCCACGCCGGAAGACCCGGGGTTCCGCATTGCGGTCGACCCGGAGGACAAGGACACGAAGCCCCGTTAGCTGCGTGGCTGCGGCCAATGAGGAGCCGATGGACGAGCGCCGCAGGCGAGCCTGCTACGATGTCTCGTCAGGGGGACATGTGGGCGAGGAACACGTCCAGCTCGCCGGTACCGTCACTCTGGTACGACAATGGGCCTCCTCCAAAATCCACGGAGCTGACGCTCCCCCCGTGCTGCCCGAGGAGGATCGTGTTGTCCGAGCTGTCCACTGCGACGGCGACGGCGACCTGAGCTATGCCACCGTCATAAATCACGCTGTCGACATACGTTCCGGTCGTATCCCACTGCGCGACAAAAACGTCAGCATATCCACCCAACGCCCCCCCGCCAAAATTGACGCTGCTCCAGGTGTTTCCGGTGAGTATCACGTCGTCGGAGCTGTTCGTCGCAAGGCCGTGATTCCACGTGTGCGCGTCGATGAAGCCCTTGGTCCAGATGTCCGTTCCGCTGCTGTCGAACTGCGTGACGAAGGTAGAGACGGACCCCCCGCTCGTCAGCGTGGGCGTGTTGATGCCAAAGTCGACGGTTCCATCATACTGGCCGGCCACGATGGGGTTCCCCGATGAGTCGACGACGACGTGCAGACCGTATGAGTCGCCGTTGCCGAAGGATTTGCTCCAGAGCGCAGTGCCGCTGCTATCGAATTTCGCGACAAATGCGTCCCAGCCAGTGCCCCCGGTGTTGCTGGTCAGCGTGCCGCCGCCGAAGTCCGCGGTCGTGATGAACGCACCCGTGACCGCGATGCTGTCGTTGTTGAGATCGGCGGCGACGCCCGAGCTGGAGATGAATGAGCTGGCGCCTGAGTGCTCGAAGAACCTGGCAAAGACAGGGGTCCCCGAGCTGTCGAACTTCGCAAGGACCGAGCCGCCCCATGACAGGGAATTGGAGTCGCTGCCGATCGTGAGGTTGCCGTCGTATTGACCGACGAGGATGACATTGTCCGAGGAGTCGATCGCGATCTCATTGCCGACCGCGACAGGCCCGCTGCCGTAGCTGTAGCTCCAGATGTGGGTGCCAGACGAGTTGTATTTCGCGACGTACAGGCTGCTGCCCGGGGCACCGCTGTTGGTCACCGTTCCGCCGCCGAAGTCACCGTCGTCCCCCATCACTCCCGTGATGACCACGTTGCCCGAGCTGTCCGTGGCGACGCCGCGGACATCCGCAAAATCGAAGCTCTTGCTCCAGAGGTGGCTGCCCGCGCTGCTGAACGCTGCCACATAGCCAGCAGAGTAGCCCGCGCTGAAGAACGTGGTACCGCCGAAGTCCGCCGAGCCGCCGTACCACCCGACCATGATGGAGTTGCCCGATCCGTCGACAGCGACCCGCTGAGGAATGATCCAGCTGTAAGGCTCGCGGAACGAGAGACTCCAGTCGTGGGTCAGGGCCTGATTGGACGACGCGACAGCCTCCGACGAGCCCTCGTCGCCCGCGCCGGAAGGCGCATGACAAGCGGTGATCCCGACAAGCAAAGACAGACCGATAGCCCCGATGGGCAGCGTGATCCCATGCATAAGGATGACCTCCTCCTGTTCCGGCGTGCTCGAACGCTGCCGCGATCGTCCGTTCAACCCCGCGGTAGCTGGCCGTACGCCGATTTGTTAACTAGAACAGTACCGTAGATCACCATTCTCCATGAAGTCAAGGCGGGCGCATCGTTCCGGATGGAATTTTCGGTCACACCCCTGGCCAGCAACGGCGTCCAGGTGGGCAGGCGGCACCGAACGACGAAGACGAGCACGTCGCGCGTCATCTTGGAGCCGTCCTTGTCGGTGACCTCGACCGAGAACTCCGCGTGTCCGCAGCCGCTCGGCGCGAACGTCGCGGTCTTGCCCGAGATCGCCACGGCTCCGTTCTCCGCGCTGGGCGACGCCTGGGTCGGACCGTCCGTGAAGCCGGCGAAGACATGGTACGATCGTCCTCGATGAGCGCCTCCAGTTCGTTCACTGCCCTCGATTGGGTCGCCGTCGTCGTCGTTGGCCTGCTGTCGCTGGCGCTGCTCACGTTCCCATTCACGATCGCGCCGTCGTTCGCCGGGATGTTCGCCGAGCTCGGCGAAGCGCTCCCCGCGGTGACGCGCGTGGCGCTGACCCCGTGGGCCTCTCCGGCGTTGGGCATTTTGGTGGCCTCGCCCGCCGTGGTCGCGCTGGCGCTGCCTGCTGAAAGCACGCTCGCTCTCCGCCGCGCCATGGTGGTGCTCGCCTTCTTCCTTGGGGTGATCGCCCTCGCCGCGGCGATGTACGCGATGTACGCGCCGATCTTCGAGCTCGCCGGGAACATCAAGCCAGAATAGGCTCGAGGGTCGCGCCGGTGCTCGGTCATGTACGGAAGAGGGAAGAGCTCTTCACTCTCGAGTGTAGCGACGCCGAGTCACTGAATATGAAGGACCATCGGCTGACTCGCGAGCTCTCCGTTTGACACCGTCACCTGATAGTCGCCGGGCGGATACTCCTGACTGATCAGGATCCTGCGGATGTTGCAGGCGTCGATGGGCGCGAGCTCGTCGATGCCGTTTCCGGTGATGCGCACGGTCGTCCAGCCTTCGACGAAATTGTCCCCGATGATGTAGATGGGATACCAGACGGGGCTGTCGAACTGGTCCGACGCAAAGCGCCGGATGCTCGGTGGGAGGCCCGGATCGGGCGTGGGCTCCGGCTCGGCGCAGGGGCCCCACGGCGGACAGTCGCCGAGGACCCGGTACGGATCGCGCCCGAGGATCTCCTGAACTCGCCATTCGGTCAGGAGCCGCGTGTGCATGCTGCCATAGGGGTTCAGGTTGGGCGGCGGCGGCTCCACGGGCACAGCGTCGAAGCACCCCTCCCCCAGGGCGTGGTCGCGGCACAACGCGACGTCGATGTCGTCGGCGACGCTGAATTGAGAGAGCCACTCCGCGATCGGGAGGGGCCTCGACGGATCGATGGCGACGTCCAGGATCATGAGCTGCCCACCGACCCGGACCACGGGCGCGACGTGGCCGGACCACGTCACGGTCCCGGACGGCTCGTTGGCTGTCTGGAAGACCAGCCGCTTGCGCGGCTTTGCCTTGACCCTGGCGAAGTAGGGCGTCGGATAGTCCCACTGGTGGAAGAAGTGGACCGCCGCCTCGGCCCGCTCCTCGCAGCCGTTGTCGGCCGCGAGCCAGGGGATCCGCCGCAGAAACTCGGGTTGCTCCGGCATGGTGAGCAGCCGGCTGTCGCGGATCGCGGCGAACCCGGAGCTCAGCTGCTCCTCGGTCCACGTGGGAACGCAATCGGCCGCCAGGCTCCCGGGCGGGCCCTTGAGCTCATCGAACGAGCGCGGACCGTCGGGCAGCTGGCAGGCCGCGCTCGCGCCGCCTCCGGGGGATCCTTCGTCACCCGGCGAGCCCGCGCCGGACGGCGGGGAGTCGGCGGCGTCCTCCAGCAGCGCTCCCGTGTCGGAGCGCTCGATGTCGGGAGCCCGATCGGAATAAGCGCCCTCGTCGCCTCCACAGGCCGAGGCGGCCAGGGCCGCCGACGCGACACACAACACGCTCGCAAGAGCAACATAGGACTGTCGCATGAATCTGATCTCCCTGCGTAAGATAGGATGCACCCCGAGAGGAGCCGTCACGCTCGGAGCATGTCGGGGCCCGCGGGGCGCGGCGCACCATAGCACCGCTCGCGGTCCCCGCACGGCGGACACCCGCGATCCTCGAGGGCGGCGCGAGACGCAGGGCAGGCGCAGCCCCGCAATCGCCTATTCGTTCGCCCCAGGTTGGGCCCATGCCGTCCGAGGGATTGCAATCCGTGGTCACGCCCTCCGCGAATCTCCGCGGATGCTACGGTTCGCCCCCACGGAACCTTCCCGCCAGAAAACCGATCGACGTGGTGGGCGGTCAGGAGCGGTCGCCTCGCCGCGCGCGCGCTCGCCTCTCGCCGCGCGGCACGTCCGATGTTCGCGCGGTGAGGCGAGGGGGGAGCAGGACCTCTCGCGCGACCCTGGCGCCCGCCAGCATTTCAAGCAGCAGCCGGACCGCTTCGCGTCCTATCCCGCCGACGTCCTGATCGACTGTCGCGACGGGATAACGCAGGAGATCGGCCATCAGGATGTCGTCGAATCCGACGACGTCGATCTCGTCGGGCACGGAGAGGCCGGCGGCGCGGATGGCCCGCAGGGTCCCGACAGTGCTCCAGAAATTTGCCGCGTAGACGGCCAGAGGTCCACGCAGCCGCCGGAGAAGCTCGACCATGCGCGTCTCCGCCGCTTCCGGGGTGGCCGCCTTCAACTCCTCGATGGCCGCCGCCTTGGCGCCGCTCCGCGTCAGCTCCGCCTGGAACCCGTCGAGACGATGTCGGTAGGTGGCGATGTCGAGCGGACCGCCGATGTAGACGAGCGACCGATCCTTGTGCCTGAGAAGCTGGCGGAGCGCCAGCACCGAACCGGCGGCGTGATCGGTGCGCACGCACGCCACGTCGAGGTCCGGGACCGCCCGGTCGATCTGCACAAAGGGAAGCCCCTGCTTGTGCGCCGCGATGAGATCGCCATCCCCTCCGGAAACCGGGGACACGATGAGCCCATCCACCCGCGACTCGTGCACGAGCTGCAACGCGCGACGCTGGCGCCCCGCGTTACCGGCCAGGTGGCTCACCACGAGGGCATAGCCGTGGAGCTCGGCCTCGCGCTCGGCGCCGACGGCTATCCCGGCCCAGAACGGGTTCGCCAGGTCCTCGACGGCGAGGGAGATCGCGTACGATTTTTGCTCCCGGAACGCCTGGGCCATGGCGTTGGTCCGGTAACCCAGCTTCTGGGCCAGCGCCCAGACCCGCTCCACCGTGGCGGCGCTGATGCGAAACTTCGCGTGCTTGCCCGTCAGAACGTGAGACACCGTGGTCTGGGACAACCCCAGCTGCTCGGCGATGTCCTTCATACGGACCGGACGCAGGCCGGGCACGTGCGGCGGGTCGGGGTCGGGGGGATCGTTCAAGCGCGCGCTCCGTGCAGCTAATTCGGATTAGCTGTTGACGCTAGCACGCACGCGCATAGTATTGAAGCGGAATACGCGGCCGGTGTTTGCGGTCCCTCGCGCGCGAGGGGGCCATGGCAGCGGTCTACGGATCCGCCAGATGGCGCCGACGCGACGACGACCTTGACGTTCCGGCGGGCTGGAGCGGCAAGGCCATACTTGCTCAAGCCCGCCTGCTCCAGGAGACAGCAATGGCACAGAGTGAACCGGTGATCTTGGGCTTCATGGGCAACCGGGGCTTCTTTCCGACGGAGTTCGCGAAGGAGGGAGCGAAAGCCACCCAGTCGGCCGTGGGCCATGTGCTCGGGCAGCGCGTGCGCTACGTCGATCTCGGCAACGTCGAGACCTACGCCGACGCGCGCGCGGCCGCGGGCGTCGCCCAGCAGTACCGCCGCGCTCCCGACGGCGGCGGGGCCATTGGCGTCATCTGTTCGATGTACAATTTCTCCGATGAAAACGGGATTCGGGACTTTCTGCGGCTGGCCGACCTCGACGTGCCGGTGCTGCTGCACACCGAGCCTGACGTGCGCGGTCTGGGACGCATGGGACAGAAGGGCCGGCGGGACGGGGCGTGCGGGCGCTTTTCGGCAGCCAACGCGCTCCGCCACATCGGCTACCCGTACACCCTCACGTCCAGGCATTGCGAAGCCGTGAGCTCGGCAGCCTTCGCGGACGATCTCCACGCCTTCTACGCGAGCTGCGTCCTGGCATCGAAGTTCCGTCGCCGGGGCCGCGGCGTGCGCCTCGGGCTGGTGGGCTCGGGGCCCGACGCGTTCCAGACGGTCACCAACGTCTCCACCGAGCTCTTGGGGCACATGGGCCTGAGCACGGTCGGCCTGGAGCTCATCGCGCTCGATCGACAGATGCGCAACGTCTCGCCGCGCGAGCTATCCGCTCAGCTGGAAGCGGTCTCCGGCTACATCGCGGCGGCTGACGTTCCGCGCGCCTCGCTGGAAGCGATCGCCCGGATGGGCGTCGTCTTCGACCGGTTCGTGAAAGAGAACGACCTCGACGGCATCGCTGTGCGCTGCTGGACGGAGATGCAGAAGTACCAGATTGGCGGAGAGGTGGGCGTGATGCCCTGCACCTGCATGAGCATGCTCTCGGACAAGCTCATCCCCGCCGCCTGCGAGACCGACATCGCGGGCTGGATGGGGATGTACATGCTCCAGTGCGCTTCCGGGCTCGTGCCGCTGCTGGGCGACTGGAACAACATGTACGATGACGAGCGCGAGGAGGTGGATCTCTTCCACTGCGGCGTCTGGGCCAAGAGCGTGATGCGCCCCGGCGCCCGCATCACCCGCCAGGAGATCCTGGCCACCCAGGCCGACATCGGCGCGGAGAACACCTGGGGCGCGGTCGACGGCGAGCTCAAGGCGGGCACCTGCGCCTTTCTGAGACCTTGCACCAACGCGCGCGAAGGAAGCGTGTTCCTCTACGGCGGGGTGGGCCGGGTCAGCGAAGAAGGCGTCGACACCTTCGGCACGCGCGGCCGCATCCAGATCCCGCGCATTCAGGAGCTCTTTCGCTATTTGACGCAGCCCGAGCGGGCGGTGGAGCACCACACCGCCCTCGTGGTCGGGACGCAGAAGAACATCGAGCTGACCATGAAAGCGATTCGAGACGCGGTGCCCTACATCAATGCCCAGGCGGGCCTCGGCCGCGGCGGCCAGGCGCTGGTTGATTTCTACGAGCACAGCCAGGTCGGCGAGCTCTGAGGCGACGGTCGGCTCGCTGCAACGTAGCTTGACGTGGGCTCGGGCGTGGTCCGCCTATACCATGCCGCTCCCGGACGGCGTTCCAGTGGGCGGGAGCGCGATGAGGGGCTCGTCGTCGGGGAGGCGGAGGGGGTTCGGCAGGTAGGGATCGAGCTCGCCGGGCTCGAAGCGGCAGAGGCCGATCACGTGCCAGAAGGAACCTGCGATGTCGCCGCCGAACCTGTAACGACCGTCGGGGGTGAAGGCGGCCCATCCCTCGGCGCAGGGCAGGAGGATCGCGAGGCATCGGCCGGTGGCAACCCGCCAGAGGCGGAGGGTGCCGTCGGTCGAGGCAGAAGCGAGGAGCGTGCCGTCAGGGCTGAAGGCGACGCTCACCACAGGGGCAGTGTGGCCCTTGAGAGCGCCGAGGGCTCGACCGCTTCCGGCCTCCCACAACCTCACGATCGTATCGTACGAACCCGAGGCCAACGTTCGGCCGTCAGGGCTGAACGCCACGCTCGTCGCCCCCTTGCCATGGTCCTCGAAGACACGGAGCGCTCGCCCGCTTTCGACGTCCCACAACCTCACGGTCGTGTCATTCGACCCCGAGGCCAGCATCCGGCCATCGGGGCTGAACACCACGCTCGTCACCACCTTGCCATGACCCCCAAAGGTGCGGAGGACTCGGCCGCTCTCGGCCTCCCACAACCTCACGATCGTATCGTACGAACCCGAGGCCAGCGTTCGGCCGTCAGGACTGAACACCACGCTCGTCGCCGCCTTGCCATGGCCCTCGAAGACGCGGAGGGCTCGCCCGCTCTCGACCTCCCACAACCTCACGGTCGTGTCATTCGACCCCGAGGCCAGCATCCGGCCATCAGGGCTGAATCCCACGCTCGTCACCGCCTTGCCATGATCGCCCAAGGTGCCGAGGGCTCGCCCGCTCTCGACCTCCCACAACCTCACGGTCGTGTCATGCGACCCCGAAGCAAGCGTCCGGCCATCAGGGCTGAACGCCACGCTCATCACGTGATGGCTGTGGCTCTCGAAGACACGGAGGACTCGACCGCTCTCGACCTCCCACAACCTCACGTTCGTGTCATGCGACCCCGAGGCCAGCGTCCGGCCGTCAGGACTGAACACCACGCTCGTCGCCACCTTGTTATGTCCCCCCAAGATGCGAAGGACTCGACCGCTCTCGACCTCCCACAACCTCACGGTCGTATCATTCGGCTCCAAGGCCAGCGTCCGGCCATCAGGGCTGAACGCCACGCTCATCACGTCATGGCTGTGGCTCTCGAAGACGCGGAGGACCTGCCCGCTGTCGACCTCCCACAACCTCACGGTTGTATCATTCGACCCCGAGGCCAGCGTCCGGCCGTCAGGGCTGAATACGACGCTGTTCACCCGGGCGCCATGGCCCTCGAAGACACGGAGGGCTCGCCCGCTCTCGACCTCCCACAACCTCACGGTCATGTCCCGCGACCCCGAAGCAAGCGTTCGGCCATCAGGCCTGAACGCCACGCTCGTCACCATCAGGCCATGGCCCTCGAAGACACGGAGGGCTCGGCCGCTCTCGACCTCCCACAACCTCACGGTCATGTCATCCGACGCCGAAGCAAGCGTCCGGCCATCAGGGCTGAACACAACGCTGTTCACCCAGTTGCCATGACCCTCGAAGACGCGGAGGACGTGCCCGCTCTCGACCTTCCACAAGCGCATTGCGCGCCCCGCCCCCGAGGCCAGCGTTCGGCCGTCAGCGCTGAACACGACGCTCCTCACCCCGACGCCATGGCCCTCGAAGACGCGGAGGACTCGCCCGCTTTCGACCTTCCACAACCTCACGCTCGAGTCATCCGACCCCGAGGCCAGCGTCCGGCCATCAGGGCTGAACGCCACGCTGTTCACCGGACCGAGGTGTCCAGCTATCCCCCGGATGGCTCGCCCGGAGACCACATCCCAGAGCCGGACCGAGCCGTCGCCATGGCCCGTCGCGAGGAGATCTCCCGAGGGATTCCAGGCCACCGCGTTGCACGATGACGCCGGTATCCACATCAGGTCAGCCCCGGAAGGCCGAGGTGGTGCCGCCCCTTCCGCCACGAGCGACGCGACGGCCACCCCCCGGGCGCCGACCAGCTTGGCGCCGCGCAGCGTCGCCCCAGCGAGATCCGCACCGGTCAAATCCGCGTCCACGAGGCGAGCAAACGACAGGTCCGCGCCCCGGAGATCGGCGCCCATCAGCGAAGCGCCGCGCAGATCCGCCCGTCCAAGCCGCGCCGAGAGGAGCGAGGCGCCGGCCAGCCTGGCCTCGACCAGCGCGGCGTTCGTGAGGTTGGCGCTCGCCAGATTGGCGCTCCGAAGATCCGCGCGGTTGAGGTTCTGCCCGCTCAGGTCCTGGCCGGCCAGGTTCACGCCCTCGACCACCTCGATCTCGTCCTCCCCGACGACCGCCGCCCCCTGCTCGCTCTTCTCCAGCAAGCGCACGATCCGCAGCCCGTTGTCCTTCGCATGCCCCTTGGCCGCCCCGTGCAGCACCCGCGCCGCCCACGCCGCCGCCTGCTCGCGCCCCGCGAGCGACACGAAGAAGTCCACCATCAGCTCGCTCATCTCGTCGGCCGCGAGCGCCGCGCTGTCCCCTGTGTCATTCACCTCCCGCGCCGCCGCCTCGGCCACGAGCCACTCGAGGACCGAGCGGTGGACGAACGAGAAGGCACCCTCCGCGTCCCGCACGAGCAGCGATCCCGAGCCGATCAGGAACTCGACCATCGCCCGCTCCAGCGGCGGCCCGTCCTTCGGCTGTACGCCCTTCACGAGGCTCTCCGGCAGCTCGGCGATTCCGACCGCGCGCGCCCGCCGGTCCCACAGCAGCCGCGCGAGCTCGGTCATCGCGCCCCGGAGCGCCTCGCGCGAGATGCCGCGCGGCGCTCCCCGCGGGTTGGCACGCCGGTGCTCGTGGTCGAGCCACTGCTCCACGAGCAGCTCGTACAGCTTGGCCGCGGTGATCTCCCCCGTCCCCTCCTTGGCTTCGAGGAGCTTTCTCTCCTCGATCTTCGCGATGAACCCGAGCATGCGCGGGTTCTCCGAGAGCCCGAGCAGATCGCTGACCTCGTGGAGCAGCCGGTACCGGGCCTCGGCCTCCGCGGGCTCGGGGATCAGGTTGCCCAGGAACCGCCGGATCTGTGGCTGCCCGAACCCCTCCAGCTGCACGAGCCGGTAGCCCTGCACCTGCTCCGCCCGCCGGGCGAGCTCCTGCTCGATCTGCCGGTCATCGAGGAAGTGCTGCGTCCGGCTGGTCACCACCACCTTCGCGATCCCCTCGGCCGCCTGCATCACGGTCTCGAAGTGCTCGAGCACCCGGTCGTACGTCAGCCGCAGGGCGAGCTCGTCGAAGCCGTCGAACAGCAGCGCGATCCGCCCCTCGGCCAGCATGTAGCCGAAGGCGCGCGGGTCGATCGGCTCGTCCGCGAGCGCGAAGTGCTGCGCGACAAGCACGCTCAGCGAGCGCTGCTTCTCGAGCCGGCTCATCTCGATGAGCACCGGCACGAGCGGGTGCTCCTCCCTCACCATCCGCCGCGCGAGCTCGTGCAAGAGGAACGTCTTGCCCGCGCCGAAGTCGCCGAGCACCAGCACGAAGCGCCGGCGGGGCGCGTCGAGCAGCTCCCACAGCGACGCGAGCGCGCTCTCCGTGACGCTCTTCTCGCGGTCGCCGAGGCTCACCACGGCCGGCTGCTCGACGTAGAGCCACGGCGGGTAGATCGGGTCCGCCTCGAGCCGGTCCGTCTGCCGCACGAGGTACCGGCCGAAGTCGATGAGCCCCTGGTACTCCGAGAAGCTCTTGAGCACGACGCCGCGGCGCCATGCGCGCTCGATCAGCGCCGGCGGCGCCTGCGGGCCCGCGTGGATCAGCGTCGATCGGAGCAGCGGATCCTGCTCCCGGAACGGGCGCTCCACCTCGGTCACGTAGCGCGCGACGAGCTCCTCCGTGATCGACTGATCGAGCGCGCCGATCACCCGCAGGTCGACGAGCGATCCGTCCCGCGCCGCCAGCTCGATCACGCCCGCGAACGGGGGCGGCGTCCGGTGCCTCGTGACGGTCGCGCCGGGCGTGCGCAGCAGCGCCACCCGCTCGATGCGCTGGAGGAAGCCGTCGTGCCGCTCCTCGAACGCGCGCTCGCCGCGCTCACCGTCGCCCGAGGTGCAATCCACCTCTCCGGCCGGCCCGCGCCGCCCCGGCAGCTCGCGCTCCGGCCGCGGCGCCGGCGCGAGGTGCTTCTGCAGGAACGCGACAAGCACCGCCGCCGAGGCGCGGCACGCGAACGCGCGGAAGCCGTCGTCCTTGGCGAGGTCGGCGTGATCGCTCACCGCCTTCACGAAGATCGAGCGCTTCTGGCAGCGGCCCGCGAGGTCGCCGATCGCCGCGCCCTCCATCTCCAGGCCCAGCGTGCCCCGCACCACGCGCTGGAGGTCGCGCCAGACGCCCGGATCCTGCACCACCGCCGCGAGCGTGGCGACGGCCCCGACATGCACGCAGAGCGGCGGATCGGACGGCGGACCGTCCGGGTGGAGCAGCCGCTCCTCCAGCGCCTTCTCCCGCCCGGCGTCGGTGAGGCGCAGCGCGCCGCCCTTCATCGCGGCGAGCCCGTCCTTCACGGCCTCCTTGACCCGCGCGGTCCACCCCGGGCAGGCGCGCCTCCGGTCCGCGTGCGCCACCGGCGAGGGCCCACCCTCCGCCTCGTGCACGTGGAGGGCGTCGAGGAGCCACCGCTGCTGGGACTCCCGGGAGGGCGGGCGCTCGCGGGAGAGCGCCGCGAGGTCGAGCTCGCGCGCGAGGAAGGCGGCGTCCATCTTCCACGTGGCCGCGAGATCGAAGGTGCGCACGTCGTGGAGGCGCTCCGCCTCCTTGCCCGGCGGCGCGACGCGTTTGCCCTCGTCGAAGCTGTAGAGCCGGTCGGCCACGATCACGTCGCCGAGCGCCACCTTGCGGGGGTCGCCCGCGCAGATGCCGCACATCGCGAGGCACGCAGGATCGAGCTCGGAGAGGAGCTGCTGCCCCCGGATCGCCGCCGTGCGCTGGCCCGCCTCGCCGATCCACGCCGCGGCCACCGCGAGCGACCCGCCATGAGCGCTCGGAAAGGCGCGCCGGTAGTAGCGAAAGCCGCCGAGGTCCCGCAGCTCGCGCCACCCCGCGGCGCCGCCATCGCCCTGCGCGAGCACCCCCTCGAGCTCGTCCTGGAGCGCCACGACCACGAGCACGTCGATCGGCCCGACGTCGACCTCCGCGCCTGCGTCCGCGCCTCCCCGGCCCCCGTACCGCGCCTCCGCCGCGTCGTGCTGCGCCTTCGCCACGCAAGGCATGGTGCAGCCGGAGCGAGAGGCGCCGCAATAGAGTGAGCGACGTCGCCTTCGCCTGGGAGGGCGCTTCGGAGAGAATCGGTCCGCGGCGACACCCGCAGGTGGTCGAGCTCCGCGGCGCCGGGGCGATCTCGAGCCTGTACCGCGATGAGCTGGCGCTGGTCGCCCACGACCCGGCGCCCGCGGTGGACCCAATGCACGCGTTTACCCCAGCGCAGGTCGAGGTGCTCCGGAAGACGCCGCGGAGAAAGCTCGGTTCGGCCCGACGCCGGAGCTCGTCGGGCTCGACGAGGTGGCGCGACCGCAGCGATCTATCTACGCATTGCCATCCTCTGCGTCCGGAGCTCTTCGAAGCCTCGACTCCGTGAGCGAACCGATGTTTTCCGGGCTTGGCACCAAGGGGACCCATTGCTCATGCGAGAACATCACGATCTCAGCGACCCGCTTGGCGAGCAGGCGATCGCGGTCGGCCGCTCTCTCGAAGCCTGCGAATCCGAACGAATGTGCCGCCTGCAGATCCTCGATACGCCGCTGACAGGTGCGGTACAGCGCCCAAAGCTGCTGAGGCTTTCTCAGCTGGAGCCATGTCGTCATTCCCGCTGCCAGCAGCGAGAGCAGCGACGGCACCAGCTTGCTCAGCCAGAACCCCTCGCCGAGCATGACGAAGACCGGCGCCACCAACGTGCATGCGACAGTGGCGGTGAAGCAGATCAACGCCTCGGCCTTGTTGTGATCCGCCTTTCTTTCGAAGTGCAGGCGCCACTTCCCCGCATAACTTACCGCGTCAATCTCGTCGGCCATGGTGATTCGAACTTTGCTGTCTCTCGAGGAGAGCGCGCTTCCAGTTCGCCGCTGCGTATCGCACCCGAGGCGTGCAGGTCGAGGCTACGCGCACCGCTGACGGTGGATCAAGTCGGCCGGGATGTCGTAGAGAGCCAACCGGGAGCCATCCTCGGTCCCTCCTCAGCCGCAGGCGAACCCTACGCGCAGGAGATCCGTCCATGCCGCTCACGAAGACCTCCGCCGCTCGACGGCTGCCCCCACATCATCGCACCCGGCCGAGGGGCCAGCGAATCCAGATGTCGGCATCAAACGCCGATCGCGCCGGGAGCCTGGCAGCTCTATTTGCCGCTCAGAGCTTTCCAACTCCGGCCGACGCGGGCACGAGCGTCTTCACGGCGTTCGCGTCGCTCGTCAGCGCAGAGGAGTACGCGTACGGGATGTCCGCCGCGCAATTGGCGGGATAGGCGCGCGACGTGCGGCTCACCTCGACGTTCGAGATGCGCTCTGCCTTCCCGGGTGAAGGGCCCGGGCCGGATCCCCGGCGCGGCGATCACCTGATGGTGGCGAACGGCTTGATCTGCGCCTCGATGGCTGCCCGATCCCCGGCGATCACGATCGTCATCCGCGAGTCGTCGAGGTACTTCTGCGCCACACGTCGCACGTCCTCCGGGGTCACCGCGAGGACGCGCTCCACGTAGGTGTCCAGGTGATCGTCCGGCAGCCCCTGGAGGTCCACGTCCTCGAGCGCGTTGATGAGGCTGCCCCGCGACGACATCTGCAGCGCGAACGCGCCGGCCATGTAGCGCTTGATCGAGGACAGCTCCTCCTGCGAAGGCGGCTCGGCCTGGAGCCGGTCGATCTCGGCGAAGATCTCCTTGAGCGCGGGACCCGTGACAGCCGTCGTGATCTCGGCGGCCTCCACCCAGTATGCGGTCCTCCGGTGGTCCACGAGCACGCTCACGGGCGAGTACGTATACCCCTTCTGCTCGCGGATGTTGCTTGTGATGCGGGACGAGAAGGCCCCGCCGAGCAGCGCGTTCGTCACCTCGAGAGCGATGCTGTCGGGGTGGCGGCGCTCGATCACCGGCAGGGCCAGGCGCACGACCGACTGCGGCGCGCCGGGCCGGTCGATGACGTGGATCTCCCGGGCGCTCCGGCCGACCGGAGGCGTGCGTTTGGGCTCCGCGCCGCGCTTCCAGCTGCCGAAGGCGTCGCGGATCGCAGCCTCCACCCCGGCCACGTCGAACCGCCCAGCCACATAGAGGTGCGCGCGCGCCGCCGCGAAGTTCGCCTCGTGGAAGGCGCGGGCGTGCGCGGCCGAGTACCCTTTCAGCATGGCCGGCTCGGGGAACAGGCGGCCATAGGGGTGCCCGGGATAGAGCAGGGCGCCGAGCTTCTCCCGGGCGAGCTGCGCGGGATCGGACTTCGCGATCGACAGGGCGCGGAGCAGGTCCGCCCGGATCCGGGGCACATCGGCCTCCGGCAGCCTCGGCCGCTGCGCCACGTCGGCGATGAGCTTCACCAGCTCCGGGCCGCACTCGGAGAGCGCGTCGCCCTCGATCTCCGTCGTATCGAAGCCGACGTCGACCGCGAGCTGCCCGCCCATGCGGGCCGCGGCCAGCGCGATCTCCTCCGCGCTCCGGGTGGTGGTGCCCTCCTCCATCAGCTCGCCGGTCAGGCCAGACAGCCAGACCTGATCGGCGGCCTCATCGATGTTGCCCGTGCGCACCGAGAGATCCACCGTCACCTTCGGCAAGGTGCCAAAGGGGATCAAGGTGGCCCGCATCCCGTTCGGCAACGTGAGCTCCGTGGTCGATGGGACGTCGACGTCCCTGGGGGGGCCTGGTCGGGGCGGCCCTTCGGCGCGCGCCGCAGCGCCGAGGAGGGTGAGCGAGGCGAGCGTGGTGAGCACAGCGCGTTTCATGAGGGCCTTTCTCCGTCTACCTACCTGTCGGCCCTCTTCGGGCTCTTCGTCTGGGTTTGCCCCTGCGGCAGGCTGCCCGCGGCCGGCTCCTCCGCAGCGGCCGGCTCCTCCGCGGCCCCGGGGGCAACGGTGAGCACCGTCCGGTTCGTCGGCCTCAGGTACTCGCGCGCGGTCGCATGCAGGAGCTCTGGCGTGATCCGGGCGAGCTCCCCCTCGATCCGGTTGAGCCGCTGCGGATCGTCGTCGAAGAGCGCAAAGCAGGCGAGCAGGTCCGCCCGGCCGAGGCCGTGCTCCGAGTCGACAAGGTCGTAGAGCTCGGAGCGAGCCTTCAGCACGGCGAGCTCCAGGGTCGCCCGATCGACGGGCTCGCGCCGGACCCGCTCGATCTCCTCGTCGATCGCCGCGAGGATCACGTCCGCGGGCTTGTCGGCGTCGTGGATGAGATGGGCGGTCCACAGCGCCGGGCCGTTGATGTTGAACATGTTCCCGAGCCCCACATTGATGCCCCCACCCACGCCGCCGGTGAGGCCGCGCCGCTGCACGAGGGCCTGATGCAGGCGGCTGTCATCGCCTCGGAGCAGGATCTGATGGAGCAGGCCCATCGCGTAGTACTCGGGCGTGTTGCGCGGCGGGGCGTGGTAAGCGACAGCGAGGGCGGGGCGGGTGGCGAGCGCGTCGGTCCTGCTGGCGCGCTTCTCCTCCTCCTGGCGCGGCTCGGCGGTGTCGGGCCGCTCCGGCTGCGGGGACCGCGGGATGTCGCCGAGGTGCTCCTTGACCCACGCGAGCGTCTGCGCCGGATCGAACTCGCCGACGACCGCCACGACCGCGTTGTTCGGCGCGTAGTAGGTGCGGAAGAACGCCGTCACGTCCTCGAGCGTCGCGGCGTCGAGATCCCTGAACTCGCCGTAGAAGTTGTGCGCGTTGTGCCAGTTCTCGTTGGCGAACTGCGGCATGTCGAGCCACGGGAAGCCGCCGTACGGGGTGTTGAGGATGCCGCCCTTCACCTCGTTCTTCACGACGTCCTTCTGGTTCGCGAGGTTCTCCTCGGTGATGTCGAGGCCCCGCATCCGGTCGGCCTCGGCCCAGAGCATGACCTCCACGGTGTTGGAAGGAACGGTCTCCCAGTAGTTGGTGAGGTCGAACCGGGTCGAGCCGTTGAGGACTCCGCCGTGCGCGTTGACGAGCCGGATGAACCCCATCTTTCCCAGGTTCTGCGAGCCCTGGAACATCATGTGCTCGAACAGGTGGGCGAACCCGGTCCGATCTTTGGGCTCGTTGCGGAAGCCGATGCCGTAATAGACGGCGACTGTCGCGATGGGGGCCGTCGTATCGCGCGAGAGGACGACCTTCAGGCCGTTGTCGAGCTTGTGGTACGCGACGTCGACCTGGAGCCGGGCCGGGGCGCCGGGCGGCGCGGGCGCGGCGGGCCGCGGCGAAGCAGAGCTGGGCGCGTCGCTGGTACAGGCCGCGCCAGCGCAGAGCGAGGTGGCGAGCGCGAGGGCGAGAAGGCGGATCCGGTTCGAGGGCAGGAGCATCGTGGGCGCCTTGGCAAGGACTGCGGATCAAAGGCGGGCCAGAGGAGCGGCCGGCCAGGGCGGCTATGCACCGTGGGATGATGCCAGCGCGATGTCGATCACCTGATGCTGCGCAGAGACATGGCAATGGGGTAGTCGTCGCCGTCGCGATCGCGCCCGTTCGCAGGTCGCCGCGGCCTCCTCCTTCGAGGCGCCAAGGACGAACTCGACCGGTCAGGCCTCCGCCGACACGGCGCTTCAGTCTCCGCGGGTCTCCACAGGCCTCGCGCCGATCGACGCAGCGGTGATCCCGTCGGCCTGCACCACGCACGCCTGGATCGGCCTGCCGAGCGACGCGCGCCCCGCCACGGCCCCGCGCTGCGCTTCGAGGAACGAGATCCCGCCGCGCGCGTCGCACAGCGCGAAGCCGCCCGTGTAGGCGGCGCCGCCGAGGAAGTCGGCCTCGCCGGCGTGCGCCCAGGCGAGCGCGCCGGAGCGCGCGTCGAGGCCGACCGCGGCCCGGTAGTACGTCGCCACATAGCGCTCCGCCTCGATGCCCGGCGGGCCGGCCGGCCGGGGGCGGGCGTAGAGCCGCGCCCTGTCCTCGGCCGAGGCGGTCGGCGCGAGCACCTCGGTCCCGGCGGTCATCCAGACCGGCGCCCCGGGCAGCTCGCGCGCCGGCAGCCGCGCGGTCGACGCGCGCCCGGCCGCGCCGAGCCCGATGAGGGCGTCGAACCGCGTCGCCGCCTCGCCGCCGAAGAAGACCGCCCCGCCGAGCAGGAAGGCGCGGCTCACCTCGGTGCGGAGCAGCGCCCGCGCCACCTCGCCGCCGGTCTGCAGGTCGAACACCGTGACGTAGCGCCCCTGCCAGGGCAGGAACGCGTAGCGCCCCACGACCGCGGGCACGCCGATGGCGGCGGAGTCCTCGATCTGGCGCAGCACGAGGCCCTCGCGGCTCACCGCGAGCACGACGCTCGTGGTGCCGGTGGTCGACACGAGCGAGACCACGGTGGTCTCGCCGTCGTCACCCGCGCCGCGGAGCCTGCCCCCGGCGCGCCGCGTCCAGAGCAGCTCCCCGGTGCGCGCGTCGAGGGCGAACAGCTCGCCCCGGCCGAGCCCGACGACGACGCTCCCCGCGACGGCCGGGCGCGCGTCGAGCGGGTGCGCGAAGGTCCACGCCGGGCCGCCGTCGAGCGGCACCCCGACGAGCTCGGGCGCGCCCGCGCCCGCGACGACGCCGACCGCCACGTCGGCGCCGAGGGGGATGCGCCTGCCCGCGAACCGCCGCTGGAAGGCCGCGATGCCCGCGCCGCCGTCGTCCTTCCAGCGCGGGTCGAACGCCTCGCCCTGCGTCTGGCCGCCGCCGCAGGCGACGGACAGGGCCGCGAGCGCAGCGCAAACAGGGACGAGCGGCGCGCGGGCGCGGGCGGCGGCACAGAGCGCGCGCGGGCGCGGGGCTCGTCCGCGGGCCGTGGCCGGAATAGCCCTGTTCGAATCCATGATCTCGGGCACCTGCGTCCACGTTCCGGCGATCCCCCGCATGCGGTGTGTTCCTGCGCCGGTCGTAGCGTGGCTTCGGCTCACCGAGCAAGTGAGGGGGTTTCTGCGAGCAGCGCTCTGGCAGCTCACGCCGAGAAGGCGCCGTCGATCGTCAGGCTCACGCCGTTGATGTAGGTCGACTCGGGCCGGGCCAGGTACGTGACGAACCGCGCGATCTCGTCGGGGTCGGCGATGCGCTTCTCGGGGCTCATGTTGCGCACCCAGTCGACGTGCGGGCCGTCGGCCGGCATCATGTCGGTCGTCGTCGGGCCAGGCTGGACGTTGATGACCGAGATCCCGCGCGGGGCCAGATCCAGCGCCAGCCCGCGCACCAGCCGGGCGACCGCGGCCTTCGTCATCCCGTACACGGCCGAGCCGGCGAGCATCGCGCGCTCGGCGATGTTGCTGCCGATGACGAGGATCTTCCCGCCGCGCGAGAGGTGGTTCGCCGCGGCCTTGGCGGCGACGAACACGCCGCGCACGTTGACGGCGAGCATCCTGTCGAAGTCCTCGAGACTGTATTCCTCCACGTTGCCGAAGATCAGGATGCCGGCGTTGTTCACGAGGACGTCGAGCCCGCCGAGCGCCCTCGCGCCCTCGGCGATCGCGCGCTCGAGCGCGCTCGCATCGGCGCTGTCGGCCTGAAGGGCGATGGCGCGCCCCCCCTCGGATTCGACGGCCGCGACGAGCTCTCGCGCCCGGTCCGGCCTGCTCACGTAGGTGAAGGCGACCGCCGCGCCCTCCCGCGCGAGGCGCTTCACGATGGCCGCGCCGATGCCGCGCGATCCGCCGATGACGATCGCCTTCTTCCCCGCGAGCGGCCCGATGTCGTTGTTCATGTTGAGCTCCTTTGTGTCGTTGGCTGTTGTGCTTCGATTTACTTGAACGATCAGTCAAAAATAGCGCGCGGCGAGGGCGGGGCCCGGAGCGGCCGCCGCGCGATCAGCGCGGGCGCAGGCTCTGGACCGCGAAGGCCGCGACGTCGCGGAGGGCTTCGGTCGATGCGCCGGCCTTGGCCTGCACCTTCATCCCGCTGAGCGTGGTCGCGAGGAAGCGAGCGGCCGCGCGGCTGTCGACCGCGCGGCCGATGTCACCCTTCACCTTGCCGTCGTCGATGACGTCCTTGAGCACGGTCTCCAGCAGCGCGGCGCTGGTCGCAGTGAGCGCGCGCACCTCGTCGTCCTCGCGGGCGAGCTCGCAGACGGCGTTCACGCCCATGCAGCCGAGGGAGCGCGCCGCGCCGTGCTCCTCGGCGAGGTCGACGAGGACACGCTCGAGCGCCGCGAGCGCGCTCGGTCCGGCCCGGAGCTCCTTGATCACCGAGGCGATGCTGTCGGCGTTGTAGGCGCGGAGCGCCTCGAGGAACAAGCGTCGCTTGTCGCCGAACGTGTCGTAGAGGCTCTGTCGGCCGATCCCCATGGCACGGACGAGATCTTCGGTCGAGGTGCCGGCGAAGCCCTTCTCCCAGAAGACCGGGATGGCGCGCCGGAGCACCTCGTCGCGATCGAACTCCTTGGGACGGGCCACGGAGAGAGCATGATCGTTCTGGACTATTGAGTCCAGAAAAAAAGAGCAGGGCACCGGGCCTGCTTTCCTGCGGCTCTGGCCGTCGGGGCGCCGGGAGCGCCGTGTGCTCGACCGCGGGGCGGCAGCGCACCAGCCGAGGGCGCCCCATGGGCGTCCAGCTGGGGATGGGGGCCGCGATGGAGCCCGCGTCCCTGGATGAAGCGCTGCGTCCCTGGGTGACGAGCACGCTGCCGCAGTTGCCCCCTGCACGGAGGCGGAACAATCCCGTCCCTGGAGCGGCGCTCACCTGCGCGCGGTACGGGCTCAGCCGAGGAGCTCGGCCTGCGGCCAGGTGGTGCAGATCTGAAGATTGAAACGTCAGGCACGCTCGTTGCTCATGACGCCCGCACCCCCCGCGACCCCCGCGAGAATTGGAGCGCGATGAGGGGCTATCCGGAAGCTCCGAGCTTTCGGCGGCGAGGAACGCGCGCTCGTCGAGGACCGGCGGCGTCAAGGCCGGGCGCGCGACCTCACACAGGCTCGATAGTACGGGGGCCACCAGCAAAGAGAATGAAACATCGGTTTCTCCCAGCCTCAGGGCCATTTCGAGTTCGAATCATTCACTGCGAGGTTCAAGCATGAAACGATTTCATTGTGAGACGCTCTCCGTGTGCATCCTGGCAGCGGGCGTCGCCGCTTGCAGCGGCTCGACCGGCGATCCTCTGCCGGTGGGCTCGACGAGAGGCCCCCAGCCCGACCAGGCTGCGCCGATCTCCTCCGGGGACGACGGCTCCGGAGCGGAGGGGGACGATCTCGCCCCCGCCGGGGAGCTGAACGACGATACCAGCGCGACCGAGGAGGAGCTGAGGCCCAAGGAGGACGACTCCCCCCTGTCCACCCTCCCGTTCGACCCCACGCGGAGAGATAGCCCGAAGGGCCTGCCGCTCCCCTTGCAAAACGTGACCTGCCCCAGCTTCGAGGGATTCACGTGGCATGACGAGACTCCCACGACCGGCGCCGATCTCGGGAACGCGGTCGCCGCGTCCTGCGACGCCGTCTACCAGGTCGGGTCCACCACCGGGGCCATCTCGGGCGAGGTGAACAGCGGCGCGAGTGACGCCTTCATCCGCAAGGTCGGGCAGGACGGGAACCTGTTGTGGGGCGCGCAGGTCGGCACGTCGGCGAGCGACCAGGCGACGAGCGTCGCCGTCTCCTCGGCCCAGTGCCCCGCGAGCGGCAACGAGTCGCTCTACGTGGTCGGCCACACGAGCGGCGCGATCGAAGCCGGCCAGCACAAGGGATCGTCGGACGCCTTCCTCGTCAAGCTGAACGCAAACGGGACCGAGGCGTGGCGGCGCCAGTTCGGTACGGCTGTGGTGGATCAAGCGTGGTCTGTGGCCCACGCGCCTGACGGCAGCGTCTATGTGGTGGGCTCCACAGGCGGGAATCTCGCCGGGGTGAACCCGCCGCCGACGAGCGGCACGACGTCGCTGTTCGTGGCGAAGTATTCGGCGAGCGGCGATCCTGTCTGGACCAGGCAGCTCGGAGTGAACAACAGGACGACCATCGCGCGCAGCGTGTCCGTCGGAGCCGATGGGCAGGTCTACGTCGCCGGTTACACCACCGGCGCGCTGGCAGGCCAACCGTACGCGGGCGGCAGCGCTGACGCCTTCGTCGCCCGCTACAGCGACAGCGGTGCTCTGGGCGGGGTGGCTCTCCTCGGCACGAACCTCCAGGACCAGGCGTTCAGCCTGACCACTGCGGTGGAGTCGGGTCAAACCGTCGTCTACGTCTCCGGCACGACGAACGGGAACTTCCCCCCTTATGCCTCTTCGACGGCGTATGACGCCTTCCTCGCCAAGCTGGACGCGAGCCTCACGACGCAGTGGATCCGGCAGACAACGGCGAGCGAGAACGTCTCCGCTACGTCGGTGGCCGTCATCGGTGGATCTGTCGTGTTGACCGGCCAGACCGCCCGCGACCTCGACTCCGACGCGTCCCTCGGGAGCGCGGACATGTACCTGCGCGAGTACAGCACCGCGGGGGCACACCTGCGCACCGAGTACATCGGCACGAACGCGACGGAGGCGGGACAAGGCGTCGCCGTCGATCCGAGGGGCAACGTCTTCCTGACGGGCAGGACGGACGCGCCGTTCTGCGGTCACTCCTTCGGCGGCGGTGGTAGCGACGCCCTCCTCGTCAAGGTCATGAAGGGGTGCCGCGTGGACACCGCTGATTCATCCTGCAAGCCCGCCGTGTGCTCGGGAGACCCCCATTACGTCAGCTTCGATAATGTCGCCTTCGACTTCCAGGGGGAGGGCGACTTCGTGATGGCGACCAGCACGGCCACTCCCGATCTGGAGATCCAGATCCGGCAGTGCCCCGTGTCGCCGGGCGTCTCGACCGGCCGGGCCGTGGGCGCGCGCATCGCGGGTGATCTCGTGGAGTTCCACGCGAACGGCGCGCTCTACTTGAACGGGCAACAGGCGACGGTGCCGTCGAGCGGCGCGCTCGCGCTCGCCGGCGGCGGGAGCGTCTACCAGTCCGCGAGCGGCAGGACCGTGCTGGCCTGGCCGACGGGAGAGCGGCTGGCGGTGCGTCCGAGGAGCTATGTCCTCGGCCTGTACCTGGACATGCTCTTCCTCGTCCCGCCGGCCAGCGTGGGCAACATGGTCGGCCTCTTCGGGAACGCCGATAACGACCCCACCAACGAGTTCATGATGGCGCGGGACGGCAGCGTGCTGAGCAGCGCGCTGACGTTCTTCGAGATGTACCAGGACACGAACAGCTACGCGGACGTCTGGCGGGTGGGCGCCGCCCAGGGCGACGTCGCGCTCATCCAGCAGGGCACGCCGTGCGGCGATCCGGCCGGTCCCGGGCAGCCAGCGTGGCTCAACAACCTGACCCCCGCGCAGAGGGCCGCGGGCGAGCAGGCCTGCGCCGGCATCACCGACGAGACCATCAAGCAGACGTGCATCCTCGACGTGGGCCTCACCGGCGACCCGAGCTTCGCGGACTCGGCCCAGGAGGTCGCCACGGATCTCGCGAACCACGGGCAGGGCGGGCCGGTCATCAACAGCCCCCGCAGCGTCTACTTCAATCAATTCACCGGATCCATCGGCCAGGAGTGGGCGTCCATCGTCACCAGCGTCACCCCGCTCGGAGACCGCACCTTCCTGGGGCAGTTCGGCAACGAGACGGCGCACCTGACGCTCGACGATCTCGCCCCCCACACCGAGCTGACCGTCAGCTTCGACCTCTACCTCATCAACGCTTGGGATGGCGATGGCCCCTTTGGCCCCAGCGTCTGGGCCGCCTCCGCGGACGGCGTCGAGCTGCTCAGCGAGTCCTTCTCCAACACCATGAGCTCCCAGAGCTATCCGCTGGACGGGAGCCTGGCCGGGTCGGGAGCGCTCGAGGTGAACACCCTCGCCTATCCGTACGGCGATTCCGTGTACCGCGTGAAGCTGGTCTTCCCGCACTCCGCGCCCGACCTCGCGCTCGACCTGTCCGCGACTGGGCTGACCGGCCTCTTCGATGAGGGCTGGGGCGTGACCAACTTCGAGGTCCAGGGGCGCTGACGTTCGCCGAAATCGCCGTGAAATAGTGAGGGGGGGGTTGAGACGAACGAGGATGCGGCGCACCGCCTCTGGGTCCGTGATCGTGGAGAGCGCGCGCATCCTCCGTTCGCACCTCGGGCATCGCAAAGCATCGAACCCGAAGGTGCGTTTCATGAGCACGGCCCCCCCGCACGCATCCTCTCCTCTCGGTCAGCCGCTGCTCTCCAGCCCCTCCCTCGCCGGGCCCGCGCCGCTCAGCCAGCCTCCGCGAGGAAGGCTGCGAGCTTCTCTGGGTTGCGGTGGGCATAGATCCCTCGAATCACGCCCTCGTCGACGCTCACGCTCACGGCAGAGATCAGCCGATCTTCGTCGTGGACCAGGAGCCCCGGGGAGCCGTTGAACCACCGCAGCACGAAGCGGTAGCGGCCATCGGGGTGCGCCGTGGCGCTCCAGACGCGGGCGAAGAAGGTGCTCACCGCGTCCGCGCCGCGCAGCACATGGGTCACCGTCTCGGCCTTGCCGCCCCCGTCCGCGTGGAGCTCCACGCCCTCCGCGAGCAGGCTGCGGAGCTCGTCGATCCGGCCGGCGCGGGCGGCGTTCAGGAACGCGGTCAGCAGGCGCTGGTGCTCGGTGGACGACGCCGCGAACTTCGGCCGCGCGTCGCGGACCCGCGCGCGGGCGCGGGAGGCGAGCTTCCGGCACGCCGCGCTCTCTTTGCCGAGCAGGGTGGAGATCTCGTCGAAGCTGTAGCCGAACACGTCGTGCAGCAGGAACGCGGCGCGCTCCTTCGGCGTCAACCTCTCGAGGGCGTGCATCAACGCCACCGAGACCGTCTCGTCGATCTGCGGCTCCTCGTCAGGGCTCCGCGTACCTTCCATCAACGGCTCCGGCAGCCAGGTGCCCACGTACGTCTCTCTCCGGGAACGCGCCGATTGCAGCGTGTTCAACGCGATGCGGCTGCACACCGTGACGAGCCACGCGCGCGCGTCGCGGATCTGGTCGATGTCTGTCTGGCTCCACTTCAAGAACGTCTCCTGCACGATGTCGAGAGCGTCGGCGCGCGTGCCGAGCATCCGGTAAGCGAGCCCCTCGAGGAGGGGGCGGTGGCTCTCGAAAAGACGCGTTCGGTGATCCATGACGGTTACTCGATGGCGTTGGACATCAGCACGGCGAAGCGCCAGCCCTGCGCCGTCCGCCGGAAAACATGCGTGTACTTCTGCCGCGCGGCGAAGACGCCCGCGGCCCCGCCGCGCCGCATGGCCACCTCTTGCCGGCCCACCTCGACGGCCAGGTCGCCGCTCCGCTCGATCCGCTCCGGCGTCTTGCTGAACGACGCGAAGCTCGCGCTCCGGAAGAGCTCCGCTTCGCACGCGAGGAACCGCTCGCGGCCGGAGACGACATCGTGCCCCGGGATCAGGAGCTGGATGTCGTCGGTGCAAAGCGCCGCGTAGGCCTCCGCGTCGCCCCGCCGGATGGCAGCGGCCTGCGCAGCCCGCAGCCCGCCGATCTCCCGGCGATCTTCCTCGGTGAGCGGCCCGAGCCACACCGGCTCTCCAGGAGAGGCGAAGAGATGGTCGATCTCGGCCCGCGCGCACGCGACGCGACGCGACCGAGAGGCCTCGTCTCCGCTCATCCCATCCAGCGAGATCACGTCGACCTTCGTGACGCCGATGAAGGCCAGCATCGCCCGCAGCGTGCGGGTCTGAAGCTCGTCCTCGGCGGCGGGCGAGGCGACGCCGCCGCGCGCCGTCACGATGGACGCCGACTTGCTGGTGAGGAGGCCCACGTAGCGCCCTTCTACCTGTGCAAACGTACGGTCATTGCGGATGACGTGATCGAAGTAGGCCTTGAGGGTCGATGGCAGCGTGAGGTTGTACAGCGGGCTGCTGATCAGCAAGTGATCGGCCGAGCTCAGCTCATCGATCAAGGCGTCGGACAGCGCGAGGCCCTCGGGCGGCGGCCCCCCGGAAGGCGGCGGGGGCGCGAGAAACGCAGCGATGGTCACGGCGTCGAGGTGCGGCACCGGATACCGGGCGAGGTCGCGAACGATGACGCGACCGCCGGGATTCGATTCTGTCCAGCGTACCTGGAAATAGTCCGCCACGCTCCGCGAGGTCGACCCTTGCGTACGGGCGCTTGCATCGATTCTGAGCAGTCTCTTCATGTCCTCTCCGGGTGGGGTCCGCTCCCAGGACAAGGCAGCCCCCCGGAATGTGACCGCCGGCGCAGCCCGGACGCAGGCGCTCACGCCTACGGCGAGGCCGCGCGCCGGCGGCCCGGATGGCTCGTCGTGGCGGCGCTCGATCCAGGTGAGGACACGGCCCGCGGGATCGCGCGTCCAGATCCCTGACAGCCTCTCGCTCAGGGCACCATCGTGTTGAGCAGGAGCTGATTCGCCTGGCTATAATTCCCCAGCATGAGATCCAGGTCCCCGTCGCCATCCATGTCGCCGACGTCCCCGTCGGCCGTCAAGAGGAGGGTCTGGGTGAGCCAGGGGGCGTCGATCTGGGCGAAGTAGCCGCCGGCGTTCGTGTACAGCGAGTGCTTGCGCGATAACATCGAGGGGATGTTGCCCCGCAGCATGACGATGTCCACGTCGCCGTCCATGTCGAAGTCGCCGAGCTCGACCTCGCGAGCGTCGGCGTCGTAGGCGTGCGCGCTGATCCGGCTCGCCGTCACGTTGGCGAAGTACCCGGTCCCGTTGTTCGAGAGCAGGACAATCTGAGCTCCGCTTGCGGGGGCGAACACCAGATCCAGGTCCCCATCGGTGTCGAGGTCCGCAGCCTCGACGTCGACCGACCCGAACGTCGTCAGCGGCAAACTAGCGCCCAGACGACCGCTGGCGTTGATGAACGGGCCTCCCTGGGTGTTGCGCAGGAACATGGTCGTGGTGCCGGCCAGGATGAGCTCGGGGTAGATGGCTTGACGGATCGCGAGGCAATCCGCCTGCTGGGCCGGCGTCACCGCGCCGCTCGCCACGAGCCCGGCGACCGAACGCTTGGGATCGGAGCAGATCCCACACAGGGCAGGAGGGCGGCCAGCGCACGCGGAAGCGTTGACGTCCGCGAGGTCCACGCACAGCGCCTTCTCCACCGTGATGTCCTGCGTCGTGGTGCCGAACCAGAAGCTGCTCTGGTCGGTGAACACGCCGTTGCCCCCGTTGATGAGCAGCGTCGAGTTGCCCGGCGCGACGTTCCCGAAGAACGCGTCGAGATCGCCGTCGGCGTCCACGTCGCAGAGCTCGACCGCGCGATCCGACATCGTGGTCGATGGCAGGCGCCCGGTCGTGGCCACCGTGAATGTGCCGCCGGAGTTGAGGTACAGGGCGGCCTTCTTCGACGCCGTCGTGCCCGTGGCGGAGTCAGCTGCCGCGATGATGTCCATGTCGCCGTCGCCGTCCACATCGCCGGAATCCACATCGGTGTGCTTGACCAGCACGCCGGGAAATTGCAGCGCCGTGACGTCCACGAGGTGGCCGCCGTCGTTCCTGAGCAGGCGCGGCTGCATGAGGGCGACCGAGTAGGGCGCGATGAACACGTCGAGATCACCGTCGTTGTCGATGTCGATCAGGTCGATGTCGCTGGTCGCGGTCGTCGTGCCCAGCGGGACGCGCCCCACCGTGCCGTCGGTGAACAGCGGCTGCGGAGGCAGCGGCGCGGTGAGCGCGGCGTGCGCGTCGACGATGCCGCCGGTGCGGGTGAGGCCGGCGAACGCGGGCAGCGGCGCGGCGGTCTGCTCGATCATCTTCACCACGCGCACGGGGTCACCCCGCAGCTCGCTGTGCTGGGACAGGAGCAGCCCGGCAACGCCGCTGACCATCGGGGTGGCGAGGGACGTGCCGTTGGCGCCGAGGAAGGTGTTCGTGCCAGGCGCCGCGACCGAGACCGTCTTCGCGCCATAGGCGGACGATTGGCCGCCCGTCCAGACGGAGCGGTTGCCGGACTGGTCGCTCGCCGCGACCACGATCTTGTTGGGCAGCCCGAGATGAGCGGGGAAGTCGGCGAGGAGCGGATTCCCAAACGAATCGACCGCGTCGAGGTTGGTCCCCCAGTTGCCCGCGGCGGTCACGAACAGGAGATGGGAAACGCCGAGGTCCCAGACGGCCTCCGTCATGTCATGAAGGGCGTCCTCGGGAGTGTACGAGATCCCCGTCCAGCTGTTGAAGCTGCCGCCGAACGAGCTGTTGACGATGTGCGCGCCGTTGCGCGCGGCGTACTGGTACGCCTCGAGGATGGCATCGTACGTCGGGGCGGCGACGGTCGTTGGTGTGCCGTTCACGATGCGCGTCTCCAGGCGCCCGTTGCCCAGGGGCATGATCTTGACCCGCTGCATCACGCCGGTGTAACCGGCGCAGTCGTCTCCGATCTCGCCGAGAGCCCCCGCCACGATGTCTCCGTGCGTGTTTCCGGTGTCCACGGGCCACGGGTCGTTCGGCCTGAGCGGGTTGCCGCCGAGGTCTTGTCCCGGGCGCGCGAACTGGAAGCCGCGGCAGTCGTCTGGATAGCCGTTCTCGTCATCGTCTCGCGCGGCCCCATCGCAGTCCTGTCCTTCGGGCGCGCCCAGCAGCGCGCCCGGGGGCAGGGCGTTGCAGGCGACGCCGCCGGGGCCGATCTCGTCGGCAATCGAGCCGTCGCCGTCGTCGTCCAGGTCGTTCGTGTAGATGCGCGCGACGTCGGGATCGAGCAGATCCGTCGCGCCGTCGCCGTCATCGTCCACCCCGCAGCCGCCGGGGCAGCCGTCGCTGTTCAGGTCCGACCGCGGGCAGGTCCCGCCCGTCGTGAGTGGCATGCAGTTGCTGCTGCACGGGGGCGCGGCGCAGCACTCGTCCGCGTTGAGGTAGATGTTGTCGACCAGCGGATGAGGGCCCGGGCCGCCGCAATCGTCCGTGTCGTAGTACGCCCCCTGATAGTAAACCACGCCGCTGTCGACCACCGCGACGACGACATCGTGGGATCCTCGCTGGATATCCCAGGCGGCGTCCACGTTCATCGCCTCGATGTACCAGTCCTGCGTGTAATAGAATGGATCGTTCGGCACATAGGTCGGCACGGCGATCAGGTTGGGCAGGGCGAGCCGCACCGGCTCGCCGCCCGCGAGGAGCGCCGAGAGCGCCTCCCTCTCCGTCCCCTTCGGCACGGTGACCACGCCCATGTCCGGAGTGATCTGCCGCGCGAGCGCGCCCTGTACACCGGAGAGGACCCTCCCGCGCTCCTCCGCCGACGTGCCGGAGCTGAACTTCACGATGAGCTCGCCCGGCGCCATGGACGCGAGGGACACGACCACGATGTCAGAAGCGCTCTCGTTGCCGTCGATGTCGGTCGCGACGATGTGGACCCGGTTGGGCGTCAGGAACTCACCCGGGTCGTTCCGGAGCGGCAGGTCGATGGAGAACTCTCCTGCCGGCGTGAGCGCCGACGCCTGCGCTGGCGCATCGCCGATGCGGACGCTGACCGATCGCGCCAGCGTGTTGTCCTCGACGCGGCCTCGCAAAGTGAATGTCCCCTGAGCCACGATGTCTCCCTTCGCCGAGGACCTCGCGTAGTCCTCGGCGACGCGGAGCCTCGGGGCCTCGTCCGTCGCGCCGAGGCGGATGGCGTCGAGCCGGCAAGGGCCCGTGGCGCCCCGCGGGAGATCCAGCGCGATCGTGAGCCGCAGGTCGTCGTAGTCTGTCTTGAGCGCCGCCACCAACTCGGCAGGCAGCTCGAAATCGACGCGTGTGAACTGACCTGCCGCTCCCTGGGGGAGCGCGACCTCCTGGATGAACCGGCGCTCGATCCTCTGGGAGGGCAGCTCCACGAACAGGTGGACGTGCCCCAGCGGCTCCGCGCCGGGCGGCGCCTCCGGGAGCGACAGGCTGATGGAGAGGGTGGAGTGGACCGCCGCGAGGGTGCTGAGCGGCGCGCTCACCAGCTCGTGGTACCCGCTGCCGGGCACCTCGAGGCTCTTCTCGCCGTGCGCGCGCTGGTCGCTCGCCTGCGCGGCGCCGCCATCGAGCGTCCACGCGCCCGCGTCCTCGAAGCCGAGGATGCTCTCGTTCGACGGTCGCGCCGCGCCGGCGCTCGGGGCGCCGCCCGGAGCGACGCTCGTGCCATCGCAGCTGCATATCAATGCCGCGGCGACGACCCATCGTCCACGTTTCATATCATTCTCTCGCTGATGCCCGAAGATTGAACCAAGATGGAAGTCGGCAGGTCCACGATGGAGGGCCTTCAGGGGGCGTGCTGCATGACGTGCCTGTCGCCGGCCCGTTGGACGCCGGCCCGCGTGTCGGGCGTGCACCGGGCGCCAGGCAGGCATGGCAATGCTCATGCCCGCCGGTTCTGCACGTGCGGCCATGTCTTTCGGCCGGCTTCTCTCGCGAGGGCGGGCGTGAGGTGGCGCGATGTCACGGTGCGACGGCCCGCTGTCACGTGACAATGTCACGTGACAGTCACGGGACAGGAGCCGGCCCGCCGCTCCGGCCCCCGGCTGGCCTCGACGAAGCACGTCTCCGGCTTCGGCCTCGGATTGTGGATGACGCGGCGCATCTCCGTCCCAGCCGCAGCCTCCGCCGATCGCCCGGATCCGCCTTACGCCGCGCGTGCCCCTGCCGCACGAGCCGGTCGATCAGGGGTGTGGGGTCGTGCTCGGCTGGGCTCCATCGGCATCTGACACACGAGGCTATGCCCGCTGTCCGGCGTAGCCCACACGAAGGGGGACCCCATGTCCGTGTGCATCACCGATGTCATCGCCCGCGACATCCGCTTTCCGACCTCGCGCTCTCTCGCCGGCTCGGACGCCATGAACCCGAGGCCGGACTACTCGGCGGCCTATGTCGTGCTCGAGACCGATGGCCCTGAGCAGATCGAGGGGCATGGCCTGACCTTCACGATCGGCCGTGGAAACGAGCTCTGCGTGGCGGCGATCGACGCGCTCCGCCCCCTGCTCGTGGGCAGGCGCGTCGACGCCATGACGGCCGACATGGGCGCTTTCTGGGACGAGATCACCGGCGACAGCCAGCTCCGCTGGGTCGGCCCGGAGAAGGGGATCCTCCACCTGGCGACGGCCGCCGTCGTCAACGCCGCCTGGGATCTGTGGGCGAAGACCGCGGGCAAACCGCTCTGGAAGCTGCTCGTGGACATGACCCCGGAGGAGCTCGTCCGCTGCGTCAGCTTCCGCTACATCACGGACGTGCTGAGCCCCGAGGAGGCGCTCGAGATCCTTCGCCGGAATGCGCCTACCCGCGCTGCGCGGGAAGACGAGATGCGGCAGCACGGCTTTCCCGCCTACACGACGTCGGCAGGGTGGATCGGCTATTCCGACGACAAGCTGCGCCAGCTCTGCCGCGAGGCGCTCGCGCGCGGCTTCTCGCATTTCAAGATCAAGGTCGGCGCGAGCATCGATGACGACGTCCGCCGGGCGCAGATCATCCGGGAGGAGATCGGGGCGCAGCGCCGGCTCATGATGGATGCCAACCAGGTGTGGGACGTGGACCAGGCCATCGCCAGCATGCGGCGCCTCGCCGCGTTCGATCCGTGGTGGATCGAGGAGCCCACGAGCCCCGACGACATCCTCGGCCACGCCGCGATCGCCAGGGCGATCGCGCCGATCGGCGTGGCGACGGGGGAGCACACCCACAATCGCGTCATGTTCAAGCAGATGTTCCAGGCGGACGCGATCCGGTTCTGCCAGGCGGACGGCGCCCGGCTGGGCGGCGTCAACGAGGTGCTCGCCGTGCTGCTCATGGCGGCCAAGTTCGGCGTCCCGGTCTGCCCTCACACCGGCGGGGTCGGCCTCTCGGAGATCATGCAGCACATCTCGCTCTTCGACTACATCTGCGTGAGCGCGTCGCTCGAGGATCGCATCCTGGAGCATGTGGATCACCTCCACGAGCACTTCGTCGATCCGGTCGTCGTCCAGGCTGGCCGGTACATGCCGCCCACCGCGCCGGGGTACAGCACCACCATGCGGCCCGAGTCGCTCGATCGGTTCGAGTTTCCGACCGGCGCGGCGTGGGCGAGGTGAGGCAGGCTGACGACGTGCCGTGCGCCTGCCAGAGCAGCCGAGCGCTCCGGAGGCTAGGACCGGGCCCCTTGTCTCGACGCGATCACGGCTCTTCGAGCCGCGAGCGGACGACCTCGCCGTCGAGCGCGCTGCCGTCGGCCTCGATATAGAGGTGATCGCCCACGATCGTGACGGCCCATTGGCGCCGCAAACCCGCGTTCTCCGCGAGCGCGGCGACGAGCCGGTGGTCGACGGTGGAGAGCGAGATCGCGCCGGTGACCTTGCTCGCGCGCGAGGCGGCCTCACGCGCGCCGGACACGAGCTCGTCGCGCCGGCGCGCGTCCGAAAAGAGCGCGTGAACGGCCACGCCCGCGTTGTGCTGCACGACTCTCTTGAGCTTCTCGAACGGCGCCGCGCCGCACTCGATCCAGGTGAGGACGCGGCCCGCGGGATCGCGCGTCCAGAGGTCCGCCCCCTCGGCGTCGGCGAGCCCTGGGCCGAAGGTGAGGCCCTCCTCGTGAAAGAGGCAATACGCGAGCACCCGCAGCATGACGTGCTCGGCGCTCTCCGACGGGTGGCGGGCGACGATCACCCGCTCGCTCGCCTCGCGGCCGCGATCGACGTGCGAGAGGTCGATGCGGAAGTCCATTCGTGTCGAGGGGAGTGCCATCGATGCTCCCGCTAGCCTCGATGCGCCGCGCCGCCGTCGCCGAACGCGGCTTCGGGCAGCGCCGCTGCCGCTTCTTGTTGCTCTCGCCGCAGGCGGGCATCGAGCACGACAACCCCTGTGTTCAACATCGATGACCTCCGGAGCGCGCCGCTGTTCGCATCGCGCAGGACCGTGCTCCAGCCGAGTACCACGCGAGCGAAGGAGAGCCTATCTGGAACGTGCCTCACGGTCACGTGCTTCGCGCGGGTCTCCCTCGCACGGCTTCGCGATCGTCGGCCGGCGATGGTATAGGGCCTTGTCCATGATGTCCCGCCGCGCCGTGATCGCCGCAGCCGGCCTGTTCTCCGCCGGCGCGCTCGCCCCGGGCCTGGCCCGCGCGGCGGGGCGCGTGCCCGCGCCCCTCCCGGCGTTTCCCCTCTCGATCGCTGTGACGGAGGAGGAGGCGGGGAAGCCGGTGCGCGACGACGCCTGGATCGACGCGCAGATCGCCGAGGCGGTCCGGCTGTTCGAGCCCGCCGGTGTGGCGCTCCGCAAGGTCGGCGCGCGCACGCTCGCCCCGCGGTTTTCGCAGATCGAGACGCGCGAGGACCGGGACGCGCTCGCCTCGGCGATCGAGGCGCGCCGGATCAACGTGATGGTGGTCGCGTCGCTGCGGGATGTCGACGATCCTCGGCGCTTCCGGATGGGCGTGCACTGGCGGCACCGGGCGACGCCGGAGCGGCGCTTCGTCATCCTCGCGGCGAACGCGCGGCCCACCGTGCTCGCGCACGAGCTCGGGCACTTCTTCGGGCTCGGGCACAGCGGCGTCGACGACAACGTGATGAGCTACGCGCGCACCGGAGCGCCCGTCTCCTTCGACGCGGCGCAGATCGCGAAGATCCGGTCCGCCGCGCGCGGGTACGCGTCGAGCAAGGCGTTCGAGCCCGCCTAGAACGGGAAGGAGCGGACGTTCGTCCTGGTGAGGATCGAGGGCGGCCAGCGCTCGCCGCAGGCGCCGGAGGACATGAGTCATTTCGGGTTTGCGCTCGAGAGCCGCGCCGCGGTCGCCCCCGCCGGGGCTCCTCCGTGCCCCCGCCGCTCAGCCCCCGCCCCGCGCGGCATCCTACCTACTCATCGCGAACCATCCGACACGCGCGGGAAAGGCCTGGATTTCGGCTCGATTCGAGGAGGACGCGAGACCCATCACGCGCTCGTTCGAAATCACGAGCGACCCGAGTAAACTGTGCGGGAATGTTCTACGTGTCGAAGCTCGCAGCGCTGCGGATCGCGGGGGTGTTCTTGTTGGCCTCGCTCGGGGGCTGCTCGAGCGAGGCAGGCGAGGCGAGCGAGGCGAGCGGGGCGAGCGATGACGGGAAACCGCCTGCGCCTGCCCCGAAGTCGCTGGCCGTCGTGTTCACGCCGAAGGGAGGCACCTTCCAGGCGTCCGAGCCCGTGGAGCTCACGGTCGAGGACGAGCGCGCCGCGGTGCACTTCACGACCGACGGCTCGCTGCCCACCGCGAGCTCGCCGGTCTACGTCGAGCCGCTCGTGCTCACCGCGTCCACGCGGGTGCGCGCCCTCGCCGTCGTCCCTCACGCCGCGCCTTCCGGGGAGGGGGGCAACGGGGGGGCGGGAGGCAACGGGGGGGCGGGAGGCAACGGGGGGGCGGGCAGCGACGGGGCCGACCTCCTCGGGCCGATCGCGAGCGAGGCGTATTTCAAGGTCGCCGCCGATAGCGCGGAGTTCAGCTCGGAGCTGCCGATCGTCGTGATCCACACCTTCGAGTCGAAGCAGCTCGACCCGCTCGAAACCGAGTTCGTCCCGGCAACGTTCATGCTGCTCGAGCCCAACGCCGGGCAAACCAGGCTCCTGGGCCGCGCGAGCTTCGATGGTCGCATCGGCATCCACGTCCGCGGCGCGACGTCCCGCGAGTTTCCGAAGAAGCAATACGCCGTCGAATTTCGTGACGACGCTCTGGACACCGATCTCGACCGGGAGTTCCTGGGGATGCCGGCGGACTCCGACTGGGTGCTCAGCGATCCGGTGAGCTTCGACCGCTCGCTGATCCGCAATGCGCTCGCCTTCGAGATGAGCAACCGCATCGGCCGGTACGCGCCGCGCACGAGCTTCGTCGAGGTGTTCCTCGTCGACTCGGGGGCTGACGTGGCGAAGAAGAGCTTCCTCGGGTTCTACACGGCGATCGAGAAGATCAAGCGCGGTCGGGATCGTGTCCCGGTGGCCAAGCTCTCGGCCGACGATCTCACGGAGCCGAACGTGACCGGCGGCTTCCTCTTGCGCATCGACAAGGGCGACGATCAATTCAAGGCCGCCGGCCAGGACCTCCAGTTCGTGTACCCCGATCCCGAGGACATGCTCACCCCCGCGCGAAGGCCGCAGCTCGACTACATTCGCGGTTACATCGACGACTTCGGTCAGGCCGTCGACGCGGATGACTTCAAGCAGCCCAGCAGCGGCAAGCACTATTCGAACTTCATCGATCAAGACGCCTTCATCGACCACAACATCATCAACGCCCTGACGAAGAACGTCGATGCCCTGCGGATCAGCACGTACTTCTTCAAAGATCGACAGGGCCTCCTCTCGGCCGGTCCCGTGTGGGACTTCGACCGGAGCCTCGGAACGCCCTACGATGAACGCGCGTTCGAGCCGGAGGAGTGGAAGCTCGAGGGCTCCGACGGGACCGACTACTTCACGGAGGGCTGGTGGGGGTCGCTGTTCCGCGATCCGGCGTTCAAGGCGCGGTACAAGGCACGTTTTCTGGCGCTGCTCCAGGGCGAGCTCGCGCCCGACAAGCTCGACGCCATGGTGGACGGCCTGGTGCGCAAGGCGGGAGCTCCGGCCGTGGAGAGGAACTTCGCGCGCTGGCCGGATTCCCCGCCTCTCAATGGGTCCCACGACGCCGAGATCAGCCTGCTCAAGGACTTTCTCCGCAGGCGGGCCAGCTGGATTCGCGACGAGCTCATGACGTGGTGAACGTGCGTTTCATGAGCGCGGCCCACGCGACGTAGCGCGACGTTGCGAACAGCTCCCCGTCGAGCAGCCGCCCGAGGGCAAGACCGAGATCAGGATGAGCAACGACCTTGAGAAATGGATGCGCCTGGCGATCGAGGAGGCCGAGCGGGCGCGCGGAGGAACGGGCGACAACCCTTGGGTCGGCTGCGCGATCGTGAGCGCCGCCGGGGAGCTCCTCGGCAGCGGGCATACCCTGGGGCCGGGTGAAGATCACGCGGAGATCGCCGCGGCACGCGCGGCGCACGCGCGCGGACTCAGCGTTGTCGGAGCGACGCTCTATTCGACCCTCGAGCCCTGCTCGTTCCACGGCCGCACGCCGGCGTGCTCGCGATCGATCATCGAGCGCGGCGTGGCCCGCGTCGTGATCGGGATGAACGACCCGAACCCGCGCGTCGACGGCGAAGGCGTTCGCATCCTGCGCGGAGGGGGCGTCGAGGTCGTGGAGGGCGTATGCGAAGCAGAAATCCGCCGGCAGCTCGGGGGTTGGGTGCTCGATCACCATCCTCACGAGCCGCTGCGGCGCGCGCTGACCTTGCCGGCATCGGATCGCGTCCCGCGGCTCGCGGAGATCTACGGCGTCGATCAGCCCCGAATCGAGGCGCTGCTCGCGAAGCGGTAGAGATCGCACAGAGACCGAGCAGAGCAGGGTCGTGACGCTCCGCGCTTCCCCGAAGGTGCTCCTGTCGATGGCGGGGCTCGCGCTCCTCGGCGCCGCTGCGCTCGCGTCGCGGCGCCCCGCGCCGAGCGCGCCCGCTCTCCCGGGGGCGAGCGTGGTCGCTCCAGCTGCGCCGAGCGCGCCCGCTCCCCCGGAGTCCCCGCTGCCCGCTCCCGCGACGCTTCCCCCCGCGGAGGGCCCGGCGGCCGGCGCCCCCGTCCAGCCCGAGGTGATGACCGTCGAGGGAGAGGACTACCGCGTCCATGTCTTCGCGTTCCGCCTCGCGAACGCCCATTTCGAGGTCGTCGACGTCGCGATGTCGCGCGACGTCGCGGGGGTGCTCGAACGCACCCGCGCGTCGTTCGTCATCAACGGTGGCTTCTTCGATCGACAGAGGAGACCCGAGGGGCTCGTCGTGGTCGATGGCCGGGAGCTCGCGCCGCTCGCGCCCTCGCTCGGGGGCGGCGTGCTGGTGGTCTCCGGCGGCCGCGCCGCCCTGCACGACGCCGCCGGGTTCGTCCTTTCGCCGGGCGCTCACCTCGCGGTGCAGGGGCTGCCGCGGCTGGTGCTCTCCGGCAGCCGGAACGTGCGCAGCGACGGCGGCCCGCGGGCGGAGCGGACGGCGCTGTGCGTGCTCGACAGGGGGCGGCGCATGGAGGCCATCGTCGCGCGCGGGGACCGGGCGCAGAGCGGGCCCACGCTGGGGCTGCTCGCCGACATGCTGGTGGCGCGCGGATGCGAGCAAGCCCTCAACCTGGACGGCGGACCCTCGACCGGCGTGGCGTGGCGCGAGGAGGGCGGCGCGCGCGAGATGGCGCCGCGGGGGCCGATCCGGCACGCGATCGCGGTGCGGCTGGATCCCTGACAGGGGAATGCGGTTCTGAGGCCGGAGTGGACCGCTCGCGTCCTCTGCAGCGCGACGGCCAGCGGCTGGCCTGTCTGCGGCGCCTCTCCGGACGGCGCCTTCCGGGTACGCTATGGGGCGCGGGTCAGGGCGCGGCGACGGGCGCGAGGACGAAGCGAACGGCCGAAACCATGTCGTTCCGGATGAAGAACCGGTAATCGCCGGCGGCGAGATCGTAACTCGCGGCATTGGACACCGCTTCACATGAGAGATTGCAGCCGGCGCACTCCTGGAAGCCCGCCGCCTCCGGGCCGCCGGAAAGACCTTCGAAGAAGCTGATGCTACGTGCGCGTGCTCGTAGCGGCTGCACGCCCGCCGCTCGCTCGTATGCCGCTCGGGCCTACTCGCTTCGGCCCAGCTTCACGACGCGGGTGCCCGCGATGTGATCATGCACGCAGCGCCGATCCTTGCGAAAGATGAACAACACGTCGACGAGGATGAGGAAAGTGCCCACGTACGGTATCTGAGCCACTACCGCCTCTGGCAGGAGCCGTCGCAAGACGATCGTGCCGAAGGCCGCGGGCTTGCCGTCGCTGGCGTTGACGATCTGTATGTTCATCGCCTTCTTGCCGATCGTCTGCGCGCTGCGGGCGAGGAACGTGCCGTGAAGCACCAGGGTGATCGCGAACCCCGCCAGCGCCCACAACAACGACTGCGGAAACGGCAGCGGGGAGACCTTCGGAAAGTCGCGATAGACACCGCCCCAATACTGCAGCGGGACGAAGATGATGAGGGCCAGAACCGCGTCGACCATCGCCGCCCAGAAGCGCGACATGCGCGACGCGCTGCCGTCGCAGGCTCGCTCCGAGTCAGTCATCGGCTCGAGCGCGGTCGGCGGTTGATAGGGGTTGGGAGCGGATTGGGCCATGGCTGATGCAACGCCGACCGCAGCCGCGCGTCAATTGGCAACCGGGGTGGCGTCCGTCCCTGGTAACGAAATGCGACCCCCGTCCCGCAGAACACGCCGACGCCGGCCGCGCGAATCGAAGCTAGGTGTCCGCCAGCAGCAAACGCTCGGCGGCGTCAGCGTGCATCGCGCGGATGGCGTCGAGCCGTGCGCGCCATGCGGGGCTGTCTCGGAGTTGCTTCTCGACCTGCAGCGACAGCTCGGCGGCCGACAGCGCGGCCGCCAGTCCGCCATGCTGGATGAGCCAATCGATCAGGGAGGCGGCGAGCCCGGAGTCCTTCAGCTTGCCGGTGGAGGGGCTCCGACGCGCGGGCTGTTCGTCTACCAGGGCCAGATACTCCGACCAGAGCTCCTTGTCGAACCTGACCTCGACGAGATCGACGTCGAGGATCTCCTTCAGCGAGGCGGCGGCGATGAGGCGCAGGCCTGCAGCCTTCTGAGCCAGGCCGAGCGCAATCCGGAACGCCCGTGGCCTGGGCGCGAGCCGCGCCAGCCGGGCGGCGGCCCAGGTCCGACCGCCGCTCGCCGCTGCGACGAGCCGGGCCAGCGCCGCCTGCCAGGGTGGTAATCCGGCGTCGTCGGGAAGGCGGCTCAAGGACTCGACGGTCTGGACCAGGACGCTGCCGGAGGTGCGCGCCTCGGCGAGGAGCCTGGTCGCCAGACCAAGCCCCTCGGAGCACAGGTCATGCTGGGCAATGCAGACGCCCGCTGCCGTGGAAGCGATGCGCTCGTCGCCGCATTCGATCAGCGCCTCGGCCAGGGCCACGAGGCCGCGAGCCATCGCGGGTCGCGCCTGCGACCCGTTCGGGAACAGGAGCGTCGACCCGGGGTTGAGCAGCGGCCACGTATTCGGCACCGTCGTGATGCCGTCGATCAGCACCTGTCGGACGTCGGCCTGGTCGACGAAGCGCAGCAACCCCGCGAGGATGTCCAGCCGGATGCTGGGGTGCAGGTCCTCGGACCGCCACGCCTCCATCAGGAGGTCGCGCGCCTCCACGGTCGCAGCGGCCGAGACCCTGCCGGCGGCGTTCTTGCGGTTGACCACCGCGCAGTCCTTCGACAGCAGCAGCTCACGGTACGGCGCCAGATCGAACGGACCGGGCATGCGCTCGGACAGCACGTTGAGGGCGCTCATCGCCGCGCGCCCCACCACGCCGGATCTTCGCGCGCGCTCCAGGAACAGCCGCCGTAGCTCGGCGGTCGGCGGAGCGATACGGGCGCACCGCGCCAGGATGGCGGCGGCGACAGGCCCGGCCGCGCCCGGCAGCAGCTCGAGCAGCAGCTGCGCGTCCTCGACGCGGCCGATGGCCTTGGCGCGCCTCGAGGGATCGAGGCTGGCGTCCCGCGCGACCCGCAGGAGATGCTGCGTGAAGCGCCTGCGCTGGGAGGGCGTCCACCGCCCGGGTGCCGATCGTGAGATCGCCGCCACCAGATCGGTCTTGTGGGGATCGGTGGTGTCGTCCCGATCCAGCAGCGCGTCGACCAGGGCAGTCTCCTTCAAGGTGATCTCCGGGACGTACCCCATCACCTCGTCCAGCGGCCCGCCGCAGGTGACGGGCTTGCGCGGAGGCCGCGGCGTCTTCGGTGCTCTTCCGAGGAGCAGGTCCAGGATGAGCCGCTCCGCCTCGGGCTCGTAGCGACCGACCGCCACCGGTCCCAGCATGGGTGTGGTGCCGTCGAGGCGCACGCCCTCGTAGGCCGCATGGAGCCGGGCGGCGAGACCCTCGGCGATGCGCAGCGGGCTGGGCAGATGCTCGATGGACGGCTTCTGGCCGGGCGCCGGCGCCTTGTCGGCGCGCCAGCGCACCCGGGGATCCAGGCGAATTTGAACCAGGAGCCCGAGCAGCTGCGCCGCGCGCGTGATGCTGTCCCGGAGAATCGCTTCGCCGATGGCCTTGTGCACGGCCCGCTCGGCCTGGGCCAGGGTGGTTGCGTTCGACTCGCGCGACTGCACGGTGGTGAGCAGGGCGTCCCTGTAGGTCTGCACGGGGATCTCCGAGACCTGACGATCGGACAGCTGGGCCAGCTCGGCCATGACCAGATGGCGGCTGGAGCCATGCCATGCCGGCTCCACCTCGGCGAGGACGGACGCGCAGGTCGCCGGGTCGGCGCCGCGGCGGAGCGAGCGCACCAGCGCGACCATCCGCGCCGCGCGCTCGCCCCGGTCCCTGGCCACGCCCAGCGCCTCGTGCTCGGATCGCAGCTGGGCAAGGTCGAGGTGCTTCTCGAGGGCCTTAAGCCGCTTGCGCCGAGTCTCCGGATCGACGGGAGGAATCAGGGCCGCCGCCGTGAGACGCGTGACGCTCGCCGGTGGCATCGTGGCCAGCCGCGCCTCCATGCCCGGACGGGGCGCCCATGCCGCCGTCGCTGCCTGTTCCAGCTCGGCGCCAAGGAGACGTTCGCGCTCGGTGAGGGGCAGGAAGCGGAAGAGCGGATCGGCGGAGGCGTCGAGGGGCTTGCACCGGTTCCGGAGCTCCAGCACATCCTCGGCCGGCAGCGTCGAGATCGGCGGCGATCCGGAGGGAGGCGGGCCGCTCGCGAGAGAGACAGTCCAGTCGTTCCGGCGCAGGACCTCGAGCAGCTCGGCCGGGCAAGCCATCACCAGGGCGTGGATCGCCCTCGCATGCAAGGCATCCCGCCGCACGAGCAGCGCCAGGGCCTCCCTGGGATATCGGGTGCAGAACAGCGTGCCCTCGTCCGCCGTGATCTTGCGCCTCGTCGCCAGCGCCACCCGAAGGCCCCGCTCCGGCGCGCGCGTCACCAGCTCGCGCCACGCGGCCTCGTGCTCGGCCGCGTGATGTTCCAGCGTGTCGAGATCGCATGTCGCGAAGAGGCGTGTCGCGAGCCCCACACCATGCCTTGCGATGACCAGGGGAATGACCGCCGTCGCCTGGGCGACGAGGCGGTGCCTTTGCATGATCAAGACCACCCCGCGGGCCTCGCGGCGATTCCCCTCGCGCAGCACCTCTAGCAACGCTTCGTCCGACACCGGCACCCGGCGCGCCGAGGAAAGCGCGGCCCGGCGCATCATGGGGTCGCGTAGCGCCCTCTCGATGCGCGCCACGTCCCGGCGATAGGTCGCCAGGTCCAGCGCCAGCCGCCGCTCGTCGCCGTCGCCCCCATCCAGCGCAGCCATGACCCGATCGGCCGTGGCCTGATCCCAGCCGCGGGCGAGCAGGGCAAGCGCCCGCCCCCGCTTCGCGAAGCTCAGGCTTCCGAGTCGACGGACCTCCGACAGCGGTTCCAGCATGCTCCGAGTCTAGACGAACGCGACGCCGACGACGACCACGTGGGGGGCGTCGCGGCTCCCGCTGATGCTAGTGCGGGCGACGTGGACGCGGGCGACGCGGGTGCAGCGGGCCGAGGCACGGTTCAGGCTTCGCGGCGCGGCCGGGGGTTTGGGCGTCACGAGAGAGCGCCACGACGAGCGAGGCGCGAACACGCCATGGTACCTCACAAGCGGGATCTTCGGTGTAGGAATCAAAGCCACGAGCCGGGCCATGAACTCCATTGCACACATGACGCGGTGAGTGCGTCCCCGCCGAGGTGTCTTCAGCAAGTACACTATGCGCCCATCGAGCGGGAGCTCGATTCGAGCGAGTGCGAAGGCCGGGCGGGTGCAGTACCGCACGAGCCTCTCGCGACCCTGATCGTCATCCGCTGCGATGCGCTCTTCGTAATGCGATCCAACGGGGGTGGTCTGCCCCCGGGTTTGTCTTGCGGCGCCCTGGGGTCCCCTGGTAACGTGACCGCGCTTACCGCGACGCCCCTCGACGGCGCCGCATATCATGAGGAGAGGCGATGGCGGCGCGGGCGCGACGTTGGCAGCGTAGGATCGTGGCGATCTGCTGTGCGAGCACGCTCGGGCTGGGGCTCGGGGTCACGTCCGGCGGATGCGGGTCGTCGACCGGATACATATGCCCGTGGGATGAGGACCAAGGACCCAAGGGAACGCCTTGTGAGGTGCTCGAGCCCCCCGACGCCGGCGGAGCTGGCGGGTGCGGGGGTGGCGGCGATGGCGGCGATGACTGCGCGGCCGAGGACGACACGGATGTCGCCATCGCGTCCGATTTCGGCGACCTGATCCCGGCAGCAGAGGTCTGCGCAGGGCAGTGCGTACCGAAGGAGCCGCTCGGGTGGTCCGAGCCTGCGCTGCTCTGGATCGGCTCCCCCGACGGCGTGCCGAGCTGCCCTGCGACCGCGCCGATCGTCGGCTACGAGGGCTACGCGGATTTCGCGGCTCCGGCCCCGCACACGTGCCCCGCCTGCGCGTGCGACCCGCCCGAGGCGACGTGCGAGGTGCCGACGGAATGGAGGGCCTTCGCCAGCTTCCCGTGTGGCGGCCCCGAGGCTCCCGCAACCTCGTTCGCTGCCCCGGCTGGGTGGAACGGGACCTGTACCTCGGTGAATGCCGTCGAGACCGGACGGACCTGCGGTGGCGTCCCGTGCGTGCAGTCGCTCGCGATCCAGGCGCCTCGCGTCGTCTCCGCAGGTTGCGCACCGAGGGTCGCGGAGGCGCCGGAGAACCCCGACGAGCCCGCGACGGCGGGGAGCTTCGCGATCGTCGCCCGGGCGTGTACCGGAAACGCGTCCCCGCCGTGCGCGGATCCGGGCATGACCTGCACGCCGGCACCGCCGATCGGCGACGCCGCGCCTCCCGAGGGATTCCTCACGTGCATCCACCACGAGGGAGAGCAGGACTGCCCCGCCACGTACCCGGACCGGCACGTCTTCTACGCCGGCGTGGAGGACACACGCGGCTGTGCGCCGTGCGGCTGCACCGAGCCCACCGGAGCGACGTGCAGCGTGCTGGCCTCCGCGTTCCGCGACGAAGGGTGCTCGCAGCTCGTAGCGGGCCAGGTGATCACCTCCGACGCCCCCTACTGCGGGACCGTCGCTTCCGGGACAGCGCTCGGGAGCAAGTCGGTGAGCGTCGTCGGCCTCGATCCCGGACGATGCGAACCATTCGGCGGCGAGCCGGTGGGCAGCATCGCGCCGACCGCGGCGGCGACGTTCTGCTGTCACCACACCAGCTCTGTACCGGCCTGAGTCGACGGCTTGTTCCGCATGGGGCGCAACAGCGGCCTCGCCAGGAGGTGGTAGGCCGCGAGAGACGCGCCCGCGACCCCAGCGCGCTGCACGCGCTCGCAACCGCCTCATGGGAATCGCTCCCGCGGGCGCGTCCGACGCTTCGCGAAACCACACGGAGGTTCAGAAGAAAGCGACCAGGCGGAGTGCCACCGCCTCCGAGACGGGCGCCGCGGACCACCCTTCGCCATGGAGCGGTCGAATGTGCGTCCGATGTATGTTGATCAAGAGGTCGCCGCTGAGCTGCCCGGCGAGGCGGGCCGAAAGCGGCACCTCCAGACCCGCACGAAACCCGAGCCCTGCATAGGGCAGCGCGAGCTCCCTGCCGGTGCTGTCCCTGACGTTCCACAGCCCGCCTGCCGTGGCGAGGGCGCAGCCGAAGAACCAGTCCGCGTGACCGCAGGGAACGAGCGAGCCGCTCACCCCGGACACGCCGTAGATCCAACCGCGGTAAGGCTCGGCATCGATCGGAAGATCCCCGCGGGCCTCCAGCGAGAGCGAGAACCTCTCCCAGCGGACGCCGGCGAACCCCGAGAACCCGACCGCCACCGACGGCGCCACGCCGGCGCCGAGGAGCACCCCGGCGCCCACCTGGAGGCGCGGGCGATCCGGCGGCGGCCTCGGGCGCGGAACGGGTCGGGCCGGCGCAGCGACCGGATGCGGCGGCTTCGAGGCCGGCGCCTTGGGCGGCGCGTCCGGCGAGACGGGTGGCGCGGCGTCTCCCGGCGCCGACGGGGGCGGCGGCCCTGAGGGCGGCGAGGTGGGAACTCTCCCCGGTGCAGGCCCTGGTGGCAGCAACGGGCGCATGACGGCGCTGAGGGCGAGGCCGATGTCCCCCACGAGCACGCCGCAGATCGGGCTCGAGAGCTCCTGGCGGCCGAGCGCCCGGCCATCGCGGTCGTGAAGCGCGATCTCTCCCTGGAACGCCGGCCCTTTGCGCCGGATGACCACCTCGATGTGCCACGCGCCGTCGCGCACGAACGGGTCGACCCCGCCGAGCTGGCTCGCGACGATCTCCCGGAGGCTCGGCTCCTCGGGGCACCCCTCGGTGTCAGGGCCCCGCGTGTAGGACAGGCGCGCGCCGCGCGGCGCGACCTGCGCGAGCGCCACGGGCGCCGTCAGGAAGAGCGATGCAGCGAGCGGCAGCGCGGCGCGGTTCATCCTCCGGATCCGGCTGCGGGCGAGGAGCGGTCCGGACATGAGCGGAGCGCCGTCATCTGTCACCCGTCGTCATCCCTACTATTTCCGGCAAGGTCCCCAGGATTGTTGCGAAATCGTGCGCCGGAGCCGAAAAAGGGTGCGCGAGGTGTACCGGCGACATCTCCCCCCAACCTGAGAGATGTCACCTGGGATGGGGACTGGAGCGACGTCGCGAGGTGACCGGCGAACGGCGTCGTCGCGCGATGGCTGGGATGGCCGGCCGCCTGCCGGCGGGCACGCCGGCGGGCGTCCCCCCACGCCCCGCCGCACGCCGGCGGGCGTCCCCCCACGCCCCGCCGCACGCCGGCGGGCGTCCCCCCACGCCCCGCCGCACGCCGGCGGGCGTCCCCCCACGCCCCGCCGCACACCGGCGGAGTAGAACCTCGCCGGCGCCCTCGGCGGCCCGGTCGAGACGGCGTACGACTACGTGGTCGCGCAGGCGCGCACGCTCGGCGACTTCCCGGGCAAAGGCGAGTGCCCGAGCCGCGAGGTGCTGCCGTGATCGCGTGACTGCGGCGTGCCGCGCCGATCGCGATCGGCGCGGCCACGCTGGCGTCACGGCCTCTCCTGCGCGAAGGGAGCCCACATCGTAGGGCGCGCAAGGCGACGCGCGCTGTGATTGCCATCAGAAGCGATAGGCGCTCTCGACGGCTGTGCTGAGGGAGATCGCAGACCAGGCGATACCTGGGATATACGCCGTATGTACGGTGCCTCTGCCGCGAAGCCTGCTCTCCGGCGCCGGGGACAGCATCGCGCCCCGATGCACGGCCGGCGCCAGGGAATCCAGGCCGCCGCAGGCGCCCGCGCAGCGGGGCGCCGGCCCTGGGGCGTCCTGATCGCCTACGCAGCCGCCATGGCCTTCATGGTGGCGACCTACCCGCGCGGCGCAGACCTCCAGCGTCTCTATCTGGCCGTCGAGCTCGCGGCGATGTGCGCGTCGCTCGGATGTCTCCTGGTCTGGTTTCGGTCGCGTGAGCCGCTGTCGCTCAAGGCGGTTGCAACCGGCATCATCGTCTCTGTCGAGCTCGCGATGGTCACGGGTGGGCCCTACCGCGGCAACATCTTGCACCAGCTGCCCGAGCACGAGGGCGCGGTGATCGCAGCTCACGACATGTTCGAGATGTCGATGGAGGAGGCTGCCGAGCAGCAGGACGCGCCGGTCAGCACGGCCTACCGCTGGCGCGCCCGCGGGATCGCGGCGCTAACCCGGGCGCTTCGTCCGCGACGAGGATGAGGACCGGCGCTGCGTCGAGAAGAGCCGGTGAGGCGCCACCGCGGCGCTCCTCGCCGAGTGCGCGCCGAGATCCCGAGGCCGGCTTCAGTGCGTAGCTCCACCGTCCGCGATCGGGCCGCCCCCGGGCGCCGGCCGCACGTAGAGGGTGCCTTTCAGGCCCCCCGCAGCTGCCTCGCGGTAGTGGTGCTCGCGGGCGTACCGGAGGAGCGGGGCCTCGAGACCGTGCTCGGTCTCGAAGCCGACGAGGATGGCCCCAGGGGGCTCGCGCTCCAGGAGCTCACCGATCGTCAGGGGTGAGGTCGCCACCACGGCGGCACGGACGGATGCGGGGACGAGGTCGCCGACGCGGTAGAGGAACGCGCCCGTCGCGAGCTCCGGATAGACGGGGAGGCCCCCTTCCACGGCGTAAAGAGGGAAGAGCGTCGCCACCCTCCCCGACGCGGCGCGCGCGCCGCCCGCCGCGACGATCGCGTCGCGGAGCCTCAGGCCCTCGGCGTGGACCTCCGCCGGCCTCCAGCCGGTGGGCCGCGCGAGGTGCGGGAGGTAGCGAGCGAGCCGGACCCCGTGGAAGAGGGCCACGGCGATCGCGAGCGCCGACCAGACGCGCAGCCAGGGGCTCGCCGGGCGCTGCGCGAGCGAGCGATAACAGGCGGCGCCGGCGAGCAGCGACAAGGGGACGACCATCATGAAGTAATGTCCCCAGACCGGAGAGGTCACGAGGGCGGTCACGAAGGCGGCGCCGGCGAGCGATGCCAGGACGGCTGCGTCGGTCGGGAACACGGTACGAAGGGGACGTCGATCCCTCCAGGCGGTCCAGGCAACAACGAGGACCAGCGCCGCCAGGAGGGCGACGAGCATGCCCGCCGTCGGCATCGCCAGCACGTCCCAGAGGGCCCTCGCCTTGCCGGACAGCGAGGTATAATGGTGACTTTCCATGACGCGCCACCGCGAGTTCACCGTGTGATACGTGATCACGTTGAACACGAAGACCCGCCCCTCGCGCGCGAGCTCGATGAAGACGGGGGCCAGGCCGAGCATCGCGCCGCCGAGGTAGGAGAGGAACGGCGCCCCGAGGCGATCCCGCGGCGGAGCCGCCTGCGAGCACGCGAGCAGGAGGACGGGTGACAGCGCGAGGAGCGGCGCGTGATAGATCTTGGTCGAGACCCCCAGGGCCACGAGGAACCCGGCCAGCAGCGCGCGGCCCAGGCGCGGAGGCGCGGGCGCCCCGAGGGGCGGGAGCAGGCAGCACACCCCCGCGACGCAGAGGGTGAGCGCTGCCATGTCGTTGCACGACGACCCCGCGCGCTGCCCGATGACATGGTTGCCGGCGAAGAGCGTGGCCGCGAGGGCGGGCGCCGCCCGGTGGGAGGGGCCGAGCAGCCGCCGCGTTGCCGCGTAGATCGCGACGACGCCCGTGAGCAGGAAGCAGAATGTCACCACGCGCGCGACGTGGAGGTAATCGTGGCCCGGCGCAGCGCTCCGGAACAGGGCGGCGTAGAGGAGCGGCAGCACCGGCGCTTGAAGATAGGCAAAATCGCCATACAGCTCGCCGTCCTGGGCCAGAGCCCCGGCGGTGACGTACATGCTCTCGTCGCTGAGCAACGTGCCCGACATGCAGTAGGCGAAGAGCGCCGGGGCGATCGCGAGGAAGTAGATGCTCTGGACAGCGCGCGGGCTACCCACGTTAAGCTGCATGGCTCCCTCCCGATGGGACTCGTCATAGCTAGCCATTGGCCGGCGCACCGCGCAAGCGATGAGCGCTGCGCGACGGGCGGGACTCCGGCGGCGGCAGACTGCGCCCACGACACACACTCCAGCTCGTTGAGGCCCACGCGCCTCTGGAACCCAGGGTTAGAGCAGGTCAGTGCGCGTCGCAACAGGAGCGGGCGTCCTTGGGAGTGACGTCCGAAACGCTCTCCCGCCACGTCCGTGGCCGTCGCTGCTCGCGACGACGGAGACCGGATCCCCAGCAGCGTGGGCGCGCGGCACCTCGCGATCATCACACGCGGAGCCCCTCGGAGGTGTCCACCACGAGCGAGTGATTCCCCATGGTGTAGCCCGGCGTGTGCATGAGGGCAACGCCGTCGCCGAGCATCACGCGCCGGGGCGCGGCCCCGCCGCTCCCGCGCCTGCTCGTCTGCTACGCTGCCGGGGAGTAAAGAAGGGGAGTTTATGATGAAACCGATGATGACCCACGTCGCGCTCCACGTAGGCAGCCTCGACGCGACGATCGCCTTTTATCGCGAGTTCTGCGGGCTCAAGGTGGTTCACGAGCGCAGCGACGCCGGCACGCGGGTCGCCTGGCTCGCCGAGGAAGGGAAGGAGCGGACGTTCGTCCTGGTGATGATCGAGGGCGGCCAGCGCGCGCCGCAGGCGCCGGAGGACATGAGTCATTTCGGGTTTGCGCTCGAGAGCCGCGCCGAGGTCGACGAGATCGCGCGCCGCGGCGGAGCGCACCTCGTCTGGCCGCCCAAGGAGCTGCCCTATCCGGTGGCTTATTTCTGCGCGCTCAAGGACCCGGACGGCAACTACATCGAGTTCTCCTACGGCCAGCCGCTCGGGCCCGGGGCCGAGGCGCACGACGCGGCGTTGCTGGAGGCTTCGGGTTGAACCAACCAGGGTCGACCCCACGTCGACCCCTCCGGGGCCCCTCCATGCCCCCGCCGCTCAGCCCCCGGCCCGCGCGGCGCGCCTTGGCCGGCCGGGCTCACGCCGCCCCTCGAAGGCGCCGCGCGCCTGCGGGAAGATCGCCGGCCAGCCCCGGCCATGCGCCGCACCGTCGTTGTAGGTTGGCGCGATGGGGCGGATAGGAAACCGTAGAACGTTCGCCCGTATCAAGCCCCGCCGGGACGGCGCCTGACGAGCTGCTTTTGTTTTGGCCCATCAGACACCCGCTTGCCCCGTCGCAGGGCTGGGGCGGCGTGCTCCAGGCCTCGTGGACCGCGGCGTGAGCCGCGCCTCGTTGTGGCAGATGGAAACGGGCTCCGCGTACTCGTAGCTCGTGACGTGCGTGACGCGATACACCACGGTGAAGCGGCCCGGGCGCGCCGGAGCTTCGAGCATGACCCGGAACGCCTCGGCCCTCGTGCTATTCTCGAGCGCGTGGGGCAGCCTACCCGCGTCGCATCCGCGCTGATCCTGGTCGGGGTCTCCGCGTTTCTCGTCCTCACCGCGCTCGCCGCGGCCGCGTATCCGGGCGGCACCTTCTGCGACGCGAACGCGCCCGGCTACGAATTCTGGGGCAACTTCTTCTGCGACCTCACGCAGCCCGTGACCCAGCGCGGGGCGGACAACACGCGCGCGCGCTCGCTCGCGCAGGCCTCGTTCGTCTGCTTTTCCCTGGCGCTCGTCCCGTTCTGGTGGGTTCACGGCGCCCTGCTCGGCGGCCGGCTCGGCGGCACGGTTCGGGTGCTCGGGCTGCTCTCCGCCGCCGGCACGAACCTGATCGCGTGGCTGCCGTCCGTGGTCTCGCCGCTGCTCCACGAAGTGTCGGTATTCGTCGCGACGCTCCCCGCGCTGCTGGCGACGCTCCTGGGCGTGACCGGCGCGTTTGCAGGGCGCAATGCGGGCGAAAGCCGCTCGTCACCGTTGCGCTTTTCGGCGTGGCTCGGCGCGCTTTCGCTCGCGCTCGGCAGCGCGGACGCCGCGTACTACGCGTATGCGATTGCGGTGCCGGGCTGCCACGTCTTTTTGCCAGCGCTCCAGAAGCTCGCGGCGCTTTCGGTGATCGGATGGATGGGCACGATTGCGCGCGTGGGTGCCGCGCGTGGGGCGCGCTAGCGCGTCGGTGTCAAGCCGCGCGGGGACGGCGCCTGGCGAGCCGTTTTTGGCCCATCAGACCCCCGCTTGCCCCGTCGCAGGGCTGGGGCGGCGTGCTCCGGGCGCAGCCGTGCCTCGACGACGGCGGCCGGGGGTTTGGGCGTCACGAGAGAGCGCCACGACGAGCAAGGCGCAATCACGCCATGGTACCTCACAAGCGGGAGCTTCGGCGTAGGAAACAAAGCCGCGGGCCGGGCCATGAACTCCATTGGACTCATGACGCGGTGAGTGCGTCCCCGCCGAGGTGTCTTCATCAAGTACGCTGTGCCCCCGTCGGGCAGGAGCTCGATTCGATCGAGTGCGAAGGCCGGGCGGATGCAGCACCGCACGAGCCTCTCGCGACCCTGATCGTCATCCGCGGCGATGGCCAGACTGTTTCGTCATCGGCCGTCACCTTGAGGCAGGCGCGATTCTTGCATCAGGCTCGCTGGCCCGCATTGTTGGGTACGACTCACGACTGAAGTGAGCGAGGTGCGCGTTTCTTTATGTCTCGATCCACCGGCCGGCCATGTGCCGAGCGGCGCTCGCGAAAGGTGTGTAAACGCGGACGACTTTCGAGGTAATGTGGCTCGAGCAGGAAGACCTGCCTATCGACTTCGTACGATAGGCGGCTCTCCGATGGGCAGAAAACCACGAAAAAAAGGGTGAGAGCAGCGATGCGTGCTTTGTACAGGGTGTTGGCGCTGGTGCTCGTGACGGCGGGCGCTCCCGCCTGCAAGAAGATCGCGGGCATGGCCACCGACGCCGTGCAGGGGAACTCGAACGATCCAGCGAAGAGCTCCACGGCGGTAGAGGCGATGGGTCACTACGCGACTGGCTTCAACGCGCTGATCGGCGACCCGCAGGACATGATCAAGAACTACTACCGGGAGTTCCCGGAGAGTGGGCCGGTGGAAGGCAAGAAGCATCACCTGTTCCCCAAGCACACGTCGGCCGAGGGCAAGATCGCCGAAGCGAAGAAGGAGTTCGCGGCGGCCGCCAAGATCGCGCCCGATTCACTCAAGCACCTGGAACCGCTCGCGAGCGCGACGGTCACGGACATCGAGAAGGTCGCCGTCACCTACAAGTCCGTGCACGGCTACTTCCAGGCCGAGGACTTCAAGGACGACAAGGGCGCCAAGGGCAAGACGCTGCACACCCAGTTCCTGCAGGAGGCCGCTGCGTTTCGCGAGGACATCGACAAGTTCGAAACGGCGCTTTCCGAGATCGCGCGCAATCAGGCCGAGGAGGAGCTCAAGGAACACACCGACAAGAACACATACAGCTACCAGTTTCGCTACTTCAACCATCAGGCGAACAAGCTCGTGAGCGTGAAGCGTGACGGCTTCCTGGCGCTCTATCCGACGGTCGAAACCGCGTACAACGAGCTCCAGGCCTTCACCAAGGGGAAGGGCACGCCGCAGGCGACGTTCAAGGCCTACGCGGACGCCGCCGACCGCTTCTTCGCCGAGGCGAAGAAGCTGAAGCGCGGCATCGAGGGCAAGGAAAAGGAAGAGCAGCTCGACTCGATCAGCGAGAGCATGACCTCGAACTACAACAGCCTGGTCAGCCTCTCGAACTCGCTCCGAAGCCTCGAAGCGAACAACCTGCTGAAATAACGCTGGATCCGGCACGCGCCCTGGCCGGCACCGTGAAACACGGTTCTCGTCCGGGGCGTGACTGTGTAGCGTGTCCAAAAAAGAGCGGGCGAGCGCTCACGGGAGGGAAGGGACCCAGATTGTGGTCATGCCGCTGATTGGCAAGCTGGGCCGGGGGTTTGGGCGTCACGAGAGAGCGCCACGACGAGCGAGGCGCGATCACGCCATGGTACCTCACAAGCGGGATCTTCGGCGTAGGAGCGCGTCCGCCGCCCCCTCCACGCGCCCCCGGCCCCCTGGAAAGGCAGCGACTGCCGCCGGTGTTCGACGGGTCTACCCTATGGCGCGGGACAGCATTTGAGCCTTGCGGCGCAGAGCCGATCCGTGAGACTTTCCGTGGGGGGAGGTTACAAAAGGCGACGAGCTAGACGGACCTGGTCCGGCGATCTCGGTTGACCAATCGACTGATAGTCAGGCGGCGCAATGGAAACCACTTCACTGTCCATGACACCTCGAATAGCATCCTGCAGCTGCGGCCAGCTACAAGCGAGAACTGCTCGCGAGCCTGTTCGCGTTTCGGTGTGCCACTGTCTAGCGTGCCAGCGCCGCACCGGCAGCGTCTTCGGTGCTCAGGCTCGCTTCTCAAGCGAAGCAGTCACCCTCGTCGGCGAGAGCGTCGAGTTCGTCCGCGTCGGAGACGAAGGCACAAGAAGCATTTTCAGGTTCTGTCCTCGCTGCGGTTCCACCGTCTACTACACCCTCGAAGGTCATCCAGCGTTCGTGGCAATACCCGTTGGTGCATTCGCCGATCCTGAGTTTCCAGCCCCAACGTTCTCGGTCTACGAGGAGCGCATGCACTCCTGGGTCAACATGCCCGCTGGCATCGAGCACATGGCATGATCCAAGGAGCAGCTGGCTTCTGAAAGAACGAATCTCTCCTGATCGCGGAGCAGCTGGCCGCTCCAGAGCGACGTTGACGGCGCTCGTCGGGGTGTCGTGGTCGCTGGCGTTGCTCGCGCATGCTGCCGCCGCGATTGCAGCTTGGGTGCTGCTTCCCGGCGGTTTTCCCCTCCTTCACGCGCGTTTCTTCGCGAACCGCGCTCTGCCGGCGGTCGCGGTCGGGAGCGTGATCGCCGTCGGTGTTCTGGCCGCGCGACGTTCGACGGGTGCGCGTGTGTTGCTGTTGCTCTTTCCGGCGACGTGGCTCGGGGTTGCTCTCGCTGCGGGGACCATGTTCTCGGAGAGCGGCGGGACGGTCGCGTTCGGTGCGGGTTGTCTGGCGGTGGTCTTGTCGATGGGCCTCGCGATGGCGTGGTGGCGGTTCGGGGTCCCGCCGCGGCTGACCTGGCTCGCTGCGCTGCCCGGTGTCGCTTGCGGTGCGGGGTTCGTGGCCGCGCAGCGGGCGCCGGAGCCCTCGACAGCTCCGTTTGCTGCGCCCGAAGTCGAGCGCGGCGGCGATCGTTGGACGCGAGCACTCGCTGGGCCCGCTTCGTTCGACGTGGCTCCGTGGCTTCGAGCGGAAGCGGACTCGGGTGAGGTTTCGGTGCAGGCGGGTGCGGTGAGCATCGTGGTCGAGCCGCGGCTCGAGTTCATTTCGCGCTCGCCGGATCGTTTCTGGACCGTGTTCGCGCCCCTGCAATGGCGCGGCGACTCGCCCGTTCGTCGTCTCGAGCGCGCCGATCGCGAGCTCGCGGTGGACTACGCGGACGAGGGGAGCCTGCGCGTGAGGGCCACGTCGGATCAATCTGCCGCCATCGACGCGCGAACCGCGCTTCAGGTGCCCGTGTTCTCGCACCTGAACTCCTTCACGCGCGTCTCGATCACCGGCCATCGCCGGCTCGGCTTGCGGTTCTCGCCTTGCCCCGAGGTCGTGGTCGAGGTGATCCACTTCGACTATCCGTTCGGCGCGCCCGCGCGCTTCGCGTACCTCGACGCCGGCGGCACGTTTCGCGTCGTCCAGGCGAGCGACGCCGAGAAGGGGCCGTTCACGACGCTCGGCGAAGGCCGGCTCGCCCGCGGCGAACCCCTGAGCGTCCTGCTCGTCGAGAAGGGAGAGTCGCCACCCCGCGAGCTCGCGACGATCGTCTTCGTCGACTGGTCACGGCAGCTCTCGACGGAGCTCTCGCCCACCGCCGGCTGGGGCCTGCCGCAGAATGCGTTCGAGTTCGGGCTCGCCTCGAACGACCCTTCGTCCGCGGCCTATCTCACGCTCACGCTGGCCGGGACGAGCGTGGGGCGCGGCTGGGACAGCGTGGGTCACGCCGCCGGCAGCTACACGAATCGGATCGAGATCCGGAGGCCGCCATCCAGGTGAAAGAAAGGGTACGCTCGCTCGTTCCAGGGTTTACGCCGTCGGCGCTTCGGGTCGAAGATGGCGGCCATGAAGGTCATCGTTACCGGAACGACCGGCATGGTCGGCGAAGGCGTGATGCTCGCTTGTCTCGCGGATCCCACGGTCGAGCGGGTCCTGTCGGTGGCACGCCGGCCGTCGGGGCACGCGCACCCGAAGCTCGAGGAGTGCTTGATCCCCGACTTTCGCGAGCTCGGCGCCTTCGAAGCGCGGCTCTCGGGCTACGACGCGTGCTTCTACTGCGCCGGTGTGAGCTCGGTCGGCATGAGCGAGGCGGACTACACGGCGATCACGTACGATACGGTGCTCGCCTTCGCGACGGCGCTCGCGCGCCTCAATCCCGGCATGGTGCTCACGCACGTTTCGGGCGCGCAAACCGACTCGAGCGAGCAGGGCCGGGTGATGTGGGCGCGCGTGAAGGGCAAGGCCGAGAACGCGCTGATGCGCCTGCCCTTTCGCGGCGTTTACAACTTCCGGCCGGGCTTGATGACGCCGGTGCCGGGACAGAAGAACCTGAAGCGAGCCTACCGCTTCCTGCTTCCGCTCGTCCCGCTCATGAAGCTCGTGTTCCCGGCCCTGAAGCTCGAAGAAGTGGAGCGCGCGATGGTGCGTTCCGTGACGAGCGGGGCGCCGAAGCAGGTGCTCGAGGTCGCCGACATCAAGGCGCTCGCTTCGGCGTAGCTCGCGCGCCCCTCACCGGGATCAGCCGACCACGGCGAGCGTCCGCTTGAGCATCCGTTCCCCGTCGCGCCGCGCCGCCGCCCACGTCTCGTCCCACGCGGCGTCGGCCTCGGCGCGCGGGAGCTGGCCGAAGGCCTGCAGCTCCTTCCGCTCGCCCTCGACCTCGGCGTCGTCCGCCGGCGGCGCCGGCGCCGGCCCGGTCATCGCGTCGCCGACCGCCTCGCGCACCTCGCGCCCCCCCTCGGCCAGGCAGTGGGCGAGCACGCGCCACCCGAGCTCGGCGTGCAGCGCCTCGTCGCGCGCGATCTGGCCGGGGCGCGAACCAGCACGACCGCGGCGGATGACGGAAAGCGGCTCTGGACGGCGGGCTGAAGCATCCGCTCGAACTCTTCAGGACAATTCACAGGGAGGCGAGGAGACGAGGAGTAACATCTCACCAATCTCCCCGTCTCCCTGTTCAATTTCCCGCTAAAAATGCCAACAAAGCTGACGGCGAACGGTCGAGCTCTCGCTTTGGGCCACGCGCTCCGGCGCCCGGTGATAGAACGACCGCCGTGAATCCGCACACCGACGCTGGCCCAGCGAGCAGCGACTACCTGGATCGCCTGATGCGTCGAGGGTCTTTCGAAGCCCTCTGGCCGCTCTTCGCCAAAGCCACGCGCCCCGCCAAGGAAATGACCGAGAGCTATTCGGCGCTCGAGCACCTGCGGCCCTTCATGTCCGGCGCGCCGTGCCGGGTCATCCACGTCGGCGACGGCGCCCACGCTCGCACCGGGGCGTTGTTCGCGCTGAAAACGGAGGCTGAGAACGTCAGCGTCGATCCGGTGCTCAACGAGCCGCTGGTCGAGGCCTGGCGCACCAGATTCGGCGTCCGCCGCTTCGCCTGGCAACGCGCCGACGTCTTCGCAGCCATCGAACGGCTCAACGCGTTGCCCGACATGCCCGTGCTCGTCACGTTCGTGCACGCCCACGTCCCCATCGACGATGTCCTCGCCCGGCTGCGCTGGAACGTCGCGTACACGCTCGCCTGCTGCCAGCCGGGTCATCAGCTGAGCCAGCAGCACGACGTGCTCGCAACCGGCGAGGACCCGTACGTGTTATCCAGCGGACGGCGCTTTCAGGTGCTCGCCCCGCGCGCGTGAGCGCGGGACGCCGCGGCGACGCGCGCTGGCCGTCAGCGCACCGGCGCCGGCCTGGCTCTCGCCGGACGCCTCCGGCACCAAGCCGACCGGCAATGACTGGTCTCTCGAGTCGCCGACGACGGCGGCGTGCGCTCGCCATGACGGGGGCGGGTCGTGTGCTCAGCTACGCGGCGTCGAAGCTCAGGTCGGGAGCGACGTCAATTGCGCGACCATCGAGGAGATCACTTGAGGCCGCCCCGAGCTCTCACAGCGGCTCGATGCTCAGAAGATCGCCTGCCAGGTGAACCACGCGGTAGTGGGCGCCGTGCGTCGTGAGCTCCCACGCTTTCTGCGAGACGACAAAGGCGACTCCGCCGATCACGTAGCGCCATTGGCTCGGCATGCCGCCGCGGCCGTCGACGTGCACCTTTTGGAGCGGCCCCTGGGCGACCAGCGCGGGGCTCTGGGCGTACGCCTTGCGCCTCGCGCTGACCTTCCGGAACATCAACAGCGCGCCGATACCGAGCAACCCGCCCAGCACGACGCCGCCCCCGCCGAGCGCGTAGAGCCCGTTCATGTCGGTGTCGGAAATCGGCTTCGAGTAATCGTCGTAGAGGTAGAGCGCACCTCCGACACCCCCGGCGGCGACGAGTAACCCGAGCAGGAGCAAGAACACCCCGCAGCCGATGCCGGAGCTCTTGCCGCGCTTGGCCTGCGCCGGATGAAGGCGCCCTTGCCGGTTCATTTCGAGCTCTTCGAGCGTGAAGCCGTGGGCCGCTCCGAGGTCTCGGAGGTACGCCTGCCGCGGGCCTGCGGGTGAGGCCATCATGCGAGCCTCGAGTGACCCAGGGCGACCAGGGCGTCGATGGGGGCTTCGAGCTCGGCCGGCTTCAGCGGCTGACCGCCGTAGGAGAGACAGAGCTCGCCGTTGTCGTAAGAGAGCCCGACCTGATTCATGGGCAGCTTGAGCAGCGCTGCCTGCACCGCCGAGTTCATGAGCGCACGAGAGAGGGCGGGCGAGTCGCTCCTGAGCGAAATCATGCGATCGAAGTTCGGGTCGCCCGTCGGCACCAGGTGGTGCTGCGGGCCACCCGCGCCGCGCGTGATCTGGAGCGAGAAGCGATGCGGCGCCGGATACAACGAGCGCGCATAGAAAGCCGTGGAGGTGGTTCTGGTGTTGCCCACCATGCTCCAGGTGGAGATGACGCGGAGCGGCACGTTCTGCACGGCGCCGGTGAGGGACTTGACGCGGCGCTGTGACGTGAGCGCGCTGCCCTCGTTCTGCTGATCGAAGGTCAGCCCGTACCTCGTCGCACAGTTCGGCCAGACCGCGTCCGTCGCGCGCGAGAGCTTGATCGCGCCCGCCACGATCGCGACCAGGACGAGCGCGCCCGCCCCGAGCCCCAACCATTGGAGAAGTTCGTACGTGCTCATGTCGTGTTCGCTATCTCAGAAAGAGATTACTCGCCTTTGGAGAGGCGCGACAACGGGCCGCTCTCGCACCGCGAAATTCCCTGCAGTGAGGATACTCACCACTGATCATAAAAATGACGAAACACGAGCCACTCACCCTTAGGCGTTTCGAATGGACGTGTCGCGATGATCAAGACTCAGCGAGGCGGGGACGAGTGGGTCGTGATCGGGAGCAGCGTGCTTTCGAGAGCATAGCCTGCGCAAAGCCATTCCGACCTGTCAAGAATTTCCCGCCGACGACCGGCAGTTGACATAACGTACAAAAAGTACGATCCACTGATCGGCCTACAAAAAACCAACAGATCCAGCGGATAGGAAACCGTAGAACCTTCGCCCGTGTCAATCCCCGCGGGGACGGCGCCTGGCGAGCCGTTTTCGTTTTGGCCCATCAGACACCCGCTTGCCCCGTCGCAGGGCTGGGGCGGCGTGCTCCGGGCGCAGCCGTGCCTCGACGACGGCGGCGTGCGCTCGCCATGACGGGGGCGGGTCGGGTGCTCAGCTACGCGGCGTCGAACCCGAACGCCATCGGTTCCCACCTTGGGTCGCGTGCGGGTGCTGCCGTTCGCATCTCGGGCATCGCAAAGCATCGAACCCGAACGTGCGTTTCATGAGCACGGCCCACTCGACGCTGCGCGACGTTGCGATCTCGGCGGGTTCGGAACCGGCTGCGTCTCGTCGTGGTAGACAAGGCAGGTCAGGTCGCGCCAGCACGGGTCGCCGCGGAGCTTGATGAGTCCAGCCCGTAGGGGGAGAAGGTCGCGCACGGCCGTCACACGTTGCACGCGCCGTCTTGACGGACGAGCGCACCCGCGCATTCTTGCAGCCATGTCGCTACGCCGCGCGCCCGTCGCTCCGCTCGCCCTGCTCACCTCCCTCCTCGTCGCCGCCCCCGCCGCGGCGGCCGTCGTGCCGGTCGGCACCACCGACGAGCTCGTCGCCGCGATCGGCGCGGCCAAGGCCGGCGACGAGATCGTCCTCGCCTCGGGCACCTACGCCTTCGACGGCGCCTCCTGCGCGGCCGCAGGCACCGAGGCCGCGCCGATCGTCGTGCGCGCCGCCGAGCCGCTCGGCGCGATCGTCGAGCTGTCGGGCCTCGAAGGCTTCAAGGTCAGCGGCCCGAACTGGCACTTCGAAGACCTCGATATCCGCGGCGTCTGCGCCGACGACTCGGACTGCGAGCATGCCTTCCACGTGTTCGGCGCTGCCAGCCGCTTCGCCCTCCGCCGCTCGAAGGTGCGGGACTTCAACGCCCAGCTCAAGATCAACGCCGCGCAGGTGGACGGCGTCTGGACGGCCCCCGACGACGGGCTGATCGAGCGATCGGAGCTGTTCGACACCCACCCGCGCAGGACCGGCAGACCCGTCACCAAGATCAACATCGACGGCGGCAAGCGCTGGACCGTGCGCGACAGCTACCTGCACGACTTCCAGAAAGACGGCGGCGACACCGTCAGCTACGCCGCGTTCATGAAGAGCGGCGGCTCGGACGGGCTCTTCGAGCGCAACCTCGTCGTCTGCACCACCGCCGGCTCGCCGGACGGGGCGCGCATCGGGCTGTCGTTCGGCGGCGGCGGCACGGGGGCGCAGTACTGCGCCCCGGCCTACGACCCCGACGTGCCCTGCGAGGTCGAGCACACCGGCGGAACGATGCGGAACAACATCATCGCGAGCTGCTCGGACGTCGGGATCTATCTGAACCGCGCGACGGATACGCGGCTTCATTTCAATACGCTGATCGCGACGAGCGGGATCGACTTTCGCTTCGCGACGACCAGCGGCGTCGCGCGCGGCAACGTGCTCACGGGCAAGATCCGCGACCGCGACGGGGCCACGCACCAGGAGAGTGACAACCTGGCCGAGGTGGGACTCGCGACGTTCCAAACGTGGTACGAAGATCCAGGTCTCGGCGACCTGCACCTCAAAGGGGATGTGGCGTCGCTCGTCGGCGAAGCGCCCGCCGAGGCCGCGGTGACCGACGATTACTGCGCGCGCGGGCGGCCGGGCAGCGGGAGCTTCACGCTCGGCGCGCTCGAACATTCGCTCGGCGACTGCGCGACGGTGCCGCCGCCGGGGCCCTCCGGCGACGGGGGCGCGGGCGGCGGCACCGCCGGCTCGGGCGGGATGGGCGGCGGCACCGCCGGCTCGGGCGGGATGGGCGGCGGCACCACCGGCTCGGGCGGGGGTGAGGCAGGCGGCACGGGCGTGGGCGCAGGCAGCGGCGCCGGCGGGGGCGGCGACACCTCCAGTGACGGCGAGGGCTGCAGCTGCCGCGCCGCGGGCGTCGGCGGGAATCACACCCTTGGCCTCCTGACTGCGGTCCTCGCCGCGTTCGCCCTCCGGCGACGACAGGCCTCCTCATCGCTGAGCGACGCCAGTTAGCTCTGGAGAGGGGCGACTGCGATCCACCCGGGCTCGCGGTGGACCGCAGCCGCCCGCGCCCGGCGTGGGAATTCGCCTTGCGGCGCGGGTCGGCCATACTGCGCAGCATGACGAAGGGAAGCTGTCGATGAGGACCACGCGCTCCATCCGCGGCAGCGACCATGCGCTGGTGCAGCGGATCTCGCACGTCGCCTACGGCGACGACGCGCAGGACCAGTCCCTGCCCGACGGCTGCTGGGACCTCGTGTTCATGAAGCGCCGCGGCCGGCTGCAGGTGCTGCATACCGGTCTCATCACGCACCCGGTGACGCTGGGCTACGACACAGGCGACGAGTACCTGAGCATCGCCTTCGGCTGGCCGACGCCGGCTGGAACCACGGCCGCTGCGCCCGTGCGCTGGCGGCGCTGATGCAGCGCCTGGGCTACACACGCTACGGCGTGCAAGGCGGCGATGTGGGCGCGTTCATCGCGGCGGAGCTGGGCCGCATCGACAGCGAGCATGTCAGAGGCGTGCACTGCAATGCGCTGGTGACGTTTCCCTCCGGCGACCCCGCCGAGCTGGAAGGCCTGACGGCCTCGGAGCAGCAGCGCCTGGAACGGCTACAGAACTTCCGCGACCGGATGATGGGCTTCGCGCACATCCAGGGCACGCGGCCGCAGACGCTCAGCTACGGGCTTCATGATTCGCCGGTGGGCCAGCTGGCCTGGATCGTCGAGAAGTTCAAGGAATGGACCGATCCCGCGGCCGCGCTGCCGGAGGACGCGGTGGGCCTGGACGCGCTGCTGGACAACGTGAGCCTGTACTGGTTCACCGGCACCAGCGGCCCCTCGGCCAACCTGTACTATGAAGCCTTCAACGACCCGTCCGGCTGGGCGCCCAAGCCGCGCGGCACCGTGCCCACGGCCGTGGCCGTGTCGCTGACGCCGGACGTGGCGGTGCGCCGGCTGGCCGAGCGCGACCACCACATCGTGCGCTGGACCGAGCTTTCGCGCGGCGGGCATTTCCTGGCGACGGAGACGCCGACGGCGCTGGCCGCCGATCTGCGGGAGTTCTTCGGTTCGCTGTCCTAGGGCCTGCCTGTCCACGCCAGGCGCACGGCCTTTGGGTCCGTGATCGTGCAAAACGCGCGGATGTCCGTTGTACAACGGCGATGACGTCGGTTGCGTGGGACGGGGACGTCTATCCGGCTCGACAGGTCTACGCTCCCGTCCGCCTTGTTCTGACGAGCATCCCCTTGCATGCACCGCCCCATCGCCCCGTTTCGTCGGGACAGCCGCGACTTGAGTTATCGGAGAAGACCACGGGCGCTCGCGCGATCGCGCGAGCGCAGATCAACCAGGAGCAGAGCCGAAGTTCCGTGGGGCAGCTCCCGGGGCAGGAGCCGGCGAGGGCGGGTGCGCTGCGACCAGCACCACGTCGAGCGAGTCCACGGTGACGGAGACCTCCGTCTCTGGCAGCGGGCTCCAGGCCAGGAGGTGCAACGCCACGAGCAGGCGACCGCCCGAGCATTCGGCCGCGACCGTGTGCGTGAACTCGGCGGAGCCCTCCGGAGACTCCTTGAAGTACACTGGATGCGCGTCGCGGCCCACGAAGGCGGTCACGCTGGCTGTACCGCCAGGACCGACGTGCACGGCCCCGCGGAGGGTGACGAGAACCGCCTGGGGGCCCTCGGCCACGTCGAACGAGCCATGGCAAGCAAATGTCGCGACGTCCAGGCCTACCGCGTGCCTCTCAGCAACGCAGTTCTCCAGGAGGATCGAAGCGTAGCTCCCCGCCAACGACACGGAAGCGAGCCTGGTGGCTCTGGCGTCGACCGCGCTCCATTCATGCCAGATTGAGTCGTTCGAGCTCACATGCACCTCCACGGTCAGTCACCTGGATATCCCCTCATCGCTCACCCGGTCGCGACGCGCAGCACGTCGGACCGGAGGTGAAGAAACGACGCGTGCACATAGCGCACGAACGGCGCCTTCAGGCCGAAGAACTCCGCCAGATCGACCTCGGCCGCCGCGCGGAACATCCCCTGATCCAGCACGGGAGCCTCGGTGCGGAGCGCCCCGCTCGCGAGGCTCCGGCAGGCGGGGGACGCCGACGCGGGGTGGATGGCGACCACGAGCGTGGCGGCCCACGGCGCCGCGGCGAGCCGCTCGCCGAGGGAGCGCGGGTACCGGTAGCGGAGCGCGAGCACGGCGCCCTGCAGGGCGGCCTCGAGGACAGGCGCCGCGCCCGCCCCGCCCGTTGCCGGAGGGGCGGCCTTCCCCGCCGCAGCCGCGCCCCTCGCCCCCGCAGGCGCACCCGCCGCCCCGGGCGCGCCGCCGCACCCGCCGAGCGCCACGAGGCCGGCCCCCGCGGTGACCTGCGCGATGAACGCGCGCCGCCCCTCAATCGCCATGCGACGGCCCCTGGAGCCTGCGCCTGCGCGCCTGCCCCACCAGCATCCGCGCCGGCGTGATGCGGCCCAGCACCGCGGCGCTCTCCTCCGCCGTCGGCCGCACGGGGTGCCCCGGCGGGAGCTCGGCGACCATGCTCTGCCACAGCGCGAGCGCCCGGTGCTGGTAGATCTGCGCCAGGCTCGATCGCGGCGAGAGGAAGCGCTGGCCGAGCACCATCGCCCTCTCGAGGAACGCTATCGCCTCGTCGTCGCGGCCGTCGTTCAGGAGGTGGAGCCCCTCGTTGTACCAGGGCATCGGATCCGCCGGATCCTCCTCGCGCATGCGCTGGTTCGCCTCGAGGTAGCGCGACAGCTTCTCTTCCATGACGCCGTCGTCCTTCAGGAAGCCATAGTGCTGGATCTCCACGCCGGCCGGGCGGACGACGAGCTCCGGGTGCCGGTCGAGGCTCGGCTGCACCGTCTCGTGCACGGCGCGCCCGTACCGGATCCGCGCGTCGTTGCGGAACAGCCGCACGGCGATCGTCATGACGGGCGGGCCGTCCTTCTGATGATTGGCGATCTCGAAGGAATACGCGTGGACGTCGAGGTCGTCCATGAGCCGAACGACGCGCGGCAGATCCCAGTGCGCGAGCTCCTCGTCCGGGTCGAGGCTCAGGATCCAGGGCCGCGTGGCCATCTCCAGGCCCACGTTGCGCACCTCGGCCAGGTCCAGCCGGTCCGTCCGGTGGACGCGCACCCGGTCGGTGAACCTCCGCGCGATCTCGACCGTCGCGTCGTCGCTGCCGTTGTCGACGATGCAGATCTCGTCGACGAACGGCTCCAGAAACGCGAGGAACCGCTCCAGCCGCTCGGCCTCGTTCCTCGCGATGATGCAGAGCGATACGCCGGACGCGGGCGCATACCTGCGCAGCGTCACCGTGTTGCTCGCGAGATCGGCCAGCTCGGGGGGCGCGCCCACGCGCGGCGGCGTGTACGGGTCCGGCCCGTGGAGCGCGATCCGCGCCTGCCGCGACGCCTCGGTGTCGTAGCCGAGCCGCCGCACGCGGACGTCGGTGAAGCGCCCGCACCCGTCCGGCATCTCGGGGATGCCGCCCCCGGGCAGGCCGCCCTCGGCCCCGCGGGCGACGCGCAGGCCCGGCTCGTTCCGGTACATGCGGTACCCCGACATGGCCCCGAGCGCGCCGTCCGCCCGGAAGTACGTGCGCGTCGGCTCCCAGAACGTGTACCAGTGGAAGCCGAGCGCCTTGATGTGCGGATCGGCGAGCTGCATGAGGCGCTCGGCGCGCGCGCGGTCCATCTCGAACACCTCGTCCGCGTCGACCGCGAGGATCCAGTCCGGGGAGAGCTCCGCCGCCATCTGCAGGGCGCGGTCGCGATCGCGCCGTCCATCCACGCCCGACGGCAGCTCCGTCCGCTCGTACCGGGCCACGGCGGGGTGCGACCGCGCGATCGCCCCCGTCCCGTCCGTCGATCCGTCGTCGAGCACGACGATCGCGTCGGCGAACCGCGCCGTCGCGTCGAGGCTCTCGCGCAGCGTCGCCTCCGCGTCCCGGACGGGGTACGCGGCCACGAGCCGCGTCTTCCCGGCGCGGCGGGCGCGCCACTTCTCGAAGAAGAGGTCCGCGCCCCCGAGACCGCCCTGCGCGCCGGGGAACGCCTTGCTCAGCGTGGCGCTCCCCTCGTGGTGCACGTACACGTCGCTCGCGATCATGCACTCGAAGCCGCGCTCCTGCGCCCGCAAGGCGAGGTCGGCGCCCTCGTGGCCCACCGGGAAGAAGCGCTCGTCGAGCCCGCCGATCTCGGCGTAGACCTCGCGGCGCATCATCAGGCAGAAGGTCGAGAGGGCGAACGACGGCGCCCACCGCCGGCGGAACGCCTCGCGGTGCTCGGCCGCGAGCTCGTTCAGCGCCTCCGGCTGGAACGGCGGCGGGTTCTGCACCTTCTGCGGGCCGCGCGCGCTGTTCGTCACGGGCCCGACGAGCCCGACGCGCCGCGCGCCGGGCACGGCCCGCGGCGCCTCCTCCATGCACTCCCGCAGCCCCTCCAGCCACCTCGGGGTCACCACGACATCGTTGTCGAGCAGCACCAGGTACTCCCCGGCCGCGACCTCGAGTCCCCGGTTCGCGCCGCCGGCCAGGCCGAGGTTCTCGTCCAGGAAGACCGTCTTGGCGGCGTCCCCGAGCCGGCGCGCGACGTCGGTGAGGTAAGCGGGCGTGCCGTCCTCCGAGCCGTTGTCGACGAAGACCACCTCCGCGTCCGAGGGGAGCGTGCGGAGGAGGGCGTCCACACATCGCGCCGTGTACTGGAGGTTGTTCCACGTGACGACGATAACGGAATAAACAGGCGTCATCGGGCACCGGGCGGGGCCATGAGGCGAACCACGTTGGAGACGTACTGGCGATACGCCGCGTGCAGATAGAACGCCCCGACCCGGGGTGCCAGGACGATCTCGCACCGGAAGCTGCCCACGAGGTCCGCGCCCACGTCGTCGATGTCGTCGGGGAAGACCAGCCTCGGCCCGAGCAGAGGCACCGTGACGCCGCCCTGCGCGGGGGCGTAGATCAGCGTGAGAAAGACGCCGCGGAGCACCTCGGCGCGCTCGACCTCGATATCGACGGCGGGCACACGCGAGCTGCCGTGGACGACGTGGACGAGGGCGCCGCCCTCGACGGTGGGCGGGCCCGGCTCGGCGAGGACGACGCCCGCGCCGGAGGTCGCGGGCGTCTCCGCGATCAGGCCGAAAGAGACGGATCGGACGAGCATGGGTTCACCGCCGGTCAGAATTCGATGGCCTTCTTGTCGACGAGATCGATGCCTATCACGTTCGACACGTAGTTCTCGAGGACGAGGTACACATAGACGCTCGGCCGGTAACGGGGCACCGCCACGGCGCAGGGGAACGCGACGGTGACGTTGAGCCAGGCGCCCTGGTACCCCTCGGACGCCAGGCTGCCGCGGCCCGGCATCGGCAGCGCGGGCTCGGCGAGCTGGTTCGGGCCGTCGCGCTCGCCGGCCGGGAACTCGATGAACGTGTTGCGCGCGAGCAGGGCGCCGCCGTCCGCCTGCTCGATGTCGTGGACGACGAGGACCATCGACTCCTCGACGTCACGGTAGCGGCTCGCGACGGCGTCCGGGAACAGAAACGAGGCCGAGACGTCGAGCTCCACCGTGCCGGCCGCGAAGGACACCCGCGAAATCGCGAGTCGGATGGCCTCCTTGCCGGCCGCGATCTCGGGCGAGCCCGCGTGGGGGGCGAAACCAAAGGGTGTCCGGGGTTCGATCTCCATGGGGTCCTCTCGACGTGGGCGGGGCGCGGGGCGCGGGGTCGAGAGAGCAGCGCGCCCCCGCCCCGCCCGCGAGGTTCAGCCAAAGTGGTTCCAGTTGCGGGAGGTCTGCGCCGGCGTGTCGAGGCGCACGCGGCGGATGCGCGGGGCGCACACGGGGCAGAAGACGCCGTCGTCGCGGTTGTTATGGCCGGCGTGGTAGATGGTGCAGAGCCGCCCGCCGAGCGCGGGCCACCAGTCGTACCGCTGGCCCGACGTGGTGGACGGGTCCGGCGTGAGGCCTGCGTTCGTGTTGCAGTGCGGGCCCTGCCCGCCGAACTGGTCGGTGTACCAGCGGGGGTTGGCGAGCTGCGTGGCGAGCGCCACGCCGGTCGCGCTGTACTGCGGCTCCTGCCGGACGGTCTGCCCGATGCCGTGCCCCATCTCGTGGACGAAGGTGCCGAGGACCGCCGTCTCGCTCCGGCCGGGGCCCGTGCACCCGACGACGCAGAAATTGCCCCAGCTGTAGCCGTTGATCGAGCTCTTCCAGATGAACGAGAACGTGAGGTTGTACGTGTTGCCCGGCGTGGCGAGGTGGGCCGTGAGGCCCGGCAGCGTGGTGAGGTTCCAGTTCACGCGGTTCGGCGACCCGGGCGTGAAGGTGAAGTACGCCCGCACGTCGGTGGCGCCGGCCGCCGGCCACGACGCCTGCGCCGTCCACATGAAGTTGTTGCCGTTCGTGGGGTCGCGCCACACGGTGCGGAACGTGGTGATGCTCCCGACCGCGTTGTTCGCCGTGGGCAACGCGCGCCGCTCCAGCTGCGTGTAATAGCAGTTCGGCACCAGCAGGAAGGCCATGTGAAGCGGCTTGTCGGTCAGCGTGCCTCCCCCGGGGGGCAGGCCGCCGACGCGCAGGTTGAGCAGCGCGTTCGGGCCGCCGTTCATGAACGGCCAGTCGAAGGTCGGCGAGCTGACCGCCTGCTGCGACAGGCTCTGGAAGTCGACGCGGGCCGAGTCCACGGTCGCGAGCGCCGGGAGGACCGCCCTGCGCTCCAGCTCGATGAAGTGCCGCGCGAACTCGCCCACGAACCGCGGATCGATGTTGTTGTACGTCGCGAGCGTCTGCGCGCCGGAGTACCAGACCGTATAATAGAGCTTTCGCCACGTCTGGAACTCGTCGGTGGCGAGGAACTGCGCCCGCTGCCCGTCGCGCGACGCCTTGATCGTGTACTTGTCGCCGCCGATGTGCGTGAACGTGAGCGTGTTGTCGAAGTGGTGCCCGACGCCGACCGTCACGCCGGGGGCCGCGCCGTGCGCGAGCCGCGTGCGCTCGGTCAGCGACTGGAATGCGAGGTTCTCGTTGCCCGGGTCGGGCTCGATCCACCAGTCCACGCGGTCGCCGGGCGCGACGTTGGGCACCTGGTTGGGCGTGACGCGCAGCTGCCGCACGGGGCCGTTCACGCCCGTCGCGGCGGCAGGGAGGTTCACGTATTGCTTGATCGTCGGCATGCGAGAGCTCCAGGACGAATCAGCGGGGAGTCCGGTCCATCAGCGCGGCGCGGGTCGAGGCTCGCTCCGCGGCCGCCCCCTCAGAACACCTCGATCTTGTCGACGCCCCAGTCCTTGGGGTTCTCGGGCGCGGGCGGGGGCTCCTCCATGACGATGACGATGAGCGGCGGCTGGACGAGCGGCGTGGGCGGGGTGTTCTTGCTGTTGTGGAGCATGAGATCGAGCGCGCGGGCGCAGCCCTTCCCCTCGACCTTGACGTCGAACGAGTAGCTGATGAACTCGGCCTTGTTCATGTTCACGCCGGAGACGACGCCCCCGTTCGTGCCCGCCTCGTCGCCGCTGCTGCGCGAGAAGTTGCTGTCCTGATGGCAGACGGGGTTGCCGTCGGCCTTGACGTTCTTCGCGGTGCTCGCGGCGTCGGACGACATGGCGATGTTGGGATAGGGGATGGGGACCGGCGGCGCGGGCGGCGCGGGGGTGAGGCACACGTCCGGAAAAGCGATGGTCATTCCATTGCTCGCGGCGTGGACGACCGTGCGTGAGTTGACTCCTACGGTGACAGGCATATCGCTCCTCCTTCACGCCCTCTTCGCTGCAGCCGAGACGAGGCACACGGCGGCGCGCGTCCCGTCGCCGGAGCCCGCGAAGAGCGCGGCGCGCGCCTCGGGGGACGCGCCGCGCTCGAACGATCGCACGCACGCGGCCGCGAGGCACCCGCCCGTCGCGGCGCCGACGTCGCCGTAGCCGTCGGCGGGGTGCCACAGCGCCCGGACGCCCCCGAGGAGCGCGGGCGCGCGGACGCGCGCGAGCCCCCACTCCTTGGCCCGGTAGCTCTCGCCGTTGAGATCGCAGAGAACCCACGCGGGCGGGCCGCCCGCGGCGCACGCGGCGGCGAGCGCCGCGGCGAGGGCCTCGCCCGAGGGGGGATCGCCGCTCTCGATGGGGCTCTGCTCCTCCCCGGCGCCCGAGCCCTCGATCTCGGCCAGGATGGGGGCGCCGCGGGCCTCGGCGCGGCGGCGGTGCTCGACGAGCAGCGCGGCCGCGGCCTCGCCCGGGATGAACCCGTCGAGGTTGCGGCGGCTCTTGAGCCGGCGCGCGTGGTCGAGCGCCTCGAGCAGCCCCACGTCGACCTGGGAGTCGGCGCCGGCCACGATCCAGGGCGTGCCGGGGTCGGCCTCGACGGCGCGCGCCGCGTGGGCCAGGCCGAGGAGCATCGCCGCGTGCCCGTCGGGGGCGAGGAGGCCGCGGGTCACGGCGTCGACTCCGGCGGCGTCGGCGAGCCGCTCCCGGAAGGCGTCGCGCAGCTCGTGGTGGTGCGCGGCGGGGCCGGGCGAGGGGCGCGCGAGGAAGAACGAGGCGTCCTCCAGGTCGGCGCGCGCGAGGTCGCCGGAGGTGGCGAGGTCCTGGAGCGCCAGCGCGAGCAAGCGGACCGGGAGGTCGAGCGCGCGGGGGAGATCGGTGTACGCCGCGACCACGGAGAAGGGCTCCTCCGGGCGGGGCGGGTCGGCGGGGAGGCAGGGGTAGCTCGGCCACTCGCGGAAGCGCGTGAGGCGAGCGCGGACCGCGGCGGTGGTGGACGCGGCGGTGTCGCCGAGGGCGGTGACCATGCCGGCGGCGGTGATGACGGCTCCGGTGCTCATGCGGGCGCGGGCTCCACCTCGATGCGGCGCACGCGGAAGAGATCGCGACCGACGGGCATGGCGCCGCGGTACACGAGCACGGCGCGGAGGTCGTCGGGCTCGAGGACCACGGTGTCGAGGACCAGCGGGAGCGGGCGGCGCTCGGAGTCGATCAGGACCACGGCGCGAGGCGCCGCGCGGGGCAGCGAGAAGCGCTGCGGGCCGAGGGGGCTCAGGTGCACGAGCTCGACCGGCTCGCCGCCGCGCAGGTGCGGCGTGGCCACGAGGCGCGGGTGCGCGCCCTGGTGGTAGCGAGGGTCGAAGGCGGCAGGCAGGAACGGCGACGGGGCGGGAGGCGGCGACCCGGCAGGAGGCGGCGACGAGGGGTCGGGCGCCGTGGCGGCGTAGCGCAGGCGCGGCTGCCAGCTGCGCCCGATGAAGCCGAGGCCGACGGGCTCGGGGCGATCGTCCGGCGAGCGGAGCGGCTTCCTGGGATCTTCGAGGTTCGGCATGGCGAGCTGCGCGAGGTCGACGAGCGAGCGGCGGGCCCGGAACCCGCGCCCGACGGGGTTGCGCGGCTCGACCTCGTGGTCGGCGGCGGACTCGGCGGACTCGTCCCGCCCGCCGAACGCGCGCTCGTACACGAGCGGCATCCGCTCGAAGGGCGCGGGGGACGCGGGGCGCGCCCAGGTGCGGTCGCCGAAGACGGCGAGGGTCGTGCGGATCGGGCCGACGCGCACGGAGACCTGGACCTCGGCGTCGCGGCGGCCAGGAGGGTACGCGTGGCCGAGGACGACGACGTCCGTGCCGACCTTGTGCGGCGCGAGGTCGCTCTCGTAGCGCACGCTCGAGAGGCCCGGCTCGCCGTGGAAGGCGTCGGCGTGCTGGAGCGGCACCTGCTCGGCCGCGGGCGCGAGGCGGCCGCCGGCGTGGATGGCGAGCGTCGCCTTGACGAGGACGACGAGCACCTCGGCGCCGGCGGCGTCGACGTGGACGATGCGCTCGGCGACGAAGGGGGTTCGATTGCGGAGGTCCATGTTCAGCTGGGCGTGGGCGCGGCGTCGGGCACCGCGCGGAGGAACGAGGCGCCGAGGCCGTCGGCCGCGACCTTCGCGGGGCGGCGCTTGCGCGGCGGGATGAGCGGCTCCGACGAGGGGCGCGCGTCCGGGGCGAGGCGCTGCCGGCGCGGGCGCGCGGGGCGCCGGGCAGGAGCGGCGGCTGCCGCGGCGGGCCAGGGTGGGGCGGCGGGCGACGATCCCAGGGCGTACGACGGCGCGATGCGCGGCTGGGCGAGGGTGTACGACGGCGCGACGGGCGGCGGCGAGGCGGCGGGCGCCGGGGCCGCGGCCGCGCCCGACGCCCACGGCGAGCGCGGCTCCGAGGCGGCGTGGGGCGCCGCGCCCGACACCCACGGCGAGGAGCGCTCCGGCGCGGACGGCGCGGGAGGGGGCGCGGACGGCGCCTGGGGAGCAGCGGGGACGGGCGCGGACGGCGCTGGCGCGAACGGCAGCGCGCCGGACGCTGCCGCCGGCGATACGAACGGCAGCACGCCGGACGCCGCCGGCGCTCGGACCGGCGCCGCAGGCGACGCCGCGGCCGGGGCGGCGAACGGCAGCGCCCACGCCGCCGCGCCATCGCGGGCGCCCGGGGGAGACGGGGCAGCGGGCGCGAACGGCAGCGCCTTGGGAGCTGCGGCCGCCGCCGCCGGCGCCACGAAGGGCAGGCCGCCGCGCCGCGGCTCCGCGGGCGGTGTCCCCGCTGCGGCGGGCATCTCCGCCGTGCCAGACCTCGCGAGGTGCGGTCCTCCCACGGAGGCCGCGGGCGACCGGAACGGCAAGGCGGGGTTCGGCTGGACGTCGTCCGGATCGACCGACACGGTCCCGGACAGCGGATGCTCCGCCGCCCCGCGCGCCGCCCGCTGCGGGCTCGCCGCCGCCGACGCCTCCTCCGGATCGAGCGCCACCGTCCCCGCCAGCGGATGCTCCGCCGCGCGCGCCCGCTGCGGCGCCGCCTGCGCCCGCTCCGCGCGGGCCGGCGGCGCTGCCGCGACGTCCCATGGCACCGCCTCGCCCGGGAGCGCGACCCTGGCCGTGACCCGGACGCTGGCGAGGGCCTCCTCGCCCGGCAGCAGCGCGCTGGCGCGCCACACGAGCGAGCAAAGCCAGCGATCGGCGTCGATCACGAGCATGTCGGCGACCAGCGGCAACACCTGCGGCTGCGCCGCCCCCCCGAACGCGACCCGCGCCTCGGCGACGGGGCCCGGCAACCAGGCCTCGATGCGGTCGAGATCCGGGTGCATCCCCTCGATCAGGATCCACTCGTTCCCCCGGAGGTACGGCGTCTGCTGATCGGCCGGCGCCGCCTGGAAATACGCCCAGTCGAAGCCGTCCGGGACCACGGGCCACGGGGCCTGCACGCCGCGCGGATCGGCGTTGCCCAGCCGGCGCTGCCGCGCGGGCCAGTGCGCCGCGATCGGCCCGAGGCCGGCGGCGCGCGTCGGCTGCCGGGGGTCGATGATGTTGGGCGCGCGGCCGGCGCGCGGATCGACGCCGGCCGGGTTGTCGGGGTCGGCCGCCCCGCCGAGGGCGCGCTCGTAGCCGAGCGGCATGGCGAGGAACGGCTGCGGGGCGCCGCGGCCGTTGCCGCCGCGGTCGCCGTAGACGTGCAGGGCCTTGTCGAGGAGGACGGCCGCGTCGAGGCCGACCCGCAGGCGGACGGGGACGAGCGGCGCCGGGCTCCGCCCGCGGGCCCAGGCGTGGCCGCCGAGGAGGATGTCCGCGCGCGGAAGGAACGGGGCCATCTCCGCGGCCGCCGAGATGGCGGCGCGCGGGTCGGCCGCGGCGCGCGCCGCGCGCACGTCCGCCGCGACGATCGGCGCGGGCGGGAGCGGCGACATGGCGCGCTTGTGCTCGAGCTGGAAGGTCGCCTTGACGACCACCGCGAGCATCACCCGCCCCCGGGAGCGGAACGGGCGCACCGCGGCCGCGGCGTGCCCGAGGGCGCGCGGCGCGGGCGGCGCCCTCACGGCGAGGCCCCGAGCGCGGCCCTCTGCCGCTCGACCCGCGCGGCCACGTCGAACAGCGGGCGGCCGGGCGCGCGCGCCGCCCGCTCGAACGCGGCGCCCGCGCGGCGCCGCTGGCCGCCGAGCCGGAGCACGCGATCGAGCGCCCCCTCGTCCAGCGGGCGGCCGTCCACGTGGCGCACCCCCGACGCGAAGCGCCCGCGGTGCGCCGCCCAGAGCGCCCGCGCGTTCGCCCCGTGCGGCCACGGCAGCTGCGTGTCCGGATCCATCTTCACGCTCGTGTCGCGCGGATCGTCGCTCGGCCCGGCGTCGACGCCGGGCGCCGGGGCCCCGCGCAGCGCCCCCTCGATCGGCGCGCCGGTGATGCGCGAGAGCGCCTCGCCGGCGAGCCGCGCGAGCGGCGCGACGTCCAGCCGGTCGAGCACCCACGGCAGCAGCGCCGGATCGCCCAGCGCCCCCGCCGCGACAAGGCAGACCCGCCCGAGCCCGGGCGACCGCATCAGCGCCTCGATCCGGCGGCGGGCCTCACCCGGCGGGCTCACGCGGGCGGCGCAGTCGGCCGCCTCCTCGGCGAACGCGCCGCTCCGCCCGGCGACGCTCCACAGCGCCTCGTCCGCGCCGCGCGCCCCGAGCAGCGCGCCGGCCCACGCCGACCAGAAGCGCTCGGCCTCGTCGTCCGAGCCCCACGCGCCGCGGAGCTCGCCCGCCAGATCGGCGCGGCCGAGCGCGCCGGCCGCGCGGAAGGCCAGCGCGCGGACGGCCGCGTCGCCGTCGCAGAGCGCGTAGCCAAGGAACTGCCCGGGATCGCGGCGGTGCGCCACGCACGCGGCCAGCGCCAGGCGGCGCAGCGCCGGCGGCTGCGCCCCCGACAGCATCGGCGCCACGATCGCGAACGCGTCGGCCGGCGACGCCCACGCGAGGGCGCCCGCGACGCCGGCGGCGGGCTCGTCCGCCTCCTCCGTCGCGTCGAGCACGGCCGCGAAGCCCGGGAAGTCGCGCGCCTCGATCGCCGCGATGGCCGCCGCGAAGAACGCGCCTGGATCCTTCGTCGAGAGGGCGGCCAGCGTGAGCTCCCAGCCGGGCTCCCCCGCGATCCGGAGCCCATCGAGGTGGGCCTCGACGCGCTCCTCGAGCTCCGCGAGATCGGCCAGCGTGTAGTGGTGCGACCTCACGGCCATCTCGCGGAGCTCCCAGAGGAACGACGCCATCTCCGCGTGATCAGCCACCACCTCGTGAACCATCCGCCTCGGCTCCGATCCTGCGCGACGCCGCTCAGTTGATGTCGACCCCGCTGCCCGAGAGCTTGATGTTCGAGCCCGCCTTGACGCTCACGTCGCCGTCGCTCTTCACCTCGACCTTGGCGCCCTCGACCTTGACGGTGCCCGAGCCCTTCACGGTGATGTCCGACCCCTCGACCGTGATCTTGCCGGAGCTGTCGACGATGATCTTGCCGCTCCCGCACTCCAGCGTGAACTTCTCGCCGACCTTGACGGTCTTCTTCGCGCCGACGGACTCGGTCGCGTCCACGTCGATGTTCCGGGTCTCGGTCCCGCCGACCGACAGCGAGTCGTCGGCGCCGATGGTGGTGTTGCGCTTCGAGCCGACCTCCAGCGTCGCGCGATCACCCACCTTGACGGTCTCCTCGCCGCCCACCGAGAGCTCGCGCTTGCCGCCCACCGACTCGATGTCGTCCTTCCCGACATCGGTCTTCCGGCCCTGCCCGATCTTCAGGCTCGCGTCCTCGCCGATGTCCACGCTCTCGCTCTTTACGACGCCGAGCGTGCGGTTCGCGCCGATCTTCTCGTTGTGATCCTCGCCGACCTCGGTGGTCTTGAAGGCGCCGATCGACTCCCACTGGCTGTTGTCGATGCGCTTCTTCCGGTCGTGGCCGACGGTCAGGCGCTCGTCGTGGCCGACGGACTGGGTCTTGTCGTTCTCGACCTCGATGTTCCAGTCCTTCTGCGCGTGCAGGTAGATCTCCTCCGCGCCTCTCCTGTCCTCGAACCTGAGCTCGTTCGAGCCGCCGCCGCCCGGCGAGGTGTCCGACTTGATGGTGCTCTTCGTCTTCTCGGCCGGCAGCGCGTAGGGCGGCACGTTCGCGCCGTGGTAGACGCGCCCGACGATCAGCGGGCGATCCGGGTCGCCCTCGAGGAAGTCGATGACGACCTCGTGGCCGATGCGCGGGATGTACATCGAGCCCCACGCGGCGCCCGCCCAGATCTGGCTCACCCGCATCCAGCACGAGCTCTGCTCGTTGCGGCGCCCCTTCCGGTCCCAGTGGAACTGCACCTTCACCCGGCCATAGATGTCCGTGTGGATCTCCTCGCCCGCAGGGCCCACGACGATCGCCGTCTGGATGCCGCGGGGCGTCGGCTTGGGCGTCTGCACGGGCGTGCGGTAGGGCACGTCGTCCGGGATGCACTGGAATCGATTGGAGTACCCCACGACGGTCTCCTGGGATTCCCCCCCGACGGCCCGCGAGCCGAAATGGTCGACGCGCGTGATCAGGTATCCGCGGTTGAAGCTCTCGCGGCCGTGGTCCTCGAGCGTGAAGGTGGCCCCGGGCATGAACCGGAGCACGCTCCCCTGCCCCTCCGCGGTGCGGCGCACGAGCTGGAGCTGCTCGAGCCGGAGCTTCGCGAGCTGCGTGCCCTCCTCGGGCAGATCGTGCTCGGTGGCATACACGTACACCTCGAGATCGGTGTCGCGGTCGGCCTCCGCCTCCCCCTCGAGGCTCAGGCTGGGCTTCTGGAAGTTGTAGTCGCGGACGGTGACCTTGCCGGGCCGGACCTCCTCGGCCATCGAGAAGCGGGAGACGGCCTCGCGCGCGGCGAGCGCCCCGCCGACGGCCCGGTACGGCACGACGCCGGGCTCGTCGATGGGCTCGTGGACGAACGGCGCGTCGCCGAAGACGAGCACGTGGTTGTCGGCCTTGTGCTCGAAGAAACAGAACATGCCTGTCTCTTCCATCAGGCGGCTGATGAACGCCCAGTCCGTCTCGGCGTACTGCACGCTGTACTCTCGCCGATCGTGGGTCATCGCCGTCGAGATGCGGAAATCGTCGGAGGAAAGGCCCGCCGCGCGGAGCACCTTGTCGATGATCTCCGGCGCCGTCGCCTCCTGGAAGATGCGGTAGTCGTGCCGGTGCTGCAGGCGCCACGCCCGCGGGACGACCGTCGCCAGGTACGTGGTGACCGAGCGCCCCTCCTCGTGCTGCTCGAAGCGCGCGACGATGCCGTGGATGTACCGAGTCGACGCGTCGTTCCGGATCGTGAGCAGGCACGTTTGCCCGACCAGCCCGTCGAACGCCAGCGCGGCGTCCGTCGACGCGAGGGTCACGCGGAAGTGGAACAGCCGCGATATGCCCTCATGGCCCTCGATCCGCGCGACGCGCCACGGATCGGTCGCGCCTTCCACAGCGAAATCAAACTCGATCGCACCGTCCGCCATCGGTCGCCTCGCCCTCGCACGTCCCGGAGCCCGAGCCGTCGAGCCTACCATCGCTCGCCGGCCGGGTGGGCACATTCACGCGCGCCGACGGGGTCGACATGCCGGCGCACATGCCGGCGCACATGCCGGCGCACATGCCGGCGCACATGCCGGCGCTGCTTGACGCACGGTGGACGAACGGTTGACGCACGGCGAGGGCGGGCCTAGTCAGATCGGGCGCCGGGGGAACAGCGGACAGCGGATCGCGCGGATTCATGGGCAACGTCTGGCAGGTCGTCGATGCGTACGGAGACGTCGGCTTCGTCCGCGCAGCCGGCGCGGTCCTGCCCGAGGGCGCGGAGCCGATCGAGCCGCACCTGGCCGCCCTCGAGGTGCCCGCGTGGTTCCCTTCGGAAGAGCCGGACCGCGAGCGCGTCGATCTCCTGAGCGAGCTGTGCGCCGCGGGCGCCGGCATCGTGTCGCTCGACGCGGCGCGCGAGCTCGACCTGCTCCGCGAGCGCGTCGCCGAGCTGCTCCGGACGGGGTGCATCCTCGCCTTCCGCGGCCCACCGCCGCGCGCCCCCGAGGCGCGCAGGCCGCTCGAGGTGCCGCCGCCGGTGCAGCCGTCGCCGAAGGCGCCCGACGTCGTCCACGCGCTGGTCGGCGTGATCCAGGTCGACTTCGCGGCGAACCACGCGGTGGAGCGGGACTCTCTCGGCAACTTCGCCTCCCCCGAGTGGCTGAGCACCCGGCAGGCAACGGATCAATCGCCGGTCTGCTACGTCCGCGGCGCGCGTGTCCCGCTCGCCGTGGTGCTGCGCGTGCTCCGGCCGCCCACCGGGACCGAGTCCGTGCAGCTGCGCGGCCGCGCCATGGCCGGCGGCGTGACGCTCGAATGGACGTGCACGGTCAGCGTGTCGCCCGGGTCGGTCGACGTCTCCACGCCCTCGATGACGAGCAGCGCGCCGCTGCCGGACGTCGTCGCCTGCTACGATCCGCTGACGATCGCGTGGGAGGCGAACGCCGCCGGCACCGGCTGGGTCGGCGCGGGCACGACGGCGCACCTCGTCTACGCGGTGCTCGGCGCGCCGGCCGGCACGGTTTACTGGACGCTCGTGGACATCTCGTGCCGCGCGGCCCAGGGCGAGACGACCGAGGGGCGCGTCGTGTCCCAGAGCTTCGCGCCCTTCGCGACGCGGGCGCTCACGCGCAAGCGCGACGGCGTGGGCCTCACGTACTGGAACCCGAACACGACAACGTGCACGAACACCCGCCTGCTCCTCGCGAGCGCCGACGGCAGCGGGCAGTGCGGCTCGTGGGCCGAGTTCTTCATCGACATGCTCAAGGTCCACGGCATCACCAGCGCCGACAAGGTGGTGGTCGTCGTCACCGTGACGGCGTGGACCTCGGGATCCCAGGGGTTCCTCGTGAAGAACTGGCAGTGGAACGCGGCCACGCAGCCCGCCCCGTGGACCCACCGCATGTGGAGCGACGTTGTCAACCTGCCCGGGATCCCCGGCCAGCGGAACCCCGAGCCCCCGCCCGCGTTCTTCAACCATTTCATCGTCGTGCACGGCGGCCAGCTCTACGACCCCTCGTATGGCGGCGGGCCGTTCGCCGACGCGGCCACGTGGGAGACCGGCGCGATCGACGGGCTCTTCGCGGCCGCGCTCGCCGGCTATCCGAAATCGTCGAACCCGCAGGCCCTCGTGCAGCTGTGGAACATGCGCACGAACGCCCGCATCTAGCGCGGCGCGGAGGTCGACCGGCATGCCCTCGCCCCTCTCGACCGCCGCGCCCCGCTCGACCATCGCCCCCGGGAGGCCGCGCCGCGGGCCTCCCGCGCCCGCGCTCCTCGTCTGTCTCGCCGCCGCCGCGTGCCGCCCCGCCCCCGGATCTGCGCCCATGAACGAAACGCCCCCTCCGCCTCTCGCGCTCTCTCCCGCCGCGCTGCCCGACGCCCCGCTCGCGGACGCCCTGCGCCTCGTCGCGCTCGACGGGGCGCCCGTGCTGCTCGCGTCGTCGACGCACAGCGCGGCCCCGCCGCACCGCACCGACATCTGGGCCTTGCCGCTCGCGGGCCGCGGTCCGTCGGGCGCCGTCGCCACGATCCCGCAGCTCTTGCCCGCGCTGCCCCGCTGGGACGCCGCGGCGGCGGACGGCGGCGCGCTGTCGTTCGTGGTGGAGGTCGCGGGCGGCGCCGTGAACGCGCTTGTCCGGCTCGACGGCGCCTCCGGTCTCCGCACCTCCCTCACGGCGCACCGGCCGTTCGCGAGCTTCAGCGGGCCTCGGTTCGTGCGCGGCGCGGGCGCCGGCTCGCTCCCCGCGCCCTCCCCCGGCGTCCCGGGCGCCGTGTCCGCCGTCGTCGACAACGCGACGGCGGTCGTGCTGGAGGCCGCGGCGGCCGGCGGCGGCTCGGTGGACCACCCGATCGGCGAGTGCATCGATGTCGTGGTCCTCGCCGGGTCACCGGGCCCCACCGCGGTGTGCAAGCGCGTCGCCCCCGGCGCCTCGCGCGGCGGCGCGCTGCCCGGCACCGTGCGCGTCTCGGCCCGCGACGCGGCGTACGGCCCTGCCGGCGCCGAGGACGCGCCGTTCGGCGACCGCCGCGTCTTCGAGCTCGACGCCGACCGCGCGGCCGGCGGGCTCGTGATCGTCGCGACGTCCGCCGCCCACCTGCTCGTCGCGCACCGGCCGGCCCCGGGCGCCGCGTTCCGCGTGCTCCCCGTGGACGCTGGCGGCGCCGATCCAGCGACGTTCTCGGCGCCGTGTGTGCTGGTCACGGATCGCACCGTGACGCTCGCGGTGCTCTCGAAGGCGCGCACGCCCGACGCGCGCGCGCTCGTGGCCACGTGGCCGCTGGACCCGCCGCCCTGACGGGCGCCGCCGTCGTGGGCCCCTCCCCCATGCGCCGTCGCGTCCTGTACATCGGTAATTTCGGCCCGTCGTTCTCGACCGAGAACCACGTCGGCGAGAGCCTGCGAGCGCTCGGCGTCGAGGTCGTCCAGGCCCAGGAGAACGCGTTTACCCTGGGCGAGCTCGACGGCATGGCGCGCGACGTCGATCTGCTGCTCTACACCCGCACCTGGGGCCTGCGCGGCGACGCGCTGCGCTGGATCACCCAGCTGCCCATCCCGACGGCCTCGTACCACCTCGACCTGTACGCCGGCCTCTCGCGCGGCCGCGATCTCCGGTTCGACCCGTTCTGGCGCACGCAGCACGTGTTCACGCCCGACGGCGGGAGCGAGGCGTTCTTCCGGGCGCAGGGGATACGCCACCATTACATCAAGCCCGGCGTGTACGGCGCCGAGTGTTATCTCGCGGAGGTCGATCCCGGCGTCGCGGCCGACGTCTGCTTCGTGGGCTCGTACGATTATCATCCGGAGTGGCCTTATCGGAGGCGCCTCGTGGATTTCCTGTCGGAGACGTACGGCCGCCGCTTCGTGAAGCACGGAGCGCCGGAGAGCTGCGTGCGCGGCGACGCCCTCAACCGCCTGTACGCGTCGGCGAAGGTCGTCGTGGGCGACAGCCTGTGTGTCGGCTTCGATCACCCGCATTACTGGTCCGATCGCATCTACGAGACGCTCGGCCGGGGAGGCTTCATGATCCACCCCTACATCTTCGGCCTGGAGGAGGAGTTCCGGGATCGCGAGCACGTGGTCTACTATCCGTTCGGCGATTTCGCGGCCCTGCGGCGCCTCATCGACTATTATGTGAAGCACGACGACGAGCGCGAGGTGATCCGGCGGGCCGGGCACGCGCGCGTCAAGGCGAGCTTCACGTATGTGCACCGCATGCGCCAGATGCTCGGCATCCTCGGCGAGCACCACGCGGCGCTGAGGGGCTGGGTGTGACCCTGGCCTGGTGGAGGGCCCTCGCGGGGCCGCGGCTGGATCAGGCGACATCGAGCTGAGATACGGCTCCTGACAAATCCCTCACATTGCTGGCATTTTCAGGGGAATTAAACAGGAAGGCGGGGAGACGGGGAGATTCATGGGATTTTACTCCCCGTCTCCCCGCCTCCCTGTGAATTTTCCCGAAATTCGAGGGGATGCCTCAGATGCGGATCCACATCGTCACCAACATCGACAACGGCAAGGGGCTCGAGCGCGACTACCGCCTTCTCGGCAGCCTCCTGGAGAGCTGGGGTCATCGGGTCACCGGCCTTCACTTCCAGCACCCCGAGAGCGTGGGCAGCGTGGGGGGCGCCGATCTCGTCATCTTCCTCGAGGTCTACGAGCCGCGCCTCGCCGAGGGCGCGCCGCGCCGCTGGCTGATCCCGAACGCCGAGTGGTGGCGGCCGGAGGCCCGGCCCGCGCTCGACGATTTCGAGCTCGTCCTGTGCAAGACCCGGGACGCGCTGTCGCACTTCGCCCCGCTCACGCCGCGGGCCCGCCACCTCGGCTTCTTCTCGGAGGACCGCTGGGACCCGGCCGTGCCTCGGGCGCGGCGCTTCCTGCACGTCCCTGGCGGCTCCGACGCGAAGGGCACGGACTCCGTCCTTCTGGCCTGGGAGCGCCACCACATCCCGTATCCGCTGACGGTCGTGTCCTCGCTCGGCTGGCCGCTCAGGCCGCGGAACGTCGAGTTCGCGGGGCGCGTCGACGAGCGGCGGCTCCGCTTTTATCAGAACGCGTCTCGCTTCCACCTCTGTCCGTCTCGTTACGAGGGCTGGGGCCACGCGCTCCATGAGGGCCTGTCGGTCGGCGCCGCGGTCCTCGTGCCCGACACCGAGGCGATGAGCGAGATCGACGGCTGCGCGCTGCGCATGCCGGCCGCGCCGCACGGCGCGCAGGGCCTTGTGCGCACGCACGCGGTGGCTCCCGAGGACGTGCGCGATGCGGTCGAGCGCTGCATGGCGTTCACGGAGGCGGATCTCCGGCGCATCCAGGAAGCGGCGCGCGACGCGTACCTGACCGAGCGCGAGCGGTGCCTCGCCAGCTTGTGGGAGGTGCTTGGCGAGCGGCCGGCGCTGAGGGGCGGCTCCGCGGCAGGTGCGGGCCGCAGCGGCGCGTCCGCGGGTGATGCGGCCGTCGGAGGCGGCGCTGCGGGCGATGCGGCCGGCTCCGCGGCCGCATCGCCCGGCTCCGCGGCCGGCACGCCCGGCTCCGCGGCCGGCACGCCCGGCTCCGCGGCCGGCACGCCCGGCTCGGCTGCGGAGGCTCACGCGACGGGCGCCGCGCCGCCGCGCATCGCCCTCGTGATCCCGTGCCATCCCTCGACCGCGCCCCTCCTGCGGCGCGCCGTGCTCGCGCTGCGCGCGCAGACCGCCGCCCCGTCGTCCTTCGAGGTCGTGGTGGTGTGCGACGGCGGCGACCCGGGCGGCGCGATCCGCGCCGCGGCGGAGCCGGGCTCTCACCCCTTCCGGCTCGAGATGGTCGACAGCCCGCGCCCGCGCGGGCAGTTCCCGCACTGCAGCCATGCCAGGAACGCGGGCTTCCGCGCCGCCCGGGCGCCGTTGATCTGGTTTCTGGACGCCGATGTCCTGCTCCCGCCCGAGGCGGTCGAGCACGCGCTCTCGGAGCACGACGCGGCGCTCGCGCGCGGCGTGCCGGCCGTGCTCACGCCGGCGCTGGCCCGCGTCGCATTGCCGCCGGCCGCGTGGATCGAGCGCTCGGCCGCGTGGGCGGCCTCGGGTGCCGTCGAGGGGCTCGCTCCGCTCCTCTCGGCCACACCGCTCGACGGCGGCGTGCCCGGCGCCCAGGGGGATCAGCTCCGCCCCAGTGCCCCGAGCTCCGAGTCGCTCTCCGACGTGCGCGACGGGCTGCCCATCGTCTGGCGAGGCCTTGTCGATGCGCTCGGCGGCTTCGACGAGTGGTTCATCGGCGGTGGCGCCGAGAAGGGAGCCTTCGTCGATCTGCTGGAGGGCGTGCGGCGCGCGGACCTCATCGACATGCGCCTGCTCACGAGCGTTCGCGCCCTGCGCCAGCCGCAGAAGGCCGCCACGGAGGCGTTTCAGGTCCACGTCCATCGAGGGCGGGAAGAGCGTGAGCGCCGCGCCCGGGAGATCGGGCATGGCGCGCGGTGGTGGCGGGCGCGGCTCGCCGCGATCCGGGCGGCGCTGTCGCCGGCCGTCATGGCGGCTGCCCCGGACGCGCCGGCGGCGGAGCGCCTGCCGGACTGCTCGCCCGACGCGATCGAGGCGCGCGCGCGGCTCGTGCGCGGCGTGAGGGCGGTCGCCGCCCCCGCCTTGCGCGGTCTGTACGGCGGCGTCGTCGTGGTCGGCGAGGCGGCCGAGCTGCTCGCGCGCGACGTGGCGCAGGTGTGCGGCCTCGCGGCCCGCGTGGCGAGCGTCACAGGGCTCGCCGCGCTGCCGGCGAACCGCGCCTGCGGGGTCCTCCTCAGCGGTGTCCTCGCCGGCGCGACGGAGGAAGAGAGGGCGCGCGTGCTGGACCAGGCCCGCCGCATCGTGAAGGCGACGGGGCCGCTCCTCATCGCGGAGATCGCGGGCGGCTCGGTGGAGCGCGGCGCAGGGACGGCGGGCGGCGATGCGGCGCCGGCGGCCGCCGAGGTGCGGGTGCGCGTCGAGCGCGTCGGCGTGTGAGCCTCCCAGCGCTGCTCTTCCTCGTTTGCAGCTCGGGACTCGATCGGACACCGCTGCGCCGCTGGCCGGAGCCCCGGCGCGCTCGAGCGCGCGCGGGGTTGCGCCCGAACCATCGGGGCGCGGCTTCGCGCCGGCGGAGCGAAAGAGATCGCGATCCATTGGAACAATTCGCGCATACTTCGTAGATTGTCCCACCCATGGACCCTCGCCTACCCAACGTCGCTCTCGACGAGATCGTCCTCTTCACGAGGGTCGTTCAGGGAGGCAGCTTCACGGCGGCGGCGACCGCCGTCGGGATGCCGAAGTCGACCGTGAGCCGGAAGATCTCCGATCTCGAGTCGCGCGTCGGCGCGCGGCTGCTCCAGCGGACCACGCGAACCTTGAGCCTCACGGACGTCGGTCGCGTCTACTACGAGCACTGCGTTCGCATCGTCGCCGCGCTCGAGGAGGCAGAGCTCGCGGTCTCGCAGCTCCAGTCGACGCCCCGGGGGCTCTTGCGGGTGACGGCCCCGCTCGCGTTCTCCGTTCTCGGGCCGATCTTCGCCGAATACCTGCGTCTTTTCCCCGATGTCCAGGTCGACCTGGTGTGCACCGATCGCAGGGTCGACGTCGTCGAGGAGCGCTTCGACCTCGCGCTGCGGGCCGGCACCACGCCGGACACGAGCCTCGTCGCCCGGCGTCTCGGCGCCGTGCGGCGCCGTCTGGTCGCTGCGCCCGAGGTCAAAAGGGCGCTCGGCGAGCCGAACGACATTGCCGAGCTCGCGGACCACCCGTGCATCGTGTTCGCACCGGAGGGAAGCTCCTGGGAGCTCAGGTCGGGGCCCAGGATCGCCGAGATCACGGTTCACCCGCGGCTCGTCGTCAATGACTACGAGATGCTTCGCTCGGTCGTTCGCGCGGGTTTCGGCGTCGCCCTCTTGCCGGAGTACCTGTGCGCGGAAGACCTCGCCGAGGGGCGGCTCATGCCGGTGCTCGCGTCCTGGTCGGCGCCCGAAGTGCCCGTGTTCGCGCTCTATCCGAGCACACGGCACCTCTCGCCGAAGGTGGTGGCGTTCCTCGACCTGCTCCGCCAGCGCCTCGTGTTGTCCACCACGCCGAGCATGACCGCGAGCGTGTGACAAGATTGTTCCAATTACTGGAACAGTCCTTCCTGTTATTGCACATTGTTCTATGAGCTCGGCATGTCTATTCCTCCTCGTGTCAGGAGAACGCAGCCATGACCACCACGAACACGATGCAGACGACGTCCAATGGATGACGGCGGCGTCCGGAATCCTTCACAAGGAGGTTCACGAAGAGAGCTACGCGCGCCGCGGCGGCCCGTTCCAGATGGCGCAGCTCTGGGTGAACCTGCCGAAGGCGCACAAGATGTCGCCGCCTCGGTATCAAAGCATCACGAGCGATCGGATGGGCATCGTGACGCTCCCCGAGAATGCGGGCTCCGTCCGGGTCGTCGCAGGCGAATACCAGGGCGTGAAGGGCCCCGCGCAGACCTTCACGACGATCGATGTCCTCGACGTCCGCCTGAATGCGCGAGGCAGGGTCGATTTCGTCTTCCCGGCGCGCCATAACCTGGGCCTGCTCGTCATGAAAGGCGACATTGCGATCAACGGAGCGCACGCTGCGGCGCACGACCTCGCGGTGTTCGAGAACGCCGGCGAGCGCTTGCTCATCGAGGCCGAATCGGAGGCCCACCTGCTCGTCCTGAGCGGAGAGCCGATCGACGAACCCATCGTCCAGTACGGCCCGTTCGTCATGAACAGCGCGCAAGAGATCCAGCAGGCGTTCGCCGACTTCGCGAGCGGCAAGTTCGGCCACCTGGACGATTGAACGACTTCCACGCTCGGGCGTCGCCATACAGACGCATCACCCACGACGACAGAAGAGGAGACAGCCCATGACCAAGCCGTACGTTCGACTCGACAAGAACAACGCCGCCGTGTTGCTGGTCGATCATCAGGCGGGACTCTTGTCGCTCGTGCGCGACATCCAGCCGGACACGTTCAAGAACAACGTTCTCGCGCTCTCCGATCTCGCGAAGTACTTCAAGCTGCCGACGATCCTCACGACCAGCTTCGAGTCCGGCCCCAATGGCCCGCTCATGCCGGAGCTGAAAGAGCAGTTCCCGGACGCGCCGTACATCGCGCGCCCCGGCAACATCAACGCGTGGGACAACGAGGACTTCGTCAAAGCCGTCAAGGCCACGGGCAAACAGCAGCTCATCATCGCGGGCGTCGTGACCGAAGTCTGCGTGGCCTTCCCCGCGCTGTCGGCGATCGAGGAGGGTTTTCAGGTCTTCGTCGTCACGGACGCGTCCGGGACCTTCAACGAGATCACCCGGCACTCCGCCTGGGATCGCATGTCGCAAGCCGGCGCGCAGCTCATGACGTGGTTCGGCGTCGCCTGCGAGCTGCACCGCGATTGGCGCAACGACGTCGAGGGATTGGCGACGCTGTTCTCGAGCCACATCCCCGACTATCGCAACCTCATCACCAGCTACAACGCGCTGACGAAGAAGTGACGGCGAGCGTCCTGCCCGTCCACCCTGCTGCCGTCGCGAAGGCCTCCTTCCAGCAAGCCAGGTCACCGAGCCCGACCGCCGCGTGCCGCGTCCAGGCCGACGTTCTCCAGCCGCCTTCGGCGGCGTCGCCTCGACGCGGAGCGCGTTCCTGCTCGACGCGGCCCGGACGCGCGGCTATCCATGCGCCATGGAACGCTCACCGCGCGTGCTCCGGTGTGGACTCGCCCTGATCAGCTCGCTCGCCCTCGCCTGTGTGTCGGGTTGTGGGAGGGATGTCGAGCGCACCGCGCCGGAGCACACGCCCGGCGCTGCTCAGGAAGGAAAGGCCATGTCGCTCTACGACTTCACCATGAAGACCATCGACGGACAGGACCGCTCCCTCGGTGACTACCGAGGCAAGGTGCTGCTCGTGGTGAACACCGCATCGGAGTGCGGCTATACGCCTCAGTACGCGGGGCTCGAGGAGCTCCATGATCGGCTCAAGGATCGCGGCTTCGCCGTCCTCGGCTTCCCGTCGAACGATTTCGGCGCGCAGGAGCCGGGAACCGACGCCGAGATCGCCGCCTTCTGCTCCACGAAGTTCGGCGTCAGCTTCCCCATGTTCTCGAAGATCCCGGTCAAGGGGGGCAGCAAGCACCCCCTCTATGCGTTCCTCACGCAAGCCGCGCCTGCCGGTGAGGTGAAGTGGAACTTCACCAAGTTCCTGATCGGCAAGGACGGGTCGGTGATCGCGCGGTTCGAGTCGTCCGTGGCGCCGGACGACCCGAAGCTCACGCAGGCGATCGACAAGGCGCTCGGCGGGTGAGCAAGGCGGCGCCCGAGCCGCCGGCCCGACGAGGCGGCCGTCAATTGCAGTCGAGGCACCTCCACTCGACCTGTCCAGACGCCGAGACCCCGAACCGCTGAGCGGTGTATTTCTCGATATCGATCAGGTACCCCGACGGCTGCGCGTTCCGCGTGCAGCACCCGCTGCAATCGGCGTCGGAGCACATGTCGTACACCTTGACGTCGATTTCCTTGCCATTCTTCCGAAGGCGCAGGGTCTTGAGCTTGTACCTCTCGAAATCCTTCGAGTGCACCGCGGCGATGTTGTTCTCTCTGACCCAGCTCTCCGGCTGCTTTCCGTCGAGCGCCGCGAACTGACCGGCCCACGTGCACCCGTTGTACTCGATGCACTCCTCGCTGCCGGGGTCGGGGTAAGACTCGAACTCCGTCAGGCTGGCCGTCTGCCACACCACGCCCGAGCCCCCGCTACCGCCGCCACCCGTGGTGCTGCCGCCGCCCGTCGTGCTGCTGCCGCCCGTGCCCGTGGTGCCGGCGCCGCCCGTCGTGCTGGCGCCGCCCGTGCCTGTCGAGCTGGCGCCGCCCGTCGTGCTGCCACCGCCCGTGCCCATGGTGCCGCCGCCACCCGTCGTGCTGCCGCCGCTGGAGCAGCTGGTGTCGCGGAGCTCGACGCGGGACGGGGTGAACGAGGACACCGAGTCGGTGGAAAAATTGAGTGTGAATGACGCGCCGCGGGCGATGGACACGTTCGATGTCCTCGAATAGGTGCATCGGGAGCCGGCTTGTGTGTGGGTCCAGCCCGGCTCGTGATGATCGCACGTGACACCGCCGGGCACGTCGAAGGCGACAGTCGGCTTCTTCAGCGCGCTCGCGCCCGTGTTCTTGACCTTGATCGTCCCCCAGTACTCCGGGGCTCCTTCGTACGCGTTCGTCGTGATCGCATACGAACAGGCTGCAAGATTCTGGTCCTGCTCGCCCATGTCTTCGGCCGTGGGGCCCGTGTCGGCCGAGCACGCTGCGAAGCAGAAGGCTGCTCCCGCAGACGCGGATGCGAACGCAAGCTGAGCTGCCCGCAGACCTCGGATTCGATTGATGCGCATACGGCGTTCCTTTCCTGCGTGCATCGGCGACAGGCCATGATGTAATGACATGTCCTCCCCCTCAACGCCGGACACGTGAGATGGGTAGCACTGCCGCGTTGGGCTGTCGAGACGAGGAGGCGGGATTTGCAGCCAGGCGCCGCGTGAGCCTTGGATACCCGCGACAGGGACCTTCACTCGTCACCCCCATCGCGTCGTCGCATGGAGGGGCTCAACCCACGTTCTCTGCCATGCAGCCTGCGCCGGCTGCATCGGATCGCTCAATCGATCTGCCGGGGTTTATTTTATATGGTCTCGCTGCACTCGCATCGTCCACCCATCGCCGGTTCGCCTCCACCTCCCGGGACACGCTGTGCATTCAGGGCTGAAGGCGCAGCCTGGCGGTGACGGGAGAGTGATCCGAGGGATAGAAACCGTCGCGGTGTTCGCGGATGATCAAGCTTTGCCTATCCTGCACGAAGCGCTCGCTCTCTTCAGCGATATCGGCTAGCTGGCGCGCGCTCTGCACAGCCGCCACAGAGTTTTCTTGCTCTTGCCGTCGACCTTCACAGTGGCTAGCGTGTCGACTTCGTCAGCACACTCTTTGCGCTCGGCCGAGCCGAGCGACGGACGAAACCAGGGGGCCCGGTAATGATCGAATCACCACGCCTGCAGATGATCGACGGTCGCCACATTCCGCAGCTCGGGCTCGGGGTGTATCAATCGGCGCCCGGCGGAGAGACCGAGGGCGCCGTCCTCGAAGCGCTGCGCCTCGGCTATCGCCACGTCGACACCGCCCAGTACTATGGCAACGAGGCGGACGTCGGCAGCGCGTTGCGCAAGAGCGGCCTCGGGCGCGACGCGGTGTTCGTCACGACGAAGATCGCGAATTTCAACCAGGGGTGCGACACGACGCTGCGCTCGCTCGAGCGCTCGTTGAAGGAAGCCGCGTTCGACGCCTACGATCTCGTGTTGATCCACTTTCCCGTCACCGGCAAGCGCGGCGACACCTGGCGCGCGCTCGTCGACGCGCAGAAGCAAGGCCTCGCGAGATCGATCGGCGTCAGCAACTACACAGTGCGTCACCTCGAGGAGCTCCTCGGCGAGAGCGCGGTGGTGCCGGCGATCAACCAGGTCGAGCTCAGCCCGTTCCTCGGGCAGGCCGAGCTGCGCGCGTTCTGCGCAAAGCACCGGATCCTCGTGCAGGCGTACAGCCCGCTCACGCAGGGCGTGAAGCTCGGGCACAAAGACATCGTCTCCGCGGCGACAAAGGCCGGGCGCACACCAGCGCAGGTGATGCTGCGCTGGGCCGTGCAGCACGGCTTGATCGTTCTGCCGAAGTCGGTCACGCCCGCGCGTATCGCCGAGAACGGCGCGACCTTCGACTTCGCGCTCGACGCCGACACGATGCGCACGCTCGACGGGCTCGATGTCGGCTTCCGCGCGAGCTGGGACCCGACAGACGTCCCCTGATCCACACCGTCAGCGAAAGGCGCTCAGCGGAAGGCCGCATGGGAGCCGGCGTTCTTCAGCGTGGTGCCGAGGGCAGAGATGCGGCGGCCTTCTCGTCTGGTTCGTGACGGATAGGCAAGCCCTCGCTCAACTGCGTGTGATGCAATTCCGAATCGACCACCTCCCCTCCTGGGAAGGCGACGCTGGCCGCTCATGGACACGTCGTCGGGCGGACCACCGCATAGACGAAATCATGGAATCCGGCCGCCACGAACCCGCCGCCCGGGAGTGATGTGATTCCATTGATCCGGCTCGGCGTGCCGACATCACCTTCGTACTCCCAGCGCAGCTCCCCGTCGGTGTCGACGGAGAGCAGCCAGATCCGCTGCGTTCCTCCGTCCGTTCCCCGCGTCGCCCCGCCGAGATGCAAGAGCCCCGTGCTCGGATCGTGCGAGATGGCGTGAAGCTCGGTGTCGAGCTCAGGGTGATAGGTCCTGGCCCAGATCACCGCTCCCTCGGCGTCCAGCAGGATGACATGACTCTGACCGACGCTGATCGCGGCGATCGCGATACGGCCATCGGGAAGGGCCGCGATGTCCTGTGGCCACGCTCCGCCGACCTCCTCCAGCACACGGTCGAACACCGGCGCCGTCTGCTCGGTGCTGCGGACGGCGCGCAGGTAACCGGCGTGCGCGGTCAGCTGAACCACGTCACCTCCGGGCAGCAGCGCGGCCCCGCCCCGGCTCCAGGACTCCGTGATCGCGGACCCGGGAGCGATCGGCATGAACCGTTCGTGGACGATCTCGCCCGCGTCGTCCAGCCGCAACAGGCGCAGCCGAGGCGCCGCGCCCTCGGCCTCGCTGTCGTGGGTGGAGAGCACGTATCCCCCGGTCGGGTGCCGGAGCAGCTCGATGTCGACGTGCGCGCTGAAGGCCGATGGTCCGAGCTTCCGGCTCGCCAGCAGCTGACCGGCTCCGTCGAGCCGACCGAGCCACAACCCCGTGCGGGACGGAGATGTCGAATCACCCACCTGGCCCGCGACCATGAGGCCCCCGTCCTCGGTCTTGGCGCCGCTCTTCAGAAATCCGCCGGGCAGGGGGACCGAGCTCCACACCACGTGGCCCGCCTCGTCGAGCTCCGCGACCCCCCCGTTCGCTGGTGCTCCAACCGCGATGAGCCGTTCCCCATCGACCGGAAGAAGCCAGTCGGCGTCCATTCCCGAGGGCGCAAAGAACGATACCTCCGTACCTTCAACGCAGCTCTCGGGCTCGCTATCGACAGGGGCCGGTGGCTCGACGTCCTCGGAGCCCGGTGGCTCGACATCCTCGGAGCCCGGTGGCTCGACATCCTCGGAGCCCGGTGGCTCGACATCCACAGAGCCCGGTGGCTCGGCATCCTCGGAGCCCGGTGGCTCGACATCCACAGAGCCCGGTAGTTCGATCGTGACTTTGCCACAGCCCGCAATCATCGCGAACGCGACGAGGGAACCCGCAGGGAAACCAGTGCGTCCCGAGTTGGTCTTCATGAAGCGCCTCTTGCAACCAGCGTGCCCTACATTCAAGGATGGTGTGAACCTCGATGACATCGTGCTGTCCTGAGCCAAAGCGCCCGGCGGGCGATCATGCCGGGCGCGCGAGCGGAGCGAGCCCCTCGTGGAGAGCTTCTATGCGGCGTCGCGAGGGGATTGCGCTCGGCGGGCCCGCCGGCGGCGCGCGCTGAGGAGCAGCGCGAGCCCGGCGGCGGCAGGCTGCCAGTCGGAGCCCGAGCCGGCCGCGCTGCAGCCGCTGCTGGAGGGCGGGGTCGTGGCGGGACTCACGTCGCTCGCGCCGGCGCTCCCCGCGCTCGTGACAGCTCCGCCGTTACCGGTTCCGGCTCCCCCCTCGCCAGCATCAGCGCCTCCTGCGCCAGCGTTAGCGCCACCATTGCCGGCGCCAGCGCCTCCCGCGCCGGGGCCGCCATTGCCGGTGTCTCCAGCGCCGGCGCCTCCCTCGCCAGCATCGGCGCCGCCGTTGCCTGCGCCTCCTGCTCCAGCGCCAGCGCCGGCGCCTCCCTCGCCACCGCCGGCGCCGCCGTCGCCACCGCCGCTCGCGCCTCCTGCTCCAGCGCCACCACCTCCAGCGCCAGCGACTCCTGCTCCAGCACCAGCGCCGCCATTGCCGTCGCCAGCGCCTCCCGCTCCAGCGACGGCGCCCCCCTCGCCAGCGCCAGCGCCTCCTGCACCAGCGTTAGCGCCGCCATTGCCGGCGCCAGCGCCTCCAGCGCCACCGCCCCCCTCGCCAGCGCCAGCGCCTCCTGCACCAGCGTTAGCGCCGCCATTGCCGGCGCTGGCGCCTCCAGCGCCACCGCCGGCGCCGCCCTCGCCACCGCCGCACTCCGCGCTGCTCGATAGAGCTCCGGCGCACACCCCGGCGTCGCAGGAATCGCCGAGCGTGCACGCGTCGCCGTCGTCACACGGGACGCCGTGGGCACGCGTGCACACCCCGTCCACCGTGCCCCCCGCCGCGATGGAGCAGGCGATGCACTCGGCATCCCTGCACGGCGACGCGCAGCACACGCCGTCCACGCAGATCCCGCTCGCGCATTGTGTGGCGGTCGAGCAGGGCGCGCCGTTCGTCAAGGGGTTGCTGGCATACACGACGGCGCTGTCTGTGCTGAGGCCCTCGCGCGTCGACCAGAGCCACGTGTACCCACCCGCCACGAGGACGTCGCCGCCATCGAGCGACGTGGCGGAGTGATAGCCTCGCGCAGCTGGGAGATTGCTGCCCGGCGACCACGCGTTCGTGACCGGATCGTAGAGCTGGACTCGATCGTAGGTGTCGTGGGCGTGCGCAAGATAGAGCGAACTGCAGATGGTCCCTCCCCAGGGGTCCGCGTAGTAGATCGCCTCGATGCCTCCGCTGATCATGACCTGGCCGCCGGGGAGCCGCGCCGCCGCCTCGCCGAGCACGCCGAGCCCGGTCACGTAGGTCCCGTCATCCAACGAGCCCGTCGCGGGCGTGTCGCCCCACTTGCCCGGGGCCGCGGTCCAGGCGTCCACAGCAGGATCGTAGACCTCGGCGGCGCCTGCGAGGCCCGTGACCAGCACGCGTCCGTCGAGGAGCAGCGTCGCCGTCAGCCATGGAGTGCCGCCGCCGAGCGGCGCCGCGGCCGACCAGGCCGCTGTCGCCGGGTCGAAGATCTCGACGGCGCCCGCGGCCGCCCCGTGGGTGCCGCCCGTGACCAGCACGCGTCCATCGAGCAGCCGCGTGGCCTTGTGAGCGGCGCGGGCATTCCGCATGGGGGGTCCCGGGGCCCACGTGTCGGTCGCCGGGTCGTAGATCTCGGTGCTCTCCGTATCCGCTGACCCGACCCTTCCGCCGGTGAGGAGGACCCGCCCGTCGTCGAGCAGCGTGGCCGTGGGTCTCGACCGCGGCACCGTCGGCGACGAGGCCGCTCGCCATGCATCGAGCGCGTCGTCGTAGATCTCGGCGCTCGTGCCCCCGGCCTCTTCGCCGATGACCAGCACCCTCCCGTCCGCGAGGCGCGTCGCGGTGTGACCGCCGTTCACAGCAGCCATCGGCGCGGCCGCCAGGAACGCGCTCGTCGCGGGATCGTAGATCTCCGCGCTCCCGAGCGGCGTCGTCGAGAACATCGGATCGCAAATGATCCCCTCGTCCCAGCTCAGGAATCCCCCTGCGATGAGGACCCTGCCGTCGTCCAGCAAGGTCGCCGTGTGCTCGGCGCGCGGCGTGATCATCCTCCCGGTCGCCACCCACAGCGGGTCCACGAGCACGGCCTCCTCCGGCGGGGCGTCGACCCAGAGCGAGAGCGTCGAGCCCTCGGCGTCGAGGCGCGTCGAGACCCTCCGGCCCCCGCGCGCGAAGGCCGACGGCGCCGTCACCGCGAGGCGCGCGACGCCGGCCTCGTCGGCGAGCTCGATCGCCGCGCCGCGCCGCCGCAGCGTCGCGCCCTGAACGGACCACGCGGCGACCGGCGCATCCGGCCGGAAGGTGCCCGGCCGGAGGAGGAGCCACTCTTCGTATCCCCCGTGCGCCGCCGTCCAGAAGGAATACCCACCTTCGTGCGCATAGGCGACGGCATCTCCGCCGGCGATCTCCTGAGTCCCCACGAGCCGTCCGGCGCCGAGCCCCCTGCGCTCGCGGACGCGCACGTGAAAGCCGTCCGGCAGCTCGATCCGGATCTCATCGCTCCCGTGTTCGGGCAGGTGGACGACGAGCCCCCGCGACGACGAGCCGCTGCCCGGCGCGGCCTCGCCGCGCGCCGCCGTCACGGAATAGCCGCGCTCGCCGCGCGCGAGGGCGCCGTCGGCGGCGAGCACCAGCCCGGCCTGCTCCGGGAAGAGGGCGCGCAGCTCGGCCTCGGCGGGGTCGAGTTCGTCCTGCATGCCGCTCGCGCAACCGGCGGAAAACACGGCGGTGAACGCCATGAGGCAGAGCCGGAGCGCGGTCGAGGGCCCCGCGCCGCTGCGGCGAGCCGGCGCGGCGCAGGGCCGCCGCAGCGCGCGCGCCGCGGGCTCGCGGGAGCGGGGCGGGCGCCGCGCACCGCCAGGTGACGGGCCGCCGGTGGCGGATGGAGACGATCGCACGGCGGGCGTGGGGTCATCGAAGCAATGCATACGGCTGCTTCGATGCGCCCGCTCGGGCGGCATTCACGGCGGGCACCGGCTCGACGTCACGGCACGCTCCACGCGCGCGCCGGCCACGCGCTCGATCGCGGCGCGGCCCCACGCGCGCTCGGCCGCTGCACGCCGTGCGTGAGGCCGGCCCGCAGGTCGGTGTTGGTCACGATGGCGCTGAGGTCGAGTCCTGGCGCCGAGGTGCGCCTGGTTGCCGACGCAAGGTATGTGGAATTCGCGGCCACCTATGGCCGGAAGGTGGAAACCGCCCTGGAGCAAACAGCGCCGATCCGACGCGCCTTCGCACCCATCCCCGCTCGCTCCCGTGCCCGTCCCGCTCGCTCCCGCGCCCGTCCCGCTCGCTCCCGCGCCCGATCCTCTCGCCAGGCGGCTCGCAGCCGCCATCGCGCCGGGCGCCCCACACCGTTGTGCCCTCATCCGCCCCGTTCCGACCTGCCCGCGACCGGCCTCCGCCGCGTGATAGAAGGGCCGCGTGCACTTCACCATCTCGCACGAGCTCGACGCGCCCCTCGACGCCGTGGAGCTCGCCGTGCTCTCGCCGGACCTCGGGCCTCGGCTCGCCACGCGGGTCGCCTCGCTCGAGAGCGTCGTGACCGTCGAGCACGCGCTCCGCGACGGCGAGCTCCTCCGCGTCCTGCGCTTCCAGGCGAGCGCGCCGCTGCCCATCTTCCGGAGCTACCCCGTGGCGAAGGACGCCATGTCCTGGGAGGAGCGCTCGACCTACCGCCTCTCGGACCACGCCTCCACGTGGCAGGTCAGCCCGAAGGAGCAGTGGCGCAGCTACTTCCGCTCGGCGGGGACGTACCGGCTCGAGCGCCTGCCACAGGGCCGCACCCGCCGCCGCGTCGACGGCGACATCCAGATCCGGCTGCACCTGCTCGGCCCGCTCGTCGAGCGCCTCGCCCTCGCCGAGGTCCAGCGGACGTACGACGCGGAAGCAGATACGCTCAGGGAGCTCATCCGCGCATGAACAACCTACCCCGCCCCCAAAGCCCCGCCCGCTCCCCGCGCCCCGCCCGGCCGGGGCGGCTCGCCAGCATCACGCACCCCGCCATCGCCGCTCGCTCGGCCAGCGCCGCTCGCCCCGCCAGCGCCGCTCGCCCCGCCAGCGTCGCCGCCGCGCTGCTCGGCCTGTGCGCGGGCCTCTGCGCGCTCGCCGGCCCGACCGCCGCGCACGCCGCGCCGGGCGACGGCCCCTCGCAGCCGCTCCCGGATCCAGGCAAGCCCGTCGCCAGCAGCGACGACACCTCGGCCATCGCGGTGAACCCCGCGAACCTCTCCTTCCTCCCGGGCACCGAGCTCCGGTGGACCTGGGTCCACACGGGCTCCGCCTCGCCGCTGCCCGCGCGTGGCCACTCGATCGCGCTCGGCGTGCCGCTCTGGTACGTGTCGACCGGCCTGCGCTTCGACTTCCTCGACCCGCCCGACGCCGCGCCGGCGCCGTTCGACAGCCCGTCGCGCTGGGTCCGCTGGGGGCTCGCCCTCGACACCGGCCCCACCTTCGCCTTCGGCACGACGCTCGGCTGGGGCAGCTCCGACGCGCCGGCGCTCGACGGGTACTTCTCGCTCACGAGCGGCGTCACGCTCCGGCCCTCCACGTGGCTCTCGCTCTCGGCCGTCGCGCGCGACTGGAACCGCCCCGAGAACCGCCTCCGCGAGGCCATCGAGCGCAGCTACGACCTCGGCGTCGCCGTGCGGCCCGCGGGCGGCAGGCGCGCGCTCGAGATCGGGCTCGAGACCTCCTACGTCGAGAACAGCGACCCCGACGAGAGCGGCACCTGGACGCCCCGGGCGACCCTCGGCCTGCGCGTGCCCTACGTGGGCACGCTCCGGGGCGACGTGGCGCTGCGCGACCTCACGGCCGACGGCGGCCCGAAGATCGCCGCCATGGCCGGCCTCGACGTCAACGTCGACGAGCTGCAGGTCTCCGCCGGCGGCGTCTTCGGCAACGCCATCACGAAGAGCGGCACCGGCTTCTACACAGGCGTCGCGCTCCGCAGCTTCTCCGAGCCGGGCGTCCGGCTGCCGGCCCGCGTCGTCCGCGTGCGCCTCGACTCGACCCCGGGCGTGCGCAGGCACACGCGGCTCCTCCAGCAGCTCTGGCGCCTCGCCGAGGACCCGGAGGTCTCCGGCGTCGCGCTCGTGCTCCGCGCGGAGCCCGCCAGCTCGCTCGCCCACGCCGAGGAGGTCTCCGACGCGATCCGCAACCTGAGGAGCCACGGCAAGAAGGTCCTCTGCCACCTCGAGGACGCCGGCGGGCGCTCGCTCCACGTGTGCTCGAGCGCCGACGCCATCGCCATGAACCCCGCGGGCGGGCTGCGCTTCGCCGGCATGTCGTCGAGCTACTTCTACTTCGGCGGCCTCCTGAAGAAGCTCGGCGTGCAGGCCGACATCGTCCGCATCGGCGCCCACAAGCTCGCCGCCGAGCAGTTCGCGCGCGAGACCAGCACCCGGGTCGGCAAGGACGACCACCAGGCGCTGCTCGATCAGCTGAGCGGCGCCTTCCTCGCCGAGGTGAGCGCCGGGCGCCGCATCCCCGTCCCGGAGCTCGAGCGGCGGATCGCGCGCGGGCCGTTCCTCGCCCAGGAGGCGCGGCAGAGCGGCCTCGTCGATCAGCTCGCCTACGACGACGAGCTCGGCCGCGTCGTCGACGAGGTGATGGGGCGCGCCTCCCGCGTCGTCGACGACGACCCGGGCGACGAGGCGCCCGAGCGCTGGGGCCGCTCGCCCAAGGTCGCGCTCGTCTACCTCGACGGCGACATGATCGACGGCGAGAGCCGGTCGATCCCGTTCGTCGGCGTCAAGCTCGCCGGCTCGTACACCGTCGCGGGCGCGCTGCGCCGCGCGCGCGAGGACCAGAGCGTCCGCGCCGTCGTGCTCCGGGTCGAGACCGGCGGCGGCTCGACGCTCGCGGCGGACGTCATCCTGCGCGAGGCGATCCTCACGGCGCGCGTGAAGCCGCTCGTCGTCTCGATGGGCTCGTCGGCCGCGAGCGGCGGCTACTACGCGTCCGTCGCCGGCGCCCCGATCTTCGCGAGCCGCTCGTCGATCACCGGATCCATCGGCGTCTTCTACGGGAAGGTCGACGTCACGGGCCTGCTGCAGAAGCTCGGCGTCAGCATCGAGACGTTCCGCTCGTCGCCCCGCGCCGACGCCGAGTCGCTCTACAGGCCGTACACCGACGACGAGCGCGAGCAGCTCGGCGTCAAGGTGAAGCAGTTCTACGATCGGTTCGTCGCCCGCATCGTCGAGAACCGGCACATGAAGGCCGAGGAGGTCGACGCGCTCGGGCGCGGGCAGGTGTGGACCGGCGCCCAGGCCCTCGAGCGCCGGCTCATCGATCGCCTCGGCGGGCTCCGGCAGGCGATCGCCGAGGCGCGCCGGCTGGGCCAGCTGCCCGACGACGCGCCCATCCAGTCGCTCCCCGAGGAGGACACGTCGCTCCTCGGCTACGCGCTCAGCCTGGTCGGCTTCTCGGCGCAGGCCCAGGGCGAGCTGGCGAGGGCGACCATCCCGCCCGTGATGCTCGACGCCGCGCGCGCCCTCTCGCCGTTCTTCGTGTTCGGCGCGGACAGGCCGCTCGCGCGCAGCGAGTTCGCCGGCGAGATCTCGTTCGGCGCCCCCGCCACGGCCCGGGAAGACGAGCCCGGAGGATCCGCGCCGCCGGCGTCGCCTGCGTCGAAGGAACGCTGAGCCCATGGAGCAGCTCGAGCCCGCGTCGCCCAGGACCGCCGAGCCCGCGGAGCAGGCCGGGCCCGCCGCGCCGCCGCTGCTCCACGCCCGCGCGGCGCGCATCGCCGTGGACGACGTGGTCGCCGTCGACGCGCTCACCGCTGCGACGCGCGGCGATCGCGTGCTCTGCGCCGGCGACGCGGGCGCGCTCTTCGCGGCGCTCACGGGCGTCCCTTTCTCGTCCCTCCGGAGGCCGACGCGGGCCGGCGCGGCGGACGACGCGAGCGGAGGGGCGCCCGGGGAGGCGCGCGTCGTCGCCGGGCGCCTCGAGGTCGCGGGCCGCGACGTCGCGCGCACCGCGCACCGCGCGGCGAGCGGGGCGGCGCCGCTCGATCCGCCGCTGCCGCTCGCGTGGACCGCGGACGCCTACGTCGGCTGGGGCGCGCGCCTCGCGGGGGCCTCGCCGCGCGCGGCGGCCGAGATGGTGGCCCCCGCCCTGGCCCGGGTCGGCCTCGCGGCCTCGCGGAAGCGCGCGCTGAGCGCGCTCGCGCTGCCCGAGCGCCGCGCGCTCGTCCTCGCCCAGGCGATCGTGACCGCGCCCGCCGTGCTGATCGCCGAGGATCCGCTCGTCGGCCTCGACGGCGCCGCGGCCGCCTTCGTCCTGGCCGCGCTCGCGGGCGCCACCGAGGGCCGCGGCGCGCTGCTCACGGCCGCGCGGCTCGACGTCGAGGGCCCGCGGGGCGCCCTGGTCCGCGGCGCCACCGACATCCTCGTGCTCGCGGGCGGCGAGCTCGCCTTCTCGGGCACGTTCGCGGAGATCGCCGCCGGGAGCCGCCTCTACGCCGTCACCGTCCGCACCAACGCGGAGCTCCTCCGCGAGGAGCTCGCCGCCCGGGGGATCGCGCTGCGGGGCGGGCCGGTGCGCTTCGCCGCCGCGCTGCCCGAGGGCGCGACCACCCGCGACGTCGTCCTCGCCGCGACGCGCTGCCGCGCCGCGATCGTCGAGCTCACCCCCCTCTTCTGACCTGCCGCCCGCCGTAGTACCGTGCGCGCGATGTCATCCGAACCCGCCGCGAACAAGCCGACCGCCGCTCAGGTCACCCCGGGCGGCCCGCCTCCCGGAGGTCGACTCGCCGTGCTCACCGCCTTCGCGGTGGGCGCCTCGTGGATCCCGGTCCCGGTGCTCCCCGCGCGGATGCTGCTGCGCATCCGCGGGGCCATCGTGCAGGACACCGTCGCCCGCCACGGCCTCAGCCTCACCACCGACGCGCGCGCGCTCCTCGTCGAGCCCGGGTCGGAGCAGACCACGCTCCGCAAGGCCGCGCAGCTCGTCACGAAGGAGGTCCTCCGGCGGCTCAACCCGGCCCTGGCCCTCGCGGCGGCCGCGCGCGGCCTGGAGGTCTACGCCCTCGGCCACCTCCTCGACCGCTACATCACGCGCTTCCGCCGGAGCACCGCCGTGCGCGTCCACGCCGAGGAGGCGCGCTGGGTCCGCGAGGCCGTCGATCGCGCCGTGCGCCGCGCGCTGTCCCCTTCCCTCCAGGCGAGCTTCACCGTCCTGCCGAGCGGCACCGAGGACCTGCGCGACGAGTTCACGCGCTGGATCGACGCCTTCCTGCTCGCTGGCGCCTCGGTCCCGGAGTACATCGAGCGCCGCCTCGACGCGGCGTTCGACGAGATCGCCGCCGCCGGCATCCCCCATGACTGACACCGAGGACCGCACCGCCACGAAGGGCGGCGCCGCGGGCCGCCCCGCGGCCGACGCAGCGCCGGAGCTCGATCCGCAGGCCGCGCGCGCCGCGCTCCGGCGCTGCCGCCGCATCATCGTCAAGATCGGCTCGAAGAGCCTCTCCGGCGACGCCTGGGACCGGCTCGCCGCCGAGGTGGCCGCGCTCCGCGGCCGCTCCGGCCGGAGCCTCGTCATCGTGTCGAGCGGCGCCATCGCCCTCGGCGTGGCGAAGCTCGGGCTGAAGTCGCGCCCGAAGGACATGGCCTGGCTCCAGGCCGCCGCCGCCGCCGGCCAGAGCGTGCTGATGCAGCGCTACGAGGAGGCCTTCGGCAAGGTCGGCCTGCTCGTCGCGCAGGTGCTCCTCACGCACGCCGACCTCGCGGACCGCACCCGCACCAACAACGCGAGGAACGCCCTGGCCGCGCTGCTCGAGGCGGGCGCGATCCCGATCATCAACGAGAACGACGCCGTCGCGGTCGAGGAGATCAAGTTCGGCGACAACGACCAGCTCGCGGCGATGGTGACCCCGCTCTGCGAGGCCGATCTCCTCATCCTGCTCTCGGACGTCGAGGGCCTGCTCGACGGCGACGGGCGCCGGGTGCCGTTCGTGCGCAGCGTCGCCCGCGAGGCGCGGCACCTCGCGGGCGCGTCGACCTCCGGCGTCGGCACCGGCGGCATGGCCAGCAAGGTGGAGGCCGCCCGGCGCGCCACGCTCGCGGGCTCGCACGTGGTCATCGGCGCCGCCCGCGAGGCGGGCATCATCACGCGCATCGTCTCGGGCGAGGACGTCGGCACCCTCTTCGCCGCCGTCCCGCAGCGGCTCAGCGCGCGCAAGCACTGGATCGCGTACACGCTGCGCCCGCGCGGCGCCATCCTCGTCGACCGGGGCGCCGCCGAGGCGATCGGCTCGAAGAACCGGAGCATCCTCGCCGTCGGCGTCCTCGGCGTGCGCGGCACCTTCCTCCCCGGCGACGCCGTGGCCGTCGTCGACCCGGACGGCGCCGAGATCGCGCGCGGGCTCGCGCGGATGTCGGCGAGCGACGCCGCGCGCACCGCGCGGAAGAAGCGCGAGGAGGCCGGCGATGACGACGTCGTCGTCCACCGCGACGACCTGGTGGTGCTCCCGAGCGAGTAGCCCCGCGGCCCCGGCCGCCCTGTAGGTGCGCCGACCACCCGGCCGATCATCGGCCCAACCTCTGGGCCAACCATCGGGCCAACCCCTGATTGCGCGCCGCTCGCGCTTCGCGGGAACCTTCGCGCCGCCCCGCTGTCGCTTGGGTTTACCGCATGTTACCGCGCGCGACTGCCCGTCACCGCCGGCCGCCGCCGACGGCCGGGGGTCCCTGCCGGTTCCTGGAGGTCGTGTGATGCGCTTCGGGTTGTTCGTCGCGAACGGCTTGGTTCTCGCGGGGGTCGTCTGGACGATCGGGCTCGGGCCGAGCGTCCGGGCGTCGCAGCTCCTGCCGTCGCGCGCCGCGGCGGGGGCCGACGAGCTCGCGGCGCTCGAGGCCCGCTACGCCGAGGGCAGGACGCCGGCCAGCGTCACCGCGCTCGCCGCGGCCTACCTGGAGCGCGATCAGCCAGGACTCGCCTCCTCGGCCCTCGACGCGGCGCCCGGCGAGGTGCGCGCGCTCCCGGAGGCGGCGCTCCTCTCGGCGCGGGCGCTCCTCCGCCGAGGCCGCGTCCAGGACGCCCTCGCCGCGTCCGAGCAGGCGTCGGCGGCCTGCGCGGCCGGCGCCTGCCCCGCGTGGCTCGCGGCGAAGTCCGAGCACCAGCGCGCCTTCCTCGAGCAGCTCGCCGCCGCGGGCGTCGAGGATCCGCAGGTCGACGCGGCAGCCGCCCGCGCCGCGCTCGACGCCTACGCGCGCAGCGCGAGCCAGGTGCGCCTCGTCGCGGTGCGCTAGCGCGGCGCGGGGAACATCGACGCACGCGCGAACATAAGCGCAGGCGTAAATGTACAGAGCAACTACAAACGAGGCGGCGAGACGGCGAGACGCGCAACGTGATCTGCGATCGTCGAGGCCGTATCCAAGCTTGGAAACCCTGTCGTTGTCGAATGACGGTCACCGCCTTATGTCGTAGTCTTTGGCATTGCTCGGCGCGTTCGTACCGGGGGCGCTGTCCGAGAGAACAACCGGTTGCGCTTGGGAGGGTCTCCCTCAGGTGGAACAGCCGCAAGCTCGCACGCTGGGCGCCCTGGCGACCGCATGGACAGGGTTGTACCGACGCGGCGCCGCCGTGGCGGCCGCGCTCGCCCTCACCGTCGCCGCGGGCTGTGCGCGGCCGATCACCAACGCGGGGCTGCCGATCCCCGCGGCGAAGCCGGGCATGGAGCAGCGCCCGTTCGAGCTCCGGCCGCCGTTCGAGCTGGCGACGAACGAGGACGCGATCGTCCGGATCGTCACCGACGTGACGTGCACGGGGACGCTCATCACCGAGGACCTGGTGCTCACCGCGCACCACTGCGTCGCGGCGCGGGACGACAACGGCAGGACGCTGCGCCGCGATCAGGATCCCGAGGTGATCTCGATCGAGCTCGGGGGCGACCACCTGCCGTGGGGCGACGTGAAGGTCCGCGCGGTGGTGTCGCCGGACTGCGGGTACACGTCGGGCGAGGGCGACATCGCCATCCTCGTGCTGTCGCGGCGCCTCGTCGGGATCCCGACGCTCCCGCCGCGGATCGAGGCCGAGCCGGTCTCCAGGGAGCAGGTGACGCCCTATGGCTTCGGCCGCTGCGCGCTCTCGCGCGACCCGATCCACCTCGCGCCGCGGCCGGGCGGCGCGATCGACGCCGTGAGCCCGGGGCACTTCGTCGCGATCGCCTCGATCTGCCCCGGCGACTCGGGCGGGCCGGCGCGCAGCGATCGGGGGGGCGACGTCGTCGGCGTCATCTCGTCGAGCGTGATGGACGGTGACGAGCACACCACCGGGACCTCGTATTTCAGCCGCCTCGACGTGTGGCCCGAGCTCTTCTCCGCCGCCCGCGAGATCGCGGCGGGCGCGAGCCCGAGCGAGCTGCCGCCGTACAGGGGGTGCCTGCGTTGACGGCGCCGCGGCGCCTTCGCGCGGTGCTTGCCCGCCGCCCGCGACCGGAGCTGCGCTAGGCTGCGCTGCTGCATGCGGAAGCTGTTCAACGGGCTGCTCTGGATCGTGGGGACCCTGCTGTTGCTCGGCGTCGTGCTCCGCGCGCTCGTCCTCGACGTCTGGGTGGTGCCGAACGACCCGATGCTCGGCGCCGCGCTCGCGCCGAGCCTCGCCCCGGGCGACGCGGTCGTCGTGCTGACGCGGGGCACGCCCGGCTTCGGCGAGCTGGTGCGGTGCCCGGATCCCGAGGCCCCCGGCAGCCACATCGTCGGCCGGATCGCGGGCTTGCCGGGCGACACGGTCGACGTCGACCACAACGTCCTCCTCGTGAACGGGCAGCGCTACGACGCCGAGACGGCGTGCGCCGAGCCCAAGGTGAGCATCACCGACCCGGCCACGGGCAACCCGGTGCAGCTCTCGTGCGACATGGTGATGATGGGCCCCGGCCTCCACCCCCGGGCGACGGGGCGCAGGCCCCCGCTCGAGCGCCGCTACCACGTCGAGGTGCGGCCCGACACGGTCTTCCTGCTGAGCGACAACCGGAGCTACCACGACGACTCGCGCGACTTCGGCCTGCAGCCGCGCGCCGCGTGCAACCAGCGGATCGTCTTCCGGCTCTGGGGCGGCGCCGGCTGGGGCGACGACCGGCGCCGCTTCACCTTCGTGCGCTGAGCAGGGCCGGCCGTCGCCCCCACCGGCGTCACCTCAGAGCTTGACCCCTCCGCTCATCGACGTCTAGAACCGTGTTTCTCTCCACCCGGGTCAGGGACCCCGCGCGAGCAGCGGCCCGGGTTCCCCGTCCTGGCTCGCTTCATCGGTCGGAGGTCCGCCACGGCGGCCTTCCACTGGCGCGGGTCGGAGAACCGCGATCCGCGGTCCTCCAATGCACCGAGGAGACGTTTGCACACCGAGCAGAACGAGATTGGCATCGTCTGTGGCCAGTGCGACCTGTGGAGCCCGATGGGCACCGCGCGTTGCTCTGAGTGCGCGAACGACTTGGCCCTGTTCACGACGCGCCGGGCGAGCTCGACGACCACGCCGGCCCGGCGCTCCCCCACGCCCGCGGCCGGCAGCGCGAGCGCCCGGCTCGACCCGACGAGCGCGCGCGGTCAGGGCCGGGGCCCCAAGACCACCTCGTCCAAGAGCGAATTCGCCGAACTCTCCCAGGAGGAGCTGATGGAGCAAGCCCGTAACTACGTCTGCCGTTCCTGCTCGAGCGGTGTCCCCTCGGGCCACAAGTTCTGTGGGAGGTGCGGAACGGCGGTCCCGCCCGAGATCCTCAACGCGCAGACGCTGTTCTTCGGGGACATGCAGAACCCGGCGAAGGCGAAGCTGATCCTCATCCGCGGCGAGGGCATGGACGGCCTCTCGTTCCACCTCAAGGCGGAGCAGCACATCGTCGGCCGCAACGGGCAGCTCGTCTTCCCGGACGATCCGTTCGTCTCGCCGAAGCACGCGAACTTCTTCTACCGCGACGGCAAGCTGGTGGTGCGCGACGAGGGCTCGCTGAACGGCGTGTACATCCGCGTGCGCGGCACGATCGACATCACGCCGGGCGACACGTTCCTCGCGGGCGAGCAGCTCTTCCGGCTCGATCCGACGCCGCGCGCCTCCGACGGCCAGGATCCGGACGGGACCTTCTTCTACTCCTCGCCGAAGCACCCGAGCCCGTTCCGCCTGACGCAGGTGCTCCAGGGCGGCGCGGTCGGCATGACCGTCTGCGCGCGCGGCACCTCGCTGCAGATCGGGCGCGAGGGCGGCGACCTGAACTTCCCCGTCGACCTGTACATGTCGGGCTCGCACTGCCGCCTCGAGGAGCACAACGGCAAGTTCACGCTGACCGATCTCAACAGCCGCAACGGCACCTACGTGCGCATCAAGAGCGAGCGCGAGCTCGCCCACGGCGACTACCTCTTCATCGGCCGCAAGCTCCTGCGCGTCGAGCTCAACACGAACTAGCGCTGGCCCGCGGGCGCGGCGCCCCTCGCCATGACCACCGCGCGTCTTGCCCTCGATGTCCTCCGCGCCGGCCCGGTAGCGGCGGGCGCGACGCTGTGGCGCAGCCGCGGCCAGCTCCACGTGACCCTCGTCGCCAAGGCGACCTTCGCGCTGGTCCCCGGCGGCGAGGCGCGGCGGATCGAGCCGCTGGAGCTGGTGCGGAGCGAGGTCTACACGCGGGGCAACCCGATGAAGCCGCTGCTCGCGGCGAGCGATCTCGCGCCCTGGCTAGCGCGCGCCGAGGTGGTGCTCACCGGGCACGCGTGGGCGCCCGGCGGGGCGCCGGTCCGGGGAATGGCGGTGCGGCTCGCGATCCTGCGCGCGGGGGCGGCGCTGGTGGACAAGCGCCTCGAGGTCGTGGGCGATCGGGCGGGCGGCGCGGCGGCGGCGCTGCCCGAGCCGTTCGTGAAGATGCCGATCGAGTACCAGCGCGCGTATGGCGGCCCCGGTGAGCCGGAGAACCCGCTCGGCGTCGGGGCCGGCGCCGACGAGCGCGTGGGCGGCGGCGGCGCGCTGCCCAACCTGCTGCCGCCGGGCGGGGGGCGCGCGCCGGTCGGCCTCGGGCCGATCCCGCCGATCGTGCCGAGCCGGGCGCGGCTGCTGCGCGGGCTCGCGCGCGCCGAGCTGGAGGGGATCGCGTCGATCCCGGACGATTTCGACTGGTCGTACTTCCAGTCCGCGCCGGCGGATCAGCGGTTCGATCGGGTGCTCGGCGGCGAGGAGATCGTGCTGGAGGGCCTGAGCCGGCACCACCTGGCGCTGGCGACGCGCCTGCCAGCGCTGCGGGCGCTCGCCACGATCCTCCTGCCGAACGGCGCGGCGCGGTGGCTGCCGCTCGTGGGCGACACGCTGATCGTGCAGCCCGACGCCGAGCGCTGCGCGGTGGTCTTCCGCGGGAGCTTCCAGGTGGCCTCGGAGGAGGTGCTCTCGGCGCTGCGCGCCGCGGTGGGCGTGGAGGTCGGGGACGAGCCCGTGCCGTGGCCGGACCTCAGCGAGGCGCCCGTGGGCGCGGCGGGCGCGGCTGCGGGGGAGAGCGCGAAGCGGACGGACTGGAGCTCCACGGTGCGGCTCGGCGAGGGCGACGTCGTGGATGCGCCGGTGAGCGTCGCGGGCGTCGCGGCCGGGCGAGAGCCGGCGCGCGAGGGGGCGCACCCGCTCGAGGGCACGTTCCCGCTCGATGACACGCTACCGCCGACGGGGAGCGAGCGGAGGCCGCGCGAGGCGCGCACCGTGCCGCTGCCGCCGGTGAGGGTCCGAGGCCCGGGCCAGGACGACGCGGTGAGCGCGCCGTTTCCGATCGCGCCTGCCGGGGCGCGCGGCGAGCGGGAGGGCGGCGAGCGCCCGAGCGCGCCGTGGGCGGCGGGCGGCGCGGCGGCGGTCCCGGCGATCGCGTCGCCGCTGGAGGGCACGGTCGATCTGAGCGAGCCGGAGGCCGCGCCTGCGCCTGCGCAGACGGCACCGTCGCCCGCGCAAGACGTCGCGCCTGGGCCTACGCCCGTGCAGATCGCAACGCCTGCACCTGCGCCAACGCAGGCCGCCGCGCCTGCACCTGCGCCGACGCAGGCCGCCGCGCCTGCGCCGGTCGCCACGCCCGCGCCCGCGCGCGCCTCCGAGCCGCTGCCCGCGCCGGAGCGCGATCCGCAGGTCGAGCGTTCACCCGAGCCGCGCGCGCCGACTCCGGCGCCGTCCGCGCCGAAGCAAGAGCGGCCCAACCTCCTCGGCAGCCTGTACAAGCGCTTCCGCAAGGACTGAGCCGGAACAAGGATGGAGGGACCAACCATGTCGGAGGGAGCCGTGGTTCGGGAGCGCGCCACGTCCGCGCGCGCCGAGGAATACCTGGGGCCGGCGCACGTGCTGGAAGCCCGCGGACAGGCGGCGGTCGTCGAGCTGCCGGACGGGGAGAGCGCCGAGGCGACGATGGCGCTGGCGATCCCCTATGCGCCAGCGGTGGGCGACGTGCTCCTCGTGATCGGCCGGGGCGCGCGCCTCTATGTCATCGGCGTCCTGCACGGGACCGGCAAGGTGACGCTGGAGCTCCAGGGCGACGTCGACGTCCGGGCGGCGGGCGGCGCGCTGCGCCTCTCTGGGGACCGGGGCGTGGAGCTCCGGGGTCCGGAGGTGGACCTGCACGGCGACAAGGTGCGGGTGTTCGCGGGGTCGCTCGTGCAGAAGGCGGCGTCGCTCGTCCAGCGCGTGACGGACCTGTTCAGCCTGCACGCGCGCGAGAGCCACACGGTGGTGGACGGGTCGGCGACGACGAAGGCGAAGAGCGCGACGGTGCTGACCGAGGAGACGATGACGATCAACGGGAAGGAGATCCACCTCGGGTAAACAGGGAGGACGCGCATGAAAAAAGCCAGGCGGTTGAGCCACAGCGGGCACAAGCTCGGGACGGACGCCGCGACCGAGACGGAGGGCGGCGCGGCGACCCTCCGCAATTCACAATCGATCCAGGCGCAAACCGAGACCCGGACCGACGCCCCCGATGCGAAGGAAACCGGCGAGACGAAGGACGAAGAGAGCGAGCCCGAGCCGCCGAACCGGAGCACGCCAGGCTCCGTGCTGGATCTGGCCCAGAAGACGGCGCTCGAGGCGTACCATGCCTCGTCGAACAGCCGCGAAACCGGGCTCGAGCTCCAGGTGCTCGACCTCCGGGTCGATCGGAGCGGCGCTCTCCTCGACGTGGCAGAGCGCATCATGAAAGCTGCGCGCAAGACGATCTCCGAACCGACCGCTCCGCCCATCGCGGAGCTCACGTGGTGGCCCTTCAAGTCCATCAACAAGCGAGAGGACACGAGGGACAAGGCACGTCAGAAAGAGCTCTCTTATGCGGCCTGGGTCAACGCAAGGCAGATGGCGTATACAAGGGCCAAGACGGGCACGTCGCCGCTGCACATGAGCATGAACCAGGTGCGGGCCTTTGGAGCGCGGGTCGCGCAGGAGAAGGTCGGCAATTGCCTCGAGCTCTCCGCGTTGACGATCTGGCTCCTCTCCCATCCAGAGGAAGCCCACGGCGCGGAGGTGGACATGGTGCGCCTCGGCAAGCGGCTGCCCACCGCGGATAACGGCGGCTTCGCGAGCGGAGATCACGCCTTCGTCGTCCTGAACCCGCCGGAGGCCGACGAGAACGGCGGATATCCGGGCGACTTCGACGACTGGGGCGAGGCGATCATCATCGACCCCTGGGCGAACATCGCCTGCAAGGCGCGTGACTTCCCGGAGCGATGGCAAGAGAAGATGCGGAAATGGAAGCGCAAGGGGAAGGAGATCGACACCGTGACGAAGGACGGCGCGGGCACGAGGCCGCCTGACCAAGAGCCCTGGATCGACGGCATCGTCGTGTTCGAGAAGATCTCGGTCACGAAGTCGCCGCCGCCCGAGCCGACCCCCGGCGGCGAGGCGAAGGACGAGCACGACGCGGAGGCAGACGACCATCACGGGCAGAAGTGCGCTATCTGCAGTGTCATGTGAGAGCGCGGCGAAGCTGACCGAGGAGACGATGACGGTCGACGGGGAGGAACTCCTCCTCGGTAGCTTCCCGGGCGCCGATCGCCCTGGCCACCAGCCGCCTCAGGGGCCTGGGTAGCTCGGGTGGTGCTGGATGATGTGATCGGTGTGACCGGAGTTCTTCTGGTCATCGTAGTAGTTCTGGAAGTCCGTCCAGGGGCGGTCCGGCCTCTCGAAGCCCGGCGCGAACCGGTTCAAGAGCGCGTAGCCGCGATCCAGCTGCTCCATCTCCTTCATGATCTGGTAATGGCGCTGCGCCGCCTCCCACTCCGAGCGCTCGACCGCCCTCCCGTAGGCTTCGGGATCGACGAAGCTGCTCATGCCGGGCTTCAGGCCCGTCGCGTCGGCCCATGCATTGCACATCTCGAAGATGATATCGGAGTCGGTGCGATGCTCGCCTCCGGGAAGATTGAGGCCGATGGAGATGATGCGCCGATTCCCGGCTCGATCGTAGAAAGACACGTTGTCGTTGGTGATGATGTATTCGACGTCGCCGTCCTGGAGAACCCGGTCGACCATCGCCCGGAAGATGGCTGAGCCATGGTAGACCGCGTCGAAGACGCCCTGGGGTCTTCCCGGCGGGATCGTGACACGCCCGGGCTGCGGAGTCGGAGGAGGAGGCGGTGGCGGATTCGGAGGCGGCGGTGACGGCTGAACGATCGGAGGATTGCTCGGGGTGCCATTGTGGTACTGGGCGACGAGCGCCGAGTCCACGCGTTGCTGATTGCGTTTCCGGTACCCAGGCTCCGGATCGGAGAAGCCGAACGTCTGTGCGAGCGCCGACCTGCGCCAGGTGCCGTCCTCCGCCTTCGTCAACCGTTGGCGGCGTGCTGCGGGCCCGGCAGGCTGGTCGCCGGTGCGTTTCTTCGGGCTTCTGGTGACGGATAGGGTCTTGGTGCCAGACTTTCCCCGACCGCCGGTCGCGTTGTTCCGCGGTCTCGACGTACCCCCGGGGCTCTGCTGCTTCTTCTTCCTGTTCGTCACGGCCACCACCCGCGACGACCAGCGCCGCGCCGACCTGTCGGATCCTACAGACCGCCTGGACGGGGGGGCACATAGCCTGTCCCCCCATGATCCCACCGGTACGTGTTGTCGGGCAGCTTGTCACCCAGATCCACCACGTACGGCGTGACCGTTCCGTCCGGCTGCTGGACATAGATGAACCCTATGCCGCGCGATCCGGTCGAGAGGTGCTGGTGCGACATCCTGCCCTCGGCGGCGCGATGGTGCCGATCGTTGAGCTGGCCGCGCCCGAGGTCTCTCAGGATCCGATCGCCCTCGGGTGACGCCCGGATATCACCTTCGGTGATGCCGTTCAGGTACTGCACCGGGTTCATCTCCCAGGTGCCGGAGTCATTCGGTTCGAACCGCGCGCGCCGGAGGGCGACGGCGTGCGCGCGCGCGTCCGCCGCGTTTTGCTGGTGCATGAGGTGGTTTCGCAGCTGCTCTAGCTCTCCCCTGGCAGTCGCCTGCTGCCCCGTACCCCAGAAGTAGGCGTCGGGAGCGGTGCTGAGGATGGCGAGCCTGCCCTTGGCCCATGCGCTCAGCGCAGGATCAGCGGATCGCGACGCCGACTCGAGCTCACGTTTCAAGTAGTTGGCCAATCCAACCAGAGCGTGATGCTCGACCTCTTCCGGCGACGGCGGCGGCGGCGCTGTCGGCGGCGGTGCCGCCGTCGTCGGCGGTACCAGCGGCACTGTCGTCGTCGTCGGCGGCGGTGGCAGCGGGGCCGGCGCCGCCGGCGGCGATGCCGGCGGAGGTGGCAGCGGGGCCGGCGCTGGCGGAGGCGGCGCCGGCGGAGGCGGCAGCGGGGCCGGCGCTGGCGGAGGCGGCGGCTGGGAAGCCGCCCCTCCCCGATACCATCGGACCAATGCCCCGCCGACCCCGCCGGCCAGGATGCCCAGGCCCGCGCCAACCGGGCCTGCAACCATCGCCCCCACGGTCGCCAGGACCGTCGCGGGGGCTCCCAGGGTTATCGCCGTCTGCGTGGTGGGGAGGTACGCGGTGACTGAAAGCGTTCTGGTGGCAGCATTTCCCCCACCGGCCGTCGCGTTGTTGAGCGGTATCGAGGTGCCGCCGGGGCTATTCTGCTTCTTTTTCTTGTTCTTTTTCTTCACCCCGGCCACCCCCTGGCGGCCGTCTCGCCAGGATCCGGGTCCACACCCACCCCCTGCACCTCCGCGCCGCCCGGCAACGTCACCCGCACCGCCGCCGCCATCCGCGCGCCCCCCTCGCCCGCGCAGAGCGCCTGCCCCACGCCTTTGCCGTGAGTCCTCTCCCCTGCGATCCCCGCCCGCCCGTGCGCCTTCAAGCACCCCGCGAACAGCTCCGCCGCCGACGCCGTCCCGCGGTTCACCAGGATCGTCACGGGCACCGTATACGGCTCCTCCTGCCGCGAGCGATAGACCATCTCGTCCCCGTCACCGTCGGTCACCGTCGCCACGACGCTCCCCGCCGGCAGGAAATCCCCCGCGAGCTCGACGAACGCCCGCAGCTCTCCTCCAGGGTTGTCCCGTACATCGATGACCAGCTCCCGCATCCCCTCCGCCTCGAGCGCCCGCATCGCCCGGTACACAAGCGCCGGCACGTCCAGCGAGAACACCCGGATCCGGATCACCCCGACACCATCGCTCAGCAGCGCGTGCTCCACGTTCCCCGCGCCCGCGAGCACCTCCGCCGGCGCCGCCGCGCACGTGTAGAACACGTTCACCGCGCTCGGCACCAGCACCGCGCCCACCGCGTTGTTCCCGGCGTTCCCGGTCGTCGGACACGTGAGGTTGATCGCCGGCAACCCCTCGATGATCACCTTGGGATTGCCCGCCACGTAGGCGCCGAAATCCATGTAGAGCGGGTGCGCCACCCCGGGCTCCATCCCGAAGGTCATCGGGATGGTCGTGCCGAGGTTCAGCGCGTTCATCATCGACACCTTCACCTTCACCGAGAAATTCACCGCCATCGCGTTGAGCGCGAAGTTCGGGTACGGAATCGGCACCACCACCGGCCCCACCGGCGTCAGGCACACGTCCGGAAACCCGATGTTCATCCCGGCGCCGTTGTTGCTCGCAGGCAGCACGTGTCCGCTCCTTCCGCTCTTATCGCGGCGGACGCGGGGGCGTGTACGCCTCCGCCTCCAGCCGGTCGACGTCCGTCCGGCGCGCGCCGAGCAGCCTCGCGCCGGAGAAGCGCGCGCCCTTGTCGTGGAGGGCGTGCAGGTTGGCGCCGCCGAGATCGGCCTCGCTGAAGTCGGCTTCCTCGACCCGCGCGTGCGACAGGTTCGCGCGCTCGAGGCGCGCCGAGAGGAAGAGCGCGCCGCGGGCGTCGGCATGATCGAGCATCGCGTCCCGAAGATCCGCGGCGGCGAGGTTCGCGCCGTCGAGGTCCGCCCGGGTGAACGTGGCGTACCGGAGCATCGCCCGCGAGAGCTTCGCCCCGCGCAGCGAGGCGCCGCCGAAATAGGCGGCCTTCGCCACGACGTTCGGCAGGCTCGCCCCGTCCAGCGCGGCCTCGCGGAGCCTGGCCTGCGTCAGGATGGATCCCTCGAGATCGGCGCCGCGCAGGTTCGCCTTCGAGAAATCGCTGCCCATGAAATCGCAGTCGCGGAGGCTCATCCGCTCGAGGTTCGCCTCCATGAAGGCGCAGCGGTGCACCGTGAGGCCGGCGAACGAGACGGCGCGCAGATCCACGCCGGTGAAATCGACGCGATCGAAGATCGTCTTGCCGAGCACGGCGCCCTCCAGCGCGGCCCCGCGGAGGAGCGCCTGCTGGAGCACCGCGCGCGTCAGGTTCGCGCGGGAGAGCCGCGCCCTGTCGAGGATGCAGCGGACGAGGCGCGCGGCCGTGAGATCGGCGCCCTCGAGATCGGCCTCGATGAGGATCACCGACTCGAGATCGCGGCCCGAGAGGTCCACGCCGCGGAGGATCGAGCGCGAGAGGTCGCAGCCGAGGAGGCTCGCGCCCCGGAGGTCCGCGCCGGTGAGATCGCAGTCCGAGAGGATCGAGCGCTCGAGGCGGGCGCCGCGCAGGCTCGCGCCGCGCAGATCGGCGCCGCGCAGCGAGCAGAGGGAGAGATCCGCGCCCGCGAGGTCGAGGCCGGAGAGATCCGCGCCCGTGAGGTCGGTCCCGGCGAGGTCCTTGCCCGCGAGCTCGGGCCGGCCGAGCTTTGCCTCGTCGAGGACCACGCCGTGCATGCGCTTCGGGAAGCGGGCGCCGCGCAGGTCCGCCTTGACGAAGACCGCGCGGTCGAGCTCCGCGCCGTCGAGGTCCGCGCCGCCGAGATCGGCCCCCACGAAGGCGCCGGCCTCGACGCGGGCGCGGGCGAGGCGCGCGCGGCGGAGGTTCGCGCGGGTGAACGAGGCGCGCGCGACGCGGGCCTCCGTGAGATCCGCGCCCTCGAGGTTCGCGAGGTCGAGGCGCGAGCCCGAGAGGGTCGCGCCGACGAGCCGGGCGCCAGACCAGTCCGAGCCCACCGCCTCGACCTCGACGATCGTCGCGCCGGAGAGATCGGCGCGGGCGAGGCGCTGGTACGAGAGCTTCGCGCGGGTGAGCGTCGCGCCGGCGAGGCGCGCGCCCTCGAGGTTCGAGCCGAGCACGAGCGCGCCGTCCAGCGCGCAGCCCGCGAGGTCCGCGTCGCGCAGGTCGCACTCGACGAAGTGCGCGCCCGAGAGCGCGCTGCCCGCGAGCCGCGCGCCGCGCAGGCTGGCGCGGAGGAACTTGACGCGGGAGAGATCGAGGTTCGTGAGATCCCGGCCCGAGAGGTCGAGGCCGTCGAGGCGGGCGCCGTGGAGCGGCGCGCCGGAGCGGATGCGGTCGAGGAGCTCCTCGACGCTCTTCACGCGCCCTCCAGGCTCGAGCGCCGCAGGTTCGCCCCCTTGAAATCGCAGCCGGCGGCGCTCGCGCCCTCGAGGCGGGCGCCGTACAGGCTGGCCCCGGCGAAGGAGGCGCCGTCGAGGCGCGCCTTGCACAGGTCGGCGCCGAAGAGGTCGGCCTGCGCGAGGTCGGCGCGCTCCAGCGAGGCGCGGTAGAAGCGGCTCCCGCGCAGGACCGCGCACGCGAAGCGCGCGCCCCGGGCCGAGGCCCAGGAGAGGTGCGCCCGCGGGAGGGACGCATACCGGAGATCGGCGCCGTCGAGCTTCGCCCGGAGCAGCGCCGCGCCCTCGCCGCGCGCTTCCACGAGCGTGGCGCGCTGGAGATCGGCGTCGGTGAAGCTCGTGCGCGGCAGGGACGCGCCCGTGAGATCCGCGTCCGTCGCGGAGGATCCGGCGCACATGCACCCGACGAGCGACGCGCCCCGCAAGGAGGCCCGATCGAGCTTCGCCCCCCGGAGGACGGCGCCGTCGAGGTGGAGCTCCTCCCCGTCGATCTCGCGCAGGTCGGCCTCGTCGAGCAGCGCGCCGCGCCCCCGCGCCCTCGCCAGGCGGGCGCGGGCGAGATCGGCGCGGGTGAAGATGGCCTGATCGAGCGTCGCGCCGCGCAGATCGGCGCCCGCGGCGCGCGCGCCGGTGAGGTTCGCCTGGGAGAGATCGGCGCCCGGGAGCGCGGCGCCCTCGAGGTTCGCCTCGAACAGCACGGACCGCGAGAGATCCGCGTTCGAGAGGTTCGCCCCCGCGAGGTTCGCGCCCGAGAGGAGCGCGCCGGAGAGCTTCGCCCCGGAGAGGTCCCGGCCCGAGAGATCCTGCCCGGAGAGATCACGCCCCGAGAGGTCGGCGCCGGGGCCGGGCTCGGGCGGCGGCGCCGCGGCCTCGCCGGGGAGCCGGTAGCCGGGGACGATCTCGCGGAGGCGGGCATCGCGGAGCAGCGCGTCGAGGCGCTCGACGCCCTCGAGCGCCGTCCCGCGCGCGGCCGCGTCCCGCCGGAGCTTCTCGACGCGCGCGACGAGCGCGTCGAGCGCGCCGCCCATGGGGACGCGCGGCGTGCCCGCGGGCGCGGCCGGGAGGTACGCGGCCTGCCGCTGCGCCGGGAGCCGCGCGAGCGCCTGGGCGACGGTGCGCTCGAGGTCGACGCCCTCGGGGGTGCGCAGGGCCCGGAGCTTCGCGACGAGCTGCCGCACGCGGTCCTGCTCCGGCGCGTGGAGGCCGCCGAGCCGCTCGGCGAGGAGCTTCGACACCGGATCCGCCTCGTCCGCGGCGGCGCGCGGCGGCCGCGGCGCGCCGTCGCGGACGAGGTCGTAGGCGTCGCGCACCTCCGGCGGGAGGTCCTCGAGGCCGCGCGGATCGCGGGCGAGCTGGGCGAGCTTCTCCCGGTAATCGTCGAGCGGCAGCGGCGCAGCCGAGAGCGGCTCGGCGGCGATGACGACGGCGCGCACGTCGGCGAGATCGTCCTCGGCCACCTCGGCGTGGCCGCGCCAGGTCAGCGTCACGAGGCCCGCGTCCGGCTCGACGAAGAGGGTGTCGAGGCTCATGCGGGCGTCCTGCACGCGGCCCTGGGCGTCCTCGACGACCGCGCGGATCCGGAGGCCCGGCAGGCGGAAGGAGGCGGTCTGCGCGGCGGGGTGGAGGTTCAGCAGCGTGACCTCCTCGTCGCCGCGCAGGTGGCCGGCGAGGCGCTGATCCGGCGGGGCGGCCTGGAAATAGGCCCAGTCGAAATCCTCGGCGTACCAGGGGGCGCGAGCCTTCCGGTACGAGGGGCCGTACTCCTTGCCGAGCATCCGGCGGTGCTCGGGCGAGTCCGGGTGGATCGGCCCGAAGGGCGCGGGCACCTGGCGGCCCTCGCGCGGCGCCGGAACGAGCAGCGATTTCGACCAGCTCCCGACCGCGAACCCCACGGGGTGCTCGCGCTGCGGCTCGCCGGGGGGCGGGTGGCAGGCGCCGCGGAGCAGGAGATCCGCGGCCGGCTTCCAGTCGGCGAAATCGCCGGGGTACGTGCGCTCGCCGTCGCGCTCGCCGTCGCCTCCCTCGAAGGTCTCGGCGGTCAGCGCCCCCTGCGCGAGCTGCCCTTCCAGCGGCGCGAGCGGCTCGCCCAGGCGGAGCGAGAACCGGCCGCGGACGACGAGGACGACCTCGGGCTGCGGCGGCCTGCGCGAGCAGACCTTGGCGCCGAAGGGGAAGGGCGTGAGGTTCCGGGTCTGCATCAGAACAGGTTGATGACGCCGGACATCACGCTGTACGCCCCGGTGCTCACCGACTCGGCCGACGAGACGCTCGCGCAGATGTTCTTCACGTTGGTGCGGAACTGGGAGAGCTCCTGCCGGTTGGTCAGGTTGAGCTCGGCCTTGGGGCCCATGTTGATCGAGACCCCCGCCGTGAGCGAGACCTCGAGCATGGCCGCGATCGTCAGCTCGACCAGCCCGCCGATCGTGACCTCCTCGGTGGCGCCGACGGTGATCGACGCCGCATTGCCGATGGTGACGTCGCTCGTATTGCCGAGGGTCACCGACTGGACCTCGCCGATGGTGGTATCCGACACGAGCGAGGCGGTCGTCGTGCTGGACACGGTGCTGGCGGCGGTCTCGTCGCTGATCGACGTGGCGCTCGTGGTGCTGGAGATGGTCTGCGCGGTGGTCTCGTCGCTGATCGCGGTCGCCGTCGTCTTGCTGGCGATCTGATCGGCCCAGGTCTCGTCGGAGATCAGCGGCACAGGGCAGGCCGCCGAGCCGGTGTACGACTCGATCCGCTGCGCCCAGGTGGAGCTCAGGCACGTGGGGTTCGGCCGCTCGGCCGTGGGGGCCTCGGAGCCGGTGATGCTCGTTTGCTTGTTGCCATAAAAGCGATCGAACGTGTCGCCGTGATAGGTGGTGTCGACGTCGCCCTTCTCGGTCTTCTCGGTGACCTTCCAGGTGCCGTTGTAGTTCTGGACCCATTCGATGGTGGTGGCGGCGGTCCAGAGATCGGTGGCGTCCTGGATATGGCCGCCGGAGACGTCCCAGCCGGCGGTGTCCTCCTGCCGACCGAGGACGAGCATGCGGTAATTGCCCTTGATGACCTCGACCTTGTCGCCGCGCGTGGTGGTGATGCGGTTGCCGTCGGAGTGGTCGCGCCAGCCGCCCTTGGTGTGGAGCTTTGCGGTCTCGGCCTGCCGCTCGGCCTCGGGGAGGAAATCGGGGCAGCCGTCGCGCTTCCGGGTGTCGTCGATGAACGAGGTGACCCGGGCGGCGAGGTCCTCGCCGGTCGCCCTCGGCGCGCCCGGGCTTCCGGCGAGGCTCGGGTCCTTGACCGCGCCGAGGCGCAGATACGAGCCCATCGCCTCGGCGTCGGACGCCGCGTCGTTGAAATTCGGGACCTCGATGAGGAGGTATTTCCCGTTGATACCCTCACCCTCGCGCGTACCCATGCGTGCCTCCGCGTCGGGTACAGTACCAGGCGAGCCGCGGAGGAGGCGCGACGATGAACCGAGAGCCGACGGAACCCCTGAGGTGCAGCGAGCCGTCCCCACCCGCCGCCGCCCCGCCGTGCGGTGAGCCCACGGCCGCGACGGCGCACCGCGCGCCCAGCGCCGTGACGATGGCCACGGCGTCCCCCGCCGCGCGCATCCGCGAGGCCCCGGACGCAGGGCCCCCGTGCAGCGAGCCGATCGCGCGCGCGGCGTGCGCCGAGAGCCCGGAGGAGGCGGCCGGGCCGGTGGAGGATCCCCCGCCAGCGCCGTCTCCGGACGACCGAGAGCTCCTCGAGGCGCCGGTGCGAGCGAGCGCCGGAGGGCCTCGCGAGGTGCCGCCATCGCCGCCGCGGGCGAGCGCCGGAGGGCCGCGGGAGCTCCCGCCGTTGCGCCCGGGGGCGAGCGCCGGAGGGCTGCGGGAGCTCCCGCCGTCCCAGGGCGGCCCAGGGGCGCCCGATCACCTGCCGTTCCGCGGGCTCGGCGCAGCGGAATCCGTGCTGCGCCCGCCGCGCGCGGCGCCGATGGAAGCGCTTCGAGAGGCGACGGCCGCGCTCCGGGACCGGGCACGGCAGGCGCCGATCCTGCGGCTCGACTCCAGCGATTTCTCCTGCGACCTCCTCCGGGTGCGCGGGGTGCACGGCAAAGAGGCCATCGGCCAGCTCTTCTCGTTCGACATCGATGTCGTGTGCAGCGACGGCGCCGAGCTCTCGATCGAACAGGTGCTGGGGGCGGCGGCGTCGCTCGTGTTCGAGGTCGAGGGCGCGGACGAGCGGACCGTACACGGCATGATCGCCGAGGTGGAGGACCGGCACGAGACGGAGACGGCTCTCCGCTCCTACCGGCTCCGGCTCGCGCCGCGGGCGTTCCGCGCGACGCTGGTGGAGCTCCAGCAGGTCTTCCTCGACATCAGCGTGCCAGAGCTCATCCAGCACAAGCTCGCGATGGTGGGGCTCGGGCCCGAGGACGTGGTGATGCGCCTCTACCGCGATCACCCCCAGCGGGAGATGATCGTCCAGTACAAGGAGACGGATCTGGCCTTCATCTCGCGGCTCGCCGAGCACCTCGGGATCTCGTTCTTCTTCGAGCACGAGTCGGGCCGCGACGTGATGGTGTTCACCGACGAGCCGACGGGCTTCCAGCCGCTGCCGGGGGGAGACGCGGTCGTGTTCCGGCCGCGGGGCGAGCGGCGCGACATGTTCGAGCTCAGGGAGCAGGCCAGGGCCTTCCCCGCGACGTACGTCATGCAGGAGTACAATTACCGGACGCCAAGGCTCGACATGACGGCGGCGCACGAGTCGCCGGCGGGCCTCGGGGGCGGCGTCGTCGAGTACGGCGCCCACCACAAGACGCCGGAGGAGGGCCAGCAGCTGGCGCGGATCCGCGCGGAGGAGCGGGCCTCGTCGAGCCGCTATTTCGAGTGCCAGAGCGACGAGCTCCGGCTGATCCCGGGGGCCGTCTTCGCGCTCGAGGGCCACCCGCGGCTCGACGGCGAGCGGTTCCTGGCCGTCGAGGTCGAGCACCGCGCGGTGCAGCCGGTGGCCATCGAGGGCGGGGCCGGCGGCGAGCAGGAGTACGTCAACCGCGCGCGCCTGGTGCGCGCCACGCAGGCCTACCGCCCGCCGCGGGCGGCGCCGCGGCCGAAGATCCACGGGGTGGTGACGGCGCTGGTGGAGCCGCTCCCGGACGGCGAGATCGGGGAGGTCTCGCCGATCGACGAGCAGGGGCGCTACCGGGTGCGCTTCCACTTCGACGCGGGGGATCCCGCGTCGCGCGCGTTTCCGTCGCGGCTCGTGCGGATGATCCAGCCGCACGCCGGGCCGAACTACGGGATCCACTTCCCGCTCAAGCCCGGCATCGAGGTGCTGATGGTCTTCGTCGACGGCGACCCCGACCGGCCGATGATCGTGGGCGCCGCGCCGAGCCCGATCACGCCGTCCCCGGTGACGCGGGAGGTGAACCTGATGCACCGGATCGAGACGTCGACCGGCATCCTCATCGAGATGCGGGACTGCCCGCCGCGCGGGTGACGCGGGCCGCCGCTACTTCTTGCGCCCCGATCGGCCGCTCAGGCGGCTGATCGCGTCGCCTGCGGCCCAGGCGACGCGGGCCGCCGCGTTCAGGGAGCGGACCATCGCCTCGGGCACCTGCGCGATCAGCCGCTCCAGATCGACCGGGCCGTCGATCGACGGCAGGAGCTGCTCCATCAGGTCGGCGAACAGGTCGTACTTGCGCGACAGGTCGTCGAGCCGCGAGCGCATCGCGTCGGCCTCCGCGCCCTGCGCGTCGCCGAGCAGCGAGAGCGCGCGCCGCGCGAGGGCGCGCTTGTCCTGCACCACGCGGCGCAGGCGGCCGAGGTACGCGCCGACGATCACGTCGGGGTACTTGCCGCGCAGCGCGAACGAGTCGTGCCGCGCGCCCGACTCCCGCCGGCGCTCGATGATCCCGGCCGCCTCGAGGCCGCGCAGGTTGGCGAAGATGTTGCTCTTGGAGCGGCCGAGCTCCTGGCTGAGCTCGTCCATCGAGCGCGGCTCGTCCGCCAGGTAGAGCGCCGCCACGACCTGCCCACCCAGCCGGGTGATGCCGGGGAACGACGCGGCGATCTCGGCGCCGACCCCCTCGAGCAGCGCCTGCCGCGCCGCCGCGACCCGCTCGTCCGAGGCGCTCCCGTCGCCCCCCTCGCCCGTTGCGGGCGGCTGCGGCGGGTGCGCTGTCGGCGACGTCGGCCTCCGGGCGGTCATGATGGGTGACTCACATAACGATCTTTCGCGGGTGCGCCAAGCGGCGAGCGCGCCCACACCCCGTATGCCTGGCCTGATCGCCCCGGCGCGGGAAGCCCGCTCAGGAATCGTCGGTGCAGACGTCGACGGACCCGGCGCGCGGCTTGCTCTTGTAGATATCGGCCGGGCAGCTGCCCCAGCGCGAGACCATCTCGCCCACCTCGATGGCCAGGCTGCTCGACCAGTCCCGCGCGCCGTCGAAGCGGGCCCGGATGATCCCGTTCGGGTCGATGATCCACGTCTCCGGGTAGAGCTGCGTGCCGTACTGGTCCATCACGACCTTGGACTCCGGGTCGAAGAGGACCGGGAACGGCGGGTCTCCGTTCAGGGCCACCTTGAGCGCGTCGCGCACGTCGTCCGGACCCTCGTCGGTCGAGACGGTGAGGACGACGATGTCCTTCCGCGACTGGGCGATCCTGCCGAGCTCCGCGAGCGCCGGCATCTCCTGCAGGCACGGGGCGCAGGTCTTGGTCCAGAAGTTCAGGAAGACCGTCTTGCCCCGGAAGGACGACAGCCGGACGGGCTTGCCGTTCATGTCCGGCAGCTCGAAGTCCGGCGCGAGCCGGTTCCGACCGGCGTACGCGGGGCGCAGGGCGCAGATGGCCTCGCAGCCGGTGGTGCGCTGGTCATTCTGCGCGGCGTGCACGAAGCCGTAGACGGCGACGGCAGCGACGAGGATGAAGGCGAGCTGCGCGATGGTCGTCCACTTCACGGGGGTTCGCATAGCGTAGCGCGGCGCAGGGCGAAAGCGGGCCGAAACGCCCCGCCCCCGCTCCTCGACGCGGCGCTTCACTCCGGGCCGGAGAGCAGCCGCTCGAGCCGCCGCTCGTCGACGCGGTACTTCATGATCTTCCGCCCATCGAGCTCGACCACGGGGACCTCCCAGTCGTACAGCGCTCGCTTCTCCGGGCTGGCCTCCCGGTCGAGGTCGACGACGGCGAGCTCGAACGGCAGCCGGGCGCGCACGCGCTCGAGCGCGGCGTGGGCCTCCTCGCAGAGGTGGCAGCGCTCGCGCGTGAAGAGGGTCAGCGTCTTCATCGTCACGTGGCACCCTCCGGGCCGGGCTGCCGCGCCGCTCACCCCGCCGCGAGCAGCGGCAGGCTCTGGCGGCGCGGCGGCTCCGGCCGCTTGATCTTCTCGAACGCGCGCTCGTAGTCCCGGAACGAGCCGCCCGCGTGCACCGCCTGCAGCACGGCGTGCCCCTCGGCCTCGCCGCCGGCGGCGAGCACCGCCTCGACCCACGCCCAGCGCGCGCTCGTGGCCCGCACGTCCGCGCGGCCCCGCAGCCCGCGGCGGAGCCGGTCGAGCCGCTTGTTCACGACGTCGATCCCGGCGAAGCGCGCGCCGTGGAGCGGCGTGTTGCGCTTCGGGCAGAACGGCGCGATCCCGAGCGCGACCGGCACGATCCGGGACAGCTCCGTGACGAAGGAGACGCACTCGTCGACGTCGGCGTCGGTCTCGCCGGGGACGCCCACCATCAGGTACAGCTTGAGCCGATTCATCCCGTGCTGCCGCGCGAGCTCCGCGGCCCGCTGGAGGTGCCTGGGCCGGGCGCGCCGCTCGAGCGTCTCGCGGACCCGCTCGCTCGTGCCGTCCATCGCCGTCGTGAGCGTCTTGTAGCCCGCGAGCCGCAGCGCGCCGACGAACTCGTCGGTCAGCCGGTCCGGCCGGAGGCTGCTCAGCCCGACCTCGCAGCCCCGCTCGGCGAGCGTCCGGACCACCTCGACGATCTTCGGGTGATCGCTGACCGCGGCGCCGACGAGGCCGACGCGCCTCGCGTCCTCGGGGATGAGCTCGAGGAGGCGCTCCTTCGGGACGATGCGCATGCCGCCGTTGGTCGAGCGGCGCATCACGCAGTAGGTGCACCCGCGCGAGCAGCCCCGCTCCGCCTCGATGAGGAACATGTTCGAGAGCTCGGTCTCCTCGGCGCGGATCGGCGACCAGGCGGGAAGGAGCGCGTTGTCGCACTGCGCGACCGGGGGCATCTCCGCGCCGTGGCGCGCGGGGACGAAGACGTGGGGGAGGGCCGCCAGCGCGTCGAGCGCCGCCTCCCGCGACGAGGCGTCCCGAAGCACGCGGAGCGCCTCCACGGCCAGGGTGTCGGCCTCGCCCATGATGATCGCGTCGGCGAACACCGCGAGCGGCAGCGGGTTCGAGAACGTGAGCGGACCGCCCGCGAGGATGAGCGGATCGCGAAAGGAGCGCTCCTCCCGGAGCGCCGGTATCCCTGCCAGCTCGAGCAGGCGGACGACCCCGGCGAGCTCGAGCTCGTAGGCCACCGAGAGCGCGATGACCGGGAAATCGGAGATGGGGCGGAGCCCCTCGTACGTGATCGGGGGGCCGTCCGCGCCCTGGCCCTCGTCGTCCGGCAGGAAGGCCCGCTCACACGCCATCCCGGGCTCGGCCTGGATGGTCTTGTAGATCTGGAGGAAGCCGAGCGAGCTCATTCCGGCCCGGTACGGCGAGGGGTAAGACAGCGCGACGCGGAAGGGCGCCTGCTTGTCGATACGACCGATCTCGCCCGCCAGGCGGCGGCGGATCGTGGTCGTCATCGCGCTTCGAGACATCGACCCAGCGTCGCTCAGGGGACGTCCAGGCGCAAGGATGGGAGGCCAGCTGACAGCCGTCCGGAGCGGGGATTTTTTCCAGCTCACGGCCCACCGTTCTCCAGGGCATGTCCGGCGGCGGCCCCTCCGCCGCGGGGACCGGGGGCCGGGCGCGGCGGCTCGCCCGGGCGGGACCAGAGGACGCGCTCGCCGTCGGTCTGCCAGGTCAGGGCGCCGCCGCGGTCCGTGCGCGCGATCGCGACGCCGCCGGCCGAGAGGCGGGAGAGCACCTCCGGGCTCGGGTGCCCGAAGCGGTTGCGGACGCCCGAGGACACGGCGGCGATCGAGGGGTCGACGGCCGCGAGGAGCGCCGCGCCGGTCGACGTCCGGCTGCCGTGGTGCCCCACCTTGAGCAGATCGGCGTGGAGCGCGGCGCCGTAGCGCGCCACGAGCGCGTCCTCGGCCTCGTGCTCCGCGTCGCCCACGAGCAGCGCGGAGCGCGCCCCGTAACGGATGCGCAGGACGAAGGAGTTGTCGTTGGCGCCCCGGTCGGGGTGGAGCTCCGGGCACGGCGCGAGCACCTCGATCGTCGCCCCCGAGAGGACCCGCGGCCTGCCGCAGAGCGAGTCGGGCCGCACGATGGGCACGCCGCGCCGGCGCAGGTCCGACAGGAGCTTCCGGTAGACCGGGCCCGCGCCCTCGACCTCGCCCTGGCCGGTGTCCCAGAGCTCGCCGACCTCGACGCCCTCCACCGTGGTCGGCAGGCCGCCGAAGTGATCGGGGTGCGGGTGCGAGAGGACGACGGCGTCGAGGCGCGCGCGGCGGCGCGCCCGCAGGAGCGGCCGGAGCACGCGCGCGCCCGTGTCGACGGGGCTGCCCACGAAGCCGCCCGCGTCGACGAGCATCGCGCCGCCCTCGGGGAGGTCGATCAGGATGGCGTCGCCCTGCCCCACGTCGAGGACGTTGACGCGCAGCACGCCGCGCGGCGCGCCCGCGCGCGTGGCGACGCCCTCGAGCAGCAGCCACGCGCCGGCGCCGGCGGCGAGCGCGGCGAGCCGGCGGACGCGGCGCTCCGCGGCCCACGCGAGCGCGATCGCGGCGGCGAGCGCGGCCAGCTGGGCGGGCGACGGCTCGGGCAGGCGCAGCACCACGCCGGTGTCCGCCGAGGCGCGGGCCACGGCGCGGACCGCGAGCAGCGCGCCCGACCCGACGAGCGCGCAGCCGCGCTCGACCGGCGGCGCCCACGAGAGCACGGCGTGCGCGAGGCAGAACGGGAGCGCCGCGAGCTCGCCGATCGGCGCGGCGACCACGTTCGCCGCCACGCCGAGCAGCGGGAACGTCTCCCCGTTCATGAGCAGCAGCGGCGCGCACCCGAACATGGCGGCGAGCGTCGTCGCCAGCGGCGCGAGGACCTTGCGCGCGAGCTCCCGCGGCGGCGACGCGCCCGGCCCGCCCCCGGCGCCGCCGTCGCCGCGCTTCCCCTCGCCGGGCACGAGCAGCGCGGCGAGCGGCCGCTGCAGCCAGAGCAGCCCGGCGGTGGCGGCCGCGGACAGGCCGAACGAGAGATCCCACGCGACGAGCGGATCCACGGCGGCGGCGCCCGCGAGCGAGAGGGCAAAGCAGCGGACGCCCACCGGACGGAGGCCGAGGAGGCGGGCGCCCATCGCGCAGCTGAGCATCGCCGCGGCGCGCATCGCCGAGCCGCCGCCGCCGGCGAAGTCGGCGTAGAGCCACGCGGCCGGCACGCACAGCGCCGCGGTGATCCGGCCCGCGTCCCACCGGGCGGCGATCGGCCCGACGCGGACGAGGATCGCGCGGAGCGCCGCGGCGAAGCCCGCCACCGCGAGCACGAGGTGCGTCCCCGAGACCGCGAGCAGGTGCGCGAGGCCGCTCTCGCGGAACGCCTCTTGGTCCTCGGGCGCGAGGTCGGTCTCGCCGAGCACGAGCGCGCGCCCGAGCGCCACCGCGTCGGGGTGGAACGTCGCCTCGATGCGCCCGCGCACGAACGCCCGCGCGCGATCGACGGCCGCGCGCGGGTCGATCGCGCGCCCCTCCGACGTCCGCCGCGCCTCGACGATCGTCCCGCTCGCGACGATCCCGCTCCGCGCGATCGCGGCGGTCGCGTTCCGGAGCCCCTCGTTCCGGAACAGGTGGATCGGCGCGAGGTCCACGGTGACCTCGAGCCGGTCGCCCCGGGCGAGGTCCAGCGGCGCGCCGTAGAGGCGCGCCCGGAGCGGCCCCTGCAGCGCTCGCCCGCCGCACGTCCCGCCGGAGAGCTCCACGTCGATGCGCGAGGCCGGCGGCTCGTCCTCGCCGCGCTCCGCCGCGGAGCGCCGCTGCGCCGCCCCGACCACGACCGGCGAGCCGACGACGGCGCACGCCACCTCGCAGCGCGCCGGCGGCTGCAGCAGCGCGAGGGCGCCATCGTAGGCGGCGCCCGCGCCGTCGAGCAGCGCGCGGGCGCGGAGGCCGCTCACGACGAGCGCCACCCCGGCGGCGGCGAGCGCGGCGCGGCCGGCCCGGCGGCGGAGCGCCGCCGCGGCGAGCGCGGCGCCGAGCGCCGTGGCCAGCGGAGAGAGGGCGAGCGGCGCGCCCGCGGCGAGCGCGAGGCCGAAGAGCAGGACGGGATCGATCACGGCCCCGCCGCCCCGCAACACCTGGGCCGCGCGCGTTCCCGCGGAATTTCACGGGGGAACGGCCGCCGCGCCCCTGGCGCCGCCATGGCGGCGCCGGGCGCGGCGGCGCGCCGGCCGATCCTGCAAGAGCTCTCTGTTATGTGGGGGGAGCAACGAGCCGAGTCGGTCATCGTGCCCGGCGCGCGTGCACGACCGCGGCTTCGCCTCTAGAATCTTTGCTCCTTGCGGCACCCCGCGGCGCGCAGACATTGCAGTATCTGGAGGCTTTCGATGTCGTTTTGCTTGCCCAGAGTCACCTGGATTCTCGCCCTGGGACTCGCTGCGACAGCGTGCAGCTCGGCCCTGGAGGCGCCTCCTGACGAGATCGGTGAGGCGCGGGATGCCATTCAGGACGGATATCTCGACGACGGCGACAGGGCTGTCGTGGGCATCTACAACGACGTGATCGGCGCGATCTGCACCGGCAGTTTGATCGCCCCGAACGTGGTGCTGACGGCCCGTCATTGCGTGTCGGACATGGCCAATGAGCTCGACGGCCAGATCACCTGTCGATCGACGAAGTTCACGGACACGCACCTCGCGCGCCGGATCCTCGTGACGCCCGACGCGGAGATCGGCAGGTACGCGCGCTTCTACGGCGGCAGCGAGGTCGTGCTGCTCCCCGGCGAGGGGACGGACGCGTTCTGCGGCAACGATCAGGCGATCCTGATCCTGGACGAGCCGATCCCGGAGAGCGAGGCCGTGCCGCTCGTGCCGCGCGTCGACGTGCCGCTCGTGGAGGGCGAGGAGTACTACGCGGTCGGCTTCGGGGCGACGAACGACGAGAGCACCGGCGCGGGCCTGCGGCGGCGCCGCGACAGGCTGTTCATCGACTGCGTGGCTGACGGCTGCCCGTCGTCGCTGGTGAAGGCGACGGAGTGGGTCGGGGACACCGGCATCTGCGAGGGAGACTCGGGCGGACCCAGCCTCGATCTGATGCACCGCGTGATCGGCGTGACCTCGCGCGGGGCCGCGGGCTGCGAGTACCCGATCTATGGCTATGTGTACGGCTGGGCGGAATGGATTAAAGAGACGACCGTGCGCGCCGCCCGTGCCGGAGGATACAAGGAGCCCCCCTGGGCGACCGGCTACCCCACCGATCCCGCGTACTCGGCGGAGGTCGGCGCCACGTGCGAACAGCCGGAGCAGTGCCCTGCGAACGCGTGCCTCGACGGCACCTGCACGCGGCCCTGCAACGAGGTTGCGGCGTGCCCTGACGGCTACAGCTGCAACGGCGAGCCCGGCTTCTGCGCGAAGGTCCCCGAGCCGCCCGCAGACGACGAGTCGAGCGGGTCCTGCAGCGTGAGCCCGCGGCCTGATCCGACGCAGCCGGTCCCCTGGGTGCTCGGGGCCGCGAGCCTGGGCGCTCTCACGAGCCTGCGGCGGCGGCGCAGCCGGGAGCGGCTTGGCTGACGAGCGGCGCTCCTCCACGCGGAGCGCCGGCGCGGCGCTCCTGCCGGGCGCCGTGCGGGCCTCGCTCCTGCCGGGCGCCGTGCGGGCCTCGCTCCTGCCGGGCGCGCCGGGCCGCGCGCTCTCGCGGCGGGCCGCGCTCGCCGGGCTCGCGGCGCTCGGGCTCGCGGCGTGCGGGCGCACCGCCCCGGCGCGCGCGGCGGGTGCGCGCGTCGTCTCCCTGTCGCCCAGCACCACCGAGGCGGTCTGCGCGATCGGCGCCGGCGCGGCGCTCGTCGGCCGGTCCCGCTACTGCGACCACCCGCCCGAGGTGCTCGGACTGCCGAGCGTCGGCGGCTACGCCGATCCGAGCATCGAGGCGATCATCGCGCTCTCGCCGACCCTCGTCGTCGGTGCCCGCGGCCCCGCGGGGCCCGCGCTCGACGAGTCGCTGCGCGCGCACGGGATCGCGACGTGCTTCCCCGGCACCGAGTCGCTCGCGCAGATCGAGGACATGCTCACGGAGCTCGGGCGGCGGCTCGACGCGGCGCCCGGCGCGGAGCAGGCGATCGGCCGGATCCGCGCCCGGCGCCGCGCGGTCGAGCAGGCCGTCGCCGCAAAAGGCGCCCCGCGCGTCCGGGCCGCCCTGCTGTTCGACACCTCGCCCCTCTTCGTCGCGGGCCCCGGCAGCTTCCCCGATGAGCTCATCCGGCTGGCCGGCGGCGAGAACGTGATCGCCCGCGGCGGCGCCTACCCGTCGATCAGCGTCGAGCAGCTGCTCGCGCTGGATCCCGATGTCCTGCTCGACGGCACGTCGAGCGACGCCGACGCGCAGGGCGCCTCCAGGCTGGCGGCGCTCCGGGACGCGCCCGGCTGGAGATCCCTGCGCGCCGTGCGCGAGGGGCGCCTGCGCCCGCTGAACACCGATGTCGCGCTGCGCCCGGGGCCGCGCATCGGCGACGGCCTCGCTTCCGTCGCGCGGGCGCTCCACGGCGACGCCCTGGCGCTCTCCGGCGACGCGGTCGTCCCTCCCTCCCCCGGCGGCGCAGGCCTCGCCGCGCCCCTGCCCAGGACGGAGGCGCCATGACCCGCGTGCGCGCCGACGCCCTGCTCGTCGCCCGGAAGCTCGCCGGCTCGCGGACCGAGGCGCAGGCGCTGATCATGGCCGGCAAGGTCACCTCGGGGCCGCGCCGCATCGACAAGCCGGGCACGCTGCTCGCGGAGGACGCCGAGGTCCACGTCGCCTCCGGCCCCCGGTTCGTCTCGCGCGGCGGCGAGAAGCTCGAGCACGCGCTCGCGGCCTTCGCCGCGCACGGCCTCGACGTCGCCGGGAAGACGTGCGTCGACGTGGGCGCCTCGACCGGCGGCTTCACCGACTGCCTGCTCCAGCGCGGCGCGGCGCGGGTCTTCGCCGTCGACGTCGGCTACGGCCAGCTCGCCGCCAAGCTCCGCGCCGATGCGCGCGTCGAGGTGCGCGATCGGGTCAACGCCCGCGAGCTCCAGCGAGAGGACTTCGACGTCCCCATCGATCTCGTCGTCGTCGACGCGTCGTTCATCAGCATCTCCCGCCTCATCGACGCGATCGCCCGCCTGCTCCGCCCCTCGGGGGATCTCGTGGCGCTGATCAAGCCGCAGTTCGAGGCGGGCCGCGAGGCCGCCGCCCGCGGCCGCGGCGTCATCCGCGACGAGGCGACCCGCCTCGCGGCGATCGCCGACGGGCGCCAGGCCATCGAGGCCGCGGGCTTCTCGGTCGTCGGCCAGGTCGACAGCGCGGTGCGCGGGCCGAAGGGGAACGTCGAGCACTTCGTCCATGCGCGCCGCACCGGCTAGCCGCCGCGGTGATCAGCCGCCGCGTTGATCAGCCGCCATGTGCACCCCGTTGACCAGTCGCCGCGTCGGCTAGCCGCCATGCGCACCGCGTTGGCTGGCCGCGGCGCGCGACGCCGCGCGCCACGACGCCGGGCTCGGCCGCCGGAATCCGTGGAAAGTCGAACACTTAAGATGCTCTACGCCGACCGCATCGCGGCCCGACGGTGCTGACGTGCCGCGTAGACAATGGTAGACGCGGTGAGTACACGCGCTCTGAGCCGCTCCGTGGGCGGCCATGGCCACCGCGGGCGACCCCACGCGAGGCAGCCCGGCGACAGGGAGGACGACGACATGCTCGGACGACGGGGTTTGGTGAAGATGATCGCCGGGGCGCTCGCGCTCAGCGCGATGACGCTCGGTTGCGACAAGAAGAGCGAGGGTTCGGCTGGCAACGCGGCGGAGCACGCCAAGGAGGACGCCGAGTGGAAGGTCGGCGCTTACTTCAGCCTCTCGGGCGAGGAGACGGCGTTCGGCGTCGACTCGAAGGAGGCTATCGATCTCGCGATCGACGAGATCAACAAGGCCGGTGGGGTCAAGGGCAAGCCGATCCACGTCCTCTACGAGGACAACAAGTCGAAGCCCGAGGAGGCGACCAACAAGGTCCTGCAGCTCATCGATCGGGATCACGTGCTGGCCATCCTCGGCGAGGTCGCCTCGTCGCGGTCGCGCGCCGGCGGCATCGTCGCCAACAAGAAGAAGGTGCCGATGATAACGCCGTCGTCCACGAACCCGGACGTGACGAAGGTCGGCCCGTTCGTGTTCCGCGCCTGCTTCACGGACGACGTGCAGGGCCAGATGGGCGCGCAGTTCATCGTGAACACGCTCGGCAAGAAGAAGGTGGGGCTCTTCTTCGCCTCCGACGACCTCTACTCGTCGGGCCTCGCCAAGGTTTTCCGCGACGAGGTGAAGCGCCTAGGCGGCGAGATCGTCATGGAGAAGAGCTTCCTCAAGAAGGAGACCAACTTCACGACGTACATCAACGAGCTCAAGTCGGCGAACCCCGAGATGATCTACGCGCCGATCTATTACACGAGCATGGCCCCTGTCGCGCGGCAGGCCAAGGCCGCGGGCGTACCAGGGAGCATGTTCGTCGGCAGCGACGGGTGGGACGCGAACGAGCTCCTGCGCGACGCCGCGGAGGAGCTCGACGGCGCGTACTTCACGAACCACTACGCGCCGGACGTCCCCTGGCCCAACTCGCAGGCCTTCGTGAAGAAGTACAAGGAGCGGTACAACCGCACGCCGTCGAGCATCGCGGCGCAGGGCTATGACGCGGCCAGGCTGCTGGCCGACGCGATGGGCCGCGCGAAGGCGATGACGCCGGACGACATCCGGGCGGCCATCCAGGACACCAAGGGGTTCCAGGGCGCGACGGGCGTCATCACCATCGATGCCGAGCGCAATGCGGACAAGCCGGTCGTCATCGTCCGGATCAAGGACAAGCAGTTTACCTACTACGCGACGGTCAACGAGAAGGCTGCGAAGCAGTAGCGGTCGTTCCCGCGCGCTGGCTCGGACGTGAGGAGCGCGCGGAACGTGCGGAACGTGCGTTAAAGAGGTCTCCATGGAGAAGATCGTGAATGCCCTGATCACAGGGCTCGCCCAGGGGTCGATGATCGCGCTGGTCGCCCTCGGCTACACGATGGTTTACGGCATCCTCAAGCTCATCAACTTCGCTCATAGCGAGATCTTCATGATGGGCGCCTTCGCCGGGCTCTTCGGGATCGCGGCGTTCGGCGGCGGCAGCGCGCCGCTGTTCGCGGGCGTGGCCGGCACCCTCTGCGCGATGGCCTTCGCGGGCGTCCTCGGGGTCCTCGTCGAGAAGGTGGCTTACGCGCCGCTGCGCTCGCGGGGGCGGGGCCTCGCGAACACCCGGATCACGCCGCTGGTCACGGCGCTCGGGATGAGCGTGCTCCTCCAGAACCTGGCGCAGCTCCTCTTCACCGCCCGCTACCGCGGCTATCCGCAGCTCCTGCCGATCGAGAACACGCGGCAGGTGATCTTCGTCACCTCGATCCTCGTGATGCTCGGCCTGGAGCTGCTCGTGCGGCGCACCTGGACGGGCAAGGCGATGCGCGCGCTCAGCGTGAACGTCGAGGCCGCCCGGCTGATGGGCGTCCGCACGAACCGCATCATCGCGCTCACCTTCCTCACGGGCTCGATGCTCGCGGCGGTGGGCGCGGTGCTGTACTGCCTCGATCAGTCGCAGGTGTACCCCACGATGGGCGTCGTGATCGGCAACCGCGCGTTCGTGGCGGCGGTCATCGGCGGCATCGGCAACATCACGGGCGCCATGCTCGGGGGCATGCTGATCGGGATCATCGGAGAGATGACGAAGCTCACGCCCTACTCCGGCTTGCAGGACGTCCTTGTGTTCGCGGTGCTGATCGGGGTGCTCCTCGTGAAGCCGACGGGGCTGCTCGGCACGACCGGGACCGAGAAGGTGTAAGGCCGCCCTGGCCCGCCGCCCCACGCGCCGCGCTTCCATCCATCCTCCAGAACAAGCAGGCCGCCCTGGCCCGCCGGCCCACGCGCCGCGCGTCCTTGCGGTATGCTCGGCGCATGCGACGCCTCGCTCTCGTCGTACCGCTCTCGCTGCTCGCGGCGTGCGCCGCGACGCCCCCCGCCAACTGGGTGCGCGGCGGCGCGCTGCTCGACATCCCCCGCGCGCGCTGGGCGCTCGCCGACCTCACGATCGACGTCATGCCGGACGGCAAGATCCTCGTGAACGGCGAGCACCAGCTCAGCGTCGATCGCGGCGGGCGCGTGTTCGGCCTGGAGGCCGAGCCGGTGGCGCTGCTCGAGCCGGACGGCCGGGTCACCGGCCCGAACGACGATCCGCTGGGCCAGGTCGGCGTGCTGCACGCCTCGCTGCCGCGCCAGGCGAACGCCTGGATCACGGTCGCCGAGGGCGGCGCGGTGATCCGCTACAGCGAGGAAGGCGAGCGGGAGCCGCTCGGCGCCTGGATGGGGTGCGAGGCGACGGCGCGGGCGCACCAGGCCTGCACGCTGATCACGCACATCGTCGGGATGCGCATGGGCAAGCTGGCGCGGCCGCGCGCGCCGGACGCGCTGCAGATGGGGCTCGGGAACGGGCTCGGGCTCGGGACGGGGTCGCTGTTTCCTTAGAGGGGGCGCGCCTACTTCAGCAGCCAGCCGAACAGCATGCGCTTCGTCGTGTCGCGAGAGACGGCCGCGAGCGAGTCGACGAGCGGGATCTCCTTCGGGCACACCTCGACGCAGTTCTGCGACTTGCCGCAATCGGTGATCCCACCCTCGCTCATCACCGACTCGAGGCGCTCGCCCTCGTGCATCGCCCCCGAAGGGTGCATGTTGTAGAGCCGCACCAGGTTGATGGCGAAGGCGCCGACGAACTTCGTCCCGTCGCTGTACTGCGGGCACGCCTCGACGCAGCAGCCGCACGTCATGCAGCGGGAGAGCGGATATCGCTCCTGCTGCCGCTCCGGCGACTCGCGCGGGCCCGGGCCGAGCTCGTGCGTGCCGTCGATGTCAATCCACGCCCGCACGCGCTTCATGTCCTCGAACATCCGGCTCCGGTCGACGAGCAGGTCGCGCACGAGCGGGAACTTGGACATCGGCTCCAGCGTGATCACCTCGCCCTTCGGCGCGAGCTGGTCAATGAGCGCCGAGCAGGCCTGTCGGACTCGACCGTTGATCACCATCGTGCACGAGCCGCACACCTCCTCCAGACACACCGCCTCCCAGACGACAGGAGCCACCTCCTTGCCGTCCACGGTCCGCGGATCCTTCTGGATCTGCTGCAGCGCGCTGATCACGTTCATCTGCGGCAGGTAGGGGACCTTGAACTCCTCCCAGCGCCGCGACTCCGTCCGATCCGCGGTGTCCTGCCGCCGCACGCGCAGGTGCACAAGCCGGCCCTCGCCCTTCGGCTGCGCCGGCGCCGCCGCCCCGTTCGCCTCGTCTCCGCTCGCCTTGGCCATCCTACACGCTCTTCTGCGACAGCTTCCCTGTCGCTTGCGCGCTCGCCGCGCTAGCCGCGCCCGCCTGCTCGTACTTCCGCTCCCGCGGCGTCACGAGCGACGTGTCCACCGCGTCCGTCACGTGGATCGACTGGCCGGCGCACGCGTAGTCGAACTCGCGGACGAACCTCACCGCGCCCTTCTCCTCGTGGCGCGCCAGCGTCGTGCGCATCCACGCGGCGTCGTTCCGCGCCGGGAACTCCGGCTTGTAGTGCGCCCCGCGCGACTCGTCGCGGTTCCTCGCGCCCTGCGCGATGACCCGCGCGAGCACCAGCATGTTCTCGAGGTGGCGCACGAACTGCGCCCCCTGGTTCACCCGCGGGGCCGTGTCCGTGCACTTGATCCGCCCCGCCCGCTCCTCGAGCTCGCCGAGCTTCTCGAGCACCCGGTCGAGCGTGGCGTTGTCGCGCTCGATCGTGCAGTCGCGCAGCATCGTCTCGCCGAGCTCCTGGTGCAGCCGGTACGCGTTCTCCGGCTGCTTCGCGTCCTGGTTCTGCGTCAGGATGCGCTGGTAGCTCGACTCCGCGCGCTTCTCGGCCTTGTCGAAGATCGAGCGCGGCAGGTCGAGCGCGCTCCGCTTGATGCTCCGCTGATAGGTCGCGACGGCCGGCCCGCACACCATGCCGGCGTAGATGCACGAGAGCAGCGAGTTGGCGCCGAGCCGGTTGGCCCCGTGGTACTGGTAGTCCACCTCGCCCACCGCGTAGAGGCCCGGGATGCTCGTCGCGTGGTTGCGCGGCGACCCGGCCTTGAGCGAGCCCCGCGCGTCCGCCTCGTAGTCGACCCACAGGCCGCCCATCGAATAATGGACCGCCGGGAAGACCTTCATCGGGTTCTTGTACGGGTCGGTGCCCGCGAACTTCTCGTAGATCTCGAGGATGCCCGCGAGCTTCGACCGGAGGAACTTCTCGTCCTTGTGGGTCAGGTCGAGGTAGACCTCGTTCTCGTTCCGGCCCGTCGCGGGGCTCCAGATGCCGCGCCCCTCGTGGAAGCACGTCTTGAAGATCGCGCGCGCGGCGATGTCGCGGGGGACGAGGTTGCCGTAGCCGGGGTACATCCGCTCGAGCAGGTAGTCGCGCTCCTTCTCGGGGATGTCCCGCGGGCTCCGCGCGTCGGTCTTGTCCTTCGGCACCCAGACGCGGCCGCCCTCGCCGCGCGCGCTCTCCGAGATGAGCCGCAGCTTGTCGGCGCCCGGGATCGCCGTCGGGTGCACCTGGATGAACTCGCCGTTCGCGTACACCGCGCCCTGCTGGTAGACCGCCGACGCCGCCGTCCCCGTGCAGATGACGCTCAGCGTGGAGCGGCCGAAGACGATGCCGCAGCCGCCCGTCGCGAGCACGACCGCGTCGCCCGTGAAGGCGCGGATCTGCATCGATTTCAGGTCCTGCGCGACGCAGCCCACGCACGTGCCGGAGTCGTCGAGGATCGCCTCGAGGAAGTCCCAGAACTCGAACTTCCGGACCATCTTTTCGCCCGGGATCGCCACGCCGTGCTCGTCGGTCACGTCGGCGAGCTCGTACCGCCGCACCTGCTCGTCGAGCGCGTAGAGCAGCTGCTGCCCCGTCGTGGCGCCGGCGAACGCCGTGCGGTGGTAGAGCGTGCCGCCGAAGCGGCGGAAGTCGAGCAGGCCCTCGGGCGTCCGGTTGAACGGCACGCCCATGCGATCGAGCATGTTCACGATGCCCGGCGCGGCCTCGGCCATCCCCTTGACGGGCGGCTGGTTCGCGAGGAAATCGCCGCCGTACGCCGTCTCCTCGAGGTGCACCTGGGGGCTGTCGCCCTCGCCCTTCGTGTTCACCGAGGCGTTGATGCCGCCCTGCGCGCACACCGAGTGCGAGCGCTTCACCGGCACGAGGGAGATCAGGTCGACAGGGACCTTCGCCTCGCACAGCTTGATCACCGTCATCAGGCCGGCGAGCCCGCCCCCGACGACGATCACGCGCCGAACCTTCCCCCCCTCGCTCCTCGTCGTGCTCTTCGCGGCCATGTTCGATCCCGATGCTCCCGCGCCGCTCCCCGGAAGGGCGCGGCCGATACGATGGTCAGTGCGAGGCCGGCGCGCCCACGTCGGCGCCGGCGCCGGCGCCGACAGACGCGCGCGCGGGCGCGCCGGTGGAACCGGTCGACGACGACGCGATGTCCGCGCAGGTGCGGCCCCCCTCCGCCGACGGGCCCGGCGTCCCCGGGAACGGCGCGCCGGTGGCGAAATAGATCACCGTGTTGGCGCCGAACAGGAAGACCACGAGGCCCACCGCGCCGAAGACCACCGCGGCCATCCGCTGCGCCCGGCGCGACACGGTGATCCCCCACGAGAAGCAGAAGCCCCAGAGGCCGTTGGCGAAGTGGAACACGCTCGCCGCGATGCCGAAGAGGTAGACGAGCGCGATCACCGGGACGCCGCCGACGGTCGACGCCATGTCGGCGCACAGCCGCGGGTAGAACTCCTCGGGCGCCATCCGGCCCAGCCACTTCTGCGCCCAGTACGACCAGAGGTGGAAGCCGATGAACGCGAAGGCGAGCACCCCCGTGACCCGCTGCAGCGTGTACATCCAGTTGCGCGAGAACGTGTAGCTGCCGACGTTCGGCTTGCCCTCGAGCACCAGCTTGACCCCGTAGAGGGCGTGGAACGCGAGCGGCAGCACGACGAGCCCGATCTCGAGCACGGGCAGGTACGGCATGTGCGAGATCTCGGCGACGGCCGCGTCGAACCGCTCCTGCCCCTGGAGCGCCTTCGCGTTCGTCCAGAAATGGAAGAGCAGGAAACCGCCCACGGGGAGGGCGCCGGTGAGAGAATGCAGCTTGCGCAGGAGAAAGGACCGGCGGCTCTCGTGAAAGAGCGATCTCGCGGGGGTTGCCTCGGACACGCTGACCTCGATGGAAGGCGGGCGCGGCGGGTGTATGGGATGCCCCGGGTGACGTCAAGGTGAACGCAGTCAACAGTTCCGGCCGGTTTTCCGCTGCCTTTGGCGCGTCGAGCGGCGGCGCGGCATCTCGCCCGCGTTGCGGCGCCACCGGGCAACGTCGGCCACTTCACGCCCGCGCGGCCGCGATCGCGGCGACGGCCCTGCTCGCGCTCGCCGCCGCGATCGCCGGCGCCGGCTGCGGCGCGCAGGAGGGCGGAGCGCCGGTGAGCCCGGCGCTGGCCGGGTCGCCCGCGGCCCAGGCCGAGCTGCGCCCCCTCCTCTCGCGCTTCGCGAACGGCGCGCGCGCGGAGCGCATCGCGCTCGAGCCGGAGCTCCTCGCCTTCCGGGGGCGCCACGCCTCCGACGACCTCGCGCGCGTCGCGACCGTCCACCTCGCGTGGATCGCCCTGGAGCGCGGGGACCTCCGCCGCGCCGAGGCGCTCGCGACCGAGATCGAGGCGGCGGGGCGGAGCGCGATCGGAGATCTCGCGCGCGTGATCCGCGGCGCGGCGCTCCGGCGAGCCGGCAAGCCGAGGCCCGCCTTCGGGGTGCTGCGCCCGCTGGTGAGCAAGATGATCGACGCGTACGTGCGCGCGCTCCTCAACGAGGAGGTCACCGCCGCCGCGATGGAGGCGGGCGCGTGGACGCAGGCGGTCGAGCTGATGAGCGTCTGGCTGCGCGAGGCCGACGACGACCGGCGCGCCGCCGTCCGGGCGCAGATCGGGGCGCAGCTGCGCGAGGTGCCGATCGATCACCTCGTCCGGGCGCTCCGCGCCGGGCGGGCGACCGGCGAGGTCGTGAGCCCGGAGGTCGACCTGCGCTCGCTGGTCGCCGAGCGCCTCGCGATCGTCGCCCGCGAGCGCCGCGACGTGGCGCTCGCGAAGGAGCTGCTCGATCGGGCCGACGCGGCGCTCGGCACCCAGCGCGACGCGATCTTCGAGCTCGCGGCCGGCGCGGGGGCCGCGCGCGTCGAGCCGCCCACGGTCGGCCTGCTGCTGTCGACGCGCACGGCCGCGTCGCGCCGCCGGGGCGTCGAGATCGCCGCCGGCGTGGCGCACGGGCTCGGGCTGCTCCGGCCGGGCTCGGACGCGCGGCTCGTGAGCCGCGATGACGGCGGCGAGGGCAGCGTGGACGAGGCGCTGAACAGCCTCACCGCCGAGGGCGCCGCGGTGCTCATCGCCGGCTCCGATCGGGAGCAGGCGACCGAGGCGGCGAAGTTCGCGCGGACGCACGCGATCCCGGTGCTGCTCGTCCACCCGCCGGAGCCGGCGGCGCTGGACGGCGCGTTCGTCTTCGTCGTGGGCGAGGAGCCCGCGAGGAGCATCGAGGTGCTCGCCGCCGCGCTCGCGGAGCGGGGCGCGAAGCCGGTGGCGCTCGTGGGCGGCGATGCCGAGGTCCGGAAGGACGCGGCCCCCGCGCCGGCGGGCGCTGCGGGGGCCACGCCGGCGGGCGCTACCGGGGCCGCGCCGGCGGGCGCCGCCGGGGCCGCGCCGCTGGCCGAGCGCGGCATCGCGCTGGCGCTGCCCTGCGACGGGACGTTCGACGCGCGCGCTCTACGGCCCCCGGCCATCCGCGGGATGATCCTCGCCGGCGACGCGCGCTGCGCGGACCAGGCGCTCCGCGCGGCTCCCCGCTCGGTGACGATCGCGCTCGCCTTCGAGGCGGCCGTCGCGCCGCCGCCGGGATCGCTCGTCGCGACGGCGGGGCTCTTCCCGCTCCTCGCGGCGCCCTCCGGCGCGCAGCCTCCGCCGGGCGCGGGCGATCCCAGGGCGACGCCTGGCTCGGGAGCGGCGGCCGCGCTCGCGGCGTGGCTCGCCACCCATCCGTCGCAGCCGAGCTTCTGGGCGGCGCTCGGGCGCGACGCCGGCGTGCTCGCCTGGGCCGGCGTGCAGCGGCTGCCGAAGACGGGCACCGAGGACCCGGCGGAGGTGAAGGCGCGGCGCCTCGCTGCGGCGAGCGCCATGAGCACCGCGACGGCGGAGCTCTGGACGACGGCGGCGGACGGCTTCGGCGGGCGGCGCGTGCTGCCGCGGGTGATCGGCCACCGCGAGAGCGGGAAAGCGCGATGAGCGGGGCGAAAGCGCGGTGAATGACGCGGCTCACGTGGCCGGCGCCCGGCCAGCGCAGGGCACGACGCGCGAGGCCGCGCGTGGAGACCGTGCCGGCGCGTCGACCCGGGGCTGCTCCGGCCTGCCGGCGGGCGTAGCATGGCGCCGCATGATCCGCCGAGCCCTCTCCTGTGCCGCCGCCGCCGCGCTCCTGGCGATCGCCCCTGCCGCGCTCGCCGATCGGGTGGCGTTGCTCCCCACGCGCGGGGGCACCGACGAGGCCGCCCGGAGCGCCGCCCAGGCCGAGGTCGCGCGCGGGCTCGCCGCCCTCGGCCACACCACGGCGCCGGACGGCGCGGTCGCTGCCGCGCTCAAGGACGTCGCCGATGGCGTCGCCGACAGCGCGGACGAGTGCCGCGCGGTGGGCGCGCGGACGGGCGCGGACTGGGTCCTGACCGGCACCGTCGATCCTGCGGTCACGACCACCCGGATCGAGCTCACGGCGTACCTCGCCTCGACGGGCCGGGTCGAGTCGGTCGCCAGGGAGGTCGACCGGGGTAAAGAGGCCCGGCAGACGCAGGAGATGCTGGCGGTCCTGCTCCGCCCGGAGGGCGTCGGCGCCGGCGAGCTCCCCTGGGAGCGCGCCGCGCGCTCCGCTCCGGCGAGCGCGCCCCCGCCTCCGTCCGCGGGCGGGGCGATCGTGCTGCCCCCCGTGCCGGCGCCGCCGCCCGCGCCGCCCGCGAAGGAGGTGCTGATGGCGTATCCCCTCGGGCCGGAGCGCGGTTGGCCGGCGTACTCGGGCGGGCGCCGGGTCGCCCTGTCCGCGTCGCTCGGGCTGGCCATCGCTGCGGCGCGCCTCCCGGGCGCGAGCGGCAGCGCGGCCTCGCTGGTCGGGGAGGCGCGCGTGGCCTATGCGCCCGGCGACCGCGGGCTCGAGCTGTTCGTCGTCGGCGGCGGCAACCTGGCCGGCCCCTTCGCCGGCTGGCTCGAGGGCGGCGCGCGCCTGCTGCTGACGCCCAGCCTGACGCCGCACGACGGGGCGTGGCGCGCGTTCCCGCTCCACCTCGGCCCGTCGCTCCGCGCGGGCGCGTTCTTCAGGTCCGCCCCCGGCGCCGTGGGCCCCGATCTCACGACGTACCACGGCGATCTCGAGGTCCACCCGGTGCTCGGGGCGTCGCTCGACGTCGCGCTCGCGCTGAGCCCCTCGGTGCAGCTCGAGGCCCAGCTCGGCAACCTCCGGTGGGTTCCCACGGGGGGCGGCTCCCTGTTGCTGGTCGGCGCGACGCTCGGCGCCGGGGTCCGGTTCTGACGCATGCGCATCGAGCTGCCGAGCCGCCGCAGCACCATCCGCCTGGCACGGGCGCTCGCCGCGCGCCTCGCGGGCGGCGATCTGGTCGTCCTCGCCGGCGATCTCGGCGCCGGGAAGACGTTCTTCGCCCGCGCCCTCTGCCGGGCGCTCGGCGTCCCGCCGGCGCTCCCGATCACCAGCCCGACGTTCACGCTCGTCCACGAGCACGAGGGCCGGGTCCCCATCGCGCACGCCGACGCCTACCGCCTCGGGGGCGCGTCCATCGCGGAGGGCGCGCGCGACGGCGCGGCCGCGGAGCTCGCCCAGCTCGGGCTGCGCGAGCGCCGCGCGGAGGGCGCGCTCGTCGTGGTGGAGTGGGGCGAGCCGTTCGTGGAGGCGCTCGGGGGCGACGCGCTCCTGATCCACCTCGCCGCCCCCGAGGACCCGGCCGCGCCCGGCCGCGCCGCCGAGATCAGGGCGACCGGCGCGCGGAGCGGCGAGGTGCTCGCCGCGCTGGAGGACGAGCTGCAGCGCGGCTCCGTCGGATCGCGGGGAGCCGGGCCGGGCGCTGCGTGAAGCGCGTCGAGCGGCCGGAACCTGGCGAGGGCGAGCGGGGGATCGCTTCGCCCTCGGGCGGGCTCGACCGGCGGCTCGATCCACGCGCCGGCGCGAAGCGCGCGTCGCAGCGCGGGCGAGCGGGCGCGCGGGGTCGTCGCGAGCCCGGCCCCGTGCGCGGCGGCGTTGCGTGGTACAAGAGCGCACCGTGAAGGAAGGCGCTGAGACCAGCCGCGGCCAGCTGCTCGACAGGGCGCTGGAGCCGGTCCTCGCGTTCCTCGACAACATCGGCAACATCGTCACGCTCACCTTCCAGACGATCGTCTGGCTCGTGCGCCCGCCGTTCCGCCCCGCCCAGTTCCTCGCGGCGATGGACTTCATGGGCGCGCAGTCGGTCTTCATCGTCGGCCTGACCGGCGTCTTCAGCGGCATGGTCGTCACGCTGCAGACGTCCTACGCGCTGCGCGCGTTCAGCGCCGAGGGCCGCGTCGGCGGCCTCGTCGCGGTCTCGCTGGCCCGCGAGCTCGCGCCGGTCTTCTCCGCGATCATGGTCACCGCCCGCGCCGGCAGCGCGATGGCCGCGGAGCTCGGCAACATGCGCGTCACCGAGCAGATCGACGCGATCGCGACGATGGGCGTGAGCCCCGTGCAGTACCTGCTCTCGCCCCGGCTCTTCGCCGCGACGGTGATGCTGCCGCTGCTCTGCATCCTGTACACGAGCGTCGGCATGTGCGGCTCGTACCTCGTCGCCGTGCTCTGGCTCGGCGGCGACGAGGGCGCGTTCTTCCAGAGCATCCGCGACTTCGCCCTCCCCAAGGACATCTCCATGGGGCTCATCAAGGCGTGCGTCTTCGGCTTCATCGTCTCGTCGGTCTCGTGCCGCCACGGCTTCTACGCCTCGGGCGGCGCGCGCGGCGTCGGCGTCGCGACCACGCGCGCGGTCGTCGAGAGCTGCGTCACCGTGCTCGTCACGAACTACATCCTGACGCAGCTCTTGCTCGACATGTGAGCCGCGACGGAGGACCGTCGGCTTCCTGATGCACAGGGGCCGCCTCTCATCGCGCGCTCAGCGAGGGTTGCGCGTGGTACTTCACCACGGTCGAGAGGAAGGACGATGAGAGATCAAGACGAGGCGCGGCCGCCTGCTTCAACAGCTTGTTGGGTGGCTACCGTCGATACGCTGCGACGGCGCTGGAAGGCGATGACGCGCCGCGATGGCGTCAGCAAGGTATTGCTGTTGCTCAGGGGATAATGGCTGCTTGCGTTTCACGCGCGTCCAGATCTCATCCTCGAGCCAGAACCGATAGAGAAAGTGCTCAAGACTTTGGGCACACCAGAAGTACTGCTGCGGATCCAGCGCCGATTGTTCGTCGTCGCCGCCATCGAGCCATTGGTCGGACGCAAGGATGCAATGATCGCCGCTGGGGGTCATATAGAGGTACCAGAAGGCACAACCCTGGGAATCATTCAAGAACCGCAGCATCCCACCGCGTGACGATGAAGGGTCCCTTACCACGCCCATCGAGAACTCGAGGAAGCAGCCAGTGATGCTGGGAACCCGCTCGTAGATGGCAGGCGTCGCAACGAATCGCATGAACACTTCGGGTATTTCGAGTCCCCGACCTCGCGCTTCGGTACGCAATCGGGGTAAGGACGCCAGTGAGCCATCGCCGTGCTCTTCCTCGTAGGTGAGCGGGCTCCTTCGAGCGGGGAGAGGGGGTAGCCAACCGAACGAACCATCGAACGGTACAGCAGGCAATACTGGGAGGATCTCGTAGGGAACGAACCCGTAGGTCGAAGACATGCCCCAAAGCACGTCGGGACCGGACGTGAACCAACCAGCGGGAAACATCGACGCGCACCTGTCCATTGTCCTGCCCACCCAACGTACTGGCGTTCAGCTGCGGGCGCCAGAGGGAGGCCGAAGGCCGACCGACGGGATCGACAGCCGCAACGCCTTGTTGGGCGGCAGTCCATTTGCTCACATGTCACGTACTCACCACGCAAGGTCCTCGATGTCCCAGGGCAACCTGCAGAGGTGTGTTGGCAGCGTGCCGCAAGCGTCTTCAGCTCGCTGACTACGTCACCAGTGACCGGACAAGGCGGATCTCGCTTGGGGCGAGCTCACCCATCGACGCGCCGTCCAACCGTAGAAAGCCGGTGCGCTCGTACAGGGCGACGGCGGGTGCGTTGGCCGCGACGACGTCGAGCACCAGCGCGGTGGCGCCGACGGCCTTGGCCCACGCCGCGACACTGTCGATCAGCTGTGCGCCGATTCCCTGGCGTCGCGCGGTTGGGGCAACCCACATGCTGATCAGCTCGCACAGGTCGCTGCTCCGGTGGGCCGCGCCCCGAACCACGCCGACATCGCGGCCATCGAGAACTGCGACGAACGTCGCAAGCTCGACCACCTGCGCCTCCCAGCGAGCGGCGTTCCACTGCGCAGCCTCGCCGTACGTCGTGCCAAACGCGTGCGGGGCCTCCTCGAGCGCCTGCAAGCGGATGCTTCGCCACCGGGCGCCATCCCCGGGCCGCAGCTGCTCGATCCGCGCCGTCATCGGGCCGATCGTAGCGCCTTCCCTCGTCGGCGCGAACATACCGCTCCGCATTGTCGACACCGGACACGCGTCAGGCGTCAGGCTAGATCCAATTGGTCGCGCCCGGCGGAGTCAGCCCGCCACGGGCACCCACACGTCCTCGGCCGGCACCTCGATCAGGCGCGTCGGCCACGGCCCTTCACTCGGCGCGTCGAGCGGGTGAATCGACCACACCTGCATCGCGAACGCGTGCATTCGCACGCGCCGCGCCGGCCCGTGCAGGGGGAGCGTCACATCTTCTGCTCCGGCCGCCATCGCAGCGGCCGCGTCGAGCCCGGCGCGCGCGATCTCGTCTTCCACCATCTCCCCGCAGTCCCACCCTGCCGCGCATCGCCGCCCGAAGAGCAGCCCTGGCTCGCTCACCGCCCCTCCGGTCAGCGCGCGGAGGGCCCGATCGGCCCAGCGCGTCCGGCAGAGGTCGAAGAAGCAGGCGCGACCCATCCAGCCGGGCGGCTCCCCCGCGGCCTCCGCGGCGCGGCGCTCCGTATCATGGCGGGATACCCATGCCTGGAACGGCGCGGACCCACCGATCCGGTGCGCCCAGAGCGTGTCCGAGTGCCGCGTATACCCCGCGACCCAGAACGGCGCCCCGCGCGCCTCGAGCGCGCGGCGCTGGGCGGCGTCGAGCGCGTGCAGCCGCGCGCGCCTCAACAGGGTGAGGGCGTCGAGCTCTCGGGGGTCGCTCAGCGGCGGGACGTCGAGCTCCGCCATCTCGCGATCGAGCGCCTCGATCTCCGCGAGGCGCTCCTCCGGCAGCCAGATCCCGGCCTCCGCCCGCAGCTCGGGCGCGAGGGCACGCGCGTCGACGAGCGGGAGGTCGGACTTCCAGTCGTCGAGCTGCTGGAACTCCGGAAACCCTGCGTCGGGCCCGAGCGCCACGTGGAGCGCGCCTCCGAACGAGAGGCTCGCCCGAGAGCGGACGCCGATCACTCCGGGGACGGCGAGGCGATCGACGTCGAGCCGGATGGGGCGATCGTGCGCGCGAGGATCCATCGGAGACGTCTCGACACGCTACGCGGGCCCAGCGCGGGCTCCAACCGGCCGCCTTCAGGAGCAGATCGCCCGCTCTCCCTGCCTGGCTGCCCCCTCAGACCACCACCGTCCCGGCGATCTTCGTGATCGCGAGCACGGCCCGCAGCACCTCGCGCGCGCTCGGCGCCACGTAACGCACGCGGCGCGCGTCCAGGCGGATCACCCCGGGCACGATCTCCGCCGCATCCGCGTAGGCGGTCGTCAGCAGCGCCACCGTCACGCCGATCGGCAGCGGCAGCGTGTACGGCCGCACGCGCGCGAGCCCCCTCAGCGCCTCGCTCGCCGCGGCCCGGATCCGCCGGCACGCCTCGTCCGGGTGGATCGACCGAGCGCTGTACCGCGTGATCGACTCCTTCACCGCCACCGTCGTCACGCCCGGGAACCTCTCGCGCGCGTGCGCCGTCACGGCCTCGTCCCCCGTGACCAGCGCCACGGGCACCCCCGCCTCCCCCACGACGAGCGCGTTGATGGCCGCCTCGTCGACCCACAGCCCGGGATCATCCGCCGCGCTGTTCGCGGGGTGCAGCCGGACCTCGCCCACCACCGCGCCGTAATAGGTGTGATCGAGCACGCTCGCGCGCAGCCCCGCGCCCCCGTGGTACCCGACGAAGAACGCGGCGTCGGGCGGCCCCGCGTCCACGCCCTGGACCATCGACAGCGGCTTCAGCGCGCCCGAGATCACCTCGACGCGCGGCTCCAGCTCCTCGAACAGGAGGTTGCGCATGTCCGCGTGGCTGTCGTTGACGACCACCCGCGTGGCCCCCGCCTCGAACGCGCCGAGCGCGGCGGCGTTCGCCTCGCGGCTCATCCACCGCCGCGCGCGCTCGTAATCGCCGCCGTCCCGGCGCGTCTGGTCGACATGCACCACCCCCGCGCACCCCTCCAGATCGATCGAGATCAGCACGAACATCGGTGTCCCTCCTCGCGCCGCCGCGGCGGTCACGCCAGGGGAATGGCCCCGGCGTCGTTCCAGCGCAACGGGGTGAGGACGCAGGGGCCAGCGGCGAGGTGAGCGCGACAGCCCGACCGTGCGGACGCTGTGAGCCCATACGTCACCGCCTAGCCATCGGCTTGCATCTTCCGGTGGAGCCTCCGGGCGTCTAGCTTCGCATGATGAGCACCTCGTCCCTCTCCAACCGCCACTACATCCTGAAGGCGCGCCCCGAGGGCCCGCCGGACCGCAGCCATTTCGAGCTCCGCGAGGCGCCGGTCCGGGAGCCTGGCGACGGCGAAGTCCTCGTCCGCACGCGCTACCTGTCCGTCGATCCGACGAACCGGCTCTGGATGAGCGACATGAAGCAATACATGCCGCCTGTGAACCAGGGCGAGGTGATGCGCGCGCTCGGCGTCGGCGTCGTCGAGCGCTCCCGTCACCCCGACTATGGCGCAGGAGACCTCGTCTCCGGCCTCCTCGGCTGGCAGGACTACAACGTCGCGGCTCCCGGCGATCTCGCCCTCACGCGCTTGCCCGCGCTGGACGTCCCGCTCGGCGCCTTCCTCTGCCCACTTCACGTGACCGGCGGCTTCACCGCTTACGTCGGCCTCTTCGATATCGCGCAGCCGAGGCCCGGCGAGACCATCGTCGTGTCCGCCGCCGCCGGCTCCGTGGGCTCCCTGGTCGGCCAGATGGGCAAGATCGCGGGCTGTCGCGTGGTGGGCATCGCCGGCAGCGACGCCGGGTGCCGCTATGTGACCGAGGAGCTCGGCTTCGACGCCTGCATCAATTACCGCACCGAGGATGTCGCGGCGGCGCTCGACCGCGCCTGTCCGAATGGTGTCGACATCGATTTCGAGAACGCAGGCGGCGACATCCTGGACGCCGTGCTCGACAAGATGAACCTCTTTGGCAGGGTCACGATCTGCGGCCTCATCTCGACCTACAACGACAAGCAGCCCCGCCCGGGCCCTGTGCGCTTCCCGCTCATCCTGATGCAGCGTCTCCGGGTGCAGGGCTTCGTCATCGTCGATCATCAAGCGCGCTTCCCCGAGGCCTTCGAGAAGATCCACGGCTGGATCAAGGAGGGCAGGATCACCTGGCGCGAGCGCGTGGTGGAAGGCCTCGAGAACACCCCGGATGCGCTCGCGATGCTCTTCCAGCCGAACAAGATCGGAAAGCTGCTGATCAAGGTCTCCGAGTAGTCAGCCAGGCCGGCGCACGCCCATGTCGACGAAGCGGAGCAGGGCCTCATCCCTGAAGTACGGGAGCTCGGCGGCGTAGTCGATGAAGCAGAGAGCCAGGCGGCCATATCGCGCGGGATACGCTCGTAGGTCGCATTCACCCCGAGCGGGCGCTGAAACACCAGCGCCAGCGAGACCTCGAGCTCACCAGGAAACTACCGCAGCCCCCCCGGCGGATCCGGCTCCCGCAGCGCGATCAACGCCGGCGAGAGCTGCACCGGGTACCTCGCCGGCGCGCGCAGGAGCGCGACCGCGTCCGGCAGCAGCTGGCGCGCCGCCAGGGAGCGCTCACGCCCGGCGCTCGCCGGCTCCGGCGACTCGAGCGCGCGCCCGCCGCGCATCGCCGCGCGCGCGAGCGGGGCGAGCCTCGCGACCCCGAGCGCGCGCGGCGCAAGCATCCGCTCGTGCGCGAGGTGGATCACGTCGAAGGCCGCGCGCCCCGCCTCGTCGTAGTAGCGCGCCACCATCTTCCGCCCCGCGATCACGTCCCCGCGATCGCTCGTGCCCTGCCGGAGCGCCCACGCGCCCGCCTCCTCGAGCGCCACGAGCTCGCAGCGCGCCGCCGGCAGCCCCTCGACGGCCTCCCCGAGCCCCGACGCGACCCAGCCGCCCGCGCTCGTGCCCACGCGCCTCGCCTCGAGGAGCAGCGCCTCCTCGTCATCGCCCCCGAGGTCGACCATCCGATCGGCGTACCAGGGCCAGCGGCCCTCGAGCGGGGACGGCGGCGGCGCGAGCTCGCCGAGGTCGATCCCCGCCTCGCAGCGGAACGGGATGCCGAGCGCCGTGGCCGCGAGCGCGCTCGTCGTCGCCACGGCGCCGCCCACGTGCGCCGCGCGGGCGAGCGCGAGCGCCTCGTCGGCGAACGGCACGCTCGCCGACGACCCGTCGACGATGTCGCCGCCGCCCGCCGCGATGTGGAGCCGCGCTGCCCGCGTCGCCGCGGCCGTGCCGCGGCGGAGCGCCGGAGCGAGCAGCGCGCCCACGAGCAGCGCCTCGACGAACGGCCCCTCGACCGAGGCGACGGGCGTCCCCGGGAAGGCGATCGTCCCGTCGGGCATCGCGTCGATGTCGACCGACAGCGGCGCGCCGGCGAGCCGCTCCTCGAGCGCGTCGCTCAGGCCGCACGCCGCGCGCGCCGCCGAGACCGCCGCCGCGTCGAAGCGGGCTCCGTCCACCGCGAGCGCCTCGAGCGCCGCCTCGACCCCCGCGACCACGAGAAAACCCGTGTGGGGCGGCATCGCGGCGAAGGCGAGCTCGAAGCTCGCGCGCCGGTCGGCGACCCCCGCGTGGACGAGGCGATCGGCGTCGAGCAGCGCGCGTCCGTCGCGGAGCAGCGGGCTCGCTCGCAGCAGGGGCGCCGGCATCGGCCTCCGTCAGAGCCGCTCGGCCAGCATCCGCGTGCCGGCGACCGTCGAGGCCTCGTCGAAGAGGAACGGCAGCATCACGGTGGGCAGGTCGAGATCGCGGCGCAGGCGGGCCAGGCTCTCGCGCTGCACCGACTCGCGCATCGCCCGCCGCGCGCCGGCCACGAAGGCGCTCTCGACGGTGTCCGCGGCGCGCGTCGGCGCCTGGATGTCGAGGCGCGCCGGGTCGACCAGGAGCGCCCGCTGCTCCTCGGGCGAGAACAGCGCCGGCAGCACGCCGTTGATGATCACCCGGTGGACGGGCAGGCCAAGGTCGCCCCGGACCTCCGCCACGAGCTCGACGGTCTCGGTCGCCGGCATCTCCTCCGGGAGCGTCACGACGACGACCCCGCTCCGCGCGGGATCCCTGAACATCGCCCACGCCGCCTCGGCGTCCCGGCGCAGGATGCCCGGCGGCGCCACGTCGAGGATCACCTTCGGCACCCGCAGCATGTCCACCCCGTGCCCCGTCGCGGGCGCGTCGAGCAGGACCACGTCGAAGCGGTTCGAGCCGTCCGGGAGCAGCTCCGTCGTGTGGAACCACGCCTTGCCGAGCATCGCCCACTCGAACAGCCCGGGCACCGCGCGGAAGAAGGTGCGCGTGTACTTGTTGTCGAAGACGAGATCGGCCGCGGCGCGCATCTTCAGGACCATCTCGCCGTACTCCCGGAGGGCCCTGTCCGGCGCGATGTTCACCGCCGACACGCGCTCGGCGACCTGGATGACCTCCGGGCCGATCGGCTTCGAGCCGAGGATGGCGGAGAGCCGCTCCTTCGTGTGGCACATCGCGACGAGGACGCGCTTGCCGCGGGCGGCGAAGGCGAGGGCGAGGGCGCCCGAGATCGTCGTCTTCCCGACCCCTCCCTTGCCGGTCACGAACAGGAAGCGCCGGCGCTCGAGCTCCGGCAGGTCCTGGCCGAGCCCGCCCGCTTTTGAGGCTTGATAGACGCTGGTCATTCCTCGCCAGCGGAGTTACGCGCAAGCTCAGGCGAAGGCAACCCGGATCAAGGAAACGGGCTCTGCTATGCATCGCTCATGCGCATCACCGAGCGACACCTCGAGCCGCTGAACCGACGCTTCCAGGGCGCGTCCCCCGTCGAGCTCCTCCGCTTCGTCCGCGAGTCCTTCGGCCCGCGCGCGGCCATCATGAGCAGCATGCAGCGCGCCGGGACCGCGCTCTGCCACATGGCCGACCGCGCCGGGCTCTCCTTCGACGTGGTCTTCGTCGACACCGGCGTGCTCCACGCCGAGACGCTCGCCACGCGCGACGAGCTCGCGCGGACCCACCCGAACCTGCGCGTCGTCACGCTCTCGCCCGAGCGCAGCTTCGCGCAGCAGACGCGCGAGGAAGGGCTGCTCTACCTCTCGAAGGAGGGCCAGGAGCGCTGCTGCGACCTCCGCAAATCGGCCCCGCTGAGCGCCATCCGGGGCCGCTACGACGCGCTCGTCGCGGCGCTGCGGCGGGGCGAGGGCGGCGCCCGCGCCAAGGTCGCGCCGTTCGGCCTCGACCCCGCGAACAACACGCTCCGCGTCCACCCCTTCGCGTCGCTGACCGGCGAGGAGCTCGACGCGTACTTCGCCGCGCACGAGGACGCGCTCGAGAACCCGCTGCACGGGATGGGCTTCCGCACCATCGGCTGCTTCCCCTGCACGACGCCGGTGCTGCCCGACGAGCCCGAGCGCGCCGGGCGCTGGCGCCACCTGGCGAGCGTCGAGTACTGCGGGATCAACCCGGTGGACCGGGGAGACACCGACGGCGGCGTCGACCTCGACGACCGGTACGAGCGCCTGTTCGCCGCGTGACGGCCCGACGATCTGCACGAGCCCATCGACGCGGCGTGGCACCTCGACGCGGCGTGACGATCGCCTGCGAATACCAGTTCGCGGCAGCTCGATCTTGACTCAAACGGCATGCAGGGAGATTTGCCCCGCATGCCGGCGAGCTACTTCGACGTAGACGGCACCCTGGTCACGACCAACCTCGTGCACCCGACGGTGTTCTACATGCTGAACCAGCCGACGCCGATGCACAGCCTGGCGAAGCTCGGCCGCGCGATCGTGAAGGCGCCCTGGATGGCGATGGCGGAGCTCCAGGATCGGCGCCTCTTCAACGAGCTGCTCTTCAGCTCGTTCGAGGGCGTCTCCGAGGATCGCCTCGTGGCGCTCGCGGAGGAGGCGTTCGCGAAGGTGCTCAAGCCGGCGATCTACGCGAAGGCGCGGGACCTCGTGAAGTGCAGCCTCGACAAGGGGCACGACGTCGTCCTCATCTCCGGCGCGCTGGATTTCCTGATGCAGCTGCTCGCCGATCACCTCGGCGCGACGGGCATCATCGCGAACCGCCTCGAGGTGAAGGATCGGTTCGCGACGGGCAAGCTCCTGCGCCCGGTGGTGGCCGGGCCCGAGAAGGCGCGGCTCATCCGCGAGCACGCCCACGCGCACGGGCACGACCTCGACGAGTGCTTCGCCTACTCGGACAGCTACTCGGACGTCCCGATGCTCTCGGTCGTCGGCTACCCGGCGGCGGTGAACCCGGACCGCAAGCTCAAGATGCTGGCGCAGGCGTACCACTGGCCGATCCTCCACCTCGCCGCATGACCCCTGCCTCCCCCCGCCGGCGGCGGGAGGCCACCACCCAGCCCAACACGTCGCACCCCCTGCTCTGAAGGTCCCATGAGCCATCCTTGCGTCGTCACGCTAGACAGCCGCAGCGCCCCCCGGGTGCTCTTCTCAGGCGACCAGCTGGTCGAGGTCGACCTGCCCACCGGCACCCGGGTGCTCTACGCGAAGCCGCCCATCGAGCCGCTGAAGGACGTCGACGCCGCGATCCGCTACGCGATCAACCACCCGTACAACTCGGAGCCGCTCTACGCGAAGCTCCGCCCGGGGATGAAGGTCACGATCGCGGTGGACGACATCTCGCTGCCGCTGCCGCAGATGAAGCGCCCCGACATCCGCGAGCGGGTGCTCACGATCGTGCTCGATCTGCTCGCCGACTACGGCGTCGACGACGTGGAGATCATCATCGCCACGAGCGTCCACCGGCGGATGAAGGACTGGGAGGTCCGCCACATCGTCGGCGACCGGATCTTCAACGCCTACTGGCCGAAGAGGCTCTACAACCACGACGCCGAGAACGCCGCCAACATGAAGTACGTCGGCACGACCGACGTCGGCGAGGAGGTCGAGCTCAACAAGCGCGCGGTCGACAGCGACCTCGTGATCTACGTGAACCTCAACCTCGTGCCGATGGACGGCGGGCACAAGTCGGTCGCCGTCGGCCTGTGCGGGTACCGGAGCCTGCGCGCGCACCACAACCCGCGGGTGATGCGCGACTGCTACTCGTACATGGATCCGAAGAGCTCCGCGCTGCACACGAGCGTCGAGCGCATGGGCCGGCTGGCCAACAAGAAGCTCAACGTCTTCACGATCGAGACGACGATCAACAACCGCATGTTCGATCGCCCGCTCGAGTTCCTCGCGAAGAACGAGGACGACCTGAGCGCGGGCGAGAAGAGCGCGCTGCGCGCCCTCCGCTTCACGCTCTCCAAGGTGCCGCAGCCCGCGCGCCAGGCGATCTTCCAGCGCGTCCCCTCGCCGTTCGGGGTGACCGGGGTGTTCGCCGGCGAGACCGAGGCCGTCCACGAGCACACGCTGAAGCGCAGCTTCGACCAGTACCTCGTCCCGGTCACGGGCCAGGCCGACATCCTGATCACGGGCATCCCGTACATCAGCCCGTACAACGTGAACTCGTTCCTGAACCCGCTGCTCGTGCAGGTGATGGCGAACGGCTACCTGTTCAACCTCTACCGCGGCGCGCCGATGCTCAAGAAGGGGGGGACGATGATCATCCTCCACCCCTGCACCGACCTGTTCGACAACGAGCACCACGCCCCGTACATCGAGTTCGTGCACCGGCTCCTGCCGGAGACGCGGGACGCGATGGAGCTGCACAAGCGGTACGAGAAGAAGTTCTCCGAGAACCCCGCGTACATCGAGATGTACCGCTTCGGGCACGCGTACCACCCGACCCACCCGTTCTTCATGTGGTACTGGGGCGAGGCGGGGCGGCAGCACATCGGCCGGATGATCGTGGTCGGCGCCGACAACGAGTACATCCCGCAGCTGCTCGGCTGGGAGACGGCGCGCACGATGGACGAGGCGCTCCGGATGGCGAAGCAGTCGGCCCCGCCCGCGCCGGAGATCCTGGCCCTGCACACCCCGCCGATCTTCATGGCCGACGTGACGGCCTAGCGCGCCCGCGGAGGAGCCACCCTGCGGCTGCACCTCATCGACGGCACCTACGAGCTCTTCCGCGCCCACTACTCCAAGCGGCCCGAGCACCGCGCGCCCGGCGGCTGGGACGCGAAGGCGACGGTGGGCGTCGTCGCCTCGCTCCTCGCGCTCCTGCACCACGCAGACGAGGAGGTCACGCACCTCGCCGTCGCGTTCGACAACCCGATCCGCTCGTTCAGGAACGACCTGTTCACCGGGTACAAGAGCGACGACGGGATGGATCCCGCGCTGCGCCAGCAGTTCGATCCGGTCGAGGAGGCGGTGCGCGCGCTCGGGGTCGTCGTCTGGTCGATGGACGCGTTCGAGGCCGACGACGCGCTCGCGACGGCGGCGGCGCGGTTCCGGGGCGCGGTGGAGCAGGTGCGCATCCTCAGCCCGGACAAGGACTTCGGGCAGTGCCTTGCCGGCGATCGGGTCGTGCAGGTCGACCGCCGGAAGGAGAAGGTCGTCGACGAGGCGGCGATGCGCGCCGCGCGGGGCGTGGCGCCGGCGAGCATCCCGGACTTCCTCGCGCTCACGGGGGACGACGCCGACGGCATCCCTGGCCTGGCAGGCATCGGCGAGCGGACGGCGACCGCGCTGCTCGGCGCCTACGGCCACATCGAGCAGATCCCGGACGACCCGGCCGCGTGGTCGGTGGCGGTGCGCGGCGCGGACCGGATCGCGCGCGCGCTTGTCGAGCAGCGGGAGGACGCGCTGCTCTACCGGACGCTGGCGACGCTCCGGACCGACGTGCCGCTCGCGGAGGGCCTCGACGACCTGCGCTTCCGCGGCGTGCCGCGCGACCGCTTCGAGGCGTGGTGCGACGCGATGGACGTGCGCACGCTGAAGGCGCGGCCGACGCGCTGGGCACCTTAGAGCAGGGTCTTTATAAAGCCTGCTTCCTCATCGGCGCCCCGAGCTCGGCGAGCACGCGCTCGCGGACGAGCGGCAGCGGCGGCGAGCCGTGCGAGAGGAGCGCGTCGTGGAAGCGTCTCCGCGAGAACGCCGGGCCCAGGGCCGCCTTCGCCTCCTCGCGGAGCTTCAGGATCTGGAGCTTGCCGAGCGTGTAGGCGAAGTAGCCGGGGTCGAACGTCGCGCGCACCGCCTGCTCCCGCGCCGTCGCGCGGTCCTGGAAGCAGTCGTCGACGAAGCGGCGCTCGGCCTCGTCGAGGCTCATGCCCTCGGCGTGCACCCCGAGCGACACGACCACCCGGCAGTTGCGCAGCAGCGCGTCCGCGAGCTGGCCGAGGCGACTCTGCGGGTCCTCCTTGCCAAACCCCTGCTCGATCATCATCTGCTCGACGTAGTGGGCCCAGCCCTCCACGAACGAGTAGCTCCCGAACATCTTCTGCGTCTCCGTCGGCGCCCGGTTCCCCCACAGGCCCTGGACGAAGTGCCCCGGGTAGACCTCGTGCACGGTCGTCGAGAGCAGCGTGCCCCGCAGCATCACGTACTCCTCCTGCTCCCTCCGGGGCCACGAGGGGTCCGGCTTCGTGATGTAGTAGAACGCCTCGAGCCCCTTCCGCTCGAACGGCCCCGGCGCGTCGAGGAAGGCGGCGTTCCAGCGCATGTAGGGCGGCGTCTCCTTCACGATCGCCCGCTCGTCGGACGGGAGGCTCACGATCTCCTTGTCGACGAGGAACTTGCGCGCCGACTCCATCATCCGCGTCGCCTCGGCGAGGAGCTGCTCCGCCTTCGGCCGCGAGGTCTTCACCTTCCTGGCGAGCTCCTGGTACGCCGCCTTGTTCGCCGCGAGGTCGTCCTCGCCCATCTTCTTGAACTCGGCGAGCGGCATCGAGAGCCCCTCCTGCGCGAGGAGGAGCTTCCGGTACCGCGCCTCCCCGAGCACGTGGCTCGCGTCGCCCTTCGGCAGCTCGACCTTCGCGAGGTGCTCGGCGAGCTTCTCCGCCGCGTCGGCGAGCGCGGCGTTCGTCTTCTCGAAATCGGCCTGGAACGCGGGGTCGCCCGCGCCCTTGAGCAGCTTGACGACGTCGCCGCGCAGGTACTCGGCGTAGCCCCGGAAGATCTTCACGGCGACCTCGATCACCGGCTTCGGCATCGGGCTCACGAGGTTCTCGAGGACGCGCGGCGCCTGGGCCAGCGCCGCCTTCTCGTGCTCGAGGAGGCGCCGCGCGCGCTCGGGCAGCGGCGCGTACGCGCGATCGAGGTAGTGGTTCACGCCGAACAGATCGCCGTAGAACTGCGGCCGCCGGCGCCACTCCTCGACGTCCCTCCCGGTGAAGATCTTGAGGTCGATCTGCTGGAGGAGCAGCGCGCGGTCGAGCGCCTCGTCCGGGGAGAGCGCCGCGGCGTCGACGGCGGCGAGCGCCGCGCGGTCGCGCTCGAGGCGCGCGAGCCGCCGCTCTATCGCCGCGGCGGCGTAGTCGGAGACCTTGCCGTCCTGCTCGTGCAGCCCGCGCGAGCGCGCGAAGGCCGGCTCGTCCGCGACCCACTCGCGCAGGATCCGATCGCGCAGCGCGGTGAACGGCTCGCGCGGCGCCTCCGCTGGCCGCGCGGGCTCGGCGCTCGCCACAGCCTGAGGGGGCGCCGCGGCCTGAGGAGGCGCCGCGGCCTGAGGGGGCGCCGCGCCGAGAGAAGGAGGCGGCGCCGAGGCGCTCCCGCTGCAGGCGGCGAGCGCCGCGAGCGGCGCGAGCGCCGCGAGCCGGCGCCAGCGCGAGCGGACAGGTGTGGGTGCGGCCATGACGGGGCGAGCCTGTCAAACCGGCCCGCGCAGGTCAACGCCGCAGGTCAGTCGCGGAGCGCGCGATCGATGATCGTGTCCACGTGCGAGAGCGCGTGGTCGAGGTCGAAGCAGCGCGCGATTTCGTCCGGGGCGAGCAGCGCCGCGACGTCGGCGTCGGCGTCGAGGTTGTCGCGGAAGCGCCCCTCGCCCGCGATCGCGCGCATCGCGCAGCGCTGCACCAGCTCGTAGGCCGCCTGCCGCGGCCTGCCCTTCTGGACGAGCGCCAGGAGCACCGCCTCGCTGAAGAAGAGCTCGCCCGTGCTGTCGAGGTTCTGGCGCAGCTTCTCGGGGTAGACGACCAGCCCCTCCACGAGCCCGGCGGCGCGGTCGAGCATGAACCCGAGCGTCGAGGTCGCGTCGGGCGCGATCATCCGCTCGACCGACGAGTGCGAGATGTCGCGCTCGTGCCACAGCGGCACGTTCTCGAGCGCCGGGATCACGGCCGCGCGCACGATGCGCGCGAGGCCGCACAGGTTCTCGCTGAGGATGGGGTTGCGCTTGTGGGGCATCGCGCTCGAGCCCTTCTGGCCCACGGTGAAGCGCTCCTCCGCCTCGCGGACCTCGGTGCGCTGCCAGTGCCGCACGTTCGTCGCGAGCCGCTCGATGCCCGCGGCGATCAGCGAGAGCGCGGTGAAGAGCTCGGCGTGGCGGTCGCGCGCGACGACCTGCGTCGAGACCGTCTCGGGGCGCAGGCCCAGGGCGGCGAGCGCGCGCTCCTCGATGCGCGGCGACAGGTGCGCGTACGTGCCGACCGCGCCGGCGATCTTCCCGACCGCGATCGCCTGGCGCGCCGCGAGCAGGCGCGCCCTGCCGCGCTTCATCTCCGCGAGGTGGCCGGCGAGCGCCAGGCCGAACGTGATCGGCTCGGCGGCGATGCCGTGGCTCCTGCCGATCATCGGGGTGCGCCGGTGCTCGTCCGCGCGCCGCGCGAGCGCGCTGCAGAGCTTGTCGAGCCGCTCCGAGAGCAGGTCCGTCGCGCGGACGAGCAGCACCGCGAGGCTCGTGTCGAGCACGTCGCTCGAGGTCATCCCCCGGTGCAGCCACCGCGCGCCCTCGCCCGCGAGCTCCTCGACGTGCGTCAGGAAGGCGATGACGTCGTGCTTGACCGTGCGCTCGATCGCCTCGATCCGCGCGGGATCGAGCGAGAGCTGCTTCGCGCGGATCCCCTTCGCGATGCCGGCGGGCACGAGCCCTTCGGCCTCCATCGCCTCGCAAGCGGCGAGCTCCACCTCGAGCCAGGTCGAGAATCGGGTGGCGGGCGACCAGAGCTCTTCGAATTCAGCAGGAGTGTAGCGGGGGATCATGGGCGGGACGCTGCGAAGGTCTGGAGGGTGCGTCAAGGATGGAGTGGTCCAGGGAGGTCCGGGCGCGCGGGGGCCGGCTCGCGCTGCTCGCCTGCGCGCGCCGCGCCGCGCCGCGCGCGACCCGTACCGTCGGGCGGGGCGCTTGCGGACGCGCGGCGCGCGGCAAACGTTGGCGCGATGCCAACCGAAGCACCGGCGCCTGCGCGCGCCGATCAGGGCAGGTCGTTCGCCCGCACGCCCCACGCGGCGGGCGACGCGCCGCCAGAGACGCTGCCCGCAGGGGCGAGCGAGCCGAACGCCGTCAGCCAGGCGCCGCTTCCCCCGCGGGCCGAGCCTGGGCGCCGCGAGCCGGCGGGGCGCGCTGGCGGCGCGGCCGCCGCTGCCAGCGCGCCGGCTGTCGTGAACGAGCCGGCGCCCGCGAGCGAGACCCGCGCGAGCGTGCGCGGGGGTCGCCGGGTGAAGCCGTACATCGTGGTGGTCGCGATGGACCTGTCCGAGCCGGGCGGGCGGGCGTGGCGCTTCGCCTTCGATCTGGCGGCGCTCCGCGGCGAGACGGAGATCCACGCGGTGGTCATCGGCCCGCGGCAGGTCGCCCCTGCAGTGCGCGACGTGACGACGCCGGGCGCGTCGTCGCCGCCGTCGCTCCGCGTGCTCCAGCACCGGTTCGCGGACGGCCAGGCCCGGCTGATGGCGATGCACTTCCGCACGGGCCGGCCGGACCGGGCCATCGTCTCGCTCGCCCGAGAGCTCAGCGCCGATCTCATCGTCGTGGCCACGCACCCGCAGTCGCCCCTGCAGCGGCTCTTCGGCGGCTCGACGGCCGATCGGATCGCGCGGAACGCGCCGTGCCCGGTCGTCGTCGTGCGCCCCAAGGAGGACGACGACGCCGACGCGGCCAACTACGACCCCAGGCTGCGCTGACGCGGAGGCGCGCGGCGGACCACCGAGCGCTCGATCCGCGCGCTCGGTGTCGCTCGGGCGCGGGCTACCGCGCGCTCGATGCCCGCGTGGCGGACTACCGCGCGCTCGACGGCTGAGCGTCGGCCTGCGCCGCCGGGTCGAGCTTGTCCGGCGCGCTGACGCCCTCGGCCTTGCCCCCTTCGCGCGTGTCCGCGTAGCCCCACGCGACGCCGGCCGCGTCGACGAGGAGGTTGTTCGCGTCGCCGATGGGCATCGGGTCCATCACGAGGACGTGCCCTCGCCGCGCGAGGTCGTCGAGGGCGGCCTGCGGCGGAGGCGTCAGCCGCTCGACGCGCACGCGATCCGGCACCCACTGGTGGTGGATGCGCGCGTGGCGGACCGCCTCGTCGATGGTCATCCCGTGATCGACCAGGTTGCGGAGGACCTGCGCGACGGTGTTCGGGATCGTGTCGCCCCCGGGAGATCCGAGGACGAGCGCGACCTTGTCGTCGCGGCTCACGAGGGTGGGCGTCATCGAGCTCGCCATGCGTTTGCCCGGCGCCACCGCGTTGATCCCCGTCTCGGAGAAGGCGCCCATCGCGTTGGCGAGCAGGATGCCCGTGCCGGGGATCACGATCCTCGCGCCGAAGCTCGCCGACAGGGTGGTCGTGCACGAGACCGCGTTGCCCTGCGCGTCGATCACCGAGAAGTGCGTCGTCTGCGGGGACTCCTGCGCGACGGCGCCCAGGGGCGCCGCGATGTCGCCCGCCGGCGTGGCCCGCTCCGGGTCGACGGGCGGCCTGCGGCGCATCAGGTAGGCCCCGTCGAGGAGCCGCGCGAGCAGCTGCGCCGTCTCGGGCGCCACGAAATCGGGGTCGGCGCTCACCTTGCGCCTATCGGCGTACGCCCGCTTCGCCGCCTCGACGAACAGGTGCAGCGACAGCCCCGAGTCGGCGGGCGCCTCGTGCGCCTTGAGCCGCTCGAGCGTGAGCATCATCTCCGCGAGCGCGACGCCGCCCATCGAGGGGGGCGGCATCGTGTCGACGGTGAAGCCGCGGTACGAGAACCGGAGGGGCGCGCGCCACTTCGCCTGGTAGGCGCGCAGGTCGCTCTCGCTGATGTGGCCGCCGCGCTCGCGCATCGCGCCGGCGATCTGCCGGGCGATGGCGCCCTCGTAGAACGCGCGCGGCCCCTCCGCGGCGAGCGTCTCGAGGGTGCGGGCGAGATCGAGCTGCCGCACCAGCTCGCCCTGGGCGACCGGCGCCTTGCCCCGCCCCCAGATGGCGCTCGCGGCCCGATCGGCCTTCAGCCGCGGCCACGCCCAGCGCAGCGTCAGCGCCTGCCGCGCGCCGAGGCGGTGCCCCTTGCGCGCGAGGGAGATCGCCGGGGCCAGGAGCTCGGCGAACGGGCGGGTGCCGAACCGCTCGTGGGCCAGGGCGAGGCCGGCGACCGAGCCCGGGACGCCGGCGGACGCATAGCCGTACGCGCCGGCGCGCACCATCGCCATGTTCGACTCGGTGGTCACCGACGCGGGCGCGGCCTCGCGGAAGTCGATCGCCTGCGTCTCGCCGTTCGCGAGGCGGACCAGCATGAAGCCGCCGCCGCCGATGTTGCCCGCGCTCGGGTGGGTCACCGCCAGCGCGAACGCCACGGCGACCGCGGCGTCGACCGCGTTGCCGCCGCGCCGCAGCACGTCCGCGCCCGCGCGCGTCGCGTGCTCCTCGACCGAGGTCACGAGCCCGGCGTCGCCGCGCACCGCCCGCGGGCCGCCCGAGGCGAGCGCGATCGGCGGCACCGGCGGCATCGGCTCCGGCGCCGCGGCGTCGGCCGTGGGCGCCGCCGCGGCGCTCGCGACGCTCGCGGCCGACGCCGCGGCGCTCGCGCTGGCGACGGCCGGCGCGCCCGAGGCCGCGGGCGCCGCCGGGTGCGGCGCGGGCGGCGTGCGGGCCTCGCAGCCTGCGAGCAGCGCGAGGGCGAGCGCCCAGCGCGGCTTCGAACGACGGAGCAAGGTCATCAGGGTGCGCGCGAATCTACTACGGTGCCGCGGAGAGCCGGGCCGGGCCGCGCGGAGCGGCCGGCCTGGGGGATTCGTTCAGGACGCGAGGGGGCGCAGCCGGCGCGCGCCGGATCCGCCTCCGGCGCGCGCCGTCAGGAACGCCGGACCTCGCTCAGGACCGCTTGCGGCGGCGCGCGGCGGCCACGCCCACGCCGGCGACGAGCGCGGCGAGCCCCGTGCCCGCGAACGGCGCGGAGGAGGACCCCGGCGCGGCGGCGCAGGAGACGCTGGCCTCGGCCTCGGCGTGGGCGTTCACCTCGATCTCGAGCGTGCTCAGGTAATCGAGGCAGTCCTCCAGGCTCCCGACGACGTCGACATACTGACCGTTGCAGAACAGGGCGCCTTCCGGCTGCGAGCACTTCGTCTCACATCCGCCCTGGAGATCGACCGTGCAGTCCGCGTTGCAGTCGACGTCGCAGTCGAAGTTCGCCTCGGCCTTGCACTCGCCCTCGCAGCTCGCGTCGCATTTTGCCTGGCAATCCGCGCTCGGCGGCGTCACCTCGCAGCTCGCGCTGCACTCGCCGTCGCAGCTCGCCTTGCAGGCGCCCTCGCACTCCGCCTGCGACTGGCCGGGGCTGGCGCTCGCCGAACACTTGCCGCTGCAATCCGCCGAGCAGCTCGCCGAGCAGCTCGCCCTGCAGTCGAAGCTCCCGGGATTGACATTGCACTTGGCAGAGCAATCCGCGGAGCAGTCGACGTTGCAGTCGGCGGTCGCGCTGGCGTTGCACTGGCCCTCGCACTTCCCGGCGCACGCCGCCGTGAGGTTGATCGGCTTGCAGCTCGTCGTGCAGCCGCCCGATGTGCGGAACTCGCAGTTTGCGCTCGCTGCGAGCTGGATATTTCCACAAGCCTCCGGGCCGGGCGCCGCCGACGCCGACGAGGCGATGGCCAGAGGGATCGCAAAAGTAAACGCACTCACAAAAAGCTGAGCAATGGTCCGTCGCATGCCAATTCTCCTGGGTTCAGAGCGCGGGATCCGCGTGTGGTCTCCGCAGGTGTTGCAATCGGACGACCAGCGCCACCCTTTGAAGCATTTCCCAAGAAAAAAGTCTCGCTGCTCGTGACCGATCGGCCACAGCGTATCTCCGAGTTCACGGTCCCATGATGCGCCATGCCACACGAAGGGCATGTCCGGGCAGGTGAGGACACCTGCGACGTGGTGATCAGCGGCTCACAGTGTCGGCGATTTGCCCTGTTCCATAGCGCGCCACCACGCCCTTGCGGGCTCTGCCGGGTGTCGGCCGGCTAAGGAAGTCCCCGCCGACCGCCCAGAAGGCCCCTTCCCCGTCGGCCCAGACGGCGTGGAGATCGGCGTAGGGCTCCTCGGTGAACTCATCGATCCAGGCCCCGCCGACGAGGCGCTGCTTGAGCCCTCCATAACCGACGATCGCGACCTCCCCCGGGCGGCCGCAGGCGACGCCGTTCACGTCGTTGGTGAGCTCTATCTCGAGCCTGCGCCACGACGCGCCGTCCGAGCGGAGCACGTCTCTCCCGCCGACCGCGTATACCTCTTCACGGCTGCAGCCGGCGGCCGTGAACAGGGTGCCCTGCGCGATCGGCGGATCGGATTGCACTTCCCAGGTCGAGCCCGAGCGGTGCCAGATCACGCCGAACTCGCCGACGGCATAGAGATCCTCGGAAGATTCGCCCCATACCTTGTAGAGCGCCCGGCCGGTCGCCGCCGGCAGCGGCTCTCGCGACCATGCGCTGCCGTCCCAGCGGAGGACGATGTCCTTCTCCGCGTCCGCGCCGCTGCCGGGCATGCCGCCGACCGCCCAGGCATCGTCGGGTGAAAACGCGATCACGCCCCACAGCGTCGCCTCCGTCCCCGTCGCGTGCTCGGTGAACGTCGCGCCGTCCCACCGCGCGGCGCGACCGCGCTCGCCGACCATCCAGACGTCCTGCGGACCGGAGCCGGCCACCCACCAGAAGGTCGTATCCCCGCCCGCCGGGAGCTCGCGCCACCTCGCCCCGTCGTAGTGCAGCGCGAGCGCCTGGAGGCCCGTGTTGCCGAGCGGCCCCCCGACGGCGAACACGTCGTCGGGCGCCGTCCCCCAGATCGAGAGGACCGCGCGGTCGAGATCGCCCTCGTCGAGCAGCACGCGCCACGCCGGCGGCTCCTGCTCGGGCGGCCTCGCAGGATCGCCGGGGCAGCCGGCGAGGGCGACCGCGCCGAGCGCCGCCAGAGCCATGGAGTGAAAGCAGGTGCGCATGGGAGTGAAGACCCGCCTGGAGAGGTCCTGCCGGCGCGCCGCCATGGAGGGCTCAGTTGCAGAACACGTCGGTCTGCTTCGGATAGTAATAGACGAAGATGTTGCAGTGCTCGTTCTTCTCGACGATCGGCCCGAACGTGTAGCAGCAATCGAGCGACTCTGCGGCGGTCCCGTTCTTGGACACGTCGTAGTCGTCGAGGCCCTTGCACCCCACGGACGGGTCCGGCTGCTGCCACTCGTAGGTGCATCCGTACCAGACGCCGCCGTTCGTCGGGAGCTCCCTGTCGAGCTCCGGCGAGATGAGCATCGGCGGGTCGTCCCACGCGTCCGATGTGTAGAAGCGATCCGAGGCCGGAGGCGTGCCGATGGTCTTGCCGTCCCATGCATACATATCGAACCGCGTGCCCCGGCTGTGGAAATGGCCGTTGGCGCCGATGATCTTCACGGGAGAGGGGCTGTTGATCTGGCACGAGCCCTCGAACGTGGGCGTCGGGTTCGACTGACAGACACGGATCGACTGCTTGGTCGCGAAGACGGTGCCCATCTCGGCCTTGACCTCGGCGGCGGGCAGCGCCCAGAAGTTCACCCGGACGCGGCCGACCGCCTCGGGGGTCTTCTGCGACGTCGCATTCACGTAATGCGTCTGCAGCATCAGCCACTCGTCGGGCGCGAGGACGTTCGCGACGCCCTCGGGGAACTCCCAGTCGACCTGGCCGTTCTGCTGCGAGTTCGCGATGAGCGGCCAGTCGGCCCAGTTGGGGCTCTTGAAGCACTCCCCGACCCCGTTCTGGTTCTTCTGGATGAGCCCGCCCTCCGGCCCCAGCCCCTTCACGGTCTTCACGCGGAAGATGTTCATGTGGTGCGAGCCGTCGCGCTGCGCGATCTGCACGCGGTGGAGGTTCACGGGCGCGGTCGGGTCCAGCCCGTTCGACGCGGCGAGCTCGCTGACCTTGAAGAAGTAGCAGTCCTGCTGCTCGACCCCCGCCGGCACCTCGGTCTCCTCGGTCTGCATCTGGAAGCCCTGGCCGACCGGCGGCACATCGAGCAGCGACTCGTCGACCGGCGCGGGCGTCACGCCCCCGCCCCCGTCAACGCAGGCCACGATCCCCAGCACGACAGGAAGCAAACCAAGCGTCAGGCATCGAACAGCCATGAGTCCCTCCGGGCAATCGCGTCGCGATGAGGAGAGATATACACGGCTGCACAATTTCAGGGCGTTCGTGTCGCGCGGCGGGCATGGTTCCGTCGGGCTCCGGGGCGCCGTGGCCGAGCGCTGGCCGGTGCTGCTAGGATGTGGGAGAGGTTCAACCATGGCGGCGCCCAAGAAATGCGGTCCACACACCGAGCTCGCCTCGAACGAGGCGACACGCATCACCCGGTGCGGGTGTGGCACCGTGCACGTGACACTCATCGGCCCTGGCGTGACGTTTCGCATGCCAGCGGACGCGTTCCGGGGCGTCGCCTCCGGGCTCAAGGCGGCGGCCGAGCGGCTTGACGACGACCCCCGTTTCGGCACGACCTCCATCAATTAGCTTGCGCGAGCGCAGCGGAGCGGCCTACCAGTGGCTTCGCCGCTGAGATCTCTCTCCTCGGATGGCCGCTGGTCGAAAGAGGGCGCCTCTCGTGTACGACGACGACGCGGAGCACTGGGTCGGCAAGACGTTCGCCGGGACGTGGTGGATCGAGCGCGTGCTCGGCACCGGCGGCATGGGGAGCGTGCTTCTCGGGCGTGCGGCGGACGGCTCTCAGGTCGCGCTCAAGGTGCTGCACCCGGAGCTCAACGCGATCACGGAGGTGCGGAAGCGCTTCCTGCGCGAGGGGTTCATCGGCAACACGCTCGGCGGGGCGGACGCGGTGCCCGGCGTGGTGCGCGTGCTCGGCTCCGGCGAGACGCAGGAGGGCCTCGCCTACCTGACGATGGAGGCGCTCCAGGGAGAGACGCTCTTCGATCGGATGGCGCGCACCGGGACGATGCCGGCCGGCGAGGTGCTCGCGCTCGCGGACCAGGTGCTCGAGACGCTGGCGATCGCGCACGCGCGCGGCGTCGTGCACCGCGATCTCAAGCCCGAGAACATCCACCTCGGCAACGATGGGCGCGTGCGCATGCTCGACTTCGGCATCGCGCGCGTCGTCGACGGGCTCACCGGCCTGCCCGAGAAGACCGCGACCAAGACGGGCATGATCATGGGCACGGCGACGTACATGGCGCCGGAGCAAGCGACGGGGCTCATCCACGACATCGACGGGCGCACCGATCTCTTCGGGCTCGGAGCGACGATGTTCCGGCTGCTCGCGGGCCGACAGGTGCACGGCGAGGTGACGGAGGCCATGGAGGTCATCGCCGCCGCGACCGAGGCCGCGCCGCCGCTCGCCTCGATCGCGCCCGGGATCTCGCCCTCCGTCGCGGCCGTGGTCGATCGCTCGCTGGCGTTCATCAAGTTCCATCGCTACCCGAACGCCGAGACCATGCGCGCGGACGTCCGCGCTGTACGCGCAGGCGCGCTGCCTCCGTACGCGCAGGCCGTCATCGAGGGGCGGATCCGCGCCGGCCAGCCGATCTCTCAGCCGGCGCCTCCGCTGCCTGCCGGCGGTTCGCCGAGCGCGCGCCCGCAGCCGACCGTGGTGGAGCCGGCCGCGGCCCCTCGCCATTCGCACTCGATGAGCCGACCGGAGCGAACGCTCGACGACAACCCGTCAGCGCCCTCCCGCGCTGGCGCGTCGCTCTCGCAGCTCTCGACGGGCAAGCTGCTCCTGCTCGTCGGCGGCGCCTCGCTCGTCACGGGCGTCATCGTGGCGGTGATCGTGGTCCTGCTGGTGTTCAGCCGCTGAGGGCCGCGAGCGCGCCGCCAAGGGCGCGCGCGTCGACGTGGAGCGGAGGGTGTCGACGGACTCCGGCGTCGTGCTGTTGCTGAGCCGCTGAGGGGCCGCGGGCGCGCCGCCAACGGCGCGCTCGTCAGGTGGAGGGGATCGTCGGTGGAAGGTGCCGGCGGGGCCGCTGGGCCCCGCTGCGGTCACTCGCGCTCGTCGAGCGGCGTGTAGTCGACGGCGTTCTCGCCGGTGTAGATCTGCCGCGGACGGCCGATCTTGCCGGTCGGGTCGTCGTTCATCTCCTTCCAGTGGGCGATCCAGCCGGGGAGGCGCCCGAGCGCGAACATGACGGTGAACATGTTCGTGGGGAAGCCGAGCGCGCGGTAGATGATGCCGCTGTAGAAGTCGACGTTCGGGTAGAGCTTCCGCTCGACGAAGTACGGATCCTTCAGCGCGGTCTCCTCGAGGCGCTGCGCGATGTCGAGCAGCGGATCCTTGATGCCGAGCTTCGCCAGGATCTTGTCGGCCGCCGCCTTGATGAGGACGGCGCGCGGATCGTAGTTCTTGTACACGCGGTGGCCGAAGCCCATCAGGCGGAAGTTCGAGGTCTTGTCCTTCGCGAGCTTGACGAACTTCGAGACGTCGCCGCCGTCCGCGCGGATCGCCTCGAGCATCGTCACGACCTCCTGGTTCGCGCCGCCGTGGAGCGGGCCCCAGAGCGCGCAGATGCCAGCGGCGACCGAGGCGAAGAGGTTCGCCTTCGAGCTCCCGACGAGGCGCACCGTCGACGTCGAGCAGTTCTGCTCGTGATCGGCGTGCAGGATCAGGAGCAGGTTCAGCACCTTCACGATGTCCTCGTCGATCTCGTACGGCTCCGCCGGGACCGAGAACATCATGTTCAGGAAGTTCGCACAGTACGAGAGCGAGTTGTGCGGGTAGACGAACGGCTGGCCGATCGACTTCTTGTACGAGAACGCCGCGATCGTGCGCACCTTGGAGAGCAACCTCGCGATGGTGATGTCGAGGTGCTCGGTGTTCTTCACGTCGATCGCTTCCGGGTAGTAGCTCGACAGGGAGAGCACCATCGCGGACAGGATCGCCATGGGGTGCGCCGTCGACGGGTAGCCGTCGAAGAAGCGCTTCATGTCCTCGTGGATCAGCGAGTGCCGGGTGAGCAGCGTCGAGAACCGGGACAGCTCGCTCTTGCTCGGCAGCTTGCCGTAGATGAGGAGGTACGAGGTCTCCACGAAGGTCGACTTCTCGCCGAGCTGCTCGATCGGGATGCCGCGGTAGCGGAGGATGCCCTTCTCCCCATCGAGGAACGTGATGGAGCTCGTGGTCGAGGCCGTATTGACGAAGGCCGGGTCGATGCAAACGTACCCGGTCTTCGAACGAAGGGACGCGACGTCGATCGCCTTCTCCCCTTCGGTGCCCGTGATCACAGGCAACTCGATCGTCTGCTCCCCACCGTTCTTCTTCAGCGTTAACTTCGCGGTCTCCTGCACGCCTCCTCCTTCCGCCGCAGCGCGGCGTAAGCTATCACGGGCCGAGGGAAGAATGCTTCCCCGAGAAAATGAGGTGATGCATTTGAGCGAGCCGGTCGTGCGGGGGGAGCTGGCCCACCACCCGGAGGCGCCTCGGTTTGCGGCCGAGGTGCGGCGTGTCCACGGGCGTTACGCCGACGAGGTTGTCGCTCGCTACCGGCTCTGCCCGTTCATGCGCGACGCCGCAACCGGATTCGGACGCTTTTACGTCCTGCTCGATCGCGAGCCCGTCCTGGAGACGGCGCTGGCGGTCATGGAGGAGGCCGACTCCGCGGTGGTGCACCTGGTTTTCCCGTGCATCCATGCTCCGTCGCCCCAGTTCGAGCGCTTCGCGTCGCGCCTGGGTGAACAGCTGCGGCGGCGCCTCAGCCCCGCGCCGGTGCTCGCCGCGTTCCACCCCGAGATGGCGGGGGACGAGACGAACTCGCACCGGCTCGTCGGTCTCCTCCGACACGCGCCAGATCCGTTTGTACAAACGATTCCAGAGGGGCTGAACCATACTGGGACCGTCCTCGCGGGGGCAGGCGTCGAGCCTGCGGTCGACCCCGCCGAGGACAATTACCGACGCCTTGAAGGGGCAGGGATCGCCGCAGTCAAGATGAGGCTCGCGGAGATCATGGCTGATCGGGACTCGAGTTATGCGCCCTTCCTCGCGCAGCTCGGGCTCACCCGCCCCGGCCCGCGCTTCAGCCCGCTCCCAACACGGTAGCGCACGGGCGAAGAGCGCAAATGAAACACCTGCGAAACGCGCGCGAAACGCGTGTTGAGCGTGGTGATGGCCCTCGGCTCAATCCGCAGGCGAGCGGCGCGGCGCCGGGTCCGACCCGTCGGAGCCGGACCCGGCCTTGGCCTCGCGCTGCGCCATCAGCGGCATCAGGTACGGGAAGCCGGCCGCCATCGTATCGAGGTGGGGATCGATCTGGGCGGCCAGCCAGAAGAGGAGCACGCACGCGCGCTCGACATAGAACCAGTCCTCCGGGTACTCGAACGACCGCATCAGCTCCTGGAGCTCACCGCGCTCCAGCTCGGGGTCCGCGAGCCGCTCCAGCTGCTCGGGGCGGGCGCGCATCAGCGCCGCCGGCGTGCGATCCCGGATCTTGAGCAGCTTCGCGAAGTAGGTCTTCACGGTCCTCTCGAGGAGCGCGTCGTTGCCCCCGGGCGCGACGAAGCCCATCCTCCGGAAGCCGCGCACGACCGCCGCGTCGTCCTGCGCGAAGATGCCCTTCAGGATGTCGAGCAGCCCGTCGATGAGCTCGTCCTGGGCCTCGCAGCTCGCGCCGAAGTCGAGGACGACGAGGCGAAAGCCGCCGCCCTCCTCCGCGCGCCGCGCGGCGACAAGGAAGTTCCCCGGGTGCGGATCGGCGTGGAAGAAGCGATCCGCGAAGAGCATCTTGTAGAAGGCCTGCACGAGCCTGAGCGCGACGTCCGAGGGCTCGACGCCCGCGCTCCGGAGCGCGTCGAGGCGGGTGATCTTGATTCCTTCCATGAAGGTCATCGTGAGCACGTCGCGCGTCGTGAGCTCGTGGATGACCTCCGGGAACGCGATGCCCGCGTCGCCCTCGAAGTTCTGCGCCATCCGCTCCATGCACGCGGCCTCGTGCAGGTAGTCGGTCTCCCGGCGGAGCAGATCGACCAGCGACTCGTGCACCCGCTCGATGTGCCCCACCGGGACGAACCGCTTGTAGACGAGGATCGCGAGGCGCAGGACGCGCAGGTCGACGGCGATGATCCCGCGGATGCCTGGGTAGAGGAACTTGACCGCGACCTTGCGGCCGTCGCGGAGGCGCGCGACGTGGACCTGCCCCAGCGACGCGGCCGCGAGCGGCGCGCGCTCGATCGACGCGAACAGCTCGCCCGCAGAGCGGCCGAAGCTCGCGCGCAGCGCGGCCTCGAGATCGCTGAACGGGTGCGGCGGCACCTGGTCCTGGAGCTGCTCGAGCTCCTTGCCATAAGCACGAGGCAAGAAGCCGCCCATGATGGACAGCACCTGGCCGAGCTTGATGAAGACGCCCCGCAGCTGGAGCATGGCGCGCAGCAGGCGCCGGGCGTTGTTCTGATCGACGCGGGCGCGGCGCGCGACGAGCCAGCGAGGCGGCTCACCCGCAGGCGAGCCGCGCCCGAGGCGCCTCGCGAACACCCGCACGAGCCCCAGCTGAATGAGGTAGCTCGTCAGGATGACCGAGAACGCGAGCAGCGCGCGGAAGAGTCGGACGGCGAGCGTCATGTGCGGCAAAGCAGCCGCACCATGCTACCGCAGGGGCCGCGCGGGGCCAGCGGTGCTCGCCCTCGCCCGCCGGCGATGGGTGAATCCCGGCGAGGGGGCCGCCGCGGACCTCCGCCGCGCAGCCGAGCCCTCCGGCGAGCCGGGCAGGCTCAGGAGAGCGAGTCCTTGATCGCCTTGATGGGGCGGGCGCGGACCGACTTGCTGGCCGGCTTGGCCGCGAACGTCATCGGCTGCTTCGTGAAGGGGTTGATCCCCTCGCGCGCCTTCGTCGCGGGCTTCTTGACGACGCGGAACTTCGCGAAGCCGGGCATCGTGAAGATGCCGTTCTTCTTGAGCTCCTTGTACGCGATGTCGGTCAGCGACTCGAGGATCGCCTTGACCTGCTTGCGCGAGATCTCGTTCTCGTTGGCCTCGACCACCGCGTTGATCAGCGCGCTCTTGCTGAGCGACGTGCTCTTCTTCCCATCCGCCTTCTTGGCCGCCATGTTCATTCCTCCTGAGGTTTGTGCCCTCTTGCGGGCCAAAGGAACCACAACGGCCGCCGCAGATCCAGTGTCGAATCGTCGATCGGAGCTACAAAAGAAGGGGTTTCATGCCCCGGGGGGCGCGCCGCTCCGCCGGAAGGACGGCCGGGGGGCCCTGGCACGGGCCGTCAAATTCGCGGGAAAATAGCTCAAATCGCCCCCTCTTCAGGCCTCGCGCGCCCGCCGCGAGGGAGGTCGCATGCCGGGCGCTCGCCGTAGGAGATCACCCGAACCCCTTCCGTTGAAGGCGATCCTGGTCGCCCGGGCGGGCCTAGCGGCGGCTCACCGCCGAGCCCGCGCCCCACTTCCGCTTGGCTGAGAGGCCCAGGATCGTCAGCGACTGGGGCGCCTGCGTGAACTCGATGACGTCGCCGAAGCCGACGCTGACCGAGTGGATCGGCCCGTCGAAGAAGAGCTTCGCGTCGTGCGTCTTGCTGCGCACGACGAGCGAGGCGCCCGGCTGGATCAAGGCGTGACGGAGGCGGTACTCCTCGCCGTGGGGGGTGTAGGGCTCGCGGACGACGAGCTGGAGCCGCTTCGACGTGAGCGGCAGGACGCGCCCGCCCGCGGAGCGCTGCGCGGCCGTGGACCCGGCCGCAGGACCGATCCAGAAGCCGCTCGACTTCTGCTCCTCCTCGGCCCGGCCGAGCCGGAGCACGTAACGCGACGTGGCCGCGGGGGAGATGTGGCAGAAGAGCGCGTCGTTCAGGACGCGCCCCGTGGCGAGCTTGTCGTTCACCGTGACCTGCATGCGGGTGAGCACGGTGCTGCGGAGCGAGCCGCTCAGCGCCCCCGCGATCGCGTCCGCCGCGTCGCCGCTCGTCGCGCCGCAGAAGAAGCCGACGGAGTGGCCCGGCGCGCTGTTGATACCGAGGATCGGCACGTCGCCGACGTTGTGGGACGCGCTGAGGAGCGTCCCGTCGCCGCCGACCGTGATCACGAGGTCGAGCTCGCCCGCGTCGAAGGACTGGGCCGCGCTGGCGACGACATCGATCTGGACCCCGAGGTCGTCGAGCGCCGCCTTGACCTCGCGCACGGTCTGCTCGTGCGCATCGTGCGACGCCTTGAGGCGCGCGACCGCGGAGTCGCCGGCCTCGATGAGCCGCGTGATGCGCGGATCCTTCCGCTCCTCGCGGTAAATCTTCCAGGCGGAGCGCTTCACGACGAGCGCGACGCGGGGCGGACGCCGCGGCGCGGGCGCGGGGGATCGTTCCGCCATCAGAGCTCCGCGAGGCGCCGGAGCGCCACCTCCGTCTTCGCGTCCTCGATCACGCCGCGCCGGGTGAGCTCGATCGCCTCGTCGAGCGGGACCGCCGCGATGGCCGCGAACCGCTCGAGGGGAGAGCCGTCCTCGAGCGGCGTCCCCTGGCGAGCCGGGTCGACCTCGACATGAAAGAAGAAGTGCCGCTCGCCCACCATGCCCGGCGCCGGGAACGTCGACGGGCCGAGCGGGTGGAGGTCCGACGGAGGCACGTCGAAGCCGACCTCCTCGAGCAGCTCGCGCGCGGCGGAGCGCTGCAGGCCCTCCGGGCTCCGCTCGTCGAGCTCGACGAGCCCGGCGGGCAGCTCCCAGATCGCGCCGAGCGTCGGCGCCTCCGGGATCGGCCACGCCTCGGGCGGGCGGGTCGCGGCCGGAGGCCGGAACGCCGAGCGGAGGAAGACGTGACGGCGCCCGTCCGCGCCGCGGTAGTGCGGGGCGATCACCACCGCGTCGAGGCGCGCGCGATCGACGCTGTCGTAGGTGAACGGGTCGCTCAGCGAGCCGTCCGGGAACTCGACGCGGAACACCTGGCGTCGCACGTTGAGGAAACCAGGGCCGTCCAGCGAGGGGACCGTCCGGACCAGCTTGAGAGCGAGCTTCGGGAAGGGAGGTAGCCGCATGCGTCGAGGCGCAAAGCATAGCGCCAAACGGCCGCCGATCGCGATGCGCCTCGTCCCCGCGCCCGGCGCGACCTCGCCCCCGCGCCCGGGGGGCCTCGGGCTCAGCGGAGCACGAGGACCCAGACGTCGTAGAGCGCGTGGGTCCAGACGGCCGGCGCGAAGCCGCGGAAGACGTAGATCGCCGTGAGAACGAGCCCGCACACCATGCGGAACACGAAGGAGGGGAGGTTCCAGGGATCGCCCAGCGACCCGACATAGTGCCAGCCGGAGAAGACGGCGGCGGCCACGACCGCCCAGCCGACCATCAGCACCACCCCCTGGACCCCCCTGCCGAAGAAGAACTTGATCCCGAGCGCGCCCAGCCCGTAGAGGCCGGCGCGGAAGGCGATCTCCTCGTAGAAGCCGGCGCCGAGCGACATCACGACCCCGGTGAAGATGTCGTTCGACGCGGCGGGCGGCCCCAGCCGGAGGGAGCCGACCACATAGGAGCCGGCGAAGCGCATCAGGATGGCGTAGAGCGCGCCCTCGGCGGCGAGCAGCGCAAAGCGCCTCGTCTGGAGGGCGTGGCCGCGGCCGAGGATGGAAAGGACGAGGACGAACGCGGCCCCGACGGCGACGGTGAGGCCCGCGTAGAGCGGGAGGCTGTGCTTGGCCAGCGCGCGGAGCTCGGCGGTGACCGGATCCGCCGCGTTGCGGATGGGGAGGAAGGCGACGCCGAGGTGATACAGGACGAAGATCGGCATCGTCAGCGCGAGATCGGTCAGCGCATCGCTCTTCGCGGTGGGCTTGTCGCCGGCAGGGGCCGCCCCCGGCCGGGCGAGCTCCGGTCCGGCGCCGAGCATCAGGACGGCCTCAGGCGGTACACGATCACCAGCACCTCGGCCGACCACATGACGACGTTCAGCACGAAGGGCGTGTCCCGGAGGATCTCCTGGGTGGGGCTCTCCGACCTCGCGCTGCCGGCCACGAGCTGGAGGAACCGGATCCCGCCGAAGAGCGGGTGGATCGCCGTGAGCCAGAGGTACGGGTTCTGGAAGAACCGCTGCGTGTCGTGGTCGAGCGTGTACGCCAGGTAGGTGGCGAAGGTGGCGAGGCCCGTCACGGCGAGCGCCGCCGTCAGGGCGGAAGGCGAGTAGCCGTCGAGCGCCGCGCGCTGCTTCGAGGCGTTGGCCGAGGCGAGCTCGTGGCGGCGCTTGCCGAAGCCGAGGAAGAGCGCGAGCAGCGCGGTGCAGGCGATCATGAAGCCGGAGAGCGGCGTCCTCGTCGCGAAGCCGCCTGCGAGCACGCGCAGCACGAAGAAGATCGCGATGCAGCCGACGTCGAGGTAGGCGATCTTCTTGAGCCGGAACGAGTAGGCGACGTTGAGGACGTAGTAGCTGGCGGCGACGACCGCGAAGAGCGGCGGGCCGAGCAGGCTCGCGCCGAGCGCGATGACCGCGAGGCCGACCGCCATCGCCTTGGCGACCGGGATCGGCACGCGGCCCGAGGCGATCGGCCGGAAGCGCTTGACCGGGTGGACCCGATCGGCCTCGACGTCGACGATGTCGTTCAGGATGTAGACGGCGCCGGCGAGCAGGCAGAAGATCGCGAAGGCCCCGATCGCGCTCGTGATGATCGAGGGGTGGGTCAGGTGCTTGGCGAACACCACGGGGGCGAGGACGAAGAGGTTCTTCACCCACTGGTGGGGCCGCATCGCGCGGACCATCCCGCGCACACGCCAGAGCAGCGTCCCCCTCGGCGAGTCGGGCAACAGGGGCGGCTGCGCTATCAAGCCGCCCGAGGGGGGCCCGCTCTCCGGCGGACGGGAGCTCGGCACGCCGGCGCTCCGCGGAGGCGACGACGGAGGCTTGCCGGCGAGGACGGAGCTCACCGAAGCGGGCGAGCCGCCCTGCTCGGCAGGCGCCGGCGCGTCCGGCGCGCCCGCATCCGGGCGAGCCTCGGCGCCGGGCGCCTCCTGATCAGGGAAGCCTGCGGCACTGTTGCGAAAAAAGGGCCCCGAGGCGGTCACGGCGCGCGGAGCATACTCGGGCGCCCTGGTCCCGGCCATTCCGCGGCAAGTTAAAAGCACAGGGGGCGCTGGCGCCCGGGACCGACGAAACCGAGCGCCAGCGGCAGCGCCGAAGCCCCTCCACCCCTCCAGGCCACGAACCGGGAAGAACGTGGCGCAGCGCACCCGGTCCGGCGGCCTCGCGGTGAGGTCGCGAATCTGGGTTCGCACCCGCCAGCCCGGCTCGTGGAACGCAAAATGCGCATCCCCGCAGGCGCGCCGTGACCTCGTGCTACCATCGCCCCCGATGACATCAGCGCTCTCGGTCGCGCGTGAAGCTTCGCCTCTTCTCCTGAAGCTTCGCTCTGCCGTGGAGCAGGCCCTCGAAGGGAAGCCAGAGGCGGTCGAGCTGGCGCTCATCGCGCTGCTCGCCCGGGGCCATGTCCTCATCGAGGACGTCCCCGGCGTCGGCAAGACGACGCTGGCCCGAGCGCTGGCCAAGGCCGTTGGGGGCGAGCTCCGTCGCGTTCAGTTCACCAGCGATCTCCTGCCGAGCGACGTCCTCGGGGTCAGCGTCTTCGACCAGCGGCTCGGGCAGTTCGTCTTCCGGCAGGGGCCGATCTTCGCGAACGTGCTGCTCGCCGACGAGATCAACCGGGCGAGCCCCCGGACGCAGTCGGCGCTGCTCGAGGCGATGAACGAGGGGCAGGTGTCCATCGAGGGGACGGCGACGCCGCTGCCGTACCCCTTCTTCGTGCTCGCGACCCAGAACCCGCAGGATTTCGCGGGCACGTTCCCGCTGCCGGAGTCGCAGCTCGACCGGTTCATGGTGCGGATCCGGATCGGGTACCCGCCGCCGCAGGTCGAGATGCGGCTGCTCCTCCAGGGCGGCGAGCCCGACCGGGCGCGGAACGTGCCGCAGATCATCGATCCGGCCCAGCTCGTCGCCCTGCAGCGCGAGGTCGATCGCGTCGAGCTCGACTCGTCGCTCGCGACCTACCTGCAGGCGGTGCTCACGGCCACGCGGTCGAGCCCGACCCTCTCGCTGGGCGCATCGCCGCGCGCCGGCATGAACCTGGCGCGCGCGGCCCGGGGGCGCGCGGTCCTCCACGGACGCTCGTACTGTATCGCGGACGACATCCACAACCTTGCGGTGGCCGTGCTGGCGCACCGGGTCCGGCTCTCGGCCCACGCGGAGGGCTACATGCCGACCCGCGACGAGTGCGAGGCGGCGGTGCGTGATCTCGTGGCGCGGGTGCCGGTCCCCCTCTGAGGGGTGGGCGATGGGCGCAGAGGACAGGGAGCGGGGATCTCTCAGCGGCAGCTCCCGCGGCGCAGAGCGCGCCGGCGCAGCGGCGCGGACCGCCGTCCGGCCGAGCAAGCCGAGGCGCGACAGGCCGCTGGTCGAGCAGCGCCCGCTGCTGCCCCCGCGCGGGGACAAGGCGTCGTTGTGGACGAGGGTCCTGCTCTTCCTGAGGCCGCCCCGGAAGCTCAAGTTCACCCGGGAAGGAAAGTACTACCTCGGGATCACGCTGGGCGTCGGCTTCGCGGCGATCAACACGGGCAACAACCTCCTCTACCTGCTGCTCGGCATGCTGCTGTCGCTGATCGTCGTCTCCGGCGTGATGAGCGATCTGTCGCTGCAGCACCTCACGGTGACCCGGCGGCTCCCGGCCCGCGCCCAGGTGGGCCGGGCTCACCTCGTCGAGATCGAGGTCTACAACCACAAGAAGCGCGTGCCGTCGTATGCGATCGAGGTCGAGGATCTGCGCGCCGGCCAGCCGGCCGACAAGCGCTGCTTCTTCCTGAAGATCAGCCCCTCCAGCGCGCAGGTGGCCGCGTACCGGCGGACGCCGGCGAGGCGCGGCCGCGACCGGCACACCGGGTTCCGCATCGCGACCCGCTTTCCCTTCGGGCTGTTCGAGAAATCGAGGGAGGTCGAGGCCGAGGGCGACCTCATCATCTACCCCGCGGTCGATCCGGTCCGGCTCCCCGTCGAGGACGCGGGCCGGCGCGAGGGCGGCGCGAGCCTCAGCGGGCGCGGGGGCGGCGACGAGACGTTCGGCCTCCGGCCGATGCGCGAGGGGGACGATCCGCGCGACATCTACTGGAAGAAGAGCACGATGCGCGACCAGCTGGTGCTGCGCGAGCGCACCCGCGAGACGCGACCGGACGTGCAGATCGTCGTCGACACGGTGCGCCCCGCCGGGGAGGGCGACGCGTTCGCGCCGACCTTCGAGCGCAGGATCCGCGAGGCGGCGTCGCGCGCCGTCGCCCACGTCAAGCGCGGCGACGCCGTGGTCGTCGCGACGACGCTGGGCGAGCGGGTGCGCGGCGATCGCAACATCGGCTCCGACGCGATCCTCCGCTTCCTGGCGCTGCTCGATGCGGTCGACGACGGCCGGGCGCCCGAGCGCAACGCCCGCGCGCCGCTGCGCCAGGGATCGAGCCCGAGCCCGAGCAGCGGTGAGCGCCGCGCCGGCGCGCCGAGGAGCGCGTCGTGAGGTTCGGGATGGTGCACCGGGTCATGACCGACGCGCTCGCGGCGCTCGGCGTCATCGCCCTCGTCGCGAGCGGGCAGTTCAACCGCTACGTGAGCTGGGCGATCCTCATCTGCCTCGGGCTCGCGCTCGTCGTGCGCGAGTCGTGGCAGCGGCACCCGGCGCTCCGCCACCTCGACACGGGCATCCTGCTGGCCGTCATCGCCGTCCAGGTGGTCCGCATCGTCGCCACCGACGCGAGCGTGCTCGACGTGCTCGTGGAGTTCGCCGCCGCGCTGCAGATCATCCGGCTCGCGACGCGCAAAGGGGCGGCGCACGACCAGCAGGTCATCGTGCTCGCGCTGCTGCACCTCATCGCCGGGACCGTCCTCGGCGGCGGCATGGGCTACGGGCTGTGCTTCCTGGGGGTGCTCGTCGTCGCGCCGGGCGCGCTCGTGCTCAGCCACCTGCGGCGCGAGGTCGAGGGCAACTACCGGCAGGGGGCGCGCGACCGGACGGGGCTGCCCGTGGACGTGCCGCGCATCCTGCGCTCGAGGCGGGTCGTCGGGCGCTCGTTCCTGGCCGTCACCTGCCTGCTCTCGGTCCCGATCTTCGCCTTCACCGCGCTCCTGTTCGTGATCTTCCCGCGCGTCGGCCTCTCGCTGCTCCTGCTCAACCGCGGCCACACCGGGCGGATGATCGGCTTCTCGGGCAAGGTCGACCTCGGCGCGGTCGGCGTGCTGCGCAGCGACCCCAAGCTGGCGATGCGGGTCGAGATCCCCGAGCTCCCGGAGCCGCCGCCCCCGCGCCTCACCATGCACCTGCGCGGCACCGCGCTCGACGCGTACGACGGCCGCACCTGGACCCAGAGCGAGATGTTCAAGCGCCCCGCGGAGAGCGACGGGGGGCTCGTGCCGATCGAGCGGTACCCCGACCCGGCGGTCGACCCGGTGATGCGCATCGATCTCGAGCCCATCGATCCGCCCGTGATCTTCCTCCCGCCGAACGCGACGGGGCTCCGGCTCAAGCACCGCGGGCAGCTCGGGGTCGACGCAGGCACGATGGCCTACCGCGGGCCGGAGGGGGAGCTCAGGTACCAGCCCACGGACGATCGCGGGCTGGTCTACGACGTCTTCCTGTCGCGGAAGCGGGCGCCGACCTTCCAGCGCCTCCCCGGCGCCGAGCGGAGGCGCTACCTGGAGCTCCCGAGGGATCTGCCGTCGCGCGTCTTCGATCTCGCGCAACAGTGGACGCAAGGCGTGGATCGTCCGGCCGATCGGGCGCGGGCGATCCAGGAGCACCTGCGCACGGAGTACCGGTACGACCTTGCGTCGCCGTCGGGCGCGGACCCGCAGCCGCTCGATCATTTCCTGTTCGAGTCGAAGCGCGGGCACTGCGAGTTCTACTCGACCGCGATGGCCATCCTGCTGCGCGCGGTGGACGTCCCGACGCGCAACGTGACCGGCTTCGTCGGCGGCACCTACAACCGCTTCGGGCGGTTCTATGCGGTGCGCCAGGGCGACGCCCACTCGTGGGTCGAGGTGTACCTCGACGGCGAGGGGTGGATGACGTTCGACCCGACGCCGCCGGCCGACGCGGCGCCGAAGAGCGAGCTGGTCGGGGCCTGGGCGTACCTCCGCGACTTCATCGAGGCGACGAGCCAGCGCTGGGACAGGCACGTCGTCGGCTACGACCTGAACCAGCAGGTGGGCCTGCTCCAGACGCTGACGTCGCGCTACCGGAGGCCCGGATCGAGCGGCGACCTCTCGCTGTCGCGCCCGCGGATCCTCGCCGTCGCCGCCGTCGCGCTCGCGCTGGGCGGCGGCGTGCTCTACTGGCGCTTCCGCCGCACGCGCCGCGGGCGCGAGGAGCGCCGCGCGGACGCCGGGCGCACCCCGAGCGCGATCCTGGCGACGGCGCTCTACGAGAGCCTGGAGGCCGCCATGCTCGTCCAGGGCGTGCCGCGCCCGCCCAGCCTGCCGCCGCTGCGCCACGCCGAGGCGCTTGAGCTCGCGGAGCACCCGCTGGCGCGCGAGATCCTGACGCTCACGCAGGTCTACCTGCGCGCCCGCTTCGGCGGGGCGACGCTCTCGGAGGACGACAGCCGCGACTTCGAGCGGCGGGTCAAGGCGCTGCGCGGGGCGGAGCGGCGAGCGCGCTCTGCGAGCGAGGGCGGGCTCGCCGCGTCGACCTGATCGCGGCCGAGGAGACGCGCGGCGCGCCCGGAGCCGCGGCGCGCGGGCCACGCGCGTTGCGCCGCGCGCGCTGCTCCAGCCGCGCGGACCGCATCAACGGCGGCGCAAAGGTCGCTTCGCGATGAACGCCTGCCGGATACCGGCGACGGCGCGGCGGCTCGGGCCGCCGGAGATGAACGGATCCTCGGGCGCGAGCTCGCCCAGCCGGTCGAGGAACGACTGCGCCACGACGCGCTCGCCGAGGAGGCTCACGACGTCCGACTGGCTTCGCATCGTGGACGCGAGGACGGCCGCCGTCGACGTGTCCGGCACCGCGGCGATCGAGAGCGACTCGAGCACGCGCCTGAGCGGCACGATCGACTGCGCCGTCGCCAGCTTGCGATCCGAGGCGCCGAGCGGCTGCGGGGCGTACTCGAGCCAGATGCCGGCGACGTTCAGGTGGCCGAGCAGCTTCTTGGACCAGCGCGGATCGAGCTCCACGTGGAGCGGCCGGACGTCGGCCAGCGTGGAGAGGGCGAACTCGCCGGGCTCGCCCGCGAGCGCGAAGTCGCGCAGGAGCGGCGCGAGCTTGCGCTCGTCGGCGAGCAGGCTCGCGGCGACGTGGCCGCGATCGAGCAGCGGGATCGGGACCACGAGGACATCCGGCCGCTCGCCGCGCGTGATCCGCGCCGCCCACACCCGCCACGTGATCGCCGGGGATCGCACGAGGATCGCGGACCCGGGATCGAGGCTCCCGTACGCCTCGTCCGTCCAGACCTCGGCGGCCGTCTGCTCGCTCCGATCGGCGGCGAAGCCTGCCTCCTCGCTCGTCAGCGCGACCAGCGTCAGCTGGAAGACGACGAGCAGCGCCGCGCCGCTCCGCGAGAACGGCACGCGCGTGTGGAGCAGCGCCCGCACCGCGGCGTGCGCCCCGAGCGCCGAGCCGACGGCGATCGCCGCGACCGCGAGCGAGCGCAGGGGGGTGAGCGGATCCGCGGAGAGCACGCCGGCAGCCCGCGCGGGCAGGAGGGTGTCGAGCGCGAGCAGGACGAGGAAGGGCGCGACGAGCCACCGCGCGCGCGGGCGCAGGAGCGAGAGCGAGAGCCCGGCCGCGGCGACGAGCAGGGAGACGACGCCGATCTCGCGGCTCCACGCGGCGAGCGCCGTGGTGCGGGCGCTCGCGACGTCGAGGGCGGCGAGGCTGCCGGCCGTGAGCGCGCGGCCGATGTCGGCCCAGGCGCGCGGCGCGAGCGGCCTGAGCACGAGCGGCGCGAGCAGGAGCGCGGCCGTGAGCGCCCCCGCGCCGGCGGCGGCGCCCAGCATGCGCCGGGGCGGGCCGCCGGCCGAGGCCTCGGCGGGGCGCCCGCCCGCGCGCTGGGCGCCGCCGCGCGCGAGGAACATCGCGTACGACGCCGCAAAAGCGGCGAGGCCTGCGGGGGGGCTCTCGGCGAACGTGGCCCCGAGGAGCGCGCCGAGCGCGATCCACGCGCGCCCGGCGTGCCGCGCCTGCTCGGCGCACGTCGACGCGAGCGCGAGCGTCACGAGCGCGCAGCAGGTGGCGATCATGGCGCCGCCGCCGACCGTCGCCTCGCGCTGCCAGGTCGGCGACAGGGCCGCCGTGAGCACGGCGATCGCGGAGAGCACCGAGGCGAGCCGCGGGCTCACGGCGCCGCCGAGCGTGTCCGGCGCGGCGGGCGTGGCGGGCGTGGATCGCGCGCCGGCGGGGGTCGGCTCGGCTGCGCCGCCGCGGAGCTTGCGCCAGAGCGAGAGCCCCGGGAGGGGCGCCGGCCGCGCGGACTCCAGGAGGAGGCGGCGGACCATCCCGTAGAGCAGGCGCGACGCGAGCGCGAGCGCGAGCGCCGATCCGAGGGCGGTGCGGAAGGTGCGGGAGCCCAGCGGGAGCAGGCTCAGCGCCTGCGAGAGCGCCGTCGACAGGCCGCCGCCCACGCCGACCGCGACGAGGCCGAGATCCCGGACGGCCGTGAGATCTTCCCGCCATTGCCCGGAAGAGGCGGCGCGGCCCAGCGACAGCCCGAAGGGCAGCGCGGCCGACAGCAAGGCGAGCGACCGATCGAGCCAGCAGCGTTTCTCTCCGGAGCCCACCGAGCGGCCATGCCAGATCGGCCGCGGCCGGGCCAAGTTCCAGCGCACCCCGGCGCCGCGCGCGGTTCGGCGGCGCGCGCGGGGCCGATCCGCGCGCGCACGGCGCGGAGGATACGGAGAGGCGGTGAGCGGCGACCTGGGCTAGAGTCGCCCCTTCCACGGAAAATCGGAGGTCGGCTCGTGTCCCGTTTCATCGATGAGCTCAAGAGGACGCACCGCTGCGGCGATCTGCGCGAGGCGGACATTGGCAAGCAGGTCGTGCTGTTCGGCTGGGTCGCGCGGCGCCGCGATCACGGCGGTTGCATCTTCATCGACCTCCGCGACCGCACCGGCGTGACGCAGATCGTCTTCGATCGCAGCTACCTCGAGGCGATCAGGAAGCACGGCCTGAAGGTGGAGGAGAAGGACCTCGTCGACGCGCACGCCGCCGCCGAGCGGGCCCGATCCGAGTGGGTCATCGGCGTCCGGGGCGTCGTGGTCAGCCGAGAAGGCAACGTGAACGACAAGATCGACACGGGGGCCATCGAGGTCTGGGTCGCCGAGGCGACGATCTTCAACAGGGCGGAGACGCCGCCGTTCGAGATCGCGGACGAGATCGAGACGCGCGAGGAGATCCGCTTGCAGCACCGGTACCTCGACCTGCGCCGCGCCCCGCTCCAGCGGGCGCTGCGGATGCGCCACGAGATCAACCGGACGACGCGCAATTACCTGTCGGACAACGGCTGCCTCGAGCTCGAGACGCCCTTCCTCGTGAAGTACACGCCGGGCGGGGCGCGCAACTTCCTCGTCCCCTCGCGGATCTCGGCCGGGAAGTTCTACGCGCTCGCCGAGAGCCCGCAGCTCTACAAGCAGCTCTTCATGGTCGCGGGCTTCGACCGCTACTTCCAGATCGTGAAGTGCTTCCGGGACGAGGACCTGCGCATCGACCGGCAGCCGGAGTTCACCCAGATCGACGTCGAGCTGTCGTTCGTGAACCAGGACGACGTCTTCGGGCTGATGGAGGGGCTCGTCTTCGCGGTGTTCAAGGCCGCCCTCGGCAAGGACCTCACCGAGCTCTACCCGACCGGCCGCTTCCCGCGCATGCCGTACGCCGAGTCGATGCGCCGCTTCGGCAACGACAAGCCCGACCTCCGCTTCGGGATCGAGCACACCGACCTCACGGACCTCATCATCGAGCACAACGGCGGCGGGGTGCCGTTCTGGGTCGAGCTCGCCGAGAAGTTCAAGTCCGGCAAGCTGCGGCGCGACCTGCCCGCCGAGATCGTGAAGGGGCTCGTGATCCCGGCGAGCGCCAACCTGTCCCGCCAGCAGACCGAGGATCTCGAGCGCGGGCTCCGCGACGTGAAGGGCTTCCGCGGCCTCGCGCGCGCCAAGCTCGCCGAGGACGGCTCCTGGACGCAGTCGCCGCTCACGAAGTCGATCACGCCGGAGCTCCGGCAGAAGCTGAACGAGGTGCTCGGCGCCAAGCCGGGCGACGTCCTCTGCTTCCAGTTCGGCAAGGAAGCCGTTGTGCACACCGTGATGGCGAAGCTCCGCATCGACGTCGCGAAGAAGATGGGGCTTATCCCGGAGTACGGGCATGGCGACCAGTGGAGGTTCCTCTGGGTGACCAACCCACCTCTGTTCGAGTTCGACGAGGACACGGGGCGCTGGGCCGCCGCGCACCACGCGTTCACGCGGCCGATCGACGAGCACGTCGCGCTCCTCGAGAGCGATCCGGCGCGCGTGGAGTGTTACCGCTACGATCTCGTGCTGAACGGGTTCGAGATCGGCGGCGGCTCGATCCGGCTGCACGATCCCGAGGTGCAGGCGCGCGTCTTCAAGACGCTGGGCATCGACGAGAACGACGCGCGCGACAAGTTCGGGTTCCTCCTGGACGCGCTCCGCAGCGGGGCGCCCCCGCACGGCGGCATCGCGCTCGGCATGGACCGGCTCGCGATGCTGCTCAGCGGCGCGCCGACGCTCAGGGACGTCATCCCGTTCCCGAAGACCAACCAGGGCACGGATCAGATGACCGGCGCGCCCGTGATCGTCGACGCCGCGCAGCTCACCGAGCTTCACGTGAAGACGGCGGTCGCGGCCGCGGACGTCCGGCAGGGCGCGACGGGCACCGGCAGCGCCGGCGCCTGATGCCAAGTCGGGGGACGCGCGCGCGATCGGGCGCACCTCCGGCGGCGGCGGCGCGGCGGCGCGGCGGGCCTCTCGCCGGTCGCGCGCGCCTCCGCGACCGCGCTCGCTGTGCTCTGCCTCGCCGCGCGTGGCCGTCCGCGTTGGCCTTTATGTTTGCAGGCCGCGCACTTCTGGTAGGGTAGGGCCTGTATCCTTCGCCATGGCCTCCCCGGCGCGAGTCCTCGTTGTCGATGACAGCCCGACCATCCTGAAGGTCGTCAGCGCCATCCTCGCTCGCAATGGGTTCGACCCGACCGTGGCGCGCGACGGGCTCGCGGGGATCGAGCTGGTCAAGAAGGGGCCGAAATACGACCTCGTCCTCCTCGATTTCGTGATGCCGAGGATGAACGGCTACGCCTTCTGCCGGGAGCTCCGCTCGAACCCGTCGCACCGCAACGTGCCCGTGGTCCTGATGAGCGCCAAGGGCGACAAGCTCAGGGGGCAGTTCGTCCAGCAGACCGGCGCCGTCGACGCGATCACCAAGCCGTTCGACGCGCGCGCGCTGGTCGCGGTGATCGAGGGCGCGCTCTCGAAGGCGGCGGAGGGGCGCGCGCGGCCCGTGCCCGAGGGCGCGAAGATGCCCGACGAGGACACGATCGCCGAGAGCGTGCGGCCGAGCCTCCTCGCCAGGAACATGCGCCAGCGCACCGGCGCGGAGTTCGCGCAGCAGCTGTCGACGGTGATGACGCCGGCGATCATGAGCCTCTCGCCCGAGGCGCGGACCAACGAGGCCGCGGTGATGCAGGCGGTCGCCCGCGTGATGACGAGCGAGGTCGTCTCCAAGCTGACCCTGACGCTCCGCGATCTCGACGATACGCCCGCGGACGCGAAGGAGGTGATGAGCGGCGACGTCTCGGCGATCCCGCTCGCCGAGATCCTCCAGCTGCTCCAGATGCAGCGGCAGACGGGCGTGCTCCGGGTGACCACGAACCGCGCGTCGGTCACGATCTCGCTCCGCCAGGGGCTCATCGATCTGGTGCAGGCGCGCAACTCGTCGGACGAGTTCAAGCTGGGCCGCTACTTCATCGAGCGCGGGCTCCTGACGCGGGAGCGGCTCGAGGCGCTGCTCCGCGCGAAGCGGCCGCACGCCCTGCTCGGCCAGGTGCTCGTGGAGGCCGGCGTCGCGACGAACGACGATCTCATCGCCGTGCTGGAGCGGCAGTCGAGCGAGCTCATCTACGAGGTGCTGCGCTGGCCCTACGGTCGCTTCTCGTTCACGCGCGAGCCGTTCCGCCCCGAGGTCGAGCAGGCGCACCTCGGCCTCCCGGTGTCCGCGCTGGTCCTCGAGGGGTTCCGGCGCGTCGACGAGTGGCGGCTCATGGAGGGGACGATCAACTTCGACCAGGTGGTGGTCGTCGACCAGGTCGCGCTCGACGGCGTGGGCTCCGGCAAGCTGACGCGCATCGAGCAGCTCGTGCTCGGCGCGGTCAACGGCTCGCGCACGGTGAACGAGGTGATCAAGGAGAGCGCGGTCGGCTCGTTCGACGCGATCAAGACGATCTACCAGTTCCTCCAGTCGCGGGTGCTGAGGACCAGGGCGGCCTGAGCGCCGGGGCCGCGAGGGCCACGCGGTCCCGCGTGAGGCCCGCGTGAGGCCGCGACGGCGCGATGACCACCCACGCGCTGCTCGCCGCAGCGGCGCGCGCGAGCGCGGCCCGCATCACCCGCGGGTCGTCTGTTTGTGTTCGCGTGTTCGCGTGTTCGCGGTGCTCAGGCCGCCGCACGACGGGCGTAGCGCTGAGCGTTCTCGCGGCGGAGAGGGCGGGATTCGAACCCGCGGATCAGTTTCCCGATCGCACGCTTAGCAAGCGTGTGCCTTCAGCCACTCGGCCACCTCTCCTGGTACCCAGGATGGTCCACCCGCCCCGTGCTCAGCGCAGGAGCAGCGCGGACCTCGATGCATGACGATAGAAAGAACGCTGGCTCGTCCGACGCTCGGCGCGGCGGCGAGGGAGCGGCAACATACCAAAGAGGTTGTCGCCGTGCACAAAAGATCGTGCAGGGGGATGCCGGTAGCGACGGATCCCGAGGGGGCGGGACGGACGGCCCGGGAAGCGGGCCGCCAGGCTCGTCCTTTGGCGCTCGGATCGGCCGATCACCGTCGGGCGAGCGGGGAGCGCTGAACGCGCCGGGACAGCTCCGGTCGCCAGGACCGCGCGTCCGTCATTGCGGCACCACATAGGCCAGGGCCAGCAACACGGCGCCGAGCGCCGCGCAGACCCCCCACGCGCGGGCCGCGCTGCGGGCCAGGAAGGCGAAGCACATCGCCGCGAGCCAGAGCGGTACCACGAGCGAAAAGCCGAGCGCGGACCGCGTGTCCTCGGCGAGCGGCGCGAATCGCGCGAGGCACACGCTCGCCAGGACGGCGAGCGGGAGAGTCCCGATCAGCGCCGCGAGCACGCGCAGCGCGGAGTCGAGGCGGGCGAGGCGGCGGCTAGCCATGGCGCGCTCCGAGGAGCGAGAGCGCGGCGATGGCCGGCGGACACAGGAAGGCGAGGCCCCAGACGGCGCGCGGCCAGACCGGCGCGAGCAGGACGAACGCGCTCGCGGCGCAGAGGAGCGTCGCGAAGGGGACGAGGAACGCCGCCGCGCCGGCCTCGGCCCGGCTCCACAGCCACACCGACAGCGAGAAGAAGGCGGCGGCCAGAACCCGGGCCGAGGCGCGCCATTCGCGCCTCGCCCGCAGCCGCGCCGCGACGCCGAACGGCAGGCGCTCCGGCCGCGCCCCATGGAGCAACGCGAAGGCGAGATACGCCGAGAGGACCGACGCGGTCTCAACCATGGGACGCCGTCTGCCGCCTGGCCACGAGCCCTGCCCCGCCGTGGGTCAACGCCGGCTGCGGCGCGCGGCGCGTCACCAGCAGCCGCGCCGCAGGTCGCGAGGTTGCCCGGCGAAGCGCCCACGCAGAGGCGCAGAGCGCCGCGGCCGTGAGCAGGAGCGCGACATCGACGGCGACGACGGCTCCGAGCTTCGGCCCCGCGCCGAGGAGCCCCGCCCCCGACCAGCGCGTCGCGAGCGCGGGGACCGGCAGCAGCAAGAGCCCCGCGAGCCCGAGCTGGCGCGACCAGAGGCGCCCGCCGTCACGCGCGGCGAGCGCCCAGGCGATGCAGAGCACGAGCACCCCCAGGAACGTCAGCTCCTCGGCCGTCGCGCGCGCGCCCCAGTCGAGCGGGAACGCCCGGCTCACCAGGAACAGCGCCGCGGTCGCGACGACGGTCCCAGCGCCGAAGCCCACGGTGAGCCGCGCGAGGAGGCGGTTGCCGAGGCGCTCTTGCCGCGCCTCCCGTCGAGCGAGCCAGATCCAGTTGCCGGTGAGGATCGTCGCGCACGTCGCCAGGGCGAGCACGAAGAACAGGATGCGAAGCGTGGTGCCGCCGAAATCGGCGTAGTGGAGGCCATAGATCCAGCGAAACACGTCGCTGCGCGCGCCCTCGGCGCCCGGCGCGTCGAGCGAGAGGACCGCTCCGTCGATCGCCCGCAGCCGCATGCGCACGCTGCCACGCGTGAACGGGACGCCCTCGAGCGAGCCGCGGATATCGACGGTCCCGCTGTCGAGACCGAGGTGCCAGATACGCAATCTCTCGGGCACGAGCCGGGGCTCCGCGGCGCGCGCGCGGGCCATGAGCTCGTCCAGCGTCAGGCCACGAGCGGGTGTCCCCTGCGCCGGCTCGTCCGCGAAGGACGCCCCCCAGGCGGAGAGGTCCGCCCGCGCGGCGTCGCCGCCGAACACGGGGCCCGTGAACACCCCGACGAGCACCCCCAGGAACACGATGAACGCGCCGGAGTACGCGTACAGGAGCTGAAACGGAAGGCCTATCACGCCAAGCACCTTGTGCATATCCGACCACAGGACACGGCGCGTCTTGTCCGGCCGGAACTGATGAAACTGCCGGACGATGTCCTTCAGGTGGATGAGCACGCCGGTCGCCAGCGCGAGCAGGAGCGCGACGCACAGGAGACCGGCCACATAGAACAGCCACACTCCGGTCGCTCGGTGCCAGAGGTAGTGCAGGTCGTAGAGGAAGTCGGACAGCCGCTCTCGCTCGGGCACGAGCCCCTCGTGGACCCACGCCGTGACCGCCTCGCCCTGCGAGAAGTAGAGTAGCCGCGCGGCGCCCAGCCCACCTTCCGGCACGTCGAACCAGAGCTGCTCCGGCGTCGTCCCCGCAGCGGCGAGCCCCTCATCGAGCGTGGCCTGGAGCCCTACCTGCTCGACGGAGGAGCGCTGCTGGGTCAGGGGCTCCTCCCACACCGCGAGCTGCCTGCGGAAGAGCGTGATCCCCCCCGACAGGAACATCACGTAGAGCAAGAGCCCACCTATCACGCCTGCCCATGCGTGCACGCTCCAGAAGGTCGTGAAGGCATGGCGGGAGAGCTTCTTGGCCATCGCGAGTCACCCTGTTCCCTCGCGCGGAGCGCCGCGCGCCGCGCGAGATTATCTCACCTTCGCCAGCCCGTGCAGGTATCCCGGCGTCTTCAGGCCGAGCTTCGGGCCGCCCTCGGCCGTGAGCTCGATCAGCGTGCTCTCCGTGGAGCCGCTCCCCTCATCGATCGTGAAGACCCGGCCGTCGACCTCGAAGAAGGAGACGTTCGCGGGCGAGGGGGCCAGCTCCCCGACCGCCGTGGCCTCGTTGGTCGCGGTGTCCCACCGCCACCAGTGCCACGCCGGCTGGCTCGTGACTCCTGACGTCTTGGTCTCCTCCTCGATCGTGGCGAGCTCCGGTTCGAACACCCGGAGGAAGAGGCTGTCCCCGCCCGCAGGGATGGGATCGCCCGCGATCGCGCCGTCCGAAAGCTCGCTCAGGAGCAGATGGAAGTCCGGGTCGAAGGCGTCCGCGTCCTTCAGGATGCGCAGCGCGCAGGGCTCGGACTCCAGGCGCTCGAGGTGATAGGCCGCCCCCGCCAGCGCCGAGCTCACGAAGTAGGCGTCGCCGGAGGCCGTCTCGATGGGCTGCGTGATCCCGCCGCACCGGTCGTCGACGTCGAACCGCACGACGGTGTCCGTCTCGGTGTCGATCGCGATGAGCCCGGTCTCCGGAAGAATGGTGTCGGTCGTCTTCCAGTCGAACCACCCCACCGAGATGAGCAGCGTCTTGCCGCGCAGAACAGACCCGTATCCGTACAGCGCCAGGTAGCCCTCGCGGTGCGTGTCCGGCAGCGGGATCGTCCCTTCTACCTCCATCGTCGTGGGGTTCCACACGACGACCTGCTCGCCCGCGCGGTCCGGATGATAGACCTTCGTCGACGAGATGAGGTAATTCGTAGGCCAGAGGGACTGCACGCCGAAGGGCTGGAAGCTGATCGAGTCTCCCTTGACCAGCTTGTTGGAACCATCGAGCGTGTAACGCGAGATCGTCGGCGCCTCGGCCTCACCGATGCCGAACCAGCCCAGCCCCGCGAACGCGAACAGCCGTGCCGATCCGGGGATCTCGAGCGCCTGGGACGGGTCGACCTCCGTGCCTGGCTCGATCGACGGCAGCACGTGAAAGTAAGAGTTGGTCGCGGTGTCGTCCCAGACGCGCGTGGCGACGATGAACGCGTCGCCGCCGTCCTGCCCGCCGCCGCCGCCGCCCTGCCCGGCGCCGCCCTGCCCGCTGCTGCCGCTGTGATCGACGGGGTTCGACGTCTCGTCGTCGCCGCAGCCGCTGCCGAGCACGCCGGTCAGGAGCACGAGCACGAAGGCCGTCGCGCTCGTTCGGGTCGATGACCGCTGCTTCCGCTGAATCACACTCATCCGTGTCTCCTTCTGTCGTGCGAGCGAAAGGGCTCACCTCGACATCGTCGTCATCACATCTCCAGCGTCGCCTTGGAGAACAGCGTCCGCCCGGGTCGCTGGATACCGTAGAAATCGAAGGCCCGCTCGTTGGTGAGGTTGTGAGCCTCGATGGTGAAGCTCACCGTGCGCGGCTCGTCGCGCGCGACGTAGGTGAGCGCGAGCGAGTGCAGGAGCTGCGAATCCACCTTGGCCTTGGACTCGGGCTGCCCCCAGTTCTCGAAGCCGAGGTAGAACCCGTGCACGTAGCGCGTATCCCAGGTGAGCGAGATCGCGTCGCGCGGCGCGACGACCTCCTGGAGCTGCACGCGCGCCGAGCCGTTGGCGAAGAGCCACGGCCGGTTCGGCAGCCGTTGGCCCTCGGAGCCAGCAAAGTTCCCTTCGTCGGACACCTTGCGAAAATCGTCATAGGTGATGTTGCCGTCGAGGGCGAGGTGCTCCCCCGGCGACGTCCAGCCGGCGGCGGCCTCGATGCCCAGCGACCGTGTCCCCGAGACGTGGATGTACTGGATCGATTCCGTGCGGTTGTTCAGCACGATGAGCCGCTCGACCGCGCGGACGAACCCGTTCGCGTCGAGCCGCCACGCGCCCCACGCGGTGTCGCGCGCGTCGATCGTGAAGCCGAGGTTCCCGTTGTGGCTCGTCTCGGGCTTGAGCGCGAGGTTGGAAACGATCATCATCCCGTCGCCGAACACCTCGACGGGCCGCGGGAGCCGCGTCGTCCACTCGTACGACGCCTTGGCGTAGAGCCATTCGGAGAAGCGATAGCGGAGGCCATCGCCGACGCCGAGGCGGTGGGTGTCGCGCTCCCGCTGGTCGAAGTACCCGTGCAGCCCCGGGAGGCGCCCCGTCATGCGGAGAAGCTGCACGTAGTCCTTCACGAAGGAGCTGTTCTCCAGGCGATCGTCGAGCAGGTTGAGCTGATGCTCGACGCCGAGCACCAAGGTGAACAGGCTGTGCGCGCCCCTGAGCTGCTCGCGGGCATCATTGTCCAGCCTGCGCTCTTCTGCCGTGCGCGTGATGAACGTCGGAGACACGGAGAGCTGCAGCGCGTGCTCCGGGTGGGGCCGATAGCGGAGGTTCAGGCGGCCGAGACCGCTGTGCTCCAGGAACACCCGATCCCGGGGGGACGTCTCGTCCTCGCCTGGATTGGGGCGCTTGCTGCGGCAGCGACCGAACCAGTCGTAGTTGCACTCGCTGACATCGAGGAAGGTGGCGCGCCCGTACGTGTACCCGACGAGCGCTTCGAGCGCGACGCCGCGGCCGAGCCCTTGCTCGTACTGGAGCGTCGCGCCCGGCGCGGTCTCGCCGTTCGTGACCTCGCCATAGGGCGTCTCCATGACGCCGAATTTGTGCTGATGCTCCTTGTCGTAATCGGTGACGTAGGCGCGCAGGAGCAGGCGCCGCGCCCAGGGCCGATTGACGAAGCCGACCTCGGCGCTGGCGCCCGCCGCCCGGTAGGCGTCGTGGAATCGGCGGACGCGGGTGAGCTCGGAGTCCCTGCGCCCGGTCTTGAAGTCCACCACATGGACATCCACCGGATAGTCGTTCTTCGCGTAATCGAAGAAGCCGCTCACGCGGGTGAAGAAGCCGCTCGGCTCGTGCAGGTGCCGCGCCGAGAGCGTGAGCCGGTGGGTGTCGTAGGAGCCGACCTCGTACGACGCCGCGCCATGGGTGCCGCGGACGTCTCGATCCGTGACCAGGTTGACGGCCCCGCCCAGCGCGTCGGCGCCGAAGCGCACCGGGACCACGCCGCGGTAGATCTCGACGCGCTCGACCAGGTTCACAGGCACGTTCGAGACGCCGAACGGGTACCCCGCGAGATCGAGCGGCACGCCGTCGATGAAGAAGCGTATCTGTTCGTCCGTGAGGCCGTTCAGCGAGAAGCGCGCCCAGGAGCCGAGCCCCGCGCTCTTCCGCACGCCGACGCCCTGGGTGCGGGCGAGCACCTCGCCCATGTCCGCGGTCCTCCGCTGCGCCTCCTCGGTCTCGATGACCGTGACCGCCTGCGCGGATTGCCGGAGGCGCTCGGCCATCGCGGCGCCGCGCACGGTCACCTCGGCGGGCGCTGCGCTGTTCGCCGGGTCGGACCCCGTGGCCGGCGGGGGAGCCGCGTTGTTCGCCGGGTCGGACCCCGTGGCCGGCGGGGGAGCTGCGTTGTTCGCCGGGTCGGGCCCCGTGACCGGCGGGGGAGCGGTCGCTGCCGTGCCCGTGGCCGCGACCCCGCTTCCCCCCGTCGCCGAGGAGGAGGGCTCGGCCTTCGGCTCCTCGGGGAGCCGGAACGCGTAGCTGTAGAGGATCCGTGCAGCGACCGGCGTGCCGTCCCGGCGCGCCGGCGTGAAGCGGGACCGGAGCACCGCCGCGCGGGCGGCCTCGTCGAAGCCGTCGCCCAGCGGGCTCGTGACCTCGGCCTCGGTCACGCGCCCCGCCGCGTCGATCAGGAGCTTCAGCACGACCGTGCCCTCCCGTCGTGCCGCTCGGGCCGCCTGCGGGTACTCGGCCTCGGCGAGCTCGAGGAGCTGCGGCGGCTCGATGCGGGGGCCCCCTCCGCCGGGCGGTGAGCGATCGAGGCCCGGCGAGCCAGCGACAGGCGCGCTCACGGTCGGCTCACGGTCCCCCGCGGCGCGCTCGGGCATGCCTTCGTCCTGCGCGTGCGCTGGTGCCTGCAGGCCAAGCAGCAGGAAGGTCAACACGCCTGCAAGCGGGCCTCGAAGCGCGAGAGCACCTCGCGCCACCGCGTCCACCTTGAACCCGGCCCGCGGCTCGGGACGCGGCGGTTGGGGAACCGAACTGACAAACATGTCCGGAACTTCCGGTACCCAAGATGAAAACAGAATTCAATTTCATTCGTCGATGGGTCGCATCGTCCGGAACCCAAGATTCCAGCTGTGATGGATTGTCCGCGCGCCTCTGAACCGTGGCCTGGTCGCTCCGAGAGTGGACCGGGAGCACCTCGCTGACCGGACCGCCCCCCTCCCCGTCCGGCCACGCCCCGCCACGCCTCCCTCAGCGCCCCCAGACCCCATCCCGCCGCTCCGCTCGCCCTCGTCGCGCATCCTCGCGGACCAGTGTCGGTTTTTGCCTTGACAGCACTCGGATCTGTATTCCATAGAACAGCCGTTCAGAAGTTGATCATCATTTTCATTTTCAACATTGCAACGTCGCATCGACAGGCGCGTGACGCGGTCGCCGAGGGAGCTGTCCGGCGCTTTCGCTCACAACGCTTTGCGTCATCAGGCTCGGAGCCCAGAGCCTGGTGAGCGGGACCTTTTTTGTCGGGCTTTCTTCGTCGGGAGCTGAAGTGGCGATGGAGTCGAACCGATCCTCTGGGCGTGTGATCAGCGATCCCGGCGCGGGCGAGCCTGCGACGCTGGTCGCGCTCCTCCGGCGTCGCGCGGAGCAGCGCCCGTCAGGGCACGCGTACACCTTCCTCGTCGACGGGGAGGCGGACGCCCGCTCGATGACGTACGGCGAGCTCGATCGGCGGGCGCGCGCGCTCGCCGCGGAGCTCCAGGCCGGCGCGCAGGCGGGTGAGCGCGCGCTGCTCCTCGTGCCGCCAGGGCTCGACTTCATCGCCGCCTTCTTCGGCTGCCTCTACGCGGGCTTCGTCGCGGTGCCCGTCCCGCTGCCGCAGCGCAAGAGCGGGCTGATGCGCGTGCTGGCCATCGTGCGCGACTGCCGGCCGAGCGTCGTGCTCACCACCGAGGCGTTCCTGGGCGCGGTGACGATGCTCCGCGACGATCCGAGCTTCGCCGAGCTGAGCCACCTGCGCTGCATGGCCGTCGACACGATCCGGGACGGCCAGGAAGACGCGTGGCGAGCGCCGCGCGTGACCGCCGAGACCGTGGCGTTCCTCCAGTACACGTCGGGCTCGACCGGGACGCCCAAGGGCGTGGTGCTCACGCACGGCAACCTGCTGCGCAACGAGCTCATGATCCAGCGCGCGTTCGCGCACACCGCGGAGAGCGTGATCGTCGGGTGGCTGCCGCCGCACCACGACATGGGGCTCATCGGCAACATCCTCCAGCCGCTCTACGTGGGCGTGCCGTGCATCCAGCTCGCGCCCGAGCACTTCCTGATGCGGCCGCGGCGATGGCTGGAGGCGATCTCGCGCTACCGGGCCACGACGAGCGGCGGGCCGAACTTCGCCTACGAGCTGTGCATCCGCAAGATCCCCCCGGAGCAGCGGGAAGGGCTCGATCTCGGCTCATGGCAGGTGGCCTTCAACGGGGCCGAGCCGATCCGGGCGGCGACGCTCGACCGCTTCGCCGAGGCGTTCGCGCCTGCAGGGTTCCGGCGCGACGCGTTCTATCCCTGCTACGGGCTGGCCGAGGCGACGCTGCTCGTGAGCGGCGGAGCGGCCGGCGCGCCGCCCGTCGTGCGCGCCGTCGACCGCGCGGGTCTGGCCCAGGGACACGCGGTGTTCGAGCCGCGCAGGCCAGAGGACGGTGTCTCCCTCGTGGGCTGCGGGGGATCACCCGCAGGCGACGAGGTGCGGATCGTCGATCCAGAGACGCTCAGGCCCTGCAAGGACGAGCGCGTCGGGGAGATCTGGGTCGCCGGAGCGAGCGTGGCCCAGGGCTACTGGGAGCGGCCGGAGGAGACGGCGCTGACGTTCGAGGCCCGGCTCTCCACGGGAGAAGGGCCGTTCCTGCGGACCGGCGATCTCGGGTTCTTCTCGCGCGGCGAGCTGTATGTGACGGGCCGGCTCAAGGACCTGATCATCGTCCGCGGGCGCAACCTCTACCCGCAGGACATCGAGCTCACCTCGGAGGAGAGCCACCCGGGCCTCCGCGCCGGCGGCGGCGCGGCGTTCTCGGTGGACGTCGACGGCGAGGAGCGCATCGTCATCGTCCAGGAGCTCGGGCGGCGCGCGCCCGCGTCGGAGCCGGCGGAGCTCGGGGCGGCGATCGAGCGCGCCGTGGCCGACCGGCACGAGGTCGCGGTCCACGCGGTCGTGCTCATCAAGCCGGGGAACCTGCCGCGGACCACGAGCGGCAAGGTGCAGCGGAGGGCGTGCCGCGCCCGGTTCCTGGACGGCTCCCTGGACGCCGTGTGGCAGTCGACGCGCGTCGACCGCGCGCCGCGCGCGGAGGCCGAGAGCGCGGAGCCGCCGCAAACGGCGCTGGAGAGCGCGCTGGCAGGCATCTGGGCCGAGGTGCTGGGGCGCGGGCGGGTCGGCCGCAGCGAGGAGTTCCTGAGCCTGGGCGGCGATTCGCTGCGAGCCATGCAGGTGAGCGGCCGGGTGAGCGAGGCGCTGGGCGTCGACGTGGGACCGGCGCAGCTCTTCGAGTCGACGACGGTCGCGGCGCTCGCGGCCTGGATCGAGGCGAGGCAGGCCGGCGCGTCGACGGACGGATCGACGAGCAGACCCGCGGCGCTCGCGCCGGTGGAGCGGCCGGAGCGGCTGCCGCTGTCCCTCGTGCAGGAGCGCCTCTGGTTCCTGGAGCAGCTGGTCGCGGGGGCGCCGGTCTATCACATCGCCGCGGCCGTGCGGCTCGCCGGGGCCCTCGACGCGGGGGCGCTCGAGAAGGCGGTGACGGCGCTCGCGGCCCGCCACGAGGCCCTTCGCACGAGCTTTCCCTCCGTCGAAGGGAGGCCCGTCCAGAGGATCGCACAGCCCGCGTCGGTCGCGCTGCCGCTGGAGGACATGAGCGCTCTTGCAGAGGAAGCGCGGGAGTCCGCCCTGCAAGCGCGCCTGCGCGAGGAGGCGCGGCGCGCGTTCGACCTCGCCGAGGCGCCGCCCGTGCGCTGGGCGCTCCTCCGCACGGGCGAGCGAGAGCACGTGCTCTCGGTCACTTGCCATCACCTCATCGCGGACGGCTGGTCGATGAACGTGCTCCTGCGGGAGCTCTCGCTGCTCTACGGCGCCTTCGCCGCGGGGCGGCCCCCGGCGCTCGCGCCGCTCGCGCTGCAGCAGGCGGATCACGCGCTGTGGCAGCGCCAGAACGAACAGGCGGCGGCGCGCGAACGGGAGCTCTCGTACTGGCGCGACCGGCTGAAGGGGCCCGTGCCTCCCCTCGAGCTCCCCACCGATCGGCCGCGGCCCGCGGTCCAGACCTACGCAGGGGCGCGCGAGGAGCTCGCGCTGTCACCGGAGCTCGTGGCGCGGCTGAGCGCGCTCGGGCGGCGGACGGGCGCCACGCTGTTCACGATCGTGGCGGCGGGGCTCTTCTCGCTGCTGCACCGGTACACGGGCCAGGGCGATGTGTGCATCGGGACGCCGGTGACCGCGCGGCCGCGGGCGGCGCTGGAGGGCGTCGTCGGGTGCCTGCTCAACACCCTGGCGCTGCGCGTCGATCTCTCGGGGAATCCGAGCGTCACCGAGCTCCTCGCCCGCGTCCGCGCGGCGGTCCTCGAGGGGCAGGCGCACCAGGAGGTGCCGTTCGAGCGCGTCCTCGAGGCGCTGTCCCTCGAGCGGAACCTCAGCCACACGCCCCTGTTCAACGTGATGATCGCCATGGATCCCGCGCCCGAGCAGGCGCCGGAGATCCCCGGCCTCTCGATCGGCGTGCAGCGGGTGGACACCGGCACGGCCCAGTTCGATCTGACGCTCAGCCTGGTCCCCGACGGCCAGGGAGCGCGCGGCGCCTGGGAATACAACACCGATCTCTTCGACGGCGCGACGGTCGCGCGGATGACACGGCACCTCGTCGCCCTCCTCGAGGGCTTCGTCGCCAATTCAGAGATCCGGCTGGCCGATCTGCCAATGATGGATGCGGCCGAACGAAGGCAGGTCCTCGTCGGCTGGAACGCGACCGAGCGCGCAACTCCGGACGAGCGGCGCGTCCACGAGCTCTTCGAGGCGCAGGTGGAGCGGGCGCCGGACGCCGTGGCGGTGATCTTCGATGAGAAGCGGCTGAGCTATCGAGAGCTCAACGAGCGCGCCAACCAGGTGGCACACGCGCTCAGGAAGCGCGGCGTGGGGCCGGACGTGCTCGTGGCCATCGCGGCGGAGCGCTCCGTCGAGCTCGTCGTCGGGCTGCTCGGCATCCTCAAGGCCGGCGGCGCCTACGTGCCGATCGATCCGGATTACCCGATCGACCGCATCGCGTTCATGCTCGAGGACGCGGGAGCGCCGGTCCTGCTGAGCCAGTGGCCCGTGGCGTCGCGCCTGCCGGCGCACGGCGCCCAGGTGCTGTGCCTGGACGCGGATCGCGCCGAGATCGACAGGGAGCCGACTGGCAACCTCGCGACCCCGCTGTCGCCGGACAACCTCGCTTATACGATCTACACCTCCGGCTCGACCGGGCGACCCAAGGGCGCCGGCAACAGCCACCGTGGCCTGCTCAACCGCCTGCAATGGATGCAGGAGCGTTACGGCCTCACCCCGGACGACCGGGTGTTGCAGAAGACGCCCTTCAGCTTCGATGTCTCGGTCTGGGAGTTCTTCTGGCCCTTGATGATCGGCGCCGGCCTCGTCGTCGCCAGGCCCGGCGACCACCGCGACGGCGAGCGGCTCGTCGAGCTGATCACGCGGAACGGCGTCACCACATTGCACTTCGTCCCGCCCATGCTCCAGGCCTTCCTGGAGACGCCGGGCGCGGCCTCGTGCCGGTCGCTGCGCCGGATCATCTGCAGCGGCGAGGCGCTGCCGGCGGAGCTCGCGCGGCGGTGCTTCGAGCGGCTCGAGCAGGCAGAGCTGCATAACCTCTATGGCCCGACCGAGGCCTCGATCGATGTGACGTCCTGGGCCTGCGAGCGAGGGGACACCTCCGCCTCGGTGCCCATCGGGTACCCCATCGCCAACACCCAGATCTACCTGCTCGACCGCCACGGCCAGCCCGTGCCCGCGGGCGTCGCCGGCGAGCTCCACATCGGTGGCATCGGCCTCGCCCGCGGCTATCACCGTCGGCCCGCCCTCACGGCGGAGCGCTTCGTGCCCGATCCGTTCGGCTCCGCCCCGGGAGGGCGCCTGTACAGGACTGGCGATCTGGCGCGCCACAGGCCCGACGGAGCCATCGAGTTCCTCGGCCGCCTCGACTTCCAGGTCAAGATCCGCGGCCTGCGCGTCGAGCTCGGTGAGATCGAGGCCCGCCTGCTCCAGCACCCCGGCGTCGGCGAGGCCGTCGTCCTCGCCCGCGACGAGGCCCACGGCGGAAAGCGCCTCGTCGCCTACGTCGCCGGCCGCGACGGCGCGGCGCTGGAGCCCGAAGCGCTGCGCGCCTGGCTCGCCGAGGCGCTCCCAGCCTACATGGTGCCAGCGCCCATCCTCGTGCTCGACCGCATGCCGCTGTCGCCCAACGGCAAGGTCGACCGCCGCGCCCTGCCCGCGCCCGAGCAGCTCGACGCGCCCGCCAGGGCCGTGACGCCGCCGCGAACCGACCTGGAGCGCACCATCGCGGCGCTCTGGCGAGAGGTGCTGTCGGTCCCGCAGGTCGGCATTCACGACAACTTCTTCGATCTGGGCGGACACTCGCTCTTGCTGGCCAAGGTCCACAGCCGGCTGCGCGACACGGTGGACCGTGATCTGCGGCTGCTGGTCCTGTTCCAGCACCCCACCATCGCCTCGCTCGCGGCGGCGTTGAGCCGGGATCCCAGCGCCGAGACGGCGCCGCCGGGCGGAGCGCCGGAGGGCGAGCGGGCGAGAGCCGCCCAGCAGCGACGCGGAGAGATCTTCGCGCGTCGGCGCGGCGGACTGGAGACCAAGAAATGACCACACCGACCAGCGGCGAGCCCCGCCCGGGCCTGGACATCGCGATCATCGGCATGGCCGGGCGCTTCCCTGGCGCGCCGGACGTGGCGACGTTCTGGCGAAACCTCTGCGCGGGCGTCGAGTCCGTCTCGATCCTCACCGACGAGGAGCTCCGCGGCGCGGGCGTTGACCCCGCGCTGATCGCGCGGCCCGAGTACGTGCGGGCGCGCGCGGTGCTCGACGACATCGAGATGTTCGACGCGGAGCTCTTCGGGTTCACGCCGCGCGAGGCCGCGGCGCTGGATCCGCAGCACCGGCTGTTCCTGGAGTGCGCGTGGGAGGCGTTCGAGAGCGCCGGGATCGACCCCGAGCGCGCGGGCGGCCCGGTCGGCGTGTACGCCGGATCGAGCCTGAGCGGGTACCTGGCCCACCTCTTCCCCGACGGGCCGCGCCTGCAATCGGCGGCGGACGTCGCGGCGCTCCTCGCGCTCGACAAGGATTTCCTCACGACCCGCGTGTCGTACAAGCTGAACCTGGAAGGGCCGAGCATCGCCGTGCAGACGGCGTGCTCCACGTCGCTCGTCGCCGTGCACCTGGCCTGCCAGGGGCTCCTCGGCGGCGAGTGCGATCTGGCGCTGGCGGGCGGCGCCTCCGTCGGCGTCCCGCAGAAGAGCGGTTACCTCTACCAGGAAGGCGCGATCGCGTCGCCCGACGGGCACTGCCGCGCGTTCGACGCCGGCGCCCGCGGCACCGTCGGCGGCAGCGGCGTCGGCGTGGTCCTCCTGAAGCGACTCGACGAAGCCATCGCGGATCGGGACGCGATCATCGCGGTCATCAAGGGCTCGGCCATCAACAACGACGGCCGGGCCAAGGTCGGGTACACCGCGCCGCGCGTCGACGGCCAGGCGCGCGCGATCCGCGCGGCGCACGCGGCCGCGGGCGTGGACGCGGACTCCATCACGTACGTGGAGGCGCACGGCACCGGGACGCCGCTCGGCGATCCGATCGAGATCGCCGCGCTCACCCAGGTGTTCCGCGCGACGACCGACCGGAAGGGCTTCTGCGCGATCGGCTCGGTGAAGACCAACGTCGGGCACCTGGACTCGGCCGCGGGGGTCACCGGGCTGATCAAGGCGGCGCTCGCCGTGGCCCACGGGCACATCCCGCCAAGCTTGCACTTCCGCGCGCCGAATCCCGCGCTCGACCTCGAGAACAGCCCCTTCCGCGTGGCCGCCGAGCTCGCGGCCTGGTCGAGCCCCGGCGCCCCGCGCCGCGCCGGCGTGAGCTCCTTCGGCATCGGCGGCACGAACGCGCACGTCGTCCTCGAAGAGGCGCCGCCCCCGCCCGAGGCGGACCCGCCCAGGCCGTGCGAGCTGCTCGTGCTGTCGGCCCGGTCGAGCGCGTCGCTCGAGCGCCTGACCGACGCGCTCGCGGAGCACCTGGAGACCCACGGCGATCTCGAGCTCGGCGACGTGGCGCACACGCAGCAGCTCGGGCGCCGGGCGTTCGGCCACCGCCGCGCGGTGGTGTGCCGCTCGCGGGAAGAGGCAGCGCGCGCGCTGCGCGATCGCAGCGACGCGGTGCGCACCGGCGGGCCCGCGGCCGGGCCGCGGCCGGTCGCGTTCCTGTTCCCCGGGCAGGGCACCCAGCGCCCCGACATGGGCCGCGACCTCTACGAGACCGAGCCCGTGTTCCGGGCCGAGGTCGACGCCTGCGCTGCACTGCTCCAGCGCCACCTGGGCGCTGACCTGCGGGCGCTGCTGTTCCCCGCGCCCGCGGACGTCGATGACGCCGCGAGGCGGCTCGATCGGACGTCGATGACGCAGCCGGCGCTGTTCGTCGTGGAGTACGCGCTCGCCCGGCTGTGGATGGCCTGGGGCGTGACGCCCGACGCGATGCTCGGGCACAGCGTGGGCGAGTACGTGGCCGCCTGCCTCGCGGGGTGCCTGTCGCTCGAGGACGCCGTGGCGCTGGTGGCGGCGCGGGGGCGGCTGATGGAGGCGACGCCGGACGGGGCGATGCTCGCGGTGTCCGCGGCCGAGGCGGAGGTCGCGGGCTGGCTCGGCGACGAGGTCGCGCTGGCCGCCGTCAACGGGCCGCGGCAGTGCGTGCTGTCCGGAGGGGCGGCGGCGATCCAGCGGGTGGAGCAGGAGCTCGCGGGCCGGGGGATCGAGGCGCGCCGGCTGCGCACGGCGCGCGCCTTCCACTCGCACCTGATGGACGGCGCCCTCGCGGCGTTCCGTGAGGCGGTGGGCAGGGTCACGCTGCGGACGCCGCGCATCCCGTGGATCTCGAACGTCACCGGGACATGGATCACGGCGGCCGAGGCGCAGGACCCCGCGTACTGGGTCCGGCACCTCCGAAGCACGGTCCGCTTCGCGGATGGTGTGCGGGCCCTGCGGGAGCAGTCGGAGCGGATCTTTCTGGAGGTCGGGCCGGGGCAGACGCTCACGGCGCTGAGCCGGCAGCTCGCGGCGGAGTCGCTGGCGCTCGCGTCGATGCCCATGGGACGCGAGCCTGCACACCAGGGCGCGGCGGGGGCGGCGCTGCTCGACGCGGTCGGACAGGTCTGGGCGGCCGGCGCTGCGGTGGACTGGGCAGGCCTGCAGGCGGGGCGACACCGGCGGCGCGTCGCGCTGCCGGCGACCCCGTTCGAGCGAAAGCGGTACTGGCTGGAGCGGCCCGACGCGAGGGGGGCGACCTCAACCTCGGTCGGTTCGACCTCAACCTCGGTCGGCTCGACCTCAACCTCGGTCGGTCCGACCTCAACCTCGGTGCGGGCGTCATCCGATCTGGATGGAATTTTCTACGTCCCATCGTGGAAGCGCTCCCCCCTGGAACCGCTCGCACCCGCGGTTGACGCGGACGAGGCGCACTGGCTCGTCTTCACGGACGAGGAAGCGATCGGCCACCGGCTCGTGGAGCGGCTCGAGCGCGCCGGCCGGCGGGTCACCCGTGTCCGGAGCGGCGAGCGCTTCGAGCACGTCGCGGAGCGCTCCTTCACGCTCCGCCTGGACCAGCCCGAGGACTACGCCGCGCTCATCCGCGACCTCGGCGCAAGCGCGGGGCCGCCCACACGCGTCGTGCACGCCTTCAGCCTCGGCGATCGGCGCGGCCACCACGACGCCACACGAGAGACGCAGCTCGACCCGGGCGCGTTCCGCGAAGCGCAGCGCCGCGGCTCGGCCAGCCTGCTCTGGCTGGCACGGGCGCTGGGCCAGCAGCCCGGCGGCGCCCACCTCGTCGCCCTCGCCAGCGGCCTGCACGACCTGACCGGCCGGGAATCCCTGCGCCCCGAGCACGCCCCGCTCCTCGGCGTCTGCAGGAGCGTCCCGCTGGAGTACCCGCACGTGCGCTGCCGGGTGATCGACCTCGAGGCCCCCGTCCCGGACGCCTCCGAGGCCGATCGCGTCGTCGAGCGGATCCTCGCGGAGGCGCGCTCCGACGCCGCCGACACCGTCGTCGCCTACCGCGGCCACCACCGCTGGGCGCCGGACGTCGAGCCGGTCGCGCTGAGGCCAGCCCAGGCGGCGCCCCCCTTGCTGCGAGAGCGCGGCGTCTACCTCATCACGGGCGGGCTGGGAGGCATCGGCCTCTGGCTCGCGGACCACCTCGCCCGCACGGCGCGCGCGCGGCTCATCCTCACGGGTCGCTCGGCCCCGACCGACGAGCAACGCGCGCGGCTCCTCTCGCTCGAGCAGGCCGGCGCCGAGGTGGTCGCGCTGCGCGCCGACGTCGCCGACCCCTCGCAGATGCGCGCCGCCGCGCGCGAGGCGATCGACCGGTTCGGCGCCCTGCACGGCGTGATCCACGCGGCCGGGGTCGCCGCCGGCGGGCTCATCGACCGGCTGACCGCGGACGCGCTGGACGCGGAGCTCAGCCCCAAGGCGCTCGGCGCGCTGGCGATCGACGAGATCGCCCGCGCCCTGAAGCCGGATTTCGTCCTGCTCTGCTCCTCGATCACCGCGCTGAGCGGCGGCCTCGCCCACGCTGGCTACGCGGCCGCCAACGCGTTCCTCGACGCGTACGCGCAGGCCTGCGCGCGCAGGGCCGGGCCGTACACGGTCTCCGTCAACCTCGATCGGTGGCGCAACGTCGGCATGGCGGCCCGCGCCGAGGCGCGCCTCCTCGCCCTCGGGATCGACGACGTGATCCGCGACGGGATGAGCCCGGAAGAAGGCCTGCAGGTCTTCCACCGCGTCCTGAGCCAGGCGGCGCTGCCGCAGGTGATCGTCTCGGTCCGCCCGCTCCACGGCCTGCCCAGCGACGACGAGGGCGCCGCCCTGGCGCGGCGGCTCGGCGCCGGCGGCGCCGCCGCAGCAGACCGCAGCCACAAGCCGCCCCGGCGCGCCGAGGCGGCGGCCGCGAGCCCAGCCGAGGGCCTGTCGCTCGACGCGATCACAGCGCAGGTGACCGCGATCTGGGCGCGGGCGTTCGGCATCGATCCCATCGATCCCAGGAAGGACTTCTTCGCCCTCGGCGGCGAGTCGCTCCTCGCCCTGCAGATCCTCAACCGCGTCCGCGAGGCGTTCCAGGTGGAGGTGCCGCTCCGCGAGTTCTTCGAGCGGCCGACCGTGGCCGCGCTCGCGGAGCGCATCCACAAGGCGCGCGGCCAGGCGCCCGCGGGCCCGAGCCCCGAGCCGGCGCTGGTCGCGCTGCCGCGGACCGCGCGGCGGGTCCCCGGCGCGCGGGTCCCCGGCGCAGAGAACGCGCAGGCCCCGGCCCGCCAGGACGGCGAGCCGGTCCCCGCGAAGGAACCGAAGGAGGACGGGCGATGAGCGTGCTCGGCTTCCTCGTGCGCCGCGACCTCCGGCGCCTCCTGCTCGCCATCGCCGCCGGCGCGATCAGCGGGCTCGCGGGCGCCGGCATCATCGCGCTCGTCCAGGAGGCGCTCTCCGCGGACGGCCGCCCCGCCGCGCGCCTCGCCTGGGCGTTCGCGGCGCTCGCCGTCCTCGGCGTTCTGAGCAAGGCCGTCTCCCAGGTGCTCCTGACCCGGCTGGGACAGGCCATGATCGCAGAGCTGCGCATGCAGCTCGGCAAGCGCATCCTCGAGGCGCCGCTGCGCCGCATCGAGCAGATCGGCCCCCACCGGCTCCTGGCGGCGCTCAACGACGATCCGGCCGTCATCACGCAGGCGTACGTCTTCCTGCCCCTCCTCTGCGTCAACGTGGCCACCGTCCTCGGCTGCCTGGCCTACATCGGGCGGATCTCGTGGTCGGCGCTGGCGATCGTGCTCGGCGCCATGGCGCTCGGCGCCGTGCTCTTCCGGGCGCACAACGGGCGCGCGATCCGCTCTTTCACGCGCGCCCGCGAGACGAGCGACGCCCTGTTCCAGCACTTCCGCGCGCTCACGGGCGGGATCAAGGAGCTCAAGATGCACGGCGGGCGCGGGCGGGCGTTCATGGAAGGCGCCCTCGGCACGAGCCTCGCGACGTACCAGCGGGACTTCGTGGCGGGCACGACCGAGTTCTCCGTCGCGATCGGCTGGGGCACGCTGCTCTTCTACGCGATCCTCGGGCTGACGCTCTTCGCCCTCCCGGCCTGGGCAGGGCTGACGTCGACGGCGATGTCGGGCGTGGTGCTGGCGATGCTGTTCCTGCTGACGCCGTTCGCGCAGACGGTCGAGCTCCTGCCCGCGGTCGGGCGCGCCAGCGTCGCGCTCTCGAAGGCGAACGCGCTCGGCCTCTCGCTGACGCCGGAGCTCACGGGCGCCGCGCCACAGCCGCCGCGCGGCGGCGCGGAGGGCGCGCCCGCGGCGTGGAAGCGCCTCGAGCTGGCCGGCGTCACGCACCGCTATTACCGGGAGAAGGAAGACGGGAGCTTCCAGCTCGGGCCCATCGATCTGACCTTCCGGCCCGGCGAGATCGTGTACCTCGTCGGCGGCAACGGCAGCGGCAAGACGACGCTGTCCCTCCTGCTCCTCGGGCTCTACACGCCGGAGTCCGGCGAGATACGGCTCGACGGCGTGCCCATCGACGACGCGGGTCGAGAGCGGTACCGGCAGCTCTTCTCGGTCGTCTTCGCGGAATACCACCTCTTCGAGAAGCTGCTCGGCCTCGGCGGCCCCGACCTCGACGAGCGCGCCCGCCGCTACCTCGAGCGGCTGCAGCTGGATCACCGGGTGCGCGTCGAGGAGGGCGCCCTCCGCGTGACCGGGCTGTCGCAGGGGCAGCGCAAGCGCCTCGCCCTGCTCACCGCCTACCTCGAGGACCGGCCGTTCTACGTCTTCGACGAGTGGGCCTCCGACCAGGACCCGCAGTTCCGGAAGATCTTCTACACGGAGCTCCTGCCCGAGCTCCGGGCGAGGGGGAAGACCGCCCTCGTCATCACGCACGACGACCAGTACTTCGCGCTCGCGGATCGCTGCCTGCGGCTCGACTTCGGCCGCCTGACCGAGCTGCCCGCGGCCCCCGCCGGGGACGGCGAGGAGCCGCGAGCGGCGCGGGAAGCGCTCGCCGCGAGCGCCCGCGCCGACGAGGGCGGTCGGGCCCGCTCCGCGGAGGTCCACCGCGTCCACGCCGAGCAGCAGCAGGTCGCGCTGGAGCCGGGTGTCCGCAGCCACGCGGCGCTGAAGGCAGCGGAGCAAGAGATATGAGGCGCAACGTCCGCTCACTCCTCCTCTCGGCGCTCGCCTCGCTGGCGCTCGCCGGCTGCGCGGAGAAGACCCAGGGCACCGCCCGCGCCCCGGCGCCGCGCGCCGACAAGGCAACGACGTTGGCCGGCCTGGAACACGCGGTGACGGTCACGTCCGATCACCTCGGGATCCCCCGGATCCGCGCCGCCTCGCGCCTCGACGCCCTGCGGGCGCTCGGCGTCGTCACGGCGCGCGATCGGCTGTTCCAGATGGACCTACTCCGGCGGAGCAGCGCGGGGCGGCTCGCGGAGGTCCTCGGGCGCGATCTGGTGGAGGCCGACGCCCAGCAGCGGTCCTACGGCGTCCCGAAGGCCGCGGCGGCGATCCTCTCGCGCCTGCCGGAGCGCCAGCGCGCCGCGCTCGACGCGTACGCCGAGGGCGTCAACGCCTATCTCCGGAGCGCGGAGACGCTGCCCGTCGAGTTCCAGGAGCTGGGCTATCGGCCCGAGCCGTGGCGCTCGGAGGACAGCGTGCTCGTGGTGCTGGGGATGTTCAACGCCCTCAGCGCCACCGAGGACCTGGAGCGGACGCGCACGGTCCTGACACGCACCCTCCCGAAGGGCGTGACGTCCTTCCTGCTCGACGACACGGACCCTTACACGAGGTCGCTGCTCGGCGCGCAGGCGCCCGCGTCTCCGCCGCTTCCGCGCGAGGAGCTGCGCGCGCTGGTGGCGCAGAGCCGAGGGGACCACGCGCGGACCGCCGGGCTGCTCAGCGAGGACGCCGGCGAGGCGCCGGTGGGCTCGAACGGCTGGGCGGTGGCCGGCCAGAGGACGCGAGACGGCCGCGCGATCCTCGCGAACGACATGCACCTCGAGCTCGGCGTGCCCAACATCTGGTACCGCGCGGAGCTCCGTTATGGCGACACGGAGCTCGCGGGCGTCGTGCTGCCCGGCTTGCCCATCGTCATCGTGGGGACCAACGGCCACGTCGCCTGGGGGATGACCAACCTCGACGGTGATGTGAGGGATCTCGTGCAGATCGAGGGCCGCCCCGAGCACCCCGACGAGTACCGGACACCCTCCGGGTGGAGGCGGTTCGACGTCGCAGAGGAGACGATCAAGGTCCGCGGCAAGCCCGACGTCACCGTCACGGTCCGCAGCACGATGTGGGGCCCCGTCTCGCCGCGGCCGCTCCTCGGAGCGCCGGTCGCGGTCCGCTGGACGGCGCTCGATCCGGCGGGGGTCGACCTCGGGCTCCTGGAGATGGATGAGGCCCGGAGCGTCGATGAGGCGGCCGCCGTGATGAACGCCGCCGGCGGGCCCGGGTGCAACATCCTCCTGGCCGACCGGCGCGGCCGCGTGGCGTGGACGGTCACCGGGCGCCTGCCGCGGCGCCGCGGGTTCGACGGCTCGGTCAGCGTCTCCTGGGCAGACGGGCGCGCGGGCTGGGACGGATACCTGCCGCCCGCCGCGCTGCCGCGCGCCGTGGATCCCCCGTCGGGGTTCGTCGTCAACGCCAACCACCGCATGCCGCTCGGCGAGGGCGCGCCGGCGCTCGGCCGCGACTACGCGAACGGCTACCGCGCCTACCGCATCACCGAGCGCCTGCGTGAGGCGCGGCAGGTCACCGAGGCGGACCTGCTCGGGCTGCAGCTCGACACCCGCGCCGAGTTCTTCGGCTTCTACCGCGACGTCGCGCTGCGCGCGCTCAGCGAGGAGGCCGTGTCGAGGCGGCCAGCGCTCGCCGAGGCGCGGCGCGCGCTCCTGGCATGGGACGGCCGGGCGGACGTGTCCAGCGTCGGGCTGCCGCTCCTTGCGCGCTTCCGGCGCGTCCTGGCCGACGAGGTGTTCGCCGCGTGGCTCGGCGCAAGCCGCGCAGCGGAGCCGACCCTGGAGCTCGCGCCGCCGGACATCGACACGCCGCTGCAGCGCGCGCTCGGCGAGCGGTCGGCCGATCTCGTGCCCGCGCCGGAGGGCAGCTGGGACGCCTTCGTCCTCGCGGCGCTGGAGAAGGCCATGACGGCTGTCCAGCGGCAGCACGGCGGGCGACCCCTCGATCAGCTCGAGTGGGGCGCGGTGAGCCGGGTGCGGATCGCGCACCCGCTCGGCGCGGCGCCGGAGCTCGCCGCGCGCCTCAACATGCCCGACGAGCCGCTCCCGGGCTGCATCACCTGCGTGCGCCTGGTGGGCCGCACGCTTGGCGCCAGCGAGCGGCTCGTGGTCTCGCCGGGCCACGAGGCGGAAGGAATCCTGCACATGCCCGGCGGGCAATCGGGCGATCCGAGGTCGCCCCACTACCGCGATCAGCAGCGCGCCTGGGTCGACGGACGCCCGCTGCCGCTCCTCTCGGGGCCGGCCACACACACGATCACGCTCGTTCCCGAGCGCCCATGACATCGATCATCACATCTCGAACGGAGGAGTCCATGGCCAGCGAAGAACATGAAGACAACACCATTTACAAAGTCGTCGTGAACCACGAGGAGCAGTACTCGATATGGCCCGAGTACAGGGAGAACCCCCTCGGCTGGCGTGACGCGGGCAAGGCCGGCACCAAGGCAGAGTGCCTCGATCACATCAAGGAGGTCTGGACCGACATGCGTCCGCTCAGCCTCCGCAAGCAGATGGAGGAGGGCCGGTCGCCGTGACCGACTCGAGCGCTTTGTCAGCGCCGCGCGAGGCGCCGCGAGAGACGCCCGCGGACACCGCGGTCCGCGAGGCCGCGGGCCTCTCGCGGTCCTGCTTCCCCGGCGGCGCGCTGCCGCTCGTCGTGAGCCCGCTCGGCCGCGGCGACGTCAGCGTCCCGGCGCTCGCCGCGGCCATCCGGGCGTGCGCGGAAGAGGAGCTGATCCGGCACGGGGCGGTGCTGTTCCGCGGCTTCCCGGTCCGATCGACCGCCGACTTCCACGCCTTCGTCCGGCTCGTGACGCCGGATCTGCTGGACTACACGTTCGGGTCGACGCCGCGCTCCCACGTGCAGGACCGCATCTACACGTCGACGGAGTACCCCGCTCACCAGCACATCCCGCTTCACAACGAGCAGTCGTACACGCTCGATTGGCCGCTCAAGATCTGGTTCCACTGCGCGGTGGCCGCGCCCGAGGGCGGCAGCACCCCGCTCGCGGACAGCCGCGAGGTCTTCCGGCGCATCCCGGCCCGGCTACGGGAGCGCTTCGCGGCGAAGAAGGTCATGTACGTGCGCAATTACGGCAACGGCCTGGACCTGCCGTGGCAGAAGGTCTTCGGCACGAACGACCGGGCCGAGGTCGAGCGCTTCTGCCGGGCGGCAGGCATCGAGTGCGTGTGGAAGGCCGACGGCGAGCTGCGCACACGCCAGGTGTGCCAGGCCGTGGCCACCCACCCGCGCACCGGAGAGCACGTGTGGTTCAACCAGGCCCACCTGTTCCACGTCTCCAACCTGGAGCCGGCCGCGCGGGAGGCGCTCCTCTCGATCTTCGCCGAGGAAGACCTGCCCCGCAACGCCATGTATGGAGACGGATCGCCCATCGAGGGCGCCGCGCTCGACGAGATCCGCGACGTGTACAGGCAGCTCGCCGTGGAGTTCGCCTGGCAAGCGGGGGACGTGCTCCTCGCGGACAACATGCTGGTCGCCCACGGGCGCGCGCCATTCCGCGGCCCGCGCAAGGTCCTTGTCGCCATGGCCGAGCCGTACCGGGCCAAAGCCTCCTGAGGTTCTTTCATGCTTGAGGATGTCTTCGTTTTTCCGATGAGCTTCGCCCAGGAGCGGCTGTGGTTTCTCGCCCAGCTCGATCCGGAGAGCGCTTCCTACAACCTGGCCACGGCCGTGCGGCTCACAGGAGCGCTCGAGGTCTCCGTGGTGGAGCGGTGCCTCTCCGAGATCGTGCGCCGGCACGAGATCCTGCGCACGACGTTCACGGTCGTCGACGGCGAGCCCGCCCAGGTGGTCCACCCCGATATGGCGCCGCGGCTCGGGCGCGTGGACCTCGGCGCCTTGCCGGCGGCGCAGCGGGATGCGGAGCTCGGGCGCCTCATCGAGCGCGAGGCGCGGCAGCCCTTCGACCTCGTGAGCGGTCCGCTCCTGCGGCTCACGCTCCTGCGGCTCGGACCGGAAGAACACGTCCTCCTCTGGGTGGTTCACCACATCGTCTTCGACGGGTGGTCCACAGGCCTGGTCCTGCGGGAGTTCGCCGCGCTGTATGCGGCGTTCGCCGAGGGCCGGCCCGCCCCGCTCGCCGACCTGCCGCTGCAGTACGCGGACTTCGCGCACTGGCAGCGCGAGCGCGTCAAGGGCGGCCTGCTCGAGGACCAGCTCGCCTACTGGACGCGGCAGCTCTCGGGGCAGCCCCCGCTGCTGGAGCTGCCCACGGATCGCCCCCGGCCCCCGGAGCAGCGCTACCGGGGCGCGCGGCGCTCCTTCCGGGTGCCCGGCGCGCTCGCCGCGGCGCTCGGCGCGCTCGCGCGGCGCGAGGAGACGACCCTGTACGCGGTGCTGATGGCCGCCTTCCAGGCCCTCCTCGCCCGCCACGCGGGGACGTTCGATATCAGCGTGGGCACGCCGGTGACGAACCGGAGCCGCGCCGAGCTGGAAGGGCTGGTCGGCTGCTTCGCCAACACCGTCGTGATCCGCGCCGATCTCTCGGGGGATCCGCCGTTCACGGCGCTGCTCGCCCGGGTCACGAGCGCCGTGCGAGAGGCGCAGACGCGCCAGGAGGTGCCGTTCGATCAGGTGGTGGAGGCCGTGAGCCCGGCCCGCGATCTGAGCCACGCGCCGCTCTGCCAGGCGATGTTCGCGCTCCAGCCGGCGGCCCGGCAGCCGCTCTCGATCACGGGCCTCGAGGTGCGCCTCCTCGACCTCGAGGTGGGCGGCGCCCAGTTCGATCTCTCGCTCGACATCGCGGCGGACGACGAGGGGCTGACGTGCGCGCTCGATTACGACACCGACCTGTTCGACGAGCGCACGACCGCGCGGATGGCCGACCATTTCCTGCGCCTCCTCGCGGGCGCGGCGGCGAGCCCGGGGACGCGCCTCTCGGAGCTGCCGATGCTCGCGCCCGAGGAGCAGCGGCAGGTGCTCGGGTGGCGGACGACAGGGGCGCCCCACCGGCCCCCGCGCGCCGTGCACCGGAGGGTCGAGGAGCAAGCGGCGCGCGCGCCCGAGGCGACGGCCGTCGTCCACGAGGGGCAGGAGATCACGTACGGCGAGCTCGATCGGCGGGCCAACCAGCTAGCGCAGCTGCTCCGGCGGCGCGGGGTGGGGCCGGAGGTCCGCGTGGGCCTCTGCCTGCCGCGCTCGATCGGGGCGATCGCCGCCTCGCTCGGCGTGCTGAAGGCGGGCGGCGCCTACGTCCCGCTCGACCCGAGCGACCCCCGGGAGCGGCTCGCCGCGAGGATCGACGGCGCCGGGATCCGCGTGGCGATCGCCCAGGGCGACGCCGAGCTGCCCCCCGGCGTGGAGGTGATCCGCCTCGACGCCGACTGGACGTGCGTGCGCGGTGAGCCCTCCGCGCCGCCGGCCGGGGAGCCGGCGCCCGAGCAGGCGGCGTGCGTCCTCGATCCCTCCGACGCGACGGGGGAGCCGAGGGGCGTCGTGATCCCGCACCGCGCGCTCGCGAGCGTCGTCGACGCCGCGGCGGCGGTCCAGGAGATCTCGCCAGGCGACCGGGTGCTGCAGCTCGCGCCGCTGACCTCCGGCGCGAGCGCCGAGGAGATCTTCCCGTGCCTCGCGCGCGGCGCGACGCTCGTGCTGCACGCCGAGGCGGCGCTCGAGTCCGCGGCCGGGTTCCTGGCGGCGTGCGGCGCGCGGGGCGTAACCTCCGCGGTGCTGCCGACCCAGCGCTGGCACCGCCTCGTCGCGGCGCTCGGCGAGGGGCTGACCCTGCCGCCGTGCCTCCGGCAGATCGTCCTCACCGGCGAGGCGCCCTCGCCCGGGCGCGTGAGCGCGTGGCGGGCGTCGCCGGGGGCCGCGCGCGTTCGCCTGCTGGGCGCGTACGGTCCGATCGAGACCGCGGCGATCGCGGCGGTCGGCAACCTGGCGGCGGCGGATCTGCGCGAGGCACGGGCGATCCCGATCGGCCGGCCGCTCTCGAGCGCGCGGGCGTACGTGCTCGACCCCGCCGGTCAACCGGTGCCGGCCGGCGTCGTCGGAGAGCTCTACCTCGGCGGCCAGGGGCTCGCGCGCGGGTACTGGGCGCGCCCGGCGCTGACCGCGGAGCGCTTCGTCCCCGATCCCTTCGCGGAGGAGCCGGGAGCGCGGCTCTACCGGACGGGGAACCGGGCGCGGTGGCGGGCGGACGGACAGCTCGAGCTCGCCGGCCGCATGGACCACCCGGAGACGGTGCGCGGCTTCCGGATCGAGCCCGCGGAGCTCGAGGCGCGCCTGCTCGACCTGCCCGGCGTGCGCGACGCGGCCGTGGTCGCGCGGGAGGACCGGCCGGAGGCGCGGCGGCTCGTGGCGTACGTCGCGGCCGGCGCAGACGTGACGCCGGAGCAGATCCAGCGCGCGCTCAAGGAGCAGGTGCCGGACTACACGGTGCCCTCGGCGTTCGTGGTGCTTGCGGAGCTGCCCCGCACGCCGCGCGGCACGGTCGACCGGCGCGCGCTGCCGGCGCCCGTCGCGCCGAGCGGCGAGGCCGTGACGCCGCGCACCGAGGCCGAGGCGGCGCTCGCGGGGATCTGGGCGGAGCTCCTGGGACGGCGAGCCGTCGGGGTCCAGGAGAACTTCTTCGAGCTGGGCGGCGACTCGATCCTCGCGCTCCAGGTCGTCTCGCGCGCGCGGGCCGCGGGCCTCTCGCTCACGCCGCGACAGATCTTCCAGCAGCAGACGATCGCCGGCCTGGCCGCGGTGGCGACGTCGGCCTCGGCGCCGGTCGTGGAAGCGCCGCTCACGGGCGACGCGCCGCTCACGCCGATCCAGCGCTGGTTCTTCGAGCAGAGCGGGCCGAGCCCGCACCACTGGAACCAGACGGTGCTGCTCGAGCTGCGGCAGCGGGTCTCCGTCGAGGCGCTCACGGCCGCGGTCCAGGCGGTGATCGACCATCACGGCGCGCTGCGCCTGCGGTTCACGCGCGAGGCGGGCGGGTGGAGCCAGTATTTCGCGGACGCCGTCGCCGCGGAGGTCGCGCGGGTCGACCTGTCGCACCTCCCCGCCGAGGCGCAGCCCGCGGCGCTGGCCCGCGCGGCAGGGGAGCACCAGGCGCGCCTCCACCTGACCGAGGGGCCGCTCTTCCGCGCGGTGCTGTTCGATCTGGGCCCGGAGCGCCCCGGCCGCCTCCTGCTGATCGCCCACCACCTCGTCGTCGATGCCGTCTCGTGGCGGATCCTGATCGAGGATCTCCAGACCGCCTGCCGGCAGCACGAGGGCCGCGAGGAGATCCGGCTCCCGGACGAGCTGGTCTCCTTCGGTGAATGGGCATGGCGCCTGGGCACGCACGCCCGGTCCGAGGCGGTGGCCCGGCAGGCGGACGCGTGGCTCGCCGCGAGCCGGCCGACGGCGGCGCTGCCCGCGGACGATCCGGCGGGCTCGTCGCTCGAAGCGGACACGGTCCATCGGACGCAGCTCCTCGGCGCCGAGGACACGCGCGCGCTGCTGCAAGCGGCGCCCGCGTACCGGATGCGCGTGGACGAGGTGCTGCTCGCGGCGTTCGCCGGAGCGCTCGCGCAGTGGACGGGTGATCCCGCCGTGCGCGTCGACCTGGAGGGACACGGTCGCGACGCGCTGGACGAGCTGGACCTCTCCCGGACGGTCGGGTGGTTCACGAGCATCTATCCCGTCCGGCTGGAGGTCCCGGCCGACGCGGCGCCCGAGCGCGCGCTCAAGGCGCTGAAGGAGCAGCTCCGCGCGGTCCCACGGGGCGGCGCGGCGTACGGGGTGCTCCGGTACCTGGGCGAGGACGAGCGGGCGGCGCGCCTCCGGGAGCGCGCCGCGCCAGAGGTGCGCTTCAACTACCTCGGGCGGTGGGACGACCTCTTCGCGTCGAGCGCGCTGTTCGCGCACGCCGAGGGCGAGGTCGGGCGCGACCACGATCCGCGCGCGCCGCGGCGCCACGAGCTGGAGGTCGACGCGGCCATCGTCGGCGGGCGCCTCCGGGTGATGTGGAGCTACAGCGGGGCCCGCTACCGGCCCGAGACGATGGCGCGCCTCTTCGAGGACTTCGCGGCGCGCCTGCGCGCCCTGGTCGAGCACTGCCTCGCGCCGGGCAGCGGCGGCGCCACGCCGTCGGATTTCCCCCTGGCGCGGCTCGATCAGGCCAGCCTGGACCGGCTGCTCGGGCCCGGGCGCGACGTCGAGGACGTCTATCCCCTGAGCCCACTCCAGCAAGGGCTGCTCTTCCACAGCCTGTGGGAGCCCGGCTCGGGCGTCTACGTCCAGCAGGTCACGTGCACGCTGGACGGGGCGCTCGACGTCGACGCGTTCCGCCGGGCCTGGGAGGCCGTGATCGAGCACCACGGCGCCCTGCGCACCACCTTCGCGTGGGAGGGCGCCGACGAGCCGCTCCAGATCGTGCGGCGCGGCGCGGCCGTGGAGATCGAGGTCGAGGACCTCCGCGGCGCCGGGGACGAGGAGCAGCGGGCGCGCCTGTCGGCCCGTATCGAGAAGGATCGCGCGAGGGGCTTCGATCTGGCGCGGGGCCCGCTGACGCGCGTCTCGCTCCTGCGCCTCGGGGACCAGGTCCACCACGTGCTCTGGAGCCACCACCACCTCCTCCTCGACGGGTGGGCGGCGGCCCTCGTGCTGCGAGACGCCTTCTCCGCCTACGACGCCCTGCGCGCCGGCCGCGCGGTCGCGCTGTCGGCCCGGCGCCGCTACCGCGAGTACATCGCCTGGCTGCGCGAGCGGGACGCGAGCGCCGACGAGCCGTTCTGGCGAGGCGCGCTGTCGGGCTTCAGCGCGGCGACGCCGCTGCCGCTGGAGCGCCCGGCGCGCGAGACGTCCGAGGCGTCGGCCGAGGGGAAGAGCGGTTACGGGGCGAAGTTCGTCTCGCTGTCGGAGCCGGCCACGGCGCGCCTGCAGCGCTTCGCGCAGCAGCACCACGTGACGTTGAGCACGCTCGTCCAGGCCGCGTGGGCGCTCCTGCTCAGCCGCGCTGCCCGGAGCGACGATGTGGTCTTCGGCGTCACGGTGGCCGGGCGATCGGCGCCGCTCGCCGGGATCGACGCCATGGCGGGGCTCTTCATCAACACGCTGCCCCTGCGCGTGGCGGTGCCGCAGGCCGCGACCGTCACAGGCTGGCTGCGCGATCTCCTGACGACGACCACCGAGCTCGGCCCGCACGAGCACACGCCGCTGTCCCAGACGCGGGCCTTCAGCGCGGTGCCCGCGGGACAACCGCTGTTCGAGAGCCTGCTGGTCTTCGAGAACTATCCCACCGATCCTCGGACCCTGCAGGGCTTGCCCGGGCTCGGGGTCCGCGACGTCGCGTTCACGGACCAGACCAACTACCCGCTCACCCTGCTCGCCCTGCCGGGAAATCGGCTCCAGCTCTGCCTGTCCTACGACAGGCAGCGGTTCGACGAGGAGACCGCCTCTCGCCTGCTCGACCTCGTCGAGGGGGCGCTCGGACAGCTCGTCCGCCGCCCCGAGGCGCGGGTCGGTGAGCTGTCGCTCCCCGGCGAGCTGGAGTCCCGGCGCGTCGTGACCGAGTGGAACGCGACCGAGAAGGCGTATCCGGGCGAGCGGCTCGTGCACGAGCTGTTCGAGGCGCAGGCCGAGCGGACCCCGGACGCGACGGCCGTGATCTTCGGCGAGCGGCGGCTGAGCTATCGAGAGCTCAACGTGCGCGCCAACCGCGTGGCCCACGCCCTGCGCCGCCGCGGCGTCGGGCCCGACGTGCTCGTGGCCATCGCCGCGGAGCGCTCGATCGAGCTGGTCGTCGGCCTCCTCGGCATCCTCAAGGCCGGCGGCGCCTACGTGCCCATCGACCCGGATTATCCGGCCGACCGCATCGCGTTCATGCTCGACGACGCGGCCGCCTCCGTCCTGCTCAGCCAGTGGCCCGTCGCCTCCCGCCTGCCGCCGCACCGCGCCGAGGTGCTCTGCCTCGACGCCGATCGCGCCAAGATCGACCGCGAGCCCGCGACCAACCCCGCTGTCGCGGTCTCGCCGGACAACCTCGCTTACACCATCTACACCTCGGGCTCGACCGGCCGGCCCAAGGGCGCCGGCAACAGCCACCGCGGCCTGCTCAACCGGCTGCAGTGGATGCAGGAGCGCTACGGGCTCACCCCGGATGATCGGGTGCTCCAGAAGACCCCCTTCAGCTTCGATGTCTCGGTCTGGGAGTTCTTCTGGCCCTTGATGACCGGCGCGGGCCTCGTCGTCGCCAGGCCCGGCGATCACCGCGACGGCGAGCGGCTCATCGAGCTCATCACACGCAACGCCGTCACCACCCTGCACTTCGTCCCACCCATGCTCCAGGCCTTCCTGGAGACGCCCGGCGCCGCGTCCTGCAGGTCGCTGCGCAGGGTGGTTTGCAGCGGCGAGGCGCTGCCGGCCGAGCTCGCGCGGCGGTGCTTCGAGCGGCTGCCCGACGCCGAGCTGCACAACCTCTATGGGCCCACCGAGGCGTCCATCGATGTGACCTACTGGGCCTGCCAGCGACAGGACACGTCGGCCTCGGTGCCCATCGGGGCACCCATCGCCAACACCCAGATCTACCTGCTCGACCGCCATGGACAGCCCGTGCCGGTGGGCGTCGCCGGCGAGCTGTACATCGGCGGCGTCGGCCTCGCCCGCGGCTATCACCGGAGTCCCGCGCTCACCGCAGAGCGCTTCGTGCCCGATCCGTTCGGCGCCGCCCCCGGAGGCCGGCTCTACCGCACCGGCGATCTCGCGCGCCACCGGCCCGACGGCGCCATCGAGTTCCTCGGCCGCCTCGACCACCAGGTCAAGATCCGCGGCCTGCGCATCGAGCTTGGCGAGATCGAGGCGCGCCTGCTCCAGCACCCGGATGTGCAGGAAGCCATCGTGGTCGCGCGCGATGAGGCCCACGGCGGCAAGCGCCTCGTCGCCTACGTCGCCGGAAAGGGCGGCGCCGCGCCGGAGCCGGCGCCGCTGCAGGCCTGGCTCGCCGAAGCGCTGCCGGCCTACATGGTGCCCGCGCCGATCCTCGTGCTCGACCGGCTGCCGCTGTCGCCCAACGGCAAGGTCGACCGGCGCGCGCTGCCCGCGCCGGACGCCACGGCGGCGGCGCGCCGCGCGTACGTCGCGCCGCGGACCGAGGCGGAGCGGATCCTCGCCGAGGTCTGGGCGGAGGTGCTGCACCGCGATCGGGTCGGGATCGAGGACAACTTCTTCGAGCTCGGCGGCGACTCGATCGTCACGTTGCAGGTCCTCTCGCGCGCCTTCCAGCGAGGGCTTCAGCTGACGCCAAAGCAGCTCTTCGAGAACCCCACCGTGGCCGAAGCCGCGGCCGTGGCGACCGTGGCCGCCGCGCCCATGCCGGCGCCGCCCGAGCCGCCGCGAGACCCCGAGACCCCTGACGCCGGCCTCTCCGCGGAAGAGTGGAGCGATCTCCTGGACGAGCTCCAAAGGTGAACCGTGTCTACCAAGCCTGATCCCTCTGCAAACATCGAAAGCGTCTATCCCCTCTCTCCCATGCAGGAGGGGATGCTGTTCCACACGCTGCTGCGCCCGTCCTCGGGCGTCTACCTCATGCAGAATCGCTATCGTATCGAGGGCGATCTGCAGCTCGACGCGTTCGTCAGGGGCTGGCGAGAGGTGGTGGCGCGACACGCGATCCTGCGCACCTCCTTCGTCTGGAGGAGCCAGAAGCGCCCGCTCCAGGTGGTCCACAAGACGGTCGAGCTGCCGTTCGAGGTGCTCGACTACCGGGGCCTCACCGGAGAGGCCCAGGAGGCGCGCCTCTCCGAGGTGCTCGGCGCCGAGCTCGATCAGGGGCTCGACTTCGGCAAGGCGCCGGTGATGCGCCTCCGCCTCGTCCGCCTGAGCGACAGGACCTATGAGCTCGTCCACAGCTTCCACCACATCCTCCTCGACGAGTGGTGCACGTCGCTCCTGATGATGGACTTCCTCGCTCACTACGAGGCGCTGGCCCGGGGCGAGGCGCCGCGCCCCGCGCCCGCGCGCCCCTACCGCGATTACATCGAGTGGCTCGGGCGAAAGGATCCTCAGGCCGGAGAGGCGTTCTGGCGGGACGCCCTCCAGGGCTTCTCCGCGCCGACGCCCCTCGGGTTCGAGGAGCGCTCCGCCCAGGCGGCGGCCGCGGATCACGCGCAGATCGACAGCCTCGTGATCCGGCTCGGCGCGGAGCCTTCGGCCGCGCTGCGCGCGCTCGTGCAGCGCCACCGCCTCACGCTCAACACGCTGGTGCAGGGCGCCTGGGCCCTGCTCCTCAGCCGCTACAGCGGCGAGCCCGAGGTGCTCTTCGGCGTCACCGTCGCCGGACGCCCGCCGGAGCTGCCAGGGGTCGAGTCCATCCTCGGCCTCTTCATCAACACGCTGCCGCTGCGCGTCCCGGTCCCCGCGGAGGAGCCGCTCCTGCCGTGGCTCGCCGCGCTCCTCGATCGGAACCTCAAGCTGCGGCAGCACGAGCACACGCCGCTCGTGGACATCCAGCGCTGGAGCGAGATCGAGCGCGGAAGGTCGCTGTTCCAGAGCCTCCTCGTGTTCGAGAACGCGCCGATCGACCCCGCGCTCCGCGAGGGGCGGATCGTCTTCCGGATCGCGGACTTCCGCGCCCGCGTCCACACGAACTACCCGCTCACGGTCATGTCGTGGCCCGGCGCCGAGCTGCCCCTCCAGCTCGTCTACGACCGGTCGCGCGTACGGCCCGAGCTCGCCGAGCGGCTGCTCGGGCACCTCCGCGCGCTCCTCGAGGCCATGGCCGCGCGGCCCGACGCGCGCCTCGGCGACCTGCCGCTCCTCACGCCGGCAGAGCGAGAGCAGGCGCTCGTGGCCTGGAACACGGCGCCCGCGGCCGAGGAGGATCTCTCGTCCTACGCCGCGCGCTTCCGCGCCCAGGTCGCCCGGACGCCGGACGCCGTCGCCGTGTCCTGCGCGGATCAGCGGCTGACGTACGCCGCGCTGAACCGCGACGCGAACCGCGCGGCGCACGCGCTGCGCGCGCGTGGCGCCGGCCCCGAGCAGCGGGTCGCGCTGCTCGACGACCGCGGCATCCCGCTGCTCACCATGATCCTCGCCGTGTTCAAGGCCGGCGGGGCCTACGTGCCGCTCGACCCCGCCTACCCGGCCGAGCGCGTGGCGCAGATCCTCGCGTCGAGCGAGCCCCGGGTCGTGCTGACCCGCGAGCGGCACCGCGAGGCTTTGGAAAGAGCCATTTCTTTGCTGCCCGGGCCGCGCCGGCCGGCGATCGCGATCCTCGAGGACGCCCTCGACAAGGCCTCTTCCGACGAGGACCCCGAGGAGCGCGGGGGGCCCGATCACCTCGCCTACGTCATCTACACGAGCGGCTCCACCGGGGTGCCCAAGGGCGCGATGGTCGAGCGGCGCGGGATGCTCAACAACATGCTGAGCAAGGTCCCGCGGCTCGGCCTCGCGGCGGGCGACGTCATCGCGCAGACGGCGTCGCCGTGCTTCGACATCTCGGTCTGGCAGTTCCTCACCGCCCTGCTCTTCGGCGGCACGGTCGACATCGTGCCCGACGAGATCACGCGCGATCCGGGCCGCCTGCTCGAGCACGTCGAGCGCCGGGGGATCGCCGTCATCGAGGTCGTCCCCGCCGTGCTCCAGGGCATGCTGGACGCGGCGCTCGAGCGCCCCGCGCCGCCGGGCCTCGAGCGGCTGCGCTGGGTCCTGCCGACCGGCGAGGCGCTCCCCGCCGCGCTCGCCCGGGCGTGGCTCGAGCGCTTCCCGGCGGTGCCCCTCATGAACGCCTACGGGCCCGCGGAGTGCTCGGACGACGTGGCGCTGCACGCGCTGACGGCGCCGCCCGCGGCGGACGACGCGCAGGTCCCGATCGGGCGGCCCGTGGACGGCCTCCGGCTCTACGTCCTCGATCGCCTGCTCGCCCCGTCGCCGGTCGGCGTGACCGGCGAGCTGTACGTGGGCGGCGTCGGCGTCGGGCGCGGCTACCTGGGCGACCCGGGCCGGACCGCCGCCGCGTTCCTCCCCGACCCCTTCAGCGAGGCGCCGGGGCGCCGGCTCTACCGGACCGGGGATCTCGGCCGCTACCGCGACGACGGCACGATCGAGTTCGCCGGCCGGCGCGACCACCAGGTCAAGCTGCGGGGCTACCGCATCGAGCTCGGCGAGATCGAGGCGCGGCTCGCCGAGCACCCCGACGTCAAGGAGGCCGTGGTGCTCGTCCGCGAGGACCGGCCGGGCGTGCGGCGGCTCGTCGCCTACGTGGCCGCCGCGAGCCCTGCGCCGGCCGCGGAGGCGCTGCGCGCGTGGCTCGCGGAGCGCCTGCCCGAGTACATGGTGCCGCCGGTCGTCGTGTCCCTGCCGGCGCTCCCCCGCACGGCGAACGGCAAGGTGGACCGGCGCGAGCTGCCCGTCCCCGAGTCCGGCGACGCGATCCGCCACGTGGCGCCGCGCACGGCCACCGAGGAGCTGCTCGCGGGGATCTGGGCCGAGGTGCTGGGCGTGGAGCGCGTCTCGGTGGAGGACTCGTTCTTCGACCTCGGCGGCCACTCGCTGCTGCTGACGCAGGTCCTCTCGCGCGTGCGCCGCGTGCTCGACGTCGAGCTGCCGCTCCGCGCGTTCTTCGAGACGCCGACGGTGGCCGCCCAGGCGCGCGCCGCGGAGGCGGCGCGGCGCGGCCCTCCGGCCCCGCCGGCGCCGCCGCTCCTCCCGCAGCCGCAGGGCGGCCCGTCGCCGCTCTCGTTCGCGCAGGAGCGCCTCTGGTTCATCGCGCAGCTCGAGGAGACCGCGGCGTCCTACAACGTCCCGGCGGCCGTGCGCCTGCTCGGGCCGCTCGACGTGGCCCGGCTCGAGCGCGGCTTCGCCGCGGTCGTCCGCCGCCACGAGTCCCTGCGCGCCACGTTCGCGGAGCGCGACGGCCACGCGGAGGCGCTCGTCCACGCCGAGCGGCCGGTGGCGCTCTCGTTCGTGGATCTCGGCGCCGCGCCGGAGGAGGCGCGCGAGGCGCGCGAGGCCGAAGCGCGGCGCCTGCTCGAGGAGCAGGCCCGCCAGCCCTTCGACCTGACCGGCGGGCCGCTGCTCCGGATCGCGCTCGTGCGCCTCCGCGAGCGCGAGCACCTCCTGCTCGTCGTCCTCCATCACATCGTGTCGGACGGCTGGTCCATGAACGTCCTCGTCGGCGAGGTGACCGAGCTCTACGCCGCCGACGCCGAGGGGCGCGCCGCCGCGCTCCCGCCGCTCCCGATCCAGTACGCCGACTACGCCCGGTGGCAGCGCGGGTGGCTCACGGGGGCGGTGCTCGATCAGCAGCTCGCCTACTTCCGGCAGCGGCTCGGCACGGAGCCGCCGGTCCTGCGGCTGCCCACCGATCGGCCGCGCCCCGCCGCGCGATCGTACCGCGGCGCCCGCCACAACTTCGCGCTCCCGCGCGAGCTGTCGGCCGCGCTGTCCGCGCTCGCGCGCGGCCAGGGGGTCACGTCGTTCATGCTGCTCCTGGCCGCGTTCCAGGCGCTGGTCGCGCGCAGGAGCGGCCAGACGGACCTGTGCATCGGGACGCCGATCGCGGGCCGCACGCGCGTCGAGATCGAGGGGCTCATCGGGCTCTTCGCCAACACGCTCGTGCTGCGGGCGGACCTCGGCGGCGACCCGCGCTTCGCCGATCTCCTCTCGCAGGCGCGCGAGGAGGTGCTGGCCGCGCAGGCGCACCAGGATCTGCCGTTCGAGCAGCTCGTGAAGGCGCTCCGGCCGGCGCGGGATCTCGGCAGCACCCCGCTCTTCCAGGTGATGTTCTCGCTCCAGGAGGCCGCGCGGCGCGCGCGCCCGCTCGACGGCCTCGAGATCCTGCCCGTCGAGGTGGATCCGGGCAGCGCCCAGTTCGACCTCTCGCTCCACATGGTGACCGCGCCGGAGGGGCTGCGCGGCTCGTTCGAGTACAGCACCGAGCTCTTCGAGGAGCGCACCATCCGCCGCATGGCGGACGACCTCCGCGCGCTCCTGGAGGCGATCGTCGCGCGGCCGACCGCGCGGCTCAGCGAGCTGCCGCTGCCGGAGCCGCCGGCACCGGCGCTGACCGAGCAGCCCGAGGCAGCGCCGCCCGGGGAGGTGGGCCTCGAGCTCGAGGCGGCGCCGCCGTCCGGCGCGGGAGAAGCGCGCCCGGCCGCGGCGCACGACGTCGCGGCCATCGAGGCGCAGCTCGCCGAGATCTGGGCGGCGGTCCTGGGTCGCGAGCGCGTTGACCGCGACGACAACTTCTTCGAGCTGGGGGGCGACTCGATCCTGAGCCTGCAGGTCGTCTCGCGCGCGAAGCAGGCGGGCCTCCGCCTGACCGCCCGCCAGATGTTCCAGCACCAGACCCTCGCGGCGCTGGCCGCCGCGGCGGGCCTCTCCACGGGCGCCGCTGCGGCGCCGGACGAGGAGGAGCCGGCGGGGGGCGACGTGCCGCTGACGCCGATCCAGCGGCGGTACTTCGCGCGCGACCTGCCGAACCCGCACCACTGGAACCAGGCGCTGCTGCTCACGGTCGCCGAGCCGCTCGCGTGGCCGGCGCTGGAAGCGGCGGTGCAGGCGCTCCTGCGCCACCACGGCGCGCTGCGGCTGCGCTTCGTGCCCGGAGAGCGCGGCGTCCGCCAGACGCTCGCGCCGTTCAACGAGCCCGCCGCGGTCGTGCACCGGGTGGACCTCGCCCGGGTGCCCGAGGCCGAGCAGCCGAGGGAGATCGAGGCGCACGCGACCCGGTGGCAGGCGAGCCTCGACCTCGCGGACGGGCCGCTGCTGCGCGTGGTCGGCTTCGATCTCGGCGCCGGCAGGCCGGGGCGGCTGCTCCTGATCGCGCACCACCTCGTCGTCGACGGCGTGTCATGGCGGGTCCTCCTCGAGGATCTGGAGGCCGCTTACGATCAGGCCCGCCGCGGGGCGCCGGCGCAGCTGCCCGACAGGACCACCTCGTTCGCGCGGTGGGCGGAGCGCCTCGACGCCGCGGCGCAGGACGCCGCGCTCGAGGAAGAGGCGGCCTTCTGGCTCGGTCTGCCGTGGGATCGCCTCGCGCCGCTGCCGGTCGACGATCCGGCGGGGGACCGCGCGGAGACGGCCATGGCGACGCTCAAGGTGGGGCTGAGCGGGGTGGAGACGCGGTCGCTGCTGGAGGCGGTGTCGGAGGCGTACCGGACGCGCATCGACGAGTTCCTCCTGGCCGGGCTCGCGCTGGCCCTCGCCCGGTGGACGGGCCGCGCGCTCGCGGGCATCGAGGTCGAGGGCCACGGGCGCGAGGCGCTCGACGGCGACGACCTGGATCTATCGCGCACGGTCGGCTGGTTCACGAGCGTCTACCCGGTGCTGCTCGAGGTCGCGCCCGACGCGGCGCCGGGCGCCGTGCTCAAGACGGTGAAGGAGCAGCTCCGCCGCGTCCCGCGGCGCGGCCTCCCCTACGGCGCGGTGCGGGAGCTCGGGAGGGGGGCGATCGCCGACCGGCTGCGCCGCCTGCCGGCGCTCGGCGTCGGGTTCAACTACCTCGGGCAGTGGGACCAGGTGGTGGGCGCCGGCGCGCGGTTCTCCCTGGCCGAGGAGCCGCCCGGCGCCGAGCACGACCCGCGCAGCCCGCTCGCGTACGAGATCGAGATCGACGCGGCCGTGTACGACGGCCGCCTCGAGGCGACCTTCCGCTACAGCGCCGCGCGGTACCGGCAGGCGACGATCGCGGCGGTCAGCGCGCGGTGGCGCGACGCGCTGAGAGAGCTGATCGCGCACTGCCTTTCACCCGAAGCCGGCGGCTACACGCCGTCGGACTTCACCGATGTCGCGCTCGCGCCGGACGAGCTGGACTCCATCCTCGAACGACTGGACTGAGCCATGGCGAACAACAAGAAGGACGTTGAGTCGATTCACTATCTCTCCCCGCTCCAGCAGGGGTTGCTCTTCCATGCGGTCTCGGACCGGTCCACGGACCCGTACTTCGTGCAGGCGGCCTTCCTGCTGGAGGGACCGCTCGATCCGGACGCCTTCGAGCGCGCCTGGCAGGCGCTCGCGGAGCGGCACACGATCCTGCGCACCGGCTTCGTCTGGGAGGGCGTCGCCAGGCCGGTGCAGGTCGTCCGGCAGCGGGCGACGATCCCGGTGGCGCGCCACGATCTCCGCGGGCTCGCCGCGCGCGAGCGCGAGGAGGCGCTCTCCGCGCTCATGGCCGCGGACCGGCGCGCCGGCTTCGACCTGCTCAAGGCCCCCCTCATGCGGGTCACGCTGGTGCGGCTCGCGGACGACGCCCATTGCTTCATCAACAGCCATCACCACCTCTTGCTGGACGGGTGGGGCTTCGCCCTCCTGCTGAGAGAGGCGCTGTTCGCGTATCAGGCGCTCGTGCGGGGCGCGATCCCCGAGCTGCCGCGGGCGCGCCCGTACCGGGAGTACCTCGCGTGGGTGCAGGCCCAGGACGAGGGGGCGGCCGAGCGGTTCTTCCGCGGCGCGCTGGCCGGGTTCCGGACGACGACGCCGCTCCCCCTGGGGGCCGCCCCGGCCGCGGCCGCGGCGGGCGACGGCGCGTTCCCCTTCGCCGAGCAGGAGCTGCGCTTCTCGCGGGAAGAGACGCAGGCGCTCGCGGCCTGCGCGCGCCGCCTGCGCGTCACGCTGAACACCCTCGTGCAGGGCGCGTGGGCCCTCCTGCTGTCCCGGCACAGCGGAGAGCCCGACGTGGTCTTCGGCGCCACGGTGTCCGGCCGGCCCCCGGAGCTCCCCGGCTCCGAGGCCATCGTCGGCATGCTGATCAACACCCTGCCGGTGCGGGTCCGCGTGGACGAGCACGAGCCGCTCGCCGCGTGGCTCCTGCGGCTGCAGGACCGGAACAGCGAGCTGCGCCAGCACGAGTGGACCCCCCTGTCCCTCGTCCAGCGCTGGAGCGAGGTGCCGGGCGGGCAGTCGCTCTTCGACACCCTGGTGGTGTTCGACAGCTACCCCGAGGAGGACGTCGGCGGCGCGCTCCTCGACCTGCGCGTCCGCGCCTTGCCCCGGCCCGGCGGCGGGCGCGAGGGCGGCGCCCTGCTCACCGCCGGACGCAACAACTACCCGGTGTCGCTCATCGTGGAGCCGGCGGGCGATCTGGGCCTGATCCTCTGCTACGAGCGCCGCCGCCTCGCGCACGACGCCGCGGCCAGCCTGCTCGCCCAGTGCCGCGCGCTGCTCGAGGCGATGGCGGCGCGGCCGCACGCACGCCTGGCCGAGCTGCCCCTCGTGGGCGCCGCCGAGCGGCGGCGCCTGCTCACCGATCTGAACGCGACGGCCACGGCCTCCCCGCCGGCGGCCTGCGTCCACGAGCTCTTCCAGGCGCACGCCGCCGCGCGGCCCGACGCGCTCGCGGTCGCCTGCGAGGAGACGGCGCTGACCTACGGGGAGCTCGACCGGAAGACGAACCAGCTGGCGCGGAGGCTGCGGGCGCTCGGCGTGGGGCCCGAGGACCGGGTCGTCCTGTGCATCGAGCGCTCGGCGGAGATGGTCCTCGCGCTGCTCGGCGTGCTCAAGGCGGGCGCCGCGTATGTGCCCGTCGACCCGAAGTTCCCGCGCGATCGGCTCCGCGCCGTCGTGGAGGACAGCGGCGCGCGCGTCGTGGTCACCCAGGAGCAGTGGGCCGGCGCGTTCGACGGGCCGGGGCCCTCGCTGCTCTTCCTGGACCGCGACGCGAGCGCCCTCGCGGCCGAATCCGACACACCGCTCGGCGAGACGGCCCGGCCCGGCAACCTCGCCTACCTCATCTACACGTCGGGCTCGACGGGGCGACCGAAGGGCGTGGCCGTCGAGCACCGCCACCTCGTGAACTACGTGCGCGGCGTGCTCGCGCGGCTGCCCCTCGCCGAGGGCGGCGGCATGGCGCTCGTCTCGACCGTGGCCGCGGACCTCGGGCACACGTCGCTCTTCGGCGCGCTCTGCTCGGGCCGCGCGCTGCACGTCCTGTCCGAGGCGCGGATCTTCGATCCCGACGCGACCGCCGAGTACATGAGCCGCCACGGGGTCGACGCCCTCAAGATCGTCCCCAGCCACCTCGCCGCGCTCCTCGAGGCGGCGCGCCCCGAGCGCGTACTGCCGACGCGCTGCCTCGTGGTCGGCGGAGAGGCCTCGAGCTGGGAGCTCATCGAGCGGATCCGGACGCTCGCGCCGGGCTGCACCGTCGTGAACCACTACGGCCCCACCGAGACGACCGTTGGCTCGCTCACATGGCAGGTCGACCCAGCGGGCGGCCGCTCCGGAACGACCGTGCCCATCGGACGGCCGCTCCCCAACACCCAAGCGTATGTCCTTGGTGTAAATTTTGAACCGGTACCGGTGGGCGTGCCCGGGGAGCTCTACCTGGGAGGAGCCGGCGTGACGCGCGGCTACCACGCTCGCCCCGAGCTGACGGCGGAGCGCTTCGTCCCGGATCCGTTCGGGGGCGTCCCGGGGGGTCGGCTGTACCGCACCGGGGATCGGGTGCGCCTCCTTGCGAACGGCGCGATCGAGTTCCTCGGGCGCACCGATCACCAGATCAAGCTGCGCGGCCACCGCGTGGAGCTGGGCGAGATCGAGGCGCGGCTGCGCGAGCAGCCCGAGGTGCGCGAGGCGGTCGTGGCGGCGCGGGACAGCGGCGGGGCCGTGCGCCTCGTGGCCTACGTCGTGGCCCGCGAGGCGGCGGCGCTCGACGCGGAGGCGCTCCGCGCGCGGCTCGCGAAGCAGCTGCCCGAAACCATGGTGCCCGCCGTGATCGTGCCGCTGCCGGCGCTGCCGCTCACCCCGAACGGCAAGATCGACCGCGCGGCGCTGCCGGAGCCCGAGCGGGCGGGCGCGCCGGAGGCCGGCGGCTTCGTCGCGCCCCGGAACGAGGTCGAGGCCACCCTCGCCCAGATCTGGGCCGACATCCTGCGCGTGGAGCGGGTCGGCATCCACGACAACTTCTTCGCCCTCGGCGGCGACTCCATCCGGAGCCTCCAGGTCATCGCGCGCGCCAACCAGCGCGGCATCAAGCTGAGCCCGAAGCACCTGTTCGATCACCCCACGGTGGCCGCCGCCGCTGCGGTCGCGGCGTCCGGCCCCGCGGGCACAGGCCAGGCGGGAGCGCCGCCGCAGGGCGAGCCGTGCCAGGCGGCGCCGTGCGCGCCCGCGCCGCCGCCGTCGCCGTTCTCGCTGAGCGGCCTCACGCAGGACGAGATCGCGCGCAGCCTGCCGGAGACGTCGGGGCTCGATGACGTCTACCCGCTCTCGCCGATGCAGGAGGGCATGCTCTTCCACACCCTCCTGAACCCCGGCTCTGGCATCTACCTGATGCAGCAGCACTACGTGTGGCGCGGCCCGCTCGACGCCGGCCGCCTCGTCGAGGCCTGGCGCCGGGTGGCGGCGCGGCACCCGATCCTGAGGACGTCCTTCGTCTGGAAGGACCTGGAGCGGCCGCTCCAGCTCGTCCACCGCGAGGTCGACCTCTCCGAGGTGATCCAGGTCATCGACCTCCGCGATCTGACCGAGGCCGAGCAGGAGAGGCGCGTCGCCGAGACGCTCGAGGCCGAGCTCGCCGCCGGGCTCGACATGACCCGGGCGCCGCTGATCCGGATCCGGCTGTTCCGCCTGGCGGAGGACGCTCACCGCATCGTGCGGAGCTTCCACCACATCCTCACGGACGACTGGTGCTTCTCCGTGATCATGATGGAGTGCCTGTCTTATTACGAGGCATCGGTCGCGAGCCGCGCGCTGGAGCTGCCCGAGCCGCGCCCCTACCGGGACTACATCGCCTGGCTCGCGCGGCAGGACCTCTCGGCGGCCGAGCGGTTCTGGCGCGAGGAGCTCCGCGGCTTCGCCGAGCCGACGCCGCTCGGCATCGATCGGGCCGCCCCCGACGGCGCGAGGGCCGGGGTGAGCGACGAGTTCGTCGAGCTGCCCCCGGCCATGACCGAGGCGCTCCTCCGGATCGCGAACCAGCATGAGCTGACGCCCAACACCCTCGTGCAAGGGGCCTGGGCGCTCCTCCTGAGCCGCTACAGCGGCCAGCGCGACGTCGTGTTCGGCGTGACCGTGGCAGGCCGCCCGACCGATCTGCCCGGCGTGGAGACGATCGTCGGCCTGTTCATCAACAGCCTGCCGCTCCGGGTGCGCGTGTCGCCCGAGCAGCCGCTCCTGCCGTGGCTCAAGGGCCTCCTCGCCCACAACTACCGGATCCGCGAGTTCGAGTACCCGCCGCTCGTGGAGATCCAGCGGTGGAGCGAGCTCCCCAAGGGCCTTTCGCTGTTCAACAGCCTCCTCGTCTTCGAGAACGCGCCGAAGGATCCGCGCCTCGGGGAGCAGGTGGGCGACGTCGGCCTCTCCTACGAGCAGGACCGGGTCCACACGAACTACCCGATGACGGTCGTGGCCTACCCGGGCGCGGGGCTCGGCATCCGGCTCTCGTACGACCGGCGCCTGTTCGATCGCGACGCCGTCGCGCGGATGCTGGGCCACCTGATCCAGCTCCTGGGAGAGATGGCCCGCCGCCCGGAGGCGCGGCTCGGCGACCTCTCGCTCCTCGACGAGCGCGAGCGCCAGAAGCTCCTGCGGGAGTGGAACGACACGAGGGGCGCGGAGCCCGCCGCGCCGAGCTACGTGGCGCTCTTCGAGGCCCAGGCGCGGAGGACGCCGGACGCGGACGCCGTCACGTGCCGCGGGCGCCGGCTCAGCTACGCGGCCCTGAACCGCGCCGCCAACCAGGTGGCCCACGCGCTGCGCGCCCAGGGGGTCGGTCCGGACACGATCGTGGCCGTGCTCGAGTCGCGCGACATCGAGCTGGTCGTCGCGGTGCTCGGCGTGCTCAAGGCCGGCGGCGCGTACCTCCCGCTCGATCCCCACCAGCCGGAGCAGCGCATCGCCGGCGTCGTCGAGGCGAGCCGGGCGCCGGTGGTCGTGACCTCGGACGCGTGGGTCCCGCGGCTCGCGAAGGCGCTCGCGCACCTGCCGGAGCCGGCGCGGCCGCGGTTCGTGACGCGCGAGCGCCTCGCCGCGCAGCGCGGGCCCGCGCCCGAAGGCGACCTGCCGCGGCTCGCCGGCCCCGGCCACCTCGCCTACGTGATCACCACGAGCGGGTCGACCGGCGTGCCGAAGGGCGCGATGGTCGAGCACGCGGGGATGCTCAACAACGTGTGGGGGAAGATCCCCGCGCTGGAGCTCGGCCCCTCGGACGTGATCGGCCAGACCGCGTCCCAGTGCTTCGACATCTCCGTGTGGCAGCTGCTCTCGGCGCTGCTCTGCGGCGGCCGCGTGCACATCGTCCCCGAGGAGATCGTGGGCGATCCGCGGCGCCTGCTGGAGGAGGCCGAGGCGCAGGGGATCACGGTCCTCGAGCTGGTCCCGTCGCTCCTCAGGGAGCTCGTGGCGGCCGATGAGGACGCGCCGCGCCTCGCGCGCCTCCGGTGGATGCTGCCCACCGGCGAGGCGCTGACGCCCGACCTCTGCCGCCAGTGGTTCGCGCGCCACCCCCGCGTCCCCCTGATGAACGCCTACGGTCCGGCCGAGTGCGCCGACGACGTCGCGCTGCACGTGATGACGGCGGCCCCGGGGCCGGAGGTCACCCACGTGCCCATCGGCCGGCCCGTGCCCAACGTGGGGCTCCACGTCGTGACGGGCGACGACCTCGCGCCCGTCGGCGTGACCGGCGAGATCTGCGTCACGGGCATCGGCGTGGGGCGCGGCTACCTGAACGACCCCGCCCGGACCGCCGAGGCCTTCGTGCCCGACCCGTTCGGCGGCGCGCCCGGCGCGCGCATGTACCGCACCGGCGATCTCGGCCGGCGCCTCGCGGACGGCACCCTCGAGTTCGCGGGGCGGCGGGATCATCAGGTGAAGATCCGCGGCTTCCGCATCGAGCTCGGGGAGATCGAGGCGCGCCTCGCGCGGCACCCGGAGGTCCGGGAGGCCGTGGTCACGGTCCGGGAGGAGCGCACCTCGGGCAAGCGGCTCGTGGCCTATGTCGTCGGCGAGGGCGGCGCGACCCCTGCGCCCGAGCGCCTGCGCGACTTCCTGAAGGAGGCGCTGCCCGACTACATGGTGCCGCCCGTCTTCGTCGCCCTGCCCGCGCTGCCGCTCACCCCGAACGGCAAGGTGGACCGCAAGGCGCTGCCGGCGCCGGAGGCGCCCGCGGTCGATGCGGGGAGCGCGGCGGCCGGCGCCCCGACGACGCCGACCGAGGAGGCCCTCGCGGGCATCTGGGCGGAGGTGCTGGGGATCGAGCGGGTCCCCGTCCACGCGGGCTTCTTCGAGCTGGGCGGGCACTCGCTGCTGGCCACGCAGGTCGTGTCGCGCGTGCGCAAGGCGCTCGGCGTCGAGCTGCCGCTCCGCAGCCTGTTCGATCACCCCACGGTGGCGGAGCTCGCCCGCGACGTCGATCGGCGCCGCGCTCCGGCCGGCGGCGCGCCCGCGGCCGCGGCGCCGCCGCTCGTCGCGGTGCCGCGGCAGGGGCCGCTGCCGCTCTCGTTCGCGCAGCAGCGCCTGTGGTTCCTGGCCCAGCTCGAGCCCGACAGCGCCGGGTACAACATGACCGCGGCCGTGCGCGTCGAGGGGGAGCTCGACCTCGCGGTGCTCCAGGAGAGCCTCGCGGCGCTCGTCCGGCGCCACGAGTCGCTGAGGACCACGTTCGGCGTGGCCGCCGGCGAGCCGGTGCAGGTGATCGCCCCCGAGGGCGCGCCGGCGTTCGAGGTGGTGGACCTGTCGGCGACGCCCGCCGCGGAGCACGGCGCGGCGGTCCAGCGCCTGGCCGCGGACCGCGCGGAGCGGCCGTTCGACCTCGCTCGCGGGCCGCTGCTGCGGCTGACCGCGATCAAGCTGCGCGACGACGAGCACGTGCTGGTCGTCGTCGTCCACCACATCGTGGCGGACGGCTGGACCATGAACGTGCTGGTCGCGGACCTGGCCGAGCTGTACGCGGCGGCGAGGGCCGGGCGGCTGCCGGCGCTGAAGCCGCTGCCGGTCCAGTACGCGGATTTCGCGGTGTGGCAGCGGAGCTGGATGCAGGGCGCGACCCGCGAGGCGCTGCTCGGCGCCTGGCGCGAGCGGCTCTCCGGGCCCCCGCCCGCGCTCGATCTGCGCCCGGATCACCCGCGGTCCGCCGCGTCGACCTACCGCGGCGGGCGCCACACGGTCGCGGTGGACCGCGCGCTCTCCGAGGCGCTGCGCGCGCTCGGCCGGCGCGAGGGCGCCACGCTCTTCATGACGCTGCTCGCGGCGTTCAAGGTCGTGCTCCTCGGCCGCACGGGCCAGAGCGACGTACTCGTCGGCACCGACGTCGCGGGCCGCAACCGCGCGGAGACCGAGGGGCTGATCGGGTTCTTCGTCAACCTGCTGGTCCTGCGCACGGATCTCGGCGGCCTGCCCACGTTCCGGGAGCTCCTTCAGCGGGTCCGGGAGGTCACGCTCGACGCGTACGCGCACCAGGACCTGCCGTTCGAGCAGGTCGTCGACGCCGTGCGGCCGGCCCGCGAGCCCGGCCGCCACCCCCTCGTACAGACGCTGTTCGTGCTGCAGAACGTGCCGGCGTCCGAGATCTCGCTGCCCGGGGTGCGCTTCAGCCCGGTGGATCTCGACCGGGAGGTGTCGCGGTTCGACCTCGGCGTGTTCGTCGAGGAGGGCGACGAGGGGCTCACGTGCACGTGGAAGTACCGCGCCGATCTGTTCGAGCCGCCGACGATCGAGGCGATGGCGGCCCACTTCATGGCCGTGCTGCGGGCCATCGTGGACGACCCCGAGCGCCGCGTGACGGCGCTCGCGGCAGCGGAGAGGAAGGAACGCACCATGGAAGGACGCGCGCGCGACGAGGGCCGGCTCCGGAGCCTCAAGCGCATCACCCCCCGCAAGGTGGACGTGGGTCCCCGCGCGCTGGTCTCTACCGGCACGCTGGGCGACGGGCCGCTGCCGCTGGTCGTGAGGCCCGCGGTGGACGACGTGGAGCTCGCGGCCTGGGCCCGCGAGGAGCGGGCGTTCGTCGAGGAGCAGCTGCTCCGACACGGGGCCGTGCTGTTCCGCGGCTTCCCGATCAAGTCGGCCCCGGAGTTCGAGCAGGTCGCGCAGGCCATCTGCGGCGAGCTGTTCGGCGAGTACGGCGATCTTCCCCGGGAGAAGACCGGACAGCACATCTACAGCTCGACGCCCTACCCGGCCGACAAGGCCATCCTGTTCCACAACGAGAGCTCGCACCTGCCGCGCTGGCCGCTCAAGCAGTGGTTCTTCTGCGTGCAGGCCGCGCCGGAGGGCGGCGCGACGCCGATCGTGGACTGCCGGAGGCTCTACGAGGCGCTCGCCCCCGACGTCCGGGAGCGCTTCCGGCGGTCGGGGCTGCTCTACGTGCGGAACTTCACGCCGGGCTTCGACGTGGGCTGGCAGGACTTCTTCCACACCACGGATCCCGCGATCGTGGAGGAGCGCTGCCGCGCGGGCGGCATGCGGTGCGAGTGGCTCGCGGGCGGCCGGCTGCGGATCAGCCAGCGCGGGCCGGCCGTGCTCTCGCACCCGAAGACGGGAGAGCAGGTGTTCTTCAACCAGATCCAGCTGCACCACCCGGCGTACCTGGAGGCGCCGGTGCGCGAGTCGCTGCTGGCGATGGTCGGCGAGCAGTGGCTGCCGCGCAACGTGACCTACGGCGACGGCGCGCCGATCGAGGTCGAGACGACGCGCGCGCTCGGCGAGGCGTACGAGCGCTGCGCCGTGCGGTTCCCGTGGCAGGAGGGCGACATCATCCTGCTCGACAACATGCTCGTGGCCCACGGCCGCGATCCGTTCTCGGGCCCGCGGAAGATCGTGGTGGCCATGGGCGAGATGATGACGGCCGAGCGGGCGGCGCAGGCGTCGCGGGCGTCGGATGGCGCGGTGGCGTCATGACGATGCAGGCCACCGAGCTCGGGCCGAGCGTGCAGGGCGTGCGCCTGTCGCCGCAGCAGCGGCGCCTGTGGGCGCTCCACCGGAGCGGAACCACGGTGTTCGCGCGCGGGTTGATCCGCCTGGAGGGCGACCTCGACGCCGCCCGCATGGCCGGCGCCCTCGGCGAGGTCGTCGCGCGCCACGAGATCCTGAGGACGACGTTCCGCCGGGATCCGCGCCTCAAGTTCCCGCTGCAGGCCGTCGGCGGGGCGGCGCCCGCGTGGCACCGGGTGGATCTGGGCGGCCGCGCGACCGGCGAGCAGGAGGCGCACGTCGAGGCGCTCTGGCGCGAGGCCGCGCGGCTCAAGGTCGACCTCGAGCGCGGGCCGCTGCTCCACGTGTGGCTGGTGCGCCGCGCCGAGCGGCTGCACGACCTGCTCGTCGCCGCGCCCGCGCTCTCTGCCGACGCGTGGACGCTGGACCTCCTGTTCCGCGAGCTGGCCGAGGCCTACGCCGGCGGCGCCGGCGAGCGGCAGGAGGCCGGGGTGGAGCCCGTGCAGTACGCCCAGTTCGCCGAGTGGCAGAACGATCTCGTCGACTCGGCGGAGAGCGCTCCGGCTCCTTCGGGGATACCCGTCGTCCTCCCGTTCGAGGGCGCCGCCGAGGAGGGCGGCGCTTCCGGCGAGGTCGTCGACGTCGACGTCGACGTCGACGCGGCGCTGCTCGGCCGGCTGGAGTCGCTGGCCCGCGGCGAGGGCGCCTCGCTCTCGTCGGTACTGCTCGCGGCCTTCCAGCTCCACCTCGCGCGCCTCACCGGCGCGCGGGAGCTCGTCGTCGCGGTGGCATCGGCCGTGCGTAGGATCGAGGACGTCCAGGAGGTCATGGGCCCGGTGGCCAAGTGGCTCCCGGTCCCGTGCCGCGTGGACGGGGCGCAGCGGTTCGCCGAGCTGGTGCGCCGGGCTCAGGCGGGCGTCGACGAGGCGACCGAGGAGGAGGAGCACTGGAACCCCGACCTGCCGGACGCCGGGGGGCCCGGGAGCACCGTCGGCTTCGAGTTCTCCTCGCTCCCCGAGCCCAGGGTGGCGGGCGGCCTCGCATGGCACGTCGAGCGCCAGTGCATGGGCGCGGGCGGGCTCAAGCTCGCGCTCTCGGCCCAGCGCGGGCGGGGCCGCGTGCGCCTCTCGCTCTGGCACGACGCGCGCCGCTGCGGCGCGGAGGGCGCCCTGGCGATGGCCGAGCAGTACCGGGCGCTGCTCGGCAGCGCTGCCGAGGCCTGGTCGGAGTCCGCCCCGCGCCTCGGCCTGCTCGGCCCCACGGAGCGGGCGCGGCGGCTCTCCGAGGGCCGGGGGGCGGCGCACGACGTCGCGCCCCCGCGGTGCCTGCACGAGGCGTTCGAGGAGCATGCGGCGCGGCAGCCCGAGGCGCTGGCGGTGGTCGCGGGCGACCGGCGGCTGACCTACCGCGAGCTCAACCAGCAGGCCAACCGGCTCGCCCACCACCTCCGCCGGCGCGGCGTCGGCGGCGGCAGCCCGGTAGGCCTCTGCGGCGAGCGATCCGTGGACATGATCGCTGGCCTCCTCGGCATCCTGAAGGCCGGCGGCGCCTACGTGCCGCTCGACCCGCACGCCCCCGTGCAGCGGCTCACCCAGCAGATCCGGCGCGCGGGCTTCTCCGTCCTGCTCACGAACGCGCCCGTCCGCGCCCGGCTGTCGGACCTGCCGGACACCGATTGCGCCGTCCTCTCCCTGGACGACGCGGCGCTGCTCGACGGCGAGCCCGAAGGCGACCCGGCCGTGCCGGTGCTGCCCGACGATCTCGCGTCCGTCGTCTTCACGTCGGGCTCGACCGGTGAGCCCAAGGGCGTCGGCGTCACGCACCGCGGGATCGCCAGCTACACGCGCTCGGTGTGCGAGGCGCTCGCGATCATCGAGGCCGGGCTGCACTTCGCGACCGTCTCGACGTTGAGCGCCGACCTCGGCAACACGAGCATCTTCGGCGCGCTCGCCTCGGGCGGCTGCCTCCACGTGATCGGCTACGAGACGGCGACCGACGGCCGGCTCTTCTCGGAGTACTACCGGCGCTGGCCGATCGACGTGCTGAAGATCGTGCCGTCGCACCTGAGCGCGCTGCTCGACACGGGCGAGGGGGCGGCGGTGCTGCCGCGGCGGCTCCTGGTGCTCGGCGGAGAGGCGCTGCCGTTCGCCCTCATCGAGCGGATCGCGGCGCTCTCGAGCGGCTGCGCCGTGGCGAACCACTACGGGCCGACCGAGACGACGGTGGGCGCGCTGGTCTTGCCGCTGCGCGAGCTGCGCGACCGGCGCGGGTGCGCGTCGGTGCCGATCGGCCGCCCGCTGGCCAACGCGGAGGCGTACGTGCTCGACGAGCGCCTGGAGCCGGCGCCCGTGGGCACGGTGGGCGAGCTGTACCTGGGCGGCGCCGGGCTCTCGCGCGGATACCTGGGCCAGCCGGATCTGACCGCGGAGCGGTTCGTGCCGCACCCGTTCGGCGTGGGCGCGCGCCTCTACCGGACGGGTGATCGGGCGCGGTACCGGCCCGACGGCGCCATCGAGTTCATGGGCCGGCGCGATCACCAGGTGAAGATCCGCGGCTTTCGCGTGGAGCTCGGGGAGATCGAGGCGCGGGTCCGGGAGCACCCCGCGGTCGGGCAGGCGGTCGTCATCGCCGCGCGCCAGGACGGCGCGGTCGCGCCGACCATCGTCGCGTACGTCGTCCCCCGGGAGGGAGCGCTCGACGAGGCCGCGCTGCGCGCGTTCCTCAAGGACCGGCTCCCTGAGTACATGCATCCGAGCGACTTCGTGCTGCTGCACGCATTGCCGCTGACCGCGAACGGGAAGGTCGATCGCAAGGCGCTGCCCAGCCCTGCCGCGCGCCGGCGGCGCGAGTACGTCGCGCCGCGGACGCCGGTCGAGGAGACGCTCGCGGCGATCTGGGCCGACGTCCTGGGGCGCCCGCAGGTCGGCGTCGAGGACAACTTCTTCGACCTCGGCGGGCACTCGCTGATGGCGATCCCGCTGATGCACCGGATCCAGCAGGCGCTCGGCGGCGCGCTGTCGTTGATGGCGATCTTCGAGGCGCCGACGATCGCCGGGCTCGCCAGGCTGCTCGACGCCGGGCGTCCGGCGTCGAGCGTCGTCGAGCTCCGCGCGGGCGGGTCGCGCCCCCCGCTCTTCTGCGTGGACTCCTCGGGCCTGCACGTCATGGCCTACCAGGGCCTCGCTGCGGCCATGAGCGAGGAGCAGCCGGTGCTCGGGCTCGATCTGGGCCCGTCGCTCGCGGAAGACGCCGGCGCGCTCTCGCTGCCTCGGATCGTCGAGCGGCTGTCGCGCGAGATCCGGGAGCGGCAACCGCGCGGGCCGTACCGCCTCCTCGGGTGGTCCGTGGGCGGCGTGCTGGCGCTCGCCGTCGCGCGGACGCTGGAGGAGCAGGGCGAGCGGGTCGCCTTCCTCGGCATGCTGGACTCGCAGCCACGCACGCGCCTCTACGCGACGGGCGAGCCGGATGTCGTCGAGGAGCTGGCGGCGTACATCGATCAGGGCCGCAGCGCGGAGCTGCTCGCGCTCGCGCCGGCGGAGCTCGACGCGCTGCGAGCGCGGCTGAAGGGGCTGAGCGACGGCGATCGCGTGGCGGAGGCCGTGCGCTGGGCGCAGGCCCGCGGCTTCGCGTCGAGCGACATCCCGCCCGCCGCGTATTACCACCGGTACGCGCTGCTCCGAGGCGCGGCCCTGCTCACGAAGGATCTGCCGCAGCGGTGCGTCGCGGCGCCGATCCACGTGTGGTGGAGCGCCGAGACGATCGCGCACCACGGCGGCCCGCCCATGGACTGGCAGCAGTACACGGCGGGAGCGGTGCGCACAGCGATTCTTCCCGGCGATCATATCGCCGCCGTGCAGGGGGCCGACGCGCATGCGCGCATACGCGAGACCCTGGAGGTCCTGGACCCGGCAGAGCGCGCCCTGGAGCGCCCGGAGCGGAACAACCCTTCTCACCAGGGAGTCACCCCATGAGTCTGTCTGCAGCTTCCAGTTTGCCTGTGTCGGACCCGGTGCCGGCGGTCTCCAGATCGCCCCTTCACGCGGGCCTCGCCGCGGAGCTCGGCGAGCGCCACCGGCGGCGCGCGCTGTACGAGCTAGGAGATCACCCCTTGCTCGAGCGGCAGCGGCAGCGCGAGTCGAACGCCCGATCGTACCCGCGGCGGCTGCCACTGGCGCTCTCGCGTGCGCAGGGCGTGTATGTGGAAGACGTCGAGGGGCGCGTGTTCCTCGATTGTCTGGCCGGGGCCGGCACCCTGGCGCTAGGGCACAACCACCCGGCGGTCACCGACGTCCTGGTGCGGACGCTGCACTCCGGTCTACCGCTCCACACGCTCGACCTCACCACGCCTGTCAAAGATCGCTTCACGCAGGACGTGCTCGGCGTGTTGCCGGCGACCTTTGCCCGCCATGCGCGCGTCCAGTTCTGCGGCCCCACGGGGGCGGACGCCGTCGAAGCCGCGCTGAAGCTGGTCAAGCTCGCGACCGGGCGCGGCACGGTGCTGGCCTTTCAGGGCGCGTACCACGGCATGACGCAGGGCGCGCTCACCCTGATGGGCAACCTCGGGCCCAAGGCGGCGCTCGGCTCCAGCCTGCAAGGCGTGCAGTTCTTGCCGTATCCGTACGAGTACCGCTGCCCGTTCGGCCTCGGCGGCGACGCCGGCATCGCGGCCTCGCTCGCGTACATCGGCAACCTGCTGTCCGATCCGGAGGGCGGCGTGCCCAAGCCCGCTGCCATCATCATCGAGGCGGTGCAGGGCGAGGGGGGCATGATCCCGGCGCCGGTCGCCTGGCTGAAGGGGCTGCGGGAGCTGGCGACGCGCCATGATATCCCGCTGATCCTCGACGAGGTGCAGACGGGCTTTGGCCGCACCGGGCGCATGTTCGCGTTCGAGCACGCCGGCATCGAGCCGGACGTGCTGGTCCTGTCGAAGGCGCTGGGCGGCGGACTGCCGCTCTCGGTGGTGGTGTATCACGAGCGCTTCGACACCTGGCGTCCGGGCGCCCACGCCGGCACGTTCCGCGGCAACCAGCTCGCGATGGCGGCGGGCTCGGTCACGCTGTCGGTGCTGCGCGCGGAGCGCCTGGACGCGGCGGCCGCGGAGCTCGGCGCGCGGCTCATGGCGCAGCTCACCGCGCTCGCCAAGGAGCACGCCTGCATCGGCGACGTGCGCGGGCGCGGCCTGATGGTCGGCGTGGAGCTCGTGGACGCGGCGGCCGCGCCCGACGCGCTCGGGGCGCGCCCTGCCCACCGCGACCTCGCCGGGCGCGTGCAGCGCGAGTGCCTGCGGCGGGGGATGATCGTGGAGCTCGGCGGCCGCTACGGCAGCGTGGTGCGCTTCCTCCCGCCTCTGATCATCACCGCCGCCCAGATCGACGAGGTGGCGCGGATCTTCGGTCAGGCGCTGGCGGCGGCTTGTCTGTAGTTGAGCAGCTCCAGGCCCGTCCCGCTGGTGTCGGTTTTCATCCGCTGGCCACGCGGGTGCCGGAGGTCACCCATCCCTTCGAGGCCGGGATATCCCATGCACGGTTCTACAGTTTTGAACGTTTGCATTCAGAGCAAAAATGGAGGAGCCATGACAGTTAGACATTGCATCGCGATCGCCGTCCTGTCCGTCTTCATTGGGATCTGGGGGGTTAATGCATCGGCAGCGGAGAGCCAGAGCGCGTCGGCAAAAGAGATCCCGGGCGACGATCGTTTGAAGCCGGGCGAGGCCACGCCTCTATCGTGTGACCCAATCGCCTGTGACATTGATTGTTATACGCGGACGCTGGGCTACTGCCTTGGGTTCTGTCGCAATGGCGCCTGCGTCTGCATAAACGTTGACTACGGCTACGTATGCAATTGATGTCGACGCGAGCCTAGCGCCGGTCGCGTGGCGTTTGCGCGGGCCGCATATGCGCGCATCGCGCGTCGAGACGCCGAGCCATCCTGGCCAATGACATTAGCTGTTCGACTCGACCCTGGAAAGCCGGGGGTTGACGACTTAGAAGGACTCCCACATCCTGACCTTCGGTCCCATTCATCACTGGACTGATCAGAAGCTCCGCGTTCATGCGCTCATCTGTGTGCTGGCTCTGATGATTCTCAGCCTCTTGCGCAGGAAGCTCGAACAGGCAGAGATCTCGCTCAGCATCGCGAGCATGATCGAACGGCTCGCCGGCATCCACGAAGTCTCCGTCCTCATTCCGACGACGGCAAAGGGAGGAATCCCTCGCGCCAGCACGGTGCTCTCCGATCTCAATGCCGAGCAGCTCGCGCTCTTCCAGCACCTCGACCTCGCGCGCTTCCGCGCCGCGTAGAGCACGCGCAGGTCATACGCCAACGTATCGCTCTCGCGCGGCGAATACTGGCTTGCGTGAATTTTTGTGGCTTTGCCGCGGTAAACTCGGGCTAGATCTTCTGGACGCGGTGTTCGATTATCGCGCTCAGTTCATCTATCTGGTACGGCACGGGTTCATGACGGCTCCCTGTCGCGACCGACGTCGCTCCTCCAGAGCTCCGCCTACAGCGCCGCGTTGTGCACTCCCGCCACCGCACGCCCCGACGGATCCGCCGCGGCGGCGAAGCTGGCATCCCAGGCGATCGCGGCGGGCGACGAGCACGCCCAGGAATTCCACGTCCAGGAACGGCACCCGCGGCTCCACGCCCCAGGCCATCATCGACTTGTTGGCGCCCAGACAGTCGTAGTTGTACAGCGCGTCCAGCTTTCGTATCAGCTCCTCGTGGAACTCGCGCGCGTTCGGCGCCTTGTGGAAGTACAGGTAGCCGCCGAAGATCTCGTCCGAGCCTTCTCCCGACAGCACCATCTTCACGCCCATGGCCTTGATGCGCCTGGCCAGCAGGTACATGGGCGTGGACGCCCGGATGGTGGTGACGTCGTAGGTCTCGATGTGGCGGATCACCTCGGGCAAGGCGTCCAGGCCTTCCTCGAAGGTGTACTCGAACCCATGGTGCACCGTGCCCAGCGCCTCGGCCGCGACGGCCGCGGCGGCCAGGTCGGGCGAGCCCCTCAGGCCGATGGCGAACGAGTGCAGGCGCGGCCACCACGCTTCCGGCGCGTCGTCGTCCTCCACCCGCTTGCGGGCGAAGCGCGCGGCCACCGCAGCCACCAGCGAGGAGTCCAGGCCGCCCGAGAGCAGCAACCATACGGCACGTCGGTCATCAGCTGGCGGCGCACGGCGCGCTCGAAGGCCTCGCGCAGCTCTCGCTTGTCCACGTCGGCGCCTTCCGCCGCGTAGTCGCGCCACGGGACCTCCCCTGACGCGTCGATCGGCACGAGCACGGTCGCCCCCGCGTCCTCGCCGTCGTCCGTGATCGCCCCGGTGGACACGACGAACCCCGGATCCGCGAAGGCCGCCGCGGCCGTCTCGCCATGGGCCGTGTCGGCGACCGTCGCTTGCCATGTCGCCTCTCCGTCTTCGTCGAGCAGCTCGGCGACGATCTTCGCCGGCGCCCACGCGACGTCGGTGCTCGCATAAACGAGCAGCGGCGGTGCGCCGGGCCTCGCCGCGAGCACAGGATAGGCGGCGTTCTTGATCAGACGCACCGCGATCTCGTCTCCGTCGGGATCGAGGCGGTAGAGCCACAGCTCAGGGTCGTCGCCCGCGCCGCCGACCGCCATGATGAAGCCTCCGGGGCTGGGCGCGAGCGCCACCCGCAGCGCCGAGCGCGCGTCCACGCAGTCCCACTGGCGCTCCAGCTCGAGGCTCGTCGAGAAGCGGGCGAAGCGGACTTTGTCGTCGAAGCTCAGCCATGCCGCGGCGAGCCCCTGTCCGTCGCTCGCCATCGCGATGTCGCTGACGTTGTATCCATCGACGCGCGGGCGCGCGCACGCGAGCTGGTTCGGGGCCCCGAGGCACGAGTCGCAGTCACGGACGTCGATCGAGCAGGTATCGCTGCATGCGGTGCGGCCTCCCGCGTATCCGAGGGAGCTGCACGTCTCGCTGACGGCGCCGTCGCACGCCTCGGTCGCCTCGACGCACTGGGGGGGGTTGCCGTCGAGGATCCAGCAGACATCGCACGTATCCGGCACACCGTTGCCGCAGAACTTCGCGTCGGTGTCGCATACCGGGTAGATGTCGGGCGCGCTGCATGTCTCGGGGAACGGCTCGGCTTCGCCCGTGCCGCCGGGAGCGCCCGTGCCGCCGGAAGCGCCTGTGCCGCCTGGGTCTCGGTCGATCTCGACCGAGGCGCATGCCCCGAGCGCGGCCGCAAGCAAGGATGCCATTGCGCACAGATGGGTTCCGGTTCTCATGCTCGCGCCCACAGCAACGACCGAGCCAGCCGCGCCAGCGAAGGGAGCAGCGGAGCGCACGAGCCCAGGCCGAGCGCGAGGCCCGCTTCATGGCCCATGATGGCCCATCACGAGCCGGCTCGCGGCGCATTTTGTGTCTTGTTTCAGGAGCTCGCCGAGATCGAATTCCTCATTCATCGCTCTCGCCTTGTGGGACTGGCAGCACCGCTGACAGTCCACCACCACCGCCGAGGGTGGCGCTGCGCCGCGACGCCGAGAAGAAGTAGCCCCAGAGCGCTTGACCCGCGCAGAGCCCCACCGCTGGGCGACGCGGTGCTAACCGCCGCAGCTGCGCAGGAGCGCGCCGCGCACCGCCCGCAGCCCCTCGGGCAAGCTCGCATGGCGCGGGATCGCGTACCGCTCGCACACGACATCCACGTTGCCCTTGCGCCAGAACCCCTCTGGACAGACGACATGCATCTTCCCGGAGCGCCCGAACAGGCCGAGCTCCAGCAAGCTGATCGGCGCCTTCGAGCCCGGCGCGAAGTACATCAAGATGACGTCCGCCTCCTCGAGCCCGCGGAGCTCCCATTGCACCTGCTCCACGAAGCTCGGGTTCTCGAGGCTCTGCGCCCAGCCCGGCTCCCACCGCTCCCGCCTTGGGTTGAGGATCACCAGCTCGAGATCCGCGAGCGCCTCTGCGACGCTCGCCTGCCACAGCTCGGCCTGGCCGTTGTCGATGGATCCGGCGAGGAACAGCTTCGGACCCGCCAATCCGTCGAACGGCCGCGGCGCCAGCACCTCGATCATGGGGAACACCTCGCGGAGGAGAACACGTGGACGACGATCGCCATGCGGGCCGCTCCCCTCCCCCGCCCCGTAACCCGTAACCCGTAGACGATCAGCCCGCTCCGCCGTGCCCGTGCCCGCAGCCTCGCTTCGGCTCGGGCTCGCCCTTCGACGGCGGCGGGGGCACCGGGCCGCACGTGCAGTCGAGGCACCCGTGCTCCGCGCAGCTCCCGCACGACGCGACCACCTGCTTGCGGAGGGCCTCGCGCGCGCGGAAGAGGCGCACCGCCGCGTTGTTCGCGGTGATCGACGCCTCCTCGGCGAACGCCTGCACCGAGAGGCCGTCGACCTCCACGCGCTGGATCGCGGCGGCGTACTCGGGCTTCAGCGTGCCGGCCAGCGCCCGGACGCACTGGCAGACGGCGCGGCGCTCCACCTCGGGCTCGGCCACCTCGTCGAGCTCGGCGGCCAGCGCGGCCATCGCCCGCTCCGACGCGCCCTTCCGCCGGAAATGGTCGACCACGGCGTTCCGGAGGGTCCGATAGAACCACGCCGTGGCCGACTCCTCGTCGCGCAGGCTGTCGATGCGCCCTATGCCCCGCACGAAGGCGTCCTGCAGGATGTCCTCGGCGATGGCGCGATTGCCCACCTTCCGTTCCAGGAAGCGCAGAAACTCGCGGTGACTCTCGACGAGAGCCGCGACCGCCCCCGCCGCCCGCGCGTCCTCGGCGCCTCCCCTCGCCTGCTCCGCGCCCTCCGGGCTTCGCTCTGGCTCGCGCTCGCTCATGACGCACCAGGCTACCCACGAGGGCCGCCCTCCGCCACCGCGCCACGGCACAAAGCGATGGCCGGCGTGACCGGTCGGGTCAGAATGTCCTCCTCTTCACTGGGAGGCTTGAATGACGCTTCAGAGGGTGCTCGTCCTGGCCAGCGTGGGGCTCCTGCCGGCGTGCTCAGGGGCCGATGCCGACGCCCCGCTGGCGTCCACGCCGCGCTGTAGTGCATCGCCGGAGTGCGCCGCCACGCCCGACACGCCGCTGTGCGACCAGGCGCTCGGCGCGTGCGTCGAGCTGCCGCCGGGATCTTCGATCGGCGTGAAGGATGGCAGTCCGTCCTCGGTCGCGCTCGTGTCCGTCTTCGAGCCGAACCGGCAGCGCGAGCCGACCGACCTCGCCTTCAACCCGGAGCGGCCCGAGGATCTCTGGGTCGTCAACCGCAAGGACGACAGCGTGATCATCATCACGAAGCCCGGCGCGCCGGACGGCTCGTGGGTCCGCCTCCGCGACCCCGCCGCGGCGCACTTCATGGACCAGCCGCCCGCGATCGCCTTCGGCCACCCAGGCACGTTCGGGGTCTGCGGCGACAACGACAACGGCGGCAACTACTTCATGGGCCCGTCGCTCTTCTCCTCGGATCTCTCGATCTTCGCCACGGAGACGCCCGACGGCCTCGGGTCGCACCTCGACATGCTCCACTCGAGCTCCTTCTGCAAGGGCATCGCGCACGAGCAGGCCAACGTCTACTGGGTCTTCAACGGCAACGACAAGGCGCTCGACCGGTACGACTTCGCCCACGATCACGGCCCCGGCCACGACGACCACTCCGACGGCGAGATCTACCGCTATGCCGCCGGCGAGGTGCTCGGGGTCGAGGCCACGTCGAGCCATATCTTCTACAGCGCCAAGGAAGAGCGCCTCTACGTCGCCGACACCGGCCACAAGCGGCTGCTCAAGCTGGATCCGACGAGCGGCGTGCCCGGCGCGAGCTTCGACGGGCAAGAGCCGGTCAAGGTGCGCAGGCACATGGACGGCGCCACGCTCATCGAGTTCGTCCCCCCGGGGACGCTCGAGGCCCCGAGCGGCCTCGAGGTCCACGAGGGCCTCGTCTACGTCACGGATCACGCGACCAGCAGGATCTATGCGTTCGACACCGCGGGGCAGGTGGTCCGCACCCTGGACACGGGCCTGCCCGCGGGCTCGCTCGCGGGGATCACCTTCGGGCCGGACGGCAAGCTCTACCTCGTCGACACGCTGACGAGCCGGGTCTACCGCATCGATCCGATCCTCTGAGGCGGCCGATCGCGCGCCGCGCGGCGCGCCTGCGCCGCTGCGCTCCTACCCCCGTACTCCATTACTCTCCGCCCGCCGGCGCGCTCGCTTCCGGCCCGCCGAGCAGCGCGTCCAGCTCGGCCTCGCCCTTGTCCTCCGCCGCCCTGCGCCGGCGGCGGCGGATCCACTCGGCCGCGTCGTCGAAGAGCGAGTAGGCCACCGGCACCGCGAGCAGCGTGAGGACCAGGGAGAGCGACTGGCCGCCGAGCACGATGGCCCCCGTCGTCCGGTTCTGGCCCGAGCCGACCCCGTGCGAGAGCACGAGCGGGATCATGCCGGCCACGAAGGCGATCGTCGTCATGAGGATCGGGCGGAGCCGGTCCTTGTTCGCCTGCAGGATCGCCTGGAGCCGCGGCATCCCCTCCGCGCGCAGGTGGTTCGTGTGATCGATCTGGAGGATCGCGTTCTTCTTCACCACGCCGAAGAGGACGAGCAGCCCGAGCCCGGAGAAGAGGTTCAGCGACTGGCCGAAGAGCTTGAGCGACAGCAGCGCGAAGGGCACCGTGAGCGGCAGCGAGAGCAGGATCGTGATCGGGTGGAGCCACGACTCGAACTGCGCCGCGAGGATGAGGTACATGAACACGAACGCGAGCCCGATGACGACGACGAAGCTCGCCGCCGTGCTCGCCGTGTTCTTGGAGCTGCCCACGGGCTGCGCGGAGTAGCCCGCCGGCATCCGCTGCTCGGCGATGATCCTGTCGAGCGCCGCCTGCACCGCCGAGTCGCCTACGCCGGGGGCGGCGTTCGCGCTGATCGTGATCTGCCGGCGCCGGCCGAGGCGGCCGATCGACGAGGGGCCGCTGTCGGGCTCCATCGTGACCACGCTGTGGAGCGGGACGGCGCCGTGCTTGGACGACGGCACCGTGAGGAACGCGAGGCTCTCGGCGTCGGCGCGGTGCTTCGCGTCCGCGCGAACGCGGACGTCGTACTGCTCGCCGGCCTCCGAGTACGTCGACACCTTGAGCCCCCCGACGAAGAGCTGGAGCGCGCCGGCCACGTCGGCCACCTGGACGCCGAGATCCGCGGCGCGATCGCGATCGATGGTCGCGCGGAGCTCGGGCTTGCCCACGACCAGGCTGTTGTCGACGTCCACGGCGCCGGGGACCTTCCGCAGCTCCTCGGTGATGCGCGCCGCGTACTCGCCCAGCCGGTCGAGATCCGGCCCCTGGATCGCGACCTGGATCCTGGCCGAGGACTGGCCGCCGGACGAGATCGCCTGCACCTCGCCGGCCGTGACGCGCAGCTCCTTCGGCAGCTTCGCCAGGATCTCCTCGCGCACCCGCTGCATGATCGCGAGCTGCCCGAGCGCGCGCTGCTCCGGGTCGACGAGCATCACGTAGACCTTCGCGACGTTCGCGGCCTGCTGCTCGCCCTCCCCCACGGTCAGGAGCGTCCGGGTGACGCCCGGGAGCCGGCGCACGTCGCCGGCGATCCGCTCGGCGATGAGGCGGGTCGAGGTGAGGCTCGTCCCCTCGGGCGCGCGCATGTTGATCTCGAACTGCGCCTGATCGTCCTCCGGGAGGAAGCCGGCGGGCAGCGTCTTCGCGATGGGCGCGCACGAGCCGAGCGCGACCGCCGAGGCGACGACGATCACCCAGCGGCGCTTCATCACCCACGAGAGCGCGGCCATGTAGGCGCGCTCGATCGGCCGGTAGAAGACGTCGACGGCGCGCTCGAGGATCGAGGGCCGCGCCGGCGCGGCGTCATGCGCGTTGCGCGCGTGCCCCGAGAGCCACCGCGCGGCGAGCGAGGGCGTGAGGGAGAAGCTGACGATCAGCGAGACCCCGATCGCGAACGCCATCGTGAGGCCGAAGCTCTTGAGGAAGCGCCCCACGATCCCGGGCATGAACGCGACCGGGATGAAGACCGCCATGAGCGACAGCGTGGTCGCCAGCACCGCGAGGCCGATCTCCTTCGTCGCGAGCACGGCGGCCGGGAACGGCTTCATGCCCTTCTCGTCGATGTACCGGACGATGTTCTCGAGCACGACGATGGCGTCGTCGATGACGATGCCCACGGCGAGCGCGAGCGCGAGCAGCGTGAGGAAATTCAGCGTGAACCCGGCGATCCACATCACCGCGAACGTGCCGACGACCGAGATCGGGATCGCGAGGGCCGCGATGAGCGTGCTGCGGGCGTTGCCGAGGAAGAGGAGCACCACCGCCGCGGCGAGGAGGGCGCCGAGCACGAGGTGCTCCTTCACGGCGGCGATGCCCGTGCGGATCACGCGCGAGCCGTCGCGCACGACCTCGATCTTCGTCCCCTCGGGCAGCGAGCGCTGCACCTCGTCGAGGCGCGCCTTCACGGCGTCGACGACGGCGACGGTGTTCTGGCCCGACTGCTTGACCACCGACAGGAGGACGGTGCGCCGCTCGTCGAGCTGGGCCCAGGTCTTCTCCTCCGCGCGGCCGTCCTCGACGCGGGCGACGTCCGCGAGGCGCACGGCGTGGCCGTCCTGCTCCCGGAGGACGATGCGCCCGAGGGCCTCGGGCGACTCGACGCGCCCCATCACGCGGAGCGTGAGGTCCTCGGGGCCTGTCTCGACGCTGCCGCCCGGCGTCATCAGGTTCTGCGCCGCGATCGCCCGTTGCACCTCGGCCGCGGTGATCCCCTGCGCCCGCAGGGCGATCGGGTCGAGCCAGACGTTGATCTGCCGGCTCTGCGCGCCGATCAGGCTGACCTGACCGACGCCGGAGATGCCCTCGATCTGCCGGCGCACCCGCTTGTCGACGATCTCGCTGAGCTCGCGGATCGGCTGATCGGACGCGACGGAGACGAGCAGCACCGGGGCCGCGCCGAGGTCGATCCTGCTCACGATCGGCGGATCGACGCCCTTGGGCAGGCTGGGCAGGACGACGCTTATCTTGTCGCGCACCTCCTGGGCCGCGACGTCGGCGTCCTTCTCCAGCACGAAGCCGACGACGACCTGGCTCACGCCCTGGGTCGACGTCGAGCGCAGGTCCTCGATGCCGCTGATGGTGTTCACCGCGCCCTCGATCCGGTCGGAGATCTCGGCCTCGACCTCCTCGGGCGCGGCGCCGTCGAGGCGCGTCGTGACGACGACGTAAGGGACGTCGATGTCGGGGAACTGGTCGAGGCCGAGCCGGGTGTAGCCGGCGACGCCGAGGACCACGATGACGAGCATGAGGACCGACGCGAAGACGGGCCTCTTGACGCAGACGCGAGCGAGCCACTGCATGACGACCTCACTCCACGGCTTGGCCGTTCTGGAGCGCCTCGGACGGGTTGATGACGATCTCTTCCCCTGCGCGGACGCCGCGGAGGACGGCCACGGCGTCGCCCTTCTCCACGCCGGTCTGCACGACGCGCTCCTCGAGCCTATGGTCGACGACGGCGAACAGGTGCGCGCGCCCGTCCCGCGGGACGATGGCGGATCTCGGCACCACCGGGCCAGGCGCTTCGGCCGTGGCGAGCGCGACGGACGCGAACATGCCCGGCCGCAGCGCGCCGTCGGGGTCCTGCACCTCGGCCTCGGCGACGAGATCGCGCGTGGTCTCGCGGACCGCGGCGCCTACCCAGCGCACCGTGCCCGCGAACGACCGCCCCGGGTACGCCGGCACGGTGAACGTCAGCGCGCCGCCGGCCTTGACGGCCGCGAGGCTCGCCTCGGGCACGGTGAACCGGAGGCGCGGCGCGCCCTTCGAGACGAGCGCGACGACCCGGGAGTCCTGGCGGACGTACTCGCCGACGTCGACGAAGCGCTCGGCGACCACCCCGTCGAACGGCGCGCGGATCTGGCCGTCGCCGACGCTCTGCGCGGCGGCGCGGGCGCGGGCGGAGGCGGCCGCGACCGAGAGCGGGGCGCTCCGGCACTGGTCGGCGATCCGGTCGTGCTCGACGCCGGAGATCGCGCCGCTCTCGAGCAGCGCCCTGTAGCGCTCGCACTCGCGCTTCGCCGTCTCTTCCTGGGCGCGGGTCAGCGCGGCGTTCGCCTGCGCCTCCGCGGCGGAGAGCGCGGCGGCGCGGACGTCGAGGCGCGCGAGCAGGTCGCCCTTCTTCACCTCGGCGCCGCGCTCGACGAACGTCTCGACCACGCGGCCGACCGCGTTGGCGGCGAGATCGGTCTCCCGATCGCCGCGCAGCGTGCCGGTGAGCGCGATGCTGCGCGGCATGGGCTGCTCGCGCACCTCCGCTGTCTCGACGCGGGCCTTGGGCCCGTTCGTCTCGGCGGCGGTGGAGGCGCTGGCCCTGGTCCCGCAGCCCGCCGCTGCGGCGGCGAGCGCGAGGAGCAGGAGGAGGCTTCGGGCGCGGCCTTTCGTCGTGGTGTGGCTCAAGGGTCCCTCGGGGCAGCGTCGGTCGCGGAGCGGCCTGATGCGGGCGGAGCACGGCCCTCGGCGGAGCACGGCGCCGCGCGCGTCGGCGCACGCGCCGGTGCGCTGCGCCGTCCGCTCGTTCCCCCGTCGCCCAGCCTCCGGCCTTGCCGCCCGGGCGCGCCGGCGCCCAGGCGATCGCAACCGACAGTTGCGATGGGTATAACACGGCCGAAGCCGACCGCAACCACCGGTTGCGATGATCGCAACGAAAGGGTGCGATAGCCGGCCACGCCGTGAAATTGGGCTGGCGTGTGCCGCGCGGCGGAACTTCAATGGCGGCCGATGCAGGCGACGACGGCGAAGCGCACGGCGAAGCGGGGCTCCGCGAAGGCGCGCGCGCTCGTGCGCGGCGAGCCTGTCGTGCGGGGCATCCTCGCCGCCACGCTGGAGGAGCTCGCCAGCGCGGGGTATCGCGCGCTCCGGATCGAGGACGTGGCGACGCGCGCGGGGGTCAACAAGACCACCGTCTACCGGCGCTGGCCGACGAAGGAGGACCTCGTGCGGGCCGCGCTCCTGTCGGTCACGGACGAGAAGATCATCCCGCCGAACACGGGCTCGCTCCGTGGAGATCTCGTCGCGCTCGGGCGCGCGATCATCGAGATCCAGACGTCGCCGGTGGGGCAGAGCCTCTTTCACGTGTTCCTGTCGGAGGGGCCCGACTCGGAGCTCATCACCATCGCCCGCTCGCTGCGCGCGGTCCAGGAGGCAGGGCTCCGGGCCATCATCGAGGCCGCGGTCGCGCGCGGCGAGCTCGCGCCGAGCGCGGATCCGCTGCTGCCGTGCGAGCTGCTCGCGGCCTATCTCCGGCACCGGATGCTGGCGGACCGCACGGTCGTGGACGAGGCCCAGCTCGCTCACGTCATCGACGTGATCCTCCTCGGCGTGCTGCGCCCGGACAGGCGGAAGCGGGCCTGAGCCGCTGGGGCGCGGGGCGGCGCCCGGGCGCGGCTCAGACGGCGAGGGACTTCCAGCGGCCGCGCGCGAAGGCGACGGCGAGGAGCGCGCTGCGGCAGATCCAGTCGGCGGTGCTCCCCATCCAGACGCCGACGAGCCCGTGGCCGAGGGTCACCGCGAACAGCCATGTCCCGCCGAGCCGGACGAGCAGCGAGCAGACCAGCGTGACGGCGAGCACGGTCCGGGTGTCGCCGGCGCCGCGGAGCCCCATCCCCATGACCGTGGCGAACGCCATGAACGGCTGCGCCACGGCGGCCACGGGGAGCGCGCGCTCTCCGAGGGCGAGGAGCGCGGGGTCGCTGGAGAACGCGAGCAGGAGCGGGCGCGGAACGAGCGCGAACAGGACGCCGAACGCGGAGAGGGCGACGATGGCCATGAGGGCCGCGACGAGCCCCACGCGCGCCGCGTCGCGGGGGCTGCGCGCGCCGAGGCGCTGCGCCATGAGCGCCCCGGCGGCGATGCCGAACCCTTCGGCGGAGAGGAAGCAGACCGACTCGACGGCGATGAGCGCCTGGTTCGCGGCCATCGCTGTGGCGCCGAGCAGCCCGATGATCGCGACGAACCCCATGTAGCCGGCGTGGTAGGCGGAGCGCTCGGCGAACGCCGGCAGCGCGACCCGGAGGACCCGCGCGAGCGCCGCGGCGTTCACCCGCGGGGCGGCGCCCGGCGCTGACCGGAGGGGCAGCGGGCTCGATCGCGACAGGAGCGCCGCGGTGAGCAGCAGCGCCTCGGTCGCCATGGTGCACGCGACGCCGACGGCCGCGCCGCGCACGCCGAGCGCGGGCAGCCCGAGGTGGCCGAAGATCAGGACGGCGCTGATCGCCACGTTGACGAGGTTGCCGAGGGTGGCCACGGCGAGCGGCGTCCTCGTGTCGCCGACGCCCTGCAGCGCCGCCGCGGCGGTGGCCTCGACGAACGCGAACGGGAGCGCCGGCAGCACGATCCCGAGGTACGCGGCCGCCTGCTCGATGACCGCCCCGCCGGCGTGCGGGAAGAGCGCGCGGAGCAGCGGGCCGCAGGCGACGAGCAGCGGCAGCGCGATCGCCGCCCCGAGGGCGAGCGCGAAGAGGAGCGAGGCGCGCGCCGCGGCGGCGGCCGCGGCGCGATCGCCGCCGCCCACGCTGCGCGCGACGACGGCGAGCGTGCCGGCGGAGGTGGCGCTGAAGACGGAGACGATGGTCCACGTGAGCGTCCCGCAGATCTGCATCGAGGCGAGCGCGGTCGTGGAGTAGCGACCGACCATGCCGCGCCCGACGAGGAAGACCAGCGTCAGGAGCAGCATGTGCGTGATCGCGGGCCAGGCGAGCCGCCAGACCTGCCCCGCCAGCACGGCCCACTCCCGCGCCGCGGGGGCGGCGCGCTGGGCCGTCGGGGAGCCTGTCGCGGCCACGCGGCTACCGTAGCGCCGAGCCGGCGCCCGTCGAGGCGAGCGGCCAGGCGGCACGGCGGCCCGCGCGCGGGGTGTCCGGCGTGCGCCCGGTCACAAAAGATATTTTATTGTAAATGCAATCAAGTTGCTTTAAAGCGAGCGCACGCCAGACCGGGGCCCGGCCGATCGCGCCGCGGCCGCGGATGCACCTCGTTCACCGCACGCCGCGCGTGCGGCAGGCGTACCCGCATGCGCTGGAGCGCGCCGGCGCTGGCGAGAGAGGATCTCGACGTGACGCAAAAGCTTCCTGTGACCGTGCTGTCCGGCTTCCTGGGCGCCGGCAAGACCACGCTGCTGAACCATGTCCTCGCGAACCGCGATTCGCTGCGCGTCGCGGTGATCGTCAACGACATGAGCGAGGTCAACGTCGACGCCGCGCTCGTGCGGGGCGGGGGCGCGGCGCTGCGCCGCGTGGAGGAGCGGCTCGTCGAGATGTCGAACGGCTGCATCTGCTGCACGCTCCGGGAGGATCTCCTGGTCGAGGTGGCTCGCCTGGCGGCCGAGGGGCGCTTCGACTACCTGCTGATCGAGTCGACGGGCATCTCGGAGCCGCTCCCGGTCGCCGAGACGTTCACCTTCGACGATCCGGCGACGGGCAAGCGCCTCTCGGAGGTCGCCCGGCTCGACACGCTGGTCACCGTCGTCGACGCGCAGCGGTTCCTCGCCGACTGGACGAGCGCCGACGACCTGCGCGCGCGCGAGGCCGCGCTGGACGGCGACGACGAGCGCACGGTCGCGGATCTGCTCGTCGAGCAGATCGAGTTCGCGAACGTGCTCGTGCTCAACAAGACGGATCTCGTGAGCGATGACGAGGTCGAGCGGCTCACGGCGATGCTGCTGCACCTGAACCCCGGCGCCCGGATCCTCAGGGCCTGCCGCGGCCGTGTCGATCCTCGGGAGATCCTCGGCACCGGGCGCTTCGATTTCGAGGAGGCGGCGCGCTCGCCCGGCTGGATGCGGGAGCTTCGCGGAGAGCACGTCCCCGAGACCGAGGAGTACGGGATCGAGAGCTTCGTCTACTCCGCGGAGCGCCCGATGCACCCGGAGCGGCTCTGGGCCTTCCTCCACGGGGCGGCCGCCTGGGATGGAGTGCTCCGCTCCAAGGGGTTCTTCTGGCTGGCGACGCGCATGGACATCACAGGCGCCTGGTCGCAGGCGGGCGGCGCCGCCTCGTTCGAGGCGGCCGGGCTCTGGTACGCCGCCTTGCCGGAGGAGGAGCGGCCGGAGGACGACCGGCCGGCCGCCGCGTGGCATCCGGTCTGGGGGGACCGGCGGCAGGAGATCGTGTTCATCGGCGTCGACATGGTCCGAGAGGAGCTCACGCGCGGGCTCGACGCCTGCTTGCTCACGCCGGAGGAGATGGCCGCGGGGCCTGCCGCCTGGAGCCGGTTCCAGGATCCCTTCCCGGCGTGGGAGGACGCGGGTGAGCCGGATGAACAGGAGCGCGAGGCCGGGCCGGCGCAGCTCCTGTCCTGAGACGCTCCCTGCAGGCCGGCTGACGCGGCCTCGGCGGGGCGCGCTGCTGCGCGGCGCGGCCACGCTGGCTGCATGGCCGCGAGCTGTGGAGTCGCGACTACTTGCCTCCTCCCTTCGAGATCTTCCCTTCCGTGAAGACCACATGTTTGCGGGCGATCGGATCGTACTTCTTCATCTGCATCTTCTCCGTCATCGTCCGTTTGTTCTTCGTCGTGTAGTAGCAGTGACCCGTCCCCGCAGACGAGACGAGCTTGATGACATCGCGCATGAGGTGCCCTCCTTGTCGCCGTTCGGCCTCAGGCCGCGCTCCGCGGCAGCGGCGGCGGATCGCTGACCTGCTGGATGCAACACCATTACTTCGGCCCCGCCGTTAATGCAAATAGATTGCATCAACAACGAAGGCTCATGGCATCTCGTCCCATGAGTCTTCGTCGCGGCAGCGCTTCGCGTGCACCGGGCTCCCCCGAGCGAGGCGACCCTGCGAACAGGGTCACTCTCCCTCACGTCGAGTCAGCATTCCCTCCAGAGATCGCCGCTGCGCGGCGTTCAGCCGGATCCCGGGCCGCCTGAGCCGGAGCTGGGCCTCCGCCTCGCTCACGCTCGCCGCGAGCCCCCGGTTCAACAGCAGGGCTGCCGCGATCGTCGCCGAGCGACCATGGCCGGACGGCGCGAACGGCAGGCAGGCCCACCACGCCAGCGCGCCGTCGACCCGCTTTCCTGGAAGGGCGGGCTGCCGCGCCAGGTAGGCAGCGCCGACGAGGGCGAAGCTCAGCGCCGGCCAGAGAAGTGTTGACGCGATTCCAGGATTGCATCGAGAGTGCGTGGGTGGACGCGCAGAGCGGCGCGGCCCTGGCATCGCGATCGACAGGGCGACCCTGTAGGAAGGTGCGGACATGAAGCTGTTTCGGTTTGCGAGCGGTGGCGGTCCTCGGCTCGGGCTCGAGGACGAGCGGGGAGCGCGCCACGACCTCACGGCGGCATCCCCGGAGGCGTTCGCGTCCGTCGCCTCGTGGCTCGCCTTGCCGGATCCCCTCGGCGCGGTGCGCGACGCGCGCGCGCGCGCCGCGGCCCACCCCCTCCCGCCCGACGTCCCGCTGCTCGCCCCGATCGACGGGCAGGAAGTCTGGGCGGCGGGCGTCACCTACGAGCGCTCGCGCGCCGCGCGCAAAGAGGAGAGCGCCGGCGGCGGCGACTTCTACGACCGCGTGTACGAGGCCGAGCGCCCCGAGCTGTTCTTCAAGGCGACGCCCCGCCTTGTCGTCGGCCCGGGCGCGCCGGTGCGCATCCGCCGCGACTCGAGCTGGAACGTGCCCGAGCCGGAGCTCTCGCTCGTCGTCTCCGCGGCGGGCCGCATCGTCGGCTACACGGCCGGCAACGACGTCTCGTCGCGGTCCATCGAGGGCGACAACCCCCTCTACCTGCCGCAGGCGAAGGTCTACGACGGCTGCTGCGCGCTCGGCCCCGCCATCGTGCTCGCGGACGAGCCCGGGCTGAACCTGCGCGCGCTCTCCATCGATCTCGCGATCCGGCGCCGGGGCGAGGCGGTGTTCACGGGGAAGACCTCGACCGCGAGCATGCGGCGCTCGCCCGAGGAGCTCGTCGCCTACCTCACGCGCGAGCTGAGCTTCCCGGCGGGCGTCGTCCTCATGACCGGGACCGGCATCGTGCCGCCCGACTCGTTCACCCTGGAGCCCGACGATCTCGTGGAGATCACGATCCACGGCGTCGGCACGCTGGCGAACCCCGTATCTCCACGTTGACAAGGCGCCCCATGGAATTTCTCGCCCACAACGCCGCCACCGGCGAAACGCTCGGCGCCTACCGTGACGCCACCGCCGACGAGATCGACGCCGCCGCCCGCGCCGCCGTGGCTGCGGCGCCGGCCCTCGCCGGCCTCGCGCCGGAGATGCGCGCCCGGCTCCTGGAGACCGCCGCCGACGAGATCATGGCGCTCGGCGACCCCCTGATCCAGACCGCGCACCGGGAAACCGGGCTGCCCATCGCCCGCCTCGAAGGCGAACGCGCCCGCACCACCGGCCAGCTGCGCCTCTTCGCCGCCGTCGCGCGCGAGGGCTCCTGGGTCGATGCCCGGATCGATCCCGCGCTGCCGGACCGCAAGCCGCTCCCGCGCCCCGACGTGCGCCGCATGCTGCGGCCGCTCGGTCCGGTCGCCGTCTTCGGCGCGAGCAATTTCCCCCTCGCGTTCTCCGTGGCCGGCGGCGACACCGCCTCCGCCCTCGCCGCGGGCAACCCGGTCGTGGTCAAGGCCCACCCGGCGCACCCCGGTACCTCCGAGCTCGCGGCCTCGGCCCTGCGCTCCGCCGTGCAGAAGGCGGGCCTGCCCGCGGGCGTGTTCGGCATGGTGCACGGCGCCTCGCCCGAGGTCTCGCTCGCGCTGGTGCGCCACGAGGCCATCCAGGCGGTGGGCTTCACCGGGTCCACCCGCGCGGGCCGCGCCCTCTGGGACGCCGCCGCCGCCCGCCCGCGGCCCATCCCCGTCTTTGCCGAGATGAGCAGCATCAACCCGCTTGTCGTGCTGCCCGGCGCGCTGCGCGAGCGCCGCGACGCGATCGCCGAAGGGCTGATCAACTCGTGCACGCTCGGCGTCGGCCAGTTCTGCACCAAGCCCGGCCTTGTCCTGGGGCTGGCCTCCCCCGAATGGGACGCGTTCGCGCGGTCGGTCGCCGACCGGGCCCGCGCCATCACGCCGGGTGTGATGCTGCACGCCGGTATCCAGGCGTCGTTCGACCGCTCCGTGCGGGAGCTGAGAGGCGTGGAGTGGCTGACCGACGCCGGCGCGCGCGTCGCTCGCGTCTCCGCCGCCGACTTCGCGCGGGAGCCGCACCTCGCGCACGAGATCTTCGGACCGTACACGCTGCTCGTCACCGCTTCGGACCGCGGAGAGCTGCTCCAGCTCCTCGGCGCGCTCGACGGCCAGCTCACCGCCACGCTTCACGGGACCGCCGGCGACCTCGCCGCCGCCCAGGACCTCGTCGATGTCCTCGGCCGGGTCGCGGGCCGCCTCGTCTTCGATGGCTACCCGACCGGCGTGGAGGTGTCGCACGCCATGCACCACGGCGGGCCGTATCCAGCGAGCAGCGACGCGCGCTTCACGTCGGTTGGAACCGCGGCCATCCTCCGCTTCGCGCGCCCCGTTTGCTACCAGTCGTGCCCGCCCGCGCTGCTCCCGCTGGAGCTGCGCGACGAGAATCCGCTCGGAATATCGCGTCTCGTCGACGGCCGGGCCACCCGCGACCCCATCGCACCCCGCGCATGAGCCACGACCCGGTATTCGAGTCCGGCAGCGAGGCGATCTACACCCTGCGCACGACCGCGCCCGGACCGTCGGGGCGCCTCCCGCTCGGCCCCGAGCAGCTGCGCGCCATGTCCAGCGGCGAGCTGTTCGGCTGGACTCAGAATGCCGGGATGGGGTGGGATCCTGCGCGCCTGAACGGGAAGCAGTTCCTCGTGCTCAGCACGCAGGGGGGGATCCGCGCGCCCGACGGCACGCCGATCGCGCTCGGGTACCACACCGGGCACTGGGAGGTGGGGCTGCTCATGGAGGAGGCAGCCCGCACGTTCACGGCCGGCGGGGCCATCCCGTTCGCCGGCTATGTCAGCGATCCGTGCGACGGGCGGACCAACGGCACCGTCGGCATGCTCGACAGCCTCGCTTACCGCAACGACGCCGCGATCGTCTTTCGGCGACTGATACGCTCGCTGCCCACCCGCCGAGGCGTGCTCGGCGTCGCCACCTGCGACAAGGGGCTGCCGGCCATGCTGATGGCGCTCGCCGGCACCCTCGACCTCCCCACGGTGCTCGTGCCGGGAGGCGTCACGCTCCTCGCGGAGGAGGCCGAGGACACCGCCAAGGTCCAGACGCTCGCGGCGCGTTATGCGCGCGGGGAGGTGAGCCTCGACTACGCCGCCGAGATGGGCTGCCGCGCCTGCGGTTCCCCCGGCGGCGGCTGCCAGTTCATGGGCACGGCCGCGACGAGCCAGGTGGTGGCGGAGGCGCTCGGCCTCGCCCTCCCGCACGGCGCGCTCAGCCCGTCGGGCGCCGAGATCTGGCGCGACCTCGCCCGCCGCTCCGCGCACGCGCTCATGGCCCTCGAGCGACGTGGAGCGACCACGCGGGACATCGTCACCGACGACTCGGTCCACAACGCCATGGTGCTGCATGCCGCCGTCGGCGGGTCGACCAACCTGGTGCTCCATGTGCCGGCGATCGCCCACGCGGCCGGGCTTCGGCGCCCCACGGTGGACGACTGGGCGCGCATCAACGCCCTCGTTCCGCGGCTCGTGGACGTGCTGCCCAACGGGCCGAAACACCACGCCACGGTTCAGGTCTTCCTCGCCGGAGGCGTCCCGGAGGTCATGCTCCATCTGCGCGAGCTCGGCCTGCTGCGGCTCGGCGCGCGCACCGTCAGCGGCCGGACCCTGGGCGAGAACCTCGAGTGGTGGGAGCGCAGCGAGCGGCGCCGGCGCCTGCGCGACAAGCTACGGCAGCTGGACGGCATCGATCCGGACGACGTGATCATGTCCGCCGGGAAGGCACGCGAGCGCGGCCTCACCAGCACGGTGACCTTCCTGCGCGGCGACCTCGCGCCCGAGGGAGCGCTCGTGAAGAGCACCGCGATCGCTCCCCAGGCGATCGGACCGGACGGCGTTTATCTGCACGAAGGGCCTGCGCGCGTGTTCGGCAGCGAGGACGCGGCGATCGAGGCGATCAAGACGGGCGCCGTGCAACCGGGTGACGTGATGGTGCTGATCGGCATCGGCCCCGGTATCGGGATGCCGGAGACGTACCAGATCACCTCGGCCCTCAAGCACGTGAAGGAGGGGCATCGTATCGCCCTGGTCACCGACGGTCGTTTCTCCGGCGTGTCCACCGGGGCGTGCATCGGCCACGTCAGCCCGGAGGCGTGGGCGGGTGGACCCATCGGCCGCGTGCGCGACGGCGACCGCATCAGGCTGCGGATCGACACGCGCAAGCTGGAGGGGACGGTGGACGTCGTGGGTGTGGACGCAGGCGGCCTTGCCGCCCGCTCGCCCAATCCAGCCCTTCAACCCGACGGCCGAGTGAACCCGGATACGCGGTTGTGGGCTGCGCTTCAGGATGCCAGCGGCGGCAGCTGGGGTGGTTGCGTCTATGACGCGGAACGCATCATAGGGCTCCTCGGTCGCGCCATCGCCGCTGAGCGGAGCTCCTTTGGCACATAGGCTTTTGATATAGCGCCATTTTTCCAGGAGAAAGGCGATTCGCGTGAGGTTCCATCATTCAGCCAACGCGTGCAGCGTGGCTGTACGAGATGAGAACGTTCACAACGAGGAACTTGACTTCCGGATCGCGTTTGGATTTCCTAGGCCACGAAACCAGAAGATCTCTCGTGGTAGGCCCCACGAGCGTCGCCGATCGCGTCATTGAATTTGGAGGGCGCTCGCGAAATCCGCGTGGTGCCCGGGAATGACGCGCGACACCGTCGCTCGCCGAACGCGAATCGTTTGTACCCCAGTGCTTTTGCCGTGAGCAAGACGGCGGCACGCAGACATTGCCCTCGTGGTTCGTGAGGGCGAGAACGTGACGACGTGGGATGGGCCGTAGAGGTCTCTATCCGACCACGTCTCTTTGCTCGAAAGGTAGCGGCACGATGTCGATTGGCCAGTTGAAGTCACGTGGATCGGCGCGGCGCGCGGCGGCGGTGTTGAGCTGCGCGCTCGGGCTCTTGGGTCTGTCTGGTCTGTCCGGTCTGTCTGCTTGCAAAGACAAGCCCGACAGCGCTCCGGCCGCAGGAGGCTCCGCCAGCGCCGCGGCCGCGCAGGCGCCGAGCGTCGCGGCCGCGCAGGCGCCGAGCGGGCAAGGGCCCAAGGTCGTGCCAGGGCCCGGCTATAACCCCGAGTGCTTCGCGCCGTGGAAGCAGGACACCAAGTATCTGCAGTGGACGGCGCGAAAGCCGCCGTTCCGCCTCGCGCTCGTCAACGGCTACGTCGGGAACGCCTGGCGCATCCAGATGGTCAAGACGGCCAAGGCCTTCGCCAAGGATCCGGCCATCGCGCCGCTGATCAAGGAGTTCAAGGTGGTGTCGACCGGCACCGACGTCGCGGCCCAGCTCGGTGCGATCGAGGACTTCATCAACCAGGGCTTCGACGGCATCGTCACGCTCGCCGTCAGCCCCGACGGCTTCGATCGCGTGATCCGGCTCGCCGACAAGAAGGACGTCGTCCTGGTTCCGTTCGACAACGTGCTCGACACGGACAAGGTGATGCAGGTCAACGAGGACCAGCTGGCGATGGGGCGCCAGTGGGGCGAGTTCCTCGACAAGCAGCTCGGCGGGAAGGGCAAGGTGCTCGAGGTCCGCGGCCTGCAGGGCAACTCCGTCGATCGCGACCGCCACCTCGGCTTCCGCCAGGTCATGGAAGCGCCGGGGAAGAGCTACACCATCGTGGAGGTGGTGGGCAGCTGGGACGACGGCAAGGCGCAGAAGGCGGTGGCCGACGCGCTGGCCGTGCACCGCCAGTTCGACGCGCTCTTCGCGCAGGGCGGCTCGACGGGCGCTGTCCGCGCGCTGCTCGACGCCGGACACAAGCCGATCCCGGTCGCCACGGAGGCCGAGAACGGCGTGCGCAAGCTGATCGCGAAGCACCACGAACAGGGCATGAAGGGCCTGTCGCTCGGCCAGTCGCCGGGGCTCGCGGCCATCGCGATGAAGGCGGCGCTCGAGGGCCTGCAAGGCAAGGTGCTGCCGCAGATGATCTCCGTGCCGATCCCCGCCGCCGATCACACAACGCTGAAGGACGGCGAGAGCTTCTTCTCCCAGCTCTCCGACAACTTCTTCACGCCCAACGAGTTCCCGCCCTGCGGGGTCAACATCTCGGGCGTGAAGATCATGAACGAGTCGGAATCCGACGTGAAGTAGACGTGAAACGTGAAGTAGACGTGAAACGTGAAGCAGACGTGAAGTAGCGCCCCGCGGGCGCCCCAGCATCATGACCGAACCGGTGAGCCCTCCGCTTCTCGAGCTCCGGGCCGTCTCCAAGCACTATGGCGGAGTCACCGCCCTCAGCGGCGTCGACTTCGCCTGCGCGCCGGGGAAGGTGCACGCCATCCTCGGCGAGAACGGCGCGGGCAAGAGCACCCTGATCAAGATCATCGGCGGCGTGGTCAAGCCGAGCGCCGGGGAGCTCTTGCTCCACGGCAAGCCGGTCCGGTTCGACCACCCGATCGAGGCGAACGCCGCCGGCATCGTCTGCGTCTTTCAGGAGCTGTCCCTGATGCCGACGCTGACCGTGGCCGAGAACATCGGCATCACCATGCCGACGAGCCGCCTGGGGCTCTTCGATCGCAAGGCGCAGGTCCGCAGGGCCGAGGAGCTCCTGGCGCGCGTCGGCTGCGAGGGCGTGAACCCGAACGCCTGGGTGAGCGACCTGCCGCTCTCGCGCCGCCAGATGGTCGAGATCGCGAAGGCGCTCGGCAAGAACCCGCGGCTGCTGATCCTGGACGAGGCCACCTCCGCGCTGACCAACACCGACGTCAAGAAGGTCTACGAGCTCCTCGCCGAGCTCAAGGCTCAGGGCGTCGGCATGCTCTACATCTCGCACCGCATGCACGAGATCAAGGAGCTCGCGGACGTGATGTCGGTCTTCCGCAACGGTCGGCACATCGAGACCTTCGCCAAGGGCCAGCGCAGCGACGACCAGATCGTGGAGCTCATGATCGGCCGCGACATGGGTCACGTCTTCCCGCCGAAGCCGGCGGCCCGCAGCTTCCCGGCGACGCTGCTCGAGGTGAGCGGCCTGAGCTGGGAGCGGCAGCTCGAGGACGTGTCGTTCAAGCTCGGCGAGGGCGAGATCCTCGGCATCGGCGGGCTCGACGGCCAGGGCCAGCGCGAGCTGTTGCTCGGCTTGTTCGGTGTGCTCAGGGATGTGCGCGGCGAGATCAAGATCGACGGCAAGCCGGTCAAGCTGACGAGCCCGCGCCAGGCCAAGGGCCGCGCGCACGGCATCGCCCTCGTGCCCGAAGACAGGAAGACCGAAGGCCTGATGTTGCCGATGTCCATCGCCACGAACCTGTCGCTGGCGTCGCTCGACAAGTTCACGAGCGGCCTTTTGCTCGACCGCCGGCGCGAGGCGGCGCGCATCGACGAGATGGTGCGCCGCATCCAGATCAAGATCGGCTCGATCGACCACCCGGTCTCGTCGCTGTCCGGGGGCAACCAGCAGAAGGTCGTGCTGGCCAAGTGGCTGATGACGGAGCCGCGGCTGCTGATGCTCAACGATCCCACCCGCGGCATCGACGTCGGCACGAAGCAGGAGATCTACCAGCTGCTCCGCGAGCTGGCGGACGCCGGCACGTCCATCCTCTTCTACAGCACGGACTACGACGAGCTGATCGGCTGCTGTGACCGCGTGCTCGTCCTTTACCGGAACCGCGTGCAGGGCGAGCTCGTGGGGCCCGACATCACCGAAAAGAACATCCTGGACCTGGCCCTCGGTCTGCGCGGCGGGCCTGATCGCGCGAAGGGCGAAGACGAACGCGCGCCATCGGAGGCACGATGAACGACTGGAAGCTCCGCCTGCGCCAGAACCAGGGCCTGCTCGTGGCCGTCGGTCTGTGCATCTTGTTCTACGGGCTCTACTCGCTGTCCCATCCCAAGGGCTTCAGCGCGCCGCTGCTGGGGCAGAACGCCAACGAGTCGTTTGTGCTGGTGGCGGCGGCCATGGCCCAGACGATCCCCGTGCTGACCGGCGGCCTGGATCTGTCCGTGGGCGCGGTGATCACGCTCGTCAACTGCGTGGCCTCGCACGTCCTCGCCGGCAGCGCGCTCACGATGTTCCTGGGCATCCTGCTGTGCCTGGCCGTGGGCATGGCGGCGGGCCTGCTCAACGGCTGCCTCGTGGTCTATGGCCGCCTGCAACCGATCATCGCCACCCTGGCCTCGGGCACGATCTTCCTCGGCGTCGCGCTCTTCCTCAGGCCGACGCCCGGCGGCCAGGTCGACGGCGATCTGGCGTTCGCGGCCACCTTCGATCTCAACGAGCTGCTGCAGGTCGCGGGCGCCGCCCCCCTCGAGGGCGCGCTCGGCTTCGTCGGCAAGATCCCGTCGCCCGCGATCTGGATGGCGCTGCTCGCGCTGCTCTGGACCTACTACCGCCGCACCCGCTACGGCCTCGGCGCTTACGCCGTCGGCGCGTCGCAGGAGGCGGCGTACATGTCGGGCGTCCGCATCAAGCGCGTCAAGCTGGCCGCGTACACGCTGTCGGGGTTCTTCGCCAGCGTCGGCGGCCTCTACCTCGCGCTGCAGACGACGTCGGGCAACGCCGACATCCCACAAGCCGGCTCCTACACGCTGAACTCCATCGCCAGCGTCGTGATCGGGGGCACCTCGCTGTACGGGGGGATCGGCGGCGCCATCGGATCGCTCTTCGGCGCGCTGGTGCTCCGCTCCGTCGCCTTCAACTTCCGCGTCTTCGACGAGGGCTCGGCGCTGGGCCTCCTCGCCAACCCGCTCTACCAGCCGCTGTTCGAGGGCCTCATCCTGCTCGCGGCCGTCTGCCTCGGCGCGCTCTGGGTCATCCGCGTCAAGAACCGGCTGCACGTCTTCAGGTGAGCTCGATGCAACAGCCCCTCTCCCTCAAGAGCCGTCTCGGCGAGATCGACAAGCCGACCTGGTACGCGCTGCTGTCGATCGGCGTCGTCCTCGTGAGCGGCTCGATCGGCACGCTGGTCACCCAGGGCACGCTGAGCTTCCTGAGCCCGTACTACATCCTGCAACAGCTGCAGATCGCGGCCTTCCTGGGCGTGGCTGCCACGGGCATGATGATCGTGATCCTGCTCGGTCACATCGATCTCTCGCTGCCGTGGGTGCTCACCTCGAGCGCCATGCTGGCCGCAGGGATCGGCGGCTGGGCCGCGTTGCCCTGCGGCCTGGCCGTCGGCGCCGCCGCGGGCCTTTTGAACGGGCTCGGCGTCGCCTACCTTCGCGTGCCCTCGATGATCTTCACGCTGGGCACGAACACCGTGCTTCAGGGGCTGATGGTGCTCTACACCGGCGGCTTCGCTCCGCGCAGCGAGGCGCCGGAGTGGATGGAGGTCCTGGCCGTCGGCAAGACGCTCTCCATCCCGAACTCGCTGTTCGTCTGGATCTTGGTCGGCGGCGTCGCCACCTTCGTGCTGAAGAGGACCGCGCTCGGTCGCTACATCTATGCCGTGGGCAACCAGGAGCAGGCCGTCTACCTGTCGGGTGTCAGAACGCACCTGGTGCTGATCGGCGCCTTCGTGATGTGCGGCGTGTGCTCCGCCATGACCGGTATGCTGCTGGCCGGTTTCTCGCACAAGGCCTATCAGGCCATGGGCAACGACTACCTCATGCCGGCCATCGCCGCGGTGGTGATCGGCGGAACCAACATCATGGGCGGGCGCGGGACGTACCTCGGCACCGTCCTCGGCACCATCCTGATCGTGCTGCTCCAGAGCATGCTCAGCGTGCTGCAGATGCCCGAGGCCGGCCGCCAGATCATCTATGGCGCCGTGATCATCGCCATGCTGCTGGTCTACGGCCGACAGCATCAGGAGGGACGCTGACCCGTTCCAGGCCGCGTCAAGCGGTGCAGGCGCCGGCCCGCGGTCATCGCTGCTAGCTAGAGCGACAAACGGGTTGAAACCACGAGAGAAAGCAGGAATTTCACAGGGAGGCGGGGAGGCGGGGAGCGAGAGACCGGAAGAGCGAGAGATTCATTTTTTTCTTCCTCCCCGCCTCCCTGTGAAAATTCTCCGGGTTTCGACGTGATCGGTATTCTAGCGCCCGGCGCCGCGGGTGTTCAGGTAGACCGCGTAGAGCGAGGTCGTGCCGCAGATGAACAGGCGGTTGCGCTTGGCGCCGCCGAAGCAGACGTTGGACACCGTCTCGGGGATCAGCACCTTTCCTAGGAGCGCGCCGTCGCTCGCGTGACAGTGCACGCCGTCGCCGGCCGACAGCCACAGGTTGCCGTGCACGTCGACGCGGAAGCCGTCGTACACGCCGACCGGGCAGATCGCGAACACCTCGCCGCCGGTCAGCGTGCCCTTCGCGTCGACGCGGAACTTGCGCACGTGGTGCGGGCCGCCCTTCACGTGCGTCGCGCCGGTGTCGGCGATGTACAGCAGCGACTCGTCCGGCGAGAAGGCGAGGCCGTTGGGCTGCACGAAGTCGGCCGCGACGACCGTCAGCGCACCCGAGGCCGGGTCGAGGCGGTAGACGCGCTGCGCGCCCTGCTCGCTCGGCGACGCGTCGCCTTCGTAGTCGCTGTCGATGCCGTAGCTCGGGTCGCTGAACCAGACGCTGCCGTCGGACTTCACGACCACGTCGTTCGGCGAGTTCAGCCGCTTTCCCTCGAAGTGCGACGCGAGCACCGTGCGCGAGCCGTCGTGCTCGGTGCGCGAGACGCAGCGGCCGCGGTGCTCGCAGGACACGAGGCGGCCCTGCAGGTCGACCGTGTGGCCGTTGGTGTTCATCGCGGGCTGGCGGAACACCGAGACCGAGCCGTCGGTCTCGTCCCAGCGCATCATGCGGTCGTTCGGGATGTCCGACCAGACGAGGTAGCGCCCCGCCGGGAACCACGCCGGCCCCTCCGCCCAGCGGCAGCCCGTGTACAGCTTCTCGACGTGCACGTGCGGCAGCGCGAGCTTGCGGAAGCGCGCGTCGATCACCTTGAAGCTCGGGGTCAGCTCGATGACCATCGGGTTCTCCTTCTAGCCGGTCCGGACCTGCCGCGTCACCGTCGCGAGGACGAGCTGCGTCACGCGGCGCATGAAGCCATAGTCGAGCGTCTCGGGGGTGTCCGTCGGGCGGTGGTAGTTCGGGTTGCGGAACTCCGCCGTGTCGGTCCAGAGCATGGCGGGGATCTTCGCCTTCCAGAACGGCGAGTGATCGCTCCGGTGGAGCACGGGCAGCCACTCTTCGAGGCCGAGGTAGACCTTGAGGCCCACGACCGGCAGCTCGGGCACCAGCGCCTCTGCCTGCTTCGCGGCGAGCTCCACGAGGTGGTTCGAGCGGTGGTTCGTGAGCAGCCCGATGAAGTCGCCGACGTCCGGCGCGCCGGGGACCGGGACCGGCATCCGCTGGGATCCCGGCTCGTGGCTCGCGTAGCCGACCATCTCCAGCACGTGCACGGCGGCGATCGGCGCTCCGCCCTGCGATCGATGGCGCGCCACGAACTCGACGCTGCCGAGCAGCCCGTCCTCCTCGCCGTTCCAGGCCACGAAGCCCACCGGCAGGGCCGGCTCGAAGCGCGAGAGCGCCCTCGCGCAGGCGAGCATCGCGGCGATCCCGCTCGCGTTGTCGTCGGCGCCGGGCGTGTCGGGCACGCTGTCGTAGTGCGCCCCGACGAGGATCATCGGGCGATCGACCGCGGCCCGGGGCGTCGCGACCACGTTCCCGAGCTCACCCTCGATCTCGACGGCATAGCCTTGCTCCTCCAGCGCACCTGCGACGTACTGCGCCGCGCGGCGGTTCTCCGCGCGCTGGCGGAACATGTGCCGCGGCATCGCGAGCGCGACGATCGCGTCGAGCAGCTCCGCCTCGCTGACCGACGCGAGCGCATCGATGAGGCTGCCGTGATCGCCCATGGCCTTCGTGCGTCTCAGCTCCATCGCGGGGACTCCTCCTGCTACCCGCGGAGTGTAGCCGAGCCCCACCCCTCCCCTCACCCCGACGTTCGGCCGCGGCAAAACGACCGCAACGGTCACCCGAGCGGGTGCACTTCGTACCTCGGAACGCTGATGATGCCCTCGTCGCTCACGAGGCCGCACAGCGCCGGGTCGAGCAGGACGTCGGCCACGCAGCGCTGCTCCGACCCGAGGGCCATCAGGCCGCCGATCAGCCGCACCCCGTGGCTGTAGTCGGCGTAGGTGTCCTCGTGCGGCAGCCGCCGCCGGAGCGACGTGTCCAGCGGCTGCCACGGCTTGCCGTCCGCCTTGTAGAAGCCGAAGATCGCCAGCCGGCGCGCGTGGTGGTGCAGCCGGTTGGTCACCACGACGTCCTTCTTGTGTCCCGCGAGCAGCTCGCCGAGCTCGCCGACCCGGTGCTGCTCGATGGCCAGGTGGTGGTCACGAAAGCGCTCCACCTTGGTGCCGTCCTGGGGATCGAACGGGATGGCCGTCTGCTTCCGCGAGGCGGCATAGATGTCCTTCACGAGCTTCTTCGTCGGCAGCACGCAGCCGCACGCATCCGCCACGCGCTGGGCGGTGACGCCGGTGAGCGGCATGCGCAGGAAATCGGTGTCCGGGCCGATCGCCAGGTAGTCGGCGCACACGTACGCGACGCCCCGCTTTCCGTCGGGCGCCTCGACCGTGACGCGATGGAAGCGGCGCAGGAAGCTGGGCACGTTCCCCCGCAGCACCTCCTGGAGAAAGAGCTCCTCCCGCGCCGCGAGCGACAGGCCCCGGACCTGCTCGTAGAACCTCGTGCCGGTGAGCGCGCCCGGATCGCGCGGCGGCAGCCAGTCGAGTCCCGTCCCGTCGAACACGGGCGCCAGACGCGCGGACCCGGGCTGCGCCTGGCTCGACGCGAAGAAGGCCACGGCGCCCCCGGCGTCGTTCGCCCGGGCCGCCGCGACCGGCTCGGGGGTGGCGGTCACCGTGAACCGGAAGCCGCTCTCCGCGAACGTGTAGCTGCGGACGCCGGCCGCGTCGTGGCCCGGCGTCGCCATCGCCGCCGACCCGCTCACCGCTCCCTGGAGCTCTGCCTGCGGCCCCGCCGCGCGCGCCGCGCCTCCCGCGGCCGCCCCCTGGGCGACGACGCCCAGGAGCGCTCGGCCCAGCGCGCGCGGCAGCTCGAGCGCGCAGGGCGGGCGCGGCAGCGCGCGCTGCATGGCGTCGCGCGTCTCGGGCCCGACCGCGCCGGTCACGGGCAACCCCATCTCCTGCTGGAAGATCCGCGTGGCCGCCTCGGTCTCCGCGCCGAACTCGCCGTCCGCGCCGAACCGCGGCAGGAGCCCGGCGCGCCACATCAACAGGTGCTGTTGCCAGGCCTTCACCTCGGGCCCCCTGGCGCCGCGCGCGAGCCCGCCGCCGGGCGGCGAGGCGCCGTAGTCGAGGCCCGGGATCCGGCCCGCGTGTGTCCAGCCCCGGTCGAGCGCCGGGAACACGCCGACGCCATGCGCGGTGTCGCGCGCCTCGATGGTGCGGCCGTCGCCCAGGCTCATGGCCACGTGGGCGTGCTCGGGGCGCCCGCCCGTGAACGGATCCGCCGAGAAGCGGAACAGGAGGGCGCCGCGGGTCGCGATCGCCGTGTCCACCGGCATGAGCAGCCGCGCCGCCTTCACGTGGCGCGCCTGCATCCAGGAGCCGTCAGGCATCGTGGGCTCGACGGCGAGCTGGGCGCAGCCCCACTCGATGAGCTCGGAGCAATCGAACGCGGAGGGGTTGGGGTCGGTGAGGCGCACCTCGTGCCCGAAGATGTATCTGTCATCCGCCTGCGAGAGCAGCTTCTGGCAGAGCGCGTCGGCCGTGGGCAGCGGCTCGGACGTCACGGACCCGGCCTCGAGCCGGGCGAGGCGCCGCAGATCGCTCACCGTTCCATTGAACAGGTTGGCGTCCACCGTGTTGGTCCGGACACCCGGCATCACGGCCTTGGCGGTGATCTGCCAGAACGACCACGCGGACCAGGGGTCCCAGGCCCTGAGCGGCTTCCTGCGCGCCCAGTCCGCCCATTCCTTCGGGTTGGCCGGGGGCCTCGCCCGCACCGAGTCGAGGCCATAGGTATAGTTCGCGATCCAGAGCGGGCAGTCGACGAACTCGGAGCTGCCGCCGAGGTGATCGTGCCAGAAGTTGTGGCGGGTATAGAGGATGACGGAGCGGCCCGGGTAGCGCGACTTCACCTCCTGGACGAAGCGGCGGGTCCACACCTGGAGAGCCAGGGTGTCCTGCGACGTCCAGACATGGCCGTTGTCGCCCGCGTGCTGCGTCTCCTCGAGGTCGAGCACCATGTCGAGCTCCCCGGGCTCGAGGTCGCCGACCGCGCTGCAGAGCCGCTGCGCCTGCTCGGCGGCGTCGAGGCGCGGTAACGCGTAATGGTAATACCCCCGGAGGACCCCGCAGCGCGCGGCCTCGGCGCGGTTGGTCGCGAACCTCCTGTCGACCCCCTCGATCCCGTACGTCGCCCGGATGAAGACGAAATCGAGCCGTGAGGCGAACGCGTCCCACTGGATATTTCCCTGGTGGACGGAAACATCAGCACCGCTCAACATAGGCTCCCACCTCCCCCGCGCGCGCGGAGCGCGGCCTCGTGCCCGAGAGCCGTGCCCTGCATGCGCGCCCTTACGCTCATGTCGCGCCGCCCGGGCGACGTGATCCCCGGGGTACTCAATTGCTATCGCAGGGCGGCGTGTCCGTCGAGCAAGGTCGACGCCGTGGATCATCCGTCCCCGCGGTCATCGCGGCTGTGGAGGCGGCGATCAGCGCGTGTGTTGGAAGCCTATGGCACCGTGCAGCAGACGATGCGAGACGCCTTCACGCTCGTGAACCACGGCGGCAGCGCCTTCCGATCAGCGGCCCCCCGGGAGGCCGAGCTGGGCCTCCAGCCGCGCGACCGCCGACGAGAGATCGTGCCATTGGCGCGCCGTCGTGACCCTGACGATCCCGCCCGAGAAGCAGAACGTCAGGATGCCTGGAAAGACCGCCACGCGGCTCTGCCGGAGGAGATCGCGGAAGCACCGATACGAGTCGTTCCACCCCGGTAGCTCGACGGCGAGGTTGATCGAGCAGCGCGGCGAGATGACGCGCGCGGACGCTCGCGCGAGCCGGCCGATGGAGGCATCGCGCAGCGTCTGCAACGCGTCCTGCCGCGCGCGCCGCTCGGTCCGATATCTCTCATAAGCTATCGAGAGCTGCGCGCGATCCAGCCCGTAGGAGCGCTCGAACTCGTCGACCTCGGCCGCCCCCGGCTCCGTGACGCCGGTGATGAGCCAGCGCTCCATCCGCGCCAGCACCTCGACCAGCGTGTAGAAGAAGGAAGGCGGCCCGCCGAAGGTCGTCGAGGCGTATTCGTAGTAGTCGGCCATGAACCCGGCGTCGGCGAGGAACCAACCTATCTTCAGCCCCGGCGCCGACCATGTCTTCGAGGCGCTGAAGACGCGGATCACGTTGGTGGCCGCGCGCCGCTGCGAGCACCGCCCGAGCGGGCCGAGCCACTCGTGGCACTCGTCGAGCACGATCATCGTCGACGGAGACGCGGCGCTGATCAGCCGCCCGAGATCGGCGTCGGAGACCGCCGCCCCCGTCGGGTTCGCGACCGTCTGCAGGAGGACGAGCGGGGTGCGCGGCGTGAGCGCGGCGATCAGCGGCTCGAGCGACGTGTGGCCAGCCCTCGACGGGAGGGGAACGAGCTCGACGTTGCGCCGACGGGCTATCGACTCCACGAGAGGAGGATAGTTGGGGATCCCGCACAGCACGGGCGCCCCCTCCCTCGGCGCGCCCGAGAGGATGAAGTCCGCGAGCGCGCTGATCGCGAACGTCCCGCCCATCGTCAGCGCGACGTTGTCGGCCGTGTAGACCGCCCCGTCGATCCGAGCGTTCTCGTACATGGCGACAGCCTCGCGCGCGGGGCGGCGCCCGCACGAGTCGGAGTAGCCGTACCAGTCCCGCTCGAGCGCGAAGCGGACGCAGTCCTTCAACGCCTCCGGGAGGCCCCACGCCTGCTCGTCGACGGACCCGCTCGAGAGGATGATGTGATCGTCTGACCGGAGCTCCCCGTAGAGGTCGTCGCGAAAGAACCAGTTGAAGAGCTCCTTGATGAAGCGCACGGTCGCGCGCGAGGTGAGCACCTCGCTCGGGTGGACCTGCCTCCGCAGCGTCGCGGCGCGCCAGCGCTCGGCGAGCGATGGCCTGTGCGCGTGCCTGCCGAGCTCGTGCTCGACGCGTCCGAGCCAGAGATCCCGCAGCTCGATCGGATCATCGGGGTTCTTCGCCCGCGCGTACACGTCGAGCATGCGCTCGTCGACGGTCGGCACGAACGTATCGTCGAAAGCCCCGAGGGAGCGGGCGCGCCGCGCGGCCTCGTGCGCCTCGTCGGGCAGATCGAAGGGGCGCGCGCGCGGGGCCCTGGCGAAGAGCTGGAGCTCTTGCCCAGCGAGCTCCGCCGGCGCTGGGGGCCGCGGACCCCTGGTTCGCTCCTCACTCATTGGGCTGCTCGGCTGTGCGAATCCGCTCCACGTGCCGCGCGGAGATGCCGTCCACGATGGTCCGGTTGATCATCGGGTGATCGTCGTGAACGGGGCCGAAGTCGCTGTCGGGGTGGAAGGCGACGACATCCATGCTCTCCGCCTCGGTCTGGAACGCGTGCTTCGAGCCCGGCGGCAGGTGGAACACCAGCCCGGGCGAGAGCGGCACCCGCCGGTCGCCCAGCCTGCAGACGCCGCGCCCTCGCATGATGAGCCCCGCGCGGAGCGAAGGATGGGTGTGGAGCGTCTGGTCCGTACGAGGGGGGAAATGCAGGTGGTTGAGGCACGGCTCGCCCCGGACCTGAGGGGCGATGAGCAGGGAGTCGGTGCAACCGTCGATGTAGCGGAGCCGCCCGGACGCCTCGATCGGCCCGGCGATCTGGAAGAACCCTTTGTTCCGAGCGTGGGTGATCCCGAACGCCTCCCCCTCGCCGTGCAACGCCAGCTCTCCCGGGACGCAGAACACCATCCCCGCGCCGATCTCGAAGACCCCCGAGCGGCAACGGAGGGTCAGCCTCCCCGAGAAGACAGCGCCGTAGTGAGTCCCCTCCGCAGGAGGTTGCCACGGCCCCGGGCGATAGCTCCAGAGCTCGCAGGGCCACGTCGGGTGCGGGAGCCTCTTCAGGCTGCCGCACTCGATCCGGTGAACCGAAAAATCCGTCGCTGGATCCATCCCCGCCATGGGCTCAGCCTACCAGGCGTCCTGGTCGATTGTCGCCTCTCGTGACGTCGTGGAGCTCTCCGGCCGCCTTGGCCCGTCAGGCGGAGGGGCCGGCGAGGATCCGCAGGCGCTGGAGATGGCGGCGCCGGCTCGATCCGGCGCTTCGCCCGGCCGTCCGCCCATGGAAAAAGAACGTGTTGTCGAGGATGACGAGCTTTCCGCGCGTCCAATGGACGCGGATTGAGGCGCCGGGAGCGTACATCGATGCCAGCAGGTCGCGAAGAGCGCCGTTGATGGCTTCCGCGGAGGGGGCGTGCCCCGCGTGCGTCCACTCGAGCGGCTGCGAGAGGAAGTCGCGGAACGAGAACACCCACCGACCGTCGACGCGACGCGCTATCCATGGACCGTCGGGGCTCCTTCGATATCGCGTCTGCTCCAGCGTCGCCAGCGCGTCTGGCGACAGCCCCTCTGCGACGGCCGCCATCGGGACGAGGACTGTCTGGGCCGCGGTCCCTTCGTCGCCGGGATCGCGGCACATCAGGACGATGTACCGAGGCTGCTCCTCGGCCCGCCGGCCGCTGCCCTCGCTGTGGAGCGTCAGCGGGTTCGTCGCGAAGGGCTGGAGAGAGACGTCCTCCGTGCGCCCGTGCTCGGCCACGAGGTTGAGGATCACGCCCCTCTCCACGTACGGGAGCACCGCTGGATCCGTCTCCGGAGAGGCGATCCCGAGGAGCGATCCCAGGGTGGTGAATCGATCGTTCGAGAGCGGCTCGTCGAGCTGGACGGCGACGAGGCCACGCTCGCCGAGCTCGCGGAGGAGGCGCTCGCGGACCGCGTCCGGGAACTCTGCGGCCGACGCGCGGAGCACGTCTGCGCACGGCGGCAGGGCGGCGCCGCCCTCGAGCAGATCTCGCCTCCGCCCGACGTGGGCGTCGCCCGCGCGCTCGGTGAAAACGCCCTCGATCAGGTCTCGCCCTCCCTCGACGGCGCCGGGAAATACGGCTGCTTGGCGCCGATCTCATGGCCCGCGGGGATGGGCGTGCCGAGCTCTTCCAGGCGGAACACCTCGGGCGGCAGCCGGAGCGACACGCGGAGGCGATCCATCGTCTCCGGGACGAACGGGTAGAGCATGATCATCAGGGTCTTCAGCACGTAGAACGACGTGTAGAGGGCGTCGCGGCGCCCCTGCTCCGGGTGCCGATCGTCGTGCGGTTTGTACTGCGTGAAGAGGCTGTTGATCGTGCGGGCGTAGTTCTCGATCTCGAAGAGAAGGTTCGGGTAGTCGGCCCGATCCATGGCGCGCACGTAGCGCTGGACGATGCGCACCGTGTCGGCGACCACCTTGTCGAGCAGGGCGCCCTCGGGGACCTTGCCGCCGAACTTGGAGTGCACCGCCGAGATGGGGCGCTCGAACGCGGCGTTCATCGGCCCGGCGAGGAACTTGTTGCGCTCGTCGAGCTTCTCGAAGTCGAAATCCGAGGGTTTCTCCGCGAGCGAGAGGAGCGCGAGGTAATACCGGATCTGATCGACGGAGTAGCCCTTCTCGTCGAGGAGCTGATTGCCGGTGAAGAAGTTGCCGCGGCTCTTGCTCATCTTCTCGCCGCCGACGAGGAGGTGGAAGCAGCCGAAGACGTCGGTGAGCTGGAGCTCGCCCGCCGCCGGCAGCCGGTGCGGGTCCTCCTGGGTCCCGAGCCACATGGCCCCCTGCATGAGCACGTAGAAGTAGACGTTGTCCTGCCCCAGGAACTGGACCACGCGGGCCTCGGGATCGCGCCAGAACTCCGCATAGCGCGCCGGGTCGACCCCCTTGTCGCGGAGCGCCACCTTCGAGAACGAGATGGGCGCGATGAGCGAGTCGGGCCAGACATAGAGCGTCTTGCCCGCCAGGTCCGGATCCTCGGTGATCGGGATCCCCCAGGCGATGTCGCGCGTGATCGACCGGTGCGCCCACTCGTCGACGAGCTCGACGCGGACGCCGTGCTGCTCGAGGATCGCGCGGCCGCTCTCCAGATCGGCCTTGTTGCCGAACTGGACAACGAGCTCCTTCCCGCGGGCGAGCTTGCTCTTGTGCTTGGGGAGGCTCGCCTTGATCTCCTTGTAGGTGGCCTCGTGCGCCCGGTCGAGGCGCACCGACGGCATCACCGTCTCCAGGACCTCGGACAGCATGGCGCGCCGCCACGTCTTCTCTTTGCCGCTGATCCACTCGCGCAGCGTCTCGGACACGGACCACATGTCGAGCCACCAGTGAACCGTCTCGCGGAGCTCGGGCACCGCGTCGCTCAGCGTGCTGCGCGGGTTGAGGAGCGCGGCGGGGGCGTGCTGCTGGCCGCAGCGGTCGCACTCGTCGCTGTAGGCGTCCTCGTTGTCGCACTGCGGGTTGGGGCAGCGGCCGCGCACGTAGCGGTCGGGGAGGAATCGCCCCATCTTCGGATCGAACCACTGCCGCGTGGCGCGCTTCTCGAGGAGGCCGTTCTCCGAGAACCGCGTCAGGAACTCGTGCGCCAGCTCTCGCTGGAGCGGAAAGGTCTCCGGCTGCGAGGTGCCCGTGAAGGCGTCCAGGCTGATGCAATACCGCTCGAGCGTCTTCTTCTGCGCCTGCTGGATGCGATCGATGTACTCGCGGATGGGGAGCCCGGCCTGGACCGCGGCGATCTCGCTGGTCGACCCGTGCTCGTCGGTGCCGCAAACGTACAGCACGTTCTCTGCCCCGATGAGCATTCGACACCACCGAGCGTAGATGTCGGCGGGCAGCTGGGCTCCAGCGAGGTGCCCGAGGTGCAACGGGCCATTCGCGTACGGCATGCCCGCGGTCACCACCATCCGCTTGGGCCTGCGGAGCTGCCCGATGATCGAAGCGACGTCGGAGGGAGGGCCTTTACGCGTTTCCATTGGTAAATCCAGGGTTTCCTTTAGCCCGAAGCCCCTCCCCTGACAACCGCAAAGGGCGGCCCCGCCGGAGCGGCGAGAGCGCGCGTCACCCGTTTTGACCGGATTTCCACGACCGGATCGGCGCGGACTCGCACGTCGATCGCTCCAGAGGGAGCCGCGGACGATGCTGCTCGTTCGCCACGTGGTGAGCGCTGGCCAGCGGCGGCGCTGTGTCGTGGGGCAGAGGGAGTCGGGGGGCGAGGCGCCGGTGATCCGCGCTGAATGTCGGGCCGCGCTGAATGTCGGGAGGCTTCGCGGGGCGTGGAGTCGAGGGCTAGCGTCGCGAGCCCTCGTGAGAGCGAGCCCTCTCGACTACCAGCAGGCGACGGAGCCCGGGTTGACTCGCAGGCCGGCCTTGATGAGCTCGAGGTTCACCTCGTTGAGGCGCGCCTGCGCCTTACGGTACTCTGCGAGCGCCTTCAGCTTTTCGCTGTAGAGCTTCAACTGATCTTGATTGAGGTTGTGCCCGAGATCCTTGAGGTCACGTTCCGCCATGGCTGATTCCTCCCATACCTGCGATGGATCGCAGCAATCGAAGAGGCTATGGGATCGGTCGGCGGACTGTCAAGAGCGATGGGGGACCGTGCCTCGGGCGATTTCTCGCCGGGCGCTGCGTCATGGCGTATCGGAGGTCGCGAGGAATGCGCGCCGCATATGAATCGACACACGCGAAGCTTCGATGAACATCGCCAGCCTGAATATCGGGCCCACCTGCGATGTTCCCGTCAGGCGGCATTCCGGTAGGGGCAGATCGTCTTCGCCTCGCGGCCACTCGGTCGACACGAGATCGGGGCCGATCGGCGCCGACACGAGGGCGCCGCTCCAATCGCGCTGGGGCCCCCCCCGCGAGAGCCCGAGGCCGTGATCGGCGCGCTCGATCACGGCCTCGCAGCTCGCCGGGCGGTCGTCGACGGCGCCGCAGCTGGCGCAGCTGGCGAAATAGCGGGGCGCGCCGCCGGGCGCGCTCACGTCGTAGACTCCCGCCCAGAGGTCGGCGCCGCAGTCGCCGCACGTCCTGCCGGCCAGCTCCTCGCGGAGAGTGGCCGTCGGCAGCCACGAGTCGAGCCAGCTCGACCACATCGTCCTCGTCAGCACCCCGAGGAGCGTTCGTCGCAGCGCGGCCTCCAGCTCGGCGCGCGGCCCCGGCGTCGTGCTCGAGCGCGCGAGCTCGCTCGCCTCGACCGCCGCCCGACACGCATCGACCGCCGGGGAGAGATCGGGCTGCCACGCTCTCACGTTCTCGAGGAAGCGCAGAATGAGCGGCGCCTCGGTGGCCTCGACGGGGGCCGAGGGCGAGGGCGCCGTCATGTCGAGGGCAGCCTCGTCGAGGGCGGTTTCGTCGAAGGCGGCCTCGTCGAAGGCGGCCTCGTCGAGGGCGGCCTCGCGCGCCGGGTTTGCGACGACCGCGGGATCGCCGAACAGAAAGAGGCGATCTCGGATCATCGAGTGCGACTGTCTCCCGAGCGTCTCTCGCCACGCCGCGAGCGCGTCACCCACGCTCACCCCTTCATGCAGCGTGGCGACGAGGGGGATGACCTGCACCGGCCCGGTGTTCACGATCGCGCGCAGCGCGACGAGGCAACCGACCTCGGCCGAGGCGAGGAGCTGGGGCATAAGCCCCCAGGCGTCGACCACGCTCCAGTGCCGCCCCATGATCCCGAAGCAGCTGTTCCACATGAGGACCCGGCTCGACAGCGCGCGCGCCGGCACGAGCCGGCCGGACGCCAGCGCCTCCGCCACCGGCATCTTCTGCCGGTGGCATTGGCCGGTGATCACGCACTTCGGCGACGGACCTCCGGGGACGGAGCTCGGGTCGAGGTCCACGAGGGCACAGAGCGTCGCCCGCTCGCCGAGCAAGGCGTCGATCCCGTCGGAGTGCGTCGTCAGCGCCATGACGGCGTGCGGCCCCGTCTCGAGATCGCCGGGCGTCTTCAGCGCCCCCCGGAGCTCGACGGCGCCGACGCGGACGGGCTCGATGTGCCCTGTCATCGGGCTCAGCACGGTGGCCCGATCGAGCGGCGCAGGATCGAGCCGCGCGGCCGCGGCGCGGATCCGGGCCTGTCGCGAGAGGGAGCCCGCGTCGGCCGCCCAGAGGATCCCCAAACGAGCATTCCTGCGCGCGCGCGTGATCTCGTCGAGGAGATCGTGCGGCGCCGACGGGGCGACGCAGACGACGACGTCGACCGCGCCCATCGCCGTCGCCTCCCGCGGCGAGCCCACATGAACGTAGCGGCGCCCGGTGAGATGGGCATACAGGCGGCCTGCCCGCTCGGCGCCCTCGTCGTACCCCGCGACGAGCCGTTCGCCGCCGTCGCGTGGGCCCCTCGAGGCCGGCTGGACATCGACGATCTCCCGCCCGAACAGCGTCGCGACCTGGGCGAGCAGCGCCCTCTCGTCGGGGCCGGCATAGGGCCACACCGGAGCTCCCCGCTCGTCGCTCAACAGCGGATCGTCCCCGGCCTGCGCCACCGGCAAGGCGAGCAGTCGCTCCATCGGCTCACGCGGAGCCTATCAAGGACCTCCCGGGGGATCAATCGGCGGCCGCCGCGGCTGTCTTGGCGCATTCGTCGACGGTTCTCCGTCGGGTCGGCGCCTCTTCGCCGGCAGCTCGGGCAGGGAGAAAAAACGTGCAGATCCACCCCTCGCCGGAGAGGTAGTCTCCAGACGATGGATGACCTCCTACGAGCGGTGTTGGACATCGCGGCGCGCCACGTCGACGCAGAGAGAGCCTCCGCCGTGGGCCCCGACACGGATCTCTCGGCGCTCGGGCTCGCGTCGCTCGAGATGGTCGGCTTCATCCTCGATCTCGAGCGGGGCCTCGCGGTCCGGTTCCCCGCGGACCTGATCGATCCCGCCACGTTCCGCGACGCGCGGACCATCGCCGGCCACGTGCGCGCGCTGCGCGAGCCCGGGTGACCCCATGTCGACCGACTTCGATCTCGCCCACAGCTACGGCGGCGTCCCCTTCGATCGAACGCTCCCGATCGAGCCGACGATCCTCGCGCACGTCGCCGCTCGCGCGCGGTCGCAAGGCGACGATCCCTTCCTCACGGCGGCGCGGGCCGACGGAGGGGTCGTGACGCTCACCTACCGTGATCTCGAGGTCCTGAGCCGCCGGGTGTCGTCGTGGGCCCGCCGGCGGCTCGGGGTCGGCTCCGGCGACGTCCTGGCGCTCGTCCCGACGAACGAGGCGAGCTCGGTCGTCGCCCTCTTCGGCGCGTTGCGCGCCGGCTGCGCGCTGCTCCTCCTCAGCCCGGCGGACCCCGCCGGGCGGCTCCGACAGCTCGCCGAGGCGCTCGGGGCCAAGGCGGTCCTCCGCTCCCCCGACGTTGCGGCCGACGTCCTCCCGGAGGCGATCCCGGTCCCCGAGGCCGCTTCGCTCGAGGACGGCGCCGCGTCCGATCCCGATCCCGCCGTCGAGCCCCGGGCAGACGCCCTGTTCTTCGGGACGTCGGGGTCGACCGCGACGTCGAAGCTCGTCGCGCAGTCGCACTACGCCGCGGCCGTGAACGCGGAGGCGCTCCGCCGTCACCACGGGCTGAAGCGCGGGGACCGCCTCCTCGGCTGCCTCCCCATTCATCACGTGAACTGCCTTCATTTCACCATCTTCGCGACGCTCGCCGCGGGCGCGCACGCCGTCCTCGCGCACGCCTTCGATCCGTTCGGCTACCCGCGGCTCGTCGAGCGGTTCCGCCCGCGCATCGCCAGCGTCGTGCCCAGCATCCTCGAGGCGCTGCTCGGGGTGTGGCGGCAGCCCGCGCTGCCGGGCGATTTCGAGTACTTCGTCTCGGCCGCCGCGCCGCTGACCGCGCGCACGGCCCGCGCCGTCCGCGAGAAGCTCGGCGCGCGGATCCTCCAGGGCTACGGGCTCACGGAGACCACCAATTTCTCGACGACGATGCCGGCGGACCTCTCCGAGGACGCGTATCGGGCGCACATGCTCGACGTCGAGATCCCCTCGATCGGCACGGCCTTGTACGGCAACGAGGTGGCGGTGCTCGACCGCGGCGGCGAGCGCGCGGCGCCCGGCGAGATCGGGGAGATCTGCATGCGTGGGCACAACGTGATGACGTGTTACGCCGGCAACGACGAGGCGACGGCCGAGGCCTTCCGGGGCGGGTGGTTCCACTCCGGGGATCTGGGCTACGAGATCGAAGATCGAGGGGACGGCCGGCGCTATTTCACCATCACGGGGCGGAGCAAGAACATCGCGAAGGTGCGGGGAGAGTCGGTGTCTCTCGACGAGATGGACCGCGTCCTCCGCGCGCTCCCGCACGTCGAGGACGCCGCGTGCGTCGCGCTCCAGCACCCCCTGCTGGGAGAGGAGATCGTCGCCGCGATCGTGGGCTCGCAGGGCGCCGTCGGCGACGCGGAGATCCTGGCCCACCTCCGCGCCGTCTTCGCCCCGACGGTGCTGCCCCGCCGCCTGGTGAGGCTCGAGGCGATCCCGCGGACGCCGACGGGGAAGCTCCTCCGCGCGGATCTCGCCCGGAGGCTCGCCGCGCTCGTCGGGGCCGCTCCGGGGCGCTGATCAGCCGCGCTTCGGCGCCCGGTACACGGTCCTGTTCGGGTACGAGCGTCGCAGAGCGGCGGGCGCGCGACTCCCGCCTTGGAGCGCTGGTTGACAGCGCGCCACGAGGGTGCGACCGTCGCTCTCATCCCCGCTCCCGAGATACCGTATTTTCCATCCACGCGATAACACGGAGACGCTCCCCATGTCGACTCCCCACACGCTGCAGCCCGACGATGTCATGGAAGAAGGCGGCGACGTCGTCCGGCGCGCGCAGGAGGCCTGCTGGTATGCCGAGACCTCGATGGGGAAGGCGGTGCTGCGGTATCGCGAGGTCCACGATCTCCTCCGCGACGCTCGGTTCCGTAACATGGGCACCGACGTGCTCACGAGACAAGGAGTCACCGATGGCCTCGTCCGGCGGATGTACGAGGGGTTCCTCCTGAGCACGGAGGGCGCCGCGCACGCGCGCCTCCGGGGCCTGCTCAAGAAGGGTTTCACGCCCGACGCCGTGGACGCGCTCCGCCCGCGGATGCGGGAGAGGATGCACGCGCTGCTGGACGAGATCGGCGATCGAACCGAGTTCGATTTCGTCACCGCGGTCGCCGAGCGATTCCCCGGCCAGGTCATCATCGAGCTGCTCGGGCTGCCGGTCTCCTTCGAAGATCCCGATTTCCGGCGGTGGTGCTCGGATCTCGGTTACATCGTCGGGCTCGAGGTGAAGAAGCACCTGCCCCGGCTCGAGGCCGCGTTCGAGGGCCTCCGCGGGTACATCGAGCCGACCATCGCGGCGCGCAGGGCCGAGCCGAGGGGCGACCTGATCTCGACGCTCGCCGCCGCCGAGCAGAACGGGGATCGGTTCAGCGAGGAGGAGCTCGTGTGTCAGATCGTGGCGCTCCTCTTCGGCGGCCTCGACACCACCCGGCGCACGATCGGCAAGGCATTCCTGGTGATGCTGGAGCACCCGGACCAGCGGCGGCTCCTGCAGGAGCGGCCCGATCTGGCGGAGCCGGCGGCGGAGGAGATCCTCCGCTACGCCCCGGGGACGCGCGTCGCGATCCGGGTCGCTACCTGCGATCTCGAGCTCGACGGAGTCCCGATCCGGGCCGGCGAGCTGGTGATCGCCGCGACGGGCGCGGCGAACCGCGATCCCAGGGTGTTCGAGGCGCCGGAGACGTTCGATATCACCCGGCGAGGCGCCGCCCCGCTCTCGCTGGGCGCCGGCCCCCACCACTGCCTGGGCGCCTACCTGGCGCGCGCCGAGCTGCAGGAGGCGGTGCCGATCCTGACCCGGCGCCTCACGGAGGCGGCGCTCGCCAGCCCGGTCGTGGTGCGGACGGCGCGCGAGGGGTCGCCCGGCCCGCGGGTGATCCCGCTCCGATGCCGCGTGCGCCCGCGCTGACGAGCGCCTGCTGCGCCGCTGGATCACCGCCCTGCGGGCAGCCCCGCGAGCCCGTCGAAGAGCCGGTCCTCCCACCCGGGGGGGTACCACGAGGCGATCATCAACCGCAGCATCACGTGGCCTCGATCCGCGCACCGGAGGGGCCATCGGCCCGCTCCGTGGCGCAGGAAGACCTCCGCCGTCTCGGGCGGCGCGGAGAGAAACACCACATTGCCGGCGCTCTCCGGGCTCATCACGAAGCCTCGTGATCCGAGCTCCGCGCGGATGCGCGCGGCGCGATCGACGTGGCTCCGGAGCGTCTCCCAGAGCAAGGCTCGGTGCGACGTCCACGCCGCCTCCCACCGCGCCGACGTCTCCCAGGCCTCGAACTCCGCGAGCCCGATGGGCTTCACCGAGGCCCGGAGTCGGTCGAGGCTCCCCTCCTCCGCGCGGGGGAAGAAGACGAACGCGCCCGGCCCACAGTCGATCTTGGGGAGCGAGAACGTCACGGCGTCGGCGAGCCCCATCAGATCGAGGAGCCGAGGGTGAGGATCGGAGTCCTCCGCGAGCTTGTGCGGGCCCCAGACGAGATCGAGCGCGAGCTTCATCCCCTCCCGGTCGCAGGCGGCGCGGAGGGCCCGGAGCTCGTCGATGGACGGCGCGAAGCCGAACAGCGACGGCCACGAGAGGAGGAGCACACGGGGCGTGGGGAAGTGATCCCGCCCGAGGGTCGTCTCCGCCGCTCGTGGGCAATGGGCGAGGAGCGCGTCTTCGAGGTCTTCGAGGCGTATCGTCCCCCTTTCGTCCGTCCGGATCGCGACGGGGAAGAGCTGTCCGCCGCTCATGACCGTGACGGCGCCCGCCTCGAGGATCATCGCATGTCCGACGTCCTCGGCGAAGAGCGCGCCCGGCCCGCTTCCCGCGAGGAAGCGCGCCGCGACGGCGCCCGCCGCGGTCGCCGAGGGGCAAGGGAGCCACACGCCCGGCCCGAAGAAGGGGGCGAGCGTCTCGGAGAGGCGCTTCGTGATTCGATCCCTGGCGTAGGGCCCGAGATCCCGGCGAATCAGCTGCTCCGACAGCGCGCGGAGGCTCGATCCGGCCAGCGCCGTCCGGAGCGCGATCTTCCCGGGCTCGACGGCGCCTGCCACGGAGTCGCCCGCGGAGGAGCGGCCGTATCCCTCCAGCACGCGGCGGAGCAGCCACGGAGGCGCCCCGAAGTGATCGGCGATCACCCGCAGCGCCCCCTCGATCTCGTCGTCCCTCCGGATCATCGCGCCCGCCCCTCCCGCCGCGCTCGGAGCAGAGCGCAGATCGCCCCGACGTTCTCCAGACCTCGAATCTCCCGGGTCGTGAACCGGACCCGGAAGTGCTTCTCGATGGCCAGGAGGATTTGCACGTTCGAGAGCGAGTCCCACCCGGGCACGTCGCGCGCGACCGTCTCCTCGCGGAGCTCGAGGCTGTCCGCGTCGAGGATGTCGGCGATGATCCTGGTCAGCTGGGCGAGGATGTCGTCCCCTTCCACGTCACGCCCTCCGGATGAAATGCTCGCGAGGTCGGTAGGTCTCCAGATCGAGATACCAGAGGTCGCCGCGGCGCTCGAAGCCGAGCGTCGCGTAGTGGTCCCTCACGAGCGCGTTCTTCGGCGTGGGCAGGTGCTCGCCGACGATCCCGCGCGCCCCTCGCCCGCGCGCCGCCTCGACGAGCACGTCGAGCACGAAGATCTCCAGCCCGCGCTTCAGCACCCGGCAGCTCATCAGCCAGGTGTCGACGAACATGGCCTCTCCCCGCGCCTCGAGGATGACCACGCTCACCAGACCGTAGGCGCCGAACCGATCCTCCAGGCTGAACGCGAACGGGAGGTGCCCCGCCGAGCCGCTGATCCGCCGCAGCTCACCCTCCGCGTGGCGCACCGACCGCAGGTTGAACTGGTTGGATCGCTGCGTGAGCTGCGCGACGCGGGGGAGGTTGAAGGGCGTGAAGCCCTCGACCTTCGCCATCATCTCGAGGCCCCGGAGGAAGTCCTCCGGAGCTCCGGACGAGCCCTGGAGGGCGCGCCTCTGGCTCTCCTCACGATAATACGCGGTGCGCCGCGCGTCCTCGCCGGTGAAGGACGCCGCCTCGAAGAGGTTCAGCCGCCGGAGGAAGGGCATCACCTCGACAGGATCGACGGGCAGCTCGGGCACGCACACCTCGGGCAGCGCCGCGCGCACGGCCGCCCGCTCCACGGCGCTGTCGTCGAGGAAGACCATGCCGTCGAACCCGATCCCGATCACGCTCTGGATGTGCCGGAGGTGGTCGACCTTGCTCTCCCAGCCGGCGCAGAAGACCGCGATGTCCTCGAGCCGCAGCACCATGTCCGGGTGACGGTCGAACACCTCCCTCGCGACGCGCTCTTCGTTCTTGCTCGACACCGCGAGGACGACGCCGCGCCGCTCGAGCTCCTTCGCCCAGCACTGGATCTCCGTGAACGCGGGCCCGAGGCCGAGCTCGCCGAGCTCGATGCCCGGCAGGCCGTCCTCCGCCGCGATCCCGCCCCAGAGCGTGTTGTCGAGATCGAGGACCAGGCACTTTCGGGCGCGCCCGAGGATCGCGTCCACGACGTCCAGCGTTCTCCCGGCGACGACCGGGAGGAAATCGACGCCGAGCGCCATCCTCGCGGTGGCGGCGAGCCGCCGGTCCTCCGCGGCCGCCCTGCCGTGCTCCGCGAAGAGGAGGGCGAGATCGAGGACGAAGAAATCGTCGCGCGAGCTCGCGAGCTCCATCAGAAGGACGTTGATCCGGCGGAGCTGATGGACCCAGGACGAAGGGATCTTGTTGGCGAAGCTGCCGAAGACCCCGTCGTCGATCTCCGGGACGTTGACGTGGATGATCCGGGCCGAGGTGCTCTCCGCGAGCGCGTCCGCGAGGCGCCGGACGTGCGCGACGTGCCGATCCGCGAAGGAGGCGCGCTCCGTCGAGGGCAGCGCTCGAAACGCCGAGAGCAGCCGCTCGGCGGATCGCCAGACGACAACGAACTCCGGCCGAGAGCGGCGCAGCTCGGAGGAGGGATCGAGGATCGCCTGATCGATCTGATCGAACTCGCCCTCGAGCACCGCGAGGGAGAGGCGGCGATCGGCGGCCTCGCCCCGGAGCGCCAGGGCGTAGAGCTGAACTGCGGAGTCGGCAAGGACGGCCAGGCGGACTCGGCGGAATTCCGGAGAGGGCCTCTTCGCCAGCCTCCGGAGCTCGTCGAACGTCTTCACGCGCAGGCGCCCACCGAGACCCAGCGCGCGCAGCCGGAGCGCGCCTCCCGGATGACGTCGAGGGCCGCGGCGTTGCTCCCGACGTCGACGAACTCCGTCTCCATCCCCGGGGTCGTCTGGAGGGTCAGGTGCAGGAGCGTGCCGGCGACCCGGTACGGCAGGACCTGGCAGGAGCAAACCCAGTTCACGAGCCGCCCGTCCTTGACCAGCCCTGCCGCCACGATCCCGTAATCGCTGGTCGAGGCGCGGCATCTCCCCACGTAGATGGCGTCCAGCGTGTCGAGCTCGGGCCGATCGCCGGTCAGGTTCATCTCGGTGCACAGGACGAGCAGCTCCTCCACGCGCGGATACTCCGCGGGCGTGGCCGCCCGGACGTCGACGACGATGTTCAATCCGCGCAGGAAGGCCTCGACGCGCTCGGCGGCGTCGCCCGATCCCGCCGGCGCGACCGCCGGAGGGGAGCCGGCGATCGACGCCGGCCTCGGGGCCGGGCTCTCCCAGCGGACCAGCCGAGGACCGTGGAGGAGGAACTCTCGATATCGATGCGCCGGCCCCTCCGGCACGGTGATCTCGGGCGCGTTCGCTCGGACCTCCTCGCGATCCGCCTCGGTGGCGCCGAGGAACGCCAGCGCGTGGAGCTCGAGCCCCAGGCGCTCGGCGACGCGCCGGCACGCCTCGGACGCGGGGCGTCGAGGGTCGGCCTCGAGCGCCGCGAAGTCGGCGACGTCGAGCGCGAGGCCGTCCACCAACGCAGGGTGCGCAGAGAAGATCGAGCTCCGTACCTGCTCGGGGATCCCCTCGTACATCCACGCGAACGGCCCCGGATCGCCGTCGGCGACCGGAGCGCGCTTCTGGAACCGGCGCTGGGTCGCGTCGCGATCATTGCGTGTCGTCAGCGCGAGCGCGACTCCCCGCCTCGCGACGATCCGGAGCGCCTCGTGGAGGCCCCGCTCCATGGACCACCACGCCTCGAGGACGGTGGCCGCGGGCGCTCGATCCGGCGGGAGCCAGGCGGGGTTGCGAGCGTGGAAGTCGTCCGCGAGGAGATCTCCCCGGATCAACAGGTCGAGATCCACGACGACGCACTCGATGGGCGGGAGCGCGCGGGCGGCCCACAGGCTCGCGACCCACTGCGCCTCGTGGAACACCGCCTCGGCGACGGCGTTCGGGCCGGCCTCCTTGCCCGCGCCCGCCCCCAGGGCCTCGCCGTGGCCGAGGCCGCCGAGGACGTCGTCCATCGGGATCCCGTGGCGGGCCCAGAGGCCCTGCACGTCGAGGACGCGGTGCGCGCGTATCACCGACGCGAGCTCGTCGAAGGCAGCGTCGATCTCCGCGTCTCCGCCGAGCAGCCCAAACGCACCTGCGGAAGGGCGGCGCACTCCCCTGTAGACGACGGGTGTCTCGCTCAGCGCGGCGACGACCGCCCGGAGGGGGTCGAGATCGAAGCGGGGAATGGGGCGGCCGGCGATCGCGGCGACGCAGATCGGCGCGATCACGTCGAAGCCGAAGAGATCGACGTAAACGAGCGCCGGATCGAGGCGGAGAGCCGCGTCCACCTGCGTCCACCCGAGGACCTTGACCTCGGCGCCGGTGAGCTGGCGGAGCGCCGGCGCGACGCGGAAAGCACCGCAGTTTCCCATGAGAAGGATCATGGCCCCTCGCTCTTCGCGCGGTGAGTGGAGCACATCGCCTGGGGCTCGTCAACGCTCGCGCCCCGGGCCCCGCGACGCTGATCCGGGGCTGTGGCCCGGCGTTGACGGCCACTTTTGGACCTGATTGAATCGCGCCGTGGTGGCCAATGGCGCGATCCGACGTCTCGAAGAGCTGGTGTCGAAAGAGGACCTGCACCACCCCGACGCCACTGCGCTCGTCGACGGCTCGGCGCGGCTCTCGTATGGAGAGCTCGATCGCCGGAGCGACGAGCTCGCGCGCGCGCTCGTGGCCCGCGGCGTGCGGCCGGGCGACCGCGTGGCGCTCCTCGCGCCCAAGTCGTCCGAGGCGATCGTCGCCTTCGTCGGCACCCTGAAGGCCGCGGCCGTCTGCGCGCCGCTCGACGTGACGAGCCCTGCCCCTCGTCTGGTCCGGATGCTCCGGGCGCTTGCGCCCTGTCGGCTCGTGATCCACCCCGAGAGCGGCGGCCTCGCCGCGCGGTGCCTCGACGAGCTCGGGGACGCCTCCGTCTCCGAGGTCCTCCGCCTCGGCGAGGACATCGCGGCTGCGCGCGCCGAGCGGCCGGCGCCGGGGGCTGCTCCGGACGATCTGGCGGTCATCCTCTTCACGTCGGGCTCGACAGGGGAGCCGAAGGGTGTCCCCCTCACCCACGAGGCGGTGCTCCACTTCGTCTCGTGGTCCACTACCCATTTCGGAGTCGGCGCCGACGATCGCGTCTCCTGCCATTCACCACTGCATTTCGACGCCGCGCTCTGGGACATCTTCCGCGCGTTCCACGCGGGCGCGGAGCTGCATCTCGTCCCTGCGCGCGCCAACCTCCTGCCGCGATCGCTGGCGGAGTTCATCCGCGGCGCGAGGCTGACGCAGTGGGACTCGGTGCCTTCGGTCCTGGTCGGCATGGCGAGCAGAGACGTGGTGGCCCACGGCGACTTCCCCGAGCTTCGAAGGCTGATCTGGTATGGTGAGGTGTTCCCCACCAAGGCCCTTCGCTACTGGATGGAGCGCCTGCCCCACGTGACGTTCACGAACACGTACGGTCCCACCGAGACGACGATCACCGCCAGCCATTACACGGTGCCGCGCGTCCCCGACGACGACGCGCCCATCCCCATCGGCGAGGCGGTCCCCGGCAAGCGGCTCTCGGTGCTCGACGCGGATCGCCGCCCCGTGGCGCCCGGGGTGATCGGCGATCTCTACATCGGCGGCGTCGGCCTGAGCCCCGGCTACTTCCGCGATCCGGACAAGACCGCATCGGCGTTCGTCGAGGCGCCCCCCGGCTCCGGCGAGCGCCTCTACCGGACAGGCGATCTCGCGAGGATCGACGAGACGGGGATCGTCCACTTCCACGGCCGCGCCGACCGGCAGATCAAGTCGCGCGGGTGCCGCGTCGAGCTCGACGAGATCGCCGTCGCGCTGGGGCGCATCGCCGGGCTCGCGGAGAGCGCGGTCGTCGCCGTCGCCGTCGACGGCTTCGAGGGCGCGCGGATCTGCGCCGCGTACGTCCCGATGCCCGGAGCCACGCGCAGCCCGGCGGAGCTCCGCGCGGAGCTCTCGAGCTGCCTGCCCCCGTACATGCTGCCGGCGCGCTGGCTCGCGCTCGACGGGCTGCCCAAGAACCCGAACGGAAAGATCGATCATCGCGCGCTCGAGCGGCGGTTTCTCGAGGAGAGGTAGCGCGCATGTCGGAACGAACCCCGCCGATCGCCGCCGTCCAGCAGATCCTCGGCGAGTCGCTTCACCTCGGGCCCGTGGGCGCGGACGTCGATCTCGTCGAGAGCGGCCTGATCGACTCCGCCGCCTTCATGGATCTCTTCGTCCTCCTGGAAGATCGCTTCGGGATCAAAATCGAGGCCGGCGACATGGATCTCGAGCACTTCCGCACGGCCGCCCGGATGGCGGCGTTCGTGGCGGGCAAGCAGGCGGGTCCTCCGGGGCGATGAGCGGCGCTCGAAGCCCCTGCCGGATCACGGCCTATCGCCCGGGCGACCGGGATGCCGTCGTCCACTTCCAGCGGCTGCTCTGGAACGGGGGGCCGAGCCTCAACGCCGCCTACCTGGACTGGAAGTACGGCCGCAATCCCTATCTCGATCATCGCTATCTCATGCTCGCCTGGGACGGCGACGAGCTGGCCGGGATGGTCGGCGCCTTCGGGGCCTGCTGGGAGGCGAACGGCGGCGATCGCGTGGTGCTGCCCTGCCTCGCCGACGCCGTGGTGGCGCCCGACCAGAGAGGCGGGCCCCTGTTCGGGCGCATGCTCGACGAGCTGGTCGCGCGGCTCCGCGCCGACGGGATCCCGTGGCTCCTGGATTTCGGGAACGGCCTCGCGGTCCCTGCCCTGCTGATGCAGGGGTGGAAGGCCATCGGCCCTTGGCCGCTCGCGAGCGCCAGGCGAGGAGGGCACGTCGTCGACGCTCGCTCCTGGCCGGACGCGGAGGGCGGCGGCCTCCAGGGTTCGCGGTCCGGCGTCTCGATCCGCGCCAGCCGCGCGCCTCACCCGCCGACGATCGCCGCGCTCGCGGCGGAGGTCCCGTTACCGGACGGCGTGCGGCGTCATGTGCGCGATCTGGAGTACATCACGTGGTGGAACCACAACCCCTTGGCTCGCTATTTCTACCTCACCGCGGAGGCGGAGGGGGCGCCGTGCGGGTATCTGGTCGGCCACCGCTCGCTGGACCCGGACGACCACCCGACCCCGACGACGATCCTCGACTGCGAGGCGAGGAGCGACGAGATCTGGCTGGATCTGCTGGAGATGGCGTTGACCCACCTGCCGGGATCCACGGTGCTCCTGTGGGCGCGCGACATCTCCCCCGGGCGCCGCCACGGACTGGGCTCGGTCGGCTTCGAGGTGAAAGAGCCCACGGGGCAGGTCACTCGTGACTGGCAGTTGCCGAGCCTCATCCTGCGCTCGACCGGGGTCCTGGATCCGTCGTCGCCGCTCGCCGCGCTCGACTCGCCGGCGGCCTGGGATCTGCGGGCGGTGTGCGGGCGGAGCTGGCGCTGAGCGCGGGGCGCGCCCGCTCAGCGCAGGACCTTTTGCAGGTACACGCGGCGCCGCCCGTCCTCCGACTGAGCCCGGCCGTGCTCCTCGAAGCCGAACATCCCGAGCAACGCCCGCACCTGCGTCAGATCCGGGTTCGCCTCCGAGCGCAGCACGTCGGCCCCGCCCGCCGTCGCCAGCTCGACCGCCCTCCGGAGGCAGCGGGCGCCGGCGAGGGAGCCCCTCGCCAGCCCCGCGGGGTGGACGACGAGGCGCGATAGATACGCAGGCTTCCCCGCGGGCGGGAAGATCGCGAGGTCGGCCTCGAACGGCGGCTCCCACGTCAGCGTGAACATGGCAATCGCCTCCGCCCCCTGCCGCAGGAGGTGCACCGAGCCTGCCTGCACGCGCCGCCGCGTCGTCTCCACGCTCCGCGCGGGCGCCGGGTTCTCGGGCGTCGCGTGGTGGGCGTCGCTGGCGCAGAGGAGCGCGTGGACCTCCTCCGCGTTCGAGGCGACCTCCCACGATCCCTGCGGAGACTCGTTCTCGGTCACTGCATGTCCCTCGTTCACCGCTTCTTCTGGAACGGCAATCGACCCAGCCGCTCCGCGACATGGGAGGCCACGTAACCGGCGAAGAGGTGATAGAGCAGCGGCGAGAACGCCTCGCGCACCTCGCCCGCCACGGGCAACGTGAGGATCGCGTGCCTCGACACCTCGGTGTCGGCCTCGTGCACGACCGCGAACACGCGCCTCCCGAGGCCTCGCGCCGCCTCCGCGATCTCGCTCGCCCGGCGGTGGGCGCGCCCCGGAGGGGCGATGACGAAGAGGGGCATGTCGACGGGATAGGCAAACCGCTCGACGTGCCACCACTCCTCCACGTCTTCCCCGACGGTGAGGAGGCCGGTCGCCTCCACCATCTTCGCGGCGCCGAAGCGCGCGGTGCCGTGGCTCGGCCCGCTTCCCAGCATCACCATGGCAGGGGCGTCGGCGACCCTCTCGGCGGCCTCGCGACACCTTCCTTCGACGGCGCGGCGCGTGGCGTCCACGGCGTCGGCAAGCGCGACGATCTCCCGGCGGAGGGCGCCCGCGTCGGCGGTGCCCCGCGCCTCGGACAGCCGGATCGCGACCAGCAGCATCCCGAGCAGGCTGGCCTGGTACGTGCGAATCCCCGGCGAGCGCTCCTTTTCCGGCAGCGTGGCCACGACGGCTCGATCGGCGGCCCGGGTCACGGCGCTGTCCGCCGTGCAGGTCAGCGCGATCGTCGCCGCCCCGCCCTCCCTGGCGCGCTCCACGGCCTGGATCACGCGCGGGGTGCCCCCCGAGGCGGAGGTCGCGATCACCAGCGCTCTCTGCGGCGAGCGTCGGCGCATCCGCGCGCCGCCGTACTCCAGGAAGCGCTGCGAGCTCATCGCCGCGCAGGCGACCCCGCCGATCTCCTCGAAGGCCATCTCGGCGGCGCACGCGGCGTGGTGGGAGTCCCCGCTCCCCACGAGGTAAACCTCGTCGATCGACGCCCACGCCGGGGGCGAGAGCAGGGCTCGCACCTGCTCTTCGAGCGGGCCCGCGAGGGCGCGCAGATCGCTCGCCAACGCCTGGATCTCGCGGGCCATCACGGCCGGCTCGAGCTCCCTCGTCGTCGCCTGCGCCGCCGTTCCCATCAACGCTCCAGCCCGCGGACGATCTCCACGTACGCCGCGACCCGGTCCCGATCGATCCGGCCGCCCCACCCGCCCTGCTCGAGGCAGGCCCCCACGAAGGCCCCGTCGGCCGCCGCCATCAACCTCGCCGCGTTCGCGTGATTCGTGTGGCCCGCGAGGAGGATCGGCAGATCGGGCGCGGCCGCCCGCACGGACGCGATCATCGCGAGCGTCTTCGCCTCGTCGGGGTCGCCCAGCGACACGGCGTCCGCGCCGGCGTGCTTCGCGCGCCTCGCCACCTCTGCCACGGGCTTCGCCCCGCCGAGCCACGTGAACTGCGTCGACGCCACGTCGGCGATGATCTTCACGCCCCACGCGTCGATCTTGTCGCGGTACTCCATCACCTCGAGCGGGTTGGCCTCGACAAGGCCGTGCTCGGTGAGCGTGGCGCCCACCAGCGCTCCGGCGCGGACGAAGCTCCCCCGGGCCACCTTCGCCACCGCGAGCGACGCCCGGATCGCGTTCCGCATCAGCTGCACGCCGATCTGGAAATCGTCGCCCGTGGCGCGCCCGATCGCGTCGACGATCAGCCCCATCGCGGTCGTGCGCGCCGGATCAGACTCGTCCTTGACGCCGTAGACGCGCTCGACGGTCTGCACCAGGCACCCGTCCGCGCCGCCCTCGCTCAGGGCGATCGCCGACTGGACCGCGACATCGAGCGTCCGCTCGAAGCTGCCTTTCTCGTGGAAGGGCGTGCCGGGCAGCGGGGCCAGGTGGATCATGCCCAGCACGGCCTTCCGTCGTCCGAGGGTCGCGAAGGTCCGCATGATGGCCGTTCACCTCGAGAACGCGTGGGTCGTGGAGTGGCGGTGGATCATCCCGGGATCGAGCCGCGCCGAGGGGAAATCAGCGCGGTTGGGCGCGTCGGGGAAGGCGCCTGTCTGCAGGCACAGCCCCGCGCGCGGCCCGGCGAGGCCGTCGCCCGAGTAGACCGCGAGCCCCGGCTGATCGGTGACGACCCGCATTCGCCGGCCGGTCGAGGGCTCGAAGAGCTCCGCGGCCCACGTCGGATCGTCGAGCACGAAGCAGTCGTCGATCCGCGCATCGCCGATCTGCCGCGGCGCCCGGTAGTCGAGCCGCGTACCGGCGACGCCGGCGGGCGGGCCCCGCGGGATGAGCTCTTCGTCGCACGCGAGGACGCGCGCCGCGTTGAGCGCGAGCCGGTGATCGTCGATGGTGCCCGAGCCGGCGAGGTTCCAGAAGGCGTGATTGGTGAACGCCACGATGGTGCTCGCCGTGGTGGTCGCCCGATAGTCGAGCGTGAGCCGACCGTCGCCGTCGACTCGATAGGTGACCTCGGCCGACAGCGCGCCGGGGTAACCCTGGTCGCCGTCGGGGCGCTCGAGCCGGAGCCGGAGCGCGAGCTCACCCTGGCGGCGCTCGGCGTCGGCGCTCCACACGAATCGATCGAATCCGATGCTTCCCCCGTGGAAGTGATGCCGGCCGTAGTTGCGATCGAGCTGGTGCTCGACCCCGTCGAGCTCGAACCGACCCCCCGCGACGGCGCGCGCGAAGCGGCCGAGCGTGGACCCGATGTAAGGGTTCTTCGATCGATCTTCGTAGCTCTCGAGATCCGGGAGGCGAACGACGACGTTGTCGACCCGGCCGTCGCGATCGGGGACGAGGAGCTCGACGAGCGTCGCCCCGTAGGTCCACACGGTCACGGCGAGCCCCTTCTCCGTGTCGAGCGAGTACGCATCGACGCGGGTGGGGCCTTGCCCGGCGTGCCCCGCGGTGGTGCCGATCGTCGTCCGCCGGATGTTCATCGCCGATCGGCCGCCAGCCTAGACGTCGCGAGGCCCGAAGTCCAGGGTCGGCCCCGCCTGCGGGCCCGACGACCGGTCGGCGGGGCCGAGCGCCGTGCTACGCTCCGGCGGCGTCTTCAGCGTCTTCCAGGGTACCTCGACGATCGATGTGGCGTAGCCGCTCGGGGATCCGGACCCTGGGGTCATGAGAGGCGGCAGGAGGTCCAGCGTGCGGGTCTTGATCCTCGGAGGCACCGGCTTCATTGGGGCTCGCGTCGTGAACGCCCTGCGCGGGCACGACGTCTGGACCTACGAGCGCGGGCAGACAGGACACGTCTCACCGACTACGTTGCGCGGCGACCGCGCCGAGATCGGCCGGCACCGCGATCGACTCGAGCGACTCGGGGTCGACGTGGCGCTCGACATGATGCCCCGCAACGGCGCGGACGCGCGCGGCGTGCTCGATGTCCTGAGGAGCGTCGCCCCGCGCCTCGTGGCGGTGAGCAGCGGCAGCGTGTACCGGGTCTTCGGCCGCCTGCTCGGTCGGGAGGCCGGGCCGCCGGAACATACGCTCTGCGACGAGCAAGCCCCTCTGCGAACATGCCTGTTCCCCTACCGCGGCGCCTCGCCTCGACCCGCCTCCGACCCTCGCTGTTGGCTCGACGACTACGACAAGATCCCGGCCGAGGAGGCGTACCTCGCCGCCGGGGCGAGCGTGGTGCGGCTGCCGATGGTCTACGGCCCGGGCGATCCGGACCGGCGGCTCGCCGGCTACCTGCGGCGGATGGTGGACGGGCGCCGAGCGATCTGGCTGCACGCGGCCGGCGCGGCCTGGATGAACTCGAGATCGTACGTGGAGAACGTCGCCGAGGCGATCGCGTGCGTCGTCCAGCGGGGCGCGCCCGGGCGCGTGTACAACGTGGCCGAGCCCGAGGACTGCTCGGAGCGCGTGTGGATCGAGCGGATCGCCCGCGTCGTCGGTTGGGGGGGCGAGGTCGCCGTGGCTCCGGCGAGCGAGCAGGCCTGGGCACGCCCCGCCATCGAGGAACTGCCCCCCGAGGCACGCTTCGAGCACCACGTACGCCTCGACAGCGGCCGGATCCGGCGGGAGCTGGGCTTCATCGAGCTGGTCACGGCGCCGGAGGCCCTGGAGCGGACCGTTCACGCCGAGCTGCGCGCAGGGCTTCCCTCCGTCGACTACACCCGCGAGGACGACTTCGAGCGGCAGGCATAGGGAGCGTACCCTCCCATCGAGTCACCGGAGCCGGGTGGGGGAGCCGTTCAGGCGAGCGCGCTCAGGCGAGCGCGCGGGACATCCGGAGCTCGTCGAGGCCGTCGCTGGTCTTCGCGCCGCCGTCGAGCGCGAAGCCCGCGCGCTCGTAGAACCGGATAGCGCGCGCGTTGCCGCGCAGGACCCAGAGCTCCGCCCGCGGGAAGCCTCCCGCCGAGAGCCAGGCGAGCGCGTCGACGATGAGCGTGCGCCCGGCGCCGGTCCCCCAGGCGTCGGGGTGCGCATAGAGCGCGTAGAGCTCGCCGTGGCGCGGGTCGTCGCGGCTTGGCCCGGCGCTGGCGAAGGCCACGACGCGAGCGTCGCGCTCGAGCACGGTGGTGCGTGATCCGGGCAAGGGCTTGGCGAAGTTTCGTTGCCAGCGTTGCGTCCGAGCCTCGACGGTGAGCCCGTCGAGCACGGTGTCGGGCATCAGGCCGCGGTAGGCGGCCTTCCACGCGGCGACATGCACGACGGCGATCGCCGCGGCATCGACGTCGGCGGCTGGACGGATGGACATGCGCCGAGGCTGCCACCGCGAGGCGGCCGTGACAACGGGCGGTCCGGGCGCGCGTTGCGCCATCTCCTCTCGAAAGGCTGCGGAATACAGCGGTTTCACGCGATAGCTCTCACCTCACCCGTGGACCGCTCGGTCGCGCTCGTCGACTACGCGCTTCGCCGTCGGTTCGCGTTTCTGCGCGTCGATCCCGATCCCGAGCTGGTCGCCGATCTGCGGCCGCGCCTTGGCCTATCCTAAAGCTCAAGCGGCAGGGCAGTGGGGACCTTTCGCACGCTCATCCGCGTGATCGACGCCAAGTACAGTAAAGCGTTCTCCAAGAGCCACTTGTACCAGGTGCGGCACGGCGAGATCGAGATGGTTCACCGCGGGGGCGCACCTCGCCTGGCGAAGTGCGCGTAGTAGCGCTGGACCATGTCCTGCCACCTCGCGTACTCGACCGGGGACCTGCGGAGCCGCTCTTTCCAGGCCGCATCGACCACTGACCGGACCTCGCCGGAACCCAGGCCGTAGCGCTGGAAGATCGACTCGGCCATGGCGGGGGACAAGGCCAGCTCCGCGCAGAGCGCGGCATACTGCGCGAGCGGCAGGATCGTCTCCAGCGGCTCCGGGAGGGGCGCCATGCCGCCCTCCCCGGCCGTGCTCGACGGCGTGGAAGGCGGCGATGCCTTGGAGGTCTGGGAGGCTGCTCCGGTCACAGGGGCCGACGAGGACGCGGTTTGCGTCAGCAGCTCACGGGGGATCGCGACGTGCAGTGACGTCTCCCGGAGGTCTGCTGCCGCCTGAGGAGCGGGCCTCGATGCCGCCAGAGCTCCGGCACGCCTCGTGGGGTCTACCGCCGCGAAGGGGCTCACCGGGCCGCGAGGGGGAGCCTGCAACGGTGACATCTCTGCAACCTCCCCGGGGGCTCGCGGCTGCTGCGGCTGGGCTGTCGGTGTGGACGGCACGGGAGTCCCCGATGCTCCGGTGGTGAACGGGAGCGCGGGGCCGCGGGGAATGTCCGGGAGCGGTGCGGTTTCCGCGATCACAGCAAGCGGGCGCTTCACCACCATCGCAGCACCGGACTGAGGGAGCGGCAGCTCCGGCGCTCGCGGAATGTCGCGCACGGCGGCGGTGCCGGTGAGCGACTCCGCAGTGCGAGGAGGCTTCGGCTCGGCCGTCGCGGTCGCGAGCTCGGCGTGCGCGGGCACGAAGGGGACGACTCCGCCTCGGGAGACATCCAGCAAGGGCCCTGTGCCCTGCAGCGCCGCTGGGGTCATGGCCGACACCGCAGGACCGACGATCGCCTCGGAGGACGGCGCGGCAGGCGCAGATGACGCGGCGGTCGATGAGGGCGAGCGCTCGACATGGCCAGCCTCCCGCGCTCGGGCGAGGAGCATCTCCAGCCGACGCGCGTGATGCGCCTGGAGCCGCTCGAAGTCCTTCTCCAGCGCCGCGTCACGCCGGAGCGCCGCCTGCCACCGCCGATCCAGCCCGGCGCGCAGCTCCTCATCGGCCAGGCCGTGACGTCGCAGCACCCGTTCACGTTGCTCCGGCAGCGCATCGAGCTCCGCGCAGAGCGCAGCGTACTCGGCCAGGCCCAGCCCGGGCTCGCCGAGCGGTACCGCCGCAGAATGTTCGTCTGCAGGCCCCTTCGCCGAGCCCCGCGCCTCGGCTACCCTCGACGGTCGCAGCACCCGACGGGCGATCCGGAGCGGCCCCAGCTTCCCGGGCTTCGCGTGCAGCTCCTCGAGGAGCTCGCCGACCTTCGCGTCCTCTGCAGCGCGCCGCGCCCATCGGCGGCGGAGCCGCGCAACGTCGTTCATGCCCAGGTCGTTCTCCTGCAGCAGATCGAACGGGGCCGGGTGCGCCCCGAAGGCAGCAAGAAAGCTCGCCCAGGCGGCCTCGTCCTCCGCGAGCGGCTCGACCTGCCGATCCAGCCAGTCCTCCGCCTGCGCCAGCTCCTGCTCGTACGCCGCGAGCAGCTCCAGCTCCGCGGCCAGCCGCTGCTTCCAGGCGAGATCGGCCCGCGCGAACGTACGCTGCTTCAGCCCCTCGACCGTGAGCACGTCTGCGAGAGGGAACCCCTCCGCCACCGCCGCCCTGACGGCCGCATACTGCGCCAGCGAGATCCCTTCGCTCGCTTCCAGCGCCCCCGCTGCGGGCTTCGTGGTTGCCGCCATCCTCTTGGTCCCTAGTCGCCGACCAGCACCGTCCCGGCGGCGATCACGCTCCCGTTCGGGGCATCGGCCGGGTCGTTGCAGGTCAGCGCCGGATCTCCGAGGTGCGCGGCGGGCTTGTTGTTGATGAGCACCGTCTTGCTGCCCGTGTGCACCCTGGCCTGGTTTGACGGAGGACGCTGGAAGGTGCCCCCCGCGGGCGCATGCGCGGGCGCGTTCGTCGCCGTGCTGCCCTGGATCGCTGCTGGCTTGCCCTCGACGAGAACGTCTGCGCTCAGATCACCTGACAGGTTCCCGCTGAACGGCATCGGCGTCGGCGTGGGCACAGGCCCTCCCGGCGACGGGACCATCAGCACATGCGTGTCGATGCCGACGATCCTGTCGCCCTGCTTCGCCGCTGGCTTTCCTGGCCTGGGGGATCGTGATCGCATGTTCCTCCGTGCTCTCCTGTGCTGGTTACCGGGGCGATGTACCGCGCGTGTCTCCTGCTCGAGTCGACTCGATCGGACCGACGGCACTCCGGCAGCTGCCTGCGTCCTTCAGGACAGGTGAAGGCGCCATGCGTCGTCGTGCTGCTCGGGCCATCGGGCGATGTTGCTCCTGTCGGGCGCGTGGGCGTCGATCGGCGTCAGCCGCTCCCCTCGTCACCCGGCTTCGGTGCGTCGACCCCGAGGGGTGGATCGAGGGGCTTGCCCGTCTGCGGGTCGAACCGCTGGAGCCGCTTTCCCTCCGGTGCGCTCTGCCCCGCGGCCCGCGCCTGGCCGGGCTGGAACGGCGTGTCGGGTCGCGGAACGAACTCCTTGATGTCGGCCGTGCCCTGGGGGATGCCCGCCCCTTCCAGTGGGCTCGGCAGGCCGCCGCGCCGGAGGGGCGCTGGCGGGCTTGGCCGCGTGGCGACCACCTCGGAGCGGGACGGTGCCGGGGGCCGGCTGCCGTCGCTGGCGGTCCGGGCGTGCGCGCTGGCGGCCCAGGGAGAGACCTCGTCGCGTTCGGTCGGCGAGCGCGGCGTGACGAACGCCGGCCCCTGAGGGGGCGCGAGCGCCGGCGGCGCTGCAGGCGGCGGCGGGGCGTGCGCCGGCGCGGCGCCCTCCACCGCCGGGCGCTGAGGCGGCCCGAGCGACGCGAGCGACGGCCGCTTCGCCTCGAGGCTGCGCCGGGTCCTCGCGAAGGCCGAGCTGAAGCGGAGCGCCTGGATGCCCTGGTTGCGCTTCGCCGAGAGCGCGAGCTCCGCCGTGTGCTCGGCGTCGGCCCGCTCCCAGTCCGCCGGCGCGACGCCGAGGCGCGTGAGCACCTCGTAGAGATCCGCGCCGCGGAAATAGACCACATGGGCCAGGACCTCGGCATACCGCTCAAGCCGCATGACGCTCCCGTCCTTTTCGCTCACGGTCGGCCTACCTGTCATGGCTCGTCTGCGTCGGCCGAGTCCGGCGGGACAGGCCTGTTCCGGAGACGGAGCTCGTTGCATGCTGCCACCATGAACCGACACCCCGCCGTCCATATCTCCACGGCCTTCTCGACGTCCTTTTGCGTTCCTCGGCCATTCTCGTACAGGTCCGCGAGCTCCATGCAGCCCGTCAACCCACCGGAGTCGCGCTTGTCCATGCGGCAGCTCATCTTTACGAGCTCGAAGATCTTCTTGTCGATCTCGGGTCCTTGGCCCTCCTTCTGGAGGCGGGAGATGACGCGCGAGCACCCGTCATAGATGCCGTGCTGACAAGCCGCCAGGTTGAAGAAGCGCGCCTTTTCGAGGTCTCTGGGTACGCCCTTGGCCGACTCGAACAGGTATGCGAGGGCAACGCACTCCTTGAAGTCTCGACCACTGACACACGCGTGGTAAGTGAGCTCCGCGCGGGTAGCCTCCCGCCCGCGTGGCTCGTCGCCGTACTGGCCGGCACAGGCGACGGCGAACGAGCATTCCTCCGCTCGGCCAGCGCGGCACTCAGCCTGGGAGAACTCGCACGCTTTGAGGTAGATCTCTTTCCTGAGGCTGCGCTGCTCGTCTGCTGTTTTATTCGGCCAGTGGTGGTTGACGATGGGCTCGCACGCGCGCGCCTCGCCCGCAAGGCACATCTCGAGGAGCCTCGCGCTCATGACCTCCGCACGGGGCTTGACGTCATCCTGCCCGGCGATCTCCAACAGCGTCAAGCAGGCCTCGACGTTGGACGCCGTGCACGCGTCCTCGGCGGTCTTCAGTGCTGTCTTGCCCACGGTGCCCTGAAAAACGGTCAGCTCGTCCGGATGGCGGAGCACATCCAGAGCGAGCGCCAGGCAACCTCGCTGCTCACCGCGTGCGCAGACCAGCTCGTGCTGGCTAGCCTCCGCGACAGCCGCGCTCGGTTTACTGGGCCATTCATGCCAGTGGCGGTACTCCACGGCCAGATCCATGCACGCCTTCGTGTCCTTGCCGAGACACGCCTTCTTGAAAAGAGCCTCCGCGCGCGCCGCGTCCTCTACCACACCGAATCCGTGGAGAAACAGCCAGCCGGCGGCGCGGCAAGACTCCATGTCTCCCCGCTCGCAGCGGCCCAAGGCGAGGGCGGGGTCTTCCGTTGGTGGCAACGAGAACAGACCCGCACCCGGATCCTCGTCTGGTCCGGTCGGCGCGGCGCTCGCCGTCGCCGGCGTACGCACGCCGAGCTGCCGCCCCTCACCCTTCTTCGAGGGCGCGCTCGCTGCGCCGCAGCCGGCGAGGAGGACCGAGATGGCTGCCGTGATCAGGGTCGAGCCGTCACGAAATGGCTTGAGCATCGTCATCTCCCTCGGCTGAGGCGGCGCCGTCCAGGAACATCGAGGGCGTGAGCGCGTCGATCCGCTCCTCGGACCCCTTTTCGAAGCTCGGGTGCACAAAGATCTTGTTCCAGGCGGTCGCCTTGAGTTTGTTCTCGATCGACGAGGGCCAGGCGGCGCTCGGTTCTGCCTTGCCTGAGCCACCGGTCATGTACTTCCATCGGCACTGGAACTGCGCCTTGCCCGCGTAGTCCGGGTGCTGCTGCCCGCTGTTCGTGATCGCCAGGGCGGGCAGATAGTGCTTGTAGAATACCAGGCTTCGAGCTTTACCGAAGTCCTCCTGGCTGGGGGCGACTTCAGACATGAACATGCTCAGCGTCATCTCGCGCCCGCCGTGCGCCCACATCGACCGGGCGAGGACCCCTCGCGGAATGAAGAAGATCACCCACGGCTGCAGGTTCGTGAAGCCGGGGGTGTTCCGGATCCCCCAGAGCATCTGCGCGATCGTGTAGTTCTCCTCCGGCGAGCTGCCGTACATGCGCGCGAGCCGGCTCACATAGAGCACGTCGTCCGGTGTCAGCGGCGCCTTGCTGGCCCGCCGCGTCAGCACAAGGCGAAACAGGCCGATCGGGCGCGCTTTCTTGATGAACGCGGCCATTTCGCCGAGGTCCTCGGGAGGAGGCGGCGTGACCCCCATGCCGCAGAAGCCGAGCATCTGCCCGGGGCCGACCTTGTTCTGTGCGCTGCCGTCGACGATGCCGGCTTGCATGTACTCGACGAGCGCTCCGCGCCCCGGGCGTTCCCGCTTGATCTTCGCCCAGAAGTTGGCTCCGTTGCCGGTGTCCATGAGCTGCACGAGCTGCTTGCCCTTGTGCACCCGGAGGACGTAGTGGATGTGCGAACCGTCGAGCTGCTTCTTGAGAGCAATGACGATCTCCTTCGTCGTGGTGTCGAGCGCCAGCGCTCTCTGTTGCTCCCAGACCGAGAGCTCCTTGCTTAGCTTTGCCTGCATCTCCGCGCGCTTCTGCTCCGCCAGCGCGGTACGCTTCTCTTTTTCAAGGATCCGGATCTCTTCGAGGAGCCTGGGATCCTCCTTCGGCTTCGCGAGGTCCAGATCTTGTTGGTAATCGGGGGCGACCCTGCCTTTCTGCGAGTAGGGGCTCTCGATCTCCTGCTCTCCGGGCGTCTTGCGCGCCGCGAAGTGTTTCATGAGGATCTTTTCCTGGATGCATTCGTCCTCGTACCTGCTCAGATACAGTGTCACGTTCTGGGCTCCGGCGTCTGGATCGAACACGAAGATGGTCCCTGGCGCGAGCGGCGGCGAGAGCTGGCTGGCGCGCTCGACCTTGAGCAGGTCCTCGTAGGCGACGGGCGGGGGTGAACCACCGTCCGCTTGCTCCCCGCTCGCCTTGTCCCCATCTCCGGCTCTGGACTGGAGCGCGTACCAGCGTCCGCCCTGCGGAGGCGGTTCATCGCCGGGCGCTGCCGGCTTTCCCGAGAAGATGGCGAAGCCCCCGGTCCCGAACTGCGCCGCGTACCCGACGCTGTCCAGGTGCTCGACGCGAAACCCCCGCGTCAGCGCCCCGTAGGTCGCGAGATGCTGGCAGGCGACGACGATGGGCACGGCGGGATCGGTGTTCTCCTGCTCCTTCCAGCGGGGTCCCACGGGGTCCGCGAGCAGCTTGCCGTCCTTCATCGGGCCCACGACCGGCGGCTTGTCCTCGGGCCGGACCAAGCCCTCCGGCGTGCTGCTCGAGGCATTGCTCGGGGGCGGAGGCTCTCCCAGAACGTTCAGATCGTCCTGAATGGGCTCCGGGGTACGCCAGGAAGCGACATTGTAGCACCCATAGATGTACTTCTGGTTCTTCGTGGGCCGCGCCAGCTTGCTCCGGTGCCGCCGCTGGATCCGGCTGAAGATGTACGACTCCCAGTTCTCCGACGCCGGAAACGGAGACGCTTTCTTCCTCGTCCCCATGTCGTAACTGCTGCCGGGGCCGCCGTACGTGGCGCCAAAGAGGACCTCCGTGACCGCCTGCGCCCATTGCTCCTCCTTCGGGTCCGCGCACCAGTTCATGAGCGGCCCGGCCTGCGTGAGCCACACCTGATCCATGGGAAAGACGCGGATCCGCTGGTCGATCCACGCGAGCACATCGCCGATCGTCTCCGGCCGGTAGATGGCGTCCTCCGGCACCTCGTGGCGCACCGGGCGCACCCCGTCGTCGCCGAACTCGGTGCCATCCGGCGCTCCCGCGGCCATGTCGTTGATCGCGACCGTCAGCCGCGGGGGCTCGTCCCCGTAGGGGTACGCCTCGGAGAGCTTCGTCAGGAAATCGCCGGCCGGCGCCTGCGCCGGCCCACCGCCGCCCTGGTTCCCGTCCGCCATCTCGATGCTCCTCAGCCGCCGTGTACCCGCGCGAGCTCGCTCGCCGTCTGCGCGTCGAGCTCCCCCGTCTCCTCGAGCTCGTGGTCCTTCTGGAACCACGCGAGCGCCGCCCGGAACCCCTTGTCCGCCGGAGGGTCCTCCTTGATCGCCCCCTCATAGTAGCCGAGGTTCTTCAGCCGTCGCAGCGCCCCTTCCACCGTCGTCGCCTCGGGCAGCGCGGCGACGCGCACGGTCCACTGCTTCCGTGGGCCCGTCGGGTACTTCCCTGGCCACATCGTGATCTCGACGAGCTGCGCCGTCTCCGGGATCTCCACCGCGATCGCCCCGTCCACGTCCGTCTCGCCCTCGAACAGCCGGCCCTCGGCGACGAGCTGATAGCGCTTGCCCGCATACGGCTCGAGCTCCTCATCCGTGAGCTGCACCTTGAACGGCTTCGTCTTCGCCTCGTCCTCGTCGCCGCCGGGCGGCGGTTCGTCGCGCGAGCAGTTCAGCTTCACCAGCTTGCCCCACAGCGCGGCGTCCTCGTCGAGCTCCAGGGCCGCGTCGGTGGAGAGCATGCGGATCTTCTTGGCGGCGAGCTCCGCCTCTTCCCCGAGCGACAGGGTCGGTCCCTTGCCCGCCAGCGAAAGCGCCTGCGTGCCGGCGATCTCCACCCTGCCGGCCATGATCCGGATCCCCTCCGGGCTGATCTCGAGGGAGCTCTCGCCCGCGGAGAGGGTGAGGCTCCCCTGCGTGATGAGGCGCAGCGACTTCGAGCCGCCGAGCACCAGCGAGCCCGAGACGTTGATCTGCGCCGCGCCCGCTTCGTCGCCCGTGCCGACGTCGATGCTGTACTCGCCCGTGACGCGGAGGATGGACGGACCCTCGACGGTGAGCACCGAGCCGCCGACGAGGTTGGTCTTGTCGATCCCGTCGACGCGCAGCGCGCGGTTGCCGAGGACGTGCTCCTCGCTCTCGCCGAAGACGCGGACGCTCCTCCGACCTTCGACCTCGAGGTCGTCGTCGCGACGAACCTTCGTGAGCCGATCGCCCGTGTCGAGTGCGTCGCGGCCGGCCACCGCGACGGAGCGGTCGCCGCCGACACCGACCCGCTGATCGGTCCCGACGCGGACGTCGAGCTCACGCTCGGCGCGCAGGTGGACGAGCTCGCTGCCCTTCCGATCCTCGAAGCTGAGCTCGTTGTGGCCGCCGCCGTTCGGGCTGCTCCGCGTCTTCACGCCGCTCCGGGTCCTGGCCTCCGGGAGCTGGAACGGCGCGCGGTTCACCGCGTTGGCGACACAGGCGGTGACGATCGGGCGGTCGACGTCACCGCCGAGGAACGAGACGACCACCTCCATGCCGACGCGCGGGACGAACTGGGTGCCGAAGCCGCGCCCCGCCCAGAGCTCGGCGTGGCGGATCCAGCACGAGCTCCGGTCGTCCCCCTGGCCCTCGCGGTCCCAGTGGAACTGGACCTTGATCCGCCCGAAGGCGTCGGTATGCACCTCCTCGCCCGGGGGGCCCACGACGGTCGCGGTCTCGACGACCTGCTGGATGCGCCGCGGCGCGGGGCGCGGCCGGACGCAAACCGTGTCCGGCGCGCAGGCGAAGCGGGCGCGGTAGGTGGGCGAAGCGCCCGAGACCTGCGGCGCCTCACCCTCGTGGTCGACGCGCGTCACGACCCAGCCCCGGTCGTACGTTGCCACGTCGTGCTCTTCCAGGAAGAAGCGGTGGCCGGGCACGAGCCGCCGGCACGCAGTCTCCCCGCGGGCGACCACGGCCTTCCGGCGCAGCTGCTCGAGCCGGATCGTCGCGTCCTCGCGAGCGACCTCCACCTTCTCGTAGTCGCCATGGTGCTCGTAGTGCTCGTACCGGCCGTCCTCCGCGCTGCCGTCGAGCTGAGTCGTCCTCGCCGACGAGGAGGGGTGGAACAGCGGACGTTCGAAGTCGTAGTCGCGGACGACGGCTGCCGTCGGCCGGACGGAGCGCGCCGCGACGAACCGCTGGACGTGGTCCTCGCCGGGCGTGAGGGCGCCGGTCCCTGCCGGCGCGCTCCTGTGAAAGAGCCGCGGAGCGCCGGGGATCGGCGGATAGATGCTCGCGTCGTCGCCGATCACCATCCGCTCGGCGTCCGCGCTGGGGTCGTGCTCGAAGTAGTAGAAGAGCCCTTCCTCCGCGAGAAGCCGCGTCACGAAGTCGCGGTCGGTCTCGCGGTACTGCACGCAATAGGCGCGCTTCGGAGCGGCGCGGACCCGTGCGAAGCGGCGGGGGATGCGCCATTCCTCCAGGACGAGATCGACGATCGCGTCGACGGTCCTGTCCTGGAAGATGCGGCTCGCGCGGCGCCTGCCGAGCAGCGACATGCGCGAGGAGAGGCGGAGCCGGTACGCGCTCCGGCCGTCGTCGAGCGCTGCGCTCCACGCCACGTGGGTGCAGACGCCATGAAAGACGCGGAGCGGAGCGCCCTCGCCCTGGAGCGCGAGATGCATCGGCTGCTCGAGGATCTGCGGCTCGAAGGCTGCCGGATCGGCGAACGGCACCGCAACATCGATGTCGACCCGGTAGCCGCGCGAGATGGACTCGCGACCGCGAAACGCGAGCACGGTGAGATCTCGCGCGGCGAGAGAGCCAGCGCGAAGCTCGAAGGTGGATGGATGAGGCGCCCCATTCGACATGGAGTGATCCCTATATCACGACCGAGAGTCGTCCCTCCCGGCGCCAGCATCTTTCTCACGCGCCGGCCTCCGACGGCAGGTCGCATCGGCGAAGGTGAGGGAAGAAAAAAAATTCTCATCAGGAGATGATTTGTTCTGTGTGTCAACTGTAAGCATCGCAAAGCATTCACTCTGTGAGGGGCCTCAGCACCTGCTCTTCGAGCGACTTGCCCACGAGGCGGTAAGTACTCGTGACTTTTTGCTTTTTAAGAGGGTGCAGGCAATACCCGCTGCGGTCCCGCCACAGGGCCTTGCAGCGGTCGGCTGCTCGATTGAAAAAGAGGAACAGCGCCCCAGAGAGCGGATCCTGCCGCAGCACCTCGCGCACGACGGCGGCGAGGCCATCGAACGATCGGCGCAAGTCGCGCGGCTCGGTGGCGACGTAGATCGAGACGCGGCCCTGGATCATCGCACGCTGAAGTTTCCCGCGGGTACCCCGCCGCCGAGGTATCGCGTCGTCCCGCCGTGGGTGAATTTGAGGCAAGCCTCGTAGGAGTTGAAGACGCTCCCCGGCGGGATGAGCTCGCCCACGGCGACCTCGCGATCGGCCAGGGCCAGAAGCTGCACCACCGGCGCGCCCGCCCGGATGATCTTCCCCGACTTCACGGGCGGCGAAGTGATCCGGATCGAGCACATGCACCCGGAGCGCCCGGCGATGGAGGTGCCCTTGCCCCACGAGCGGCCGCAGATGATCCTCGAGCTCTTCGGCGGCGCGCCCCGGGAGCTCGCGCCGGGGCTCCGCACCGTGATCCTGCGCCCGGACAGAGAGCTCCTTGTCTGCGTGTGGGTGGGAAGGATGCCGGTCGACAGGCCGCCGACCGAGATGCAGCTCGAGAAGACGCGCCACGCGGTACGGTGGAGCCGATGATCTGGGTGAGGGGGAATGAACACGCGCCGTGAGCCGCTCGCCGGGCAGGCGATGGAGATCGATGACGTACCCCTCGTCGAGGCGGTGGGCACCGTCGCGACGGCGCGGCGGGACGAGCGAATCCCGATCCGCTTGGGCAAGACGATGCAGGTGACCTCGGCGCCCGATCACGAGCGCGTGGTCCTCGTGAGCGGGACGGGGCGCGTCGAGCTCACCCTCGAGATCACCGCCTCCGGCGCGAAGGTGGTGCTCGATGCGACCGACGTCGAGCTCCGCGCGAGCCGTGAGGTGGCGGTCGCCTGCGACAGCTTCAAGGTCGCGGCCCGCCGCTTCGAGGTCGACGCGGCCGAGGTCGCGGTGATCACCGCGCAGGACGCGGCGATCACCGCGACCGAGGGCGACGTGGCGATCACCGCGAACGACGACGTGAAGGTGAACGGCGAGCGCGTGCTGCTCAACAGCGACGGGGAGTTGCGGGTGCCGGGCTGGATGAAAGCGCAGCTCTCCGCCACCCTCGGCGCAGCACCCGCGGCGCCCGCCGAGCCGGCGACCGTGGCTGCATCGGACGTGTCGGGGGACGAGGACCTGCTCCGCGCGTTCGGACGAGGGCGCGCGAGAAGGGTGAGAGACGGGCGCGCGATGGATGCCGAGGAGCTCACATGGAACCGGAAGGGGCAGCTCGGGCCCGGACAGCGCCGCGAAATCGAGGCGCAGCTCGGCGCGTGGCTCGCGCGTCCTGAGTACGAAGGCTGGCGGCGCGATCTCGCGGACGGGCGGGTCGTCGCGTTCGAGGGTGAGGTGGTCTTCGATTTTCAAGCGATCCGCGACAAGCGTTCGGCAGATGCGCCCCAACCTGGCCGGCTTGAGCCGGTGCAGGCGGCCTATTTCGCTGTGGCGCCGCGGCAGGCTCCCGCGCTGCTCGCACCCTGGCTCGGACTCCCACCGGGCCCTTACCGGCTCTACCTCGCGCCCCACGCGCGGACCGTCGTCGGCGCCGAGCCGATGGCCTCGCCCGAGGTGTACCAAACGAACCTCCACGCGGTCCTCCGCGGCGCGCAGGACATCACGGAAGCGGCGCTGGCAGCGAACCGGAGCGGCCGAATGAGCGCCGAGCAGAGCGCGGCGCTCGGGGCACGGCGGGGCACGGACGCGGCGTTCGCGTCGAGGCTCGGGTGCGCCGGCGTGTTCTTCCTGCTCCTGGCGACCGGGGGTGCGCTCCTGGATGGGCTCTCCGGCCCGAGCTCCGCCGGCCGCGCCGCGCGGTGGCCGGCGCTGCTCGCCGTCGCAGGGGGTGCGTTCGCGCTCGCCATCGTCGCGGCCGTCCTCCGGCGCTTCGCGCGAGCCGCCGAAGCGGAGGACGCGCGCGAGGGGCGCGCCGTCGCCGTCGAGGGGCCGTGCACGAAGCAGCTCGTGGTCCAGCGCCACGGCCGGATCCGGCGATCGCTGCTGATGGGCGATCGCTCGTTCGACGTGTCGCACCAGGGCGAGCTCTTCGCGGCCGTCGTCGAGGGGTCGATCTACCGTGCCTACGCTGCGCCGCGCTCGGGGCGGCTCCTCGCGATCGAGCCCACGCGGGTGCAGCTCTCGTTCGGATCGGGATAGAGTGAGCGTGCGGCACAGGTCACAGAGCGCTGGAGTGTCGAATGGATAAGGACTTCACGTTCGCCTGGGAGGGGGCCAGCTCCTCGGAAGGCCCCTGGCACCACCTCGAGGTGCTCGAGTTCCGAGGGACCGAGGCCATCAACGCTCTCTACGAGTTCGAGATCGATCTCGTGCGCCGCGGTCCCGCGCCCGACGTCGATGTCTCCGACCTGGTGGGCGCGCGCGCCGCGCTGCGGATCCGCACCTGGACCGACCCGCCATTCCGGATCATCCATGGCCTCATCAGCACGGCGCGGGAGCTCGGCGATGTCTCGTTCGGGACGCGCTATCGTGTCACCCTGGTCCCGCCCTTCTTCCGCGCCACGATGATGAAGAAGAGCGTCATTTACCTGGAGAAGACGCTCAAGCACATCCTCGAGCAGGCCCTGACGCGGGCCGCCTGGGGCGCCGGGCTCACGCTCTCGAAGAGCGACTCGCCGCCCGGCGACGACGGCGATGAGAGCGCGTTCAAGCCCGCTGCGGCGACCTACCTGTGGTCGATCCACGACCTCAGGCGCCTCGTCGACGACGCGGCCAGGCCCTACTGCGTGCAGTACCAGGAGACTGACTTCGCCTTCATCGCGCGGCTCCTCGAGGAAGAGGGGATCTCCTACCACTTCGAGCACACGCGCGACGAGTGCCGCCTGGTGATCACCGATGCCGACGACGGCCGCCCCCTCCTCCCGGACAAGAGCCCGCTCGGACCGAGCATCCTGGGGCGCGAGGTGCACGCGTTCCAGGTCGGCGCGCGCGTGCGCCCCAAGGCAGCCTCTCTCAGCGATTTCAACTGGTGCAAGCCCCAGCTCGATCTGATCGCGTCGTCCCCTGCGGGCGTGACCGACTTCCAGGTTTACCAGCACCCGGGCCGCTACGAGCACTCCAGGGAGACGGGCGAGGTGCTCGCCGAGAAGATCGAGCAGCGCTTCGACACCGAGCGGCAATTCGCCTCCGGCGAGGGGCATTGCCGGCTGCTCGGCGCAGGCACCCTGTTCACGCTCGATCACCCGAACGCGCGCTGGTCCGGGAGGTATCTGGTGACCGCGATCCGGCACCACGGCCATGAGCGCGGCAGCTTCGCGACGCGCGGCTCAGACACCGCGCCGTACACCAACGTCTTCGAGGCGATCCGCTGTGGCGCCGTCGCCAAGACAGGCGAGTCCAACTTCCGCCCGGCGCGCGCCACGCCGCGCCCGCGGATCGTCGGGAGCCAGACGGCGATCGTCACCGCGGAACCGAACGCGGCCGAGGCCGAGATCAACGTGGGCGGGCCCGAGAACGCCGGCTGCGTGCGGGTGCGCTTTCACTGGGATGTTGACGTGGGACGTCACGAGAAGGAGGCGACCTCCTGCTGGGTTCGCGTCAGCAACCTTTTCGCCGGCAGCCGGGGGCACGGCGCGATCTGGAACCCGCGCGTGGGCGACGAGGTGATCGTTGATTTCCTGGAGGGCGATCCGGACCGGCCGATCGTCACGGGGCGTGTGTACAACGGCGCGAACCCAGCGCCCGAGAACGCGGCCAGCCGGCCCACGTACAGCGCGCTTAAGAGCTATACGAGCCCGTTCGACGGTAACTACAACCTCCTGTCGTTCGAGGACCAGAAGGGCCAGGAGCGGATCGACATCCATGCGGCGCGCGACTACGTGACCAAGGTCAAGCACGACCAGAGCGTCGAGGTGGTCGGGTCACAGTCGACCAGCGCGGGTTCGATCTCGGTGAGCTCGGGCTCGACGATCACCATGATCGCGAAGACCGACATCAAGGAGCTTGCCGGCGCGAACATGCAGCTCGCCGCCGAAGGGGGCGACTTGGAGGCGACGGCCTCGAGGGACATGCACCTGGGCGCCGACAGCAACATCTCGTTGCGCGCCGGCACGGAGGTGAACGTCCAGGCCGGCAACAACGCTGTCGTGACGTCCCCCTGGATCGATGTGCGAGGCGGCGAGAAGCTTCGCGCCGGCGCGGCGGTCGTCGAGATCAACGCCGGCAGCAACCTGAATGCCAACGCCGCCTGGATCGACATCAACGGCTCCGCGAAGATCCGCGTCGGCACCGCGCTCTACGAGCTCAACGCCGCTACCGTGCTGGTGAACGGCGGCGCGGTGTCGATCCAAGGGGACGTGAAGATCACGGGAGGGACGGTTGACATCAGCGGAAGCACGGTGACGGTCACCGGGGGCACGGTGAAGCTCAACTGCTGACGAAGTCGAGGAGAGCGATGACCGACGCGAACGGCGCGCCGCCCGAAGGGCTCGGGAGCGGAGAAGACGACGGCGAGGAGACGACGCACGGCGGGCTCACGATCGCGCGGTACGGAGAGATCATGGCGCACGTGCGCTATTTCCCTCGCGCCAAGAAGCATGAAGTGCTCGCGCGTCTCGGGGTCGACGAGGACGACTGGGAGGAGGCCGTCTCCTCGTGGACCGACGCGCTCGCCGACGCGAGCGAGCGGGAGGACGAGGTACTCTCGCGGCAGTTCGGGCTCGCGGTGGCGCAGACGAAGGACCGGCTCGCCCGCGAGAAGCCGCCCATTGCGTCGCTTGGTCCGCTGCTCGGCGAGCGCGAGAAGAAGCCGGCGACGGCGCAGCAGCTGCCACTGCGGCCGGTTGTCGAGCTGAGCGCGCCGCCTCCGGCCCAGCCGATACGGAACCTCGCGCCGCCTCCGCTCGGGCTTGTGGCGCCGCCCGTGCCTCCCACGCCCGTCGCGCCGGCCTTCGTGATGCCGAAGGGCATGAGGCACTGGACCCACATTCATGGGACGCAGCCCGCGCTCGCAAATGCGCCCGTGAAGCCGGCGCTTCCGTTCTCGTCCGGCGAGCCGGGCGACAGGTCTGGCTCGCCATCCCACGCGGCTGCCCCCGCGGAGGCCTCGCGGGCGCTGGGCCCCGCCGCGCCGCGGGTGGGGGGCGAAACGCTCGATATCTCGTCGGTCGTAGCGGCCGTGCTGGCGCAGGGGAGCTCCGTGAGGCCGGCGTCGGCCGTCCCGCAGGGGACACCCGACGTGCGGACCTCACTCGCGCCGCACGACGCGCTTCCCGCGGACGCGGCGCCGGGGCCACCCACGCTGACGCTGGAGCAATATGCATCGCTCTGCGTGGAGTTCGCGGCGGCGCCGGGTCAGGCGCAGGAGATCTCGTCGCGGTACGGGCTCACGCAGGAGCAATGGACGAATGTCAACGCTTACTGGACAGGGCGGATGTCGAGCGAGCCGGCCGTGCGGGCGGCGTGGGAACGGGCCTGTGTAACGTACAGGCAGTGGCTGATGCGCAGATAGAGGAAGCCCACGCTTCAGCTTCAAGCGATTCCAAAGGCCTTCAGCAAGGCCGCGAGAGATCCATGACCGTCGCTTGGCACGCCCCTACTCGGACACGACCAGCTCCGGCCGGGGAGAGGGTCCTTAAGCAAGCACGACGCATCCGGTCGATGCCTCATCAGAGCCACGGGCTATCGGAATAGCTCGGCGCAGGGCGATAGTGAATCTGGGCCGCGCGCAACGGAGCCACTCACACAGCTAGAGCCGGACCCAGGGACCTGCCGTGCCCAACGTTGGCCAAATCTCGGGTCCACCCAGTCGGCGGCTGACCCCTTCCCGTCCCTCTTCTCAACCGCGGCAATTATCGGAACCCACAGCAAATTCAGCGGAGGAGAAGGGATTCGAACCCCTGGTTGAGTTGCCCCAACGGCGGTTTTCAAAAACGATGGTTGGGGGGCCCTCTGGGGGACTATTCACGAGGGATTCCAATCATTTACGTGTGACACGAAACCGCTGGTGGCTCGCCGTGCCAGAAGTTTGCCAGATCCCGAACGAGTACCTGCGAATTGGCGCACGCCGAGGTGACGCGCCGCTGGAGGTCAAGCCGAGGCAGGCCAAGGATGACCCTTCCTCCTCGACGCCGTCCTGCGCCACGGGGTCGGGCATCCCCCTCGGCCGGTCGAAGAACGCGCCGAGTTGACCCGCCGCGTCGGTGCGTTCGCCCACGCGCAGAGAGCCCGCACCTGCGCTTGGTCGAGCGCATCGGCGAGCCTTCGTGGGGACCTGTACGCGAAGTCGAACCCGACGAGCACGCGTCGCCTACGCGGCGAGCGCGCGTATCCGCCCGAGGAGTTCGTCAATGAAGGCCGGGCGTGCCAGTTTGCAGCCTCATGGGGCCACCTGACGGCGTTTTTTGCAGGGTCATGGGGCCACCCCAATTGCAGGAGGATGGGGCCACCCGCGCGGGGGCGTGACCCAGTTTTTTGCAGGGTCATGGGGCCAGCTTCCGAGGTTTTTTGCAGCCTCATGGGGCCAGCTCGGGACGCCGCGGTCGGGATCTGAAATGGGCTCCTTGCGACGACGGCGCGGGTCGCCGTCGGAAGGAGGCCGATGCCCTACCGAGAGCTGATCATGGTTGACATCAAGGAGATGCTCCGCCGTCGTGCGGCGGGTCAGAGCGCGCGTCACGTGGCGCGCGAGACGGGGTTCGACCGCAAGACGGTCGGCAGGTACTTCGATGCCGCAGCGACGCTGCCCCTGCCGCGCGGCCGCGAGCCGACGGACGAGGAGATCCACGCCATCGCCCAGCGTGTACAGGCGCGCCCGGTGCCCGACGCCAGTGAGGAGTGGCAGCAGATCGGCGCGCATCGCGCGAGCATTGAGGCCTGGCTCACCCAAACTCGGCCGCTGAAGCTGCGGAAGATCCACACGCTGCTCAAGCGCGACCACGGCGTCAGCGCGAGCTACTACACGCTCCGACGCTTCGCCAAGGAGGAGCTGGCGTGGCGTAAAAAGACGCCGACGGTTCGCGTCGCGGACACCGAGCCCGGCGAGGTCGCGCAGGTCGACTTCGGCCTGATGGGCAGGCTGTTCGACCCGACGACGCAGCGGGTTCGCAACCTGTGGGTGCTGGTGGTGACGCTCGCGTACAGCCGCTACCAGTTCGTGTGGCCGTCGTTCGAGCAGACCACAGCGGCGGTGTGCGCGGGCCTGGATGCAGCGTGGAAGTTCTTTGACGCGATGGCACGAGTGATCCTCCCGGACAACATGAAGGCCATCGTGCTGCGCGCCGACGAGCTCGCCCCGGTGCTCGTGCCCGCCTTCCTCGACTACGCGCAGACGCGCGGGCTGTTCGTCGATGCCGCGCGCGTCAGGTCGCCCAAAGACAAGGCGCGGGTAGAGAACCAAGTCGCCTACGTGCGGGAGAGCTGGTTCGACGGCGAGTCGTTCACGAGCCTCGACGAGGCGCGCACGTCCGCCGAGCGATGGTGTCGCGACGTCGCCGGCGCGCGCGTCCACGGCACGACACGCGAGGTGCCGCGCGAGGTGTTCGAAGCGCGCGAGAAGAGCGCGATGAAGCCGGCGCCGGCAGAGCCGTTCGACGTGCCGCACTGGACTGACGCGAAGGTGCACCCCGATCATCACGTGCAGGTGCTCCGGTCGCTCTACAGCGTGCCTACGCGCTACGTCGGCAGCACGGTGCGCGTTCGCGCCGACAGCGTGTCGGTGAGGATCTACGCCGGCACGGAGCTCGTGAAGGTGCACGCGCGCGTCGCGCCGGGCAAACGCGCAACCGACCCGAGCGACTACCCCGCGGGCAAGGACGTCGCGGCGGTGCGTGACGTGGCCTCGCTCGTCGCGAGCGCGAAGAAGTGCGGTGCGCACGTCGGCATCTACGCCGAGCGGCTGCTCGACGTGCCGCTCCCCTGGACGCGCATGCGGCTCGTCTACGCGCTGCTGCGGCTGTGCAACAAGTTCGGAAGCGGGCGTGTCGAGGCGATTTGCCAGAGCGCGCTCGCGTTCGATGTCGTCGACGTCCAGCGCGTTGCGCGCATGCTCGAGACGGCGAAGACGCCCGCATCACCGTCGACCGATGAGCGCAAGGTCGTTGCGCTCCCCACGCCGCGGTTCGCGCGCAGCACCGAGCACTTCGCGACACGCACGCCGGCGGCTGCCGCGGCGAAGGAGGAGGCGTGATGAGCTCCAGTGACGTCGACCCTGCGCTCGTCACGGCGCTCAAGCGTTTGCGTCTCGGCCGCATCGCCGCGACGCTACGCGAGCGCCTCCTGCTCGCCGAGAAGCAGTCGATGGGACACGAGGAGATGTTGCTCATGCTGCTGACCGACGAGATCGCGCGCCGCGAGGCGAGCGCGACGGAGAGCCGCGTGCGCGACGCCGGGCTCAATCCCAGCATGCGTCTGGAGCTCTGGGACAAGACCGCGAAGGTCAGCTTCGACAAGCGTCTGCTCGGTGGGTTCACGAGCCTGCGCTTTCTCGAGGAGCACAAGCACATCGTCATTCTCGGCTCGGTCGGCGTGGGCAAGACCTTCCTTGCGAGCGCGCTCGGACACCTCGCGTGCCAGCACGGCTACAGCGTGCGCTTTCTGCGCGCCGACGCGATGCTGCGCAGGCTGCGCCAGAGCAGGCTCGACAACTCACGCGACGCCGAGATGGTCGCGCTCACGACCGTCGACCTGCTCATCCTGGACGACTTCGCGCTCGAGGCGATGAACAAGGAAGAGAGCCGCGACGTGTACCAGCTCTTCCTCGAACGTACGGGCAATGCATCGATGATCGTCACGAGCAACCGCGATACAGCCGAGTGGATCGCGATGTTCGACGACGTGCTACTCGCGCAGAGCGCCGTCGATCGGTTCAAGAACGCGGCGTTCGACTTCATCATCGAGGGCGAGTCGTACAGGCCACGGCTCAAGCCGAAGCTCGACGAGACCAACACGGCTCCGCCACTGCCCGCGCGCAGCAAGCCGCCAACCCACCCACGCAGCAAGCGGCGATGACCGCTGCGGCCCCGGCGACGAGGTCACGCCCGGGGCCGCGCCTCTGACCCCTCGCTCCACTCGGCGCGCCTGGCCCACCCTCGTCGACGTGACCGCGGGCGCCGCCGGGGGCGGGGTGGACCTTCCTGCTCGTGAGCGTCGCGGACCCTGCACGGGAGCCTACAGGGGGCCTCGGTGGCCCCATGACCCTGCAAAAAAGAGAGACGTCGCCGGTCGCTTCGCGCCCGGCTCCGGGGACCTCGACACGCTTCGCGGTCTCGGGCATCGTCGAGACCGATCACGTCGTCTCCCCCTGGCCCCATGACCCTGCAACGTGGTGGCCCCATGACCCTGCAACGTGGCAGCCGGGCGTGTGCGGTGATAGCGCTCCGTCGGAGGTGAGCCACGAACGAGCTCGCCGAGCCAGACCGCGTACTTCTTCGGCTTGAGGCGCGTCGGCGCGCTGCTCGCGCTCCAGTCCACGAAGAAGTAGGCGTCGAACAGGGTCATGACAGCGCACGGGCAGCGTAGCATCAGGCGCGGCACCGCCGTCGCGAGCTCGCGATTCGCTGGGCGCGAGCGCAACGCGCCGGCGCGCTGGTTCCGCGGGAGAGTCGGACCGCGCGCCACCGCTCGCGTCAGCAGCACGACATGACTTGAGGGTCCGCCGGTGTGCGCCACCCGGATCGCCGGCACCTAGATCCGCAGCCGCGCCGCGGGCTCCGGCCGCGGTACCTCCACCAGCAGCAGCACTAGCCGGAGATACCTGGCGGTGAGCAGAGCCATCAATTGGAGAGGTCCAAGGCGATGATGCTGGCGAGGACACTGGGGAGCGATGGTCGTGATGGTGGGACCGACAGGCGCTTTCCACGGCATTGCCCACGGAACGCACCCGAGTTCAGCCGCGGGCCCGTCTCGGGGTCAGTCGCAAGGCTCGAACAGGCCGAGGCCGAAGAAGCTCGAATGCCCGAGCAGGAGAGGCCCGACGACAGGCTTGGCAAAGGTGAGCCGGACATGGAAGCTCCGTCTGGCGTTGTTGGTCGCACCGCCGACGCTACGCTTCGGCGCGTGCACGCGCACCCAGCCGGCGTCGTCGATGGACGCGACCTCTGCCGGCGGCCAGCCGCGCCGGGCCAGCTCTTCGACGATCTGATCCTGTGGCATCTCGCCCTTCTTGTCCCGCCCGCGGCGGTCGAAAGAATACCGCGCAGGGACGAATGGCGTGACCGACGACCACGCGCGACTCGGTATGCCATCGAACCCCGACGGCGGCGGAACGGCCGAGTCCAGCGGCACCATCCGCACCGTCCAGCCCTCGCTCTCGGTCCGTGACCACTCGAGCGGAGCCTCGGCCGCGCGCAGCATGGCGTCCTGTTCCCACGGCTCGAAAGGACGAGCGCGGTAGACGAAGAGCCGCGTGAGGCGGCGACCGTCGCACCACACAAGATAGCTCGCGTGCGCGTTGCCTTCGAGCGGAAGCCCCGCGGCGTCCTTCCCCGCCAGGCCGGCGATGCGGGCGCGGAGGCCTGGGGATGCGTCGTTCCATCGCGTCAGCGCTCCATCATTGAGCGCGGTGAGCGCCTCGCGCAGGACGCGCCCGCGGAACCTCCCGGTGATCGTGGCGATCGCCTCCATCGGGGGCTCGACGGACGCGCCGAGAGCAAACTGAACGAGCTGCGTGCGCTCGTAGCGGCGGGTTATCGCGGCGCGCCTGGGCGCCGGTTTGGGGGGACGGACCGCAAAGCGCCACACAGCCCCTGGTGGCACTGTGGCGCCGTGCAGTGCGGCCTCGTCGCTCGCCATCGCCGCCGTCATGTCGCGGCATGCGCAGAGAACGGGAACGGCCCCGCGCTCGCGCCGGTCCGTGAGCTCGCAGTTGACGTCGATACCAGATGGGCGCTCCACCACGCGGTCGATGTCGGTGATCGCCTCGGCGCGACCGAAGTACGTTATTCGGGCGAGACACGCATCGAGGAGCGCCAGGCCCGCGTCGGTCCAGTTGGGGCCGTCGAGGAACCAGTAAATGGCTCCGTCGGGCGGGACGGCGACGCAGTTGTCCTGCGCGAGGAAGCGCTTGGAGACTTTCATTGCGCCCTTGGCCTGGTCCTTCAACCCGGCCGGATTCCATCTGATGTCGATGTCGGGAAGGTACTGGCGGACCGCCGGCCCGCGCGATGCCGTCGGCGGCAGGTGGTATCGCACCTCGCAGGTGACGAGCGCGCGCACGAGATCCTCGAGCGCCTCAGCGGCTTCGCCGCGCTCTCGGGCGAGCTGGTGAAACCGAGCCACGATGGCGCGTACCAGGCGGAACGGGCTGGGCGGCCACTCGCCGTAGGGATCATCGAACGCGCTCGCGCCCCATGGCGTGGCATGGAAGCGCCCGAGCGGGAACGCCTGCCGGAGGATGACCTGCATCGCCTACTCGCTTGCCTCGTCCTCTTCAACTTCCCCCGCGTCCTGCTCACCTTCGTCTTTTACTGCCTCCGTGAATAGCTCCGTTTGCGGCCAGAACACGTCGGTGATGCCATTCTTGAAGCGCGCGTCCTTGATGTACTTGCCGATCTCGATCGACAGCCCGTCTGGTGCGAGCGTCATCTTCTTTGCCGACCCGAGCTCCATCTCGATCTCCTTACACTCCAAATCGCACCCGCTCCGGTACCGGAAGGGCGCTCTGAGCAGCGCGCCAATCTTCCACAGCGCGAGCGCGATAAGGAGCGCCTTCTGTTTGTCGTTCAGGCCTCGCGCTTCGCGGCCGAACGAGCGTGCCAGCCCGAGATCCAGGACGAACGTGGCGCGGATCGCTGCCGCGGTCTCCTCGTCCTTCGCGAAGATTGGCTGTCCAGACGTCGACTTCCCCAGCCTGTCAAACTTGACGCCCGAGGTGGCCACGCGCATGGCGCCGAACGCCTCGTGCACCGCGGTCAGCAGGCGAGGGATCCTGATCTGCCACTTGGGAAAGAAAATGCCGTGAACAAGCGAATTGGGATCGTACTGGAACACCGTCTCGAACACGTTCCACCAGCCGTCCGGCAAAAGATGCGATTTCTTCGCGACCTTGCGCAGGCCGAACCGCTCGTGCAGTTCCTCCGCGAAGCGGCGCTCCACCTTGTCGCCCCTCTCCAGGCGAAATCCCTCGAGGAAGTAGCTCGAGGCGAGCCGGTGGCCTTCAGTGAAGCTGGTTACGACGAGCTCATGGGTGCTCGCATTCTTCGGGTTGGTGCCGGTGACGCATCGGAGGTAAGGCAGCTTGGCGAGCGCTGGGGATAGGCTCGGATCATGAGGCCCATTGAGGCACACGGTCTCGAGGTGGTTGGCCATGCTCGGCGCGCTGTCGATGATGCACACCTTCTCCGTCCGTCCGTCCGAGCGCGGAGCATCGTAGATGACGTGTCCGATCTCGGGGAAGCCGGCCGGCTGGAATCGATCGAGCCCCGCGACAGGGGTGAGCGTGGCTCTCAGGACGAGCCGATGAGCTCCAGACTCGAGCAGTGCGTTCGGTTCGAGGGCGGCTTTCATAGAGAGTTCTCCTTGCGGCGGACAGGGGTGAGCCAGCGGTCGGCGAGAGACACGATGGCCCGCGGCGATGTCGGGATCAGCAGCGCCGCCAGCAGGCGGCGCGTGTCCACGTTGGCGGGCGGCACGGTGATCTGCGCCGGGGAGCGCCCGGCGGCGCGGTAGCGCACGCGCGCCTCCGTGAGCGAGCCCTCGAGATCACCAGCGTCCAGACGGGCCGCAATCCGCGCGACCGCGGCGGCGCTGGTCGCGGGGGACCGTGCCGGAAAGAACGGCGCCGGCTCGCCCTCGCGCGCGGCCGGCCACGCGTGAAAAAGCGGCTTGAAAAAGCCGTAGAGCGCGAGCAGCCCATCGGCGGGCACGCGACCCGGTGCCGACGCCTTGAGTGACGGGACGCGGGCCTGAAAGGCCTGCCAATCGAAGAGACACATGCGCCCGAGCCAGTGGGCGATCGCTTCATCATCGACCTCGTCCCGCAGGAACGCTGCAATCGTCGAACTCGGGACGAGGGCCCGGGCTCGGAAGGGCGACTCGACGGCGGCCGCGTCGAGCAGCCGGCGGCGCAGCACAAGTCCGAGATCCCGCTCCAGCGGAGCACCGGTCCACACGCGGCGCTGCGGGGCATCTCTGGGAAATGCGAGATGATTGCGTCGCTTGCGCGAGGGCTCCACGCCCAATCGATAGAACAGGAACGGCGCGACCTTCCCCAGCTTCTGCTCGCTGGGTAGAAGCGACGCAAGCGCCATCGCGATCGTGGCCTCTGCGGGGGGTGCCGTGTCACGAAATAACTCCTCCAGCCACGACACGGGCAGCAGACGGAATGCAGGTTCGGCTCCGCGAAACGTCTTGTTGACGTCCACACGCTCGAGCGCGCGCCAGAGCGCGTCGAGGAGCCCACATGCCGCGTCGAGGTCGTCGGGCCGCGCCACCAGGTTGATCAGCGCTTCGTCGATCGGGCCGCGGAGCCCGCGGAAGATCCAACCCTTGGCGCGTCGCTCGTCCTTGGGCAACGCCTCGCGGATCTTCACGGCGCCCTCCACCGCCAAGGCGGCCGCTCGGCCGGGCGCGTGTCGGACGAACACCGTCTTGGCCAGCGTCGACTCGAAGGTCTGTGAGCTGGTGGTTCGTATGAGCTGAAAGCGGCGCAGCTTGGTGATCCCGGCATCGATCCCGCGCTGGAGGATCGCGGCGGCGAACGCGGCCGCTGACGTCGCCGCCTGCGTGCGTCCGCGGCCAACTTCAGCTCGACCGCGCGCGAAGAGACCCGCGACCTCCGCGACCGCGAGCGGTCGACGCCAGACCGGCGCCCACACCTCGGCGAGCGCCCTCCCGGCCTCGTTCTCGCGGGTAGGGGCCGCGGCTTCCATCACGAAGGGGAAGGCTCCCTGGCGGCGCGTATTGGCCCCAAGGCGCCGCGACACGCTCCCCGCGAGCAAGGGCAGCCCCTCGCACGCAAAAGCCATCGCCCACGGCGAGATCTGCTGCGAGAACCAGGAGCCACCATTGTAATCACCGCGAATAGCGCACGGGCCGCCAGCGAGGAAGCTCTCGAGATCTGCAACAATTTCGGGGTTACCCTCGTCGATCTTGGCGGTCGCCTTGGCCCAACCCTCGGCGAAGTCGCGGCGGCCGCTGTTCCCGCCGGTCCCCAGCATGGGGTTGAAGCAGAGTCGAGCGGTAGTGACGATGTGCGCATCTACTAGATCGCGGTCTTCCTCGCTGCACGTGCTGCGCCATGCCGCCACGTTTTCTGCGGAGCTCTGCTTTGTGTCCCGCTTCTGCGGTACCTTCCATTCACGATGGTAAGAGCGGAACCCGCGCTGGCGAACTGTATCGCGTATCGCACGCGCGAGGCTGACGAGATCCGGCGGTCCGCCCACCAGACAGAAGCTCTCCTCGCGCCACGCCCCGCGCACGCTCGGCCAGGTCTTCGCGGTGACCTCCAGGAGGCCGAGCGCGGCGAGGTAGTGGCCCAGGCTGTCGAGGTGGAGGCCAGGGCACGACACGACGGGCAGAGGTTGACGCTTACCGATCATCGCGAATTTCCGAAGGTATCCGGCTGGCACGCCAGTCCGCGATCCTCACGAGCGCTTCGAGGTACGCGAGCCGGAAGGGTCCCAGGTCGCGGGGCTCACCCGCAGGCACACTCCCCGTGTCCCATGGCCGATCGGGGCGATGGGGGCCGAGCAGATCGGAGACGATCCCTGTCCAGCCGGGGCTCGCGACGAGGAAACCTTGATCGGTGAACTCGCCCTCTGCCCCATCGGCGGCGCAACCGAAATCCAGCGGCTGCCCAGCTCCGATCGGCAACGGGCCCGAGTCCCGTGGCACGCCGCATACATCTTCGCCGTCCATCGTCCGCGCCCGGAGGTGCGTCCGGACCTTGCCGTGGTGCGCCGCCGCGAGATACACGCTGAGCGCAGGAAAATCGGCCTCGCCGCGCAGCAGGCGAGCCATCATCGCGAGGGCCGTCGCAGCCTCGTGTCGCATGCCCGGGCGGAACTGGCCATCCACGGGATACTTCGCCCACAGCGTCATGTCTGTGCTCGCTTTGCCGAGCTTGCCCTGCCATGCCGGATGCGCCTTACCGATGTCATGCTCGCGGGCTGCGAGCACCACGGCGCGGCCGAGGGGGTCGCTCGCCAGACCGAGCCCGTCCACCAGCGTGCGCGCTTCGCGCTCAGCGTCCCGCAGGTGGACGTCCAGCGTCACGCGTCCAGCATCACGGCGGCTCCGGTGATCATCGTCATACGTGCGCCCTCCCGGGCCAGGCGGCTCGAGCTCGGCGAGCCGATCGCCCCGCTCTCCGGTCCAGCCGAGATCACGATGGTACCCACCCGCGCTGCCTGCGAGCATCACCACCATCCCCGGTCGCAGCGCCGCGGCCGTCTTCCTCTGCCACTGACCGCTGTCTGCATCCCACACGTAGGCATCGACTCCGGAAAGGAAGTCACGCAGCGCGTGAACCGAGACCGCACACGCCTCGCGCGGGTCGAAGGTCGGCCCGGTCGTCGCATCCCGCCACGGAGGTGACTTGAAGTCCCGCCAGAAGACCTGCACGTCCGCGTTGGGATCGGCATCACGCACGAATGGGCTCACGTCCGTGAAGCCACCATGCACATCGGGTTCGGTGGCGAAGAGGCCGTGCACGTCCACCGCCCGCGGCAGCGGCGCGACGGGTGCGGCAAGTGCCTCGGTCACGCGCGGGCGGAGCTTGCCGCGCTCGATCTTGGCGAGCGCATCACGAGCCGGCATGCGCTGCGACAGCGGGACCAGCTCCGCCAGGAGTTGCCTGGAGATCGCGATCGCGTCGGCCGTGTAGGGACCGAGACGGTCTTTTTCCACCGGCTCAGCGTGGCGCGGATTGCGCACAGCCTCGAAGATGACGGCGCGGGCGGCGTGGTTGTCGCAGCCGTCCCGGTTCAATCGCCCGAGCCGCTGGATGATTGACGCCCAGGGCGCGATCTCGGACCAGAGCCGCCGCGCGGAGACGTCGATTCCCGCCTCGATGACCTGTGTGGCGACGCAGATCAGCCCGGGGCTCCCCGGGACCGGGCGGTCCGGCTCCTCTTTTCGAGCCTCCTCGAAGCGCAGGAGAGCCTCCTCGTGCGCGGCGCGATCGGCCGCTCGGAAGCGTGACGTGAGGAGCACGCGCGGCGCATTTCCCGGGAGCGCGCGGAAGATCGCCTGGGCCGAACGCACGGTGTTGCAGACAACGAGCGACAGCGTACCGGGCGTATGCGCGGCGAGCACGGCGTCCGCGATCGCCTCGGCCTCCGGCGCAACCGGCTTTTTCGCTGCCCTGCCGCCCTGCTGCGCTGGCTCCTTCGCCTTGGCCGAGCGCTTGCTCCTCGCGCCTGCAGGCGGGGTGCTCAGCTCGAACCAAGTGATCGGCCGGCGCGCACGGAGCCGGAGCTTCGAATGGGGGAGCTCGGCGTCCGCCGCATCGAGCTCCAGCGGCACGGGCGCGCGCAGACCGCCGTCACGTCGATCCCTGGTGTCGAGGAAGTTCGTGCCCACGGTGGCGCTCATCCAGGTCGTGGAGCACGGCAACAACGTGCCAAACCGCAGTCGCCGCATCCAATCGAGCTGCGCCGACGTCCACACGGCCGGGCCCATGAGCTGCACCTCATCGAGGACCCAGTGGCAGTCGTTGTTCAGCACGCCGAAGTGGATAGGCCAATCGTAGGGGCTCGCGGTGTAACCACGGTTGAGCGCACGGGAGAGCAGTTGATCCTGCGTCCCGACCAGCACCCACGGCCTCTCGGGATGCGCGACCCACGCGTCTTGCTCCTCGCGCCGCGTGCTGCCGACGAGCGCATGAACGCGCACCTCGGGCAGCCCGGCTGCATGCAGCTTGGCGAAGGCAAGCGCCAAGCGGTCGTGGGTCTGGCGCACGAGGGCGCGCATCGGGAGGCAAACGACCAGGTGTCGCGGCGTAGCCGGCGCCTTCGCGACCAAGCGTCGGTACGCCCAGGCCAGCGCTACCCCCTCGGTCTTACCCAGCCCGGTGGGTATCGAGAGCACCTCAGGCAGTCCGTCACGCGCGACGCGCTGCTGCCACCGGTAGGGTCCGAAGCCGGTGGCCTTAATGAAGAACGTATTGAAGTGCATCTCCCTTAGCTCGCCCGCGCGAGCCGATCGTCGCGCTGCACGCCGAAACGGGGCGGTCGGAGACTAGAACAACCCGAGTCGATTTCCTAGAACGTCGAACAGGTCGATTTTGTGAGAATTTTTGGTGCTCCGGTGGAAGGCTCGGCGGTCTCACCGGGCCATGATCTCGTCCGTGTCCGAAGGTGGTTGGGGCGGAACGATGGTCGCCGCCGGTGGAGATGTCGCGGCAGGAACAGGCGCTCATGAAGCGGTTGATCCGCCTGAGGGCACTGTTCGGCTTTCGCAGGCTGCACCGGCACGCGCTGTTCGATGAGACCTTTCAGGAGCAGCTGGAGAGCATGTACCGGACCGAAGCAACGCGGCGGCGATGCGGCGGCGATTCGGATCCTGGAGCATCAGATTTCGTCACTGCAGCCATGGGTCGACCGCCATCTGGACGACGTCGTAAAGCAGCCGCTACGCGCCTATTTGGATGCGCTCACGCAGGTGCGAGACCAGGGTCTGGAAACAGCCGAGGATGGGACCGTCCGCAATCCGGCAAGGCGTTGCACGTGACGGCCGCGTCTCGATTGAGGACGTCGAGATGCGTTATGGCCGCAAAAGCCGCTCGAGGCGGTTCGACAGCTACAAGGAACATATCGTGCGCGACCTTGACTTTCCCGTCATCGTCGTCTGCACGGTCACGCCGGCGAATCGGCCTGCGAACGGAGAGGGGCCAGCGCCGATCGCCAAGAACGTCCAGCAGCAGGGGCTACGCCTCGAAACGGCTCCTACCTTCGTGCTCGGTAGCGCCTCGAGCGGTAGGCGGAGATGATGACGAGCATGGCTTTCACGGTCACTTCGACATGAGGCAGCCGAATCCTGACCGGATTCACCGGTCCACCTTGTGCCGCGGTGTGCTTCAATGGATCCGCCGCCTTTCAGCGGCAGAGATGCCCCAACTAAACGTTGCAGGCACGGTGGGATCAACATTGCTTCAATGGAGCCGCCGCCTTTCGGCGGCAGAGAGCCCACGTCAGAGTCGCGGGCACGGTGGGATCAACATTGCTTCAATGGAGCCGCCGCCTTTCGCGGCAGAGATCGGGCGCTCGAGGAGTTCCTCTTGGACGGACTCGAAGTGCTTCGATGGAGCCGCCGCCTTTCAGCGGCAGAAATAGGCGGATCGAATGACGCGAACGGAGATTCGGGCCGAGCTGCTTCGATGGAGCCGCCGCCTTTCAGCGGCAGAGATTCCTGACGTTCGCAGATCTGGAGTCTGCATGGCTGTGGCTTCAATGGAGCCGCCCCCTTTCCGGGGCAGAGATAGATCTCGCAATCTAAAAGATATTTCGCGCATTTACAGCCCAGTTTGCGAGAGGTTCCCGTTTCACCCCCCGGCACCGGGCGTCGGCGGCGCTCCGCACGTCCCCGGCCATCTCGAATTCCTTCGTCTTTTCAAACACCTGCCGACCTTGTGAGCGCCCCCCGCGATCTGCATCGCACTCTACCGCTCGCGGCCGATTCGCCCTCTCCTTCTATCATGCCGCCTCCACCCATTGCCCAACTCTTCCATCCTTCCCGAACTCTTTGTCGCTCTCTTCCCTACACCTGCGCCATGCCCCCCATTCCGGACCCTCCGGGTTGCCAGCACAGCCGTACCGAGCCCCATATGCACGGCCTACTTCCCCATGCAGCCGCCACCGGCGCCCCGCATCCGCTGTCCCGGCGGCGCCGTCTCACGGTGCTCCGGCTCACGGGTCGATCTGACGCCCGGCGGTCGGCTCGATGTCGTCCTCCGCCATAGGCGCAGGAACTCGGTCCACGAGATCCAGATGTCCTCGCGGTCCGCATACTCCTCGACGAAGAGGTGCGTCGCCCCGTTCTTGTCCTTCCGTCTCACCAGAGGCTCCGGCGCGAATACGTGCGCCCGTGACGACTTCGCGTTGGGGCGCCAGACTGCGATGACCAAGTTGCCCGGCTTGGCGGACCGACGGAAGCTCGAGGTCCCGTGAACCGGATGTAGCCGGGCTCGCTGTCGGAGAACTGCGTCTCCTCCCCTGCCTTCGCGCGCTCGCTCTCGACGACCGGGGCTTCGTCCGCGTGCTTGTCCCCCTCGAGCGGCACGACGCTGATCAACCAGGCCCTCGGTTTCACGAGTCGGACTGACCGCCGCCGTCGACTTCCGCGCTGAGCCTGCACGACGGGCAACTTTTCGATCCGGCGGAGGAAGCTCTCGTCGATCTCGTCGGCCGCCTGCACGAGGTTCTCGATCAGGAGGCGCACGCCCGACACGGCGCGGGCATCGTCGGAGATCAGCGCCGCCTCCTCGAGCTCGTTCACCGACATCGCCGAGAGGTTCGCCGACCCGACGACGGCGACGCGCCCGAGGAGGGAGACCTTCGCGTGCGACCCGGGGGATGAGAAGAGCCTAGCCTCGCGGTCATGCGCACGGCGAAGAACGGCCGCCGAGGTCTGGCCCGACCTGATCGCGGCGTCGGTCGCGTCGCAGATGAGCGTGTCGCCCTTCCCGAACTTCACCGCCTCGTCGGACGTGACGTAGGCGACCGCGCCGAGGTGCGGACGGTTCTTCTTCGCAAGCCGGTGCAGCTCTGTCCACAGTCCTCCGCTCACGACACGCAGCACCACCCACCTCCTCGTCGCGCTCCACCTCCTCGGCGCTCCAGGGTCGCCAGCGTACCCGCAGGCCCCTCCAGTGTGCGCGCTTCGAGTGCCGAAGGGCCCACCGAACCCCTTGCCCCCTCCCCGCTCGCACCCGAGTGCCGTCCCGGCCCTCGAGCCCTAGCCTGGCCGCCGCCGGCCTTGATCTAAGCGCGCGAAACCGCTTTGCTTATCCTCGCCTCACAGGAGGCTGCACGATGAGCGAGCGGAAGGGCGAGACGAAGCGCCAGCACTACGTGCCCCGCATGATCCTTCGGAACTTCTCGAAGGACGGAAAACGCCTCTCTCTCTTCATCGACGGCAAGCGCATCGACCGAGCCAGCCTCCGGGATCAGTGCCAGGAGGACTACTTCTACGGCGCCGATCAGGTGATGGAGAAGTCGTTCGCCGAGGAGGAGGGCAAGATGGCGACCTTTTTCGGTGACCTCGCGCCCGAGCGGTTCGCGATCCTGCGCGACGAGGACGTACACCGCTTGAAGCTCTTCGTCGCCTACCAGCACGCCCGGACCCGTGGAGCGGCCGAGCACCTCAGCAAGTTCACGGGAGCGTTCGCGAAGCAGACGCTCAGGGACAGTCTCGTCCTCAACAAGAGCACCGAGATCAGCCCAGAGGATCTGGAGAGCGTCGAGATCGGCATCCAGGGCGAGCAGCACGAGGCGATTTGGCTCGCCGCGAAGACGCATCCGATCCTCCTTGACATGAATGTCAAGTTCATCACGACGGCACGGACACCTGGTTTCGTCATCGCCGACCATCCAGTCGTCGCCTACAACCAGTTCGCTGAGCACCACCCGATTCTCTCGCGTTATCCCACCAGTACAGGAATGGCGTTGAAGGGGCTCCAGCTCTTCCTGCCGCTATCGCCAAGCATGGTGCTCGCCGTCTTCGATCCCTCCACTTACGAGTACGGGGGCAAGAGCTCCGTCTGCAAGGCAGGCCCGGCGGACGTCGCCCAACTCAATCGGATGCAAGCGGTGAACGCGTATTCCTGTTTCTACTTCGACGACAGGAGGATGACCGACGCCGCCCTGAGTGACCTGGAGCAGGCGAGAGCGAAGCACCCATCGGTGTACGACAAGCACGTTGCGACCAGCCCGATGATCAGGCGCGAGGACGGCAAGATGAGCAGGTTCATCGTGGTCCACCACGCAGAGGTCAGGGTCGGCGCCAAGCTGAGTTTCATCCGTGCGATCGACGGTCACTCTTATGAGGACTATAAGGGCCCGAGCGTTCCGATTCGGTCGCGGGAAGTCATGGATTTCGCCGAACTCTACGGAAAGAAGCTGGAGGAGGAAGTCGCCAAGAGGCGAGCCGCCCGACCGGAGGAAGGCACTTCGGACACCGTGATTACTGCCGAGGGCGCATCGGCTCCAGACGCTCGACGAACCTGAGGAGCCGAACTTGCTCGTCGCGCACGGCGGAGCTCCGAGCCGATTGCGCTTCGCCGGAGATCGCCGCCACATGGGAGACGAACGCTGCCGCGTCAGGCCCACTCGCCTCCTACCCGTTGACGTCACGATGCGAGGGACAAATTCTCCCGGTCTTGGCTTGGTGGCCGTGACCGTAACAGCTCCGATCATGATGCCCAGAACGCCGCTCACGATCGCACGGATTGGGTGCTCATGATGCGCGAAGTGCGCATCCGGTGGGCAGCGCGAGATTGGGGCTAGAAAGAGCGGCCTATCTCGGCGCGCTCTCCCCCGTGTCAGCGCGGTAGGAACTCGTGCCCCGTGGAGTCGGTCTCGAAGATCCGGATGTACCGCTCCGTTACCTGGACGGCGCAGTGCCCCAGCCAGACGCTGACCTGCTTGATGCTCGCGCCGTTCTTGTGCATGGCGCTGGCCCATGCCCGCCGCAGGTCGTGGATGGAGAACTTCGGCAGCCTCGCCGCCTGGCGGACGCGCTGGATCTCGTTCCACACGGCCTTGTCGTCGAGCGCGATCTTGTCGCGAACGCCGACGAAGGCGAGCAAGGCGTCGATCGTGTTCTTCGAGACCGGGATGTCGCGGTACCGGTACCCCTTCGTAGTCCAGTTCTTCTTCGGCGTGATCGTCAAGATGCCGCGCTGCACGTCGATGTTGCCGGGCTCGTAGTGACGCGCCTCGTCGATGCGGATCGCGCTCCCCGCTGTGAGCCGGAAGAGCGCCGCGTACCCCGGCTTCGCCATCTCGTCGGCCTTCGCGAGGAAGATGTCGACCTGCTTCGGCGACAGCGCCAGGGCGTTCGGCTTCGGTCGCGGCTCGCGAAGCTTGAGCTCCTCGAAGTCCTCGTGCTTGAACGGGTTCTTCTCGATGTGCCCCTCACGCTTGGCGAAAGCGAACATCCGCCGGATCGGCGTCAGGTCGCGGTTGACCGTCGCGGCCGACACGTCGGCCGAGCGCTCGCGAACGTAGGCCGACATCACCTTGAACGTCACCTGGTCCGCGCGCGTGATATTCTTCTTCTCCATCGCCTCGACGAAGAACGCGACACGATGGGCGTACGAGTTGGCCGTCTTCTTCGTGTGCCTCGGCGGCCGGCAGTGCTCGGCGTAGAGCATCGCGAGCTCGCTCAGGAGCGGCGGGTTAGGCGCCGGAGCTCGCGTTTCAGCTCCTCCGCGTTCTGCGGCAGGGTCTTCTGACGCGCGCCGGGCGGCGAGTTCGTCGAGCTTGCGCTGGGCCTCGACGCGATCGGCCGTGCCGAGGGAGACCTCGCGACCGTTGAGCCAGCCGGTCCAGAACTTGTTCTTGCCGCGCCTTCTGGCGAGATGATGCTGGCCAAAGATGTGTTTTCGTTTCGGCATGGTGCAGTCCACTTCAAGGCCCCGACGCGAGAGACCTCGAGGATGTGCGTCACGCTCTCGGCATCGACGCGGAGCTGTCGCTTGATCCGGTAGGCGACGAGCTCGCCGCACTTGATGAGGCGGCGAACCATCCGGGTGGACACGCCGAGAACGGCGGCTACCTCAGCAACCGGAAGAAGATGCGGGAGACTGACGCTGCGAGCGCGGTCCCCTCTACTTTTGTTATCCCGCGTTGCGACCGGAGCTTGCTCACCCGGCGCCGCCGCGGCGAGCTGCGGTTCGCTCACCTCGATGAGGTCGTGCCCGTTCATCTCGCTCACCGTCCTCGGGATTGATCGGCACCCGGCCGCTCGACGACGAGCACGCGCTGCTGGACGAGAGCCTCGCGCACTGGGCGAGCAGTCGGCCCGTGCGCCTCGAACGCGACGGCGAGGTTCCGCCTGGCCAGCTTGTCAGCGTCGAGGCACAACCTACACTCCACGCACGTCTTGCCCCTCCCCTCAGCGGGGCACGAGACGATCTTCGCGTTCGACTCCGGCAGCGAGAACGCCTCGTCGGAGGGGAGCTCATCGACGACGATCGTGGCCGCGTAGCCCCCTGCAGGCGCGACCTCGACGCCTTCCGGCTGCTCCACCGATGCGAGCACCGAGACCGAACCCCACGCCTCGCGCGGCACCTCGCGCCAGGCGTGGGTGAACGACCAGACAGCGCTGCCGCCGCGGTCTCGCCAGCGCCTAGCAGCACCGGCAAGGAGCTGAGCCGCCAGAGCGGAGCCGACGTCGCCCCCCGCATGCAGCCGGAGGTCGCGACCGCCCCGCGCACCGTCTTCGGTGACGCGTCGATTGTTGAAGGCGGCGTCAACAAGGCGAACCCCTTCCGCGATGACCTGGTCCGCCGTCAGGCTACGCGCAGCCGCGTCGAGCTCCCGGGCCTTGAAGCGGGTGAAGCCGGCCTTGGCGAAGCAGCCGCCGCTCCTGAAGGGACAGGCGTCGCTGCACGCGACCGCGATGGCTACGTCGGTCGTCGGCACGAACGCGCGTTGCGCACGCGGATGCGGACGGCTCCCGGTCGGCAGGCGCTCGACGGGAGCGAGCTTCCGGTGGTGGCCCATGGGCACGAACCGAACGGCACCGGTGGCGAGCAGCGGCGCAGCACTCTCCGAGCTGGTGGTGAGGATGGGCAGGTGCGTGGCGACACACCGCGCGGTCGTTGCGAGCGGCTGGACGTGCTCGCTCACGTCGCGCCTTCCCCTCGTGACAGATCGCGGTGTGAGCTGGTGACGGTGCTGCTCTCGAGGCTCGCGCGGAGCTTCGGCGAAGCCAGGCCGCCGCGCACGAGCGCGATGGTGCCGCGACGGACGCCGAGACCGGCGAGAGCCCGGCCCAGCGCCTGGCGCGACACGTTGAGCTCGGCCAGGAGAGCGCGCTCGCCGAGCTTCTCGATGAGGTCGTACAGCGCACGCCGTTCCTCGGCCGAAAGGCCGATATCTTTTGCCCCTTGGCTCATGCTCTCGAAGCTAGCGATCGGGGGTTCGCGAGCTACGGAACACTACACGTGGCGCACTGTTCCGAGCTTACCCCCGCAGATCCCGGCCGGCTTACTCCGGCACATCGCCCGCGCCGTCATCTCCGTCAGACGTGGTCGCGCTCGCGTAACCTGAGCCCACCTTCTTCAAACGTAGCGGCGCCCGTTCCGCTGCCCTCGCCATCCGTCGCAGCTCCTGCTCGATCGCATCGCTGACGGTCATGTCGCGCTTGAAGTCGACCTCCTCACCGTCGGTCGTCAGGATGCTCAGGATCGCGAGCTCGCGGTTCGAGAGCTTCCGGCCGTAGGGGAGATCTTGGGGCAGCTTCGCGAACGCGTTCGGCGTGGCGAAGTTCATGGTCCAGGCGAGCCAGTGCCGCCTGTCGGCCGGCCGCTCGTAGTCCTCCCGGACATCGTTCACGAGCGACTCGAGGAAGCGGCGGCGCTGCGTCACGAGCTTGTGCAGCCTGTAGGCGTAGAAGAGCCCGTTGTCCGGCCGTCTCAACTCGAGCCCACGGCTCTCGAAGAACTCCAGGGCCTTGGCCGCGGCCTTCCGGAACTCGTACATCACGCGCCAGGCTTCTGCCTCGACCCTCCATCGCTGCGTGAGAGCTTCAACCCGGGCCATGCGATCGGGGCTCCAGACATGGCCGAACGCCTTCTCGTACTCCTTCGTGCACTGCGGGAGGAGCTGCGCGAGGAGCTTCTCCTTGGTGGAGAACCGCTCCCGCCTGTTCTTCCCTGTGGATGGCTTCCGCTTCATCGTGACCGAGCCGTAGCTTACGCGCCGCCGGCCCTTCATGGATGCCGTTCGGTCGTCGGACTCGTAGACCTTGCGAGCTGCGCTGCCGCGCACAGGCATGGCACGATCCGGGGCTCCAGTGAGCGCAAGCTTGTCGCGCTCAGGGTAGCGTAAGAGAGGCTCGACACCGGCCACCGTCTAGGCCCGTTCATGCACACCGTTCGGTCCGAACAACGCGGGGCGGGGGTGCGGCAAGTAATTCAAGGACGTGAAGGACGACCTGACGATTCAGCCGTGAAAACAAGGCGGCTTCAGAACACCGCTGGCCCATCTCGTTGTCGGTGCCGCCGCAGTGATCCAGGGGGGCTTCTCTTTCGACGGAACATTGTGGCCGAATGACATCGGCTGAAGCTGTCAGCTGAGGCGGCTTCCACGAAAGAGGCGTGACGATGGAACAGATCGAGACCAGGACTCCCACCGCGGGCACGACGATCCCGCTCGCGGCGTATGACCGATCGCTCACCAAGGCTGCCGAGCTGGCGACCGGCCCGCACGCACTCACCGATGCGACGGCGAGGATGAACGCGAGCGGAGACGCCGCTCTCACCGAGGCCGTGGCAAGGATGAACGCCAGCGGAGGCGGCTCGCTCGCCGAGGCGTTCGAGAGATGCCGTGCGGCGCCTCCGAGCCGCATGGAGCACGGTGTGAAGGCCGCGGTCGCGCCCGCTGCTCCTCCGAGCCCGCCGGCGCCGATCACACCGACTTCTCCTGCACTCGATCCGAGGGCGCTCGAGATCCTCCGCAAATGCGCTGACGCGGCCGAGCGGGTCCACCGTACGGGGCGCTACGCCGCGGCTGTCCAGGCGTCCTGAGCAGGATCACCTCTCGAGTACCGAGCTGCGGGGCGCGTCATGCCGATGCCTCCGCAGCGAGGGCGCTTCGACCCGATGACCGACGATCTCAGGCAAGGCCCGCGAGGATCATCACAATGAGCCAGACGCTACCGCCGAACAGGCGCCGCGGAACCCAGGGCGCATCACGCTCGAAGTTGGAACCTTCCGAGCGCGGGCAGCAGGGTCGGCTTGATCCGGCTCTCGAAGCCTTGCTCTCGAGCCGTGCGGTGCCCAACCATGCGGCCAGCGGTCCGGGGAACATGCCCGGCGTCGCCGCCCATGGCGAGCCCACTGCGAGCACCGCCTCGGGGCGAACGCCGGCTACGATCTCGCCCGCTGCCGATCCTTTCGCCCAGCGCCGGGACGAGGTCAGGGCGCTCTTGCTCGCCTCGGCCCCACGCCCAAGCGCCGCCGAGACGCTCCTGTACGACGTCGCCAGCCGCGAGCTCGCGATCTACGTCGAGCTGTCCGAGGCGCAGGAGCAGCTGGCACGTGAGCTCCGCGAAGCCGTGAGCGGCGACGTGCGCGGGGTGCTTGCCATCAGCAAGGTGCTCCGCGAGGTCACCCAGGTCGCAGGTGCCATCGGACGCCGTGTCGAGCACGTGCTGACGACCGCCACCTCCCTCCGAGCCCAGCGCAGGTTCCTCGAGCTTCAAGGGGGGCGCGATGAGACTTGATGCGCCCCTTGCCCGACTTGGCGAACTGCGGATCGAGGACGTGCGGCGCGTGCTGGGTGACCAGATCTGGAAGATCAACCACGTCGACGTCTGCGTCCTGGCACCGCCGGGAGGCGTACCGGCAGCGCAGCGGGTGTCGCTCGGGCGCAAGAAGAGCGGCCGTGGTGATCACCTCGCGGTGCTGTGCCCTTCCTGTGGCCGGCCAAAAGAGATCCTCTACGCTAACGGCCACGGCGGGCTCAGCTGCTCCATCTGCTCGCGGAGGCGGACCCGGGAGCAGCGGGAGGTACGTATGACCGCGTGGAAGCTGGGCGGACGGGAAGAGGATCGTCTCCTGCGACTGCTTCAACGTGACGGCCTCCTCTCGGCCGGACTGGATCTTGCTCGCGCGCTCGCCGAGGAGATCGTGCGCGGTGACCGCGATCGGTTCGATGCGCTCCGCCCACGGATCGAGGCGGCCTTGAAGTTCCGGGAGGTACGAGGCCGATGACGATGACGCCCGAGACCACCACCGAGAGCAGCCCGTCCGAGGCCACCCCGAGCTCGACAGAAAACTCCCGGGCAAGGGCGCCGTCACCGCGCCGACGCCATGATCAATCGAAGGTGAGCGGGCGTGCGCAAAGGACCACGTCGGTGAAGGCGTTGCTCGTGGAGATCGAGCGGCTTCAGCACCGGGTCGTCGTGCTCGACGAGCTGGCCGAGCAGGCGCAGACGCTGTTCATCGGCGACGGCGAGATCCCGCCGAAGTACCTCGTCGGAGCCGAAGGCGGCATCGCCGTCGCGGTACGCATCGAGGTGGTCGAGATGATCCAGGCGGAGCTCCGGCGCGCTGGAGATCGCGCGCGTGAGCAGCTGGAGCGCCGTCTGGCGGCCACGCTCTCCGCGCCGGAAAGTGAACCGGTGCCGTCTATCCACGAGGGCATCCCCGCGGGCGAATACAGTCCGGAGGACGAGGGGATCCTGGCGCAGCTCATGTCGCGTCTCGTATCGAACCGAGTGGCGATCGCGCGACCGCGGTGATCGGTTCGACGAACACCAAAGGGGGGCCCTCCGACAGCCAGCTCTTCGGCTCCCGCTGCACACCGGTGCGCTTCGGGGCTAAGGCTCGCCCGCAGATCGTCACGACGTCGCGAATTACCCTGCCGACCGCGCCCGAGTTGCACCGGCCGCGTCCCCCCGACGAGCTCAGGGCATAGTCGTTCTCCCCGTACCTCTTCACACGGGTAGAGCTCTGCCCATGTTGGTCGAGAGCATCACTGGGCCCCGGTCGTCATCGATCGGGCATCCCAATGACTCGTCCCCTTCATCGACCCGGGAGCCGTTCTTTTGCCCATCTGTTCCCGTCCGCAATACGACACACCGCCGTCAACCATCACCGACGTGTCATTCCAGGCCCGCCGCCCGGCGAAGCCTGTGGAGGTCCCAGGACATATGAATCCTGATCGTTCTCGAGGGCTTGTGATCGCAGCTACTGGCGAGTTGAAGGTGGTTCTTCCCTCCCCCGGCGTACACCATTGGACTTCACGCCCGGAGTGCCGAACAGGGTCTGCGCCGTCATATCGTCGCGGGGGGTAGAAGAAGAGCGAACGGTCGCCTCTCTTCTCCCCCACGCCGGCCGGATCACGCCACCGGGCACAGCGCCTCGATCGTAATCCTGCTGCACCGATCCAGGGGCTCGTGTAACCAGTCCTGGTACCGAACGAGGAAGTCGGGCAGATCGCGTTCGCCATTGATCCACCGCGAGGCGAGCACCTGCTGTTCCTCGACGCCACGGTGCATAGGCGTTGATCATCTTCTGCTCGAGGCAGGCGACCACCTCGTCGGGCACGCCGTCGGCAGCGTAGAGCTTCTTGTAGAAGTTGAGCCGGCGCAGCTCGAGCAGACACTGGTCCTCCGCTGTGAGCTCGTCGAGCCAGGCCGTCAAGTTGATGGCGGAAACGATTCGGCGCGTGGGATTATTGCTGATGGCCTCGGCGAGGTGCCGCGCCGGATGCGCCGCCCTACACGCCGACGGGAAGATGAACGCGCCGTTCGCCGCGCGCTTCTGCTGGTTGCCCGGCGCCCCGGATGATCTTCGGCATCTCGTCCCACGTCCGACCGTCGAGCACCCGTCCCGTCCGCGACTTCATCACCCCGCCCCACTGCTTGAAGAAGAACGGCACTCCGTCGCGCCGACACTGGTCCCGGATCGAGCGCACCCACTCCGGCGCCATCGGCCGTGCTCGGTGCCCGCTCTCTCCCCCGACGATGACCCAGTGGATCCCCGCGAGCGGTAGGCCGTCGATCGGCCCAAGCAACGGCTCCACGCTGAGGAACCGGATGCCGGCGCGCACACGCCGCAAGTGCTCGATGCGCCACGTGTAGGCGGCAGTCTCCACGCTCACCCCGAGCCAGATGTTCGGCGCGAGCTCGAGCTGCGGGGCGAGCTCTTCGAGGCGCTCGGCCCTCTTCGTCAGCACCTGGAACTGGTGCTGCTTCGCGGCACGCATCACCGAGAACACCTTCTTAATGTAGTCGAGCGGGATGTCCTCGTGGAACAGATCGGACATACTGTTCACGAAGACGAACCGGCCCCGCTTCCAGCGGAGCGGCAGCTCAAGCGCTTCGGGCACGAGGCGCAGGTCGAAGCCCTGCTCGAAGGGGTGACCGGGCACCCCCCGAAACCGCTCCGCGAAGGTCTCGGCGTAGCAGTGCTTGCAGCCCGGTGAGATCTTCGTGCACCCTCGCACCGGGTTCCACGTCGCGTCCGTCCACTCGATCGCGCTCTGGTCACTCATAGTCCGCTCATCTGGGCACGCGTGCAGTATCCTAGGGCAAGGACGGGCTGACCGAAAGGGGGCCCGAGCACAGGGGGAGCAGTGCAAGTTCCCGCGCAGTACCAGGGCCGAGAGCAGAGCTACCTCAAGCACCGCGTCCTCAAGGAGTACCTCCTTGCCTGGGGACACAAGCTCGGCTCGCTCGCGCAGCACCGCCGCGTCCGCCTCTGCTACGTCGACGGCTTCGCGGGGCCGTGGCAGGCGAACGACGCTGCCCTCGCCGACACGTCGATCGCCATCGGCCTCGATGCCCTCGAAGCGGCGGCCTCCACGTGGCACGACAAGGGCTACCCGATCGACGTCGACGCCTACTTCGTCGAGAAAGATCCGCACGCGTTCGCCAACCTCCAGCGCTTCATCGAGGGGCGCACGGGGCGTGTCCGTACGCAGGCGTTCCCCGGCGAGTTCGGCACGCACGTCGGCAACATCCGACGGCTCCTTGACGGAGACCCGGGCTTCATCTTCGTCGACCCCACGGGGTGGAAGGGCGCGGCGATGCGCTTCATCGCGCCGCTGCTCGCAGACTCGCGGCAGCGCGACGTACTCGTGAACGTGATGTTCGATCACATCAACCGGTTCAAGGACGACCCGCGGCACTTCCTGCGCGAGCAGATGCGCGAGTTCTTCGGGCTCGCGGACCGCGACATGCCGGCGGCCCTCAGCGAGGAGGAGCTCTTCGCGCTCTACCGTCGCCAGCTCAAGGAGCAGTGCGGAGTAGAGTACGCCGCGGATCTTGCGATCCCCCATCCGACCGTGGAGCGGACGAAGTTTCGCCTCGTCGTCGGCGGCAACAGCCCCGCGGTCCTGGAGGTCTTCCGCGACGCCGAGCGGAAGGTGATCGGCGCCGAGGCGGCGAGCGTTCGCGATCAGGCAGCGCTGCGAGCCAAGGAAGAGAAGACCGGACAGCTCACGCTGCTCGCCGCGCCGCCGGCTACGGACTCGCGCTACGAATCGCTGCATGCCCGCGCTCTCGCGCAGGCGCCGCGTGATGTTCTCGCCCGGCTTGCGACGAAGAATTCGCTCGAGTTCCGGAAGTTGTGGCCCGAGCTGCTCGAAGCGCACCACGTCACGAGGCCCGAGCTCGGGAAGCTCGTCTGGAAGATGTACAAGGAAGGGACAATTCGGATCTTGAACTTGAAACCGGACGAGCGAAGCGTGAAGGACGATCATGTGCTCGCCACACGTACGTCCGTATAAATCCTAAGTGACAGGCAACCCGCGACCACAAGTTCAACACTGGCATCGGCCGGTCGCGCTGGAGCCCGGTGCTTGCGGAGTGGGGTAGATGTACACGCCTGCCGTGGACAGCTGACCGGCTGGAGTGCGTCTGGTCGGCCTGCAAGGCAGTCGATGGGCGCTAAGGGGTGTCCATCATGTACACCCCTTTGGTGTGCAGGCAGCCCAGCTGCAGCGGGGCGCGCTCGACCGCCAGGGTACACAGGGTTGCCAAGGGGCGTGCATGATGCACTCCCCTTTAGCGTGCGGGCAGCCCAGCTTCACCGAAGTGCGCTCGACCCCGCGATAAGCGCGAGCCAGGACAACGGGATATGGATGACTTTGATCGGCTGGTCGAGATCGAGGATCGCGCGATCGCCTGCGTGCAGACCAGGGCAACCTGAGCGCGCCGAAGCCTGTGTCCTTCCGAAAGAGTAGTGAGACGACGCGTTCTCTTTCCAGCAGTTCAGGGCGTTCTCCTACCGAACTCTTCCCGTTTCCTATACGACACACCGCCGGCGCCCACCACCACGGGGGTACCCTAGAACGCCGAACATGTTGAAAATCGTCTAATTTCGATATGTTATGCAGCCTCCTGGATCAGCCGCTGGGCCGCCTCAAGATTCTGGATGGCTGCGGTGCGCCGGAGGTCGAACAGATTTCTCCTGGCGCCGATGTAGCGCGCGCAGTGTCCTTTCCGCGCCGCGATATGGGCGAGCGCATGCTCCACAGCTGTCCGCTGCCGGAGCACGGCGCGTCCTGCTCCGGTCTGCTGCAACTTCCGGAACTTGCCCTGCAGAGCTTCATCCTCGGCGATGGACACGGTCCGCCCTCGCCCCGAGGCAGCTTGCGTGCACTTGGCTCGGAGGGGGCACGCGCCACACTCCTCAGGATCAAACTCGACCGTATCGCCCGGTTCGAACACCTCGATCTGCCCCGCTGGACACGTGATTGTCTTGGCGCGCAGGTTGATCTTGAAGTCGCGCTTGCTGAATAGCTCCGGGCTGCGAGCCCGCTGCCCCCAAGGCTTCGAGAACACCTGGCCGCCCGCTCGGATCACGTCATCGACGACGGGACTGTTCACGTAGGCTCGATCGATGTGCAGCTCACCCAGGCGCAGCCCCTGATGCTGGATGTCCTTGGCGATCGGCGCGGCCCCCTCCTCTTCGGGCCGATTCGCCGGCGTGATCGCGCAGGCGACGATGACCGGAAGGTCAAGGTCGCGCGCGATATGTTCCTTGTAGCCGTCGAAGCGCTTCGAGCGGCTCTTGCGACCGTGGCGCATCTCGGCGTCTTCAATGGAGACACGGCGGTCAGGCGCAACGCCTTGCCGGATGCGAACGGTCCCATCCTCGGCTGTTTCCAGGTCCTGGTCTCGAACCTGTGTGACCGCGTCCAGATAGGTGCGAAGCGGCTGCTCGACGACGTCGTCCAGGTGGCGGTCGACCCACTGCTGCAGCGACGAGACCTGCCGCTCCAGGATCTGAATCGCTGCCGCCTTCTGTTTCGGGTCGCTCCAGTCCAGGTCGAGCCCGGCCTTGATACTGGGAGCCAGAAGCAGCGGGATGCCCGCCTTGCGGCAGATCTCCTCGGGCGGACGCTCCGTGATCTTCGACACGACGCGGACGATGCTGCGTGCAGCGTGGCCGAGCAGGTTGATCGTGTCCTCAACCCGCCCGGCCCCCGCTAAAGGGCGGCTATCGATGGCCACGCGCAGCGCCTTGGACACCGCACGCCTCTCGCCCTCCGTCATCGCGCCGGACCGAACAAGCGCTACGGTCCGCTCCAGCAGCATCCGGTCCATCTCGTGCGCGACCATCCGCTCTCGGAACGCCTGCAGCGCGCCCTGCGAGAACGGCGGCGTCGCCGCACCCAGGCAGCCGAGCACCATCTGCCAGCGCAGGTCGACAACGCACAACTCCACCGCCTCGGCATCCGATGCGCCGACGTAGCCTTGAAGCAGCGTGACCATGCACATCAGCGCCGGTGGATGCGGCGCCTCGCCTGCCCCCGTCGTCCGGTACATGCCCTCCAGCTGCTCCTGGAACGTCTCATCGAACAGCTCGTGCCGGTGCTGCCTGAGAAAGCCGAACAGTGCTCTCACGCGCGTCAGCCGCTTCATCAGCGCCTGCTCCTGCCGCGACAGCTCCACCGGCGGCGACCATCGTTCCATCCGTGCACCTCCGGACGCGGACGAGATCATGGCCCGACGAGACCGTCGAGCCTTGCATCGAAGCGACCAGAATTATCGCAAAATCAACCTGATCGGTCCTCTAGGGACACTGCCGAATCGATCTGCCTGGGCGGCAGCATGTTGGAGAAGACTGCTTTCCCCGCTAGCTCGGCGTACGATCGAGATGGGCGCCCGGTGGTTCTTCGCTCGCCGGGTCGGGGCGGGTCTCGTCGAACTTTCGTTGCTGCAGCAGACTCGCGGCCGTGGAGGATTGTGGAGACGTCTCCACTTTCTCGTACCGGACCACCTCCGTCCGAACGCGCGCTCGCGGGGCCACCAAGCCGGCCCGGTGACCCCGCGGCGTACACGTCGTCCTCCGCTCAGTTGATTCGGCCACTCACCCCGCCCTGCGTCGCCGCCACGCTCTTGCCCTCCTGAGGGCGTCGCGCTGGCGTGCAGGGTGCACCCTCCGCCGGCTTGCCATCGTACGACGCTGCCAGCGTGGCCGCGAGGAAGTCGAGGAACTCGACCACGGTCGTCTCGATGTTCGCGGCGCAGCAAAGCACGATACCCGCCGGCGCGTTGATGAGGCGCATGGACTTGTTGTCCTGGATCGTGACGCCGCGCTCGGTTTCAAGCGTCGGAGCAATCCGGAAGTGCCAGCTGGTGTCATCATGGGGCCAACCGGTATCGTCATGGGCGAAGAGGATGATGTACGTCTGCTCTGCAACGCGGCCGAGCCCGCCGTTGTAGACCGCGGTCCGAGGCGGGTAGGTGAACGGCTCGACACCATAGAGAGCCCCCCACTGCTCCGACTCGTACCCGAGCCCTTCGACGTTCTTGGTGAGGAACTTCTCAGCGCGCTTGATGCGGGCGAGCGCCGCACGGTAGTCGCGCTTCACCTTCTTCACGGTGGCGGTCGCGTCCTTGAGCACCTCGACATAGATATCTTCAAGAGATGAGATCTGCATTGGCTTGTTCTCCTTGAGCGAATTCGAAACTGGAGCGCTACGAGCGCTTGTCTGCTCGAGATTATCACCCGGCGTAGGTTGTTCTCACCTCCTCCTTGAGCTCACACGCGACGGGCAGCCCCGACAGGCCAGGCAACGTCGGAGGGACCGCTGACATGATCGTCTTCATGACATTCCCGGCTGCGATCCACGGGCAGGAGTCTTCGTGCCGTCGTGCGGCGGCACCAACACAGAGGCAGGCGCTGCACTCCACCACCACTTCGTCGTGGGCATGGAAGGCCACCCGGAGACCCGCCTGCTCGAGCTGCATCGCCTGGTGCACCATCAGATCGCGGGCGATGGCCTGCACGATGTTCTCGATGAGCACCTGGGGCGTGACCCGGGCACGGATCTGGCCGTCGAGGAATCGCCGCTGTCCCTGACCGCGCCCTCGCGACCGGACCGACGGATGGCACGTTGCCGACGGCGCGTACCAGAAGGCACGCTGTGGCCCACGCGGCCCGAACTCGTCCTCGGCAAGGACGGAGCGGTAGAACAGGGAGCGCCCCGTGGGCAGGCCGACTACGACCGTCGGTCCCGCCGCCGGCGGCTCGCGGCTCAGATGGATCGGGAAGGGCCCCGCGAGCGAGGCGAAGTGCTGATCGACCGCATGGGCGAAACGCCGGTGCATGGCATAACGTACGCCGCGGATACGCGGAAACATCTCCTGGTACGCGCCGAACATCCGCTTCACGAGCTCCGCATCGACGCCGGGCACGGCGGCGCGTACACGCTCGAGGAACTTGTCGAAGCCCATGCCGAAGCCGAGGCCAAGCACGGCCTCCTTGCCGAGCTGGCGCAGGTGGTCGTTCTCGCCGCCCTTGACGATCCTCACGCCCGGGAAGATCGGCTGCGCGAACCAGATGTAGACGTCGCTGCCCGGCATCGCGAACTGGTCGAGGAGCGCCTGCTCCCCCGCCACCCAGGCGACGACACGGGCCTCGATGTTGGAAAGGTCGGCCGCCCGGAAGGAGGAGCCCTCGGTCGGCACGATCAAGGTTCGCTCGCGGCCGAGCTCCGGGATCTTGGCGCTGTTCTTCGTCTTGAAGAGCGTGTGGATGTTGAGCTTGCCGGCGTCGCGCCCCCCCGCGGTGAACCTGCCGGTGTGCGCGCCGTAGTAGTGCGCGAAGTTGTAGATGCGGCCGCCCGGGATCTTGGCGTAGGCGCTCGCGCTCTGCGCGGCCTTGCGCAAGGTCTGAAGCCGCTGCCGAAGCGCGAGGAACCGCTGGGCCTCAGGGGCGTGCGCGATGGCATCGGCGCGGGTTGGATCGCGCTTGTCGAGGGACGTCAACTTGATGCCCCAGCGGCCCTCGAGAACGGCGAGGACCTTCTTGGTCTTCGACAAGTCGCTGGTATCGAAGTCGAAGCTCGACGCGAATTCGGCCAACGTCTCAGCGCGCAGGTTGGCGAGCTCCGTCGCAAACCCCGCCGCCTTTGTCATGTCGACGCGGAGACCGCGGAGATTGGCCGCGGCGGTCATGCTGTTGATCTCGAACTCGGCGGCGGGGTACTGCTCATCCGCGACAGCCCGGCTGAAGATGAAGCGCGCCAGGGCCGCGTCGGTCGCGCAGTACCGCAGCATCTTCTGCCGCAGAGCGGGGTCCAGCAGGCTCGCCTCGGTGAAGGGCGGCGCCTCGAGCTTGTTCTTGCCGAAGAACGCGGCCGCGTTGGCGAGGCCCGCCTGGATGCCCAGGAAGCGGGCGTAGCCGGTGGTGTCGAAATATCCCGAGAAGTCCAAACCACACCGCAGCCTGCAGACGAGACCGTCGAAGCCGACGTTGTGCGCGACGAGCCGCTGGCCCTCCTCGGCCGCTTTCCGCAAGACGGCCTGTGCCTGATCGAGGCCCGCGGACGAGGGGGCGCCCTTCCAATAAACGTGGGCGTCCCCTCGTCCGAGGGCGATCGCGACGCAGAGGACGTCGAAGCGCGGCTCGGTCAGGTACTCGAACGTGCTCATCTTCTTCAACGACAGATCGCCCGTCGTGACCGTCTCGAAGTCGACGAACACGCAGTCTTCGACGCGCGGCCTCACGGCGTGCCACCCTTCGCGCTACCCGGGCCCTCGGTGTTGAGGAGCTCGTCGTCGTTGAAGACCGTCGGCGTGTCGCTCGGCGGTGCATCGCTCGGCGCACGCGTGGTCGCCTGCGGCGCCGCGCTTGTATCCGCGGTGTTTGCCTGCGTCGTTGGAGTGGCCGGCGGCGGCGACGTGGCTTTTCCGGAAGAGAGGACCTGTTTTTCATAGTCCTCGACGGGGACGAGGATGAAGTTGCGGCTACAGCGCGTGAACTTCACGGCGTACTCGGCGTTGCCGATCTTGACCGCGAGATATGGCGCCTTGCCCGTCCGTACGGCGGCGTAACCGGATTCGCGGATGATGCGCATCGTGAGCGTCCTGGCCTTGTCGCCGAAGGTCGCGAACAGCTCACGATAGCCGGCGATGCCCTTCATCTGGTCGATGAAGAGCGACATCCTGTAGGAGGGGAGCGTCTTCATCTCCAGTGACTCCTTGACGCCGCGGGATATGGCCTTCTTCCTCTCGCGCTCGCCCTCCTCCTTTGCGCCTGGCGTCGCGACGAACTCCATCATCGCCTCAAAGATGTCGCTCAGATCCTGCCCCTGAACCTCCGGCAACACGGCATCGAGGAGGCGGGACAGGGCGACCGGAATCTGAAGGCGAGACCGGGTATCGGTCTGGCCCGAATACCACTCGGGCTTCTTCGACTCGATGAGGCGCTGCAGGTTGAGCAGCAGACCTGGGGCGGCCCGCTTCACCTCCTCGAGCACGGCGCCCTTCGAGATCGAGTCGTCCATGTCGGCGACCGAGATCATCACCGTCCGGCGGCTGATCTCGCGGCGGTCGGGCAGGTCCTCGGCGGAGTCGGCCACGATGACGAACGAGTTCGGGATACTGCGCTCGTTCTCGCGCATGCCGCGCGCGGTCAGCGTGCTGGTGCCGGCGACCTGAATGAGGGTCTCGACCATCCCGAGGCGCTTGCCGGCCTCCTTCGCACGGGCGTAGACGGCGCCCTGCGCGGCGGCGAACGAACGCTTCGTCTCCTGGTCGTTCGTGACGTTGATGTCAAAGCTGCCCCGCACCGGGTGGGGGCTCGTCGCCCCCCAGACCGCGGCGGCCATCTCGGCCAAGAAGTCTTTGCCGGCGCCCGGCGGGCCGATGAACCAGAAGATGCCGAGCTGCCCGCGGCCGATGTCGCGCAGGAGCGGAGCGGCGATGCAGGCGACGAACAGACGGACATCGTTCTCGGTGGCGAGCGGCAGACGGCCAGCACGGAAGAGGTCGAGGAAGAACTCGAGCGCCGGGATCTCCTTCGTGTTCGGGGGAAAGGTGAACGCTAGCGTTGCCGTGACAGCCTTCGTGCCAGCCTCGACCTCCCACGCGTCGTTCACGTAGGCAACAGGGAGGTCGTAGCGCGTAATGGCGGGGACACCGAGGACCCGGAGCGCCGAGCGCTGGCCCATCAGGCTCTTGTTCATCAAGGAGCTCGTGGTCGGGACCCACCCAGGCACGTACTCGCTGGTACCGTCCTTCTGCTCCTCCTCGACCAGGGCCCACGCCGCGGTCGACTGGCACTCATGCAGGTTCGACCTTGTGCTCGGCCCGCTCTCCTTGCAGTTCACGAAGTAACGCCGCCCGGCCGCGTCGTGGTACGCGAGGCGCTGCTCGACCTCGGAGAAGTACATGTGCACGGGGCCGAACGCGGGATCTCCGGCCAGGCGCTGCCGATAGATCGAGAGCACCCGGTCGACGGCCTCGGGGCTCTCCGCCTCGCGCAGGGCCTTGTCGTACATCCACGCCGTGAAAGCGGCGTGCCTCAGCGGCGCCGGCCGGTCACGGAGCTTGTGCTCGAAGAGCTGCTGCGCCGCCCAGGTGACCGGCAGGTCGCGCATCAAGTCGAACGAGGCATTGCCGGCCGCTGCCTCCCCGCCCGCGAGGAGCAGGAGGTCGCGCTCGGACCAGTGCTTCTTCCCTTCACCACCGTGCCCCCCGAGACAGGTGACGTGGACCCCACCGCCCTCGCACACGTTGACGTAGCAGCACTTCGAATCGTGCTCCTCGCTGACAGGGCACGCGGCATAGAGCGCGTGCCCCGGCTCGTCCGGGGCCGGGATGCCCGCCTGAGCGAGGAACTCGCGGATCTGCTCGCGGTCAGCGGGCGAAGGGCTCCAGGCCCCCAGCTGGCGCTGGAGGCGTCGCGGGAACGGGACGACCTCGACGACCGGTGCGAGCGCGACAGGGTTGGCGAGATGCGCGGTGAAGTTCACCGTTACTACCCCCGACGTCGTGGTCTTGAGGCACTTCGGCAGCCGCTGCCCCTGCGAGGGGTTCCAGCTCGCCGGATCGCCGCCCTCGAGCGCGAGGGTGAGCCGGAGGGCGATCTGCTCGAAGACGGAGGCAGCAGCCGCTGCCGCGAAGGCGTAGACGAGCTTGTAGCCGTTCAGGGTCCGGAAGTACGCCGTCGGCGTCGGGATGCCCGCGCGCTCGATCTCCGCGAGGACGTCGGTGGCCTGAACATCGACGTCCACGACGGCGCCGTGGATCGCCTCCGGCTGCGCGCTCTTGCTCGCCCGCCGCTGCACCCAGAACTGCACGTCGTGCAGACCCACGAGCATCGCCGCGTCGCCGACGTGGTTGAGCACCTCGGCGACGTGCCGGACCTGGACCTCCATGGGGAAGGCAATGTTGCTTTGCATGCAGGCGAACGAGACGACGACGGTCTGGACGGCCTCCTCGCTGCCGGCGCCGATGGCGAACGCGGACGAGACGCGGGCGATGATCTCCGCCAGCTCCTCGTCCTTACGATCGCGAGGCGGCGCGCTGCCGTCCTCGCCCGCAGCCAGCGCGGTTACCTCGGGCGTCGGAACCGGCGCAGTCACGACGCACCTCCCGTCGGGGGCTCGCTCTCCTTGCGGACCGGGGCCAGGCTGGTCGCGATGACCTGTTCCTCCTCGAGCCCGAGGTGGAACTTCAGCCGCTTCAGCTCGTCGCCATTGAGACGAATGTACCCGCGCTCCGCCCGGGAGAGGCGGGAGCGCTCGATGTTTGCACGCTGTCCGAGCTCATCGATCGAGAGACCGAGCTCGCGGCGGCGCGCACGAAGCATGTTGGTGGTGCCCATCGGCGCGTATCATGCGCAGCACCAGCAACACCGGCACTGGGGATAAAAATGGTGTCGTCCGCGCCGACGATTCTCCGCGTCGAGAATTTTTATCCCCCTGGACACCAGCTCATCGCTGGCGTTGGGGCCTATTACCGCGCCCTCTCATCGATGCGGCAGCGCACCGCATCGAGCGTGCTGCTTGATGGTGAGGGGTTCTGCCCAACGAGGCTGGCCATCAAGGAGGATGCTCGCTCCGCGTACGCAGCCCGGGACGACGACTCCGGAGCGCCGCGACACACGACGCATTACCTCCGGCCTCTCAAGATTCTCATCTCCGTTCCCTCTGAGCACGGTTGCGTCGGTTCAAACAAGCCCTTCCCTCGCGGGCGCCCGACTTCCGTCCATCGGTCAAAAATTACCACCCCTCGTCGCTCCCACGCCCGCCTCACGACGGGTTAGGCCGACCGCAGGAGCGGAGCAGCGGCGCGGTGCCGGCCACAAAATAGGCGACGAGGAGACCTGATCTTGGCGGACAGCCTCCTCGTCGTGCTCCGGTTCTTGTGCCCAGGAATCGAAGCGGTCGCAGTGTTATCCAGAGCGCCATCGACATCAAGCGCTGGCAGCAGCAGCCGCCCACGGTCGTCGAAGCGCGGCCTGCGCGTTGCCCCGTCTGCGGCGCTGCGAGCTGTCCGCTGGGCGGCGCCATCCGGCTCCAAGGCCACGGCAGGCGCGAGCGGCAGGTCTGGGGCCCCACCAGCCCGGACCAACGCCCCGAGGTGCTCTCGGTGACAGCTCGCCGCTACCGCTGCCTCAGTTGCCGCGCTGTGCTGCTCGTCGTTCCTCGCGGAGTGCTCGGCCTTCGCGTATACAGCGCCGCCGCGATCGGCTTCGCCCTCGCGCTCTGGGGCCTGGCGCTCGCGACGGCGGCCGAGGTCCGTCGGCGCGTGGGCCCAGCGAAGATCCTCGGCGACAGCGCCGTCGCCGGCTGGGCCACGCTGCGTCGGTGGGCGCGCGACGTCGCGCAGCGACGTCTGTTTTCGGACGCCCCCGACCCAGGCCCGTCCGCCTCGCTCCGAAAGAGGGCAGCCGCCGTCGCGACATCGCTCGCGGCAACCGCGGACCCGACGACCCGGGCGCTGCCGATCGAGCAGCGCGCCTTCTTCGGCGCCGCGCATGCGGCGTGAGGGCCTTTGCCCCCGAGGAGCCCCGATCGTACAGCCCACCTGAGAGGATCCCTGCCAAAAACGCCGCCGATCCCGGACAAGGACCGCGCGCCAGCAAGGCGCAGAAAGGACCTGTCCGAATGGCCCTCGGCCCCGCCGACCACGCCGAGACCGTCGCGATCTATCGCGCCACGGTCATCGGCCCTCTCATGCACCGCGTACTCACTCACGGCCAGCTCGCCGCAGCGCTGCGTGCGCTGAGCGAGCAGCGGTTTCGACCGCCGGGCGCGCACAGCACCCGCACCTACTCGGTGCCCACGCTCGAGCGCTGGCTGTACGCGTATCGCTCCGCTGGCCTCGACGGCCTGCGCCCACAGCCACGCAGCGATCGCGGCTTCGCGCAGGACCTGTCGGAGGAGCTGCGTACGCTGCTGCTCGACATTCGGCGCGAGCATCCCGACGCCTCGGTGCCGCTCATCCTCAAGACGCTTGTGGACGAGGGGCGACTCGAAGCCACCCAGATCTCCGAGCCCACCGTACGGCGACTGTACGCGGCGCACGGCCTTCGCCGCCGCGCCGCGCGCGCCGAGGGAGAGCCGAAGACGCGGCTGCGCTGGCAAGCCGAGCGCCCCGGCGCGCTCTGGCACGGCGATGTCTGCCACGTGACCGGCTGCACCGTCGGCGGCAAAGCCATGCCGCTCCGCATCCACGGGCTGCTCGACGACGCCTCTCGTTACGTCGTGGCCCTCGAGGCGCACACGACCGAGAAGGAGGTCGACATGCTCGCCATGACCGTCGACGCCCTGCGCCGCCACGGCAAGCCCGACGCGCTCTATCTCGACAACGGCTCCACCTACCGCGGCGACATCCTCAAAACCGCGTGCGCGCGGCTCGGCATCACGCTCCTGCACGCAAAGCCGTACGACCCAGAGGCGCGTGGCAAGATGGAGCGTTTCTGGCGCACGCTGCGCGAAGGGTGCCTTACCTATCTCGGCGCCTTGGCGTCGCTCGTGGACATCAACACGACGCTCCGCGCCTTCCTCGACAGGCGTTACCACCCGGCGCCGCACGGGGGCCTGCTCGGCCAGACCCCGGCGAAGGTCTACGCGGCCCGCCCCGCCGCCGAGGGCGGCGTCGACGAAAGGGCGCTGCGCGTCGCGCTCACCGAGCGCACCCGGCGCCGCGTCTCGGGCGACAACATCGTCTCTGTCGACGGCGTCGCCTGGCAGCTCGATCAAGGCTACCTCGCCGGCCAGATCGTCTCCGTCGCCCGATGCTTCGTCGCGCCCGACGAGCCGCCGTGGGTCGAGCACGAGGGCAAGCGCTTGGTGCTGCATCCGGTCGACCCGCAGCGCAACGCGCGCCGAAAGCGGCTGCCGTGCGGCGGGCCTGCGGTGAACAAGCCGACTCGCCCCGTGGACTTCAACCCCGCGCGGACGCTCGGCCGCTCGATAGGCACTGGCGCTGACACGAGCGAGCGCGGAGGAGAGACGTGAGCGAGTCCTACGTCCGCTTCTTCACCCTCTCCGCCGCACCCTTCTCCAAGGAGATCCAGGACGGCGAGCTGTGGCTGCCGCCCTCGAAGGAGCAGCTCGTCGAGGAGGTGTGCGAGGCCGTGCACGAGCACGCCCAAGTGCTGCTGGTCGGCGAGCCCGGTGCCGGCAAGACGTGTGTGCTACGGGCCGTGCGTCATCGATTGCCGCAGGCCGGCTTCCGGCTGACCTACTGCCACAACGCCACGCTGGGCCGCCGCGACTTCTATCGCCAGCTCTGCCATGCCCTCGGCCTCAACCCCGCTGCGACCGCGGCGGCCGTATTCTACGCTGTCAGCGCGCATATCGAGACCCTCGGCCGCGAGCGCATCCACCCGGTTTTCCTGCTGGACGAAGCGCACCTGCTCCACCAAGACACGCTCGATCATCTCCACATCTTGCTCAACTACGAATGGGACAGCCGCGCCCTGTTGTCGCTGATCCTGGTAGGGCTCTCTGACCTCCAAGACCGGCTTGAGCTGCGCAAAAACCGCTCGCTATATTCCCGCATCGAGCGGCGTCTGTCCATTGGTGCGATGGTCCCCGACGATACCGGAGAGTACGTGCGGCTCCGGATGAGCCGTGCCGGCGCCGATCGCGACGTCTTCACCGCGGACGCTCTGACGCTGCTCCACGAGGCGGCTGGCTCGAGCCTGCGCGAGATCGACCGCATGGCCACCGCCGCGCTGCGCGAGGCGGCGCGACGGAAGAAGAAACTCGTCGAGCGTGACGTGATGGCGCGCATCGTCGGCGACCTGGGGACGGACGGCAGCTGACGCTGACCCACACGACGGGCGCCACCTCGGCGCTGGTAAAGGGACACCTCGCCGGCGCCGACGGCCACCAACCATGATGGCCATTGCGAGCTGCCCTGCGGCGCGCGTCCGAGCGATGGCCATCGCTCTCCTTGACCGCAACCGTGCACGCCCGCGATGGCCATCAAGCAGCTTGCTCGGCGGACCATCAGCCAGCCTGAGCGTCAACAGGGCCAGCGTCCAGCCTTCCACTCCGCGACGATAGGCGGGTCAGCACCCGGATCGTCGGCGGGCGCGCTGAACATGCCGGAGCGGAGCGGCGAGACGCGCTCGCACAGCAGGGTCTCCTGCCACTCCTTCGGGATCGGCATCTCCTGGCGGATCCCTTTCATTCGCCGAACGATTGAGTCCCGGTTGGTCTTGCCCTCGTACACGGTGGCGAGAGCGGGGACGATCTCGACATAGGGGCGGGCGCCATCGCGGAAGATGCCCTCCTTCACGCCGAGCACGAGAAGGCTCTGCTGAACAGGGTCTGCCGGGCGGCCTCGGCCACGTGGAGAAGGCGCGTACCCATCTGTCACAGGCCAGCCCGCTTCCGTGCGGATCAGGAGCCGGCGGAGCCCTTCACCCGAGGGGGCGACCGCCATGACGATGAGGGCCGCCTGGAAGAGCCGCATCATCTCGGCTACCGCCTCGGCTTGAGCACGCCCGCTGACGGGCCAGAGCCGCCCTACCAAGTCGGGATCGATGGGATCGGGTCCGCAATATGCGGTTGTGGCCAGGAGCCGGCCGAACTCTTCCTGATAGACATAGTCCCTGGCGCACATCTGGATGCTGGGGACATCGAGCTCACGCAGGAACTGCTCGACGTCGGCGCCGGCGTCCGTGGAGCCCAGCAGGAGCAGGTCGCCCAGGAGGCGCTCGAAGAGGTCGTGGGCGGGCAGCAAGAGAGGCAGGCGATCAGCCGGCCGCATCTTGGCAACGACGGTGGCGATGGTCTTCGAGTTCGGCTGCGCTTCCACGCCGACGAGCCTAGCGCGGCTTTGGTGGTGGTGGTGCCCGCCCGTGGGCCTGGCGGGCCAGCTCGGCAGACTGCCATCCCCCGTGCTCCCCCGCGCTTCCCCCGCGTCGCCACCCTCCGTAAGTATCCGAAATCATTCAATCCACCCCTCCACCTCAATCTGTGCCCCACTCGGCACTATCGGCGTTGCCGGCAGCGAGGACGAGGGACAACCTGATGGAGCCGTACAAACTGAAATTTCAGGAGGACGAGCCGGAGTTCACTCTGCTCGCCCGCACTAGGGGCCGGTGCCAGGCAGCGCCGGCCCCCTCCCTCAGCCTGGAGATCGGGGTCCGCGTCGCCGTTCGGGCTCCGGCCTTCCTCGCCGGCTCACTCCGGATGCCGGGCTCTGCCGCTACGTGGTGGTTACTATCATCAGGAACGAGAACGCCCGAGTCTTGCGCTGCTTCAGCTGGGCGAGGGCATCAGCGAGCCCCCGCAAGACTGCTCGCGCTCCGGCCGCTGCACGAGCCCGCTGCACGAGGAAGGCGCACAGGCCCGCGTCCCTTCTGGTCGCCCCGAGCCGATGCGCTTTCGAGCCGATGGGTCTCGAGATCACGGTGGAGGGGTGGAAGCAGCGATTTCAGCTACTTAGGCGCAACGGCTGGAGCGGGGGAGCCCGGTGGATAGGCGGGGGAAGCGCGAGGGTTGGCTCGCTCATCTGCCTCTCAGGCCCACCACCCACGGGCTTTCCCCCGCGCTGCCCCCCCCACGTCCCCCGCGTTCCCGCCACTCGCAAGCACTTGAAATCATTCGATCCACCGCTCCACCCCCCGCCGTCGAGCTCACTCGTCGCGCAACCTCTGTCCGCGCCCAACTCGACTGTACGCAGAAGCGTCCGTGCACCGCTGGATCGCGCAAACTGGAGTCTGCAGAATATGCAACAAGCGGCCCTACTGCTTCCCCGAAGGTTCCCTGGTGTTCACAACAACAACAACAACAACGACGCGCGCCTCCCACTGGGCCTGGACAGCTACCCGAGCATCTTGCGGCACCGCTCCAATCGGCGCTGCATACCTTCCTGCTCTGACGGGCTGGAGCGCGCGCGATAGCGCTCTGGCAATTCAAAGTAAGTCTCGATCCACTGCCGAGCCTCGTCCCATCGTTTGAGGCGTACCAGCGCGATGGAGAGTTTGTCGATCCAATAACCCACCTGGAGCTCCTGCACGTGGATCATCACCTTCCCGAGGGCGAGGAGTCGCTCAACGAGGGTTTGGAGGGCCGAAGCGGCAGCACTGGGATTGTCCTTGGCCAGACGGAGCGCTGCGAAGGCGGCCACGCTCAAGTTCTCTATGTCGGGGGTGCCGAGAGCGTCAAGATCCGGCTTCCATGCAGCCGACTCGCGCACAGCGTCAGAACTTTTCGGAAAATTACCGGACCGAAGCGCGTGGCGCAGATCCGCTAGCGGGCGTCGCACGACGTCCAAGTAGTTCGTCGTCACACCGAGGCTGAACGGAGGCACTGCCATGCCACCGATCGAGATCGTCACTTCACCCATCGCCAGTCGACCGGCGTTCTTGTGCAGCCTGCCGACAAGCAGAAGACGCTCGCGGCGCTCCTCCTCGGGCTGCTCTGCAAGCAGCTGGACCGCATCGGCGACGTCGGACCCATAGCCCTCTCTGGAGCCGGGAAGCAACTTGCTGATGCTGCGCGCCTCACGTTCTATGCGGTCGAGGGGGACGGCACCGGGGTGGAGCATCGCGGTGTCCAGGAGACTCTGCAGTCGAACGGACGCGTACTTCCGCACAAGATGCAGGGTGGGACGAGGCCCGTACGCCGAGAGGTACTCCGCCTGCTGGTCGTCAGAAAGGTCGGCGATGCGATCGATGAAGTACCCTGGCTCCGGCACGAGCCGTGCGCGCATCTGTTTGCTATGTGCCGTGACATCGGTCGGCAACGCCTGCAAGAAGCCGCCCGCAGCGACGAACTGTGCCAGAACCGCCTCGTACTGCTGGTCCTTGGAGCCAGCGCCGCTCAACTTCTCAGTTATTTTGGCGTAGCGCTTCGCGTCGATAATCCCGAGCCGGTACGCGTTCGCGGCCTGTACCGGGTGATTGAGGACCACCTTCGGGCGCCGCTTGCCGACAACTGCTTCCTCCGCTTCCCGCACGACGCGGTCATAAAAGAGTCCTAGCGCGGTCGCAATGCGCAGTCCGTCGCGAGCGACGGCGAGTGAAAATTCCGCCTCGGCGCGGCGCCCGGCGAGCGCGAAGCGAGTGGCAAGCTTCGCGGCTGGCTCGATGAGATCGATGCGCTGGTGCTCGTCCCGTGCGTAGCGGGACCGCTGCCACGGCTTGGACATGATCCGCTCTAGCCAGCTGAACGCTTCGTCGAGCGCCCACTCGTCGAGCGCGACGGAGAAGAGCAACACGCCGATAGCGTATACGTAGTCTCGACAGGTGCGTATCGGTGCCCCCTGCTGGATACGCAAGCCTCGGGATCGTCGGGTCCGCCGTCCAAGTGAGTCGCGAACTCGAGCAATGAATGGAAGATCTGGTACGCCGTGTTGATCGCGCTCATCGCGTCGTGCGACCCTCCGCAATCGGGGTGGTAGCGCTTGGCGGCATCCCGATAGGCAGACTTCAACGACTCGTAGGAGAGCGGGTCTTGAAGCTGGAGCAGTGCAAACCCCTGAGGGTGGAGGTTGCGCGCCTCCTCGAGCAGATCACCCCCGGCCAGACCGGAAACGGCCGTCGCCCTCGCAGTCGCGATCAGCTCGTCGATGAGCTGTTCGTTCGCTCCGTCGAGAGCCTGCTCTATAAACGTGGTGCAAACGTCGACGAGGGCGCTGTGGAACTCCCGGCGTGACCCCACGTGCTTGAGGGCATGGTAGTAGACCTCGTGCTCCTTCGTGGCGAAGTAGCTGGCAGTGGCCGAGTTTGTAAGGAAGTTGATGCTGGAATTTCGAGTTTTGACGAGTGCTCGGACCACCGTGGACTCTCCTCTTGCACAAGTGTTTCGTCGTCTCAGCGACGTCAGTACCGATCCCGGCACTGCTGTCCAGCCGTAACCGCCCGGCCATCGCCATGGGCACGGTCCCTTGCGGCTCTCGCTGGGGTCGACGATGCTGGGCGCGGGGCGGCGTCGGCCCACCACTCGGCGCGGACACAGGCGGTCCTGAAAGACGGCCCGGCGAGGCGGCATCCGCCTGCGTCGCCGGCCGAGGCTCGCGTTGTTCAGGTCGTATCGGCGTCGCTGGCGCTCGGAGCCGCGCGCGACGATGTCGCCCAGGCGTCGGGCAGCAACTCGTCCAGTTGGTCGCGCGACCAGCCCGCCTGCAACTTGCCGATGACGTCTGTCGCCCAGGCGAGCGGGTTGACTCCGTGCATCCGACACGAGCCGAAGATCGTGTAGCCGATGGCCAGGCGCTGAGCGCCCTTGTCGGAGCCCGCGAATAGGTAGTTCTTTCTTCCGAGCGCGACACGTCTTAGCTGCCGCTCGACCTCGCCGTTATCTATCTCGAAGCGTCCATCCGTGAAGCAGCGCCGCCACGCAGCCTCCTGATTGATGGCGTACTGGGTAGCGATGCAGAGCGGCGTGCCTGGCACGAGCCGCAGGTGCAGATCGTTAATCCACTGATACAGCTCGTCCACAACGGGGAGCGACCGCTCCTGCCGGCGCGCCAGGCGCGCCTCCGTGGAGAGCGCCTCCTCTTTGCAGGTCGCCTCGATCCGGTAGATGGCCTTGAAGTACGAGAGCGCCACCGCCGCTCGCGCATCGCCGCCCTTGGCCGCCTTCTCGAACTTGGCGCGGATGTGCATCCCGCAGCCGAGCCGGCGCTCCTCGGGCACGATCATCTCGCCGTCGTCGCCTCCGCGGAGCATCGCGCCATAGCCCGCGTACCCATCGCCCTGCAAGTAGCCGGTGAAACCCTGCAGCAGCGCGGCTGGATGCTTCGCCTTCCAGTCCGGTGCGTACAGGAACGCCACGAGATCCGCGCCGACGAAGGCCCAGATGTGGCCTCGCTTCACCCCCGCCGGATGATCTCGATCCAGCACCCGCATCCCCGTGTCGTCGGCGCGCAGATAGAACGAGTCCAGCACCCGCTCCCCGAGCCTCTCGGCCACGGGCGCGAGCACATCGAGCGCGAACGCGGACCAGTCTCCCAGCGTCGACGGCGACAGCGACACGCCGAAGCGCGCGTACTGCTGCGTCTGCCGGTACAGCGGCATCGAGTCCTCGAACTTCTCGACAAGGATGCTGGCGAGCAGCCCCGGTCCTGGACGCCCTCGGTCCATCACCTTCTCGCTGTCCGCCGTCGTTACGCCCTGCTCCGGGCAGCGCGGGCAGGCGAGCTTCTCCCGCTTCTCCTCGATGATCTTGAACTGCGCCGGCACGAACTCGAGCACTTCGCTCGTACGATGGCCAATGCACTTCTTGTCCGCGCCGCACTGCGGGCACGTCCGCTCCGCCTCAGGGACGGGCACCACGCGCGTCTCACGCGGCAGGTGCTCGGGGAGCGGCGCGCGCCCACCCCGTCCTCGCGGCGGCTTCGGCGGCTCAGGGGGTTGCGGCACCAGCCCCTGATCCGGTTGCGGCGGAGCGTCCGCGCCGAGCTCCGAGCCCGCCGACCCCGGCGGCGCTCCCGCCCCGAGCTCGGCGAACATCAGCATCAGCTGCTCGGTAGAGACCTGCTGGCTCTTGCGGCCGTACAGCTCGCGCAGCGCGCTCGCGAGCCTCGCCGAGAGCGCGGTGTTCTTGTCGCGCAGCTGGACCAGCAGCCCGAGCACCAGCTCGATGAGCTCCGGAAGCTGCCCGGCGGCCGCCAGCTGCTCGAGCTTGCTCCGCACGTCCGCCAGATCGGCGGGCAGTTGTGCCTGGGACTGAACAGGACTGGTCACGTGGCGCGCGGGATAGCTATCCCGCGCGAATCCATCAAGCTTTGCTTCGACGGAGCAATTTTTCTCACGCTGGGCCTCCAGCGCTTGCGCCGCACGGCCTGGGACAGGTCGAACCCTTCGAGCATCAGCGAGAGCTCGGCCGCCTCGACCTCGACGTGGGTGGCCCCCTTGGGCAGGTCGCAGGCGAGATGGAATCGCCCGCGAGCCAATTTCTTCGCCACGATCATGTACCCGGTGCGGTCCCAGAACAAGACGCGCACCTGGTCACCTCGCCGATTCCTGAACACGAACAGATGCCCACAGAGCGGGTCGGCTCCGAAGCGCTGAGAGACCAAGGCCGACAGCCCATCAAAGCTCTTGCGCAGGTCCGTGGGCTCGGCTGCGATGTACACGCGCACCGACGGCGGCAGCGTCAGCACGGCGTCTCCTCGGCCGCGAGCGCCAGTACCCGCTCGAGCGTGGCCGGGTCGAAGCCCGGCCGGACCCGCACCACCCGCCCGTTGGGCAGCGCGATCTCGATCGGCTCCGGCGCGACGGCCGATGCGTCCGTCACCACGTGGACCGGCAGAAAGCGCGGTGCTTCGGTCAACGACGACGGCGAGGGCTGTGAGGACCGGTCAGCGCGCAGCTTCCAGCGCCACCAGTACAGCTGCTTCGGCTTGTATCCTTCACGCCGCGCGAACCTCTCGGCGCTCAGCCCGCTGCGCTCCCATCGCTCCACCCGCTCGGCCCACTCCGTCTTCGTCGCCATCGCTTCCTCCTTCGCGAAGGGGATAGGTAACCGGCGCCACGACGACGATCACGATGGCGTTGGTCGGGCGCTTACGTCCAGCCTACGGCGGGTGCGCCCGGTGGGCCAGCGTGGCCCCCTCCGTCCTCCTGCTCGCGATGGGCAGCGGCGGCCCAGGGGGAGCCGTCCCAGTGATCGGGTTCCATGTCCGGGCGGCCGCGTCTTCATCCCCATCGAGCGGGGGTCCGGCGCGGTTGCCGCCTCGGGGCGGAGAGGCAGGGAGGCTGACGGTCGAGGAGTTGCCGAACCAGGGGCGGTCGATGCAGCGCGCGGCGATCTCCGTCGGCTGCTCGCAGCTTCTTCCTCGCAGGCGAGGGTCCCGGGACGAGACATCCCCCGTCCGTGCCAGATCGGGGCGCGTGCGCAACCGGTCGAGGGGGGCGAGGCCGCGGAGGTCGGTCTTCCACGTCTCCGGCCGTTCTCGGAGCAGGGCGCTACCGGCGCGGCCAGTGGCCTCGAGCGCGACGGTGTACACGCGCACGTATTGCTCCCTCAGCTCGCTCGCCTTGATCATTCCCCCCGCGACGGCTTGCCAGTAGGGCATCGTGCCCGCCGCCTCAGACCAAAAGCGCACGGTGAGTTTCTTAGGCTCGTCCCGGTTGTAGTTCGACCTGCGAAGCAGCGCCCGCGTCACCTCGTGCGCCGCGCTGAACGCGAAGCGCTTGCTCGACCCGCCCGCGATCGACGCCTTCTACCCGTCCGTGAGCTCGGCGAAGAGCGCGACCTCGTAAAGCACTGTCTTGGCCAGGCTGGCGTGCTCGTCCGGATGAGAGTAAGCGACGGCGAGCCGTTTGGGCGGATGCCGAACCGGGTGAGGCCAGCGAACTCTTGTTGTGATTTCTCGAGCCTGCCGGTGACGAACACGACGACGGAGAGCGTCTCGTAGCCGGGGTCATCCCTTTTTTTGGCGCCGTCCTCGCGGAAGGTCTGCTCGCTCGCTGCCCGCGGACGCTGGGCCTCAAGGAGGGTCACCAGCATCGAGCGAGGGATGTAGAGCGTGCGGATATGCGACTTGTCGATCGCCAGCGCGAAGCGGCGCAGCTACCTAGGCGCAGACCGACGACGAAAGGTGTACTCGAGCAAGTCGCAGACGCTGTGGTCAGCAGTGCCTTCTGCACCCTCCCCTTGCGGAGCATCTGTTGCGCCCAGAGTCCGAGCGGCATCTTCGGCAGGATTACGGGAGACAACCGAGCCTCAATGACTCTGTCCCACCAAATCGCAACCTGACCGCGAGGCAGCGGTAGCCGTAGCTGGAAGCTATTCGTAGGTTTTTTTCCACGGATGGTAGGCGCTGTACACGACCTCCGCCGCCTTGGGTGACCAGACGAGCTGGAGCGGGGATCGCCTGCGAATCAGGTCTGACACCTCTTTCACTAATACGCGAAGCGCATCGGAGCCGTGCGTCCATGCGGTAGCGACGAGTGTCGCTTGCCCCTCTTGGTTGAACGGCTCCACCGAAAAGCTGAAGCCGTTGGGTTGCCGGATCCTTTCGGCAAACTCCATGACAGCATCCTTTGTCGGCGTATCCCCAAGACCGTTGTAGAGTTCCTGGATCTCCGTCCAAGCGCGTGGCACATCGAGAGCGAACACCTGCGCGACTCCCTCTCGCAGCGGGAGCGCGTCTTTGATAGTGTCGAACTGGATGTCAGCACCGTAGGCGAACCCCCACACGTGACTTTCTGTGCAGATACGGTCCAACTCGACCTTCACCGTTTCGTCGACATCCTGCTCGTCAGCTTCCCTCAGTACTTCGTCGCGACCACGGGTCATCGCGTTCGTCAAAAACCTCTGCAAACTCGCCGTCTGTTCACATAGCTCCGCCACTTCGGGCCCCGAGTGCAACAGCGACTTGACCTCAATGACGCCTCCAACGGCATGAGCAAGGACGGCGACCCGACCGGTCGGGCTGACATAAGCAGGGGCGAGCGTGTGACGGTTGTAGATGATGATGTCACACTGGGGACTGTGCGCTCCGTCCACATCCACAATTTCTCCGCTGCCCAGTTCCCATTCCATAGGCAGCAGCTCGCGCAGCGCTTCGATGAGCAGTCCTTCGTTGTTCTCGCCGTAAAGACCCTGATGATTAACGGAAACACGTGCCTCGCGCACCCGAGTGAGCAAAGTCTGCGTCCGCCATTGCAGCGCCTTCTGAATCGACATCGCATCCTCCTCTAGGTCCAGGCTAGCTTACACTGTTCGCGCTGTACACTCTTAAATCAGTGTCGCGTGCATTCGTTTTTGTGGAAGTACGTGCTGGCCAGTTGGCCATGTCTCTTTGGGCCTACTAGAAGCGCGGGTCAGTGGAGCACCCGCCGTTGATGGCGGCGCTCGATGGACTCACGGCACGACCGGACGAACCGGCGGCCCTTGCGGAGGGCGTGGGTCAGGATCACGGACATGCTTACGCGCGGGTTGAACCAGACGACGCGCCCGTCATCGTCCCCCTGCCAGAGTCTTCCGCCGTGCTCGCGGGCGTACATCACGGCGTTGTCGAACGTGTCGACCTCGATGAACCGAGCTCTCTCGCTCTTCGCGCTCCCCGCCAGCGGGCAGGACGCGCTCGCTCTGACGTAGCGCCCTCGAGCGAGTCGAGCTCGACCGACGCCATGGTGATGTACCAGTGCGCACGGCGGCCCTAGCAGAGACGACCGGTGTCGTCGGCCCACAACGGTCGCAGGTTCTTCCGGAACTTTCGCGCCTGCTCTTTCTTGAGGCACGAGATCGACCCGGTGCACCGGAGCGCCTCGGACTTGTTCGTGCTGTCGACGAGCCGCCGCACCCGCTCCGATAACGAGGCGAGCTCCTTCGCACGGGCCCTCGGCGTCATCGCTTACCTCCCGAGTCCCGCTCGTCGGTCCGGTTGGCCGGGGTGTTCGCCCTGAGCCACTTCACCTGCGGGCCGCAGCCGGCGATGCCGCGCATGGGCTCCTCCGGCCGTGGCAGGTTGTGCCAGTGCGCTCCGTGCGCGAGCGCGCCGGCGTACAGCTTACCGGCGAGGACCACGAGCTGAGACGGCAGCTTGAACGACGGCAGGAGCTGCCCGACCGTGCGCACGCCCCAGTCCTTGCGCTCGCGCTTGTTGTACAGCCGCAGGCTTCGGTCATACGGGCGGATCACCGCCTTCGGTGCGACCGCGCCGTAGAACGTCGATACGATGAGCACCGCGTCGCAAGTTTTCTCGGCGTAATTGTACGCGGCCCGGCAGAGCGCCGACGTGTAGAGCTTGCGCGCTGGCGCTGAGTGCTGCAGTTTTGAGGCCGAGCAGCCCACGAGCGCGACCCGCGGGCCGCTTGGCTTCTTCTCCGTGAACATGGACCTCTCCCATCGCGCCGCCGAGCGGCGCGTGTGGACGCGCGCCCGAGGGAAGCTCCCCCAGGCGCGCCACGTTGATGCTTCAGAAGAGCGCCGGCTCCGCTCCGCGCCGAGGGAGAGCCTCGACGGTGAGCAGGTGCCGATCGGCGACTTCTTCTTCGGTTACGCTGACGACCCGGGCGGTGCTGTAGCCCTCGACCTCCTTGCGGCGGACGATGACGCGTTCGCCCGCTTCCGTGATGAGGTGCATCGCGCCACCCCGTGCCGTCTCAATGCGGATGACGCGCAGCACCTTCATCGCGACCCCCTCGACGAAGAGCGCCGGCCTTGATGCTTCTGCTCGCGCAGGCGCAGGCCGACCATCTTCGCGACCGCCTCGGCGCCCGCGTTGTCGGTGGCCTGGACGAGCACGCCCTTTTCCGGCCGAGAGACGGAGATGCCGAGGAGCAGCACCCCGTCCATCCGTTGAGCCTCTCGGACGACCTTCACCACTGAGACGTCACCCCGGACGTGCGCCAGGTTGACGAAGACCGTCCCATCCGGTCCCACTGCGAACGGCCCCGTCGCGATCTTCCGGTTCACGAGGACGGTCCCGCGCCCGTGATCCGGGCCTTCTGTGAAACGGCCTGCGCGATCGACAGGAAGAAGTCCACGACCTCGTGGAGCAGAGGGAAGGGCGGCGAGCCGATCTCCTCGAACGGGTCCGGGATGTCGAGCACGCGCCCGCCTGGGTAGCCGAGCGTCAGGGTGTCGACCCAGTGATCCGCCTCGGCGAGCGGCACCACCCAGTCGCCGACGGGGCCGAGGTCAGCGAGCAGGTCCTGGTAGGACTTCATCATCGCGATCGTGAACCGGTGGTAGTAGCCCCACTGCGAGTCCGCGGCCGTGCATGCCCAAAGGAGCCTCCGGATGAAGCGACGGAGGACGCGATCCACGACCTGCGGGGTTACGGTCTTCTTCTTCGCGAGTCTCAGCATTCAATTCTCCAACGAAGACGACGGCGCGCAGGAATGACTGCACGCCGCCCTCGCGTTCTTGTTGCTCACCAAGGAAGGCGAGCTGCGCTGCTGTCGCGGTTCGGTGCCCTCCGGACGCCGACGGGCTCGGCGAATCAGGCCGGAGGCGTGGCCGCGGTTCCCTAAGGGGGGAGCAGTACTGCATGCACAGCCTCGGCGACGTGCCGGGCGTGAACGCCGTCGCTCCCGTCGAGGTCCGCGATGGTGCGCGCGACCCGGAGCACGCGGCTGTAGGCCGCCGCGGAGAAGCCCAGCCGCTCGGTTGCTTCGGCGAGGAGACGTGCCCCGGCCGCGTCCGGCGTCGCGACCTGCTCGAGCTCCTGCGGGGAGAGCTGGGCGTTGGCCCGGGATGTGGCGCCACGTCGTGCTCGCTCCTCCTGCGCAGCGCAAGCCGCGATGACGCGCTTCTGCACCACGCGCGATGGCTCGCCCGTCGAGCTGCTCTGGAGCGCGGCGACGTCGACCGGTGGGAGCGCCACCTGGACATCGAAGTGGTCGAAGAGCGGATCGCTCAGCCTCGCCCGGTAGGCGCGCAGGCGCTCCGGGGAGCAGACGCAGCGCCGCGCGTAGTCCCCCGCGAACCCGCAGGGGCACGGGTTGATGGCGGCAACGATGAGCGCCTGCGCCGGGAAGGTCGCACGCGTGCGCCCCCGGGCGAGGGTGACGCGGCCCTCGGCCAGCGGCTGCCGCAGGGTCTCCAAGACGCTGCTCCGGAACTCGAGCAGCTCATCAAGGAAGAGCACCCCGTGGTGGGCCAGGGCGACCTCGCCGGGCCGCACGGGCTCACCCCCACCCACGAGGCCAGCTCCGCTCACCGTGTGATGGGGCGCGCGGAAGGGACGCGCCCCTATCAAGTCGACTTCCGGCATGAGCAGCCCGGCAACGGAGTAGACCGAGGTGACCTCGATCGCCTCCTGGAGCGAGAGCGGCAGCAAGATCCCTGACATCCGCCGCGCGAGTGTCGTCTTCCCGGCGCCGGGCGAGCCCATGAGCAGGAGGTGATGTCCGCCCGCCGCGGCGATCTCCAGGGCCCGCCGCGCGGCATGCATACCACGAAGGTCGCCCAGGTCCGGCACTGCTGCCGGGGGAACGATCGGGAAGAGCGGTGGCTCCCCCGCGCTCTCCAGGGGGGCGCCCTCGCGGATGTAGCGCGCGAGCTCGTCCAGGTTGTTGGCCACGAGCACGTGGATCCCGGGCACGCTAGCGGCCTCCCGGGCGTTCGCCCTGGGAACGATCGCCCGGGTGATGCCGTGGACGATGGCCCCGCGCAGGCTCGGGAGCACGCCGCGCACCGGCCGGATCGCGCCGCCGAGCGAGAGCTCGCCGAGGATCACCGTGTCCTCCAACAACGCGGTGGTGATTTGCCCCAGCGCGGCAAGGATCGTGAGAGCCATCGGCACGTCGAAGGTGCCGCTGCTCGCGACCTCCTCCGGTCCAACACGGACGGAGACCCCGCGCTGGTGGAGATCCACGTTGAGCTGCTGCAGGGCGGCGAGGACGCGGATGCGGGTTTCCCTCTGACGCGCTTCGCTGAGGCCGATGATCTCGAAAGCGGTCGGTGCCCGTGAGATCGTAGCATTGATGCGAACGAGATGCGCGTCGAGCCCGGCCAGTGACACTGAAAGTGCACCGGCACACAGCGCGTTCTTAGACTGCTTCATATCATGGCTCCGAAGATGCAAAGGCGGTGCACGGCAGTCCCGCACGCCGCCTTCGACTGCTTTTCTGGTTGTGGTTTACCGGTGAGGACTGGGCGGGCGTCGGAACGCCCCTGAGGCAACCCCTGCAAGGGCGACGGCGCCGTCGAGGCCCACTACGACGAGGGCCAGATCGCCTCCGAGATGGCCGCCACAAGCAGGCCGGCGACGGCCGTGGCGGCGCCCGTCTTCGTCGCCTCCGCGGTGAGCACGCGGATGATGTAGGGGACAGCGGGGGCGGGGCTCTGAGGGGCGAAAGTGGACACGTTGGACATGAGGACCCCTGGGCGCCCAGGCGCGCGCGGTGAGACAAGACCGGGGGTGAATGAAGGATGGGCGCGGGCTCGAGGATCAGTCTGCGAAGCGACCGGGTTCAGCTCATGCAAGCGAGGATCACCTGCGCGATCATCGTCAAAACAGCCACCGTTATACGTAGCGCCTTGATGAAGAACTTGGTGTTGCTCATGGGTGCAGTACCTCCGTGGAGGAGGTCTCCTTCATAGTTCTTATCTCTGCGTTTCGCGGCGCATTGATCACGGTGACGAAAGACGCGGCGGTCGCGTCCTTCTCATGACCACAACGCGAGCTGGTCCAGAGCGAGCTACCAGACCAGGAGAGCGGCCATCCTTCGTATCGGCTTGCGAGGCGACCCGCGTGGTCAGCTCGGCCCGGGGCGTCGAAACCACGCCGGCGGCGAGTCAAGCCGGGCTCGCGGAGCATTGTCCTGGCGCGTCATCGGCGAGGTGAGCGAGTCCAGCCGGGACCCCGCTCCGTCCCGAAGGGCGGCGGCCTCGACGAGATCCGCGTTCGCCCTGGGATGCCGATGGGGGTCCGGGTCTTCTGTTTCCCGTCTGAGCTCGGATGCCTCAAGCCCGCCCTTCAGCACGCACATTCGCGGCCCTGCACCGAGTCACCGCCGAGGTTAGCGATGAGCCGCGCGACCAGCTCGCGACGGAGAACCTCCGCCGCTACCTCCACCTACATCTGTCCGGAGCGGATCTGGGCCGCGTACTACGGCGCATGCACCGCGTCGGGGCTCGGAGCCAAGGACGTAGCTGCGCTGTAGGCCCTGGTCAGCTCGCTCCGGGGCGAAGAGGCCCTGATCATCGACCTCGAGAATTTCGAGAACATCGCCGCAGCGTGCTACCCCCTGCTCCACGAGCTCGCCCGGCGTCCCGGGCTCACGGAGCCGGAGAATTAGGCCCGGCCGCGATGCCAATAATAGTGTCTGGTGATACCATGGCAGAAACAGACAACATCGCCCGCATGGCGGAAAAGGTTGGAGAGGAAATCTTCGATGTCTTCGGATGGACACGGCGGCCACCAGTGAACCAGAACTGGTCGTGTTCCGTTGAAAGTCATGGGAAGCTGACACACCCGAGCGACGTCGTCTTCTGGTACGACGATCCGTATCGCGTGGAGCGGATCTACTGGAACGTGGATCTGAAGAGCTACGGAGCTGCCACAATCACGAAGGCGAAGGTCGCTGGGGCAATAGCCAGTCTAGGAAAGTCGGTGGAATGTGCGAACGTCAGCGCTGGCTGGCAACAACTATACGGAGACGATGAAAACACGTGGCGCTGCGACGGCCTCCTCTTCGTCTACAACCATGATGGCGAATTTGACAAGGACTTCTGCAAGATCGTCGAAGAGGTCGATCCGGCGAACCTCCGACTTCCTCCGAGACGCCGCATGGCGATCATCGGCCCTCCAGATGTGTCGTACCTCGTGAACGTGGCGCAGGATATCGTGACGCTACGAGGGAGAAAAAAGATCCCTCTCGAGCCCGTGGCAACTGAGTTCTGGTACCCGGACCTGGTCCGACCCAAGCGTCGCGAGCAGTCGAGTTCTGCTGCAACGATCGAGATGCTTACCGGCCCCTGGATCACGATCCACATCCGACCGGATTACAACGGCGGGAAGCGCGAATTTCTCGTTTACTATCGCAACCGCGGAACCAGCATCGAGGAATTCAAGTACCTCATCGATTCGTTCTTCAGGTTCCAGATGCTAGCGGTAGACCGCGACACGGAGATCGCTGTCCGACTCGTTGACTCTGACGGGGCGGGCATCGCCAACTTCAACAAGGCGAAGGAGCAGATCTCTACATCTCTCTATGGACTTGGGAAAGTGCGCCTCGACCGAGTCAGGTGCGAGAGTGTCCCCTTGGTACGCCGAAGGTTCAGTGAGATCGAGATCGGAATGGAGGCTCGCTGACGATGTCGAAGCGCATGATTCAGGCGAACTACTTTGCCGACGACAAGGACATCTTCGACCTGTTGAGCGCGGCGCGCCAGAAACTCACGGTGCAGAAGTTGGTCGACTTCACACGGCGACGCGGGCTGGTTCTGTCAAGTTCCGAAGATCGTGAGGACCTCATCGAGCAGATCTCCCTTCTGCCGTTCGGCTGGCACGACCTGAATGACCTGATCGAGGCAACCGATACCGCAGACCGCGCGGAGAAGATGTCGTCTCGAGCGCTGGCCGGTGCTATATCGCTGGACGAGGTCAGGGAGGCGATGGAGGCCGTGCGCGATAACCGACAGAACCGCGGTGAAGCGTTCACCATCGAGCAGCGCCAAGGGGGGCTGAGGATCTTCGTTCGCTACTCGGAGCTCGATCCGAGCAAAACAAGGCTGGTACAGCGAACACAGCGCGACTTCACTTTCGATGTCGAGCTCCCGAAGAAGGACGAGGTTGTGGTTCGTCATCAAGACCAAGCGCGTGCCCACGAAGTGCTTGGCGAACTCGTCAGTGTACTCGCGAGTAAGCCCAATCAGGAGATTCTCGAGACCAAGATTGAACTCGCTGGCGTGAAGGATCCAGCCCTCCGCACCGAGTTTTTCCTTTCTCTTATCCGAGGCGTGAAGGGCTTCAAGTTCGCGGACGTGAAGGCCGTGAAGGCGAGCCGCTTCACAAGGAACACACGAGATACGGCACCGCCCGGCGATGATGACGCCTCCATTTCCGATGAACTGGATTCCTCGGCGGACATGGGTGACGGTGAGGAAATCCTCACTGATGAGGCCGTATTTATTGCACAGGTGAAGGAGATCGCTCTGAAGGGAGAGGGCATTCTTCACGCTCCGCAGTATAAGCAATTGACTGAGCAGGGCTTCTTCGTTCGCTCGATCGTCTGGACGGCGACGGAAGATAAGCAGACGGGACCACGCGTCGAGTTCGAGTCCGGGTTCGACAACCCCGAGGAGGGTACCGGGTTCACATATACGATCCGTGGAATGTTTGCTCGTCGCCCGGATGGCGAGTACAGGAAGAGTAAGGCGGCAGCTGATCCGTTGGAGAAGACACGCTTGCTGCGCCTTATCGAGGAGGCAGCTCGCAGCGCCGTCGACACGGTCATTTCATCGTCGGTAGCAGCGCCCATCCAGAGCCTCGATGCAGCGAAAGAGGCGCCCATCCAGAGCCTCGATGCAACGAAAGAGGCGCCCATCCAGAGCCTCGATAGAACGAAAGATGACACGGGAGCCGCACCATGAAGATCCGCGCACGCTGGCTTGGCCTCGAGCTTTCAGGCGTGCCGCTTCGCCGACTCGCCGATGGGATGGCTAAAGCGGAGTACACCCGACGTCGGCCGACAGGGTTCCGAGTCGACGAGGTCCGGCGCGAGCATCTGGCGGGTAGGTTCATCGAACGCATCGAGTGGGATGATACCGTCGAGGATCCAGCCGGTGGATCGCTTACAGTTCATCGAGTCGAGCTCCGACAGGTCAACTTCCGGATTCAGAGCGCCACACCGGAGCTTCAGATTGCGGACCCACCGCGTTCACTGCGCTCGTTCTTCGATCACCTATCTCAGTGTGCCGATACGCCAGTCGTAGCTCGGGAGGTGACCGTTACGCCGATGGCATGGCTCGAGGAGATCGAGAAAGGTGCCGGGCATGCAACTGTGCTCGCCGCAACGGCCACCGGACTGACGCTCTCGGCGAGTACGCTCGCAACTGTTAGCGTTGTCGGAACCGATGACGTCCGGGAGAACCTCAGGCGCTTTACAAGTGGACGCAATGTCGATATTGAGCGACTTTTGGTGCAGTTACCGCCCCCGCTGGTGGGTCGATGCGAGCTATTTCCAGCAGGACGAGCGATGATCATTGACGGCGACACCCGGGCCATGGGACTGCTACGAGACGCACTTCAGGTTCGGGTGGGACGTTCAGTTCAGTCGGTGTGATTGCGTTCGATATCGCACGTTCAAACCTCTTGATGTGAATAGTTGGGCATTGGAGCTAAAGAGAACGGCGGAATGCCCGGTCCGTCCTCCCAGCTCTCCGCACCTAGCCGGGTAACATCCTGCGGCTGGTCCATCGCGGCGGTTTGGCGGCGCTCCATGTGATCTGAGGATCACGGCGTCAACTTCTCGATGATCTGCGCACCGCCGACGTCGCCGCGCACATCCGGCATAGGATCTCGTACTGATTCACGACGACCTCGTGGCCGGGCACGAACAGCCGATCCCCGAGCTCGCTTGAGGTTCAACGGGAAGCTACCGACGATGTACAGCCGCCGGTAAAGACTGAACAGACCATATACCTTGAACACGGTTGCAGTTTGGATTTTGCTTATGTCGAGCGAACGCGGCACTGCCATATAGAATGTGCACGGTCGTTCTTTTCGAGATCTCTTGTCCCCGCGTGCTTTGAACCTGCGCAGGTGCTTCACGTGAGGACATGCTCTCACACGCTGGGCATCCCGCCGAGCGCACCGGATAGCCACAGCTGCGAGAGCGTCATCCCGCTCTCCGTGCACCTGGCGAGCGCGTCGCTGTACCTGATCCGACCCACCTCCGTCGCCCCGCTCTTGTTCCGATCCACGATGAAGAGGCGCACTCGGTCGTCCCTGAGGTCGAGCGCATCGAGCACCTCCGGGCGCTGCGTGACCATGAGCACCTGCGGCCGTCCGGGCTCGTCCAGCAAGATATGCTGCACCCGTTCTGCAACCCGGAACGCCAGACGCGGGCTCAGCGCGTGGTCAGCGTTCTCGAGGGCCAAGACGGACGGGCCTTCGGGGAGCAGCAGCAGCATGAGCGTGTACAGGATAAGCCGCGCGCCGTCGTCGGCGGCGCCAGTAGAGACCCATCGCGCATCGCTGCGCAGATGACGGTCAGCGAAGCTGACCCCCTCGTCTGACACATCCTCGGCCCACTCCGCGAGCCTGCGCACCTCTTCGACGATCCGTCGCCAGAGCACGCGCTCTCGTTGCAACTCTGGTGCGCACTCGAGCAGCACGCCCTTGAGCGACTCAGGGGAGGAGCCGTGCGGGCTGTAGATGGCGAACAGATCCAAGGCACGGAGCAGTGTGCTGAGCGGCCCTCCGCCATGCGTCGCGCACACCAGCGGAGCGAGCCCGCGATCATGCCCCGGCTTGATCGCGGCCACATTTCCGGTCTTTCGATCCAGCACCAAGCGCCCCACCTCGTGCTCTCGGACGGCAAGCTCCTCCCCGTTCTCCATCAGTCGCTCACGGGCGAAGTTCCATGACCACGACCAAGTCTTGGGTTCCCGGAGCCTGGCTTCGTAGCGGGCTTGCTCGGCCCACGCCTCGATGATCACCTTCGTCTGCCGACGCCCTGACGTCCTGAGGAGGGTGCGTTGCTGGGTCCGCGTCACCCGCACCCCGCGTGCGTTCAAGGCTTCGGGGTCCACGTGGCCCTGCGCAGCCGTGCCGAGCAGCGCGATACCCTCGAGCAGGTTGGTCTTCCCGGCGCCGTTCGGCCCGATGAACACGTTGAACTGCCCGAGCTCCAACGTGACATCCACGATCGTTTTGAAACCCTGGATTCGGACTTTCTGAAGCATGATCTTTCCTCGGTTGCTGATGGGAAAGCGCGGCCTGCGCCGCGCGACGGGATCGGCGGCCGTGGCGGGGCAACTCCAGCGAGGTGCAGTCACCCGGCAGGAGCCCGCTCGCGCAGGCGCGGACCTCGGGCGGATGCGGGGGGCGGGGGAGACAGCCCGCGGCGAGCGCTGCGGGCTGTCCACCTGCTCTTCGTCGTCGCTGCCGAGGGCTCAGGTGCCCGCGGCTTCGACCCGTTGGCGTGCCTGGGACTCGTGCCCAGCCGCCTCGACGCCGGCGCGCACAGCGGCGGCCAGCGTCCCGTTTGCGAGCAGCGCCTCACGAGCTCGATCGCGCCCGTGGCCGATGTGTTCGCCGCGGAAGGCGAGGTGCGCGCCGTTCTTCTGGATCACCCCGGTCGCGAGGCCGTGGTCGACGAGGTCGCCGGCGGCGTCGATCCCCTTGCCCCAGCGGATGTCGAACTCCGCCTCCTTGAAGGGCGGCGCCAGCTTGTTCTTGACGATCTTCGCCCGTGTGCGGGCGCCGACCGTGTCCTCGCCCGCCTTCACGGTCCCGACCCGGCGCACGTCGAGGCGCACGCTCGCGTAGAACTTGAGCGCATTGCCGCCCGTGGTCGTCTCGGGGCTGCCGAAGACGACGCCGATCTTGTGGCGGAGCTGGTTGATGAAGATCAGGGTGGTCTCGGTCCGGTGCGCGATGCCCGTGAGCTTCCGGAGGGCCTGGCTCATCAGCCGCGCCTGCAGCCCGAGGTGCGGGTCGCCCATGTCCCCCTCGATCTCGGCCTTCGGCGTGAGCGCGGCGACCGAGTCGATGACGATGATGTCGACAGCCGAGGAGCGGGTCAGCATCTCGGCGATCTCGAGCGCCTGCTCGCCGCTGTCCGGCTGGGAGACGAGGAGCCGGTCGGTGTCGACGCCGATCGCACGCGCGTAGGTGACGTCGAACGCGTGCTCGGCGTCGATGAACGCCGCGACACCACCCGTCCGCTGGGCCTCGCGCATGGCGTGCAGTGTGAGGGTGGTCTTGCCGGACGACTCCGGGCCGTAGATCTCGACGACGCGGCCGCGCGGGTACCCGCCGACGCCGAGAGAGGCGTCGAGCGCGAGCGAGCCGGTGCGGATGACCCGGATCTCGGGGATGCAATCACCATTTCCGAGGGACATGAGGGCTCCCTTTCCGAATTGCTTCTCGATGGCACCGACCACGGACTGGACGGCGCGAGCCTTGCTGACGTGAGTGTTCATGGTGAAGGTCCTTTGCTGGTGAGGGTATTGCCGAGACAGGAGTGCGCGCCGCAGCAGACAGGGGCTGCGCAGGTGGGGGCCCTTGCATCTGCGGTCGTCAGGGGAGGCCGCGCTCCGCAGCGTCGAGCAGGTTGTAGATGGTCTCGGTCGCCTTCTCGATGCGGCGGCGCGCCTCGTATCGCGAGAGAACACGCTCCTGGACGGGGCGCGTGGCATCTTCGGCCGCGCTGAGCCCCTGGTCCACTTACTCCCGAAGCGCCGTGATCCACTTGCGCATGTAGCTAGTTCCCGTCCCGAAAGTCGCATCTCCGCGTGGCCTCGGCGTGGGGGAGACGAGCATCCGTACAGTAGGAACGGCAGGGCGGAACGTCTCCCGGCGCCGGAGCGCGCCGCAGACGCACCACGGCCGGGGAGCAGGCGCACGAGTCCTGACGGCCCGCGCTCGCGGGGCCCAAGATCGGCCAGCGATCGTGAACGCGCGCGCTACCCGGCGGAGGCGCGTGCGACGATCAGCAGGTTGGCAGCGAGAACCGAGCCCAACACATACGCTTTGAAGGATGTGAACGTGCGCCAGTCGCAGCGGTCGAGACCGAACGATCTCTTAAGGAATGAGATGGTGGCCTCGACCCCAGCTCTAAAATTGCGCAGTGCTCGGTAGAGCCGCGGGCTCTTGGTCATCTCGTCGACGGCTATTCCTTTGCCCTTGCTGAACGCGACGTCGCGGACGCCGAGACCCTTGACCTGTTCAAGATTTGCTCTCGAGGTGAAGCCGCCATCGAACGCCGCCTGGTGCGGAGGCTTGCCACAGATCTCGATGTGCCGCTCAACCATCCCCACCGCCATCGAGGAGTCCGTGGGGTTGCCCAGCGGCACAACGACGTCGAACACGACGCCTGATTTGCCGGCGGAAAAGAACACTTTGTGACCGTACATGGTCTCGCGGTTGTCCTTGACAATCACGTCGACATGCGGCTCGAAGATCGACACGATCTTCTGCTGCGCTGGAACGACCTCGCCCTCCAGCACACGACGGCGGGTCTGCTCGATCACGTGACGGGCGGCCGCGAGATGGTACTGCATCTGCCTGTTCAGACGGTCAATCTCGTCGCGTTGCGGTGTCTGTACGCGTACCTGCCGCAACGCCTCCACTGCGCGGAGCGCCGCCCTAGTTACTTTCTCTGTGAGCCTGATCAGGTCTCGATACAGCGGCTGACGTTCTTCGGCAGACCTTGCGCGCTTGATCTCCAGAGAGCGCCGCTTGGCTGCTCGGCGGTGGTCCTTCGACTCGACCTTCACCCATCGTCGAGCGCGGCGCAGCAGCCGTGTGAGGACACGAACGCTGTCCTTCAGGAGCGAGGAATCGCTCGGCTCGTGGATCGCGGCACGCACTACCGTGGAGTCGATGCGCGTGCGCTTACCATCATCAACTCCCTCACGAATCGCATACGCCACGATCATCCGATGAATCGCCTCGAGCGTCTGCTCCGAGACCGCCTTGATGTTCCGCTGTAGCGTCGATTTGCTCGGAGCTCGATCGGCCATCCCGAAGCCGCAAAAGGCTCGGTACGTCACCGAATCAGCGAGGTGGAACTCCAGCTCCTCGTAGCTGAGGTCATGCATCTGCTTGAGGAGCAGCACCCGCAGTACCTGCTCGGCGCTCAACCCCTGCCGTCCCCTGTCGCCGTCGATCCCTGCCCCGGTCAAATCCTTGAGCACGACGTCTGCTGCGGCAGGCACTTGCTCCAGGACTGCCGAGATTGTCTGGAGCTCCCTGGCGTGAGGATGCTCGATCGAAGGCGGAACAAGCGGTCGCTGCTGAAAAAAGGCTTTGCGCATCGGAGTGCCGTCCTCCCTGACGGTGCTGGGGGACCACACGGCGGACAGGATCCCTCCGATGGACAAATTCCGCTTGGGGCGCGAGTTTTCTCACCAAATCGATGCGACCTGGACCCGGCCGGCGATGCTGGCGCCTTCAGCGGCCGAGCGCGTCGGCATCCCGCGGTCAGTGAGGGCAGCGGTCCGCTCGCCGCCAATCGAGCTGCGGGTGCGCCCCCAGCGCCACGTGGACCCTACAAAGCAAGCTGTTTTCGCTTTTCGGGACGGGAACTAGCTAGCGTCGTCGAGTCGGGTGGATCCGTTCGGTGGCGGGCGTTCGGTATGGCCGTCCCATGTGTCGTCGTCCGCCGGGTACTGGCGAGTCTCTGTCATCGTGGATTGCCTCCAGAAGAGAGGGCACGGTGTGTGTCGTGATGGCGGGGCGGAGGAAGCTTCTCGCCGTTCTCTAGCTGAGAGTGCACAGCCATTTCGCGCAGCACCTCGCCGGGCGTGGGTCCCTTGTTGTGCGCGATGACCTCGATGACCTTCTCCATCGGATGCGAGCACAGCCGTGGTCTCCGGATGATGAGAGGCTGGATGCGGATCGGCGGGGCGCGCGGATCCGGCCAGCTGGGCGGCAACCAGGTGTAGGGGATGTCCCTGGGCCAGTCGCGCTCTTCCGAGAGCTCCGACTGGTAGTCCTTCGACTCCAGGTAGGTCTCGATATCGTAGGGAGATACGCACTGGATGACTGGCTTGCCGGGGAACGTGACACTCATGCAGTGCTTGGGATCCCCGAGGTTCATCGCCCCCCTTTTCGCTTACGCATGCGGGCAAGCAGCTTGCGAGCCCGGCGGAGCCGGCTGACAGCGGTTCCGCGGTGCAGGTGCAGCACGCTCGCGATCTCGGCGCCCTCATGACCCAGAGCCGCCAGGGCGAGCACCTCGCGCGCCCAGAGCGGCATCTGCCAGAGCGCGAGAAGCGCCTCCATCTCGGCGCGCGCCTGGAGTTGCGCCTCGAGATTCAGACCCACGACGTGGCGCAGAGGACCGAGCGGCTCGTGGTGCAGGACCTCGTGACGCACGTAAGCACTCTCGAGGTAGTGCATCGCCTGCCGCCAGGCGACACCGCGGAGCCAGCGGCGAAGCACCTGCCGAGCGTTTGCAGCCGGGTCGGGACGATATCGGCCGGCCTCGATGGCCTTCCAGGCGCCCAGGACGACCGCCTGCGCAACGTCGGCGCTGTCGCGCGCCGGGACGCCGCAGGAGATGAGCGTGGCCACGATGAAGGCCCGCTCCGCCATGACGGCCGCGATGCTCGGTCGGGCCGGGGGATGTGGCGCGGCGGGTGGATGGCGCGCCCCATTGCGCCCGCGGCTCACCCGCCCCTCTCAGAGTTTCGGTAGCGGTCAGCCGTCCCGGGAGCGCGCGGCCCGCTGTGTCCTGTGGTGCCAGCGGCCTGTGCGGCGCGCGTGGCCATGGTTGGCGACGAGAGGTGCGGGTCGGCAGCGGTGTGCCGTCGGCTTCGCACGCGCCCGCTCATGCCTCCTGCGGGGCCGGAGCGGGAGCCGTACAGCCCCAGCTGGCTGCTGGGCGCGGTGTGGAGCCGGATTGCTCCGATATCGGTCGGGAAAGGCGGATGGGAGGGAGGGCGCCGGCGCGACGGCGTACGGCCCCCTTGGCCCGCGGAGGGCGGGCGGACTACATTCAGCATGTCGGGACCTCGGGGTACGAGGTTTCGGCCACGCAGCCCGGGCGATTGGCGTCGCCGCGGGCTGCACTACTTGAAGCGGAGATGGGCGGGCTGCGGCGTCACAGAGACGGTGTGCAGCACGCGAGAGCTGCAGGAGCAGCAAGAATGCAGCTCCGGGACCAGCCCGAAGCTGCGGTCGCCTCAATCTTCTTCCGGCAGCATGATCGTGATCACCGGCTCGGCGTTGTCCCCGGCACCGCAGACCGCCTTGAGCTCCACCAACGAGGGCTTGGCGGAATCGGTAACCACGTACAGCGAGAAGATGATCTCGTTTGCTTCCGGTGCGCGTTGGGCCGCCGCACGGAACATCCACAGCACATCCCAGAGTCTGCCGCGCTCGTCGTTGCGGGCCCGCAGCGCTGCCGGAGTCAGCATGAGGTAGCGGCTCCAAACGGAGTGCGTCACGGCGACGGGAAGCTTGACCCCCATCTCTCGCGCCGTTGACGTCACGTCCATCAGGGTGCCATCGGCGATGGCCTGGGCGCGCGTGTACGCCTCGATGACCTCGAACTCGAGCTCGTCGTTGTCCGGCATCTTGTTTTCCTCGGGTTGGGATTACGTGGCGCCGGCCAGGAGAGAGACGCTTTCACCCTTCGCGAGCTCTGCACCGCCGAGGCGCATGTAGTGCGCGGCCTTGGTCCGGAGCGGTGAGGTCTCGGGCACCTCGCACTCGATGGCCACCGTCCAGAGCCGCACCCCGAGCGCCAGGCCCTCGCGGAGGGCTGCTTCCTGAGCCGCCTGGTCCCCGTCCACGCCGTCGGTGACGAGGATGATGTCGGCGCCCTGATGGCCCCGCTGGGCGAGCTGCCGGACCTGCTGCACGGCCATGCCGAGCGCGAGGCCGATGGCTGTTCCCCCGCCGAGGAAGTGGCGCACCATCCGCAGCACGGCCTCCGTGTCGCCGGGCTTGATGGCCTGGACCACGGTGGAGGTCGAGTAGTGGACCACGGCGACCGGCCGCTTCTCATCGAAGGCGACGCGGCAAAGCGCGACGGTCGCGGCTTTCGCCCACTCGTTCCGCGCGGCGTGCATGCTCCCGGACTCGTCGAGCGCGATCACCAACGGCCCCTTCGACTTCGTCGCCTCGCCACGCACGGCGTACTGCGCTGCCCGCCGGGAGGCGATCCGCTCCAGGATGACCGTCTCCAGGACGGGCTCCATGAGCAACACCTGCTCGGCCGGCAGCAGACGGGACACGTCGTTGCCCTGCTCGACCGAGTAAACCTCCGCGGGCACGCCATGGACCCGGTTGGCCCGGGCACCCCGCAGCGCCGCGTACATGCGGCCAGCGAGGCGTGCGATGCGTTCAACCTGGTGGAAATCCCCGCGGGCGAGCTCGACATCGCGGGCGTGGGTCCACGCCGCGCTGACGTCCCAGCCGAATCCCCCGGCAAGATGCTCGGTGCGCCGGGCCTGCGCATCGAAGGCTGCCCACGTCTCTCGGGCGATGCCGCGCAGCTCGAAGGGCGACGCCCTTGGGGCCAGGGCCGGGAGGGTGCCCCACAACCGCTCGAAGGCGTACGCCGCCGCCACGTCGTCGGACGCGAGCAGCGCGGCGTGCTCCACCGGCGCGGTGTCCTGCACCGCCTCGGCGAAGGAGCCCGCGAGCGGCTCGCCGCCTGCCCCGACGATGGCGTTCCAGAGGTCCCCGGCGAGCGCGGCGTCCTGGTCCGCTGCAACCGCCACGGCGCGGTGTGCGCGCCGAGCCTGGAGGAAGGTCCCCATCGCGACCTCCTACAGGGCGTAGCGCCTCGACAGATCGGCCTTGAGCGCATCGTGGACCTTCTTCAGCTCGTCGAGCTTCGGCTGGATGCGCGCCTGCGCCCGGCGGGACACGCCCTCCTTGAGCTGCTCCTGCACCCGCTTCGCTGCGTCGGTGATGTCGGCGGCGAGCTTGGGGAGCGCCTCCAGGTAAGCCGCCGCCTCCGTGGGCCGGTGGGCGTAGGCGCGCAGGGCTTCGTCCACGACCGTGATCGCCTTCGCCACCGCGCTCCGGTCCACCGTGTCGAGTACGGCGACGACCCGCCCGCGATCGTCCGGCTTCTGCCAGAGCCCGTACCGGAGCACGGCGAGGTGGTCCAGCTCGACCTCGGCGCAGTCGTCGAGCCAGGCCGCGGCGCGGAGCACGCGGGTGAGCGCGATCCAGCGCCGATCGGAGACGACGATCCCGTTGGCCTTGAGCTCGTTCCGGATCCGGAGGAGCTCCTGCACGATGCGCTCGGGCAGCGTCACCCGGCCGACGTCCGCCCGCGCCGCGTCCCATTCGGCGAGCTTGATCTGAGCTGAGGCCGTGTAGGCCGGCGGCGTCGCGACGAGCTGCATCCAGGTCGCATCCCCCTGCACGTACTCGACCAAGTCCCGCAGCAAGAAGCGGTCGTACACCGCCGCCAGGTTCTCCTCCTCGGGCAGCTCGTTCGAGGCGCCAACCAGCATCCGCAGCGGGATGGGCCGGCCCTTGTAGAGCCGCTCGTTCATCGCTGACAGGAAGGCGTTGAGCACCGAGTCGGACCCCTTGAACACCTCATCGAGGAACGCGCACTCGACCCCGGCGAGCCGGCCGTCGAGGTTGCGCTCCCAGAGGTCGTTCTTCAGGGCGCTGAGCTTCACCGGGCCGAAGTACTCGTCCTCGGTCCCGAACTTGGTGACCAGCGTCTGGAACTTCCGCGCATCGGGGAAGCAGGACAGGAACCCGAAGAACATGGCGCTCTTCGCCGTGCCCGGAGGTCCCACCAGAAGCGCGTGATTGCCCGAGAGGGCAGCGAGCAGGATGCACTCGACCGCGTTCTCACGCTCCCGGAAAGCGGCAAGCAAGCTGTCGCGCACGGTCCGAAACCTGTGCCGTACAGACGCCATATCACCCGAATTGTTGGTCGTGGACTTCATCATCACCTCATGTGTCTGCGCAGCGGGCATGCTGCGCCGGTGCCTCGCCGCGGTGTCACCCACGGCGAGGCGTCTCCTTTCGTCAATCCCGGCCTTCTCAGTCGTTGAGCACGGGGATGGTGAACGACACGCCATCTCCACCGTCGAGCTGGAGCTGGAAGCTGTGCTGAAGCTCCTTGACGCGTGCGGTGATCCGGTCCGCCACCCCCGCCAGGACGCCGCGGTAGAGCTCGGCCTTGGCCGTGAGCTCCTTGCAGAGCTCGACCCGCCGTGCGAGCGCGTTCTGGCGCATGCCCTCGGACGCCGCCTTGTCGAGGTCGGCGATGAGCTCCGCGACGTCCGCCTCCAGCGCGCCCTGCGCCGCCGCCCTGGCGACCGCGACGTTGTCGGGCGAGTCGTGCATCTCGATCCGGATCGGTTTCACGCCGAGCTGCTCGAGCCCCGGCCGGAGCCGGAGCCAGGCACCGCAGGTGGACGGCGGCAGCAGGTAGAACCCGCCTCGGTCCCGCAGCGGCACGCCGGAGAGCGCCTTGGCCGTAGCCACCATGGCGAAGGAGATGTCCCGCGTCTCGGCGTGCGCGACGAGGTGGTTTCCGTGGGCGGCCATGGCCTCGGCGTGCGCGAGCGCCTCGGCGATCGAAGGCGCGCCGTCGGGCGGCAGGCCCACGATGGTGCCCGTGTGCCGGTCGACCCGGCTGCGAGCGCCGCAGACGTACTCGTCGCCGGCCTCGCCCTCGCGGGTCTTCTGCACGTAGATGCCCACCGCGGCGCTCGTGTCGCCCTTGGGGCGGGCGAAGGGCCGGACGAGGATGCCGGACGGGCGCTTCACCTCGGCCGCGGCGCGCGAGAGCGCGGTGGCCGGTTCCATGTCCGGGATGAGGTGGCCGAGCCCCTCAGTCGCGAAGACGCGGCGAGCTGCCTCGCGCGTCACATCGATGCGGTCGGTGTTCCAGGAGATGAGATCGCCGATGTGGCGGCCTCCAGCGGCAGCGAGCCGCCGTTGGGCGCGCTCGAGCGTCGCCGGTGCGCTGTTCATGGTGTGGACTCCGTGTCGTGGAGAGCGTGTGTTGCGAAGGAAAGCGGGCGCTGCGCGGGGAGACTCGCACGCTGCCCTGAGCAGCGGTCCACCAGAGGACGAAGGACCGCCGTGATTGCTACGCCGAGAACGCAGCTTCGGTGAGGGCCTCGGCGAGCCATCCCGTTGTGCGGGCTGCAGAGAGCGCTGCGTTCGTGGGGTTCGGGCGCGGAGCGTCTCGGCTTCGGCGATCCGCGGAAGCTGGAGCTGGCCAGTGCTTCCTGATGGCAGGAGCCGGGATGCTGACGTGGAGAACGTGGGCGGACTCGCTGGCTGGCACCGCCTGCGAGTAGAGGCTCAGCCCGCCGCGCCCCTGGCGCCATCGGAAGTGGAGTCCGGTCCGGTCCACCCAGCTCACCAGATCAGCGAACTGCCTCGGAAGCACATCTGCCACCTCGACCAGCTTCTTGCGGGGCAGATGTACCGCGAAGACACGGCTCATCAGGCCGATGTGCTGGACCGTCACATCCGCGAGCAGATCGCCGAGGAGGACGCTTATGTCCAGCAGCGCCGCGCTGTCCCGCCAGACTGCGGTCATGGCAAGCCGCCGGGCCGCCGCCAGGACGGCATCGCGACGGGAAGCCTGATGACGTATCGTGCGGGCTTCAGCTCGATGCTGGAGGAGCGCGCGAACCCGTGGAGCCGCCTCTTCATCGAGCTGGCTGGCCAGCGCCCGGAGCTCGCTGGCGTCGACGCCGAGCAGCACCGCGAGCTCTTCATCGTGCTCGGCGACGTAATCCCCGATGTTGTGCGACCCGGGCTGGAGCGCGCGAAGAACGCGCTCCAGCCCTGCCAGACCGCTACGCCGCCCGGCCATGGACGACTACAACCTCATCGGGGTTCGTGGGCTCCGGAAGATCCAGATCCGGCGAGGGGACCGGCAGTTGGTCGGGCCGCTTCTTCGCCTTCACCAGGTCGCGGGCGAACTCGTGATCGGGGCTGTTGCCCAGCGCGGCGCGGCGCAGCCGCCGAGCGACGGCGAATGGATTCATGCTGCGCGGCACGCGCAGGGAGGCGGTGCCGAGCGACAAGAGCAGACGGCGCTCGGCCAGGGTCGAGGGGCGGAGCGTACGACCGTTGATGCGCATGAGATGTTCCTTTCTTCGAAAACGGAAAGGCGCCCGGAGCACGAGAGCTCGTGCCAGCGGGCGACCTGAGGAATGTGACTTTGTAATGTGATGAATCGTCAGCGCGGCTGTCGACCAGCGCGGCTCGACGATGCAGTCGGTACGGTCTGTCGGCAGTCTTCTTACTGGATGATGCAGAGGTCGAGCATGGAGCTGAATCCTCCGCCGCGACCTCCAATGATGATGTGGTCGACCAGAGGAATGCTCACGAGGTCAGCAGCCCTCTTCATCGCCGTCGTGAGAGCGATGTCCTCCGGGCTGGGCATCGGATTCCCGCCCGGGTGGTTGTGCACGAGGACGAACGCGCTGGCGCCGGTACGGATGACCGGCCGCAGCGCGTCGGCGACGGTGAGCGCGGCGCCGTGCCTCCCGCCCCGTGCCACTTCGAGCTCGGCCATGAACTCGTTGCGACCGTTGAGCGCGATGCCGAGCATCACCTCGTGAACGAGCCCGCCCAGCCGGTCGGCGTAGATGCGGGCAATGTCCGCCGAGCACGAGAACTTGTGCTTCGGCAGCGAGGGGTAGCCGCTACGGACGAGCTGCTGCAACGCCAGGACGGCGCTGCGCTGGACACTCGTGAGCCCGAGCCGCTCCATCTCGTGCTCGCTCAGGTCTCTCCAGCCGCCTGCGGCGCGGGCAAGCCGGTCCGCGATGCGCCGGCTGCGCAGCACGGTGCGGAGCAGCTCGTCCTCAGGCGCGGCCAGGGCGCCCCCGAGCTGCACGCCTTGGCGCTGAGCCCCGAGGCCAGCCTCATCGCGGCCAGCCGGCATGGCCGTCGCGCCAGTAGGGCTCGTCGTCCTCGTCGAAAAGGGACCGCTGGCCGTACGGCGAACCGTAGCGCGGCGTGCTGGGCGGCACGGACGGGCCCATGTGGATGCGCGGCGCCGGGCCCTGTCGTGCGGCGACCATGAAGATCGGCCGGTTCCGGTCGACGATCAGGATGCCGGTGAACGCTGCGCCGTCGGCGCTGAAGAGCTCGACACCGGGCGGCGGGCTTGCCGCCTCCCGGAGCCAGTCGAGCATGTTCGCAGCCGCTGGCACGCGCCGGGGCAGACCGTGCCGGAGCAGCTCCAGCAGGGCCTCGCCGATCAGCTCGCTCACCGCGACGGCCAGATCGCCTCCGACACGGCCGCGACCAGGAGGCCGGCGACCGCGGCGGCGGCGCCCTTCTTCACGGACTCGTTCGCGAACACGCGGAGGACGTAGGAGGAGACAGCGGACGTGGCATTCTCGTCGTTCTGGGACATGGGGATCCCTCCTGGGCGCCGATGAGAGCGCAGTTCGATCTGGACGGAATTGGAACGCGGCCCGGACGAAGGGTCGCGGTGGACAGGGGCAGCCTGGGCGACTAGCCCACGCAGGCGAGGAGCACCTGCGCGGCCATCGCCAGGACCGCCGCGGTGATGCGCAGCACTTTCACGAGGAGCTTGTGGTTCTTCATGGACGTGAATCTCCCGTGCGGAGACCTCCTTCATCAGTATTATCCCTCGTAATTCCAAATATTTGCGCCCGACGGTCCCGCGGCTGACCGTGCACGATGGCCACGAGGCACGACCCGGATTGCCGCGCCTGAGGTATTCCCCCGGCAAGGAGCCAAGCGATGCGAAAGGAAGACCTCGAACCGAAGCCGAGCCGTGCGGAGCGCACGCTCCAGAAGATGACCACGGCGCTCCGCAAGGAGTGCGACAAGATTTGCGAGGCCCTCGCAGTCGCGGGTACCGACGACGCGAAGGTTCGGCATCGGCTGGGCGCCTTGGTGAACGCCATCCAGGACGACGCCGACAAGTACGGGCAGCGCGGCGTGGAGCAGCTCGCAGTCGCGCTGGGCTATGACAAGACGCTGCTCTACCGGCACGCGAAAGTGGCTGCTTGCTGGTCGCCGAAAGAGCTGTCGGAGCTCCTTCGGCGCGAGAGCGTCACCGGGCTCCCGATCAGCTTCTCGCACTTGCAGCTCATCGCGACGGTCACGAGCCCCAAGAAGCGCGAGGGCTACATCGAGACTGTCCTTGCCGAGGGACTCTCGGTGCGCGACCTGAAGCGGCGCCTCGCTCCCGCAGCGGCGAGGGCGTCGAGGAACCAGTCTTTGCAGCCGGACGCGGAGCACGCCCTTCGCGGCCTTCAGGCGACGCTAGAAACCTGGACCGATCGGGTGGATCTGCTTGTGACCGAGGTGTTGCCGGCGCTTGGCAGCGCGCCGCCCTCGCCGGAGCTCCGGGCCAAGTACGAGCAGGCGCTCGCGCAGCAGCAAGCGTTCATCGAGCGGGTAAGCAAGCTGGGCGCACAGATTGGCGCGTGGCTGGCGTCCGGCGCGGATGATGCGCAAACCGAGGCGCAGAACGACGCAGGTACCGATAAACACGCCACGGCGGCAGAGTAGCCACCCCCGCGGAGGGTGCTTGAAGTCGGCCGGCCGGATTGTGGAGACGTTTCGACTTTGTGTACCGGGTGGCACCAGGGCCACCACCCGCACGTAGACCGGAGCAGCACATGCAGGGCACCGGCATCCAGTGGTGCGACGACACCGTGAACCCGACCATGGGCTGTGACGGCTGCGAGTTCTGGGGTCCGCAGCGCAAGTCCTGCTACGCCGGCGTGCTGCACGAGCGCAAGGGCGGGAGGCATCCGGGGTTCGCGCCATCCTTCGATCGGGTGACGCTGTTCGCGGGGCGCATGGCGAAAGCGGCGAGGCTGTCGGATCTTCGCGATCGGAGCCGGTTCGACAAGCCCTGGCTCGACGGTTCGTCGAAGCCGATGGTCGGTTCCGATACATCCGACGCCCCTCGGGCTCGCTCTCTTCCGAGCACCTCGATCAGAACATCATCTCGCCCGTCAGGAGTCCGCACGGCGGCCAGCACCGCCGGCTTTGGCTCGCGAAGCGGCCACCGCAGGGCTGATGTCTCCGAGCAAACTCGGTCGACGCGAACGGCTATCCGAGGCAGATGGCGACGGCCCGGGCGACCATTGTAATGAAGGCAGATACGATCCGTACGTGGGTGGTCAGCTTCGTACGGCTTCTTCACAGCGGCTCATCAAATAGGGAACGTAGGTGCGATGACACAAACGGTTAGAACGGTGGCCGACCTGCTCTCCGAGGTACTGAGGCACCAATCTGCAAGACTTGATAAGCAGAACGTTAAACATGCATCAACAATAGGAGAGATGTACGAGGGCCTTACCGGCGATGAGCTAAGTCGCCTGCTACCTGCAGGGGTAGGGCTTTCCGTCGCTTCGGGTTTTGTGCAGGATTGCAACGGGGGGGGGCAGAGCGGCCAGATTGACTGCATGGTTGTCGTCGGGGAAGGGGAAACGCTTCCATATTCACGTGGCAAGAAGATTTATCCAGTAGAACAAGTCATAGCAGTAATCGAGGTTAAGAAACATATAAAAACCGCGGAGATTGCGAGTGCCCACGACCTCTTGGCAGGCGTAGTCACGCTACGCTCTGCGAAAGGCGTGCCCTTTCGAACGGAGCGGCTGGCAGTCTTGTTCGAGGAGGTGACCGGCATGAAGTATCCACGCACGTTGGCCACGTGCTCATCCGACCAATTTATGACGTATGTGTCTTGCGTACTCGAGAAAGCACTGCCAGACATCTTCTGCAAGCTACCAGAAGACATCGAAGCCATTCCCCCGGAGCTTTTTGCGGTGTATTGTCAGCTTGTGATCGACGAGGCGCAGCCGGTTAGAATACTTCTCGGTTACCATGGGGCCACGACCGAGCGCGCACTGCGCAAGATGATATACAAGCATGTGAGCGGGCTTAGTGGACGTCTTGGCTATGCGCCAGCCACATTCCCGCACGTAATAGCTTCACCCCAAGCCGCAGCCATCAAGGCGGTCGGGGGACCATGGATCGGGCGTTATGATGACGGAAGGTGGGATCTCATATTGACGAGTGATAAAAATTCACCCATTCGGGCGATGATCAATGCAATCTGGTTCAGGCTTTACGTTCTCGGTCTCATCGACGAGAAGGTGTTCTCCGAAGAGGAGACTACGGAGAACTGGAACGCGCTCTTCAGTTTTCGTTATGTACGCGAGCGACATGGGTGGCTTCCGATGCATTGGGAGACTCCCCCACCGCAGCACGTGCCTTGAGCGGAAAGTAGCTGCTCGAACTCGTGCCCACCGGCGGCCTTTCGGGATTCTCTCTGTGAGCGACGGCAGCTGCCCCGGCAGCTCGCGGCCGCAGTCATTCGATCTCACGGGCTCCCTGTCTGGAAAAGCATGTAGAGCGTCAGTAAAAGTTACTGTCGCTTGACACTCCGTGACGCGCAGCACGGCCTCGGCGGCATCAAGGCAACGCGCGGGCCCGCTATCACGGAAGCCCGCACCACCAGGACTACGAAGATCTCAGCGCTCCGATCGCCAAGGAGGCGTCCACGCCGCCCTTGGCGATGGCGCCCGAGCTACGGGACGAGCTATGTCGACGTCCTACGGCGTGAAACCAGGGAGCTGCGTCTCGGGCACGGCGTGGCCGCTCCAGCCCGGCGACCTCGACCCCCGTGTCCACGCGTGTCCCACGGCGTCCCGGGCTGGCTGCCCGCGGAACTGGCAAAAAACGAGCAATTAGGGGTGCTTGCCCGCCGGCGCCGACCCGGACTCTTAATCCATTGGCTGAAGGTTCAAGTCCTTCATGGCCCACCAATGAAACATTGAGGGTCTCGTGATCCTCATCAAGACCGAGCTGCTCCGCTCGACGATTCGTCAAGCGGACGGATCAGCCCGGTCGGTAATGTCGGAAACGCTGTGGCGCGAAGCCATCGCGCACCTGCGTGGCCTCGCGGATGTAGCCCTCCGTCGTCGTGAACGACTTGTGGCCGGCCCGGCTCTTGAGCTTGAGCGGGGGAGCCGCTGCTGCGGTCCATGCCGAGAAGAACCCGCCCTTCACCTTGGGACAGGGTTGACGCTCATGATGGTTGCTGCTCGATCGCGCAGGATGGTTGCTGGTCATCGCGAGGGTCAGCAGGCAGATACGCCCCTGGACATGGCGTCGCCCCGATGGCGAGGACGCGCGGCGGCCTGGGCGCCGCCGTAGCTCGGCTTACCGCCCGAGTTGCGACATCGGCGCTCCCTTGAAATAGCTCCCCATCAGCGAGCGCCGGGCCAGTTGGTGGCCGTGGTCGTCCAGAAGCTCGAACGTCCAGCGGACGGGCAGCTGCCGGCCGGAATCGAGCACGAAGGATGAGGCGAGATCGTCGTCCAGAACGCTCACCGGAAAGCGGATCTGGCCCCCGTCGGCGTGCTCGTCCTTCGCCGGGACGAAGCGGTGCGAGCGATCGTCGATCAGGGATCCATCCGGGTGAGAGAGCCTGACGCGCCAGCGAGTTGGGACGTTCCTCCGCCCGTTCACCACAAAGTCGACGCGCATCGACAGCCCGGGCAGGAATGCGAAGTTGGTGATCGTCGCGGTGCCCACTGCACGCTCCACTTGGCTGCGGACGAGGGGGAAGTCGCCGAGGTGGCCCAGGAACTGCGGCTGCTGGATGTGAAGCGGCACGATGCCCGATCCCGGGCGCTTCCAGTTTTTCGTCTGCTGCCCCTGCATGAAGGCGCATGCGTTCACGAAGGCCTGGAGGTCGGAGATGAGCTTCGGAGAGCCAGCAGGGAGGTCCGCCTCGGCATGGTGGAACGCGTGCAGGAGCGCCGCCGTAAAGAAGCCGTTCTTCGCGTTGGGGCTCTCGCGCGAGAGCGTCTCGGCGCTGGTGGCGAAGAGCATCCGCATCCCGGGATGCGCTTCCGATAGCACCCGGAGCCAGGTGAGGTCTTCGTCTATGCCTCCAAGGCCGGCGACGTCGGCCGGCGACACGAAGCGCCCATATGCCGCCGCGTGACAGGTGTCGAGGATGGTCATCATCGCGCGCGCCCGAATGATTCGGACGTAGTCGGCAAGCTCATCGTAGTGCAACAGGCCGTCGGCCAGGAGAATGCCTTCCTCGCTTCCATGGCCGGAGAAGTAGAGAAGGAGGTGCTCCGGCGGCTGCCATGCGAGCGCGTTCAGCGCAGCGATCACCTCGGCGCGGGTTGCCCTCGCGCCGAGAAGGCACTTACCGCCCACTCGCGGAGGGCCGAGCGCCCCGGAGAGGACGCGGAAGATGTCGATGGCATCCTTCTCCGCGAAGCGGAGGAGGTCTGCGCCGGGACCGTAGTTCACACCGATGGACAGGACGTAGTACATCAGAGCCTCCTGGAGGTGCAGGACCGCGCGGCGTCTCCACCGCCCGGCGGGTTGAGATAGGCGCTAGCGTCCATGCCCCGATGCTGAGGGCAATGGAGATCGCGTGTGCGCGTTTCTTCGATTTGAAGAGCTGTGGGAGGTCGCTTTATCCTGCGTGCCCCTGCTTTCTCCTTCGTGTGCTGGGCCCGCCTTTCGCGGCCTTCTTCTGCGAGGTGCTCGGCGTCCTCGCGCCGGAGCTTTGTCCACCAGCGCCAGGGTCGCTCACGAGGTATGTCGCCACCGATGCGACGGCGGCGACGCCCGCGAGCATGGCGGCGATGTGGCCGGTGCGTTTTCCTTCTCCCACGGCTCCGACGAGCTCTCGCACTTGGGTCTGGAGCCGCGCGACGTCGGCCACGGCGCGTTCGAGGGCCTCTCGGTAGCGCCGTGCATCGTGCTCGTTGCGCTCGGCGGCGTGGCGCGCATCGTCGCGCTCCCGTTCGACGGATCCGAGCGCCCCTTCTGCCCGTTGCCGACGATCTCGCTCGCCGCGGAGTGCTTCCTCCGTCTCGCGCAGGCGCGCGGCGAGGTTGTTCGCGTTGCGCTCGAACTCAATCACTTGACGAATTGCCGCGTCGTAGTGCTCCCGAGAGACGAGGCCCTGCGCCTCCTTGACGCGCTCTGCCGCGTCGGTGCCCGCTACGAGTTGATCGAGGGTCACGCCGAGCACCGGTGCGAGCAGCTGGAGCGTGTCGGGCGTGGGGTTACGGTCGCCGTTCAGGATGCGGTGGACCGTCGAGCGCGGCACCCCTGCCTTCTCCGCGAGCCACGCCGGTGATTGCCCGAGGCCGTCGAGCTGAAACTTGATACGGTGGCCAATGGGCTCCGGCGGCGAGCTGGGGAGAGGAGCATCCACGGGCCGAAGGTACGACCTCCCTGGCAACGGCACAAGGGGGGCCGCGTTGCCAGGGGCGTTGCCACGGGCAACGGGCGCACCCCGTGATCACATTGTAATGTGATTTCATGTAATTGGCTGCACTCGGAAGACCGTCACGTGGGCATCTCCGCCACGTCCAGGGAGCGCAGGACGCGGCGCCTCGCCCAGGCCGGGAACCCAGGTGCGAGCCGGACATCGAGGCGCCGCTTTTCTGCTGGCTACCCGACTCCAAACGCCCCACGCGAGATGGCCAAGCGATCTTCCGCGTAGGCGGCCGCCCATAGCGGGTCCGGCAACGCCCAATCGAACTTGTCGGCGCCGCACTGTCGCGCAGCGAGCTCGCGGTCGGCGCGTGCCGCCAGGAGCCGAGGGTCTGGCGTTCGTTCCTGCAAACCGCGCAGTACCTCCCGCGTCTGTTCGACAGGCGCCTTCACCTCTAGTCCAACTTGCTCGTCCTGAACCTCGAGACCGGCTTCGCGGAGCGCGAGGAACACAGTGCGCTGAATCCTCGTGCCCGCCCACAAGAAGACGCGTGACCGTCCTGCTGGGGGCACGGGCTGCAGCGCAGGCTGGAAGCGCCCGACAAGATGGGCCGTGCCCCGCACGTGGGCGAGGATCTCCTTGGCACCATCGTCGAGATAGGTCGGGGCGTCGCTCGTGCAGGCCAGCTCGCGCATTTTCGCGTGTACACGCGGGTGGATGTCCGCAGCGAGGGACGTGAACTTCGGTATCCTGCGACCCTTGCCGGGGATCACGTGCACTTCGCGGCGGTCGCCGTCGATGGCCTCCACGCGCCACCGGCGACCGGCGAGCAACACGAACTCGCCCGGCGGAGGCAGTAGCGTCGCGAGGAGCGAGCCGATCTCGCGCGCGAGGTGCACGACGCGGAACTCCTCCGGCGTGGTGAACGCGGCGTAGAACGAAAAGTGATCGCAGAGCTTCTGGCCGCGCAGCCCAAGGATGATGTCGCCTTCGGCCATCTGAGCGACGAGGCCATGCTCGGCGAGCCCGCGCAGGAGGACGGCGAAGTCGCCCGGCGTGAGCTGGCCGAAGGCGCGGCTATCGATGAGCCGCCGGTAGAGGCGTTGAGCGCTCATGCCGCCGGTCTCTGCGAGCGTGGACAGGAGCTGGTGCACGAGGGTCGAGAGGTGAGGTCGATGGACCTCCGGCGGCTCGGAGAACTTCTCGAGCATGAGCTCAATCGCCGCGATACCCCGCAGAAAATCGAGGTGTAGGCCATCCCAGAGGGTGTCCTCCGGGGTGGGTGCGTCTTCGACGAAGAACGCACGGAGCACCGCGGCCGCACCTTCGCGCCGGCCGCTGCGCCCGACGCGCTGAGCGAGCGAAGCGACCGACCACGGCGCAGCGACCTGGATCACGCTGTCGACCTCGCCGATGTCGATGCCCATCTCGAGCGTGTTCGAGCAGACGGCGGTGCAGGGCGTCTCGGCGCGCAGCCGTTCTTCCGCATGCTCGCGCTGCTCCTTGGAGAGCGAGCCGTGATGCACGACGACCTCATGGCGGAGGCCCATCTGCGTTGCCTCGCTCTGAAGGCAGTCGGCGAGCTCCTCGATCCGGCTCTTTGCGTTCGCGAAGGCCAGGCTCGTCGAGCCGTGGCATGCACGAAGGATCGACCGCGCGACGAGGCGCAGCGTCGGGTCATCATCGCGGGCGGCGCCCTCCTCCCGGGCGGCGCCCTCGTCCGCGCCGCCTCCAGGCGTCTGACGCTGGTAGCCTCGCACGAGGATCTTGAGCGAGCGCTCCGCATCCGGATCCGTGATGTAGGTAGCCGCCGCGCCGCCGGGTCGGAGCCACGCACAGGCGGCCTCAGGGTCGCCGAGGGTCGCCGACAGGCCGACCCGCACGGGATCGCAGCCGCAGCGCTCGCGGAGCCGATAGAGCTGGCTCTTGAGCTGCGCGCCGCGAACCGAGCCGATGAACGCGTGCATCTCGTCGATGACGACGTAGGCGAGGCGCCCGAAGATCGAGGGCATCTGCGTCGGTCGCAGGACGAACATGGCTTCGAGCGACTCGGGCGTGATGAGGAGCACGCCCGACGGGCGAGCAAGGAGCGCGCGTCGCTGCGCGGCGCCGACGTCGCCATGCCAGCGATGCACGGGGATCGCCAGCCGCGCGCAGAGATCTGCCAGGCGCACGAACTGGTCGTTGATGAGCGCCTTCAGGGGTCCGATGTACATCGCGCGCACGCCACCAGCCGCGTCGTCCGCGATGCGCGACAGGATGGGGAGAAAGGCCGCCTCGGTCTTTCCCCCCGCGGTCGGCGCTGCAATCACGCAGTCCCCGCGGTCGGCGAGCAGGTGCTCGATGGCCCGATCCTGGATCGGCCTGAGCGCGGTCCACCCCATCTCCCACAACCGGCGCCTCACGCCCTCGTGCAGGAGGTCGTACGCGGACGCCATCAGAGCTTGAAGCTCACGAGATCGTCTTCCTCCTCGACGGGTGCGCCGGGGGCTTCCGCCGAGGTCGCTGGCGCGACCTGAACCTGGTTCACGTGCCCGAGCGAGGCGCGCCAGTTGTGCGACGGATCTTGCTCGATGAGGTTCATCAAGCCGACGAAGCGCGTCACCGTGTCGCGAGGCGTCTTGAAGTAGCCGTCGCCGAGCGTGCGCGCGCAGTAGTCGATGTAGAGCTTCAGGCCGTCGTCCGGGAGCAGGTATTTCGCAGGATCGCCGTACGCGAACACGTCGCGGATCCGGTGGAGCAGCACGTAGAGGTCTTCCGGCGTGAGATTCTGCAGCCGGATCACCGGCCCGGCGAGATCGCGCACGTCGCCCTTGGCGAACTCGTTGGGAGCGAGCCGCGTCGCCAGGGCCTCGTAGGAATAGAGGCCGCGCCGTCGATCCTCGAGCGCCTCGTCGGTCGCACCGAACAGGAAGACGGTGCCCTCGACGCTGCCCTGCAGCGCGTCGTTGAGGATCCGGAGGATCTGCTCGTAGTTGACACTGCGAGCCCGCGCGCTCGGCAGGCGGTGCGACAGCACGGCGAGCTCGTCGATGCAGACGACGAGGCCCGAGTACCCTGCGATCCTCGCGAACTTCGCGAATAACTTCAGGTAGTCGTACACGCTGGCATCGTCGATGATCGAGCGCACCCCGAGGTCGGTGCGGGCCTCGGTCTTGGTACCGTACTCGGCCCGGAGCCAGCGCGTCGCGTTCTGCTGGGTCGTCGAGTCGCCTGCCTGGTGAGCCCGGAAATAGCGAGCGAGCACCGCGGCGAAGTCGAAGCCGCTCACGAGATCCTGCAGCGGCCGCAGCCTCGTCGCGATCTCGGACTCGACCCTCGCGTCGTCCGCACCGGCAGCTGTCACCTCCTGGAGAACGCCGGAGATCCAGCGCTCGACGACACCGCCGAGCGCGTTGCCGTCGGGGCGCGCCTTCGAAGCAAGATTGCGCATCAGCTCAGCGAACAGCGCACGCGCCTGCCCGCCCGTCCCGTGCAGCCTGCGGTCGAGCGTCACGTCGGCTCGCGCGACCAGGAAGCCCTTCTCGAGCGCGACGGTGCTGACCAGGTTGAGGAAGAAGCTCTTCCCGGCGCCGTAGCGGCCGGTGATGAAGCGAACCGCGGCACCACCCTCCTTCGCCAGGTCGAGATCGCGCAGCAGTGCAGCGACCTCCGCCTTCCGGCCCACCTGGATGTGCTGCAGTCCGATGCGCGGCACGACGCCGGCGCGAAGCGACTGGAGGATGGCGGTTCGCTCGCGGTCTTTCAGGCGAGGCGCGGCCGGCGTCGTTGTCATTGCGCGTCCTTGGGAAGGAGGTCGGTGCGGATGGTCCAGTGCCCTTCGTCAACGATCAAATAGTCGCCCAGCGCCTCATCGGACCAGCCGTTGATCGCGTCGATGATCGCGCCGGGCATGAGGCGAAGCCTCGCGGCGAGCGCCTGCGCGTCTGAGGCCGACCAGGTCTCACGCGTGATGAGCTCATCGAGCGCGGGGCGATACCGCGGATCGAGAGAGGCCGTCAGCGCCGTCCATGCGCCGCTGGCGGCGGCCGGCGGCCCTCCGTTGCCGGTCGATGTCACGGGCGGGGGCACCGCTGGCGTGCCCTCGCTGGCTCGCTCGCGCGAGGCCGGCGGCGCCTCGACGCCCCCGTCGTCGTCTGCCGAGTCAAGCACGTCGGCGAGGAGCGCCGCGACCTCGCGCGTATCGGCGAGGATCGCGTCGATCGCGCGCTGATCGAGCTGGACGCGGGGCTCGGCGACGTCCGGCGGCGGCGTGACTGCGCTGCCCTTCGCCGCCGGCTTGCCGGCGACGACGGTCACCGGCTGATCCGTGGCCAGTCGCGCGCCGCTCGAGGCGATCGCCGCATCGAGGGCCGACGGCGCGAGATCGAGGCTCTTGTAGAGCCCGCGGAGCGCCTTGTGCTCCGGAGCTCCGATCGTGCCGTCGGCACCCGCGATCGCGACGAGCAGCCGACCGATGACGGCTCGTTGCTCCGGCGTGCGTGTTTCGGCGAGCTTCTTCGTGAGGGGACCGATCTTCGCAGGCTGGAGGGCCAAAACGTCGCGCAGCGCCTCGACGCGCTCGCGCATGGCGTCGTCGAGGAGGAACAGGGTCTCGAGGAGCGTGGTCATGACGGCGAGTTCCTCCTCACTGACGTGTTTGTCGGCGGCTGCGATGTGGACTGCGAGCTTGAGGACCGTGGACACCGGACCATAGAGGTGCGGGTCCGGTGCGGACGTGTTCGACGAGCGCCAGACGGCGAAGCGCGCGTCCTCCGCCGTGCTCGCGGGAGCGGCGCGAGGATCCGGCTCGATCGCAAACCCGAGCAGGGCCGCGGTGTCGGCGAGCTTCCGCATCTGGGCCGCGGTGTAGCGATCACGCTGCGGCAGCCGCCCGAGCTCGGCGAGCGTCTTCGCCGTCACCAGGGGGCGCTCGCCCGCGCGCGGGGCGGAGAGGATGACCTCATCCCAGCGGTCCTTGTCCGGGTGATCGTGCTGCGCCCGCAGGTCGGGCGGCATCGCCTCCCACATCTCTGCGGTAAGCACGACGCCCGCCTCAGCGCCGGCCTTGCGTTGAGCGGATGCGAACCGCTTCAGGTCCTCGAGGCACGCGTTCCAGATCGCCACGAGCGGCTTGAGCTGTTTGGGCTTGCCGAGCACGTCAGGAACGCGCGCCGCGTATCCGTGGGCCGTCGACAGGAGGCCGGCGCTCGCCGGGCGGTACGGGATGATCTTCAGCCGCGCGGCGGCATCGAGGACGATGCCCTCGCCGTACTTCTCGCGGTAGCGTAGCGCGAAGAGGTCGAGGAGTTCCTGCCGCGAACGCTTCGCGACGACGCTCCGCTTTGCCTCCTCCATAGAGGAGGCGACGGCGGCGGCGAAGTCGGCGGGCAGAGGCCGGCGGTGCGTGTGGTACCACGCGAGGAGCGAAGCCATGGCGGTCGCGTTCGTGGTCACGAGCTCGCCGAGCTCGGAGCGCACCGTGGCTTCGTCCACGGATGCGAGGTGATCCAGGAGTGTGAAGGCCAGGAAGTCGGTCGCGTAGCCGCGGAACGAGTTGTTCCCCGAGTAGATGGAGAGGAGCCGGCCCACCTCGGCGCGGATCGCCGGGATGTCAGCGCGTTCGACGAGAGCGCGACGCTCGAGGCCGTAGAAGAACAGGAAAACGTAACCGATGTACGCGCTTGGCTCGATCCGCCCGCCTGAGAGCCACCTCAGGTACGCGCCGCGGTTGTGCGCACCGACGTCGCTGTACGAGGGCCAGTAGCCCATCCCTGCCGAGTAGCTCGGGTGCGCTGTGGCGATGGGAAGCGATGGGTTGATCAGCGCCGGGTCGACGCTGCGGAGGCCGTTCGCTGACGGGAGCTGGCCGCCGACGTAGATCATCCCGCCCGTTACCGCGATGCCCTGCACGTCGACCCGATGTCCCGGCGGGATCCAGACGGCAAGCGCCGCTCTAGAGGCCAGCGCCCTTGCAGCGCCCCGCGAGGTGGACGGTGCGTCGAGGCGGGCGCTCCCCTCGAGCGCGGCGGGCGGCGGGGCTTTCGACCGCCGCAGGAAGTAGACGGCCACGCCCACCAGGATGAGGAGCAGCAGATATCCCATGGCACCGGCTCGCTGTCGTTGGCCCGCGAGCCTACCACCGGACGCGTAGCGATGATCTGCGAACCCTCGACCTCGCCTCAGCTCCGCTCCGAGCCATGGCCGCGTCCCTTTCGGCTTGCGGACGAAACGGAGGCAGGGGTCCCGCAACGAAGAAGGCGGACTGGCCGAGCTCGTTGACGTCGAGCGCACGCCGCCCAGCGAGGCTTCCCAGCGGGTTCACGGGCACCCTACGCTCGCAGGATGCCGCGCTACTGGATCATGCGGGTCGACCACCACGAGGCGAAGAACTTCCTCTGGAGCGAGCTGAAGGCCGGACGCCTCCGGCAGGGCTGGGGCTACCGCGAGGATCAGAAACTCGAAACGATCGCGGCCCGCAGGAAGAAGGGCGCGACCATCACGGACGAGCAGCAAGATGCCTGGCGTGGGAACCGCCGGATGCTTGGATCCGAACCCGACAGCATCCAGGAAGGTGACCTCATCCTCGTGCCGCACCTCCCCGAGGACCGGCACTGGTCGATCGCGCGGGTGCTGGGGCCGTACCGCTTCGATATCCCCAAGAAGCCCAAGGATTACGGCCACCTCCTGCCCGTCGAATTGCTCTCGGGCGATCGTCCCGTCGGCTTCAAGGCGAGGGGCGTCGCGGCCGGATTGCGCCAGACGATGCGCAATCTGTCGCGGCTCTGGAACGTCGACCACCTGGGAGCGCAGATTCAGCAGATCGTGGGGAACCTTGGGAGATCCGCGCAGACGACCGACGTCGAGGAAGACCGGCTCGAAGCGCTCCTCCGGGAGCTCGAGCTCGCCGGCTTAGAGCGTTTCAAGTTTCACTTCCAAGGTGCCGAGTTCGAGGCGCCCTGCGTGCGCCTGCTCAAAATGCTCTACGGCGAGGCCAACGTCGAGCACACGGGAGGCCGGAGCGAGAACGGCGCCGACGCGATCTGCACCTACCGCGATCCCCTGGGCGTGCCCCACCGCGTCGCCGTGCAGATCAAAATGTGGACGTGGGACGCCGACTGGACGCGACCGCTCGAGCAGATCAAAAAGGCATGCCAATCGTACGAGGGGATCACGTCGGGCGTGATCCTCTCGACCTCGGAGCGTGTCACGCCGGCGTTCGAGGCGGCGCGTGCAAAACTCCAGAAGGAGCTCGGGCTCCCGGTGCGGGTCGTCCTGCGGCAGGAGCTGCTCAGGCTGTTCATCCAGCACCTGCCGACGCTCGTCGCCGCGGAGGCGGAGCCTGAGCCGGATCTGTAAGCTCGCGGTTGCGCCTCCGTGCACTCGCTCGCGAGGCGCTGCGGAGATGCCGCCGCTCATCACAGCCCCGGCCACATAGAGCTGCCCGGGGTGCGTGCGGCGGGTCGGACCACGTCATGTGCGCGTGGCACGCAGGACGGGCATCAGCACCGACGCGTACTGAATCAGGGTCTCGGTGATCTTCGAGACCAGCATGTCGTTCAAGTCCTCGCCGGTCGACCACTCGAACGTCGTCAGCGCGTTGACCGTACGCGGGCCACCATTGTCGACCCGTGTGCCGGCGGGGAGCCGAGGGAGCACGGCCTCGATGCGCCGCCGCCAGGCGTCGCGGCCCGCGGTGTCGTCGGTGCCGAGCATGAGGCCGACCTGGATAGGGGACCAGACGTCCTTCTCGTACCCCCCGAAGTGGACCTTGAACACGACGCCGGAGCCGTCATCAAGCGTCAGCCCGTACTCGAGCGACTTGCGCGGTTTGGCCGTCCGCTCCAGGCCGGGATACGCGGGGAGGAGCGCGGCATCCAGAGGCTCGCGCGCCTTGCGCAAGAACTCGATCACCTCTTCACGCACGGGGAGGCGTCCACGGTTGGCCTGCGCCGCCTCGTCCTGCACATCGCGCAAGACGTCGGCGGGGACCGCGCGTCCTTGCGCGTCCTGCACGAGCACGCGCACCGTTATCTCCCGCTCGCTCCGCAGCACTGCGCTCACGACATGAGGCACGAGCAGGTACTCGTTGTCGAGCGCATACATGGCCAGCGATACCAGCGCCAGCTCGGTAAGGCTGAGCGGATCATCTCTGCCCGCGAACCGAGGCGCGAGCTTCGCGAGGCCTTCGTCGATGCCGTCGCCCGCGATGACGAGCAAGAAGTCGGCATGCCGACAGCTCTGGCGTAGTGCCTCCTCGTTCTCCCTTACCCACTGCGCATGTCCGCGCAGCTTGTATTCCAGCTCGGGTAGCCTGGCGCTCGCCCAGCTCTGCTGCACAACCCTCGCGTAGTCCAGGATCTGCGCGAGGACCTGTCGCCGCGCCTCGGGGTTCTTGAGGAGCTTATCCTCCAGGAGCACGAGTCGGCGCAGCTCGCCGTTGTCGCTGCGCACCTCGGCGAACACGAGGTCGATGTTGTCCACCTGCGCGCCGAGGAACATCAGCGCGGAGTCCTCGGCGATCATCTCTGCCTCGCGGAGCGCGTCCGCGAGCAGGTCGACGTTCTCGATGAGGATGCGGTCCCACTCGGCCTCTGAACGGCCGCCGGGGTCGACCCGCCGGAGGCGACGCCGCGGTTCGAAGGGACGAGCGGCAGCGTCCAGGATCTCGATGAAGCTGGGGAGGACGTCCATCCGGGCATGGTAGGCCAAGCCCGCTGCGCGCATGCAGGTGATCTGTCGTGCCGCCCGCCGGCCGCGCTGGGCCGTCCACATGGAAGGAGCGGCCAACGACATGTCAGTGAGGACGGGGATGCAGTACCACCTCTCTTCACCTTCGCCGATCTCATCGCGCGCGTGTGCCCCGCGTTCGAGGACTGCTCGCAGGACGGTAGGGTTGCGATCACTACTACGTCTGGGGTCTGGCGTAGGCGCGGAGCCCGTGATCGCCGAGCGTCGCGGCGGGGCACGTGCGCCACCGCGCGCTCCAACTGATCGAGGGCGAGTTCCGGCGAGAACGCGCGCGCTCGCCCTCTCAGCCTCGGTCGCGTTCAACGGCACCGCTTGTGGACGAGCCTACCCAATCGTCTCGACGAACTCGGCAATGACTCGGAGATCCCCGTGTTGTGCTGTGAGCCGCCGCGACGGATAGGCCGGATTGTCCGCCCGCAGCTCCACCTCTTCCACGTCGCCCTCTGGGCTGAACCTCGTGACCCGCCAGCGCTTGAACGTGTATCTCCCGCCCGTCTCGGGATCCGCATCATCACGAAGCTGGACGAGCACGCGCCGGCCGTCGAGCACGGCTGGCGGCGGCGCTGCTCCGGAAGGGAGCCCACGGAAGATCACCCATGCGCCGTCGGGGACTCCCGGTTCCATCGATTTCCCGACAATGCGCGCTGCGAACATGTCGGAGTCGAGTGCGTGTCTCGACTTAACGCGCGCCCATCCGATCGCCTCCGGTGCCTGCGATGTGCTGAACGCGCCAGCGGCCACGGCCAGATCGTAAACGGGAAGCGCCTCACGGAATTGCTCTGTCTCCTCGACGTTGGCCACAATCGTGAACGCGGGGCGCGGGACGAACCGCTCCTCGACAGGATACAATGGCAGCGACGGCACCACCGCCCAGCGCTTCATCACGCGAACGCCGTCGATGACACGAACCGCTCCGCCTGCAAGATCGCGAGTCGCAGTGCCTGTGGGGAGATCCTCCTGGGCCACGTAGTCCTCCGGGCGGCACGTGAACACGATCACCTGATTGGTCGGAGCGGTCTTCAGCAAGATATCGCAAAACCAGGCAAGGCGAGTCGGATCCGTGTGGACGAGGTGATCGTCGAGGACGATCGAACTCTTCAGGTGGTCGGCGATCGTGAGCCGGATCAGCGTCGCGAGCTGATTGCGCGTGCCGACTGAGAGCGCGTCGAGCACGTCCGCGTCCCGGGCGACGTGGGTGGCGATCTCGATCGCCTCTGTCTTCAGCGTCGCGTCGAGCCGCAGGCCCTTGTATCGCCCACCGGTCAGCTCCACAAACTTGGTCGTCACGGGGCGAGCCAAGGCGCGACCGAGGTGCGCGCCCTCTTCGTTCTCGACTTCACGGAGCGTTTCGAAGAGCAGCTTCCACGCGTCAGCCTCGATTTCGAGGTCCCTCTCCCGGTTCTGCGCCCCCCTGAGCGCCTCCTCGACCCGAGCGACTTCCTCGGCGAGAGCGGCGCCGCCGACCTTGGAGAGCGCTCCCTCGCTTTTGTGCAGCTCTTCGCTCACGTCCGCCAGCTCCCGTTCGGCGCGTTTGGCATGCAGTTCCGCAGCCTCTACTTCCGCTGCCGACGCCGGTCCCTCGTCGGGGAGGGCAGCTAGTTCGCGTTCGCGCTGCTTCACAAGTTCCTCGGCGCCGGCTCGATCCATCGCGTCGACCTGGCTCTTCAACGCGCTCTGCTTGCCGAGCAAGGCGTTGAGGCCATCGCGCGCCCGATCCCGGGCTTCCTCGGCGCGGCGCTGCGCCTCTCCCGCGGAACGAACGCCGGCCTTAGCGGCATCGACCGCCCTTGCCGCCTCCTCGGCGCGGGTGCTCGCCTCGGCGAGCAGCGCGCTCAGATGCTCCGCGTTCGCTGTTTCGTCTCCCGAAATGGACGCGAGCTCCTCATCGATCGATCGCAGCAGCGCTTCGGGATCCGGAGACTCCAGTGCCGCGAGCGCCGCGACGGCTTCGGCATCGAGCTCTCCCGCTCGCTGCTCGGCGAGCGCAGCATGGTATTCCGCCATGGTTGCGCGCTCTTTATGGGCGGCGGCCTGCTCATGCAGCGCCTTGCGCTCGGTTGCTCTTGAGCTGTAGAGCGCGCTCGCCTGCACCTCCCATGCTTTCCCCAGCCTCGTGAGGTGAGCTTCGAGCATTCCAAGATCCGCGTCGCCGATCGCTGCCCTGCGTGCCTCGACGTCGGCGACGCTCGGCTCGAGCTTCGCCACGTGCTCCTCCTGGATCGCAGCCTGATCGCGGAGATTCTTCGCTTCGGCGCGGAGTCGTTCGGCGTCCCGCCGCAACTCCGCGGCGACCGCACGCTCCCTCGCGAGCGCCACGAGCGCGTCCAGGATGTCCTGAGGAAACTTCGCTCCGGCGCGTTCCAGTACGGGAACGGCCTCCGCCCTCCACCGCGTCCGGAGGGCTTCGACCACTTGCCGCTTCTCGGCCGCGCCCGCCGTGACCTCGATGTCGACGAGTTCGCCGATCGACAGCCGCACGCTGCGCTCGGCCTCGAGGACACGCTCTACCGATAGGTTCGGCTCGTTGAGGATGGTCGCGTCCACGAGCCCTCGGACGGAGATGCCTGCGCGCGGGCGCACCGCAACACTGATGCCTCCCCCGAGCGCCGCCTCGGCGAGCGTGAGCTCGCGCTCCAGCTGTCCCAGTACCGCCGCCTGCTCTGGGGTCGGGAGCGCCGCTTGCCGCGTCGCAACCTCTTCCTCGAGCGTGCGTGCGCGCGCATCGCGGGACGTCGCGTCCGCCTCCTTCTGGCCCGCCTCGACCCGGCTCTTGGCGGCTGCCTCCGTCGTTCGCTTCGCGTCCTCGGCCGCAGATGTCGCGGCGCGCCACCGCCCGTATGCGACGACGGAATCAGCAAACGCCCGGTCTGCATCGGCCTGCGCCACGCGCGCGCGTAGCGACACAAGCTCCGCGCCCAACCGCTCGTGCTGCGCGCGAGCGTCCGCCGCGGCGCGGCGGGCAGTGTCCGCGGCGGTGCGCGCCTTGAGCACCGCCGCGGCCTTGCCCCTCCGAACTTCTGCCGCCTGCTTTGCAGCCCGGAGCAGCGAGGCCTGCTCCGCGAGCTGCGCACGTCGGACTTCCCGCTCGCGCGCCCCGTCCTCGCTGATCGCGAGCCGGTGCGCCTCGTCGGCGGCGCGGAGCACCGCCTCCGCGGCGGCGCGGTCGACGCTCACGGTCCGGACGACGTCCTCCTGCACCTTGGCGTGCTCGGCAGCGCCTTCAACCTCGACCTTCAGCTTCTCCACTTCGGCCACGCGCTTCTCGATCTCCCCGAGCGCAGCCCGGGCGGCTTCGAGCCGCGCTCGCGCCTCGTCACGTATCCGCGCGCGTTGGAGTCTCTGCCGCGCGACCTCCAGTGCCGCCTTGGCGTCATCGACGCGTACCCTGGTCTCGGCTCGCCGCTCGCTGAGTACCCTGGCGTTTTGTTCGATCACGGAGGATTCGGTGAGCTGACGCTGGAGCGAGGAGAGCTGGTTCTGGAACTGCTTGACCCTCTCCGTGGCATCGGTGAACTTCGAGGTCTGACCGCGCTTTCGCTTGCCGGTAGGCGTGAAGCACAGGTCCACCTCCTTTTGCGCTGCATCCAGAACCCGCTTGAAGACCGGATCTTGGGCAAGGGTGGCCAGTGCCCTCGTCAGGCGCAGCTTTCCGGAGCCTTCCGGATCCGCGGCGAGGCTCCGTCCGAGGATGGCGTCGACGTCTGTCTGCGCCGCGAGCAACACGTTGGCGAGGAAGCTATCCGGGAGACCACGCGGCGCGCCCTTTCCCCCAGGCGCCGGGATGCCCCATGCGAGCAAGCTCCGAAGCTTGTCCTCGACCTGACGCGCCTTACAGTCGAGCGTGAACCTCGTCCCGTCTTTAGAGTGCTCGAGCTCCGCGCCGGTGCGAGCACCACCCCCGAACGCCTTGTTTACCCTCCAGTAGTCCCCTGAGTCATCGACAAAGGTAAGCGCCACGCGAGGTGTCGCATCCGCGTACCAAGCCGTGTACGACTCGGCCTCCGAGGAGGTGGGCGGCACGAGGAGCGCGGCGCGAATCGCCGTCGCGAGCGTCGACTTTCCAAGATCGTTCGGACCATAGAGGACGTTGAGCCCAGGACCGAACTCGACGTCGGCTCGCTGAATGGCCTGGAAAGACTCGACGACGAGCTTCGCGAATCGCATTATGATGGCTTCTTTCGCGACAGACGGTAGAGGTGGTACAGCGCGCGCTCTGCCGTGGGCCGTTTGTCGGTCTCAGTGGCTACTTTCTGAAGCCGGCGGATCGCAGACCGGAGGACGTCGGGTATATCGGAGCAGTCGGACTCGATGGCGCTCGTCTCGAGTTCGAGGCCTTGGCGATCGAGAGCGAGTACGCCGACCCGCCCGTGCCGTGCCGGCGTTCCCTCCAGGTCTTCGAGGATGCGCTCGGCCTCCTCGTATTCCCGGATGGGCACCCTCATGTCGACACGAAGCCGGAACACGCGATCACCGAGATCCGAGCGCCGCGCGAGCTCCCTGAGGCTATCCATCGTCGTGACGTCCTTCTCCTCCCAAGTCCACCGAGCGACCCGCTCCCGGTTGACCGTCGCGCGCCGTTGCCGGTTGATGAAGACCACCGCGACGTACCCGGGCTCCTTCTCGTCGAAGGCGGTCGGCTCGGGTGCGCCTGGGTAGATGGTAGGAGGCTGCTTTCTATCCGGCGGGACGAAACGGAAGCCGTGCGTGTCGCCGAGGGCGAGGTAGTCGAGGCCACGCTTCAGCGCGGCATCGACCGCGATCGGGAAATTGGTCTGGTAGTCTTTCGCATCGAACGTGCTCCCGTGCACCATCCCGATCCGGATCCGGTCGTCACCGGGCGCTCTCGTCGGGATCGCCTCCGTCGGATCGCGCTGACCGGCCTTCGAGAAGCACGGCACGGCGTAGAGCACCGCATTGTTGGGCAGCGTGAACTCGAAGCCCTCGCGGTCCACCACGTGCGCCCACTCGGGAAGAAGGGTCCGGAACTTGTGTTCCTTGGCCCATACCGATTCCGTGACGAGCGGATCGTGGTTGCCCGGCAGCAGAAACAAGGGCCGGTTCTTCCACTTCCGCTTCTGGAGGCAGGTCGCGACTTCCTCCCACCACATCTGCGCAGGGCACGGCTCGTCGAACAGATCGCCTGCGCAGAGCACGGCGTCCACCGCGAGTCGCTCCGCCGCGAGCAAGATCCGGTCGAGCGCTTCAAGGCGCGCCCGGGTCAGCTTCGTTCGCTGGTCGGCGCTGAAGCGTGGGAAGCTCCTGCCCAGGTGCCAGTCCGCCGTGTGAAGAAGCTTCAGCACGATATCGTCCTCCACTGCGGTCGTCATTCGATCACCACCTCCATGTCGAACACGTGCTCCACGCGTGGCGGTGTGTAGCGGCGTCGCTGGATGTGCTCCTGATAGCTGCGAAACGTCTCGTCGTCGCGCTGTTCGAGCCGTGCGATCGCGCCCTCGACCTCGTCGAGCGCGATCTGGGCGGCCATGACGCCGCGCTCGGCGTCGGTTCGCGCGGCGGAGCCGGTCGCGCCGTCGCGCCGAAGCTGAGCCTCCTCGAGCCGCTCGACGACCGCTCGGCGGCGCTTGTTGAGGACGAGCAGACGGTCCTCGATGAAGCGCTCGGCCTGTTGGCGCGCACGCTCGAAACGCTCGTGCTCGTCGGCATCCACGACGGCTTGAACCGAGAATAGCACCTCCTGGGTCGCGTCATCGAGGACTTCTTCGCTGACGGCTCGGGTGGACGTAGCCCCGGCGTCGTGGAGGTTCCCTCGGAGGAACGCTTCGGCGACCGACTGGCCTAGGATCTCGCCTCCCTCTAGGACGACCACGGGGACGAGGCGCTCGACCTGCTCGAACCCGTCGAACGAGAGCTTCACGAGGCGAAGGCGTCCCTGTTTCCCGGCGCACGCTTGCAGCGCCTCGGATGCGTCGCTCGCTGGCCTGACGATCGCTGACATCGACGAAGTCGTCGCGCGGGCGTCAGCGACAGCCGCAAGCACGAGCGGATGGTTCAGGTGGAGCGAGACGTGCTCCTTCGACGGTCCGATCGCGGCGGTAATCCCCGTGCGGAGGTCAGCCGGAAGCTCGGGTGAGGGTAGGACCCGGAGCAACGTAGCGTCGGTCGACGCCACGCGTTCGTAAGGGATGGCCTTCGCGTCGAGGTAGCCGAGGACGACGGCGCATAGGTCACGATCCAGCTCCGCGAGCGCGTCCGGCACCGTCTCGTTGTGCGAGCGGAACACGCGCTGGACCCCCTCGTCAAAGCGCTTTTCGATGAGGTCCGCGGTCCGCGCGTGGGTCTCTTCGAACCGCCGGCGCTCTGCGGCCACCTTGTCTCGAAGCGCTCGGAGTTCGGCCGTAACCTCGTCTAGGGTGCGGGCGCGCTCGTAGATGCGACGAAGCTCTGCCTCGAACTCGGCGCCGAGCGCGCTGACGAGCACTCCACCACTGGGGCCATCGGGTCGATGAAGGACGTGATCGGAGACGTCGAGCACCGTGCCGAATAGTTCCAACTTCTGGCTCAGGATCTCGAACGTGAGGCGTTGAGCCTCGTTGTCCTTGGCGAGGAAGTTGATGACGGTGACATCGTGGTGCTGCCCGTAGCGGTGGCAGCGCCCGATGCGCTGCTCGATGCGTTGCGGGTTCCACGGAAGGTCGTAGTTCACGACGGTGTCGCAAAACTGCAGGTTGAGCCCCTTCGCACCAGCTTCAGTGGAGATGAAGACGCGCGATCGCATCTTGAACTCATGGACGAGAGCGAGCCGGGTCGCGACGTCCAAGCTGGCCCCTCGGCCCTCTCCCTGCGGAACCGCCTCCCGCCAACGAGCGAGCGCCTGCTGTGCGCGCGGCGAGTCGTTTGTGCCCCGGAACAGGGTGACCTCCGCGTCGGTGACGAGACGGCTCTCGATGAGAGCGTCGCGCAGGTAGTCCTGCGTGACGAGCGACTCTGTGAAGATGACGAGCTTGCCCGCGCCGTGACCGTTGCGTGCCCTCTCCGCCACAAAGTTGAGCGCCTTCAATAGCGCGCGGAACTTGGCGTCGTCGGCGCGCAAGGCTTCTGCGCGCTGGATGAAGCCTTCAACGCGCCCGAGCTCCGCTCGTAGCGCATCCGGATCTGGGCGCGGCCTTCCCGGCTGCAACACCGGGCCGATCGTGCTTGATTCTTCTCGCGCCTCATCCTCGTCCTCGAGATCCTCGGCGAAGCTGTGGGCTTCCTCGTCCTCCGCGTCCAGCCTCTCGTCGCCAGCGAGCTTACGTCGCAGTCGGGCCGCGACGTTCTGGAGGCTCGCTTCGAGGGCACGCGTCGAGGACGCCATACGCCGGTGAAATCCCAAAAGTGTCAGCTTCCTGTGCCTGCCCTGGAACGCCAGGATGCCCGGCTCGAGCAGGTACCGCGTCACGTCATCGTACAGTGCCTTTTCCGAGGCGCTCATCGTGTACTCGAAGAGCTTCGCCTGGCGATCCACGAACGGCCTCTCGAGGAACTCCTGCACCTCCCGACGCAGCGTCCGTTGGACGACGACGCGAAGCCGGCTCCTGAGCTCCTCCTCTTGGCCTGGCGCGAGCTGCCGGTCATCGATGCCGCAGAACACCTCCCGGAAGGTAGCTAAATTGCCGAGCAGCGTTCCCATCGGATCGACGTATTGAACCAACCCCCAGAGTTCCGCGAGGTTATTCTGGATCGGTGTCGCGGTCAGGAGGAGCACCGGGGTGCGCCGGGCGAGCAGCACCTCGCGGACGCGCCCAGCGGTCTGCGCGAGAGGCGCGTCGTCCCGATACTGACCAGACTTATCGAACCGTTTGTAGATGCCCGCAAAGACTTCGTGGGCTTCATCGATGACACAGAGGTCGAACGGTTCGGCCGCGAGCAGGACGTCGCGCCCTCTCTCGCTCCCCGCGGCCTCTCTTCCGATCAGGAACACCCCAGAGCCGTCGAAACTCCCAGCCCTCGGCTGTGCTTCGCGCGCCTCGATGGCGAACAGCTCAAAGAGCTCCTGGTGCCACTGGCCGAGCAGCGGCTTCGGGGCGACGAGCAGCACGCGTCTCGCGCCTTCCGCCATGAGCTGGGCGATGACGAGGCCCGCCTCGATCGTCTTTCCAAGCCCGACCTCGTCGGCGAGAATGCACCCTCCCTCGCGCACACGTGCGAGGGTGAAGATGACGGCGTCGACCTGGTGTGGGTTTGCATCGATCTTCGCGGCGCGCTGCGGAGCCGCGTAGCGGCGCTGCTCGTTCGACCTGCGGCGTCGCACGAGATCCTCGGCTAGGTACCTGCGCTGGGCGGGGTGGAGGAGACCGGGAGGCAACTGGAAAGCCGTCATCGTCGTGGTAACCGCGCGGATTCATTGCTGTCGAGGTCGGGACGGCGGACCACGGCGCCCTACAGGTGGACACCAAGGTGGGATAAACGACGTCGGCGCCTGACATCCCAGCGTCGATATCGGCCGGGGCGCGATGGCCCATGGGCATGGCGGATGGTCTCTCGAGCGGGAGCCTCGCCCTTAGTGGCTGAGGCCCGCCGACCGACCGCTTCGATCGTGAGCGTCGCCGGCCTCCCTCCAGCCCGCGTACGCGCCGGGGCCACGAATATCATGGCCCGGGGCGAGCGAACAGTAGCCCGTTGCGGTCTCCCCGAGCTCCTAGCCGCCGCGGGGAACTCACCTGTGACGACCTCGCCCATTACACCGCATCGAGCTGCCTGCGCAGCGTATATGTGTCCGGCACGAGGATGATCTCGCTCGATCCCGGCTTGCGCTCGAGGCAGAGGCGCTGCCGACGCGGGTCCACACCGCGCACCACCTCGTCGCGGCCCTGCGCCTGAGGCGCGTGCACGGCCATTCGATGTAATCCATGAATTTGTCATTGGTCTGCTTGTGCGTCGGCTCCTATCGAAAGGAGTCGATGGTCATGCCCAATGTACAGTCTCATTGGTCACAGCTCGCAACTGCCCTGGCCTATCCAACTCCCACGGGTGAGCCGGCGCTCACAACACGGCCCATACCCACTCCCCTGGAAACCCTCGTAGCCCCACGCGCCCATCGGAGCGCACGACCACCTCCATCTGGTTGGCTTCCTCGAACATCAGCCCTTGGTAGCGCTCCCCAAGCGGGATGACCCGCTGGTTGCGCGAGCCACGCCAGAGCAAGCTCAGCTCTCTCTCCTCGGCACGGTAGCGTCCGAGAACCAGCAGATCGGTCCGCTCGAGGACCGGCTGGTAGCGATGATGATCGAGCTCCTCGAGCTCGAAGCCGGTGTAGAGCATCACGGAGAGCGATGCCGCGCGGATGATGTCGAGGAAGGGCACCAGCGCCTCTGCCTGATGGAGCGGCTCTCCTCCGAGCAGCGTCACGCCTTCGAGCCCGGGCTCTTCGAGCACCCGCTCGGCCAGCGTCGCAGGTTCCCAGAGCGACCGCTCCTCGAAGGTCCAGAGATCCTGGTTCCAGCACCCAGGGCAGCGGATCGCGCAGCCTTGGAGCCAGAGCACGAAGCGCTCTCCGGGGCCATAGATCGCGCTCCGCGCGGCCATGTCAGCAACGTTCAGCCGCCTCACCAGGTCCGCCTCACCAAAACGAGCCGGATCTCCTCTCCATGCTTCTCCTCCCGCACGGAGTAGCCCATCTCCTTCGCTCTGGCGACGATCGTGGCCTTGCGCTCCTCGACGAACTGCCGGCGGGCTTCCTCTTGCCGACGGACCTCCTCTTGCTGGCGCGCCTCATCTAGACGAGCAGCCCTCCTCGCGGCGGCGGCGTCGAGCGCCTCCTGGAAGCGGCGCTCCCACGTTTGATGCGCGACCTCCGTGGTGCGGCGGAGGACCCATCCCGTACCCCGCTTGAGGAGCTCGATGGGCGCCGGACCTACCCGGACCGTGATTCGCTCGGCGCTCCGCGTGTCAACGCCGCCCAGCGCATCGAGCGCCTCGACGAGGCACTCCTCGTCGAGCACGGGGGCCATCGATTCCATCCAGCGCAGGCTCACCGGCGCCTCGTGGTCTGCACGGGGGCGACGCCGGCGCCCGCGGGGCGCTCGCGCGCCTCGACGGTGTGCTCGACCTCGTGGATCTCCGCGAGCTCCGCGAGCAGTCCGGCGAGCTCGCGATCACAGGCGTCACCCTTCAGCCCTCTCGTCTCGGCGCGGAGCCGGCCGTCGGGACTGATGGTGATGGTGATCTTCTCCTCCTTCATTCCCCGCCTCCCGCTACGCGCAATGCGTTGAGCCGCAGTGCGTCGGCTTCCGCCGCCGCATACTCCTCCCAGGTGCCAACCACCAAGTAGCGGCGTCCCTGGTGCTCCTGCAACAGGCCGCATGCGGGCAACGCCTCGCGGGGGATGACCGGACTCGACGGCGCTGCCTCCGTGGGGACAAAGGCGGGGCGCTTCTTCGCCGCCTCGGTCCGTGGCGCGCCGGCGGCCCTCGCCTGCCGGCGCTCGAACCGGAATGGCGCGTCGCGCTGCTGCTCCGCGGTCTGCTTCTCCTGCTGAAGCGCGCGGACCTGCTTCTCGAGCTTCTGCTTCTCGTCCCCGAGCTTCTTCTGCTGGGTCTTCCGGTCCGGCGACGGCGGCTCCCTAGCTGCAGCCTCGAGCGCCGCTCGAACCTCCTGGAGCTGCTGCTCGGCTCGAGCCAGGGACCCCGCCAGGTCCTTCGCGCGCGCCGAGGCGCTCTCCTGCTTTCGCAGGTGCTCCGACTCCTGTTGCTCCCGATCCTCGTCTTCCTCCGCCCGGTCCACGGTCTGGCGCTGCTCCTTGTCGATCCGCGACAGCTCGTCCTCGATGTGCGAGAGCTCCCGGCAAAGGTCTGCGGCGCCCTGCGGTCCTCGCCGGGAGGGCGGCTCCGCCCCTGCGCTGCGGAGCGCCGTCTCCAGATCGTCGAGCGAGCGGCGGAAGCCGAGCATCTCGCCGGCAATGCGTGCGAAGCGATTCCGGAACCCCTCGCCGCGGGTGCGCAGCTCCTCCAGGAGCCGCCGCTGCTCCTCGATCCGGGTCCTGACCTGGTCGTCAAGGGCGGTCCAGTCCCGGACAAGCTTCGCGGGCTCAGACCGGGGAGGCGCCGTGACAGGATGGATCTTCCATTGATAGATGACCTTGAGGGCGAGCGGAGGAGGCGCGGGCAGCTCGGTCGGCGCGGCGATGGCCATGTCCTCGATCCGGGCCGCCGTGATCTCGCCGGCGGAGATGGTCACGCTGGGCAGGATCGTCTGCGGGCGAGGGCTGTCGCCGTGGAGGAGCTCGCCTCGAAGATCGGCGAGCCGTACCTCGCGGCGGAGCTCCCATTCGACGGGGGCGCCATCAAGCGCGGCCGCCAGCGCGCGGGCTTGATCCGCTTCGAGGCGGACCAGGAGCGGCCACCGGCTTCCTTCGCCAAAGCCGATCGTCGCTCCATTCCCGCTGGCGGCGATGGCGGGGAGTGCCGCGTCGGTCCAGGTCACCCTGCCCGCGGCGGAAGCGGCCAGCGCCGAGGCCGTCTTCGGGAGCGCAGGAACCCAGGTGCGGGCCGCGGCGGATCGGCGATCTTGGAGGCCGCGGGAGAGCACCAGGTGCAGCGAGGCGTCCGCAGGAGCGATCGCGCCGAAGTGGACCGCCCCGCGCTCGCTCGGCAGAGGCGATGCCTCCGGCGGCGAGGGGGAGGAGCGGAAGCGGAAGCCATCCGCACCGCCGGAGAGCTCCTCTGGGGCGTGATGCCAGAAAAGGTGCGCGAACGCCGCGAAGGCCGCGGACGCCTGCGCCGCCGAGAGGGGGAGGGTCCAGCCGGGCGAGCGCACCGACCCCTCCAGCCCGCGGCCGGCGAGGGTGAGGCCATAAGGGAGCTCGACGCCGCGGCGGACGAGCACGCGCCCGGCGTGGTCCTTGAGCCGGCCGTGCACCTCGATGCTGCCGCCGAAGCTCGGCGGACCGAGGAGGTACACCCGCAGGCCTGCGGCCGAGGCGTGGAGCGCCTCCTCAAGCAGCGGCTCGTGGTGCTTTGCCGGGAGCGCTATCGCGAGGAAGGCAGCGCGGGCATCCGAGGCGCGCACCGCGGGGACGGCTGGGCCCCCCTGGCGCAAGAGGCCAAGGCGATCAGGGAAGGGAGAGCCGGCGGCGCCCACGCGCTCCCAGCAGGCCGCGAGGGTGGCCTGGGAACGCTCAACTATCCTCTCCCCCGGGAGCGGCCGGATCGGGCCCCGTCGGTTCATCATGAGCTCCCCCGCGCCGTGGGAGCGCCTGCGCTCCCGGCTTCGCCTGCGACAAGCAATGCGAGCTGGCCTTCGGGGACCTCGCCTGGGGCGAGATCCACCACCGCTGCGTGGCGAAAGTAGAGGGTCCGCCGCTCGGCCTGCGGGAGCCCGCTGGGCGCTTCCTGTCGCGCCGGCGACGGAGAGGGATCGAGCGTGCGCAGCAGATCAGCATGCGCCGGCAGGGTGGGGCGGTGCTCCGCGAGCGGCGTATGTTCGATGACCTCCAGGAAGAGGGCGCGCAGCTTCGACGCGGGCAGGTAGGAAGCGCCGGAGAGCACACGCCGATGATAGCGGTCCAGCGCCCATTGCTGGGCCGTTTCGCGGTCCGCCGGCCCGAGCCGGACGTCGCGGACGCGGACGTCCTCCCAGCGACCCCGCTCGGGGACCTCGACCCAGGGAAAGGAGATGGTGCGCTTGAACCCGTCGCGCTCCTCGATCGCGGCGGGGAGCGGCCCCCGGAGCTGCCGGCGTGAAACGTCCCACGAGCCCACGAGTCCCTGCTCGCGCGCCCAGGCGCCGAACAGCGCCGGGAGATCCAGCCCGTCGATCGACTCGGCGGCGTGACGTACCTGGATCGCGCCTTGACCGAGATCGATCTTGCCTTCGAAGCACCACGAATTCTCGGATCGAAGGAAATCGAGGCGCCATACCAGCGCGCAGCGCTCCTGTCCGAGACGGCGGCAGCGGGGAGCTTGCCCCCGCGGCGCGGGCAGGTCCCGAAGCACGAAGTGGCGGTCGGCGTCGATCACGGATCGCATCGGGACGCGGCGCGGCAGATCCATCGGGGCCGGCGTGAGCGAGGCGTAGTCCTCGTCCCGGTCCTCGGCGCTGACTCTCTCGACATGGAGGATGCGGACGCCGCAGAGCGGGTGACGCGCGACCCAGAGGCGGTAGACACCCTGCTCCGGCAGAGGCACGCGCTGGGACTCGCCCGCCTCGCGGCCGAGGCTCGTGAGGACGCCGCGGTCATCGCACAGCCCCAGATCGGCGCAGGTGCGCACGAGCGTCCGCGCGGCGGCTCGGGAGAGACCTGGGAGCAGGCGGGAGATTCCCTCCTCGGTCAGCGTCCCTCCATCGGCGCCCCGGCAGAGGAGCCCTAGCTCGGGCCTCGGCTGCAGCGTGGCCATCTCTGCGAACAGGACGATCTCTTCCACGTCCACCGCGGCGCGGAGCTCGGTCCTCATCGGGCTGCCCCCGTCTTCGGCCACGCGCGGGGCTCGAGCCTCCTGGTGGTCGACGCGAGGCTCGCCAGCTCCTCCACGCCGCAGGCCACGAAGTACTCATGATTGCCCACGATGACGAGCTGGTGCCTCGCCCGGGTGATCGCGACGTTGAGGCGGTTCGGGCTGTCAAGGAAGCCGACCCGGCGCGTGTTGCGCATCGAGAGGAGCACCAGGTCCGCCTCCCTCCCCTGGAACCGATCCACGGTGCCGGAGGCGATGTCGACGCCACGATGAAAGAACCTTGTCTCGCGATCCTGCCGGGTCACCCGCTTCAGCATCTGGGCGATGTGCTGCTCCTGCTTCACATAGAATGTCAGGCAGGCGACCTCCCAGGGGTTGCCGTCGAGGCGGGGGTGGCGCTCGGCCCACGCGAAGAAATGCTCGAGAATCCGCTCGAGCACGTTGATCTCGGCAGGATTCACGCCGTGCGACTCCGTGCCGGGCGTGTGGAGCCAGGCACGCCGCGCCGGCACTTCCGGCGCGAAGCTCCAGCCGACGCGTGCATCGCGCCCCTGCAGCGTGTTCGCGTCGCGCAGGCGCCGATCATCATAGAACTCCTGGCGGGGGAACGCGGAGATGTCCGGGTGCATCCTGTGCTGGAACGAGAGGCTCTCGAACCGGGCAGCCATCTCCTGGCGCGGCATGCCCCTGGTGAGCGAGGAGGGGCGGGAGGCCCGCTCGACCTCGACGCCGTCCTGCATGACCTCGATCACGCTCGGCAGCCCGACGTCCTCGATGGCGCCGATGGCCTCCTCGACGTCGACGGTCCGCGGGAGCAGATCGTCCCGCTCCCGCCGGAGCCGCGTCTTCGCGTGCACGCGCCGTGAGCGCCGCAGCTCGTGCAGGCGGGTCAGGCGCCAGGCCAGCTCTCCGGCCCAGTCCTTGTCCTTTCGCGCCAGCCAGCGCGCCTCGTGCTCCTCGACGTCGCGCGGGCCGTCGAGCGGACTCCCCCGGTCCTTCACGCGCTCCCTGAACGGCCGGACCTTGCGGGCGAGCCAGTACGCATGGCGGAGGCGTAACGCCGATCCCGGCGCGCCCTCGTCCGAGATCCGCAGGAGGTCCGGCGGGAGCCTCTCCTCGACCTCGCCGAGCAACGCCGGCTCGGTGAGCACCCAGGAGGCGGCGTACAGCAGCAGCCCCCGCGGGCCATCGAGATCCCGCAGGGACAGCTCCTGGACCGGGCCGCGCCCGGCCCTCGACGCGCCTCGCACCAGGCGGACCACCATGTAGCTGTCGCCGTCGCGTTGATCTGCCGCCACCTCGCGGGCGAGCGCCTCCAGCACCCCGGCGGGCTCAATCAGGAGGAAGCGGCAGGCATCGCGGTAGGCGGCGTGAGCGCGGAGGCGGGTGCGCAGGAAGCAGGCGCGCTGGTGATCCGCGGTCAGCAGGGGGCGCTCGTTGTCGTCGAGCAGGTTGCGGAGGTTGGCGACCAGCGCCGCGCGCTCGGTGAACGGCGGGAGCTGGTGCACGTCCCCGACGATGATCCAGCGGCGGGCGAGGAGCGCGGGGACTAGGAACTCCTGCACGGTCGTCTTGCTGGCCTCGTCGATGATCAGCACGTCGAACCACGGGTTGCGCGTCAGCAGGTCGTCGTCGCGCGAGCGCTCCCGGAGCAGGGGATGGCTGAGGATCCCGAGCGTCGTGCCGGCGGTCAGGTTCGCGGCGTCGACGACGATGCGCTCAGCCATGAGGCGGAGCTCCTCGTCGCCGTGATCGCGGAACGCCGGCAGGTCCCTCCAGGCGGACCGGAGCGCCTCCACCTTGGCCTCGATCTGGACGCCCTGCACTCGCGGATCCACCCGCTCGATGCGCCCGATCCGCAACGCCTCCACCTGGTCATGGGTGCCGACCAGCCGCTCGAGCGCGTTGTCGATGGCGTAGTGGGTGGAGGCGCAGAACAGCACCCTTTGCCGGCGCTCGATGAGCTGGAGGACGAGCTCGCAGATCGCCCGCGTCTTGCCCGAGCCCGGCGGTCCCTCCAGGAAGGCGAAGTCGTCGGTGCCCAGCGCCTTCTTCACGAAGCTCCGCTGCGCGTCGGTCCCGTCCGCGCTGCCTCCGAGCTCGTACCAGCGCGAGATCTCCACGGCGCGCACCGGCGAGGGCGGCGCCATCCGCGCGTGATCCTCGGCGAGCCGCAGCAGCCCGCGGTGGTGCGGGAGCGGGCCGTTCTGGAGCTGGAAGAGCGCGTTGCGCTGGCGCTGGAGGTTGCGGGTCTCGAGGGGCAGGTAGAGCTGCGCGTCACGCGGGGGCAGCCGCTCCAGGCGGAGCTGGTAGCGCTCCCGATCGACGCCTTGCACCTTGATGATGCTCGCCGGGTCGCGCCTCGGCTGCGTCCAGACCACCTTCAGCTCGTCCTCGAAGAACAGGGCGCGAGGATCGAGGGACGCCTCGGCGTCGAGCGTCTCCGGGACGAGGAGCTGGACCCAGAGGCCCTGGCGGCGCCCGCGTCCGGCGACCGGACGAGCGCGGAACCGGAGGCCGTTGTTGCCGCGGAGCTCGTCCCCGGTCAGCGCCCCGTCGAGCTGCGCGCGGAGGCCGGAGAGCCGGGAGATGCGCACCGGGCCGCTGCCGTCGAACAGCTCGGTGAGCCCCTCGGTCGCGGGGAGGTGGGTCGCCGACACCTCGACGTCATCGACCCGGAGCGCCCCCGCGGGGATCCCGTCGACCCGCAACCTCCACCGGCGCCCGCCCAGCTCCCGAGCATCGATGACGGGGAAGACGCGGCCTGCATCGTCGCAGAGCGCCTTCGGAGGCGCGTCCTCCGCCGGCTCGATCCTGCACTCGACCCGGCACCAGAGGAGCTCGTCTCCCTCGACGAGCGGCTCGTCGGTGGTGATGATCAGGCCGTCAGGCGCGTGCTCCCAGCGGCGCGCTGTGACCATGATCTCCCGGCCAACGACGAAGATCCGGTCGGACGAGGGCTCCCGCCCCTCGGGCCAGCCCGCCACCCTCCAGCGGATCGGTCGCTCGATCTCGAGGCGCGTTTCGCAGGGCTCGAGCTCTACGTCGAGGGCCCCCTCGACCCGCTCCCAGGGGACGGCCGCCTGGAACTGCCGATCCCTCGCGGCGAGGATCGCTTGGCGCAGGTATCGGTGGAAGGGTCGCAGCGAGCGGGATGCCTGCCCAGCCAGGGCTAGCGCCACAGGAAGAGGAGCGAGGGCGGCGAAGTGGAGCGCCTTCATCCACGCTCTGGGATGAAAGGATTGCGCTGCTCCTGGCGCAGTCGTGGCGCCGAGGTGTCCCCCGGGGGCAGCGCCTCCGGCTGCTCCGAGCTGGCGGGACGGGCGCGGACGCGGGCCCACCTGCGGAGCCCGTCGAGCTCCTCGCGCATCGTCCGCGACAGCGGCCAGGTCGCCTCGATCGCCTCCAGGATGTGCTGGTCCGCGAGCTCTACCCCGGCGTCGAAGGCCGAGTACAGCCCCTCGCGGATCGCCTCTTCCAGCTCGGCGCCCGAGAAGCCCGCCGCCGCGGTGGCGAGCCGCGTGATCGAGAAGTCCTCGGAGTGGCGGCGCTTGCGGCGCAAGTGGATCGCGAGGATAGCTTCCCGAGCCCTCTGGGTGGGAAGATCGACGAAGAAGATCTCGTCGAAGCGGCCCTTGCGGAGGAGCTCGGGCGGGAGCTGGTCGATGCGGTTCGCGGTGGCCACGACGAAAACCGGCTCGGTCCGCTCCTGCATCCAGGTGAGAAAGGTGCCCACCACGCGCGCTGTCGTCCCGCCGTCGGACACGTCGGAGCTGCCCACGCCCGCGAGCCCCTTCTCGATCTCGTCGATCCACAGGACGCAGGGCGCGAGGGCCTGGGCCACCTGGAGCGCGAGCCGCATGTTCCCCTCGGACTGCCCCACGACGCCGCCGAAGACCCGGCCCATGTCAAAGCGGAGGAGCGGGAACTGCCACTCGGCCGCGACCGCCTTGGCGAGCAGGCTCTTGCCGCAACCCTGCACGCCGAGCAGGAGCACGCCCTTGGGCGGATCCAGCCCCCAGTCACGCGCGCCCGGCCCATAGGCCCGCCCCCGCTTGCGCAGCCAGTCCTTCAGCAGGTCGAGGCCGCCGACGTCCTGCTCCAGGCGCGTGGTGGACGGGATGAACTCCAGCACGCGGCTCTCGCGGATGATCCGCTCCTTCTCGGCTGCGACGCGAGGCACCGCGGCGCGATCGAGGCGGCCGTATTCCACCGCGGCCTGCGCGTAGGCGAGGCGGGCCTGCATGACGGTAAGGCCGAGCGCGGCCTGGAGCAGCGCTTCATCGCTGACATCCACCGCGAGGTTCAGCTCGGCGGCGACCCGCAGGAGGACCTCCTTCAGCACGGCTGCATCGGGGAGCGGGAGCTCCAGGGTGGGCACCTCCTTCCGAAGGTCCGGCGGCAGGACTGGCAGCGGCGTGCCTAGGATCAGCAGCTTGCGCGGCTCCTGCGGGAGGCGCGCGACGTGCTTCACCCAGGAGACGAGCTGGTGATGATCCAGGTAGGGGTGGATGTCCTCGGCAAAGAGGATGGTCGACTCTTCCTGCGAGGAGAAGCGGCGCAGCACCTCGATCGGATCGCCAGCGTCGGGATCCTTCGGCTGGAACTTCACGCCGTCGTGCCGACCGATGCCGGTCGAGTGGCTCCAGCGCTCGACAGGGAGCCCGAGGCTCTCGCCGAGGCCGATCACGAGCCCCTCCACACGCTCCCACTCGAAGGAGGCGATGTGGATCACGCTGGCGCCTGCACGGGCGAGTGTTGTCAGGTTGCGGAAGTGGTCGGCCATAACCTTGAGCCAGGCCGCGCATGGTACTCGCCTTTTGTGAGTTCAGGTACTGTTGCCTCGCTCTCCCGGACACCCCAGCGACAAGGCGGCAACCTCCGAGGCGGCAACGTCCGAGAGGAAGCTCGGCTTGGTGGCGGCCTGGCAGCAAGGCTTCATTTCTCAGCCGCCACAGATCACCTCGTCCATAATCCTCGCGTTCCGAGCCGAGTCGATGCGCCCGCCTGGCTCGTCCCGCGTCACAATGAGCGTGCCTTTCAGGCTGGCCCCCCTCCTCCTGGGGCCGGATCCCCGCACGCCGGTACTCGATCAGCTTTCGCTCCCAGTGTGCTGCATAGGCAGGGACCTTCAGCATGCCGAGGTGCTCCCAGTCAGCTTCCCGGGTGGCGTCCGGCCGCCAGCGACCGCCGTGGACAGCACGGAAGGGTGTGGCCGTGCGTGTCGTCGGCACTCGCTGGTGGCGCGTTCGAGGGCCCGCTCAGGTGCGCGTCGGTGCGTCTCCGGGCCGCGGGCGACCTTATCCCGGGTTAACACGATGTCGGTTTCTCGTTCGAGAAACCGTCTCAGTTCTGACGCCCAGGGCCGACGCAGCGGCGTGAACAGTCCCTGCTTCCGCGATGATGGCCTCGAGCGCCGCCGGGTCCTCCTTGACATCATCCCAGCTGAGCGGCACGGACTCCTCGCCCTCGGGCACCTGACTCGCGTCGCGCGCAAAAAACGCCTTCACTTCATCCTTGAGTTGAGTGGGGGTGAGCATCTTGAGCTTCTCGAACAGCAGACGGAACCCCTCGTCGAGCGGCGGCGCCTGAGCCATCTCTGTCGCCGACTCGAGCACCTCGAGCAGCTTGCCCACCTGCGGGATCGCTCCTGTCTCCGCGATCCGCATCAAGATCGCCGCCAAGTTCGATACGGCATAGGCGTTGCTGGCCTCTGTCACTCTTGTTTTCAATGCGTCCAGCTTCGATTTTACCTCCGAATCCTGCTCGTCGAGCCTCTTCTCCAGGAGCCGCGTCGCCCTCTCGATATCGAATTTAGACGCAGCAGCATAGTCGCTCATCGGCGCCATCCATGTCTTGCGGAACTCCTGGATGAGCGCCTCCTCGGAGGCGAGCCGAAGCGCGTCCATGTGGACAGCGACCTGCTGGTCGAGCCGAACGTTCCCAGCCAGTCGTCCCACCAGCTCCGCCGCGCGTCGGAGCGTCGCGGCGCGCGTGTCTTCTCGCCGTTGCTGCTCCGCGTAGCGAGCCTCGAGGCGCTGCACCAGCACGAAGGCGCTTCGGGTCGTATCGCCACGGTCCTCCTCTGCCATAGCCGCAAGCACGTCCTGCTGATGAGCGGGTATTACGTGGCGGTAACGCAGCGCGATCTCCGGATCCAGCTCGTCGAGATCGAGCACCCGCCGGGGCCTTGCCTCGTCAATCAGCCGCTCCACCACGTATCTCAGCTCGCGCATGTTGCCGGGCCAGGTGTGCGCGAGCAACGCCACCCAGGCCTGCCTGGTGAGCACGGGCACCGTGCGTTCCCGGCGCCGAGCCTCCTGCTCCAGGAACCGCTGAATGAGCGCAAGCACGCTCTGCCGGTGCCGCTCTCGCAGGCCCCGCAGGCGGATGCGCCTTCCTCGAACTCGAAAGAAGAGATCTTCGCGGAACTCCCGCTTGGCGACCTTTTCTTCCAGGTTGACGTGCGTGGCCGAAATGATACGCGGCGTCGCCCGCGTGATCTCGTTGGAGCCCACCGGGCGGAAGTCACCGTTGTTGAGGAACCGGAGCAACCGCACCTGGACCTCGGGCGGCATGTCCCCAATTTCGTCAAGAAACAGGGTGCCCTTCGCATACTGCGCCACGAAGCCCGGCTTGTTCGTGCTTGCACCGGTGAACGCGCCCTTGACGTGCCCGAACAGCTCGCTCTCTAGGAGGTCCGTGGGCAGGCCGCCGCAGTTGAGCGCCCCGAACAGCCTCAGCTGATTGATGTCCCAGGGCTCCGGTTCGAGACCGCTTCGCAGGTGGATCGCCTTGGCGAGGAGCTCCTTTCCCGTCCCCGTCGGCCCGGTGATGAGCACCGGTGGAGCGGGGAACGGATCGTCCGCGACCGGTTTGTCACGCAGCGCCGCGATGTCCATGGCAAGACAGGCGGCGTGCAACGTCGGGAGATCCTCGGCCAGGAAGGCGATGCCCGGAGGCCACCTCTGCTCGAGGTGGCCCTGGAACCAGCGGACGGCGCGGCCGGTTCTCTCGTCGCTCCACGAGAGAGCGTAGGCGCTCATGCCTTGCACGATGGGCTCGCGCGTGCGGGCGACCGCGGCCTTGACCACGTCAATGGTCTTCTGCCGGCGGCTCTTCTCGAGCGCAGGGAGCGTGCCGTACCGGAACTCGAGCAGCTCTTGCAGCGGGGGAGGTGATGGCCCCTCCTTCCAGTCCTGCCCTGCCTGCTCGATCTGGTCGTCGAGCTTGCTCCACATGTACTTGACGGCGAGGACCTCGTCTGGATCCTCCGGAAATGCATCAATCAGCGCGATCGGTTCCATGGTCTCGATGTGGTGCTGTCGTTCAGGGGGATTTCACTCTTGCGACGAGCAGGTCGACTCGTTGCTGCCAGCGCGGGTCGACCACCGCCAGCTTTGCCTGCTCGAGCTGGGCCCGGAGCTCTTTTCTTCGTGCCGCCTCTCTGGCCATGATCGGCGCGCGCTGACGGAGGAGCTGCTCGGTGAGGCGCCGCTGATGCGCCTGCTCGCGCTGCCGTAGCATCTCCGTCGTCGACGCCTCCACCAGCTTGAGCAGAAACCGTAGCCACATCTGCAGGATCGCGTCCATCACGTGCCCTCGGCGTTGAAGACGGGGCTCGGCAGCGGGGAGCCGGTCTCGACCCGAGGCAGCAGCTCGACGCCACGAGAGAGCACCTCCAGCGCCTGCTCGACGTGGCCGCTCTCGGCAAGCTTCGTCGCGAGCGCCAGGGTCCTGCGGAACGCGTCGTGCCGGTGCTCCGCTTCGGCGTCCCAGACACGCGCGTGCTCGGTCGCCATGGCAAGGACGACCTCACGCTGATGGCAGCGGTCTTGATAGGCGGTCCTCGCGTTAATGATGCTCCCCAGCATCGTGCCGAGCTGCGCGCCGACCGCGACAGCATCGAACGATGGAGAAGCGGCGACCCGCGCACGGCGGTTCGAGCGAAGGCTGGCAGCACGCTTGGTTGATCTCATCTGCATTTTCCTTTCGCCGGCTTCGAGGCCGGTGCTACGGCTAGGAGCATGCGCGGTGCCAAGCGATCCGATGTCTCGTATCGTATTGATATTATTAGTTTTTTATCTGGCGCAGTCCCCCGAAGCTCGGGTTCGAGCGACGCGCGAGGGGGCACGGACCAGGCGCGATCATGATCTTGTCATGACGTGATCATGATCGAACGATGCCATGACCGCGGGCTGCGCTTACAGCGTTGGCCAGGACGCGTCGACCACCGCTTGCCTTCGCGGCTGGAACCAGTGGCGCCCGCGGTCTGCAGCTGCGCAGCGAGGCGCCGCCGGTGCGGAGCCCTACGAAGCGCCGCTGACGGGGGAACGGAGGGCGCACGCTGCCGATTGTCGCATGGCGTTCTCCGACCGAGTCGGTGGAAGTTGCGGCCCCGGTCGGGGCGTGCAGCTTCGCCTTCGGCGTTCCGCAGACAGACCGGCTACTGGCCGAGGATGTCCCGCACCTCTCGCTCGAGCCACTCGAGGGTGGCGTCGGCACGCCCGAGTTCCAGGCGGGCCTCCTCGAGCCACCGGGCGGCGTCGTCGCGCTGGATCGTGCGCGGGTGCTCGCCCACGCGCGCCAGCAGCTCTCCGGTGTCGAGCGTGGGAACGTCATGATCGCTGGCGCGCCACACCGCTCGGCGCACCGCGCCCTCGACGACGCACCGGATGTCCGACGGCGTGAACAGCCGCGAGTTGGCCGCGAGCGCGTGCGTGTCGATGCCGTCGATGCCACGGATGCCGCGCCGCTGATCGCCGCCGAGGTAGTGCTCGAAGATCTCGCGCCGGTCGTCTTCCTGCGGGGGAAAGACGGGGATCTTCAGATCGAAGCGGCCGCTCCGGCGCACGGCTGAATCGATGCCGCGGGCATAATTCGTGGTCGCGACAACGACGACGGAGCGCCCCGAGAGCCGATCGAGCTGCGCGAGGAGCTCGTTCACCTGCCGCTTCTCGTCCGTGTGCATGTTCATCTCGGACCGCTGCGGGGCAACGCCGTCGAACTCGTCCAGGATCAAAATCGAGGGCGCCTGCTTCAGGGCCCAGGTGAAGACCTCGCGGATCTTCTCGACCCCCTCGCCGAGCCACATCGAGGTCAGATCGCTCGGCACGAGCCGCCGGCACGTAAGGCTCGCCTGACCCGCCAGCACGCGTCCGATCAAGCTCTTGCCGCACCCTGGGAGCCCATACAGCAGCAATCCGTTCGGGGCGCTCACGCCGAAGCTCCGATAGCGGGAGGGGTCGACGAGCGGCGCTAGCAGATCGCTCTGCAAGCGGGCCTTCAGGTCGGCGTAACCCGCGACGTCCGTCCAGTCGAGAGGCCGCTCCACGATCGGCTTGCGCGCCTCGCGCCACGCGACCCCTCGGATGCGGACCCCTGGGCGAGGAGGATCGATCAGGCTCACGAAGACCGGGCGACGATCCTGCAGGTCGACGAAGCCGAGGCGAATGCGCTCGAGCGCGTCGCCAGCAACGTTCCGTACGATCGCGGAGACCTGGTGCCGCGCAAGCAACGCGACGTCGCGCGGGAAGAGGAGCCACACCTGCTCGCACTCGAGCATCGCAGCCCGTTTCCGGCGGAGCTTGTTCTCGAGGAAGAAGAACGGGTTCGACCCGCGGAGCGCGATGCCGCGTAGTGTCTCGACCTCGACCCAGAGCTTCTTCCCCACGCGAAGGTCGGGGCGTGCGACCTTCATGTCCGGCACATCCGCCTCGGGCTCGTCGACATCCGCGGGGATCTCGAGTACGCGCTCCACGAGCACGTTCTCGTTCGGGAAGCGCGTCGCGAGGTGCTCCAGCATCACGGCCTTGAGCACCATGTGCTCGGTCCCCTCGTAGCCCGCGTCAAACTTGGGGTGCGTCACCTCGTACGTGGCCCGATCGAGGAGCGCATCGGCTGCGCGCGCCGCATCGGCGAAGAGGCTCGAGAGCTGCACCTCTACGTCGCCGTCCTGCCAGTCCGCCTCCACCGACGGCGCACCGGTGTATGCGGCAAGCCAGCGGAGAAGCTGGGGGTAGTCCGGCTCGTCGGCGGCGCGGCGCGCGTCGGGGCCGGGGTCGGCCGTCGTCGTCGTGAAGATCGCGCGCACCCGGTACGTGTGCGGGATGAGCGCCTCGCGCACGAACGCCGTGAGCTCGTCGTCGACCACGTCGTGCGGGTCGTCTCGGATCAGGTAGACCGCACCGACGCCGGGGAAGTCATCGCTCTCGCGGCGGTCGCCCTGTCCGGTCACGGAGCGCAGGCGCGACAGCGTGAGCACCTCGGGGGCCTGCGCGCCCCACCGCCCCATGTCGTCGAACCGGAACGTTAACGCCCGCCGCCGTATGAGCGCTGCCAGGACGCCGGCGAGCAGGGTGAACATCTCGTCGGACGCATCGACCATCAGGCACACCGTGCGGCACGACCAGATCGCCGCTGTGATGTCGTGCCAGAGGGCGCCCGAGCGCTCGCCCGTCGGCGCATCGTCGACGTGGAAGCCGAAGGTGAGCGGATCGACCGGCAGATCAAGTTCGCCGTCCTTCCACGCAACCACGCCCCGTGCGCGCCCGTCACCGTCGCGCGCCGCGCGCTGGGGCTGCTCGCTGCTGACGGGCGCATCGCTCTTCCAGATGGTGATGTAGTCGTTGACGGTGCTGCCGCTGAGCTTGTGGTCGTAGCCCCACCTCTGGAGGTTCTCGAGCGCGGACGAGAGCGATGTCTGGCGCACGCGGGCGCTCGCGGTGTAGCCGAAGCCCTCGAGGAAGGTCCGAAGCTTCATCCGTGTACGGCCGCGATCCGAGCGGGCGATGGACGTCGCGAGCTCCTCGCGAAAGTGCTCGCTGATCGTGTCGAGGAAGTCAGTGCGGTCGGGCATGGGTCGGTCTCCGCAGTACCTTCGCGGGAGCCTACCAGCCCCGGCCGCGAGCGAGCCCTGCGCGGTCTCGCCACGGCGCACGGGAACCGCCACCTACAAGTCCGCGGTGGGCGACGGATTCGACGTCATCATCGCCGGCACCTGGCATGCTCGTAAGCGAAAGCCCCGGCTCATCGAGTCTTGGTTCTTACGGACCGGATGGGGAGGCGTACGCCCGGGCGAAGCCGCAGGGGCATGGCTAAGGCTCTTACTCGGCGTACTGAGCGTGACGCCGCGGATCGGGGCGCGCGACAAGGTGGAGGTCGCACGACATGGCGTGTCGCGCCGGACGATGATCGGCTCATTGCGGCCGATGTCCCGGATGGACTCGATGATCGACGTGATGCCACCGCGCTGGCGCATTCACCCCTCGGGAACAACCACGTCATCGATGGGCACCAGCCGGACCTCGCCGGACAGGGTTCGGTTACCCTTTCGACAAGGGGGCAGATCCGATCTGCCTCGCGCTCCATCTCGATCACGTTTTCGTCCGATACTCGCTCACCCCTGAGCCACTCGTCCAAGTTGGACGAATCGTTCTCCTCAAAGCGCTCTCACTTCGCGAAGCGGTGGTTTCGCACGCTCGCCACAACGTCGTCGTGGTGCCCTGCCCGTTAACGATGGCCGGCACCAAGCCGCTCGCTAGGCGCTGGGCTGGATGTGCGTGCTCCGGCAGTAGCAGCGAGGTCGCCAAAGCTCGGCGAGCCCCGTGCCCCCGAGCACGACGCATCCGGTCGATGCGTCACCAGGCTACCGGTTATCGAGAGAGTTCGTCGCAGGGCGACCGTAGATCTCGGCCGCGAACATCGTGAGCCATCTCACACGTCTAGGCCCGGAACCAGGGACCTGCCGTGCCAGAAATTTGCCAGAACCTGCGTCCAGACCTGTCCGCGCCTGTCCACTCCCGTCCACGTCCCGGACCGCGCGAACTACCCGACATCCTTGCAGAAACCAGCGGAGGAGAAGGGATTCGAACCCCTGGTTGAGTTGCCCCAACGGCGGTTTTCAAAACCCGAAGGGGGCTTTGGCGGCGTCGCGGGAGGCTTCCGCCCGAACCCTGCGGGATCAGGCAAAAAACCTAGCCTGATCGCGTGCTTGGGACAGCCCTGCGGGGTTCGGGTGGGGGGCTGGAACGCGACGGAACGCGACCCGGGGCGACCCCTCGCGACGGTGGGCGTGTGAATGGCGTGTGAATGGGATGTGAATGGCGGTGGCCCCTCGGGCGACTGCCGAACGGGCGGGCACGAGGGCGACGACGACCGATGGAGGCCCCTGCCGGCTACCGGTTCGGTTCCCGTTGCGAGCTGCCGATCGGCAGTGAAGAAGCCGGAGCCGTCCCGGAACGCCTTTACGGGGAGGGCTTGCTGCAGCCGGCCGCGTCTAGCTGCCGCTGCAAGGCGACAGGCTGGCCCCGCCGAGGGAGAAGGTGCCCTCTCCTCCGGCAAACGGCGTGCCAATCTTCGATCACTTCTCGTAGATGCCCGCCAACGACGGGCTCGGTGGCCGGGGAGCAAGGGGACGGATCGGCGCGATGTCTCCCGGTGGGATCTCCAGCGGAAGCTCCTCGCTGGGAACGGAGAGCCCATAGGCAACTGGCAGCGAGATCCTCACCTCCTGGGGTTTGAGCCTCGGTGCAACAGGGAGCTGAAGATCCGAAGGGTGGTCCTTGAACAGCGTTTTTTCGAACCGATGCGCCGCCGCGACCGGATCGAAGCCGAACGCATCACATACATCGGAGCTCAAGCTTCCTCCGCCCAGCATCCACACGCGCGCACGGCGCCACTGCTCGCGAGCCGCGCCCTGTCTCCCCGTGCGCTGATACACGTCGTTCAACGCCTCGCGGTATGGCCCCTCGAGGGCGCACCGCAGCATCGGATCTGCGCGGATCACGTGCGCGAGAGGCGGAAAGCCGTTCGGCGCAGGGCCTCCCGCCGCGGTGACCAGAGCATTCATGCCCACCGTCCCCGAGGCGGCACCCAGCACGGAGAGTCCCTCCCTCGACCATTGAACGCGCTTGCCGTCTGGCTTCACCGGGGCCTCCCGGAGCAGGAACGCCGCAGCGTTCGTGGTTCCAGCGCCCACGTCGACGAGAACATACGGGGCGACCTTGAACGCCGGGGAGCTCCATGACCACCACGCCGACGCGAGCGCCTCCGAGCGGATCCACGCATTGACGTGCTCCGCATCTGCCGCCCCCTTCGCACCCTCGCGAAGAGCCCTCTCCACCTCGTCATGGAGCGCGCTGGAAAGCTTCTCGTCATCGCCGAGTCTTTCCCGTCTCTTCACGATGTCCCATGCGGCTCTCGCGATCGCGACGAATACCGGCCGCAGCTTCTGATTGTGGCGAAAGTCGGTAGGCACGCCCAGGGTCATGCCGAACCTGAGCTGCGCTCGCACGCCGATCCTGGCCCTCGCAGACGCCTGCGCCTGTACGATCAACCACGCGACGCTCAGCACGGCCAGAGCGTCGAAGGTCCAGCCGCTCGGGGGCTGTCGTTGTTCATAGGGTATCCCGACGAGATCTGCACCGTGGTGGTGTGCGACGCGCATCTTCACGCTCGGGTACCAGACTGCGCCGGCCGGGATCGACGGGTCGCCCGCCACGCGACCGAAGTAGATCCGGTCCCCTGCCATGGCGATATCGGACGGGATCCGGCACGAGCTGTGGTGAATGACAGGATAAGCCTTCTCTCCACCCGGAGCGTCGAAATCCCGCACGACCATCTTGCTCGCGCTCGTGCCGTAGTCGATCCCGAGGTGAACGTACCTCATTCCGGCCTCCCCGCCGGTTTGCCCACGTGCAGCAGGCCAACCATCAGTTCCTCGCGCTCGTACCCCGGCCATGCCGCCTTCGGCGCGGCGCTCCGCACCCTGGCGAGCTGCTCCCTCGCCTTGGCCACCTTCGCGTCGGCCATGCGCAGCGCGAAGGCGGGATGCTTCTTGCTCCTGTAAGCGGCGAGACGCTCCTCCGCACGCTTCAGCGCGAGCTCGTGTGTGGCCTGCACCGCAGCCCGGCGGCGCGCGTCCCGCGCCTCGTGCAGCTCGCGCTCGCGCGCCTCCCACGCATCGATATGCTCGTCCATCGCAACCTGCAGCCGCCTGGAGAGGGGGTCAATCTTTCCGAGCTCCTCCGGAGCCAAGGCCTCGTCCTCGCCGTGCTCCAGCACTTCACCGAGCACCCGTGCCACTGTCTCGCCATCGATGATCGGCGTGGCGCCAGGGTCGGTCCAGGGGAGGAGTGCGCCGATCATGCGTGACCCGCGGAGCGTGCCAGGCGTCTCGAGGAGCTCGACCAGGAAGCCATATTCTCCATCCGGCAGGACGGCACTTCCCGGGATTGCCACCCGGAAGGCCTTCCTCGGCGTCTCGAGCAGGCCGACTGCCCAGCGCGCCAGCGGGTGAGTGGAGTGAATGAACTCCGCCCCGGGGTGCCGGTAAGCGGCATCGCGAGAGAACGTCAGCAGGACCTCCGGGGCAGTTTTCGCTGCGTTGACGAAGCGTGCCGTGCGGTCGTTGTCGGAAGCCGCCGCCGTGACCCGGCCGTCCACCATCGCCGCCCGCAGGTCAACACGCACGACCTTCTCCGTGGCATCTCCCGGGATGACGCACTCCGAGCCGGCGCTTGCCAGCGCCCGGTTGATGAAGTCGAGGAGATGCCGCTCCGAGGGAACCTGGTGCTCCCCGGTGACGGCATCGATCTCGTCGAGCAGTGCCTGATCGGCGGCGATCAGCTCGTCCACCCGGTTCTGGAGCCGCCTCGCATGCTCGTGCTGGTGGAGCACCACCTCGGCGTCGCGGACGAGGATCTCCTCGAGGCGAGGGGCGCTGAGCCTGCCGAACAGGGCCTGCTCGGTCAGGCTCTCGACCGACTCCCCCTCGCCAAGGATGGGGTCGAGCTCGCCGATCGATTCCTCGAATACCCGGATCTTGTCGAACAGGCGCTTCAGGATCCTCTCCTCGATGGAGTCTTCCACGACAAAGTTGCGGATGACGAGGACTGGAGCCTCCTGGCCGATGCGGTCGATACGACCGATGCGCTGCTCGACCACCATCGGGTTCCAGGGCAGGTCGTAGTTGTAAAGCACGCTCGCCTTCTGCAGGTCGATGCCCTCGCCGCCGACGTCCGAGGTGATGAGGACGCGCACATCGGGGCGGCCGAGGAAGTCCTCGATCGGTGCCTCCCGGTCCTGAGGGGAGATGCCGCCGTGGATCGCACGGCACTCGATGCCCGCGTCCCGGAGCTTGCCGCGGAGATACTCCACGGTGCGGCGGAAGAACGAGAAGAGCACCACCTTTCGCGGTGGCCTCCCCTGCTGCTCGTCCTCGCGCCAGAGGCTCCGGAGCTCGTCGAGGAGCTTCGCGAGCTTGGTGTCGGTCGCGCCGAGCCGCTGCAGGTGCCGATCGGCATCCTTCAGTGCCCCGCGAACCTCGCTGTCCAGGCTCGACTCCTGCGTGGTGTCCTCGAGCTCCTCCTCCTCCTCGAGATCCGACGGCGCGGTGAGCTCCTTCGCGAAGTGCGCTAGCGCGGCAGGGATGCAGCTCGCCAGCGCTCGATAGACCATGAGGAGGCCACGCTGGCGCGCCCACTCGCTTCTCGCCAGGGGGGCACGATTCGCACAGATCTGCTCGATCCGGTCGTAGATGGTGCGCTCGAGCTCCGTGAGCCCGATCGGGACCCAGGAGGCCTCACGGCGCGCCGTGCTCGGGATGGCATCGATCTTCCGCGTCCGCGTGAACACGTGGGCGATGGGGCTGAGGCCGCCGAGGGCAGACTGCAGCTCGATGCGCTCGCGCCGGGAGATCGACCCCTTCGCGAGGGTGCTGCGGACGGCATCTGCGGCGGCCGAGCCCGCGAGTCGCCGCCCTGTCGGCGACCTGAAATAGGCGGCCAGCTCAGCGCGTGCCGCGGCGAGCGCCTGCGGCTCGTTCGTCTCGCCGATGGCGCGGATGACGGACAGGAGGCGTGAGTTGTCCATCATCTGCTGCTCGAACAGCGACGGATCGGAGAACTCGTCCGGCGCGAGCATGCGTACCAGGTGCCACAGGTCGTCGAGGCGATTCTGGACAGGGGTCGCCGAGAGCATCACGACCGCGTCCGCGCGCTGGCAGACGAGCCGGGCCAGCCGGTGCTGCTGGGTCTCCGGCGACCTAGCGCGGTGTGCCTCGTCCAGGATCACCAGATCGAAGCTCACCGGGGATTCGTCGAGCTGGGCAACGAGACCGCGCATGGTCTCGTACGAGGTGATCCACCGGAAGGGCCGCACCTGGCTCGGTGCGCGCCGGAGATAGGCCTGAATCTCCGGGCTATGGACGATCTCGAACGTCTCGCCGAACCGGTTGAGCAGCTCGTCGCGCCACTTTCGTAGCAGGCGCGCTGGCACGAGCACGAGCACTTGGTCCAGCGGCTGCTGCGCCTGGAGCTCGCAGAGGATGTAGCCGGCCTCGATCGTCTTGCCGAGGCCGACGTCGTCGCCGATGAGGATGCGTTTCTCCGGGTTATCGAGGAACTTGAGCAGCGGCTTGAACTGGTGCGGGTAGAACCTCGTGCGCGCGCTCGAGAACGACTTGGCGATGCGGCTAGGTGGACGTCGGACGCGGTGGTAGGTGAGCGCGTGCCGGAAGTGAATCGCGCCGGAGACTGCACCTTGCGCGAGCTCGTCCCACGGAGTCGCGGCCACGACGAAGGGACGGAGGCTCGACTCGGGGATCCCACCACGGATCCCGCCGCCAAGCTGGACCTTGTACATCCAGATCTCGGCCTGGAGGTTCCAGCTCGCGCTGATCACGACGCCGATCTCGTTCGAGGCGTTCGTGCGCTGGACCTGATCCCTGGGTTTGAACTTCGGTTGCCCTTGCATCACTCCCCTCCCCGACAGAGCCAGACGCGTCTCGTGCGCTCTCCGGGCTGCCGCTCCCTGGTGCACGCTGGAACCGCCGGAACCGCAGCCAGATTCTGTGCCCGACATCACAGCATACCCGGTCACGTCCGGGCGGGAACAGACAGTTGCTGGTTCGGGACAAACTTCCGCCAGCAGCAGTCGACATCACCTACCAGGACATGCATCGGCCCACAGACCCGGAGCGGCGGAAACCAGGAACGGCGACCTGGTCAGCAGTACCGTCACGCGATGCACCACGCCTGGCGAGTCCCGCTATCCTGTGAGGTTCGATCGCGGAGATCAGCGGAGGACGGAACATTCTCCGCTGAGCAGGTATCACTCCCGCGCCGGACCGGGTTCCGCACCGCGAGCTGTCCGCGCTCCCCCCGTCGTGGCGTCTTTCCTGGCGGGTCGGTGACCCATACGGTCCGGACCTCGGGAAGGCTTCGATGCCGGAGGGGCAGAAGTGCTGAGCGACATGGAATTGAAGGAGCTGCTCGCGCGCTGGTTCGAGGCCGGGGATCAGGCGGCCCTGGAGGCCGCGTTCACGTTCCTGTGGCACCTCGCTCGCCCGCCGGGAGGGCTCCGTCGCGCGCTGGGAGATGTGGACGCGGACGATCTCCGGCAGGAGGTCCTGACACGCCTGCTGGACCGGCGCAGCGGCGGGCTCCGGGACGCGGACGCACCGGCGGCCTACACGCTGGCTGCGTTCCGGAACGAGGCACGGAGCCGCCTTCGCGTGGCACGTCGCCGGGAGGCGCTTGCCGCCGGAAGAAAGCTCGAAATGATGCCGGGTGCGGCCGGCATCTGCCACGCAGAGCCCGAGCTCGGTCTCGCACGGCAGGTTGACGCTGCGCGCACCGTGGTCGCGCAGCTTGACGGCGAGCGGCGCCGTGCGGTGCTGCTGACGGTCGCGCCCACGCGCCTCTCCGATTCCGACTGGCAGGTCATCGCAGCCCGCCACCCGCCGCCGCCTCCTCCACGGCCCACACACCCGCTGGATCGCACCGCGGCGAGCCTGCTCCTCTACGGACCTGTACCGGGAGAGACCGACGCAGCGCGCGAGGAACGCTTCCGCAAGCTCCTCGAGCGCGCCTGCCGGCAGGTGCTCGACGCCATCGCGGAGGACACGTGAAACCGCGCGAGCGCCCGGACCCCGCAGCGATCGGCGATCTGCCAGGCCCGGAGAGCCGGTTCGCCCACGTGATCAAGCACCTCTACGCGCCCGGTGAGCGCTGGGACCTCGCCGTGCGCGGCCTCCCTGCACGGCCCGAGCGGGAGGCACAGGGTGCAGGTTGCACCAGCGCGGAACTCCGCGCCCGCGAGCCGAGCTATCACGGAGCGTGCGCTGCCTGCCGGGCACACGTCCTCCGGGATCACGATCGCCACCTGCAGCCCGCCTACCGGCAGGCGCTCGCGACCGCAACCGACTCCGGTCGATGGGGAACCTGGGCCGATGCGCAGCGTCCGCAGGAGGCGTTCGTGGGGGACAGCGGTGTGTTCGTGATCGCCAGACGCACGCGTTCAGGAGAGCAGAACGTCGCGACGGCGTACCGCGTCGTGCCGCGCGGCGTCCGGCCGGGCGAGGCGACGGCCGATGACTTCCTGAAAGCCGCTGTCCGGAAGCTGCGCGACAAGACGTCGTATGGACAGGAGGACCGATGACCTCGACCCATCCATGGCTCCGGAAAGCACGAGCCGAGCTCGACAGTCTGCTCGCCCAAGAGCGCGCCTGCCCTCTCGTGCCGGCCGACGCCTACCGTGCGCTCGTGCTTCTCGCCAGGCTGCGGCACGCGCTCGAGGCAGCGGACGCGGTGCTGTCGTCCGAGATGCTGCACGCCCTCGTCACGCGCTGCTCCCTGCCCCACGACGAGGAGCTCCTCACAGCCCTGGACGAGGCGCTCCGCGCGGCAGGCGAGCCGTCCGGCGAGCTCCTGGATGCGATGCTGGACATCGAGGATCAAGCCGGATTGCTCGGCCTGCTCGGTCGCGAGCCGCAGTCACTGCAGCTGGTCAGGCAAGCCGCGGCGCACATCTCCATCTCGCCGGAGCGCGTGCTTCCCCTCTTCGACTTCGCCGCCGGGCGCGCCACCGCGCTCCGGCCGGACACCCCGGTCGCGGAGCTCTGGAGAGCCGTTCAGGAAGCACCAGCCGAGATCGCAGCGAACCTGCTCCCCTCGTCCGAAACGCTCCCGCCGCAAGCGCGACGCGGGCTCGAGCGCGTCCGCCGGAGTTCCGGCGCCGAGGTCATCCGTATCCTGCTGCCCGGACTGCCGCGTGTCGCCGCTCGCTCGCACGAGGTCCGGAGCGTTCCGCTGGTGGACGCGAGCGGCCAGCCCTGGGGCGCCAGCTTCGTCGATCCGGAGACCGGTCAGCGCATCGTCGAGCATCGCCTGCATGCCGCTGATGCTCCAACCCCGCGCGCATGGCTCCACGCGCTGGACCGGGCGAGCGGTCATTCGCTCGGGCGGGAAGCGCTCGATGTCGAGCGGGACGGGCGCGACCTCTACATCTCGCTCGGCGGGGACGTGGGACCTGGAAGCGTACGCCACCGGCTGGCCCGGCGCCTGGGCGTGCGGCTCGAGGACATCGACCTGGAGCTGCGCTTCGAGGATGCCTGACTCCCTCACGTTCGCCGAGTTCCTGGCCCACGGCGTGCTCCGGCATGTATCTCCCATCTCCGCGCGCCGCCGCGCGGCGGAGGCCCTCCCCCGCGTCATCGTGGAGCAGCTCTGCGCGCACCCCTCTCGAGAGGAGATCCAGGCGTGGCGTCACGCTTTCCTGGAACAGCACTGGCCCTCGCTGCTGAAGGAGCAGGCGGGGGCGACAGGGCATGGCTGGCCGGAGCTCATCGCCGCGATGGCCGTCGTGCTCGAGCTGCTCTGGGGGACACTGCCGCGAGAGATCGCCGAGCACCTCGCGGCGCATCCGAATCTGCGCTCTCACTTCGATGAGCTGCGCGCTCCGTGGCAGAGCTTCGCGCTCGTCGTCGAACACGAGGCGCGACCCGTCCGCCTGCTCGTCACAGTATCCGGGCGGTCCGGGCACGACGGAGAGCTCACGTCGCTACCTTCCGTGGAGCAGCGCGACGATGTCCGATGGTGGATCGAGGGCGAGAAGCCGCAGGGAAGGTCCCACACGCTCCTGCTCGCACTGCTGGTGCTCGCGCGGTGGGGGGAGCTTCGCCTTCCGGAGAGCCGGCCGATCGCTGCGACGGGCGAGCTCGCCAGCGACGGGCGCTCGATCCTGCGCGTGGAGTCGCTGATCGACAAGCTGCATGCGTGGTTCGATGCGGAACCCGGCGGCCTGCTCGTGACCTCGACCCCTGCGCCGGAGGAGCTACACCGGCTGCTTCGCCCCTTCGATCACCACGCCGGCGCCACGCGCAGGATGCGAGCCGTCCGCGAGCTGCCCCTCGAGCGCTGGCTCGCCGCGGCGAGTCTCGAAGAGCTACGCGTGAAGCTCGAGCGATGGCTCTCGCTCGAAGCGAACGTCGCGGAGCGTGGTCTCATCGCCTGGGACGGGCGGCGGATCGAGCCGGAGGCCCTGGCCGCGTGGAGGTTCGAATGGGTCCGGACGGACGGAACCCCCTCGCCGGAGAGGACGGGCGACGACATGATCCTCGATGCCTGCTGGCACATGGTCGCCGGCGGTCCACGAGGCGCGCGACCGAGCGGGGTCGTGATCTATGGCGAGCCTGGCTCGGGCAAGAGCCTGCTCTCGCGCATCCTGGAGCGCCGGTTCGGGAGCGGGCCTCTCGGTGCCCTGGGTCTCGCCGTCCGCCGGAGCGCCCGCGAGCTGGCCGGTGCGCTGCAATCAGCCCCGGAGGCATCCCTGCCCGAGCTGCTCGCAGCTCGAGTGTCCGATTCGCGCGCGACGCTCTACCGGAACCTCCTCGCAGCGCGGCGACTGTTCGTCATCGTCGACGGACTCGACGAGATCCCCTCCCCCGCGCTCGCAGCAATCGGCCGCCGCCTTGCTGATGACCACGCGCTGTTCATCGCCACCAGCCGGGCGATCCGTGCCGGCCTCGATGCATTGCCTTCCCATCTCGTGCTGCGCATCCAGCCGCTTCAGCGCCACGAAGGGGCCGATCTGCTCCAGCAGCTCGGCCGGCGCGAACTCGCCGAGCAGCTCCGACGGAGCCAGTTCTCCGCGCCGTTGCGGCAATGGCGCACCTCCGATCCGGTCGATGCGCTCTGCCGTACACCGTTCCACGTCTCGCTGCTGGCACGGCTCGTCCACGCCGGCGAGCGCCTGCACGAGGTCGATCCGGCGGAGCTCTACCGGCGCGCCTTCGAGGCGCTCCTCGAGCACGCCGTGGGCGACGAGCGCCTCACCGCCGAGCAGGCCGATCTGCTGAGGCGTACGTTACCAAGCCTCGCCGGCGCGCTGGCGCTCGACTGGCTCCGCTCGCCGAGCGGCTTTCTCGACGACGCGGCGGTGACGGTCCGCCTCGAAGCAGCAGAGCTCTCAGGGAGCAAGGGGATCGCCGCCCAGCGGGCGCTCGAGTTCGGCTATCTCCTGGCGCCAGGCGCAGGAAACTGGGAGTTTTCTCACCGCGCGCTCGCGGAGTGGACCGCGGCAAGCGCGCTCGCGCTCGACGCCCGGCGGCACCTGCGTCGACTCGAGGACAGCGGTATCTCCGATCCGGCAGCAGCAGAGCGGAAGGCACTCCATTTCATCCTCGCCGAGGACAGGCCGCTCCATGAGTCGCGGTGGTGGCAGCTGCTCGAGCTCTACGCACCACGCTCGATCGCCCCGCTCGTGCTCGTGGAATCGCTCGCTGGCCCGCAAGCGCTCGAGCGCTCCACGGACGAACACACGATCCGCAAGAGCTTCCGTGCCGCGCTGGCGCTGGCTGCCCGCGCACGCTGGAACGATCCGGAGGCGGCACGCATTGCATGGGGACTCCTCGCACGCGCGGCGCTCCTTGCTGCCCCGGGCACGGCGCCTCATCAGGGCCCGTTCCTCGAGCTCCAGCGTGAGGACGAGCCGGATCGCGAGCGGTTCCTGCGCGCCGTGGGTCCGCACCTCCCGCCAATCCTCGACGGCTTGATCGACGCTGCCTCCCGCACGGCCGAGCAGTGCGACGCCTTCCGCCGTGACCCGGCTCGACTCCTGCCGTTTTGTGGGACGGAGCAGATGGCGCGCTTCGAGCCGTTACTCCGCGAGAGCACCCCGGACCAGCAGGCGGAGATCCTCGAGCGAGCCGCTGCCCTCCGCTTCAGGTTACCCGGAGACATCCTCGATCGCCTCGCGTCCGATCTGCCCCTGCGGCTCGATGACGAGCGTGTGCGTGACGGCGAGACCAGGTGGAGGAACGAGGCGCGCCTCACCAGGCTCGAGCGTGCGACCCACGACGCTGCGGTGTCCGCCGGACACGAGCTGCCCTGGCCGATCCTGCGCCGCCGCCTCGTCGATTGGCCCGCGCACCTGAGCGGCGCTCTCCTCGCCTGGTTCGCCGTACCACCCAGGCCCAGCCCGGGAGCGCCCGGCCTGCTCGGGTTGCCTGACCGACGGCGCGACGCGCTTGGCCTCCTCCTCGGTCGCATGGTCGAGGCGGAGGGCGAGCTGCTCGTGCTGCTGCACGCGGTAGCGAGCCTGCCACACCGCGATCGTCTCGCCGATCCGCTGCGCGTGGCCGTCGATCGCGACGAGGATCACCCGGAGCCGTGGCGCCGGCTCGCGGCACTCGCGAAATCCGTCGGCTGGCCGCTGGACCGGGCACGTGACTACGCGCGAGACGAACCTCCGCCCGACGAGGTGCGCGCTCTGCGCCAGGCATCCGAGCGCTTCGAGGCGAGGCGCGGGCCCGTGGTCCAGGTCCTCGAGGCGCTGAGAGACGCTGCGCAGCTCGACACGCGGATGGCGGAGCTGTGGCCGCTTCTGCCCACCGGAGGCGAGGAACGACGCACGCTCCTCGATCTTCTCGTGAGTGCACGCCATCTCCCCCCATGCATCTCCCTGGATGAGGTGCTCGACAGATTCGAAGCCGACCGCTCCGGGCTGCCCTGGGAGCTCCGCCCTCGAGACGAGGGTGGCATCGCCATGCATCCCGAGCACGAGGCGCGCTGGCGGACGCTCGCCTCCTCCGGATGCGGCAAGACGCGTCTCTTCGCAGTCCTGTGGTGTGCGGAACGCGAGAGGCGCGATCCCGTCACCGCGGTGGCCGGGCTGCTCGGAGCCAGCGACCCGGAGCTGGAGCGGCTCGCGATCCTGTGGCTGGAGCAGCAGGCCCATGCCCATGGACGAGTGGCGAGCGAGCCGCCCCCAGCGCCGCCGTCGTTCGAGCAGCTCGCCCGGATGCCGCTCGCTTACCGCGTCGAGCTGAACGCCCCGGGCAGCCGGGTGGAGCTCATCGAGGCCATCGAGCGCGCTGCTCCAGGCTTCGACGGCGACGAGCTCGCTGCGCTCGCGGCCAGTCGCGGCGTGCGCGAGGCCCTCCCTGCGCTGCACCGCCGCTTCGCTGCCCACCCGACATGCCGGTGCGCGGAGGCGATCGCGAAGCTCGCACCGCCTGGAGACCGGAGCACCGTGCGAATGCTGCTCGAGGCGGATGCTACTGGCTACCGGCCGCCTCCCGAGCTCCTCGAGCACCTCACCCTCGACGAGCTCCCCGTGCTGCTCGCCCGGAACGAGCCACCGGGCACTCACTTCGGCGTGACCCCGGAATCTCGCCTGCTGTCACGGCCCGGCGTCGAGGCATACCCGCTCCTGCTCGATGCCCTGCGCCGACGCCTGGCCGAGCGCGCAGCGCTCAGGGCGTCCAGCCGCGAGGACCACTTTCACGCTACGAGGAACCATGCCAGCGACGCGTGGGTGTCGGCGCTCGGGCCCGCCGTGCTCGAGACGCTCGACGTGGCGCGCACACCGATGGACGCCATCGCCGCGCTGCTGTTCGAGGTGATCGGCGGCGATCGCCACCAGGTCTTCTCCATGCCCGGACCGCTCGGCTCCGAGTACGACGAGCCGGCCGATCTCGTCTTCGAGAGCACGCTCGAGGGTCGCGCGACGATCGACGCGGCAGTTCGCGCCTTCGAGTCCCGGATCGAGGCACACCCCGAGGAAGCCACGCTCGCGGAGCGGCTCCTCGAGCATCCCTCCGAGACGCTGCACTCCGCCGTGTTCGCGCGGCTGGCGGCCCGGGCTTCACCCGATCAGGTCGCTGTCCTGGCGCTCCGCGCGCTGGAGGCGCACCTCGCCACGACCGACACCCGGCACGAGGGCGACATCGGCAGGCTCCTGCTCGCATCGATCTCCCGTGGCGGCTCGGGCAGCATCAACGTCCACCAGCCGGAGGTCGGCAAGCAGCTCGCCGCCGCCGTGCGGGACCACCTCACGTTCGCGCACCGTGATCTGCTCGATGCACTGTCGAGGCACGAGCAGCAAGCGCTGCGCGCCCTCGCCTGCACCTGGATCGGCGAGCTCGGGACCGCGGCGTGGACAGCCATCCTTGCACCACGGCTCGACGACTCCAGCCCGCGCGTCGTCGTGGCGGCGCTGGAGGCGTGGGCCAGGCTTGACCAGGGATCGCTCGACGCGGCGCTCGGTGCCTGCCCCCGCGCACGGTGGACGTACGCGCACTCCAGCCGCGTGCTCGACTGGTTGCTTTACCGTGAGGGCTTTCCGGGCTGGCTTCAGCGACGCGATCCTCGCGAGGCCATGAGTTTTCCGCTGCTCGCCCGGCTCACCGCGGGCTTCCTCGAGCAGGCGCTGGGGTGCGGCGAGGGCGAGAGGCTGCTCGAGGCGGCGCTCGAGGTGCTGGACGAGGGGATGGGGGTTGGCGCGGAAGGCCCGCTGGCGAACGCTTCCCTCCGGAAAGCGGCGGCGCAGGCGCCAGCCGAGCTGCGCGCCGTGCTCTATCGCACGCTGGCGCGTCGCGGTTGCGACGCCATCGCGGCCGATCTCGAGCCACTCCTGTCGTGCGGCGATCCGGAGGAGCAGGTCCTCGCCGCGGAGTCGCTGGGTGCGCTCGGCCGCTCCGACCTCGCCGAGCCCATCCTGCGCGTGTGGAACGAGCGGCTCGCCCCTTGCCGCTACCCGGGCGAGGACATCGCGCTGCGCCTGCGGCTCGCCTGGATGCTCGAGCGAGCCCCGAGCGTCCTCGCTCCTCTCGTCGTGCACCTCCTGGGGAACCTTCCGGACGATGGCGAGGGCGCTCTCACCAGGGAGAGCGAGGCGCTCGTCGACGCGGCGAGCCGAGCGATGAAGCACTGGGGACCCGACGCGTGGGCGCCGGCGCTTGATCTGATCGGCGAATGCGAGTGGGGTAACTCCGACGCGGAACAGGTGCTCGTCCAGCTCTTCAAGGGCTGTACCGAGCTCGTGGAAGAGGTCTCGCGGCGCGCCGCCGGCAACCGTTCCTACCGTTTGCTCCTGCACCGCCTCCGGGAACCGGACCCTGGGGAGCGAATGGCCGCGCTCCGGCGCTTCCTGCAGGAATCCATCCTGCCAGCTTCGTGGAGTAGATCCGGCTGACGACATCCGCGGGCGCGGCAGCGGCTGCATCCAGACGTCCATGTATAACTTCCAGAGCACGCCGCTTCTCGAAGGTGCACATACGTCGGCGCTGCTCGGCGTCATTCTCCGGCTCCGGACGAAGCGCAGCCGGAGATCAATCCCTCCGAAAAACAAGAGGCGTCCGATGATGAAGTTGAGCACCGGCCCGGCCGGTGCGTCCTCCGGAAGGTGAACGATGCCATGACTTGCGGGGCCTTCCAGCGCCAGTCGACCCGGGATGTCCAGTGCTGCAACGCCGATGGCCTGTGCGCGGCACGGCGAACAGATGCCTGCGGGCACCCCGACGCTGACGAAGGCAGAAAGTTGCCGCACCCCAGTATACCGTGGCGTCTTCATCCCCGCAGCACCGTGCCCCGGATGACTGCCAGAAGCGCTGGCTTCACCGGCCGAGGAAGCGTTTCACCCGCTCGAGAACGCGCTTCCTGCGATCCTCGACGAAGGCCACAAAGCGCTTCTCTGAAAGGAAACGCCGGTCGATGAGATAGTCCTCGAGGAGCTCCTGATCGGACAGCCCGTTGAAATACTCCCAGGGCTGCTGATCGCTCTTCCGGATGTTCCGGAGCTTGCCGAGATAGGCGAGATTACCGATGTCGTCGACAAGCTCGGAAGCCTGGCTCCGGTAGAGCGACTGCGGAAAGATATGGTCGACCTCCGCGCGCTCCTGCCACGAGAGCGTATCGCGACAGACCCTGGGCTGGGCGATGTTCAGGGCCAGCCTCGGGCCATCGTTCAGCATCTCGAAGGTGGTCTGTACGTGATGGTGCTTCTGCCGGGTCGCGATCACCCTCAGGAGAGTATCGAGCGGCAGCTCCCCACCCTTGACCTTCTCGAGCTCCGCACGCAGGTAGCGGATCCGGGCCTCCGGGCTCTTGGAGCTCAGGAAGCGATTGAAGAGGAGAAAGTACAGGAACGCGCGCAGAACGTCGCGCTGACTGTCAGGAACCGAGCCCCGCGGATGATGGTGCAGGTAGTAGATGACCGGGAACAGGCTCGCCAGCGGGTCCAGGAGCGACGCCGAGAGGAGGCCCACGTGCGCGCTCTGGCAGAAGTCGAGCGTCGATCGGAGAGCGTTGCAGAAGGTCGGGAACGCGGCCTGCATCTCCTCCCAGTGGCTCTTGATGTTCTCGATCTCGTACGATGGCGACGCGCCCACGACGGTGAGCAGGCCGCGGATGATGAAGTCCTTGTCGATGGCAGTGTGGCCCTTCGTCCCCAGATCCCTCAGCACCTCGTCGAAGCTCATACGAGCGTCGCTCCAGCGGCTCTTGAGCAAGGAGAACATCAGGTCGGACCGGGTGAGCCGCGTGCCGCCGCTGTTCACTCGAACGAAGATCTCGAGGATATCGTCGATGCTCTTCGCCGAGGCTGCATCCGGTGCATCCTCGTCAACAACCTCGGCAGGCACGAGACCGCTCTCGTGCATGATCTGGCGCAGCAGCTTCATGTTCTCCTCGGCGCGATCGGCCTCCGTGTCTGCAAGACCGATGTCCTGGATCACGGCTTTTATATTCCTGCTCTGCTGCTGAGGGGGCCAGCTGACGATGTCGCAAACACGCACGAGACGCTTCGGTCGGTTGGCGTCATCGTCCTTCCAGAATTCGAACCGGTACGCAGCTCCCAGACTTTCACCTGTCTCGTCCTTCGTCTCGCTTCCAGGACCGCTGGTCACATTGAAGTAGAGACGGCGACCGTCGTAGGAGCCATGGACGGCGAGGTACAGCGACTGGAGGCGCTGCTGGCCGTCGAGAACCATGCGCAGGGCCGTACCGGCCGGCTTGTTCCTGGGCACGAAGGTCTGCCCCGTCTGGTAGTCGGTGACAAACTCCCGGTACGCGACCTCGAGATGCCGCGTCTGCCACAGAAGAAGGGAGCCGAACGGATAGCCCCGCATGATGGAGTCCATGAGCAGACGGATCTGGTCGGCCTTCCACACGAAGTCACGCTGGATGTCCGGCAGTACCAGCTGGTGGTCCGTGCGGATCTGGTTGAGCAGCGCCATGATTGCGAAGGTTTGCGTCGCCACGTCGTTCTCCTGGCTGGATGCATCGATGCGGCCGGGCTGCCCACCACACGTGCAGGATGCACATCCTACAGGGGTCAGCTCGGCGGCGGGAAGTGGAACCGGTCGAGCAGTTCAGGATCGGAGTCCTCCGACGGACGGGGTGTTTTCTGGCGACTGTTGCCAGCGGCGAGCCCGGGGGCGCTGATGCGCCCCGCGCCTTGCCAGGCGTTTCGCGTCACGTGCAGCGTGGCTTGGCGCGGCGCATGCCTCTGTCGATGTGACCGTCCATGACGGACCTCCTTGGCGCCTGGGCTCGGCCCATCGCGCTGCTCGCGTCGGCTGCCTTCTCGTCGTTACCGAGCCGGTGCCGGCGAATAGATGTGCCAGTCCCTTGAGGCTACCCTTTATTCCAGGACGATTGCGCCTGCGTTCTCCGCAGCAATAGCCGAGGTCTTCGGCCGCACTGGATCAGCCAGTCACACCCGGGCCGCCGCCCCACGGCCATTCTCGATAGTCCGCCATGCGGCCGGGCCGTCACGTTCGAACTCCGGAATCCAGATCGTCTCTTTCATGGCTCGACCGCCGAGCGGCTGGCCCTGGATCCTGTCCATCCTCGCTGGCCGGGGCCCCAGCTGGCCTCTCCTCTTCCTCAGAGGAACGCCTGCCCCTGTCGCGGACGAGCTCTCCCCTCACGCCCTCCATGCATGTTGGTCCTGATCATCGACCTCATCGAACTGCGTGGTCCGTCCGCTCCGGCGCCCTCAGCCGGGCCAGACACTCCGTTGATCCGATCACGATGAGATGACTCCGCCCACGCGACAGGGCGACGTACGCCAGCTCCTTGTCCCGGACGAGGTTCTCATCCGCGATGATGATCACGACCGGCCGTTCGAGCCCCTTGAATCGCCTGACAGTGTCGAGGGTCAGCGCGCCTGCCCTCCGGGGACCGCAGGGAACCGCGATGCGAGCGCCCATTCTTCCGCCGGGAGCGAGCGCCCCCATATCCTGCTCACGCGCGACGAGGATCGCGATGTCGTCGGCACGGATCGACTCGTGGCCGATGCATCGAGCGAGACGGTCGCCGAGGGCCTGTCGCAATCGTCCCGCCGGGACCTCGTGCCAGTCGACCGGGACCCCTTCCGGACCGACAGCCTCTATCAGGTGGCCCTCGTAATGGCGCTCCGCCGCATCGTGGATGCGTTTCGTGTTCCGGAGGTTCTCGGTCAGCCGGATCGGGATCAACCCGACATCCCGGGGCAGGCCGGCCGCTCCCCTGTAAACCCTCTGGTTACTGTCGAGGAAGACGTAGAGCAACGCGGGCCCGCCCGGGTCGAGCATCGAGTCCACCGCGGGCCACCAGTGGGACCGGAAGTCCTGTCCCTCGTCGACCACAACCGCATCATAGCGCAGGGAGGGGCAGGCCTCGACCGCCTGCATCAGCAATTCGGGCCACCGGTCGTCCTGTGGATCGGGGCCCATCGCGTCAGGAACGGGAATTCCGGCGGCTTCCGCCTTCCGCCGGCACAGGGCGTGAAAGGTCATCACCTCGACGCCGCAGCCCGGTCCCATGGCCTCCATCATGTGATCCGCGAGCGGCCGGTTGAAGCACGTGAGCATGGTCCGCATCCCTGCGGCGGCGCACCTCCTGGCCTTCTCCATGGCGAGGATGGTCTTGCCGGTCCCGGCTCCACCACACACCGCCGCACGCGCCACATCTTGCAACGCGGACAGGATGCGGAACTGACCTGGCGTCATTGCCTGGAGGGCGACATCGTCCTCGGCCACCAGGTGGCCCAGCGGCGTCCGCAGCGTGAATGGTCTGGCCAGCAGCTCCTCGAGCGCTGCGAGCCCGTCCTTGCCCAGCGGCGTCTCCCCATCCCCGGGGTCGGGCATGCCGAGGCGAGCCGTCAGCCACGGCTCGAGCCCATCCTCGAACTCCCTCAGGAAACACACCAGGGACAGCGGGATGTCAGGTCCCAGATCCGTACCCGTACCGGGGCGAAGCGAGTCGGGCAACAGAACACCGTGCATCGCTCTTATGCGACGGGGTGTCCAGCGAGGGCAGTCCTTCAGCTTCGTCAGCAGCTGGTACTTGGACGATCTCGCCTGCGCGACGGGATTCTTGATCCTGTGCCGGATGTTCCAGCGATCCCTGCTGATCCACGTCTCGGTCGTCGGATCCCGGCTCACGGCGCCACCCTTCACCTCGAGAGCCAGAAAACCGGAGTCTGCACGGGCAACGACGAAGTCGCACTCTCCGTCGATCTCCTGCCCGTTCGGTTTCAAGCCAAGCCACGGGCGGGAGTAGAAGACCGTCCATGAATCGTCCAGCTCGGCCGCCAGTCGATTGTAGACCTTGCGCTCCGTTGCTCGTAGCTCGTCCCTGAGAACCTCTGCCGGCAGCTCCCTGGGCCACATCACGGCCACGATCAGTGTCCCCCGTCGAGCATCGGTGCGAAGTAACCTGCCTTCGGCAATCCGGGCGCCCCGACGAGAAGCGCCCTGTCCAGGAAACGGTTGAACTCCTCGCACGCCGTCTCGGGTGCAAGCACGCATGCATGGCAGGCCGCCAGGGATAGGCCGTCCGCACCTCCCATGACACCCTCGATGCACAGCGGATCCGAGGAGCACCACTCCATCGCTCGTATAGAAGCTGGTATGATTCGAGCGATGCGGTCCGGCTCCCCCTGCCGCTGAAGACCGCCCAGCGTCCCGTCGGCATCCGATGTCGCCGTGTACACGAGCACACCTGCCATCTGCCCCTCCCCGTCGCGAACGTAAAGCCGCTCGCGGAGCGCGGCACTCGAATACCCGCAGTCGAGTGTGAGCTGGCGCATCAGCGCGTGAGCATACGTGTGCACGAGCAGGAATCGCGCCGAGATCTTTCGCGGCGGGACACTCCCCTTTCCATGCCTGGCGGTCCACTCCTTCTGCCATGCCGCGTCGACCCGTGCCGCTCGCGCCTCGATATCGGGCGTCTCCCACTCAGCAAGACGCTCCGCAGAGAATTCCAGAAATATGCCCTCGCCGCGAACATCGATTCCGGGTAGCCAGTCCGGCTTTGTCACCCAGATGGGCGAGATCCCCCCGGAAGCCACATCACCAGGAGGCTCGATCCGTGTGAAGCCGTGGATCGCTCGCACTTCACGCAGCCGGACGACGCGAACAATGCGGGAGAAGTAGCGGGCCAGCGAGGCCGGGACCGATGCGGTCCGGGTCTCGAACTCCTTGTCGGAGGCGCGGGAGTACCCCCCTGACAGCGTGAACTGCCGGTACTCACCTGCCCTGAGGTCGAGGATGTCGGGTTCCTGGATGGCACGGACCCGACGCTCGATCTCGGCTGCAAGTTCCTGCGGCGTCAGGGCGAGCTCCTCCAGTGCCGGCTTCAGGACACCACGCGCTCTGATCGCGATCAGGTCCGCACGGTCCTCGGGAAGCGTTTCCACGAGTTCATGAAAGTAGATCCCGAGGACCTCCTGGAGGTTGTCGGACCAATCCGGTATGCTGAGCGCCGACTCGATCGCCGGGAAGTACAGGTTGGATGCGCCGCGCTGCATCGCGCGCACGGTCTCCTTGCATTCCTCGCCGGGTACTGGCAGCCATTGACGTCTGCCGTGGCAACCGATCCGTCCTCTCCAGGTCGCCTCGTTGAAGATGCCGTCCAGCGACTTGCGCTCCTTGCATTCGGGGCACCTGACGATGAGACCGGCGAGCCCTGGCCGCTCGGCCTTGAGGGTCAGGAAGCCCAACCTGTTCTTGCATTCGGGCCGGTGCCCGACCCACCACTGCCACGGGAAGTCATCGAGATGACCGCGCCTGCACGCCATGACAAAGCGGACCGGGACAGCGAAGCGCCGTTGTCCGCCGGGCGCCTTCTTGGTGCATTCGACGCAGTAGCGGAAGGCCTTGCCCGGCTCCTCGCCCCACTTCAGGGAGGGAGCAATGCGATCGCACGCAGGGCACTGGAGCCAGTCCGGGAAGCGGACGGCCACCAGTCGCCGCAAATCTGGCTTGTCGCCGGAGTGTTGCGAACTCTCGTCTATGATTGGAGGCAGGCGGAACCCCTTGACCCCGAGCTTCCGCTCCAGCCGCGGTTCATGGACCTGCTGCGGGTTGGCAAGGCCGGAAGGCTTGAAGCTTCTGTCCCACTCCTCGATCCCGGCAACGACACCCGAGATCGCGGCCCCCTCTGCCCTGAAATCCACCACTGCACCGGGGCCGAACGTCGAGACGACGGTACTGCGCCGGAGCTTGCCGATGTCATTGGCCATGCGTTCCGTCCCTAGCTGAGTTTGGGCGCCAGCCGGAAGTGCACCGATGGCTCCACGTTTCGCATGTTGTTGAGCGTCGCCCATGCCTCGCCCGGCGAGCGCCCCAGGGCCCGCTTCGTTGCGGCGCGCTCGGCGCTCTGGAGCAGCGATGTCTTTGAATTCCAGTCGTTCCAGTACTGCCCCGGCGATCTGACCCTCCAGCATTCCAGCCTGTCGCGCAGCTCTTCCTCGATAGCTTTCTCTGACGGGTCAACACTTTCCGCTCTGTGACTGAGCCAGTCGACGATCGCCTGAAGCTCTGCTGGATCGGCGGAGTCGATATCGGGTTTATCAAGCATGCCCGGTGCGAGATGCCTGACGAGCGCGACGAGCACTGCGTGCAGGGCGCGGTCACGGGCCCGGGAGGCGAACGGCGTCACGCTGGTCGCCTCGACATCTCGGTACAGCGTCGCGTGCCACGCCTGGAACGTCTCGTAATGCGACCGATCGCGAGCCTTGGCATTGTTCAGCACGGTGACCACGAGCCCAGGATGCCGCCGGCCGACACGGCTCGTCGCCTGGATGTACTCGGCGATTCCCTTTGGCTGACCGTTGACCAGCATGATGCCCAGGCGAGGGACGTCCACGCCCACGCTGAACATGTTGCTGGAGAGCACCGCGTCCAGGGCGCCGTCTTCCCCTGCCTTGATGGCCAGCAGGTCCAGCATGTCGCGGATCTCCGCCTGCGAGCGACGCGATGTCAGCTCCTCAACTGCCTTGACCGGACGGGGTGACTCGGCCCGTCTTCCGGCATACTGTGAGACGGCGTCAGCAACGTCGTCCTGCATCAGCACGAGGGCACCACCCAGCTCGCGGAGCGAGTTGAAGTAGGCAACGAGCGTCCAGTAGGGATCCGCGAGATCGACGGACGGGAAGGCGGCCGCCGCTGACTGGAGGAGGGTGGCCGCCGTGGCCTGAAGCGTGAACTTTGCCGACCGGCCGGCCGTTGTCACGGCCGCGTAGAGGCGACCAGGTGCACTGGAATCCTCCACGGCAAATCCGGAGTCCGCCGCGTCGAGTCCCGGCGGCGGGAACTGGCACGCTTCCCTTCCGAACAGCGCGCGAACCTGGTCATCCGCACGCCGGATCGTTGCCGTCGAGCCGATGATCTTGGGGCACCTGCCTTCCCTGGTGAACAGTCTGTCCACCGCGGCCTCGTACAGGCCTGCCACTGTCCCGAGGGGGCCGGATACCAGGTGGAGCTCGTCCTGTATGATGAGGTCTGGCGGCAGCCCCTCGGTGACAGCGAACAGCTTGCTGATCTCCTTGCGGCGGACGATCTGGGCGAACTTGTCCAGCGTGCCGATCAGCAGAGTTGGCCGCTTGCGGTACACGTCTGCATCCACTGTCCACACGGGCAGCGAGACATCGGGATCGTGGAGAATGCACGTCTGCTCGGGGCAGCTGACAAGGATTGACTCCTGGGTTGGATCCGCCTGCCACTGCAAGGTGGAGCTGCACGCGGGGCACTTGAGCAGTTGCTTCGGTGAGGCGACATCGTCGCTACCCGACAGCGCCGCCTGGGCCTCCTCGAACTTGTTGGGCGTCGCGTTCTCGCCTACCCAGAGGCCGATCGAGAACGGGGTGCTCCCGAGATCGACGCCCGGGGGTACCCCCGGGGCCTTGCGCCTGCGCATGGCCTCGCACGCCAGAATGACGGCAGTCGCGCGCGCGAACTGCTGGGTGGTCAGCAGGCGCAGGGTGTATCGCATGAGGGCGGCGACCCCGGCCCCTGCATCTGGACCATCATCCGCCGCCAGACGGCGATGAAAAGCCAGGAAGGCGATCAGGGCGAGGTAGGCTTCCGTCTTGCCGCCGCCGGTCGGAAACCAGAGCAGATCCATCTCCTCGCGCTCGGAATGGTCCCTGTCGACAAGTGAACCTGCGACGAGAAGGAAGAACCCGAGCTGGAACGGGCGCCATGTCAGCTGACCTAGCTTGCGCTTCTCGGCATCCCAGTCATGCTGCATCAGCATCGCCCGGTTCGCCAGCCGGAAGGAGTGCGCGGCCCTGGGATCACCCGAGATCCTCCGGACGCCATCCTCCATCCGGCGGGCGACCTTGCAGCACGCTTCGAGGTGCTTCTCTCCAGTCGGACGCAGATCTGCCGGCAAGCCAGCGAGGTCCGTCTTCCGGAGGCCGATCCACTCGCGGTAAGCACTGACCAGCCTCGTGAGGGCCGGGCCGAGATCGGCGTCGGAGGCCGACGCCAGCCATGCGGCACTGAGCGGCCGGGAATCTCCACCGGAGAGCGGAGCGAAAACGTCATGGCCGCGGGCGCTGACGGCCGGGACGATCGAGGTCGGAATCCAGGTGGTCGAGACGGAGGCTGCGTACTCGGAGTCTCGCTCCGCCTGCCAGGCGGCAGAGCAGGTATGACCCACGGCGAACTCGCGAGCCCTGCGGTACAGGAGCGCGGCCGAACGGTCGTCATCGTCCACCACGGCTCGCCTGGAGGGCCGTGCGACAAGCTGCGTGCCCGGGCAAGGCATGATCTCCACGGAGACCTGGAAGAGGGTCACCCGCTCGGCACCATCTCTGCCCTCGGCCTCCTCGGCGACAGCACCGTTGATCGCCGTCACCGTCACGAGGCGCTTGCGATTCCATGCCGCCGTGCGGACGTGCAATCTCAGTCCCTCGGGAACGCCATGGGCCGTGAGCACCTCGCACGGGATTGCGCCAGGCGGGCACGCAAGGTCGATGTCCATTGATTGCACATCGCAAGGAATCGGACCGATCCTCACGACATGCGGTCGGCGGTCCCACTCCGTGGACGGGCGACGGGCTCCCCCGGAGCTGCCAGCTGGCTGCTCCGCCTCCCTGGGCTCATAGGTCGCGGCTCGCACTGTCGCGTACACGGACGGCGTCTGCCCGCTCGCGGCAACGGCGAACGAGATGCCTGCCGAGCATGGCCGCTTCAGTCCCGCGAGGGAGACCTCCTCCTCCTCGCTCGCGGGGCTCCCGCTGTCGTCATCAGGCGACCCAGCGCCCAGTCGCTCGTCCTCCTCCGCTCCCATGCGAGCCTCGCGCGGCCAGAGGATGCCCGTGAGGTAGACATCGGAGGGTCGGGCCAGGAGTGTTTCCTTGTCATCAAACGGTCCAGCCAGATCGTGCTCCAGCCGCGCGAGGATGGTTGTCCTGTCCATGTCAGCTCTTTCTACGCAGAGTGGGGAAATACACCTTCGTGTAGCCCAGGACGACGGGAACGAGGGCAACACCGCTCGCAGCCCACGGAGCATGCAGCCGCTGCGCCTCGGGGGAGTCCGGGGGCAGGACGGCTGTCCTCACCCCGGCGACGTGCAAGTGCCAGATCTCGTCCGGTGGCCGCCGCCTGCCTCCGCGGGACCGCTCCTGGACGACGCGGGCAATCTCGAAGAGATCCTGGTTCACACGGCTGGTGAGGGCTCCGAGTGGCGCGTCTCCGTCCTCAGCAAGGATCCGATAGGTGAATCCGGCATCGCGATCGCACCTCGCCCTGGCAGCGCAGCTGGAGCCTGCAAGCCGCAGTAATCTGGCCTGTATCTCCCTCACCGTGGCGGCGGAGCCGTGAATGGCCTTGCCTGCTGCCCCCTCGATCGAGACGTCCCCGTCCATTCCGATCTCCACCTGGGCTGCGTTCTTCGACGCGCTGGTACGCCGGGCGTAGACGCGGCCCGATTCGAGGCGCGTGGCACGGGAAGTGAACCCCTGTCCGACCATCAGGCTCGACCTGGCCCGGGTGGCGCCGACGAACACGACGCGAGCCTCCTCCTCGAGGTCCAGATTCTCGCCCGGCATCCCGGGCATCATGAGATGCACCGAGGCCGCCTCGCGTCCCTTGGAGGCATGGATCGTCCCCAGGATGGGTCCCTCCGTTCCCAGCTCGGGCGCGCAGAAGTCGGCAGGTGGCTGGGACCTCCCGAGCACAGCGCGCAGACGGCGCATCTCGATCAGGGTCTCGGTCCTGCCCGCGTACCGCACCAGGAGCTCCCAGGCCTCGTCCGCCGCCGGCAGCTCGCAGGCGGTCCCGGTGACCCTGTTCTGCCAGAGGTCCAGGAAGTCCCTCCGCGTGAGCATCGGACTGCCGTGCTCGCCCAGACATGCCCCCACCCAGGGCAGGATGCAGACCGGCATCCCCGACATGCGGATCCTGTGTCGCACACCCTTGCTGCGGAGGAGAGAGGACGCGAGCAGCACCTCCGCCCGCCGCCGGAACAGCACGAACAGGTCCTCGGCCCCCTCCAGCTCCTGCTGGTCGATGCCGTGCACGGTCCCGCCGGCGAGGGCCTTGATCTCCTGCTTCAGTTCAGCCAGCTTCTGCGCGGGATTGCCGGACGGCTGGAGCACCTTCGCCCTGGTCTCGACGAACAGGGACCTCAGCGTGGGCGAGTCTGTCCGGAAGACCTTCTCGAGGGCCCTTCGCTCGAAGCCCAGCTGACCATCGCGAAGCCTCCCGGTCAGGGGCGGCAGGCGGGCAGCGCCGGCCACGGGAGGCCCGGCGCGCGTGTCATCGACCTCGGAGTCATCCGCGAAGCCGTAGATGGCCTGCGCCTCGTCCGCGAACACCGTCACGCCGCACCCGTCGGACAGGCGCGAGATGATCGCGTGGACAAGATCGGCCCGGATCCCGACCACATCCTGGGCCTCGTCAACGATCAGGTGCTCGACGGATGCCAGGTAGTCTGCAACCTGTTCATCCTCGCGCACGAGGCGGAGCACTTCCTCGATGTTCCTGTCGTGGGATCCGGTGAGCCTGGCGGTCTCGTCGAAGCCGCTGTGGAGCGCCCAGGCGTGCGAGTCCAGCGTGGCGATCCGCACTGCGTGGGCCGCCTCCTGGTTCCCGAGCGTCACCGTGAGCCTCTGCCGGATCTCGCGGACAGCGGTGCGCGTGAAGCTGACCAGCCAGATCCTGGTCGGCTGGAGCTCGTGCTCCATCACGAGCCGTGCAACCCGGGCACAGGCGACCGCCGTCTTCCCGGTTCCGGGGCCAGCGTCCACGAGGAGCCGGGCGCCTGGTGGCGCGCCGATGACATCCTCCTGGAGGCGATCCCGGCTTTCCCGGCACCACTGCGGCTGGGCATCATCGCGCGGCTCTGGCCGGACATCATCGCGCGGCTCTGGCCGGGCATCATCGCGCGGCTCTGGCCGGACATCATCGCGCGGCTCTGGCCGGGCATCATCGCGCGGCTCTGGCCGGACATCATCGCGCGGCTCTGGCCGGACATCATCGAGGAAGATGGCGTTGCCCACGAGCTCGTGCAGGCGCTTCCGGTAGGTCACGGCCCGCTTGCCCTTCAGTGCCCTCAGGGGCCGGGTGACCCTGGCCACGACCACCCCGGCGCGGTAGACGATGACCTCAATTTCCGGCATGGCCTGGTCGCTCGATCTTGAGCCCGGAACGCTCCTCATGGCCTGGAGGAGTGGCCCGGGGACATCGGCTACGGGTGCCGACGGGGGAAGCTGACTTCGAGGATCCTTCGCGGTGGCCACGAAAGCCAGAGCCTGGACAGCAGCGATCGTGGAGACTGGTCAGGGTATGCGAGCCGGGATCGCCCATCTCGCTCGTGCAGGTACCGAGTCGGAAGGCCAGCTTGCCTGGCTCGCACACCTCGCCGTCACGGATGAGAAGAGCGTCATCGCTCTGCGTGGTGCGCGAGGAGCGCCGGCACCGCAGCGCATGCGCCGCGCCGCGCCTGAAGCGCAGCGGCGGTGAGCGATCGCGGCCCGTGGCGGGAACGGGCAGGTGGGCAGGCCGGGCAGAGACATCGCGGGTACCGCCACCGCTGCCACGACCCGGGCCACCCTCGGCGAGCTCCCTGGTCGACGACGAGGCCACGACCATGCGTGACTGATCCCGGTCGAGAGTCATCCAGGGATACAAGCTTGCCCTGCTCGCTCCGGCCCGTCACCAGCATTCTCGCGATCCACTCCCGTTGCCGATCGAGGCGTCCGCGACCGTGCGCCCTTCGTGCACCTTTCGCCCGGCGCTCGCACCGTGGCTCGCAGGTCAGGGTGAGCGGCTCGGCACGCTCGCTCGGGGAGGTGCCCTGGACCCGCCGTGGCGCCGTCCTCCGCTGGTCATCGACGACTCGCGAAAGCGACCCGCACCGCCCGACGTGACGGGATCGAACGTCAGGGCCCGCGTGCCGCGTGTCGAGGTTGACCTCCAGCGTGCTTACTATAAAAGGTTCACCCCGTGCCCCACCACCACGAGCTCGACACGGATACCAGCACGGAGAGCGCCGGTCTCGTGAGAAGGATCCGGGCCGCGCGCGGGCTCACACAGGAGGGCCTCGCACGCGAGCTGGGCGTCTCGTTCGCCACCGTCAACGGCTGGGAGAACGGACGCCACAGGCCCATCCCGGCACTCGCCCGGAGGCTCGCCGAGATGGCGGCGGAGGAGCGCCCTGGCTCCCCTCCGGCACAGCTCGCCCCCGTGGCCGCCGAGACCGCTGCCCCGGTCGCCCCGAGACCGGAAGGTGCGAGCCCTGGGCGTGATGTGCCTCCTTCCACCCCTGACGATGTGCCACGCCGGCTCGCCTCCAGCGGGTGGCCGGCGGACGAGCGCGAGCGGCGGGACTTCTATCACCGGCCGCGCGAGTTCCCGCCGGAGGTCTCGCGCTGGCGCGCGTCGATGCTCGAGCGCATCAGGGCGGACCGGTCCCGGTACCCGCTCGCCGCCAGGGCCGTGAAGGCGGCCATCGAGCGCGCCCGGGAGGAGGCGGGAGGCAAGCTCGCCCCCGACGCCGAGGAGCAGGTCAGGGTCGAGACCCTCCGCGGCCTGATCGACGACGTCATCTCGGCGATCCGCGAGGTGGCTCGGATCGCCGCGGTGCTGCATGCCACGCCGAGGCTCGGCAACAAGAGCGATCCGGTCGACGAGCTCGTGTACATCATCCTCTCGCGCAAGACACGCGAGGACGCGTACCAGCGCGCGTACGACGCGCTGCGGCTCACATTCCCGCGCTGGGACGACCTGCTCCATGCGACCCCCGAGCATGTCGAGTCCCTGCTTTCCTCCAGCGGGCTCGGCGAGAAGAAGACCGCGAGCCTCTTCGGCGCGCTCGGGGCGGTGAAGGAGCGCTTCGGTTCGTGCACGCTGGAGCCTGCCCGGGACTGGGATGATGACAGGCTCGAGGAGTTCCTGGTCTCGCTGCCGGAGCTCAGCCGCAAGAGCGCGTACTGCGTCATGATGTATGCCTTCGGGCGGCAGGTGCTGCCCGTCGACACCCACGTCGGGCGCGTGATGTCCCGCCTCGACCTTCACCGCGATCTGGGACTCGGCCTCGAGGGTCTGGACCACAAGCAGCTCCAGGCGATCCTGGCCGACCTCGTACCGCCGAATCTCCGCTACTCGCTGCACGTGAACCTTCTCGTCCACGGTCGCGAGATATGCCGGGCGCAGAAGCCACTCTGCGGGGAATGCGACCTGCGAGGCTTCTGCGCCCACTACCGGCGCGGCGAGGTGCAGCGCGTCGAGAGCATGGAGAGGCCGCGCATCATCGACCTCTTCGCGGGGGCGGGGGGGCTCTCGGAGGGCTTCGAGCAGGCGGGCTTCGAGGTTGCGCTCGCCGTGGATGCAGACGCTGTCGCGATGCGCACGTATCGCTTCAACCACCCTTCCGTGCACGAGGATCGCGTGCTGTGCCGCGATATCAGGACCCTCGAGCCCGGCGAGCTGCGCCGCCGCGCCGGTCGACGGCGCATCGACGTGCTGATCGGTGCGCCCCCCTGCCAGGGCTTCTCGCCTGTGGGGCACCGCTCCAAGGTCAGCCTGACCGGCTACAGCATCAAGGACGATGCGAGAAACTACCTGTACAGGCACATGGTGGCCGCGGCGATCGAGCTGCGTCCGAAGCTGTTCCTCATGGAGAACGTGCCGGGAATGAAGTCGGCCCGCAAGGGTGACCTGTCCTTCCTCGACGAGGCAGCACGGGCCCTCGCGGAGGAAGGCTTCACGACCACGACCTGGCGACTCAATGCCGCCGCACTTGGTGTGCCGCAGGATCGTGTACGCTACTTCCTTGTTGCGGCCGCAGGAGTACCCCTGCCGGCACGCCCGCCGGAGCCATACCAGGACAGCCTGGCTCGCGAGTTCGATCCGCATGCGCTGCCTGCTGTCAACTTCGACGAGGCGGTGTTCGATCTGCCGCCCCGCCAGGCGGGCGAGGGCTATGTGATCGACCTCTGGCCCTCGCGTGAAGATCCCGGCTCCGCCCGGTACCGCCGCTATCTCTCGAAGTTCGACATCCTCTCGACGTCAAGGCTCCTGTTCAACCACACGGTACGCTACCACAACGAGCGCGACCTCGAGCTCTACGGACTGCTGCGTCCAGGCGAGGACAGCGTTCATGCCCTCGAGAGATACGGACGCCCCGATCTCATGCGCTACCGTGCCGACGTCTTCGATGACAAGTACGCGCGCCTCCGCGGCGACAGACCCTGTCGGACCATCGTCTCGCACCTCGCCAAGGACGGAAACGGCTACATTCACCCGTCGCAGGTGCGGTCCATCAGCTTCCGGGAGGCTGCGAGGATCCAGTCCTTCCGTGATGATTACGTGTTCTGCGGATCGCCATCCGACCAGTGGGTCCACCTTGGAAACGCCGTGCCGCCGGTGATGGCGGCGGCGATTGCCCGGAGCTTTCTCGCGGCACTCGGGGAGAACAGATGATGCTTACAGGAAATGCCCAGTCAGGTACCGCAGCCTTCGCGCCGCGTGCAAGGCTCCTGAAGCTGATCGGTGCCGAGCTGATCAGCGACGAGGTCGTCGCGCTCACGGAGCTCGTGAAGAACGCGCACGATGCCGATGCCACGTGCGTCACGATCCAGTTCTCCGGCGTCACGGGTGAGCATGGAGAGATCCTCGTTCGCGACGACGGGCACGGAATGGACCTCGACACCCTGATGTCCCGCTGGATGCAGCCGGCCAGCAGCGCGAAGGGACGCAATGGCCGTCGCTTCACCGCCGGAGGGCGCCGCGTGCTGGGCGAGAAGGGCGTTGGCCGCTTTGCAGCGGACAAGCTGGCGTCCCACCTCGATCTGGTGTCGCGGCCCGCGGGGGCATCCGACGAGATCCACGCCGTGTTCGACTGGGACGACTTCGAGCACGATGACCTGATGCTCGCTGACGTGCGGAGCCGCTGGGAGGTGCGCCAGCCCGACTGGCTCGAGTCGAGCGGGACGGTCCTGCGCCTCTCCGGGCTACGCGCGATCTGGAACGAGCGCCTCTTCCGACGGCTCTCGACACGCCTGTCGCGCCTCGTGTCGCCCTTCGGAACAGCTACGAAGGGCTTCCGCGTGGTCATCGAATCGGACGAGTTCCCGGACTACTCGGGCGAGGTGGTCGCGGGCTTCATGGACCAGGCTCCGTACCAGATAGAGGCCGAGTTCGACGGAGTCGCGAAGGTCACGCTCCGGCTGAATGGCGGACAGGCGATCGAGCAGGCCTGGACGGGTCATGAACCGCTCCGCTGCGGTCCCGTGCGTGCGCGCTTCTTCGCCTTCGACCTGGAGACGGATGCGATCGCGCGCATCGGGCCAAGGATGGAAGTACGCGCGTGGCTGCGCGAGTGGTCCGGCATATCGGTGTACCGCGACGGTTTCCGCATCTGGCCTTACGGCGAGCCGCACGACGACTGGCTGCGCCTCGATCAGCGCAGGGTGAACAATCCTGTGGTGCGCCTGAGCAACAACCAGGTCGTCGGGTTCGTCGAGATCTCGGCGGATCGTAACCCCGAGCTCCGCGACCAGACCAACCGCGAGGGACTCATCCACAACGATGCGTTCGCTGACCTGCAGCGCTTCGTCCTGCACGCGCTGCAGGCCCTCGAGGCCGAGCGGCAGGCCGTGCGGCATCCTGGCGGGAAGCGGCCCGAGCGGCGACCATCGAACGCTTCCGGTTCACAGGATCTGACCGGGCTCTCCGACACCCTGGAACGCCTCGCTCGCCAGGCGAGCGGCGACCTGGGTGCTGAGCTGAAGCGCACGGCGGACCGGGTTCGTTCCCAGATCGCCCTGCGAGAGGCAACGCACCGGAGAATGCTCGATGGCTACTCCGACCTCGCGGCCCTGGGGCACACGGCATCGATGCTTGGCCGGAGCGTGAATGTTGGGATTGCCGGCCTGCGGGAACGCGTGACATCGCTCCGGACAGCACTCGGCCGGAGAGCGGCGGCGGATCCCGCGTCCCTCGCGATGAGCGTCGCCGAGCTGGATACGATGCTCGATCTGGTCTCAGGGCAGCTCAGCCTTGTCGCGTCGGCCGGGTCCGGTGCCGCGAGGCGGCGACGCGGGCTCGACGTGCCGGTCGAGCTCTGCAGAGTTCGCGACGCCCTCGGACCCATGCTCGATCAGGAGGACGCCCAGCTCGATGTCCACGCTCCCGAGGGCGTGCTGCTCCGCACCGAGATGCGACCCGAGATCTTCGCATCGCTCGTCAACGTGCTCGTACGCAACTCGCTGGAATGGCGATCCACTGGTCGCACGCTCCGCATGAGCGCCACCGTTCGCGAGAGCGGGGACTGCCTCGAGTTCCTGTTCTCTGACAACGGGCAAGGCGTGCTCGCGATGCTCGAGGACAAGCTGTTCGAGCCGGGTGTCTCCGGGCACGATGGAGCTGGCATGGGGCTCACCATCGCACGCAACATCGTCACCTCGCACGGGGGCGCCATCTCGCTCGTGCTCGATCGGCGGAGAAAGGGGGCCACGTTCCGCATCCAGCTGCCGCGCAAGCGCTCGAGGGCCACCACCGCACGGGAATCATGAGCAGACGGACCGCGACGGTCATCGACCTGTTCAGCGGTGCAGGAGGGCTCTCCCTGGGGTTCCGTGCGGCAGGAGCGCGCATTCTTGCCGCCGTCGATGCCAGCGAGCCAGCTGGCCGGACTTTCCGGCGCAATTTCTCGCTCCTCCAGCCTCGGCAGCCTCCGCGGGTGTTCCTCGGAGACGAGGGTAATCTCGAGGACCTTGATCTCGAGAGCGTTGCCCCGCAAGCGAAGGGGCCAGATATTCTCGTCGGTGGACCACCCTGCCAGGGGTTCTCCCGCGTCGGACGGGCGAAGCTCGCCAGCCTTGCCGATGATCCAGAGGCCGATGATCCCCGCAACGAGCTGTATCTCCGGTTCGTGTCGGCAGCGCGCTACTGGCAGCCGCCGGCCGTGGTGATGGAGAACGTGCCGGGGATGCTCTCGGTACGTGGCAACAACCTGGCGGAGATCGTGGCGGGAGATCTCGCCTCGTGCGGGTACCGCGTGGGATACGCGCTGCTCAACGCGGTCTGGTATGGCGTACCTCAGTTCAGGGAACGACTCTTCTTCATCGGGATTCGCGGAGACCTGGGTCTGCTCCCCTCCGCCCCCGTGCCAACCCACAGGGTCGAGCTGCCTTCCGGGTACCTGCGGCCGCCCGAGGCGATCACGCTATCGCTCCCCTTCATGCCCCACTTCCAGCTCGAGGTTCCGCTCGTTCGCGCGCAGCTGACCGCGACGACGACGAGGGATGCCATCGACGACCTGCCCCGCATCATCGACCACCTGTCGGAGCCGAGGCCACCGGGACGCGTCGAGGACTTCCGTGTCTTCCGGCCGTATGACCATCACCCCGCATCCACCTTCGCGCGGCTGATGCGGGCCTGGCCCGGGCTCGACGTGCCCCCTGGCGTGCAGGATCATGTCATCCGGCGGACTCCGCGAGACTTCGAGACCTTCCGGCGGATGGAGGCCGACGATCGATACCCGGAGGCCATGCGCATCGCCCGCGAGCGGTTCCAGGAGGAGCTGGCGAGACGCGCCAGCTCCGGCAACGCTCCCGCGGAGGGGACCCCCGGTTACGAGGAACTCCGGAGAAGCATAGTTCCGCCCTATCCGGAGGCGAAGTTCGTCGACAAGTGGCGGAAGCTCAACGCCGACCGCCCGTCGTGGACCGTGCCGGCCCACCTGTCGAGGGACGCTTACTCCCACATTCACTATGACAGCGATCAGGCACGCGCGATATCGGTACGCGAGGCTGCACGGCTGCAATCATTCCCCGATGCCTTCGAGTTCAGCGGCAACATGGGCGACTGCTTCACCCAGATCGGGAACGCCGTCCCGCCTGTGCTCGCGTGGGCCATTGCTGCGCACGTGATGACCCAGGTCGGGTTCCGTGCCAGGTGGCCGGAACTGCACCGCGAGACCGCGACGAGCGCGCAAAAGCGGCGCTCGGCTCTGCCCTCTCGTGCGCGACGACGCCCGGAGCCGGCACGCGGGGATGATGTGCAAGGAGATGGTTGAACAGGAGCACGGTTACGGATGAGCACGGATCGCACGCGGATACCGCCCAATGCAAAGCGACTTGTCGGTGCGCTACGTTCAATTGGATACAGCTTCGAGCAGGCCGTTGCAGATATCATCGACAACTCCATTGCCGCCGAAGCACACAGCATCCATGTCCAGGTGGTCCGTAGCGAAGACGAGCTAACGGCTGTCCGTATCGTCGATGATGGCGGAGGAATGAACCGCTCCCAGCTGGCGGAGGCGATGCGCTTCGGCGCCGAGACCGAGCAGACGCCGCAATCGCTGGGCAAGTTCGGGATGGGAATGAAGATCGCCTCACTCAGCCAGGCGACATCCTTGACAGTTGCGTCCCGCAAGGGGGGAGAGGCGAATGCGATGCGGTGGACCGTCGAGGGCCTCGCGGACGACTGGCGATGCGATCGACTGAAACAGACCGAGGCAGCCCGCCTGCTTGATGAGTGCCACGCGGATCTCGACCTCCGCGAGCACGGCACCGTCGTGAGCTGGAGCGACCTCGATCGCATCAAGGGAGCTCGTGGAGGTGTCGAGGTCACCATCGACCGGCTGACCAGCAAGCTGCGCCATCACCTGGGACTGCATCTTCACCGCTTCCTCGAGAACGAAAGGCTCCGTATCCAGATCGACGTCATCCACGAAGGTGACGGGAAGTGCGGGGTCACCCGGCGTGTCGACTGCCTCGATCCGTTCGGCTACGACCCTCACGAATCTAGATTCCCGATCAGAACGTTCCTTGTCGAGCTTCCCGGCATCGGTCGCCTCGACCTCCAGGCGCATATCTGGCCTGCCAATGCGACCTCCAGGAATTACAAGCTCGACGATGCGGCAAAGCGGCAGGGAATCTACTTCTACAGAAATGATCGGTTGATCCAGGCGGGTGGATGGAATGGCCTCCGTACGGCCGCGGAGCCACACCTGTCGCTCGCGCGGGTGATGGTCGACCTTCCACCGCAGTACGATTCGGGTTTCAGCCTGGACGTACAGAAGGCGAGCGTCAAGGTTCCACCGAGCTTCGTCGATGCGCTCCACAAGTCCACCGATCGCACGGGATTCAGGTTCAAGCAGTACCTGAACGAGGCGCAGAAGATCTACCGCAGAAAGGAGCGCCAGGATCCGACCAGCTACCCGCTCGTGCCCGGATCAGGCATTGCGTCCGCCGACCGCGAGAAGCTGAAAGCTCTGCTGGCTCCCGGCGAGAACCGGACGCGCGAGGTGGGATTCGAGTGGAGCGAGATCGATGAAGGGCGTCTGTTCAGGCTCGACTCCACGAGGAAGGTGATACAGCTGAACAAGCAGTACCGCAAGCGCATCCTGGAGGGGCGCCCCGCATCGGCCACAGATGCACCGCTGGTGAAAATGCTGCTTTTCTTCCTCTTCCGCGAAGATCTCGACCGCGAACGTAGAAACGAGAAGCATGAAGCACGGCTTGAGCAGATCGACGCAGCACTGCGGATCGCGATGAAGAGGATCGAGGAGTGAGCGTGCATGGATGACAATCTGCTGATCGAGAATGCGTTCAGAGCGATGGGAGACGACGAGCGGGAACCCGGTCCACAGGGGATCCGGGCGTCTCTCAGGCAGGCTGCGGCCAGGTATCACATCACCATCGATGAGCAGCAGATCGATCGTGCGCAGACGGCTCTCCTCGACGAGGAGCCGGGTGCCCGGTCATCACTCCTGCTCGCAAGGTATCTCCACCGCTGGGATCACCTTCCAGCGCCTGCCTGGGCAGCGGGTACGCCCCCGAACTCTCTTGAGAGACGCACCCGGATTTACGATCTCCTCGAAGTGGATGCGGCTTTTCGTTCCCGGTGCGACGCCGTGATCCCTCCGCGGCTGGATGTGAACGAGCCCGTCGTGATCGCGGATGAGCATCAGGAGTGGCTGAACCCGAGCGTGAAGAAGGCATGCAGGTTCTTCTACTGGAACACCTACTGCAACCAGCTACGCGGGGCAGGCTGGCCGGAAACCAGCATCATCGAGCTCGATACGATCACCGACCTGATCGTGGAGAGGCTATCCGACCCCACACGGCGCGAGATCTACCGGACGAAGGGGCTTGTCGTCGGCTATGTGCAGAGCGGCAAGACAGCGAACTTCACGGCCGTCATCGCGAAGGCAGCAGACCTTGGCTACAGACTGTTCATCGTGCTGGCCGGCACGCTTGACATCCTCCGGAACCAGACCCAGCGCCGGATCGACAAGGATCTCATAGGCAAGGAGATCATCGCTTCTTACGTCGAGGAGGGAGCCGAGCACGACTATGCTCATGATGCCGACTGGGACAGCTTCGTCTCGCATGGATGCCTGCCGAGCGAGGAGGGGCTCTTCGACTGGCAACGGTTGACTGGTTCACACGAGGACTACAGGAGGCTCGGTCGGGGCATCGAGGCGCTCGAGTTCACAACCCACATCCCCGGTCGCCGCTACAACGATCCTACGAACCTGGCAAAGGTCAAGGCGCGTCTTCTCGTCGTGAAGAAGCATCCACTCGTGCTGCGCAAGCTCGCGGCCGATCTGAGAGCGCTGCGCGGTGCACTCCATCAGGTCCCGGCGATCGTGATCGATGATGAGTCCGATCAGGCGTCCATCGACACATCCCGTACGACCGATGAGAACAGGCAGCGCACGGCCACGAACCGGGAGATCGTGGCGCTACTCCAGCAGCTGCCCCGGGCGCAGTACATCGGCTACACCGCAACCCCGTTCGCCAACGTCTTCATCAATCCAGATGACGAGGAGGATCTCTTCCCGAAGGACTACATCATTCCTCTCCTGCGCCCTCAGGGCTACATGGGCGTTCGCGACTTCTATGACTTCGGAGTTCAACCCGAAGGATACGAGTCGAACGAGCGAGCCTACATTCGCCGCGTCGTCGGAAACGACGAGGAGCCCGGGAACCTTCTGCGCGCAATCGACTCGTTCATCGTTTCTGGCATGATCAAGCTTTACCGGCAGGATCGTGGAGTACGCACTACACGTCACCACACGATGCTGGTCCACCGTTCGCCACGACAGGCTGACCATCGCGATGATTACGACCTCGTGGTCCGGCTGCTGGAAGAGGCAGGGTACACGTCCCGACAGGGACGGGAACGCCTGCAACGTCTCCTCGAGACAGACTTCTTGCCAGTGAGCCACGCCAAGGGGGCCACACTGCCGTTACCGGGTACCTACGCCGACCTCCACCCGTACCTGGGGAAGGTCCTGGATCTGATCGGGAGCACGGGGGCATGCATCGTCAACGGCGATGGCAACCACATCGACGAGGGGGCGCCCGACTTCGATGCCCCCGGCCGCGTGTGGCGGATCGTCGTCGGCGGCACGAAGCTGTCGCGCGGCTACACGGTCGAGGGCCTGACGATCAGCTACTATCGCCGCAGGGTGAAGACCGCGGACACCCTCATGCAGATGGGAAGATGGTTCGGGTTCCGGCAGGGGTATCGCGACCTCGTGCGCGTGTTCATCGGAACGCAGGAACCAGACGGAGCCCGGAAGACGGCTGATCTCAACGAGGCATTCCGGTCCATCTGCATGGATGAGGAGGAGTTCAGGGAGGACCTCCGCAAGTACTCGCAGCAACGGGACCCGCGTCTCCTTCCAAGGGAGGTGCCTCCGCTCGTCGCGAGCCGATTGCTCCTGCCAACCGCGCGAAACAAGATGTGCAACGCTCGCCTGGTGGCCCTGAACTTCGGCGGCGAGTTCATCGAGAGGACGCTCGTGCCGCACGGAGACGAGAAGAACGCCAGGCTCCTGGAACAGATGCTCGAGAGCTGCGAGACGTCGTCACGACGATTCTGGATCAAGCTCGGGAGGGCCACGAGGAACATCGACGCCGTCGTGGGGACATGGACACCCGCTGGTGTACTGCGCTTCCTCCGTGAATTCCAGTGGTCTACACCTGCAGCACACGGGATGTTCGAGCCGGTACTGAACTTTCTCGGTGGCAAGATGGGTGATCCCGGTATCCTGCAGTGGCGGATCATTCTCCCGCAAGTCGAGAGCATGCATGCCCCGTGGACCTGTGCAGGCCAGCGCTTGAGCGTCGCAGAGCGTGCAAGGGATGAGTTCCGTGGCGACGGCCGGTACAAGGCGTTCTCAGATCCGGCGCACCGAGCCGTTGCCAGCAAGCTGATCGGCGCCACGCCCGACCAGGAAGCGTCGCCGGAACTACTCGAGCTGATGGATCCTCATCAAGGGGTGATGCTGGTGTACCCGTGCAGGGCGCCCGGCGAAAAAGGGGGACCTCCTGCCATCGGCTTCACCCTCCTGCCACCCGCGAATCTGCTTCCGAACAGGACGAAGTTCACCGTCACATCAACGGTCTCGTGATCCCTGGTGGCCACGATCATCGCGGCATGCGTAGACGCTCGAGGAATCGCCGCCACCGGGCCTTCAGCGCGGCGGGATCCGGGCGCCCTCCCGGGCAGAGCAGCCGGCGGCCTGCCAGGGTACTGTAACCAGCGGCCATCGCGGCCGGATGAAACTGTACCTCGAGGCCCGCCGGGTCGATTCCCATGAGATCCAGATCGAAGAGCGTGTGAATGTCAGCTCTGAGCAAAAGGCCGTTCGTCTCGACCTGGGTATGGACGCCCCTGTAGGGCAGGATGTGGGCCGCCTCGAGCAGCTCGACGAGGCTACAGCCAGTGACGGCGCATCGATCACCGAACCGGCGGCGCAGTGCCTCCCGGAACGCAGGCTGCCCGCGACGGGCACGTATCTGGCGGATCGCCAGCTCGCGAGGGTCGGCATGTGCATCGATCTCGATGGGCTGCGCGACCCCCAGGGTCCCGGATACGGCGTTTTCCCCTCCTGCATTCTCGATCCGACGGCCATCTTCATGCAGCAGCGCTCCCACAGCAGGAACTCCAGAGAGGAGTGCCGCTCTGATGCTCTCAAGTGCGATCCTCTGCATCGCGAGCTGCCGATTGTAAGCCGGGCAGGCTCGCCTGAGCGCCTCGAGCGGAATGGTTCCTGGAGTGGGTACGAACGTGGATCCAAAGCGGGCCTCGAACGCCGTGCAACCGATCTCTTTTTCGACCGGGACATCAAATTCTGCTTTGCAGGAGTGACATCTGTACGGAGGCGACAGGGCAACTCTACGCTTGAGTGTCGTCTTCATGCATGCAGGGCATCGTCTGACCGTTTTCCGATGACTCTCATCGCGCACGATGGTGACGATACGTGCCAGGCCGAGCAATGCCGATGCATCCCGGATCAGTACAAGATCGCCCTCGCGGATCTGACGTGAGTTCGGAACGAAGCTGTCGTACCGGTAGGAATGCGCCGGCTCATCGTTGTATCCCTCGTTCCCCTCGTGCTGGCGCTCATCTCCGAACGCAAGCAGAAGCCATGAATTCGAATGCGGCGACGGTTCTGCCCCGGTCCCGCTGCTCATGGGGTCGCCCGAGATCTCGGCGAGGTGAACTCCGGGATGGGCTCGTCCGGCAGCTCGATCTCAAGGTTCTTCACGATATCCCAGCAGTCCCGGCTCTTGCACCACTCGGTGACGTTTCGGGAGCCCGCTCCCCGGATGATTGCCCGCTCGACAGCCGGGAAAGTTGCGCGTACCGCGTCCTCCAGGGAGGAGGACATCCGCTGTACGGCCCACACTCGCTCGAGATCGATCCGGTCTCCCAGTCGGTGCGACAGGAGAGCAACCGTGTAGGCAACGATATTGGCTCGGTAAGCACCAATGCGCGCAGCGGCAGCTGCATGCCGCACCGCGCGGAAGATGATTCCCCTGGCCACGAGTATCCTGAAGGAGTGCCCATCCACCGTCGCTGGCATGCTCGACCTGCGGATCATGAACTCCTGGAAGTTCTTCTGCGCACCGCGACTCACGACATGCGGAAGGCACGACCAGCAGTGCTCGAACACGGCCACGTCGGTCTTGCTGAACACCTGAGTTGGCGGATGCATGAGATCGAACTGCTTCCGCGCGGCAGGCGTCACGGCGGCCCGCGCGCGTGCCACCTGGTACTGTCCTCTCGCGCGCTCGTAGAACCAGCGAGTCTTCTCGCCAGGCGCCCAGGTCGTGCGCGAGAGCTGCTCGAGATTCAGATGAAACGGGTGGTTTGCCGAGAAGTCCGCATCGTTGACCTTGTTCTGACTGTTGGCGCACTGCGAGATCCTGGGCACGATGAGATCCACATTCTCGCCGTCAACGATCGTGAGCTTGACGGGCACGAACACCCGCGAAAGATCTGCCATGTCCCGCTTGGCGGCACGATGGATCGAGGCGGTCGTCTGACCTCCGTTCACGATCTGGAGGCCACGGAGCCATGCAAGAGCCGTCGTGCCGTCTTCACGCCGCGTCACCCTCGCGTCCTGGGCAACGGCGGTCAAGCCGTTGTTATATGCAAAGAACCTGCCCGGCTCTCGCAGTAGCGTCTCACGGATTCCCTTGTTGACCTTGCCGCGCGCCTGCAGGAAGGAACGCACATTGAGCTCGAGGAGACGCTCGCCAAAGTCGTCGTACAGACGTGCGAGAAGGGCTCCAGGCAGGGCCGCCAGGTAGGACCGCTGTCTCCCCTCGCTCTCCACGGGAAGGCACGGCACGGGACCGCCAGGATTCCGCTCGAGGTCGACCTCGATGAGCTCTCGTGCCCTGCCAGACGCGATGCTTCTCGCCAGGCGTTCGATGTCCCATACGTGAAGCTCGATACCAAGCGACCCCGCAGCAGCCCGCAGGCCCCGCTGGTCCTCGAGCTCGCGAGCGACGCCGTCGGTGACGAGCGTGAGCCTGACAGTATCGAACATCGCCTCGCCGACCCGCTGCACCATGTCGCGTACGGGTCCTTCGTCGCATGCTTGGCGCGCCAGATCTCGCCGCGAGAACGCGACGAAACGCAGTGCAGACCTGGCCAGGCGTTCCACCTCCGCACGCGGGACAGGCTCGGGCTCAGCGGTGCCCTGGAACCGCGTCACGACGAGGTCGAGCCGGCGCTCGTCCTCGTCAATCTCGTACGCGTTCACCTTGACGAGAGCGTTCCCATGCCGTCGCTCCAGCCGGCAGATTGACACCGTGGTGAGCGCCCCGACCTCGCACAGGATGTCGGTGACCTGCTCCGTGAAGCTGTCCTCCGCACAGGCGTCATCAGAATGATCTCTGTCACCTCCGAGCTGCGCCCTGCGGGCAGTCCGGTCCTCGAAGAGCTGACGCGAGAGGGCGAGGGCCTCCGAACTCACCGCCATGGCTACAGGGGGCTCGCGGTGGGAGTGATGCTGCGGATGTACGCATGCACGCACTCTCGGCCACTGCCAGTATGTTCAGCTGAGAGCACTGAAGTCTTCACAGTTTGACCACCCGCCCGCGCCGGCCTCCTGCCAGGCGCTCGGTGCTTTTCCTCTCCACGCATCACCTCGCTGGGCCTTGACAGGCCCACAGGAACGCGACGCAACGTCTCTTCGCGACGCTCTGCCTCCTGGGCGTCGGGTACGAGGTTGCGGTCGTTCACGACCGTCATCTTGATCGAGCGCAGCATCAGCAGCCTCTTGTTTATCACCGCGCCGGGATAGATCCCAGACTGGTGAGGTTCGGCAGCGGGCGTCCCGCGGCGTCAGCCCTACCCGTGGCGGGTGACCTCCCTCCTGCGCGACCGCTCCTGAGGGGCACAGGGTCGCGGGCATGTGTTGAGAATCAAGCTGGTTGATGCTTTCTCTCTCGGGCTGGCTGATGACCATCGCGACGGTGAGCGGGCCCCAATCACGGGCGTGATGGTCGGCTCATCGCGCCCTGAGCGTGCCGGGGTGCTCGGACGCGTCAAGGGTTCCCTCGCAGGGCTCGGCGGCTGCGCCGCCCTTGACGCGCCCTGCGCGCCCCGGCGGCCACGTCGCGCGGGCGATGGGCGGACGGAGCCTCCGGCGGGGGCTCCGGGCACCGGATGGGCGGGCGATGGCCATCGCGCGCGTGAGCGAGCCATCATCCTGCGTGAGCGAAAAGCGGCCCCAACCATCATCTAACGGGAGCGTCAACAGCATGCCACGGAGGAAGTGGAGGGCGTTCGCGTCCGAGATGAATGATGAGCCTGCATGCCCGCGGGGCGCAGGCGTACAGCGCATCCGGATGGATGGCGAAAACGTCGGCATGACGGTATTCTTTCTCCCTCGGAGCTGCAGTGTCGTTCCTGGCGCAGCACTGCAGCTCGCTGCCACGCACCGCGCTGCTTATGCATGCTGTCCTGTTCTGAATGTGCTCACGAAGACACCGAACCGATGCCAGTCGGTCGAATCTCCGGTCACCGCACATACATGAATTGACGAAGCCCGTCATACTCCTTGCGTGACGCCGAGATCATCTTCCGGAGCGCACACTCCGTGCGACTCTTCGACGCCGGTTTGACGTCATACATTGGTCTGGTCCTGGTGCGGAGAATACATCCGGATGCGGCATGCGTGCATTGGGTGCATGTCGTACTCGCACAGGCTGACCGACACGACAGATCTGGTGCGATCCATCGGGATCACAAGGAATAATAGTTACGAAGGAGGTCCACGCTCGAGAGATTGACCGATGAAGAGTTGCAAGCCTCTCGTCAAGGCGCTGCGCCTCGCCGCCGCGATCCTCGCGATGGCCGGGCGGGTGCTCCTCGCCTGTATGGGCTGATCGCCCAGGCGACTACTTTCCACCGCGGCCCTTCGTCCAGGTCCCCGTTTCCGTTCCGTCCAGATCGAACTGCGCCCTCCTCGGCGCTGATGGAGAGATCCCCATGCCCCAGACCAACGAGAACGCCACGTCCGCTGTCTCCTCCTATGTCCTCCGCGTGTTCGCGAACGAGTCCGTGAAGAAGGGCGCCGCCGCTGCCGTCGCCGGCCTCCTGGTCGCGGCCGTCTCGGAGGCGATCTGGCCGTCGCGGTGAGCGAGCTGATCGGCGAGGCCCTGCTGGAGCTTCTCCGGCACGGTCTGCCCCGGCGCGTGCCGACGGCTGCGAGCATGCTCGACTGGCTCCGGGAGGCGGGAACGCCGCCGCCCGGTGTCGAGCTCTTCAGCGTCGACGGCGCAGCGTTCACCGGCATCCTGATCGTCGACCGGAACCGGCCGATCTTCATGCTCGCCGCACGACAGAGCCCGGCGCCACGCATTCACATGGGCCCGTCCGTGCCACCCAGCACGCCGCGCTACGGTTCGCCGTACGGCCAGCGGTCCCTGTTCGACGAGGACGACGAGCCCTACTGGCGCGACGGCCATGCCGGCTGGCCGCGATGAGGCTGGCCTCGGGGCTCAGCGCCCAGGCGTGCAGCTCGGGGGCGCCCTGGCCGCGCCTGAGGACGAGCTGCTCCGCACGGTGCTGCGCAGTCGGCGCATCGCGGACCGGCTCGCCCGCGCCGCAGGCGGCTGGAGAGACCTGAGCGAGCACGAGCTGGAGCGGCTCGGGCTCACGAGTGTCCAGCGCAGCGCCGTCCTGGCGTTGCAGCAGCTCGTCCGTAGCGGCTACCCCTCGCTGCCGAAGCACAAGTTCTCGTGTTCGGCGGACATTGCCCGCATCTACGCCGACCGGCTGGGCGGGCTCGTTCACGAGGTGATGCTCGGCATCGCGCTCAACGGCCGGAACGAGTTCATGGCCGAGCTCGAAGTGGCACGGGGCGGGAGGCACGGCGCCGCGCTCACCGTCGCCGACGCGCTGCGGCCGGTCATCCGTGCCGGCGCCAGCGCTTTCGTCCTCGTGCACAACCACCCGTCCGGGGATCCGATGCCCAGCCCGGAGGACATCGCGCTCACGACGGCGATGAAGAGGGCTGCTGACCTCGTGAGCATTCCTCTGGTCGACCACATCATCATTGGAGGTCGCGGCGGAGGATTCAGCTCCATGCTCGACCTCTGCATCATCCAGTAAGAAGATTGCCGACAGACCGTACCGACTGCATCGTCGAGCCGTGCTCGGTCTACAGCGGCGCTGCCGATTCATCACATTACAAGGTCACATTCCTCAGGGCGTCCGCTGGCACGAGCGCTCGTGCTCCGGGCGCCTTTCCGTTTTTGGAGAAAGGACATCTCATGCGCGTCAACGGTCGTACGCTCCGCCCCTCGACCCTGGCCGAGCGCCGTCTGCTCCTGTCGCTCGGGACCGCCTCGCTGCGCGTGCCGCGCAGCATGAATCCGTTCGCCGTCGCCCGACGGCTGCGCCGCGCCGCGCTGGGCAACAGCCCCGATCACGACTTCGCCCGCGACTTGGTGAAGGCGAGGAGGCGGCCCGACCAGCTGCCGGTCCCCTCGCCGGATCTGGATCTTCCGGAGCCGACGAACCCCGACGAGGTCGTGATCGTCCATGGCCGGGCGGCGTAGCGGCCTGGCAGGGCTCGAGCGCGTTCTTCGCGCGCTCGAGCCCGGGTCGCACAACATCGGCAATTACGTTGCCGAGCACGACGAGGAGCTCGCGGTGCTGCTCGGCGTCGACGCCAGCGAGCTCTGGGCGCTGGCCGGCCAGCCCGACGAGAAAGCCGCCCCACGGGTTCGCGCGCTCTTCCAGCATCGAGCGGAAGCTCACACCCTGCGTCATCAGGCTGCCCGTCGCGAAGCCGTCTTGGCGGCAGCGCAGCGGCTTGCGATGACGGCAGTCTGGCGGGAAAGCGCGGCGCTGCTGGAGTTGAACGTCCTCCTCGGCGACCTGCTCGCGGATGGGACGATCCAGCACATCAGTCTGGTGAGCCGTGCCTTCGCGGTACACCTGCCCCGCAAGAAGCTGGTCGAGGTCGCGGAGGTTCTTCCGAGGCAGTTCGCTGATCTGGTGAGCTGGGTGGACCGGACCGGACTCCACTTTCGATGGCGCCAGGGGCGTGGCGGGCTGAGCCTCTACTCGCAGGTGGTGCCAGCCAGCGAGTCCGCCCACGTCCTCAATGTCAGCATCCCGGCGCCTGCCATTAAGAAGGACCGGCCGGTTCCGGCTTCAACTTCCCCGGGACGTCGCATCCAAGACGCCCCACGCCCGGATCGCACGAACGCAGCGCCAGCCGCTCCTCGCAGCGCGGGATGGCTCGCCGAGGCTCTCACCGAAGCTGCGTTCTCGGCCTAGCAATCCCCGCGGTCCCTTGGTGGACCGCTGCTCTGGGCAGCGTGCGGTTCGATCCGCACAGCGCCCGCTCCCCTCCTCAACACACGCTCTCTACGACAAGGAGTCTACGCCATGAACAGCGCACCGGCGACGCTCGAGCGCGCCCAGCGGCGACTCGCCGCCGCGGGAGGTCGCCACATCGGCGATCTCATCTCCTGGAACACCGACCGGATCGATGTGACGCGCGACGCCGCTCGCCGCGTCTTCGCGACCGAGGGGCTCGGCCACCTCATCCCGGATATGGAACCGGCCACCGCGCTCTCGCGGGCCGCAGCCGAGGTGAAGCGCCCGGCCGGCATCCTCGTCCGGCCCTTCGCGCGGCCCAAGGGCGACACGAGCGCCGCGGTGGGCATCTACGTGCAGAGGACCCGCGAAGGCGAGGCCGGCGACGAGTACGTCTGCGGCGCTCGCAGCCGGGTCGACCGGCACACGGGCACCCTCGTGGGCCTGCCGCCCGACGGCGCGCCCTCGATCGCCGAGGCCCTCGCGCACGCCGAGGCCATGGCCGCACACGGAAACCACCTCGTCGCGCACGCGGAGACGCGCGACATCTCCTTCGCCATGGTGGCGGCGGCCAAGGCGCTCTCCGGCGTGCCGCTGCGGGATCGAGGCGGGTTCTACCTGCTGCCGCCGTCCACCTGCGGTGCATGGCTACGGCTCCGGCCGGGGCTCGAGCAACTCGGCGTGAAGCCCATCCGGATTGAGATGCACGACGCGCCCGACAACGTTGCCGTCGCCAGGGCGGCAGCGCAGGGCGCGCTGGAGGCGGACGTCGCGGAGCTCATCGCCGACCTCGACAAGGCGGCCTCGGAGGGCATGCGCCACAACGCGCTCGCTCGGCGGGTCGAGCTCTGCAAGGAGCTGACGGCCAAGGCCGAGCTCTACCGCGGCGTCCTCGCCGGTGTCGCTGACCGGATCACGGCGCGGGTCAAAGAGCTCCAGCACAGCTTCCAGCTCCAGCTCGATGGCGGTGATGGCGTGTCGTTCACCATCCCCGTGGTCAACGACTGAGAGAGCCAGGATTGCTCGAAGGGGAAACGCCTCGCCGTGGGTGACACCGCGGCGAGGCACCGGCGCAGCATGCCCGCTGCGAAGACACATGAGGTGATGATGAAGTCGACGACCAACAATTCGGTTGATATGACCTCTGTGCGGCACAGGTTCCGGACCGTGCGCGACAGCTTGCTTGCCACTTTCCGGGAGCGCGAGAACGCCGTCGAATGCATCCTGCTCGCTGCCCTCTCGGGCAATCACGCGCTGCTGGTGGGACCTCCGGGCACGGCGAAGAGCGCCTTGTTCTTCGGATTCCTGTCGTGCTTCCCCGATGCGCGGAAGTTCCAAACGCTGGTCACCAAGTTCGGAACCGAGGACGAGTACTTCGGGCCGGTGAAGCTCAGCGCCCTGAAGAACGATCTCTGGGAGCGCAACCTCGACGGCCGGCTCGCCGGCGTCGAGTGCGCCTTCCTCGATGAGGTGTTCAAGGGGTCCGACTCGGTGCTGAACGCCTTCCTGTCAGCGATGAACGAGCGGCTCTACAAGGGCCGGCCGATCCCGCTGCGGATGCTGGTCGGCGCCTCGAACGAGCTGCCCGAGGAGGAGAACCTGGCGGCGGTGTACGACCGCTTCTTGCTGCGCGATCTGGTCGAGTACGTGCAGGCCGATGCGACCTGGATGCAGCTCGTCGCGACGCCGCCCGCCTACACGGCCTCGGCTCAGATCAAACTCGCCGAATGGGACGTGGCGCGGGCAGACGTCGGCCGGGTGACGCTGCCCGAGCGCATCGTGCAGGAGCTCCTCCGGATCCGGAACGAGCTCAAGGTCAACGGGATCGTCGTCTCCGATCGGCGCTGGATTGCGCTCACCCGCGTGCTCCGCGCCGCGGCCTGGCTCGACGACTGCGCCGAGGTCGAGCTCGATCACCTCGCCGTGCTCCGGTACGGCCTCTGGCAGAAGCCCGACGATCGCGCTCGAGTCGTCGCCGTGCTCGACACGGTGGACCGGAGCGCGGTGGCCAAGGCGATCACGGTCGTGGATGAAGCCCTGCGCGCCTACGCCCACCGGCCCACAGAGGCGGCGGCCTACCTGGAGGCGCTCCCCAAGCTCGCCGCCGACATCACCGACGCGGCCAAGCGGGTGCAGGAGCAGCTCAAGGAGGGCGTGTCTCGCCGCGCGCAGGCGCGCATCCAGCCGAAGCTCGACGAGCTGAAGAAGGTCCACGACGCGCTCAAGGCCGACCTGGCGAAGCGCTACGCCCTGTAGGAGGTCGCGATGGGGACCTTCCTCCAGGCTCGGCGCGCCCACCGCGCCGTGGCGGTTGCAGCGGACCAGGATGCCGCTGCGGCCGGGGACCTCTGGAACGCGATCGTCGGGGCAGGGAGCGAGCCGCTCGCGGGCTCCTTCGCCGAGGCGGCGCAGGACACCGCGCCGGTGGAGCACGCCGCGCTGCTCGCGTCCGACGACGTGGCAGCGGCGTACGCCTTCGAGCGGCTGTGGGCCTGCCTCCCTGCCCTGCGCCCCGGGGCGTCGCCGTTCGAGCTGCGCGGCGTCGCCCGGGAGATGTGGTCAGCGTTCGATGCGCAGGCCCGGCGCACCGAGCATCTTGCCGACGGGTTTGGCTGGGACGTCAGCGCGGCGTGGACCCACGCCCGCGACGTCGAACTCGCCCACGGGGACCTCCACCAGGTCGAGCGCATCGCTCGCCTCGCTGGCCGCATGTACGCAGCCCTGCGGGGCGCCCACGCTAACCGAGTCCACGGTGTGCCCGCGGAAGTCTACTCGGTCGAGCAGGGCAACGACGTGTCCCGTCTGCTGCCGGCCGAGCAGGTCCTGCTCATGGAGCCCGTCCTGGAGACGGTCGTCCTGGAGCGGATCGCCTCCCGCCGGGCAGCGCAGTACGCCGTCCGAGGGGAGGCGAAGAAGTCGAAGGGGCCGCTCGTGGTCGCGCTCGACGAGTCCGGGAGCATGCACGCTGCCCGGAACGAGTGGGCGAAAGCCGCGACGGTCGCGCTCTGCCGCGTCGCCTTCGATGAGAAGCGGCCGGTCGCCGTGGTCCACTACTCGACCTCCACCGTGGTCCAGGCCATCAAGCCCGGCGACACGGAGGCCGTGCTGCGGATGGTGCGCCACTTCCTCGGAGGAGGAACGGCCATCGGCCTCGCGCTCGGCATGGCCGTGCAGCAGGTCCGGCAGCTCGCCCGGCGGGGCCATCAGGGCGCCGACGTCATCCTCGTCACCGACGGCGTGGACGGGAACCAGGCGGCTCAGGAAGCAGCCCTCCGCGAGGGCCTGGCGCTCGGGGTGCGGCTCTGGACGGTGGCCATCGAGTGCGAGGTGGCCGAGACCTCACCGCTCCGGGCCAGGGCCGCGCACTACGTGCGCCTCGGCGGCGCAGAGCTCGCGAAAGGAGAAAGCGTCTCTCTCCTGGCCGGCGCCACGTAATCCCAGCCGGAGGAAAGCAAGATGCCGGACAACGACGAACTCGAGTTCGAGGTCATCGAGGCGTACACGCGCGCCCAGGCCATCGCGGATGGCACCCTGATGGACGTGGCGTCAACGGCCCAGGAGATGGGGATCAAGCTTCCCGTCGCCGTGACGCACTCCGTCTGGAACCGCTACGTCGTGCTGACTCCGGCTGCGCTGCGGGCCCGCAACGACGAGCGCGGCAGACTCTGGGATGTGCTGTGGATGTTCCGCGCTGCGGCCCTGCGTGCACCGGAAGCAAACGAGATCATCTTCTCGCTGTACGTGGTTACCGATTCCGCCGAGCCCTCGTTGGTGGAGCTCAAGGCGGTCTGCGGTCCCGGCGACAACGCCGAGCCCGTAATCACCATCATGCTGCCTGAGGAGGATTGAAACGACCGCAGCTTCGGGCTGGTCTCGAAGCTGCATCACTCTCGCTCTTGCAGTTCTTGCGTGCTGCCAAATCTTCCCCTGACGCAGCAGCGCGCTCGTCTCAGTCTGAAGTAGTGCAGCCCGCGGCGACTGCAATCGCCCGGGCTGCGTGGCCGAAACCTCATCTAGCGAGGTTGCGACATGCTGATTGTAGTCCGCCCGCCGTCCGCGGGCCAAGGGAGCCGTGCGCCTTCGCGCCGGCGCCCTCACTCCCATCCGCCCTCCCTGACCGACACCGAAGCGATCCGGCTGCCCGCCGCACTTCGCAGCCTGCTGGGGCTGTACGGCTTCCGCTCGTACGCGTCGGGAGTCATGGGCGTTCGCGCCCGAGGCATCCGGCACACCGCCGCCGCCCCGCGCGGCTCGTCGCCAGCCATGGCCAGACGGGCCGCCCAGGAGGCCAGCGCCCCAGTTCACGGCCGGCTGAGCGCGCCCGGAATGGCCGACTGCGACCGGAACTCCGAGAGGGGTGGGTGAGCCGCGGGCGGAACGGGGCCCACCGCGCACCCACCGGGCTACATCCCCCGGCCCGACCGAACATCGCGGCAGTCATGGCGGAGCGGCCCTTCATCGTGGCCACGCTCATCACCTGCGGCGTCCCCGCGCGCGACAGCGCCGACGTCGCACAGGCGGTCGTGCTGGGCGCCTGGAAGGCCATCGAGGCCGGCCGGTATCGTCCCGACCCGGCTGTGAACGCTCGGCAGGTACTCCGCCGGTGGCTCCGCGGTGTCGCTTGGCGGCAGGCGACGCACTACCTCGAGAGCGCGTACGTGCGTCATGAGGTCCTGCACCACGAGCCGGTCGGTCCTCTGCGCCACGTCGCGGGTCTGAATCTCGAGGCGCAACTCCAGGCGCGTGCCGAGATGGAGGCGCTCCTCGCGCTCTGGCAGATGCCGCTCTGGGCGCGTGAGGTGCTCGCCCTGGCGGCTCTAGGTCATGAGGGCACCGAGATCGCGAGCGTGCTGCACCTGCACCACGGAACCGCCGTCAGCCGGCTCCGCCGGGCTCGCAAGCTGCTCGCGCGCATGCGTAAGCGAAAGGGGGGCCGATGAACCTCGGAGCTCCCAAGCACCGCATGAGTGCCACGCTCCCCGGCAAGCCAGTCACACGATGCGTATCTCCCCACGACATCGAGACCTACCTGGAGTCGAAGGGCTACCAGTCGGTGCTCTCGGAAGAGCGCGCCTGGCCCAGGGACATCCCCTACGCCTCGTTGCCGCCCAGCTGGCCAGATCCGCGCGCCCCGCCGATCCGCATCCACCCACACATCGTGCGGGGACCACAGCTGTGCTCGCAGCCGATGGAGAAGGTCATCGAGGTCATCGCGCACAACGAGGGACCCACGCCCGGCGAGCTGCTGCGCGACATCGCCGTGCACTCTCAGCTGGAGCGCGGCGGGTAGCCTCCTCCGCCCCGCTATCACAACGCACACCGTGCCCTCTCTTCTGGAGGCAATCCACCATGACAGAGACTCGCCAGTACCCGGCGGACGACGACACATGGGACGGCCGTACCGAACGCCCGCCATCGAACGGATCCATCCGACTCGACGACGCCAGCTACATGCGCGAGTGGATCACGGCGCTTCGGGAGCAAGTGGACCAGGGGTTCAGCGCGGCCGAAGATGCCACGCGCCCCGTCCAGGAGCGCGTTCTCTCCAGGCACGAGGCGCGCCGCCGCATCGAGAAGGCGACGGAGACCATCCACAACCTGCTCGACGCTGCGGAGCGCGGCCTCCCCTGACGATCGCTCACGCAAGGGCGCCCGCCTGCGCAGGCCCTGCCTGCTGCGCGGCACTCTCCTGTCTCGCCAACCCCCCTATTCAGCAAAGGACCTTCAGCATGAACGCTCACGTCAGCAGGGCCCGCGCCGTCCAGTCCGTGGTCGGCGCCATCGAGAAGCAATTCGGAAAGGGAGCTCTCATGTCCCTCGGAAGTGGTGACAACATCCCCGAGATCCGGGTCATCCGCACCGGCTCGCTCGCGCTCGACGCCTCCCTCGGCGTCGGCGGGTACCCGCGCGGCCGCGTCGTCGAGATCTACGGCCCGGAGTCGTCCGGCAAGACCACCCTCACGCTGCACGCCATGCGCGAGGCCCAGCGTACGGGTGGTGTCGCGGCGTTCATCGACGCCGAGCATGCGTTCGACGTCACCTACGCGCGTGCGATCGGCGTCGACACCGACCGGCTCCTCGTCTCGCAGCCGGACAGCGGCGAGCAGGCGCTCGAGATCGTCGAGATGCTCGCGCGCTCGACCGCCGTCGACGTGATCGTGGTCGACTCGGTCGCGGCGCTCACGCCCAAGGCCGAGATCGAGGGGGACATGGGCGAGGCGCACATGGGCCTCCAGGCGCGGCTGATGAGCCAGGCCCTCCGCAAGCTCACGGGCATCGCGCACCGGACCGAGACCACCCTGATCTTCATCAACCAGCTCCGGCACAAGATCGGCGTCGTCTTCGGCAGCCCCGAGACGACCACGGGCGGCAACGCGCTCAAGTTCTACGCGAGCGTGCGCCTCGACGTGCGCCGGATCGGGACCGTGAAGGCGGGCGAGGACACGGTCGGGGCTCGCACCCGGGTCAAGATCGTCAAGAACAAACTGGCGCCGCCCTTCAAGGAGGCGGAGTTCGACATCCGCTGGGGCAAGGGGATCGACGCCGCCGGCGACCTTGTCGACCACGGCCTCGCGACCGGGGTGATCCAGAAGAACGGCGCGCACCTAGCCTTCCGCGGCGAGCACATCGGCCACGGGCGCGATCGAGCTCGTGAGGCGCTGCTCGCGAACGGGACGCTGGCCGCCGCTGTGCGCGCCGGCGTCGAGGCGGCTGGGCACGAGCCCCAGGCTCGCCAGCGGGTCGAAGCCGCGGGCACCTGAGCCCTCGGCAGCGACGACGAAGAGCAGGTGGACAGCCCGCAGCGCTCGGCGGCGGGCTGTCTCCCCGCCCGCAAGATCCGCCCGCAGTCATCAAAACGGCTCGGGGAGCGGCTGCTCGCGCTCGGCCACGAGGGCGTGGCGGAGCAGCACGAGATCCTGTGCCGGTTCGTGCGGGGTGACATCGGCGTTGTGCAGCTCTTCGAGGAGCTGACTCAGTGGTTCTCAGACTACATGGAGAACTGCCAAGCCGCCGCAATGGACGAGCTGCACGCCGCTGCCTGATTCCAGGCGCGGGGAGCAGGAGGACGGGCGGAGCCTCCCGCCGTTCTCCTTCTTTAGCACCTCCTTCGGAAGCCTGTCGCCCGGACCCCAGCGCCCCCGAAGTCAACGCGGCTGAACAGGCGGTCGAAGACAGCTCTCCGCTCCTCACGATCCACCGCCGCGCGATGGTCCAGGCGACTGCGGCCAGCAGCAGGAGGTTCATGTGCGCGACCGCTGTCCCGATCCTCTTGCGGTGTCCCAGAAGATCGTCCTGGCGCAGCCACATTCCGAGCGTGCCGGCGCACGATGACATCCGTCGGCACGCCGCGACGGTGTGCATCCGCCGATTCCTGGGCCAGCAGGCCGCCGTGGCTTGGGCGGACGAGGACCGCAGGCACGTCGCCTGTACGAGCTCACGGTGACCAATCGCCAATGCGGAGATGCTTGATGTTTGGAAGGCCGGCCTCCGCTCTCGCTTCCCCTGATGAAGCGGACCCCCTCGGCGATGCGCGGCCCGTACCACGAGCCCGAGCTGAGCCGGTGCGTCGCGTATTTCACTGCACTGGCGAGGGCGAAGCCCTCGGCCCAGGAGAGCGAGGTCGCCCATGTCTTCGCTCCGTGGGTCGCCAAGAAGCTGGTCCGCAGGAGCGACGATGGCCACGCGCGCCCGTCGTGGGAGCCGGAGCAATCGGCATCCATGAGCTCGCTCGATGCCTGGCACAGCGCGGAGGTCTTGCGCAGCGACGTGCCCCCGCTCGACCCGACGCGCCCGCCCGGCAGAGGGAGGCCGCGCGGCCTCACCGATGGCATGGCGAAGCGCCAGCACCCTCCTGGCATGCGCAACGCAACGCCAGGCACAAGCGCCGCGCGCCGAACGTGCTCCTTGCAGACAGCATTGCGACTCCTGTTACATTGCGCCCGTGATCAGCGATCCCTTCGAGCTCCACGCCGGGGCGTTCACGCCCGCGGACCTGCGCGTTGTCTCGTTCCGCGGGCGTGAGGCGCTCTCCGAGCTGTTCTCGTTCCAGCTCGTCGTGCAGGCCACCCCCGAGCTCGAGGGCCGCGACGCCGAGCTGCTCGGCAGTCTCGCCGCCTTCGTCCTGCGCGATGGGCGAGGGGCCGAGCGCCGCATCGAAGCGCTCGTCGACCAGGTGCGCGCGGATGCCATGTTCATCGCGCGGACCGGCCCGACCTGGCACTTGCGCCTCGTTCCCCCGCTCGTGCTCCTCCGGCGCCGGACCACGAGCCGCATCTTCCAGGACGAGACCGTGCCGCAGATCCTCCAGCACGTCCTTGCCGAGGCCTCCATCCCGGTCGAGCTCCGCCTCTCGCGGACGTACGCGGTCCGGAGCTACTGTGTGCAGTACCGCGAGAGCGATCTCGCGTTCGTTCGGCGGCTCGCGGCCGAAGAGGGGATCGCGTTCTGCTTCGCGGACGCGCCGCCAGGCACCGTGGGAACCCGCACTCCCGTGATCTTCCTCGACGACCCCGCACACTATCCCCCAGCGTTCGGTATCGAGTCCGGCGCCCTCGTCCTGCGTCCTGAGGAGGGCCTCATGCCGACAGGGCGCGAGATCATCTCGTTCGGTCTGCAGCGATCCATCAGGCCAAGCTCGGTACACCTCAGGGACTATGACTTCCGCCGGCCAAACCTGGTCCTGAGTGAGCGGGTCGGGCCCACGGCGAGCGGGCCGCCACCGCTGGAGGTGTACCAGCACCACGCGGACTACGACACGCCGGATGTCACGCCCGATCGCGCGCGGGCGTTCCTGGAGCAGGCCCAGCGCCGAGCGGTCGTGGGCAGCGGCGAGAGCTGGGTACGCGAGCTCGCGCCGGGGCGTCGCTTCGAGCTCAACGCCGAGGCCTCCCCCGGGATCGAGGGAGCCTACGCCGTGACCCGTGTCATCCACGAGGGCCATACACCCGAGCTGTCGGGGCGACCCGCGGAGCGCACCTACCGCAACCGGTTCGAGTGCATCCCCGCGACGGCGCTGCTCCGACCGCGGGCGCCCAAACGCAAGCCGAGGCAGGTCCTCGAGACGGCGGTGGTCACCGGGCCGGCAGGGCACGAGGTCCACACCGACGAGCACGCGCGCGTCAAGGTGCAGTTCCACTGGGATCTCGCTGGGCAGCGTAACGAGAAGAGCTCGGCCTGGCTGCGTGTCGCGCAGAGCTGGGCGGGCGCGTCGTTCGGCTCGCAGTTCGTGCCGCGCGTGGGCATGGAGGTGCTGGTCGGCTTTCTCGGCGGGGACACCGACTGCCCGGTCGTGCTCGGGTGCCTGTACAACGCCACGCATCCGCCGCCCTTCCAGCTCCCTGGGGAGAAGCTCAGGAGCGGCCTCCGAACCCAGAGCTCACCGGCTGCCACCGGCTCCAACGAGCTCAGCTTCGACGACACCGCCGGCGACGAGCAGATCTACGTGCATGCGCAGCGCGACCTCGACGAGCGGATCGAGCGGCGCCGGACGACGCTCATCGGTGAGGACGAACAGACCGACGTGCGCGGCAACCAGCACAATCACGTCGCTGGTGAGCGACGCGAGCGTATCGGAGGAAGCCGGCGGGGCAGCGTCGGCGGCGATCACGAGGAACGGGTTCAAGGCCACCAGACCGTGCGCGTGGACCGCGACCAGACGAACGAGATCGGAGGGAGTCGGCGGCTCGTCGTGGGCGGCGTATCCAAGGAGGTTTTCATGGATGACGCAGTCACGCTCTGCCAGGACACCTACACGCTCCACGTGGAGCGTCAGGCGGCGGTGACCGTCGGTTCTCGCGGTGATTCGTCCCGGAGCGACTTCTACGTGTTCGGCGATCACACGACCGGAGCCGCGGGCAACCTCGTACTCACGGCGAGCCGATCGCTCACCCTGCAATGTGGTGACAGCATCATCGCCCTCACGCCCGAGGGCGTGAAGATCGGCGGCAACGTGCTCGCGTTGGCCGGAGCGAACGGGGCGAGCATCAAGGGCAAGGGCCCTGCGCTCGACCTAGGCGAGGAGGCCGAGCTCGTTGCCAAGAAGATCCGGATTTTCTCCCCGAACGCCTCGCTCGATCTGGACGACGATGCGCACCTGCGCGGCAAGCTGGTCAAGCTCAACTGCGACTCGGCCGACCTGCTCTCCAGCGATGAAAACGACGAGCCGCCGAGGACCCGGCCGCTGCGGCTCAAGCTGTCGGACGTCGCGATGGTGCCCTACGCGGAAAAGAACTATCGCCTCACGGTCGACAGTCACGTTCACGAGGGAACCACGGGCCCGAACGGTGAGCTCGAGCTGGAGGTACCGGAAGCCGCAAAGGGCGCGGTGCTCGTCGTCTGGATCGAGAGTTACCCGGAGGGGCCACGCCAGCAGTGGACTCTCAGCCTGCGCGAGAGCGCGCCGGCGGACTCGGTGCCCGGCGCAGCGCTCAGGCTGCGCAACCTGGGCTACTACGAGGGGCCGCTCCGGGACGACATGGCCGAGCTGCCCGAGGGAGCCGTGCGAGGGCTCAAGGATTTCCAGCGAGACCACGGCGTGCAGGTGACCGGTAAGCTCGATGCGGCGACGGTTGCGAAGCTGAGGGAGACTTACGGCCACTGAGGTCGTGATGCGGGCGCGAGTGGGGCAAACAAGGTCTGATTGAGGTGTTGCATGAACTGGACGGATGGCGGCGGCGGCGCCGGGGGAGCGAGCGGAGGGAACGACCCGCGATTCGATGGGGCGGAGGGCGGGCCGCAGGCGTACGATTATCACACGCCCGATCCCCACGAGCCCGAGGCGCTGCCGCCCGAGCAGCCACCGGCCCCTCCACCGCCGCCTCCTCCCCCGAGCACCTTGCCAAAAGATCCGCCACCACCCGCGGCTGCAGACGTAAGCCCGGGACCTGACAACCACATATCCCAGGCAGCCGGCACGCCCTTCACGGGCGCGTTGCCGAAGTGGGTTCTCGAGATTACCAAGACGCAGGACGCCGCCGATCTGGAGCTTACCTACCCTAAAGGCGGGCCGACCACCAAGCGAACCGTTCGGCTCTATTGGTTCCGATTTCTTGGCGTCGGTTTCCTTTCTGAAAATGTGATGGGTGTCAATCGGGAGCTCCTCAAGAAGCTGCTTCGCGCGCAGGAGGAGCTCTATCGACAGTACCGCGGATCGATGGGCGCTCCGGTCGACGATGCCGATGATCAGAAGAAGTTCAAGGAGTGGTGTGCGGCGAAGGAGCTTGTCGGAGGACAGGGGAAGCGCGGCGGGGGCAACCACCGAGATGGGAGTGCGATAGATATCGAGTATACGGCCTCGCCGTGGGTACCGATCTACGGCGGCGATGGCCCAACCGGCGAGATCCACAACAACAGGAACGTCGAGTGGAGCAGGATCAACGTGTGGGAGCCTTGCTTGGAGGTGTGCCAGCGGGCCACGCTCTTCTGCTTCGGCCACAGCATTCAGCCGCGCAAGTCGAGCGATGCATCACGCTCCTACGATACGTTCAAGAAGGTCCATGATGGCCTGGTAGGCTACCTCGCCTACCGTTATCCCAACGGCGCACAGGAAGACCTGACCGAGGCATCCCTGAGCGACTTCATCAACCGTGTCAAATCTGAGAAGGATACTACGCTCAGCGGTTGCAAGATTTTACTCCGCGATGGGAGCGGAAAGCTCGCTGAACGGAGCCCATACGACGAGCAAGGGGGCCTCGATGAGCGGCTCCTGGGCGAGGCGTACGCCCAGATCGAGGCCGATCGCAAAGTGATGCGGTACGGCATGGTGAAGAACGCCTTGAAGATCAATGCCGAACGAATCGATGAGAGCGCGACCAATTTCCGGGAGCCCTGTCGAGGGTTTCTGATGCTCAAGAAGGAAGTCGTGCTGGCGCTGATCAAGGTGGGCCTGCGCTGGGGAGGACAGGACTTTGGCGACATGATGCACTTCGATATGGGATTCGAGGTGCTCAACGAGTTCTACGATATCGCCGTCGCACACAAGGCATCGCAGTCATTGAATATGCTGGGGACGAAGGACGATGTCGGCCTCCAGAAGCTGAGGGATGCGGCCGCGGCAGTCAAGAGTGCAGCAGAGACAGCGGGGCCAGCAGCCAACCAGGCGAGCCTCGCCGGCAACACGGCGAAGGAGGACGCATGCCGCGCGGCGGTACGCTCGGCGGACGCAGCGCTCAGCAAGGTTGTCGCTGCCGGTGATGCCGTGAAGAGAGCAGCTGCCAGCGAGAAGATGCCAGAAAATAAGAGGCAAAAGGCGCTGGATGCTGCAGACGCGGCGCTGGCGGCAGCCAAGCAGGCTGAAACCGAGGCACAACAGGCGGCCGCGATGTAGGTCGACGCCGTGTCCCAGCCGTTCCGATCGGGTATCATGAGGCGCGAGATGAGTCGTCTTGTTCTCCTTGGTCTGTTTGTCGCCGTCGGTGTGACCTCCTCTGCCTGCCGGCCAGCGGCGCGACAAGTCCAGCCCGAAGCCAGCGTCGCGCACGCCGCGCCTCGTCCGTCCGCAGCGTCGAGGGAGCAGGTCGGCCTATGTCCACCGATTCAGCGCGCCCGGGTGGCCACGTTCAATGAAGAACAACGCACCCATGACAAGCGCTGGCTCTTGCCCGAAGTGGTGGAAAGTCCGCCCAGAGAGCCCGTGCAGGAGGACTCCGAGGTACCGCTCGACGAAGCCAGCGCCCGGGCACGAGGTGCCACCTCCAGCAACGAGCCGGTGTGGATACTGGGCGACGGGGTTCCGCCGTGCCGGATGACGCCGGGGCAGTATCTGCTCCAGCGCGAGAGCTGGGGACCCCAGATCGAGAGGGTCGTGCGGGTGCTCGAGGGGGTGTGCCCTGAGCAGGGTCGGTCGACACGGTCGGTCGCGTTTCAGCAGACCGAATCGCCGGAGAGGTGCCTCTTGCATAAGAAAGAGACATTGACCCAACGTGCTCTACCCGAAGATCTCATTCCCCAGAAGCGTTGCGAGGAGCCGGAGTGCCGCTACATGGCGGCGGTGGGCGGCGGTGAACTACCCGGTGGTGGCGGAAGCGCGGTGCTCGAAGTTACAGCCACCTGGCTCTACCCTACGGAAGAGCATGAATGTTCCTGGGCGCATGACGACTTCTACGGCATCTTCGTCCAGGCGAGAAAGGACCTACCGTTTACCAAGATTCCCAACGTAGACAGCCTTTTCGGTGTCCTGGTCGATGGTCGAGGGCTCCGTGCCGTGATCGGCGACGCGTTATGGATCATGACCTTCGTGCCTATTGCTCCGTCTGGGCAGCCGGAGAAGCCGCTCAGCGTGACGGCCCATGTGGCCCATCATGATGAGAAGACCTGGAACTCGCTCGCGCCCTACTGCGGGCCGTGAGCCGGTGGTTGCCGCGAGAGAAGGAGAAGCGAGCATGCCAGCGCATGGGCCGAAGGCGGGCAAGCCCGCGGCAAAGCAAGGGGACAAAGTCGTCGGCATCGACACGCACATGGTGATGATCCCCTCGCCGGGCGGGCCGGTGCCCACGCCGACGCCGCTGCCTTTCAGCGGAACGCTGAGCGACGATCTGAGCCGGGATGTGCTGATCGAAGGCAAACCGGCCGCGATCCAGGGCAGCACCGCGGCGAATGCGCCCGCGCATGTACCTCCAGGGGGCACGTTCCAGCGGCCGCCGTCGAATCAGGCCCGGGTCCAGGCGGGCAGCGAGACGGTGCTCATCAACAACAAGCCCGCCGCGCACCTCGGGGATCCGGCGATGACCTGCAACGACCCGGCCGACGCGCCAAACGGGAGCGTGATCGCCTCCGGGACCGTGCTGGTCGGCGACTAGGGCCGGGGGATGGCGGCAGGCACGAAGCCCGCAGCAGGGGCGCAGGAGGCGCGCGAAGGGATCTCGCTGGCGCAGTACGCGGCCGTCAGGGCGGCGGTGACGGAGGGGTTCCCGCTGGCGGACGTGCTCGCGGTCGAGGGGCTCACGCCGCGTACGTTCGCGCGGGCCGATCTTGCCTGGAAGCAGCGGCTGGCCGCCGAGCCGGAGCTGCTCGCGGCCTACGAGCAAGAGCTGGCGCAGGCGGAGGACTGGCTGGATCGACGGGTCGAGCCGCTCGCGGACGACCCGACCGCCTGGGCGAGCTTCCTTGCTGTCTTCGCGGCGCACCCGGCCCCGTTCGAGCTGCTGCAGGAGAAGGACCTGGGCATGAACGACGTCGCGCGACTCCGCCGCCGATGGGCGCGGCGCGTTGACGAGGACGCGAAGGTCGGCGAACTCCTCAAGGATCTGCACCCGAGACCGGGGAAGCTGGGATCGCTCCGGGTCGGCCCCCGGGTGCTGCAGCCGTCGAGGGTGGCCGAGGCGCGGGGCTCGGGGAAGGCGGTCGCAGATGAGCACTCTGCGGCGGGACCGCTGGGCGAGCCCAGGCTGGGCCTGGCCGAGTACGCCGCGCTCTGCGCGGAGCTCGATGCGCTGCCTCAGCAACGCGAACGGGTACTGCGGCGCCACCGCCTGGCCGATGAGGAGATGCGGGCAGCGCTGGATCGGCAATGGCGGGCAGCGCTGGGGCGTGACGCGGCGCTGGCGAAGGACTTCGAGCGGCTCCACGCGCATCACGCGCGTCGGCTGGAGATGCTCCTCGCCCGAGCGCGGGAGCTCGGCAACGTCGAGCGCTCGCCAGCATCCGTCGCTGCCTCGTTCGCGCCTGCCGCGCCGTCTTCCGAGGCGATGCCCCCTGGGGCGCTCCTCATGACCTCGGCGGCGCTGCAGGGCACGGGGCCCCTGCTGGATGTCCCCCGAGGCGCGGTGGTCCCCTTCGTGCCCGTGCACGCCGAGCTCGCGACCGTAAAGGCTGAGCCGAAGCCTCCTCGCGCTGCGGAGTCGCTGACCGGCACCGCCCCCCTGCCCGACGTTCCGCGAGGGCCGGAGCTGCCGTTCCCTCAGTCCGGTGCGGCGAAGGTGGTGAAGCGCCCGCCTCCTGTGATCGCGGAAACCGCACCGCTTTCTGACATTCCCCGCGGCCCCGCTCTCCCGTTCACGGCCGGACCATCGGGGGCTCCCGTGCCGCCCACATTGACAGCCCGGCCGCAGCAGCCGCGAGCCCCCTCGGAGGTCGCAGAGACGTCACCGTTGCAGGCTCCCCCTCGCGGCCCGGTGATCCCCTTCACGGCAGCGGACCCCACGAGGCGTGCCGGAGCTCTGGCAGCATCGAAGCCCGCTCCGCCGGCCGCAGCAGACCTCCGGGAAACGTCGCTGAACCTGGCAATTCCCCGGGAGCTGCTGACACAAACCGCGTCCTCGCCGGCCCCAATGACCGGAGCAGTCTCCCAGACCGCCAAGGTATCGCCGCTTTCGAGGCCCTCGAGCACGGCCGGCGACGGAAGTACAGTGCCCCTCCCCGAGTCGCTGGAGACGATCCTGCCGCTCGCCCAGTATGCCGCGCTCTGCGCGGAGCTGGCCCTATGCCCCACGACGGCCGAGGAGATCTTCCGGCGCTACGGCCTGGGTTCCGGCGAGATGCGGTCGGCGGTCGATTCGGCCTGGAAGGAGCGGCTCCGCGGGAACCCGGCGGAGTACTCGAGGTGGCAAGACATGTACCAGCGCTACTACGCGCACTTCGCCAGACGGGGTGCGCCCCCGCGGTGAACCGTTTCGATCTTGCGATACCCGACCGCCGAGATGGATGTTCACCGCGACGTCATCCGCGGACCTTGCTGCCCCACATGCGGCATAGAACAAGGTGCGCCCCCGGGCGAGCTCAGCCGAACGGTCGCGTGCGGCGGGGGTCTCGCGGCGAGGTAGTTCCCTCTGCCCGGGATGACGTGGCGCACGCCGCCGCGCGGGTCGTCCACGTCGCCGCGGAAGCGTGGGATCACGTGGACGTGCAGGTGCATCACGGTCTGCCCTGCGGCCTCGCCGGCGTTGATCCCGATGTTGTAGCCGTCCGGGTGGAGCTCGGCGTCGAGGTCTCGCTTGACCGTGTCGACCAGCTCGAAGATCGCGGCGCGCTCCTCGGCGGTGGCGTCGAACCAGGTCGGGACGAGGCGGCGCGGGACGACGAGCGTGTGGCCGGGACTGACTGGGAAGCGGTCGCGCAGCGCGAATGCGAGCGCGTTGCTCGCCACCCAGGCGGACTCGGGGGCCTCGAGGAACGGGGAAGTCACCGGCCGGCGGATGGTACCTCGGAGCGGGCGCGAGGTATCTGCTGGTCGCCGTCACGTGCTGCTTCTCGAGGAGCTCGTGCGACCTTCCGATCCCTACGCACGCCCAGCCGGCGGCCGAAAAGACGACGACGGTAGGGTCGCGATCCCAGGCTGCGGCGGCGAGGCAGCGCTGGCGGCGCGCCATGGCGCGGCTCAGTCCGGATCGACGAACGCGCCCTGCTCGACGAGCTTGTGGATGACCTCGGTGAGCGTCAGGTGCGTGTTGCCGTTCCAGTGCTCGTAGGCGCGGATGCTCCGCAGCTGCAGGGTCATCGCCAGGTGCATGAAGTCCGGGGTCTCTTCTTCGGGCGCGAGCGGGAAGTCTTCGACGAGCGGCACGTCGTGCCGCTCTCGCCGTCGATCCTCGTGGTACCGGTCGAGCGCACGCCGCGCCTCTGCCGGCGTCTTCGCGCCCGCGAGGTACTGCTCCATGCGCTCCTCAGTCACACGCGGATCGATCACCGTGATGTTCTGGTCGAGGTGTCGATGGAGCTGCTCGAGGTCGCCCTGCATCTCCGCCCCCTCGAAGAAGCGGTTGATCACCCGCGCGCGCCGGAGGACTGCCCCGGAACCGAGAAAGGGACCGAAGAACCGCGCGGCTGCGATGGCACGCTCGAACGAGCGGACCTCCACGATCATGCCGCCCTTCTTCGGGAAGCGGAGGGTACCGATCACCACCGAGTGCACCTCGGCCGGGAGCTCGGCGTGCGGCCGGCCGAAGGTCAACGCCTCGGCCTCCGCGGTGTAGAACCACACCCAGCAGCCACGCTCGTGGCCCTCCCTCGTGCAGCGGAGCTGTGACAGGACGCGCGTCACGAGGGGCTTGCTCGGGATCGTGTAGTACAGCCGCGCCGGCTGGAAAGGCTCACCGGTTACCGTGGCGAGAAGCAGACGATCCGTGCGCATCGGCGAGATGTCGATCATCGGCCGTGGCATCCCTCACGCGAATCCCGGCGTCTATCTCTCGTGGCGCTCGGGGCGCCCAGCATGACGCAGGACCTCTTCGGTGACGTGTAACTAAGGTGGAGGCGGGCCCGGAGGCTCGGCCTCCTTCTCTCCAACCCCCAGCTTTCCGTACTTCTCGTCTCCGGCCCTGCCGGACGCAGAGCGTCCCGGTAGAACTTGACGGAGCCAGCGCGGCCGTGGTGGCGTGCGCCGAGTAAGGTAGACTTCTTCATGCGGGAGCACGCGAAACCATGGCGACGGCGGAGCAGCTCAAGGCGCTGCTGAAGAGCTACAGCGAGGGCGACGAGGAGCGCTTCTTCGCCACCGCGATGCAGGTCGCCGCCCACGCCGCGCGGCAGGGGCACGGCAAGTTGGCCAGGGACCTGCGCGAGCTCATCGATACGGCGAAGACGAAGGGACTACCTCGGCGTGGCGAGCGGGCGCCGGTTCCGGTCGTGCAGCCGCGCGGTGAGCTCGCCGGACTGCTCTCCGTCAGCTATCCGAAGACGCGCCTCTCGGACATGGTCCTGGAGCCGAAGCTCCACGCCCGCCTCGAGCGCATCCTCCTCGAGCAGCGCCAGCGCGAGAAGCTCCTCACGCACGGCCTCACCCCGCGGCGCAAGATCCTTCTCGTCGGGCCTCCCGGGACAGGGAAGACGCTCACCGCCCGCGCCCTCGCGGGTGAGCTCTCGCAGCCGCTCTTCGCGATCCTCCTCGACGGCATCATCACGAAGTTCATGGGCGAGACGGCCGCGAAGCTCCGGCTCGTCTTCGATGCGCTCCAGCGCACGCGCGGCGTCTACCTCTTCGACGAGTTCGACGCGCTCGGAAGCCATCGAACGTCGCAGAACGACGTGGGCGAGATCCGGCGGGTGCTGAACTCGTTCCTCCAGTTCCTCGAGCAGGACGAGTCGGAGAGCCTCATCATCGCCGCGACGAACCACCCCGAGCTCCTCGACCGCGCCCTCTTTCGCCGGTTCGACGACGTGCTCGAGTACAGCCTGCCCGACGACGAGCTGGCCGAACAGATGCTGCGCTCGCGGCTGGCGTTGCTGGACACGGAGCGCGTCGACTGGGCGCAGGTGGTGAGCGCTGCACGGGGCTCGAGCTACGCCGAGATCGTTCGAGTGTGCGAGGACGCTGCGAAGGACGCGGTGCTGAACGATCGCACCGAGGTGACGACGCAGGACATTCTTGATGCGCTCGCCGCACGGCCCTCCAGCCGTGCGTGATGCGCGGGTGACGACGCGGGGGTATGGCGACCAAGGAGATCGATCGACGGAGGCACCTGCTCCTCACCGGCACGTCCGCGGCGGAGCCGTATACGTCCCCCCAGCAAGGCGGCGGTGAGACGCGTTTGCCCCCCGTCGATCCAGCACATCACGGCAACGCGCTGAAGAAGCAGCTCGAGCGGGTCAGAAAGGACCTGAGAGCGCGAGATACGCGACACGACGCCATCGCCGTGGAAGCGCGACGGGGCGTCTACCTGGAGTTCGCCAGTGCTTCCGGCTTCGATTTGGCCTTGCAGAGCCTTGAGGATAGGCGCGCAGGCGTCGAGCTCGCCGCCACGCGAACCCAGACCGGCGTGACCTACGCGACGGTGTACGTGCCCAGCGGGCAGCTCGGCTACTTCGAGAAGAAGGTCGAGGAGTACCTCACCAAGACCACAAAGAAGTCGGGGAACCCGAAGAACAAGCCGCTCATCGAGAGCATCGCGGAGATCCGACTCGCGGTGCTCGAGGGGTTCTGGACCGACGACCCCGCGCTGTTCCCTCCTGCTGGAAAGGCGATCTGCTGGGAGGTCTGGCTGCGCGGGGAGGGTGACGACTTGCTGGCGCGCTTCCGCGAGTACGCGCAGAAGGTGAAGCTCCAGGTCGGGGACGAGCAGCTCAGGTTCCCCGATCGCCTTATCGTCCTCGCCTACGGCACGCGCGAGCAGATGACCGGATCCATCGAGCTGCTCGATGTCATCGCAGAGCTTCGACTCGCGAAGGAGGTGCCGACCAGCTTCGTGCGGATGAACGTGATCGAGCAGGAAGGCTGGGCCAAGGATCTCAAGGACCGGATCACCGCGCCCTCGCCGGATGCGCCCGCCGTCTGCATCGTCGACACCGGCGTCAACGCCGGGCACCCGCTGCTCGAGCCCGCCTTGCGGAAGGGTGACCTGCACGCCTACGATCCTTCGTGGGGCGTGCACGATGATGACGGCCACGGTACAGGGATGGCCGGGATCGCGCTCCACGGGGACCTCGCTGAGGCGCTGCTCTCATCCTCGCCGGTGGCGCTCACCCACCGGCTCGAGTCGGTGAAGATCCTTCACAAGGGGGCCGCGAACCCGCCGAAGCTGTACGGTGCGATCACGGCCGAGGGCGTTGCCCGCGCCGAGATCGCGGCTCCGCAGCGCAAGCGCGCGATCTCCATGGCTATCACGGCGACGGACTTCCGCGATCGAGGTCAGCCCTCGTCGTGGTCTGCCGAGATCGACAAGCTCTGCTCGGGGATGGACGACGACAACCCGCGCCTCTTTGTCGTCTCTGCCGGGAACATCCGTGTGGCCCCGGGTATGGACTACCGGTCGCGGAACGAGAGCGAGGGCATCCACGATCCCGGGCAGGCATGGAACGCCCTCACGGTGGGCGCCTACACGGAGCGCACGCGCATCACCGAGCCCGTCTTCAACGGCTGGAGCCCCATCGCGCGCCCTGGGGACCTGTCGCCGAGCAGTACGACCTCGTGCATCTGGCAGTCGCAGTGGCCGATCAAGCCGGAGATCGTAATGGAGGGCGGGAACATGGCGCTGAGCCCCGACGGCAAGGACGCCGATTTCCCCGACTCGCTCTCGCTGCTCACCACGCACTACCAACCCTTCGTCAAGCTGTTCACCGTAACCGGTGAGACGAGCGCCGCCAGCGCCGGCGCCTCGCGCGTCGGCGCGGTGATCTGGGCGCAGTACCCCGACTTCTGGCCGGAGACGATCCGCGCGCTCCTGGTCCACACCGCCGAATGGACGCCTCGGATGCGCGAGGAGATCAACGCTACCCGATCGAGGCGGCGCGACATGGAGCACCTCCTCCGCTGCTTCGGGTTCGGCGTCCCGAACCTGGAACGCGCCCTCTGGAGCGCGGGGAACGCGCTGACGCTCGTCGTGCAAGACGAGCTCCGGCCGTTCGAGCGTGACAAGAGCAACGAAATGCGCCTCCACACACTGCCGTGGCCGAAGCAGGCCCTCTTGGACCTCAGCAGTGTGGAGGTCGAGCTGCGCGTGACGCTCTCCTACTTCATCGAGCCGAACCCCGCACGTCGAGGCTGGGAGCGCCGGCATCGCTACGCATCGCACGGCCTGCGGTTCGCCGTGCAGAAGGCGAATGAGGAGCCTGATGATCTGCGGAAGCGTGTCAACAAGGCGGCGCGCGACGGTGACGAGACGATCGACTCCGGCGACGCAGGGTGGCTGCTCGGCCCGACCTTGCGCGAGAAGGGATCCGTCCATCACGACCGCTGGAAGGGTACGGCAGCGGATCTCGCAAGCCGGAAGAGCATCGCGGTCTGCCCGGTCATCGGCTGGTGGCGGGAGCGGCATCAGCTCGGGCGCTGGAAGAAGGCGGCGCGGTACGCGCTCATCGTGAGCATCCGGACGCCAGAGACAGGGGTGGATATCTACGAGCCGGTGGCGAACCAGGTGAAGGTCGCGACCGCCGTGCCGGTCTGAGTCATCGCGTTCGGATGGCTGTAGGACAGCACTTTGACTACAGGCGCCGCCTCCCTCGACGGGATCAGACAGATCTCGCTATTTTGCTGCAGGGGCGGCCAGATGAAGACATCTGAATTTCGTGCGCGATGTAAACATCAATCCGCTTTGGATTTGCGACGACGATAAAATCAAAGGGCTATAGCTTGCGGTTACGCAGCCCAAGGAGCGCAAGAGCAAAGCGCAGGCAAAGTCGCCCGCGTCTCGCCGCTTCCAGTCGAGCAGAATGCTACTGGCGGGGAGAACCTCCGGCGCGGTGTTGCCCGCGGCGTCGCCCGTGGCCGAGGTAGCAACCTCCGCGGCGGTGCCCGGACGGAAGCCGCGGTGGAACGGTGGGTGGCCGTTGCCCATGCGGTCGGCGTAGCGCTGAACGCCGACGCGCTTCCCGCAATGATCGATGGTGCCCTTGCGGGGCGATCACAGGTCGGTCGGCTCGGCCTGGGGCTCCACGAGCCTGTCCGCCAGTTCGCGCAACCACTTCGCAACCATCGCGCGACGATCCTTCTCATCCCAGTGCATGAACATCTCGGTGACGCCGGAGAAGCCCTGGTCCATGTGACGGACCGCGTAGTCGAGCAGGTGGAAGGGAGAGCGCGGATCATAGCCGTACACAAGACCCGCTTCCTTGGGCAACCGCACCGTCCCTTGGGCCTGCTCCCGGCCTTTGAGGGCGCTCACGTGACCCTGCATGGTCCGAACGCGGGCGGAGGTCACCTTCACTTTCACCATGGCAGCAAGGATGTGCTCCAACCGCCCTTCGGTTCCTCGCAGCTTCGTGATCGCGGCCTCTACGAGCGCGTGCCGCTGTGCATCATCGATCGGGAGACCCGCAAGTTCGAACTGCTGCTCGATGTACTTGGCAAGCTCGTCCTTGAACGTTGCCGAGCCCTGCTCCTTGTCCTTAATGAACTCGCGAATGTTCAGCGCCACCTGGGCCGCTCGGATCTGTCTGACCAGATCCCACCGCTTGTCCCGGTACTGGAGGATCTCGTTCACCAGCCGGCGCAGGACCTCTCGCGTCCCCACGGTGTACCAAACCGTTCGCTGCGCATCGCGCTCTTCCTGCACGGCCATCCCGTTCGGCCCGGAGATCAGCTCGTACTCGAGCGCCATCCGGAGCAGCTCCATCGCGGCTTCCGCGACCGTCTCCTGGGAGAGCGCGCCGTTCCCGTCCTGGTGCCCGCGCTGCTCCCGGTGATCCGCGCGCCGGGATGCGGCGCCTGATCCGCCCCTCGCGCCTGGCCCGCCCCTGCTGGGCTTGGTCGATGAGCCGTCTTCGTTGCGCATCTCGGGTCGTCCTGCCTCCTCGCAGCCCCCGCAACGTACATGCATCCCATTGCGGGAAGCCAGCGCCCGCAACGTGAGAAACGTCGGTCATCCGGGCCGGTCATCGGCTCGAGGAGGAAGGCATGGCTGACGACGAAGTAATGGACTACGGGGCGGCGGCCGCGTTCACCGGCCTCGCGCAAGGCACCGTACGCGCGATGGTCTGCCGCCGGCAGATCCCTCACCTTCGGCTCGGGCCGCGTCTCGTCCGCTTCCGCCGGAGCGACCTGGAGGGGTGGCTGCGCGAGCGGCTGGTCTTGCCGCGCCCGACGGCCGCGGAGGCGCCGCGGAAGGGGGGCTCCCGGTGACCCACGCGTCCTACGAGACCTGCGCGGCGCTCCGCGCGATGCTGGAGGGGAAGCTGGCCGCCGTCCCCGACGCGGACCAGCCGCGGATCGCAGCGTTCCTGCAAGCCATGGCGGGGTACGAGATGGATCGAGACCAGGGTTGTCCCCGAGACGATCTGGCGCGCGAGCTGGACGTCGTCGAGGAGCTGCGGCTGGTCGCGCTCGACGAGCTCGGCGGGCTCGTCGAGCGCGGGCTGCTTCCCCAAGCGGTACTCTTCTCGGCGTTGCCGAGCCCCCAAAGCGCGCAGTCCCTCGGCGCTGCTTCCGCGTTTGACGCCGTGGCGACCGCACTCGCCGTCGCCTGCTCGAAGGCCGTGCAGGTTATACGCGATGAGGGCGACGATCGGGAGAAAGTGCTGCTCTCGGCCTTCGACGACGCGTTCCAGGACTGGAACACGAGCCAACACGATCCCTTCACGGGCGCCCGTGAGGTCGCCTACCAGAAGCTGGATGCTGCGACGCGCGATCTGCTCCAAGTTATCGAGCAACGCAGTCGAGGGCCGTCCACGGTCGCTGCGTCCAGCGGACAGGGGCCCGCACTCACTACACCGGCGAGCCACAAGTTAGGGAGCGCCGCCATGGCGACCGGTCCGGCGATGGCCATGCCCGTGCGCGCACGCATCCGCCATCGAGGTACGTCGATGCACATGGAGGTCGTGGCACCGCACTCGCTCCGCCCGCACTACAGGAACCGCGATCTCTTCCCGCCCGAGTCCGAGAACCAGGACAGGTACCAAGCGCTCCTGCAACACATCCGCGAGCACGGAGTGCAACGCGCGCTGCTGGTGACAGGAGAGCGATGCGCCTCCCCGTCGGGCACCATCCTCGGAGGACATCGACGCCATCGCGCGGCCCTCGAGGGAGGGCTCCCGGAAGTTCCTGTCATCATCCACGATGACCTCAGCGCCACCGACGAGCACCTGGCCATGCTCCTCGACAACCACGCAGACCAGCACGGGCGCAAATTGACGCCCAAGCAGAAGGCCGAGCTCGAGAGGCGGCTCACCGAAGCGCTCAGGGTGGGCCGGGGGAGGCGGACCGATCTGGTCGCCTCGGTCAAAAATAACCAAGGTTCCGCCACTCCACCGGCAAACGCGACCGGCAAGCCGATGACGACGCGGAACAGGGTCGCGTCCGAGACCGGGACCTCCGAGAGCGCTGTGGCCGCTCGGCAGGTGATATTCTCCTCCCCGATCTCGACACCGGCTTTGCAGGACGCCGTCGACACCGGAAAGATCAAACTAAACCCGGCGGCATCGATCGTACGCGCTGTCCAGCGCGACCCCGAGGTCCACGCGGCGCTGAGGGCGGTCACGTCGGGCGAGGGCATGGCGGCGGCGCTGGCCGTTCTGGAAGACGCGAGGCGCCAGGTCGACGCCGCGCTGCAGACGCAGGTCTCCACGCCGCGGAGAAAGAGATCGCCTCCCGCATCAGCGAAGGGGACCCCCACGCCGGCCACGAAGCCGGGGGCTGCACCGGCAAGCCGGCCTGCAACGCCGTCGCCGCCACGCAGGATCCACGTCGGCCCGGCGCCCGAGCCCGTCCTGCAGGCCTTCGAGCGCCTGGCTACGGAGTTCGAGGCGCTGGCCGATCAGTACTCGTCTGTCGCGGCGAAGTACCTGCACCGGCTCACGATGGTGGTGGTGGAGCGAGCCAACTCCGACGCCTCGGCGGTGCTGGACGCCTGGCACCGGGGCATCCCGCCCAGGCACAGGGTTGAGGCACTGACGTGTGCTGAGGCGCCGAGGTAAATGCGATCACCTCGACGACCACGGTCCCTTACCCGCCGCCGCACGCTCGCCTTCTCAATAGGTCTACAGCGGTCTCGGCGTCCGTCGGCAGCGCGACGAACCCGAGACGCTGGCCGCTCCCAAACCGCCATGGCCCCTCCGCGACGACCTCGGGAGGCGAAGCGTCTCCGTCCGCTGGATACACCAGCAGTGCCTCGCCACCATCGTTCGCGAACCGCGAGAGGTATGCTCCCACCTGGTACAGATCCTCTCGCTCCACTCCGTGGGGTCGAGCTCCCCTCGGCCTCAAAGACTTGTACTTCGCATCGACGATGAGTACGCCGTCCGGCAGGCGGAGGAGCGCGTCCGGCTTGAGCCACCCCAGCGTCTTATTGCCGCTCTCGCTCGTCAGCAGCCAGTCGTTCGCCTCGACGTCATGGGTCCCGTGCAACACATCGAACTCCGGGTGCGCGGCTCGGAGACACGCGATGACGAAGAGCTCCCATATCTCGGCGACGTCGAGCAGCACCCCCGTGGCACCGCCATCCGGGGTGGTCTCGTGAAACAACCCGCGGTGGCGCGCGATCCGCATCGAGAGGCGGACGGCCGTGTGGTACCCGGCGGTGATCGGCGTGTACCGGACGCGGTCGATTTCCCCCTGGAGAGGCGGCCCGGCCGTCAGCGGCATGGCCGAAAGCATGTGGTCGACGAGATCCTGTGCCCGCTCGGCGATGACCTTGCCGAGCTGCGCGTTCCCGACCCAGCGCCTCAGGGCGGCGTATCCCGCCACGATCGCCTGCACCACCGCGTTCTCGAGCGAGCGGGAGCGCTGTACGGACGACAGGCCGGGGCGTCCGGCCACCCGCTCCCGCACGGTGCGCTGCACATCCAGCCGACCGCGCAGCATGGGACCGTGGTGCATGGTGTCCTGCCGGAGCGCAGGCAAGCCGTGGCGTCCGGCGGTGACGAGGGCCCGTGACCAGAGCCTCGCGAGGAGCTGGGGGAGGAATGCGTCGTGATCGTCCAGCTCGCCCGACACCTCGGTGAAGGTGAGGTTCAACGCGTGCTCGATCCATTGCTCGAGGACTGCCATCCCGAAGCGCGGCCGGATGCGAAGCATGCGCCCCTCGAAGCGGATCGCGCCGACGTACCGGCCGCACCACCAGGAACCGTCGCACTCGCAGTACACGACCGGGTCGTCGTGCTCACGGGCGCCGTCGCCGAAGCCGATCACGTGCGCCTCGGGGACCACCACCTGAGCCAGCCTCGCGAGCCATGCGGCCGTCTCCGGGTCCGGGCTCGGCCAAAGGATCGGCGAGCAGTCCTTCGCGTCGACGTCACTCATCGACGTCGGCCAGCATGGTGAGGAACGCCTTCTCCAGGCGGCCGAGCTCTTGGGCTCGAGGGACCGCCTCGAGGCCGCGCAGATACGCATCCAGGAGAGGCTTCAGCGACAGGCTCCACAGCCTAGATACGGGGCTCTCGGGCTTGCCGCTCTTCCACAGAAAAGTCCGCTTCCTTTTGGTCCCCGCGAGCTCCTCTTGCAAGAAGCTCACAACATCGAAGAAGTAAGTGTGACCGATCTCGTACTCTTCGCCGAGCACCTTGCTCTTGTGAATGGCGGCGTTGAGCGCGGCGGCGGCGGCGCCGAGGCGCTCGAAGTCCTTCCCGACCGTGTCCCAGTCGTAGCCCTTCATCGGGTGATCGTTCCACCTCCGCTTGCAAACCTCGACGAGGGCCTGCCGGTTGAACCCGCAGCGCTGCCAGAGGAAGCGGCGCCGGAGCGCGAAGTCGACCTGCTCGATGGACTGGTCGATGAGATTCATGGTCCCAATGACATAGAGATCGTCCGGCAGCTTCAGAGTGAGCGCCTTCCCTTGCCCGTCGAGCCCTGGCAGCGGAATGGCCGTGCCGCGATCCTCAAGCAGCGAGAAGCATTCGCCGAGGAGGCGGCTGAGATCGGCGCGGTTCATCTCGTCGAGGAGGAGCACGTGGGGAAGCATGGCTACCGGACCGCCGACCTTGCGCTCGTCCTCGATGTCCTGCACCAGCTTCGGGAGCAGGCCGAGGCGGTACTCGGTCTTCCCGCCCTCGCCGACGTGCAGGCCGCGGATGAAGTCCTCGTAGCTGTACCCAGGGTGAAGCTGGACGCGGTGGAAGTGCGTCCCGATGACCTGCTGGACGGCTCTCTCGTTCTGGAAGTACCAGGCCGCGCCGAGCTTCTGGAGCGCCGCCGAGCGGATGAGGGTTGCGGCGAGCGCCTTCGCCTGGTGCGTCTTGCCCGTCCCCGGCGGGCCGTAGAGGACAATCTGCTTCTTGTAGAGGAGGGCGTCGCTCGCGCCCGGCTCGTCGTCGTCGTCGTCCGGGTTCCACGCGGCGGCGAGCGGCGGCTGGTAGAAGTCGAGCGTCTGTCCGGGAAGCTCTTTCTCAAGGCTCCTTCGAATCGAGAGGATTTTATCGTCGAGGTCGTCGAGGCCTGGACCGGCAAGATCCCGGAAGGCCCACGCAATGCGCCGCTTGTGGGTGCTGCTGGCAATCCGCTCGAAGTCGTCCGGGTAGATCAGGTGCAAGAGCATGTGGCGGAACTGACGGGACCCGGCGTCCTCTACGTCGTCGACCAGCTCGCGAAACGCCCCCGCATTCGAGAACAGCGTGGTGTGCACCGGGTTGTCCATGCTCTTGAGCTTCAGGGCGAAGTTGATGAGGAACCAGAGCTCGTTGGGGCGGCGCGAGTTGTAGCCCTGCCCCCCGCTGCCGACACCTCGATCGAGCGCCGCCATTGCGGGATGCTTGTCGTCCGCGGGGTCGCCGGCCCAGGAGAGCACGGTGCTCACCAGGCGCCTCTTGGTGGCGCCCGTGACGCTCGACGGGAAGAGGAAGTGGACGAGCAGGACCTCGGCGGCCAAGCGCTTGACGTCCGTCTTGGAATCCGCGAGCTGGTCATGGAATTTCGCCATGAAGGCTCGCTTGCTAGTGTCCTTGGTGTCGACGAAGACACGATGAAGCTCTTTGAGGTTTTCGAGCGTCCAGAGGCGGCCTCCCTCGAAGAGGAGGGAACCGTCGGCCTGAAGACAGGTGGTCTTGAAGCGTGCGGCGATGTCGTAGATTCCCTTGGCGGGCGCGAAGCGGGCCATGGTCAGGCTCCCTGGAGCTCGTGGAAGGGCTGCCGGATCGTGGCGCCTGGCGCGCCCCGCTCGCGGAGCCGGTTGATCAGCGTAGCCTGGTTGTCCTCGGGCGACGTGTCCAGCCCGAGGCGCGCGGCGGCGTGCTGGGCGAGGAGTTCGCCGAGCTGCCACCGCTTCACCAGGCGGGTGTTCGGACCCTCGGCGAAGTAGCGCTCCGTGTGCATGCCGAGCACGACGCAGCGAGGATCCTGATGGGCGCGGAAGGCGAAGTTGGGCGGGACGGCGGGAGACATGCGGTCGGCTCGCAGTTCGGCAGAGGGACCGTCCATGGAACACGAGTCCGGGGGCGAGCGGTCGTAGAACGATGCCGTGCCTGACCGTGTCGCGCCCGGAGCCGGCGTTCAGGTGCACGCGGTCGGCGGGGCAGCACCTCGGTCAAAAATGACCGAGGTCGTCCGCCGCTCCCGTCGGGCTCAAGGAGCCCCGACCCGCGGGGATAAGAGAAGGGAGGGCTCCCCTCGTTCTCGCTGAACCGGTCGACCGCGCCCCGCGCCGCGCACTTGTCGCGCATCACGTGGGCCACGGGCCTCCGTTTGCGCGCCGTACGGAGGGCCACCGTGACGATGAACATCCCGAGTGATCTGCACCGCGCCTTCGAGGACAAGATCAAGCGCGGCATCTTCAACCCCGTCGCCCGACTTCTTCCGGAGCAGGTCCGTGAAGACCGACTGCAAGACGCGATCGCGCAGACCTGGGCCATGTACGAGCGCTACGCCGAGCGCGACGAGCTGCTCGACGATGCGATCTTGATCCACTCCTGCGGCCTGCGGGCGACGGACGCGAGCCGGTACTACGTTCCCTGCGACTGGTACCAGCGGAAGCGCGACGTCTTCGACCTGCGCAACTTCATGCACGGGCGTGTCGAGGTGCTGCGCTTCGGCGACTTCGCCGCCGAGGATGAGCATCGCGGCCCCGACGAGGACGAGGCGCCGGTCGGCTTCAGCCTCGCCGAAGCGACCAGCAACAACCCCACGCAGCGGATCCTGTCCGCGATCAACCTCATCGCCTGGCTCGCGGAGCTCCCCGCGGACGACCGGCGGATGCTCGAGCTGCGCGCCGCCGGGTTCGATCTTGGTGAAATCGCCAACGAGCTCGGCTCGTCGACGTTCGCCATCTGCCGGCGAATCAAGGAGCTCGGCGAGGACCTGGCCAGGCACACCGACCTGACGGGTGCCGTTCATCGCCCGCAGTTGAAGCCCACGACGATGCACGAGGAGGTGCAACCGGACAGCGGCGTCCGACCGAGGGTGCGCGGCCGGTTCAACAAGTCGCAGGCCCCCATCTCCAGCACCAAGGGCATGTCGATCCGGCGGGGCCGGCGGGCGGCGTGATGCCGCGGGACGGGCCCATGCCCGTTCCTCTAGCCCCGAATCGCCTGCGCGACAGCGGGCACGCGGATCTCGGCGGCTCTCCACCGATCGGGTCGGGACCGCGAAACGGCATCCTGCGTGGAGACGCTCAGGACACGTTGAAACATGCTGGAGGCTAAAACGAGGGAGACCCCTCGTCGAGCGCCGCAGCGCTCATCTCCGGATGTCCGACGTCGTACAGGAGGATCTCCACGACGCTCGGGCGAGGGGCCGAGGCGAGCAGCAGTGCCCTGGCCTCTTCCGGCCGCTGGGCAAAGGGGTCGGCAGCCGGCGAGGTTGTATCCGGCGTCAATCCCGCGGAGGTGATCGCGGTCGGCTCCCCGTGTGCGACGGTGCCGGGCATGTTGGTCCATTTTAACTCGAGAGCAAGGCTTCGACATCATGGCCAAGACGATGCCACTGTACCCGCTTGGGATGTTTCAGGTCAGGGCGTGAGCCATCACGCTGTGTGGGCTTGACTTCCACGGCACCCCCGGGCGGTGGCGTCCGGCTCATGCGAGAAGCGCGTGAGGTGCCTGCCGGTGCACGGTCATGGCGTCCGGGCGTACTTGCCCGTGCCGTGCATCTTCTCGGCGGCGTCCGCGCACCTCTTCAAGATCTCAAGCGCCTCGTCGGACGCGGAAGAAGCGGGAGCGACCAGCAGCAGCGCGCCCGGACGAGCGGCCGTTCTCACGCCGTCGGCCATGCCATGCAGCGAGGCGGGATGGCATCGCTCGAGGCCGGCCCTGAGCGAGCCGCCCCCGAGTTCGTTCATCCGTCGCGCCCCCTCGCTGAGCACGTCGTCCCCGAGAGTCAGCTGGGCGGCTCTCGTCAGCGCGTCGTTGTCCGTGAGCGTCAGCTGGGCGGCTCTCGTCAGCGCGTCGTTGTCCCTCGTGGGCTGGCTCGGCGGCATCTTGGTCGCCCTATCCATCTTGATGTCCGTCATGATGTCCTCCTTCGCGAACTGGTAGGTGGCTAGATAGCCAACCACAAATCAAACGATATGGAAAGCACTACCACCGAGGTCGTGTCTACCTGGAGTTGTTGAGCTCGACATCCTCGGCCGAGTTGGTGGTCGTCTGCGGCATAACGTCCGTCGCGTCATTGCCGTACCTTCCTGATGTCGACTTGACGTCGAGCTCGGCCCCGATCGTCGCCGAGGGTATCTCTTCGTTCCTGTGATCATGTGCTCCGACAAAATAGCCATGATCGGGTCGGCATTGTTCTTCGGGTGCCCCGCTGGAATCGGAAGGATGGCCTTCGCACCGAGCTCCTTGAGGTGGCGTAGACGAGTGATGGCCGGCGTCGTCCCTCCGGCCGCTGCCAGCAGTGCCAGGATCGGGCGTCCCACGAGCCTCAAGCCCTCGGCCTACCCCGCAGATCCTCGATCTGCTGAAACGCCTTGCAGGGTGGGGGCGTCAGCGCCGCGAGCATCTCCAGCAGCAAACGGACGCAGCAGTGCACGTGCGAACATCGGAGCCATCCCGCTTCCTCGCCCTGTCGGGCCAGGAAGACGAAGGGATGCTCGACGGGTCGAGCCGGGTGCCCACTCCAAAGTCCTTCAGCGGCCCACCCGTCGGCGAAGGCGAGCACCTCCGTCATGGGCCAAGGTTCGTCGGCCGAGGTGCGAGGCCGCCGTGAGGATTTTTCGCAGTGGTTACCTGCAGTTACAGCGATTCATCTCCCACCAGCGCAGCGAGGTACGGGACGTAGAGCCGGGCCGTGGAGCCGAGGGGAAACCGCTCGCGGTCGCGTTTTTGTGGTCGGCGAACGGCAAGAAAAACTGCCGATCCCCGATGCCACCATAGGGACGGTGAATGGAGGTGCTCACCAGATGCTCGACGGCCGCCTGCGCTTCTTCAGCTAAAAAATCCATTTATTCCCAACACTTACATGGGTGGTTCGGTAGAACGCACGATCGTCCGGGGGTTGAATCCCGAGAGCAGGATCCGGGGCCCCGGGTCGCCACGTCGCCGTCATCATGGGAACCGAGTGCTGTAGCGTAGGGCGTGTGTGTCCGGTGAGTTCGCCGAAGGAGCGCGCTGCTGATCGATGACCTCCCGGCCACCGGGTTGACCCACAGCATCCCGGCAGGACACGGACCGTTCGCCGCTTGGTTGCCGTTGCTTGCGGCATCCCCCGCCCGCCCCGCGCCGGACGCACGGCAGTTGCGCATGAACTACCCGCGCCGGTGATCGGTGTCGAGCATGCCCCTCGTGTGCTTGAGCGCGACGAGATCGCGGTCGCTGAAGCCCCGGACCGTGCCGCGCCCGTACGCGACAGCACAGCTCGCAAGGTCCACGAGACCGACGCCCGAACGGGAGTCATCAAGGGGCGGCCGCGCGTAAGCTACGGCTGGGTCACGATGAGCCCGAAGCGAGCCACACGAAAGAACAAGCGGGAGCGGTTCTCCAACAAGGAGAAGCTCCTCGCGCAGCTCCTTCCGCAGTGCGAGAGCGAGTACGAGAAGGCGTTCGGTCATCCCTGGAACGCCGGTCGCATGGCTCGGGTCGAGGCCCTCACGCAGCGATGGAAGGTCGAGGCGGAAGCCTGGAGCGTGATGTACGAGTTCCGGAAGGCCGCGGCCAAGGCCCTGGAGTTCTTCGAGAGCGCTGGGCTCGAGTCGAAGCGGCCGGACTACGGGCTCTTCTACGCTTACAGGCTGAACAAGCTCGTGAAGCAGCGCCGACCCTTCCTCCAGTCGCTCGTGAACGATGTCCGGGAGGACTACGAGAGGCCGCCCGACAGGCGGCACTGGCTCGTCTGGACCATGAACTTCGCCAAGCCGAACGCGTTCGCGAAGCTGCCCGAGGATCTCCCCTACGGCCGGGAGCTCTCGAACCGCGAGCTCGCGATCCTGAGCATCCTGATGACCGACGGCGAGGAGGTTTTCCTCCAGACCGGCATGACCGTCGGCGGTGCGATCGAGCAGGAGTTGCGACGGATGGCGAAGGCAGCGGAGCGGGCGCCGCTACGTCTGAAGAGGGTGAGCTCGGGTTACGTGAGCGCGCCGCCCTCCGACGAAGAGGACAGCGCGGGCGACGAGTCTGAGTGAGCCCTGCCGGGATCTGTGGGGCACCCCACGGAACAGTTCGCGCGCGTACGGTTCCGTAGCTCGCGAATCTCCGGTCGCTAGCTTCGAGAGCATGAGCCAAGGGGCAAAGGATATCGGCCTTTCGGCCGAGGAGCGGCGTACGCTGCACGCCCTCATCGAGGAGTTCGGCGAGCGTGCCGTCCTGACCGAGCTGAACGTGTCGCGCCAAGCACTGGGCCGGGCGCTCGCCGGCCTCAGCGTCCGCCGCGGCACCATCGCGCTCGTGCGCGCCGGCCTCGCCTCGCCGAACCTCCGCGCCAAGAGCGAGGAGCCCAAGGACGCGATCCACCTGGTCGGCAGCGCGGCGCCGCCGGGAGACGACTCGGTCACGGCGAGCCAGACGGAGCGCTCGATGGGCTCGCGGAGGTCGCCGTGAGCAGCAACTCGTCCGCCAGCACCCTCCCGGGTCTTCGGGGCTGGGTCTGCATCAGGACCGCGGCCGAGTTCCTCGGCAAGTCACCGGACGCGCTCCGCCGGAGCATCGAGCGCCACGTCGTCCGCGGCCCCGACGGCGCGCTGGAGGCGAACATCGACGGCGTCCGCGCCCGTAAGTTCTCGGGCCGCTGGCGCGTGAAGCTCAGCGCCGCATGGCTCGCCGACACCGGGAGCGACGACAAGAACCACGGCGCCCCCTGTGCTACTTCTTCGCCTCGTCCCAGGCACGCGGTCCGGCCGGAAAGGAGCTGACCGGCATGACCGTGCGGCGAGACCCCCGGCGCCCCGGGCGCCCCTGGATCATTGACTTTTCGTACAAGGACGCGCGCACCGGCGAGAAGAAGCGGTACTTCAGGAACGCTACCCTGCAGACCGCGGACGGTGCGCGGAAGGAGGAGCGGCGGCTGCTCGCGACCATCGCGGAGAAGGGCTACCTCCCCGACCAGGTGGACGTAGCGGAGCCCAAGCCGCCGAAGCCCGAGATGACCTTCTGCGAGGCCGTCGAGCTGTACAAGGCGACGCTCGCGCCGAAGCTCAAGCCCTCGACGCACATCGGGTACATGAAGAACGTCGACGCGTACCTGCTGCCGCGCTTCGGATCGTGGCCGCTCAGCAAGATCGACAAGGCGGTCGTGACGGCGTTCGACCTCGAGCTCGCGCGGGAGAACCTCTCGGCGTCGACGCGGAACAACATCGTCATCCCGCTGCGCACGATCATCGGCAACGCGGTCGAGCTCGGCCACCACGACAAGAAGCCGGACTTCCCCAGGCTGAACCGGGTGAAGTCGAAGGTGTACGAGCCGCCCTCGCCCGAGATGGTCGACGCCGTGGTGGCCGCGGCGGCCCCGCACGTCCGTCCTGCGATCGCCCTCGCAGCCTACGCCGGCCTACGTGCCGGCGAAGTGCGGGGCCTCCGCTGGTGCGACGTGAACCTGGGCACCGATCTGCTCTTCGTTCGGCAGGCCATCACCTGCGGCCAGGTAGTCGCACCGAAGTCCGGGCACGAGCGGGGCATCCCCATCGCGCCCGCGCTGAAGGAGATCCTCGTCGAGGCCAGCAAGAGGCCGCACAAGCCCACCGCCCCGGTGGCCCCCTCGGGCAAGGGGACGCCGTGGACCGAGGGCGGCCTGCGGCACGCCTTCAAGCGTGCGCTCGCCAAGGCGCAGGTGCCGGCCACCCGGCTCCACGCCCTGCGGCACTTCTTCATCACGGAGTGCTTCAAGGGCGGCGCCTCGGCTCCGACCGTGCAGCAGCTCGCCGGCCACCTGCACCTCTCGGTCACCCAGCGCTACGCGCACACCAACGACAACCTGAAGAAGGACGCGGTGCAGGTCTTCACCCGGCGGTCGGCGTAGCCTCGGCGTCGCCATGTGAATGGCGTGTGAATGGCTCCGGGAGGCTCACCAGGGAGCGCTCGAGCTCCTCGACGAAATCCTCAATGGTTTCAGCGGAGGAGAAGGGATTCGAACCCCTGGTTGAGTTGCCCCAACGGCGGTTTTCAAAACCGCTGCCTTCGACCGCTCGGCCACTCCTCCAAACATCCAGAACGACTCGCTTTTCTGCCTCTTCTACCGCCCCCTGTCAACGCCGCCCTGAGAACCCGCCCCCCTACCCTACCCTGCTCCGGGCCGCCCCTGAGCTCTCCAGCCCCAGCCCCGCCGCTTCCGTCCCCAACCGGCATCTCTTCCCGCCCCCACCGCCCTTCGCCCCCTGCCCCTTACTTCTCCCTCCCCACCGCCGCCCCCGCCAGCGCCCCGGCGCCCTGCACCCCCGCCCCGCCCTTCATCACCTCCGCCAGCCACTTCCCCGCCCCCGCGCACGTCCCCGCCGCGCTGACCTCCCCTCCCCCGCGCCTCGCGTACGGCCCTGCCACGATCGCCACGTCGCTCCCTCGCGCCGTCCACGCGATCGGCCCGAGCGACGGCCGCCGCCTGCACACCTTCCCGAAGCGGCGCTCGATCACCTTCCCCGCCTCTGCCGCGTCGCCCGCGCTGTCGAACCGCAGCCGCCACGCGAGCGCGAACTCTCTCCGCGACGGGTCTTCCGGGTCGTCCCGCCGCACCACCGCGAACCGATCCCCGCCCCACCCCGCCGCCGCGCCGATCGCCGCATCGCGGTGGGCATACGCCCCGAACGCGATGCGCAGCGCCTGCTCGCCCATCACGTCGTCGAAGACGACGCGGAACCCCGGGCCCAGCGCCGCGGCCGTCGGGACCGCCACCGCGACGGCGGGCTCGCGCGCGGCGAGCTTCTCGGGATGGAGCAGCTGCTCGGTGGTCTCCGGCAGCGCGCGCCAGACCGCATCCACCGAAGCCCACCCGCCCTCCCGGCGCAGCGCCTGCACGAACGCGAAGCCGTCCGTGTACGGGGCGCCCAGCGACTCCTGCAGCACGAGCGGCGTGTCGCCCACGGACGACAGCGCCGTCGACATCGCCACGAGCCTGCGGAGCATCGACTCGTCGACCTGGAACGCGGAGCCGACCAGCACGTCGAACATCGCGCTCATCGCCTCGCCCTCGACGAGCGCGTGTGTGGCCGCCAGGCGATCGCTGTCGCCGAGCTTGAAATCGAGCAGCCTCCCCAGCGAGAAGCTCTGGTCCTGGAGCGCGTGGACGAGCTCGTGCGCCAGCGTCTCCTCGGCCTCGGCCTCGCTGAGATCGTCGACGAGGTACATCGTCGCGTCCTCCGGCTCGTAGAAGCCCGCGATGCGGCCCTCGAGCAGGCGGTACATCCCGGCGGTGAAGTCGTAGTCGGCCGGGATGAGCTCGAGCGCCGCGAGCACCTCGCGCTGGTGATCGAGCACGCCCTCGGGGATCTCTCGCTCCACGTGCGCGCGGACCCGCTCCAGGATCTGCCCGCGGGCGAGCACGCGGCTCCGCACCTCGCGGCGGACCGGCAGGCCCCGCGCCTTCGCCACGCGTGCGAGCACGCGCGCGATCTCGCCGTCGGTCAGGCGAGCCGCGTCCTCGTCGAGCTCGCCCGCATCCACCGGGCCTGCGCCCCCAGCCGGCCTAGGCGCGGCTGACGCCGCAGGGAGCGTCGCAGTCGAGGCCTGCGCTCGCGGCGGCGCCGCAGGCGCGGCCGTCGGCGCGCACCCGGCGAGCACAGCCGCCCCGACCAACCCGACCAGCCCAACCCCCCCAACCGGCGCCGCCGCGAGCGCCCCCGCCGCGAACGCCGCACCGCGCCAGCGGCCGCGCTTTAACGTCGCGCTCATCGCGCCCAACACACAGCGCCCCTGACCCGCCGCGGCAGCGTCCTCGACGCGCCGGGTCACGACGGCTCCCTGGCGGGCGTGCGGAGCGCGCGGATCGCCTCGGCATACCGCGCGACGCGCATATCGAATGGCAGATCCTCGCCCCGCGCCACCGCGCCGAACACCGCCGAGCCCGCGACGAGCGCCCGCGCCCCGGCGGCGATGACCTGCCCGGCGGTCGACGGGGCGACGCCGCCGTCGACCTCGAGCGCGATGTCCAGGCCTGCCTGGTCGATCGTCTGGCGCAGGCTCTGCAGCTTGGTGAGCGCCCCCGGGATGAACCGCTGGCCGCCGAACCCGGGGTTGACGCTCATCACCAGCACCAGATCGATATCCGCCATCACGTGCCGGATCGACTCCTCCGGCGTGTGGGGGTTCAGCACGACGCCAGGGCTCGCGCCTGCGTCCCTGATCTGCTGGAGCGTCCGGTGCAGGTGAGGCGACGCCTCGACGTGGACCGAGATGCGATCGGCGCCGGCGGACGCGAACTCCGCGACGTAGCGCTCGGGCTCGACGATCATCAGGTGGACATCGAGGGGAAGACGCGTCGCGGCGCGAACCGCGCGAACGACGAGCGGCCCGATCGTGATGTTTGGCACAAACCGGCCATCCATCACGTCAACGTGGATCCAGTCGGCGCCAGCGGCCTCAGCGGCCCGTACTTCCTCCGCGAGACGACCGAAGTCAGCCGACAGGATCGACGGAGCGACGATGATTTTCTCGTGACGCACAGGGGTAGCGCTAGCAGGCGTGACGCGCGGCGGCTAGCCGAGCATCCACGAGCGCGCTTACGGGGAGGCCGGCGCGGCTGCTAGGCTGCGCAGGTCTTCGCGATGCGTTCGTGTCGTGCGCGCGGACGCTGCAGATCGAAGGCTGGGGATCCGAACCGTTCGAGTGAGGTGATGCATGGAGACACGGCCGCTGACGAAGCCCGACTACGACCGGATCGTGGGCGAGATCGATCGGTGGTGGGCAGGCCCAACCAGCGCGCTCGCGCACCCGATCTTCTTCTACGAGCTCGGCAGGCTCGCGCGCGTCGTCGAGGATCGCGGGCTGCTCGTCGGCTTCTTGCTCGGGTTCAGGTGCCCGGACGCGGCCATCGGGTACGTGCACCTCGTCGGCATTCACCCGGACTATCGCCGCCGCGGCGTCGGCAGGATGCTCTACGCGGCGTTCGAGGAGGACTGCCGCCGCGAGGGCTGCCGGCAGCTCAAGGCGATCACGACGCTGGGCAACGAGGGCTCGGTGCGCTTCCACGCCGCGGTCGGCTGGTCGGCGGCCGAGATCGAGGACTACGCCGGGCCTGGGCGTCCGCGGATCGTGTTCACCAAGGACCTCTAGTGCGGATCGCGCGGAGCACGGGCGTGTTGCGGCGTACGCTCTCGACGGGGTACATCTGCTCGGGACCGCGAGGTGGAGCGATGCGAGAAGGCGGGCATGTTCGCGACGTGGTGGTGGGCGTTGTCGGGTCAGCCGGCAGGACGGTCGCCGCGGGCGCCCTCGGTGCATCCAGGTGAGCCATAACCCTTCGCTGATCACGCAGCTGCGCGAGATCGGGCTGTTCGGAGGCCTGGGCGATCACGTCCTCCAGGGCCTCGCCGACACCCTGGAGCTGCTCGATCTGGAGCCGGGCGCCGTCGCCTTTCGCGAGGGCGACAGCGGCCGCGAGATGTTCGTGCTGCTCTCGGGGGAGATGGAAGTGCTCAAGCGGTCGAAGCGCGACGTCGAGGCGCGCATCGCGGTCCTCGGGCCGAACGACTGGTTCGGCGAGATGTCGATCCTCGACGTGATGCCCCGCTCGGCGACCGTCCGGGCGATCGCCCCGTCGCGCTTGCTGCGCGTCACCGCGCACGATCTCGACGCCCTCTACCGGCGCGATCTCAAGTCGTACACGCTGCTGGTGCTGAACGTCGCGCGCGAGATGTCGCGCCGCCTTCGCGTGGCGGACAGCCTGCTCGCCGAGCTGGTAGCGAACATGCTCGACGAGTACGCGCGGCCGCGGCGACCCGGGATCTGAGCCGGCGCCGCCGCGTCAGTCGACGTCGAGCGCTCTGCCCGCGGGTGCCGGGCCCATCGGTCGCCTCATCCGCCGTCTGGACCGATCGCTCCACCAGCGCCGGCTTCGCCGCCCGCGCCGCCTGCACCACCGCCGCCGGCGTCGCCACCGTCGCCGGCTTCGCCGTCCGCGCCGCCCACACCACCAGCGCCGCCTTCGCCGCCTTCGCCGCCCGCAGCACCGTCGTCGGCTTTGCCACCCGCGCCGCCCGCACCACCGGCGCCGGCAGGGCTGGTCGGTTCGCCACCCGTGCTGGTTGAACCGGTGCTGTTACCGGCCCCAGTCGAACCGGCGCCGCTCGAAACGGGCGCGTCTGGCAGGAGGCCACCGCCGCCCGCGCCGTCGTCTTCGCCGGGATCGCCGGCGGCGACGCCCCCTCCTGCGCCGGTCGCGCCGAGGTCTTCGCAATCACCGCACCCGATGCCCCCCTCAGCGGGAGGCTCCGGTTGTGGATTGAACACACAGCCCGCAAGGACGACCCCGAACACAAGGACGACAAGCTGGCGCATAAGCTCCCTCCTCATAGCACCCTGCGCATCTCCCTGCCCGCTTGTGCGGCGCCCTCGTCCGCGGGAATGCTGCGTCGAGCGCGATCCGTCGGCTGCTTCTCGCTCGCTCTTACCGCCGGGCCGACGCCGCCGTCAGGCCCGGGCCGCTTGCTCCTTCAGCCGCATTCCACGGCTCCGGCGCCTCCAGCGCCGCCCACACCGCAGGGCTCGCCGCCCGCGCCGCCCTGGCCGCCCGCGCCGCCCTGGCCGCCCGCGCCGCCCTGGCCGCCCGCGCCGCCCTGGCCGCCCGCGCCGCCCTGGCCGCCCGCGCCGCCCTGGCCGCCCGCGCCGCCCTGGCCGTCCGCGCCGCCTTGGCCGCCCGCGCCGCCCTCGCCCCCTCCAGCACCGCCCTGAGCGCCCGCGCCACCCTGGCCGCCCGCCGCGCCCCCATCGCCACTGCCGCCCGCGCCCGTGGTCTCCCCGCTGCCAGCGCTGGTCCCTGCCGCCGTGTTGCCGGCGCCCATGCCACCCGAACCTGAACCGCCGACCGCCGCACCGGTCGACGATGACCCGGAGGGATAGGGATCCCTGTCATCGAACGGCGGTTCAGGCTGCGGGTTGAACGAGCATCCAACCGCGAGGAGCAGGGGGAGGAACAGCAGGCTTCGCATGGCGGGTACGCCGAGTATGGCAATCAACATGCCACGTGAAAATAGCCAGAAAGCGCCTTGCTCGGTCCGCCGTCGACGCGGTGCTCAGGCACACTCTGGCACGCCGCTCGGGCGGTTGGATCCGGCACTTCCCTCCGCGCCACGACCCGCGCGGACCCTCCGCTGCGGGTGTCCCCCTGGTGTCCACGGCGGCAGCTCGCGGTATCGTGCGGCGTGATTTCGGAAGACCTGGGGAACGTCGCATCGCGGCTCGACGAGGTGCGGCGCCGGATAACGAGCGCCGCCGCGCGGGCAGGGCGCGGGCCAGAGGAGGTCCGGCTCATCGCCGTGTCCAAGGGGAAGCCCGCGGAGGCCATCCGCGCCGCCTACGCCGCCGGGCAGCGCGATTTCGGCGAGAACTACGCGCAGGAGCTCGTGGAAAAGGCCGAGGCGCTCGCCGATCTCGACGGGCTCGTGTGGCACGCCATCGGCCAGCTCCAGAGGAACAAGGCGAAGCTCGTCGCGCGCGTCGCGCACGTCGTGCAGTCGGTCGACCGGGAGGAGCTCGCCGTGGAGCTCGATCGGCGCGCGGCCGCGCTCAACCGCACCCTCGACGTCCTGATCGAGGTGAACGTCGGCGGCGAAGCCTCGAAGGGCGGCTGCGCCCCCGACGATTTCGCGCCGCTCCTCGCCGCGATCACCCGGTGCGCACACCTCCGGCCGATCGGCCTCATGACCATCGCGCCGTTCCTCGAGGATCCGAGCGACGTCGTGCCGTTCTTCGCGCAGCTCCGCGCCCTGCGCGACGCGCACGGCGGCCGGGCCGTGCTGCCCGAGCTCTCGATGGGCATGTCGCACGATTTCGAGGCAGCCATCGCGGAAGGCGCGACGTGGGTCCGCGTCGGCACCGCCATCTTCGGAGCCCGCGGATGACGGCGACGTCCGCCGCGTCGCGCCTCGGCGCGGCCCTCCCTGGCGGTGGCGTCGCGCGCGGCGCCACGCTGGCTACGTGCGCGCTGCTCGCGCTCGGGTGCGGGCCGGGCGCGATGCCCGCGTCGGTGCGCCACCCGCTCGTCGGCAGCGCCGCGCCGGAGTTCCACGCAGAGTCCACGGCGGCGGTCACCGTCGGCGTGCCCGGCACGCGGAGGACGCGGGTCACCGTGATCGACTTCTGGGCGTCCTGGTGCGCGTCGTGCAGCCGGACCATGCCGGCGCTCGACCGGCTCTGGCGCGACCGCAAGGCGGACGGGGTGGCCGTGATCGGCGTGAACGTCGACGACTCGGAGGCCGCCGCGGAGGCCGCCGCCTACGAGCTCGGCGCGACGTTCCCCATCATCGCGGATCTCGATCAGCGGCTCTCCGCGACCTACGGCGTCGCGCAGGTCCCCCTCACGTTCGTGGTCGACGGCGCGGGCACCGTGCGCTGGGTCGGGCACGATCCGGCGAGCGCGCGCCGCGCCGTCGAGGTCCTCCTCTCGGAGCGCCCCGCGGGCGCGCGGTCGGTCTTCGAATGAGCGCGCCCCGGGGCGGCGGCGGCGCGCGACGGCGGCCCGCGGGCGACGAGCCGACGCTCTTCGACGCCGCCCGGCAGCGGGAGCCGGAGCTCAGGGCCGCGGTGCCCCTCGCCGAGCGCATGCGCCCGCGCTCGCTCGAGGACATGCTCGGCCAGGCCCACCTCCTCGGCGAGGGCAAGCTGCTCGCGCGCGCGATCGCGGCCGACCGGATCCCCTCCATGATCCTGTGGGGCCCGCCGGGCGCCGGAAAAACCACGCTGGCGCGCGTCGTCGCGCACACGACGAACGCCCGCTTCGTCCCCTTCAACGCCGTGCTGGGCGGCGTGCCGGAGCTCCGCGAGATCCTCGCCCAGGCGCGCACCGCGCGCTCCTACGAGGGCAAGCGGACGATCCTGTTCGTCGACGAGATCCACCGCTTCAACAAGGCCCAGCAGGACGCCTTCCTCCCGCACGTCGAGGACGGGACGATCACGCTCATCGGGGCGACCACCGAGAACCCCTCGTTCGCGGTCAACGCGCCGCTGCTCTCCCGGTGCAAGGTCTTCCGGCTCCAGGGCCTCGACGCCGCGGAGCTCGTCGAGCTCCTGCGCCGCGCCCTCGAGTCGCCCGCCGGGCTCGCCGGCGCGATCGCCGCCGACGACGACGCGCTCTCGGCGATCGCGGCGCTCGCGCAGGGCGACGCGCGCAGGGCGCTCACCACGCTGGAGATCGCCGCGGACGAGGCGGGGCGCGCGGGCGCCTCGACGATCACGCGCGAGCTCATCGCCGGCGCGAGCGAGCACAAGACGCTGCTCTACGACAAGGCCGGCGAGGAGCACTACAACGTCATCAGCGCCTTCATCAAGTCGATGCGCGGCTCCGATCCAGACGCCGCCATCTACTGGCTGATGCGCATGATCGAGGCCGGAGACGACCCGCTCTTCCTGCTGCGCCGGATGATGATCTTCGCCTCCGAGGACATCGGCAACGCCGATCCCCGCGCGCTGGAGATCGCCGTCGCCGCGGACGCCGCGTTCCGGCGCATGGGGATGCCGGAGGGGCTCTACCCGCTCACGCAGGCGGCGCTCTACCTCGCCACGGCCCCGAAATCGAACGCCTGCAAGACCGCCTGGCACGCGGCGCAGGCCGCCGTGCGCGAGCACGGCGCGCTCCCGGTCCCGCTCACGCTGCGCAACGCGGTCACGCGGCTGATGCGCGACGAGGGCTACGGCGAAGGCTACCGCTACGCGCACGACGAGCCGGGCGGCGTCGCGCGGGGCGAGGCCTACCTCCCCGAGCCGCTCGCGGGCAGCCGGTTCTACGAGCCGACCGATCGCGGCTACGAGCGGACCATCGGAGAGCGCCTCCGCCGGATCCGCGGCGAGGGGGAGGGCGAGGGCGGCTGAGGCGCGGCGCCGGCCCAGCCGTCACGCGTCGTCGTCGCCGCCCGCGCCGACGAGCGCCTGCTGGAGCTCGCTCAGCGCGTGCTGATCTCCCTTGCGGCGCGCGGTCTCGATGCCGTCGGCCAGCCAGGCGCGCCCCTCGTCGAGGCGGCCTGCCTTCACCAGCATCGTCCCGCACATGAGGTACATCGGCACGTACGCCGGATCCATCGCCCGGAGCGCGCCGAACGTGGCGAGCGCGTCGTCGTGGCGGCCCTGCCCCGCGTACTCCAGCGCGAGCGCGTACCAGTGGAATGGATCCTTCGACCCATCCCGGGTCATCTTCTCGAGCATCAGCAGCCGCTTGCTCACGTCGCCTCCACAACCCCGATGAACGGCAGGTTCCGATAGCGCTCGGCCCAGTCGAGCCCGTAGCCGACCACGAATTTGTCCTCGATCGTGAAGCCCAGGTAGTCGATCGGCACCTCGACCCGCGCGCGCGCCGGCTTGTGCAGGAGCGCGCAGACCTTGACGCTGTTCGGCATCCTCGTGCGGAAGAGCTGAAGCAGGTGCGAGATCGTGAGGCCCGTATCCACGATGTCCTCGATGAGGAGGATGTCCTCGCCCTCGATCGGGCGGGTGAGGTCCTGCGTGATCTGGACGACGCCTGTCGAGGCCGTGCCCTCGCCGTAGCTGCGCACGCCGAGGAACTCGACGCGCACCGGGAGGTCGATGTGGCGCGCGATGTCGGCGGTGAACACGAAGCTCCCCTTGAGCACGGAGACGAGCACGAGCCGGCGCTCCGCGTAGTCCCGGGTGATCTGCGCGCCGAGGTCGCGCACGCGAGCGCCGATCTGTTCGGCGGACAGGAGCGTCCGGACATTCGCCATGGTGCCCGCTAACATCGCGGCGCCCGCGCCACCAGCGCCCAGGCGGGCCCGCCGTCGCCGCGCTGCGATCCCATGTCGTGCGGCTGGTGTCGCGCGGTCGCTCTGCTGCTGCCCGGGTCGAAACTGGGTTAGTCTCTGCGCCTCCCGCGATGCCGCTCCCTTCTCTGCCTGACGCGCCCCCGCACCTCACCTCGCGCACGCCCCTGGCCGTCCGTTTCTGCGAGACGGATCTCATGGGCATCGTCCACCACGCGAACTACGTCATCTACCTGGAGGCTGGCCGCATCGACTGGCTGAAGCGCCGCGGCCTCTCGTACGAGGAGATGGTGCGGCGCGACCTTCACCTCGCCGTCGCGGAGCTGCGGATCAAGTACCGCCAGGCCGCGCGGTTCGGCGACGACCTCGTGGTCGAGACGACCTGCCGCGAGGTCCAGCGCGTCACCGCGCGCTTCAGCTACCGGATCCTCCGGGGCGAGGACGTGATCTGCGACGGCGACATCCTCCTCGCGTGCCTGGGCTCGAACCTGACGCTGACGCGGATCCCGGACGACATCGTCCAGCTCCTGGCGAGCCCCGAGACGACGGCCGATCGCTAGGGCAGGGGACGCCGTCCTCGCTTCCGCCGCCCCGCTTCAGCCGCCGTCCGCCGCCTCGGCCCCGCTGCGCACGATGCGCGCCGGCATCTCGACCGTCTGCGGCGGCTCGATGCGCTCGCCGAGGAACGTGCGCCACTGGACGACGTAGCGCCCGCGCAGGGGCCCGATCACGTAGCGCTCGCTCGCCTGCGGCACGGCGACCGCGGGGATGCCGTCGACGAGCAGGTAGAGCAGCGCGTCCGTCTGGTTGACCGCGACGAACCCCTCGCCAGGCGCGCCCGGGTCGACGCTCGCGGGCAGCTGGAGCGGCTCTGCTCGGATGGCCGCGAGCTCGTCGCGCGTCAGGAAGACGCCGCCCTGCGCCGACGGGAGCCCGGCGGCGGCGTACGCGGCGCTCGGGGGCGGCATGAGCATGTCGGTCGAGATCAGGTCCGTTCGCCGGGCGATCGACGTGACCTCGAACGCGACGCCGCCGCCGCCTTGCCAGGCGTAACTCGCGTAGAGCGGCACCTCGCCGGCCACGCACTCGGGCGACTTCGGATCCACGCCGAGGATCTCCAGCAGCGCCCGGCAGAGCAGCGGCCCCCCGTCGCCGGCCTCGGTGACCCTGCCGAGCTCGACGTACAGCGTGCCGAGGCTCCCGTGCACCTCGACCTTGCGGACGTCGATCTCGAGCCGCTTGCCGTCGCCGACAGGACGCGCCGAGCCCGTCGACAGCGGCGTCACGTCGACGCGCCGCTCGCCGAGGAGCGTGCGGAGCGCTCCCGGCGGCACGACCCGGTACTGGGTCAGGGACGGCCACAGCAGCACCTCGCCGTACACGTCGTGGCGCGCGCGGAGCTCGGAGCCCGCGGGCAGCGGGAGCGCGCGCGACGTGAACTGGACCCGCATCCGGCCCGTCTCCGCGAGCTCGACCTTCCACGTCAGCTCGGTGAGCTTCTGCGCCGCGTGGATCCCGGAGGCCGCCACCTCGGGCGCCTTGGGGGGCTGCGGCACGTCGCGGAAGCGAAAGGCCGCCTCGAGCGTGACGCCGGGGAGCTCGCGGGGCGAGAGCGCGTCGTCCGGCAGGGGGGTGGCGGGCGAGAGCGGCAGCGGCGACTGCGAGCTCGCCTCGGACATGATGAGCCGGCCGTAGTCGTCGGCGATGATCTTCGCGGTCGCCTCGGCGGCGGAGGCGTCGATCAGGTCCGGCGTCTCGTTCGCGAGCGGCGCGGGGAGGATCCTCGCGTTCGGGCTCGCGCCGGCCTCCACGGGATCGACGGGCGGGTGGCGCGACGGCTCGCACCCGGCGGCGGCGAGCAGCAGGAAGGCCGCGGCGACGCGCGCGGCGATCACGGCTCCAGCTCGAACGTGTGGATGACGCGCACGCGCGCGTCGAGCGGCGGCGGGTCGGGCGCGCACTGCGTGTCCAGGAAGACCGCGGTGCAGCGGGGATGGCAGCCCAGGAGCAGGTTGCAGTTGGCCGCCTCGTTGTCGAACACCGCGATGACCCGCCCGAGCCGCGAGAGCTGCGGCGCGACGCTCCGCTTGAACTCGGTGTCGGGCATCTCGAACCTCGGCTTCACGACGAGCTCCGTGCCGATGACCCCGATGGGGAAGCCGAGGTCGCGCAGGCTCGCGAACGAGCCGAGCGCCATCTTCGGCAGGTCGCGGCCGGTGAGGTACACGAGGGTCGCCCCCGCCGCGTGGCAGTCGCGCGCGTACTGGCTCGCGCCCGGCACCTCGACGTCGTGCCGGATGTGCGGATCGTTGAAGAAGCGGGCCCTCCAGAAATCGAACGCGTGCAGGTGGAGCGCCTCGTCGTGGACGCCGAGCTGCCGCAGGTTGTCCTGGAACCCGTACACGATGCCGTCGGGCGACGCGCGCTCGAGGAGGGCGGCGGCGTGCGGGTGCTTGCGGCGCCACTCCTCCGCCAGCTCATGGAGGATCGCGACCACCCGCGGCCGGTTATCCATGAGGGTGCCGTCCAGATCGAAGACGATCACGGGGGGCCCCTCCGACCGATCGGCCGCGCGCTCGACGATGGATCTCAGGAGCCGCGTCCGCTCGAGAGGGACGAGGCGCTTCTCGTGAAACAGCGTGCTCAAGGTCGTCGCGCCGTGGAAACGCGCACCGTCCGCGCGGCTCCTCGGGCCGGAACCCTAGCGCGAACTCACCCTCCCCAGAAGCGGCGGCGCCCCCACCCCTTCGCCGGGCCCTGCGGGTCTGCGTAAGTGTGCAGAAATATCCTACATTGTTGGCCTAGTCATTCCGTTCTTCGTAGGATTTTCCAAATCGGGACCCGTCGAGGCTCCGAAGGAAGGCCCATGCAGAACCGCATCAAGACCGCTCTGGCCCTGGCGATGGCGCTGACCGCCGTGGTGGGCTGCTCGAAGACCCCTCGCGATCGTCTGCAGGGGCGCTGGAATGGCGATGCCATCGAGAACGCCCCTGTGGATCAGCTCACCAAGGCGACCGGATGGGTGAAGGGAACAGCGCTCGAGTTCAACGGCAGCAAGGTGACGGTGACCGTGCCCGCGGAGACGCCGCGCAGCGGCACCTTCAAGGTGACGAAGGCGGACGGCGATCAGATGACCGTCGCTTTCCTCCGCCCCGAGGGCGGGCTCGATGAGGCGGCGTTCCGCTTCGCCACGGATCAGACGCTGCGCTGGGAGATCGGCGACGGCCGCGCCATCGTGCTGACGAAGGCGAAGAACTGAGCTCGGCCGGCGCCGCGCCCATCCGGCGCCGCTGCCGAGCACCGCTGCCGGGCGCTCGCTCGGGCGCCTCCGCCGGCGCCCCGAGCGAGCGCCCGGCCGTCTATCGCCGCACCCGCTCCCTCCGCACCCGCGTGAGCCACCGCGCCTCGCCGCGATCGCCGTCCCGCGCGAGCAGCACCACGACATCCTCCGAGAGCGGCCCGGTGAGGCGCCGCCGCGCTTCCTCGATGGAGCGCACCTCGACGCCGTTCACGGACAGGAGCCGATCGCCGGGCTCGATGCCGGCCTCCTCGGCCTCGCTCGCCGGGGGCACCGACACCACGGTCACGGTCTTTCGCTCCTCGCCGAGCGTCACCGCCAGGCTCCCTGCGCCCTTCGGATCTTGCCGCGCGCCGTCTCCTGGCAGCGCGATCCTCACGCGCTCGGTCGTCCTGCCGGCCCGGACCTGCACCGGCTGCGACTCGGCGCGCCCGAGATCCGCGCTGTACGCCTCGATGACCGCCGTGCCCTCGGGCAGCCCGCCGAGCTGGAACCGCCCGTCGCGGTCGGTGGTCACGACGCCCGGCGGCAGCGGGCCGAGCGGCAGGTACGTCGGCACGCGGTCGCGCGCGACGCGGGCCCCCGCGACCGCGTCCCCGCGCTGATCGACGACCTGGCCGGCGACCTCTCCCGCCTCGGACAGGTCGATGCGCCCGAGGTCCGTCGGGCGATCGGGATCGCCGGCGATCGTCACCCGCAGCGTCGCCGGCGCGTACCCGTCGCGGCTCACCGTCACGCGGAACTGGCCCGGGGCGAGGTCGGCGAGCGTGAAGGCGCCCTCCGCGTCGCTCGTGGCGCGGCGCGGCCCGGTCGTCGAGAACAGCGTGATCCGCGCGCCCTCGATCCGCTCCCGCCCGCCGCGCCCGGTCACGGTGCCGGTCGCCTTGAGGGCGGCGCCCATCTCGAGCCGCAGCTCCTTCGGCGCGGCGTCGACCTGCTCGACGCGCGGGGACTTGCCGGAGCGCACGAGGCTGATCCGGAGCGGCAAGCCGGCGGCGTCGGGCAGCAGCGCGTCGCCGTCGTCGTCCGTGAACAGCGTCTTGCGGAGCGGAACGGCCACGTCGAGCGAGAGCACGCGCACCTCCACCCGATCGAGCGGGTAGCCGCGATCGTCGGCGACGTGGATGGCCACCGCCTCGCGCACCTTCGGGAGGACGACCTCGATCTCCTTGCGATCGCGCTCCGGCACCTCGACGACGAGCCGCGCCACGACGTCGCCGGGCGACTCGGCCCGGGAGACCGAGACGAGCACCTCGTCGGGGACCGCGGCGAAGGCGAACGTGCCGTCGTCCGCAGAGTACGTCACCCGCTCGAGCGAGCCGGCGGTCGCGGCCAGCTCCACGCGCGCGCCGGCGACCGGCTTGCGGTCCTCCTCGAGGACGCGGCCCTCGAGCAGGCCGCCCTGGCGCATCACCACGCGCACGTGGGCCTCGCCGCCCGGCTGCAGGGTCACGATCTCGCTGGGCGTCTCGACGTACTCCGGGTGCCGGACGATGGCGTGGACGCGCCCGGGGGTGACGGGCTCGGCCCGGAACGTGCCATCGGCGCGCGTGACCCACGGCTCGCCCGACCGCACCGAGGCGGCCGGCAGGACAGCGTCGCCATGCGGCAGGTCCGGGATGGGGCCCGGCATGACCCCGAGCTCGCCCGCGGGGATCAGCGGCGCCGGGCCGGGCAGGGCGCGCTCGAAGTGCTCGTCCCTGAACTCGGACATCGCGGTGGTCTCGTCGATGGGCATCCCCTCGGCGTCGGCGCCCACGACCTCGATCGTCGCGCCCGGGACCGGGTAGCCGCGGTCGTCGACGACCTCACCCACGAGCGCGCCGCCGCGGAGCAGGGGGATGCGCACCTCGGTCGCGCCCGCGTCGACCTGCACGGCGTTCCTCGGCACGAAGCCGGCCGCCAGGGCCGAGGCGCTCGCGTACCCCGGCGCGATGGGCCCGAGCGTCACGGACCCGTCGTCGCCCGTGCGGCCGTGCAGCGGGAACGCCGACAGGCCCTGCTCGACGAGCACGACGTTCGCGCCCTTCACGGCCGGCGCGTCCTCGCCGTCGCCGTCGGTCACGAGGAGCCGCACGTGGCGGCCGGGCCCGAGGACGAGCTTCACCTCCTTGCCCTCGCCGCGCCTCACGGGCACGGCCAGCGCGGTCGCGCTGACGGCGGCGCCGCGCCGGGCCTTGAGGTCGTACACCCCGTCGCGGAGCCCGGCGATCCGCGCGGCGCCCGTCGCGTCGGTGGTCGTGCTGCGCGCTGGCCAGAGGCCGGTGCCGGCGGCGAGCACGGTCGCGCCGTCGGCCGGCTGCCCCTCCGCGTCCACCACGCGGACCGTGAGGGCGCCGAGCCGATCCATGCGGAGCCGGAGCGGCGCCGGCCCGGGCACGATGCCCGTCCGCACGGTGTCCTCGAAGCCGAGCGCCGACGCGCGGACGACGTAGGGCGCCGCCCCGAGCCGATCGAACCGCGCGCGGCCGCCTTCGGCGGTGGTCGCCGCGAAGGGGAGGGGATCGGCGGTCGCGACCGTCACCTCGGCGCCGTCGATCGGGCGCTCGGCCTCGTCGACGACCAGCACGTCCAGCACCTTCGCGGGCCGCAGCACGAGGTCGACGGCGCGGGGGCCTGGCTCGAGCGCGACGCGGGTCGAGGCGCGGGCCCGCTCCGCGCCGTACGCCATGATCCAGGCCTCCCCGGACGGCAGCCCGGCGAAGCGAGCCTCGCCCGAGGGATCGGTCTTCAGCTCGCCCGCGAAGTAGGCGCGGTCCTCGCGCATGGCGAAGACGCGCACGATGGCGTCCTTCAGCGGGCGCCCCTGCTCGTCGCGCACGGTGGCGGTGAGCTCTGCCGCGCGCCCTTCCACCCACGCGGGCACCGGCGGCGCCGGGATCGGCGCCCGCGGCAGGAACCGCGGCCCCAGATCGCGCAGCGTGGTCGCGGCGAGGAAGCAGACCAGCGCGGCGATCGCGGCCAGGACGGCATCGAGCCGCGACCGGCGATCGGCCCGGTCGCCTTCCGCTGCGGGTTGCTTGTCCTGTTCCGCTGCGGGTTGCTTGTCCTGCTCGGCCACGGCCTGGATTTCTACTCCGGATCCGTGAAAACGCCGAACGTCCCTCCGCCGTTCCCGCCGCCAGTGCCTGATCGCGCGGCGCCGCGCCGGCGTCCCGGGATCAGGCCTGGCGGCCGCGGTGCAGCTCGATCACGGCCTGGATCTCCTGCTCGGACAGGATGTGATCCGTCGCCTTGGCCTTCGCCAGGATGGCGTCGACGAGCTCCTTCGAGGGCTCGATCTTCCGCTGCCGGAGCCAGTAGTTCACGTTGGAGGCCCCGGACATGTAGCCCACGCAGATCTCCTGCTTTCGCCCGAACATGCCGGCGGGGACGCCGGAGTAGATCCGGTCGGCCATCCAGGAGTCGCCCTTCGACTCGGCCTTGATGATGGCCGCCGCGTGCACGCCGGTCGCCGTGCGGAAGGCGTCCCGTCCGACCAGGGGATAATTGATGGGCACCTCCCAGCCGACCGCCTGCGCGGCCGTCGTGCAGTACTCGAGGAGGTGGGTGAGGTCCTGGTGCTCGAGGAGGCCGAGGAGCTTCATGTTGAGCAGGATGAGCTCCATCGCGGCGTTGCCGACCCGCTCGCCGATCCCGAGGGCGGTGCCGTGCACCCGGTCCGCGCCGAACTGGAGCGCCCAGATCGCGTTCTCGAGCGCGAGGCCGCGATCGTTGTGGCCGTGCCAGTCGATGCCGACCGACGCCCCGGCCCCCGCGACGATGGCCCGCGTGAAGTTGATGAGGTTGCGAACCCCGTCCGGCGTCGCGTGCCCGACGGTATCGCACAGGCACAGCCGGGACGCGCCGTGATCGATGGCGGCCTTGAAGAGCGTCGCCAGCACCTCGGGGCGCGAGCGCGTCGTGTCCTCCGTGACGTAGGCGACGGGGAGCCCGGCCTTCACGCCCGCGTCGATCGCCGCGGCGCTCCGCTGCGCGATGAGGTCGACGTCCCACGCCTCCGCGAGCTGGCGGATCGGGCTCGATCCGATAAAGGCGTAGATCTCCACAGGGATCCCTGCGCGCTGGGAGATCTCGATCATGGGCGTGATGTCCGAGACGACCGTGCGGCCCGCGCAGGCGATGCGGAGCGGCAGGTTGTTGTCGGCCACCTCCCTGCACATCCGGAGCACGTCCTCGAACGCCCGCTGCGAGCTGCCGGGCAGGCCGACGTCGGCGATCTGGATGCCAATCTTGGCCATCAGGTGGAGCAGCTTGAGCTTGCTCTCGATGTTCGGATCGGCGACCGAAGGGTTCTGCAGGCCGTCGCGCAGGGTCTCGTCGAAGAAGCCGATGTTCTCCGGGATGACCCGCCCGACGCGCCCCACCTCGTTCCAGTCGTAGATCAACTCGGTCGGGCGGTTACCGGAGGCAGCGATCGCCATGCACTATTATAGTGCGCCGCGCTCGACGCCGGGCCTGAAGCGAAGCTTTTCCGGGGCGCTCGCCATGACGCACGGCGCAGGTGGAGACGGGCGATCGGTCGCGCGCTGCGGTGCGCTGGCCCTGCGCGCCCGGCAAGCCTAAGCTTGCGCCCACGACGATGTGGCAATCCCTACCTGAGTTCGGGACCGGCGTCCTTTACGCCATTCTGGTGACCGCGGCGTATACCTTCGCCGTCGGGCTCGCGTCGGCGCGCGGGCGGCCGCGGCTGCTCCAGGCCGCGCGGCTCGGCGCGTACGGCACGATCGCGCTGGTCGGCCTCGCGGTGCTCGTGCTGGCGTACGCCTTCGTCAGCCACGATTTCCGGATCGCCTACGTCGCGCAGTACAGCGACCGGTCCATGAGCACGCCGTACCTCATCGCGGCGCTCTGGGGCGGGCAGGACGGCTCGCTGCTCTGGTGGATGTTCCTGACCGCGCTCTTCTCGGGGACGTGCGTCGTCTGGCTGCAGCGCCGGTATCTGGAGCTCCAGCCCTACGTCATCGCGACGCTGATGAGCGTCCTGATCTTCTTCGCGGCGCTGATGATCTTCGCGGTGAACCCGTTCCGGACGAGCGTGGCGGGCGCCCCGCTCGACGGCAACGGGCTGAACTTCCAGCTGCGCAACTTCTACATGATCATCCACCCGCCGAGCCTCTACATCGGCTTCACGAGCGCGGCGGTCCCGTTCGCGTTCGCGATCGCCGCGCTCGCCACGGGCCGGCTCGACAGCGAGTGGATCGTGGCGACGCGCAAGTGGATGCTCTTCTCCTGGCTGTTCCTCTCCATCGGCAACGTGCTCGGGATGCTGTGGGCTTACGAGGAGCTCGGCTGGGGCGGCCCGTGGGCCTGGGATCCGGTCGAGAACGCCGCGTTCCTCCCGTGGCTCACCGCGAGCGCCTACGTCCACTCGACGATGATCCAGGAGCGCCGCGGCATGCTGAAGGTGTGGAACGTCTCGCTCATCTGCGGCACGTTCTTCCTCACCATCTTCGGCACCTGGCTCACGCGGTCCGGCCTCATCGCGAGCGTCCACTCGTTCGCCCAGTCCGGCATCGGCATCTGGTTCGTCGGCTTCATGGCCGTGATCGTGGCCACGTGCACCGCGCTCATCGTCTACCGCCTGCCGCGGCTGCGCAGCGACGGGCAGTTCGAGTCGATGCTGTCGCGCGAGGCCGCGTTCCTCTTCAACAACTGGGGCCTCTTCAGCATCATGATCTTCATCGCGGTCGCGACGGTGTGGCCGCGCATCAGCGAGTGGCTGCTCGACCAGAAGTCGACGCTCGGGCCGACGTTCTACAACATGTGGCTGCCCCCGGTCGCGCTCGTGGTCTTCCTGCTCATGGGCGTCGCGCCGCTGCTCGGGTGGCGGAAGACGTCGCCGGAGCTCTTCCGGAAGAGCTTCCGCTGGCCGGTGCTGGTCGCGGTCGTCACGACGGCGCTCCACCTGACGCTCGGGAAGAGGGTGGGCTTCGCCCCGTTCGTCGCCGTGGACCCGATCTACCCCGGCCAGCTCGGCGACGCGCTGGCGAAGCTCGCGTCGACCTACCCGTTCTTCACGGTCGCCATCGCCGCGTTCAACATCGCCGTGGTCGTCCAGGAGTTCGCCCGCGGCATCGCGGCGCGGCAGAAGCGCGCGAAAGAGCCGCTCTTCACCTCCTTCTACAACCTGATCGCCAGGTCGCGGCGCCGCTACGGCGGCTACATCGTGCACGTCGGCATCTCGGTGATGTTCCTCGGGTTCGCCGGCCGCGCGTGGGGCGTCGACAAGGAGATAAGCCTCCACCCGGGCGAGTCCGTGCAGATCGAGGAGTACCGCCTCACCTACGCGGGCCCGCGCATGGAGGTCGACAGCGAGAAGCGGATGGTCTTCGCCGACCTCGACGTCGAGCGCCACGGCGCGCCGATCGGCCGGATCAGCCCGGCGAAGTTCATCTACAAGGCGTCCCCGGAGGCGCCTTCGACCGAGGTCGCGCGGCACATCACCGTCAAGAACGACCTCTACGTGATCATCGGGATGGCGAACCCTCAGACGAAGGTCGCTTCGTTCCAGATGCACGTGAACAACCTGATCTCGTTCATGTGGTTCGGCGCGGGCATCCTCATCCTGGGGGCCCTCGTCGCGATGTGGCCTGACATCACGCTCGAGGAGGCCGGCGCGTTCGGTTATGTGCGGGCGGCGGGGTCCGTCACCGCGTCCGTCGTGTTCGCCTTCCTGCTCGCCGGCGGCGCGTCGCAGGCCTACGGGCGCCCCGCCCAGGAGGGGTTCGGGCGGCCCGTCTTGCTCGCGCCGGGCGCGGCGGACGGCGACGTCCGCGCCCCGGGCTCCGGCGCGTCGCTTGATCCCGGGCGGTCGCCCGCGATCGGTGCCATCCTCCCGACCGCTGCCGAACCGGGGCAGCCGGCGTTCGAATGAGCCGCACGCGAAGACTCATCCAAGGCATCACCCTCCTCGTCGCGGGCGCCCTCGCCCTCGTCGTCCTGCTGCGCTCGCCGGAGTTCGCCCACGGGCAGCAGCTCGGCGAGGGGATGCAGCGCTCGGGCGTCGTCGGCATCGCGAACGACATCGAGCGCAAGCTCTTCTGGAGCCTGATCTGCACGTGCGGCTGCCCGCGCGAGACCCTCGGGACGTGCACGTGCGGCACCGCGCACGAGCGCCGCGACCAGCTCCGCACGGCGCTCGCGTCCGGGCTGTCGATCGAGGCCATCCAGGCCGCCTACGCCGAGCGCTACGGGGCGGAGGCGCTGGCCGTGCCGCCGAACAAGGGGAGCCAGCGGCTGCTCTACCTCCTCCCGCTCGGCGCCATCGTGGTCGGCGCCGGCATCGTCGTCGCGACGCTGCGCCGATGGAAGCGGCGCAGCGACGAGGCGGGCGCCGCCGGCCAGCAGCGATCCGCGAAGGGCGTTGTCCCCGGCGCCCGTGACGATTACGACGACAAGCTCGACGAGGAGCTCAAGAGCCTGGACCGCGAAGACCGCGAATGAGCGCCGAACAGCCCGCCAAAAGCGCCACCTCGGCCACGGCCGACGAGACCGTGACCAGGGGTACTGACTCGCCGCTGGAGCGGCAGATCGTGCACTACGCCCGCTTCGGGGCGCCGCTCGCGGCGCTCGTCGGCGCCGGCATCGCGGGGCTCGTCGCCGGGCCGCCCGCGGCGATCCTCGTGCTCGCGGGCGGCGCGCTCGTCGCCGTCATCGCCATCTTCTGGGCGAGCCTTCGCGTGCTGATCGGGGAGACGCCGCTGAGCGGCGCCGACGCGTACGCGATCGGCGCGCCGCGCGCGGAGGAGGAGCAGAAGCAGGCTGTCCTGCGCGCGCTCAAGGACCTCGAGTTCGAGCGGAGCGTCGGGAAGATCAGCGATGAGGACTACGCCGAGCTCGTCGCGAAGTACCGCGCCGAGGCGAAGCGGCTCCTCCGCCTGCTGGACGCCGACGCGCAGCCGCGGCGCGAGCAGGTCGCGGCGCTCGTGACGAGGCACCTCCAGCGCGCCGGGCTCCAGGACGACGGCGCGCCCAGGGAGCCGGACGAGGACGCCGGCGCGAGCGATCCGGAAGGCGCCGCCGCCGAGGCCAGGCCGGCGAAGCGGAGGCGCGTCAAGGCCGGGCCGCTGGAGAAGCCGGAAGGCGATCGGGAGCCGGCGGCGGACGGCGAGCACGACGAGGCCGAGGCGACGGCGGAGCCCGCGGCGACGCAGGGCGTGGCGTGCGGGGAGTGCGGCACGCTGAACGACGAAGACGCGGTGTTTTGCAAGAAGTGCGGGACGAAGCGCGCGCTCGGCGCGCCTCAGGACGACCCGGCTGCGACGGACGACGCCGCGGCCAGCGTCGATGAGAACGACCGCAGGAGGGCCTCGTGATGCGCTGGACCGGGTGTACTGCGCTCGCCGCGATCGCCTCGCTGAGCATCACCGCCGCGCAGGCGGTGCAGGCGCAGCCGGCTGCGTCGGCGCAGCCCACGGCGGACAAGGCCGCTCCGGCGCAGCCCGCGGCGGGGAAGGCTGCTCCAGGGCAGCCTGCAGCCGGGAAGGCCGCTCCGGCGCAGCCCGCAGCGGCGAAGCCGGGTGAGAAGCCGGCGGCGACGTCGGGCGGCGCCGCGCCTGCCGGCGCCGGTGGTCCTGCTGCGACCTCGACGGCCGCGGCGGCGGACGCAGGCGCGCCCGACGCTGCGAGCGCTCTCCCGCCGGGGCATCCCGAGGTGGGGCAGGGGCTGCCTTCGGGCCATCCGCCGGTGGGGAAGCCTCCCGCGGCAGATGCGGCCTCCCGGCGCGCCTCGGAGCAGCTGACGGGCCTGTTCGATGCGCCCGAGGACACCGTCCAGGAAGACACAGGGCTCCCGCCCGGCGTCCTCGTGCTCACCGTGCAGGACGCGGATGGGAACCCCGTCCCTCGCATCTCCGTCGACGTCGACATCTTGCAGAGCTCGGTGGCGAAGGGCGACTCGCGCGAGCGCATCAGCCGAGAGACGGACGACGCGGGCGCCGTCCGGCTCGAGAACCTCGCGATCGCTGGCGGCACGAGCTACGGCATCTCGGTCACGCGCGACGGCGGAACGTTCTCGATCCCGCATTTCGGGCTCAGCGCCGAGGCCGGAAAGCGGGCTGTGCTCCACATCTACGATGCCACGCCGAACGTGAGCGGCCTCATGGTCGGGACGCAGGGCATCGTCTACCTCCAGCTCCGGCAAGACGCGATCTCGGTGGAGCAGCTGTTCCAGGTCTTCAACCTCGGCCGCGTCGCCTGGCTGCCCAACGAGACGTTCGCGCTCCCGCGCGACTACAAGGCCTTCAACAAGACCGACGGCATGGGCGAGGAGATGCGCTTCGACGAGGTCAAGGGCACCGGCGTGGCGCTGCGCGGCACCGTGAGCCCTGGCCGGCACGAAGGGCAGTTCCGCTGGCAGGTCCCGCTCCATGACGAAGAGCGCCAGACGATCCGCATCGAGCTGCCGCCGCGCATGGCCCAGATGCGGGTGATGGCCGAGGCGTCGAAGTCGATGACGCTGAACGTCGCCGGCTTCCCCGCGGCCCAGCGCACCCAGAACCGGGACGGGAAGAAGATCCTGATCACCGAGATGCAGGGCGTCCGCACGGAGGGCGGGATGAAGGTCATCGAGATCACGCTCGGTGGTCTGCCGACGCCGGGCGTGGGCCGGTGGATCGCGCTGGTGCTGGCCGGCGCGACCGTGATCGGCGGGGCCGCGCTGAACCTGGTCCGGCGGCGCAACCAGGACCGCGGGCCCGACGACGAGGAGCGGCGGGAGCTGCTCGAGGCGCGGAACGCGCTCCTCGACGAGTTCGTCGAGCTCGAGCGCGCGCGGAAGCGGGGCGACGTCGGCCCGAAGACGTACGATCGCGTCCGTGCGGCGCTCCTCGACGCGCTCGCGCGCATCGTGGCCATGATCGAGGCCAGGCCGGCGCGCGGGAAGGCCGCTGGCGCGCGCGAGGCGGCCGGCGCGCTCAAGGCCGACGCCGGATCGCCGCGCTCCTGAGGGGTGGGGGCAGCACCGGACGTCGGGCGGATGCCGGGGTGGAAGGCCGGTCTCGCCGCGGGCGCGGCCCTCCTGATCGGCGCCATCGTCGCGCTCGCGATCCATCGCGCGGAGCCGCCGGCGCGCTGCGCGCCGGGGATGGTCGCGCTCGGCCCGCGGTGTTGCGGCGAAGGCCAGCGCCTCGATGACGCCGGCCGCTGCACAGGCGCGCCGGGGCGATGCAGCGCCGGCCTCACGGTCACGGCCGCTGGCTGCGTCGCGCCGGGCGCGGCCGTCCGCATCGCCTCCGGGACGCTGCGCCTCGGGCCAAGCGACTGGGAGGCGCAGGGCATCGTCGACCCGCGCGCGGTGTTCGTCCCGGCGTTCTCGCTCGACGCGTTCGAGATCACCGAGCAGCGCTACGCCGCTTGCGTCGAGGCCGGCGCGTGCGCCCCGCTCCCGCTGCGCGGCGAGCCCGGGGTCCCCGTCACGGGCGTCACCCTGGCCGAGTCGGCTCGGTATTGCGCCTTCGCGGGCGGGGCGCTCCCCTCGCGTGATCAGCTCGCCTTCGCCGCGGCGGGCGACGCGGGCCGGCGGTACCCGTGGGGAGACACCGGCGCGGTCTGCCGGCGCGCCGCCTTTGGCCTGCGAGCGGGCCCGTGCGGCTGGGGCGCGACGGGCCCCGAGCTCGCCGGCTCGCGCCCCGACGGCGCCGCCGTGCACGCCGGCGGTCGGGTGTTCGATCTGGCCGGCAATGTGGCCGAGTGGGCGGCCCCCGATCCGCTCGAGGGCGAGTTTTCGGGAACTCACGGCGGATCATGGACGGATGGCGCCGCGGCGGCGCTCCGCACCTGGAATCGTCGCCTTGTCCCGGTATCCATCCGAGCGCCGGATCTCGGCTTCCGGTGTGTCTATCCACCGTAGCGCTCGCAAGCGCGCCCCGCTCGGCGGCGGGCGGGTGGGGGAGGGACGGGGTGGGGGAGGGGACGGGGTGGGGGGACAAACGGGGTGGGGGGACAAATGGGGTTGGGGGACAAAACCACCTCGCTTTCCGACCGCAAAACAATCCGGAAACGCGCTCCGGCGGCGCCGGATGGAGTTAGAGTCCCAAGTCCCAATGGCTGTCGCGCTTCTCTCGATCGGGACCGAGCTCACCCGGGGCGAGATCATCAACACCAACGAGGCCTGGCTCGCTGCCGAGCTCACCGCAGCGGGCTTCACGGTCAGCGAATCCAGCACCGTCGACGATGACGTCGATCGCATCGTCGCCACGGTCCGCCAGCTCGCGAGCGCGCACCGGCTGGTGATCGCCACCGGCGGCCTCGGCCCCACGACCGACGACCTCACCGCGCGGGCCGCGGCGCGCGCGATGGGCACCGACCTCGTGCGCGACGAGAGCACGCTGCTCGCCATTCGCCGGCGCGTCGAGAGCCGGGGCAAGACGATGAACGCGGGCCACGAGAAGCAGGCCGAGGTCCCCGCCGGGTCGGAGATCCTTCCGAACTCCTCCGGCAGCGCGCCCGGCTTCGGCATCCACCTGGGCGAGTCCACGGTGTTCTTCCTCCCGGGTGTGCCGCGGGAGATGAAGAGCATGTTCGCCGAGCAGGTGCTGCCGCGCGTGCGGCCGGCTGCGCCGAACAACACCTTCCAGGTCCGCCTCCGCACCTATGGTCTTCCCGAGTCCACGCTGGGCGAGCTCCTGAAGGGCGTGGAGGAGGCCCATCCCGGCATCACGCTCGGCTACCGCGTGCACTACCCGGAGGTCGACGTGAAGGTCCACGCCCGCGCCGCCACGCAGTCGATGGCGCACGAGCTGGCCCTGAAGGCGACGGCCGATGTCCGTGAGCGGCTCGGCACCGCCGTGTACGGGGAGGGGGGCGACGCCTTCCCGGAGATGGTCGGGCGTTCCGTGCGCGCCCGTGGCTGGAGGCTCGCCGTGTCGGAGTCGTGCACCGGCGGCCTGATCTCCCACCTGCTCACCAGCTATCCGGCGAGCGACTACCTGGTTGGCGCCGCGGTCACCTACGCGAACAGCGCCAAGACGCGGCTGCTCGGCGTCGCGGAGGACACCCTGCGCGGCCACGGCGCGGTGTCGGCCGAGGTCGCCGCCGAGATGGCGCAGGGCGTCCGCCGCCTCTGCGAGGTCGACGTGGCCATCTCTGTGACGGGCATCGCCGGCCCGACGGGCGGCACGGCGACCAAGCCGGTGGGCCTCTGCTACTGGGCCGTGTCGCACCCCGGCGGCCTCGTCGTGCGCGACCGGGTGTTCTCGGGGGATCGCGAGGAGGTCCAGCTCGGCGCCGCCTACGCCGTCCTGGACCTCCTCCGCCGCATCGCCGGCAATCTCCCTGAGCGCTGACGCAGGCCGAGCGCGGGCGCGGGCTGGCGAGCGTCAGTTCGGCGCTGCGCGCGTGAAGGTGAGCCCTCCGGCCCCGCGGTCGATCCGGACCGTGTCTCCCTGCTTGAACTCGCCGGCGAGGATCCGCTTCGCGAGCTCGTCCTCGATGCTCCGCTGGATGGCGCGCTTCAGCGGCCTCGCGCCGTACTGCGGATCCCACCCCTGCTCGATGAGGTAGCCCTTCGCCTCCGACGAGATGGTGAAGAGCAGCCCGCGTCGATCCAGGCGCTTTCGCAGCAGATCGAGCTGGATATCGACGATCTGCTCCATCTGCTCGCGCGCCAGCCGCCGGAACACGATGAGATCGTCGAGGCGATTCAAGAACTCCGGGCGGAAGTGCTTCCGCACCTCCTCGATGACGGCCCTCCTCACGAGCTCGGCCTTCTCGTCCGCCGGCAGGTTCGCTCGCTCCTCGATCGCCGCGGCCGCCGGCGTCCCGAGGTTCGATGTCAGGATGATGATCGTGTTCTTGAAATCGACCGTGTGCCCCTGGCCGTCGGTCAGGCGTCCGTCATCCAGCACCTGGAGGAGCGTGTTCCAGATGTCCGGGTGGGCCTTCTCGATCTCGTCGAACAGCACCACGCTGTAGGGCCGCCGGCGCACCGGCTCCGTGAGCTGGCCTCCCTCCTCGTAGCCGACGTACCCGGGCGGCGCGCCGATCAGCCGGGCCACCGCGTGGCGCTCCCCGTACTCGCTCATATCGAGCCGCACCATGGCCCGCTCGTCGTCGAAGAGGATCTCGGCGAGCGCGCGCGCGAGCTCGGTCTTGCCGACGCCGGTCGGCCCGAGGAACAGGAACGATCCGATCGGCCTGCGCTCGTCGCCGAGCCCGGCCCTCGAGCGCCGGATGGCGTTCGACACCGCGCGGAGCGCGTCCTCCTGCCCGACGACGCGCCGGCGCAGCTCGTCCTCGAGGCGCAGCAGCTTCTGCATCTCGCTCTCGAGCATCTTGGAGACGGGGATCCCGGTCCATTTCGAGACGACCGCGGCGATGTCCTCGTCGGTGACCTCCTCCTTCAGGTAGCTCTGCTTCGACTGCACCTGGGAGAGGGTCGCGCGGATCGACTCGAGCTTCTTCTCGATCTCCGGGATCTTGCCGTAATGGATCTCCGCGGCGCGCCCGAGGTCGCCGGCGCGCTTCAGCCGCTCCTCCTCGAGCCGGAGCTCCTCGATCTGCGGCTTGAGCCGGCGCAGCTCGGAGATGAGCTCCTTCTCGCGCATCCACTGCGCCCGCATCGCGTCGCGCTGCCCCTGGAGATCGGCGATCTCGCGCCGCACCTCGTCGAGGCGGACCTTGCTCGCCTTGTCGCTCTCGCGCTTGAGCGCCTGTTCTTCCATCTGCAGCTTGAGCAGATCGCGCTCGACCTGATCGATCGGCGTGGGCAGGCTGTCGATCTCCATACGGATCTTCGACGCCGCCTCGTCGACCAGATCGATCGCCTTGTCGGGCAAGAAGCGCTCGGTGATGTACCGGTTCGACAGGACGGCGGCCCCGACGAGCGCCGCGTCCTGGATGCGGATCCCGTGGTGGACCTCGTACTTCTCCTTGAGGCCTCGCAGGATGGCGATCGTGTCCTCGACGCTGGGCTGCGTGACGAGCACCTGCTGGAACCGCCGCTCCAGCGCCGCGTCCTTCTCGATCCGCTTGCGGTACTCGTCGAGGGTGGTCGCGCCGATGCACCGGAGCTCGCCGCGCGCGAGCGCCGGCTTCAGCATGTTGGCCGCGTCCATGGCGCCCTCGGCCGCGCCGGCGCCCACCAGCGTGTGGAGCTCGTCGATGAACAGGATGATGCGGCCGTTCGAGCCCTCGATCTCCTTGAGCACGGCCTTCAGCCGGTCCTCGAACTCCCCTCGGAACTTCGAGCCTGCGACCATGGCGGCGAGATCGAGCGCCGCGATGGTCTTGTCCTTGAGCGACTCCGGCACGTCGCCCGCGACGATGCGCTGCGCGATGCCCTCGACGATCGCCGTCTTGCCGACGCCGGGCTCGCCGATGAGCACCGGATTGTTCTTGGTGCGCCGCGAGAGCACCTGGATGACGCGCCGGATCTCCTCGTCTCGGCCGATCACCGGATCGATCTTGCCCTGTCGAGCGAGCTTCGTGAGATCCCGTGTGTACTTCTCGAGCGCCTGGAACTTCCCCTCGGGGTCCCGGTCCGTCACGCGCTGATTGCCGCGCACGGCCGCGAGCGACGAGAGGAGCTTGTCGTACGAGAGCCCCGCTCGTTCGAAGATCGATTGGATCTCCTTGTCGACCTTGATGCCGGCGAGCAGGACGTGCTCTGTCGAGATGTACTCGTCCTTGAGCGCCTTCGCCTCGTCTTCGGCCTTCTGCAGGACCGTGAGCGCGCGCCTCGACAGGTTCGGCTCGGCGCCGCCGCTGACGCGAGGGTAGGTGTCGATCTTCGCGTCGAGGAGGCGCAGCACGCCTGCCGGATCGGCGCCTGCCTTCTGCACCAGAGGCGCGCCGACGCCGCCGTCCTGGCTGACGATCGCCCGCACAAGGTGCTCGGGATAGAGCTCGGGGTTTCCCCGACGGCTGCCGAAATCGACAGCGTCTCGTATGGCCTCCTGGGCCTTCGTCGTCATTCGCTCGATTTTCATGGCCCCTCGAAGCTAAGGCGGGTGCCCCGCCTAGCAAGGGGACGCCCAGGCAAGCGGCTTGCCAAAAACGTTGAAGAGCGTTGAAGGGCGCTGAAGGGACGCCGAAGAGGCGCTGAAGGGATGCCGAGCGAACAGGGCAGGTGAGCGATGCAGCGGCAGCGCCGTGTCAACCCCCGACCGTGCGCCTAGAGCGGGGGGCTCGGCGCGCCGCACGCCCGGGCGCGGAGCCGGGGCGCCGCGTCCCCAGGCGCAAGCGCCGCGCGGGGCGCGCAGGAGCCGCGCCCCGGCGACGCGGGAGACGTCGGCTCAGATATCGAGGTTCTTCACGTTGAGCGCGTTCTGCTCGATGAAGTTGCGCCGCGGCTCGACCTGATCGCCCATCAGGATCGTGAAGAGCTCGTCCGTCTTCACCGCATCGTCGATGCGGACCTGGAGGAGAGTCCGAGCGTCCGGGTTCATCGTCGTTTCCCAGAGCTCGTCGGCGTTCATCTCGCCGAGGCCCTTGTAACGGCTGATCGAGATGCCCTTCTTGCCGCGCTCCTCGATGTAGTCGACGAGCGACTCCCCGTTCTCGATGGTCTCCTCGCCGCTCGAGGTGCGCGCCCGGTACGGGGGCGCGCCGATGGACCGGAGGTCCTGCTCGATCGACCAGGCTTCCTGGTACTCCGGCGAGTTCACCAGATCCCAGTCGATGACGCTCTTTCGCGCGCTCGCGCCCGGGCGCGGCACGATCTCGATCCGGCTCGTCCCGTGCTCCGTGTCCCGGGGCGTCGACAGCGTGAGCGGGAACAGGTCCGGATAGCGCTGCTTCAGGTAGGCGCGGAGCTCGTCGGCGGCCGCGGCGACCTTCTTGGTCTCGCGCAGATCGTCGCGCCCGAGCCCGCTGGACCGCAGCAGCGCCGCCACGATCCGCGCGTCACAGCGCTTGTCGATGTTGGAGAGCACGGCGCGGAACCGCTTCAGCCGCTGCGCCAGCCGGTAGAGCGGCTGGCCAGCGACGCCCGTCTGGGCGCCGCTGGCGACGATCTCGAGCCCGTCCACGGCGTTGCCCACGAGGAACTCGTCGAGGGCGCCCTGGTCCTTCAGGTACAGGTCCCGCTTGCCCTTGCGCACGCGGTAGAGCGGCGGCTGCGCGATGAACAGGTACCCCTTCTCCATGATCTCCGGCATCTGCCGGAAGAAGAAGGTCAGCAGCAGCGTGCGGATGTGGGAACCGTCGACGTCGGCGTCCGTCATCAGGATGATCTTCTGGTAGCGGAGCTTGTCGATCTCGAAGCCGCCGGCGTCGTTGATCCCGCAGCCGAGGGCGGTGATCAGCGTGCCGACCTCGGCGGAGCTCAGCATGCGGTCGAGCCGCGCGCGCTCGACGTTCAGGATCTTCCCCTTCAGCGGGAGGATCGCCTGGAAGTGCCGGTCGCGCCCCATCTTGGCGCTGCCGCCGGCGCTCTCACCCTCGACGATGTAGATCTCGCTCTTCTCCGGGTCCTTGGACTGGCAATCGGCGAGCTTGCCCGAGAGCGAGGTCACGTCGAGCGAGCCCTTGCGGATCACCTCGCGCGCCTTGCGGGCCGCCTCGCGCGCCTTCGCCGCGACGACCGCCTTCTCGATGATCTTCTTCGCGCTCTGGGGGTTCTCTTCGAAGTACTGCCCGAGCTTGTCGCTGACGGCGGCCTCGACGATGCCCTTGACCTCGCTCGACACGAGCTTGGATTTCGTCTGCGAGTCGAACGACGGGTCCGGGTGCTTGATGCTGAGCACGCACGTCAGGCCCTCACGCGCGTCCTCGCCCTGCAGGCCCTGCTTCAGCTCCTTGAAGAGGTTGTGCGCGCTCCCGTAGTTGTTGATCGTCTTCGTGAGCGCGGCGCGGAGCCCGGTGAGGTGGGTGCCGCCATCCTTGTTGTGGACGTTGTTCGTGTAACAGAAGATGGCCTCCGTATAGGAGCCATTCCACTGCAGCGCGACCTCCACGCCGACCGGCGGAGTCGCGGAGCTGCCGCGGCCGTTCGCGCCGTCGCCTGTGGCGCCGGCCTCATGCTGCGACACGAAGCTGATCACGTCGTCGTGAATCGGCTCCTTGGTCTTGTTGAGGAGCGACACGAACTCGGAGATGCCCCCCTTGTACTCGTAGATCTCCGCTCTCCCGTCGGGGCGCTGGTCGTGGAGGTGAATGACGAGCCCGGCGTTCAGGAACGCGAGCTCGCGCAGGCGGCTCGCGAGGATGTCGAAGCTGAACTCGACCGTGCTGAAGACGAGCGGATCGGGCTTGAAGGTGAGCTTCGTCCCCGTCTTGTCCGTCACGCCGATCCCCTTGAGCGGCGCCCTCGGCACGCCCCGGGCGTACTCCTGAAACCAGAGCTTTCCTTCGCGCTTGATCTCGAGCTTCAGCCACTCGGAGACGGCGTTCACGGCGCTCACGCCGACGCCGTGCAAGCCCGCAGAGACCTTGTAGCTGGAGTTGTCGAACTTGCCGCCGGCGTGGAGGACGGTCATGACGACCTCTGCCGCGCTCACGCCCTTGGCGTGCATCCCGACCGGGATCCCGCGGCCGTTGTCCTCGATCGACACCGAGCCGTCGAAGTGGACGGTGACCCTGATCTCCGTGCAGGCGCCGGCGAGGTGCTCGTCGACCGCGTTGTCGATGGCTTCCCAGACGAGGTGGTGGAGCCCCGATCCGTCGTGCACATCGCCGATGTACATGCCGGGTCGCTTTCGCACCGCTTCAAGGCCTTCGAGCGCCGTGATGCTGTGGGCGTCATACGACGCCTTGGTGAGGTCGGTCGGCTGGCTCAGGGTGGGTTCCGTCATCTCGGTCCTGGTGGCGCGCCCGCCGCCTCTCACCGGGGGCGCAGAGCGGCGGAGACCGCTCGGATTGCCGGAGTTCTTGCAGTGGAGGGGCCGGCTCGATGGCAGCTCGTCTGGTGAGACCCGGGCGCCGCGGCCGCGGCGCCGGATCGATTCCGGGGCCACGAGCGTTCATGTGCGGACCGCCCGTCGATGCCCCGTAAAGACTGCGGAAATGTAGCCGAAATCAGGGGCTCGGGCAAGCGTTTCGCCGGGTCCGGAAGGCTCGTAACACCGTATTTTCGGTGCCCGTCGCGGGCGCGTCCGGAGCATCCCAACTCGCGCGCTCCGGGGCCAGGATCAACGCGGTTGACGGCGGTCGCGGCGCGGTCGGCGGACGTTCGTCCATCGCGCCCGCCGCGCGCCGCGCGCGCCCGGCAGCGGCGCGCCCGGCAGCGGCACGCCCGGCACGCCCGCGACGAACGTCAGCCGACCGCGCCGCCTTCGACGTGGAAATCGCGCCGCTCCGAGGAAGGTACGCCCGGCGTGACGATGAGATCGCGCCGCGTGGTCGTCAGGAATACCTGTCCGCGCGCCATTCCGAGGAACATGAACAGCGCCGTGGTCCGGTCGGGATCGAGCTCGCTCGACACGTCGTCGAGCAAAAGGATGGGCTCTACGCCCCGGACGGAAGAGATGGCAGCGGTCTCTGCTGCTTTGAGCGCGAGCGTGAGGGCCCTGTGCTGGCCCTGGGAGGCGACAACGCGGGCGGGGTGGCCGTCGAGCTCGAGCAGCAGGTCGTCTCGGTGGGGGCCGTAGCCCGCGCTCGGCCGGTGCGCGTCGCGGCGGCGCTGCTCGCGCAGCGCCTCGCGCGCCTGCTCGGCGTCGCCGCTGCCGCCCGGCGCGTACCGTGCGACCAGGGTCAGGTCGGGCGCGGCGATGCGGGCGAAGGCGTGCGTGAGCTCCGGCGCCAGCGCCTGGACGGCGGCCTCGCGGGCGCGGGTCAGCGCCGCGCCATGGAGGGCGCAGAGCGCCTCGAACGCGTCGAGCTCGGCGCTCGCCTGGGCCTGCGCGCCCCCGCCGCGGTGGAGCAGCTCGTGGCGCGCGCGGAGCGCCTGCGCATAGCGGGCCCGGTGGTCGGCGCTCTGCGGGTCCATGAAGAGCGCCAGGCGATCGAGCAGCGTGCGCCGCGCGCTCGAGGGCCCGGTGGACAGCGCGAGCTCCTCCGCGTGGAAGGCGACGACCGGCGATCGCGTCGCGAAGCTCGCCAGGCTCGGGGGCCGGTTGCCGTCGATGCGCACGACGCACCGCTTGTTCTCCACGGCGGCGGTCTGCTCGCGCGCGAGCGGCTGCAGCGCGTCCCGCCGCTCGACGAAGCGCGCGCGCGCGCTCGCGATGGGGGCGCCGTGGCGGACCAGCTCGGCCAGCCGGTGGGTGCGGAAGCTCCTCGAGGTCGCGGCGAAGTAGATCGCCTCGAGCAGGCTCGTCTTGCCCTGCCCGTTGTTGCCGGCGATCACGTTGATACGCGGCGCGGGCTCGACGTCGACGCGGCCGAGGTTCCGGAACTCGCGGATGTGGAGCCGCTCGAGGAGGAGGCTCGGGGAGGGCCCCTGGAGCTCGTCGGAGGGCGCGCTCAAATCCGCATCGGCATGATGACGGCGACGTAGCTCTGCTGGTTCGACTCGCTGCCGGGTCGGATCACGGCGGGGTCGAGCTCGCCGGAGATGCCGAGGATGACCTCCTCGTCGTCGATCGAGGCGAGCACGTCGAGGAAGTACTTCGCGTTGAAGCCGATGGTGACCTCGGGTCCGCTGTAGTCGACGGCCACCTCGTCGAAGCCGGCGCCGGTGTCGGGGCTCTCGCTGGTGATCCGGAGCGTCCCCGGCGCGATCGACAGCTTGACGCCGCCGGTGCGGTCGTTGGCGGCGAGCGCGATGGCGCGGAGGGCCTCGGCGAACGCGACGCGGGGGGCGCGGACCGAGCGCTCGGTGACCGACGGGATGACCTGCTGGTAGGGCGGGAACTGCGCGTCGACGAGCTTCACCGAGAACTGCATCCCGGCGATGTTGAAGAAGGCGTTCGGCCCGCTCTGGGTGATGGCGACCATCGGGGTCTCCTTCTCGGCGCGCGCCTCCTCGGCGAGGCGGCGGAGCTCGGTGATCGCCTTGAGCGGGATGAGCATGGTGGCCGTCGCGGAGCTTCCCGACACGGTCGCCTCCATCTTGGAGAGGCGATGGCCGTCGGTGGTCACCATCCTGACGCGATCGCCGGCCCACTCGAAGAGGGCGCTGTTCACGTGGGCGCGGGTCTCGTCGGTGGAGATCGAGAAGTGGGTCCGGGTGATCAGGAGCGCGAGCTGCTCGACGGGGAGCTCCAGCGAGGGCGCGTCCACCGCCGGGGCGGGCAGCTGCGGGAACTCCGAGCCGGGGAGCCCGGGGAGCGTGTAGCGCCGGGGCGATCCCACGGCCTTGAGCGACGTGTGCGCGCCCTCGGTGGTGGTGATCTGGATCGGACCATCGGGCATGGCCTTCACGCGCTCCAGCAGGTCCCTGGCCGGGACGGCGACGGTGCCGCCGGTCTTGATGTCCGCGTGGGTCTGTCCGGTCACGCCGAGGTACAGGTCGGTCGCGGCGACGCGGACCGCGTTGCCCTCGGCGGCGAGCAGGACGTTGGCGAGCGCGGGCATCGCGCTCTTCTTGTCCGCCACGCCTTGGCAGCGCGCGACGAGGCGAAGCAGATCTTTCTTGGGGATCACAAGGTCCATAGCCGACTCCGGAGTCGCTCCCTTTAGCAGGGTTATCGCCCGGGGGTGCGCTGGAAATGAGCGCTCGCGTGACCTTGCGCAACGCCTCTTCTTTCCATGAAATAGATAGATAAAGACATCGTCTTCGTCGTAGGCGTTGTGGAGGGCGGGGATAACTCAGAATGCGCAATGAATCCAACGAGTTAGAAGCGGACGCCCTGGGGTAAATGGACCGTCCTCAGGGGTAGGTGGACAGGGGAGAGCTGGCGGATGGCCGATCTCCCCCGTTTTGCCCCCAGGGTTGCCGGCGGGGTTATCCCCAAGGATCCCCCAGGGGGCGTGCGGGGTGATGTGGAACCGAGCGTTACCTGCGTGCTCTGCCCCGATGCGCTGTGCAGTTCCGAGCAGCACCTGGATGGAGTATTTCAAATTGTACGGACTTGAGTTCGGTGCGGTGCATCCACTGCGGTAGCCACCACGATCTCGCGGTGATCGTGTGTCCGGCGACCGGGCTGGTCGTCGCTCCGAGCGATCCGCCGCCGTCGCGCGCGGGCGCTCGCGCTGGCGTGGCTCCGTTGCTGCCGAGCCATCGGCCCTCAGGGCATCCTTCGTCGAGGGTGGCACCGCCGTTGCTGAGGTGGCCGGCGGGCGTGGCGCCGAGCTCATCGGTGCGCGGCGCGCTGGCGCCAGGTGCGGAGCACCGGGCTTTTGCGTCGCGCGCTCCGCCGTCTGCCGTGGCGGGCTCGCGGACGCCGGCGTGGCCCGGGAGCCGCGGCGTGAGCCCGACCTCTTCCGGGCGCTCGCTGCTCGGCCACGTGATCGGCGACAAGTACGCGGTCACCGCCATCATCGGGGAGGGCGGCATGGGCGCGGTGTACGAGGCGGAGCACCTCCAGATCGGGCGGCTGGTCGCTGTCAAGGTGATGCATCCGCGGGAGACCCAGAAGCGTGAGGCCATCTCGAGGCTGGAGCACGAGGCGCGGGTCGCCGGGCGGATCGGTCATCCCAACATCTGTGAAGTGTACGATATGGGGTGGCTCCCTGACGGCAGTCCCTACCTCGTGATGGAACGTCTCCACGGGGAGACGCTGGCGCAGCGGATCGAGCGCTGTGGCGTCGTTCCGCCGAACGAGCTCGTCGACATCATGCTTCAGGTGCTCTCGGCGCTGGTGACGGCGCATGATCGCGGGGTCGTCCACCGTGACCTGAAGCCAGAGAACATCTTCCTCTCGGAGCGCGCCGGCATGTTGCCGGTGGCCAAGCTGCTCGATTTCGGCATCTCCCAGGCCTCGGGCATGGATGGGGCGCTGACGGATCTGACCCGCACCGGCATGGTGATGGGCACGCCGTACTACATGGCGCCCGAGCAGGCACGGGGGGACGCGGAGCTTGACCGCCGGCTCGATCTGTGGGCTGCGGGCGTGATCCTGTACGAGGCGCTGACAGGCCAGCGCCCATTCGTGGCCCGCAACTACAATGCGTTGCTCGTCCAGATTCTCACGCTGTGGCACCGGCCGATGACGGAGCTCGATCCGACGATTCCGCCCGGCCTCTCGCGCCTCGTGGATCGCGCGCTGGCGAAGGCGCGGGATGAACGATTCCAGAGCGCGCGGGAGTTCCTGGAAGGGCTGCGGCGGTTCAAGAACAAGGTGCCGGTGTCACAGAAGCGCCGGCTGGAGCGCGTTGCCGTTCAGAATGTCGTCGACGAACAGTCCGACGACGGCACGATGAGGTTCGCTCGGCTCGGACAGGGCGAGCAGGAGAGTGACCCTGGCAGGGTCGTCCTGGCGGACGCTCTCGGCACAGAGGCGGCGGCGAGGAAGGAACCGCAGACGGCGGACCGCAACAGCAGAGGGCTGCAGGTCCCTCATGGCGTGCGGTCGCTGCGGTCGTCCGACGGTGGCGCTGTGCGCAGACCGAGCGAGCCGGTTGCGGAGGCGGATGACGGGCAGTCTCGAGACGATGAGTCGGAAGATCGACCGACGATTCCGTCGTTGAGTCCGCTCGAGGCGGGAGCGGAGCTCTCCGACGATTCCGAGGCGACTGTCGTTGATCCGCCAGCGTTCCCGGAGGACATCACCACGGTCGTTCAGGGCGAAGGTCGCGCTCGAGGCGGCGACAAGGGCTGACGGGAACGCGAGCGCAGGAGCAAGGTGAGCGCTGTGAGGACGATCGAGCGCGTGGTGGCCCGTGGCGTCGTGAAGACCTACGGAGCAACGGCGGCGTTGCGTGGGGTGAACGCGACGATCGAGGCAGGGCGATTGACGCTCATCGAGGGGGCGAACGGATCGGGCAAGTCAACGCTACTCGGGATCCTCGGGACCGTGATCCGTCCCACGTCGGGCGCGGTGAACTACGAGCCGCTTGGCGACGATGTCGGGACGGCGCGCGGCACCATCGGCTGGCTGTCCCACGAGTCGCTGGCGTACCCGGACCTCTCCGGTCGGCAGAACGTCGAGCTTGCGGCCGGCTTCCACGGGCTCGACGCGCACGAGGCGTGGCGTCATGCGGAGGAGCGCTTCGAGCTCGGGAGCTTTGCGCTGAGGCCGCTCCGCACGTGTTCGCGCGGCCAGCGACAACGAATCGCGCTCGCGAGAGCCCTGGTGCACCAGCCTTCGCTGGTTCTGCTGGATGAGCCGACCACGGGCCTCGACCGCGCAGGGGTGGCGCGGCTGCTCGCGGTCGTGGACGCGGAGGTGGCGCGGGGCGCCGCGGTGGTCGTGGTGTCCCACGAGCCGGAGGTCTTCCGGGAGCGGGCGGCCGCCCGTCTCGTGCTGGAGCGGGGTCGCGTCGTCACCGCCGCTTCCTGACGAGGCGGGCCGGTCCTTCGGAAGTCCCGCGAACCCGCCGGGTGGGGCCTCGGACCGGAGCTCGGAACCGGGTACTCGGGTCCGGTAGCTCGGCCTGATTTCTCACGACCTCGGGGCTGGTCACCCCTTGAACGTGACGACGTCTCGCTACGAAAGGGCGAGGCGCGCCAGGGTGGCCTGCGCCGCGGCGAGCGATGCCGGCGCTGTTGGAGCGGCGCGCGGCATCACGACAGCGCCGGAAGCAATGCCGAGCGCAGCGAGCTCCCCCGCGTTCGTGCCGGTGGATGCATCGGGCACTGTCGGCGGGTTCAGCACGATCACGGCTGGGGCAAGGCCAGGGGCGAGCGCGCGAAGGGCGAGCGTGCAGCAAGCGACCTCGTGAAGGATGCCTAGCCGGTCGAGGCCGATCAAGACGACGGCATCGGGCGAGAGTGCACGCACGAGGTCTGCGTTCGTCAGTCCTGGTCCGAGCGGGGAGAGGAGCGCGCCGGCGCTCTCGACGACCGCGAGGGGAGCGGACTGCCTGTCGACCCACGCGGTGACGACGTCGAGCGAGATGGCGTGTCCGCAACGGCGCGCTGCCAGGTGAGGGGAGAGCGGTTCGGCGAAGCGGTAGGGGGCTGGCTCGGGCTGGACCGAGCTGACGAGCGCCAGCTGCTCGGCGTCGGTAGTCGAGGTGCCGTCGATGCCCGATTCGATGGGCTTCAAGCCGCAGACCTTGTCGCCGCGAGCTGCCAGCGCTGCGACCAGGGCGACCGACACGTGCGTCTTGCCCACCCCGGTGCCGGTTCCGACCACGGCGACCCGGATCCGTCCTGTTTCACGTGAAACAGGATGTCCCCTCATCGCATCGCCTCCCGGAATCCTGCGAGGGCACGCTCGACGTCCGACTCGGAGAGCGACGCGTTCGCCACGATACGGAGCCGCGACGTACCCGCCGGCACCGTCGGTGGCCGGATCGCCTGGACGAGGACGCCCTCGCTCGCGAGGCGCCGAGACATCTCCACCGCGGCCCCCGGCGACTTCAGAAGCCAGGGGAGGATCGGGCCCAAGGAGCCAGGAAGCAGCTCGGCTCCCAGCGTCAGCAGACCAGAGCGAAGCCGGTGGGTGATCATCGCCAGACGCGCCCGAGCCGGGTCGTCCACGGCGGTGCGGCGGACCCGCTCCACCGCAGCGAGCGCCACCACAGGGCTGATGCCGGTCGAGTAAACGAAGCTCCTGGCGCGGTTCCACAGGTAGGTTCGCAAGGTCCACGAGCCCGCGACGAAGGCGCCGTGGAGCCCGAGCGACTTGCCGAGCGTGCCAATGAGCACATCGGGGCGAACCCCGGCCTCGGCGCAGAGGCCAGCCCCGCGCGGTCCGAAGACACCGAGGGCGTGCGCCTCGTCCACGATCAACGCGGCATCGTGACGATCGCAGAGCTCACGGAGGCGGCCGAGGTCGGGGGTGTCGCCATCCATGCTGAAGAGCGATTCGGTCACCACCCACCGGCGGCGCGCGCCCCTGGCCCGCACGAGGGCGCTCTCCACCGCCTCTACGTCGACATGGCCCACCACCTCGACGGTCGCGCCCGAGAGACGACATCCGTCGATGAGCGACGCGTGGTTCAGCGCGTCCGACACGACGACATCTCCCGGCCTGGCCAGGGCAGCGACGGTGCCAACATTCGCCGCATACCCCGAGGAGAACAGCAACGTCGCTTCCACGTTCAGCCAGGCGGCGATCTCTCTCTCGGCCATGAGGTGGGCCTCGTGGGTCCCGCTCACCAGGCGGGACGCCCCCGCACCGCTCGCGGTCCCGACCTCGGAAGGCAAGGCGAGCCCGGCGTAGCCGAGGTAGTCGTTGGAGCACAGGACCAGCAGCCGGTCGGAAGCCGGGGCAGCAGGGGGCGTGCGAAGCAAGCCGGCGCGCTCCATCTCGGAGAGCTCGTCCTGGAGATGGCGAAGGGCGTTCATGCCTCCAGGCGTGGGGTCGAGGGCCTGGAAAGCTTCATCCATGGGTGCAGGCATGCCATCTCCAGACAGCGGCAGGGCCGCTCAGAGGGGACCTCGCCAGGTACGGGCACTCCAGCTCAGCGTGTGCTGTCGTTCGCTCCGCTGGACGAGGGCGACTCGGGACCGGCGCCGAGGACCGCGTCGACCCGCTGCAGGATACGGCCAAATGCGTCCCGCGCGCGCCCCGCGATGACCGACGCCCGGGTCCGCTCCTGCTCGAGATCGTGCGCGAGCGCGATGGCGGCGAGCAACATGGCCTGGGGGGTCACGGCGCGGCCGGCGGGCACAACGGTAGCGAGCTTCTGATCGACGACCGCGGCGAGCCGCTGGAGCTCTTCGTCGCTCGCGGACGTCACCACGCGGTAGGTCTGACCTCCTACCCGCAGCTGCACTGTGCGTCGCGCCATTGCCCCCGGACGCTACCATGAACGCCAGCGGGCGCGCAGGGCGGGCTGCGTGGTGCGAACGGAGGGACTCACCCGCGACGGACGCGACGGACGCGACGCACGCGATACACGCGACGCACCGAAAATGAACTCCGGAGAGCCTCACGCAGGGCGGGGCTCCGTGCAGCAGAATTCAGGCGCGCTCCCCGCCAGCGCCCTGTAGCATCGCTCCATCATGGCCACCGCGGGCCGCCCAGCTGCCTTGGTTGCCGCGCTCCTCGGAGCCGTTCTCCTCCACGGCACAGCCCGCGCCGAGCCCCAGGCGAGCGCCGGCGTCACCGTTGGCCTTGCCGGCGTCGGCCTCGATCGCCAGCTGTGGGACTCCACGGTCTTCCACCTCGGGCTGCGCGGGGATGTCCTGTTCGGCCGCGCTGCCAACGACGACTTCGGCGTCGGTCCCTACGCCGAGGTGCTCACCCACGCGTTCGATGAGATCCAGACCGGCGCGGGCGTCTCCGTGCTCGTGCCCATCCACGACTCGTTCCCTCTGGTCCTCTCCACCGGCGCCTACGGCCGATGGAGCGACGACGCCCGCGGCGTGGAGCCAGGGATCGCCGCCGCCATCTTCTGGGGTGGACGCAGCTACAACTTTCACTCGCGCTACGGGATGAGCACAGGGCTGCTCGCCCAGGGGCGGTTCGGGCTCGGCGGCTCGAAGGAGACCGCGGTCGTCCTCGCGGCGCAGCTCGATCTCGCGCTGCTCGCCCTTCCGTTCGTCTACCTCTTCGAGGCTGCAAAAGGGCCGTCGCCCGAAGCAGCCCCCGTGCACCGCGCCAGACCGGCGCGGTGACGGCGGCTCGGGCCTGCGATGAGCGCTCTACAGGCCGAAGCTTGCGATGTGATCGGCGCAGGGCTGACCGAGGTCACGACAGTCCTGAGGGCCCCGGGCGCCAGGGCAGGCGCCCTCGAGCTCCTTGGCGTCCTCGCACTCCTCGTTCGCGGAGCTGTAGCAGCAGTCCGGCGGAGACGTGTCGACGCACCGGCTGCAGGCGAAGCAGACCCTGACGGGGTAGGTCCACTCCGTGGTCTCGACCTCCTGCCCGCCCAGCGTCCTGCCGCGCAACACCACCGTCGCCCACACCTGGATATCGCGCCGGAGCTGCGCGGCCTGCCCGCGCAAGGTGTCCATCGTGGCGCCGTCGATCAGGAGGACCTCGGTGCAGTTGTAGCCCGGGTCGCCGGACGAACCCGGGTCGACCGTGCCGGTGATCGGAACGACGTAGCCCGGCGTCACGTCGTTGCCCTCGATGTCAGCGACACGGACCTCGGCCTCGTAGAGCTGGACGCGGGATGTCTCCGTCCGGAGGACGTCGGGGTCGCCGCGCTCCACGATCTGGTTGCCCACCAGGAGCAGCGCGCTGTGGCTGCCCGCATAGGCCGAGTCCACCGCATCCTCGGTCCAGAACGGTTCGCTGGGGCCGCAGCTCACGCTGCAGTCCCCCGTCTCTGCCATCCGCATGCGGATGAACACGCTGCTCTCGTTGTCGGCGCATGCAGACCCGAGCAGGCCACCCGACGTCGCGAGCAGCGCCAGCGCGCACAACCTCCTCGCGAGGCCGGGCGTTGCGTTCACGGACCCTTCTCCTTCATCAGTCATGTCCAACGCCTCCACCGCGGAAATGAACATCAGCAGCGAACAACGACCGCCGCTGATGCAAGTCGACCTGCCGGATCGTACTGCGCGAGCCGACCCACGGCCGGGGCGAAAAGAGTAGCGGGTCAGGCCGCCGACCGGCAAATTCGCGATGGCCGGCGCCGTCCGAAGAGCGACATCACCGCGCCTCGCGGGAACCACGCGTGAGCTCCAGATACGCTACGATGCCGCCGGCCAGATGAGCAAACCCGAGGAGAGCGGCGCCGTCGGCGCGTGGAGTCGCCTCGCAATCACCGAGCGCGCCGAAGGCGTCCGCATCTCGGTCCAGGTGCGCCCGAAGTCGTCGCGCTCGGCCATCGTCGGGGTGCGCGAGGGCGCGCTCGACGTGTCGTTGACCGCGCCGCCCGTGGAGGGCGCCGCCAACGCGGAGCTCGTCAAGCTGCTCTCGCGCGCGCTCGACGTGCGCCAGAGCGATGTCCAGATCGCCCTCGGCGCGAGCGGCAGGAGCAAGGTCGTCGCCGTCCGCGGGCTCAAGGAAGCCGAGGCGCGAAAGCGGCTCGCCGAGGCGAAGCGATGAAGGAAAACGTCGTCCGGTTCGAGAAGTGGGAAGGTCTTGGCAACGACTTCATCCTGGTCGAGGCGGTCCCGATGACCGCCGAGGCGGCGCGGCGCCTCTGCGACAGGCGGTTCGGCATCGGCGCCGACGGCGTGCTCGTGATCGATCGCGAGCAGCCGCGCATGCAGGTCTGGAACGCCGACGGGAGCCGCCCCGAGATGTGCGGCAACGGGATCCGCTGCGTCGCGGCCTACCTCGTCTCCCGGGGGACCCCCCAGAAGGCGCTCACCATCGCGACCGACGCCGGCGACAAGCGGTGCGAGGTCACACGGGCGGGCGATCGCTTCGACGTGCTCGTCGGCATGGGCCGGGCCCGCATGGGCGAGACGCTCGTCGTCACAGCGCTCGGCGCGGAGCACCGGTTCGCCTGCGTCGACGTCGGCAACCCGCACGCGGTGACGTTCGATCCCTACACGGAGGACGCGATCGACGAGCTCGGGCCCATCGTCGCGACCACGCCGGCCGAGGGCATCAACGTCGAGTTCTGCCGGGTTCGACCGGCCGACAATGGCGAGGCCGCGCGCATCGACGTGACCGTCTGGGAGCGCGGGGTGGGCCGCACGCTGGCGTGCGGCACGGGCGCCTGCGCCGTGGCGGCCGCGGCGTGCGCCCAGGGCCGCGCGCCGTACGGAGCACCTCTCCGCCTGGCGCTGCCGGGCGGCTCGCTGCGCATCACCGTCGCCCCCGGATCCCTGGAGCTGCTCATGCAAGGCCCGGCGCGCCGGGCGTTCTCGGGCGAGGTGGTGATCGCGTGACCGCCTCGCTCGAGGGGGTCTGGAGTCCTGGCCGGGCGCCGGCCCACGAGTTCTCGCTCAAGGTGCTCGCCGTCATCGCCGACGAGGCGACCCGCACGCTGTTCTCGCGGGTCATCACGTCCGATGAGCTGATGCTCGCCGGCGATCTCGCCGAGGGGATCGTCCTCGCCGAGACCGCCGCGCCCGACGTCGCCTTCATCGATGTCGGGCTCGGGGACGGGGCCGGCCTCGCCATGGTCCACCACCTGAAAGCCCTCGCGTCCGAGGCCACCGTCTTCGCGCTGGCGACGAGGGCGGAGCTCGAGGCGGGCGCCCATGCGGTCGCGCTCGGCGGCGCCGGGCTCTTCTTGCTGCCGCTCGGTGGGGACGAGGTGCTGAACGCCGTCGGCTCGGTGCGCCTGCGCTTCGCCGAGCGGGCTCTCCGGATGCAGCTCGAGCAGGAAGCCGCGCGCAGCGCCCGCGCTGCCGGGTGGATCGCCCGCGTGGCCGAGCTCGCCGATGCGCGTGACCGCAACGCGGCGGCTCAGCAGCTCGCCGAGGTGTTCGTCGAGGCGACGGGCGCGGCGGCGTCCGCCGTCTACCTGGCCGCCGGAGAACGCTCCAGCGAGCTGGTCCGCTCCGCGGCGATGGGGCCGCTCGACCGCGCGCCCGCCTACGGGACCGAGACCGACATCCTCGATTTCGCCCGGCGCGAGCAGCTCATCGTCGTCCCGCTGGCGCTCCGCAAGCTCGCCGCGGGGCATCTCCTTCTCCAGAAGGAGCCCGGCCGCAGCTCCGCGTTCCCTTCGGTGAGGCGCCCGGACAGCGCGGCCTCGACCCCGCGGCGCGCCCCGCTCCTCGACGGCCTCGTCAAGCTGCTCGCCACGCAGGCGACGACGGCGCTTGCCCTCCTCGGCGAGCGCGAACGCTCGACGGGCGGCGCCGCGATGAAGGATCCGGCGTCGAGCGCCTACTCGTTTGCCTACTACGTCGACGTCGCCGGCCGGGAGATCGACAAGGCCAGGCGGTACGGCCGCCGGTTCACGATCGCGACCATCGTGATCGAGCCGGATGCAGCGGCCGCACCTGAGCGCCCAGGCGACCTCGCCTTCTGGAGGACCACGCCGGCGCCCCCTGCGAACACGCACAACCCGGGTCAGGTCGTCGAGCACCTGCTCCGCGCCGTGCGCGACACCGACATCCTGGCCCGCGTCGACGAGAACGAGTTCCACCTGCTCATGCCCGAGACGGCCGCCCTGGAGGCCCACGCCTGCCATCGACGGATGCTGTCCCACGTCGCCGAGAGCGAGAAGCGGGCCGGGTACCTGCCGAAGGGCCTGCTCGTCGGGGTCGCCACCTTCCCCCAGGACGGCCAGAGCCTCGCTCAGCTGCTCCGCATCGCCCGGCGGCGCGCCGACGCCACCAAGTCCTCGATCGTCCACCGCGTCCCTCAGGACCGGCGGAGCATCGGCGAGATCGTCAGCCTCCTCGTCCGGGAGTCCCCCGCGGCCGGCGGAGCTTCCGCGATCTCGGCGCCCCGCGCGCTCGATCTGTCGGTGTCCGATACGATCCTGCTCGCGACGTCGGTCGTCAGGAACGCGCTCCGCGGGGGCGCCGTGTTCCTGCTGGTCGCTCACCACGACGGGCTGAGCCTGGGAGCGCAGGTCAAGGCGCAGCTGGCCTCGCCGCGCGACGACGTGGTGGTGCACACCGTCGACCTCCGATCCTCGCCAGGGTGCGACGACATCGAGGCGCTCTGTGTCCTCGCGGAGCACGGCGCGTATGCCCTGGTAGGGCGTAATCAGGGGGGGTTCGTGAAGGGTATCCATGCCGCCGATCCGCTGCTCGCGGACTTCCTCGCCGAGCGGCTCGGCCGCGCGGCCGGGCTGCGGGTCTTCGGCTGACTCGGAGGGCGCCGATCCAGTGTCTCGCAGGGTGCTGTTGGTTGATTCGGACGTGGACGCGCTCGGCGCGCTCGCGTCGGCGCTCAGGGCGCGTGGTCTCACCGTGACCAACGCGAACGGCGCGTTCGAAGCCGTGGAGCAGGCGTTCAAGCGCCGGCCCGACGTCGTGCTCGCCGCCAGGGCGCTCGACGAGGACAACGCGCTCGCGGACGCGTTCGCCGCCGTCCCCGACCTCGCCGATACCCCGATCCTCTTCCTCGTCGACGGCGCCGAGGGCGATCCGGGCTTCGACGAGGTCCTGCGGGGCGACGTCGATCACATCGTCTCGCGGATCACCGAGGCGTCGCCGCGCGGCTCCAAGCCGACGGTGCCGCAGGAGATCCGCGGCGACCTCCAGCAGGTCCCGCTCGTCGACCTGCTCCAGCTGCTCGCGATGAACCGCCGGAGCGGCACCCTCGGCATCACCACGCCGACCGGGGCAGGGGAGCTGCGGCTCTCGGCGGGGGAGGTGATCGATGCCGTCTACCGCCGCCTCGAGGGGGAGAAGGCGCTCTACCGGCTGCTCGGTGAGCGGGACGGACACTTCGCGTTCTCACCCGGCGAACCGGCGAGCGCGCGCCGCATCATGGCGCCGACCTCGCGCCTCCTGATGGAAGCGCTCCGCCAGGTCGACGAGGTCCAGCGCCGGCGATCCGAGCTCGCGCCGGCCGGTGAGGCCTTCCTGGTGACCGAGCCCGCGAGCGACGATCTCGACCTGTCCCCGCTCCCGGACCACCAGACGTTCAGCGTCGACGCGACCTTCGGCGACAGCGCCGCGGCGGACCGAGGGAGCGCCGCGCCCCTGGCGAGCGCCATGACCTCGCTGCCCGACTTCACCGCCCCGCCGATGCCGGCCAGCGACGTGAAGGGCAACCGCGGCGGGTCGATGCCGCCGCCGCCCACGCTCCGCGCCGCGGAGCCGGCCGCGTTCAGGCTCGAGGCGCTACGCACCCCGACGACCTCACCGCCGGCGCCCCTCGGGGAGCCGGCGGAGCGCGCGGCCGTGGCCGAGAAGCTGGCGGCGCTGCTCCAGATGCCGCACAACCTCGACGAGCTGCTCGACGAGATCAGCGGGCCGGATCTCCTGATCCTCGAGGTCCTGATGGAGCTCACGGCCTCCGGGAAGATCCGCCGTATCTCGCTCGCCGACCTCACGACGCCGTTCGCGCCGTCGGAGCACCTTCCGGTCCTCCGGTCCCTGGTGACCCGTCTGGCCCGGCCCGGCTTCGCCCCGCCGCCCCACCTCGTCATCGCCGCAAGCACGCGCCGCATGGCGACGCTCTCTCATGCGGTCCGCCGCATCGGAGACGCCATCGTCCCCGCCGAGCCTCCGCCGCAGGCGGCCATCCCGAGGCCGCTCGGCGTGATCCGGCTCGGCGACGGCGTCGAGCTCGCGCTGGTCGGCCTCCCCATCGAGGAGAGCTTCGCGCCAGCCTGGCCGCTCGCCCTGCACGGCGCGGCCGCGGTCGTCCGGCTCGGCGACGGCGGTGAGGACGCGCTGGCAGCGCACTGCGAGGCTCTGGAGCTCCTGCTGCTCGACGCAGAGGCCATGATGGGGCCGCTCGATCTCGCCTCGCCGGGACAGATCACGCTGCTCGTCCGCGCCGCGCTCGAGGCCGCCGCGGGCGTGTGACCGGCCGACGAAAACGTAGCTTCAGAACGGATCTTCCGGGTTTCTCGCCTCGGAAACCGGCATTTGACTCGGTGGCTCACGGCGTTGCGAGGGCAGGTTTCTGCTATCGTCGCACACGCCTCGCTTCAGCAGTTCGGCGAGGAGAGGAGCGCGATCGTGCTTATCGGAGTCCCCAAGGAGATCAAGACACGTGAGTACCGCGTCGGCATGACGCCCGCGGGAGTCCGGGCCCTGGTCGGGCACGGGCACAAGGTCCTCGTGGAGTCCGGCGCCGGCGAAGGCAGCGGGATCTCCGACGAAGCCTACGGACGCGCGGGCGCCCTCATCGCGAGGTCGGCAGCGGAAGCGTGGAGCGCCGACATGGTCGTGAAGGTGAAGGAGCCGCTCCCCGCCGAGTACGGCCACTTTCGCCAGGGTCTCCTCCTCTATACCTACCTGCACCTGGCCGCCGAGCCGGATCTCACGCGGGAGCTCGCCAAGCGAGGCGTGACAGGCATCGCGTACGAGACCATCCAGCACGAGGACGGCTCGCTGCCGCTGCTGCGGCCCATGAGCGAGGTGGCCGGCAGGATGGCCGTTCAGGTCGGCGCCTCGTGCCTGGAGAAAGAGCGGGGCGGCAAGGGCGTGCTCCTCGGCGGCGTGCCGGGGACGCGGCGCGGCCGCGTGGCGATCCTCGGCGGCGGCGTGGTCGGCCGGAACGCAGCGACCATCGCGGTCGGGATGGGGGCGCAGGTCACCGTGCTCGATGTCCGCGCCGAGACGATGAGCTACCTCGAAGACGTGTTCGGGGGCGCGATCGAGACGCTCTACTCCAACGCGGAGAACATCGAGATGATGTGCGAGCGCGCCGATCTCGTGGTCGGCGCGGTGCTCGTGCCCGGCGCCAAGGCGCCCCAGCTCGTGACCGAGGAGCACATCCGCCGCATGGAGAGAGGGACGGTCGTCGTCGACGTCGCCGTGGATCAGGGCGGGTGCATCGCGACCTGCCGCCCGACGACCCACGACAACCCGACCTACGAGGTGCACGGGGTCGTTCATTACTGCGTCGCCAACATGCCGGGCGCGGTCTCGCACACGAGCACCTGGGCGCTCACGAACACGACGATCGGCTACGCGGTGGCGATCGCCAACCAGGGCATCGTCGCCGCGGCCAAGGCCGACAGGTCCGTCGCCCTCGGCATCAATACCCACGGCGGCCACGTGACCTACGGCCCCGTCGCAGCGGCCCACCGGCTGGAGTACGTGCCGGTCGAACGCGCGCTCGGCTGACCGGGAGCGCGACCTCGTGGCAGCCAAAAAGAAGAAGAAAATCGCGATCATCGGCGGTGACGGCATCGGCCCATCCGTCATCGCCGAGGCGAAGCTCCTGCTCGAGCTCTATCAGGAGCGAGCAGGGCTGCCGATCGACCTCTGGGAGCTCGATCTCGGCGCCGACCGGTACCTGCGCGACGGGACGACCTTCCCGAACCAGATCCAGATCGCCATCCAGCGCGAGTGCTCGGCGGTGCTGCTCGGCGCCCTGGGTGATCCCCGTGTGCCCAACCTGGAGCACGCGCGCGACATCCTCTTCGGCATGCGCTTCGGCTACGACCTATACGCCAATGTGAGGCCCGTCCGCGCGCTGTCGGACCGGTTGGTGCCGCTCAAAGGCCGCACGGCGAAGGACATCGACTTCGTGGTGTTCCGCGAGAACACCGAGGGGATCTACGTCGGGATGGGCGGGCAGTTCAAACGCGGCACCCCCGACGAGGTCGCGATCAATGAGGACGTAAATACGAGGAAGGGCGTCGAGCGGATCATCCGCGCGGCGTTCGACTACGCGCGCGCGAACGGCCGGACGCGGGTCACGATGGCGGACAAGTCAAACGCGATGCGGCACGCGCACGAGCTCTGGCTGCGCGTCTTCCACGAGGTGCGCGCCCAGTATCCGGAGATCCAGTCGAACCACGTCTACGTGGACGCCCTCTGCCTGTACGTCATCCAGGATCCGGCGCAATTCCAGGTGATCGTGACGAACAACCTGTTCGGCGACATCGTGACCGATCTCGGCGCGGCGCTGCAGGGGGGGCTCGGCATGGCGGCGAGCGCGAACGTGCACGCGTCCGATCCGGCGCGGGTCGCGCTGTTCGAGCCGGTGCACGGGTCGGCGCCGCCGCTCGCCGGCAAGGACATCGCGAACCCGTTCGCGGCGATGCTCACCGCGGGGCTGCTGCTCGCTCACCTCGGGTGGCCCGAGGAAGAGCGCCGCATCGAGCGCTGGGTCTCCCTGGCGCTCGACCAGGGGATGTGCACGGTCGATGTGGGCGGCACGCTCGGCACGCGCGCCGCCGGCGCATGGGTCCGGGAGCAGATCGCCGCCGAGCTGGGGCCGCCGTGAGGTGACCTTGGGGCGCGGGCGCGCGGCCGGGAGCCACGGGCGCGGGGGCGCGATCGCCGAGAAGTTCGGGTGTCCGATCCTCCTGTGATACGGGACCGCCAATGGGCGTAGGATCGACGGCAGTGGAGCACGCGGGGCCGCGCAGCAATCCAGCGAGCGAGGCTCGGCACGAGCGGCTGGGCGGAGCGCGCGCCGAGTTCGTGGCGAACCTGGGTCGCCGCGTGGCGGAGCTCCGCGAGATGGTCCGGCGGATCGAGGCAGACGGCGATGCGCCGCGGCTCGTCGAGGAGCTGAAGCGGCGCCTGCACTCGCTCGGCGCGGGGGCGCGCCTCCTGCGCTTCGTGCGGGTGGCCGAGCGGCTCGCCGAAGGGGAGTCGCAGCTCGTCGCCGCGAACGGCGCGCGGCTCAGCGGCGAGGCCGCGGCGGCCCTGCGGAAGCTGCTCGAGGAGCTGCCCGCCCTGGCCTGGGGGCAGTCGGCCATGGGCGAGCAGGCGCCCGCGCGCGCCGCCGCGCCGCCCGAGCAGGCGTCGGCGCCGCCCCGCGCGCGCGCTGGCGCGGATCAGCCGAACGCACGCAGCGCCAGCGCGCGGCCGGATGGCGCGGGTGTGGCCAAGGGCCAGGCCACGACGTGGATCGCGGGCGTGAGCAACGGCCGCGCGCTCGCCGCCGAGCCGCTCTCGCTCGAGGAGGAAGAGGAAGCGCGCGCGTCCTCGACGCGCGGCGCGGAGCAGGCGCCCCCCGCCGGGGCGCCCGAGGCCGCTCCGGCCGCGTCGATCGACGCGCCGATCACGGTCCTCGTCGTGGGCGCCGCGCCGCTCGCCGAGGCGTTCGACTCGGCGAGCGCCGACGTCGGGCCGTCGTTCGAGGTCGAGCGGACCGACGACGTGGAGACGGCGATCGATCTCGCGCGGGCCTTCGCTCCGGATCTGGTCCTGCTCGACGCGGACATGCCGGGCGCGCGCGGGCTGGCGGAGGCGCTGGCCGCCGATCCGCTGACCGACCTGGTCCCCGTCGTCGCCGTCGGCCGCTTCACGCGGCCCGAGGACGCGGCTCCCTACGTGGCGCTCGGCGCCGCGCGCGCGCTGCCGAAGCCCGTGTCGCCGGACGCGCTCCGGCGCGCCGCCGCGGAGGCAGCGGTGGCCTGCGTGCGCGCTGAGACCGCGCGGGCCGCTCGCGGGCCGCTCGGGGCCGTCAACCTCGACGAGCTCGGGGCGCGCCTCGCCGAGGAGCTTCGCCGCGGCCTCTGCGACGCCGCCGAGCCGAGGAGCCGCGGGGAGCACGTCGATCTCGGCGACGGCGCCGAGGTCCTCGCGGCGCTCTGGGGCGCGGTGGCGCGCATCCGCGATCTCGTGACGATCCGCTCGCAGGGCGGCGTGCGGTTCTCGCCGAACGGGCCGGAGGGCGCGCTGCCGCTCGCCCCGTGGATGATCGCGCCGAGCGCGCCCGAGGGCGAGCGCTCGCGGCTGCACAGCGAGATCCGCGCGAAGTCGCCGGCGCGCACGATCAGCGCGTCGATCGCATCGAGCGCGGCGCCGGGCGACGCGGCGCTCGACGCGCTCGACATCGTGGTGGCGGACGACGATCCGGCGGTGACGTGGTTCCTCGCCGGCGTGCTCCGGGCCGCAGGCGCGAACGTGCACGAGGCGCACGACGGCGCGCGGGCGCTCGACCTCGCGTACCAGACGACGCCGGACCTTGTCGTGAGCGACGTGCTGATGCCGCGGCTCGACGGCTTCGCCCTCTGCCGCGCGCTCAAGCGCGACGTCGCGCTGCGCGACGTGCCTGTCATCCTGCTCTCCTGGAAGGAGGACCTGCTCCAGCGGCTCCGCGAGCTCGGCGCCCAGGCCGACGGCTACCTCCGCAAGGAGGAGAGCGCCGCGGCCTTCGTGCAGCGGGTGCACGAGGTCCTGCGGGGCAGGCGGCGCGTCGCCGAGCGCATCGCGACGGGCGGCGAGGTCCGCGGGCGGCTCGACGGCATGACGGCGCGGACGCTGCTGTCGCTCTCGTGCGCGCGCCGGCCCGACGCGCTCGTGTCGGTCCGAGACGCCGCGTTCCTGTACGAGGTGCTGCTCAAGGACGGCCGCCCCGCCGGCGCGACCCGGACGGCGCAGGACGGGACGTTCCACCGCGGCCCCTCCGTGCTCGCGGCGCTCCTCGGCGTCGGCTCCGGCCGCTTCGTGGTGGAGCCTCTGCCGGAGAGCGAGCTCGCGGCGCCGCCGCGCCCCGGGTTCGAGGGGACGCTCGCGGAGCAGCTCCTGCCCGCGATCGCGGCGGCCCGGGCCGCCCAGCGGCTGTTCCACGGGCCGCCGGTGATGCAGGTCGAGCGCGTCGTCCTCGACCTGGAGGGGATGGGCGCGACCGCCGACGCGACGCCCGAGCCGGCGCGCTCGCTCCTGAGAGCGCTCGCCCGCGGGACGTCGCCGCGATCGGTCATCACCTCGGGGGAGTTCGCCGCGGGCCTCGTCGAGGACGTGCTGAACGACGTCGCGGCGCGCGGCGGCGTGCGCCGGGTGATCAGCCGCGAGGGAGAGGACCTGCTCGCCCCCGCCGTGGCCTACGAGGAGGAGACGCTCCGCGGCGTGCGGCGCGTCCCGGAGCGGGCCGCCCCGGTCGCGGCGCTGCCGCCGGAGCTCGCCGGCGACGCCGCCGCCGCGTCGTCGCGCGCCTCGGTCGAGCTCACCGACGACCAGCTCACGGTGGTGCCCGGCTCGGTGGCGCCGCGATCGGCCATGCCGGCGCGCGGCTCGGCTGCGCCGAGCTCGGCGGTGTCGGGGCCGGGCTCGGCCATGTCTGTCCACGTGCTGTCCGTGGACGGCGAGGACGAGGACACGGCGTTCGCGAGCGCGCGCGAGGAGGAGGCGACGGCGCTCTCCAGCGCGCTGGTCAACGCACGGGTTCCGAGCGATCTCGCCGAGCTTCAAGGCGATGTGGTCAGCGTGCGCGCGGCGCGGAGCCCCCAGGTGGACGCTGCTCTGCTGGCGGGCGTGACGCCGGCCGTGCCCGGCGTGGCGCCCGCGCCCCGCAGGCCGGAGGCCACGCTGCCCGCGCTGGAGTACCCGAAGCCCGAGCGGCTGCTGACGCTGGGCTCGCTCCCGCCGCCGCCGGTCGTCGAGGCGCCTGCGCCCGCCGCGCTCAGGGTCCCCGCGGCGCCGCCCGCCGCGCGGCTCGCGGCCCCCGCCCCGGCGCCCGCCATCGACGAGTCGCCCACGCCGCGCCGCGTGCGCCGGCCGTCGGCCTACGTGCCGACGCCGCAGCCGCCCGCCCGCGACAACCGCATGACGATGTGGGTCCTCTTCGCGGTGGCGGCGTTCGTCTTCGCGGTGGCCGCGCGGTTGTCGCGCGATCACGAGCTGCAGGCCGCCTCGCCGCCCTCCGACCAGCCGAGCCCGCCGGCCGCGGAGCCCGCGACCGCTGCCCCGCCCGGCGCTGTGCCTGCCGCCGCCGGCTCGTCGAGCGTGGTCGCGGCGGCGGTCGTCGCCACGCCGGCCCCGGCTGCCGCCGGGCCGATCGGCGAGACGACGTCGAACCCCGTGCTCCCCGAGGATCTGCCGCTGGCCGCCGAGCACAAGGTGCCCGAGGGGCAGGGCATGCTGGAGGTGATCGCCGGCGCGGGCGACACGCTCTTCGTGGACGGGCGGAAGGTCGGTACCGGCAGCGTCAAGCTGCCGCTCGCGCCCAAGGACGGCGCCTACGAGATCCGGGCGAAGCTCCGGGACGAGGAGCGCGTGCGCTTCGCGGTCGTCAAAGCCGGCCGCCTCACCCGGCTCCGCGTCGCGCCGCCGTGGCGCCGCTGAGCGCGCCACGAGCGCTCCCCCAGGCAATCGAGAAGCCGGCGCTCGCCCCGGGGTGCCCAGCCACAGGCAGGGCACCCCGCTCGTGGTAGAGGACGCCCCGTGCGCGCCCGCGTGATCCGAACCCGCCATCCCTCCTTCGCGCTCACGCTCGCCTCCGCCGCGGCCGCGCTCCTCTCCGGTTGCACCGGGTGCGAGACGTCGACCCGCGATCTGCCTTCCGGCGCCCCGGCCGCAGCGTCCGCGAGCCCGCGGGCGACGCCTCCGCCGCCGGCGCGCGACGTCGTGCACCTCATCGACGAGCTGCCGAGCTGCGATCTCGAGCACCGAGGGCTCCTGTTCGATACCGGCGCGGGCGCGCTCCTCGGCCGCTTCGCGTGGCAAGGGACCGTGCCCACCGGCATCCAGGCGGTCGAGCACGATGGATCCACCTGGGCGCGGATCTCGGAGCGGCAGATCAAGCTCACGTTCGTCCTGCCGTCCGCGAGCCCCATCTTCGTGTCCGCCCGGGCCGTCGGGCTCACCTCCAAGTACGCCACCGTCTCCCTGGACGACCAGCTGCTCGGAACGCTCCGCCTCCAGCGCGACCAGATCCGCATCGCCTCGACCCCGACCACCACGCTCCCCGCCGACCCCGGCCTGCACACCCTCACGCTCCAGTTCTCCGGCCGGCTCCGCGAGGGGGAGTCGTTCGCCGACGTCGACTGGGTGCGCGTGGGCATCCCGGACGAGGACCCGGCCACGTACGGCCCCCCGACCCTGCGCGACGTCGTCGCGCCTGCCGCCGCGCTGTCGGGCGTCCCCCACCGGTCCATCGCGCTGCGCGCGCCGGGCGCGGTCCGCTGCGCCTTTCGCCCTTCCAGGGTGACCCGCCTCCACACCTCCATCGGCGCGCTGGGCTCGGGAGAAGGCGACGCCGAGATCCGCGTCCTCCGCGACGGCCAGGAGCCCCTCGTGATCCATCGCGTCCACGTCGAGGGCGGCGACAAGGCGACCTGGACCGACGTCGAGCTGCCGCTCGCGCCCTTCGCCGGGTCCCTCATCTCCCTCGAGCTCCGCGCCGCCGCCGCGGCCCGCGGCGGACGCATCCTCTTCGGCGACCCCGTCCTCGCCGGATCGCCGGAGCCGCCTCCGTCCGTGCCCGCAGCGCGCGCCGTCGTGATCGTCGCCCTGAACGGGGTCGAGCGGCCCGATCTGCCCCCCTGGAGCGGTCGTCCGGAGCCGCACCTCGCGACGCTCTCGGAGCTCGCGACGTCAGCGACGACGTTCGATCACCACCGCGGGCCGAGCACGGTCGTGTCCGCCGTGGCCGCGTCGCTGCTCACCGGTCTTCCGCCGCCGGCCCACACCGTCGCCGACACCGGGGCCCGCCTCCCCGCCCACGTCACCACCATCGGCGCCATCGCGAGCGACAGCAGCATCCGCACCGGGTTCTTCACCGGCGTCCCCACCACGTTCCGGGCGTTCGGCTTCGGACCCGGCTGGTCCCGGGTCCTCGAGCACCCCCCGACGAGCGGCGAGCCGGCCACCACCCCGATCGACGCCGCCGCCACCTGGATCAGCGAGACCGTCCGCCAGGACGCTTCCAACCGCCTCCTCGCGTTCGTCCACGCGCGCGGCGGCCATCCGCCCTGGGAGGTCACCCCGAAGGAGCTGAACGCCCTCAAGCCCGCCGAGTACGCCGGCCCCGTCGAGCCGCGCCGCGCCGCCCAGGTGCTGGCCAGGCTGAGGAACCGGCGCCGCGATGTGCTCAGCCCCGAGGATCGCGACCGGATCCGCGACCTCTTCTCCATCGCCCTCGCCGGCCAGGACCGCGCCCTCGGCAACCTCATCGGGACCCTCAAGGCCGCCGGCCTGTGGGACGAGACCCTCTTCATCGTGACCGGCGATCTGGCCAGCGGGCGCTCCGACGCCGTGCTCTACGGCGAGGGCATGGAGCTCCAGGAGCCCGTCCTGACGCTCCCGCTTTATGTCCACTTTCCCGGTGATCTGTACGCCGGCCAGCGCGTCGCTGCCCCGACCGAGATCATCGACGTCGCGCGCACGGCGATCGCCGCCCTCGGCCTCTCGTTCGCCCGCAAACCGCTCGGGAAGGATCTGGCGGCGGTCGCCTCCGGCCTCGAGGGCGTCGAGCGCGGCCCCCAGATCGCCGCCCTCGGCGATCGTTACTCCACCCGGTGGGGCAACCTCGTGCTTTCGGGTCGACTCGGCGTTCCCCCCTATCTCTGCGACCTCGACGTGGACCCGACCTGCGCCTTCAACCGTCGCGAGGTGATGCCCCTCGCCACCGTGTCGCTCTTCCGGCGTACCGTGACGTTCGACCTGTCCGTGCGCGCGCCCGCGGCGCAACGGGAGCCGGCCACGATCGACGCGGAAACGGCGGCCGTGCTCAACGTATGGGGCGCGAACTGAGGCCCGCGCGATCGACCTGCGCCCGCGCCTGCGAGCCGACGAAAGCCCGCTGACGGCGCCCGGCGGCGCGCCGGCGCCCTGCGCGGGCGAAGGCGTCCGCGACATCGCGCAGGCCGCGCTCGATCACGCTCCAGCGGCGCCATGATGCCTCGCTGCGGGGCAGCACGCCCCGCGTCGCGCGCCGCGACGCCCCCGCGCGGGTTGGCCAAACGACGTACGCCCGCGCCCGCGCGTGCGCGTCGTGCGCTCGCTTCGCGCGCCCATTTCGCCTGGCATGCTTCGCGCAAACCCGCAGGCCGCACAGGCCAAGCGCCTCGACGGCGCTTCATCTTTCCGTGAGAGGAGTCCCCGCATGAAGGCGACCGACCTATTGAAGGAGCATCACCAGGAAGTCGAAGAGCTCTTCGAGCGCATGTCGCAGGCTGACAGCGACGAGATCAGCGCGCTCCGCGACGAGCTCGTGGCGACCCTCGTGAGCCACTCGGCCATCGAGGAGGAGCTCTTCTACCCCGAGAGCCGGGAGGCGCTCGGCGCCTCCCCCCTGATCCCGACCTCGTACGAGGAGCACGCGCTCGTCGACGTCATGTTGCAGAAATTGCTCAGCACCGAGCCGGGTGACGAAACCTTTCACGCCAGGCTCGGCGTGCTGAAGGAGCTCGTGCAGCACCACGTCGAGGAGGAGGAGAAGGAGCTCTTCCCCCAGGTCGAGAGCGCCATGGGCGCCGCGCGCCTCGAGGAGCTCGGCAGCCGCCTGGAGGCGCGCTTCGGCCAGGTGCGCGAGAGCGACGTGGAGGCGCTCCTCGCTCGGAACGTCGCGAAGAGCATGCCCGCCGCCACCGCCGGCCGCCGCGCGCGCACGGCGAAGCCGTCGGCGCGCAAGGCGGCGGCCAAGCGTCCACCCGCGAAGCGCGCGTCGACGCAGCGCGCCGAACCGGCGCGGGCCGCGCAGAAGGGGCGCCGCACCACCGCGACCGGACGGAAGAAGACAGCGGCCACGGCGCCCGCGAAGACCGGGCGAGCCGCGCCCGCGCGCAAGGCGAGCCGACCGGCGAAGACCAGCCGCACAGGCCGCAAGGGCGGTCGCGCGAGCAGCGCCTCCGCCCGCTGACCATCGCAAGCCAGCCAGCGCACATCAACGCACGTTGCCGTCGATCAGCGGCGCGAGGTCCGGCCGGAGGGGACGGCGGGCCTCGCGCCGCCATCGAGATCGAACAGCGGAAGCGTGCCGCCGGCCTTCGGGGCAGCGGCCTTGGGAGCAGCGGCCTCCGCCGCGAGCTCCTGGAGCAGGGCGGGGTCGTCGTGCGCGACCGAGTTGACCCGCGGCGAGACGGCGCGCGCCGCGAGGGCGCCGCGAGGCGCCGGCCGGAGCAGCGCCTCGGCCCGATCCGCGTCCGCTCCGTCGCCGAGGCCGAGCCAGAGGTCCACGTCCCCGGGGCCCAGCAGGACCGGCATGCGGTCGTGGATCGGCGCGACGTCGGCGTTCGCCTCGGTGGTCAGGATCGTGAACCGGAGGTCGGGCTCCCCCGTGTCGAGGTCCTTCGCCGGCTGGTACAGCCCCGCCAGGCGGAGCAGCCCGCCGTCCGCAGGGTGGAACCAGGTGGGCCGCCGCGCGCCCTTGGGTCCGGTCCACTCGTAGAAGCCGTCCGCCGGCACCACACAGCGGCGCGCCGCGAACGCCTCGCGGAACGTCGGCTTCGCCCGCGCGCTCTCGGCGCGCGCGTTGGCCAGGAGCGCAGGCCCGGCGCCGCCCCTGGCGAAACGCCCCACGAAGCCCCAGGTCGCCGCCACCAGCGCGCGCCGGCCGTCCCGCGCGCGCAGCACCGGGTGGACGGTCGCAGGTGCGATGTTGAAACGAGGCCGAAACCTTGCCGCTATCTCCGGATCAGCGGCAATCGACCGAGCCGGGCCGCCGCCTGCTCGGCCCGCGCCAGAGGACGACTCGAGCAGTGCGATGAGGGTCGCAAAGTCCGGAACGGCGAGGGTGAAGCGCGCGCACATAACACTAGATTAGCGGCTTCGGGGCGCCTACAAGGGCGCTCCGGACGTTGGAGGAGGCCGCATGGTCGACAGCTTTGGCACCAAGAGCACGCTGACGGTTCAAGCCGAAACATACACCTATTACAAGCTCACCTCGCTGGCGCAAGGCGGCGCGTCGATCGACAAGCTCCCCTTCTCGCTCCGCATCCTCCTGGAGAACCTCCTCCGCCACGAGGACGGGCGCGTCGTGCGCAAGGACCACGTGGAGGCCGTCCTCAACTGGGACCCGAAGGCCCGCCCCTCGCAGGAGATCGCCTTCCACCCCGCGCGCGTGCTGCTCCAGGACTTCACCGGCGTGCCCGCCGTGGTCGATCTCGCCGCCATGCGCGAGGCGCTCGCGAAGCTCGGCGGCGACTCGCTCAAGATCAACCCGCTCCAGCCCGTCGATCTCGTGATCGACCACTCGGTCCAGGTCGACCGGTTTGCGTCCTCGACGGCCGTGAAGGTGAACGCGGCGCTCGAGTTCGAGCGCAACGAGGAGCGCTATGCGTTCCTCCGCTGGGGAGCGCAGGCGTTCACGAACTTCCGCGTGGTGCCGCCCGACCAGGGCATCTGCCACCAGATCAACCTGGAGTACCTCGCGGGCGCCGTCATGCGGCAGGGCACGCTGGTCTACCCGGATACGCTCGTCGGCACCGACTCGCACACCACGATGATCAACGGGCTCGGGGTCGTCGGCTGGGGCGTCGGCGGCATCGAGGCCGAGGCGGCGATGCTCGGCCAGCCGCTCTCGATGCTCATCCCCGAGGTCGTGGGCTTCAAGCTCCACGGCAGCCTGCCCGAGGGCGCGACCGCGACCGATCTCGTCCTCACGGTGACGCAGATGCTGCGGCAGAAGAAGGTGGTCGGGAAATTCGTGGAGTTCTACGGCCCCGGCCTGAGCGCGCTCTCGCTCCCGGACCGCGCCACGATCGCCAACATGGCGCCCGAGTACGGCGCCACGATCGGCTTCTTCCCCGTCGACGACGAGACGATCGCGTTCCTGCGCTTCTCCGGCCGGCCCGCGCAGCTCGTCGCGCTCGTCGAGGCCTACTACAAGGAGCAGGGGCTGTTCCGCACGGACAGCACCCCGGACCCCGTCTTCAGCGACACCCTCTCGCTCGACCTCGGCGACGTGGTGCCGTCGATCGCCGGCCCGAAGCGGCCGCAGGACCGCGTCCCGCTGCGCGACGCGAAGCGCACCTTCCGCGCCTCGCTCCAGGGCATGCTCGAGAAGGAGTTCGCCGCGGCCGACGCGCCCGCGGTCAAGGCGTTCCTCGAGGAGGGGGCCGGCCATGCTGCCGCGCGCGCGCCCGCGCTCGAGAAGGTCATGCGCCCGGCGGAGATCACCGAGGGCGACACGCGCTACACGCTGCGCCACGGCTCGGTCGTGATCGCCGCGATCACGTCCTGCACCAACACGTCGAACCCGGCGGTCATGCTGGGCGCGGGCCTGCTCGCGAAGAAGGCCGTCGAGCGCGGGCTCACGGTGAAGCCGTGGGTGAAGACGTCGCTCGCCCCCGGGTCGAAGGTCGTCACCGACTACCTGCGCCAGGCGGGGCTCCTGCCGTACCTCGAGGCGCTCGGCTTCCACCTGGTCGGCTACGGTTGCACGACATGCATCGGCAACTCCGGGCCGCTGCCGGACGTGATCGGCGACACGATCCGCAACAACGATCTCGTCGTGGCGAGCGTCCTCTCGGGCAACCGCAACTTCGAGGGCCGCATCAACCAGCACGTGCGGATGAACTTCCTCGCCTCTCCGCCGCTCGTCGTCGCGTACGCGCTGCGCGGCGACGTCGACGCCGACCTCTTCAAGGAGCCGGTCGGCACGGATCGCAACGGCGAGCCGGTGTACCTCAAGGACATCTGGCCGAGCTCGGCCGAGGTCAACGAGGCCATCCGGACGGCCGTGCGGCCCGAGCAGTTCCAGGTGCAGTACGAGAACGTCTTCGCCGGCGACGAGGAGTGGCAGAAGCTCGCGGTCCCGGGCGGCCAGACGTTCGTGTGGGACGAGGGCTCGACCTACGTGCGCAGGCCGCCGTTCTTCGAGGGGCTGTCGAAGGAGCCGGCGCCGCTCACCGACATCCGGGCCGCGCGCGTGCTCGCGCTGCTCGGCGACTCGGTGACGACCGACCACATCTCCCCGGCCGGCAACATCGCCAAGAACAGCCCCGCCGCGAAGTACCTGGTCGAGCACGGCGTCGCGCCCGCGGACTTCAACTCGTACGGCGCCCGCCGCGGCAACCACGAGGTGATGATGCGCGGCACGTTCGCGAACATCCGCCTCAAGAACGCCCTTCGCCCCGGCGAGGAAGGCGGGATCACGGTGCACCTGCCCGACGGCGAGAAGACCACGATCTACGACGCGGCCATGCAGTACAAGGCCGAGGGCGTGCCGCTGCTCGTGATCGCCGGCGCCGAGTACGGCACCGGGTCGTCGCGCGACTGGGCGGCCAAGGGGACCAAGCTGCTCGGCGTGCGCGCGGTCATCGCGAAGAGCTTCGAGCGCATCCACCGGTCGAACCTGGTCGGCATGGGCGTGCTCCCGCTCGAGTTCGCGCCGGGCGAGGACGCGTCCACCCTCGGCCTCACCGGGCGCGAGGTGTTCGAGATCGACGGCATCTCGGGCAACCTCACGCCGGGCAAGAAGCTCAACGTCGTCGCGACCGGGGAAGGCGGGGCGAAGAAGACCTTCACCGTCACCGCGCGCATCGATACGCCGAACGAGGTCGACTACTACCAGCACGGCGGCATCCTCCAGTTCGTGCTGCGCAGCCTGGGCGCCAGCGCCTAGCGCCTCCCTGCGCGCCGCTCCCCGCCGAGCGTCTGGCGGGGAGCGGGCCCATCCTCGGAGCGGCGCGTCGCGGCTGCTGACGCGCGTGCAGGCTTCGGCTAAACCCTGGGGTATGCTCGATCCTCGCTACGTCGCGGAGCACCTCGACGAGGTGCGCGCGGCGCTCGCTCTCCGCTCGCCCGCCGCCGCCGCCAGCCTCGGAGACGACTTCGCCTCCACGGTCAGCGCGAGGCGGTCCAACATCCAGGAGCTCGAGCGGTCGCAGGCGGAGCGCAACGCGGCGAACGACGCGATGGCGCGCCTCGACAAGAAATCGCCTGAGTTCGCGCAGAAGCGCGACGAGCTGAAGGCCCTGTCGACCCGGATCAAGGAGGCCGAGCAGGTCGTCTCCGAGCTCGAGAAGCGGATGACCGAGCTGCTCTCCATGGTGCCCAACCTGCCGGACCCGTCGGTGCCCGTGGGCGCGGGGGAGGAGGGCAACGTGGTCGTCCGGACGTGGGGCGAGAAGCCGAGCTTCTCGTTCGCGCCGAAGTCGCACTGGGACATCGGCACGGCCCTCGGCCTCCTCGACTTCGAGCGCGCGGCGAAGCTCTCGGGGGCGCGCTTCACCGTGCTGATGGGCGCCGCCGCCCGCCTCGAGCGGGCGCTCATCTCGTTCATGCTCGACCTGCACACGCGCGAGCAGGGCTACCTCGAGGTGCTGCCGCCCTTCCTCGTCAAGGACACGGCGCTGTTCGGCACGGGCAACCTGCCCAAGTTCGCCGAGGACCTGTTCAAGACGCAGAAGAGCGACCCGGAGAGGGCGTACGACCTGTACCTCATCCCGACGGCCGAGGTCCCGGTCACGAACCTCCACGCCGACGAGATCCTGGACGGCGCGTCGCTCCCGATCGCCTACGCGGCCTACACGCCGTGCTTCCGCAGCGAGGCGGGCAGCCACGGGCGCGACGTCCGCGGGCTCATCCGGCAGCACCAGTTCGACAAGGTCGAGCTCGTGCGGTTCTCGGCGCCAGAGGACTCCGCCCGCCAGCACGAGCTGCTCACCACGCACGCGGAGGAGGTCCTGAAGCGGCTCGGCCTGCACTACCGGGTGTCGGCGCTCTGCACCGGCGATCTCGGCTTCGGCTCGCAGAAGACGTACGATCTCGAGGTGTGGCTGCCCGGCCAGGGGGTGTACCGCGAGATCTCGAGCTGCTCGAACTTCGGCGACTTCCAGGCGCGCCGCGCCCAGATCCGCTACCGGCCGGAGCCGAAGGCGAAGCCGCGGCTGGTCCACACGATGAACGGGTCGGCGCTCGCGGTGGGGCGGACGGTCATCGCGATCCTCGAGCAGTACCAGCAGGCGGACGGCACGGTGGTCGTGCCGGAGCCGCTCCGTGCGTTCATGGGCTGCGAGGTCCTCCGCGGCAGGTAACAGCGATGGCAGCGGACGAGGAAGCCAAGCGTGAGCTTCCGGAAGCGAAGAGCGCGCATAACGGAGGGGACGGCGAGCGGCGCTCGCAGATCCCGGAGTCGAGGGGCGCGCGCGGCGGAGGGGACGGCGAGCGGCGCTCGCAGGTCCCGGAGTCGCGGGGCGGACGCAGCGGGGGGGACGGCGAGCGGCGCTCGCAGATCCATGGACCGCCGACCAACGCGGAGACGTCGATGGCGCTCGCGCGCCGGCGGCTGCTCGACCTCTGCAAGCGGCACAAGGACGAGCTCATCGACGACTGGATCGAGAACGTGCTGGCGCTGCCGCCGGAGCGGGGCCGGTACACCGATCGGCCCGTGGGCGAGGTCACGGAGAACGTGCGCTCCTGGCTCGCCGCGTTCACCAGGATCCTCGAGGATGGCAGCGAGACGCTGCTCGACGAGTTCATCACGCACCTGGTCGAGCAGCGCTACGCGACCGGGTACTCCATCAGCGCTCCGCTGATCGCCGCGTCCGAGTTCCGCACCGCGGTCGCGGGCGTCCTCGACACGACGCACGACGACGCCGAGGCCGACGGCTCGTCCTCGATCGACGTGCTCCGCGCCGTCGACGCGCTGCTGCTCCAGTTCGAGCACCGCTTCGCCGAGGCGTACGCCCAGCGCTCGCTGTTCGCCTCCGAGGAGCGCTACCGTGAGATCGTCGAGCTCTCGTCCGACGTCCTCGCGACGATCGACCAGGAGGGCATGCTGACGCGGCTGAACGTGCGGTTCGAGGCGCTCTTCGGGCACTCGCGGCAGGCGTGGATCGGCCGGCCGATCACCGCGCTCGCGGTCGCGGCGGACGTGCCGGCCCTGCGCACGCTCGTGCTGTCCGCGTCGCGGGCCGAGGCGCCGAGGGAGGCCACCATCCGCTGCGGGACGCGCGCCGGCCTGACCAAGGTGATGACGGTCCGGATCACGCGGCTCTACGGCGAGGACGCCTCGCTCGCGCTCATGCGCGACGTCACCGAGGAGGTCGCGCGCCGCGCGCAGATCCTCCACAGCGAGAAGCTCTCCTCGATCGGCCAGGTCGCGGCGAGCGTCGCGCACGAGCTCAACAACCCCATGGCGTGGGTGATGGCGAACCTGGAGCAGATCCGGAGCGGGGCGCACAAGCTCGTCTCGGCGGCGCGCCCGGTCGCCTCGGGCTCGTTCGAGGACCTGCTGCGCGCCATCGACCTCATCGATCGCTCGTGCCACGAGGCGCTCGCCGGCGTCGAGCGGATGCGGGACATCGTGACGGACCTCAACCTCTTCTCGAGCAGCAGCGAGCGCAAGCCCGAGCGGGTCGATCTCGTCGACGTGATCGAGCTCGCGCTGCGCATGACGGGCCCGCAGCTCAGCCAGCTCTGCCGCATCGAGCGCAGCTACGGCGAGATGCCGCCGTTCGTCGGCTATCCGGGCAAGCTCTCGCAGGTGTTCGTGAACCTGTTCATCAACGCGGCGCAAGCGATGCCGAACCGCCCCCGCGACGAGAACATGGTGCGCGTGACGACGCGCTTCGACGCCGGCGTCCACCACGTCGAGGTGGAGGACAACGCGCGCGGGATGACCCCGGAGGTCGTCGAGCGGATCTTCGACCCGTTCTTCACGACGAAGGAAGAGAGCGCGCGCCCGGGCATCGGGCTCTGGGTGTCGCGCAACATCGTCGAGGAGCAGCACGGCACGATGACGGTGTCGAGCACGCCCGGCGTCGGGACCGTCTTCACGATCCGCCTGACCGGCCTCAACCCCACGGATCTTCCCGCGCCGCGGCCGCCGCCGGAGCCGCCGCGCGCGTCGTCGCGCGGGACGATCCTGTTCGTCGACGACGAGCCGATGCTGCTCAACGCCTTCGCGCGCGCGTTCGAGGAGCGGCACGAGGTGCTCGTGGCCAAGAGCGGGCACGAGGCGCTCGACCTCCTGCGGGACCGCGGCGGCCGGATCGACGCGATCGTCTGCGATCTCCTGATGCCGCAGATGAGCGGGATGGCCCTGTACGACGAGATCGCCGAGCGGTTCCCGCAGCTCTTGCCGAAGATGGCCTTCATGTCGGGCGGCGCCTTCACGCCGAGCGCGCGCGAGTTCGTGGAGCGGGTGGACAACCCGAAGATCGCGAAGCCGATCTCGCTCGACGATCTGGAGCGGGTCATCGCCGATCTTCTCAGCGGCGGGTCGAAGCGGGGGCACTAGGCTGGAGGAGCGGGGGGCTCGATGGCGGTCGCGAAGGCGAGGACGATCCGGGAGCAGGCGAACCACGCGCGTTACCGGCCGGGGCAGCGGGGCGGCTTCTACGAGAGCTTCTTCCAGCGCGCGAACCACCCGACGCGGCCGCTCGCCTTCTGGATCCGGTACACGCTGTTCAGCCCGGCCGGGCGGCCCGAGGCCGCGGAGGGTGAGCTCTGGGCGGTCTACTTCGACGGCGAGTCGGGGCGCCACGCCGTCGCCAAGCGCGAGGTCCCGTTCGCCGGGCGCTGCTCGTTCGCCCGCGACAGCCTGGCGGTCGCCATCGACGGCGCCCGGCTGAGCCTTGGCAGGCTCACCGGCGCGGCGGGCGAGGGGGAGCACGCCATCACCTGGGACCTCGCCTACGAGGGCGGCGGGGAGCCCCTGCTGCTGCTTCCAGCGGCCCTCTACGGCGCCCCGCTGCCGAAGGCGAAGGCGCTGGTCGGCGCGCCGATGGCCGTCTACAGCGGCCTCCTCCGCGTCGCTGGGCGCGAAGTGGGCGTCTCGGGCTGGGTGGGCAGCCAGAACCACAACTGGGGGACGAAGCACACGGACCTCTACGCCTGGGGGCAGGTCGCCGGGTTCGACAGCCACCCGGACAGCTTCCTCGAGGTCGCCACGGCTCGACTGAAGGTAGGACCGTTCTGGACGCCGAACATGACGCCGCTGGTCCTCCGGCACCGCGGCGAGGAGATCGCGCTCAGCTCGCTCGTCCAGTCGGTCCGCGCCGACGCCTCGTTCGACTACTTCACCTGGCGCTTCCGGACGGAGACCGATCGGCTGAGCGTCGAGGGGGAGATCTCCGCGTCCGCCGGCGATTTCGTGGGCCTGGCCTACAGGAACCCTCCTGGCGGCGTGAAGCATTGCCTGAACACCAAGATCGGGGCCTGCACCGTCACCCTGCGGCGGAAGAGCCTGGGCCGCGAGGTCGGGATCGAGACCCTGACGACGGCGCGGCGCGCGGCGTTCGAGATCCTCACGGACGACCGAGGCCATGGCGTGATGATCCGCGCCTGATCCACGCTGGACGCACCGTCCGCGGTGCTCGGCGCGGGCGGCCGGGCCGGCGCGGAGGCGTGGGGCGCCGCCGCCGAGCGATGCGCTGCGCGTCCGGCGCCAGGTCGGCTAAAGAAGGTGCGGTACGTCACCGCACGAAAGGCGGACGCCATGAGTCTCAAGCACCCCCGGACCATCCTCGTTGCACTGGACAGCTCCCCCAAGGCGTCGCTCGTCCTCGCGGAGGGCGTCGATCTCGCGCAGAAGCTCGGCGGCAAGCTCGTGCTCGTGCGCGGGATCGGGCTGCACCACAGCCTGCCCGCGGAAGCGTTGAACGAGTCGCCGACCCGCGTCCCCGAGATCCTGGAGCGGAGCGACCGCGAGGAGCTCTTGCAGCTCGCGCGCGACGTGCCGCCCGAGCTCCTCGCGAAGGTCGTGATCCACGTCGGCGTCGCCTGGGAGGTCATCTGCCGGACGGCCGACGAGGAGAACGCGGATCTCATCGTCATCGGGTCGCACGGCTACTCGGGCATCGACAAGGTGCTCGGCACGACGGCGGCGAAGGTCGTGAACCACACGAACCGGTCGGTGCTCGTGGTGCGCGACAAGCCGTCGGACTGACAGCGGCTCGCCTGCCTCAGCGCAGCCTGGCGATGAGCTCGTCGCTCAACGTGGGCTGATCGATCTTGCCCAGCCAGATCCGCCAGGTGGCCTTCATGAAATCGACGCCTGCCACGGTCGCCGTCCCGCCGCCGGCGACCGTGACGGTGGTCGCCTTCGCGCGCGGGTCGTACGTGATGGTGACCTCCGCTCCCGCCTTGAGGTCTCCCTCGAACGCCGCCACGAACCTCTCGATCTTCGGCGTGTCCGTGTATCGGTTCAACGCATACGCCTCCCGCAGCGCCTTGACGATGCTCGCGCGGTCGACGTCGCGAAGCATCGTCCAGACGAACTTCTTCCCCGTGTCCATGTCGATGACGGCGTCCTTGGACCTGGTGGCAGGGAGCTGCTCCATATAATGGCTGATCCGATAGACATCGACGTGGAGCACGCCGACGGTCCTCACGCGGACGCCCGTGCCGGTGAGCGTGTAGCCCGGCAAAGCAAGGAGGCTCCCGACAGCGAGGAAGACAGCCGCGAACGCGGCGAGAAGAGCTGGAGATTTGCTTCGCGCGAGTTGCATCGGATCGACCTCCTCCGGCATCGCCGCTCCGTGCGGCGCATCGTGTCTGGGCGCCGCGGTCCGGCGATCGCCCATCGACGGTCGTGAATGAGCAAGACCTGAACCACCGACGGAGGGACGTCGGGAGTCGCAGATCTCGCGAGATCTCGAGATGGGCCCTGGAGTCAGGCAGGGACGACCCATGGATGTGTGCTCGGAGGGGGCTCCGGGCGCGGAGCGGCGGCCTTTCGCCGGTGCGAGGGCCGGCGGCGGTGATGCCGACGCCGGCTCTCCCGGAGATCTTTTTTCGGCCCGGTCCGTAGAAGCCGCGCGCTGCGGAGCCCGGGAGATCGCGGCGGAGGGACGCGGGTCCCCCCGTGGGCCGCGCCATGGCTTGCGGCGGAAGGAGCTTCTCGATGCGGACGATGCTCGCTGGATTGCTGATGGGATGGGCGGCTCTGGGCTGCACGGCCAGCGCGGCGGCGCCTCCTGGCGCGACCGCCGCGGCGGTCGCGCCGGGCGCAGCGGCGCGGGAGGAGGCGGCGAAGCCGGTCGCCGTGGCCGCGGCCCCGGCGGAGCCGGCCGAGCCCTCGGCGGCGGCGGCCGAGGCGCCGTCGTCCCGGCCGGAGCCGGCGCCCGCGGGGAACCAGGGCGTCTGGATCGGCGCCGCGGGCGCGAGCGCGTTCGCGCTGCCGGGGACGCGCGAGACGCAGCTCGGCGTGTGGATCGATGTCCCGGCGGCGCGCGCGGCCCGCGGACAGCCGCGCGCGCCGGCGGCGGTCGTGCTGCTCGTGGACGCCTCCGGCTCGATGCAAGGCCCCAAGATGGAGAACGCCCGCGCGGCGGCGCAGGCGTTCGTCGACAGGCTCCCCGACGGCGACCTCGTCTCGGTCGCGTCGTTCGCCGACACCGCGCAGGCGCGCGTCTCGCCGACGGTGCTCGGCCGGTCGACGCGCCCCGCGGTGGCGCGCGCCATCGCCGCGCTCGGCCCCGACGGCAGCACCAACCTCTTCGCTGGCCTCCAGCTCGCGGAGCAGCACGCGCTCACGGCGCCGTCGACGCACGCCGTCCGGCGCGTGGTGCTCATCTCGGACGGCCAGGCGAACATCGGGCCTTCCTCTCCCGACATCCTCGGAGCGCTCGCCCAGCGCGGCGCCGCGCACGGGGTGCAGATCACGTCGATCGGGGTGGGGGCCGACTACGACGAGCGTACGCTCAACGCGCTCGCCATCGGCTCCAGCGGCCGGCTGTACCACCTCACCGAGGCGCGGGAGATGTCCTCCGTCCTCGAGCGCGAGCTCGCCCTGCTCCAGACGACGGCGGCGACGGGCGCGTTCGTCGAGATCGTCCCGGCGCCCGGCGTGGAGCTGCTCGACGTCCCCAACGAGCGCACCGAGCGCTCCGGGGACGCGCTCCGGGTGCTGCTCGGCACGATGTTCGGCGGGCAGCACCGCGAGATGCTCGTGCGGGCGCGGGTCACCGCGCCGGCGGCCGGCTCCCACCCGCTGGCGAGCGTGCGGCTCCACTTCCGCGACGCCGAGAGCGGCAATCTCCCGCGCGTGCAGGAGGTGGTCGCCCGCTACGATGTGACGAGCGATCCGGCCCTCGTCGCCGCGCACCAGAACGAGAAGACCCAGACCATCGCCGCGGTGATGGACGCGGGCATGATGCAGCTCGACGCGGCCCAGGAGGTGAGCGCAGGAAACTTCGGCGCGGCCGAGGCGAAGCTCGCGGCAGCGGAGGACCGGCTCCGGCAGCAGGCGGCGCGCGCCCGGTCGGACAAGGAGAAGGAGCGCGCCGTCCAGGCGGCCTCGGCGGTCGCGAGCGCGCGGAAGACCGCGCGCGCGGCCGCGGCGGCTCCGCCTTCACCCGCGGCGCGGCGCATGGATGCGCTCGAGATGAACAGCGCCTCCCCTGTCTGGTCGGGCCGCTGATCCGGCGCCGTGGCCGAGGCGCGCTGCCGGCGCCTGCCCGTTGCGGATGCCTGCCTGTCACCGCTGACGCCTGGCCGTTGCGGATGCCTGCCTGTCGCCGCTGACGCCTTCCCGCTGCTGATGCCTGCCCGTCGATGACGGGCCGTCATGGTGGGCGGGCGCGGCGTCCCTCATGCGAGGGCAGGTGCGGTGTCCGCCATGGGACCGAAGATGTGATGTCCATCGTGGGATGGCAGGTGCGGTGTCCATCATGAGAGGGCAGATGCGATGTCCGTCATGGGACACCGGATGCGATGTCCATCATGGACGGGTTGACCGGCTCTGCATGACCAGCGGCATCCGATCATGGTTGATCCATGAATCAACGTTGACGATGCAATCCATCATGGATTGGTAGATGCTCCTCGCGTGGGCCCTCGACACGGGTCGGAGCCCGCGCGACATTGTTCCGGGCCCTCCGGCACGTCGCCTCCTCGGGGCCCGCTCCTCGCCATGAACCCGAACGCCTTCCCGGAGTCGCGCGCCGCCGCCGTGCGCGAGCTCTGGTCGCTCGACCCCGCCGTCACCTTCCTGAACCACGGCTCGTACGGCGCCTGCCCGCGCGCGGTGCTCGAGGCGCAGCAGCGCTACCGCGAGCAGCTCGAGCGCGAGCCCGTCCGGTTCTTCCTTCGCGAGCTGGAGCCGCTGCTCGACGCGGCCCGAGGCGCGCTCGCCTCCTTCGTCGGCGCTGACCTCGCCGACCTCGTGTTCGTCCCCAACGCGACCGTCGGGGTCAACACGGTGCTGCGGTCGCTCTCGCTGCGACCCGACGACGAGCTCTGCATCACCGATCACGGGTACAACGCCTGCAACAACGCGGCCGAGGCGGTCGCGGCCCGCGCTGGTGCGCGCGTCGTGGTCGCGCCGGTGCCGTTCCCCATCGAGGCGCCCGAGCAGGTGGTCGACGCGGTGCTCGCGCGCGTGGGGCCGCGGACCCGGCTCGTCCTCGTCGACCACGTGACGAGCCCGACGGGGCTCGTGTTCCCGGTCGCCTCGCTGATCGCCGCGCTCGCGGAGCGCGGCGTCGACGTCCTGGTCGACGGCGCGCACGCGCCCGGCATGGTGCCGCTCGATCTCCGCGCCCTCGGGGCGGCTTATTACACCGGCAACTGCCACAAATGGCTCTGTTCGCCGAAGGGCGCGGCGTTCCTCCACGTGCGGCGGGACAAGCAGGGCGCGGTCCGCCCTCTCTCCATCAGCCACGGCGCCAACTCGCCGCGCACCGACAGGTCGCGCTTCCTGCTCGAGTTCGACTGGACCGGCACGGCCGACCCCAGCGCGGCGCTCTGCGTCGCGGACGCGCTCCGCGCCATGGCCGCGCTCATGCCCGGCGGCTGGCCCGCGCTCCAGGCGCACAACCGGGCGACGGCGCTCGCCGCGCGCGACCTCCTGTGCGAGGCGCTCGGCTGCATGCCGCCGAGCCCCGACGCGATGATCGGCGCGCTCGCGACGGTGCCGCTCCCCGACGCGCCGTCGTCCCGGCTGCGCCTCGATCCGCTCCAGGACGCGCTGCTCGAGCGATGGGGGATCGAGGTGCCGGTGTTCGCCTGGCCCGCGTCGCCCCGGCGGCACCTCCGGATCTCGGCCCAGATCTACAACGACAGGCCGCACTACGAGCGGCTCGCGGCCGCCCTCGCCGCGCTGCTGTAGCGGCGCGCGGCAGGGCCCGGCCCCGCGCCGCTGCTCCGCGGCGAAGCGCCGCGCGGCGCTCGCCACTGCCTCCGGGTCGCCCGTGCCCGTGTCGCTGCGGGATGGCGCTGGCGCTGCGGGATGGCGCTGGCGCTGCGGGGCGGCGGTCGCGCCACCCGAGGCGCGTCCAGCGCTCGCCGGAGCAGACCGCGCGCGCCCGCCGAGACGATAGGATGCGCGCTCCAAGGAGACACGATGCCACGTCGAATCCTGGTCTTGTCCTCGCTTTCCTGGCTGGCGGCGACCCTCGCGGTCGCGTCCTCCGCTGCGCAGCCCGCGACGCCTCGCCCGGCAGCTAGCCCTGCGCCCGCCGCGTCGGCGGGAACGCCTCCGGCACCTGGTGCACGGCAGCCGCCCGCGACGCCGGCGCCGGGCACACCGCAGCCGCCGGCGCCGGGCACACCGCAGCCGCCCGCGACGCCGGGCACACCGCAGCCGCCCGCGACGCCGGGCGCACCGCCGCCGCCGGCGTCGGGCACACCGCAGCCGCCCACGACGCCGGCGCCGGGCACACCGCAGCCGCCCGCGGCGCCGTTGCCCAGCGGGCCGCCGCAGCCCCCGGCGCTCGGCGCGCCCGAAGCGGGCGCACCCGAGCCGGACGCCTCGCCGCTCGCGCCGGAAGGGGCGCGAACCGCGCCGGGGGCTGCCGGGCCGCCCTCGGACCCGGCGCCGTCTGACCGGAAGCCGGGCGGGGTGGAGGCGGGCCGCAAGGGCAGCACGCCGGCGCCCTGGGCCCTGTCCCTCTCGGACACCGAGCTGGGGCCGCCGCCCGCGCGCGCGTCGGGCGGCAGAACCATCGACGAGGGGACCGTGCCGCTGAGCCGGCGTGGCGCGATCGGCCTGGAGACCTCCTCGTTCACCGGCGGCGACGGCGAGGTCTCCGGGCTTGCGGTCGCCCTCTTCGCCCGCATGCCGTTCGCCCAGCACACGTTCCTCGATGTCCGACTCCCGTTCGGGCTCGCGATGGCCGAGCGCACCGACGCCGTGCTCGGCAACGTGACGCTCGGCGCCCATCACGTCGCCCGCGTCGGCCGGACGTTCTGGCTCACGGTGGGCGGCGACGTCGGGCTCGCGACGCTCTCGGGCAAGACCCACCACCACGCCAGCTACGAGCCCGTCAGCGCCAGCCGGGCGTACTGGGATCTCCACGAGTTCTTCCCGAGCATCCTCCCCATCCACGCGCGCCTCGGCGCCGAGGCCCACGTCGGCTCACTGGTGATCGGGCGCTTCCAGCTCGAGCCGGTGCTCTACATCCCGCTCGGCCGCAACAAGGAGTACGAGGTCGCGATCCAGCACGCCGCCGAGCTCCAGATCGGCCACGGGATCGGCGGCGGCGTGCGCGTGCAAGGGATGGCGCTGCCCACGTTCGACAACGTGAGCATCCGGCACGCCGTCGCACGCAATCTCTACGTCCTGGCCATCGAGCCTTTCCTCGCGATCGAGCGCAACCTCGCGTTCCTCCGGACGGGCCTGCTGCTGCCCTTCGACGAGGAGCTCGGCCCGCCGCTCGACCACACATGGGGCTTCCACTTCACCGCGGGCGTCCGCGTCGACTGAGGCCCGCGGCCGGGGCGCCCGGCCGCGGGCCACGCCTGCCCGGCGGCCGAGCCCGCAGCGCACTCCGGTGCGCCGAGCACCGAAAACGTCGAGGTGGGCCCGTATCCGAAGCGGGTGACCGTCGCTCTAGGCGCCGCGCGCGCGGCTCGCTTCGCCGATCGCGTGCGTGATGTGGCCCTCCAGCTCGCCCGCGGGCAGCTGCTCGGACTCCACGACGACGAGGCGTGCTCCCGCGTCCTCCGCGAGCAACTCGAAGGTCTTCGGCGCACGATCGTGCAAGTGGCTCGGCAAGACGATGGCCAGCGGGCGCAGGCGGACGGCCACCCCCCACGCCGAGGCCGCATCGCAGGAGCGGACGAGGAAACGAGCCCGCGCTGCAACCCTCCGGCAACGAGCCAGAAAATGGGGGCTGCAGTCGAGCGCCAGCACCATGGGTATCCGGATCAACTGACTGCTACTAGGGGGCTCCGACATAGGAAGATGCTACTCCAGCGAAGCGCGATTGCGCGTCCTCTTATCCCGCATAACCGATACAGAGCCTTCCCGAAATAGAAAACAACAAGCTCGCCAGCTCATGTAAGCAGTCACGCGTGATTTTGGTGTATTGGGTAACGTTCTGTGAGCGCAGGATATTTGAAATGAACGCTGCGAGAGGGGGAGGCGCCAGCGCACGAGACCTCCCGCGGGACCGCGCGCAAAATCGCCGAGAATTCGGCCCTCCTTGCGCTGCAACAGGAGCGCGTGATGCCCTGAGCGATCGCGCGTTGATGAAATGATGCACCATGGACGGAGAAGGTCTCGGCGCACACCAGTGAAAGCAACATGGCGATCGGGTGTCAGGAACGCCCGGACAGGTGAAGTCAGCGCACACGTGGTAGACGCCGCTCGGGACGTAGGTTGTGAAGGCAGCGTCCACGAGAGCGTCGCACAAGATGGCTCGTGTTCACCCCTGACGCTGCCCAGATCGCCGCAGCGGCTCCACGCCTCCAGCCCGTCGAGGCCGGTGCGCCGCAAAGGAGTTGGCGAGCACACGTAATGGAGATCGTGTGTCATCGCCACGCGGCAGGCGAGCCGCGCCAGCGCCGCCGTCGGCCGGACCCCCAACCACCCAGCGCCCGCCGCTCGCCGCATCGACGCTGAACCGGTTACGTTCCTCACAGAAGCTCGGGGGCGCCACCCACCCAGCCCCCTCCGAAATGTTTCCGCCAGGTTACGGGGAGCGCCGACGACGGAGGCGGCCGCCGGCGGCGCGATGGCCCCGCCGGCAGAGAACCGGACCCTCTCCGAGGCCGGTGGCTGCAGGGAAGGAGCACCGGGGAGAGGTCGAGAGAGGTGGCGGTGTCGAGCTGGCACCTGCAATAAGGTTCCAACTATATCATCTCGTGGCCCGGATAGAAGAGAACAGCGTCGGGGTTGTGATCGCAAAGGCGTCGGCCGTCGCGGTGAGGCGACGACCTCGCGTCCAAGGTCGGAGTCGGCGCTGTAGCGGAGCTGTATTTTTACAGCAACGCTCTGCGAAGGGGGTTATCCTTCTCGGCGGTCGGATAGCCGACCTGATCGGGCGATAGCGTGAATCACCGGTCAGGGAGGCGGCGCGCGCGCCAGCAAGCGGGTGGTGCTCTGATCCCGAGAGAGCTCAGACGAGGTCGGGAGGTTAGGAAGAACACTTGCCTACCATCCGGACAATGGGGGTTTCAGGCGGACACGACCCCCCAGCTCCGGTGATGTTTCGAGGAGTGGACACCTCGACGCGGCGCCGCAGCGCGACGGTCATGCGGCCGTCGACGCGTGGCCCGGGGCCCGTCCCCGGAGCGCCGGCTCGGGGCGCCGAGCGGCCCGGGCCGGCGACGTGGCCGGGGCGGCGCGCTCGCGGCACGGGCGGCGGCGCGAGCCGACCGCTCGCCGGCAGGACGCTGGGTCGCACATGGTATATGCCGGCCCCATGGCGCAGGTGCACGGCGGCAGGCTTGTCTCGAAGGCCCTCGCGAGACACGGGGTGACGCACCTCTTCACCCTGTGCGGCGGGCACATCCAGGCGATCTACGACGGGTGCCTGGATGACGGCATCCGGGTGGTCGACGTGCGACACGAGCAGACAGCCGGACACGCCGCGGACGGGTACGCGCGGGTGACCGGGAGGCCGGGGGTGTGCGCCGTCACCGCGGGGCCGGGCGTGACGGACGTGGTGACGGCCGTCGCCAACGCCCAGCGCGCGGGCGTCCCGATGGTCGTCCTCGGGGGCGCCGGTCCGCGCGCCCTCGCCGACATGGGCTCGCTGCAGGACATGAACCACGTCGAGCTGATGCGCCCCATCTCGAAGTGGAGCGTCTCCGTCCCCTCGACCGATCGCATCCAGGAGTACGTGGACTCGGCCTTCCGCATCGCCCAGGCGAACGTGCCAGGCCCGGTCTTCCTCGAGATGCCGCTCGACCTGCTGATGAACTACGCCGGCGACGACGCGCCCGCCACGGCGCCCGCGGCCCCGCCTCGCCCCGGGGGAGACCCGGCCGCCGTCGCGCGGGCCGCGGCCCTGCTGAGGGACGCCGAGCGGCCCATGTTCATCGTCGGGAGCCAGCTCCGGTGGTCGCCGCGGCGCGACGCGCTGCGCCGCTTCGCCGACGCGGTGAAGGCGCCCTTCTACCTGAACGGCATGGCCCGCGGCGCCCTGCCCCACGCGCACCCGGGGCTCATGAGCCGCTCGCGCCGCTTCGCGCTCTCGCAGACCGACCTCTGCGTGGTGCTCGGGACCCCCTTCGACTTCCGCCTCGAGTACGGCCGCGCCATCAGCCCGGCGGCCAAGGTCGTCCAGATCGATCTCGACGGGAGCGAGCTCGGCAGGAACCGCCGCGTCGACGTCGGGATCGACGGGGACAGCGGCGTCGTCCTGGAGCAGCTGCTCGCGGAGGTGCCCGACAAGACGGCCGCGGCGTGGCTCTCGGCCGTGCGCGAGGCCGAGGAGCGATCGCGCGCGAAGATGCTGGCGGAGATCGCGAGCGACGGCGACCCGCCGAACCCGCTGCGCGTCTGCGCGGAGATCGGCAGGCGCCTCGGCAAGGATGACATCGTCATCGGCGACGGAGGGGACTTCGTGGCCACGGCCGCGAACGTGCTGAAGCTCGAGTGGCCGCAGCTCTGGATGGACCCCGGCCCGCTCGGGACCCTCGGGGTCGGGCCGGGCTACGCGATGGCGGCCAAGCTCGCGCGGCCAGAGGCGAACGTGGTCCTCGTGTACGGCGACGGGTCGTTCGGCTTCCACGCGCTCGAGTTCGAGGCGATGGTGCGCCAGGGCATCCCCGTCGTGAGCGTGATCGGGAACGACGCGGCCTGGACGCAGATCCGCCGGGGGCAGGTGGAGCTCTACGGCGAGGGCCGCGCGCCGGCGACGTCGCTCGACTTCACCCGGTACGACCGCGTGGTCGAGGCGCTGGGCGGCTTCGGGGCCTGCGTGGAGCGCGTCGAGGAGCTCGGGCCCGCGCTGGACGAGGCGTTCCGGTGCGGCAGGCCCGCTTGCGTCAACGTGAAGATCGCGAAGAGCGACTTCCGCAAGGGCGCCATCAGCGTCTGATCCACGTGGAGCTACGGTTCATCTCCCCCGACCTGCAGAGCCTCGACGAGCTCGACTCGGAGGTGCTCGCGTGCGCCCCGTTCAGCGACGCGCGGCCGGCCCACGGCGTGGCCGGCCTCTGCGACTGGCGGCTCGGCGGCCGGATCTCCGAGCTGAGGCGGCAGGGCCTGATCACCGGCGAGCTCGGCGAGGTCGTCATGATCCCGTGCAAGCCGCGCATGGCGTTCGACAAGCTCGTCCTGTTCGGCGCCGGCGAGCGCGACGCGTTCGACGAGGCGGTCTTCCGCGAGATCGTGCGCCGGATGCTGGCCACGATGGGCGGGCTCTGCACGCGCGCCGCCGTGGTGGAGCTCCCGGGGCGACACGACGGGCTCATCCCCGCCGAGCAGGCGGCCGACGCGCTCCTCGACTGCGCGGGCAGGGAGCGCGGCGACAACGTGTGGACGCTGGTGGAGCGCGCCGAGGGCAGGCAGCAGATCACCCAGCACATGATCGAGCAGCGCCGCCGGGTGCGGCGGGCGCTCTAGCCGCGCGGCGCGGAGGGCGTCAGGCAGGCTCTTTCGGCAGGTCGACGGTGAAGGTCGCCCCCTCGCCCGGCCGGCTGTCGACCTGGATCGTCGCCCCGAGCGCGTCGGCGATCTGCCGCACGATCCACAGCCCCATGCCGAAGCCGCTGTAGTTCTCGCTGGAGACGGCGCGCTCGAAGCGCTCGAAGATGCGGGCCTGCTGCTCCGGGGCGATGCCGATGCCGCGATCCCGCACCGTCAGGCGGGCGCGGTCCGCGAGGTCCTCCAGCGTGACGTCGATGGGCTTGCCGGCGCCGTATTTGACGGCGTTCGAGAGGAGGTTCGTGACGATCTGATCGAGCCGGAGGCGATCCCACCGGCCGACGATCGAGGCGGGGGCCGACAGGTTGACGGGGCAGCCGGCGGCGCAGAGCTCCTCGCGGAACCGCTCCAGCGCCTCGTTCACCGTGGCCGCGAGATCGACGTCCTCGAGCTCGATCTGCAGGCGGCCCGCGGAGATGCGCGAGATGTCGAGCAGGTTCGTGATGAGCCGGGCGAGCCGCTCGACCTGGCGCTTGATCATCTCGAGCCGCGGCGTGGCGCGCTCGGCGGTCAGGCCGCCGCGCTTGCCGGCGCGCAGGAGGCCGTCGACCTGCAGCTGCATGGGCGTGAGCGGCGTGCGGAGCTCGTGCGAGGCGATCGTGAGGAAATCGTCGCGCGCGCGCACCGCGAGCTGCGCCTCCCGGTAGAGCCGGGCGTTGTCGACGGCGAGCGCCGCGCGCCGCGCGAGATCCTGCGCGAGGTCGAGATCGACCGCGTCGTAGCGCCGGTGCGTCGAGGCGAACGAGAGCGTGCCCAGCGTGCGGCCGCGCGCCGTCAGCGGGACCGTGAGGTGCGAGGCGAGCGAGAGCGAGCGCAGCGCCTCGTAGTGCGCCTGATCGAACGAGATCGCGCGGACGAAGGAGTCGGTCACCTTGGGGATGAGCTCCGGCTGCGCCGTGCGCAGGACCCTGCCGATGCCCCGCCCGGCAGAGTCGGCCGTGATCCTGCCGAGGAGCTCGGTCGCCATCGCCATCGACGGATCCGCGTGGGCGGTCACCTGCCGATCGATCGCGCCGGACTCGTCCTGCAGCAGGAGCACGCAGATCGACGCGAAGTCGGGGAGCGCGACGCGGACCACGCGCCGCAGCGTCTCCTCGAAGTCGAGCGACTCGCCGAGGATCTGCCCGGCGGAGACGAGGATGCGCTGCGCCTCGTGGACGCGGCGGCGCTCCGTCACGTCGCGGGTGACCTTCGCGAAGCCGCGCAGCTGCCCGGCCTCGTCGAAGAGCACGCTGATCACCTCGTTCGCCCAGTAGCGGGTGCCGTCCTTGCGGACGCGGTAACCCTCCTGGATCGAGCGGCCGGTCTCCACGGTGGAATCGAGCTCCGCGGCGGGCCTGCCGAGCTCGACGTCCTCCGGCGGGAAGAGGACCGAGCAGTGGCAGCCGATGATCTCGTCGGCGCGGTAGCCGTTGATGCGCTCGGCGCCCGGGTTCCAGCTGGCGATGCGGCCGGCGGGGTCGAGCATGAAGATGGCGTAGTCCTGGACGCCCTCCACGATGAGTCGGAACCGCTCCTCGCTCTGCTTGAGGCGCCGGTCGGCGCGCGCCTCCGCCGCCTCCATCTCCCGGCGCAGGAGGAGCTCGCGCATCCTGCGGTTCTCGTCCTCGTAATGCTTCCTGCGCAGCTGGGCGCGCAGGCGCGCCTTCAGCACCGTGAGCTCGCCCGTCTTCGTCACGAAATCGTCGGCGCCGGCCGAGAGGGCGTCGAGGATCGCCTTGTGGTCGTCGCGGCCGGTGAGCATCAGCAGCGGGATCGGCCGCCAGGAGGCGTTCGCCTTGATGCGGAGGCACGTGGCCGGGCCCGACAGACCCGGCATCACCATGTCGAGCAGAATGCCGTCGACGCGCGCCACCGTGAGCCGCGCGAGCGCCTCCTCCCCCGAGTGGGCGAGCACCGGCAAGTAGCCTTCGTCGCGCATCGCCGCCGCGACCTGGTTCAGGTACGTGGGGCTGTCGTCCACGATCAGGATGCGATGGGACGGCGTATCCGCTGGGCGGTTCACGGGAGCCTCCGGGGCGGGCTCCTGTGAGCGAGGCGAGTCGCCAGGACGGGACGCGTAGGGCTGGTTGAACCGGTGCAACACCCGCCGATCACCCCCCGTGGCGCCTCCACCCTCATTGGCCACCCATACAGGTTGGCATGCGTTCTCCCCCGGTCGACGCGAAAAGGCTACCTGGCCCGATGCACTTTGCGTACAGCATCCTTTTTCTACCAGCCGCCAGGCGCTCGCAACGTTGCTTCCCCCACCGAGAACCGGAATCACCGGGGAAGCGCACACGATGCGCTCTGTGGGCTTCGAGCGCCCGGCGCCGGCAGAGGGGGGCTTCCCGCGCGACAAACCAGGGAAATGACGCTTGACAAGCGGCGTGACGATCCGAGTTGCCCGTGACTCGAGCGACCCGAGATCAGCGCTTGGCGAGTCGCGGCCTCGCGGCGGCGCGCCGGCGTCGAGCAGGGCGTGAGCGCGCGGCGAGGAGCGGAGCTCATCACCACGCTGGCTCCTCGGCGGAGCCAGGCCTGGGCGGCGCGGAAGATCGGAGACGCGCGGATCCGTCAGCCCTCGTCGATGAGCTCGATCATCGTGGCCCGGGCGGGACCGCCCGCGGGAATCCAGCGGCAGAGCTCGTCGACGCCGACGTCATCGACCACCCGGCGGAGCTCCGCGCGCGCCGCGGCGGGCTCGCCGAGCGCGGTGAACGCGTGCGCGCGGGTGATGCGGTAGCGCTGGCGCACCTCGGTCGGCTCTTCTCGCTCGCCATCGCGGAGGCCGATCAGGGAGAGCGCGCCCTCGACGTCGCCGGTGCGGACGAGCACCGCGGCGCGCGCTCCCCGCACGAGCGGCCGCACCGACGCCGGCGCGCGCTCCTCGTCCAGATCCGGGAGGAGCCGCCGGGCGGACTCGATGTCGCCGGCGCAGAGCTGCCATTGGACGAGGTTGCTCATGACGAGCACCCGAACCTGCGGAGGTATCCAGTCGCGAGGCACGTCGCGCAGCGAGGCGGCCGCCGCCTTGTAGCTCCCCTCCCAGGCGAGCGACTGACCGACGGCCTGGGCTGCAAAGGCGTAGATGCTCCGCGGATCGTCGAGCTCGGTCGGCGGCGTCGAGGCGCGCTCCGCGGGGCGCGCGGCCGGCTGCCCCGTCCGCGGGAGCCGAGGCGCCGCGGGCGCCTGGCGCCAGGATCGACCGGGCCTCGCGGCGAAGCGCCGCCGGACGACGCCGCCGAGGAGGACCAGCAGCGCGATCGCGGCGGCGGCCGCGCAGGCGGCGCCGAGCGAGAGCGACCCATCACGCCACCGCGCGAGCGCGCCCCACGCCAGCAGCGGCGCCGCGGCGCCGGCCGCCGCGAGCAGGACGGGCCGCCGCGTCACCGGCGGGCTCCGGCGCCGATCGGCGCGGGTTCGGCCGTGCGCTTCGCTGCCATCGGTCCTCTTCAGCGCTCCCTGGGCATTCTTCGAGGATCCGCGCTCGTCCCGCCCTTCAGCGTGTCGGCGATCGCCTGGTGGAAGCGCTCGAGCCGCTGGTCCGCCGCGTGGAACACGGTCCCCTCCGGGTACCTTCCGTCCGCGTCGGCGACGCCCGCGGGGACGCCGGTGATGATCTCGATGCCCTCCTCGACGGAGCTCACCTCGAACACGTGGAAGCGGCCGGCCTCGATCGACGTCACGACGTCGCCCCGCAGCATGAGCGCGTCGCGGTTCGCGCTCGGGATCAGCACGCCCTGCTCGCCCGTCAGGCCCTTGGCGGCGCACAGATCGAAGAAGGCCTCGATCTTCTCGTTGATGCCGCCCACGGGCTGGATGCTCCCCTGCTGATCGATGCTGCCCGTCACGGCGAGCTCCTGCCGGATCGGGACGCCGGAGAGCGCGGACAGGAGCGCGTACAGCTCGCTCGACGAGGCGCTGTCGCCCTCGATGGGCTCGTAGGTCTGCTCGAAGACGAGCGAGGCGCCGAACGAGAGCGGGCGGTGCTGGGCGAACCGGGCCGCGAGGAAGCCCGTGAGGACCATCACACCCTTGCTGTGGAGCGGGCCGGACATCTCGACCTCGCGCGCGATGTTCACCGGGCCCTCGCGGCCCGGGTAGACGACCGCCGTCACCCGGCACGGGCGGCCGAACGTCTGCGGGCCGTCGGACAGGACCGAGATGGCGTTGACCTGCCCGACGCGCCGGCCGGTCACGTCGATGCGGATCGTCCCGTCCGAGAGCAGCTCGTGCACATGGTCGCGGAAATGGCTCCCGCGGCGCCGCGCCGCCTCGAGCGCCTCGTTGACCTCGGGGCCGTCGACCACCTTGCGGCCGCGGCGCTGGGCCCGGTAGCCGGCCTCGGTCGCGACCTCGGCGATGAGCCCGATCTGGGCGCTCACCTTGGTCTGGCTCTCCGCGAGGCGGCCGCCGTGGAAGAGGAGCGCGGTCACGCCGTCGGCCGTGATCGGCGGGAGGCCGCGATCGTGCGCGAAGCCGGCGAGGAACGCGGGGTACGTGAGGAGCGCCTGATCGAGCGAGATCGTCGTCTCGAAGCGCGCCTGCACCTTGAAGAGCTGCGAGAACTCCGGATCGGCGTCGTGCAGGTCCTGGTAGAGCTGCGGGTTCGTGACGAGGACGACCTTCACGTCGATCGGGATCGGCGGGAAGAGCAGCTCCTCCGCGGTGCCGCGGAAGTACGACGGGTTGTGCTCGGGCACGATGAACTTGCCCGCGAGGAGGCAGGCCTTGAGCTGCTCGTAGAGCGCCTCGTTCTTGAGGAGCGCGCCCGCGGGCAGGATGAGGAAGCCGCCGGCCGCCTCGTGGAGGGCGCCCGCGACGGCGAAGCCGGGCTCCGGCGGGAAGCCGGAGTCGGGCGGCGCGTGGGTGCGGCCGAACAGGGCGGTCAGCGTGGGGTAGGGGACATCGACGACCGGGGCGCCGGAGTCGGGCGTGTGCTCCGTGAGGAGCGTCGGGACGACCACGCCGCGCGGGAGGGTGGCGCCGCCCTCCTCGCCGCGCGCCTCGTCGACGAGCAGGCGGAACTCCTTCGACACGACCGTCTCGACGTCCGCGAGGAAGGCGCTGATGTCATTGCGCCCCTCGAAGCGCGCGCGCACGGGCTGGAAGCAGCCCTTCACCCCGTCGCTGAGCAGCTGCTTCACGACGCCGCGCAGCTCGACGTCGGCCTCGTCCTGCACGGTGGCGAGCCGCATCTCGAACTCCTCGATGGAGCCGGCGATGGCGAGCAGGGCCTCGCCGTCCGGCGCGTTGGCGGCGTCCTCGATCGAGGTGATCTGCACCTCGTCCTCGCCGCGCACGAGGTCGAGGCCGAGCTCGCGCGCCGCGGACTTGAGCTGCTCCTCGAGCCGCCGCTCCTCCGCGTTCACCCGGCGCTGGATCTTGCCGCGCGCCTGCTTGAAGCGCTCGCCCTCGGTCGCGCCGCGCAGGGCGTCGACCAGCTTCTCGTGGAGCTCCTCCATCGCCTCGACGAAGGGGCGCCCCTCGCCCGGCGGCAGCGACAGGACCGTCGGCTCGCTCGGGCGGTGCGGGTTCGGCAGGAGGAGGATGTCGTCGGGCGTGGGGCGGCTCGCCGCGATCCGCTTCGCGACGGCGCGCGCGCAGAACGTGCGGCCCGTGCCGGGCGCGCCGACGACGACGACGTGGAAGCGGGGCTGGCGGATGTCGAGGCCGAAGGCGAGCGCGGCGAGGGCGCGCTCCTGCGAGCCGATGCCCGCCGACAGCGGCGCGACCTCCTCCGTCGTGGAGAAGCGGAAGCTCTGCGGCTCTACGATCTTGCGGCACTCGCTGGGGGGCAGCTTCCGGGAGACCATGGCGGCGCACCATAGCGCCTTTCGCCGGCCGTTGGCGTGGAGCCCGCTCGCCGGCGCGCTCGCCGACGGGCGGATTTGCGCCGATTCACGTCGATTCACGTCGATTCACGTCGATTCACGCGGATTCGCGCCGGTGAGCGCGCTCTATCGGCGCAGGACCATCACCGGGCACGGGGCGCCGCTCAGCACGTCGCGGAAGACGCTGCCGTGGTGATCCTCGAGGTGCCCGTGCCAGACCAGCACCACGAGATCGCTCGCCAGCTGCTCGGCGAACCGCAGGATCTCCGCCGCCGGCTCGCCCTTGCCGAGGAAGAACCGCGTTGCGACGTCGTGAGGGCAATGACCGATCGCGCTCAGGAATCGGGCCAGGAACTCCTCGGTGAACGCGGCCCACTCGTGCTGAGGCTGGTCGACGTAGAGGGGCGCCACCATCGTGCCCGGCTCGATGGGCACCGGCGTCGAGACGGGCGGTCCGTCGTTCGTCGCGTCCTTCCGCCGCGAGGCGCAGCCGACCATCACGATGTCGAGCTCCGCGCCGAGCCTGCGGGCGAGCTCTCCGGCGGGGGTGATCGAGGCGGCCGTGCTGGGGGTGCCGTCGAGCGGAAGCAGGATGCGCCGTAGCCGAGTCGCCGGTCGGTTCGTCGGGGCGATGACGACGACGACGCCGCTCATGACGGCCTCCAGCGCGCCCGCGGCGAGCCGGCCGACGCCTAGGCGCTCGTCCATGAGCTCCTCCGGCTCGGGCGCCACGACCAGGACTGCGGCGCCGCGGCTCTTCGTCGCCGACGCGAGCGCGCCCGGGGGATCCTCGCTCGCCTCGACGTGCAGCACCACGCCCCGCAGCGCCTCCGCGGCGATCCCGAGGTGGGCAGGCACCTCGCTCGCCTCGATCGGGCCTGCGCCGACGATGAGCCCGTGCAGCGGCGCGCGGAACGCCCCCGCGATGAGCCGCCCGAGCTCGAGGGCGCCGAGGTGGCCGCGGCGGCCGTGGAGCGCGACGAGCACGTTCCTGCTCCGCGCGCCGCTCTCCGGCGCGGGCTCGTCGCGCTCGTCGCGCGCCCCCCCGTGCGCTCCGGGGGGCGGCTCGGCCGTCGAGGCCGGCTCGGACATCGCTCCGCGTTCGCCGAGGATCCCATCGCGCGCAGCGCTCAGCATGTCGTGACCTCCTCCCATGGCGTGACGCGGTCACCCAGCCGCCGCGTCGCATAGCGGCGACCCGGCTCCGCCAGCACAGCGCAGGCGGGCGTGCCCGCGTCGAGCAGGCAGATCGGCAGCGGCGCGCTCCCCTCCAGCGCGACCTCGACCGCCCCATCCTCCACGTGGATCTCGAGCGCGCGGCCTCTCCAGGTGATCGGGATCTTGAGGTGGCGCCAGCCCGGCAGGAGGTGTGGCTCGATCCCGATCGCCTCGTCCTCGTCGGGGCACGGCGGCGCGTGGAGGAGCGCCTCCGAGAGCGCGCTCCGCGGCACGCGCGTGACGCCGGCCACGCCGAACGCGACGGCTTGCCAGAGGCCGCCCATGGCGGCGATGTGCACGCCCCCCGCGGAGTTGCCCATCGTGTTGCCGAGGTCGATGTCGGCGGTCTGCTCGAAGTAGCGCTCGGCGTGGGCGTGGAGATCGAGCCGGGCGGCGACGAGCGCGTGGGCGCTGGGGCTCAGCGAGCTGCCGTGGGCGGTGCGCGGCTCGTAGTAGAGGAAGTTGTCGCGCCGGGCGCCCGCGGGCACCGCGCTCCAGAGCAGCGCGATGAGCTGCACGACGTCCGCTTGCTTCACCACCTGGCAGGCCTGCGTGCGCTCGCGCCCGAGCAAGACGTCGACCGGCGCGCTGCGCACGGCGTAGTCGGCGATGGAGAACGGCGCGAGGCCGAAGTAGCCCGCGAACTGCTCGATCAGGCCGGTCTGCGGGTCGATCCCGAGGAGCAGGCGGTCGGCGACGTCGCGCCAGCGGTCGGGCTCGTCGGGCCTGAGGTCGAGCCGCGCGAGCACGTCCGCGCGCGCGACGTTGCGCCGGACGATCGCGGCGGCGACGCGGAGGTTGTGCCGCGCCATCCAGTTCGTGAACGCGTTGTCGTCCACGGTCTCGTGGTACTCGTCCGGCCCGATCACCCGCCGGATGTGGGCGTGGCCATCCGGCCCGAGCTCGGCGCGGCTCGCCCAGAAGCGCGCCGTCTCGATCAGGATCTCGGCCCCCTCGCCGCGCTGGAAGTCGAGATCGCCGGTCGCGCGGACGTACGCGTGCACGGCGTACGCGATGTCGGCGCTGATGTGGTGCTCCTGCTCGCCGGAGAGCACCCGGACCACCTCGCCGAACGGCGTGACGACCAGCGGCGGCGTCGTCTCGTCGCCCGTGTCCGCCGACTCCCACGCGTAGAGCGCGCCCTCGTAGCCGAGCGCCTTCGCCTTGCGGCGCGCGCCGGCGAGGGTGCGGTGCCTGTAGAGCAGCAGCGCGCGGGCGGCCTCGGGGTAACAGTGCGTGTAGAACGGGACGAGGAAGGTCTCGGTATCCCAGAAGACGTGGCCGCGGTACGCCTCCCCGCTGAGCCCGCGCGCGCCGATGGAGCAGCGCGGGTCGTCCGGGTTCGCCGCGCCGATGAGGTGGTACAGGGCGAACCGGAGCGCCCGCTCGATCCTGGGAGCGCCGTCGATCTCGACGTCGGCGTGGCGCCAGCGCTCCGCCCACGCCCGCGTGTGCTCGCCGAGCAGGCCGGCCGTGGTGCGGCTCGACAGCTCGGCCTGGAGCGCCTCTCCCGCCTCGCGCGGCGCGGGCGTGTCGCGCGACGTGTGCAGCGTCGTCGTCCGGAAGAGGCGGCGCGGCTCGGCGACGCGGACGCCGACGTCGCAGCGCTCGGCGATCGATCGCGCGCCTGTGGTGCGCTCGCAGCGCGCGCCCTCGAGGAGCTCGGGCGGGGACGAGCACTCCGCGGCCTGCTCCGGGAGCTCTCGCAGGTGCGAGGTCATCGCGGTCACGAGCCCGCCGTGCGTGTGCCCGACGAGGAGCAGGCTCTTCGCGCTCGCGTCCGCCGCGAAGCCGGCCCAGTGCGCCGCGCCGCTCGCGCTCTTCACGTCGCCGCTCAGGATCGCGTCGACGCGGATCGTCCCGGTGAAGTTGAGGGGGGCGATGCTGAGCGCCTCCATGAGGACGTGGCGGTTCGCGAGGGACGCCGCGTGGAGCGTGTGCAGGTGTATGAGGTGCCCTCCCTCGTCGCGCCGCAGGACCTCGCGTAGCAGCACGCCGCGCCGCATGTCGAGGGCGCGGTGGTGGTGCAGCACGCCGCTCGTCTCCGCGGAGAACGGCTCGCCCTCGATGGCGACGTTCAGCCGGCCCCAGTCGGGGGCGATGACGAGCTCCGGCACGCGGCTCACGTCGGCCGAGGGCTCGAACGCGCCCGCGATGAACGTGGCCGGCCGCGACACCCTCGACCCCTCCGGCAGCGACGCGCGCGAGCCGAGGTAGCCGTTGGCGATCGCGAGCAGCGACTCGATCTCGTGCTCGCGCGCGACGTCGAACCCCGGCTCCTCGATGATCCACGCGGCGTCGCGGGGCGCCGCGAGCGGGCCGAGCTCACGGTCGAGATCCCGCTGGAGCGCGAGGATCTCGGACAGCCGCTGCGCGCCGGCCGTCGCGTGGACGGCGCCCGCGAGCTCCGGCGCGTCGCGGAGCCCGCGCGCCCCTCCGGCCGGCGCGCCGTCGCTCGATTCCCTCGATTCCCTCGATTCCGGCGAGATCGCGAGCCGATCGTGCGGCTCGATGCGGAGCGGCGCGATCACCTGATCGAGCAGCGCGGCGATGGCGGAGCGCCCGTCCGGCTCCGCGCGGGCGACGAGCGCGACCGCGGCGCCGCGGCGATCGAAGCCGTGGAGCTCCGCGCCGTCGAGCGCGCCGAGGAAGAGCCGCCTGCGGTTCTCGGCGCGCACGCCGCGCTCGAGCCGCCGCGCGAGGTGGGGCACGGCCTCGCCGGCGAAGAGCGCCACGCGCACCCCCATCGCGAGCAGCACGTCGAGCAGCGCCGCGGCGCCGTCGGCCGCCTCGGCGAGGAGGCCCGCGTCGATAGCGATGAAGCGGAAGCGGTGGTGCAGCTCGGCCGGCAGCTTGATCGCGGCCGCCGGCGCGTTCGCGCTGGCGGGGCTGCTCGATCCGCCTCGCGCGAGGATGGCTGGCCCGGTGGCGCTGTCTACGAGCGACGACATCCTCGGCTTCTCCTGGGGGCCAGGGAACGCGAGGAGCGTGCCGCCGCGCCTGTGCGAGCCGGGATCGGGGGGCGGCGTCGGTGCGCTAGCGTTGCACGGCGCCGGTCAGGCGATCGAGCACGGCGAGGAGCCGGTCGACGTCGAAGGGCTTCGCCAGCACGCCGGCCACGACGCCGCGGATGTTGGGCTCGTTCACGCCGGAGAGCAGGAGGACGGGCACCTCGATGCCCGCGGCGGCGAGCGCGGCGAGGAACTCCTCGCCGGTCATCTCGGGCATCACGTAGTCGAGCAGGACCGCCCGCGGCCGCGCGCCGCGGGCGAGGCGATCGAGCGCTTCCAGCGGCCGCGTGAAGCCCTGAACCCGGTAGCCCTCGTCGGAGAGCAGGTCGAGCAGCGACTCGACGAGCGCGGGGTCGTCATCGACGACGAAGATCTCCGCGGGCGCGCGCGGCGAGGTGGCGGCCGGGCCGGGAGCGGGGACCGGCGAGCTCATCGTATTTCCCTGGATCGCTGGCCATTCCGGCGCATGAGGCGCGCGAAGAATACCAGACGGTTGCCGCGACCGCATGCGCAGGCCGCTCTGGACGCATCGTTGCACCGTCCGTCACGTCCACCGTTGCGCATTCCACGTCGCGCGGATCTCCGTCGAGCTCCGAAACTCGCTCAGGACGGAGTTTTCCTCACCAATTGGGCTTGCCGCCGCGCCGCTCCTTGCAGATCGTTGAGCACCTGATACCCCTGTAAGGTTCCTCCCAGGACGACCCGAGCAGCTTGACTTGAACTGCTCATGGGTATCGAATTGTGGTCTGAAGGACACTCCAATCCCCCTGCGGTCACCATGGCGGAAACCCCTGCTAGCAAGCTGCACATCTATCTGATCGACGATCACCCCGTCGTTCGCGAAGGCTTCGCTCGAGCGCTCTCGGACGAGCCCGACATGGTCGTCGTGGGCCAGGCCGGGACGGCGGCCGACGCCCTGCGCGAGACGGCGAGCTGCAAGCCGGACGTCGTGCTCGTCGATCTCAACATCCCCGACCGGGACGGCATCGAGCTCCTCGGGGCGCTGAGAGCGCAGCTGCCGCAGGCGAAGCTCCTCGTGTTGAGCGGCTATGACGACGAGTTCCGCGTCGCCGAGGCGCTCCGCGCGGGCGCGCAGGGGTATCTCGTGAAGACCTCGAAGCTCGAGGAGGTCATCGAGGGCATCCGCCGGATCGCGACCGGGGGAGCGCCGCTCTCCTCGAGCATCGCGGGGGCCGTGGTGCGCGCGATGCGCAAGCCGGCGAGCGAGGGCTCCGGTGGTCTCGACGCGCTGACGCCGCGCGAGCGCCAGGTCCTGCGGCTGCTCGCGGCCGGCGTGTCGACGCGCGAGACGGCCGCGCGGCTGACGATCAGCCCGAAGACGGTGGAGACCCACCGCGTGCGCATCTACGCGAAGCTCGGGTGCAAGAGCGCGGTCGAGCTGACCCGCATCGCGGTCCGCACCGGGCTCATCGAGGCGTAACCGCCCGCGGTCGCGCGGGGCGCTGCCCGCTCGCTCCGCGGGTGAGGCGCTACGGTTTCCGCCCCTTTCTCGGCTTCTTCGGCGGCATTTCCTTCTCGGTGGCCTTCGGGGCCTGGCCCGCGCGTGATCGATCCTTCGCCTCCTCGAGCAGGCGATCGATCCGCACGCCGTCGATGGTGAGCCCGTCGATCGCGCAGCCGACGATCTCGACCTCGCGGAGGTCCGACCCCTCGAAGCGAGCGCGGCGCAGGCTCGCGTCGGACCAGCGGGTCGCGGCGGCGTCGGCGTCGTTGAAACGCGCGCCGGCGAGCGAGATGTCGTCGAGCGAGGCGCCGGCGAGGGTCGCGTTGTGCAGGCGCGCGCCGCGCAGGTCGACGTCGTCGAGCTCGGCCTCCGCGAGCGAGACGTTGTGCAGGCGCGCGTCGCGAAGGTCGACGTCGTCGAGCTCGGCCCCCGCGAGCGAGGCGTTGTGCAGGCGCGCGTCGCGAAGGTCGACGTCGTCGAAGCTGGCCCCGGCGAGCGCCGCGCCGTGAAACCGCGCGGGCTTCGCCGGCTGGGTGCCCTCGTCTTCTGCGGCGTCCGCGCTCGGCGGCGCGATGGGGGGCTTCTTGGCCATGGGGCCATGCTAGCGCTAGGCGCAGGCCGCGCGCTCGCGCGGTCCGGAGAGCCATGAACGCACACGCCGGCTTCGTGCCCCACCACGCCCTCGTCTCCGCCCCCTCCGCGGCGCCTGCCCGCTGGATGCTCGTGCTGCACGGCATCTTCGGCTCGGGCGCCAACTGGCGCACCTTCATCCGACGCCTCGCCGAGGCGCAATCCGCCGAGGGCGCGCCAGGCGCAGCCGCCCGGCCGTGGGGCTTCATCCTGGTCGACCTGCGGGCCCACGGCATGTCGCAGAGCCCGCCTGCGCCCCACACCATCGCGGCGGCCGCGGAGGATCTGCTCCGGCTGGGCGACCGCCTCGGCCTCGATATCCGCGGCGTGATGGGCCATTCGTTCGGCGGCAAGGTGGCGCTCGCCTACCTCGAGCGCCGGCCGACGGGGATCGAGCGCGGCTTCATCCTCGACGCCGATCCGAGCGCGAGGCCCGCCGGCGAGAGCGGATCGGAGAGCCCCGGCGTGCTCGAGATGCTCCGCGCGATCCCGCAGCCGATCCCGTCGCGCGAGGCGTTCCTCGAGGCGGTGCACGCCGCCGGGTTCAGCCGCGGCATCGCGGACTGGCTGGCGATGAACGTCCGCCGCGAGGGCGACGGCTTTCGCATCCGGCTCGACCTCGACATCCTGGACGCGCTGCTCACCGACTATTTCGCCCGCGATCTGTGGCACGTCCTGGAGGACCCGCCGGCGCCGGCCGGCCCGGGCGTGCCGGGCGTGGAGCAGCGGCGCATCCATGTCGTGCTCGGCGGCAAGTCCAAGTCGATCTCGCCGGCCTCGCGCGACCGCTTCGAGGCGCTCGCGGCGCGCGCGCCCTGGCTCTCGGTCCACGTCCTCCCGCGCGCCGGCCACTGGCTCCACGTCGACGATCCGGAGGGCCTCTTCGACGTGATCCGGGCGGCCTTGTGATCGGGCGCCGTGGACCCCGCGCGTGCCCCTGGACCAGGCTTCCCGCCCGGCTCTTCATCCGCTATCGCCCGGAGGACCTATGCGCATCGCGTCCTGGAACGTGAACTCCATCCGCACGCGGCTCGAGCAGCTCACGAGCTGGCTGGTCCGCGCCGCGCCCGACGTCGTTTGCATGCAGGAGACGAAGGTCGAGGACGGCAGCTTCCCCGAGGCCGCGCTCTCCGAGGTGGGCTATCGCTCGGTCATCTTCGGCCAGAAGTCCTACAACGGGGTCGCGATCGCCACGCGCTTCGGCCTCTCGGTCGACGACGTGAAGAAGGGCCTCGACGGCGATGAGCAGGACGTCGCCCGGCGGATGCTGGCGGCGACGATCGAGGGGATCCGGGTCATCAACGTCTACGTGCCCAACGGGCAGGCGGTGGGCACGCCGGCCTTCGCCTACAAGCTCGCGTGGCTGGGGCGGCTGCGGAGCGAGCTCGAGGCCCGCTACCGCCCGGATCAGCAGATCGTGATCTGCGGCGATTTCAACGTCGCTCCCGAGGCGATCGACGTCGCCGAGCCGAAGAAGTGGGAGGGGCAGGTGCTCTTCCATCCGGACGAGCGGGCCGCGCTGGGCCGCTTGCTGGAATGGGGGCTCGTGGACGCGTTCCGCGCCTGCCACCCCGCCAAGGAGGCGTACAGCTGGTGGGATTACCGGATGGGCGCGTTCAGGCGCAACAAGGGCCTCCGCATCGATCTCGCGCTCGTGACGCGCCCGCTCGCCGCGCGGTGCACCGATGTGTCGATCGACACGCGCCCGCGGGAGCTGCAGCGCCCGTCGGATCACGCGCCGGTCGTTGTGGAGATCGCGGACGGCGACGCGCCGCCCGGCGCTGTGCCGGCGGCCTGAGCGCGGGCGGACGTCAGCGGGGCGCGGGCGGGGCGATCGAGCGACCGCCTGAGGCCGCGCCGGGCGACGCGTTCGCGGCCGCCGGCGCGGCTGTGGCGGGCGCGTTCGCGGCCGCCGGCGCGGCTGCAGTGCGCGCTCCGTCGGTCACCGTCGGCGCCGCCGTGGAAGGCACGCCGTAGATGTCCGTGTCCGTCGCCGCGGGCGCCGCGGTGGCGAGCGGCTGCTTCGCTTCATCGGCGGCGCACGCGGGGCGGGCCAGCGACTCCTCGATGCAGGCGCCGCGCATCGACGGGGGGCACATCACGCGGATGTGGAAGTGGTCGTTGTGCAGGTCGGCGTCCCTCGGGCTCATCATCGCGGCCGCGGCCCGGGCCCGGAGATCTGCCGGGACGCGCTTCTTCGCGGCGTGGGCGAGCAGCCGCGCCCGCAGCGCGTCGGTCACGAAGAGGTATTTGACGCCCGCCTGCCGATCCTCGAGCAGCGCCTGGACGAGCGCCCAGTTGCGCGCGTCGTCGAACCGCGCGCCGGGGAGGCCGATGGCGTTGCCCTCGTCGTCGAACGCCACGAACCGGTCCGTGCGGAGGTTCTTGCCCTTCGAGTTGACGACGTAGAAACCGACGTCGGCGTCGCGCCCTGTCTGGTGGGAGTTGTGCCCGTCGAGCGCGCCGCCCGTCCTGGCCGAGAGGTCGCCGACGAGCAGCGCGGAGTCGCCGTGCTTCTTGGCCACCTGGAAGGCGGCGCGCCGCAGGGTCTTCACGAGCACGGGCAGCCCCCATGTCCTGGCGCCCTCGCGCGTCTTGAGGTGCCTCGACGATCGAAGCCGCACGGCGCCGGTCAGCCGTCCACGGTTGGGAGCGCCCTTCGACAGCAGCTTCCGCTCGTCGGCGTCCTCGGCGGTGCCGCCGCGCTCCGCGCGGGACGCGTCGTCTCGCTTCGCCGCGCGCTTCTTGCCGGCGCGCTCCTGGGCCTTCTCCTTGGATCGGGCGCTGCGCGCCGCCCGCGCGTCACCTTCGCCGTCGGCCGAGCTCCGCCGCGCGGCGCGGCGCTTGTTCTGCGGGCTCTTGCCCGGCTGCTGCTCGGCCGCGGCCGGCTGCGCGCCCGCGGCGGGAGCGCCCTGGGCCGGCGCAGCGAGCGAGAGGGCGAGCAGGAGCGCGGCGATGGGGCCTCGGGACGCAAGGCAGCGCCGGGAGAGCGGGCGGAGCAGCGGCATGGCGGAGCGGACCCTACCTTGCGGCGCCGCGGACAGAGAACTTCTTTCGCAGCCGCGCGGGGCCCGGTGCGGCCGTGCCGGGCCGGGCCAAACGCCGCCGTGTCGGGCCAGGCGCGCGCCCCGAGGGCGCTGCGCTGCCCGCGGCCGGTGCCGGTGGACGGTGCGCTGCCGACCGAGGGAGTCACGGGATGCGCCCGTCGAGCGCGTCCGTCCGGGCTCGGCGAAGGTGGCGGCCTAAAAATTGCGCACCAAGTTGCTACAACGTCTTGACATATCGCCGCCGGTGCGGTTAGAAGCGTTCCGCGAGCCCCGCCGAGGGGCGAGCAGGAGCGCCCGTAGCTCAGCTGGATAGAGCGTCGGACTTCGAATCCGAAAGTCGCCTGTTCGAATCAGGCCGGGCGTGCCGGGCTCAACGGGCGACTCAAGCGTTCCGGCGAGATCCCGGGAGCCGTTCCAGGTTCAGTCAGTTTGACAATTCACTCGGGCCATTAGCTCAATTGGTAGAGCAGTGGACTCTTAATCCATTGGCTGAAGGTTCAAGTCCTTCATGGCCCACCAAGGATACGATGAGGATTTCGCGATCCTCATCAAGACCGAGCTGCTCCGCTGGGCGATTCGTGGACGATTCGCCGAGCGGACGGACCAGCCCGGTCGGCAATCGAGGAAACACCTCTCGCCGACGCCGTCGCGTACCTGCTCGGCCCGCGGATGTGGCCCTCCGTCGTCGTGAACGACGTGTGGCCGTCCCGGCTCTTGAGCTTGAGCAGTCGTCCCCGCGCACGACCATCCAGGTGATCCCGTCGCGCGCAGGTCGTCGAACGTGATCGGCTTCCGCGATCTGTCGTTCGCGAACAGGTCGGGCCGCGCTCGCACGGCGCGAGCCGGAGGAGCTCGTCCGGGTAGAGGTACGCCTCGAATTTCTGGCTCTTCGTGGGAACACGGGCCGGATGGCTCGGCGGCCTTCTGACGAAGAGCATAACAAGAACACGATGAATTCAACCGCAGCTTCTCATGCTCGCGAAGATACTTCTCAGCGCTGGAAGCAGTGTCTCTTGTGAGCGATTGTTCTGCGCGGTTGAGTTGGCGGATGTAGCGTGACATGCGAGGCGTCTCACGATGACCGTTGTCCCAGGGTCACGGCGAGTCGCTATCGGGTGGCGACGGCGGCGAGCCTAGGGCTCGTCGCTCTCACGTACGCGTCCGCTGGATGAAGATGGAGCGATCCAGCCGGCCGGCGTTGAAGACGATCTCGTCGTGCTTTGGCGCGTGCGGGGATCGAGCCGGCGTGAGCCTGTGCGCCGCGCGCCTCAGCTCCTCTTGACGGCGAAGCCGGCGAACGCCTGCATCACGGGCATCAGCTCCAGCCGGTTCACGTTGACGTGCTCCGGGAGCATCGCGCACCACACGACGGACTCGGCGATGTCGTCGGCCGAGAGCGGCTTCACGCCGCGGTACACGGCGGCGGCCTTCTCCTGGTCTCCCTTGAAGCGCACCACCGAGAACTCCGTCTCCGCCATGCCAGGCTCGATGTCGGTGACGCGCACCCGACTGCCGAGGATGTCGGAGCGCAGGTTCAGCGAGAACTGCGCGACGAACGCCTTGCACGCGCCGTAGACGTTGCTCCCGGGGTACGGCGTCTCCGCGGCGACCGAGCCGATGTTGATGATGTGCCCGCGGTCGCGCGCCACCATGCCGGGCAGCAGCGCCCGGGTGCAGTAAAGCAAGCCTTTGACGTTGGTGTCGATCATCTCCTCCCAGTCGTCCAGATTCGCCTGGTGCGCCGGCGACAGCCCGAGCGCGCCGCCTGCGTTGTTGACCAGAACGGCCACCTCGGAGAACTCGGGCGGGAGCTCGGCGATGGCCTTGTCGACCGCGCCGCGGTCGCGGACGTCCAGCCGGATCAGGTGGATCGCCGGCGCGCGCGCGCCAGCCGGGCCGGGGATGCGGCTGTCCGAGAGCTCCGCCGCGAGCGCCTCCAGGCGCTCGTAGCGGCGGGCGGCGAGGACCAGGCGCGCGCCCAGGCCGGCGAAGCGTCGGGCGATGGCGGCGCCGAAGCCGGAGGAGGCACCGGTGATGAAGACGATGGGAGGCTGAGCCGTCGTGGTGGCACTCATTGCGATGTCCTGGGCGGAGCTATATCAGCTGCGCGCGCGCCGAGCGACCTCCGGCGCCCTCGTGCCGCGCGTCCGGGCCGCCGGACATCCTCCTGGAACAACGCGGTGGCGCGGTCGTGGATGCGCTCGTCTCTCCGCCATCCGCCGATGCACATCCCACCTCGGCACGACGCTTGCTCAAATTGCCACGATGCGGCCGAGAGGCTGTGGCACCGGCCAGCCCGGACGCGACGCCCGATGGGGACAGCGGGTTCGCCGTGAAGCAGAGAGGCGATCGAGGTGGCGATATGAAGCACGTTGACATGGGACGACGGATCGACGGCCGGCTAGGGCTCACGCTCGGTCTTCTCGCGAGCATGGCGCTCGCGGGCTGTGGCGGCCCGAGCGAGCAAACCATTCAGGGCACGCGGCTCGCGCCCGGCGCCGACGCGCACATCACCGCCGACATCGACTCCGACGCCGCGACCACACGGCTGCTGGTGAACGTCGTTCACCTCTCGCCGCCCGAGCGGATCGAGGCCGGCAGCACGCACTTCGTCGTCTGGCAGCGCCCGAGCTCCGAGTCCCCGTGGCGACGGGTCGGAGTGCTCGACTACAATGCTGAAAGCCGGAGAGGCAAGCTGGCCGGGATGACCGTGCCGCACGCCGACTTCGAGCTGCTCATCACCGTCGAGAAGCAGAGCAGCCCCCGATCCCCATCGTCTGCCGCCGTCATCGGGCCGACATCGGTCGGGTAGCCAGCAGCCCCCAGCCCCCTGCCTCGACGGCCTTCTACATCAACCCTGCGCGCGCCTCCAGCGACAGCCAGCGACCCGATGTGAAGCACATCGATGTCGAGGCCAGGTCGATCGAGAAGCGCGCGGGGCCATGACACGCGCGTGGAGAGGGAGAGGCCGCTCGCGGCCTCCTCTGCGAGGCCCGGGCTCAGCGCCGAAGCGCCGCCGCCGCGCGCCCCGAGACGGCCGAGCCGCTCGTGACGATCGCCGACCCCAGCGCGAGCAGGGCGACGAGCGTGAGCACCATGGGATGGATGCCGACCAGCGCCAGGATGCCGAGCACGACCGCTCCGGCGCCGACGAGCGACTGCAAGCCGGCGGCGGCCATCGCCGCCTGACGAGCGACGTGGGCGAGGTGCTGGTGCGCGCCGCGCACGTCGAGCGCGCCGAGGTCCGCGGTTGTACCGCCGCTGAGCAGCAGCGCGCCGCCAAAGACGATCACCGCGACCGACGTCAGCGCCCCGGGGGCGAGCCCGAGGAGCGCGAGGATGCCGAGCACGATGCCCGCCGCGCCGCCGACGAGCTCCGCGCCCATGCCGCCGCCGAGCTCGGCGCGCGTGTCCCACTCGACGGGCGCCGTGGTGCGCGTCAAGGCGCCGAAGCGCGAGGCGATCGCGCCGCCGTGCGCGATCAGCGCGGCGCCGAAGACGATCGTGGCGATCGAGGTGAGCTCTCCCGGCATGAACCCCGTCAGTCCCAGGATGGCGAGGACGATCGTCCCCGCGCCGCACACCACCTCGGCGAGCGAGCCGCCGAGCACGATCCGCGGCGCCTCCCTCTCCTCCTCCGGCCTGCGCCGCGCGCCCGATATCGGCGCGATCGGGCTCTCCTGCTGTGTAAACCGTTCACGTTCCTCGGGTCCTGGCGTCTGCATGGTTCCCCCGTTTTGTGGCGTGGCCTCGCCGCGGCCACGCGCCTCTGGCTTGCATGTTCTGCGCCCCGCTGCAGGTCGTCGAGGCGATCCGGGTCCACGGGCTCATCGGTCTCTCGCCGCGTGTCGAACGGGCCGGAGCGCCGCTCGATCGCCGCGGCCGATGACAGCGAGGCGTCGCGTCACCATGTTCCCTCGCGGCCCTCGGGCAGCGCAAACCTCATGCGCTGTCGAAAGGAGCAGCGGCGAACGCCAGGCGAGCGAGCAGACGAGAGGCGCCGGCCGGCGGCCCGAACAGCCGCGCGGGAGCGCCCGTGAACGAACGCTCGTCCGAGGTACATGCCCCGCGTCAGGAGGAGATATGAGCATGCTGCATCTCGAGCTCAGCGAGCGCGAAGCGGATGACACAAGGACGGCCCTCTCGACCCGGCTCGTGGGGATGCGAGACGAGCTGGTCCACACCGACGATCGAGCGTACCGGGCGGACCTGAAGGCGATGATCGAGCGGCTCGAGGTGGTGCTCGGCCGCCTCGAAGCGATCGTGGCGGCGCCGACGGCGGCGCCGTAGCTGGTCATGCCGGCGCTCGTCGACGCGCCGGGGCGGCCGGCGGCACGGTTCGTGGTTCACCGGGGGGCATGGCAGAGCCCGCGGCGCAGCAGGGGGATGGACGCGGCGAGAGGCCCCTCTCGACGGTACGGATCGCCCTGATCGCGTCCGTCGCCGCGCTGGGAGGCTTCCTGTTCGGGTTCGACACCGCCGTGATCAACGGCGCCGTCGGCGCGCTGGAGAGGGTATTCACAGCGCACCCGGGGACCGTGGGCCTGTCCGTGTCCTCGGCGCTGCTCGGCGCGGCTGCCGGCGCGGTGCTCGCGGGCAAGCTGGCCGACCGTTACGGCCGGACGCGGACGATGATCGCGACCTCCCTGCTGTTCGTCGTCAGCGCGGCGGGCTCGGGGGCGGCGATCTCGCCCTGGGACTTCAGCGCGTGGAGGGTGCTCGGCGGCATGGCCATCGGGGCGGCCAGCGTCGTCGCTCCCGCCTACATCGCGGAGATCGCCCCGGCCCACCTGCGCGGCCGCCTCGGATCGCTCCAGCAGCTCGCGATCGTGCTCGGCATCTTCGTCGCCCTGCTCGGCGATTACGCCATCGCGACGTCCGCGGGCTCGGCGACGAGCCCGTTCTGGCTCGGGGCACAGGCCTGGCGATGGATGTTCTGGAGCGCCATCCCACCGGCGCTCCTCTACGGGCTCGGCGCGCTGCTGATCCCCGAGTCCCCGCGCCACCTCGTGGCGAGGGGGCGTGTGGACGAGGCGCTCGCCGTGCTCCGTGGCCTCCTCGGCGCGTCCGCCCGGACGAAGCTCGTCGAGATCCAGAGGACGCTCTCGTCCGAGCGTCGGCCCAGGCTCGCGGACCTGCGGGGGCGCGCTGGGTTGCTCCGCATCGTCTGGATCGGCATCGGCCTCTCGGCGTTCCAGCAGCTCGTGGGCATCAACGTCATCTTCTATTACTCGAGCGTCCTCTGGCAGGCGGTCGGGTTCTCCGAGCGAAGCTCGCTTGCCATCACGGTCGTCACCGGCGTCACGAACATCGTGACCACCCTCGTCGCCATCGCGACCGTCGACCGCCTCGGGCGCAGGCCGCTGCTCATCGCGGGATCCATCGGCATGACGCTGACGCTCGGCGCCATGGCGGCCGTGTTCGGCGCCGCGGGCGAGGACGCCGCGGGCAACCCCGCCCTGACGGGCGCCGCCGGCCCCGCCGCGCTGCTCGCCGCCAACCTGTATGTCTTCTGCTTCGGGGCGTCCTGGGGGCCGGTGACCTGGGTGCTGCTCGGCGAGATGTTCGAGAACCGCATCCGCGCCCTCGCCCTCTCGATCGCGGCCGCCGCGCAATGGCTGGCGAACTTCCTCGTGAGCGCGACCTTCCCCGCGCTCAAGGCGACCGGCCTGGGCATCGCCTACGGGCTCTACACCGCCGCCGCGGCGGCCTCGCTGGTGTTCGTCGTCGCCTTCATCCCCGAGACGAAGGGCAAGGAGCTCGAGGAGATGTGATGCGCGCCCGCGTGGCGAGAGGAGACGTGTGTCAGCGAGGCGCGGCTGTCTCGAGAACCTCAGCGGGCGGCGAACTCCCGCTCGTGGATGGATCGCACCTTCTCCAGCACCCTCGGGCCATGCTCTCGGAACGGGAGATCCATCGCGCGGTCCTTCTTCAAATAGACGCCCGAGAGGTCCCGGTTCGCGCCGAACGCCGCCTCGTAAAGCCGCGAAGCCCCCTCGCTCGGGGGCGGGAACAGGAACCTCATCAGCGGCTCCACGTAAAACGGCAGCCCCGACCGCTTTCCCTTCCTCAGCGTGTTGTTGGGCCCAGGATCCACGCTCCGGATCTTGATCCCATCCCCCGCGAGCAGCGGCGCCACCTCACGCGTCCAGAGGGAGAGCGCGAGCTTGGAGGTCGCGTAGGGACCAAAGAGCTGCTTGAACGACGCCGGGCGCTCCAGGGCGTCCGGGTCGAAGCGCCTCGTCATCTTGAACGCATTGGAGGAGGTGTTCACGACCGTCTTCAAGTCCCCTCTCCGCAGCAGCCCTCTGAGCTCCATCGCGATGACATACGGCACCACCGCCTGGAGCTCGAAGTGCAGCTCTCGGCCTTGCCTGGAGAAGGTCAGCTCCGGGACGCTGCCGCCAGCGTTGTTGAACAGCACGTCGATCTTCTCTTCGCTCGCCTTGATCGCGCCGAGCACCCGCCTGAGGCCCTCGAAATCGGACAGATCCGCCTTGTGGACACGGAGCCTCCGGCGCTCGATGCCCTCCCGGATCAGCGGATCGTCCTCGGGGAACCCCGAGCGGTTCAGCGCGATGACCTGAAAGCCCTCCGACAGCAGACGACGCGTGAGCTCGAGCCCAATACCGTGGTTTGCGCCCGTGATGAGCGCGACCTTGTCGTGTTCCATGGTGTTTCTCGTGGATCCTGTGAGGGCCGCCTCCCCCGCATCCTCCGACGGACAACGGCCGTGGGCGCGCCGATCGCTCGATCCGACCGCGGGCGCGCCGAAATATCGGTATCGCTGCAAAGCGGCCTCCCGCGATGCGCCCGCGCGCGAGGGCCCCTGTGCGCGACGGCCGCGCCGAGGCCTCGGTCGTCGCTCGAGGCGACGGCGATGGATGGACTCCGTACCTGGGAAGGCGCGCTCCTCCGCCCAAGATCGCTCCCATCGGCGGGGAGCCGCGACAGGGAAAGAATGTGCGACTCAGTGGCATTTGTCAAGGAGAGGCACCAGGACGTCGCGATCTCTCCTGATGGCTGTCTCGAGCGGCACGGCGGAGCGTCAGGTCCGCGCTTCGTCGCTACGGCAGCGGCAGCGTGAACTGGAAGGTCGTCCTCCCGGGCGCGCTCTCCGCCCAGATCCGCCCCCCGTGGGCCTCGACGAGCCCCCGCACGATGTAGAGCCCGAGGCCCAGCCCGGCGGCGCCTCCTGCCTTCGCCTCGCGCGTCCGGTAATAGCGGGTGAAGAGTCTCGGCACATCGTCCGGCGCGATGCCATTCCCCTCGTTCTCGACGGCCACGAGCACCGCGCCGCTCCGCCGCTCCACCGCGATCCTGATCGGCGTCTCGGGCGCGCCGTACTTGGCCGCGTTGGACAGCAGGTTGGTGAGCACCTGCTCCAGGCGCCCGGGATCGGCCAGGAGCGGCGGGACCCCGTCCAGCACCTCGACGTCGACCCGATGTCCCCTCATCGCGTCCGCCGTCCGCTCCACCGTCGCCCGGATGAGCGCCGGGAGATCGACCTCGGCGTGCTTGAGATCCAGCCGGTGCGACTCGAGGCGGGAGACGTCGAGCAGATCGTCGATCATCCGGTTGAGCTGCGTCGCGCTGGCCAGGATGTGCTGTGCCTTGTCGCTGGACTGCGATTGCTTCGAGAGCATGGTGGCCTTGAGGACGATCGTGGTGATCGGCTGACGCAGGTCATGGGCGATGATGCTGGTCCACTCCTCGCGCATCCGCGCGAGCTCCTTCAACGGGCTGATGTCCTCGGCGGCGACGATGGCCCCGGTGATCTTCCCCGCGCTGTCGCGGAGGGGCGCGGCGGCGACGAAGAATGTCCGGCACGAGCCGTCCTTCCTGGCGACGATGAGCTCCTCCCCGGTGATCGTCTCGCCGCGCAGCGCCCGGCTCGACGGCAGCTCGTCCAGCGTCAAGGCGGTGCCGTCCGGGTGCCGCACGCGACCGACGCACTCACTCCGCTCCTCCGCGCCCCCCGTGAGATCTCGCCCGTGCGGGTTGGCGATCAGGCGCTCTGGGTCGTTTCGATCGATGAGCAGGAGCGGGATGGGCGCGCTGTCGAAGACCGTTTGCAGCGTCCTCCGCTCGGCGTCCAGCTGCGCGAGCAGGCGCTCCCGCTCCTCCTCGGCCTGCTTGCGCGCCGTCACGTCCTCCACCTGGGCGATGTAGTGAATGGGCGCGCCGTCCGCCCCGTGCACGACGGACACGTGCAGGATGACGGGGATGACCCTTCCATCCTCGTGGATGTAACGTTTGGCGAGCTGATAGCGCGGGATCTCGCCGCGCCTCAGCCGCTCGACCAGGCCGACGTCGGTGTCCACGTCGTCGGGGTGGGTGATGTCCTGGAAGCGGAGCTTCGAGAGCGCTTCCGCCGAGTAGCCCACGATCTCGCAGTAGGCGCGGTTGACGCGGATGAACCCTCCATCGAGCCCGACGATGGCCATGCCGATGGGCGCGTTCTCGAAGGTGAGCCGGAAGCCCTCCTCGCTCTCGCGCAGCGCCTGCTCCATCTGCTTGCGCTCGGTCATGTCGCGCCCCTCGGGGATGAGCATCACGACCCTGCCGCGGTCGTCGGTGATGGGCTTGATGGAGAAATCGATCCAGCGCCGCCCGGTCGCTCCGATCACGTCGATCTCGTCCCGCACGAGCCGGCCCGTCGCGGCCTCGGCGACGGCGGCGCGGACGCGCTCCCTGTGCTCGGGATGCCACCCCGTCAGCTCCCAGAACGGCCGGCCGATCGTCTCTGCCTCCGTGGCCCTGCAGAACTCGAGAGCGGTGCGGTTGTTCTCCAGGACGATGCCCTCCGGCGAGAGCAGGCCGACAAACTGGAGGGCCCCGTCGAAGATCGCCCGAAAGCGCTCCTCTCTCTCCCGGAGCGCCCTCTCCAGGTGACTCGCGCGTCGGAGCTCCTGGGCCACGCGGTCTGAGGTCCGCGCGCTCCCCTCGCGCGCGAGGGCGCTGTCCAGGCCGATCGCGAAGAGCGCGGCGAGCGCGCCGAGATCGACGCCGGCGCAAGGGTAAGGGCGGGGCAGGCAAAACGAGAGGACACCAAGGCAGCGATCGCGGACGCGGAGGGGCATCGAGACCGCGCTCTGTGCGTCGGTCCGCGCGCAGAGCTCTCGCGTCATGGACGGACCCGGATCGAGCGAGCGCGCATCGCTCATCACCTGAACCCGACCCGAGCTCGCCGCCCATTCATCGAGCAGCGGCGCGCCCCGCGCCACCCGCGCGAGGCAGAGGCGGATGTCGGCGGGCACGTGGCGGTGGGAATGGAGCCCGAGCTCGCCGGTGTCCTCGGAGGTCAGAAGCAAGTAGGCAGCGCGAGCGCCGAGCTCCATCGCCTGGTCGAGCAGGAGCGCAGCGAGCTCGTCGAGATCGGCCACGCGCGCGATGCGGGGCGCCGCGCGCGCCATGAGCTCGCCCGGCGCCGGGTAAACCTCGCGGCGAGCGCATGGGCTGAGAGAGGCCGTGCAGGCGACCTCCTCGTCGCGGCCGATCGACGCCTCGATCTCTTCTGCCGATAACGTGACCCCCACCGGAATCGACCCATTGTTGCACGAGAGGCGCGCCGCCTGAAGGGTCGACGCGGTCAGGTCCCTCGGCATGACTTCCTCGGATGCCGATCTGTTCCTGCTCGCCAGGGCCAGGAGCGCCGGCGCGCGCCGCTCCCTCCGCGGCGCCGCCTCACGGCATCCCGAGCAGCCCGCTCCCCTGGTAGACGACGAGCGCCGCGACGTACGCCGCCGCGTAAGTGTAGGCGAGGACGAACGCGGGCCAGCGCCACGACTTCGTCTCGCGCCGGATCGCCGCCACGGTGCTCATGCACTGGCAGGCCAGGACGAAGAACGCGAGCAGCGCGAGCCCGGTGCGCGACGAGTACGCGAGCGCCCCGTCCGGGCGCCTCGCCTCGCGGATCTGCTCGGCGAGCGGCGCGGGCTCGTCGTCGGCGTCCTCGACGCCGAAGATGACCCCCATCGTCCCGACCATGACCTCGCGCGCGCCGAACGAGCCGATGAGGCCGACGTTGATGCGCCAGTCGAACCCGAGCGGCGCGGTCACCGGCTCGAGCGCGCGCCCCACGCTGCCGGCGATGCTCGCCTCGAGCGATGTCGCCGCGCTCTCGGCCGCGGCGGCCGGAGGCTCGTGCGGCGCGGCGCCCGGCATGGGGACCTTCAAGAGCACCCACAGCACGGCCGAGACGGCCAGGATCACGGTCCCGACGTCGCGCGTGAACCGCCACGCCGCCTGGCCCGCCTTGCGGACCACGAGCCGCGGCTCGGGGCTGCGGTACGCCGGCATCTCGAGCACCATCGGGAGCGAGCGCCCGCGGGTCGCCGTGCGCCGTAGCAAGAGCGAGGCGACGAGCCCGGAGAAGATGCCGGAGACGTAGAGCGCGACGAAGAGCAGCGCCTGCACCCAGGCGCCGTGGGCCGCGAAGAAGGTCGTCAGGAGGAGCGCGTAGGTCGGGATCCGCGCCGAGCAGGCCATGAGCGGCAGGACGAGGATCGCCGTGAGCCGCTCGCGCGGGTCGCGCAGGATGCGCGTGGCGTGCACGGCGGGCACCGCGCACGCGTGCCCCATCAGCAGCGGGAGGAACGCCCGGCCGCTGAGCCCCATCAGCTGGAGCAGGCGGTCGACGAGGAAGGCGCCGCGCGCGAGGTACCCGCTCGCCTCGAGCAGCTCCATGGCGATCGTGAGGATCACGATCTGCGGCATGAAGGCGAGCACCGTCCCCGCCCCGCCGAGCAGGCCGTCGACGACGAACGAGGCGGCGAGCCCCCCGCCGAGGGCGCGGGACACGAGGCTGCCGAGCTCACCGATCGCCGCGTCGAGCGCCTCGGTGACCGGGGTGGCCACGAGGAACACGGCGGCGAACAGGAGCGCCATGAGCCCGAGGAACAGCACCGGGCCGGCCGCCGGGTGGAGCAGCACGGCGTCCGCGCGCGCGGTGAACGTCCTCCGTCGCTCCGCGGCGGCGTCGCGGCGCGGCGGCTCGACGTACGCGCCGCGCGCGACCTCATCCGGATCCCACGCCGCGGCGCCGGGGGGCTCCACGGCGCCCGACGCGATCGCGTCGAGCCGCGCGGCCGCCGCGTCGAGCACCACGCCCCGCGCGGCCGGGTCCCTCGCGCTCACGAGCAGCACGGGCAGGCCGATGGCGCGCTCGAGGGCGCCGACGTCGAGCCCGCGCCCCTCGCCCTCGAGCACGTCGCGCTGCGTGGCGACGACGAGCGGGGCGAGCCCGCGCCGCACGAGCTCGCGCGTGAGCCGCAGGCCGAGCGCGAGCTGCGTGGCGTCCACCACCTGGACGACGAGGCGCGGCCGCTCGCCCTCGCCGGTGCGGTCGAGGAAGCGGCGCGCGACGCCCTCGTCCGTCGCCGGATCGACGACGGCCTCGATCGAGTAGAGCCCGGGGAGATCCGCGATCGTCGCGACGGCCCCGCCCGCGAGGCGGACGTCGGCCGTGAGGATGTCGACCGTGATCCCCGGGAAGTTGCCGACGTGCGCGCTGCCGCCGGTCAGCCGGTTGAACAGCGACGATTTGCCCGAATTCGGCCGCCCGAGCAGCGCGATGAGCGGCCGCTCTGTCGACGTCGGGAGGCGCTCCGTGCCTGCATGGCAGGCGGTCATCCGACCCGCCTCTGCGAGGGCAGGGGCGCCACCAGGATCGAGCGCGCGAGCGTCGCGTTGATCGCGAGCTCCCCGCCCGACCCGGTGCGCACGTGGAGCGGCCCGCCGAACGCCGCGCGCCGGATCGACGTGAGCGTCTGGCCGGGGCCGAGCCCCATCGCGCCGAGCCACCCGGCGAGCTCGGCGTCGAGGCCGACCTCGACAACGACCACGCGCTCACCGGCGCGCACCTCCGAGAGCGGACCCGCGGGAGCTGCGGCGCCGGCGTGCGCCGGGGTATCCGTGCCGGCCACGCGGCCGGCCGAGTCCACGTCGGGGAAGGTCACGTCAAGTTGGGGAGGAACGCTGGAAACCATGGGTCCTGCCAGATTTTGAAAATCAATTTCAAATCTGATACCATTGTGAACGGGTTCGGCCGGGATGTCGAGCGTCTCTCGACCCGCTGCCGTGGCGACTGGCCGCTCTGGCGTGGCCGCGACGCCTGTTCTCCTGTTCCTGCCCAGGGGGCCAGCCCTTCCAGGTCCTGGAGATAGCCGCGCCGCTCCTCGCTCTGGAGCCCGGCACACCCTCGATCCGCTCTCCGGCGAGCGGTCGCCGCGCGTTGGCCGAGGCCGCGGAGGGGAGCGCGCGAGGCATTCGGGTCGAGCGAGCCATCCGATTCACCGGGCAGCGGCGGAGCCTCGGCCAGAGCGATGGCGGTCCGCGGATTGTCCTCCAGGGGCCCCTTCTACCATGGGTGCGGGACGCGAGCGCCTCGCGGTCCTCCATAGCAGACCCGCCGCTGCTCGGGGTGTAATGAACCCCGATGGCTGCGTCTCCGAAGGTGAGCGGCCCGCGGGTCGCCGAAAGGAAGACGCCATGAAAGAGACCATGCTCCAGGTGGACGGGATGAGCTGCCCGTCCTGCGTCCGCCACATCGACAGCGCGCTTCGCGAGCTCGGCGGCGTGGCCAAGGTCGACGTGCGCCTGCGCGAGGGCACCGTCGTGGTGCAGCACGATCCGGCGAGCGCGCCCGTTCCCGCCCTCGTCGAGGCCGTGCGCGGGGCTGGCTACGGCGTGCGCCCGCGCGCCGCCTGAACGCGCGCAGCGCCCCCGGCGCGTTGTCTCGTGACAGCGCATCGCGCCATGAGATCTCCCATGCCGCGCTCGACGCTGCAGTGAAATATTTACCGGTTAATTCAAGCGGGGGCCAGCGCGCGCATGTGGCCGTCCCCACGAGCTTCGAAGCGCGCTCGCCCCTCGGACATCTCGGCCCCGTGGCGCCCATCGAGTCGCTGGACAATGAACCGATTAAGTGGTTTCCTGTCCGCGCTTCCCGCGTGCCTCGGGCCATGTCGTAGGCGTCGGTTGTGAGCCCCGGTCCGCGGTTTCTTGGTTTCTTCATTCTCGTGGGCCCGCGGACGGAATAGGTCCTCTCCTCGCCGCGGGTTCCTCCCAGGCCTGGCCATGCAGGGCGTCATTGGCGCGCTGCCCGCGCCGCTGCGCGGCGTGCAGGACCTGTTCGACCTGCAGAACGAGAAGGGTTCACCGTGCGGTCACGCAGGGTCGAAGCCGGACGTCGCCAGGTGCAATCAGGGGAGAGGCAGAAGGAGATCACGATGCGCGTTCTTCACGGGTCTTTGGCTGGTTGGACCGGAGCAGCCCTCATGGCGCTGGGCCTCTCCGCGGGATGCGGAGACGACTCGGACGACCCTCAGGGCTCGGGGCAGGAGACGACCGGAGCGGGTGGCGGCGCATCGGGCGCGGGCGGGGGGGCCACCGGAGCCACGTCCGGCGCCGATGGCACCACGTCGAGCAGCGGCGCCACGTCCGGCGCCGGCGGCGCCGCCTCGGGCAGCGGGGCCACGTCCGGCGCCGGCGGCGCCGCCTCGAGCAGCGGCGCCACATCCGGCGCTGGCGGCGCCACCTCGGGCGCGGGCGCCGGCGGGGGTGACCAGGAGTCGACGGGGTTCTCGGTGCGCGGCCGCTTCCTCTACGACCGCTGCGGAGAGAAGGTGCTGCTCCGGGGCATCAACGAGATGGTCGTGTGGCTGTCGTCGGGGCCCGACGGCCTGCCGGAGTTCGCGGAGATCGCGAAGACCGGCGCCAACGCGGTGCGGATCGTCTGGCTCGCCACGGAGTCCGCGGCGGGCCTCGATCAGGCCATCACGAACGCGCTCGCGCAGAAGCTCATTCCGATCGTCGAGCTCCACGACGCCACGGGGAAATGGGATCTCCTGCCGAGCCTCGTCGACTACTGGACGAGAGCGGATGTCGTCGCCGTGATCAAGAAGCACGAGCAGAATTTGCTCGTCAACATCGGCAACGAGGTCGGGGACCAGGTGGACAACGCGGCGTGGGAGGCGGGCTACAAGCAGGCCATCACCCGGATGCGCGGCGCCGGCATCACGGTCCCGCTCGTGATCGACGCCTCCAAGTGGGGGCAGAACATCGACCAGCTGCAGGCCGTCGGCCCCGCGCTCGTGAAGCACGACCCGAACATCCTGCTCAGCGTCCACATGTGGTGGACGGACGGCAGCGGGGCCACGATCACGAAAGAGCTGCAGGAGTCCGTGGCGCTGAACCTGCCTTTGATGGTCGGTGAGTTCGCGCAGCACGCCGTGTACGAGTGCGGCAAGCACCCGTTCGATTACAAGACGCTCCTGGCCAGGAGCGTCGAGCTCGAGGTGGGGTGGCTCGCCTGGTCGTGGGGCGCCGTCAAGAACAGCGACTGTCAGAGCGACGGGCCGTTCGACATGACGAGCAACGGGACCTTCGCGGGGCTCACCGGCTGGGGTCGCGAGGTCGCGGTGACCGATCCGAACAGCATCCAGAACACCTCGGTGCGCCCGCGCTCGATCGAGACCGGATCGTGCAGGTAGGCGTGGCGATGGCTCCCTGACCTCTCGCGCCGCTACTCCTGCGGTACCGGCGCGAAGTAGACCTGCTTGGGACCGATGGCGTGCCCGGCGGGGATCGGGGTGCCGAGCTCCTCGAGGCGGAAGACCTCCGGTGGGAGCCGGAGCGACTCCCGCAGCCGATCCATCGTGGCCGGGACGAACGGGTAGAGCATGATCATCAGGTTCTTGAGCACGTAGAACGAGGAGAAGAGGGCGTCGCGGCGGCCCTCCTCCGGGTGCCGATCGTCGTGCGGCTTGAACTGCGCGAAGAGGCTGTTGATGACGCGCGCGTAGTTCTCGATCTCGAAGAGCAGCGTCGGGTAGTCGGCGCGATCCATCGCGCGCACGTAGCGCTGGACGATGCGCAGGGTGTCCGAGGCGACCTTGTCGAGCAGCGCGCCGTGGGGCACGCGCCCATCGAACTTCGAGTGCGCCGCGGAGATCGGCCGCTCGAACGCCGCGTTGAGCGGCCCGGCGAGGAACCGGTTGCGCTCGTCGAGCTTGGCGAAATCGAAGTTCGACGGCTTCTCCGCGAGGCCGAGCAGCGCCAGATAATAACGGATCTGGTCCGCTGAATACCCCTTCTCGTCGAGGAGCTGATCGGCGGTGAAGAAGTTTCCGCGCGACTTGCTCATCTTCTCGCCCCCGACGAGCAGGTGGAAGCACCCGAGGACGTCGGTGAGCTGCAGCTCGCCGGCCGCCGGCAGCCGGCGCGGATCGGGCTGCGTACCGAGCCACATCGCGCCCTGCATGAGCACGTAGAAGAAGACGTTATCCTGGCCGAGGAACTGGTAGATCCTGGCCTCCGGATCGCACCAGAAGTCCACGTACCGGGCCGGATCGACGCCCCTCCGGGCGAGCGCGACCTGCGAGAAGGCGATGGGCGCGATCAGCGAGTCGGGCCAGACATAGAGCGTCTTGCCGCAGAGCTCCGGATCGAGATCCACCGGCAAGGAGAGCCCCCAGGCGACGTCGCGGGTGATGGCGCGGTGAGCCCAGTCCTCGACGGGCTCGCTGGGGACGCCGTGGCGCGAAAGGGCGGCGCGCGCCTCCTCCATCTCCGGCTTGCTGCCGAGCTGCAGCAGGACCTTGCGATCCTGCGTGAACTTCGCCTTGTGCTTCGGCAGCGACGCCTTGATCTCCTTGTACGCTGGGGCGAGGTCGGCCTCGAAGCGGAGCGAAGGCATCACGGTGTTCAGCACGTCCGCGAGCACCGCCGGGCGCCACGCGCCCTGCTTGCCCTGGATCCAGCCCCGGAGCGCCTCGGACACGGCCCACATGTCGAGCCACCAGTGCGCGGTGTCGCGCATCACCGGCGTGGCGTCGCTGAGCGCGCTGCGCGGACTGCCGAGCTGTGAGGGCGAGTGCTGGTGACCGCAGCGATCGCACTCATCGCTGTACGCGTCCGCGTTGTCGCACTTCGGGTTGGGGCAGCGCCCGCGCACGAAGCGGTCGGGGAGGAAGCACTGGAGCTCCGGATCGAACCACTGGCTGCTCGTGCGCTTCTCCAGCAGGCCGTTCTCGTGCAGGCGCCTCAGGAAGCGGTGCGCGAGCTCCTGCTGAATCGGGAGGCACTCCGGCCGCGAGGTCCCCGAGTAGACGTCGAGATCGATGTCATACCGCCGGAGGCTCGCGTGCTGCTTCTCGTGGATGCCGTCGATGAACTCGCGTATCGACACACCGGCCTGCCGCGCCGCGATCTGGCTGGCGGAGCCGTGATCATCGGTGCCGCAGACGAAGAGGACGTTCTCGCGGCCGATCACCAGGCCCAGCCACCGCGCGTGGATGTCCGCAGGGACGTGCGCCCCCGCGAGGTGCCCAAGGTGCAACATCCCGTTGGCGTAGGGCATGCCTGCGGTGACGACCGCCCGCCTGGGCCTGCGAACCTGGCGGAGGACCGATGCGACGTCGGTCGGGGCGCCGTGATAAGATGCCATCGAAGCTCGCTATACCCCAGCGGGCCCATCCGCACAACGCTCGCTCCTCGAGCTCCCTTCGTCGCGTCCGTCGCGTCCGTCGCGTCCGTCGCGTCCGTCGCGTTATGCGCGCGGTGAAGCCGCGCCCGCGGAGGGCTCGGGCCCTGCCTGAGCTCCGAGGCGGCCTGCTCGATACCCGTCCTCCGTGTCGCGATTCCCCTTCTTGCCGGCTCGAACGGACGTCGTGAGGTTGCGTGTCCACCGGTGTCCGCGAGCCAGGATGCCCTCAGGAGGAGAACAGGGAGGTCGTTGAAGACTTCCACTTTCACGGAGATCAGGTCCCCTCGGAACACGCGCAGATCGCGGCGCGTGTCGTGTGGGCACGGAGCTCCGCTGTCGCTCGCTGGTCCGGGACGACCCGCCCATCGGCGCAGCCAGCGAAGGCGACAGCTCCCCACGGGTGGGCATCGACGTGACGAGGCCCGGCCAGGTGGGCCTCCAGCCCATGCCCGCGTGACACCGGGACGCGCCGCGGAAGCCGCCAGGCCGCCGCGCGGAAGCCGGCGGGCCTCTCCGGCGTCGCCCTGCGTCAGCCCCGGGGCCGATCCGTCGCGCCCGGAACCCGCTTCTCGATTAGACTCGCCGTCGATGGCCGACCTAGCCAGGCAAGCCGCCCCGGACCAGGCACGGCAGCAGGTACCCCCGGAGAGGCCCACCCGACGCTGTCCCGTGTGCGGCGTCCGGTACCCGCTCGACTTCCTCGTCTGCCCCATCGACGCGACGGCCCTGGAGCTCCAGGGCGTGACCGCGACCGACCCGATGGTCGGCGAGCTGCTCGCGGGGAGCTTCTGCATCACCGGCGTGATCGGCGCCGGCGGCATGGGCCGCGTCTACGTCGCCGAGCACATCCGCCTGCCGAAGCGCTTCGCCGTCAAGGTGCCGCACGAGCACTTCGCCAGCCACCGGGAGGCGATGGCGCGCTTCGAGCGCGAGGCGCAGACGATCGCGCGCGTGGGCAACGAGCACGTGATCGACGTCGTCGACATCGTCCGCCTCAAGGACGGGCGCCCGTGCATGGTGACCGAGCTGCTCAAGGGCGAGGACCTCGGCGGCCTCCTCGACCAGGTCGGCAAGCTGCCGCTCCCCACCGCCATCACGATCTCGCGCCAGGTATGCCGCGGCCTGGCCGCGGCCCACGCGACCGGCGTCGTCCACCGCGACCTCAAGCCGTCGAACCTGTTCCTCGTCCGGCGCGAAGGGGGCAGCGTCCACGTGAAGATCCTCGATTTCGGGGTCGCCAAGGTGCTCGACGGCGCCGACCTCACGCGCACCGGCTCGGTGGTCGGCACGCCCCAGTACATGGCGCCGGAGCAGGCGCGCGGCTCGGCCGACGTCGACTCGCGCGCGGACATCTACGCGGTCGGCGCCGTGCTGTACCGCATGCTGACCGGCGAGCGGCCCTTCCCCGAGGAGGAGCCGACGCGGACCATGCTCCGCCTGCTCACCGAGGATCCTCGGCGCCCGCGCGACATCGACAAGACCATCCCCGAGGGGCTCGAGGCGCTGATCCAGCGCGCCATGGCCCGGGCGCGCGAGGACCGGCCGCCGTCCGCCCAGGAGCTCGATCGCCTGCTCGCGGACTTCGATCTGCAGGATCCGCTCGCGCCTTCCCGCGCGCTCGGCGTGGGCGTCGCGGTGACCGACGGCGCCCCGAACGACGAGCGGGCCACGGTCGTCATCCCGAACGCCCAGGGCCAGAGCGCGGACGACGTGACGCGCAAGGCGCGGCGCGCTCGCCCCGTCGCGTCGCTGCTGTCCATCGCCGTGAGCCTCGCCGCGGGCGCGGCCGTCTTCACCAGCGCTGCGATGGTCCTCCGCAGGGTCTACGGCATCACCGAGCGGCGGGCGCTCAGCCAGAGCGAGGTCCTCCTCGCCGCGGGCGCCGCGGGAGCGCTGGCCTTCATCGCCTTCGTCGCCACCCTCCGGGTCCTCGTCGGCCGCTGGCGGAGCGCGCCGGCCATGGAGCGCCTCGGCCACGGCCTCCTGGGCGCGCTCGTGTGGCTGTTCGTCTCGTGCGGCGTCCTCGCGCTCGGCGCCGCCGCGTACAACGCGTTCGCGCTGCCGATCCCCACCCTGGGCCTCGACCCGGCCGAGTGGCTCGGCTGGGTCGACGTCGGCGTGATCGCCGTGCCGACCCTGATCGCGCTCGTCGCGCTCACCGTGGCGCTGCGGCGCGTGACCCGCGTGTCGTAGCGGCGCGGGCGGGGCTCGCAAATTCTGCTCATCCCGCGAGCCCGTCACCATTCTCTCATGCATTCGATAGCTTGTAAATAGGTGGCTCTCTCGGCCAGATCCGCGTGCCCGCGAAGCACCCCACGAGGAGGCGAGATCATGTCCGCACGATTCAGGCCCGAGGTGTATGCCGTCGATTTCGGTACCTCCAACTCGCTGCTCTCGGCGGCCAGCGCGGAGGCGACCTGCCCGCCCATCCCGCTCGACGCCGCGGCGGCCGATCCGACCGTCCTCCGGAGCCTCTTGTTCTTCGGGCAGGAGCGGTTCTCCTGCGGCGCGGCGGCGATCAGCGACTTCGTCGCGAACGGCATGCAGGGCCGCTTCATCCGCTCGATCAAGAAATACCTCCCCGATCGCAGCTTCTCCGGCACGCAGATCGGGCACCGGGTCGTGACCATCGAGGACCTGATCGGCCGCTTCCTCCGGGAGATGCGCGAGCAGGCGAACCGCCACTTCGACGCCGACGTCGCGCGCGTCGTGCTGGGCAGGCCGGCGAAGTTCTCGGCCGAACCGGCCGACGATCGGCTCGCGGAGGAGCGCCTCGAGCGGGCGGCGCGCATCGCCGGCTTCCGCGAGGTCTCGTTCTGCCCCGAGCCGGTCGCCGCCGCGCACGACTTCCACCTGGAGCTCGACCGCGGGGCCGTCGTCCTCGTCGCCGATTTCGGCGGCGGGACGTCGGATTACACGATCGTCCGGATGCGGCCGGAGGGGTTCTCGCCGTCCGACGTGCTGTCGCTCGGCGGCGTCTCGGTCGCGGGGGACGCGCTCGACGGCAGCCTCATGCGCCACAAGATCGCCCGCCACTTCGGCGCGGAGGTCACCTACCGCGTCCCGCTCGGCTCGAACCAGCTGACCATGCCGCGATCCATCGCCGAGAAGCTCTGCTCACCGGCCGACATGACGGTGCTCCAGCACCGCGACGTCCTCACCTTCCTCCGCGACGTGAAGGCGTGGTCCCTCGGGCCGGAGGATCGGCAGCGCATGGACCACCTGCTCTGCCTCGTGGAGGACTCGCTGGCATTCCGGCTCTTCGAGGAGATCGAGCGCAGCAAGTGCGCGCTGTCCGGCGAGGCGGCCACGGAGTTCCGCTTCGATTACCCGTCGATGCACATCCGCGAGCGCATCGCCCGGGAGGAGTTCGAGGCCGGGAGCGAGCGGCAGATCGACGCCATCCTCGGCGCGCTCGACCGGACGGTGGCGGACGCGGGCCTGTCGTTCGACGGCATCGACGTCGTGTGCTGCACGGGCGGGACCGCCAGGGTGCCGGCGCTCCGGCGCGGCATCGAGCGGCGCTTCGGCGAGGGCAAGGTGAGGCAGCTGCGGAGCTTCCACTCCGTCGTCCAGGGGCTGGCCGAGCGCGCGCGCAGCATCGCCGCCGCGTCCTGCTGAGCGGGCGCCGGCCTTGCCGGTCGGCGCGGAAGCGTCCGCGGGCGGCGCGGCCTCGCCGGTCGGCGCGGGCCCGCCGTCGAGCCAGCGGGGATCGCCCTCGACGACCCACGGGTACGCCTCGTGGAGCGCGCGTTCCATCAGGCCGCCATAGCTGTGGCCGGCGCCCACGGCGTGGACGACGCGCGCCGTGACGCCGCCGCGCTCGAGCACCTCCCGCGTCTTGCGCGCCTGCGCCGCGCAGTCGGCCCGCCCGCACGCGAGCAGCACCCGCGCCCCGCCGCCGCCGCGAAAGCGCCGGGCGGCGCCGGGCGTCCACTCGTCGAAGCTGCCGTATCCACCCTCGATCAGCGCCGCCCGCGCGAAGCGGGCGGGATGCCCGGGCAGGAGCAGCGCGCCCATGATCGCCCCCTGCGAGTACCCCGCATAGATCGGGTCGCGGAGATCCACCCGATCCCCGAAGCGCGCCGACAGCGCCGAGACCGCCGCGGCGACCTCGCGGCTCAGCGCGTGATGGTCCGGGTAGTAGAAGATCCGCCCGGCGTCCGGCGCCCGGACGTCGATCGGCTTGCCGCGCGGGCAGAGCACGAACCCGGCCCCCCTCACGATCCCGCGCCAGATGTCGCAGTGCCATTCGGGCCGATCGCCCGCGCCATGCGCGACCACGAGCAGGGGCCGCGGCCCCTTGCCTCGCGGCGTCACGACCACCGCGGGGCCGAAGTCCGGGACCTCGAGCGCGATGAGCTCGGGCTCGTCCGCGGGCGGCGGAGGCGCTGGCGCAGGCCGAGGTGCGCTCTCCAACCCGCGCCCGCGCTCCTGCCGGGCGGCGGGCGGATCGCTGCGGCCGACACGGCCGAGAGGCGCGGCGAGCGGCGCTCGCGCGCACCCCTCGGCGCCGACAGCGAGCGCGATCCCGAGGAGGAGCGCCCGCCGGGGGCCCGGGGCGGTCAGCGCGTGTCGACGTGCCGCACCTGCCGCGCGCACCGCGCGTGGCTCACGGTTCGCGCGTGTCCTACGGGCCGCACGTGTTGCGCTCATCGCACATCGGAGGGTGAACACCCTCAGCACGGGAATCAAGAACCGGAGAACACGCCACTCCCGGAGACCGCCGAGCGCCCGGGAGATCGCGGCGGCTCTCCGCGGATCGACGCCGGGGTCGACCGTCCGCTCGTCAGCGCCATGCGAGCTCGACGGGGACCGCGTCGGGCGTGACGTCAGGCGGCGACGAGGACGATACGGCTCACCTCGGGCGGCGCTCCGACGCGGGCGGGCGGCCCGGCGGTGCCGAAGCCGCGGTTGATGTAGAGATGCGAACCGCCGCGCTGGTAGAGCCCGGCGACGTAGCCGTGGGGGAGCACCAGATCGGCGGGCCGCACGAGGAGGTTGATCTGGCCTCCGTGGGTGTGGCCGCTGAGCTGCAGGGCGACCTCTCCGGCTGCGTCCGGGAAGAACACGGGGTTGTGGCAGAGCAGCACGCGCGGCAGATCGCGGGGCACGTCCGCGATCGCGCGGCCGAGGTCCGGACCGCCGCCGGGGACTCGCCCTCGCGCCCACACATCGTCGACGCCGAGCAGCGCGAAGGCGCCGCCGGGCCCACCCACGACGCACCCGCGGTTGCTCAGCACCCGGGCGCCGCCGCGCTCCAGCGCGCCCAGCGCCGCGTCGATGCCGGCGAAGTGGTCGTGGTTGCCCGGGATCGCCGCGACGCCATGCCGGGCGAGCAGACCGAGCCTCCGCGTGAGGCGCCCGAGGTGCTCGGCGTACCTCGGATCGAAATCGACGAGATCACCCGTCATGACGACGAGATCGCCGCGGGCCTTGCGCACGAGATCCTCGGCGGCGCGCATCTCCGGCTCGCCGACGAACAGCCCGAGGTGGATGTCGGACAGCTGCACGATGGCGAACCCGTCCAGGCTCCGCGGCAGGCCCGGTATCGGGATGGCGACCTCTTCAAGGGTGTAGTCGTGTCGCCCGAGCAGCGCGCCATACACAGCGCTGCCGCCGCCGATGAGGAAGGCGGAGCCAGCGGCCCCTGTCGCGAGGAAGTCGCGGCGGGCGAGCGTCGGCAGCTCGACCGGCGGCGGGAGCGGCAGGGCCGCGGGGCCGCCGTCCTCCTGCGCCCCTCGCTCCGCGGGGCTGGGCGCCGCGTCGGCAGGGCGGCTGGTCCGGCCTTCCGCGCGTGCGGCCGCCGTCGCGCGCCGGAGCGCGACGCCCCCGAGCCGGGCGATCAACCGACCGAGGTCCACGACGGCGAGCAGGACCGCGGAGATCAGGACGCCGAGCGAGAGCGTGCTGCCGGCGAGCCCCATCCCGCGGAGCACCCCGTCGGGCAGCGCGCCGCGCCCGAGCCGCGCGGCCGTCATGCCGACAATCCCGGCGGCCAGCAGGCACGCGAGCGCGCGCCGGGCGCGCACACCCAGGCCGAGCAGCCTGGAGGCGCGCCGATGCACGTACAGGCCCTGGACGCTGAGGACGAGGACGATGATCAGCCAGAACGCGACGAAACGCATGGGAAGCTCTGCGCGAAAGGGGGGACGGAAGCCTAACCGATCGGCGGCGGTCGGCCAGAAAGCGCCCCGTGACGGCCCGATGACGGCAACGCGCTGCGACGGATGCCGCGACACGCGGACGTCGCGTGCGATCTCCCTCGCTGTCACGTCATGAGCGCCTGGCTGGGAAGAAGGTCCACACGCAGCCCGCAGGCGAGCGGCGCACTCGGCCCCTCGACCTCCGACGCTCCATGGCGCCGTGCGTCGCCTCCTCGCATGACGCCAGGCGCAGCGCTCCGAGCAGCCCTGGTGTGTGTTATCGCCCGGAGAGGCGGAGTTTGTCGTCGCTGACAACCTTGGAAATAGAACTGAAACCCTTTTATCCGTCTGCCGTGTCACATCCGGGCCCAGCCGCGCTCGCAACTGCAGAGTCGTGGTGGTTGCGCGTTGCGTTGAGCGGATCGCGCTCGCCCCCGCCGGTGCGTTCTCCCCTTGCAGAACCGCTGCAGCTTCATCGCGGCCGCGCGCGGGTCGGGTAAGACGCACGCACGCGTGACGCGCGTCGAGAGGTGTCGATCGTTCCAGCGTTCGTGGAAAAATACCTACATGGCGTACTACGACGCAGCCGCGTTGGCGCGGGATAGCCGTCGTTTGTCCTTGCCCGAGAGAGGCCATTGGTCTAAATTCGGCCCGCTATTTGACGCGTTGAATTGGCCTGGTTTCTTCATTGAAGTGATGAGAGGCTTAATATGCTGAGAAGGAAGACGCATCAGCTGGGGTTGGCAACGTCGGTTGCGGTCATCCTCGCGCTCACGGCGTGCGGGGACGGCGGGGGCGGTGACACCAGCGGGACGGGCGGGGGCAGCAGCGGCGTGGGCGCGGGCACCCCGACGAGCAGCGGCGTGGGCGCGGGCACCCCGACGAGCAGCGGCAACGTCGACCCGACGACGACGAGCAACGGCACCGTCGACCCGACGACGACGAGCAGCGGCACCGTCGACCCGACGACGACGAGCAGCGGCACCGTCGACCCGACGACCAGCGCGGCTTCGGGCGGCGGCAACTGCTCGCCTGCGGTCGACATCGCGGCTCCGAACGGCAACCCGTTCGCGGACGCGCACCTTTTCGTGGACCCCGGTTACGTCAAGAAGGTCGACTCGTCGATCGCGCAGGTGACCGATACGGCCCTGAAGGCGAAGATGGAGAAGGTCAAGCAGATCCAGACAGCGTTCTGGCTCGACCGGATCGAGGCGATCAAGGAGCTCCCGGCCTACCTCGACGCGGCGCTCAAGCTCCAGAACGAGCTCTGCGAGCCGGTCACTGCGCTCATCGTCGTGTACGACCTTCCGAACCGCGATTGCTTCGCCGAGGCGTCGAACGGTGAGCTCCACCTCGATCAAAACGGCACCCAGCGGTACCGGGAAGAGTACATCGCCCCGATCAAGCAGATCCTCGCTGCTCACTCGGGTCAGCGCATCGCCGCGGTCATCGAGCCCGACTCGCTCCCCAACATCGCGACGAACCTGGGCGGGAAGCGATGCACCGAGGAGACGGCGCAGTCCTACCGGGACAACGTCGCGCATACGCTCAAGGAGCTCAACATGCCGCACGTGTACCAGTACATCGACGCGGCGCACTCGGGCTGGCTCGGCTGGCCGGACAACCAGAAGAAGGGCGCGCAGATCTTCGCCGAGGTCATCAAGGCCGCTGGCAGCCCGGCCAGCGTCCGCGGCTTCGCGACCAACGTCGCGAACTACACGCAGCTCAGCTACAGCTCGGAGAGCTACGATCAGCAGGACAATCCCTGCTTCGGCGAGTTCGACTACGTCGATGCCATGGCCTCGGCGCTCTCGGCCGAGGGCCTCGGCGACAAGCACTTCATCATCGACACGAGCCGCAACGGCGTCGGCAACATCCGAGCGGACTGGGGTTACTGGTGCAACAACAAGGGCGCGGGCATGGGCGAGCGGCCCAAGGCCAGCCCGGGCGGCGCGACGAACCTCGACGCCTTCGTGTGGGTCAAGCCGCCGGGTGACTCCGACGGCGTGGGCCAGGAGGGCCAGCCGCGCTACGACCTGTTCTGCGGCAAGGAGAACGCGGACACGCGCGCGCCGCAGGCGGGGCAGTGGTTCCACGACTACTTCGTGGAGTGCGTGAAGAACGCCAAGCCGGCGCTTTGACGGGCGGGTCGGCCTGCTTCAAGCTGTGACGAGCGCGCTCGGCTGAGCGCGCGGCCGGCGGCCGGGGCAGGCGAGGAGCGTGAGAAAAAGGGGTCTACCTTCCCGCGGACGACGCGGGCCCGCTGGAGGGTAGACCCCTTGGGAAAACGCTCCTCGCCTGTCCTGGCCGCCGCGCCGCTTTCAGGGACATCAGCAGCGCAGAGGGCCCGCGACCTCTGGCGCCTGCGCACGCACGCACCCCTACGACCGAACCGCACTGCGCCGCGCCGCGCCGTGGCATGGTGAAGCGCGGTGCACGACTCCATCACGCTCGAACAGCTGCGCACGTTCATCGCGGTCGCCGACGAGGGCAGCTTCTCGGCCGCGGCAAGGAAGCTCCGGCGCGTCCAGTCGGCCGTGAGCCACGCGATGGCCAACCTGGAGAGCCAGCTCGGGATCGCCCTCTGGGACCGGTCGACGAGGATCCCGGCGCTCACGGAGCACGGCCGCGTCCTGCTCGGCGCCGCGCGGCGGGTGTGCGCCGACGCGGACGCCCTCAGCAGCGCGGCGCAGCGGCTCGCCGGTGGCCTCGACCCGCTCGTCTCGCTGTGCGTCGACGCCATTTTTCCGCTGTCCGCGCTCGTCGATCTCTGCGTCGAGTTCGCGCGCGTCTACCCCACCGTGGAGCTCGTCGTCCACACCGAGACCATGGCCGCCGTCGCCGATCGCGTCCTCGACGGGACATGCCAGCTCGGCGTCGTGGGGCCGACGGCGACGGCCCAGGGGCTCGAGCGCCAGCACCTCACCTCGGTGCGCATGGTGCCTGTCGTCGGCAAGACACACCCGCTCGCCGCCGCCGATCCGCGCGGCGCGCGCGTCGCGACCGAGCAGCTGCGCGAGCACGTGCAGATCGTGCTGAGCGAGCGCGGCGGAGCGCGCTCGCCGGAGCAGGCCGTCCTGTCCCCCCGCACCTGGCGCGTCGTGGATCTCCAGACCAAGCGAGAGCTCCTGTGCGCGGGGCTCGGCTGGGGGAACCTGCCAGAGCACATGATCCGCGACGACCTCAACGCCGGGCGCCTGGTCCGGATCTGGCCGGCGGCGTGGGGGGACGACGAGCACGTCCTGCCGCTCGCCGTGGTCCACAGGCCGGGCCTCGTGCAGGGGCCCGCGGGGCAGTGGGTGCTGAAGCGCCTCGTCGAGCTCTGCCGCCAGCACGTGGGGGGCCCGGAAGCGCCGCGGTGACCTGACGTCGAGCGGGGTCGAGCAGGGAGGAGCGGCGAGCGCGCGCCCATCCACGCGCGCGCTCGCACCGGGCTCCCGGAGCCGGCGCCGGTGTCAGAGCGAGAGCCGCGACAGCAGATCGTTCACGCGGAGCGCGGCCGCGACGCTCCCGGCGTCGTGCGCGAAGTCCATGGCCGCGAACAGGTGGGTCTGCTCGAGGTCGAGCCGCTCCGGAGAGCGCTCGAGGAGCGCCATGTAGTGCTCGAAGAAGCGACGCTGATCCATCTGCGTGCGCTTCAGCACGGCGTGGCGCACCGTCGCGTGCAGCGCGAAGCGGTCCGCGAACGGCTCCTGCACCAGCCGGAAGCGGCGCAGCGAGGCCAGCGCGTCGCCGGCGCGCCGCCCGGCCCGCGCGAGCTCGGCGAGGGAGCCCTCGTCGATGTGGTCGCCGTTCGAGTGCGCCAGCACCGCGAGCATCCGCCGCGCCGGCGGCGAGAGCCCGCGGAAAGCCCACGCGACGAGCAGGCCGACCTCGGGGAGGTCGTCCTCGTGATCGATGACCCGCACGCGGTCGACGCCGCCCGCCACGAGCCACCGGTGGAGCTCGGCGACGTCGGCCGCGCCGCTGCCGACGATCGCGTCGGCGAGCTCGAGGGAGACCGGGTTCCAGCGGAGCAGGCGGGTCAGCGAGGCGACCGCAGGGAAGGGGCTCCGCCCCGAGGTCACGAGCGGCGCGATGACCGGAAAGATGGAGACGCCGGCGACGAGGCAGCGCCGCGCCGTGATGACCCAGGTCACCGCCTCGTCGCGGAGGTCGTCGAGCAGCTCGGCGACGGCGCGGTCGTGCTCGTGGTTGTCGAGCACGATCAGCATCTCCCCGAGCGCCCGCAGGCGGCTCCGCAGCGCAGGCAGCGACGGCGACGGCCCTGCCCCGAAGCGGAGCGACAGCATGCCGCGCAGCGTGCGCGCGTCCCATGCGCCGACCCGGAACCAGTGGATCCCGCCGGGGAGCTCGCGCGCGAGCTTGTGCCCGAGCGCGCACGCGAGCGTCGACTTGCCGCTGCCGCCGGTGCCGACGAGCGCGACGCGGGTCGGGCGCGACGCGCGAACCGTCGCCAGGAGCGTCGCGAGCTCGCGGCGACGGCCGCGCAGCGAGGGGGGGCGGGGAGGGAACACGAGCGGCGATGCGGTCATCCCCGCGCGAGCGTACCAAAAAGCGCGCGAGGCGCCGGCGCTCGGCGCGGCGGTCGCGGCGGTTCACCCGGGCGGTTGCGGCGGTCGCGGCGGTTCACCCGGGCGGCTGCGGCTCGAGCATGATCTGCTCTATCGCGCGGGAGATCGGCTCCGGCGACATCGAGGTGAGGCGGAGCCGGAGGGGCTCCTGCCCCTCCCGGATCAGGAACAGCGCCGGCACGCCCCGGACCTGGAGAGCCGCCGCCTCGGCCCGCGCGGCCTCGAGCTGCTGCAGGACCTCCGGGCTGTCGCGCTGCGCCATCGCCTGCTCTGCGTCCACGCCCGGCACCTCGGAGGCGACGCGCAACAGGAGCTCGTCCGTGATCGCCGGGCGCTCGCGCGCCTGGAGCCGGAAGAAGCGGTCGACGAAATCAAAGAGCCGATCCTGCATCCCGACCGCGGCAGCCATGCGCGCGGCCTGCACGGAACTCGGACCGAGGAACGCGAGATTCCGGAATACGAGCTTCACCTGCTTCGTCCTGACATGGCGTTCGAGGATCACCGGCAAGATCTCGAGCCCGTAATCCCGGCAATGCGAGCAACGCAGATCCGAGAACTCGACAAGCGTGATCGGCGCGCTCGGCTCCCCGAGGACGATGCCGTCCTGGGGAATGCCGGAATAGAGGTCAATCCCGCCCGTGACCGCGCCGGTGGGCTCCTGCTCCTGCACCGGCGTCTCGCCGGCGTCGTGGCACGCCGAGATCCCGAGCAGGAGCGCGGCGAGCAGGGCGCCGCGCCGCGCCACCGAGCCAGAGCGTGAATTGCGTGAATGAGCGAGTGCGTATGGTTCGAACAGCTCAGGATTCATTCTCGAGCATGCGGCACGAACCGTACCTCGATGGGGCCGCGTGTGAGAGATGCTTTCACGAGGATCTCGGTAAACCGTGCTGGGTGAGGACCTCCAGGCGAGGAAGGACTCCTCTCCAGGGCGCCGCGCGGCGCGAGGAGCGACACCGGCAAGCGCCGAGACCGCCGGAAGGGGTCAGGACATGGAGGTCTTCTCTCGGCGTTCCTCCCGCCGCGGCGATTCGCGCGGCGGCGCGGGCCGGCGCGACGCCGCGCCGGGGCGCTTGCCTGCACCCCGTCCCATCCGCAATGCTGTTGCGGAACCTTCGTGTCCTCGGAATGCCCTCAGCTCAGCGCCGCCCTGGGCCGCGACCGTGAACGGGGCGGCGCCTTCGCCCCGCGCGGCGCCGCGAAGCGAGCGGGCGCGTCCCTCGATGGATCCGCGCCGTCCGCCGACGGCGTGGCGCGGCAGCTCCGCGAGCAGGCGCAGGGCGCGCTCGGCGAGGTCCTCCGCGGCTTTCAGGCGGCGGATCCGCAGGGCGGCGACGTCGCGTGCGCCGGCTCCGCCGAAGGGCGGCGGCGCCTCCGCGCCGGCCTCGTGTCCGCGTTGATGCGGCTCATCTTCCTCCTCTACGCCGAGGCGCGCGGCCTGCTCGCCGGCGTGGAAGACGGCGGCGCGCCGCTCGCCCGGCTCTTCGCGGATCTCGAGGAAGAACGGCGACGGCAGGGAGACGACCTCGAGCGCCGCCACGGCGCGTGGGCGAGGATCGCGGCGCTCTTCCGCGCGCTCCGCGATCGCGGCCCCGGGGGCGCGCGCGGCGGCCTGTGCGATCCGGACGCCCATCCCTTCCTGGAGGGGAGACCGTGGCTCAGCGACGGCGCGCTCCACCGGGTGCTCTCGGCGCTCCTCGTGCATGACGGCGTGCCGTTGCGCTACGGCGAGCTCGAGGTCGAGCACCTCGGCACGCTTTACGAGGGCCTCCTCGCCTTCGACCTCGAGATCGCCGAGGGCGAGTCGATGGCGCTCTTGCCGTCGCACGTCGTCGTGGATCTGGAGGCGCTCCTCGCCCTCCCCGGCCGTGACCGGCTCGCGCGGCTCGAGGAGGTGGCGGACCTGAAGCTCGGCGCGCGGCCTGCAGCGCGCGTCGCCGCGGCCGGCAGCGTGGCCGAGCTGTCGCAGGCGCTCGCGCGCCGCGCGTCCCCGCGGCAGCCGGACCGGATCGCGCGGGGAGCGCTCTACCTCCAGCCGGGGCAGCTCCGGCGGCGCGCGGGCTCGTACTACACGCCGCGGGAGATCACGTCGCATGTCGTCGAGCGCACGCTGTCGCCGCTGCTCGACAGGGACGGCGGGCCGGCGGCGCCCGCGGATGCCCTCGCGCTCGCCGTGTGTGATCCCGCGATGGGGTCCGGCGCGTTCCTGGTGGAGGCATGCCGCCAGCTCGCCGCGCGCCTCGTCGACGCATGGCAGCGCGCCGGCGCGGCGCCGCCCCTCGCCCCCGGCGAGCCGCCGCTCCCTCGCGCCATGGCGCTCGTGGCGGAGCGCTGTCTGCACGGCGTCGACCTCGACCCGCTCGCGGTCGACCTCGCCAGGCTCTCGCTGTGGCTCGTCGTGCAGGACGCGCGCCTCCCGCTGAGCTTCCTCGACGGCAAGCTCCGCTGCGGCGATAGCCTCATCGGCGCCGAGCGCGCGGAGGTCGGCGGCTTCCCGTCCGCCGCGCGGCTGCCGGGCGGCCCCGGGGAGCGGCAAACGCGGCGGGCCCTGCTGCGGCAGGCTCCTGCGCCCCCGCGGCCGGAGGGCGCGCCGCCGGAGAGCGCCGACGGAGCGCCCCGCGACGGGCCCGAGGGCGCCGAGGGAGCGGATCAGGCGGCGCTCGACGCCTGGATGGCCCTGTGGTTCTGGCCGCCGGCGGGCGAGCTCGCGGCCCTGGCGCCGGCGCCAGCCACGTTCGCGCGCTACATGGCCGCCGCGCGCGAGCCGGCCGATCCGCGGGCGGCGCTGTCGCGGCGTATCGCCGAGGAGCGCCGGTTCCTGCACTGGGAGCTCGCGTTCCCCGGCGTCTTCGATCGCCCCGAGCCGGGCTTCGACGCCGTGATCGGCAATCCGCCCTGGGTCGCCTACGTCGGCCGCGCGGCGCAGCCGATCGCGCCCGAGGTCTTCCACCTCCACCTCCGGAGGAACCCGGCGTTCCATGGCTACCGCTCGCTGCACGGCCTGTTCGTGCACCGGGCCGCGTCGCTGCTGCGGCCGGGCGGGCGGCTCGGCCTCGTCATCCCGACGTCGGTGTCGGATCTCGATGGATACGGCCCGACGCGCCGCGCGCACGACGCGCTCTGCGCCGTGGACTCCGATCTTCCGAGCTTCGGCAGCGACGCCTTCGACGGCGTGTTCCAGCCGTGCATGGGCCTCCTCTCGACCCGCCTCGCCCCCGCCGCCCCGCGGGCGGCTGAGGCCGCCTCGTGGCCGCTCGCGCGTTCGGATCTCGACGTCGTGTCCCGCCGGCTCCTCGAGCGGCTCGGCGCGCTGCCCCCGCTGCCGGCGGCCCTGTTCGGCGAGCGCGGGTTTCAGACGACGGCCGAGGACGCCGAGCGCATCCGGCGCGCGAACGCCCCGGAGCCGCCGTACACCTGCCCCATCCGGGAGGGCGCCGACGTGGGCGAGCTGATCGCGCGCGCGCCGCGCCACCACGTCGATCGCGCCGGCGTGAAGGGCCGCTTCCGGAAGGACGAGGACTGGAAGGCGGTGCGGCTGCTCATCCGCCAGACCGCCCGCTATCCGATCGCCGCGCTGAGCGACGGCCTCCCGTTCCGCAACTCGATCCTGGCCGGCTTCTCCGACGCCACCTGGAGCGAGTTCGCGCTGCTCTGTTACCTCAATTCCTCTCCCGTCCGCTGGTGGCATTACACGCGTCACCGGGACGCGCGCGAGGGCATGCCGCAGGTGAAGATTGCGCACCTGCGTGCGATCCCTGCGCCCCCGCCGGCGGGAGCCGCCCTGATCGCGGCGCTCGACGCGCTCGGACGGGAGCTCGGCCCGGCGAACGCGGGCCTGCCGGCCGACGCCCGGCGCCACCTGGACGGGATGGTGGCGGACATGCTGGAGATGACCGAGGAGGAGCGGGGCTGTGTCGCGCGCTGGGCGGCGGCGACCCCCCTCCCGCGGCCGGACGGCTGAGCGGCGGCCGAGGCGCGCGGAGGAGCGCTCCCTCGTCGGTCCTCGCCGGTCCTCGCTGGTCCTCGTCAGTCCTCGTCAGTAACCGCCGTCGAAGCCGGGCGCGTCCTTCAGGTTGAACAGCACGCTGCGGAGATCGTCCAGATCGAACGGCTTCTCGAAGACGGCCGAGGCGCCCAGGCTGCGCGCGGTCGCGTGGAGGTGCGGGTGGCCGAACGCCGTGATCAGGATGACCGGCGGCCGCCGCCTCACCTCGGCGAGGCCCTCCAGGATCTCCATCCCCGAGAAGCAGGGCATCTGGATATCGCTGACGATCGCGTCGATCGGCTTCGGGGGCTCGTTCCCACCGAGGCAGGGCGCCACTTTGTCGAGCAGCTCGAGGCCGTTTCGCGCCTCGGACACCTCGAACCCGTCGCTGCGGAGCGCCATGGCGATCGTGGACCGGAAATCCTCGTCGTCTTCAGCCAGGACGATATGCTGACCTTTGCCGAACAAGCCGCAAGGCGGGACCAAGGGCTTATCGCCAATCCAGCTTTCCGTCAGGTTCATGGCAACTTCTCCTTCTTTGGGCCCGCCAACGCTGCGTCGTTGGACCGTCTACTGCGGTCCTCGGAGCTCAGCCCCGCAGGATTTGCAGCGCCCGTGCCATGCTGTCCTGTCTTGCGGTGGAGCGGTCTCGACGGGCTCGACCCCGCTCGTTGGCGGGGCGCTGTTCGAGGCGTAGGCGGCGCCGGCAGGGGCCCCCTTCGGGGCGGTAGGGGCAATTTGCCGCGCAAGGGGCAGATCACGCCCATGCGGGGTGTGGGGGTGCCCACGGGCGTCGAGGGACGTTCCGTCCCGAGAACGAGGCGGCCCCCTTGCTAGGGGGTGAGGAGAGCGATGGCGGGGGGGAGGGGGAGGCGGGGAGGGGCTGGGCCAGCTACGGCGGCTCTCCAGGCTGGTCGCTTGGAGCGGGCGCTGGCCCGGGGGCGCTCGCGTCTACGTCTCAGCGGCCGCAGCCGCGGTGATGGTCGCGATCGTTGCGGTTGTCCTCGCAGTCAAGGTCGTCGCGATGGGGGGCGCAGAGATAGCCGTTGTTGTACTTGTCGAGCATCTCGGACAGTGGCTTGCCGGTCACCCACGGCGCGTTCCTGCTGCAATTGTCCTTCACGTTGCTGCCGAGCGGGTACTTCTTGAGCCAGGCGTCGGCCTTGGCGATGGTGTCCTCGATGCAGCTCGACCGGTTGCCGATACCGACGTTGAGCTTGGCGACGATGAGGTGCTTCGCGATGATGTACGTGACGTCGCCCCGCGTCGGACGGCTGATGATGTCGAGGAGCTGGGACTTCGTATAGGTCTTGCCGCCGATGGTCAGCTTCGTGATCTTCCAGGCGCTCGGGTGGCTCTTCCAGTAGCCGGGGGAGCCGGTGCCGGGGGATGAGCACTTGCAGACGCCGCAGTCGGCCGCGCAGCTCGAGCAGTTCTCGACGCCCGCCTTGCAGACCCCATCGCCGCAGACCGGCGGGCAGGCGCCGCAGTCGGCCGCGCAGCTCGAGCAGGTCTCACCGGCCTCGCAGACGCCGCTGCCGCAGACCGGCGGGCAGACGCCGACGTCGCTCGGGCACTCGAGGCAGTTCTCGCCGGGCTCGATGACGTTGTTGCCGCAGACCGCGGGGCAAGCGCCGCAGTCGCCGGTGCAGTTCGAGCAGTCCTCGCCGTTCTCGCAGACGTTGTTGCCGCAGACCGCGGGGCAGGCGCCGCAATCGTCCGAGCAGGTGCCGCAGTCCTCGCCGGCCTCGCAGGTGCCGTTGCCGCAGACCGGCGGGCAGGTGCCGCAGTCGGCCGCGCAGGTGCTGCAGCTCTCGCTGGCGTCGCAGGTGCCGTCGCCGCAGGCGGGCGGGCAGACGTCGCAGTCGGCGCTGCAGCTCCCGCAGTCCTCGCCGCTCTCGCAGGTGCCGTTGCCGCAGACCGGCGGGCAGGTGCCGCAGTCGACGGCGCAGCTGGAACAGCTCTCGTCACCGCCGCAGACGCCGTTGCCGCAGGAGAGCTGGTAACCGAAGTCCGCGTCGAGCAGGTCCTGTGCCCAGCCGAGCGAGACCGCGCCCACGTTGTCGAGCCCGCCGTCGGGGTCGGCCGTCGGCTCCTGTCCAGCGAGCGGACCGCTCGTCATGAAGTTGTCGGACGTGACGACCACCGAGTAGGCGCCCGCCGGGAGCGTGTCGAAGAGGTAGAAGCCGGGCTGGCCGGTGTAGGGGCTCGTGCCGGTGATCGTGAAGTCGATCAGCTGGGCCCCCTGGAACAGCTCGACACGGACGCCATTGACGCCGAGCTCGCCGGTCTCCGGCTCGTAGAGCCCGTCGGCGTCGCTGTCGAGCCACACCGTGTCGCCGATCGACGAGTACGTCACGTAGCCGAAGTCGGCGTTGGCCACGTTCTCACCCGGGTCGAGGGACACGCCGAGCGGCTCGTCGTCGCTGGTCAGGATATGGCCGAGCGGGAGCGTCGCGTCGTCGACGTCGACGACGTAACAGCCCGCCTCGAGCTCGGTGAAGCGGTAGACGCCGTTCGCGCCGGTCACGGCCGTCTGGAGCAGGGCGCCGTCGGCGACGCCGTCGCAGTTCGCGTCGCCGAAGAGGTCGACGACGACGCCGGAGATGCCGAGCTCCGAGGCGTCCTCGATGCCGTCCGCGTTGGCGTCGAACCACACCTTGTCGCCGATCGAGCCCTTCGGCGCCGTGTAACAGACCTCGAGGAGAGGCCGGTAAGACTCATCGGTGTGGGCGCTGCCCTTGTACGACGTCTTCCCGCTGGCGCCCTCCTCGAGGAGGATCCCGTGGCTCGGCGCCGTCCCGTCCACCCAGTCCTGCACGATCCCGGTGAGATCGACCGAGCTCCATCCGGTGACGTTGGGCACGAACGAGGTGAACGCGGCGGGGTCCATGCCGCCGAAGTTGTTCCACGTGACGAGCTCCTCGCTCCAGGGGGCGAGCACCTGGTGGACGTACACGGTCTGCGCGGTGCTCGTGTACGTCTGGGCGTAGAACGTGGCCGACGTGACGAGAGAGCCGGCGGGGATGGGGCTGAGATCGAAGCGGAATAATGCGCGCTTCTCTCCGACCGAGCTGGAGTACCCGGTGTTGACCTCGAACGGGGTCGGGACGTGGTAGCTCGGGGCGAGGCTCCAGATCTCGGCGTTGTAGATGTCGCCGAGGACACCCCGCTTGATCACGGTGCAGGTGGGCGACGGAGCGGTGGTGTTGGCGAGGCTGGTGGCGGTGATGAACAGCGTGGCGAGCGCGACAGAAGATGCGATTGCGAACTGCTTCATTGGTAGCTCCTCGAGGTCCTCACGGGTGAACCATTGCTGGAGCGTCATCCGAATAGAAGGCACCATGACACACGGGTCAGGCGAGGTCGGTTTCGCGGGCTCCGGTCGGAATGAGCCCCCGCGGGCTGATCAGGATCGGATCAAGTACGCGGGTGCTTGTGCTTCGATCGGAGAGCGGATGCGCAAGGTAACAGTGTGTAAGTTAGCAACTCAGAGCTGGAGGTGTCCAGATCTTTTTGGCGATAGGTGCGAGAAAAGTGTCGAGTTGCACGGTGACAATTTTGGGTCGTGCGGTGACGCTTTTGGGCTGCTCACGGTCTGCTCGCGGTCCGCGAAGACGAGCGCAGTCTGGCGCATCGAGTTCGATGGCCAGAGCACTCGCCGGCTCGACGGTCGGCGCGCAGCTCGCGGTTCGCTTGGGGCGCGCTTGGACGTTCGGCGGCGTGCGGCGACGCTCAGCGGCCCTCTCCGACCCGTCGCAGGGGTCGAGGGACGAGCAGGATCGGATCAGGTACGCGGGAGTGCCTGACGAGATTTGATGCAGAATGCGCACGGGACCATTTTTCAATGTAACGAATCTTTATTTTGCCTGTCCAGATCCTTTTTCGCGGCGTGAGCATTTTGTACGGCTCTTGCTCTCGGGCGCTTGTGAGGGTGGCCCCGGGCGGTTGCGTGTCACGCGTTGCTTGTTTGCTCGTTTGCTCGTCGCTCACGCACGCCGGGGACCTGCGCCTCGGGCCCGCGGGCGCCCCGCCGCCCTGGACGCGGTGGTTGGTCGATGGTCGGGCGCGGGACGCGGTGGCTGAACGAGCGGGCCGCGCCGCCGCTCGCTGTGCGGTCTGGCACCTCGCGCAGCTCGCGCCGCACGGCACCGCGCGGGCGGCGCTTCGAGCCTGCCGGCTGCCGCCCGCGCGCGGGCGCTGCTACGGTTCGCCTGTGCGACGCCCGCTGCTCGCCTCGTCGGCCCTGCTCCACGCGCTTCGCCGTGCGTCGCTCGCGTCGCTCGCGTCGCTCGCGTCCATTGCTCTCGCCGTCGCCATCCCTCGCGCCGGCGCCGCGCAGGACCTGCCGACGCTGAGCGGGTCCTGGACCGCGAGCGCCCTCACTGAACAGTGGTCGGTCTCCGCCTGGGGGCAGGCGTGCGGGCCCAGGCCTCGCCCGCAGGGTGCCCCGGGCGGCGCCGTGCAGATCCAGCAGCACGGCTCGGAGCTCTCGATCTCGGGCGCCGGACGGTCGTGGAGCACCGCCGAGTGCTGGGAGCAGATGCCCGGGCTCGCGCGGAGCAAGCACTCGGCGTCTGGCAACGCGCGCTCCTGGCAGACCCGCTGCACGACGCCGGCCAGCGATCCCCGCCGGGCCGTGGTCACCACCACGACCCAGGCGACCGACGCCAGCATCAACATGGTGGAGACGGGGCAGTACCAGTTCATCATCCAGGACACGACCTGCAGCGCGTCCGTCACGAGGACGCGGACCTACTCGCTCGTCCGGCGCGAGGGCGAAGCGCCCCCCGCGGCGAGCGCCCCGCCGCCGGTGGCGAGCGCTCCGCCGCCGGTCGTGAGCGCTCCGCCCGCGGCGCCCGCCGCAGCCGAGAAGAAGCCCGCGGCGTCGCGCACCTGCGACGCCCCCGGCGACCCGGCCCGCCTCGAGGTCACGCCGTCGCGCAAGCTCATGCGGCCGGGCGAACGCTTTCAGTTCCGCGCGCTGGTCATGGATGCGGAGGGGTGCGCGCTCCCGACGAGGCCCACGTGGTCGATCGCGCCGGGGCCGCTCGCTTCCGCTGCGGCGGTCGACGCGACAGGCGCCCTCTCGCTCGGCGCCGGTGCGGGCGAGGGGGCGCTCGGCCTCGTCGCGTCCGTCGCCGGCAAGGGGGTGACCGTCGCGATCGAGGTGACGAGCCCCGATCGTTACGACGCGCTCCTCGCGGCGAGCGGGCTCAACGATGCCGGCGAGAGCGAGCAGGCCGCCGTCGTGGTGATCGCGGCCGGCACCATCGGCGGGCGCACGACCTCGGGCGAGGACCTGGGACGCCAGCGCAAGAACCTGTTCGTGGCCATCGTGGGCGGGGTCGCGGCCTGCCTCGGATTTGCCGGGTTGATCCTGCTCCGCCGAGGCCGCCGGCGGACAGGAAGCGACGTGGAAGGCCCGGCCTCCACGGCCGGCGCCGCCGGCGAGCGCGACAGCGCAGGCGCCGAGGGCGCGCCGGCGCCCTCGGGGGCCTCGCTCGCGGGCGCCGCAGGGCCAGCCGCGGCGCCGGTCCGGCCGACGCTGCGGGCTCGTGGAAAGATCTGCCCAACCTGCGGCGACCGCTATCCGAGCGAGGCGATGTTCTGCGGGAAGGACGGCACGCAGCTGCTGCTGCTCAATTGATCGCGCCACACTGCGCGCGCTGCGCGAGGACGTGGACGCGCGCTGCGTCATCGCGCGGCGCTGCGCCGGCGGCGATCATAAAAGAAGTCGCCGCCTTGATCGGCCTCGCGCCGTCCCGCTATTCTGCGTCGACCGACCGGGCCGCGTGATCGTGCGCGTGTGTGGTCGTTGAACCCATGCCCGCATGCCGGAACGGGAAGGGCGACAGTCGCATGAAGATTACGTGTGAGTCGTGCCAGGCCAAGTACACGATTGCCGACGAGAAAGTCGCCGGCAAGACGGTCAAGATCAAATGCAAGAAGTGCAACCACTCGATGGTGGTCCACGGCGCGAATGAGGCTGCCCCGGCCGCACCGCAGGACGCGACCGTGGAGCAGCAGGGCGACCTGTCGGATGACGCCGAGGCGAAGCTCGTGGCCGACGTGGGCGGCGCGCCCGCGGCGGCGGCGCCCGACACGTGGACCGTCAACGTCGCCGAGGGCGACGAGCGGACCATGACGACCGCCGAGCTCGTGGCCGAGTACGCGCGCGGAGGCCTGAGCAACGACACGTACGTGTGGAAGGACGGGATGGGCGACTGGCTGCCGATCGCCAGCGTCCCGGAGCTCAAGGAGCGATTCTCCTCGCAGGAAGACGCGGCGCCCGCGCCCGCAGCAGCCGTCGCCGCGGCGGCGCCCGCTGCCGCTGCGCCCGCGATCGCGACGCCCATGCCCGCTGCCGCTGCGCCCGCTGCCGCGGCCGTCCCTGCTGCAGCTGCACCGGCGGCCGCAGCGGCGCCTCCGCCCGCAGCGGTCTCCGCGCCGGCCGCCGCTCCGGCGCCTGCCGCCGCAGCTGTGCCGGTCCCCACGGCTCCGGCGCCTGCTGGGCTCAGGTTCGGGCCCGAGGGGACCGTGGTCATGAAGGACTCGCGGCGCGCCCTGAACCAAGCGGGGGCCGCGACCCCGGCGCCTGCAGCCGTCGCATCGGCGAAGGTCCCGGAAGCTGCGGCGCCGGCAAGTCCAGCGGCTGCTGCGCCGGCAAGTCCAGCGGCTGCTGCGCCGGCGAGCCCAGCGGCTGCGGCGCCGGCGAGCCCAGCGGCCGCGGCGCCGGCCCCAGGCGGCGCACCGGCGCCAGCGGCTGCGCGTCGCGCGGCCCGGGGGGCCGCGGTCGACGTCTTCAGCGCCGCGGAGCGCGCCGAGGACCCCGCCGGGTCCGCCCCGCCGCCGGGCCTCGATCGCCAGGTGGGCGAGCGCAACGAGAACTCGGTCCTCTTCTCGCTCTCGGCGCTCACCGCGACCGAGAACGCGGCGGCGGCCAAGCAGAAGGAAGAAGACGAGCTCCCGTCGGGCCGGCGTCCCTCGAACCGCCCCTCGAAGAACAACGGTCGAGCCGGCTATGACGACCTGCTGAACCTCGGCGGCGGCGCCATCGCCTCCGCGCCGATGCTCGCGCCGCCGCCGTTGCTGGCGCCGGTGACGGACTCGCGGCCGCCTCCCTCGATGTCGCTTCCGTCCAAGGCGTCGGTGCCGCCCGCGTCGCTCTCGTCGCTCTCTCCGCTCACGGCGCCGGAGGCCTCGACCAAGAAGGGCCGCACGGGTCTGATCGCGGCCGCGATCGCCGCGGTCGTGCTGATTGGCGGCGTCGCCTTCTTCTTCATGCAGTCGCCGACGCAAGAGGCGTCGACGGTCACGCCGGAGCAGGCGAACACCGCCCCCGCCGAGGTGCCGAGCCCTGCGCAGACGGCGACGCCGGCGCCGCCGCCTGCCGAGACCGCTGCGGCCGCAACGCCGTCCACGGCGGAGACGGCGGCGCCGTCCGCGGAGCCCACCGCCAGCGCCGAGGCCCCGAGCGCCGCGACGCCCGCTGCCGCGGCGCCCGCCGCGGCGACGCCCGCCGCGGCGGAGAAGCCGGCGTCCGCGCCCGCCGCCGCGGCGGAGAAGCCGGCGGCATCGAAGCCGGAGCCGGCGGCGTCCGGAGGCGCCGAGTTCAACCGTGGCGCCGCGAGCTCGGCGCTCGGCGCGGCCGCTGGCTCCGCCAAGAGCTGCAAGAAGGCCGGCGGACCGACCGGGACCGGCAGGGTCAAGGTCACCTTCGCGCCGAGCGGCAGCGTCACGTCGGCCGAAGTCCAGGGGGCGCCTTTCGCCGGGACCAGCGTCGGCGGCTGCGTCGCCAGGCTGTTCCGCGGCGCGCGGGTGCCTGCCTTCGGCGGGGGCTCGGTCTCCGTCAGCAAGTCCTTCACCATCAACTGATCGCGGCCCGAGCACGGGCGCTCCCGCGAGTGGCCCTCGCGGCGTGCTGGAGGGCTTTCTTCAAGCGCGAGGGCCCGCGGCAGCGGGGCCGAGGGCTCCTGTCGCGCGCAGAGCCTGCGTTGCGCGCCGGGAGGCTTCTGACGCGCGCACCAAGGTCTCTGCCAGCGGCGCGGGAAGACCTCCGATGCGCGCCCGGAGCTTCGGTCTTTTTCGTGATCGCCAGCGAGGAGCGGGGCCGCGCAGAGCTGGCGTTCCAGGTCGGCTCCGAGCGGCACCAGACTCCACGCGGCGCTCGCATGGCCTCGGTGGCAGAGCCGTGAGCCGGGGGGGCGGCTTCGAGGAGAGCCATGAGCTCCGAGATGCGGGAGATGAAGATCGTCTGCACCGGGAGGAGGAGGCGACATGGGCGGTGCTCGTGACCAGGGCCGAGCGGCTCGGGCGGCAGCCACGGTGCGGTCCAGGGGGACGGTTCCCGGGCATGGCGAGCAAAGCGCCTGTTCGGCGCAATCCCAAATCACTCGGCAGATATCCCCGTAATTCATGGGTGGAGCCACGTCGCCGGTGCGGCGTCTTCGGGGGCACCCGATGGCACCCACTCCTTCCGTTGGCCTGCGGGACGGCAACGTTGGCCTGAGGCAACCGACCCAGGTTGGGCCAGAAGCACGGGCGCGTGTGAGGGACGATTGAGAGATGAGATGGTTTGCCTTGTCGTAATTGCGCGACACCGCTCGATGCCATCTCATGAATCGCGTCCAAAAATAGATTTCTTTCTCATGGTCAACCTGTCTGCGACTTGCTAGCGAATCGGCCTCAGAGACGGCGCGCCGCCGACGCCGTATCGGGCGGTGCAAGACCGATGCTTGTCCTTCCGCGCCGCGGAGGCGCTTGCCCCATCACGACGGCCGGTTGCACCCGCCGGCCAGGAGGATCGACCCATGGGCGTGCACGTGATTCTCGACATCGATCCGCGAGGCATCGACGAGGCCGAGTGGGCAGCCACCTACGACGAGACGCTCGCGCTCCTTTCGGCGTGGCAGCCGCGCCTCCTGGGTTGGGGCTGGCGCTCGATCGAGGGGGTGCGGTGCTCCGCTCTGCGGATGCGATGGGCCCGAACCAGCGAACCTGGGTGCGGGCGATGGCGTGGAGTGTGATGACGGTGCTCGCGGGCCTCCGTGGCGGGAACTCGAAGATCGCGGAGGCCCTCGACGACGCGGAACAGGGGAAGCGTCTGCTCGTACGGATGCTGGCCGACGGATCCCCGGTGCTCACCGAGGACGCGTGGGATGGTGTCCTTGCAGAGAGCAAGGCAGACGTCATCGCGTGGTGGGTCGCGCTCGTCAGCATGCGCGCCAGCGAGCTGCACGCGTCGCAGGTCTGCCGTGCCTTTCTCGAGAACGCGGAGCTCCGGGCCTATGCGATCGCCATCGGCCGTGACGAGCGGGAGATGCGTGAGCTCGGCGAGCTCGCTGCCAAGGTGCGCGCCGGCGGCGGTGGTGAACGATGACACCCACCCCTCATGACGCCCTGTTCAAGTCCACGTTCAGCCAGCCGGAGCACGCGGCCGGGGCGCTGCGCCAGGCGCTGCCTGCAGCCCTGGCGGCCCGCATCGACTTCGCGTCGCTGGCGTTGCAACCTGGCAGCTTCATCGACGAGGCGCTCGCCGCGAGCCACAGCGATCTGCTCTTCACCGTCAGGCTGGAGCGAGCGTCGCTGTTCATCTACGTGCTCTTCGAGCATCAGAGCACGACGCACCCGCTGATGGCGTTTCGGCTGCTCACGTACATGGTGCGGATCTGGCAAGGTTACCTGGAGCGCCACCCGAGGGCGACGCTCCTCCCGGCGATCCTGCCCGTGGTGCTGCATCACAGCGAGGGTGGCTGGAGCGCGGCGGTCTCGTTCCAGGATCTGCTGGAGGTGCCGCCGGAAACGCTGGCGCTGATGGCCGAGTATGTGCCGCAGTTCCGCTTCGTGCTGGACGACATCAGCCAGGAGACGGACGCGGCGCTGCGCGCGCGGGCGATGACGGCGCTGGGGCGGCTGGTGCTGTGGTGCTTCCGGCATGCGCGCGATCCCGAGGATCTGGTGGAGCGCCTGTCGGCGTGGCGCGACGTGGTCCAGGAGGTGCGTCGGGCGCCCGACGGAGGGGCTGCGCTCGTGCGCGTGTGGCGGTATATCTTGAGCATCGCCGACCCGCGCGAGCCCGACAAGCTGCTGCCGAGGCTGCTCGTGGCGGCGGGACCGGATGCCGAGGAGGAGATCGTGACCATCGCAGATTACCTTCGCGAGGAGGGGCGCCGGGAGGGCCGGCTGGCGGGCGAGCGAGAGGGCCGGCTCGAGGGGCAGCGGAGCACGTTGCTGAAGCAGCTCCGGCTGCGCTTCGGCGAGCTGCCGCAGCCGATCGAGGCGCGCATCCGCGCCGCCGACGCCGCGCAGATCGAAGGCTGGACCGAGCGTGTGCTCACCGCGCCCACGCTCGACGACGCGCTGGCCGAGCGCTGACGCGGCGGTGAACGTCTACCCCCTGCGCCGCCGGCAGAGCAGACCGGCCAGCGCGAGCCCCGCGAGCCAGCCGGCGCTCCCATCCCGGCCTCGCGGGCTGGCCGCGCAGGGGCCGAGCATGCCGCTGCCGGCCGCGTAGAAAGACTCCGGCACCACGGCGACCTCGGTCGGCGGCGCGCCCGGGGCGTCGCCGTTGCCGTCCGTCGGATCGTCGCTGACCGGCGCGCCGAACGCGCCCGCCGCGGCGATCTTCGCCTGGTTCTTGATGAGGTCCGGCGCGTCCGCGTCGACCGTCACCTCGAAGCGCACCGTGACGCTGCCGTCGACAGGGATGCTCCCGCCCTGCGCGCCGTCCGCCCCATTCCCGAGCCAGAACGTGACGGTCCGCGTCGCGGGATCGTACTCCCCGAGGTCGTCGCCAGGCGCGTCCGTCTGGGGACCGGCGTTCGGCCCGTCGACGATCGACAGCGAGCCGGGGACGAACGTCACCCCAGCAGGCAGCGCGTCCGTCAGCACCGCGCCCACGGCCTCGTCATTGCCCGTGTTCGTCGCCGTGATGCGGTATTCGACGGCGTCCCCGCGGTAGGTCGGCAGCCCGCCGAGGTCCGTGGCCACCTTGCTCGATTTGCTGAAATCAGGCCCATAGTTGGAGATCGACGTCACCCACCCCGCGAGGAAATAGAGCTCGTCCCTGCTCGTGGCGACGAGCGTGGCCCGATCGTCCCCCGGCGTGAGCTTCGCGCTGACGTCCACGATGTCGATGTCGACCCCCGACATGCTCTGAGGTGTGCCCGGGATCCTCGGGAGATCGCCCTCCACCGACACCGCCTTTCCGAGCGCCGAACGGGTGCTGTTGAAGAAGTTGTCGGCGGGGTTCAGCTCGTCGCTCAGCGCCTCGGCCAGATCGGGCTTCCCCGGGTTCTTGGGGTTGAAGAACACGCTGTCACCGGTGTTCGAGTTGTCGCCCTCGAACGCGACGATGCCCAGCTTCGCCACGAAGCCGGCGTCGGGCACCTTGAAGCCCGAGAGCTCGACCTGCTGCCAGCCCACGTCGGAGACCCGGTCGAGCCCGTCGAACAGCGCGAGGTTGCGCATCGGCGATCTCGGCGCCTCGTAGAACACCACCATCCACCACGCCACGAAGACCACGTCGTCGTCGCTGTCCCTCACGTCGACGACGTCCACGCCGCCCACCCGGTAGGCCCCGGCGCCGCTCTCCTTCACGATCGAGGTGATGTCGGCGACGGACTGGTAGTTGTGCGACTCGTTGGGTTTCCCCTGGTTGATCACCGTCTCGACCGAGTCGATGGCGGTCACCGTGCCGTCGTAGCCGCCCGCGTGGTGGAGCTCCACCTCCGGATCGGCGCCGGCGGTGTTGCGCGCGGCCCAGTACAGGAACGCGTGGGTCACCGCCGCCCCCTCGGGCAGCGTCAGCACCGCGGTCGTGCGCGCCATCTCCGGGGTGATATCGAGGCTCGCCTCCGCCCTGCCGTCAGCAGGCGAGTCGGACCGCCAGAAGAGATCGGGCCCCGACTCGACGGTCGACTGGCCGCAGGCGCCCATCGTGCCCTCCGTGGGCCTCGGCGTCGCGGAGCGGCACTCCTGCCCGATCGAGCTCCCGATGAGGGCGAAGTCGCCCTGCTGATCGACCTGTACACGCAGCTTGGGCTCGGCCGTCGCGCTGGCGGTCGTGAGCCCGATCAGCGTGAGGGACGCGAGCCCCGTGATGCTCAACTGCTTTCTCATCAATCCTCTCCGGTCTCTGCCTGCGGCTTGTACGCGGCCTTCTTGATGATGTTGAACTGGACTCGCCGGTTCCGCTGCCTCCCGGCTTCCGTCGCGTTGTCGTCGATGGGCTGCTCCCGGCCGTAGCCCTGGGCCGTCAGCCGCGTCGAATCGATGCCGCGGCGGACCAGCGCCGCCATGACGGAGTTGGCGCGGTTCTGCGACAGGATCCTGTTGTGCTCCACCGTGCCCCGGTTGTCGGTGTGACCCTGGATCTCGATGAGCACGATCTCCGGGTGCTCCTTCAGCACCTCGGCGACCTCGTCGAGCAGCGGATCGCTCACCGGCTTGATGGTGGCCTTGTCCGTGTCGAACTGCACCTGCTGGAGGATCACCACGTGCTTCTCGGTCACGCGCACCGCCTTCGGGCAGCCGTGCTTCTCCGGGTCCGGATCCGCGAAGCCCTTCTCCCTCGGGCAGGCGTCCGTGTCGTCGCGGAACGTGTCGCCGTCGGTGTCGCGCGGGCAGCCGTTCTTCGCCGGATCCTTCGAGCGGACCCCCTTGACGTCGGGGCAGGCGTCCTCGGCGTCGGCCACGCCGTCGTCGTCCCGGTCCGGCGGGCAGCCGTTCTTCTTCGGGTCGTCGCTGCGCACGCCGGCGATGGCGGGGCAGGCGTCCTCGGCGTCGACGATGCCGTCGGCGTCGCGGTCCGGCGGCGGCGGGCAGCCGTTCTTCTTCGGGTCGTCGCTGCGCACGCCGGCGACGACGGGGCAGGCGTCCTCGGCGTCGACGATGCCGTCGGCGTCGCGGTCCGGCGGCGGCGGGCAGCCGTTCTTCTTCGGGTCGCCGCTGCGCACGCCCGGCACGCTCGGGCACGCGTCTTCGGGGTCGCCGATGCCGTCCCTGTCCTGGTCGGTCGGCTGCTCCGGCGTGAAGGCGGCCATCGCGACGGCGCGCACGTCCGGCGTCCCGATGCCCGAGGTGATCCCCGGCCCGACGCCGATGCCCGCCTCCATGAAGGGCAGGAATCGATACCTCGCGTCGAGGAGGAGCTCCGCGTTGGTCGAGCGACTGCTGATGTCCTCGAGCACCATCGCGGCGCTGAGCTCCGGCCCCACCTGGAGCCGGCCGTCCAGCGCGAGGAACCCGACGCCGCCGCCCAGCGTGAGCATCGTCCCCTGCGCCACGCCGCCGAACGACTGGGAGCGCCGGACCTCGGTGCCCAGCGCGGTCGACCAGACGAGCCGATCCATGCGGCCGCCGGCCGCGACGTACGGCATCGCCCGGATGCTCCCGTCGCTCACGAACGAGTCGTCCGCGCCGGTCGGCAACCAGAGGTAGGCGCCGACGGCGAGCTGGAACGGGTCATGGTACGCACCATGGAGCTGCAAGCGCGCGCCGAGCCGCACGTCGCCGAGCGCCGCGCCGCTCGGCGACGGGAACTGCTGGCCGCCGCCGCTCGGGCTGTCCCCGGACTGCAGCGCGGTGAGCGGCGCATCGAGGTCGACGCTCAGCTTGTTCCAGAGCGGGAGCGACGCGCCCAGGCGGAACGTGAGCTGATCGCTGACGACCGCGCCGATCTCGGCGCCGTCGCGCTCGCGCCGCAGGACCAGCGGGTTGCTCGCGTAATCGGCGAGCAGCATCACGTGCGGTGTGAGGTGCCCTGCCACGAACGGCGACGGCACGCTGAACATGCGGTCCCCGGCCGGCGCCGGCACGAAGCGGCTCAGGGCCATGCCTCCGGGGTTGACCGGCGCGTCCTGCCCGTGCGCAGGCGCGGGAAGGAGAGGGACGACGACGAGGGCGGCCAGCGCGGTGGCAAGCGAACGGAGAGGCCAAAGTCTCATGAGGTGGCACCCTGCATCGGCGGGTTTCGCATGACGATATAAGACGCTGTCGCGGATGAGTATACAGGTCGGCAAGTGCGGAGTCTTGAACAACGAGCGACGTCGTCCGCATGTTCGTAGGACTTGCGCGCACCTCCCCGGACCATTCCCCGACCATTTTCCCCGACCATTCCGCGCCACCCCCAGCGCATTTCCCGATCCGCTGAACGAACGAGAGGCGATCGCGCGCAGGCGGCGCGCGCTTCATCGCAGCGACGCCGCCGCGAGCGGGCCGTGCCGCGCGGGCGAAGTCGACCTCGTCGAAGAGCGCATATCCCGCGCTGCCCGCCGGACGACTGTAAAGAGAGGGACCGTCGAGCCGCAGAGAGGGCCGGGAGAACCCATGTCGTCGCGGCGGCCCCGGCGCGATGCGGTCCGACTCCAGGGTCGGTCGCTCCAGCCACCCTCGCGAATGGCCAGCGCGACGGCGCGACCGCTCCGGCGCCCCGTCGCGCTGGCGCGAGGCGGGCGCCCGGGCCGGCAGCGCGGGATCGCCGGCGATGCGGCGGCGCGCCGCACACCTCGCCCGGCGCGCCCTTCGTGGCGCCTGCCCGCCGCGCAGCGAGCGCGCTCGGCGCACGCCGCTCACCGAGCTCGTGGCACGCCGGGCGCTCGAACCGCCGCGGCCTTCGAGGGCGAGCCTCGAACGGCGCGGGGTCCGATCCGGACGGAGGACCTGCTGGACGGCACAGGGGGCGCTCGGGCGCCTGCGCTCTGGACGCCGAGCGGCTATGGTTGGCGGGACATCGCGATGGGCACCCTCCTCAAGCGTGCGCTCGACCAGGCGGCGGTCTGGCATCGAGCCCAGAAGCGCAAGTATCCGAACGCCGACGTCCCCTACATCAGCCACCTCGCCGGCGTGGCGGTCCTGCTCGCGCGCCACGGCTTCGACGACGAGGTCGTCGCGGCCGGCGCGCTGCACGACGCCATGGAGGACCAGGGCGTCACGTTCGACGAGCTGAGCCAGCGCTTCGGTGATCGCGTCGCCACGCTCGTCCGCCACGTGACCGAGCAGGACAGGGCGCTGCCCTGGGAAGACCGCAAGCGGCTCTATCTCGAGGCGTTCCCGAAGAAGCCCTGGGAAGCGCAGGCGATCACGCTGGCTGACAAGATAGACAACTTCCAGTCGATCATCGTCTGCGCGCGCGAGCACGGCGATCCGTGGTCGATGTTCAAGCGCGGCAGGGACATGCAGATCGCGAGGTTCGAAGAGCTGCGCGCGATGTGCCGCGGCCTGCCGCCGCACCCGCTGCTCGACGAGTACGGGGCCGTGCTCGATGAGCTCCTGTCGACGGGCTGAGCGCCGGATCCGCGGGGGGCTCGGCGACGCGCTCCGGGGCCTCGGGCTCGGCGGCGAGCGGAGCTCCGCCCGCGGCCAGGAGATCCTGAAAATCGAGGCCTCGGAGACACGGTGTGTCTCGAACGTGCGCGAGGTGACGGCGACGCGCGCTGGACTCCGGAGAGGCCCTCTCGGGGCTGCGCGCTCGGTGAGAGCAAGCGTGAAGGGTCCAGCGCTCCCGTGAGCCACCCTGCCCCGCTCCGTGCCGGATCGGGTTCACTCGCGCCCTCCGCTCCCTTCATGTGAGCACGACGAGCACCCCTCCTGCCCGTCCCGGGCGAGCGACAACCACCCTGATCCTGGCCGGCGCTGCGTTCCGGAGCGGCCGGGGCGCGCGCGCCGACAGCCGCTCACCGGCACATGCGATGCACCGGGTGAGGGGAGCTCCTCCAAGGAGGCACCGATGAAGCTTCTATCTCCCCGCCATCATGGATACGTCGATTACGCGGTCGTCGTCCTGCTCGCGCTCGCGCCGCTCGCGCTCCGCCTCGATCCGGTGCCCACGGCGGTCTGCTACGTCGCCGCCGTGGCGCACCTCGTCGTGACGCTGCTGTCCGATCAGCCGCTCGGCGCCGCCAGGATGATCCCGTTTTCGGTGCACGGCGCGCTGGAGACCTCCCTCGCCGCCGCGCTGCTCGCGTCGCCCTGGCTGTTCGGGTTCTCCGCCGAGCTCCCGGCGCGGACCTTCTTCGTGGTCACCGGGCTCGCGCTCGTGCTCGTCGCCCTCACCACGAGGTACTCGACCGGCGCCGCCTCCCGGCAGGAGCCGTACGACCGCTACGATCGCTGAGCCGCGCGGGCGGCGCTCAGCAGGCGGAGACGGCCGCCTGCGCCTCCCGCATCACCTCGGGCCAGGCCGGATCCGCGCGCGACACCTCCATGGCGATCGCCAGCGGATCCTCGCCGGCCGCGATGGCGAGGCGCGCGGCAGCGGAGCCGGTGAGCAGATCGAAGGCCGGGATCGTGTCGACGTACTCGTACCGCTCGGTGCGGAAGCGGAACTGCTCGGGCTGCTGCCTGCAGGCGAACGCGATGAGCGCGACGTACGTCGCGACAGGGCGGAAGGCGCGCGGATCGGTGACGTGGATCTGGACGCCGCCGCAGATCTTGCCCGCGTGCTTCTGGAAGGTGGGCCGGAAGGTGAGCGGCCGCGCGACGAAGCCCGGCAGCGCCGTGGACGCGAGGCGCGCGGCGAGATCGCGGCCGTCGAGCCAGGGGGCGCCGACGATCTCGAACGGGCGCGTCGTGCCGCGGCCCTCCGACAGGTTCGTCCCCTCCAGCAGGCAGCCGCCCGGGTAGACGAGCGCGGTGTCCGTCGTCGGCATGTTGGGCGACGGCAAGACGAACGGGCGATCCCACCCGGACGCGAGCGCCTCCCGGCGATGACCCTCGACCGCCACGACCTGCAGCCCGCAGGCGACGTCGCCGAGCGGGATGCCCTCGCGCCGCGCGAAGAGCGCGACCAGCTCGCCCACCGTGAGCGAGTGGCGGATGGGCACCGGCTCCAGGCCCACGAACGACAGGAACCCCGGCGCCTGCGTCGCGCCCTCGACGCTCTCCGCCGCGCCCCCGAGGGGGTTCGGCCGGTCGAGCAGCACGACGTGCACGCCCGCCGCGTGGGCCGCCCGCAGCGCGAGGAGCGCCGTCCAGACGAACGTGTAGTACCGCGCGCCGACGTCGGCGAGATCGATGAGGAGCACGTCGATCTGCGCGAGATCCGCCGCGGAAGGCGAGAGATCCTCGAAGCTTTCGCCGTACAGGCTGACGATGCCCGCGCCGGAGCGCGCGTCGACGCTGCTCATCACCGTCGCCATGTCCTGCGCCTCGCCGCCATAGCCGTGCTCCGGGCCGAAGAAGAGGCGCGGGCGCACGCGGAGGCGCTCGAGGACGAAGGCGATGTGGGTCAGCTCGCGATCGACGCTCGCCGGGTGCGCAAGGACCCCCAGGCGAGTCGAACGGAGGCGCTGGAGCTGCGGAAGATCCGGGAGGCGGTCCAGTCCGACGTGCACGTCGCTGTGCTACCAAGGCGAGCGCGTGCCGTCCATGCGTCCGCGGTGGATTCTGTGTGACGCGCGGCGACGGGCGGCGTCACTCCTCGGGGGCGCTCTCCGCCAGCGCGTCGAGGTCCATCGGCGCGGCGTCGTCCGCCGAGCCTCCGTCGGAAGGCCCCGCCGGCCACGCCTCCTGCCCGTCGTCGCGCAGGTGGATGCGCTCGAGATAGAGCCCGTCCGGCGGCGCCGTGATCCCTGCGTCGCGCCGGTCCAGCGACGAGAGAGCGCGCGCGATCGCGCCGGGCGCGAGGTGGCCGCGCGCCACGTCCATCAAGGTGCCGACCAGGATGCGCACCATGTTGTGCAGGAACGCGTTCCCCTCGACGTCGATCCGCACGACGCGCGGGTCCGCGGGATCGAGCGACAGCTCGACGCCGTACAGCGTCCGCACCGTGGTCGTCCGCTCGTCCGCGCTCGTCCGGAACGCGGCGAAGTCGTGGGTGCCCTTCGCGGCGAGCGCCTCGGCGCGCGCCCGCTCGATCGCCTCGTCCGTGATGCCCTCGACCCGCCAGGCGCGACGGCTGAGGAACGGGTCGCGGACCAGATCCCGGAGGACCAGGTAGCGGTAGCGCTTGCGGAGGCTCTCGAAGCGCGGCGAGAACCCGAGGCGCACCACGGCCGCGCGCCGGATCACGATCTCTTCCGGGAGGTGGCGCGCGGTCGCGAGGACCCAGCCGCGCGGCGGCAGCGGCGCCGTCGTGTCGAAGGCGACCCGCTGGTCGCGCGCGTGGACGCCCGCGTCGGTGCGGCTCGCGCCGCGGATCTCGCGGATGCCGGGGTCGATGACGCGCAGCGCGCCGAGCAGCTCTCCCGAGACCGTGCGCTGGTCGCGCTGGCGGGCGAAGCCCGCGAACGGGCGCCCATCGTAGGCGACCGAGAGCAGGATCCCCCGGCTCGAAGCGGCGCTCCTCGCCACGGCGCGATCGACGCGCGCGGCCTAGCCGCCGCTCCCCCCGGCGCCGCCCGCGCCGCCCGAGCCGCCCGCGCCGCCGGCACCACCCGCGCCGCCGGCACCACCCGCACCGCCGCCTCCCCCGTCGCCGTCCGAGCCGCCGTCGCCGCCCGTGCTGGCCGAGGAGGTCCGCGACGCATACCCCTTGACGCACTCCGGGTTGACGAGGCCCTCCGCGTTCTTGCAGCACTCCTCAGGGGCCGCCAGCTGGCCATTCACCACGCAGGCCGGGAGCTGATAGCAACCGTCCGGATCGTTCTCGATTCCCTGGTCGGCGTCGAGGTTGTTGTCGCAGAGCGCCGTGGTTCCTTCATCGACGTGGCACGCGGCGCTCTGCAGGACGAGCGGCGCGAGCGCGAGGAGGAGCAAGCTGGCCATCCGGGGGGGGAGCGTTCGCATCGGCTGCTTCCTATTGCTTGATGGTGAAGTTGATCGGAACGTTCACCACGACGCATCCGCTCTGCGGCGGAGGCAGTGATTTGCCGCGGAAACGTCCCAGGACGCAAGACGCAATCTCGCCCGAGCCCACCGTGTCGTTGAGGATCGAGGCGCTGCACACCGCGCCGTTGGAGGCGACCTGCACGCTCACCGTCAGCTTGCCGGAGACCTCCGAGGTGCGCAGCGCGCGGTTATAACAACCCTGCGCCGAGCGAGCGAGCCCCAGGACGGCGGAGTCGAGCGCGGGCGAGGTCGCGCCGTCGCCGCACTTGCCGGAGCAAGGCGACTTGCCGGTGGTGGCCGGGCCCTGCCCCGACGCGACCTTGCCGGCGTCCACGCCGGCGTCCTCGACCTCCTCGACGGGCGGCGGCGGCGGGGGCGCGAACAGCGGCGGAGGCTCCGCGGGCTTCTTCTCGGCGGGGACAGCGGCGGTCGGCGCGGCAGGCGGCGCGGCCGGCTCCGGGCGCAGCTTCCAGTAGAGCAGGCCCGCCATGAGCGCAGCAAGGACGACCATTCCTGCGATGTAAGGCCCAGGGCCGCCGGATTTTCCCGGGATCTGCTGGGATGACGGAGGCATCGATGCGGACACGTTGAGAAGTCCTCCCGGAGAGACGCGCGAGGTCCGGCCGCTTCGGCGGGACCGTCGTGCGCCGGAGCCGAGACGCGGGCGCGTCCGGCGGGGGCGAGTCTACAAGGGCGGGCAGGGAAGCGCGCCAGGAAACTGGATGCGCCCCGGATGAACACGACAGCGCCGCGCGGAGGGCTGCTCGCGCGTGGCTGGCGCGCAGGCGGCTCAGCGCGCGTGGCTGGCGCGCGCAGGCGGCTCAGCGCGCGTAGAACGACACCGCGGTGTCACCGTAGGCGCGGCTCGCGGTGCAGGTGAGCCCGGCGATCTCCGGGGAGGGATCGCGGCGCGCGTGCTCGAGGACGAGGCGCCCCTCCGGGGCGAGCAAGCCGAGCGGGCCGGCGAGGCGCGCGGCCGCCGCGGCGGCCTTGGCCAGGACGGCGTAGGGCGGATCGAGCAGCGCGAGGTCGAAGGGGCCCTCGTCGCGGAGCAGATCGAGCGCGCGCTCGACGGGGAGCGGGACGACCCGCGCCGCCTCGTCGAGGCCGAGCGCGGCGAGGTTCTCGCGGAGCACGGCGAGCGCGGGGCGGCCGCTCTCGACGAAGACCGCGCGCCGCGCGCCGCGCGAGAGCGCCTCGATGCCGAGCGCGCCGGTGCCGGCGTACAGGTCGCAGACGAGCGCGCCGGTGACGTCGCCGAGCGAGGAGAAGAGCGCCTCGCGCACGCGGTCCGCCGTCGGCCGCGTGCCCTCGCCGCGCGGCGCGGCGAGCCTCCGCCCGCCGAGCCGGCCGGCGATCACCCGCACGGTCGTCCCCCCGTCATCGCGGGCAGCGAGGCAGAGCTCACCAGCGGTACGTCACGTCGACGCCGCCGCCGCCGAGGCCGACGCTGGGCTGCACGCTCCAGCCGGCGCGCTCCGCGGTCTGGCCGTCGCTCGTCACGAGCAGGTACGCGCCGACACCCGCGGACGCCACCGCCAGCGGGTAGAAGACGTACTGGAGCGCCATGAACGTGTCGGCCCTCTCGCAGAGCTCGATGCCCTTGCGGGCCGTCTTCGCGTCGGCGGTGAAGTCGTCCTGGATGGCCCTGCGGTTCTCGAGCGCGCAGACGTCCTCGACGTTCTCCGTGAACAGACCTCGATAGGCCACGTACCGCGCGTCGCTCTGGATGCTCGCGACCTGGACGGAGCTGATGACGGCGACGGAGCCGAACACCGCCCCCGCGCCGAGGCCGATGAACCCGCCCATGCGCTTCCAGTTGGTCTGCGTCGACTCGGCTGGCATCTGGCTGAGCGCGACGTCCGTCGTGGCGACGGGCAGGACCACGACCGACGCCTGGGAATCGAGGAAGCCGGCCGACTTGACGCGCACGTCGTGCGGCCCGGCGGTGACCGTGAAGGTCGCCTCGCCGTTGTGCACGTTGCCGGCGGGCTTTCCGTCGATGAAGACGCTCGCCTGCGCGGCGCCCGTCCTCACGCGGAGAGCCCCGCTCGGCGGCCCGCCGGTCAGCGTCGCGATCGCCTGCGTGGCGATCTTGCGGAGCGGCTCGTCGTTGGCCTCGGTGAGGTTCGCGCTGTACTTCACCGGCACGCTCGATTCCGGCTTGCCGCGGGTCCAGAGGTGCAGCTCGCCCTCGACCTCGGTGTCGCTCCTGCGGAGCATGCCCCAGATGTAGCGGTCGCTCTTGATCTGGTCGGCGATGCGGGCCTGGCAGCCCGCGTCGGGACGATCGTCGCACTGGAGGGAGAGCGTCAGGACCTCGAGCGAGAAATCCTCCTCGCGGACCGACCACCCCGGGGCCTCCTTGATGGCGGAGCGGAGCGCCTGGGTCAGCGCGCCGGCCTGGTCGTAGGCGTCGTCTGTCCGGAGGACGACGACGGTGATCGGTAGGGCGGTGGGCGACGGCTCCGCCGCACGGGCGGCGTTGCTGCAGGCGAGGAGGGCCACCACGGCAGCGAGACCGGTCCTCTGTGCGCGCGTCATCATGTGGTCCTGGGCTCCACGCGCCCAAGTTACCCGCCCGGCGGCCAGGAAGGCAATCCGTGAGCCGGCGAGGCGGCGGCGCGGCGGCGCGATCGCGATGTCGGCGAGGCGAGGGGGCGTGATCGCGGTGACGGCGCGGCGAGGCCGCGGCGATCGCGACGACGAGCCGGCGAGCCCACGCTGCGCGGGCGGCGTTTTTCGTTTCGCCCACGATTGCGCCGTGTCAGAGCGTCGTAGGCGCCGGCCCGCCTTGCAGCGCGGGCGCCGCGCGCTCCTCTGCCTGGTCCATGAAGGTCCCCCGACACATCTTCCGCGAGTACGACATCCGCGGCGCCGCCGAGCGCGACCTCACGAGCGAGCTCGCGCGCGAGCTCGGCGCCGCGTTCGCCCTGCTCCTCGGCCGCGAGCTCGCCGCGGGGGCGCCTCCTCGCCGGGCTCGGCCGGAGGTGGCGGTCTGCCGGGACGGCCGCCTCTCCAGCGACCGGCTGTTCTCCGCCCTCACGGAGGGCCTGCTCGCGGGCGGCGCCGACGTGATCTCCGCGGGGGTCGGGCCGACGCCGCTGCTCTACTTCGCGGCGCACCACCTCCACGCGGACGGCGCGATCATGATCACGGCGAGCCACAACCCGGCGCCGGACAACGGGTTCAAGCTCATGCGCGGCAAGGCCTCGTTCTTCGGCGAGGACATCCAGGCGCTCGCCGACCTCATCGAGGAGGGGGGCGCCGATGGCCGGAGCGCCGCGGCGGCGCGGGGCGCGCTCACCGAGGTCGAGCTCACGGAGGACTACATCGCGGCGGTGCGCGCCGCGGCCCGCCTGCCCGGCACCGACGTCCGCTTCGTGATCGACGCCGGCAACGGCGCGGCCGGCCCGCTCGGCGTCCGGACGCTCGAGGCGCTCGGCTTCGCGCCGGACGCGCTCTTCTGCGACATCGACGGCCTCTTCCCGAACCACCACCCGGACCCGACCGTGCCCGAGAACCTCGAGGCGCTCCGCGCCCGCGTGCTCGCGACCGGCGCCGCGCTCGGCGTCGCGTGGGACGGCGACGGCGATCGGATCGGCGTGGTCGACGAGCGCGGCGAGGTGCTCTGGGGGGACAAGCTGCTGCTCCTGTTCGCGCGCGCGCTCCTCGCGGAGCGCCCCGGCTCGGCCGTGCTCGGGGAGGTGAAGTGCTCCGAGACGCTCTACGCCGACATCGCCGCGCGCGGCGGGCGCCCCATCCTCTGGAAGACGGGCCACTCGCTCATCAAGACCAAGATGAAAGAGGAGGGCGCCCTGCTCGCCGGCGAGATGAGCGGGCACATGTTCTTCGCCGATCGGTGGTTCGGGTTCGACGACGCGATCTACGCGACGGTCCGCCTGCTCGAGATCGTCGCCCGGGCGCGACGGCCCCTCGGCGAGCTGCTCGCCGACGTGCCGGAGACCTTCGCCACCCCCGAGATCCGCGTCGACTGCCCCGACGCCGTGAAGTTCGAGGTCGTCCGCCGCGTGACCGAGCACTTCCGCCGCGCCCGTCCGGTCGTGGACATCGACGGCGCGCGCATCGACTTCGGCGGCGGGGCCTGGGGCCTCTGCCGCGCCTCCAACACCGGCCCGATCCTGGTGCTGCGGTTCGAGGGGCGGTCCGTCGCGGACCGCGACGCGGCCCGCGCCGAGGTCGAGGCCGTCGTCACCGCCGCCGTCCGCGACGCCGTCGCCGCCGCCCCGCTCCCGTGACCATGTCCGAAGGCGAGCAGCAGAGCGAGGCCTGGACGATCCGGCGCGTGATCACCTGGGCCACGGGCGACCTGAAGAAGCGCGGCGCGTCCTCGGCGCGCCTCGACGCCGAGCTCCTGCTCGGCAAGGTGCTGGGCATCGATCGCGTCGGGCTGCTCATCGACGCCGAGCGGCCGCTCGACCGGGCCGAGCTCGCCGCCTACCGCGAGCTGCACCAGCGCCGCCGCGCCGGCGAGCCGGTCGCCTATCTCCTCGGTGTGCGGGAGTTCTACGGCCGCCCGTTCCGCGTCGATCCGCGCGTGCTCATCCCCCGCCCCGACACCGAGATCCTTGTCGAGGTCGGCCTCGCCCGGACGAGGCACCTCGCCCTCTCCGCGCGCGTGCTCGACCTGTGCACCGGGTCCGGCTGCGTCGCTATCAGCCTCGCGTGCGAGCGGCCGACCAGCCGCGTCCTCGGCGTCGACATCTCGGACGGCGCGCTCGCCGTCGCCCGCGAGAACGCGCTCCGCCTCGGCGCGGTCAACGCGGGGTTCCTGCGCTCGGATCTCTTCGACGGCGTGCCGTCCGGCCTTCGCTACGACCTGATCACCGCGAACCCACCGTACATTCCGGACGAGGACGTCGCCGCGCTGCAGATCGACATCCGCGGCTACGAGCCCCACCTCGCGCTCGCGGGGGGCCCGGACGGCCTCGTCTTCGCGCGCCGGATCGTCGCGGGCGCGCCGGCCTTGCTCGCCGCCGGCGGGGTGCTGGCCATGGAGGTCGAGGCCGGCAAGGCGGGCGCGGTGGCAGAGCTCTTCGCCGCGGCGGGGTTCGGCGGCGTCTCGAGGCACCTCGACTACGGCGGGCACGAGCGCGTGGTCTCCGGCGTCCTGCCCTGATCGCCCGCCGCCCGGGGGGACGGGCGGCCGCCGCGGCCGCGCCGCGCGCGTCCGCGAGGGCCGCGCAGCGCCCGTGCCTCCGCGAGGATGGGGCTGGCGCGCTGTATGCACAGCGACGCACGGCGAGGGTGGCGTGGCGCAGTCGGTGGCGGGGGCTCGGTGGTGACCCGCGCGCCGCTGGCTGCCTGCGCCGCCCCCGAGCGCGTTCACGCCGCGAGGCGAAGAGGTGTCCCATGAGGCAGGTGGATCCCAGGCCGGAGAGCTCGACGGCAGATCTCGTGAAGGAGGCGATCGCCGAGGCCAGGGAGCTGATGCAGGTCGAGGTCGCGCTGGCGCGCGACGAGATGAACGAGGAGATCGCGCGGGCGAAGGCGTCGTGCGTCGCTCTCGGCGCCGCGGCGGCCGCGGCGCTCCTCGGGGTCGCGCTGGTGCTCGTCGCGATCGCGCTGGCGATCGCGCCGGAGCCGCTGCCGGCGCTGCTGATCGGGCTCGCGTTCATCGCGCTGGCGATCGTGGTGGGCGTGGTCGGCTACCAGCGCGCGCCGAGGAGGCCGCTCGAGAGGACCCGGGGCCGCCTCGGGGCGGACGTCCGGCTGGTCCGGGAGCTCGTATGAAGGGGCTGAACGGTCAACGCGCGGACTTCGAGCGCAGGGCGGACGAGCTGCGCGATCGGCTGATGCACACGATCGAGGCGCTCGATCGGCGGCGCCACGCGCTCGTCGACGTGCGGTCGCGGGTGCGCCGGCACGGCCCCGAGGTGCTCGCCGGCGGGCTCCTGCTCGCGATCGCGGGCGGCGCGGCGGCGATCGCGCTGATCAAGGAGGCGCGCGCGCGTAGCGAGCGGCTGGGCGGCGAGCGCCTCCGCGCGCTCGTGCGCTTCTGGCGGCACCCGGAGTGGGTGGCGCCGCGCGGCAAGCCGAGCGTGTCCCGCGAGATCGGCCGGAGGATCCTGGTGGGCATGGCGTCGTACGTGGCGATGCAGCTCATCCGGCGCGGCGTCCGGCTCACGCTGGCGCTCCCGGAGGGGGACGCGCAGGCGCGGCGGAGCCCGCTCGAGCTCAGCGCCGCGGCGTCGAGGACCAGGCCGCCGTCCGGTCAGGGCCCGGTGTAGAGGGCGGTGCGCCACCCCAGGTAGAACCCTGGCTGGCGGACGGACGTGCTCCAGGTGTAGTCGGCGTAGAGCCATGGGCCCATCGCCACCTTCCAGAGCCGGATCCCCTCGTAGAACACGCCGCCTCCGATGCGGGCCGGCAGGGCGCCGTCGATGACCTCGGCGCCGTCGGCGTCGGCGGTCGTGTACGCGACGCCCGTGCCGGCGTCGAAGGTGACGCCGACGTCCCTCCACCGATCCGCGAGCGAGAAGAGCGGGAAGACCTCGGTGTGGAGCATGAACCCGCCGGCGAGGGAGGCGTGCTCCGCCGCGCTCAGGCCGTGTCCGCCGAAGGCCGCGCCGAACGTGAGCCAGTCCGCGAGCGCGCCGCCGATCCAGACATAGCCTCCGGCGCCGATCCCGACGCCGGTCTCGGTGTAATGACGCTGGAATCCGATCTTCTGGACGTCGTTCTGGAAGCCGGCGGCGCTCCCGAGCGCCAGGCCTCCGGCGATGCCCGCGGCGAGCCCGCTGCGCCGCACGGCTGATCTGGGCGCGAACAGCGGGTCGGCGGGCGTCTCTCCGGACGCCGCCGGCTGCGCCGCGGCGGCGGCGGGGAGCAGGCTGAGGCCAAGGAGCGCCGGCAGCGCGGCCGCGCGCGCGCGTCGGAGGTGGGGACACGTCGCCATGGGCTCCCTTTCCTATACGATGACGCGGGGCTCGGCATCGCAATCCGCCGCTCGGCGCGGACCGGCGCGGGCCGGGTGGCGCGCCGTCGCACGGGAGGATCGCCCGTGTTCGTGCCGTGTCCTCGCCGCGGTGAGCGCGGCCCCCGCGGCGTTCGCGCTATGATCCCGCCGTGACGCACGAAGCTTCCCTGGAGCGGGCGCCGGCGGGCGGGATCGTCCTCCGGTGGCTCGTCGGACTGCGCTGGGCGGTGTTCGCGCTGCTCGCGGCGACCCTGGCCGTCGACGAGGCGCTGTTCGGCTATCACGTCCGGTACGGCATCGCCGTGCCCATCCTGGCGCTGGCCGCCGGGCTCAACCTCGCCCTCGACCGGCGGGTGCGGTCGCAGCGGGGCGCGCAGACGGCCCTCGTCGCCGGCGTCGTGGCGCTCGATCTCGTCGCGATCGCCGGGGTCCTCGCCGCGTCGGGCGGCGCGGGCAACCCGTTCAGCGCCCTCTTCTTCGTGCACGTCGCCCTCGCCGCGGCGCTCCTGCCGCCGCGGACGACCTTCGCGCTCGCGGCGCTCGCGGCCTGCCTCTTCGCCGCGCTCTTCGCGCTCCCCGCCGGCGCGTGTTGCCCGAGCCACCCGGAGCACGGCGCGTTCTCCACCCACCTCTACGGGATGCTCCTCGCCTTCGTGCTGAGCGCGGCGCTCGTCGCCCACGTCCTCCTGAAGATCCGCCGCGCGCTCGACGAGAGCGCGGCCGAGAACGCGGCGCTGCGCCGGCGCGCGGAGGAGGCGTCCCGCTTCCAGGCGCTCGGCACGCTCGCGGCCGGCACCGCCCACGAGCTCGGCACCCCCCTCGGCACGATCGCGGTGCTCGCCGGGGAGAGCCTCCGCGACCCCGGATCGAGCGACGCCGCGCAGCGCCGCGCCCGGACGATCGCGGAGCAGGTCGAGCGCTGCCGCGTGGTGATCGCGCGCATGCGGGCGGACGTCCGGGCGAACGACCTGCGCGCCGGCGTCGAGGTCGGCGAGGCGGCCCGGCGCGGCGTGCAGGCGTGGCAGGCGGCGCACCCCGGCGTCGCGGTCGAGGTGCGCGGCGATCTCGCGCCGCGCCGCACGGTGCCGCTCGACGCGGCCGACGTCGAGGCGGCCCTGTTCGCGCTGCTCGACAACGCGCTCGAGGCGCTCGGGCCGAGCCCCGCGGCCGCGGAGCCGATCGTGGTCACCGTCGGGGACGAGGGCGGCGCGCCGGTGATCAGCGTCGAGGACGGCGGCGCGGGCGTCGCGCCCGGCCTGGAGGGGCGGCTCGGCGAGCCGTTCGTGACGACCAAGGCGCCCGGCGAGGGCATGGGCCTCGGGCTCTACCTCGTGCGGACGCTCATCGAGCAGGTCGGTGGCTGCCTCACCGTGTCGCCGAGGCAGGGGCCTGACGAGCGCGGCGCGCGCGGCACGCGCGTCGCCCTGCGCCTCGCGCCGGTGGACTCATGAGCTCCGAGGCCGCCGGCGAGCCGACGCTGCTCATCGTCGACGACGACGCGACCTTCCGGACCGCGCTCGGGCAAGCCCTCGGCAAGAGCGGGTTCGCGGTGTCCCTCGCCGCCAGCGCCGAGGAGGCCGCGGCGATGGCGCGAGGGCACGTGTTCGAGTACGCGCTCGTGGACGTCCGGATGCCAGGGCAGAGCGGGATCGACCTCGTGGGGACGCTGCGGAGCATGGATGACGGCATCCGTATCGTGGTGTTCACCGGATACGGCACCATCGCGAACGCCGTGGCGGCGATCCGGGCCGGGGCGGTCGACTACCTGACCAAGCCGGTGGACGCCGCCCAGTGCGCGCGGTCGCTGCTCGGCGTCGCCCCGGCCGCGCGCGGCGATGACGACGAGGACCTGCCGTCGCTCGATCGGGTGGAGTGGGAGTACCTCCAGCGCGTGCTCGCGGACTGCGAGGGGAACATCTCGGAGGCGGCGCGCAAGCTCAGGATGCACCGCCGCTCGCTCCAGCGGAAGCTCTCGCGCCTGCCGCCGAGATCGTGAGGGCGTGGCGGGGAGGATCCACGAGAGGCGGTTCCGCTCGGTCGAGCGGGCCCTATGGAGAGGCCATGCCCTACAAACCCATCGAGTCCTACGGCGTCATCGGCGACATGCACTCCGTCGCGCTGGTCGGGATGGATGGATCCATCGACTGGTGCTGCCTCCCTCATTTCGACTCCCCGAGCGTGTTCGCGGCCATCCTGGACGACGAGCGCGGCGGCCGCTTCGCGCTCTCCGCGGCGAACGGCGCGTCGCGCAACAAGCAGATGTACATGCCCGACACCAACGTCCTGCTCACGCGCTTCCTCGACGTGGACGGCGTCGGCGAGGTCTGCGATTTCATGCCGATCCACCGGGACACGTACGGCGCCTACCGCCGCGGGATGCACCAGATCGTCCGCGTCGCGCGGGCCGTCCGCGGCGCGGTGCGCTTCCGGCTCGCCTGCCGCCCCGCGATCGACTTCGCCCGCCGCCCCCACCGCCTGATCCTCGACGACCCGCGCGGCGCCGTCTTCGACTCCGATGGAGTCGACCTGGCGCTCATCAGCCCGGTCCCCCTGTCGAGCGACGGCGCCGGCGGCGTCACCGCCGACTTCGTGCTCCAGCCCGGCGAGTCGGCCACGTTCTCGCTGCGCCAGGTCGAGGACTGGACGGAGAGCGCCGATCTGCTCGCCAGGCCGATCGACGGCGACGACGCCCTCCGGCGCACGGTCGCCTTCTGGCGGTCGTGGCTCGCCCGCTCGCGCTACAAGGGGCGCTGGCGCGAGATGGTCGATCGTTCGGCGCTCGTCCTCAAGCTGCTCACGTTCGAGCCGACCGGCGCGATCGTCGCCGCGGCGACGACCAGCCTGCCCGAGGAGATCGGCGGGGTCCGCAACTGGGACTATCGCTACGTCTGGGTGCGCGACGCCGCGTTCACGCTCTACGGCTTCCTCCGGCTCGGTTACACCGAGGAGGCCGCGCGCTTCATGGAATGGCTGAGCGCCCGCGTCTCCGAGGAGGACGGCCCCACCGGGCCGCTGCAGCTCATGTACGGCATCGACGGACGCCACGAGCTGCCCGAGGTCGCGCTCACCCACCTCGACGGCTACCGCGGGTCGCGGCCGGTCCGCGTCGGCAACGGGGCGACGACGCAGCTCCAGCTCGACATCTACGGCGAGCTCATCGACTCGGTATATCTCTTCGACAAATACGGATCTCCCATCTCTTATGATTTCTGGCGCGAGCTCCGGCGCATGGCAACCTGGGTATGTCAGAGCTGGGAGCAGGCGGACGAGAGCATCTGGGAGGTGCGCGGCGGCAAGCAGCAGTTCGTCTACTCGAAGCTCCAGTGCTGGGTCGCGCTCGACCGGACGCTGCGGCTCAGCGACAAGCGCTCTCTGCCGCTCGACCGGCAGCGCGTCGCGCGCGCGCGCGACGACATCTACGAGGCGATCATGGCGCGCGGCTGGGACGCGCAGCGGAGGACGTTCGTGCAGGCCTTCGGCTCGAGCGCGCTCGACGCGAGCAACCTGCTCATGCCGCTCATGCGCTTCATCTCCCCCACCGATCCGCGCATGCTCGGCACGCTCGACCGCACGCTCGAGGAGCTCGCGAGCGACACGCTCGTCCACCGCTACGAGCTCGGCAAGGGCGCGGGCGACGGCCTGACCGGCAGGGAGGGCACGTTCAGCATCTGCACCTTCTGGCTCGTCGAGGCCCTCGCGCGCGCTGGCCGCCTCGACGACGCGCGCTTCATCTTCGAGAAGATGCTGACGTACGCCAACCACCTCGGGCTCTACTCCGAGCAGATCGGGCCGAGCGGAGAGCTGCTCGGCAACTTCCCCCAGGCGTTCACCCACCTCGGCCTGGTCAGCGCGGCGTTCTACCTGGATCGCGCGCTCGGTCAGGGCGGCTGAAGGTCGGATCTGGGTCCTCGCGCGTTTCCCGCCGGCGACCGGCGGGGCGCGGCTCCTGCGCGAGCGGTGGGAGGGAGAGAGCGGCTACCGGCAGCCCGGGATATCCAACCCCGGGCGGCCGGCGCCCGCGAGCCTCGTCAAAGGAGGGGACTGGCGCGGCGCCGAGGGATCCTGCGACGTGGAGTCCCTGGCGCCGGCCAGCAGGGTGGGGTCAGCTCACCAGCCGCCGATGCCGCAGGGGCTGAAGCAGGGGTTGAAGGCCGGCACGAAGCTGGTGATCGACGTCGTGATCGCCGTCAGACCGCAGCCGCCGCCGAAGCCGCCGAGGCCGAAGCCGCCCCAGCCGAAGCCGCCCCAGCCGCCGAAGCCGCCGCAGCCGCCGAAGAAGCGCTCGCCCTCACGCTGCCCGGTCTCCTGCCCGACCACGCCCGTCTGCCCCAGGCCGGCCTGGCCGAGCTGCGCCGGGCCCGCCTGGCCGATCTGCGCCGGTCCCGCCTGGCCAATCTGCGCCGGGCCCGCCTGGCCGATCTGAGCCTGCGAGAGATCGGACGCCTGGCCGAGCTGCGCCGGGCCTTGCTGCGCGTATCCGCCCTTGGTCGGGTAGCCGCCCTTGCTCGGGAGGCCCTTGGTCGGAAACTCGCCCTTGCTGGGAAGGAGCCCGCCCTTGCTGGGCAGCTCGCCCTTGCTGGGGAGCATCGGCTCGCCCTTCGAGGGCAGACCCTTGCTGGGGGGCAGACCGAGCTTGCTGGGCCCCATCTGGCCGACCTGAGCCTGCGCCTGCGACTGGGTCGCGTACCCGCCGCGCTCGTCCGCCTCCAGCGCGCTGTTCGCGGAGTCGACGCTCTCGTCATCCATATCGAAGTCGTCGTCCGCGCCGACCGCGCACCCGGCACCGAGCGCCAGCATCATCGCGAAACCCATCGTCTTGTGCATCGAGATCATTGGTCCTCCCCGGTGTCCCTGATGAGCCTTGCGGCCCCCGAACACCTTGGTGCACCCAAGAGCAGGCTGTGTGCCTCGCTCTTCTGTGCAGAGGCTGCCGCTTCGCACAGCATGGATTCGCGGGATGGCGCCCGCGAATCAGGCGCTCCTCGCATCTGCGCTCCCCTGGGATTTCTCCGCGATTCAATCGCGGTGGATCCGGGCGAGCGCGGCGATCGCTGGAGCGGCGTCGCGATGACGATGGATAGGATAGAAGGCGCCCCGCCCCGCGCCGCGGGGCCGCGCGGGAGGAAGGAAGACGCGAGCGCGGCGCCCCGCGGCGCGGATCGCGCGCTCCCGCGCGGTGGCCGTGGCGAGCGGAGGTGTCCTCAAAACAGGGTGAACCTCCCTCCGGATCCAGAAAAGAGCGGGCTCACGACGCGTCGACATCACGGGACGTCAACGGACGTGATCGAACCCAAACGGACGTGATCGGATGTGATCGGACGCAGGCGGATGGGATCGGACACAACCGGACGTGATCGGGCGAATTCGATGGCGCCGTCCAGGCGAGACATGCGCCCTGCGCCCCGCCTGCTCAGCGCCTCGCGTTCCGACACGTTTGTGCATCCCTCTGCCCGTGAGAGCGGAATTGTCGCTTCCGGTCGGAATCGGCCGCTGGAGCGCGACGCGACGCGGCGAGCGGGCGACGAGACCGCCCGCGTCGCAACAAGCCACTCCCGCTGCGCCGCTTTCCTGCTCCGGCGGCGGACGGAGTCGAATCGGCTGTTATTCCCACTTGCGCAGGACGTTCTGTAAATGGTCCAGTGGAAGATGTCGGTGACGGGGAGGGAGCATCTGATTGTGTAGTCTGCCCCACGGCTCTCGACGACTCGGTGGCGGGTTGTCTCATGTCGTCCGGGACGCTGGCTCTCCAGCGTGCTCGGCGTTGGCCGAACGGCGGTGGTGGCGCGCCGGATCGAGCTGCCCTGGCCAAGGTTTGCAGCATCGGCGCGCATCGGTCGCGGCGCCGTAACAGAGCAGAAACATGGTCCAGCGTCGCATCGCGGCCGTCGCCGCCTATCTGCCGGAGCGCGTCGTCACGAACCAGGAGCTCATCACCAGCTACGGTCTCCCTCACGCTGCGGACTGGCTGCACGAGGCGACGGGGGTCGCGGAGCGGCGCTTCGCCGGCGCGACGGAGACCACGCTTTCCATGGCCGCGGCGGTGCTGCGGGAGCTCATCGAGGTGGGGCGGCTCCGCGATCCCTTCGTCGATGTCCTCATCATGACGGGCGACGACGGCGGGGACGCCGGCGGGGCGGCCTTCGCCGCGTGCATGGCCGGCCTCGTGCCCGCGCTGACGATCGATCTCACGCCCGCTCAGGGCGGTTTTGCCGCGGCCGTCGAGCTGGCGAATCGGCACCTCGACAGGGGGTGTCGGCGCGTGCTCATCGTGGCGAGCGACGTGCGGTCGCGGCGCCTGCGCGAGGGGCAGCCGTGGGGCAACCACCAGATCACGGAGATCCTGGGAGATGGCGCCACGGGCGTGCTGCTCGAGCGAGTCGACGGCCTCGGGGCCGAGGTCCCCCCGCGCTGCGCCGAGCCGCCCTCGTCCCGCGGCTCCCAGCCTTTCCTCTCCGCGGCTCACGCGAACCGCGGATAGACCTCCTCCTCGAAGAGCGCCTTCACCTGGTCCCCGGGGGCCTCTGCCACGAACTCCTCGTAATCCTCCCGCACCGGCACCCTGTATCCACCCCTCCACGGCGCGACCGAGTTGAGCCACGCCGTGTGGAGGGTCAGCCCCGGCCGGAACGTCGGGTGTCCCAGCTTGCAGAGCGGCCCTCGCGCCAGGTTCGTCGCGTCGAAGATCCAGACCTCCGCGCGGCACGGCGTCGCGACGATCGCCACGACGTAGCCGTCCGTGTCGGCCCCGCTGCCGCCGCGCCGCGGGACGAACTGCAGCGAGCTGAGCCAGGTCCCCACGGCGCGCCGCGGGAACTCGTAGCGATCCTCGATCCGCATCGCGCGGTGGTTGAACCGGAACAGGCTGTCGGGGTGGCCGCCCTCCGCGCGCATCCGGCGGAGCGCCGGGAGGGGGAGCGACCTGTGCGGGTGCGCCGCATAGAGCCGGTCGATGAACTCGGTCGACAGCTCATCCCATATCCCGCCGCCGCGCCAGTAGACGTTCTCGAGGCGATCGGGCGGCATCCACGACGCGCCCGTCTCCCGGTACGCATAGAGGCCGACGCCGAGCGCCCGCGCGGCATCGGCGAACACCGCCTGGTCCACGACGCGCTCGGCCGCCGCGTCGAGGGTATACCGGCCGATCCGGTTCACGTCCGCCTGCCCGAGCGGGAACAGGCCGCGCAGGCGCGGCGGCGCCGGCGTCTTGTCGGCGGCGTGCCGATCGCAGGGCCGGAGCCACTCCCCATGATCGGTCGCGCAGTTGTGCGCCGCGTGCACGGTGATGCGGTCCCCCGCGTCCTCGTAGTCGACGAGGAAATGGAGAGTCTCCAGCGGGACGACGACCCGCTTCACCACGACCGGCCCGCCGCCCGGCCGCAGCGCGTCCCTCCGGACCAGGTAGAACGTCGTGCTCGGCTCGTGGGGCATCGTGAGGAGCGATCGGACGAGGCGCTCGACCCCGGGGCTCTCCCTGGAGCCCCGGAACGCCACGCTCTCCAGGCCGATCCTGAACGCCGTGTCCGCGAGCACGACCCAGCGCCGCGACAGGCCGATCTGGTGCACGCTCTGCTCGATGCGCACCGGCGCGCCGCTCGGCAGGACCAGCGCGTGCCGCTCGGGCTCGTTGTGGCCGTCCCATCGCAAGAGATGCACGAAGTCGCCCGCCGGCTCGTCGAGCGCCACGCCGCCGAAGCGCGCCGCCTGCCGCGCGAGGAGGTCGCCCGGCCCAGACGGCGCGCTCGGGCGGAGGCGCGCGGGCAGGAGCTCGAGCGCCCGCTTGGCGAACGCCTCGATCCGGTCCGCCCTCGGGCGGACGAGCTGCTGCTCGATCATCGACGCGGCCGCCGCGGCGAGCCGATCCCAGGAGCGCGGGAGCGCGCCGAGCTCGTCGAGCCGCGGCAGCGACGCGACGAACAGGTGGAGGAGCGAGCGGCCGTAGTTGACGGTGAGGAGCTCGCCCCGCTCCGCGTCGAAGCATGGGTGCGCGCTCGAGAGCGTCATCGGAAAGGGGTGATCGACGGGCGCGGCCGGGTACCACGTGCTGTTGCGCCCGACCGGCGTGACGAGCTCCAGCGTGGCCGGGTCGATCTCGTAGGGCCTGCCCGCGTCGCTCGTGACGAGCAGGCGCGCCGGCGCGCGCGGCGCGTGCATGGGCACGAACGCGGTGTTGAGGTGGTTCCGCAGGCCGAGGTGCGGCGAGAAGCGGAGCAGCCCCGCGTCACGGAAGCCCAGCGCCTCGAAGCGCGTGCCGGGGCGCGAGGCGGCGTCCGCGTGATAACAGGGCGTGCGCGCGATCCTCGAGGTCAGCCGGACCGCCCCGCCGCGGCCGAAGTCGAGGCGGTAGATCATCCCATTGCCATTGAGGATCGGCGCGCCGTCCGCTCTGGGCAGGTCGCCGTCCACCGAGCCGACGGGCCCGATCGCGAACACGTGGCCCGTGAGGTCCCTCGGCACGCCGCCCGCGTGGGATGACTCCAGGACCGCGAGCTCGACCTTCGTCAGCTCTTCCGTGCTCGCAGCCATCAATGCATCGGGGACGCGCTGGCGCATGATGACCTCGGTCACACCACGCTACGCCAATCCGCGCGCCGCGTGGGCGCCGCGCTGCGCCGCGCGCCTCCGAACACGCTCCCCTCCCCGTGATTCCCGCCTGGGACGGACGCGCGCTGGGGCCCTCGCAGCGCCGCGCGCCTCTCTGCATTGCGTGGCGGCGCCGCGCGGCTGCCCTGGTCTTCCGCGCATTGGCGCTGTCTCGGCGGCTTGCGAAGGTGCTTGTCGGCCCCATCTGTACCTGTGGATCAGGAGGCACATGTTCGACCAGGGGCTGACAGTCCTGCGGATCCGTGGAATCCCGGTACGGCTGCACATCACATTGCTGATTTTCCTGCCGTACGTGGCGTGGGCGGCGTCGTCGCAGTTCTCGGTGATCGCGTCGTCGCTCGGGATTCCGCGCGAGGAGATGCGCCTGCCGCCGCTCGCCTGGGGGGCGATCCTGGCTGTCGGGCTGTTCGTGGCGGTGCTCGTGCACGAGCTGGCCCACTCGTTCGTCGCGCTCAAGAACGGGATCCGGGTGCGCGCGATCACGCTGATGATGCTGGGCGGCGTCTCGCAGATGGAGCGCGACGATCCCGAGCACGAGGCGTGGATGGCGTTCGCCGGGCCGCTCGTGAGCTTCGTTATCGCGCTCGCCAGCTACGTCGCGTATCGGCTGCTCCCGGCGCCGGCGGAGATCGGCGCCGCGCTCGTGGCCTTCGCGATCACGAACGCTCTCCTCGGCGCGTTCAACCTGCTGCCGGCCTTCCCGATGGATGGCGGCCGGGTGCTGCGCGGGCTGCTCCTGCGCCGTCTCGGGCGGACCCGCGCGACGCGCATCGCCACGGCGACAGGCAAGGTGATGGCGGTGGCCTTCGGGCTCTTCGGCTTGCTCTCGTGGAACCTGATCCTGGTGCTCATCGCGGTGTTCGTCTACATGGGGGCGTCGGCCGAGCAGGCGCGCTCCAGCACGAACGAGCTCCTCCGCGGCATCCCGGTCGCGCGGTTCATGACCGATCGGCTCGGCGAGGCGTATGCGGACGAGAGCCCTCGCGCGGTGGCCGAGCGGCTCTTGCGCCACAACCTGGTCGGCGCGCGGGTCATCGACGATCCCCGGGACGGCGCGGGGCGCCGCGAGATCGGCGTCGTCACGGTCTGGGATCTCGCGCGCCAGCTGCAGGGCGGCGCCGCGCCGGCGACGGTCGGCGCGGTGATGCCCGTGGATGTGCCGAGGGCGCACGCGGACGACGACGCGTCCCGCTCGTTCGACGCGCTGGCGAGCGGCGAGGCGAGCGTGATCGCGGTGCTCGACGAGGGCGAGCGCGTGATCGGCCTGGTGACGTCGGCGGAGATCCAGCGCGCGCTCGCGCTCGCCGGCGCGCTCCGCGCGGCCCGGTGAGCGGCGCGCCGGCGGAGATCCGGAGATCTCGAGTCGCGCCGCGCTGGCACTCGCGTTGCTGAGTTGCGCTCCGAGGAGCAATGACGTGAAGCAGAGCAACAACGTGACTCCGCCCGTGCGAGGGCGGTCCAGATCTCTCGGTGTGACGAGGGCCTCGCTCGCCGCGGCTGCGCTCGCGGTCGGCGCCTCGCTGCTCATGGGGTGTATGGGCACGGTCGGGACCGAAGGGGGGTTCGTCGTGTCCGGCGTTCCGGCGGTGCGCGCCGAGGTCGTCCCGGTGGAGATCGCCGCGTATCCTCGCGTCTATTTCCGCGGGACGTATGCGTACCTGGTCGACGGCCGCTGGTATTACCCGACGAACCGCGGCTGGGTCATCTTCGAGGAGGAGCCCACGGAGCTCGAGCACTACAGGCAGACGTACCGGACGTCGCCGCGGTACGTGCCGGAGCGCGAGCTGAGCTATCCGCGCGAGCGGGGGCGCCGTTACTACACACCGCGTTGACAGCGGGGCAGCAGCGAAAGGACGGGTACGAGGATGAATCAGGAGAAGAGCGTCTTTCCCCTCTGCGGCCTCGCGTTATCGAGCTTCCTGGCCCTGGGGTGCATCGTCGACGTGGAGCCCAGCTCCCAGCGCCGGCCGCGGCCCGTGCAGGCCGTCGGGAGCCTGACGATGGAGTGGACCGTGGCCAACCGGATCGATTCGCGGGCGTGCTCCCAGCACAGCCGCGGAGGAGCGGATTTCGAGCTGATCGTTTACCGGGGCAGCCGCGAGGTGGCGAGAGACTACGCGCGCTGCGACGACTTCAGCATCACCGTGGATCTCCCGCCCGATGAATACACGGCCACGGCGACGCTCGTGGAGCGTGGCAACGACCGCCCCGTCACCACGACGCTGCAGGTGGAGGACATCAATATCGTGCGCGGCGCCACGCTCAACCTCGACGTCGATTTCCCGCCGAGCTCGTTCCTGCGCTAGCAGGTCGCTCCATTGGATGTGGACGACGAGGCGTCAGCCCGAGCGCGGGATCGTGAGCCGCACCCGCGTCTCCCCCCGCGGCCCGTCCTCGATGGCGATACCGTAGTTCGTGTGGGCGGCGATCGCGTGCGCCGCGATGAGCGGCAGCGCCGGCGGACGGCCCTGCGCGACCGCCTCGAAGTCGCGGCTCAGCACGACGCTCCGCGCCGCGGCCGGGAGCGGCGGCCCGGCGTCGTCGAAGGTGATCTCGACCCCGCTCGGGCCCTCGGAGAGGGAGACGAGCACCTCGCTGCCCGGCGGCGACGCGCTGATGGCGTGATCGAGCAGCGCGTGCAGCAGCACCGTCAGCGCGCCCTGCGGCACCACCTCCTGCGCGGTCTCCGGCGCCTCGACCACCACGCGCACGTCGTGGCGGGCCGCGCGCGCGAGATCGTCCTTCACGACGTCGCGCAGCACGTCGGCGACGTCGCAGTGGCGCGGGAACTCGTGGAGCGGACACGCCCCCAACCTGGCGAGATCACTGACGATTTCTGACGCCGCCGTCACGTGGCGCCCCACCGACGAGGCCGTCTCGCCCGCGTCGCCGCCGTGGGTCCGGAGCGGCGCGATGTCGCGGCCGATCGCCGACAGGATGCCGCGCAGCTGCGTGCCGAGCACGCGCACCGCGGCGACGAGCACCGCGAGGCTGTCGCCGCTCGGCGGCAGGTGAGACACCGGCTCGCTGCCGCCGAGCCGCGAGATGACGCCGGACAGCGACCCGCGCTCGCGCTCGCCCTCGGCCCGCGAGAAGACCGCGGCGAGCTCGCGCGCGTAAGCCTCGCCCTGGGCCTGCGCGGCGGCGAGCTCCTTCTTGAGGCTCTCGACCTCGAGGCGCTGGAGATCGACCTCGGCGGGCAGCGTCAGCGTCTGCATCTGGCCGTCGAGCTCGAGCCGGCCGCCGTAGCGCAGCGCCATGCGCGACAGCCACACCCGCTCGGTCTCGAAGTTCACGGGCGTCTCCGGGCCGAGGTTGACCCGGACGCTGACCTCGTCGCCGACGCGGTGGATGCTGACGTCGGGCGCCCCGGTCAGGCTCGAGGGGTCGCCGCCCTGCGCGATGAGCACCTGGAGCATCCGCCGGAGCTCGGTCTCGTCGCCGAACACGGTGGTCCCTTCGCCCATCTCGATCTGCACGCGCGCCTCGGGCGCGACCTCCCAGAGGAGCGCCGTCAGGTCGACGCGGCCGCGCCGCCCGCGCGGCAGGGGGCGGCCGTGGAGCGAGGCGAGCATGCTCACCGCCTCGTCGAGCCGGTTGAGCGTGCTCTCGACGCCGCCGCCCGAGGCGTCGTCCGGCGATGGCGTCGGCGGCGGCGCGCTCTCGGTCGCGATCATCCCCACGCCCTGGCGGAGCTTCTGAGCGGCGCTCCGCGCCTCCTGCGCCAGCAGCCACGTCAGCTCGGGTCGGGTCAATCTGTCGCTGGTCACCCTGTTTTTCCCTCTATCCGCGACGCTCTGCGGAATCGCGCGCCATGATGCCAGACGTGGCGGTGCCCTGCTACGCTCATTGCCGCTCACCTCGTTCGATGCGGACTCACACTTCCTCCTTCTCGATGCCTTCCTCCTTGACGCGTCTCGCTCTCCTCTGCGGAGCGGTCGCCGCGGCGGCGCTCTCCGGCGCTGCCTGCGCCTCGAGCGCCCCGAGCCCCTTCCCGTCGAACGGCGGGGCGGGCGGTGAGGGCGGCGCCGGCGGCGCCGGCGGCGAGCAGGCTCCAGCGGACCCGACGCTGGGCGGCCCGTGCGTCGACGACGATCAGTGCGAGGACGGATTTCCCTGCACCTTCGATGCGTGCGACACCGCCCTCGGGCGGTGCCGTTTCACGCCGGACGACAGCGCCTGCCAGAACGACGTCCACTGCGACGGCGTCGAGCGCTGCAACCCGCGGCTCGGCTGCGTGCCCGGCGCGCCGGTCGCGTGTGACGATCAGAGCACATGCACGATCGACGCCTGCGACGAGGCGACCAAGACGTGCTCGAGCGCGCCGCGCGACGCCGATCTCGACGGCGATCCTGACGAGCACTGCGGCGGGGGCGACTGCGACGACGCCGATCCCACGGTGTCGTCGGCGCAGCCCGAGGTCTGCGGCAACGATCGGGACGACGACTGCAACGGGCGCGCCGACGAGGGCGGCTGCGTGTCTCCGGAGCACGACACGTGCCTGGACGCGCTGGAGATCTCCGCGCCGGGCTCGTACGCGATGACGACGGCGGGCGCGGGCTTCCACTACGCGAGCTCGTGCGGCCTGCCCCGCCCTGCGAGCACGCACGACGTCGTGGCCGCGGTGATCTTGCCGCCGGGGCCGCCGGTCGACGTCGAGGTGACCGCGCGGACGGAGGCCCCCGACGACGAGACGGAGGCCCCCGACGTCGCCGTGACGCTCGCCGGCCAGTGTGGCGACGCCGCGACCGAGCTCGCGTGCGGGGGGCCCCACGAGACGGCGGACGGCGGCAAGCTCGCGAAGCTCCGGGCCCGCGGCCTCGGCGATCCTGAGCGGGCGACGGCGCTGCCGCTCTACGTGACGACGAAGGTCGGCGCGCCGGTCATCGTCGACGTGGCGTTCCTGCCGCCGGCGCCGGCGCCGGAGAACGAGACGTGCGGCACGGCGGCGCCCCTCTCGCCGGGCGCGCCGGCGCTGGCGACGATCCTCGACGCCGCCCTGGATCTCGGGACCGCGTGCGAGACCGGGCTCGGGGAGCTCGTGTACACGTTCGAGCTCGCCGAGCCCCAGGACGTCGACCTCTACGCGATCTCGACCGACGGCGACGGCGATCCCTCGCTCTCGCTGCGGAGCGCCGCGTGCGCGCTGCCGGAGGACGAGCTCGCCTGCCAGACGGCGGCGGCGCCGCACCTCTTCCGGCGCGCGCTGCCTGCGGGGGTGTACGCCGTCGCGGTCTCCGCGACGGCGCCGACCTCGGTGCTCGTCACGCTGGAGCTCTCGCCGCCGACCGAGCCGCCGCCGGACGAGGGGTGCGAAGGGGCGGCCGAGCTCGCGCCGAACCGGACGGTCTCCGTGTCGCTGCTCGGCCACCAGGACGACGTGGATCTCGGCTGCGGCCCGGCGGCCGTCGACGCCGTGTACACGCTCGAGCTGCCGGTCGCGTCCGACGTGCTGCTCGTCGAGAAGCTGTCGGCCGGCGACGCCGGCGCGATCGCCCTGTCCGCGCCGGCGTGCGGCGGCGAGGGCGATCGGCTCGCGTGCGGCGAGGGGGAGGTCACGCCGCTCCGGAGCGCGCGGCGCAACGTCGCGCCCGGGTCGTACCGGGTCGTGGCCGAGGCGCAGCTCGGCCAGCCCGTGAGCGTGACGGCGTTCGTCCGGCCGGCGGTGCCGCCCACGCTGGTGCCCTTCTCCGACGCGTGCGAGGGGGCGCTGGAGATCCCGGAGAGCGGCGGCTTCTTCCAGGGCAACACGGCCAACGCCGCCGCGGACTTCGACGCCGGCTGCGACCGCGCCGGCACGGAGGAGGGCGGCGCCCGGGACCAGCTCCTCCGGCTCACGCTCACCGCGCGCAGGCGCGTCGTGCTCGACATGGCCGGCTCGAGCTACGACACGCTGCTCTCGGTCCGCCGCGGCCCGGGCTGTCCCGGCGTCGAAATGCCGCTTTCCTGCACGATCGGTGCGGATCCCCAGCGGAGCTTCCTCGATCTCGTGCTCGATCCTGGCGTGTATCACCTCCAGATCGACGGCCACGCGCTCGCGCACGGCCTCTGGTTCCTGGACGTGCGGGTCGTCGACCCCGGGGACGGCGCCGCCCCCTGACCGGCGGCCCTTTCAAGCTCCCCCCGTCCCTTGCTAACGTCGCCCCGATGTTCGGCCGCATCTCTGCGATCGCCCTCAACACCTACCGGGAATCGCTTCGGGCGCGCATCCTCATCGGCCTCGCGGGCGTCGCCTTCGCCGTCGCGTTCTACTCGATCATCGTCGGCGCCTACACGCTCCGCAACGGGGCGCGGGTCGTGAGCGACCTCGGCGTCGCGTCGATCTCGCTCTTCAGCATCGCGGTCGCGGTCATCATCGGCGCGACGTCGCTGTACCGCGAGCTCGAGCAGAAGACGATCTTCCCGATCCTGGCCCGCCCGGTGCGCCGCGGCGAGTACCTCGTCGGCAAGTACCTCGGCACGTTGCTCACGCTCGGGGTGTTCATCCTGGCCGACGCCGGGCTCGTGCTGCAGATCAGCGCCGTGCTGGCCGGCCGCTCGCTGGCCCTCGTGGCGGGCGCCGGGGCCGCCTCGCTCGCGGCGCTCGGGCTCGTGGCGTGGCGCTCGCCGCTGGCGCGCACGTACGGGTTCATCCCCTGGGCGGCGGTCTTCCTCGTGCTCGGCGTGCTCTTCTCGGACGGCGCGCCGACCGAGCGCCGCGTCGTGCTCGCGGGCAGCGCGCTCGCGTTCCTCGAGGTCGGCATCGTCGCCGCGGTGGCGACGCTGTTCTCGTCGTTCTCGACGCCGTTCCTGTCCTCGCTGCTCACGCTGGGCGTCTTCCTCATCGGGCGCAACGCGGACTCGCTCGCCCGGCTGCCTGTGAAGTACTTCGGCCCCCAGATCAGCGCCGCGGCGCACGCCTTCTCCAAGGTGGTCCCGAACCTTCAGATCTACGTGCCGCCGCGCCCGTTGCTCGCGGGCGAGGTCGCTGACGCGAACCTCCTCGTGTACCTCGGCTGGGCGGCGATCACGTGCGCGGGGTGGGCGCTCATTCTCCTGCTGGTGGCGGCGTTCGTCTTCAAGAGACGCGACTTTCTGTGAGGCGCTCGGTCGTGCTCGGCGTGCTGCGCGGCCTCGCGGTCGCCGGCTTCCTCGTCGGCGCGGCGTCGCTGCGGGTGGTGGCCGCGGGCGAGCGGGAGATCGCGGAGAGCACGGACGCCCTGCGCGCCGGCGACGCGCACGCGGCGGCGCTCCACGCGCGGCGGGCGGCGGGCTGGTACGCCCCCGGGGCGCCGCACGTCCGCGTGGCGTACGAGCGGCTGATCGCGCTCGCGACGGCCGCGGAGGGCCTCGGTCGGGCCGACACGGCGCTCTTCGCGTGGCGCGCGGTGCGCACGGCCGCCCTGGAGACGCGGTGGCTCACGACGCCGCACGCGGAGGACCTAGAGCTGGCCAACGCGGCCATCGCCCGCCTCTCGGCGGCCGCGCCGCGCCCGCCGGGCACCCGGACCGAGCCTGCCGCGGCGGTCGAGCGGCAGCACCTCGCGGCGCTCGCGCGCGACGACGCGCCGCGGGTCGGCTGGGTGGTCGCCCTCGTCGGGGCGTTCGCGGCGTGGGTCGCGGGCGCCGTCTGGGTGGTGCGGCGCGGGGTCACGGTGACGGGGCAGTGGGTGTGGCCGCTGGCGGCGCCGGGGCTCGCGGTGTGCGCGGCGGGCGTCGCGGTGTGGCTCCTGGCGATCTGGCAGGCGTGAGGCGCGCTGGCGGGCGTATTCCACGCTGAGCTCGCGCGTCGCGGTGCCGGGAGGTCTTGCCGAGCTGACCGGCCCTCGGAGCGTGGTCGTCGCGCGGCGCAGGGAGAGCTGAACTCGCCTGAGACGTGACTCCTCCGGCAGCGCCAGAGGAATGACGTCAAATGGGCTCGGACATCAGCCCTCCCAGCGCCGCGCGACGACCACGGGCGCCGAGGGCTCACGGCATTTGCAGACGAAGGATGAGCCTGACGATGCGGTGTCAGAGGTGGAATGGGCCGCGAGGCGAAATGGGGCGGTGGGGCGAAATGGGGCGAGCCAGCAGGGGTGGCGGTCAGGAGAGCCACAGGCGGGAATCCGCCGGACACGACGTCTGCTGATCGGGTGCGCGGGGGATTGCAATGCGACGACGCGCGACACATCGATCTCCGGGGAGCGGCTCTTGCAGCGCTCCGCTTCGAGGAGGATACGAAGTTCATGAAGAATCAGATCAAGACGATCCTGTTGCTCGGCGTCATGTCGGCAATCCTGGTGTCCATCGGCGGGGCGCTGGGGCCCGGGTACCTCGTCTTGTTCGGCGTGCTCGCGCTCGCGATGAACCTGGGTGCGTATTTCATGTCCGACCGCATCGTGCTCGCGGTGCACCGGGCCGCCGAGGTCTCGCCCTCCGAGGCCCCGGGGCTGCACCGGATGGTGGAGGAGCTCTCGAGTCGGGCGGGGATCCCGAAGCCCCGCGTCTATGTCATCCCGGACGCGCAGCCGAACGCCTTTGCCACGGGGCGCAACCCGGAGCACGGCGTCGTGGCGGTGACCGAGGGCATCATGCAGCTCCTGAGCGAGCGTGAGCTGCGCGGCGTGCTGGCGCACGAGATCGCGCACATCAAGAACCGCGATATCCTGGTGTCGACGATCGCGGCGGCGTTCGCCTCGGGCATCACGTGGGTGGCCCATGCCGTGAGCTTTGCCGGGATATTCGGCGGATCGTCGGACGATGAGGAAGGCGCGAGCCCGCTCGGCGGGCTGGCCCTCGCGATCGTGGCGCCGATCGCGGCGACCCTCGTGCAGCTCGGCATCTCGCGGTCGCGCGAGTACATGGCGGACGAGCTCGGCGCCAGGCTGTCCGGGGACCCGGAGGCGCTCGCCAGCGCCCTGTCCAAGCTGGAGCACGGCGTGGCGCTCGTGCCCCCCGAGGCGGCGCGACCGGCGACGGCCAGCCTCTTCATCGTCAACCCGCTCGCCGGGGCTGGCTCGGTGCTGAAGTGGTTCTCGACGCACCCGACGACCGAGGAGCGCGTGAGCCGGCTGCTCTCGATGGCGTCGAGCGGCCGGACGGCGCGGGGTTTTTCGAGGGTGATGGCCTGATGGCGGGCAGCGGCCGCCTTCACTCCACGGACTGCGGCTCCTCGTCGTCGTCGCTGTCACCGTCCTCGCTCTCCTCGCCGTCGTCCTCGTCTTGGTCGGGGGGCTTCGGCGCGAGCGCCACGCGCGGGTAGCGCTCGCCAGAGGTGTCACGGCGCCCGGCCTCCCAGGCGTCCTCGAGGTTGACGAGCTCATACCAGCCAAGGCGATTCACGGCCTCGAAGAAGAACTTGTCATCAGCGCTCGGCTCGAAGCTGAGGGGCTCCGGCTCGAGCTCGGCGAGCGTGCGGACGCCATCGTCGTAGACGCCCCAGACCCGGATAGGCTTGCCCTCGGAGACCTCCAGCACGGCCACGCGGCCCCCCGCGGCGCTCTCCACGACGCGCAGATCCAGGTCGCCTCGCGCCTCCAGCCTGGAGGCGCCGCCGCTGACCGAGAAGATCCAGGTCTCCGACGAGGTGCCGACGATCACCCGCCCGGAGGCGAGCGCCTCGAGCGTGTAGATCTCGTCCTCGCTCTCCTCCTTGGTGAAGTCGTGCACGAGGACCGGCTTGCCGTGCGGGAGGTCCACCCACCAGAGCTTGGCGTCGCCGTCGGTCGCCACGAGGGCGGCGCTCCGATCCGCGTTCACCAGGCCCGTCGACGAGGGGGAGCTCGCCTTCACCGCGGTCTCGATGAGCTCCCCGTCCTTCAGCACGGCGAAGACGAAAGAGCGCCGGGCTTCCTTCTTCCACCCGATGTACACGTCGGCGGGGCGGTAGCGCTCGAGCTCCCGCGCGCCCGCTCCGAAACGCGCGCGCACGTCCTTCGGGACGTCCTCCTCGTCCTCCGGCAGCGGGCGCTGCTTGCCCAGGTAGCGCACGCCGACGCGGCCCGGGGCGGGCTCGATGGCGTACTCCTCGGGCGCCTTCCTCGGGCCTGACTCCGGCGCCTCGTCGTCGTCATCGTTCTCCTCGGACGGCGTGTACACGGCGACCTCGGGGAACGCGTCGGGGTTCGTGGCGAGCCGCTCGAACAGCGCGTCGAGGCCGAGCAGCTCGTAGGTGTCGCCGACGTGATCCATGAAGGCCCGGCCCTCGGCGATCCGGACCTCACCCACGGAGGCCTTCACGCGGGCCACGCGGCGCAGCTTGCTCCCGTCGAAGCCGACGATGGTCAGCCCGTCCTCGGAATCCTCGCCCTCGTAGCTCTTGACGAGGAGCAGCCGGCCGCCGAGGGCGGGGGTCAGGCCGTAACCGCCCACGTCCCAGCGCTGCTCGAGGACGGCGCCCTCTCCCTCGCGGCGGTAGACGTCGAGGGACTCGCCCGTGGCGAGGATGACGCGGTCCTCCGGGCCGTAGGCGATGTCGGAGATCGACGCCTCGTGCTCGAAGAGGCGGCGCAGCTTGCCGTCCGCGAAGGAGAGCTCGGCGACGAGCTTGTCGTCGAACCCGTACAGCACCGCGCCGCCGTCCTCCCGCGCCGCGATGTAGCCGTGGGGGCTGGGCAGCGCCTCGCCCTCGGCGCGCTTGAGCTCCCCGCCCTCGATCCAGGCGGCCGTCGCCGGCTTGCGCCGGAGCTTCGCGATGCCGTAGACGCGATCGCCGGGCGCCACCGCGACGCAGGAGGTCGACCCGAACAGCTCGCGCTCCGCGCGCTCGATCTCGGGCTCCGGGGGCACCTCGCGCGACCTCCGCCGCTCCACGCGGAGCGCCCCCTCGAGCACCTCTGGCCGGGAGTCCTCGTCGTCGCCGTCGCCGGACGTGCTCTCGCCCTCGTCGGACGCGCTCTCGTCTTCGTCTTCGTCCTCGTTGCCGGGTTCGTGCTTCTTCAGCTCGGGGAAGGAGTCCGGCTGCGCGGAGAAGCGCGCGGCGAGCACATCAAGGCCGAGCAGCTCGTAGTACTCGCTGCCGTCCTCCACGATGACGCGGGCGCCGTCGATCACGATGTCGCCGATCGAGATGCGCACGCGGGCCAGCCGGCGCATCGTGGATCCGTCGTAGCCGAGGATCGTTACGCCGTCCGCGCTCTCGTCCTCGTCGTCGAAGCACTTCAAGAGGAGCAGGCGTCCGCCGAAGACCGAGTGCATCCCGTAGCCGTCGAGGTCCCAGCGCCCCTCGAGCGCGGCGCCCGAACCCTCCCGCCGATAGACGTCGATCGAGCTCGCGAGCACGAGCACCCGGCCCTCCGGGCCGTAGGCGACGTCGGAGAAGGGCTCGTCGTGCTGGATGAGGCGCCGCACGGAGCCTTCCGCGAACACGACCTCCCATACGGCCTCCGAATCCTCCCCGATCAGCGCCGCGCCGCCGTCGTCGCGCGCGGCGAGGTGAGCGCCGGTCGTGGTGGCAAGCGGATCGCCCTGAGCGGTGCGGAGCTCGCCGTTCTCGATCCACGCGGGGACAGGCGGCTTTCGCTTCGGCTTGGCGACGCCGAAGACGAGGCCGTTCGGCGCGATCAGCACCTCGCCGCTCCGCCCGAAGAGCCTCTGTTGCTCGTCGGAGGGCCCGGGCGCCTTGTAGCCCGGCACGAGCTCCAGCCGGAGCCCGCCAGAGATGACCCTGGGCTTGTCGTCATCGTCGCTGGCGTCCGCCTCGTCCGCGTCGTGGTCGTCGCCTGCCGCGCGCTCCGACGAGCGCTCCTCCTCGGGGGCCGCGGCGCGCGCCGCCTCGCGCGCGGCTTCGACCGCCGGATCCACCGCGCACGCGGCCTCGAAGCGCTCGCTTCCGCCGAAGCGGGGCAGCTCGACGGGCCACCTCGGGCCCGTCGGGGGCTCGGGTCGTTGCTCGGCGGACCAGGCGTCCCAGTCGCTGTCGCTCTCGATCGCCTCGGCCAGGGAGGCCACCTCGATCGGGCGCGCGCCGTGCACCGCCGTGAGGGCCTGCTGGACCGCGCGCGCCATGTCGGCGACGCACGCCTTGCTCCACCCCGCCGGCCGCACCCGCACGAGCGCCCAGCGATCGGCCCACTGGAAGGGCTCGCAGTGCTCCACCGCGCGCGCGTCGAGCGCCCGCTCCCACGCCTCGCCGACGGCGCGCCGCGCCGCCGCGTCCGGGGGCGCCACGAAGCAGAGCTCATAGGAGAACAGGTCCCCTTCGAGGTCGAACCAGTCGCTCGGCGCTGCCCCGAAGAACGCGAACGGATAGGGCGGAGATCCCGGCATGGGGGCGAACGGTACAGCAGCTCATGGCGAGCGTGCAGGTCCAGACGCCCGGCGGCTCGGCGAGGCGCCGGAGGCGCTGCTCATCGTCCCCAGCGGGCTTATTGGTTGCTTATTGGTTCCGCGAAGTGAGGTGCATGGACGTGGTTTCACGGCGCTTTCGGAGTCGCCGTTGCATGATCCATCGAGGTGGCCCGGATGGAGTGCTGTTCAACTCGACAGCAGCGCTGACCAGGCGAAGATCGACGCCAGACGCGGCCAGCCTGCTCACGTCGGAGCCTGGGGCATCCCTGGCTCAAACCGCGCGCCGAGCTGCAGGAGCCGGCCGAGATCGTCGGCGTTCCGCCATGTCTCGACGATCTTGCCGTCAACGATGTGGTGAATGAACATCGCGGTGAACGTCTGCTGCCGTCCGTGGCTCGGGATGCCCAGGAAGCTCGCTTGTGCGCACGTGTTCTTCGCGCGCACGACCACCTTGTCCCCTTCGGCGATCACGTCCTCGATCGACCATGTTTGCTCGACGGCGCCGAACACCCTCCTCTTGTCATGCTGAGAGCGCATCGCCGCGCCCGCAAAGCCAGTTCCAGGAGAGCCGCCGGCCGAGGCGCCCGCGGGAGCGCCCATCTGAGCTGAAAAGGTAGCGTGGCGTCGGGCGCGCCGCCGAGGCGCCGCGCCCGTCGCGTCACGACGCCGCGCGCGGCGCCTCGCCGAGGAGCTCCAGCCTGGCCAGGCTCCCGCAGGTCTCCGACAGGGCGCGCATCAGCCGCAGGCGGTTGTCCCGCACGGCCGCGTCGTCGGTCATCACGAACACGTCGATGAAGTACTGGTGCAAGAGCGGGGCGAAGTCCGCCACCGCCCTGAACGCGGTGTCGTACGAGCCGCTCCGGACGTCCGACGCGATCTGCTCGCGCAGCTTGAGGTACCCCGCGAACAGCGCCGTTTCGCTCGGGTGCACGTCCTGCCCGAACGGCGCCACCGGCTCGCCGGCAGGCGCCTTGTCGGCGATGTTCGTGGCCCGCTTGAAGACCTCGCCCACCCGCGCCCGCACCTCCGGGCTCAGCGCGTCGATCGCGCGCACGCGGGCCCTGAGATCGAGCGGGCGATCCGCGGCGACGCGCAGGCACGCGAGGACCGCGTCCTGCGGGAGCCGGTCGGACAGCAGGCCCCGCAGCCGCTCGGAGAAGAACTCGCCGAGGCGGGTCGCGAGCTCCTCGCGCGAGACGTTGAGCTCCACCCCGGCGTAGCCGTCGTAGGCGGCCCCGAACGCGGCGCCGAGGCGCAGATCGAGATCGCGATCCAGGAGCGTGCGCAGCACGCCGAGGCACGCGCGGCGCAGCCCGTACGGGTCGGCGGTGCTCGTGGGGACGAGCCCGATCGCGAAGCAGCCGACCAGCGTGTCGAGCCGATCGGCCATCGCGACCAGCGCGCCGGCGTTCGTCGGCGCCGTCGCGTCCGCGGCGCCCTTGGGCAGGTAATGATCGCGGATGACGTCGGCCACCTCCGGGCTGACCCCCTGGGCGAGCGCGTACGCCCGCCCCATCTCGCCCTGGAGCTCGGGGAACTCGCCCACCATCAGCGCGACGAGATCGCACTTCGCGAGGTGCGCCCCCGAGGCCGCCGCCACCAGCGTCTGCTCGGGCAGCATCAGGAGCAGGCCGAGCTCGCGGGCGAGCCGCTCGACGCGCTCGGCCTTCGCCAGCACGCTGCCGAGCCGCTTCTGGAACACGATCCCGCCGAGCTTCTCGCGGCGGTTCGCGAGCGGGATCTTGACGTCTTCCCGGTAGAAGAACTGCGCGTCCGACAGGCGCGAGCGCATCGTGTTGTCGTTGCCGCGCTTGATCTTCTCGGGCGCCTCCGCGGTGTTCACGACCGCCAGGTACCTCGGGAGCAGCGCCCCCGTCCTCGCGTCGCGGACGCCGAAGTAGCGCTGGTGGCCGCGCGCGACCTCGAGGATCACCCGCTCCGGCAGCTCGAGGAACCGCTCCTCGAAGCTGCCGACGATGACGTGCGGCTCCTCCACGAGGGAGAGGTTCTCGCCGATCAGGAAGTCGTCCTCGATCAGCACGCCGCCCGCGTCCCGAGCCGCGGCGAGCAGGCGCTCGCGCATGAGCTTCGCGCGCGCCTCGGGGTCGACGAGCACGTGCGCCGCGCGCATCGCCTCGACGTAGTCCTTCGCGGCGCCGATCGCGATCTCGGCCCGCCCGAGGAAGCGGTGGCCGCGGCTCGTGCGCCCGCTGCGGATGCCGGCGATCTCGACGGGGATGACCTCGCCGCCGGAGAGCGCGACCAGCCACTGGATGGGGCGGCCGAACGCGAAATCTCCCTGCCCCCAGCGCATCGACTTGCGGAAGGGGATGGCCGCGACGAGCGACGCCAGGACCTCCGGGAGGAGCTCGGCCGCGGGCTTGCCGGCCTCGCGGCGGGTGCCCGCGAGGTACTCGCCCTTCGGCCCCTCGACGCGGCGCAGATCCGCGACGGTACAGCCGAGCTTCTGCGCGAACGCCTCGGCCGCCTTCGTGGGCGCGCCGTCCTTGAAGGCCGCCTTGACCGGCGGGCCGGTGACCTCCTCCTCGAGGTCCGGCTGGCGCGCCGCGACCCCGGAGACGAGCAGCGCGAGCCGACGCGGGGTGCCGAGCGCGCGCACCGCGCCGTGGCGGAGCCTGAGCTCCGCGAGGCGCTTCGTCGCGAGATCCGGGAGCGCGCGGAGCGCGGCCTCGACAAACGACGAGGGGAGCTCCTCGACGCCGATTTCGAGCAGGAGATCGCTCGCTTCGTTGGACATGGGACCGCGGACGCTACCCCAGAACCGCTCGTTCGGCGAGGTGGTCGAGCGATCGATCCGCGCTGTTTACGCCCGTTCACGCCTGTTCACGTTCGTTCACGCCATTTGCGCCGTCCGCGTCGCTCGCGACGTCACGCCGTGGCACGGCGCGCACCATGGGCGCGCGCCACGGGCGACGTGACGTTCGCGCGGCTCAGCGCGCCTGTGCCGCGCTCCGGAGCGCGCGCGAGAGCACCTTCTTGAACGCGGTCGCCTCGCCTCCGTTGGGCTTGCTCTTGCGCCCGTAACGGGTCGCCGCGCCGACCCGGGCGACGCACTGGGCCGCGCGCATGTACCGCCGCGCCGCCTTCGCGACCGCCCGATCGCCCGGAGCAGACGCCGACGCGACGGCCGCGCCGAGCTCGTTCAGGGCCTCATCGAGCGGCGCGCAGCCCTCGGGCGTGGGGGGCAGCTCGAGGGGGGGCGGGGCGTGGCAGCAGCGGGCGCGCAGGGTCGCGACGGTCGCCATGTCGTGCCAGCCGAGCACGGCCCATTCCTTCGTGGCGTCCGAGACGCCCTTGGGCCCAGCTGCCTGGGCGAGGTGGCTCTTGAGCGCCGCGACGCCCTTCATCGGGTCGGTCTCGGCGCAGACGAACGACAGCTGGCCCGCGATGGCGGCGTCGACGCTCTTGCCGGGAAAGAGCGGCATCGCGCATGTGGCGAAGTCCGCCGTGGCCGCAGGATCCGGCGCTGTGCTTGCGGTGCCTGCGTCCGCCGGCGCCGCCGTGCGTGCCTGTTCCGCGCCCGCGTCACCGGGCGCCGGGGCGCTCGGCTCTGCGGGGGCGGCGCATGCGGCGGGCGCAGCGTCCGCAGACGGCGGCGCCGGGAGGGACGGCGGCGCGGCGTCGCGGTGGCGAAGCCAGAACCAGGCTCCCCCCGCGGCGCCCGCGATGGCCACGACCCCCAGGGCCAGCGTGACCCACCGGCGCGCCGGGGACGGCGTCTCGCGGCTCGCTCCGGACGCTGGCGCCGGCGCCCGCGCCCGGAGCGGCGGCGCGACGAGCCCGGACGCGCCGCCGCGCGCGGCGACGCCGCCGGGCGCCATCGGGAAGGGGTGCGACGGCTCGTGCGTGTCGTCTTCGCCCAGCCAGGGGAGATCGACGGCCGGGACGTGGGGCGTCGGCGCGCCGGGCCCGGGCGCGCCGAAGCGCACGGCGACGCTGCCGGGCGCCATCGGGAAGGGGTGCGACGGCTCGTGCGTGTCGTGCTCGCCCAGCCAGGGGAGGTCGTCGACCATTCGCGGGCTCGCCGGGGCATCCGCGTCGAAGAGAGGCACCGCGCTGGGGGAGAAGGGCGGCTTCGCGGTCGCTGCGGGCACGACGGGCGGCTGCGCGGTCGCTGCGGGCACGACGGGCGGCTGCGCGGTCGCTGCGGGCACGACGGGCGGCTGCGGCGGTGGCTGCACGTGCGCGGTCGGGGCAGCCACGGCGCCCGCGCGCGAGCGGTCCTCCGTCGCTGCGCCGGCGAGCCGCGGCGATGCGGCAGGCAACGCGGTCTGCGCCTTTGAGGCACGGTCTGGCGCCTCCGGAGGCGGGGTGGTCGGCACGCCGATGGTCGACCGGAGCCCCAGGCTCGCGAGCCCGTGGAGCGGCAACGGCGTCCGGCGGGCCGAGGCGCTCGCGATGGGCGGCGGCTGCGAGCTCGAGTGGCCATGCGGCGGCGCGCTCTTGCGGGGCGGCTGCGAGCCGGTGCCCTCGCGCGGCGGCGCGCTCTTGCGGGGCGGCTGCGAGCCGGTGCCCTCGCGCGGCGGCGCGCTCTTGCGGGGCGGCTGCGAGCTCGACGTCCCCCGCACCCCGCTGCTCGACGGGCGCGGCGCTGGAATGGTCCTCGCCGGCGCCGCGAGCGCGTGCTCATCGAGCGGCGGCAGCTCCTCCAGGCCTTCGCCCGGCCGCGCGGCCTCCAGCGCGCGACGGAGCGCCGCGACCTCGGTGATCCGCTGCTCAGCGCGGCGCGCGAGCGCCTGGTCCAGCACGCGCCACAGCGCGTCGCCCGCCTCGCCGGGCGGCGTTACCCGCGGCGCGGCGCCGGCGCCTTGCTTGCGGCGGAGCTCCTGGTCGCTCTCGGCGGGGAACGGGAGCGCTCCCGACAGCGCCGTGTACAGGGTGACCGCGAGCGCCCACGTGTCGTCCCGGCGCGACGGCCCCTCACCCGCGGCCCGCTCCGGCGACCGGTAACCCACGAAGGCGGGCGTGGCGAGCGGATCCGAGAGCCACCCCGTCGACGTGCACGGCTCGCCCTCCATGACCACGCACGCGGCCGACAGGCGGCCGTGCACCGTCCCGCGCGCGTGCAGGCTCTCGACGCGCTTCGCCAGGCGGACGACCCAGCCGACCGCGTCCCTGTCCGGCAACGGACCGGCGCGTGCGATCCTCGCAGCGAGCGTCTCCATACGAGCGCCGCAGCGTAGTGCGGCGAACCGCCGCTGACCACATTGTGGCTCTCTCGCGGCACGCCGGATCGCGGATCGCCCGCGTCTGGCCCTGGAGCGCCGCGGTCAGCCGCCGATCACGTCGGCCATCGTGTATCGGCCGGGCGGCTTCCCGTGCAGGTGCCACGCCGCGCGCAGCGCCCCGCGCGCGAAGAGATCGCGGCTGGTCGCGCGGTGCGTGAGCTCGAGGCGTTCGCCGGGGCCGAGCAGGTGGACCGTGTGGTCGCCGATGACGTCGCCGCCGCGCACGGCGAAGATCCCGAGCTCGTTCGGCTTGCGCGGGCCGACGTTGCCTTCGCGGCCGTGCACGTCGGCGAGCGTCCCGGCCGGCTCGAGGGCCGCGCGTACGGCGTCGGCGAGCCGCACGGCCGTGCCGCTCGGCGCGTCCACCTTGGCGCGGTGGTGCACCTCCACGATCTCGACGTCGTAGCCGGGCCCGAGCCGCCGCGCCGCGCTCGCCGCGATCTCTGCGAGCACGTGGATGCCGATGCTCGTGTTCGGCGACCAGAGGACCGGGACGTGCTGCGCCGTCTCGTCGAGCAGCCGCTCGCACGTGCCGTCGAGGCGCGTCGTGCCGCTGACCACGGCGACCTTGGCGCGCATCGCGAGGTGCAGGAGACGGGGGAGCGCCTCGGGCCTCGAGAAGTCGATGACCACGTCAGCGCCGAGCAGCCCGGCGCTGGTGTCGTCGCTCATCGCGACGCCGACGGTGCCTGTCCCCGCGAGCTCGCCGACGTCACGGCCGATGCGGGAGGAGCCGCGCGACACGATCGCGCCCACGACCTGGGCTCGCTCGTTCGCCGCGAGCCGGACGATGGCCTGCCCCATCTTGCCGCTCGCGCCGTGGATCGCGACCTTCAGCAGCCGGGCGTCGTCGCCCTGGGGGGGCCCCACGAGCGCGCTCATCGGCACGCCTCGATGATCTCCGTTCGATTTCACGACGCCTCGCGCCTCGCCTCGAGCCGCCTCATCGCCTCGGCGATCTGCTGCCGGGTCGCCTCTCCGGCCGGTACGAGGGGCAGCCGGACCGCGGCGCTCATGCGGCCCAGGGCGGCGAGCGCGCCCTTCGCGGGGGCGGGGTTCGGCTCGACGAACAGGAGCCCGTGCAGCTCGAGGAGCGCGAGGTGGGCTGCGCGCGCGCCCGCGAGGTCGCCGGCCAGGAACCGCCGGGTCACCGCGCTGGTCTCGCGCGGCAGCACGTTCGACGTGACGCTGATGACGCCCTGCGCGCCGAGCGCCATCATCGCGAGCGTCAGCGCGTCGTCGCCGCTCAGGATCGCGAGCCGGTCGCCGAGGCGCCGCACGAGCTCCTGGCAGCGGAACACGTTGCCCGAGGCGTCCTTGATGGCGACGACGTTCGGCGCGGCGGCGCAGATGCGCTCGGTCGTCTCGGCGGAGAGGTCGACCACCGTCCGACCCGGGATGTTGTAGAGCACGATCGGCGCCGGGACGGCCCTGGCCACGGCCAACGTGTGCTCGCGGAGCCCGTCCTGCGAGGGCTTGCTGTAGTACGGCATCACGATCATCACGCCCGCCGCGCCAGCGGCGAGCGCGGCGCGCGAGGCCTCGATCGTCTTCTTCGTGGAGAACGAGCCCGTCCCCGCGATCACCGGCACGCGGCCGCGCGCCGCCTCGACGACGCGCCGGATGACCGCGGTCGTCTCGGCTTCGCTGAGGGTCGGCGACTCGCCCGTGGTCCCGCACGGCACGAGCCCGCTGACGCCGCCCGCGATCTGCGCCTCGACGAGCGCGTCGAGCGCGTCGAAGTCGACGGCTTCGCCATCGGGCGTGAATGGCGTGACGAGGGCGGTGAACGTTCCCGACAAGGGGAGCTGCGACATCAGACGACCATGATCGCCACCCCGGGTGCGCGTCAACAGGAGAGGACAGGTTCGCCGCGCACTCCCCGCTCTCCGCTGGTTTCCGCGCGGGGCGACGCCGCACGGACGCGGCCTTGGGGCGGGCTGGCGGGAGCCCGCGGGGCTTGTATGGCGCGGGCCGGCGGGCCCCGCGGGGAGCGGGCTGGACGCTCCAGGGCAGGTCCGCGTCTGCTATCGTCCGCGGTGTAGCGCCTCGCTCCTTCGGGGGATTTGCCCGAGCGCGTCAGGTCCCTGAGAGGCACCGGCCATGGATCTCGCCCAGTACATCAAGAGCATCTCCAGCGCGGCCAATACCATCCTGGAGGGGATGGCGGTCACGTTCTCCCATCTGTTCCGGGAGCCCATCACCGTCCAGTACCCCGACAAGACGGACCGCCCCGTCAGCGAGATGCTCCCCCCGCGGTACCGCGGCTTCCTGGAGGTGCAGATGGACATCTGCACCGGCTGCAAGCGCTGCGAGCGCGCGTGCCCCATCGAGTGCATCGCCATCGATCTGGAGAAGGACCCGGCGACGAAGAAGCAGGCGATGAGCCGCTTCGACATCGACATGGGCAAGTGCATGTACTGCGGCCTGTGCGTCGAGGCGTGCAAGACGGAGTCGACCGGCGCGATCCGCCACACCCGCGAGTTCGAGGGGGCGGCGCCGACGCTCGATCACCTCACGTTCCGCTTCATCCCGGAGGGCCTCGTGCCGCTGTACAAGGCGCCGAAGGACCTCGGCGAGGTGCCCGTCGGCGAGTACGGGCCGCACGCCCGGGAGGCCCGGGAGCGCGCCATGCGCGACAACCCGGCCGCGCTGGAGGAGCTGCGCGCCATCTGGCGCAAGGAGCGCGAGAAGCAGCAAGGCGCCGAGGGCGCGGAGCCCGCGGGCGGGGGGTAGGAGCGGGGGCGGGAGCGGGCGCCTGAGCGAAAGCGCGCGGCGAGCAGAAGGGCGCAGAACGGCGCAGGAGCGCGCCGCGAGCGACGCGCGGGGGTCGCCCTTGCTGGGCGGTGGGCAGCGGTCTAACGTCGCGGCCCTCACCCCATGCCCTCCCTGAGCGCACTCGTCTTCCTCGGGCTTGCCGCGCTGACGCTCGGCTCGGCCGGGCTCGTGGCGTTCTCCAGGAACATCATCCACTCCGCGCTGGCCTTGCTCGGCACGTTCCTCGGCATCGCCGGGCTGTACGTCTCGCTCTCGGCCGATTTCATCGCGGCGACGCAGGTGCTCGTCTATGTCGGCGGCACGCTCGTGCTCATCCTCTTCGCCGTGATGCTCACGAGCCGTATCGCGGAGATGAAGATCTCGAACCCGCGCGGCGGGCCGGCCGTGGCGTTCGGTCTGGTCACGGCGGTGCTGCTCCTGCTCGGCAGGGTGGCGACCCAGACCCCTTGGCCCGCCGAGGCCAAGCCGGCGATGCCGTCCACAGCCAAGCTCGGGCACGCGTTCCTCGGAGAGTACCTGCTCCCGTTCGAGCTCGGCTCGGTCGTGCTGCTCGCCGCGATGATCGGCGCGGTCGTGCTCGCGCGTCGAGCCGTGAGGCGCGCCTGGGAGAGGGAGTAGGCGATGGAGGTCGGTCTCATCCATTACCTCACCGTCGCCGCGGTGCTCTTCGGGCTCGGGCTGTTCACCGTCATGACGCGGAAGAACGCGGTGGGCATCCTCCTCGGCGTCGAGCTCATCCTCAACGCCGCCGCGCTCAACTTCATCGCGTTCGACCACTTCGTCGCCGGCGGCGTGGCTGGCCAGGTGTTCACGGTCTTCATCATCGTCCTCGCGGCGAGCGAGGCGGCGATCGCGCTGGCCATCGTGCTTCAGGTCTACCGCAATCACCGAAGCATCATGGCCGACCAGCTGACCTCTCTGAAGAACTGACGCGAGAGCGGTCATCCGTGCGGAAGCGCGCGGTCGGCGTGACGCGCGTGACGCGCGCGGTCGGCGTGACGCGCGTGACGCGCGCGACGTTCGGACCGGCGGCCGCCGCGTCGCGCGCCCGCGCCCCACGCCGATGCCGATCGTCGACCGCCGACCGCCGACCGCCGACCAGGCGATGCGCTCGACGCTCCCGCGCTCTGCCGCTTCAGGTGGAGCTCAATCCCAGCGACAAGCAGGAAAAACCTGACCTTGCTAAGCCCCAGCGGGCGACCCACGTTCGAAGGCATGCAGAACCTATCCAAGACGGAGCTGGTGGGGTTCGTGGAGCTCGAGGTCGGTTCGCTTGCTGTGCAGGTGCCGATCCGCGCCGCAGCAGCGGCGACAGAGCTACCGCTCGCATCCTTCGAGGCTGAAGGGGACAATTGCGCCATCCTCGTGCGAGGCGACACGTCCTCGAAGGCGGTCGAGGTCGCGCTGCGAAACGCGGCGCAGGAGGCGGTCAAGCACCTCTCGAAGAAGTTGCTCAACTAGAGCGGAGCGATGGTCCCGCTGGCCCGGCGCAGGGCTGCGGGCCATCGTCCCGCGATGTTCCGTGAAGTTCCGCGATGTACGGTGCCCCGGGGCACCGGCGGAGCGGCGTGGACAGGTTTCTGCTGGCCGCCCGGCGCTCAGCGCGAGCGGGGCGGCTTTCCAGCCCGCGCTGGAGCCTCGCGTCACGGGGGAGCCCGCTGCGCTCCGAGGTGAATTTCTCGACGCACGTCGTGCTACGCTGCGCCGCGAAATCGCCCGTGAAGCTCATCATCCAAATCCCTTGCTTGAACGAGCGCGACACACTCGCGCAGACATTCGCGGACCTGCCGCGGTCGATCGACGGCGTGGACGAGATCGAGGTCCTCATCATTGACGACGGCAGCACGGACGGGACGAGCTCGCTCGCGGAGCAGCTCGGGATCCACCACATCGTCCGCTTCGCCAAGAATCGAGGCCTCGCCGCCGGGTTCATGGCCGGCATCGACGCGTGCCTGCGGCTCGGCGCCGATATCATCGTGAACACCGACGCGGACAACCAGTATCGCGGCGCGGAGATCCCGAAGCTCGTCGCTCCCATCCTCGACGGCCGGGCCGACCTGGTGATCGGCGATCGGCAGACAGATAGGATCGAGCACTTCTCGCCGCTCAAGAAGGTCTTGCAGCGGTGGGGCTCGCGGCTCATCCGGCGCCTGTCCGCCACGGAGGTGGCCGACTCGCCGAGCGGCTTCCGCGCGGTGAGCCGGAAGGCGGCGCTGCAGCTCTTCGTGCACAACCGCTTTACCTACACGCTGGAGACCGTGATCCAGGCAGGCCGCCGCGGCCTCGCGCTGGAGAACGTGAAGATCACGACCAACCCGAAGACGCGCGAGTCGCGGCTCTTCCGTTCGATCCCCGACTACCTGCGCCGCGCCGGTCCCGTCATGTTCCGGGCTTATGCGATGTACCGCCCTGTGCAGCTCGTGGGCTGGGTCGCGACGGTGCTGCTCGTGTTCGGCTTCGCGCTCGGCGTCCGGTTCCTCTACTTCTACCTGCGGAATCCGGACTACAGCGGTTATATCCAGTCGCTCATCGTCGGTACGGGCGCCGTCGTGATGGCGTGCATCCTGGTGGCCGTGGCGCTGCTCGCGGAGCTCATCGCGACGAACCGCCGCCTCGTCGAGGAGGTGCTGATGCGCGTGCGCCGGATCGAGACCGAGCTCGCCGAGCGGGAGCCGGCCCTCAGGCTGGAGGGGATCCAGTCCACGGGCGCGAAGCCGTGGCACAACCAGCAGGTGCAACCGGCGCGAGCGAGCGCGAGGTGAAGAGCCCGGTCCCCTGGACCGGGCCGCTGGTCGAACAGCGCTCGTAGCCCCGGGCCGGGGCTCAGCCGTCCGGGTCCTCCGGATCGACGTCCTCCGCGGGAGCCACAGGGTCGGTCGGCTCGGGTCCGGGCGGCGTGCCCGCGGCCGGAGGCTCGGGCGGCGGCTCCGCCCGGGAGGCGTCGCGCTGCTGCCGCAGGTAGACCGTGTAGTTCTTGAAGCGCTCCGCCGCGAAGAACACGCCGTCCAGCTTCACGTTCCGGCTGCCCCGCGCGGCGTTCTTGCCGAGCACCACCGCCTCCGCGGCGTCGAGGAGCGCGGCCTGCGCGTTCGTATCCCTGGGCCACGCCCGTGCGGGCTTGGGCTCCTGGCCCTTGGGCGGCTGGAGCTTGGGGAGGATGTGGAGCGCCTCGACCGGATAGAGCCCGTCCGTGTAGCCCGGCGCGCCGAGCGCGAGCACCTGATAAGGCAGCTCGTCGGCCGGCGGCGGCTCCTTCGGCATGGTCACGAGCTGAAGGCTGCCGAAGCGGCGTTTCTCCGTCGCGTAGCGGTGCACGAGCTCGTTGAACAGCACGGCGGCCTGGAGCGTGTCCGGCGGGCGCTGGTTCGGCGGGTACAGGATGTGGGTGACGCCGACGCTCCGGTAATGCGCGTAGAGCTCGGCCGGCCCTCGCACGGGCTCGTAGAAAATGAGCGATTGCCAGGCCTGGATATCGAAGATGATCTCGCGCTCGATACCGAGCGTCGTGCGGTAGTTGCGCGCGAGGATGCGCGCGTCGGGCGGGGTAGCCTGGTTGATCGCGCGGTGATCCGCGCGAAATTTGAACCGCTGCGCGTCGCTCCATCGCTTCTCGTAGGTGGAGCGGATCAGCGAGAGCGCGCTCTCCAGCCGGCGGGGGCCGGAGTAGAAGGGCACATCGCCGCTCCACACGATCTGGAACACCACGAGCGGCACGAGGCCGAGCCGCGCGATGGTCCCGAGCTGCCATGTGCGGACGAGCAGCGCCGCGGCGGCGGCGATCGGCACCGCGAGCATGCCCTGCAGGTACCGGTCCGCGGTGTACGTGTTGCTCCACATCCAGACGCCGGCGAACGTCGCCCAGGCCGCGAGCGCCGGCCTGCGACGGCCGCGGATGACCAGCAGCATCGGCAGGAGCAGCGTGAAGAGCGAGCCCATCGAGGGGACGTAGCGAGTGAACGAGTAGTGCGGGGAGAACGAGAACGTGAAGAAGTTGCTGGCCGCGATGAGCTGCCGCTCTAGCCCCTTCCCCTTGGGCAGGTAAGGCGCGTTGGGATACGCCTTCTCCATGAACTCCGCGGAGCGCGCGTGCTGCGGGTACGACCGCGTGAACACGCGCTGGGCCAACGGATAAACGGGGTTGTTATGGTAGATGGTGTTCTTGATCAGGTGCGGCGCGGCCGTGCCGAGCGCCACGCCCGACGCGATGAGCCCCGCCACGAGGACGCGGCGCGCCGAGAGCAGCGGCCGCCTGCGCTTCTTCAGGGCGCGGGAGGCCGCGCGCGCGAGCAGGTACGCGGCGCGCGGCACGACGACCGCCGCCGCCATGGCCAGGTGATAGACCGCCTGGTACTTCACCAGCATCGCGCCCCCGAGCGACGCGCCGAGCAGGACGGCATACCGCCTGTCGAAGCGCTCCGCGAAGCGCATGGACGCGAGCAGGACCGGCGCCGCGAAGAAGCCCAGGAAATGGTCCGCCGAACCGCCGGGGTTCTGGTCCTGGACGAACAGCGACGGGAACAGGAAGAAAGCCGCCCAGAGGCCAGGGACGCGTTCGCCCTGGAGCAGGTACCGCGCCAGCGCCGCGACGCCGACCACCTTTCCCAGGACGAACACGAACTCCAGGTGGAGCGCCATCATCCACCGTTGCTCCACGAGCATCCCGGGGACGCTGAAACCCCACGCGTAGAGCATGCTCGCGAAGTGGGGGAACGAGCGGTTCACGTCGCCGTAGAACGGCACGATGCGGCCGGCGCGCGCATAGTCCTGCCCGATCGGCAGGTGATACCAGGTCGCGTCGAAGCTGATGGAATCCGGGGTCAGCGACAACAGGTAGAGGAGCACGAGGCACAGGGCGCCGACGCCCGTGGCCGTGAGCCACAGCCAGCGCATCGTCCCTTTCGGCGTCGTCGAGGCGTCGAGATCGTGCTTCAACCGCGATAGCCAGCGTGGCAGCTCCAGGAGGCCGCCCGCGAAGAGGGCCGCCGGCATCACGAGCCCGTACCAGGGGCGGATCCAGCCGACCACGCCCGCGAGGTACATGCCGAACACGAAGGCGATGCTGCCGAGCGTCATGCCGAACAGGCCCTCTTCGACCGGCGGCAAGTGCGCGAGGCGGAGCACCCGGCGCAACAGCACGAGGCCGATGCCGAGGCTGGAGAGCAGGAACAGCAGCGAATAGCCCCAGAGTGGCGCGAGCCGCCACAGGAGCCAGTGCTGGACTGGAATGTGCGCGTGGACCACGAGCGCGTAGCCGACGAGGCCCGTGAGGCATGCGACGGCCGCGAAGACGTTGCGCAGCAGCCTTTCCCGGGGCGAGCCGGAGCTCAGGGCGGCACAGAAGCGGGCCAGGGGGGAGTCGGAGTTCAGGGCAACACGCAGGCGGGCCAGCATGAGAGGGGGCGCATCCTAGCGAGGCGGGGCGCGTCGGCAAAGCAGCCGCGCGATGAGCAAGCCGCCGACGTCCACGGCGAGCGAGGTGGCGCGCGAGATGAGGGCGGCGCCCAGCGCCGCGGCGGGTCCGACGGCGGGGGCGAGGCCCACGGAGATCAGCGCCTCGCGCACGCCGATGCCGCCCGGCGTGGCCATCGCGAGGAAACCGGCGATGGGCGCCAGCACGAACAGGCCCGAGCCGCCGAGCGCCGCGCCCGGCGTCGCGCCGACGGCGAGCGCGGCGCACGCGCCGTGCGCGGCCCAGGTCAGCGAGTACACCGCGTGCACGAGCGGCAATCGCACCGGCATGAGCGGCCCGCGCCCCTCGGGCGCGAGGAGCTTGCGCACGCGCTCGGGCGCGCGGGTACGATCCACGGTCATCAGCGCGACGAGGACCGCGCCCAGGGCGAGGAGCACGGGCAGCCTCCATCGACCGATGAGCGCGTTCGCGCCCGCAAACTGCTCGCCGCCCGCCGCGAGCAGGCCGAACCCCACCATGGCGCCGACCGCGATGAAGCTGGTGAACTCGATCGCGAAGGACGACCCCACCTCCGCGCTGGTCGCCCCGATGCGCGACGCGCCCAGCATGCGGAACAGCGGCACGCCGACCTTGCCGGGGATGTACCGCGCCGCCTGCGACTCGATGTGCAGCGCGATCGCCGGCCAGCGAGGGATGGGCCGGCCGGTCAGCTCTTCCAGGATGAAGGCCCAGGCGAGCCCCAGCACGACGAGGCCGAGCGCGAGGGGCAGCACCGAGAGCGCCACGAACGCGGGACGGATGTCGATCGGCGCGCCGCTCTCCCACCTGTGAGCGAGGTCCCGCGCGGCGAGCCCGATGAACAGGGCAGCGGCGACGACCATGATCGGGCGCAGCGCCGTGCGCACCCTGGCGAGCGGGCCTCCGATCCGCTGCGGCGGGCTGGGCGCGGGCTCGGGCGGATCCGCCGAGATCCTCGGGGGGGCAGGCGGGGCGCCGGTGGGCGGGGTGCTGGGGAGATCGGCGAGCGACGCGGATCTGTCCTTCATGCGGCCCAGCGCTTCGCCACGCAGAAGACCGACAGGCCGAAGCTCGGCCGGTAGCCGCGCGCGATGAGGTCGACCTCGGCACCGAGGACGGCTTCGAGCGCGGAGGAAGCGAGGCCCGACTTCGGTGAGGGCTGCTTCATGCTGGTCTTGCGAGGGCGCAGCTTGCGCGCGGCGCTCCAGACGGCGCGCGAGCCGACCGCGGCAGGGAAGAGGAGCTGGTTGAAGTAGGCGCAAGCTTCCACGTGGAGCTCGGCCGGCAGCGCGGCGCGGAAGCTGCCAGCCGTGTACCGGCGGAAATGCTGCAATGCGCGGTCGTGGTCGCTGAACAGCCACGGATACGCGGGCACCGTGGCGACGAAGATCCCGCCAGGGCTCAGGTGGTCATGGATCCACCGGAGAGCGGCGCGGTCGTCCTCGATGTGCTCGATGACATCGAGCGCGCAGATCACGTCATAGCGTCGGTCGAGCTGGAACGGGATGGATGTGCCGTAGAGCGTCCTCGCCGCGCCGGCCTTCGCGATGGCCTCCTGTCCGAGAGGGCTCACCTCGTTTGCGTCGACGGCCCCGAACTCCGCGAGGACACTCAGGTTCTGGCCGACCCCGGCGCCGACCTCCAGCAGCTCGAGCGGCCGCCGTTCCGGGCCGAACTCGCGCACCAGATGGGCCAGCAGCCGGGCCCTCCCCTTCCTCAACCAGTCGCCGGATTCTTCGGAGTATTGCTGATATGCAGTCGTTTCCACGCTTCACTCTGCATGCGGGGCCGGATCGCCCTGGGGCGATCCGGCCGGGGGCGGCGACTCTGCTGGTGAGGTCGGTTCCGCCTCGGGCTCCGGAGGAGTCGGGATCTCGATCGTCAGGTCGTCCACCTTGGCCGGCTCTCTCCGCGACTTCTTCGGCGGTGGCGGCGGCGGGCGCCGCTTCCGCGGCGGCGTCGTCGCGGAGGCCCTGGCCGACGGCTGCGCGGACGTGGCCGTGGCCGTTTCCACGGCCTTCGCCGTGACGGTCGGCTGGGGCGCGGGCTCCTGCGGCGGTGCGGGCTCTGCCGTGACGGCGGGCGGCGGCGGGGCCTCGCTCTCGGCCGCCGGCGTGGTCTGCGGCAGGCGCTGCGAGCGGACCACCTGCCACGCGGCGACGCCGGCCAGGGCCACCAGCGCGAGGGCTGCCAAGCGGGCGCGTCGGCGCCGACGTGAGCCGGGGTCGAACTCCGGAAGCACGCTCTCGCGCGCCTCGTGCGCCACCCCGCTCACGCTGGACCCCTTCATCCATTGGTCCGGCGACTGGCCGGAGGGCAACGGGCGAGCCCGAGGAGCGAGCGGCGGATCGAGTGGGGGCGGCTCGCGCAGCGAGGCGGGGGGCGCGGCAGCCGTGACCGCCCCGGCGACCGCCCGCCTGACGTTGTCGCGGAGCTTCTCCGACGACGGGTCCTGGCTCGGCGGCACCTCGCGCTCGGGGGCGATCGCGTGCGGATCGGCCTCTTGTGGCGAGAGCGCGCGTGGCGTCGGCGAGGAGAGCGGCGGCTCGGCCGTGGCGCCTGGCGCGACGGGTACGCCGCTCTGGGGCGCAGCCATCGCGGGCTCGGCAGGCACGTTGGCCGCGGGCTCGGCCGGCGCCTGGGCCGCGGTCTCGGTCGGCACGTTGGCCGCGGGCTCGGCCGTCGCCTGGGCCGCGGGCTCGGCCGGCGCCTGGGCTGAGGGCTCGGCCGGCGCCTGGGCTGCGGCCGGCGTTGCGTCTGCGCGCGGAGCGCGCGCCGCGGATGCGGCCGGCGCCGTCCAGGGCTCGTCCACGTCGGTATCGATCACGTCCTCTTCGAACTCGTCGATGTCGACGTCGACGAGCGAGGACGCGCTGTCGGCGGCCTTCCGGAACGTGTCGCTGGGCGCCAGCGCCGGTCCAGGCGCGCCTGGCGGGGCGTCGACGTCGTCTGTCGTCGCGGACGATACGCTGCTCGGCTGCGCGGAGACCGGCGTCCCGGTGACGACCGGTGTCCCCGCAGCGACCGGCGTCCCGGTGGCGACCAGCGTTTCGGCAGCGACCGGCGGCTTCTGCGATGCGCCTTCGCTGTGCTGCGGCGGCGCCGGAGGTCGATCGCCGGGCCGAGCCGAGAGCGGCGGCCGCTGGCTCAGCGGCGGCCTTTCGCCGAGCTCGGACGAGCCCGGTGATGGCTCGCCGATCTGCGCCAGCGACGGCGTCTGAGGCCGCGCCGTGGGCCGAGGCGGCGCCGGAGGTCGCTCGGTGGCCCGCGGCGGTGCGAGAGGCCGCTCGCCGAGCCGAGACGACAGCGGCGAGCGCTCGCTGAGCGGCGGCCGCTCGGTGAGCCGCGGCGGCGTCTGCGGCCGCTCGCCTGGCACCGCGGGGATCCTCGCGCTCGGCCTGGCCGACGACGGAGCGGCCGCCATGTCCGCCGGCGGCTCGCCCGATCCTCGCTCGGGCGATCGCGTCGAGGCGGCGCCCGTGGGGTCGGCCACCCGGGGGAGCGGCGGCGCCTTCGGGATCACCGAGCCTGTCGCCGGCCGCGGCGGGGCCGCCGGCGGGCGCGTCGGCGAGGCCCGGGGCGGCAGCGGCGGCGGCTGCGGCGATCGGATGCTGCTCGGGGCCTCGGTCGACAGGTCGGCGACGCGGGCGAGCGACTCCGCGAGATCGCGCGCGCTGCTGAAGCGCCGCGACGGGTCGCGGTCGCAGGCGCGCGCGAACCACCCGTCGAAGCTCGGCGGCAGCTCCGGGTTCGCCCTCGACGGGACCGGGATCTCGCCGAGCGAGATCTTGATCAGCAGGTCGCCGACCCCCTCGCTGTCGAACGGGAGCTCGCCCGTCACGCACTGGTAAGCGATCACGCCGAGCGCCCAGAGATCCGCGCGGTAGTCGACCTCCCGGAGCCCCTTCACCTGCTCCGGGCTCATGTAGTGCGGCGTGCCCATGAGCGTGCCGACGCTGGTGCGCTGGGCGACCCGCTTCCCCTGCCCCTTCACCTTGGCGATGCCGAAGTCGAGGATCTTGACGATCTCGTCGTCCTCGTTCGCGCAGAGGAAAAAATTCTCCGGCTTGAGGTCGCGGTGAACGATGCCGGCCCCGTGCGCGCGGGTGAGCGCGCGCGCGACCTGCGTCACGATCTTCGACGTCTCCTGGAGCGAGAGGCGGTGCCGGCGCGCGAGCCGATCGAAGAGGTCCTCGCCCTCGAGCAGCTCCATCACGATGAACGGCTGCTCCCCGTCGATGCCGTGATCGATGATCTGCACGACGTGCGCGCTGCGCAGCTGCGCGGCGGCCGTCGCCTCGCGGCGGAACCGCTCGCGCGCGTCCTCCTGCTTCGCGAGCTCCAGATCGATGAGCTTGACCGCGACATGGGTGCCGAGCGCCAGGTGCTCTGCGACCCACACCGCGGCTTGCGCGCCCTGCCCCACGGGTCGGATGAGGCGGTAGCGCTCGCTCAGCACCTGACCAGCTGCGATAGACACGGCGGCAAAAGCCTACGTCGAGGACAACATCCGTGTCGAGTTCATGCGTACCACCTCAGATGCCCTGCGGAACGGTTTCCTTCATCAGCTCGCGCCATTCGTCGTGGGTGAGCTCTGGATAAATGTAGTCGCCCTCGAAATTTGTATGGTGCAGGAGCAGCCGGGCGACATCGACGATGGCCCGCGCGACGTCGTCGCCCTGCGCAACGCCCGCCAGGGCGTCGGTCGCTTCACGCACGGCGGCGTGCTGCTTCAGCGCCACCTGGACCTCCTCGGCGAGCCCGCGCGCCTGGAAATGCGGGAACAGGGCGGTCTCTTCGTAGCGCATGTGTCGCTCCATCGGTCCACGCAGGAACGCGAGCAGGCTCGCGCGCTCGGCGCTCGCCTCGTCCGTGGAGCGCTGCGCCAGCTCGATCAGCTTCTTCGCCGTGTCGCGAGCGAGCTCTTCCTCCTGGAAGAGCTCGCTCACCATCCGGTCCAGTTCCATGAGGTGCGGGCCGTCGTAGTCCAGATCCCGTGGAGGGTCGAGCGGAGCGCGGCGCGATCCCGCGGTGGAGCAGGTCGGCTCCGTCGTGCGCGTCAGTCATGCGCGCGGGCGCGGACGATCGCGGCGAGCCGGCCGACGACGCCGTTCGCGACCATGGCGAGCACCTGCTTCTCCAGCGCCTGTCGCTCGCTCGGCCTGCCGCCGAACGAGATGCGCGAGCGGGCGGTGGGGCCGCCGACGACGCGGCCGACGACGGTGCAGCTCACGCGGTGGACGTCGCCCCGCGTGGCCGAGGTGAACTCGACGACACGCGCGCTCAGCACGACCGATTTCGCCGTGCCGAAGTCCGCCTTCTTCGCGGCGCTGGAGAGCATGCCGCGCAGCGCTCGAGCCCGCTGGGCCTGGCCCTCGCCCGCGGGTACGTCGACGCTCTTCCATTCGACCTTGGTGTCGCGGGCGAAGGTCGATGCTGGCGAGGCCGTGAGCGTGGTCAGGGCCATCACCGCCGAGAGCAGCCATCGTGAAGCGCGGCGCATGCGCGCACGGTAGGGGGCCGCGGGCTCGCCGGCCAAGTTCGCGCACGGCGCGCGGGTGCGGCGCGCGCGGCGCGGCTGCACCCGCGCGTGATCGCCGCGCTCGCGCCGCGATCGGGCCCGCGCTATGCCGTGGCCGGGAAGCGAGGTTCGATGGAGCGCAGCTCGCCGGGGGGAGATCGACGGGATCGACGAGGACGAGATCGACGCGCGCGCGCCCGCGCGCTCCGCGGGGGCGGGTGGCTCGCCGCGCTGCTCGCGATCGCCGCGCCCGGGGCGGGCAACGCACAGTCGCCGCGTCCGGGAGGCACGACGGCGGGCAGCGCGCCGGCGCCGCGAGCCGGGGGCGCGAAGGCGGGGGCGGACGCTCCCGCGGCGGGCAGCGCGCCGGCGCCGCGAGCCGGGAGCGCGAAGGCGGGCGCGAGCGCGCCCGCGGCGGGCAGCGCGCCTGCGTCCGAGAAGCGCGCGCCCATCGTGCTGGCGCTGCGGTGGACCGCCGCGACGCCCGACGAGATGCTCGGCGCGGCGCTGGTCCGGGCGCGGCGGGGCGGCGACGACGCGTTCGCCGGGCTCGTGATCGCGGCGGCGCTCGCGGACCGCGCCGCGCAGGGCCGCGCCCGGGAAGGCCTCGCGCAGATCGGGGCGTCCTCCTCGCCGCTCGCCGATGAGGCGCGCTGGCTCGCCGCCTCGCTCGCCCCGGAGCCGCCGGCGGCGACGTGGCCGGGCGCGCGCGCCGTCTCGTACGACGCGCCCCCGGACCCGTCCGGGCTCGTCAAGGCGTTCGCCGTCCTCGGCCCGTTCCAGGACAACTCGGGCGGCGGGCTCGCGCTCCGCGAGGGGCCCGAGGGCGAAGGCCAGCGCTTCTCGGACATGAGCGCCCGCTACGCCTGGGGGGTGTACGACGTCGCGTGGCGCAGGGTGCTGCCCGCCGCGTCGACGGCGCGCGGCGTGCCGCTCGATCTTTACATCCATCCGCGCACCGAGACCTGCACGTACCTCGCCTCGCGCGTGACCGTCCCGGCCGCGCTCGATCGCAAGCCGATGCTCGCCCACGTCGCCGCGACCGGCGCCGTGCGGCTCCTGTGGGACGGCGCCGACGTCGCCGCGAGCGAGGCGGCGCACGAGCGCCTCGTGCTCGACCGCATCGCCGCGCGCATCGAGGCGCCCGCCGGCGATCACCTGCTCGCCCTCAAGGTGTGCACCGGGGCCATCGCCGACGAGGGGCGCGTCCGCGTGCGCTTCACCGACGAGGACCGCCGGCCCGTGGCGCTCGCGACCTCGTCGGACCTCACGCCGCTCAAGCTGCCGCCGGCCCCGCCCCCGGGCGCGCGCCCCGCGACCGCCGTCGCGACGGCGCTCGACAGGGCGCTCGACGCGGGCGCGTCGCAGTCGCTCGATCAGACCCTCACGGCCGTCGTGGCGCGCACGCTCGGGGGCGCCGACGACCAGCGGTCGCCCCGCGCGCCCGGGCTGCTCGACCGCGTGACGCGATCGCCCGGGATCTCCGCTGACGCGCTCGCGCTGGCGGGGTGGGTGTCGCCGTTCGGCGCGAACCGCAGCGGCTGGCTCGAGGCCGCGCGCGCCCGGGGCCTCGCCGAGAAGGACCGGGCCACCGCGGCGTTCGCGCAGCGCCGGCTGGTCGCCGCCCACCTCGCCTCGGAGCGGGTCGACTGGGCCGCGGCCGCGCTGCGCGAGGAGCCGCTGCGCTCGGCGCGCGATCCAGAGGCGCGCGTCCTCAGGGCGCTCGTCAAGAAGAAGCTCGCGACGGCGGGGCTCACGCGGGCCGGGCTCGAGGAGCTGCTCGCGGTCGAGCGCGAGCAGAAGGACCGGACGCCGGTCGTCGTCTGGCAGGAGATCGCGGCCGCGGCCCGGCTGGACCCGGCGCTCGAGCTGCGGGCCGCGCGCCGGCTCGCCGAGATCGCGCCCGAGTCGCGGGGCGCGCCCTACGTGCTCGCGTTCGAGCCCGACGGCGGCGCCGCGCTCGAGGTGGCGGCCGCCGGGGCGCTCGCGCAGCAGACGTCGGCCGAGGACGTCATCCGGATCGGCCGCGCGCTCCACGACGCGGGCCGCGTCGCGTGGGCGCGCGAGGTGCTGTCGTACGCGACGCAGGTCGCGCCGAACCAGCCCGCCGCGTTCCAGGCGCTCGCCGCGGTCCGGGAGGGCGGCGGGGGCGCGCGGCCGACGGCCGCCGCGTCGCGCGTGGCCACGGCCGCGCTCGCGCGGGCGCGCGACCTCACGCCCGGCGATCCGTACCTCAAGGCCGAGCTCGCGCTCCGCCTCGGCGAGGGCTCGGCCGGCGCGCCGGGCCGGCAGCGCATGCGCGACGAGCAGCACCTCGTCGCGCCCGGCGTCTTCATCTCGCGCGCACGGCATACCCCGGCGAAGAAGGGGGAGGTGGCCGACCGGCAGCTCCACTGGGTGCGCGTCGTGACGTACCACCCGGACAAGCGCGTCTCGCAGCTCATGCACTACGCGCGCGAGATCGTCATCGAGCCGCGCACCGATCAGGATCTCTACGAGCGCGACATCCCCGCCGAGGGGGAGGACACGGAGCTCCTGCTCGCGCGGGTCCACCGCAAGGACGGCACGGTGGCGCAGCCGGACGAGCAGGGCGCGGGCGGGCAGAAGCCGTTCGTGCGCTGGCCCGAGCTCAAGGCGGGGGACGTGGTGGAGGTCGCGGTGCGCTCGTGGACCCGGGGCCCCGTCGGCCGCCGGGGCGACGCGCCGTTCTATTTCATCGACTACGTCGGCTCGACCGACACGCGGCCGATCCTCTACAACGAGGTCGTCGTCGACTCGCCGGCGAGCGACCCCCTGGCGATCGACGTACTGAACGGCAAGGCCGAGCGGGTGCTCAGGTCCGAGAAGGACGGCCGCCAGGTGACGCGGTACATCTGGGACGACCCGCCCGAGGTGCCCGAGGAGCCGCTCGCCCCACACCTCGCGGAGGTGCTGCCGGTCGTCGTGGGCTCGACGTTCCACGGCTGGCACGACTTCCGGGAGTGGTACCGGGGCGCGGTCGCCGGCTTCATGGAGCCCGACGATCAGGTCCGCCGGCTCGCCGCGGAGCTCACCAAGGGCAAGGCCACGCGCGAGGCGAAGCTGCGGGCGCTCTTCGACTTCGTGGCGGACGACATCCGGTACGTGAACTTCGTGTCGGGCGAGTGGTGGCTGCCGAACCGCCCCCAGGAGCTCCTGGCGCGGCGCCAGGGCGACTGCGACGACAAGGCGATGCTGCTCATCACGCTGCTCAAGTCGATCGGCATCGAGGCGACGGAGGTGCTGGTGCAGACGCGCTACACGGGCCAGCCCTCGCTGCTCCGGAGCGAGGTGGCGGCGATCCCGGTGTTCGATCACGGCATCGCGTACCTCCCGGGCGCGGGCGGCGCGCCGGGCCTGTGGCTCGACGCGACGAGCCCGCAGAGCCGCCTGGGGCCGCTGCCGGCGATGGACGCGCGCACGCTGGCGCTGTTCGTCGACGAGGGGCCGCCGAAGATCGTGGAGACGCCGGCGAGCTCGCCCGCCGATCACGGCGTCGACGCCGCGTGGACGATCGCGCTGCTCCCCTCCGGCGCGGGCGAGCTCGCGGCGAAGGAGCGGCACATCGGCGACGCGGCGTTCGAGCTCCGGTCGAACCTGGCGGAGGCCGACGCGCGCGCGCAGTGGGTCGAGCAGTACCTCGCGTACGGCTGGTTCCCGACGGTCGACGTGAAGCCCAAGGTGGCGTTCCAGGCCGATCTCCCGCACGGGGCGGCGACGCTCGAGTACGAGGCGCGCTCCGAGGGGCTCGCCCGCCGCGAGGGCGCGGAGCTCTCCGTGCCGCTCTCGGGCGCGTCCACGATGACGTCGCAGCTCGCGCCGCTCGTGAAGCGCACGCTGCCGGTGGTCCTGCCGCCGAGCTTCGCGCCGCGGCACCACAACCGGACGATCACGATCACCGCCCCCCCCGGGTACGCGTTCGCCGAGCTCCCGCCGGGCGGCGACGAGAACGGCGGCGCGTTCGGGCGGGCGACGATCTCCTTCGCGAAGGTGCCCGGCAAGAACGCCGTGGTGGTGAAGGAGCGCGTGATCCTCGATCAGTCGACCATCCCGGTGGCGCAGTACGCCGCCTGGCGCGGCTGGCTGCAGCGGGTCGACGGGCTCCTGCACCGGATGGTGCGGCTCGCGCCGGTCGCGCCTGCGAGCAAGCAGGCGCGCAGCGCGCTGGGCACCGAGGCGGGCGGCTCCGGTGCGTCGCCGCAGGCGCGCGGCGCGAGCCGCTGACGAGCGGCTTCGCCCCTCGCGCTGGCGGCGCGCCAGGCTCTTGCTCGTCCGCTCGCGGCGGCGATCGGCGATCCCGCGCGCCGCGTCCACCCGCCGGCCACGCGCGCCGCCTCGGTTGGTACCGTTCTGGCTAGCCGCGCCCTGGCGTACGCACGCACAACCCCGAACGCGCTGCCCAGGGGAGGGACTCGCCATGTCGCTCGAAGAGTATCGACGCCCGCGAATGATCGTTCTTAGCCCGCGCTCGACCGCTTATGACGCCGTGAGGGCGATGATGGACAACCACGTCGGCGCGGTCCTGGTCCACGACGGCCAGCGCCTCGCCGGCATCGTGACCGACCGCGATATCGCGCTGGAGATCGTGGCAGGCGACCTCGACGCGCGCAGCACGATGCTGCGCGACATCATGTCCGACGAGATCGCGACGCTCGAGCTCGACGCGTCGATCGACGACGCCGTGCGCACCATGCGCGATCATGCGTGTCGGCGCGTGCCGGTGACCGAGCAAGGGCGGCCCGTCGGCCTCGTGACCCTCGACGATCTGCTCGCCGATGGAGTCATCGACGCGGAGGCCGCCGGCTCCGTCGTGAAGGCGCAGCTCGAGGTGGCCGCCCGGTTCAAGCCGGAAGGCGCGCTGCACCCCGAGGGGACCGCGCGCCCGGAGCGCTCGCACGGCCGCGTGCGCGCCCTCACCCGGCGCAAGGCGCGCGCTGACAGCGCCTATGGCCGGCTGATCCACGCCGTCGAGCGCCACAGCGGCCTCCAGCAGCGCGACCGCGCGGAGCTCGCGCTGCAGATCGTCCTCGGCTGCCTCTGCCGCAGGGTGACGCCCCAGGAGGCGCGGCACCTCGTCGCGCAGCTGCCCTCGAAGCTCCACCCGTCGCTCGAGCCGTTCCTCGACGGGCCGGACAAGCGCATCACGACGGCGACCATCGAGGCCGACGTCGCGCGCGAGCTGCGCATGGACCGCGAGGCCGCCGGCTTCGTGCTGCAGGCGATCTGCGAGGCCGTCGCGGACAGCGTGTCCGCGGGGGAGATCGAGGGGTTCCGCGGTCAGCTCCCGCTCGACATGAAGGACCTGTTCCCGCCGACCCCGCTTCGCCGGGCCATCTGAGCCGGGATCGGCCCGGCGCGACGAGGCCGCGCCGCGCGCGCCGCGCGCCGTCTACGCTTGCGGCCAGACCACGCCGCGGGCGCGCAGATCGGCGATGGTGTCCGCGAGGGTCTCGAGCGGGTCGCGCGGCGTCCAGCCGAGCTCGCGCCGGGCCTTCGTCGCGTCGAGGTACCAGAAGTGCTGGCCCATCTCGGCCGACACCGGATCGACCGGCAGATCGAACGGCAGCCGCTTCCGCGCCTGCTCGATGAGGTGCGCGCCCGCCTTCGCGAGCGTGATGCTCCGCGGCAGCCGCAGGGCGGGGGCCGGGACGCCCGAGATGCGCGCGAGGCGGCGGAAGAAGACCTCCAGGCTCATGTTGGCGGCGCCGAGCAGGTAGCGCTCGCCCGGGCGGCCCTTGCCCATCGCCAGCGCCATGCCTTGGGCCGCGTCGCGGGCGTCGACGAAGGAGAGGCCGCCCGCGGGGGTGAAGGGGAGCCGGCGCTCGAGGAAGCTCACGATGTCCCCGGTCGAGGCGCCGTGGACGTCGCCCGGGCCGAGCAGGATGCTCGGGTTGACGGCGAGGACCTCGAAGCCGGGCCCGCTGCGATCGAACGCCGCGCGCTCGGCGTACAGCTTCGAGCGGTAGTAGGGCCAGCCGGCGATGAGGTCGATCGGCGTCGCCGCCGTCTCGTCGCGGACGTCGCCCGGGTCCTTGCTGACCGCGACGACGCCGCTCGTGCTCGCGATCACCGCGCGCTTCACCCCGGCGTCGCGGCAGGCGTCGAGGGTGATCTTGGTCCCCTCGACGTGCGTCCGGTAGAGCGCCTCGGCGTCCTCGCGGCGCCGCGAGACGCGCCCGGCGCAGTGGAAGACCCCGTCGCAGCCCTCGGCGGCGCCGCGCACCGACGCCGCGTCGAGGATGTCTCCGCGGCGAAGCTCCACGCCCTGCGCGGCGAGCGCGGGCGCCTCTGCCCGGCAGAGCGCCACCACGTCATGGCCACCCCCACGGAGCGCCGTGACGAGGTGCGATCCCAGGAAACCGGTCGCGCCGGTGACGAGATAGCGGCTCATGCGAGGTCGAAAACCTTCTGGAAGGTCTGCAGGAGGGAGATGTCGTTCGATTTCACGAGGCCCGTCATGAACTCCATCGGGCTCGGTGTGTAGGCCTCGCGGACGATCTTGGTGAATATCTCGGGCGTGGTCTTGAGGACACAGTCCGCTTGCTGGCTTGGCTTACCGATCCGCGCCTCGCAGCTGGCCGCGTCGATCCGCAGCGTCCACTTCGCCTCGTCCTCCGTGCCGAGCGTCACGTAGTAGGTGATCGGCTGGGTGACCCGCCCCGCCACGTATTTCGACTCGAGCTCGCGGAACAGGACCGTGAGCGGGTGCTCCTTGGTGGTGGTGGCGGCCTGATCGATGCTCTCGACCCGGCTCAGATCCAGGGCGCCGCCCTCCTTGAGCTTGATGACGGCGAGCTGCGTGAGCTCCGCGACCTTGCGGCAGGCCACCGCGTACTTCATCCCGGCGGTGAGCCGCCGGAGGTCGCCGATCGCGAGCGGCGGCCCGATGCGCGCGACGAGGTCGCGGCGGATCGGGACGGTGCGCCCCTTGGGGAGCGCCTCGAAGGTGCCGCCCAGGTAGAGGGGCAGGATGTCGACGTTGTGCGTGAGCGCGAGGTGCCCGATCGCCGGCTTGAACTCGAGGATGCCGCCGTCGGGGCTGCGCGTGCCCTCCGGGAAGAGGAGCACGGTCCGCCCGCGATCCAGGATGTCGCCGGTCTGGCGCAGCGCCGTGCGGAGGCCGCCCTTGCGGTCGAAGGGCGCGAGGTTCGTGAGGTTCTCGAAGTAGGCGCGCCGCCAGCGGTTGCCCTCGAAGAAGTAATCCTGGGCGGCCAGCGAGACGAGGCCGTCTCCGTAGCTGCCCAGCGCGAACTTCACGAGGCCCATGTCGAGGTGGCTCGCGTGGTTCGAGACGACGATCGTGTTGCGGTTGTGCGGGATGAACGCGCGCCCGTAGACCTTCGGGCTCATGACGTTCCCGTAGAAGCCGGACTGGACCTTGTTCATCCAGTGCTTGGCGAAGTCGGCCACCGGGCGGGGGATGTGGATCGGCTCGTCGCCCATGCCGTGCGCCTTCGGCTCTGCGGTCGCCGCGCCGGCGTCTTGCGCGACGGCCGCCGCGCCCGCGCCGGCCTCGGCGGCGAGGCGCGTGACGATCGCCTTCACCTCGGAGCGCTTCACCTGACCGGACGCGGTGCGGGGCAGGTCGGCGTCGTCGAGGTGGACGGCCATGGGGTGGCACGGCTTGGGCAGCGCCTGGATCGCCGTCCGGAGCGCGTCGAGCGCGCGCTCGTGCTGCGTGGCCCGCGCGAGCGCCGCGTCGCCCTCGCCGCCCTTCGCGCCCGGCGCCGTGGGGACGGCGAGGCAGGCGACCTGCTCGCCGCCGCGGCCGTTGTCGATCCCGACGATGGCGAGCTCCTTGACGTGCTCGACCTTGCCGAGCATTCGCTCGATGTCGGCCGGGTACAGGTTCTCGCCCTTCGCCGCGCTGATGACCTCGCTCTGCCGGCCGACGAGGACGAGCCGCCCTTGCTTGTCGAGCTTGCCGAGATCGCCCGTGCGGAGCCACCCGTCCGCGTCGAGGGCCGCCTGGGTCGCCTCCGGGTCGTCGGCGTAGCCCTTCATGACGTTGGGGCCGCGCGCGAGCACCTCGCCGACGCCGTTCGCGTCCGGGTTCGCGATCTTGATCTTCACCCCGGGGATCGGCTTGCCGACGTTCCCCGGGCTCGCCGCCGGCGAGGGCTTGGTGACGGTCAGGAGCGGCGCCGCCTCGGTCAGGCCGTAGCCCTCGGCGAGCGGCAGGCCGAGCCCCTTGAACACGGCGGCCGTGTCCCTGGGGAGCGCCGCGCCGCCCGAGATGAGGAAGCGGACGTTGCCGCCGAGCGCGTCGTGGATGCTGCCGAAGAAGAGGCGCCCCGCGTTCAGGCCCAGGCGCTTGCCGAGCATGCGGTTCAGCTCCATGGCCCAGCTGAACGCGGTGGCCGCGGCGGGCCCCTGCTCCTTCACCCTGGCGACGATCTGGCGCTCCAGCATCTGCCAGAGCGCGGGCACGCCGACCATCGCCGTGACGCGCGCCTTCTTCAGCCCGTCGCTCACCCGATCGGCCGAGACCTCGTCGAGGTAGATGATCCGCGCGCCCTGCGACAGCGGCAGGAGCAGGCCGCAGGTGACCTCGAAGGTCTGGTGGAGCGGCAGCACGCTGAGCACGCGGTCGCTCGCCTTGAGCGGGAACAGCGGCGCCAGCGAGGCCAGGAGCGCCGTGAAGTTGCCGTGCGTGAGCAGCACGCCCTTCGGCTCCCCGGTCGTGCCGCTCGTGTAGACGACGCTCGCGACGTCCTGGCTGCCCACGCGCACGTCCGGGGCCGCGAGCCCGTCGCCGGACGCCGGGCCCAGGTCGGGCACCTGGCCCTCGGCGAACCCGACCATGTCGAAGGCGACCAGGTTCGGCAGCGCCGCGCGCACGTCGGCGCCGAGCTTCTGCTCCACGCCGCTGTCCCAGAGGACGACCTTCGCTGTCGACGAGCGGAGGACGTCCGCGAACGCCTTCGCGTCGAGCCCGGGATCGATCGGGACGGCGACAGCGCCTGCGCGGAGGATGCCGAAGTAGGCGACGGGCCACGCCGGCTGGTTCGCGCCGGAGAGCGCCACGCGATCGCCGCGGCGGACGCCGAGCGCGGCGAGGCGCGCGGCGGTCATGCAGGCCGCGTCGCGGAGCTCGCGGTAGCTCGTGCGCGAGAGCCCGTCCTGCTCGAACCGCTGCACCGAGAGCGCGTGATCGAAGCGCTCGGCGACCTCGTCGAGCAGGTCGACCAGGCTGTCGTAGGGCCGGAGCGGCTTGATCTCCCGGCGGAGCATCTCCTCCATGAGCGGGAAGGCCCACTTCTCCAGGCCGGGGAGGTGGACGTTCCAGATGTAGTCGCGCCAGTCGATCTTCTCGGGCGCCCAGACGAAGCGCGCCCGCTCCTCGGGGGGCATGCGGGCCATCGCCGCGCGCGTGTTGGCGCAGGAGTAGATCCAGTCGCCCTCCGCGACGAACGGCATGAAGACCTCGAGGAGCGTGGCCGTCTTCTGCTCGGTCCTGGCGGCGTTCTCGAGCGCGGCCGCCGCCGGCTTGAGGAGGGCCGCGGCGGGGCCGACGCTCGCCGTCTTGAGCAGGCCGCCGAGGCCGCGGAGGGCGCCCTCGATGGCCCGCGCGCCGTGCGCGCCGTACTGCTGCCGGGTCAGCCCGCGCGGCTCGAAGCGGGACGACACGACGTCGAAGAGCGAGGTCTTCTTCCCCTCGAACACCTGCCGCCGCTTGTAGAGCCCGGCGAGCTCCAGGTAGCGCGTCACCCGGCAGCCGTTCGTGTCTGTCGATCCGTACTGGTACACCGCGGGCGCGCGGCCCTCGATGAGCTCGCAGAGCGAGGCGATCATGCCGCTCGCGGTCATGTCGACCGGGATGAGGTCGAGCCGCACGTCGTGGTCGCCCGGGAACTGCACCTGCCCCTTCGAGGCGAGGTAGAGGTACGGCGCCGAGGTGTTGATCCCCTCGTTCCAGCCGGTGAACGGGAACTCGACGGCGGTCTCGACGACGGCGGGGCGGACGATGGTGAAGGGCAGCCCGGAGCTCGCGAGGACCTGCTCGCCGATGCTCTTCGTGTAGGTGTAGATGTTGGTCCACCCCCAGAAGAGCGCGCGCTCCTTGCCGGCCTCGATGAGCCGGTCCTTGATGAACTTGCGCTTCACCCTGGCGAGCTCGTTCTCGAGCGCGCTGCCCCGGCACGGCTCGCTGCGCGCGGCCAGGTTGGCCTTGGCCTCGTCGAGGAAGGCGCTCTGCCGGAAGGCGTCCTCGCACCGCTGGCGCGCCTGCTGCACGAGGTCGAGGCACTCGCTGATCTCGCGCTGCGGATCCCAGTGCGACCGATCGAGGGTCCGCTTCGGGCAGGCGGCGCCGAACCACGTCTCGCCCGCGGCGCGGGGGAAGGGGATCTCGGCCGGGTGGTTCTCCTCGATGAGCCCGGAGCGGTAGCCTGCGACGAAGCAGGTGCTCGTGTGCATCACCTTGGCCCCGAGGGTCCGCGCGAGCTCGACGAGGTTGCTGATGCCGAACGCGTTGACCTCGAGCGCCTCGTCGAGCGGCGGGTTGAAGTCGACGACGCCGGCCACGTTCACGACCGCGGCGATCGTGCCCGTGAGCTCCCCCACGCGGTCGCCCAGCCCGAGCAGCGGCAGGCCGACGTTGCCGTTCATGGGCGTGATCTTCTGCCGCAGGTACTCCTCGAAGGCGGGCCCGGGGTACTGCTCGCGGATCGGGTCGAAGACCGGCGAGGTCACGATCTGCGACCAGAAGCGCTCCTCCGGCGACTGGTTCTCCTTGGCCCGGACGAGCAGGTAGATGTGGGCGATCTCCGGGAACCTCGCGAGCAGCATGGCCAGCCAGACCTTGCCGAGGAAGCCGGTCCCTCCGACCACCACGAGCCGCTTGCCCGAGAGCACGTGCGACGGCACCAGCGGCGGGGCCGCCGCGGTTTCCTCGCCCTTGGCCCCACCCGGCGACCCCGGCACTGCCTCTCCGGCGCCGGCCCCGTTCGTAACACCCATATGGCTCATCGAGACTCCAGGAAGGCCGCTCAATTCGCGCCTGGGCAGGAACGCGTCAAGGGTGAGGTGCCGCGAACCGGGGTTCGCGCCCTTCCGGCATGCGGTTTGCTCGATTTGCTCGCGGAATCGGCGTCGTCGCAGGGGACGGACGAGGCGGCCCGGGCGTTGCCTTCATACGTGAGAGCGCGTGAGAGCGCGCGAGGGCGCGCGGTGGCGCGCGGATGACGGGGGCCGTGGCAGATCGGGTGGGCTCGGGGCAATGCCTTGCCGGCGGCGGGGAAGCGCCCCAAGCAGTGCGGCCCATGATCTTCGGCGCGCACGAGTCCGTGGCTGGCGGCCTTCACCGCGCGATCGCGCTGGCGGGGGAGGACCGCTGCGAGGCGGTGCAGATCTTCACCAAGGTCTCGGGCCAGTGGCGGGAGCCGGCGCTGAGCGCGGAGCAGATCGCCGCGTTTCGCGCCGCGCGCGCGGCCTGGGCCGGCGCGGGCCGGACGCTCGCCCACGCGAGCTACCTCATCAACCTGTGCGCCGACGACGCCGCGATCCTCGAGCGCTCGCGGGAAGCGCTGTTCCAGGAGCTCGCGCGGTGCGACGCGCTCGGGATCGACTTCGTGGTGTTCCATCCGGGCGCGCCCCGCAGCCTCGGCGAGGAGGTCGGCCTCGACCGCATCGGCGAGAGCCTGTCGATCGTGCTCTCTCGCGGGAAGGGGCTCCGCGCGCAGCTGTGCATCGAGAACACGGCCGGGCAGGGGTCGACCCTCGGCCACCGCGTCGATCAGGTCGCCGCGATGATCGAGCGCGCCGGGCCGGAGGGGTCGCGGCTCGGGGTCTGCATCGACACGCAGCACGCCTTCGCGGCGGGGCACGACCTCCGGAGCGAGGCCGGCTACGAGCGGTTCTGGAGCGATTTCGGCCGGCTACTCGGGCTGGATCGGCTGCGGTGCATGCACGTGAACGACTCGAAGGCGGGGCTCGGCCAGCGGGTCGATCGGCACGAGCGCGTCGGCGACGGGGAGATGGGGCTCGCGCCGTTCTGGCGCCTCGCGAACGACGCGCGGCTCGCGCGCGTGCCGGCGGTGATCGAGCTGCCGCCGCTCGCGAAGGAGCGGCGCGGCTACATGGAGGAGATCGCGCGGCTGCGCGCCCTCGAGGGCGCGGCGGAGCCGGTCACCCTGCCCGGTGCGGCACCCGGACGCCCTTCTCCTCCGCCACGCGGCACGCCGTCTCGTAGCCCGCGTCGGCGTGTCGGATGATCCCCATCCCCGGATCGATGGTGAGCACCCGCTCGAGCCTCTGCCGAGCGGCCTCGGTGCCGTCGGCGACGATCACCATCCCGGCGTGCAGCGAGTTGCCGATCCCGACGCCGCCGCCGTGGTGGAAGCTCACCCACGACGCGCCGCCCGCCGTGTTCGCGAGCGCGTTGAGGATCGCCCAGTCGGCGATCGCGTCGGAGCCGTCCTTCATCGCCTCCGTCTCCCGGAACGGCGACGCGACCGACCCGCAGTCGAGGTGGTCGCGCCCGATCACGATCGGCGCCTTCACCCGGCCGGCCCGGACGAGCTCGTTGAAGGCGAGCCCGACCTTCGCGCGATCGCCATAGCCGAGCCAGCAGATCCGCGACGGGAGCCCCTGGAACGCGATCTTCTGCTCCGCGAGCTCGATCCAGCGGCGGAGATCGGCGTCGCCCGGGACCGCCTCGAGCACCGCGCGGTCGGTGGCGAGGATGTCCTCGGGATCGCCCGAGAGCGCGACCCACCGGAACGGGCCCTTGCCCTGGCAGAACAGCTCCCGCACGTACGCCGGCACGAAGCCGGGGATCGCGAACGCGTCCTCGGCGCCCGCCTCCATCGCGCAGGTGCGGATGTTGTTGCCGTAGTCGAAGACCTCGGCGCCGCGCCGCTGCATCGCGAGCATCGCCTCGACCTCCCTCCGCATCCCCGCCTTCGCGCGCGCGACGTACACCCCGGGATCGCGGGCGCGGAGCTCGGCCGCCTGCTCGAGCGTGAGCCCCGGCGGGACGTAGCCGACGAGCGGATCGTGCGCCGCGGTCTGCTCGGTGACGAGGTCGGGCGTGACGCCGCGGCGCACGAGCTCCGGGTAGACGTCGGCGGCGTTGCCGCAGAGGGCGATCGAGCGCGGCGCCCCGCGCTGGACGCTCTCGAGGACGGCGTCGAGGGCGCGGTCGAGATCGTCGATGCGCTCGTCGACGTAGCGGGTGCGGAGCCGCTTCTCGATGCGCGCCGGGTCGATCTCGACGCCGAGGCAGGCCATGCCCGCCATGGTCGCGGCGAGCGGCTGCGCGCCGCCCATGCCGCCGAGCCCCGCGGTGAGCACCCAGCGCCCGCCGCCCGGGGCGCGCGCCGCGTGCGCCTTCCGCGCGGCGACGAACGTCTCGAAGGTGCCCTGAACGATCCCCTGTGAGCCGATGTAGATCCAGGAGCCCGCGGTCATCTGCCCGTACATCGTCAGGCCGAGCGCCTCGAGCCGGCGGAACTCGTCCCACGTCGCCCACCGGCCCACGAGGTTCGAGTTGGCGAGCAGCACGCGGGGAGCGTCCGGGTGCGTGCGGAAGCGGCCCACCGCCTTGCCCGACTGCACGAGGAGCGTCTCGTCGTCCGCGAGCTCCCGGAGCTCGCGGACGATCACGTCGAACGCCTCCCACGATCGCGCCGCCTTCCCGGTGCCGCCGTAGACCACGAGATCGTCGGGGCGCTCCGCGACCTCCGGATCGAGGTTGTTGTGGAGCATCCGGAGCGCGGCCTCCTGGATCCACCCCTTGCAGCTCCGCTCGCTTCCCCGCGGCGCGCGCACCACCCGGGCCCCCTGCTCTCCGGTCGTCATGCTGTCGTGTACTCCACCCGGTCCTGATCGACCAGAAGGCGCGGCGTCCGCCGCGCCGCGCGGCGAGGCGAGGCGCACGCCGCCGCGCGACGCGAGCCTGCTCGACCCTCTCCGGGGCAGCCGGCTTCGTCCGAACCGGAGTATGCTTGCTCGGGGCGCGCGCAGCGCCCGTGTGTCCGGGAGAATCCATGATCTCGACGATCCGTTCGGCCCTCGCGCGTTGTCCGGTCCGGGCCCTCCAGCTCGCAGCCCTGGCGCTCACCCTCGCGACCACGGGGTGCGACAAGGTCGGGTGCTTCGAATGGACCGAGATCGAAGGGGCATGCCCCTCCCAGGAAGAGGCGCTCGCCTATTTCGGAAGCGACTCGTGCGGCGGCGAGGTCGAGTCGGTCGACAGCGAGCCCGAGTACGACGACGGTTACTGCTGCTACGACATCACCAAGCGCGACGAATACGGGGGCGCCTGCACCTCGCCCGGCGGGCGCATCTCGCCGCCGCCGCCCGCCCCGTCTCCGCCGAACTGAGCCGGCGCTCCGGACCCCCCCCGCGCCCGCGCATCGCGGGCCTCGCGTGTGGCGCCGCCTCCGCCCTGGTTCATCGAGCTAGAGCTCGTCCAGCGCGTTCCTGTCGAGCTCCTGGAGCGCCGCGAGATCCCGCGCCGCAAGCTCCTCCACGTCGCCGGGAGCCTCGCGCGGGTAGGCCAGCGTGAGCTCGCCGTCGTGGACGTAGAGGTGCTGGCTGTCGATGCACCCGTGCGCGCCTCCGGCCGCGTGGAGCGCCGCGATGGCCTCGCCGAGGCGCGCGCGCTGGGCCCTGGTCAGCGCGCGCGCCTCGTCGGCGAGCGCGCGGCCCTGGGGCAGCGCCACCCAGACCTCGCCGCTGGCGAGATCGACCCGGAGGACGGACGTCAAGGCCGCGTGGCCGGCGCGCGCGAAGGCCCGGGCCCGGGCGAGGGTCGCGTCGTCGAGCTGCAGCACGAGGACGTCGCGATCGATCCAGGCGTCGTGCCAGCGCCCCTCCGTGTCCCGGCCGTCGCCGACCTCCAGGGTCGCCGCGAGCCGCGCCGCCGTGGCGGGCGGCGCGTCGCTCGATCGGGGCCGGCCGCTCGCGCGCGACCGCCGCGGCCGCGGGCGCTCTGGCCAGGCCATCGCGGTGATCGCGCGCCGCGCCTCGAACGCGTCGCCCGGCCGCGCGGCGGGGTCCTCCGCGAGCAGCGCCGCCACGGCCGCGTCGTGGGCCGCCGTGAGGTCCGGATGGACCTCGCTCGGCGCGGGATCGAGCCGCCCGCGCACGGCGGGGGCGGGCGGCTCTCCGGTGAGCAGCTCGGCGAGCACCGCGCCGACGCCGTACAGATCGCTCGCCAGCGTCGCCGGCCGGCCCATGCGCTGCTCCGGCGACATGTACGCGAACGTCCCGATCGCGCCCGCCGTGGCGGTGGACGAGAGATCCCCGAGGTGCGCCGCGCCGAAATCCGCGAGGTGAGCCGTCCCGATCTCGTCGAAGAGCACGTTGCTCGGCTTCACGTCGCGGTGGAGGATGCCGAGGCGGTGCGCCTCGCCGAGCGCGGACAGGAGCGCGCCCGCGATCTCGACGGCGCGCGCGGGCGTGACCGGATCCCCCCGCAGCCGCTCGATCAAAGACCCGCCCGTCATCCAGGCGAGCACCATCGCCGGCCCTTCGGGGTGGTACGCGCGGAGCGCGACGACGTTCGGGTGCCGGAGCTGGGCGAGGGCGCGCGCCTCGCGCTCGAACCGGAGGAGCGCGTCGCGGCCCGCTCCGAACGCCGCGCCCGCGAAGATCTTCACGGCGACGCGCTCCGCCGTGATCCGGTCGCGCGCCTCCACCACGCGCGCGTGGGGCGTGGCCGTGACCTCGCGCAGGGTCTCGTAGCGCCCGAAGAGGAGCGGCCCGACGGGCGCGGGGCCCGCGGGAGGAGGTCCCGCGGCGGCGCTGCCGGGAGCGGCGCCTCGCGACGAGAGCGCCTCCTGGCCGGGCGGCTCGAGCCGGGCGAGCTCGTCGCGGACGGTCCGCGCGGCGTCCTCGAGCCCGAGCTCGCTCAGGCAGCGGCCGAGCAGCGGCAGCGCGCGGGCCCGCTCGGCGGCGGCGGGCGGCAGCTGCTGCAGCGCGCGCACGGCGGCCTCCGTGCGGCCGTGGCGCGCGAGCAGCTCACCCAGCGCGAGCCACGCCGCCGCGTCGCCCGGGCGGCGGCGGAGCGCGGCCTCGAGCACCCGCGCGCCGTCGGCGGGGCGGCCGGCGAGCTCGAAGCTCTCGGCGGCGCGGCACGCGTCGTGGGCCGCGGTGAACGCCTCCGCGGCCGCCGCGTGAGCGCCGAGCGCCGCGAACAGCGCGCCCGCGTGGCGCGAGAACCCGCGCGCCGCGAGGTCGGCGGCGACGCGCAGCGCGGCGTCCCGGGGCGACGTGGCGGCGATCCGCTCGAGCGCCTCGCGCGCGAGCGCCTCGTCGCCGCCGAGCGCGGCCATCAGCGCGGCGCGGGCCGGGTCCCCGGCTGCCAGCGCCTCCCGGGCCGCGCCGGCGAAGTCGCAGACGCGCTCGAGCAGCTCGGAGGCGCCCGCGTGATCTCCGGCCGCCGCGAGGAGCGCGGTGCCGCGATCGCGCTGCCCGATCGCGGCGAGCTCGGCCGCGCGACGTCGCAGATCCTCGTACGCCACGCCGATGTCGGTCGGAGCGCCGTCAGCGCGCGGCGATGCGCGCCCGGCCGTTCACGGAGAGGTCGAAGCGCACCTCGCCGAGGTCGATCCCCGAGGTGTTGAACGGCACCTGCCGCGTCCGGTGCACGGCGAGCGTCGCGTTCGCCGGCAGAGGCCCGAGCGTCGAGGGATCCAGCAAGGAGCCCGGGATCACGCCTCGCCCGGTGTCCTTGAACGCGCACCGCACGGTCGCGCCGTGAGCCGAGGTCACGTCGACGTAGATGATGTCCCGCGCCCGGCCGGCCTCGCCGCCCTCGTCCGCGCGCCACTGCACGACCGCGCCGACCCCTGCGTCGAGATCGACGCCGTCGGCCAGATCGGCGTCGCCGATGCGCACCTCCTCGGGACCCGCGGGGGCATCGGCCTCGAACGCGAACCGGTCGAGCTGCCCCGAGCCGGAGCTCTCGAACACGTACCGCGCCGGCGCAGGCAGATCGCTGGTGGCGTCGCGCGACGTGTAGAACACGCCGAAGACCAGGGCGCCCACGTCCGGGAACGCGCGGGCGGCGAGCGGCATCTCGGTGCTCTCGGTCTTCATCGTCACGTCGCCCGCGTCGAGGAGCTCGATCGGGCTGAGCGAGCTGAAGCTGCTCGCCTCGTCGTCGGCGGCGGGCGAGAGGACCATGCAGCTGCCGGCGGAGGGGAGGACGAACGGCTTCCCGACGGCCCCCTCGGCGAGCTCGGGATCCATCGCGGACGAGAGCCGCATGAACTTCGCCAGCACGTTCGTGACCGCCCCCGCCCCCTCGGCGCCCGCGCTCGGCTGCGCGGCCTCGTCGAGCTCACCGGGGGTGGCGGCCACGGCGGCGTCCCGGCTCAGGTTGATCGCGCGCTCGACGCGCACGACCCCCTGGGTGACCACCCCGTTGACCTCCGTCGCGTCGCCCGCGACAGGCGCCGAACAGCCGACGAGAGCTGCACCGGCGAGCAGGCATGAAGCGGCGAGGGCGCCGTGGGGACGCATAGATCCGAGTCTAAGACGGGTCCTCCGGCCGGGCAAGCGCCTGTGCTTGCCACCGAAAATGGCAGGGAATCCGGCCCATTACGTTTTGCCACGTTTTGCTACGTTTTGCTGCGCTTTGCCGCGGCTTGTCACGCCTTGTTACGTTTGGTCACGTCTGGGAACGCTCCGAACGTGGCGTTTGCCGACGTTGCAACGTCGTTGCGTTTGTTTCGACCGTGTCAGAAGGTGACCGTGAGGCCGCCGCCCGGGGCGACGGTGCCCTGATCGATGGCGACCGGCTTGCCGGCGATCTCGCCCTCGGCGTGGTGGTAGGTCGCGGTGGCCTCGACCGCGACGTGCACATGGCGGAAGCCCGCGCGGATGCCCAGCACGAACCCGAGCTGGAGATGCTGGCCCGACGCGTCGACGAGCGGTCCTCGGAGCGCCGCTCCGGCGGCGGGCAGCCGCACGTCGCCGCCGAGGAGCTCGAAGCCGAGCCGGGGACCGAACCAGAGCGCGTAGAGATCCGCGTCCGACCGGAAGCCGAGCAGGAGAGGGACGTCGAGCCCTGCGCCGTGGACGTCGATCCCTTCTGCGCTGGGGCCCGGCCCGCCCGCGAGCAACGCCGAGGCGCCGAGGCCGATCGACAGGGCCGCGTCGCCGAGCGGGAATGCGTGGCGCCCGTCGAGCCGGATGGCTCGCCCCGTGTACGTCAGCCCCGCTTCGTTCTCGCCCTCGATCCCGACGCGGGCGCTGGCCCAGGGCGCGACGCCGGGCGACACGGTGATCTCGGAGAGCTTTCGCCGCGCGGCGCCCTCCGCCGTCGCCGGGCCTGTGGCGCTCGCCCCTGCGTCCGCCGCTCCGGCGACGACCATGTCACCCGACAGGCCGCCGCCGAGGCGCACGGCGCCGGGACGGAGGACGTGGGCCGGGTGGAGCAGCGGACCGCTGCCATGGCAGCCCGCGCAGGCACCCGCGAGAACCACTGCGGCCCAGCGCCGGATCACGGTGTGACCCGGGCGCCGCATTGAACCGACGGTGCCGACGGAGGCATGGGAAGCGCGGCCGGAGAGGCGACGCGATGGTGCGCGAAGCGGCGCGCTACTTGCGGAAGCGCGAGGGGTAATCGTTGGCGGCGGCCCGCTTCTTCAGCTCCCCATCGTCGGGGTGCAGCCGGACGGCGCGCGCGATGAGGACTTCCTCGGTCTCCACGATCTGCGGGTTGGGCAGGCAGCACTCGACCGGGCATACGGCCTGGCACGCTTCGTGGTCATAGAAGCCGACGCATTCGGTGCAGAGCTCCGGATCGATCACGTAGATCTCGTCGCCCTCGCTGATGGCTTCGTTCGGGCATTCCGGCTCGCAGGCGCCGCAGTTGATGCAGTCTTCGGTGATGTAAGTCGCCATGGCCTTCGCTTCGTTCTCCGGGGTCACCCCGGTCCGCTCGTTTGTAGAGGCCTGACCGCAAGGTGTCAATTCGGGCGGAAGCCAGCGCCGGTTCCGGGACGGCGTCGTGGGCGTCGTGGGCCCACGCTTGCGCGCGGGCGCCCCTGCCGGTACTAAGCGGCCTCCTCGATGCTCCGCCTCACCGAGCCCGCCCTCCTGCTCGCCTTCCTTGGCGCATCCTCGCTGCTCGCCGGATGTGGCCCCCAGATCGGCGATCCGTGCACCTCGTCGCTCGATTGCGTGCAGGCAGAGCAGCAGCTCCTCTGCGATGGGACGCAGCCTGGCGGCTACTGCACGGTCTTCAACTGCGAGCCGGACAGCTGCTCCGGGAGCAGCGTCTGTGTCGCGTTCAACCCGGTGATCGATCCGGCGTGCAGCGAGCTCGAGAACGTCCGCTGGCCGCGCTTCGAGCGGACCTTCTGCATGGCCACCTGCGATGAGGACGATGACTGCCGCAGCGGCTACTCGTGCGTCGCGCTGGGCAACATCCAGGGTGCCGCAACGATAGCGCCGGGCGAACGCAACGCCGCGATCGTCGACGCCACGCCGGAAGGATCGAGGGCCTGCCTGCCGAACCCGCCGTCTGCGTCGAGCGAGCCGCCGGGCGACGCCGAGAGCGAGCCTGGGGTGTGCAGGGCCGCTCCTGAACAGCCGGGAGTTCCGGAGGAATGGCCCACGTACACGGCCTCGGGCGCGGGAGGCGGCGGTGGCGCGGGTGGCGAAGGCGGCGGCTCGGGTGGCGAAGGTGGCGGCTCGGGCGGCGCTGGCGGCGGTTCGGGTGGCGAAGGCGGCGGCGGCTCGGGCGGCGAAGGTGGCGGCTCGGGCGGCGAAGGTGGCGGCTCGGGCGGCGCTGGCGGCGCTGGCGGCTCCGGCGGCGGCTGAGCGCCGCTCGGTGCGGCCCGGCTTTGCGCATCGACCGTGCTAGCGTTGGCCGCGTGTTCGGACCGGCCCCCGCGAAAAGGACGCTCGAGGCTGCGCTGCGCGACGTCGCTTCGCAGAAGCCCGCCGTGCGCGCGGAGGCCGTGAACGACCTCGTCCCGTATGCCGCGACGGCACGGGAGCAGGTCGTGCGCGCGATCGAGGGCGCGCTCCGCGTCGATGAGCACGCGGCGGTCCGCGCGGCGGCGGCCATCGCCCTCGCCGACACGAAGGCCGTCGAGGCGCTCCCGGCCCTGCTCCTCGCCGTCGAGGACGTGGATCCCTACGTCCGGCAGATGGCGATCACGGCGCTCGGTGAGATCGGCGACATGCGGGCCACGGGCCGGCTCCGGCGCGCCCTCTCGGACGAGCGGCCCGAGGTGCGGTTCCAGGCGGTGATCGCGTTCCCGCGCGTCTGCGCCCAGCAGGCCGACGCGATCGAGGCCGTCATGCAGGCCACCCACGACGACGACCCGCTCGTCTGCCACATCGCGCTGCGGATGTTCGAGGAGCTGGGGGAATCCAGCGGCGAGCTGCCTCCGTCGGGCATGGCGCGGGCCCGCGCGCTGCTCGGCCACGCGTCCCCGCTCGTCCGGGCAGCGGCGGCGGTCGTCACCGCGCGCTTCGGCGATCCGGTGGGCCACCCCGTGCTCGCCGAGATCGTGGGAGGAAAGCTCCACGGGGTCGATCGCGAGGACGAGGCCGCGGCCATCGAGCTCTGCGGCGAGCTCGGCCTCGCCGCTTCCCGGAGCGCCCTGGAGCGGCGCGCGTTCGGGCTGAGGCTCGGCTTCGGCCGCGATCCGCTGCGCTGGCACGCGCGCGTCGCGCTCGCGCGGATGGGCCACGAGCGGGCCATCCGCGACATCCTCGGCGAGCTCGGCGCGTGGGACCGCCACAAGCGCACGCTCGCCGTCGCGGCCGCCGGTCGCGCCCGCCTCTCGGCCGCCCGCGCCGCGATCGCGGCGATGCGGGGAGACGAGCGGAAGGCCGATCAGGGGGCCGTCGAAGAGGCGCTCGCCGCCCTCGCTGCCGAGGTGGATGCATGAACGATGGAGCCCAGTTCAGCGAGGCGGACCTCGCCCCGAGCCCCGAAGAGCGCGCCGCGTCGCGCCGCTCCCTCATCGATCGCGTGGCCGCGAGCGTGGCCGCGCTCGCGGCGGGGGCCTGGGTCGGCGGTATCGTGGCGCTGGGCGCCTGCGCTGCCCCGTTCGTCTTCCGGCTCGCCCCGGCCCCCTTCTCCGGTGACGCGATGAGCGCGGCGTTCACGCGCTTCGATCAATTCGCGCTCGGCGCCGCGGTGATCCTCCTCGGCGCCGAGGTGGCGCGCACCTGGGCCGCGTACCGCCAGGGCGCCGGCCGCGCGGCGCGCGTGCGCCGGGTCGTCGCCATGGTGTTGGCCGGGTGCGCCGCGTACGTCGGCCTGGCGCTCACCCCACGCATCGCGGCGCTCCACCGCGAGGGCGTCCGGCGCGGCGAGGGGGAGCTCGGCATGGAGCTCGAGCGCGTCCATCGCCGCGCCGAGCTCGTGAGCAAGTCCGAGGTGTTCCTCGGCGCGAGCCTGGTCCTCTTGCACGTCTTCACGCTCGGCGCGCGCCGCCCCGAGCAGGACGACGACGATGAGGCGGCCGCCCCGCTGCCGCCCGGCCCGCGGTGAGGACGCCGGGGGCGCCCCACCTGCGCCGTCGCCTCGGGCGTGGGCGCGCGCGCGACGATCGAGGCTCCGCGGGGCGCGATCGGCGCGCGCGCGCCGCCGCGCATCGCGCCCACGACACGGAGAGATCCGATGCCGCGTGACAACAAGCTCTATAGCGGCTTCGTCAACCACGATTACATCCTCACCTTCTCGATCGCCGACGAGGCGAACCGGTCGCGCCTCGTCGCGCTCTGCGCCGGACCGTGGCAGGGCGACGAGGTCACGCCCGACACGTGGGAAGTGTCCAACACGCTGAGCCCCGATCAGATGGAGCGCGCCATCCTCGATCTGATGGGCGACGCGGACCGCGCCGCTTACTACTACCTCTCGGACAGCAAGCGGATGTTCCGCGTCCTGCTCGGCTGAGCTCGTGCGTGAGCGATGTGAGCCGCTTCGCTCCGGCGCGCCGCGGGGGCGCGAGGGGCGTCCCCGCGGGCCGAAGGGGCCGCGAGCGCGGTCATTTCGCGGTATGGTCCGGTCATGAGCGAGCTGGAAGCCACGCCGCCCGGCGCCTCGGCGAGGTCCGCCGCCGACGCCCCTCCACCTCACGCGCCCACGCCCCGACCAGGGGAGGGGGCCGACGAGGGCTTGCTCAGCGTCCTCCGGGACGATGGATCCCTGGATCCCGCGACCGACCCCTGCCTGAGCGACGCGCTGCTGCTGCGCGCGTACCGCGAGATCAAGCGCCTCAGGCTGCTCGACGCGCGCATGCTCCTGCTCCAGCGGCAGGGGCGGGTCGGCTTCTACGGCGCGTGCACCGGCCAGGAGGCGACGCCGATCGCCACGGCGCTCGCGGTCGAGCCCACGGACTGGATCTTCCCCGCGCTGCGCGAGAGCGTGATGATGCTGGTGCGCGGCTTCCCGCTCCGCACCTATGTTGCCCAGGTGTTCGGCAACTCGGGCGACCTCCTCCAGGGGCGCCAGATGCCGTCGCACATGAGCGGGCGGCAGGTGAACCAGGTGTCCTGGTCGAGCTGCATCGGCCCGCAGCTCCCGCAGGCGGTCGGCGCCGCGTGGGCCGCGAAGCTGCGGCGCGACAGCACCGTGGTGGTGGGGTTCATGGGCGACGGCGCGACGAGCGAGCCCGATTTCCACAGCGCGATGAACTTCGCGGCGGTCTTCAAGGCGCCGTGCGTCATGATCTGCCAGAACAACCACTGGGCCATCAGCGTGCCGACGGACCGGCAGACGTCCTCGAGCACGATCGCCATCAAGGGGCGCGCCTACGGCGTGCCGTCGGTGCGTGTCGACGGCAACGACGTCATCGCCGTCTACCGCGCCGTCTCCGAGGCGGTCGCGCGGGCTCGTGGCGGCGGCGGCCCCAGCTTCATCGAGGCGCTCACCTACCGCGTCGGCGCGCACTCCTCGAGCGACGACCCGAGCCGCTACCGGTCGCAGGAGGAGGTCGATCGCTGGACGCAGCGCGACCCGCTGCTGCGCCTCGGGCGCCACCTCGCCGGCCGCGGGCTCCTCGACGACGCCGCGGAGTCCTCCCTCGAGGCGGAGCTCAACGCCGAGATCGCCGCCGCCGTCGCCGAGGTCGAGGCGATGGGCCCGCCTGCCCGAGAGACGCTGTTCGACGACGTCTACGCGGAGCTGCCCTGGCACCTGCGCGACCAGCGCGCAGAGCTCCTGCGCTCCCCGAAAGCGCCGCCGCACGGCGGCGGGCGCTGACCTCGGGGAGGGATTTCCCCTCGCTGCGAGGTCGTGTAAGCCCCGGGCACCCAGGGACGGCTCGCGTTCGCGGGCGCGGCCTCAGGGCTGTCGGCGAGGGGCTTGCCTGACGAACCCCGGCGCCCCTAGTTCCAGTCTTCGAAGCGCACAAAAGGACAAGGATGAAGACCTACGACGCAATCGTGATCGGAGCCGGCCCCGGCGGTTACCCCTGCGCCATCCGGCTCGCTCAGCTCAAGCTGAAGGTGCTCTGCATCGAGAAGGAGAACGTCGGCGGCGTCTGCCTCAACTGGGGGTGTATCCCCTCCAAGGCGTTGATCTCCGCCGCCCACCTCTACGAGAAGTCGCAGGCCGGCGCCGCGATGGGCATCAAGGTCAGCGGCGTCGAGCTCGACGCCAACAAGATGCAGGACTGGAAGGAAGGCATCGTCAAGAAGCTCACCGGCGGCGTCGGATCGCTGCTCAAGGGCAACGGCGCCGACGTCGTGAACGGCACCGCCACGGTCGTGGGGCCGAAGCGCGTGGACGTGACGCGGGCGGACGGCTCGGTGGAGCAGTTCGAGGCGACCAAGGCGATCGTGATCGCGACCGGCTCGACGACCATCGAGATCCCGACGTTCAAGTTCGACGGCGACACGATCATCGGCGCGAAGGAGGCGGTCAGCCTGCGCCGCGTCCCGAAGCGGCTGATGGTGATCGGCGGCGGCGTCATCGGCCTCGAGCTCGGCATGGTCTACCAGGCGTTCGGCGCCGAGCTCATCGTCGTCGAGGCGCTGCCGGAGCTGCTCACGGGCGTCGACCCCGACTGCACCAAGATCGTCGAGCGCAAGATCCTGAAGCGCGGCGGCACGATCCACAAGAACGCCAAGGCGCTCGGGTACGAGAAGCAGAAGGACGGCTCGGTCGGGGTGAAGATCCAGTCCGACGGCAAGGAGCAGACGATCGTCGTCGACACCGTGCTCGTCGCCGTCGGCATGCGGCCGAGCAGCAAGGGCCTCGGCCTCGAGAAGGTCGGCGTGACGGTCGATCAGCGCGGGTTCGTCCCCACGGACAAGTTCTGCCGCACCAACGTGCCGTCGATCTACGCCATCGGCGACGTCAGCGGGCCGCCCCTGCTCGCGCACAAGGCGACGAAGGAGGGCGAGATCGCCGCCGAGGTCATCGCGGGGCACAAGGCCGAGAAGGACTGGGTCGCGATCCCGGGCGCGATCTTCACCGATCCGGAGATCGCCACGGTGGGGCTCACCGAGGCGGAGGCGAAGGCGAAGGGCCTCGAGGTCAGCATCGGCAAGTTCCCGTTCTCGGTGCTCGGCAAGGCCATGGCCATGAACGAGACCGAGGGCTTCGTGAAGATCGTCGCCGACAAGAAGACGAAGCAGGTGCTCGGCGTCCACATCGTCGGGCCGGAGGCCAGCACCATGATCAGCGAGGCGTCCCTCTCGCTCGAGATGGCGGCCTTCCTCGAGGATCTCTCGCTCACGATCCACCCCCACCCGACCCTCGGCGAGTCGCTGATGGAAGCCGCCGCCCACGCCATGGGCGCCGCGATCCACATCGCCAATCGCTGATCCGCCCGCTCTCGATCATCACCAGCCTGCGCCGTCGACGAAACCATCGAGTCGACGGCGCGGGCCACCGCCGTCATCAATCGCGCATGAAATGGCACGTATACCCGGCCGGGTACTTCTCCAGGTACTTCTGGTGGTACTCCTCGGCGCGCGTGAACGGCCCGGCCTCCACGATCTCGGTGACGAGCGGCGCGCGCCACTTGCCGCTCTTGTCGACGCGCGCCTTCACCTCCTCGGCGATGCGGCGCTGCTCGGGCGTCGTGACGAAGATCGTTGAGCGGTACTGCGTACCGACGTCGTTGCCCTGGCGGTTCCGCGTCGTCGGATCGTGCATGCGGAAGAACCACTTCTCGAGCAGCTCGGCATAGGACAGCTTCGCGGGATCGAAGACGATGCGCACCGACTCGGCGTGGCCGGTCGAGCCGGTCTTCACGTCTTCATAGGTCGGCGCCTTCGTCCGGCCGCCGGCATAACCGACCTCCGTCTCGAGGACACCGGGGATCTGCCGGAGGAGCTCTTCCATCCCCCAGAAGCAGCCGCCCGCCAGGACGGCCGTCTCCAGCGTCGTCTGGCAACCAGGCGCCTCCCCCGGCGCCGGCACGGCGCAGGCGTTCGCGCTCGCTTGCTCCCGAGGCGCGCCGCCGCGACCCTCGAACAGCGCCCGATAGGCGCCGTAACCCTCCGCCTCGAGGCGAGCCAGCGGGATGAACCGGAGAGACGCGGAGTTGATGCAGTAGCGCAGCCCGTCGGGCGCGGGCCCGTCCTCGAAGACGTGCCCGAGGTGCGAGTTGCCGGCCTTGGAGCGCACCTCCGTTCGGACCATCCCGTGGCCCCTGTCCGAGCGCTCCACGACGCGCTCCGGCTCGACGGGGCGCGTGAAGCTCGGCCAGCCGGTGCCCGAGTCGAACTTGTCGAGCGACGTGAAGAGCGGCTCGCCGCTCGCGACATCCACGTAGAGGCCCGCCTCGTGGTTGTCCCAGAAAGCGTTGCGGAACGGCGGCTCGGTCGCGTCGCGCTGGGTGACCTCGTATGCGAGCGGCGTGAGCTGCTTGCGCAGCTCCTCATCCGACGGTTTGCGATAGCTTCTGTCCGACATCGTCACAGCCTCCTTGGACCCCGGAATCACCTTGCTCGCCCTCCCTGCATCGCCGGCGCGAAAGCACGCGAACACGGCGGCGCACGCAATGAGGACGAGCGCGAAGAGAAGACCAGCAGCGCGGAGCCGTTTCATCATCCACCTGGCCTGTCGAGGGTAGCGCACCTAACCCTCCTACGCCCCGCGGCGCCGCTGGTTTCGCCCGGCGAGCGCGGCCCGCGCGGCGCCGGTCTCAGCGCTACGGGCCGCCGCTCTCTAGCGAGGCGTCGCTCTCGCCGGCGCCCCGCTCGAAGCACTCGGCGGGGATCTCGCGCGCGCGGCGGACGAGGCGGGTCGCCCCGATGAACGCCGACGTGACCGGATCGTAGTAGCCGCTCGCCCCGTGCAGGCCCGGGACCGCGCGCTGGTAGTGGCGCGCGACCCGCTCCATGAGCGCCTCGCGGACGTACTTGCCCACCATCGACGCCATCGCGACGCACAGATCCGAGGCGTCGCTATCGCGGACGAACGCGATCTCGCCGAGGCCGGGGAAGCGGTAGGCGCTGCGGGCGCGGCCCTCCTCGAGCACGGCGTGCATCCTCCCCGCGAGCGGGCCGAACACGGAGCCATACTTGCCGAAGCCACCGACCTTGCCGCACACCGCGAAGACCTCCGCGCCGGCGAGGCCGCGGAGCTCCAGGACGAGGCGCTCCATCGCGTGGAGATCGAGCACGAACCTGTTCTTCCCGGCGCGCGCCCCGTCGTTCATCCGCTTCGCGCAGAGCAGCACCGAGCGCACGGCGACGACCTCGACCCCCTTCTCCGAGAGCTTGTCGAGGTCCTTGCCGATCGCGCCGAGCAGCTCGTCAGATGCGGTGAACGCCTCGCCCTCCGCCGACCAGCACTGCTCCTCGACGTGGCCCGGGCAGAGCGCGCGGAGCGCGGGGCGATCGTCGAGCGCGACGGCGTGGAGCAGCTCGTCCACCGACGACGCGCCGCTGGCCGTCCCCGCGCGGCCGCAGCCGCGCGCGACCAGCGCGCGAGCCCAGGCCTCGCCGAGCGAGACATCCCCGTGCGCCACGAGCTGCTTCGAGTCGCCGAGCCGCTGGGCGAGGGCGCCGCGAGGGGCGCGGCCGGCGACCTGCCAGCCCGCCTCCGTGACGCGCGTGAGGACCGCCGTCACCACCATCGGACCGAGCCGCGGGCCCAGCCCGTTCTCATCGACGCCGATGCGGTAGCGGACGGTGGACTCGGCGGACGTCATGCCGGCCCCTCTGCCACACCATGGCGCCCGCGTCACCGCGCGGATCTCCGCCAGGCCGCCCGCCGTCCCGCTCGGGACCACTTGCCGGTTCGGTCGCAAAATTCTCAAACTTTCTCGAGCTCATGCGCGATCCACGCGCGCCGCGCGCACCTTTTCCCCGGCTCTCGCCGGGGGCGCCGCTATAGTCGACGCCTCATGCGCATCCTCCCCGTGCCCTGCCTCAGCGACAACTACGCGTACCTCGTGGCCGCGGACGGGCGGCGCGAGGCGATCGTCATCGATCCCTCGGAGGCCCAGCCGATCATCGCGGCGCTCGAGCGCGAGAAGCTCAGTCTGGTCGCCATCGTCAACACGCACCACCACCACGATCACGTCGGCGGCAACGAGGCGCTCCGCGAGCGTTACGGCGACCTCCCGGTCTATGCGCACTCGAGCGACGTCGGGCGCGTTCCCGCGCAGACGGAGCGGGTCGAGGAGGGCACGCCGGTCCAGGTCGCCGGCCTCACGCTCCAGCCGTTGCACGTCCCCGGCCACACGCTCGGCGCCGTCTCGTATTGCGTCGAGGACGTTGTGTTCACAGGAGACACGCTCTTCATCGCCGGATGTGGCCGTATGTTCGAGGGGACGCCGGAGGTGATGCACGCCTCGCTCTCCAAGCTCGCCGCGCTCCCGGCGCATACGCGCGTCTTCTGCGGTCATGAGTACACCGTGAACAACCTCCGTTTCGCCGAGGCGGTCGAACCCGAGAACGAGGCTGTCCGCAGGAAGCTCGCGGCCGCCCGCGCGGCGCGCGAGCGCGGCGAGCCCACGGTCGGGAGCACGATGGCCGACGAGCTCGCGACGAACCCGTTCCTGCGCTGCGGCGAGCCGCGTTTGCAGGCGCGCTTCCCGGGGGCCGCGCCGTCCGACGTGTTCGCCGCCGTGCGTCGCGCGAAGGACGATTACCGCTGACTTTCGGCGTCGCGCGCGGCCGTATTCCGCTCGCGCCCGCCGTCCGATTTCTATACGACTAGGCCCATGGACTCCCGCGCTCCCATCTTCGGGTTCAACGACGCGCGCGACGAGATCGTGCGCACCGTGGTCGACCGGGTCGTCGGCTCCACGAGGGATCCGCTGCTCGCCATGAACGAGGCGGCGTATCAGGAGGCGAAGCGGCTCGAGGGGTCCCGGAAGCCGCAGGACATCCGCGAGCTCGCCGAGTGGCAGCGGCTCGCCCGCTCGCTCGGCCGCATGCACGACGCCGAGCGCCGCCGCCGCCTGCGCGAGCTGTCGGAGGAGTACGCGTGGGACATCGCGGGGAACTTCGACCGGCGCGTCTACCAGCTGTCGTCGCGGCTCCTGCCGCCGGTCGTGAGCGCGCTGCTCGCGCCGCGGAAGCTCATGACCGTGGTCCGCGACCCGCTCAAGCTCGTCAGCCTCGAGCTCCTGGCCGACCGGGTGCTCGTGGAGGGCCCGCTCGCGAAGCTCCGCTCGCTCGTGCAGCGCGGCACGGCCGTCTACGTCCCGACCCACCTGTCGAACATGGACTCGATCGTGTTCGGCTATGCCCTCGAGCGCGCCGGCCTGCCGCCCGCCACGTACGGCGCCGGCAAGAACCTGTTCACGAACCCGGTCCTCTCGTTCTTCATGCACAACCTCGGCGCCTACCGCGTCGACCGGCGCATCCGGCACAACCTCTACAAGGACGTGCTGAAGACGTACTCGGGCGTGCTCCTGGAGCGCGGCTACCACTCGCTGTTCTTCCCGGGGGGCACGCGGTCTCGCTCGGGCGGCATCGAGCGGAAGCTCAAGCTGGGCCTGGTCGGCAGCGCGTTCGAGGCCTACACGCGGACGCTGCAGAGCGGCCGCGAGCGCCGCGTCTTCTTCGTCCCGGCCACGATCAACTACCTCATCACGCTCGAGGCCGAGACGCTGATCGCCGATTTCCTCTCCGAGGCCGGCAAGGGCCGCTTCATCATCGAGGACGACGAGTCGAGCCGCATCGGCCGGATCGCCTCGTTCCTGCGCAAGCTGCTCGCGATGAACGCGGCGGTGGTCATCCGCTTCTCCGACCCGCTCGATCCGTTCGGCAACCGGGTCGACGAGCTCGGCCGCTCGTTCGACGCCCGCGGTCGCGAGGTCGATCCGGCGAGCTACGTGAAGGATCAGGGCGGCAAGGCGGTCATCGACGCGGCGCGCGACGCCCAGTACGCGCGCGAGCTCGGCGAGGAGATCTGCCGGGCGTACGCGCGCGACACGGTCGTGATGGCGACGCACGTCGTCGCGGCGGCGAGCTTCGCCCGGCTCCGCAGCCAGGCGCCCGCCGCGGATCTCTTCACGGTGCTCCGGCAGCGCGACGTGCTCACGGTGCCGCGCGACGACCTCGCGGCCGACGTCGTGGCCCTCTGCGATCGGCTGCGCGCGCTCGAGCAGCGGGGGTGCATCGTGCTGGGCGAGGACGTCCGGCTCGGCTCGGGCGGGGACATCGTCGAGCGCGCGCTGCGCGCCTTCGCGGGCTACCACTCGTCGCCGGTGCTCGACTCGCGGCCCGACGGCATCGCGATCTGCGACACCAACCTGCTCTTCTACTACCAGAACCGCCTCGCCGCCCACGGGGTGGCGTGGGACGTCATCGCCCCGCCGGGCGTCCCTTCCGGCCTGCAGGTCCAGCCGCCGCTCCCGCCGCTCGAGCCCGCCTCGTCGCCGCCGCCCCTGGAAGAGCCGCGGGGCTCGGCCTCGTCCGCTTCGTCGTCCTCACCGGCCTCGTCCCGCGCGGGCGCTGCGGACGCGCACGTGGGCTCGATGAACGGCGCCGGGGGTGGCCAGTGAGCGCCCCGGGGAGCGCGCTTCCGGCGCCTTCGGTGGGGGTCATCGGCGGCGGTTTCTGGGGCGTGGCGCTGGCGCTCGCGGCCAGCCGCACCGGCGCGGAGGTCCTCCTGTACTCCCGCCGCGAGCAGCCGCAGATCAAAGGCGGCCCGCGGATCGTGCGGGACCACGCGGAGGTCGCCCGGGCGCGGCTGCTGGTGATCGCGGTGCCGTCGAACGCGGCCCGGACGGCGCTGCGCTCGCTCGGCGATCACATGGACGGCTCGCACCTCGTGATCCACGGCGTGCGCGGCCTCGAGGGCGAGGCGCTGAAGACCGTCTCGGATCTGGTGCGTGAGGAGACCCCGGCGCGCCGGGTGGGCGCGCTGGGCGGCCCGGTGCAGGAAGACGAGCTCCGGGAGGGCCGCCCCTCGGCGATGGTGTGCGGCTCGCGCTTCCCGGAGGTCCACGCCGCCGTGACCGCGGCGTTCCAGTCGGACGCGCTCCACGTCTACACGACGCCCGATCTCCAGGGCCTGGAGTGGGCGTCGGCGCTGGTCGGCTGCCTCGCCGTCGGCGTCGGCTTCGCCGAGCAGGCGGGCGCCGGGCCCGGGTTGCTCGCCGCGCTGATCTCGAGGGCGGTCGACAGCGCGGCCCGCGTCGCGGCCGCGGCGGGCGCGGAGGAGCGGACGATGCTGGGGCTCGGCGGCTACGGCGACCTGCTCGCCTCGATCCGGCTCGAGAGCCGCCCCGAGGTGGTGCTCGGCAAGGCGCTCGCGCGCGGGCGGACGCTCGACGAGGCGGTCGCGGAGGCCAGGCTGCGGGTGGAGGCGATCCCGCTGATCCCGCGCGTCGTGGCGTTCGCGAAGGCGCGGAAGGTGGATGCGGGGGTGTTCGAGGCGCTCGAGGCGACCCTGAAGGGCGGCGCGCCGAGGGCGGTGCTCGATCGGATGTTCGCGGCGTGAGGCATGGCGACGGCAGCGCGCTCACTCGTTCGCGAGCGCGAGGACGGCCTGGGCCACGCCGGTGACGACCTTTGCAGCGCGCGCGTAGTCGAGCGTATCCGGCGTGTCCTTGTCGGTGTGGTAACGCCGGTTGCGCAGAAACGCCGTGTCCGTGATCATGACCGCTGGATAACCCGCTTCCCAGTAGCTCCGGTGGTCGGACCAGTCCACGCCCTGAACGAGCGCCGGAGCGCTCAGGGAATAGGCGGGCAGATCGGTCGCGCCGCGCATCGCCCCCTTGACGGTGCGAACGAGCGAGAGCCCCTCCAGGTTGCCGATCACGGCCACGAAGTTCCCCTTCGTGGGATACAGCATGGAGAGCGGCGCCAGCGGGAACGCCTGACTGTCCTCTTCGTCGGTGAAATATCCGATCATCTCCAGGCTGATCATCGCCCGGACCTTCACGCCTGCTGCTTGCATCGCATTCGCGTGATGGGCGCTGCCCATGTGCGCAGACCGGAAATAGGGCGGCTCCTCCAGCGTGAACGCCGCGAGCTCGACGTCGCCGCGGAGGGGCGCGCGGCCGAGCATCCGCCCCAGCTCGAGCAGCCCTGCCACGCCGCTCGCGTTGTCGTCGGCGCCGGGCAAGTCGTCCGCCGCGTCGTAGTGGGCGCCGACCACGACGCGCGTCGACGAATCCGGGCCGAACCGGGCGAGCACGTTGCGATACGTCTGTCCCTCGACATCGTAGAGCTGCTCGGTCACGCGTCCTCCGGCGGCGCTGAGCTCGTCGCGCAGGTACGCCGCGGCGCGGTCCAGCTGCGCGATCTGCTGGTGGCCCCGCGGGCGGAACTCCTCCACGAGCCTCCGGACGTCGCGCTCCATGCGTGCGGGATCCGCGGAGAGCGCCGGAGCGGCCGGCGGGAGCGCCGCCACGAGGGGCTGGCTGACGCAGGCTCCAATGGCCGCGAGGCCGGCGAGGAGCAGCGCCGCGGCTGCCGCGGCCCACCGGCCGTAGCGGGGGCGAAGCCTTGTGATCGCGCGAGCGTCTTCCAGGGTCGTCGCTGCGCTCGTGGTCATCGAGAGGGCAGGACATCTGGCGGAGGTGCTCTGTTCCTGGCGCGGGCAGGAATCGACGGGCGATCCTCCGAGATGGCTGCCCGTGATGAGCGCGCCGCAGCCGTCCTCGGGCGCAGCGTCGCTGGGATCGCGCCGCGGGCGAGCTCGCCGGGGCCTGCTGGTGCCGGGGACCTCGGCGCCGAGCTGCGCGTCGTGGCCGGCCGCGCTGTCAGCCGCCGCCGTCTCGCCGTCTCGCGTCGGTCGCCGCCGGAGCGGCGGGCGGCTCGACGCTGTCGCAGCAGCGGAATCCCGTGGAGTAGTCGTGATAGGTCGGCTCGTGGGCGATGGTGGTGAAGTAGCAGCCGGGGCCGAGCTCGCTGGTCGTGCTGAAGAAGCCGCCCATGAACACGCCGTTTCCCTCGTGCCACGGCTGATCGCGGCGCTCGACGCCTTCGGTGCTCATCCGCATCACGAGCTCGTCATCGACCATGTCGCCGACCCACTCGTGCAGGTTCCCGACCATGTCGTGGACGCCGAGCTCGCTGGCGCAGCCGGCGTGTTCGCCGCTCCTCGCCAGGAAGCCTGGTTTCTGGTCGAGGTCGGGGCTGTTGAAGTGTCGTTCGTAGCTCCACCCGCCCGGCGGGTGCTCGCCGAAGACCTCCCGCAGGAGGTGGGGTTTGCCGGTGTTGCACCGCCCGCGCTCGCCGCGCGGGCCGTAGGGGTAGCGGTGGGCGCCGTTGCCGCGGCAGGCGCGCTGCCATTCCCGCCGCGTGCAGAGGCGCTTGCCGGCGGCGACGCAGGCGGCCTTGGCCTCGACGCGGCTGATGTACGCCTGCGGAAAGACGCCGGCCGCGCTGCGAGCGAGGTACCGGACGCCCGGCTCGGGGCGCTTGAAGTGCGGGTGGACGGCGAGCTCTCCGCCGGCGTCGATGACCAGGTGCGCCTCGTAGCGATCGATGCAGAAGCCGCCGACGAGGGCCATGTCGGCGGGGCAGGGGCCGGGCGGCGGGGCGGGAGGGGCGAGCGGCGGGGCGCCGGTCGAGCCGAGCGGGGGCGTCTCTGCTGGGGCGACGCCCGGGCTGACCGCGGTGGACGTGGGACCGGAGGCTGAGCCGCTGAGGATGCCTGAGTCGGTGTGCGCGCTGCCGGCAGATGCTGGCGCCGTGAGCGCGGACGCCGCGGCGCGAGCCGTCCCCTCGACGGCGGGCGTCGTGTGAGGTTCGGCGGGGGCATCCGCTTTCTTCGCCGGGCTGGTGCCGCCGTCGTTTGGAACGGAGCACGCCATGAGCCATACCAGGGCGGCGAGCAAGGCTGAACCTGCGGGGCGTGACGGGCGACGTCGGGGTAGCGAGGATCTCTTCGACAAGCGAGCCCGGAGGCGATCGCGGGACGGCGCGGACGGCACGGGGCGGAGTGTACACGCGTCCCGCGCGCGGCTGGGTGGGATTGCGGCACGCTCTTTTTCGCCACGCGTGCCAGCGCTGCCGCGCCGCTCCCGTGGGCTCGCGTCGCGGTAAGTGAGGTCACGCCGAGGGGAGAAGCGAAGCCTCGAAGTCAAGGAGCCTGTCGTGCTCGAACGGCGGCGTGGTGGTCTCGCCTCGACGCAACGGTCCGCGAGAAGCGTTAAGGCTGACGCCCCGCGGTTCTCGCTCTACGATGGCGCGCATGAGAATGCGCACATCGCTCCGATGCCTCGCAGGTGCCGGCATCATGGCCGTATCCGGTTGTGGGCTGGTGCTCGGCCTCGACGACTTCGAGGATGCAGCACCCGCGGACGGCACGACGCTGACGGGGACAGGCGGAGGCTCCACGTGCGAGCCCGAGAGCGTAGCCAAGTGCTACTCCGGCCCCGCGGGGACGAGGGGCGTCGGGATCTGCCAGTCTGGGACGCAGGCGTGCAAGAAGGACGGCTCCGGGTACGAGGTGTGTCAGGGCGAGGTGACGCCCGCGGCAGAGACGTGCGCGAGCACGGACGACGAGGACTGCGACGGGAAGGACTGCGTCCGGTGGACGAGGCTCATCGGCGGGGCCGAGGAGGAGATGGTCAGTGCCGTCGCAGTGGACTCGGCGGACAACATTTATGTTGGCGGCAACTTCGAGGGAGCGATGTCGTTCGGAGAGGATGTGCTCATCGCTGCCGGAGACAGAGACGCGTTCCTGGCCAAATTCTCTGCTTCGGGAGAGTACGTCTGGAGTCGACAGGTTGGCGATGTCAAAGTTGAGACATTGTACACGTTCACGATCAATCCCCAGGGGGATACCCTTGCCGTGAGCTTGGAGCTCGAGGATGACCTGAGCTCGATGAACATGGTACTGCACAAGTACGACCCGGATGGGCGGTTGCTGTGGCGAAAACCGCTGGGCGGAAAGATGTGCGGAATCGTGCCGAGCACCGTGGCGGGAATAAAATTTCTTCCAGATGGGGACATGGTGCTCGTGGGGCACTTCTGCGGGACAATTCGATTCGATGATGATCACGTTGTTTCCAACGAGACCGACCGGGAAGAAACATTTGTTGCCAGGTTGCGGTCTTCTGATGGTTCAGTCGACGATGAGAGCGGCTGGGTTCGGGTTTGGGGTGGTGAGAATGCACAGATTGCCCGAGGCGTGATGGTCGACGCTGCTGGCAATATCATCCTCGCGGGGACCTTTTATGACGAGCTGGTTCTGGGTGACCTCTCCTACACGTCCGCCGGTGGTGCGGATGTATTCCTGGTGAAGCTCACGAGCCGCGGCCTCGTGAGCTGGGCGAGGATTCTGGGAGGCCCCGATGACGACGTACTGTGGTCCGTCGCTGTAGATAGGCTGGGTGGTGCAGCGATCGCGGTAGGGTTCCAAGGGACGGTTGATTTTGGTGGTGGAGAGATCGTCACGAATGACCGTGCGAACGCCTTGCTGAAATATACGACCTCGAATGTTTACGAGTGGGGCCGAGTCTTTGATGCGGCCCTGAGTGTCGAGGGGCTCTTGGCCGAGTCCGCGAGTGACGTGTTGATCGTTGGCAGCTTGGCCGAAAGTGTGGAGTTGGGCGACGAGCTGCTTCGCGCGAAATCCGAGAGAGATCTGGTGCTCGTGAGGGTCGGGCTCGAAGGTGAGCCTCTCTGGACCAGGACCTTCGGTTTGATGGGGGAGGACGGCGTGAGCGCGATGGCGAGCGTGCTCAGCGGTCGCGGTGAGCTACTGATTGCCGGCGCTGCGGATGGAAGGATTGATTTCGGTGCCGGGGTGATGACCCCGCAGGGCGATGGGGATGTCTTCGTCGCAAGTTTCAGCCCGTGAGGCGCCCAAGATCATTGCGAGGTGCCTGGCGGCCGCAGGCGGCGAGTGGCGATCGATCTGTGCGCTGGTGAGGCTTCTCAACTCACGGGCTGCATGGGTCTGCGATGGTTTCGCACGTGTCCGCGCAGCTAGTGCAGGTACACTCATAGACAGCGCGGTAGAGAGCCTCGACGCCCTCACCGCCCGGGCCGTTTGCGGCAGCCGCATCGCAGCTTCTGAAGCACTCGGGGCGAGGGTCGTCTGTCATGCACCCCCGCGCGCAAACAAGCCAGAGCAGACACCCAGTGTCGTCTGTGCAGGCATCCATGCAGCCGTTTCGTGTCGAGCAGCTCAGGCACTCCAAGGCACTGCCCCCTTCGTCGCCCTGGCACTCACTCAGGCAGCCGGCGAGCTCCGGATCGACAGTGTCCCCCTCCAGCGACTGGAGCTGCTCGCATGTCGCGTCGACCACGCACTGCGCGCCGCACTCCGCTGCTGGATCTGCGCAGTCGAACGGAAGGGCGTCGCACACGGGAAAGCCGCATTGTTCTGCCTTGTCGCAAGCCTGATCGCACACCGTGGCGCCGCCGTCGCTGCCGCCTCCACCGTCCCCGCCGGCTCCGCTCGACGTCGCGGCCGTCGTCGAGCTGGTGCTCGCCCCCGTCGTGCTGCTCGTCGTTCCCGCGCTGCCGCTCGTTCCGCTTCCCCCGTCGCCGCCGGGGTTCTCCGTCGTCTCGCCCGAGCACGCTGCGAACGCGGCGCCCGCCGCGAGACAGAATACGAACACCAAAGAAGAAGTCCTGCTGCGCATCGCCGTTCTCCTTGGGCACGCCGCGGGTGTTCCACGTGATTGCCCCAACGGCGCGGGATCGTTCGCCTGCTTCATTCCCCCGGCAAGGTTTTTCGCCGAGGAACCCATGCCCGAACGCGCGCATCCCCGTGACAAGCTCCCGGCTCCGGCGTCGTCCACCCGAAGCCGGCCCCGGCGTCGCCCTCCGCGCCGTGGCCGCGCCCGGCACGCCACGCCGTGTTCGACGATCCCTCGCCGCCGCCTTCCCTCAGCCCGGCCCCGGCGACAGGGCCCCGAGCTCCGCGCCTTTGCGCTCCACGCCGAGCAGATCCCGCGGGGGCACCTCGCGCGGGTCGCCCTGCCCGAGCAGCATCTTCGACGACCGCTTCGGCCTGAAATCCGGGCGGCTCGGGTTCAGCTTCCACCAGCCCCGCTCGAAGATCACCCACGGCTCCTCGCCCGCGCGCACCACCTCCGCGGCGAGCCGCGCGCGCGTGATGCCCGTGATCGCCCGCGTCTCCGGCAGCGCCGCCGCCAGGCGCTTCAGGCCGTCCGGCATCCCGCCGTAGCTCACCTGGGTCACCACGTTGTTGCCCGCGTCGAACCGGTAGATGCCCGTGCTCAGCACCTCGATCGACGACGCGGCGTCGTTGACGAAGATGTTGTTCCGCAGCCGGCAGCCCCAGCTCCCGTTGCCGCACTGGAGCGCGGCCCGGCCGCTCGCGTTCATGATCACGGTATTGTTGCGGATGAGGTTGTTGCGGCAGCCCCACAGCGGGAGCGCCTCCGGGCCGCTCACCTGCTCCGGAGCGCGCGGACCGGGCTCCACGTAGGCCCGGTCGAACGGGTTCGCGTTGTCCCACTGCGCGATCCCGTGGGCGAGGTTGGCGTAAACGAGGTTGTTCTGGATCAGCGAATCCGACAGCCCGGCGAGGTTGATCGCCCCACCGCCGATGCGACCGTTGCCGTTCATCACGTTCTGCTCGATGATGAAGTTGACGCCGCGGCCGTCCGGAAACCCGTGCTCGCCGAACCTGTCCGTCGCGAGCTTCATCAACCCCGCGGCCCAGGCGCGGGTCGGCTCCATCGGCGGATAGCTCCGGAACGAGGGGTGCTTCATCACCTCCTCGAGCGACGCCTCCGGATCGAGGTTCGCCTGGAACCCGCCCGCGTTGTTGCCGAAGAACACGTTGCGACGAACCACGTAGTTGTCCGAGCCGTCGGACGCATAAGCGCCGTGCTCGCGCCCGGAGAGGGCGAACAGGTTGTCCTGCAGGAGGACCGTGTGGCTGTCGGTGGAGTGGAACCCCCACGTGTGATGGTGATGAGAGAAGTTGCCGACGATGGCGATGTGGTGCGCGAGCCTGCCGGTCTCTCCGAACGCGCCGTCCACCATGATGCCCGCGCGCGGCGTGCCCGCGCGCGGCGCGCCCGGCTCGCTGCTCCCGGCGATGTTGAAGCCATCGATCACCACGTGGTGCGCTGCCTTCAGGTAAATCATCCAGTTCGGGTCAGCGGCGCACCCCCGGCTGATCACGACCTCGCCCGGGCTCCCCATCGCCTTGAAATGGATGTACCGCTCCTGACCGGCGCTCGGCTTGTCGCCAACCGAGAACCCCGCGTACGTCCCGGGCAACACGGCGATGAGATCGCCGCCGCGCGCCGCGTCCGCCGCCTCCTGGAGCGTCGCGAACGCGCCTGTGACAGGGAGCTCCCGCGGCTCGGCCGCAGCGCCGCGCGCGTTCAGATCGAGCGCGGCCACGCGGATCGCGGCGGGGGCCGGCGCGCCGACGACGAGGACGCGCTCGTAGCGCGCCTGCAGCTTCAGCGTCTGGCGCACCCACTCGTCGGAGTCCCGCGTGGTCACGAACGGCTCGACCGCCGTGGGCGCCGGCGGCTCTGGCGCCTCGGGGGCCTTCGCCGGCGCGGGCGGCTTCTTCGCCTGCGCCGGCGGGGGCGCCGCCTCCTCGGGCGGCGGCCCCGCGACCTGGATCGTGCCGCTGCAGGCGAGCGCGGCGACCGCGACGAGCGCGCCGCCGATGCGCGCGCAGCCACGGGCCAGCTGGATGACGCTTGTCGATCCTCTCATCTCGACACTCCGGGGAAGGCCGCCCCTCCGAGGTGCGCCGCGCGTGCGGCGCTCGGCTCGGCTACCCCGGCTTACCCCAAAGCGCGCGCTTCAGCCAGACGAGCGCGCGCCTCGGCCAGGGCCCGCGCGCGCTCGGCTCGCGCCGCGCACAGCGCGCCGAGCGAGGTGCGACATCTCCTTCCAGCGGCGGCCGTCATGCAGCCGACACGTGCCCGTTTGCTTCCGTCGCTGCCCTTCCTTTGGTACGAAGAGCTCATGAAAGCGCTGCCCTCGCTCGTGAGCGTCGCTCTAGCCGGCGCCACCCTCCTCACGCTCGCGCCCGAAGCGCAGGCGAACATCAAGAATCCGAACGATCACCCCCGCTACTTCGCCGAGCTCGAGCCGCACGGGGACTTCGTCTTCATGCACCGCGACTACGGCCTGCGGCGGTACGGGCCCGGGCGCTACAACGGCTTCGGCGACCCCGAGTTCGGCGTCGGCTTCAGGGCGAGCATCGAGCTCGCCGACCCGGCGTTCATCCCGAAGCTCAACAACACTGTCGCCATCTCGTTCGGGCTGGATCTCACCAACTGCAGGTACTGCCGCCGCGACTTCACCATCTGGAGTCCGGTCACCATGCAGTGGAACTTCTTCTTCACCGATCAGTGGAGCGCGTTCGCCGATCTCGGCGCTGTCGTCCGTACCGACGGGTTCTACAACGACGTGTGGCTCGACTTCGTCACCATGGTCGGCGGCCGCTACCACTTCAACGACAACATGTCGCTCACGATGCGGATCGGTTATCCCTTCTTCAGCGTCGGCGTCTCGTTCTTCGTCGGCTGAGCCGCTCCCCGCCGGCTCTGGCCCTCTGGCGGGCTGAGCCGCCCCGGTCGCCGCCCTGCTGTCGCGCTCTCCTGGCGCATCCGGGGCCGGCGGGAGCGCACGGCCTCCGCCGCGGGCGGCATCTCGCCGGGGCGGGCGTACGGCGCGGACATCGGGCACGTGCGGACAGGGCCCGCCCTGGTTAGACTAGCCGGAGATGGTCGGCTGGTATTTCGTAGGCATCCTCGGTCTCGCCCTGCTGATGGTGGTCCACGAGGGAGGGCACTTCCTGGCCGCGCGCGCTTACGGCATGCGCGTCTTGAAGTTCTCGATCGGCTTCGGCCCCACCTTCTTCAAGGTTGTCCCGAAGGACGGGTACTACTGGTTCACGACCGCCGCGGACAAGGTCCGCGTGCGGCTCTTTCGCCACGACCCGGTGAAGCACGGCCCCACCGTGTTCCAGGTCGCCATGATCCCCTTCCTGGCGTACGTGCAGATCGCGGGGATGAACCCCCTCGAGGAGGTCGATCCCGAGGACAAGGGCAGCTACGCGAACGCGAGCCTGATGGGCCGGATCGCCGCGATCTTCGCCGGTCCGCTCGCCAATTACCTGTTCGCGTCGGTCCTCTTCTTCGCGAGCCTGATGGTGGGCGGCAAGCCCCACCGCCTGACCGACATCGGCGTGGTCGCCGGGATGCCGGCGGCGGCCAGCCTGAAGGACGGCGACCGCATCGTCGAGATCGACGGGACCCCGGTCCACGACTGGGAGAAGATGGCGGAGATCATCTCCAAGAGCCCCGGCCGTCCGCTCGACCTCGTGGTGGAGCGCGCGGGCGAGCGCGTCTCGGCCAAGGTCACGCCTGCCAACGAGAGCGGCTCGGGCAAGATCGGCGTGATCCCCGTCGGGCCGGTCCAGCGGGTGCCGGTGACCGCGAGTGAGGCCGCGCTGCTCGCGCTGAAGATGCCGCCGAAGGTCGTGCAGGACCTCGTCGTCGGGCTCGGCCAGGTCCTCACGGGCAAGATCGAGGGCGAGCTCGGGGGCCCGGCGCGGATGATCGGGGAGACCGCGCACGCGGCCAAGCGCGGCTTGCCGCACGGGCTCGAGTTCCTCGGGGTGCTCTCGGCCTACCTCGGCGCGTTCAACCTGATCCCGTTCCCCGCCCTGGACGGCGGCCGCCTGATGTTCCTGTTTTACGAGGCCGCCACGCGGCGCCGGCCGAACGCGCGCGTCGAGGCGCACATCCACCTGGTCGGCGTGTTCATGCTGCTCGGGCTGATGCTCTACGTCACCGCGAACGACTTCGGCCTCGGGTCGAAGTAGCCCTCCCTGCGTGGCGACGAGGCCGCCCGCGCGGGTTCCGGCGCCCGACGGGCGCCTCGCCCGCGCGGTGATGCGGCTCCTGCTGCGCTGCCTGCGGCTGCTCTTGCTCTGGCCGTGCGCGCGGCCGGCGTCCGCGCTGGCCGCGGCGCCGGGCGCATGGTCCGACGAGGAAGACGAGGCCGTCTTCGACGTCCCCGCGCCCCCGACGCTCCCCGGGCTCACGCTGCGCGATCCGACCTTCACCTTCGAGTACACGGCGGCCGTGATCGAGCCGGACGCGGCGAGCCGGGCGGGCGGCAAGCTCGCCTTCGCCTGGTACTCGCACGGCGAGATGGAGGTGCCGCTCGTCCCGCGCAAGTGGTTCGTCGGCGCGGTGCATGACAGCGCCGCGGCGAGCGTCCCGGGGGTCGAGCGGTCGATCCTGCTCGGGAGCCCCGAGCTGTACGGGCGCGGCGTCTGGTCGAGCGTGCGCGGGCTCGCCTCCGGCGGAGGCTTCGGCGTCGTGCTCCCGGTCCCGCGCGACGTCTCGCGCGACCAGGCCGAGGTGCTCCGGACGGCGCGCGTGGTGCGGCCGTGGGACGAGACGCGCTTCCGGGAGCTCACGCTCACGTTCCGCCCCTGGTTCGACATGCGGCACATCACCGGGCCGTTCATCTTCCAGCTCAGGCAGGGCCTCGACTGGTCGCTGCTCGTGCGCGGCCCGCGGTCCGGGGAGCGCCGCACCGACATCACGGCGCACACGGCGTTCTACTTCGGCTACCGGATCGCGAGGCCGGTCGGGGTGGGCCTGGAGCTGTGGGAGGTCTACCAGCTGACCCAGGACGTGCTGGACGACCGGCGCGCGACGTTCGCGGTCTCGCCGAGCGTCCGCTTCATCCTGTCGAACGTGCAGCCGGCGCTGAGCGTGCTCTTGCCGGTCACGACCCCGCTGCGCGGCGACGTCGCCTCGTATTACGCCGCGCGGTTCAGCGTCGGGTTCACCTTCCCGACAGGCGCTCCACGGGCTCCCCCGTGAGCGCGGCGGGCGCGCTCGCCGGGCGCGCTTCTGGCCGAAGGCGCCGAAGGCGCGGGATCGGCTTCGAGTGTGCGTGCATCCAGCGCGGGCGCTCGGTACCCTGGCCGCGTGGTCAACGCAGGATGGCTCCGGCGCGGTCTGGTTCTCGCGGCGCTACTCGGCCCGGCCGGCTGCTCGACCCAGCTCGTGAGCCTGAACGAGGGGCCTCGCGAGTACGTCGCGACGGACTACGAGAACGTGCTGCGCAGCTGGACGCGCACGGAGCACCTGTTCGCGCTCTCCGAGCTCGACAACTTCCTCACCGCCACCGCGACCTTCGAGTCGTGGGACTTCCGCTGGGCCTACGTGGTCCGCTACGCGCAGGACTACCGGCTCACGATCGAGCAGCGGCAGAAGCTGCTCGAGAAGACGCTCGAGGAGACGCGCCAGCGCCATCAGTTCTTCGTCGCGATCTTCGGGGGCGAGCGCAAGTACAACGACCTCTCGACGCCGAACAGCGCGTGGATCGTGCGGCTGATCGACGACACCGGGAACGAGACGGCGCCCGAGGAGATCGTCGCGATCGCCAAGCCGAACGCGCTCGAGCGGACCTACTTCCCGTACAACACGGTGTGGCGCCAGGCGTTCCGCATCCGCTTCCCGCGCGCGACCGCGGACGGGAAGCCGACGATCTCGCCGAGCGCGAGGTGGTTCGGGCTCCGCTTCGCCGGGGCGCAGGGCAACAGCGAGCTCGTCTGGCAGGTCAACGAGGAAGCGGAGCCCATCGATCCTGCCGAGCTGGAGCAGGGGGCCGCGCGGCCGCTGCGGCCGAAGAGCGGCGAGCTCTAGGCGGCCAGCTCTAGCTCCGCCCGCCGGGCATTCCGCCAGGGCTCGCTGACGCGCGGAGCCAGCCGAGCCCCGCGCGGCCTTGGCTCCGCGCGCCGCCTCAGCCGCGCTGAGCGTTCATCGAGACCGACTGCGCCAGGATGGAGAGCAGCTCGGGCGTGCTCTCGAACAGCTCGCGCAGCGTGGGGTGGTCGGCGAGGAGCACGAGCGCGCCGCCCCCGGCGGCGCGAGCGATCGACGGCGCCGGCTGGCCTCCGAGCAGCTCCGAGGCGAACAGGAGCTCGCCGGGCCTCGCGGTGCCTGCGATCTCCTGCGATCGCTCCGCGACCAGCTCCAGCGCGCCGGCGCCGATGATCACGAGCCCGGGGATGGGGTTGCCGGCGTGGACGAGGTGCTCGCCGGGCGCCAGGCCGCGCAGCCGGAGCCGACCGAGGACGCGGCGCAGCAGCGCATCTTCGAGCTCGCCCAGCGGCCCCATCGTGGCGCCTGCGAGCGACTGGATCCGGTCTGCGACGGTGCGCAGCTCGTCGAGCACCCAGGGGCAGCTGCGGAGCGCGTGATCGATGGTCGCCTGGTCCCAGATCGCCACCCGCGCGCCGTCCGCGCCGGCGACGACGCGCAGGGGGATGCCTTCCTCGAGCGTCCCTCGGGACGGCACGAGCGTCCGCGTCGCGGCGCGCTCGGCGGGGATATCGACGATGTTCGCGCACACGGCGGGGTTCCCGCGCAGGACCAGCGCCGCCCCGTCGACGGTGAGCTCCTCGTCGGACGAGAGGTCTTCCACGCGCGCTGCGAGCGCGAGCTCGTCGTGCATCTCCTCGGGCAGGTCCGCGAACGCCTCGATCTGCTCCAGGTCGCGGCCGGTGAGGGCCGCGGCGTTGGCGGCTGGCGCGGCGCTGGCCGCGCCGGGCCGCGGCAGATCCGGCGCGATCTCCGGTGCGAGGTCGAGGGCCGCGAGCGCCTCCGTCTCCGGTGGCGCGCTGGGCGGCGCGTCGAGCGCCATCGCGGCGAGGTCGGCGCTCTCGCCTGCGGCCGACCGCCGCCCCTCGACTGCGGGCGCATCCACGCGCGGCGCCGCGCCGAGATCGGGGAGGGCCTCGACCGAGGCCGGCGCGCGGGCGTCGGTGGCGGACGCAGGCCGCGGCGCGGCGGCGGGCGCCTGGGCCGGGGGCTCCTCGACGAGCGCGAGGTCCGCGTCGTCGAGCAGCTCTTCCACGGGTTCCGGCGCGGGCTCGCCCGAGGCTTCATCGAGCGCGCGCGGGCGCGGCGCCTGGACCTCGGCGCCGTGGGGCGCGGGCTCGCCGCGGGACGGGGTGGCCGTCGTCTGCAGGTCGTCGTCCTGCTCCGCTGCCTGTGGCGAAGGCGGAGGGGTGGCGAGCCGGCTCGACATCGGCGCTTCGAGGTCGCTGTCAGAGAGCTCGATGACGATCGTCCCCTCGATCGTCGACTCCGCGGGCGACGCGTCTGCGCTCGCAGGGGGCTCGATGTTTGCGCCGTCGCTCGCGGAATTTGCGGTGCCCTTCGCGGGAACGCTGTCGGCCGAGGCCCCGAGGTGTCCTGGGGGTTCGTTTCCGGTGGGCGTCGCCGGGCGGGCGCGCGCCGCCGCAGGCGTCGGGGGCGCGGGAGGTCGCGCGGAGATCGGCTTCCGCTTGAGCGTCAGATCGAGCGGCGCTGCCGAGGTGATGACCTCGTCTTCCTCTTCGTCGCCCGGCTGTGGCGTCGAGGGATGCCTGCGGGCCACGAGGTACGTGTCGCCGTTCGACGTGATGATCTCCTGGGGAGGCCGCGGCGGCGCGGCTGGCTCCGCGTCCTCGGACCAGGGGTCGAGGATCGGCTCGCGCGGCCTGCGTTTGGAGCTGATCGCTCCCTGTGCGGGCGCGGCCGTGCCTGTGCGGGCAGGGGTGGGCGTCGGGGCCTCAGCCTCGACGACGATCTCGCCGATGTCGTCGCTGGGCGCGTGCTCGTCGGCGGGGGCTGGAGGGCTCGGGGCCTGGTGCGACGCCGATGTCTGGAGCGAAGCCGCTGCGGCCAGAGGTGCGGCGGATACCGGCAACGATGGCGCGGCGGGCTGCGCGGGCGGCGGCACGGACGCCGGCGATGGCGCGGCGGGCGGCGGGCCGGCGGGTGATGGCGTGGCGGACGCCGAGACAGACAGCGGTGGCGCAGCAGGCGATGGCGGCGGCGCGGCGAGCGGCGGCACGGCAGGTGATGGCGGTGGCGCGGCGGCCCCCGAGGGCGCATCGGGAGGCGCAGCAGGCGGCGCGACCGGCATCGACGAGGCCAGCGGCGGCGCAGCGGGCGGCGGAAGCGCGCCGGGCGGCGGTGTCGCGGAGGTCAGCGTGGGCGGCGGCGGCGTCGGGGGAGGCAGAGCCTGCGGGTGTGGCGGCGTGCTGATCGGCGGCTGCGGCGGCGCGAAAGACGGCGGCGACACCGGCGGGGGGAGCACCTGCGGGTGTGCAAGCACGCCAGCTGACGGCGCAGCGGGTGTCGGCACGGCGGGCGGAGGCGGAGGCTGCGGGCGCGGAGGTTGAAAAGACGGCGGATGCGGAACTGCCGCAGGCTGCGGGCGCGGGGGCGCAAAAGGCGGCGGGTGCGACGCGGGTGGAGACCCGAACGTGGGCGGAGGCGGCGCGGGTGGAGGCCCGAACGACGGCGGAGGCGGCGCTGGCGGAGGTCCGAACGACGGCGGGTGCGACGCGGGTGGAGGCCCGAACGACGGCGGGGGCGGCGCTGGCGGAAGTCCGAGGGACGCCGGATGCGGCGCTGGCGGAGGTCTGAACGACGGCGGGCGCGACGCGGGCGCGGCGCCTCCTGTCGCCGGCGGCTGCGGCTCCGCGATGAGGCTCGGCAGCGGTGGAGCAGGTAGAGGTACCGCCGGAAGCGCCGACGGAGGTCGCGGTGCCGCGGGCGGTGGCTCGCTCATGGAGCGTATCCCGGCGGGGCGCGGGGGCTGCAGGGGGCTCATCGCGGGGTCGGACCGGCCGCGCTCCGGCGATGGAGGTAGGGCAGACTGCAGCTCCTGCGGCGTGGGCACGGAGGCAGGGCGAGGGGGGATCGATGACGGCCGCCGCGATGCTCCCCGCGGTACGGCCGGCGGTGGTATCGGGGCGGGCGGTCGCGCGCTCGGTGTCTTCACCTGCGCTGTCACCAGAAGCGGGTCCGTGGTGAGCTGCTGCCGGAACGACGGAACCCCCGGCGCGGGAGGCAGCGGCGGAATGGCGTTCGCCATGGGGGCGGGCAGCGCAGCCGCCGGCGGTGGCTGACTCCGGTACATCGCGCCGGCCTGGACGTTGGGCGCAGCCGTCGGCGGTGCGGAGGGCGCGGCCGACGGCGCCAGCGGTTGCGCGTGCGGTGGGTCGAGCCGCTGCGGGTACGCGGCGGGCGGCGGCTGTGAGCGCGACACGGCAGGCGGAGCCGCCGGCGCGAAGGGCGGCGGCTGCGAGCGCGACACGGCAGGCGGAGCCGCCGGCGCGAAGGGCGGCGGCTGCGAGCGCGACACGGGCGGAGCCGCCGGCGCGAAGGGCGGCGGCTGCGAGCGCGACACGGCAGGTGGAGCCGCCGGCGCGAAGGGCGGCGACGGCGGCTGAACGGGCGGCGCAGCCTGCGGGAAGGCACCGCCGGGAGGCTGCTGCGTCGGCCGCTGCGCCATCGGCGGCGTGGGGGGCGACGTGCTGCCTTGCGCATGGCCGGGCGGCGCGGGGGGGAACGGCGCGATCGGTCGTGCTCCGGCGCCCTGCCCGCCCTCTGCGCCCGGGCTGAGCGGCGGCGACGGCCGGGACGACCCCGTCAGTCGCTCTGCTTCGGCCGCCAGCTCCGGCTGCGAGAGCGGTTCGAACATGTCGATCTCGATCGAGGGCATCGAGGCGCGCAGCTCCTGGGTGAGCGACATGCGGCGGCGCCAGGTCTGCTCGTCCGACGGCGGCGCCTCGTCAGAGGACGGGGGCGGCGCGTCGCCTTCGCTGTCGATGGTCTCCAGGAGATCGGGATCGCTCGGCTGCCCGACCTCCGAGGCCATGACCTCCTCGAGCGCCGTCACGCACAGCCCGAGCTCCGAGGCGCGGAACGGCTGCCCGGCCGACCCGGCGGCGTCGGCCGCGCGTCGCAGCCACACGATAGCGTCGCGCCGCTCGCCGCGCGCCCACAGCGCGCTTGCCGTGGAGATCCCCCACACGACATCTTCATCGTCATTCGGGTGAGGTTCGGGGAGGGCGACCACGCGGTTCGCCATGAGCAACACCACCTATCACAGGCCCCACTGCGGCCGTTTACCCCATGGTACCGAGCGAGCCGACGTCCCGGATCGGGCGTCGCGCGAGCCCCGCGGCGCGGAAAGCCGCGCCACCCAGGAGCTTAGCCGCGCTCGCTACGGCACGTACAAATTACGGTACGGATGTCGCTTTTAGCGCTCACCTCGCCATCGTTGCCCGTCAGGTGCCCGTCAGGTGCCCGTCAGAACCCGGTGCTGGCACACATTCGCGACGCGAACGCGGATCCAAGGCAACGCTCCGACGTGAATTCGACGTGGCCCGACGTATAAGGAGCGAACCCCGCGTGCGCCTGCAAAGCGCCCGGCCAGGGGGCCTGGCGGATCCTGGTTGAGAACGGGGCACGCGCGGGTGCGTCCGCGGCCCGTGCAATGACGCCGGGTCAGGTGGAGCGCCGTCCACCGATGCGCCGCGGCCGGCAGCCCAGGACCGCCGCGCGACGGCACATCTCCTCGACACCATCCCGCGATGCGGCCTCTCCGGGCATGCGTCTCGCGAGCCAGCCGATGAGCGTCAGCCCCGCTGCGCGGGCGTCTGCGGGCATCGTCCCGTCGTTCAGGAGGCTCGCGATCTGGGCGATCAGACGCGTGCGCGTTTCCTCGGGCGCCATCCTGGGTGCTCCATGAAGCATTCGAACGGGAAAGTCAAAAGAACCGCCATGCCGGCGCGCAGCCCCGTCGGCGGGCACCTCGACGCTGTGTGCTCCTCGACATCCCGTCTGTCCCGCTTGCCTGGGTCGGCGGCGTGCCAACACCCTCTGTGCAGTGGCGTCAAGATAAATCACATAGGGTCAAATCGGCGCGATCAGCACCTCGCGATCCTTGGCGCCGTTCGCGGGCCCGACGAGCCCGCGCTTCTCCATCGCCTCGACCAGCTTGGCCGCGCGGTTGTAGCCGACGCCGAGCTTGCGCTGCAGCCACGAGGTCGAGCAGCGCCGGGTGTCGGCCACGATGCGAACCGCGGCGTCGTACATCGGATCGGCCTCCGCGTCGGACGTGTCGGGCTCCTCGCCCTCGTCGTCTCGGGGCCGGAGGATCGCCTCGTCGTAGACGGGCTCGCCCTGGAGCCGGAGGAAGTCGGTGATCTTCTGGACCTCCTCCTCCGAGCAGAACGGGCACTGGACGCGGCGCGTATCGTTCGAGCCGTTCATCTTGATCAGCATGTCGCCGCGGCCGAGCAGGTGCTCCGCGCCCTGCTCGTCGAGGATCGTCCGGCTATCCACCTTCTGCGCGACACGGAAGGCGATGCGCGTCGGGAAGTTCGCCTTGATCATGCCGGTGATCACGTCGACGCTCGGCCGCTGCGTCGCGAGGATCACGTGCATGCCGGCGGCGCGCGCCTTCTGCGCGAGGCGGGCCACGCTCGCCTCCACGTCCTTGCCTTGCTGCATCATGAGGTCGGCGAACTCGTCGACCACGATCACGATGAACGGGATCTTCTCCGGCAGCGCCGCGTCCGACCCGTCCTTCGCCGCGTCGATCTCCACCTCGAGCCCGTCGGCGCCGACGGCGCTCACCTTGGCCGGGGGCTTCGGCGGGCGCGCCTCGCCGCGCTGCACGCGCTCGACCCAGGCGTTGTAGGTCGTGATGTTCTTCGTCCCCGCGTTCGCGAAGAGCTGGTACCGGCGCTCCATCTCGTCGACGGCCCACTTGAGCGCGTTCGCCGCCTGCTTCATGTCCGTCACGACCGGCAGGAGCAGGTGCGGGATGCGGTCGAAGGGCGCGAGCTCGACGACCTTGGGATCGATCATCAGCAGCCTGAGCTCCTCCGGCGTCTTGCGGAAGAGCAGGCTCACCAGCATCACGTTGAGGCCCACGCTCTTGCCCGCGCCGGTCGCGCCCGCGACGATGACGTGCGGCATCGACGCGAGGTCGGCGAAGTACGGCGTCCCGATGATGTCGCGGCCGAGCACGCACGGAAGCGGCGCCTTCATCTCCATGAAGCGGCGATCCTCGACGAGCTCGCGCAGGTTGACGGGCAGGCGGTGCTCGTTCGGGATCTCGAAGCCGATCCGGTTCTTGCCGGGGATGGGGGCGACGATGCGGACCTTGCGCGAGAGGCCGAGCGCGAGGTCGTCCGCGAGGCCTGCGACCTTCGACACCTTGGTGCCGGCGGCGGGCGAGACCTCGAACGTCGTGACGGTCGGCCCCGGGTGGATCTCCTCGACCTTCCCGCTGACGCCGTAGTCGGCGAGCGTCTTCTCGAGGAGCTGCGCGGTCGCCTTCAGCTGATCCGCGTCGAGCTGCAGGCGCCCGCCCGCGGCCGCCTCGAGCATGTCCGTCAGCGGCAGGCGGAAGCCCGCTCCGGCCGCCGGGACGACCTTCACCGCGGCCGGCTTCTCGCTGACGAGCTCGCGGCTCGTATCGACGATGGTCGGGTCGCGCGGCGCGACCCCGCGAGCCCGCTCCGGGCCGATGGCGGGCGAGGGCTCGCGGTGGGCCACCGCGGCGTCCGGCGTGCGCGCGGGCAGCTCGCGATGAGCCGCCGCGGCGTCCGGCGCGCGCGCGGGCAGCTCGCGATGAGCCGCCGCGGCGTCCGGCGCGCGCGCGGGCAGCTCGCGATGAGCCGCCGCGGCGTCCGGCGCGCGCGCGGGCAGCTCACGCGCGGGCAGCTCGCGCACCGGCAGCTCGCGCCGGTGGCGCACGGGCAGGATGGGCGACGGTGTCGGCACGTCGACCTCGTCCGGTTCTCCGAGGGCGGTCACCATCTCGTCGTCACCCGGGTCGAGCGCCGCGAGCGCCACCGGCTCGTCCTCGTCGAGGTCGCCCTGCTCCTCGTCGAGGTCGCCCTGCTCCTCGTCGAGGTTGCCCTCCTCCTCGTCGATGTGCGCCTCGCCTCCGAACGGCGGCTCTTCGCTGTCCTCCTGGGCGGCGGCGCCGCGCGGCGCCGCGGGAGGCGCGGCGCGACGTCGTGCTGCTCGGCGCTGCGTTCCCTCGCGCGGCTCGGCAGCGCGCTGCGCCCGGCCGCGCGGCTCGGCGCCGTGCGACAACGCCTCGCGCGGCTCGTCGTCCCGCTGCGCTGCCTCGCTGGGCTCGGCGCCGCGGGTCACCACCTCGTGCGTCTCACCGCCGTGGATCACCAGCTCGTGCGGCTCGGCGCCGTGGGTCACCACCTCGTGCGCCTCCCCGCCGTGGATCTCCACCTCGCGCGGCTCAGCGTCGTGCGGCTCTGCCCCGCGCGGCTCCGCGCCCAGATGCGCCGCTTCGCGCGGCTCCTTGGCCTGCGCCTTCCGCCCGCGCCGCGGCTTCGCCGGGGCGGCCGGCTCCTCGGGGGACGCGTCGAACGGCGCGCTCTTCCAGAGATCGAGCGCCGGCGCCTCGACGGGCGCCGGCTCGACGGGCGTTGCCCTGGCGGCGGGATCGGAGGGCCGCTCGTCGGTGTCGTCGGCGAGCGCGGCGATGATCGCGTCCGGACTCGAGTTGCGCGCGATGATCGGCGGCGCGTTCTGCGTCTTGGCCTCGGTCTGCCGCTCCAGGTCGCGCGCCGCGGCCCACGCCCCGAAGAGCGCGCGCGCCCAGCCGGCGACGCGCACGGCGATGGCGATCGCGAGCTGCTCGGCCCGGTGCGCGAGCTCGATGAACGAGAACGTCGCGCGGCCCATCAGGATGAGCGCGACGATGGTGAGCCCGATGATGTAGGACCCGATGTTCGAGAAGAGCGCGCGCAGCACCTCCCCGAACAGCTCGCCCACGGCCCCGCCGAGCGGCATCGCGCCGAACGCGACCGCGCGCGGGAACGCGACGTGCGCGAGCGCCGCGAGCACGATGACCACCACGATGTCGCCGCTCAGCCGGAACAGGCTGGCGATCGAGCGCTTCGCCCCCAGGAGCGGCATCGCGAGCAGCGCGAGCTCGAGCGGGACGAACCACGCGATGACGCCGATCGCCTCGATCGACGTCCCGGCGAGCGCAGCGCCCACGGGCCCCACCCAGTCGTCGCCGGAGACCTCCGGCCGCAGCGGATCCCCGCGAAAGGACGCGAGCGCCAGCGCGCTGTACAGGGCGGAGACCAGCAGAACCAGCGCCGCCGCATCCCGGGTGTAGCCATGGCCCGGCGGCGCAGCAGGACCCGCGATCCCTGCTGGGCTGGTCCGCGCGGCGCCGCGCGCGCCGGACCGCAAGGGCTCGCCAAGGCCGGCGGCGGGCTGGGCACGGCGAGGAGCGAACAAGGGGACGTGCATACCTACCTGTACCTACTTTGCTCACATATGCGCACTTCGCTCCGGGGGCAAGAAGTATGGGAGGACTGCAAGAAGTGGAAGAGACCGGAAGCGGCGGGACGGGCAAGGAAGGGGCGAGGCGGCGTGAGCGCCGCCAAGCGCCGCGCGCCTGAGCTCGCCGGGAGGGCGAAACGCAGCCGCTTCCGGGCTGCGTAGGCGAGGGGGAGGGAGCCGGGAGGGTGGGGATCGCCGGCCGACGGCGCGCTGGAGTTCTGGCCAGATTTCGCGCAGACTTTGAAAAGGCTCCTCTCTATCCCGGCCTTGAAATTCTTTCAAACAGAGCGCTGCGGGCGGTACCATCCCGACCCTCCTGGGACGTGCATGGAAACTGTCGAACGAGCAGGGCGGCGCGTCGGCGCTGCGGGCCTTCTTTTGCTGTGCCTCGCGACCGCGGGCGCAGGGCTCGCGACGAGCGGGTGCCGCGTCAACGAGAACGACATCCACCGGTGGGAGACCACGGCGCACGGCCCGGACAAGCTCAGGGCGGTGCTGTTTCACGATAAGTACGACAGCTCGCTCCGCGTCGAGGCGGCCACCTCGCTCATCCGCATGAAGCCGCGGCAGGGCCGGCGCGTGGGCATCGGCATCATGGTCGAGACCCTCGCGACCATGGCGCCGGAGGCCCGGCAATCCATCGTGGCGGCGCTCGTGCCGTCGATCATCGCCGAGCTGAGGAAGCCGCCGCCCGTCGCGCAGCCAGGGCAGCCGCTCCCTCAGGACACGTCGTTCCCTTACAAGGACGCGGCGTACGCCATGCTCACGTCGGATCGGACCGTGATCATCGCGGACGAGGGGCTGAAGGAGGGGCTCAAGGCCGCCCTCATCGACTGGGCGATGGCGGACTTCGAGCACCGGCTCGAGGACCGCTCGCAGGCCTACGGGATGGAGCAGCTCCTGCGCTTCATCGGCCCCGCCGCGGTGGCCGGCCTGCCGAAGCTGATGACCCGCGAGGCGAAGCGGCTCGACCAGCTGGCCTCGCTCGTGGCCGAGTACGGCGACCCGCCGACGAAGGAGGCCGCCTCGGCGAACCTGGTCGCCATCGCCAGGTTCGTCACCTCCGGCGAGTGGACCGCCGTCAAGAAGCCCGAGCTCCAGGCGGCGAACGCCGCGTCGAAGCTCGCGCCGACCGAGAAGCAGTTCGAGGCGCAGCTCGCGCAGTACCAGGAGGAGGAGCTGTTCCGGGTCTTCGGGTCGATGAAGAAGCTCGGCGGCCGGCCGTCGGTGGACTTCCTCCTCGGGTTCGCAGCGAACAAGGAGCAGCCGGAGAAGCGCCGCCAGGCCGCCCTCGCCGCGCTCGAAGGCCGGCTCGATCGCAACAACCCGAGCGACATCCAGCGCATCCTCGAGATCGCGACCGCGGACGCGCCCGACGCGGTGCTCGACCAGGCCTTCCGCCGCGTCGGCGAGATGCCGCGCGAGCTCGTCGTCGAGAAGCTCTACGGCCTCTTCAAGACCGACAAGTGGAAGATCCGCCGCGCCGCCGCCGCGACCATCCTGAAGATGTCGACGGCGAAGCACATCGACGAGTTCATGAGCAGGCTCCCCGACGGCAAGGACAGCAAGGGGTTCGCCATGCCGGAGGCGCTCACGTACGGCGCCGCGCTCGGCGACCTGAAGGAGGGCTCGCCCGTCGAGGCGCTGAAGAAGCACTTCACCGCGGGGCCGGCGGCGGTGCGGACGAGCGCGATCGCCTACTACTTCACGTTCGGCACGGCGGCCGATCTCCCGGCGGTCAAGCCGCTCGAGGGCGACACCACGCGCGTGCCGGTCTGCGAGGCCGACCCGGACTGCAAGTGGGCGTGCGAGGTGCAGAAAGAGGGATCGACCGAGCGCGAGCTCAGGGACGTGAAGACCGTCGGCGAGTTCGTTCAGTACTGCATCGAGCCGGCCATGCAGGACAGGAAGCCGGAGCTCGAGAAGGGCGAGAAGAAGTGACGCGCTTCTTCGTCCGCCGCGCGCGTCACGCGCGGCCCAGAGCCGTCAGCTGCTTGCAGGGAAGAGGCCGGGAGGAGGCTTCCCAGCGCAATTCATCCTCCATTATCGTTGGGTAGAGATGAGCGCGGATCCGAACAAGAAAAGCGCACGGACGTTCCAGTGTCGCGATGTCCTTTGGGAGACGTTCGAGCAGATGGCGCGCGAGCTCGAGTGCTCCATCGACTACCTCATCAACGAGTCGATGAAGCAGTACGCGCGGCAGCGAAGCTACAGCCCGCGCACGCCGTTCCCGCCGCCCGCCAGGGGCGACGCGGTGCCCCCCTCCGGGCACATGGCGGTCCCGCACGCTCATCAGGCCAGCGCGCCACCTCCCCTCGCGACGCCCCAGCCGCCAGGGCTGGCGACGTCCGGCTCGGCGCCGCCCCTGGGAGGCTTGCAGCAGCAGCCGGCAGCCGGGATGCCCTACGGCGCCTCGGCGCCTGCGTATGGCGCGCCGTCGCCGCAGTACGGCGTGGCGCCCGTCGGGCCAGGGCCGACGCCGGTCCCGGCGATCACGCCGCCTCCTCCGCCTCCGGGGCAGGTCCGTCCGGGCGCGCCGCCGCCGCCGCCGCCGCCCCCCGGCAGCAGCAACGCGGGCGGCAAGCGGCCCAGCCTGCCCGTGCCGCCGCCCGTCCCGGGTCGCGTCGGCGGCCCGCCGCCTCCGCCGACCAGCGTGACGCGCCTCGGCGCGCCGCCGCCGCTCCCGTCGCAGGCCACGAACCCCGGCGGGCGCCAGAGCCTCCCGGGCGCCTCGGTGAGCCGCTCGGGGCCGCCGCCGCCGCTGAGCAACGCCGCCGGTTACGCCTCGCCGATGGGACCGCCGGTGGCGCCGCCCCTCGCGCCTCCGCTGTCGCCGCCGCCGTATGTCGCTCCGCCGCAGGCCTCCAGCAGCGTGCCGGGTCCGCCGCCGATGGCCATGGGGATGCCGAACCAGGTCCCCGTCGGCCCGACGCTCGCCGCGTTCTACGCGGGGCAGCGGTTCGTGGTGAACAAGGATCGGTTCATCATCGGGCGCGGCAAGCAGTCGAGCGACCTGACGATCAAGGACCCGAACGTGTCGCGCCAGCACGCCATGGTCGAGTTCCTGAACGGCCAGTACTACATGGTCGACATGGGCTCGACGAACGGCGTCGAGTACAACGGCCAGCGCATCGCCCGGAAGGCCATCGTCGAGGGCGATCTCTTCCGGATCTGCGATCACGAAGTGCGCTTCTCCTACCGCTGAACCCGCCGGCCGCGGGCGCGCAGGCGGGAGTTTGGCTGGAGCGCAGGCGAGGGCTTAGGATCTCGCCGCAGGATGACGAAGCGTGAAGGCGCCGAGGCCGGCTCGCAGGAACGGCGGCGCGGCGCGCTGCGACGAGCGCGCCGCGGCGCGCTGCGCGGCGGCGCCGCGGCGGTCGGCCTAGGCGTGGCGATCTGGGGCGGAGCGGTCCTCGCTTCGCAGCTGCCGCCGTGGGTCTCCGCGGGCGACACGCCGCTGCCGGCGTGGGTCAGGAGCGCGCGCGTGCTCAAGCGCGACCAGCCGCTGTTCGACGCCCCCGGCGAGGGCGCGCGCCGGCGCGGCTCCGTCGATCGCAATGTGCAGCTGCCCCTCTTTGCGGCCAGGCGCGCCGGCGGATGCCTCGGGCGCTGGCTCGAGGTGGGCGCCGCGGCCTGGGTCTGCGACGACGCCGTCGAGCTCTCCGCCGCGGGTCCGATCAGCCCGCTGGTGCGGACGTGGCGCGAGATGCCCGATGGGCTCCCTTACCGCTACTACTTCGTCGGCCCCGACGGGACCTTCGGCTATCGGCGGGCCGAGGCGGCCGACATCGACGCGCCGGACGCGCAGCTCGAGCCTGGCTTCGCGGTGGCGATCGTCGAGGAGCGGATCGAGGGAGGCGCCCGGTACGGCCGCACGAACAGCGGCTTCTGGTTGCCGATGCGAGATCTCGGTCCAGTGCGCGCGTTCGCGTTCCACGGGGTGGACGTCGCGCCGGGCGCCGCGCAGATCGCGACCGCGTGGGTCGTGTCGGAGCGGGCTCCGCTCTACACGCGGACGGAGGCGGGCTTCACGCGGACCGAGGAGAGCAAGGTGCGGTTCGAGGTGGTCCCCTACCTGGAGGAGGCGCAGGGCGCCTCGGGGAAGCTCGCGCGCATCGCGGAGGGCGACGTCGCGGCGTGGATCTCGACCCGCGATCTCCGGCGCCCCTCGGTGGCGCCGCCGCCCGAGGTCGACGTCGAGGCGGGTGAGCGCTGGATCGACGTCGAGCGCTCGACGCAGACGCTGGTGGCCTACGAAGGGCCTCGCCCCGTGTTCGCGACGCTCGTCTCGACCGGCAAGGGCGCGCCCGGGTCGCAGCGCGCCACGCCCGCCGGCACCTTCCGGATCTGGGCCAAGCTGCTCACCTCGGACATGGACAACCTCGAGGACGAGGCCGCCGAGCGGTACTACCGGATGGAGGACGTCCCCTACGTCCAGTACTTCTCGAAGGGGATCGGGCTGCACGGCGCGTTCTGGCATCGCTCGTTCGGTCAGGTGCGGAGCCATGGCTGCGTGAACCTGGCTCCGCTCGATGCGCAGCGGCTGTTCTGGTGGACGTCGCCCCGGCTCCCCGCCGGCTGGACGGCCGTCCTCCCCACGGCGCACGAGCCGGGCACCGTCGTGCGCGTGAGGTAGCGGCAGGCGCGAGGCCCGTCAGGGGGTAGCGAGGAGGGGGCGGGAAGGAGCAGCGGAGCCGGGCCCGGTGGCGCGGCGAGCGCTGGCTCAGGGGGCGATCTTGCCCTGGAGGAAGAACGCGATGACCCAGGAGAGGAGCACGAGCGACTCGATGAGCGCCAGGCCGAGGATCATCGGGGTCTGGATCCGGGCAGCGGCGCCCGGGTTCCGGGAGATGCCCTCCAGGGCGGCGGCTGCCGCGCGCCCCTGGCCCATGGTGCCGCCGAGGGCAGCGATGCCGATCGCGAATCCGGCAGCGACGGCGAGCCACGAGTTCGCGTCGTACTTGTTCGACGCCGCGCCATCCTGCGCCAGCGCCATAGCGGGAACCAGTACCAGCGCAGTGCCGACAACGGCGGACAGCGACAGCTTGCTCTTCAGCGACATCCGAATCTGCTCCTTTCAAGCCACACAGCCCGCGGGGCTGCATGCGAAACATCTGCCTGGGTCGGGGGCCGCGGGGCGGTCCCCCATCGAGATCCGGGGATCGCTCCAGGGACCTCTGCTACTGCTCGGCAGGGGCCGCGCTTCCGCGATCCACCACCGTTGTGGGGCAACCCATCGACAGCGGGGCCCCTCTAATCCGATTTTCGAGGGCTGGCTAGCCTTCTCTTCACCTCCAGCGCCATTCTCCGCGGCGCCGGTGGGCGGCTGACCAGGCGGTCAGGCGAAGCGGTCAGTGGTGGTCTGCCTTCTCGGTCGCGAGCCCGATGTAGATGCAGCTCAGCAGGCAGAACACCAGCGTCTGCACGACGATGACGATGATCGCCAGGAACATCAGGGGCACCGGGACGAACAGCGCGACGAGCCCCAGGAAGATGCTCGCCACGAGGTGATCGACGCCGATGTTGAGCATGAGCCGGATCGAGAGCGTGACCGGGCGGACGCAGGTGGAGATGACCTCGATGGGGAAGATGAGCGGCGCCAGGTACCACTTCGGCCCGGCGAGGTGAGCGAGGTAGCTCCAGCCGTTCTCCTTCAGCCCGTAGTAATTGAACAGGACGAACACCACGACCGCGCACCCGATCGTGATGTTCAGGTTCGAGGTCGGCGGGTTCACTCCCGGGATGAGCGCCGACGCGTTCGAGAAGAAGATGAACGCGGCCGAGCCCCCGATGAGCGGGAAGTACCGCTTCGCGTTCGCGGGCCCCATCACGTCCCGGGCCATCCCGTAGAAGTAGCCGAAGAACGCCTCGAAGAACGTGCGCAGCGTGAGCTTGTCCTCCGGGATCACGGACTCGTTCAGGCGCCGGTACTGGCCGCGGACCTCGCTGGCGAGGAACACGAACAGCACCATGATCAGAAGGCTCATGAAGATCGGCTCGGTCCCGCGGTAGTCCACGGTGTGGTGACCGATGAACGTCTTGCCGATGTTGCGAGCGTTCTCCCGGAGTCCGGGGAGCTGCGCCAGGAGGTACGTGAGGAACCCTGTGTGCTCAGGCATGGCTTTCGTCGTCGATGCGCCGCGCCGGCAGCCGCGCGGCAGTGCCGGCACGGCCGCGAGCGCTGGCGCGCCTTGTGGGAGTTCGCCCTCGATCGAGGGGCCTCGCCTCTACCACAACTCGTTTACGGTGGGCACCCTGCAGCGCTCCAAGTCTCCTCACGCCGCGCGGGTCGCTCCCGGAGGCCGGTTCCGGCAGGAGCTCAGCCGTGAGCGCCCGGCGGGCTTCCGTCCGCCGGGGGCTTCGGTCCGAACAGCGTCCCCAGGGTGATGCCGACGACGAGCGAGGCGTAGCCGACCATCAAGGCGACGCCCGAGACCACGTCGCTCTTCAGGAGGAGCCACACGCCGCCCATCAGGCCGAGCAGCTTGATCATCGCGATCAGCGTCCACGACACCGTGTGGCCCCGGCGCGAGAGGAACGCGTCGACGATGCGCGCGAAGACGTACAGGTTCACCGTCGCGATGGCGCCTCCGATGCACACGCCGAGCGCCGCGCGCGCGCCGTACGCGAGCAGCGCGGCCACGGACAGGACCGCGGCCGTGCCGGCGACCCAGCGGAGCACAGACCGCATGGTGGCGTCCCCGACGCCGGGCCTCTCCTCCGCGTCGGGCTCCTCGTGCGGCGGATCGCTGCCGGGCGCCCCCGGCCTTCGCTCAGCGCTCATCGTTCCCCTTCGCGTCCTGCAGCCCGTCGGGATCGCGGACCTCGTCGCTCGAGTCTGTCCGGCGGTCGTCGCCCGGCGCGCGCTCGTCCTGCCGCGCCTTCCGGTCGTCGAACCTCGGCGCAGGGTTCCCCTGCTCGCGCTCCTCGCGCTCGGCCACGGCCTGCATTTCCTTCCACGCCCGGAAGACCGCCTTGCCGGCGGCGCCGAGCCCGAAGAAGAACCAGAGCACCGAGAGGTACGGATCGGTCCCGAGCTTCCCGTCGAGCCAGCGGCCGATGAACAGGCCGACCAGGATGCACAGCACCACCTCGAGACCGACGGTCCCGTAGCTTCCGACGGCCTTCCAGTCCTGCTTCATCAGGGGATCCGATCACCGGGCAGTACGTGGGTGCCTCCGGTCGCGATTACAAGCGGTCCCGGACGGGGTCAACCGCCGTCCGGCGTCGCCGCTCGATCGGCACCCACCGCGCACCGCCTGTCGTCCTACCGTCGCGCGACCAGCGCCTCGAGCGAGGAACGCATCTCCCGCGCGGCCTTGCCGCGGTGGCTCACGAGGTTCTTCTCGGCCTCGCCGAGCTCGGCCATCGTCCGTCCGTAGTCCTCCACGACGAACAGCGGATCATATCCGAAGCCGCCCGCGCCCCTGGGCTGCCTGCCGATCCACCCCTCGCAGCGCCCTTCGGTCACGATGGGCTGCGCCTCGGACCGCGGATCGAGCAGCACCATCACGCAGCGGAAGCGCGCTCGGCGCCGGTCGTCCGCGACGTCCGCGAGCGCCGCGAGCAGGGCCTCGTTGTTCTCCGCGTCGGTCGCGCCCTCCCTCGCGAAGCGGGCGGACCGGACGCCCGGTCGTCCGCCGAGCGCGTCCACCTCGAGCCCCGAGTCCTCGGCGAGCGTCACCATCGCCGACCGGAGCGCCCCGGCGCGCACCTTGAGGAGCGCGTTGTCCAGGAACGTCGCGCCGTCCTCGACCACCGGCGGCGCGCCCGGCAGCACGTCCGCCAGCGAGAGCACCTCGATCGGGAGGTCGGAGAGCAACGAGCGCAGCTCCACGAGCTTTCCTCGGTTCGAGGTCGCGGCGAGCAGGCGCAGCGGCTCTCGGCTCACGCGACCCTCCAGCGATCCGTCTGGAAGAGCGCGGAGAGGTCGACGCCGGCGCTCGACAGCGCCCGGTGCTGCGCGCTCGCGAGCGACGCCACGCCCGCGAGCGCGAGGTCGGTCATGCGATCGAGCTCCGCCCGGGGGATGGCCTCGTCCTCGGCCGTCGCCTGGACCTCGACGATCGAGCCGACCGCCGTCGCCACGACGTTCATGTCGACGCGCGCCGAGCTGTCCTCGGTGTAGACGAGGTCGAGCGCGAGCCCGCCCGGGAGGTGGCCCACGCTGATCGCCGCCACCTGATCGCGGAGCACCGGCGCCTCGAGCGATCCGGCCGCGCGCATCCGGTCGAGCGCCAGCGCGAGCGCCACGAAGCCGGCGGTGATCGACGCGGTCCTCGTGCCCCCGTCCGCCTCGAGGACGTCGCAGTCGATCGCGATCGTCTGCTCGCCGAGCTGCTTGAGATCGATCGCCGCCCGGAGCGCGCGGCCGATGAGCCGCTGGATCTCCTGCGTGCGCCCGCTCGGGGCCTTGCCCCGCCCGTCGCGCGGCTCCCTGCGGGCTGGGCTCGATCGCGGGTGCATCTGGTACTCGGCCGTGAGCCAGCCCGCGCCCTTGCCCATCATCCAGGCGGGCACGGTGGGCTCGACCGACGCCGTGCAGAGCACGACCGTCCTCCCGGCGCGGTAGAGGACGGATCCCTCTGCGTTGCGGTGGAACCCGAGGATCATCTCCACGGGGCGGTGGACATCGAGGGCGCGGCCGTCAGGGCGATTCACGGGGCCGCCTTAGCACACTTCGCGCGTCGCGCGGGCTCGCCTCGCGGCGGCGCGCGGCCTCGCGCCGCTACATCCCGAACCAGGGACCCGGGTCGATCACCTCGGCGCCGCGCCTCAGCTCGAAGTAGAGGTTCGCGCCATTCGGTCCGCTCGCGACCGTGCCCACCCGCGCCCCGCCCGGGAGCTGATCGCCGGCGCGCACGTCCGCGGCGCCGAGGTTCGCGTACACCGAGTAGAGCCGCTCGCCGTGATCGACGATCACGGTGAGCCCGTAGTCCGCGTAGGTGTCGGCGAAGGCCACCCGCCCCGCGGCCACGCTGCGGACCGGCGCGCCGTCCAGCGCGGTGAGCTCGACGCCAGGGCCGCCGGCGCCGCGGCGCGACACCTTGCGCACCTCCGCGCGGCCGGCGATCGGGAAGGGGAGCCGCCCCATGAGCGAGCGGAAGCCGGCGCGGCGATCGAGCTCGGCGGGCCCGGTGTCCGCGCCGTAGATCGCGAGGTAGTCGGGGCGCACGCTCGTCTCGAACGCGCGCGAGAACGCGGCGCGGCGCTCCTCCTCCTGGGCCAGCGCGACCCGGGCGCGGTTCATCGCCTCGCGGTGCACCTCGAGGGGCGCGCGCTCCGCTCCGAGGTGCGTGAGCCGGTCCGCGAGCTCGGCGCTGCGCCGGGTCAGCTCCGCCTCGCGGGCGAGGTCGCGCTCGAGGGCGAGCCGGGTGCGCTCCACGCGGGCGGCGTGGTCCACCAGCGCGTCGAACCCGCCGCCCACCGGGAGGAAGCCGGCGCGGACGTGGCGGTAGTACGCGCGCCCGCGCGCGATCATCCGGCGGCGGGTGAGCTCCAGCGCGGGGCCGATCGTGTCGAGCTCCGCGCGCAGCGCCTTCTCCTCGGCGTCGAGCTTCGCGAGCAGGCGATCGAGATCGTTCTCGGCCAGCGCGGAGCCCGGGCGCGCCGCCGGGGCCCTGGCCGCCCAGGCGGACGTGGGCGCCGGGGCGCCCGGCGCCGGCACCTCGGCGCCGCTCGTCGCGGCGCCGGTGAGGAGCGCCAGCGCGAGCGGCGCGAGCCGGATGCGGCGCCTCACACGGCCACCATCTTGCGCAGCGTGAGCAGCGCGGTCGTGGCGCCGAGCGCGGCCCCGAGGGTGACCATCCCGAACGCGACCTCCCACGGCAGGAACGACGGCGAGACGCCGAGCAGGTTGGCGAGCTCGTGATCGAAGCGGCCGCGCACCATCATGAACAGGGCGCCCAGCACGAGCAACGCGCCGGCCGCGCCGGCGGCGCCCTGCGTGGCGCCCTCGACGATGAACGGCCGGCGCACGAAGCCGTCGGTCGCGCCGACCAGCTTCAGCACCTCGACCTCGATCTTCCGGCGATGCAAGAGCAGGCGCATCGTCGAGCCGATGACGCTCACGACGGCGCAGAGGACGATCGCGGCGAGGCACGCGCTCGCGGCGACGCCGCCGCTGAGGAGGGACGACAGCCGCTCCGTCCAGCGCTGGTACGTCTCCACCGTGTCCACGGCCGGCAGGGCGCGCAGCTTCACCGTCATCGAGGCGAGCGCCTCGTCGGAGACCTCCTCGGTGAAGCCGACCTCGAGCGACGCGGGGAACGCGCTCGGCGGAAGCGCGGCGAGGGCCTTGTCGCCGTCGTCGTGCACCACCTCGCGGCGCGCCTCGGCGCTCGTCACGAGCCGCACCTTCTTGACGCCCTCGGTGCCCTCGAGCGCGCGGGTGAGCTCTGCGGTCTGCGCCTCGGTCGCGCTGTCGCGCAGGTAGACCGTGGCGCGGCCGGCGCGCGACCAGCGATCGCGCACCGCCACGAGGTTCGTGACCACGAGGAGGGCCGACGCGAGGCAGACGAACGCGACCGCGAGCGAGAAGATCGACAGCGCCTGCAGCCGCCAATCGCTCCTCCCTGCCCGCCAGGTGCGAAGCCATCTCCGCCGATCGTCACGCTCGCTGGTCTGCATCCGGTTCCCTCTATCCGTCTCGTGAGGCGGAGCCCTCGGCGCTACGCCGCGCCGCGCACGCCGCTATCCATCTCGTCCTCGTCGCCGTCCGCGAGCTCGCCGCCGGACCCGAGGCCGTGCGGTACGTCGGTCGCCTTCCCGTCGTCGAGCACGACCACGCGCCGGGGGCGCACGTCGAGCAGCGTCCGATCGTGCGTCGCGAACAGGACGGTCGTGCCGGTCTCGTGGATGTCCTCGAACAGGCCGAGCAGATCGATCGCGAGCTGCGGGTCGAGGTTGCCGGTCGGCTCGTCCGCGAGGATCAGCGTCGGCTCCCCGACGATCGCCCGCGCGATCGAGACGCGCTGCTGCTCGCCGCCGCTCAGCACCTGCGCCCGGTCGCCGCCGCGCCCCGCCAGGCCGACGCGCTCGAGCGCCTCGCCGACCCGGGTCCGGAGCAGGCGCGACGGGAGGCCGAGCACCTCCAGCGTGATGGCCACGTTGTCGAACACGGTCCAGCTCGGGACCAGCTTGAAATCCTGGAAGACGAAGCCGATGTTGCGCCGGAGCGCGGGGATCGACGCGTCGGTCAGGCGCGCGATGTCCCGGCCGAGGAAGAGGATCCGGCCATCGTCGACGCGCTCGGTGCGGTGCACGAGCCGGAGGAGCGTGCTCTTGCCCGAGCCGCTCGGGCCCGTGATGAACACGAACTCGCCGCGCTCGATCGAGAGCGACATCCCGCGCAGCACCGGCTGATCGGCGCGGTACGACTTGTAGACGTCCTCGAAGACGAGGATCGGCCGGCGCGCGGCGGACGCGTCGTAGCGGTGTCCGGGCCGGAGCGCCGGACGAAATGAGCCTTGCAGAGGGGGCGCCGCCATCGGAGCCTTCACCTATCAGCCTGCTCGCACACGGAAAACTTTTCGGCCGACGCTCGGGCGAGCGCCCTCTGCGGGTCGCCTTTTTCGGCCTCCCGCTGGCGGCGTTGCTGCTCCACGGCGACGGTCACGACATCGCCCTCGCCGCGATCAGCCGCGCCGACGCGGTGGGGCTCCGCCGGGCCCGCCGGCTCTTCGGCTCGCGCCTCCTGCTGCGTCCCGACGTCGAGCGCCCGGAGCTCGCGTCGCGCATCGAGGCGCTCGCGCCCGATCTCCTGGTGAGCTGGTTCTGGACCACGCGCCTGCCGGTGTCGCTCGTGAGGGCGGCGCGGTTCGGCGGGATCGGCGTGCACCCCTCGCTGCTCCCTCGTCATCGCGGGCCGGACCCCACGTACTGGGCGATCGCCTCGGGGGACGCCGAGAGCGGCGTCACGGCGCACCGGATCGAGGCGGAGTACGACACCGGCGACATCCTGGAACAGGAGAGGCTCCCCATCGATCCGGGGTGGACCGCGTGGCAGCTCGCCCGGGCGCTGGACCGGCCGAGCCTCCGGGTCCTGCGGCGCACGGTCGACCGGTTCGCGCGCGGCGAGGAGGTGGCGGGTGTCGCCCAGGATCCGGCGCTCGCGACGCAGGCACCTGCGCCGGACGACGAGGCGTGCGCCATCTGCTGGTCCTGGCCGACGGAGCGCGTCCTCCGGCACGTCCGCGCCCTCGCGCCGGCTCCGGGCGCGTGGACCGAGATCGAGGGCGCCTGCGTCATCGTCCTGCGGGCCGCGCCGGCGGCGAGCTTCCCCGAAGCGCTTGCGCCCGGCGAGGCGGTGGTCGAGGGCGGGATGGTCCTGGTGCGGACCGGCGACACCGCCGTCGCGCTGCTGGAGGGGGAGATCGACGGAGAGCCGGCGTCGGTGGGTGAGCTCGCGGCCCTCGTGGCGTCGGGGGCGTCGCGCGGGTGACCGCCGGCAGGGGGCGCTTGGCGGCCGGCCGCGTCGCCGGCGGGGCCGCCTGGCCGGCTCGCGGCCATCGAATCCTGAACCTATGGGCGCGCGACCGCGTAGGATGCGCCCTTCGGAGGATTCATGTCGGAACCCGCGCAGCTTGCGAAAAGCGCCCGCGAACTGCTCGCCGCGGCGCTCAATGCGCTCCAGTCGAACGGGGGGGTGTCGCCTGAGATCGAGGCGCTCGCCGAGCCGATAGCGCAGGCGATGGGCATCATGCATCGCATCGAGCGCTCCGGGGGTCAGGCCCTCGATGGCAGCGAGATCGCGCTCGGCCATGTGCGTGACGTCCTGAACCGTCTGCAGAGGATCACCGCGGCCGATCCGGTGGTGGACGTGCTGATGGAGCACGTCGCCTCCTCGCTGAGCAAGGTCAACGCGCTGAGCAGGGCGCAGGTCGCTGGCGCCTCCGCGCAGGCGCGTGCGCCCGTAGCGGTGGCCGCGCCAGCGCCGGTAGCGCCAGCGCCCGTAGCGGTGGCCGCGCCAGCGCCGGTAGCGCCAGCGCCCGTAGCGGTGGCCGCGCCAGCGCCGGTAGCGCCAGCGCCCGTAGCGGTGGCCGCGCCAGCGCCGGTAGCGCGTGCGCCCGTAGCGGTGGCCGCGCCAGCGCCGCTCGTGCCTGCACCTGCAGCGGTGCCCGCGCCAGCGCCGTTCGCGCCTGCACCTGTAGCGGTGGCTGCGCCCGCGCCGTTCGCGCCTGTGCCCGCGGTGGCCGTGTCTGCGCCTCTCCAGCACACGCTCCCTTCGCCGCAGCAGCCGGGGCGTGCGCCGGCGCCCGCCTCGCCCGCTTACCCCGCCGCGTCGCACCCGGTTGCGGACCCACGCGGCGCGCCGCCGCCCCAGGCCGTGCCGCAGCCCGTCGACCACCGCATGCACGCGGCGGTCGTCGATGTCGAGCTCGGCGCTCTGACACCGTCGAATTTTTACAAGGGACTGGCAGGCAACGACGTCATCGAGCACGGGGGCATCTTCGTCGCGACCTACAAGATCCCGCCGACGGGCTCCGTCGTGACCCTGCGTGTCCGCCTGCCTGGCAACTACGAGTTCACCGCGCAGGCCGCGGTCCGGTGGACGCGCGAGGCAGGCGGCTCGAGGGACTCGGCCGAGCCAGGCTTCGGCGCCCGGATCACGCAGATCTCGGCGGAGGGCCGGCAGCTCGTGTCCCGGTTCACGCGCAACAGGGAGCCGCTCTTCTACGACGACCTCTGAGGTCGCCACGCCGCCTCGATCGTGGTGAACTCTTCTCCCGCGCGCGCCGGCTCGCGAGCGAGCCGGCCGCTCCACCGCGCAGCGTCCGTCCTCTCCGCCGTCGCCCTCACGGCGCTGCTGCTCCTCGCGCCGCGGCCGGCCCGGGCGACGGGCGATCCCGATCTCGCCTTCTGGACGTTCGAGACCGCCCACTTCCGCGTGCACCATCCGCAGGGCCTCGAGCCCATCGCCGCGCGCATCGCCTCGCTCGCCGAGACGATCTACGGGCGCGTCGAGGATGCGCTCGGCTACGCCCCGAAGGGCCGCACGGAGATCCTGATCACCGACGACTCCGAGATAGCGAACGGGTCGGCCGGCACGCTCCCCTTCAACTCGATCCACCTCCTCGCATCCGGTCCGGACGACCTGTCGACGCTCGGCGACTACGACGACTGGTACCTCGATCTCCTCACGCACGAGTTCACGCACATCGCGCACATCGATAACACCTCGGGGATCCCGGCGATCCTGAACGCGATCGTGGGCAAGACGTTCTCGCCGAACCAGGTTCAGCCGCGGTGGATCATCGAGGGGCTCGCCGTGGTGAGCGAGAGCCACCACTCGAGTGGTGGCCGGATGCGCTCGAGCATGTTCGACATGTACCTGCGCGCCGACGTGCTCGAGGACAACATCGCGGGGCTCGATCAGATCTCGAGCTCCGCGTTCCGCTGGCCTCAAGGGAACCTCTGGTATCTCTACGGATCGAGGTTCCTGGGCTGGATCATCGACGTCTACGGGCCCAACACGATGCGCGCCGTCTCCGCCGACTACGGGGCGTCGCTCCTCCCGTGGGGGATCAACCGCGCCATCCGCCGCGTGACCGGCAGGACCTACGTCGAGCTGTACGAGGGCTGGAAGGACCACCTCCGCCGGCTCTACAGAGAGCAGATGGCGGCCGTCGAGGCGCGCGGGCTCCGCGAGGGCGCGCGGCTCACCTACCACGGGCGCACCGTGCTCTACCCGCGGTTCGTCCCGCCCGCCGCGCGCCGGACCGCTGCAGACGAGATCGTCTACTTCCGCGACGACGGCGGGGAGCGCCCCGGTATCTACCGCGTCTCCCTCGCCGCGCCCGCGCCCGGGAGCGAGCGCCACGAAGCGCTGGTCGCGCGCACCAACGCGCCCTCGCGGCCGGCGTTCACGCCGGCAGGTGACCTGATCTTCACGGCGCTCCTGCCGTGGCGCAACCACTACTACCGAAACGATCTGGTCTTGCTCCCGCGCGGCGAGGCGGCGCCCGACGGGGACGAGCCCTGGCGGCGCCGGTTGACGCACGGCCTCCGATCCTCGGCCCCGGACGTCAGCCCGACCGGAGATCTCGTCGCCTTCTCCCTCAACAGCAAGGGCACCCGCTACCTGGAGATCGCGCGGCTCTCCAGGGATGGCGCCCTGTCCGAGCGGCGCGATCTCGTCCCGAGCGCCCGCTTCGAGCAGGCCTACTCCCCGTCGTTCTCGCCCGACGGCAAGCGCCTCGCGTACAGCGTCTGGACCGCGGGCGGCTATCGCGACATCCGCGTGGTGGACGTCGCCACCGGCAGCTTCCGACAGGTGACCCGCGATCGCGCGACCGACATGAACCCCGTCTGGTCGCCCGACGGCGAGACGCTCTATTTCACCTCCGATCGCACCGGCATCCACAACGTCTACGCCCACGACGTCTCGTCCGGCGCGTTGCGCCAGGTCACGAACGTGAGACTCGGCGCCTTGCACCCGGCGATCAGCCCCGATGGCAAGACGCTTGTCTATGTTGGATATACCTCTCGGGGCCACGACCTCTTCGCCATGCCGCTCGATCCGGCGCGCTTCCTCCCGGCGCCGCCGTCCCCGGGCGATCGCCCCGACCCCGCCACCGAGCCTTCGGCGGTGCGGCTCGAGCGCGTCCCTTACAACCCGCTTCCCACGCTCGCGCCGCGCGCGATCACGCTCGACTACGCGCCCGGGAGCTATGGCTCGAACGCGCTCACGGTGAGCGTGACCGGCACCGACATCGTCGGTCGCCACACGATCTTCGGCGAGCTCACCGTGCAGCCGGACGCGCCGGCCCCGAACGTCCTGCTCGGGTACAACTACGGCCGGCTGCCTGTCGACCTCGGCGTCCGCGCGTACCACAACATCTCGCCGCGCGGCGGCTACCGCCTCAACGGCCGAAACGTCGTCTACGACGAGCGAACGATCGGGATCTCCGCGGGCATCAGCTATCCGATCCGCGGCGAGTTCTCGCGGCATACCCTGAGCGCGTCGTTCGGCAGCGCCGCGTTCAAGGGGCAGCTCCCCATCGGCGACAAGCTCGACCCGTACGCGCCCCGGACCATCCTCCCGCCGCGGGGCACGCTGAACCTCGCGCACCTCGGCTACGCATTCTCGAACGCCGAGGGCTCGCTCGACGCCGCCGGCGCGCCGCGCGGGGTGTCGCTGAGCGCTGGGCTCGATTACGCCGGCCCGGAGACGGGCAGCAGCTATACGACCTACGCGTTCTCGACGGGCCTCACCGCCTACGTCGCCATGCCCTGGTCAGGCGATCACACCCTCGCGTTTCGCGTCGCCGGGGCGGTGTCTGGCGGCAACTTCCCCCGGGGCGCCAGCTATGGCGTGGGCGGGTACGATCTCGAGAACCTCACCCTCGTCGACACATTGCTCACCGGGGTCACGAATAGCGCGTTCACGCTCCGTGGCTACGCGCCGGGCGCGATGTTCGGCCGCTCGTATTTCTCGCAGACGTTCGAGTACCGCGTGCCCGTCCTGCAACCTGACCGCGGCCTCGTGACGCTGCCGATCTACCTGCGCCGCATCGACGCGAGCCTCTTCCTCGACCACGGCGGCGCATTCAACCGCTTCGAGATGGACGACCTCGCCCTCTTCACGCAGAAGAGCCTGCTCTACTCGCCCCAGCTGCACGCCTCGGTCGGCGGCGAGCTGTGGCTGAGCTTGAGCATCGGGTACGTCCTCTCCTCGCAGCTGCGCTTCGGGTACGCCTATGGCCTGAGCGATCTCGCGATCCCCGGCGGTCAGTTCTACTTCGTCGCGACGAACTCGTTCTGAGCGCCGCGCGCCTGCTGGAAATTTTGCCCGCGCCGACCCCTTCGCCCAGGGTGCTCGGCATGCGCCGCATCCTCCTCGCCCTGAGCCTCTTGCCCCTCGCCAGCTGCGGCATCGCCCCGAGCACGTCGCAGCGCCTCACCGAAGCGGCGCTCGAGATGAACACGGCTGCCCGGTTCGGCCGCATGGATGTCGCGCTCGAGCGCGTCGGCTCGAACGCGCGCCAGGATTTCATGAATCGTCACGCCGGGTGGGGCACCCGCCTCCGGGTCGTCGACGTGGAGTTCGGCGGCTTCGAGATGACCCAGCGCGAGGAAGCCGAGGTCTACCTCGACGTCCTCTGGCTGCGGAACGACGAGGCCACGGTCCGCAGCACCCGGGTGGCGCAGCGCTGGCGCGACGAACGGGGCCATTGGGAGCTTATCGGCGAGGAGCGAAGGGAGGGCGACAGTGGGCTCCTCGGCGAGCCCCCGCCCAAGGAGCCCCAGCCCACGCAGAATGGGGCTGGCGATTCGGCGAGCGCGACCGGCATGGGTCGGCAGCCCGGCCTGAGCCTCCACACGCGAGTGATTCGCGACGAGTGAGCGCCGCCGCTGCGAGGTGTGCGGCCGCGCGCCGGGGGGCGCGCCGGGCCGAGCACAACGCCGGCGTGCGAGGCCTGGGTGAGCGACGGGATCGCAACAGCGCGGCGATGCGACGGGTGGCGCGTGGTGCGCGGCCGATCGACCGCGCCTCGCGCCCCATCAAGCAGCCGGCGAAGGGCTCGCAGGAGCGGCGCTCTTGGGAGCGCGGGGCTTCTTGGCCTTGCCAGCGACCTCCGTCGGGGCCTTCGCCAGCTTGCTGCGCTTGGCGCGCTCCTTCTTGGCAGCCTGCGCCTTGCGGCGCCTCATCTTCATCGACTGGCGGCGATCGCGCTTGCCCATCTGCTTCAATCTCCTCACGGTCGGGGGCGCGGCATCATGACGACAGCTCGCCAGGCGAGCCCCATCCTGCACCGGTGGATGGCCTACCGCGGGGCCCCTCAAAGGGAGCGGGACTCTGCCCAAGAGCGAATGGAAGCGCAAGGGGCAATGCGCGCGGAGATGCAGTTCTCGTGCTAGACGAGTGTGCAGTGCATCGCGCCGCCGTGAGGCGTTGACCTCCGCCTCCCCGCGCGGTCACGTCAGAGGCGCGTGGTCACATCAGAGGCGCGCGCTCGTTCTGAAGGATCCGAAGAATCCGCACCGCCTGGGTCGCACCTGGCAGGGCTCAGCCGCCGACCGCGCCGTCCAGCGCGACTTCGCGGCCGCGCACCTCGAGGCGGTACCGGGAGTTCACGGTCTCTATGTAGAAGACTTCGCGCCCGGCGAGGCGCAACACGCGCTTGACCGGCGTCGTGACGTATTCATGCATTCCGTCGGAGAACTCGATGACGATGACCGAGCCTTTCCGTGGTGCACGGACGAGCCGGCCAACGACTGCGCGTGATCCCCGGCCGAGCTTGCGGAGCACAACCTGCACAACAGAGATGCTAGCACGCGGATCTCGGCCGAGCACAAGCTGCACAAGCAGCACCTCTCGCAACTAGGTCCCACCCTGGCCCAGGGTGTCCGGCTGCATCGGAGCGGTCCGGACCTTCGCGCCGCGGACGGCGAGCCGGCGGGAGGGGTCGCCCCCCGGGCGGAAAGTTTCCATGAATCGATCGCCGCCGCGGCGTGTACGATGAGCCTGCACACCTGTCGGCCACCAGGCAGGCACACCGATCCGTGACGCACCGTCATCGCCGGATCCTGGTGAGGGCGGAAATCACGACGAACGATTTCGGCCTTACGGAGGCCTCGTGAAGGTTGCGCGGTGGTCTCCCTGACGGGCCGACAATGCGCTGGCGTCGTCGGCCGAGGGAACCTCGCCGGGGGCACGGTGCCGCGTTCAGGTGCATCTGCGCAGCGCGGCGCCGCGATCGGCCTGGCGCGCTGCGGCTCGGCGGCTCGTCAGCCCCGCGTCAGCGGCGTAGCGCTGTCGCGCCTGTCCGGTTGTTCGGATCGCTCACGCCGGGCGCGCCCTTGTCGGCGAAGTAGGTGCGGAGCATGTCGCATGCGACGTTCGTCGCCTTCACCCGCCATTTCGCGCCGTTGGCGACCATCACGGAGATGGCGACCTCGGGCTTGCGGCTCGGCGCGAACCCGACGAACCAGGTGTAGAAGGGCCCCTCGGGCGTCGGCTTCGTGAGCGTCCCCGTCTTGCCCGCGACGCGGATATCCGGGAGGTAGGGGCGGCCGTTGCGATCATGGAACGAACGGTAGCTCGTGCCGTTATCCACCGTCGCCTCCATCATCGCGGTCACCGCGTTGGCCGTGCTCTCGTCCATCACCCGCTTGAGCACCTGGCGCTCGCTCGGGCCCTGGTAGATGTCGCCGATCTCGTCCTTGACGCTCGACACGACGTGGAGCCGGATCATCTCGCCGCCATTGGCGAGCGTGGTCGCCAGGTTCGCCCCCTGGAACGGCGACAGCGTCGTGTTCCAGAAGCCCGCCGCGGTCCGCGCGAAGCCGAGATCGTCTTCCGGGAGCGCGATCGTGCTCGTCGCGACCTTCACGTCGAACGGCGTGTCCTGACCCCAGCCGAGCTTCTCGGCCACGGCGCCGAGCTTCTCGCGGTCGAGGTTCTTCGCGGCGAGCCGCGCGAACACCGTGTTGATGCTCCGGCCCATCGCCTGCGCGAGCGTCGCGCAGTACTTGTCGCGGCGCTTGTTGTCGACCATGTCCGCCGGCCGGATCGAGTGCTCGCCGCCCGAATAACACTGCTTGGTGTTCGGGCTCAGGCCCGCCTCGACGAGGGCGGTTCCGGTCACGACCTTGAAGACGCTCGCCGACGGCGCGGTGGCCTCTGCAGCGACGTCGTGCATCGCCCCCTCGTTCACGTAGCTCGCCCAGACCAGCACCTTCCCGGTGCGGATATCGGTCATGACGACCGCGCCCTCCGGGACCTGGCCTGCCCGCAGGAAGCCGAGCGCCGCCCGCTGGTACATCGGGTCGACGGTCAGCTCCGCGACGCGGTCGCCGTGCGCCGGCGCCGTGGGCGGGGTCCTCCGGTCGTCGATGCGCGTCAGATCGAGGTCCGTGAGCGGCGGCGGCGTCACGGTCCGCGTGATCGTCGGGCCCCCGGCGGTCGTCTTCTTGGCGAGCAGCCCCCCGAGCTGGACGTCGTGCTCGCGCAGCATGGGGAGGGTCACGGCCACGAGCCCCACGGCTGCACCGACGGCGATCCACTGACGCATGTCGCGCATGGCCCGACGGGTACCCCGCCGCGCTGTCCTGGGCCAAAATTGAGGCGCGCGACCTCGCCGGCGGGGCTCCCGCGCTGCCGGCGCGCCGCGGATCGTTGGAGGACAAAAGGATGAGGGGCGCGGCCGGGACGCCGGCCGCGGCGGGGCGAGGGCGCGTCAGAACGACATGCTGAGCCTGGCGCCGAGCTCGTGCAGCGCATGCGCGTCCGGATCGGCTGGCGTCACCGTATTGCCGGGCACCCGGAGGAGGTTCTCGCTGGAGCCGCTGCCGGGCGTCAGGTAGGCGCTGTAATTCACGCCGAGCCGTATGTTTTTCGTGTACCAGTAGTTCGCGGCGAGGCCGATCTGCATGACGTTGAGGTCGGTGCCCGGCCCCCCCTCGGCGCCCGGCGTCTTCTCGTCGTACGCACCCCCGCGGGACGCGCCGTCGTACGTCGCGTTGATCCCCGCGAGGAGCGCCGCCACCTCGAGCCCCGACTTCGGCTTCTCGAGCTCCTTCGACAGATCGACCTTCGTGGGGCGCGGGCTGAACCCTGGATCGCCGCTGACGAAGGCGTCGCCGACCGGCCACGCCGAGAGCTGCACGTACCAGCCGAGCCCCTTCACCTGCCCGAGCCGTTCGGTGTTGGTGAGCTGAAAGCCCTCCACCGCCTCGCGCGTCTCGTTCGCGACGTAGTACGCCTCGGCCCGGAGCTCGACCATCTTGATGGGCAGCCGGAGCTCGCCGCCGATCGCGGCCTGCGAGGCCGACGGGATGACGTGGATCGGGCGCTTCAGCGAGTCCGTGTAGCCGGCGCCCCAGAGCGTGTAGCCCTGCGCCGTCCTGATGGGCGCATAGTCGTAGCCCACGTACTCCTGGTCGCGGTCGCCGTAGCGCGCGCTGACGCCGATCTGCGCCTTCGCGAGCAACCCCTTCTTGTCGCCGGCGAACGGGCGCGCGACCACGCGGCCGATGAAATCGAACTGGCTGTCGACGCCCGGCCGGTTCTGCCCGTCGCCGCCGACCATGCTGACGCCGTAGACGACCATCCTGTCGGCCACGTCGCCCCAGATCGTCAGGCCGATGTCCTTGCCCTCGGGGTAGGCGAAGCTCCGGGTCGCGATGTTGCGCTCCATGAACGTCGTGCTGTTGTCGCTCGTCTGGTTATCCATCGAGAAGAACGCCTGGTGTTGCCCGAACAGGAAGTTGAGCGCGGGCATGACCGAGTAGTTGATCCAGGCGTCGGCGAGCACGGCGTTCGCGGTGGTGCTCTCGACGGGCGCGAAGCGCGCGCTCTCGGCCGTCGGCGTTTGCCCGGCCGCAGCGGCGGCGTTCTCGGTCCGGCCGTTGGCGTTCGCGAGCCCCTGGCCGCCGAAGTCGACGTCGACATCGAAGGAAAACCTCTTCAGGAACTCGCCGGCCACCTCGAGCCGCGCGCGGCGGATGAAGAGGCGCGGCTTGAGCGCGCTCCCACCGCCCGCCGCCGACACGTCCGACACGCCGGGGCCGAAGCTGCTGGCGAAGTCGAAGTTCAGCCTCCCCTTCGGGTAGAGCCGGAAGGTGTCGTTCGCGTCCCGGAGGAAGAAGCCGCCGTGCCAGCCGGCGAGCGGCTGCCGCTCTTCTTTCACGATGGCGGCACCGGCGGTCGGCGCGAACACCTGCGCAGGCGGAGGAGGCGGCGCGGCGGTCGGTGCCGCTCCAGGGGGCGGGGGCGGCGGCAGCTGCTCTGCGGGCGGCGCCGCGTCGGGCGGCGGTGCGGGCGTCGGAGCGGCAGCGGCAGCGGGCGGAACCGCGCCGGCAGGAGCCGCCGGGGCAGCGGCCGGAGGCGGCGGCGGGGCAGGTTGCGCTGGGCCCTGAGGTCCAGGCTGTGCTAGCGCCGAAAGGCCCGACAGCGTAACAGTCATGCCCAGCAGCGCCGATGTAGCTAACCTCATGCAGTTCTCCCTGTGTGCGGCTCGCCCGCTCGCCGGATCTCGCATGCACTGCGACGCGAAATTATGACCAGGACGTTACGATTCTGTGTAGGCCCTACGGCGAGCGAGCGCGACATTCGAGCGAGAGGTGAGCCGCGTCAAGGTCCTGCTCATGGAGTGGCGGCACGTGCCGGCGACGGAGCGCCGGGGCAGAGGCGGGGAAGGATCACGGGATGACGACCAGCGTGCGGATCACGGCGGATGTCGAGGTGCTCGACAACAGCACCTTGGTGGCCCTCGCCGGGCCGGGGAACGAGCATCTCAAGCTCATCGCGCGCACTCTTGGCATCGAGTCGGGCGTTCGAGGCAACACGATCCGGCTCGCCGGGGACGCCGACAAGGTCGCCCTCGCCGAGCGGTGCCTGGCAGAGGCCGCGCAGATGTTGAGGAGCGGCGTGGTCCTCGATCCCCAGGACTACGTGCGCGGAGTGCAGGCGCTCCGGGACGACCCGGGGATGACCTTGCGGGAGCTGTTCGAGGACGTCGTCCTCATCTCGGCGCGCCGTCGGCCTATCTCGGCGAAGGGGCTGGCGCAGAAGCGCTACATCCAGGCGATCCGATCGCACGACATGACGTTCGGCATCGGGCCGGCGGGGACGGGCAAGACCTACCTCGCGATGGCCATGGCGGTGCACGCGCTGCTCGAGCGCCGCGTGAAGCGGATCATCCTGACCCGTCCTGCCGTCGAGGCGGGAGAGCGGCTCGGCTTCCTCCCCGGCGATCTCGCCGAGAAGGTGAATCCTTACCTGCGCCCGCTCTACGACGCGCTCCATGACATGATGGATGCGGACAAGGCGCAAGGCCTCGTGACGCGCGGTCAGATCGAGGTCGCGCCGCTGGCCTTCATGCGCGGCCGCACGCTCAACGATTGCTTCGTCATCCTCGACGAGGCGCAGAACGCGACGAGCGACCAGATGCGCATGTTCCTCACCCGCCTCGGCTACGCCTCCCGCGCCGTGGTGACGGGCGACGTCACGCAGGTCGATCTCCCGCACGGCGCGCGCAGCGGCCTCGCGGAGGCGCGCGAGCTGCTCGCGGGGATCGACGGGATTGCGATCTGCTCGTTCACCGAGGTCGACGTCGTGCGCCACCCGCTCGTGCAGCGGATCATCGTGGCGTACGAGCAACGGGACGCCGAGGTGGCGCGCCAGCGCGAGGAGCGGCGGGCGGAGGCGGGTCGCGGCGGCGCGCGCGGCAGTGCAGCGGGAGAGGCCGGGGCTGCGCCGCAGGAGCCGCAGGGCCGCGCGCCAGCAGGCGAGCCGGGAGGAGCCGGCGCAGCGAGCTGACGCGCGACGCAGCCGGGCGAGACGCCGGCGTCGACGTCTCGCCCGGCTGCGCTGCTCATTTCTTCTTCAGCTCGATGGGGGACTCGCGCACCAGGAGGGCATCGGGCCCGGTCACCCGGATCCTGCCGTGGACGACGTTCTCCTTCAGCTCGCCGACCAGGACGCCGGTCATCGCGTTCGGCGCGCGCGGATCGTCGGGGAAGACCGATGCGCGGACCATGCCGTCCTCGACCTTTCCCACGAGCGTCGCGTCGCCGAGCGCTCCCTTCGCGGTGCCCTTCAGCTCACCGCTCGGCTCGATGGTCAGCGTCACCGTGCCAGGGCCGGTGACCTGCTTCCCGTCGTCCTTCTGGCGCGCGGCGTCCTTGACCTTCGGGGGCATCACGACGCTGCCTTTCTTGGCGTCGTAGCGCCCCTCCCATGTCCCTTGCCATGCGGGCGTGCCCTTCGGCTCGCCCGCGTCTCCCGGCGCGCTTGCGCTCGGGGGCTCTGCGGCGGCCGAGCTGGCCGCGGGCGGCGCGAGCCCCGCGCTCGGCTGAGGCGACGGGGGTGCGGGCCGCTCCGGCTCGCTCGGGCGAGGCGGGCCCTCCTCGCATGCCGCGAGGACGATGGCGAAGGACAGGAAGAGCGCGGGGGCAACGCCGCGCGCCCGGCGAGCTCGTGTTCCGATGGCGTTCACGTGGACGCTTTTATTACGAGCCGGGCTGGCCGTCGCGTCGATTTGACGTGCCCGCGCCGCGGCCCGGACCAGCGCGCGGCGCCCGCGGATCAGGAGGCCCTGCGGAACGCGAGGGTCCAGTGCCGGTCGCTCGTCATCTGCGCGCATTCGGGGGGAATCCGGAGCGAGCGCAGCACCTCACGCACCTCGTCGAGCGAGAGCGCCGCGCGCAGCGACGCGTCGAAGAGGGCTCGCTGGTACGCCGTGTCGTTCGCCGCGTACATGTCGACGAGGGCGGCGAGCGACGCCTCGTCTTCCGGACGGACCAGGTCCCGCACGAACAGGAGCCCGCCGGGCTGGAGGACGCGGAGCATCTCGCGCAGCACCTGCGCTGGCTCCGGGACGTGGTGGACGATGCTGTTCGAGAGCACGGCTGAAAATGTCTCATCCGGTTCGGGCAGCGCCTTGGCATCCACGAGCGCGAGCGCGATGGCCTCGGTGAGCCCGGCCTGCTCGACATGGCGGCGCCCGAGTTCGAGCATCGCCGCGGAGAGATCGATCGCCTTGATCCGCGCGGCGGGGGCGCGCCTGCAAAGCTCGATGGGCAACAGGCACGTCCCTGTGCCGACGTCGAGGGCGTATGCGAGACCGGGGTTGTGGGAGAGGAGCGCGTCGCAGAACGCCGTGTTCACGGCGGCGTGGTCCATGCTGTCGTAGGCCCGCGCGTCCTCGTCGGTATCCATGACCTCTGGCTCGAGCACGCGCACCAGTGACATGCGCGCATCCTTCTCCGCGGCCGAAGCGCGTGTCAACCGATTGTCGGCGGCTGGTCAATCTCGGCCGCCGGTCGGACGGAGGTCGAGCGGGGGCGGGGTGGATCGTGGGCGTCGTAGATATGGACAGGAAGGCGTTTGAAGAAGTCGAGACGGAGCCGGCCGGCTCCCCGCCTCGTCCTCCTCCCATTGGCGCAGGCGCCAATGTCGTAGAGGACGTGCCCTCGGGGCGGACGCGCGGACTCGCGCTCGCGAGCGCGGGGGCCGAAGGCTGAGCTCTCTCGGAAAGGCTCGATCGGAGAGGCCGAAGACGACGATGAGCGCGCCTCCGCGCTCCGCTATGTAACGAGGTGTCTTGCGGGATGAGCCTGAGCCGCGCGTACACACCGGTCCGCCGGACACGACGGCCCTCAGGCGCCTACCCAGCGGGAGCCGCGGGCGGCGGCCGCGCGCGTGATGTTGAGAGCGGCACTGCGGGCCCGAGCGCGCATCCGGCGGCGAGACCGGCGCAGAGTCGTCATTTCGAAGAGCTCGGCGGGTTGGCGCGCGATCGGGCGGTCAGCGTGGGTCCGCGAAATCCCCGGCGTGATGAGCGGATGTCGTGTCGAGAGCTCGACCCGGACTCCCCGCCCCGCCGGCGCTCATAGCGAAGCGTCCGTGCTGCGCCCCACCCGCCGAGCGGGCATCCTATCACGCCTCCGCATAGGTCAGTCGTGCGCCCGGGGCGTGCAATGTAGCCACGCGCCGGCCGCCTGTGTGGGGTCGCCAGGCGGTCGCACCCTGCGTGAGGCGCTTCAATGATTGGGGGCGGGGAGGCTCGCGCCGGGTCGCTGCACCTCGCGGATGTGCGCGCGCCCGCATTGCCGCCCGTGACGGGCGCGGCCCCGAGGCGCGGGGTTGCTCGGTTCTCGGACGGTGCTTACCTGACCAGACCCGAGCACCCGAGACACGCAATGCCGCGGTGCATCGTCAGGGGGCCGAGAGAGGATTGGCGCGGCCTCGAGGCCGTCCTGCGCGGGGGAGGGGTCTCGGCCATCAATCGACGCTGGCGGGGGTTTCATCGCTCGGCGCCTGTCGAGCAAAGCAGCCCAGCCGTTCGGGGCCGTCCCGTCCAATGAGCTCTCCGATTGAGCCCGCCCGCAGCGCCTATTGAAAGAAAAGACGGCCCTCTATCCTCAATTCGCTTGACCAGGCAAGTGGCAACGGCATAGTCGTATCCAACCGCCGAGCTGGATTCGGCGACGAGGGAGAGCACATGGCAACGGACGCCTTTTCACAGCAGATTGTAAACCTCGTGCGGAAAATGCCGGACGAGGCGATCCTCGCGCTCGTCAAGAATCAGCTGGGCGCCGTGACAGGGGAAGCGCCGTTGGTTCCTCCTGCGGCGCCGCGCCGCAGCCGCGCGCGCGCCCGCGCTGCTGGAGCGGTCCAGTCCAAAACGTCTTCCGTCGCGGCCAAGCGCGGCGCCGCGCCGAAGCGTCGGCCTGGTCGCCCGCGCAAGTCGCCGGCCGCCTCGGCGGAGCGTCAGGAGACGCTGGATGCCGTCGAGCGCGTCGTCAAAGCGAGCTCTGGCGTCAGCGCGAGCGAGGTGGCGAAGCAGGCGGGTATCCCGCAGACCCGCGCCGCCGCCGCGCTGAAGGAGCTGAAGCTGGAGAAGCGGATTTTCCAAGGCGGCGATCGTCGCTTCGCCCGCTATGCAGGCGACGCGAAGACCGCCGAGCAGGCGAGCGCGAACGCGCGCAAGACCGCGGCTGGGCCTGCGCCTGTCGTGAAGAAGCCGAGCGTCAAGGGGCGCAAGCGCGTCGCTCCGGCTGCCGCTCCTCCGAAGTAGGTCTGGGGACCACCGCGCACGTCAGCATCAGATGGGATGCAAGCTGTGCTGACGCGCTGCGTTTGGAATGACTATCCCGTTCGAGACGGAGCTCAGGGCGGGCTCCAGGTGAGCCCGCCATCATCGGAGGCCGCGACGTACCAGCCGCGGCGCGATGTCCCGGTGACGTCCGCTTGGAGGAGCATCAAGAGTCGATTTCCGAACGAGAGGAGGGTTCCGAGCTCGATACGGCCGCGCTCGCCTGTGCCTTCGCCGATCATCCTGGGGACGTCGTAGATCTTGCCCACTTCCGGCGATAGCGCGATATAGAGCCCCCATCGCGCTGCCGCGCGGGAAGTCAGCACTGCGGTGACGCCTTCGCGTGTGGGCGCCAGGGCGATAGACCGTTCATGCGGCTCCAGCCAGGGGCGAAAGGGCGGTTTCTCGGCGATGACGCAGGTGCCTTGGAGGGTGCACGTCGCGAGCGTGGGCTCTCCGGTTGTGGGCGTCATGACTTCGACCATGATCCGATCGGCTGCGCAGCCGACCGACGCTCCAGGCGGAGCTTTCGCCGGGAGCTTCAGCACGGCTGTCTGGGCAGCGGAGACGGCGACCACGGCGGTCTTGTCGGGCGGCTGAGGAACGAGCTGGATCGACCAGCCGGCGAAGTCGCATGCTGGTGTCGTGGAGAGCGCGGCGATAGCCGCTGGGTTCATCGCGAGTCCCTCGACGCTCTTCGGTGCGTCGAGCGGCTTCCCCGGCGCGGGGACGGGCCGCACGAGGAGGTTGCGCCCGCGCACCGACAGGAGCATCGGTGGGCGGCCATAAGGCACGGGCAGCGCTTGTTCCTGCGTGGGAAGCGGGACGGGAGGCACCGGCTGGGCGCCCGCCGGCCCCGCATAGACGAGGGTCGCGTGCCGAGGCTTGGGCTCCACGAGCAGCGCGGCGCTCTCGGCGGAGAGCACCGCGGGCACAGCGTTCACCAGCGGCCGTGCTCCGCGGCTCAGCGCGGGTAGCGTGACCGGTGAAGGCGCCGAGAGGTCGGTCGCCTCGAACGGAGCGAAGAAGAGACTCGGCGGGTCCAGCGCGGACGGCGTCCCTCGATTCCCGCGTGTCTCCGTCGGGAGAGCCGGGCCACGCGGACCGGTGGTGAGCACCGTGGCGCCGTCTCCGCCGACCGACCAGGTCGACCACCCCTCGCGGACGCGCCGCAGAGATCGCCAGGTCCGGCCTGCGTTTTCGGTCACGAGCGCGATCGCCTCGTTCTCGACCTCTCCTGTCACCACGGCTCGCCTCTCATCGAGCACGAACGCTCGTCGCCATCGGGTCGACGACGGCGCGAGCGCCGAATCGATGCCACGCGCCTGGCCAATGGCGGTGGTGAGCTCATCCGAGGACGCCGCGCCCGGGGGCGGCGGGACGGTGATGGGCGCTGTCTTTTCCTTCTTCCCGCAACCGAGCGCCAGGAGGGCCGTCAGGGCGGCAAGGGCGGTCGCGGCGGCACGGCGCCGCGTGGGCGCGCTCACTATGGAGTCGAGCATCGGCAATCTCTTCGCTGGTGTCGCCCTGGCTTGCTGCGCGGCGGCCCTGGCTTCTCCACGACTCGCACGCTCGCTCGCGCCGCGCCCGAGCCGCCTTGTCGGAGCGCCCGTGGCGTCACGGAAAGATGCGCGCGCGGCGACCGCCCTGTCTCCCCGCTGGATCGCCCCGAGCTCCGCGTTCGATTCGCGTCTGCCCCATAGCGGGGTGCGGGTTCGCGCGCTACAGGCTCATCCGCGTCGTTCGGCTCGCTGCGGCGTACCTTCGTACGCCTCACTCGCCTGCCTAGCGGCTGAGCCCGTATCAAACCAACCTGCACCCCGCTATCGTGCCGGCCGCGCGCCGCGCGGCCAGCGCTAGTCGGCCTGCTCCGGATCCATGCAGCACCGGAAGCCCGTCGAGTAGTCGTGGTAGCCGAAGGAGTGGGCGGTCGTGGCATATTTGCAGCCCTCGCCGTTGCGCGTCGTGTCCATGAAATAGCCGCCACGGAAGGTGCCGCTCGGATCATCGACCCACTCGTGGAGGTTGCCTACCATGTCGAACACGCCGTAGGCGTTGGTGCATCCCGCGCGCTCGCCCGTCGGGAGCAGCGCCTGGGACAGCTGGTTGATGAGCGGGTTGTTCATCGCCGTCGTCCAGCGCTCCTCGGGCTTGATGTCGAGCAGCGCCGCGATCTCGGCGACGGGGTGAACCCGTCGCTCGTCATCGTTGCACGCGCCCTGCTGGCGGAGCGCGCCGTAGGGGAACGTCGTGTCGTCCGGCCCTCGGCAGGCGGTCACCCACTCCTCCGAGGTGCACAGGCGCTTGCCCGATGCCGCGCACGCCAGCTTGGCCTGCCGCCCGCTGATGTAGCCTTGGGGCATGACCCCCTGCCAGGACACGGCGCGGACGCGGCGCTCGTTCCCGTCAATCGGATCGTAAGGCGACCAGGGGCGCTCACCGCTGGGCGTCACCTCGACCAGAGCGCCCTCCCAGCGGTCGACGCACACGCGATCGTCGACGAGGGCCATCTCCGCGGGGCAGCGCGCGCTGGCCGTCGAGGAGGACATCGGGATGGCGCCGATCTCGGACTCCATCCCCGAGGCGAGCGTTGCGCTGTCCTTGACGGCAGCGAGCGCGCTCTCCTTGGCCTTGATGCGCCGTTCCGTCGGGACGGCGGCGGTCCCCTCGAGCGAGGCGCGCACCATCAGGCGCGGCGTGATCTGCTCCGCTGTCGTCGACCCCGGAGCACAGCCGGCCGACGCGACGAGCACGCCGAGGAGCGCTCCGCCGCGGAATGGACGCGCCCCCGGCGATCGCGGAACGGAGGCTGCCAGGCGCGGGCGGGAGGAGTCCTTGGCCACGGAGGAGCCGAGGATCCCTTCCCGCGATCTTTTTTGCAACCGAATACCGCGCTCGGGGGCTCCCCGAACGGGCCTACATGAGAGGGTGCGCGCGCTGGGGCGCTAAGGTGGGTGTGAGCTGGTGAGAGGCCCAGAGGTCATCTGGTGTGCGTCGAATGCCAGGGGAAAAGAACGGCGAGAGCAGAGCGCGCACGATGGGCGCGCAGGCTGTGCACCCGTGGCGGCGGCCGGGTCACTCGAAGGCCATGATCTCCTCGTAGCATGCGTCGTAAGCCTCCTGGCAGGAGACATCGGGGTTGTCGTTCATGCACGCGACGAGATCGTCCGCTGCATCTCGGTTGAGGGGGTTCATCTGAGCCGCGCACTTGGCGGGGTCGAACGTGCCAGCGTCGCAGAAGTCGGAGATGGTGTCGCAGATCTCGTCGGCCTGGTGCGGGCACGCGTTGGCGTACGTGCGGTTCATGCACGCTTGAACGGGATCCACATCGCACGCCCGCTCCACGCCGATGTCGCTCAGGCAGTCCACGAGGTCCGCGGCGTGACCCGGGGAGAAGACGGCGAAGCCGTGCTTGCAGAGCCCGTAGCCGATCGGGTCCTCGTCGCGGTTCGCGCCGCACTGGCTCGTCGCCCCCTGCGCAGGCGAGATGTTGAGCTCGTCACAGGCCGCGACCGTGAGGTTACCGTCCGACGCCTCGATGCAGGCGTCGCTGCCGCCGGTGCCGCCCTGGCCGCCGTCGCCGCCGGTGCCGCCGTCGCCGCCGTCGCCGCCCTGGCCGCCGTCGCCGCCCTGGCCGCCGTCGCCGCCGCTGCTCGTGGATCCGTGGGTGACGCCGGGGCCGACCGTCTGGTCCACCTCGTTGTCGGTGTCCTCCGTGGTCACGACGCAGCCGGTGTAGATGGCGGGCAAGATAAAGGTAAGCGCGAGGAAAGAATGGCGATGGCGAGCAAGCATGGTCACGTTGCCTCCTACAATGTCAGGGAAGAGTTCCACGGCCTGGTGCGTTCGACTGAACCTGGGGCTCCCCTATTCCCCTCGCAATCCTGCTCTTCGGCCTGGTCCAGCCGTCCGACGCCGACGCTCCGGGGGGTGCACCTCCGCCGTCGACGGCTCAGGCCGCCGTCGACAGCTTGTTTCAGCTGTATTTCGTCAGTGTCAAGAACAGAACTCGGCCTCGTGTTCATCCGTCCGCCTGCCCGGGCACCAGGCTCGGCGTGCCCGGAGCCCCCGACGTCCGTTCAGGAGGATCTGAAAAGCTGCTCAGCCCGCGGGGACGCGCGAAACAAACTGAAGGGGAGCGGAAGGATCGCGCTTGCGTACCGCGCCCCCCGCTGGTAATCACCGCGCTCCGTTTTCCCGGGCGATCGGGTGTCCTCCCGGTCTCCCAGTAGAAGAGCCGTAACGGCGCTTCGATCCCAGCTCCGCTCCTTCGGCCGCCGCGGGAACCCCCCCGGTGACGCGAAGGGGGCCCACGTCGATGGACGTCGGGCTGGGACCGGAAGCGTACGACGGTGCAACCGGTTCGCAGCGAACCGAAACCCGGTACGGAGTAACTCCGCCCGCCGGTGTCGCGAGGTGTCTCGAATGGTAAGCAAAGCCAGTGCGATGTTTTCGCGGATCGCCCCGCGCAAGGCTCGCATGATCGCCGATCTCGTTCGAGGTCGCGACGCGGACGAGGCGATCCAGCTGCTCTCGTTCACGCAGAAGAGCGGAGCCCCCGTCCTGCGGAAGATCATCGAGAGCGCGGTCGCGAACGCCCAGCAGGCGGGCGCCGACATCGACGCGCTCTTCATCAGCAAGGCCACCGTCGACAAGGGGCCGAACAAGTTCAACCGCCGCTGGCGGCCGCGCGCGATGGGCCGTGCGACCCGGATCACCAAGGGCGTGTCGCACATCGTCATCGAAGTCGACGAGAGAAAGTAAGTAGAGGACCTGCCGCTATGGGACAAAAGACCCATCCGTATGGCTTCCGCGTCGGTGTCATCAAGACGTGGAGCAGCAAGTGGTACGAGGACGGCGCTGCGTATCAGAAGTGGCTCCACCAGGACATCCGCATCAAGCGCGCGATCAAGCAGTACCTCTACAACGCCAACATCGCCGGCGTGGAGATCGAGCGCGCCGCGAACCGCGCGAAGGTGATCGTCTTCACCGCCCGCCCCGGCATGGTGATCGGCAAGGGCGGCAAGGGCATCGAGACGCTGAAGAGCGGGAACGTCGGCACCGCATCCAAGGGTGAGACGCTCTTCCCCGGCGTGTCGTCGTTCACCGACAACGAGGTGTTCATCGACGTGCAGGAGGTCCGGAAGGCCGAGACCAACGCGCAGCTCGTCGCCGAGAACATCGCGACGCAGCTCGAGCGCCGGATCGCGTTCCGCCGGGCGATGAAGAAGGCGGTGGCCACCGCGATGAAGTTCGGCGCGAAGGGCATCCGCGTGCGCTGCGCCGGCAGGCTCGGTGGCAGCGAGATGAGCCGCGTCGAGACCTACCGCGAGGGCCGGGTGCCGCTGCACACGCTCCGCGCCGACATCGAGTTCGGCCTGGCCGAGGCGAAGACGAAGGTCGGCATCATCGGCGTGAAGGTCTGGATGTTCAAGGGCGAGGTCCTGCAGCGTAAGGCGCGCCGGATCCAGTAGAGGGATTGCAGAATGCTGTCTCCGAAGCGAACCAAGTTCCGCAAGATGCAGAAGGGGAACAACCGCGGCCTCGCCATGACGGGCAGCGACGTCTCCTTCGGCGACTTTGCGCTCCAGTGCGTCGAGCCTGCCCGCGTCACCTCGCGGCAGATCGAGGCGGCTCGTATGGCGATCCAGCGGCACGTGAAGCGCGCGGGCAAGCTCTGGATCCGCATCTTCCCGGACCGTCCGGTGACGAAGAAGCCGCTCGAGGTCCGCATGGGTGGGGGCAAGGGCGCGCCCGAGGAGTGGTGCGCGCTCGTGCAGCCGGGCCGCGTGATGTACGAGATCAGCGGCGTGAGCGAGGAGACTGCGAAGGAGGCGTTCCGCCTCGCGTCGCACAAGCTCCCGATGCAGTGCAAGTTCCTCGCCCGCGGGCTGACGTGAGGTAGGCGATGAAGGCGAAGGATTTGCGTGAACGCACCACCGAGCACCTGCGCGAGCTCGAGAAGTCTCTGGCGGCGGGCCTGTTCGAGGCGCGGTTCAAGAATTTCACGAATCGGCTGAACGACACGGCGACGATCCGCAAGTCGAAGCGGGATCTCGCGCGGGTGAAGACGATCCTCACGCAGCGCGCGCGTGCCGAGGAGAAGGCGTAGCCATGGCGAAGAAGAAGGCAGAGACCCAGCAGCCGGCCGCTGCGGCGCCCGAGCTGGCAGCCGCGGCGCCTGCGCAGGCCGAGACCGAGGCGAAGGCGCACGGCTTCCGGCGCAAGCTGGTCGGCAAGGTGACCAGCGACAAGATGAACAAGACGGTCACCGTCGAGGTCATCCGGAACGCGCTCGACCCTGTGTACAAAAAGTACGTCCGTCAGCGGGAGCGCTACAAGGCGCACGACGAGACGAACCAGTACAAGGTGGGCGATCGCGTCGAGATCACGGAGCACAGGCCGATCTCCCGCGACAAGCGGTGGCTCGTGACCAAGCTCGTTGCCCGCCCGGTGGAGGAGTAGCGCCATGATCCAGGTGTCGACGCATCTCGAGGTCGCGGACAACTCCGGCGCCCGAATCGTGAAGTGCATCAAGGTGCTCGGCGGCTCGCGCCGCAAGTACGCCGCTCTCGGCGACGTCATCGTCGTCTCGATCAAGGAGGCGTTGCCGGGCACCAAGGTGAAGAAGGGCGAGACGGCGCGCGCCGTCGTCGTCCGCACCGCCCGGGAGTACCAGCGCTCGGACGGCAGCTACATCAAGTTCGACGGGAACAGCGCGGTCCTCATCAACAAGGAGAAGGAGCCGATCGGTACCCGTATCTTCGGGCCGGTCGCCCGTGAGCTCCGCGCGAAGAAGTTCATGAAGATCATCTCTCTCGCTCCGGAGGTCCTCTGATGAAGCGCCTCAGGGTCGGTGACCTCGTGCAGGTCATCAGCGGCAAGGAGGAGGGGAAGCAGGGCCGGATCACCAAGATCCTCGCTGACGAGGATCGCGTGGTCGTGGAAGGCCTGAACACGGTGACCCGCCACCAGCGGCCCACGCCGCGCAATCAGGAGGGTGGGAAGATCACCAAGGAGGCGCCGATTCACGCCTCGAATGTCATGCCGGTCGATCCGGCGACGGGCAAGCCGACGCGCGTGAAGGTCCGCGTCGGTGAGGACGGCAAGAAGACGCGCGTCGGCAAGAGCGGCAGCGCGATCGGTGTGGGCTAGCCATGGCGGACAAGAAGGACAAGGACAAGGCGGCCAAGGACGCCGGCAAGGGCAAGGACAAGCCCAAGCCGCAGCAGGCCAAGCCGCAGGCGCCCGCCAAGAGCAAGGAAGCCAAGGGCGCGAGGGCCAAGGGCGCCGACGCCGAGGCCTCCGGGCCGGCCGAGGAGCGCCCGCGCGACCCGAACTATGCGCCGCGGCTTCGCACGCACTACAGGAAGAGCGTGACGGCCGCGCTCGCGAAGAAGTTCGGCTACAAGAACCCGATGATGGTGCCCCGCCTGCAGAAGGTGGTCATCAACATGGGTCTCGGCGCCGCGGTGCAGAACCCGAAGATCATCGACTCCGCCGTCGAGGACATGCGGGCGATCTCCGGCCAGAAGCCGGTGGTGACCCGGGCCCGGAAGTCGATCGCGACCTTCAAGCTGCGCGAGAACCTGCCCATCGGGGTGATGGTGACCCTGCGTGCCGAGCGGATGTGGGAGTTCGTGGATCGCCTGATCGCGTTCTCTCTTCCGCGTGTTCGCGACTTCAAGGGCGTGAGCCCGAAGGGGTTCGACGGCAAGGGCAACTTCACGATGGGCCTGCGCGAGCAGATCATCTTCCCCGAGATCGACTACGACAAGATCGATGTCGTGAAGGGGCTCAACATCTCGTTCGTGACCACGGCGAAGACGGACGAAGAAGGACGCGCGCTCCTGACCGAGCTTGGCATCCCGTTCCGGCATTGAGGGATTTTCGATGGCCCGTGCAAAAGAGTTTGCGAAGCTGAACCGTCCGCCGAAGTTTTCTACGCGGCAAAAGAACCGTTGCAAGGTGTGCGGGCGCGCGCGCGCTTACTACCGCGACTTCGAGCTCTGCCGCGTCTGCCTTCGGTTGTTCGCGCTCCGTGGTGAGCTCCCTGGTGTGATCAAGGCCAGCTGGTGATTCTATGATGACCGATCCCATCGCCGACATGCTGACCCGCATTCGCAACGCGGCGCTCGCGCGGCACGACCGGACCGAGGTCCCCGCGAGTCGCATCAAGGCCGCGGTCGCGGAGATCCTCAAGTCCGAGGGCTTCATCGCCGACGTGCGCGAGACCGAGGGTGAGGGTCCCAAGAAGCTCACGATCGTGCTCAAGTACGGGCGCGATCGACAGAGCGCGATCGACGGCGTGCGCCGCGTCTCCCGCCCCGGGCGCCGCGTGTACGTGCGTCACGACAGGATCCCGCGCGTGTTCAGCGGGCTCGGGATCTCGATCCTGAGCACGTCCCGCGGGCTCATGAGCGACAGGGATGCGCGCCGCCTCAAGATGGGTGGCGAGCTGATCTGCGAGGTGTGGTGATGGAAGCTCAGGCGAACGCAGCCCAGCCCGCGAACGGTGACAGCCGGCTCGCTCCGAAGACGTCGCGCGTTGGCAAGCGCCCGATCGACCTGCCGAAGGGGGTCACCGCGACCGTCAACGGCCGGAAGATCGACGTCAAGGGTCCGAAGGGCCAGCTCTCCCGCGCGATCACCGACAAGGTGGACATCAAGCTCGAGGGCAGCAAGCTGCACGTGAGCTCGGTGGCGCCTGGGCGCGACGGGTCGCGCCTCCAGGGCCTCACGCGGGCGCTCGTGGCCGCGATGGTGAAGGGCGTCGCCGAGGGTTACGAGCGGACGCTCGAGCTCAAGGGGACCGGCTATCGCGTCGAGCTCAAGGGCACGACGCTGAACTTCGCCCTCGGCTTCTCCCACCCGGTGACGTTCCCGGTGCCGACGGGGCTCACGGCGACGATCCCGGCGGACTCGAAGGGCACCGTCCTGGTCCTGACGGGCGCGGACAAGGAGCTCATCGGGCAGACGGCCGCGACGATCCGTGGCTTCAGGCCGCCGGAGCCGTACGGCGGCAAGGGCGTCCGATACCGCGGCGAGCGCGTGCGGGAGAAGGCTGGCAAGGCCGGCAAGGGCGGCAAGAAGTAAAGGCGAGCGGCGGCGTGTACGCCGCTGCACCGAGGGACGAGACGGTCATGGGCATGAAAATCGTCGGTCGGGAGCGCCGGAAGCTCCGCATCCGCAAGAAGGTCGAGGGGACGCCGGAGCGCCCGCGCCTCAGCGTCTTCCGCAGCTCGAAGCACATTTACGCGCAGGTCATCGACGACGTGAGCGGCAAGACCCTCGCCCACGCTTCGACTCTGTCGAAGGACCTCAAGGGCTCCCTCGACGAGGACAACAAGGTCGAGGCGGCGAAGAAGGTCGGGGCTCTGATCGCGAGGATCTGCAAGGACAGGCAGATCGAGAAGGTCGTCTTCGACCGCAACGGCTATCTGTATCATGGGCGCGTCAGCGCCCTCGCCCAGGCGGCGCGCGAGGCAGGTCTCGATTTCTGACTCCCACAGCCGCTGCCCTGATGGTGAGGGCGGCGGGCGCGGTCAACTGCCGCGGCGGAGAACGTGATAGAGGACGGTTATGGCGTTCGATCATGTCGACGAAGAGAAGCTGAAAGAGCGAGTCATCCACATCAACCGCGTCGCCAAGGTCGTCAAGGGCGGCCGGCGCTTCAGCTTCTCGGCGCTGGTCGTGGTGGGCGACGAAGCGGGGCACGTGGGCATCGGCCTGGGCAAGGCCAACGAGGTGCCGGAGGCCATCCGCAAGGGGAACGATCAGGCTCGCAAGAACCTGTTCCGCATTCCCCTGGACGGCGTGACCATCCCGCACGACTCGTTCGGCCACGTCGGGGCGGGCAAGGTCCTGCTCAAGCCGGCCAGCCCTGGGACGGGCGTCATCGCCGGCGGCGCGGTGCGCGCCGTCGTCGAGTCGGCGGGGATTCACGACGTGCTGTCGAAGTCGCTCGGCACGAGCAACCCGCACAACGTCGTGCACGCGACCGTCGCGGCGCTCCGTGGGCTCAAGAGCCCGGAGAGCGTCGCCGGCAAGCGGTCGATGCAGCTCGACTCGCTCGACTACCAGCGCCGCGGTAGCACGAACACCGCGGGTCGACGGCGCGCGAGCGTGGCGCCGCCCCCCGGGAAGCCGGGCGGCGGCGGTGGTGCACCGAGCGGCGGCGCTGAAGGAGGCTCGCAGTGAAGCTCCGGGTACGTCAGAGGGCCAGCAACATCGGCCAGGTCGAGCACACCCGCAAGATCATCAAGGGGCTCGGCCTGCGTGGGCCGGGGTCCGAGGTGGTCGTCGCGAACACGCCCTCGTTCCGTGGCATGGTGAAGAAGGTCCTCCACCTCGTCGAGGTCGAGGAGGTCGCCGACGGAGCGACCTCGTCGAAAGCCTGAGAAGCGAGATCGTCATTCCAGCGGAGTCGCCGCGTACGGAAGTGTGAAACATGGACATTCTTTCTAAGCTCCAAGCCCCTGAAGGCGCCGTAACCAAGAGGCTCCGCGTTGGCCGTGGCGTGGGGTCGGGCGTCGGCAAGACGTCTGGCCGCGGACAAAAAGGGCAGAAGGCGCGGGCCGGCGGCAACATCAACAAGAAGCACTTTCAGGGCGGACAGACGCCGATCCAGCGTCGCCTCCCGAAGCGTGGCTTCCGCAACCCGCTCGCGGACATCGTCGTCAACGTCAACGTCGGCGACCTCGAGGCGTTCGACAATGGCGCCCAGGTCGATCTGATCGCGCTCCACGAGCGCCGCCTCGTGCAGGGGCGGTTCGACGTGCTGAAGATCCTCGGCGACGGTGAGCTCACGAAGAAGCTCACGGTGACGGCGCACCGCTTCTCCAAGGGAGCGGTCGAGAAGATCGAGAAGGCGGGGGGCAAGGCGGTCGTGCTCGCGGCGCCTGCACCCCAGGGCAACTCGACGGACTCCTCGTCCTCGTAGTCAGCGCGCACGCGCACCCACCAAGCCGGAGTCCAGGATCGCCTATGGCCAGCCTCGCGGGAATCACCAACTTCCACAAGATCCCCGAGCTCCGGCGACGCGTGATCTTCACCCTGGTGATGCTCGCGGTCTACCGGGTTGGCGTCTTCGTGACGACGCCCGGCGTCGACCGGAACGCGATGCGGCAGTACGTCGCGAAGCAGTCCGGCGGGCTCCTGAGCTTCTTCAACATGTTCTCGGGCGGCGCGCTGGAGAACCTGTCGATCTTCGCGCTCGGGATCATGCCGTACATCTCGGCCTCGATCATCATGCAGCTCATGGGCATGGTCTACAAGCCCATCGACGAGCTGCGGAAAGAGGGCGAGCAGGGTCGACGGCGGATCGATCAGTACACGCGGTACGGCACGGTCGCGCTCTCGCTGTTCCAGGCCTTCTCGATCGCGAAGATGCTCGAGGGCCTGTCGAGCAGCGAGACCGGGGCCGGGATCGTGAACCACCCCGGCATCGGCTTTCAGCTGATGACGGTCATCACGCTGACGACCGGGACCGCGTTCCTGATGTGGATCGGCGAGCAGATCACGGAGCGCGGCGTCTCGAACGGCGTCTCGCTCCTGATCTTCGCGAGCATCGTCACGCGCATCCCGGAGGAGGTCGGCAACTACTTCGCCCAGAACGCCGGCGATCTCCAGCCCCTGACGATGGCCGCGATCGTCGCGTTCATCGTGTTCGTCATCGCCGTCATCGCGTTCTTCGAGAACGGCAGGCGTCAGATCCCGATCGTGTACTCGCGGCGCCAGGTCGGTCGCCGCGTCTACGGCGGGCAGACGGCGCACCTGCCGCTGAAGGTGAACACGTCCGGGACCATCCCCCCCATCTTCGCGTCGTCGCTGCTGATGTTCCCGCAGACGCTCGCGAACATGAACGTCCCCGGGGCCGAGCAGATTCAGGCGATCATCAACCGGGGGGACTGGGTCTTCAACACCGGCTACGCGCTGCTCATCGTCTTCTTCTGCTTCTTCTACACGAACGTCACGTTCCAGCCGGTGGACGTCGCGGAGAACCTGAAGAAGCAACAGGCAAATATCCCCGGGATCAGGCCAGGAAAGCAGACGGCGGACTACATTCACCGCGTGATCCAGCGGATCACCGTGGGCGGCGCGCTCTATGTCGCCGCGGTGTGCGTGGTGCCCTCGATCGTCGGCAACCTGCTGCGTGTCCCCTTCGGCTTCGGAGGCACGTCGCTCATGATCGTCGTCGGCGTCGCGCTCGACACCGTGAACCAGCTGGAGGCGCACCTGATCACGCGGAGCTACGAGGGGCTGACGGGCCCCGGTGCCACCCGCATCCGGGGCCGCAGGCTCCCGGAAGCGTGATGGAGGGCAAATGATCTTGGTTCTGGTGGGGCCTCCTGGAGCTGGGAAGGGTACGCAGGCGAAGCTGCTGTGCGCACGCTTCGGCATCCCGCAAATCTCGACCGGCGACATGCTGCGCGAGGCAAAGCGATCGGGGACCTTGGAGAAGCGCTATCTGGACATCATGGACTCTGGCGGACTCCTGCCGGATGAGGCCGTCATCGGCCTCATCGCGCGCAGGACGGTCGAGCCCGACTGCAGCGATGGCTTCCTGCTGGACGGATTTCCCAGGACTGTGCCTCAGGCGGACGCGCTCGACGAGCTCCTGGCCAACCAGGACGGCAGGCGGATTGATGCGGTGATCCAGCTGGACGTGGGCCGTCCCCTGCTCGAGGAACGCCTGATCCATCGCCGAACTGACAAACGCAGTGGACAGATATATCATCTCGTCTATAATCCGCCGCCCCCCGGTGCGGAGCTAGAGCATCGGGCCGATGATCGGCCCGAGGCTGTTGCAAAGCGTCTCGACGCCTACGAGGCGATGACGGCCGCCCTTCTTCCGTTCTACGAGCAGAAGAAGCTGCTGCATCGCGTCGATGGAGTCGGGAGGCCTGAAGAAGTTACGCACAGGGTGCTGTCGGCGATTGGCCGGCCGGGCTCGGGTGGAGAATGAGGCGTAAGAATCAGACCAGACCGCCGAAAGAACCGAAGGGCGACAAGCTCGAGTTCGACGGCGTGGTTCAAGAGGCCTTGCCGAACGCCATGTTTCGCGTGAAGGCGGACAACGGCCTCGGCGTCCTCGCGACCATCAGCGGCCGGATGCGGCAGTACTACATCAAGATCCTGCCGGGCGACCGCGTGACCGTCGAGGTCTCGCCGTATGACCCGAGCCGAGGCCGGATCACGTACCGGCACAAGTAACGTAGTTTTTGAGGAATCTGGAGGCTCCCCGTGAAGGTGCGCCCGAGCGTCAAGAAGATCTGCGACAAGTGCAAGGTGGTCCGGCGGCGTGGTGTCGTTCGGATCATCTGCGAGAACCCCCGCCACAAGCAGCGCCAGGGGAACTAGCTCTTTCGGCGGTAGCCCGCCCTCGTTTCGGTTTGGAGTAACCATGGCTCGTATCGCTGGTGTCGATCTCCCGCGTCGGAAGCATGTCGCCTACGCCCTGCCGTACCTGTTCGGCATCGGGCGGACTCTCGCCTTGCAAATCTGCGAGAAGACCAACATTCCGCAGAACAAGCGGGTCGAGGAGCTCAGCGACGCTGAGGTGAAGGCGATCCGCGACCTCCTGGACGCCGAGTACAAGGTCGAGGGCGACCTGCGGCGCGAGGTGCAGCTCAACATCAAGCGGCTCATGGACCTCGGCTGCTACCGAGGGCTCCGCCACCGGCGCGGGCTCCCGGCGAACGGGCAGAGGACGCATACGAACGCGCGCACCCGGAAGGGACCGCGCAAGGGCATGTTGCAGCGGCGTCCTGCCGCGACCAAGTGACGAGCGGGGATTAGGACGCCATGGCGCAAGCGAAGACGGCTGCCACTACCACGAAGGCCAAGCAGAAGAAGAAGGTCAAGAAGAATGTCTCCGCGGGTATCGCGCACATTCAGTCGACCTTCAACAACACGGTCGTGACGATCACGGACATCAACGGCAACGCGATTGCGTGGTCGTCCGCTGGCGCTCGCGGCTTCAAGGGATCGCGCAAGTCGACGCCGTTCGCCGCGCAGCTCGCGGCGGAAGAGGCGGCGCGCCGGGCGCAGGAGCACGGGATGCGCTCGGTCGCCGTGTTCGTGAAGGGGCCGGGGGCCGGACGCGAGAGCGCGCTCCGTGCGCTCCAGACCGCTGGCTTCAAGGTGACGCTGATCCGTGACGTCACGCCGATCCCCCACAACGGTTGCCGGCCGCCCAAGCGGCGCAGGGTTTGAGGTAATTCACGATGGCTCGCTACATTGGTCCGGTCTGCAAGCTCTGCCGCCGCGAGGGGATGAAGCTCTACCTCAAGGGCGAGCGGTGCTACTCCGAGAAGTGCGCGTACACGCGGCGCCCGTATCCCCCCGGCCAGCACGGCCAGGGGCGCATCAAGCTGAGCGAGTACGCGGTGCGTCTGCGCGAGAAGCAAAAGGTGCGTCGCATCTACGGCGTGCTCGAGCGGCAGTTCAGCGGGTATTTCCAGGAGGCCAACCGGCGCAAGGGCCGGACGGGCGAGGAGATGCTCGGGCTGCTGGAGCGGCGGCTCGACAACGTAGTGCACCGGATGGGCTTCGGCTCGTCCCGCGCCGAGGCGCGCCAGCTCGTCCGGCATGGGCACGTGCACGTGAACGGCAAGCGGCTGGACATCCCGAGCTACGTCGTTCGGGCGGGTGACCGGGTCGAGCTCACCGAGGGGGCGCGCAAGTTCAAGAGCGTCCTCGCCTCCGTCGGCGGCGCGGACAAGCGCCCGGTCGCGAGCTGGATCGACGTGGACCGCGCGGCGTTCACCGGCGCGATCAAGGGCGCGCCGATCCGCGAGGATCTCAACGAGCCGGAGATCCGCGAGCAGCTCGTCGTCGAGTACTACTCGCGCTGATCGCGCGAGGGCGGCGCGGAGGAGGGCGGCGGCGCGAGCGCACCTTGCAGGGTGCGCTCGATCGCTGCGGGCTCCCCTCGGCGCCGCCATCCCGCGCTCGCGCGCGGGGGCATGGAGCCTAGGATGCGGGCAGGAGGCGGCGTCGATTGGTCGAGTGCGGCCGCGGCGTGAGACCTCCGCGCAAACCTCATGAAGGAAGGAGATCGCCATGACGATGAACAACCCGAACCTCACGATGATCGCCCGTAACTGGCGCGATCTGATCCGGCCCAAGGGCATCTCGATCGACGCGGACAGCGGGACCCAGTTTTACGCCAAGTTCACGTGTGAGCCCCTGGAGCGCGGCTTCGGGATCACGATCGGCAACTCGCTGCGCCGCGTGCTGCTCTCCTCCCTCCAGGGGGCGGCCGCGACGGCCATCCGCATCGAGGGCGCGCTGCACGAGTTCACCACCGTGCCGGACGTGGTCGAGGACGTCAGCGACATCATCCTCAACGTGAAGGAGGTCGTCTTCAAGGCGGCCACCCCGAAGACGTACTCGGTGCGGATCGATCGCGAGGGGCCCGGGCCCGTGTACGCGCGCGATATCCAGCTGGTCGACGGCCTGTCGGTGCTCAACCCCGACCACCTCATCGCCGTGCTCGACAAGAAGGGCCCGCTCTCGATGGAGCTCACGGTCAACGTGGGCCGCGGCTACGTGCCCGCCGAGCGCAACAAGACGCCGACCATGCCGATCGGGACCATCCCGATCGACGCGCTGTTCTCGCCGATCCGCAAGGTGAACTACACCGTGCAGAACGCCCGCGTCGGGCAGGTGACCGATTACGACAAGCTCACGCTCGAGGTCTGGACCAACGGGTCCGTCTCGCCGGCGGACGCGGTCGCCTTCGCCGCGAAGATCCTCAAGGAGCAGCTCTCCATCTGGGTCAACTTCGAGGAGAGCGAGGAGACGAGCTACCAGGCGGTGATGAGCGACGACGAGCCGCTCAACGAGAACCTGTTCCGCTCCGTCGAGGAGCTCGAGCTGAGCGTCCGCTCTGCGAACTGCTTGCAGAACGCGAACATCACGCTCATCGGGGAGCTCGTGCAGCGGACCGAGCAGGACATGCTCAAGACCAAGAACTTCGGTCGCAAGTCGCTGAAGGAAATCAAAGAGATCCTCGCGAACATGGGGCTCTCGCTCGGGATGAAGATCGACAACTGGCCGCAGCTCCTCGAGCGCTGGAAGGCGCAGCAGGCGCAGGCGTGAGTCGGTACTGAGGGAACGTCATGCGTCACAAGAAAGCGGGCAGGCAGTTTGGTCGGGATACCTCCAGTCGCAGGGCGATGCTTCGCAACCTGACGGCGAACCTGATCACCCACGAGCGGATCGAGACGACCGACGCCAAGGCGAAGGAGCTGCGGCGCGTGGCCGAGCGGCTCATCACCAAGGCGACGCGGCTCGGCAAGGTCGCGTACACCGCGCACGGGGAGCTCAGCCCCGGCGATAGAGCGCGCCGGCTCCACGCGGAGCGGCTCGTGGGCAGCTACATCCCTCGCTGGGGGGTCGCGACCGACGGCAAGAAGGTCGACATCATCGCGAAGGTGATGATCGATCTCTCGAAGCGCTTCGAGGGACGGCCGGGCGGCTACACGCGGATCATCAAGCTCGGTCCGCGCCGCGGTGACTGCGCGCAGATGAGCCTCATCGAGTTCATCGACGCGCCGCCGGTCGCGGACGCGCCTGCGCAGGCCGCCGAGCCGGTCGCCGCGGCGGAGCCGGCCACCCCGGCGACGACCGCCGGCTGAGACCGGAGACAGGCCGGCGCCGCGTGGCGCTGGCACAGTCGCAGACAGCACGCCGGGAGAGCGCTCAGCTCGCCCGGCGTTTCTGCGTTGTGAGCCCGGCCGGCGCTCAGGGGCCGACCGCTGCGTGGGCCTGGTGCGCGCGACGGCTCAACGGTCGCGCGGGTCGGCTGCAGGGGCGTCGTCGCTCCGCGGTTCCGCTTCCTCGGTAGGCTGTGCCGGCAGGTCGGGGTCCGCCCTCGAGGCGGCGGCCGGGGCCGGCTCGGGAGACGTCTGGGGCTGCGGAGGAGCGGCGCTGTCCTGCCTTCGGGGCGGCGCCGAGGCAGGCGGCGATGCGGTCGGCTGCGGAGAGGACGGCGCCGAGGCAGGTGATGCGGTCGCCTGCGGAGAGGACGGCGCCGAGGCAGGAGACGCCGGCGGGGGCGGAGGAACGGCGCCGGCTTGCTCTCGAGCGCGCGACGGAGCGCTCCGTCGCCGGGCGATGAAGAACATCGAGAGCACCGCGGCGAGACCTACCGCTCCCGCGGCGATGTGGCGGTTCGTCTGGCTCTTCCGCTCCGCGACCTTGTCCCCGAGGGAGGCGAGCGCCGCCCTCGCGCCGGCGTTGGAGGGGTCGAGCTCGATCGCACGCTCCAGCACGAACTTGTCCGGCGTGCCGCGCTCGATGAGGAGCGCGCCCTCGAGATAGGCGATCTCCGCTTCGATCTTCCTCGCGCGCTCGCCTGGCGCGTCGAGGCGCAGCGCCTTGCGCAGCATGGCGAGCGCGTCGTCGCGCCGGTCGGCAGACAGCGATCGCGCCCGCTCCACGTAGGCGTCCACCATCTCCTTGCGGCGCTCGAAGAGCGGCGCGCGGGCGAGCACCTTGTCGAACGCGTCGGTCGCCTCGGCGGGCTTGCCCGCGCTCGCCGCAGCGACGCCCTCATCCATCAGCTTGTACACCTCCGCGAGGCGCGCGCGATCGTACGTCCCGAAGAGCTCGCGCGCGACACGGTCCCACGACCACTCGCGCGGCGGCTTCGCGCCGGTGAGGTCCAGGTAGGCGTCGCGGAGCTGCCAGATGCCGGGCTCGCCGATCGCGGAGATCGCCTCCCGCGCGGCGTCGCGCAGCCGCGCGCGGTCGCTGTTGCAGAAGCTCAGGATCACGCGCACGGCGTCCACGTCCCGGACGCGGCCGTAGGCGCGGAGGACGTCGGCCAGGATCTGCGTGTCATTCGACGCGATCGCCTCGCCGGGGATCGCCCGGCCGAGCAGGTCGAGCTGCTTGTTGGCCCACCGCTGGACGATCTTGGCGTCGTGCTGGCGCGCCTCGATCAGCGCGGGGACCGCCTTGTCGCGCAGCTTGGCCACCTGCCGCTGGAGATCGATGCGGAGCAGCTCGCCGAAATAGGCGTGCAGCGCGATGAGCTCGCGGACCGCAGGCGTCGTGCCCGCAGCGACGAGCATCCGCTCCATCGCGAGCAGCTTGACGACATCGCGCCACGCGCTGTCCCGCGGCCGCGCCACGGCCAGCATGAAATCCAGCCAGTCCCCCTCGTCCTTCTCGTCGTCAGCGCCCTTCGTGGCGCTCTGGTCGGCCTTGATGTCCTTCTTTGCGCCCTTCGCGTCGCCGGCGTCCTTCTTTGCGCCCTGGTCGGCCTTCGCGTCTTTCTTCGCGTCACCGGCGCTCTTCTTTGCGTCACCGGCGCCCTTCTTTGCGTCGCCAGCGCCCTTCCTCGCGCCCTTGTCGGCCTTCGCGTCTGCAGCCTTCTTCTTGTTGCCGTCGCGCTCGTCCTCCCCCTTCTCGCCCTTCATCGCCTTGCGGCCTTCTCTGCGCGCGTCCGCGAGCACGCGAGGCGCCGCGTCCCGATCGAGCGAGCCGCGGATGTCCTGAACGCGCAGCCGCACCGCATCGACGATGCCAGGGATCGGCTCATCGAGGGCCGCGCGGGCGTTCTCCCGCGAGCGCGCGTCCTCCGACGTGAGCTGGTCGAGTATCCGGTCGAGCTCGCGGACCGCGGCGATGTCAGGCTCCGGGCGGGCGATCGGGGCGAGGCGCGGGAGCTCAGGGAGCGCGGAGGAGGCCGGCGCGGAAGTGCCCGCGTCGCGCTCGCCGGCGGCGCGCGCCGGTGGCGTCGCGAGCGGCGCCGCTGCGAGCAGGCCAATCAGGACGAGCCACGCGCACGCCGGCCTGCGTCGCTGCGCCGATCGCGCGCCTGCACCCCTCGGATCCGACGAGCTGCGTGCCAAGCGCCTCAATCCGTGATGCGAAAGTCGAAGAAATCGCCGGAGAAGCCACGCCACCGGACGTCGACGCGCTCGACCCGCGCGGCGCTCGGGCCGCGGTTCGCCCAGGCGATGAGCTCCTTCAGCTCGTCCTCCTCCCCCTCGGCGAGGACCTCGACGCTGCCGTCGGAGCGGTTCTTCACCCAGCCGGTGAGGCCGAGCCGCTTGGCCTCGCGCTGCGTGGAGGCACGAAAGAAGACGCCCTGGACGCGACCGCGGACGAACAGCTGAACCTGTTTGAGCCCCATGGAACCAGCTTGACTTAGCCGCGCGTTCCGGGGGAGGCAACTTCAGGCAGCACCTGGGAGCCACGGGCAGTTCGCCCGCGCCGTTCTTCGTACGGACGGCGCGGGCGACCTGAATCCGTGCCACGCCCCACGACGCGCGCGCGTCGCCCGTGCCTCCCGCCGCGCATTGACAGAGCAGACGCGCTTGATAGAGTCGCCGCCCGATCGGCAAGCACAGCCCGCCGATCGAGCGACATGAACGGAGGGGCGCCGGTTGCGAGGCGAGCCCTCTTCCCTCTGGCGACCCGCCGACATCGACGACATGCTCGGCCCCGCCTCGGGTCCGACCCGCTAGACCCCCCCAACCAAAAAACCAACGACCGACGGCCTCCACGCCCTTGACAGGGCACGTGCCGTCGCATCCTGGAGCTTTCCGACTCATGCACCTCAGGGAACTGAAGCAGAAACCGATGGCCGAGCTCGTCCAGATGGCGAAGGGGCTCAACATCGAGGGCGCTGCCGGGCTGCGCAAGCAGGAGGTCATCTTCGCTCTCCTGCAGGCCCACGCGGCGCAGGACCAGCCGGTCTACGGCGAGGGCGTGCTCGAATGCCTGCCCGACGGCTTCGGCTTCCTCCGGGCGCCGGACTACAACTACCTGCCGGGTCCGGACGACATCTACGTCTCGCCGTCCCAGATCCGGCGCTTCAACCTCCGCACCGGCGACAGCGTGAGCGGATCCATCCGGCCGCCCAAGGAGCGCGAGGCGTACTTCGCGCTGCTCAAGGTCGACAAGATCAACGGCGAGCCCCCCGAGGTCGCTCGCGACAAGATCCTGTTCGACAACCTCACGCCCCTCTACCCGCAGCAGAAGTTCAACATCGAGAACGGGACGAAGAGCTTCTCGACCCGCATCATCGACATGCTCTGCCCCATCGGGAAGGGGCAGCGCTGCCTCATCGTCTCGCCGCCCCGCGCGGGCAAGACGGTGCTGCTCCAGCAGATCGCCAACGCGATCTCCGCGAACCACCCGGACACGACGCTGATCGTGCTGCTCATCGACGAGCGCCCGGAGGAGGTGACCGACATGCAGCGCACCGTGAAGGGCGAGGTGATCAGCTCGACCTTCGATGAGCCCCCGACGCGGCACGTGCAGGTCGCCGAGATGGTGATCGAGAAGGCGAAGCGCCTCGTCGAGCACAAGCACGACGTCGTGATCTTGCTGGACTCGATCACCCGCCTGGCGCGCGCGTACAACACGGTCGTCCCGCCGAGCGGCAAGATCCTCTCCGGCGGCGTCGACTCGAACGCGCTGCACAAGCCGAAGCGGTTCTTCGGCGCCGCGCGCAACGTCGAGGAGGGCGGCTCGCTGACGATCGTCGCCACCGCGCTCGTCGACACGGGCTCGCGCATGGACGAGGTCATCTTCGAGGAGTTCAAGGGCACGGGTAACAGCGAGATCCACCTGGATCGCAAGCTGATGGAGAAGCGGATCTTCCCCTGCCTCGACATCAACAAGAGCGCGACCCGCAAGGAAGAGCTGCTGCTGCCGGAGTGGATCCTCCAGCGCGTGTGGCTGCTCCGCCAGCTGCTGCACCCCCTCAACGTCATCGACTCGATGGAATTCCTCCTGGACAAGGTGAGCCGCACCGAGACCAATCAGGAATTCCTCGAGAGCATGAACCAGTAACGGCGCGTCCTAGGGGCGCTCCCGGCGGCCGTCGGGAGCGCTCTCTGTCACGCGAACGGTTCGCGCAGGGGCCCGCGCGCGCGCTCCTCCGGGCGAAGTCGTGTTAGCGTCTTCTGGTGACCGCGAAGGCGGAACAACGCACGAAGGCGCTGCAGGCTCGCGTAAAGGAGCTCGAGGCGCGCCTCGCCCACGCCGACAAGACGGTGCGGGCGCTCCGGGATGTCGGGCTGGCCCTTGGCAGCACCCTGGATCTCGACCAGCTCCTCGCGCTGATCCTGAACAAGATCACCGAGCTGCTCGACGCGGACCGAGCCACTCTTTACCTGCTCGACGAGCAGCGGCAGCGGCTTTTGTCGCGCATCATCATCGGCGAGGAGGCGCGCGCGATCGAGCTGCCCGTCGGCGCGGGGATCGCGGGCCACGTCGCCAAGATGGGGCGCACCGTCCGCGTGAAGGACGCCTACCGGGATCGCCGGTTCCAGCGCGACTGGGACGAGGTCACGGGGTACCGCACCCGCTCGATCCTCGCCGCGCCGATGAAGAACCACGTCGGCCGGACCATCGGGGTCATCCAGGTCCTGAACAAGCACGGGGAAGGGGAGTTCTCGGTCCACGACGAGGAGCTCCTGAGCGCGCTGGCGACGCAGGCGGCCGTCTCGATCGACAACTCGCGGCTGTTCCTCTCGGTGATCCAGAAGAACACGCAGCTCGTGGAGACCAAGGAGCAACTCGAGCACCGCGTGAGCGACCTCAAGCTGCTCTTCGACCTCGAGAGCGCGATGGGCCGCGCGACCACGATGGAGGACCTCGCGCGCGCGGTCATCACGGAGGCCGGCAGGGCGTGCGAGGCGCGGGCGGGGGGGATGCTCGTCGACGAGATCGAGGGCGGGCTGTTCCTCTACTTCTTCGATCTCACGGCGTTCGATGGGGGCGGCGCGCCGCCCCGCGCGCCCGCCCTCGGAGAGGAGCCGGACGGCGTCGTGGTCGGGGCCGCCCCGTGGCCGGCGGTGAAGCGCATCGCGATGCGCCGCGGCGAAGGGGTGGTCGGGCGCGCCATGGTGAACAACGAGGCGGTGTGCTTCTCGCGCGAGGGCGGGGGCCGGGATCCGGACGACACGCTCGTGTCGCCGCGGCTCGCCCAGCTCGTCGGCGCGGAGCTCAGGACGGCGATCGCCGTGCCGCTCGAGGGTGAGGACGCGGTGCCGATCGGCTCCATGGCCCTCTACAACTCCAGGAACCCCCACGGCTTCTCGAAGGACGATCGCGCGCTGCTGCGGCTCGTGTCGGCGAACGCGTCGACCGCGCTGCGCCTGTTCCGGTCGCGCCTCGAGCGGGAGCAGAGTGAGCGGCTCACCACGATCGGGCGCCTGCTCTCGGGCGTGATGCACGACATGCGCACGCCGCTCACGGTGATCAGCGGTTACGTCCAGCTCATGGCCGGCGCTCCCGACGCGGCGACGAGGGAGGACCACGCGCGGCTGATCCTCAAGCAGTTCGACGTCATCAGCGCGATGCAGCGCGAGGTGCTGGAGTTCGCGCGCGGCGAGCGGAGCATCCTCGTGCGCAAGGTCTACTTGACCAAGTTCTTCGGCGACATCGAGAAGCAGCTGGAGCACGAGCTCGCCGGGACCGGCGTCTCGCTCTCCCTGGAGCTCGACGACCGAGGGACCGCGCGGTTCGACGAGGCGAAGATGACGCGGCTCCTGCACAACCTGGTCCGCAACGCGGTCGAGGCGATGCGGCCAGGCGGGGGCACGGTGACGATCCGCGCCTACCGCGACGGGGGCGACCTCGCGATCTGCGTCGCGGACACCGGGAAGGGGATCCCCAAGGAGATCCAGGGCCGCCTCTTCCAGTCGTTCGTCACCTCCGGCAAGCGCGGCGGCACCGGCCTCGGGCTCGCGATCGTGAAGAAGATCGTCGATGAGCACGCCGGGACGATCACGGTCGCGTCGTCCGACAAGGGCGCGAAGTTCACCATCCGCCTGCCCCAGGAGAGCGCGCCGTCGCGGTCTCCCGGGACCGCAGGGGGGCAGCCCCAGCTGGTGTCGACGGACGGCAGCTCGGCGACCAAGGCGCGCGCGAGCGTCGCGCCGGTCGTCCACGAGGGCATCCCCCGCCGCAGGCCGGCGGGCTCAGCTCCCGCCGTCACCCCTGTGAACGAGCGGGGCCGACGCTCGTCCAGCAACGGCTCGGACGCCTGACGCGCTCCCGCCGCTTGCGCGAGGCGCACCCGATGGAGAGACTCGAACGGTGTCCCAGCTCCGCCTGAAGCTCCTCGAGCCGCACCGGACGTCGCTCGAGAAGTGCGTCTACTGCCCCAAGCTCTCCCGCGCCGCCTGCCCCGTGTCGAACGTCGAGGCCAACGAGACGGTGACGCCGTGGGGGAAGATGTCGATGGCGTACTTCGTCGCGCGCGGCGACGTGCCGCTCGACGAAGGCCACGCGGATCCAGCCTGGGCGTGCTCCGCGTGCTTCGGGTGCCGCGAGCGCTGCGATCACAAGAACGAGGTGGCCACCGTGCTGACGGATGCGCGCGCGGAGCTCTTCGCGCGCGATCTCGCGCCGGAGGGGGCCAGGCGCGTGGCAAAGCGCTTTTCGGCCCGCGAGGAGGACCGCGCCGGTGAGCTCGACGCGCGCTCTCGATCGGCCGTGGCCGCGCCTGACGCGGTCCACGTGCTGCTCGGCTGCGGCTACGAGCGCCACGCGCCGGACGTCGCCCGCGACGCGCTCGACGCGACCGAAGCGCTGGCGGGCGCCCCGACCCGCCCGGTGCGCGCCTGCTGCGGGTTGCCGCTCCTGTACGCCGGCGATCGTCCGGGCTTCGAGGCCGCCGCGCGGCGGCTCGCCGCGGAGGTCGCGCCCGGGGGGCGCTTCGTCGCCGTCGATCCCGGGTGCGCGCGCGCCGTGCGCGTCGAGTACCCGCGCGCGGGGGTGAGCGTGAAGGCCCCGGAGCTGTTCGTCGATCTCGCGCGCTCGTCGCTCGACAGGCTGCAGCGATCGGCGTCGGAGCGGCGGGTGCGCTACCACGATCCCTGCCAGCTCGGGCGCGGCCTCGATCGCTACGACGCGCCCCGGGAGATCCTCGCCCGTATCACGGGGCGCCCGCCGGAGGAGTTCATCCACCGCCGCGAGCTCGCCGACTGCAGCGGCGGCGGCGGCCTGCTGCCCGCCACGCGTCCCGCGTCGTCCGCCGCAATTGCCGACGCCAGGATCGCGGAGCACCGCGCGCTCGGCGGCGGGCTGCTCGTGACGCACTGCGCGCAGAGCCTCCAGCGGTTCAGGACGCGGGGCGAGCCGGCGGAGGACCTCGCGAGCCTCGTCGCGCGGGCCGTCGCGCCGCGATGACCGCGCCGCCGCCAGCCGCGGACGAGGCGCGCGGCGGCGCCGCGGGGCCGGAGGAGCGCGCGCCCCAGAAGCGGCGCACGGTCGCGGGGAGGCTCCTCGCGAGCTACCTCGTGGTGCTCGCCGCGTTCGCGCTGACCGTCGGCTGGAGCGTCCAGGCGCTGCGGGCGGCCTCGCGCGACGCCCAGCTGCTGCGCGCCGGGTACGTCCCGCTGCTGCTCCGCATCGGCGAGGTCCTGGCCGAGCAGAACGTCTTCAACGCCCAGCTCAACCACATCACCGCCGCGAAGAACCCGGGGGACGTGCGCGAGTGGATCGAGACCGCGAGGCGGACCCGTCCGCTCGCGTTCTCGATCGTCAAGGACGCCGCCCGGGCGCTCGCCGGCGCCGATGAGAAGGCGACCGGCGGGGACGCCAGCGTCGGGCAGGCGGCCGCGTCGTCCGGCGTCCGCCGGTTCAGCGACGAGGTCGCGGCCGAGGTGGCGGCGATCGAGCGGCTCGTCGGCGCCAGCCCGGAGCGGTTCGCTCAGCTCTTCCAGGCGCTCGCCGTCGGCGACCGCGACCTCGCCGAGCGCACGCGCGACGAGCTGGTCAAGCGAGAGGTCGAGGGCGCGCAGCGGCTACGGGCGATCAGGAGCCGCGTCGAGGGGCAAATGCAGAGCCTCACCGACGAGGCGGAGCTGCGCGAGGAGCGCTCGATGCACCTGCTCCTCGGGCTGGGCGTGCTGACGCTCCTCGTCGGCGTGATGATGTCGCTGTACGCGCGGCGCGTGCTCGCCCCGCTGACCGCGGTCACCGAGCGGGCCAACGCCGTCGCGCGCGGCGACCTCACCCCGAAGCAGGCGCTCGCGACGAACGACGAGATCGGCGAGCTCGCGACGACGTTCGAGGACATGGTCGCCGCGATCCGCCGCGCGCGCGCCGAGCTCGTGAACGCCGAGCGGCTGGCGGCGATCGGGAAGATGGCCGCGCACGTCACGCACGAGATCAGGAACCCGCTGTCGTCGATCGGGCTGAACCTCGAGCTGCTCGAGGAGGAGGTGGCGCGCGCCTCCGCCGCGGACACCCCTGACGCGGAGCTCAGGCCGGTGATGAAGGAGTCGGCGCAGCTCGTCACCGCCATCCGGGCCGAGGTGGACCGCCTGTCTCGCATCGCGGAGCAGTACCTCAGCGTCGCCCGCCGCCCCCGCCCGCGCCTGGAGCCAGAGCGGGTGGACGACCTGGTGCAGGAGCTGGTGGCGTTCGTGAGGCCCGAGCTCGACCGCGCCGGCGTCGCGGTTCGTGTCGAGGTGGAGGAGGCGGGGCCCGAGCTCCTCCTCGACGAGTCGCAGATCCGTCAGGCGCTCCTGAATTTGCTCCGCAACGCGCGCGAGGCGATGCCGAAGGGCGGCGAGATCGTCGTGAGCGTCAGCTTCTCGAGCGGCGCCGCGACCATCGCGGTCGACGACACGGGCCCCGGCGTGCCGGAGGAGCTGCGCGCGTCGATCTTCGACCCCTTCTTCACGACGAAGCAGCGCGGTACGGGGCTCGGGCTCGCGGTCACGCGGGACATCATCGAGGCGCACGGCGGCACGATCTCGTGCGAGCCGCGCGAGGCGGGGGGAACGCGGTTCCGGATCGTGCTGCCCGCCGGGCGCTCACCCGCCCAGGGCCGCGCCGCGGACGCGGTGCTGTGAGCCGCGCCGGCCGCCGCGCGCTCGCGCGTCGGAGAGCGGCACGTCCGACGCGGAGCCGCTGCGCGCGGCCTATTTCGGCATGTCCAGGTACTCGAGGGCATACCCCATGAGGAGGAAGCCCACGACGGCGAACAGGATCGCCGCGAGCACATAGACGATGGTTCGAAGCGTTCGCGCTGGCGGCGGCGCTGGAGGCCGCTGCTCGATCGGCTCTGGCTCACCGGCGGTGGTGGGCCCCAGGCTCGCCGAGCCCATGCTTGGCCGCACGGGTTTGTAGACGAGCGTCGGACCCTGGCCGGTCGTCGACCCGCCCGAGCTGTCCTCGGAGAAATCCGGGAGCGTCCGCGGCGTCACGGGGGGGGACACGAGCGGGGGCACGAGCTCTCGGGCCACGTTGTTGAGCACCATGGTGCCGTTCGGGCCGGTCCATTGGACGGGCGCCACCGCCGTCTGTACGCCCGGCGCGCGCCCGCCAGGCATGTACGGCGGGAGCTGGCCCTCGTTCTGCGTGAGCGGCGGCTCCGCGAGGGGGTGGGCCGCCCGCTCAGGCTCGCCGTGCGGGCGCACGGCCTCGACCCGCGGTTGCGCCCCCGGGTCGGTCGCCGTGCGGATCAAGATGGGGTCGACCGGCGGCACCGGGAGCTTGACCGCGCCGGAGGACGGGGGCTTGTAGCTCTGGTGCGCTGGCGGGATGGGCGAGCTGCGCGCATGGCCGGAGGCGCTGCTTGCCGGCAGCGTGGAGATGGGTGAGCCGCTGACCGGATGGCTGGAGCTCCTCGCGGGCCGCAGCTCCCGCCAGGCGGTGAGCCCCTCGAGCGCGCTCTGGAAGCGGTCCGCGGGCTCCCGCGCCAGCCCCTTCGCTAGGAACGCCTCGAGCCGCGGGTCGACGGGCCCATCCATCGCCTCGGCCAGCGTCCGCGCGGCGGTCTTCTGCTTCATCTCGACCATGATGAGCAGGTTGCGCGCCTGGTAAGGCAGCTGGCCGCTCATCGACTGGTAAATCATCGTGGCGCAGGCGTAGATGTCCGCGCGGTGGTCGACCGTCTTCGCCTTGCCGATCTGCTCGGGCGGCATGAACGAGAACGTGCCCAGGCTCTGGCCCATCTCGGTCAGGGTCTCTGCTCCCATCTCCTTCGGCAGCTTGGAGATGCCGAAGTCGAGGATCTTGACCCGCTTCGACCCGTCGGGGCGCGCCTCGATGTACACGTTCGACGGCTTCAGATCGCGGTGGATGATCCCCGCGCGGTGCGCGTCGGCGAGCCCCATCCAGACCTGCTCGATGATCGGGTGAAGCTCCTCGAAATCGATCGGTCCCGTCCGCTTCAGCCGATCGATCAGCGACTCGCCCTCGAGCAGCTCGAACACGAGGACGATGCCGTGCTCGGGGTCCTCCTCGACGTCGAGGATCTCGGTGACGTGATCGCTGTTGATGGATCCCGCGGCGCGCGCCTCGCGCCGGAACCGCTCGGCCGCGGACGACTTGGCCTTCGACTCCGCGCGCAGGAGCTTGATCGCCACCTGACGGCCGGTGCGGATGTTCTCCGCGGCGAACACCTCGCCCATGCCGCCGCGGCCGAGCTGGCGGATGATGCGATACCGGTTCGCAACGACGGTTCCAGCTTCGAGCTCCAAGCGCGCCCTCGCCACAGAGTATCCTCCGCGCCGATGCAGAGGATCAAATTCTCCGGCGCGAACGAGGTGATCCGACCGTAAGCCGCCGGATGCCGGTCGTGGGCCGCCGTCGCTCTTCCCGGGGCCGAGCGCGGCGGAAGAGCCGCAGGATCGAGCTCTTCCGTGGGTTCTCCTCCCCTTCGCCGAGGAGCAGGCGCCGCCCCGTCGCGCGCGGTGTCCTCGCGTCGGTCGCAGGGGCACGGCCGCGCCCCTGCGACGCCGCGGGGCTCACTCCTCTTCTTGCTGGCGGAGCTTCGCCATGACGCTCAGGTCCTCGAGCGTCGAGGTATCGCCGGTCAGCTCTCGACCAGCGGCGACGTCCTTCAGGAGCCGGCGCATGATCTTGCCGCTGCGGGTCTTCGGCAGGGCGTCCGCGAAGCGGATCGCGTCGGGGCGCGCGAACTTGCCGATCTCCTTGGCGACGTGCTCGCCGAGCTTTGCCTGGAGCTCCGGCCCGGCCTTCACCCCCGGCCGGAGCGAGACGAACACCACGAGCGCCTGCCCCTTGAGGTCGTCCGGGCGACCGACCGCGGCCGCCTCTGCGACGGAGGGGTGAGACACGAGCGCGCTCTCGATCTCGGCCGTCCCGATGCGGTGGCCGGCCACGTTCAGCACGTCGTCGATGCGGCCGACGACCCAGAAGTAGCCGTCCTCGTCGCGGCGCGCGCCGTCGCCGGTGAAGTAGCAGCCCTCGATGTCGCTGAAGTATGTTTTGCGGAAGCGCTCGTCGTCGCCCCACACCGTGCGCAGCATCGACGGCCACGCCTGCTTCAGGACGAGCAGCCCGCCCTCGCCCGCCGCGACGGGCTTGCCGTCCTTCGTCACGACCTCGGGCACGACGCCGAACATCGGCAGCCCGGTCGACCCCGGCTTCGAGGACGACGCGCCGGGCAGCGTGGTCATCATGATCGAGCCCGTCTCCGTCTGCCACCAGGTGTCCACGATCGGGCAGCGGCCGCCGCCGATGGTCCGGTGGTACCAGACCCACGCCTCCGGGTTGATCGGCTCGCCGACCGAGCCGAGGAGCCTGAGGCTCGACAGATCGCTCTTCGCGGGCCACTCGTCGCCCTGCCGCATGAAGGCGCGGATGGCCGTGGGGGCGGTGTAGAGGATGGTGACCCCGTGCTTCTCGATCAGCCGCCAGAAGCGGCCCCAGTCGGGGAAGTTCGGGGCGCCTTCGTACATGAGGCACGTCGCGCCGTTCGAGAGCGGGCCGTACACGATGTAGCTGTGGCCCGTCACCCAGCCGACGTCGGCGGTGCACCAGTAGACGTCGTCGTCGCGCAGATCGAAGACGTACTTCGTCGTGACGTGCGCGCCGACCAGGTAGCCGGCGGTCGTGTGGAGCACCCCCTTGGGCTTCCCGGTCGAGCCGCTCGTGTAGAGGATGAAGAGCGGGTGCTCGGCGTCGACGACCGTCGGCTCGCAGGCCGGGGCGGCCCCGGCGAGCAGGTCGTGCCAGAAGACGTCGCGGCCCTCCGTCATCTGCACCTCGCAGCGCTCCTTGCCGAGGTGCTGGTACACGACGACGCGCGTCGCGCTCTTCGCCTCCGGCTGCGCGAGCGCCTTGTCGACGGTCGCCTTCAGCGGCACGACCTGCCCGCGCCGGTACGCGCCGTCCTGCGTGATGACGAGCTTGGCCTGGCTGTCGTGGATGCGGTCGCGGAGCGCGTCCGCGGCGAAGCCGCCGAACACGACGGTGTGCACCGCGCCGAGGCGCGCGCAGGCGAGCATCGCCACGGCGACCTCGGGGACCATGCCCATGTAGATCGCGACCCGGTCCCCCTTCTCGATGCCCAGCCGCTTGAGCGCGTTGGCGAGCAGCAGCGTCTCGCGGTGGAGCTGGGCGTAGGTCAGCGTGCGCGTGGCGCCGTGCTCCCCTTCCCAGATGATAGCGGCCTTGTTCTTGGTGGCCGTCGTCAGGTGTCGATCGAGGCAGCTCTCCGTGACGTTGAGGGTGGCGCCGAGGAACCACGTGGCGTGCGGCAAGGACCAGTCGCTGGTCGTGGTCCACGGCGTGCGGAACACGAGGTCGCTCGTCTCCCGGCGCCAGAACGCGTCCGGCTGCTCGATGCTCTCGCGGTAGAGCGCCTCGTAGGTCGCCTGCGCGCCGACGCGCGCACGACGCGAGAACTCGGCCGGCGGCTCGAACCGGCGCGTCTCCTTGAGCAACGACGTGATGGCATCCTGCGACATGGTCACCCCTTGAGGGGACGGCGGCAGCCGATCCCCGGCTGACGTTGAAGGGGACGGCGGCAGCCGATCCCCGGCTGACGTTGAAGGGAACGGCGGCAGCCGATCCCCGGCTGACATGATTGAAGAGGACGGCAGCAGCCGATCCCCGGCCCACGCTCCCCGCTGGAGAGCGCGGCGAACCCTCGACGACTCGCCGCGAGGGCGTGCGAGGATACATCCGTCAAGCGGCAGAACAAGGATGGAACGAGCGGCCGGGATCGGCAGAGGCCGATCACCAGAACGCATAGCCGGCGTGCAAGCTGCCTCCCAGCTGCAGCAGCACGGCCGAGTAGAGCGTGACGTCGTCCTCGTCGCGGTTCTTGTAGCTGATGCCGCGCGACGACTGGAAGTAGCTGTCGAGCGAGAACCCGAGGAGCACGCCGCCGAGGTCCAGCTCGGCGCCCACCTCGGAGAACACGAACGCGTTCACCCCGGCGGCCTTCTGGCACAGGCCATTGCAGATGTCTCCGTCCTGCGTCTTGATGCTGTCGAACTTCACGGAATCGTAGGTGAGACCGCCCCCGATCGAGCCCACGAACCGCCAGGTCTGCCCAGGGGTCATCAGGCGGACGTTCAGCCCGAGGCGCGTCGAGCCGAGCGTGTAGCTGGCGTTCGGGTAAGCGGGGTCGTCCGAGCCGGTCGCGATGTTCGCGTACTGGAGCATCACGTCGAACGCCGCGGGGGTGTTCACGCGGTATCCGACCCGGATCGAGCCAGCCCCTCCGCTGTTCGCCTCCGGCGCCGGGAAGGCTCGCGGGTGGCCGAGCGGCCAGAGCAACGACGCGGCGCCGATCACATAGTAGCCCTGCGGCGGGAGCGAGAGGGGCACCGGCTTCGGCGGAGGGGGCAGGGGCGGCGTGAACGGCTGCGCCGCCGGGGTCGCGGGGGCCCTGTCCGGGACCAGCGCGAGCTTCACCTTCTTGTCGCGCTCGCCGCTCACCACGGTGACGCTCTCGTCAGCGCTCGCGTGCCCATCGGCGCGCGCGCCGATGCGGTGCACCCCCGGCCCGAGCTCCACGACCCGCGTCCCCGAGGACGAGGGGGGCTGTTCCTCGCCGTCGATGATCAGCGTGGCGGTCTGTGGGCTGAGCTCGATCGTGAGATGGGCGAGGAGCGCGCGCATCTCCTCGATGGCGCTGCGCGCCGTCTTCTCGTCGCCCTCATCCATCGTGTCGCGGTGCTGCGCGAGCGCGCGCTCGAGCGCCGCGATGGCCCTCGGGTAGTTGAAGAGGGCCTTCTCGGCGAGCGCGATGTTGAACAGGGGGCTGGCCTTCGGCCTCTCCTTGTAGGCCGCCTCGAACTCGACGACCGCGGCCCGGTAGTTCCTGTCCTGGAACAGCTTGATGCCGTTCTCCATGTGCTGCCGGTACGGCTCGACCTGCGCGAGCGCCGGCGAGAGCTGCACGGCCAGGCCGAGCGTCGCCGCGCAGAGCGCCAGCGTGAGTCGTCCGTGTGATCTGCCCAATCCCGCCTCAGTCGACCTTGAGCTGCAAACCAGCCGCGACCCCCGCCGGCTTCGGCGTCGCGACCACCGGGGCGGCCTGCGCCGGACCGGCGGCCTTCGCCCCGGCGCCCGTGCCCCTGGGGCGCGCCGCGAAGGGGAGCGCCGTCGCCTTCTTCGGGATCGGCTCGGCTTTGGGCGCCGGGGCGGGCGCCGCGGTCGCGGCCTCGGCCGCAGGCGGCGCCGGTGTCACCGCCGGCAGCGGGTGGAGCAGGACGTCGATCGGGGAGCTGCCGTCCTGGAGCGTCACCTCCTTGTCCACGGGCGTGTAGCCGGAGGCCTCGATCCGCACACGCTTCGTCTCGCCCGTGCGGCCGCGCAGCGTGCGGTCGGCCAGCGCCGCGCCGTCGACGGTGAAGAGGGCGCCCTCGGCGTTCGTCCGGAGCTCGACCGAGACCTGGGTGGGCAGCGCAGGCGCGGTGGTCACCGTGCCCGCCTCCGGCGAGCGGCGCGCGTGAAGGACAGCGCCGGCGAGCCCGCCAACCAGCGCGATCAGCGCCACCGCGGCGAACGCGAGCCGCCGCGGGCCGCGCGCGCCCGTGGGCCCGCTGCTCGACCAGCTCACCTTCGAGCCGCTCCCGTGCACCTCGAGCGTCGGATCCAGCCCGATGCTCGGATCACCCGGCGTCTGCTTCGCCGGCGTCTGCCCGAGGGCGCCAGGAGCGCTCGTCGTGTGCGCTCCGAGCTCGTCGCTCGAGCTGCGCCGTGACGCGAGGAGCCCGCCGGCGCCGGCGACCAGGGCGTCGAGGAAATCTCGCGCGGAGGAGAACCTCGCGTCCCTGTCCCGCGTGAGCGCCTTCGCGATCACGCGCGCGATCGGCTCGGGGACGGCCGGGTTGCTCATCCGCACGTCGAGGGCGTCCTTCATGCAGATGTTGACGATCACCTGCTCGTACGAGCTGCCGCTGTGCGGCGGGTGTCCCGTGAGGCACTCGTAGAGGATCGCGCCGGCGGCCCAGAGATCGGTCCTGCCGTCCACGTCGGGCATCGCCTGCGCCTGCTCCGGCGACATGTAGAACGGCGTTCCGAGCACCGTGCCCTGCCGGGTCAACGTGTGGGCCGGAGCGCCGTCGGCGCGGCGCACCTTCGAGATGCCGAAGTCCAGGATCTTGGCGAAGTTCGGGTCGTCGTCGCGGTCGACCAGGAAGACGTTGTCCGGCTTGAGGTCGCGGTGGACGATGCCCGCCTCGTGGGCGCGGTGGAGGCCGCGGAGGAGCTGCGCGGTCACGTGGAGCGCCTCGCCGAGATCGAGCCTGCCGCAGCGCCGGATGCGGTGGCCCAGATCCTCGCCGCGGAGCAGCTCCATGACGAGGAAGGGGATGTCGTCGGCGAAGCCGGCGTCGAAGATCTCGACGATGTGCGCGCTCTCCACGGCGCTCGCCGCCTGCGCCTCGCGGTGGAACCGTGCCACCGCGTCCTTGTTCTGCGCGAGATCGGCGTCGACGAACTTCATCGCGACGCGCTTGCCGATGGCGGTATTCACCGCCTCGTAGACCGTGCCCATCCCGCCACGCCCGATCGTCCGTACGATTTCGTACTTCTGAACCCGCTTTCCGACGAGCGCCCCCTCGACCAGCTGGGTCGCTGCGGCGGTGGTGTCGGTGCTGCTAGGCATGGCGGTTCGACGTGGGGGAAGCGGATGAAGCCCGTGAAGCCCTTTGGACGAACCGCATCAAAGAAAGCTGCGCCCCGTCCCCGCGCGGCAGCTTATCACCTCCTCACGCCGGGGTGCACCTTCGCCGGCGGGGCCCGAGGGGTGCGTCCGACGAGGATTCTCCGTCGTACCTCAGCCACCCTCATCCGCCTCAGCGCGGCATGGGAGGTGCGTCTGCGCTCGGCGCCTCGCCGAGGCGCGGATCGAGCCCCCCCTCCCTGTCCAGGGCCGACAGGTCGCTGAATCCGCCGATGCTGGCTCCATTGATGAAGATCTGAGGAACCGTCCGCTGCCCGGAGGCCTTGACCAGCCAGGCGCGGAGGTCATCGCGGTTCTCCACGTTGATCTCCGTGAAGCGCGCCTGCTTCTGCGTCAGCAGGCGCTTCGCCATGGCGCAGTATGGGCAGTAGTCGGTGACGTAGATGGTGACTTCGGCTGCTTGCATGGGCATCTCGTCCTCTTTCCTTTCCCGGGCAGGCCAAAGATGCAAGCGCACAGGGCTCCACCTTGCGGTAGGCTGCGCGCATGGCCGAGAAAGAGGGCACGATTCACCTCGATCGCTATACCGGCGACGCGAAGCAGGTCGTCGCCGGCGCACAGCAGATCGCGGACGAGCGCCAGCACGCGGAGGTCACGCCGCTGCACCTGCTCATGAGGTTGCTGGAGCGCGATCGGGGCGTGTCCGAGGTCTTTCGGCGGGCGGGCGCCGACCCGAACGAGGTGCTCCAGCTCGCCGAGAACGCCCTGAAGAAGCTGTCCAGGGCGGGCAGCAGCGGTGTTGCGTACGTGAGCCCTCGCCTGCTCGATCTGCTCGGGCGCGCCGAGCGGGAGGCGACCCGGGACAAGTCGCAGAACGTGGGCATCGAGCACCTCTTGCACGCGCTCGCCCAGGAGATCCGCGGGCCTGCCGGGGAGATCCTCTCTTCGTTCGGCATCGGTCCGGGAGCGTTCCGGCCGCACCTCGGGGCGCTGGAGGCGGCCTCGCGGGAGCCCTCGCCCGCGCCGGCCAACGCGGCCGAGCCGGGTCAACCCGCGCCCTACACGCGGGACCTCGTCGCGGACGCGCGCGAAGGGCGGTTCGACCCGGTCATCGGCCGTGACGTCGAGGCGCGCCGCTTGCTGCAGATCCTCGAGCGGCGGTTCAAGAACCACCCCCTCATCGTCGGCGAGCCCGGCGTGGGCAAGACCGCGCTCATCCGGGGCCTGGCCGACCGGATCGCGCACGGCGACGTGCCCACGAACCTCGCGGGCGCCCACCTCTACGAGCTGGACACCGGCGCGCTCGTCGCCGGGGCGAAGCTCCGCGGGGAGATCGAGCAGCGCCTCAAGGTCCTGGTCGACCGGCTGCGTGGCGAGCAGGACGCGGAGAGCATCCTCGTCGTCGAGGATCTCGACGCGCTCTTCGGCCAGGGGGTGCAGGGCGCCGGCGTGGGCGAGCTCCTGAAGCCGCTCCTGTCGCGCGGGGAGATCCGGATCATCGCCACGACGACGCCCGAGGGCGTGCGCAAGATCAACGAGCGCGATCCCGGGATCATCCGGCGGTTCTCGACGATCACGCTGGAGGCGCCGAGCATCGATCAGGCGACGGAGATCCTGCGCGGGATCGCCACGAAGTACGAGGCCCACCACCGCGTCCGGGTGGGGGAGAGCGCCATCACCTCGGCGGTCGCGCTGGCCAAGCGGTACATCTCGGATCGCGCGCTCCCCGACACGGCGGTGGACCTGCTCGACGAGACGTCCGCCCGCAAGCGGGTGGAGGTCGACGGCGTGCCGGCCGAGCTCGACACGCTGACCCGGCGTGTCGACGCGCTCCGCGCCCAGATCGCCGCGCTCGCGGACGACGACGACAAGCTCAGCGTCCAGACCCGCACGCGCCTGGAGGCGGAGCTCGCGGACATCGAGCCGAAGGCGTCGTCGATGCGCAGCCGCAACGCGTCGCGCCGCGGCGTCATCGCAGCGTGCCAGGCCATCCGCCGGGAGCTCGTCGCCGCGACGGAGGCCTTGAAGGCTGCCCAGCGCGACAAGGCGTTCGCCAAGATCGGCGAGCTCGAGCACGTCACGCTCCCGGAGATCAGGCGGCGGCTCCAGGCCGCGGAGGAGGCCGCGCAGCGGGAGGGGGTCGCGCCGACCTCGAACGTGGTCGGCGAGTCGGACGTGGCGGCGACGCTCAACGACTGGACCGGCATCCCGGTGGCCAAGATGCTCGAGGGCGAGGCCGAGAAGCTCCTCAAGATGGAGGCGCGGCTCGCGCAACGGGTGGTGGGTCAGGATGAGGCGGTGCGCGCGATCGCGAAGGCGGTGCGCCGCGGGCGCGTCGGCCTGCGCGATCCGGGCAAGCCGATCGGCTCGTTCCTGTTCCTCGGCCCGAGCGGCGTCGGCAAGACGGAGCTCGCGAAGGCGCTCGCCGAGTTCCTGTTCGACGACGAGCAGGCGCTGACGCGCATGGACATGAGCGAGTTCATGGAGCGCCACATGGCCCAGCGCCTGATCGGGGCGCCCCCGGGCTACGCGGACAGCGAGCAGGGCGGCTTCCTCACCGAGGCCGCCCGGCGCCGGCCGTACAGCGTGCTCCTGTTCGACGAGGTCGAGAAGGCGCACGCGGACGTGTTCAACCTGCTGCTCCAGATCCTCGACGACGGCCGGCTCACCGACGGCCGCGGGCGGCTCGCCGACTTCTCGAACACGGTCGTCATCATGACCTCGAACATCGGGTCGAAGCGCGTGCTCGAGACCGACGCCAAGCTCTGGACCACGGAGGACGGGCGCGAGGCGATCCGCGACGTCCTGCTCGAGGAGCTGCGCGGGTTCTTCCGCCCCGAGTTCCTGAACCGGGTCGACGATATCGTCGTCTTCAAGGCGCTCAGCAAGGAGGACCTCCGGGGCATCGTCGACATCCAGCTCCGTCGGCTGGAGCAGCTGCTCACGGACAAGGACATCCGCCTCTCCCTCACGGACGCCGCGAAGGCCCGGCTCGTCGACCTCGGTTACGAGCCGAGCCTCGGCGCTCGCCCGCTGAAGCGGGCGATCCTGCGCGAGCTCCAGAACCCGCTCGCCGAGACCATCCTCGCCGGCGGGTACCAGCCCGGCCAGACGATGCAGGTCGACGTGGTCGACGAGAAGTTCGTCTTCACCAAGGCGTGAGGGCGAAACAGGCGCACGGTACGCGACGAGCGCAACCCGCGCCGCGACCGGGCGCGCGGTCCGGGCTGCGCTTTGCCAGGGGCTTTCCAGGGCCTTGCCCACGCCCGGAGGCCGCGGGCGTCGCTCCGGCGAAGAACCTGGGCGACGCCGCTGCGAACCACTTGCCAAGCCGGAGAAGGTCCGTATACTGCCGCTCCCTCGCTCACCGGGTCCTCCGAACGAGGGCCATTTGCGTGGGTATGGCGAGGGATCGCGGTCCCCAGGTTGAGGAAGACGCACCATGTACGCGGTCATCAAGACGGGCGGCAAGCAGTATCGGGTCGCCGAAGGTCAGAAGCTCCGGGTTGAGAAGCTTGTCGGCAATGCCGGTGACAAGGTCACCTTCAGCGAGGTGCTCCTCGTCGGCGGTGACTCTCCCAAGGTTGGCAAGCCCCTCGTGAGCGGCGCTTCCGTCGCCGCCGAGATCACCGGGCAGGACCGCGGCAAGAAGATCGTGGTCTTCAAGTTCAGGCGGCGGAAGAACTACCGCCGCAAGAACGGCCATCGCCAGCCGTACACCGAGCTCAAGATCACCGGCATCACCGCCTAGCAGGAGAAGTAGAGATGGCTCACAAAAAAGGCGGCGGCTCCTCCAGGAACGGCCGCGACTCAAGCGCACAGCGCCGTGGGGTCAAGGTGTATGCCGGGGCGCCCGTGCGCGCTGGCAACATCCTGGTCCGGCAGGTCGGCTCCTCGATCCACGCCGGCCACAACGTCGGCACCGGCCGCGACTTCACGCTCTTCGCCCTCGTCGACGGTGTCGTCACGTACGAGTGGAAGTCCAACACCAAGAAGCAGGTGTCGGTCTACCCGGCTTCCTGAGCCTTCCTCACCGGGAGGGCGTCCTGAACCGTCCCATCCCGTCCCGCCTGCTGCGCTCCACGCGCTTCCGAGCTACTCAAGCGCGGTGACGACCTACAAGCTCCTTGCCCTCGACGTCGACGGGACCCTCGTCCGTCGTGATGGGTCCATCCACGACGAGGACCTCCGCGCCATCCAGCGGCTCCAGGATGCCGGCGTCCCGGTCTCGATCGCGACCGGGCGTCTGTACTCGGGGACGCGCGAGGTCGCGCGGCGGATCGGCGTGCTCGGCCCCATCGCGTGCGTCGACGGCAGCCACATCGTGCACACCGAGGGCGACGCGCACCTGTACTCGCGCACGATCTCCGGCGCCGAGGCGTCCCTCCTGCGCTCGATCACCGAGCGACACGCGACGGCGTCGTTCCTCTTCGCGCAGGACAGCATCGTCCACGACGCGACCGGCGCGCCGCACGTCCACTATGTCCGGGGCTGGTCGCACGCCATCGCCGAGGTCGAGCGCGTCTCGTCGCACCCATACTGGGAGCACGACCACGGCCTGCTCGCGCTGGTCGCGCTCGGGACCGAGCTCCAGGTCGCGGGGGCCGTCGAGGAGGTCCGAGCCGAGCTCGGTGAAGCGGCCTTCGTCGTCTCGTTCCCCCTCATGAGGGACGACCAGACGAGCCTCTTCGCGATGATGGTCCGGGCCGCTGGGCCGACGAAGGGCACGGCGATCGCGTGGCTCGCGGAGCACCACGGCTGCGAGCTGTCGGACGTGGTCGTCGTCGGCGACTGGCTCAACGACGTGCCGATGTTCGAGGTGGCGGGGCGATCGTTCGCCATGGCGCAGGCGCCCGAGCAGGTGAAGCAGGCGGCGACGGATCACCTGAACGCCGACGGCCTGGTGGGCGGCGGCATCGCCGAAGCCATCCGCCGCGCCTTCGGTCGCTGAGCGCCGGCAGACGGGGAGCGCCGAGGGCAGCGGAGGAGCGCCGCTCAGCGCCCCCCACGCCTTGCTGCGCGTCAGGCCTTGCGCTGCGCCGGCTGGGCCGCCGCGGCGAGCTGCTGCTGCTGCTGCTGCAGGTATTGAGCGACCGCGCGCGACCGCTCGATGGCGAACTGCTTGACCTCCTTGTTCGGAGAGCCCGCGAGGGCGTTCAGCAGCTTGGTCACCTTCTCGAGCTGGCGCGACTGGAACAGCGCCTCGAAGTAGTTGTTCGCCAGGCGCACGTCGCGGCTCATCTTCGCCTCGTGCGGCTGGAGCAGGCGGACCACCGCCTCGAGGTCGTTCTTCTGCCCGTAGAGCGCCGACAGGCAGAGCAGCGCCAGCGGGTTGTCCGGGTTCTGCGCGACCGCCTTCTTGGCGTACTCGACCGCCTTGTCCCGCGTCTCCTCGTTGGCCGCGTAGAAGCCCTGGATCGCGATGTACGGCGCGGCCGTCTTCTTGTCGGCCGAGAACTTCTCGATCGCGGCGACCGCGCTCGCCTCGTCGCCGCGCTGCTTCTCGTACTGGAAGAGGTAGGCCCACGCGTCGATACAGTCCACGTCGATCGCGAGCGCCTTCTCGATGAACTCGCGCTCCTTCGCGTCGTCCTTCTTCGCCTGGTAGAGCTTCGCGAGGTGCAGCGAGGGGTAGGGGTTGTCCTTGAGCAGGTTCTGCGCGCCCTTCAGCGTCCCCTCGGCCTTGTCGTGCTTGTCCTGCGAGAGCTGCGCGATGCCGAGCGCGAGCCAGTCGTCGCCCGTGCCGCCCTTCGCGACCACCTTCGAGAGCACCTGCTCGGCGCGCGCCAGCCGGTTGTGCTTGAGGAGCTCCTGCGCGTAGATGCGCCCGCGGTTCAGGTCGTCAGGCTGCTCGGTCCAGTGCTTCTCGAGCCCCGCGAGCAGGTCCTCCAGGCCGATCGCGATCGGGCGCCCCTGATCGTCCTGCACCTGCACCGCCGGCCCGTTGAAGCCGAGGAGCTGCCACATCTGCTCGAGGGTCACCGCCGCGGGACCCTGCTCGAGCAGGCCCTTCAGCTCGTCGGTCGGCTTGTTCATCGGGATGACGATGAGCGCGTTCCCCGGCACGCCGTTCGGAAACGCGCTCACGGGCGCGACGATCGCCGCCCCTCCGGTGATGTTGAGCCCACCCGCCTGCTGCTGTCCGTTGGTCGTCATCGTCGATGCTCCGAGATCTCTCCCCCACGCGCGCCGAGGCGCAGGCATCGCCCAGCCTCGCCCCGGTACCCTGCGCGCCGTAATGATGGGGGCCGTAGTTCGTGTAGAAGGGGCGCGAACGCTAGCAGGGAGGGCCCAGCCGGGCAACGGGGGAGCTCGGAGCGCGCGCGGCCTCATCGCGGCCATCGCGTTCGGGTCAGACGCGCTTCCGCCGCTTCCGCCGCTTCCGCCGCTTCCACCCGTGAGTCCGCGCGTCGTGACCGTGAACCTCGCCGCGGTCCCCGCGCTCGAAGCCGGCTGCGCCGCTGCGGTTCGCGTCGCCGTCGCCGCCTCGCGGTCGCTCGTGTGATCCCTGTCGTGCTCGCTGTCGCTATCGCCGTCTCGGACGCCCATCTCGCTCGCCCTCTCCCTCGCCGCGCGCCGTCCTAGTCGAGTCGTGGGCCGGCGGCGAGGGGTGCCTCGAGCGTGCGCGCCGATCCAGCGCGCGCCGGCGCGCCGCCGCGCAGCCGCTCCGCGAGGTGCGTGCGGCGCTCCTCACGGCGGGTCTCCGCCAGCGCCAGCGACACGGCCCGCGGATCCGCCACGAGCACCACGAGCCGCTTGCCGCGCGTCACCGCCGTGTAGATGAGGTTGCGCGACAGCATCACGAAATGCTGGGTGAGGATCGGCACGATCACCGCCGGATACTCGCTCCCCTGGCTCTTGTGGATGCTCGTCGCGTAGGCGAGCGTCAGCTCGTCGATCTCCGCTTCCTCGTAGCTGACCTCGCGATCGTCGAAGCGCACCTGGAGCTTCCGCTCCTCGGTGTTCACGTCCGTGATGAAGCCGACGTCGCCGTTGTACACCTCACGGTCGTAGTCGTTGCGGAGCTGCATCACCTTGTCGCCGAGCCGTAACGTCCTCGCGCCGCGCGTGACGCTCGGACCCTCGGGGTTCAGCGCCGCCTGCAGCCGCGCGTTCAGCGTGATCGCCCCCGCCTCGCCCTTGTGCATCGGCGTCAGGACCTGGACGTCGCGCCGCGGATCCAGCCCGAACCCCTTGCCGATGCGCTCCGTCACGAGGTGGAGGATCAGATCCGCCGCCGCCTCGGCCTCGATCCGCTCGATCACGTAGAACTCGCCGCCGGGCCCGCGCGCGCCCTCCGGCGGCTCGCCGTCGTGGATCCGGTGCGCGTTCCGGACGATGAGGCTGCCCTCGGCCTGGCGGAAGATCTGCGTGAGCCGCGCCGTGGGCACCTCGCCGGAGGCGATCACGTCCCGCAGCACCGCGCCCGGCCCCACCGACGGGAGCTGATCGACGTCGCCCACCAGCACGAGGCGCGCGGCGTCGGACGTCGCCTGCAGGAGCGCGTCGGCGAGCGCCAGATCGAGCATCGACGCCTCGTCGACCACGATGGCCCCCGCCTCGATCGGCCGGCCCCGCTGGCGGCCGAACTTGCGCTGCTTGGGATCGAACTCCAGCAGGCGGTGGAGCGTGACGGCCTCGCGCCCCGTCGCCTCGCTCATCCGCTTCGCGGCGCGGCCCGTGGGCGCGGCGAGCCGCACCGGGAGCCGGGCGCGGTCGAAGAGCGCCAGGATGGCCCGAACGATGGTCGTCTTGCCCACGCCCGGGCCGCCCGTGATGACCAGCACCTTGTTCCGCGCCGCCTGCGCCACGGCGTCGCGCTGTGCAGGCGCCAGCGAGACCTGCGTCTTCGCCTCGAACGCGGCGATCGCCGCGTCGACGCCCTCCACGAGGCGCGCCTCGGGCGCCGCGTCGTCCTCGTCGTCGCCCAGCAAGGAGCGCATCCGGCGGGCGAGCCGCACCTCGGCCTCGTGGAGGTCCTTCGGATAGACGGCCACCTCGCCGGTCTCTAGCGTCTCGACCCGCACGTGGCCGCTCGCCACGAGCGCGTCGATCGCGCTGTCGACCTCCGCGGCGTCGCGCTCGAGCATCGCCGCGGCGAGCTCCGCGAGCTCCGGCCGCGCCGCCAGCGTGTGGCCGCGCGTCGACAGATCGACCAGCGTCTGCAGCACGCCCGCCTGCGCCCGCTCCGGCGAGTCGGCCCGGACGCCGATCGAGCGCGCGATTCTGTCGGCTGTCTTGAAGCCGATGCCCCACACGTCGAGCGCGAGCCGGTACGGGGAGCGGGAGACGATGTCGATCGCGTGGGGGCCGAACCGCTTGTAGATGCGGCTCGCCAGCGCCGGGGAGGCGCCGTGCGCCTGGAGGAAGATCATGATGGCCCCGATCGCCCGCTGCGCCGCCCACGCCTTCGCGACGGCCTGCGCGCGCCGCTGGCCGAGCCCGGGGACCTCGGCGAGCCGCTCCGGCGACCGGTCGAGGATCTCCAGCGTCTCCGCGCCGAACGCCTCCACGATCCGCTTCGCGTACGCCGGGCCGATGCCCTGCACCATGCCGGACCCGAGGTAGCGCTCGAGCCCATCGAGCGTGGCGGGGGCGATCGGCAGCAGGGTCTCGACCTTGAGCTGCTCGCCGTGCTTGGGATCGCGCTCGTAGCGCCCCGTCGCGCGCACGCGCGTGCCCGGCCCGACCGGCGGGAGCACGCCGACCCAGACCTCCGGCGGGGCGCCGGGGGTGACCTCCACCCGCAGCACCCGGAAGCCGCTCGACTCGCTCTCGTACGTGACGCGGACGACCTCTCCCTCGACCGTCGCCGCCCCGTTGCCCGCCACCTCCCGGGCCGAGAAGAGCTTCTGCTGGCCTCCACCGCCCGGCTGCCGCTCACCGGTCCCGCCCGTCCCGCCCGTGCGCTCGCCGCGGTCGTCGTGGCGCGGCGCGTTGTCCGGCCCCGGCGTCGGCGCCGGCGCGGCTGCCCCCCGGGCCGCCCGATCGGGGCGGCCGCTCCGCTGGGACGGTTGCACGAGGGCAGCATGTAGCCGCCGGCGCGGCGGCGGCAACGTCCTCGTGCGCGGACGCGAGCGCCGCTGCAAAACATCGCGCAACGCCGCATGGCGCCCCGTAACCTGGGCTCACGCTGAACGCGCGTCGCGTGGAGCGCGCCGCACGCGAGCGCAGGGCCGCGGTTGGCGTCGCTCCCTCGCGTCAGTATAGTGGGCCCGCGATGGGGCGCAGCAGCTTGGTTTCCGTCCTCTGCGCCCTCCTCCTCACGGGCTGCGCCGGGAGGGCGCCGGAGGCGGCGCGGTCCAAGGACAGCCTGCTGCGCGTGGCCTCCGGGGTGTCCCCGGAGCAGCGCGGCGCCTCGCCTTCGCCCGCGCCCGGGACGCCGGCGGAGGAGGCCGCGCTCGCGGACGCCCACGATGCCGAGGTCGACGACGACGGCGGTGAGGTCGACGACGGCCTGGAGCTGCCGGCGGATCCGGGCACCGGGGCGCGGGCGCACTCGCCGCTCTCGGCGATGACCGAGGCCCAGATCGAGGAGCTTTTCTCGAAGGACCCCGCGGCGCTCGGGCCGATGTCGCTGGGCGCGACCAACGCGGGCGCGCTGTTCAACGGCGTCCGGATGCCCGAGGGCGATCGGTGGGAGCTCGTCGATCCGGCCCACGCCTGGGGGACGCGCGAGACGATCGACGCGATCGACCGGGCGATCGCCGAGGTGCACCGGCAGTTCCCGGGGAGCCCGAAGCTCTACATCGGGCACATCAGCGCCCGGGAGGGCGGCCGCCTCTCGCCGCACAAGAGCCACCAGGCCGGGCGCGACGTCGACATCAGCTATTTCCTCGACGCCCGGCACCGCTGGTACCAGCGGGCCACGGCGGCGAACCTCGATCGGGAGCGCACCTGGGCCTTCGTCCGGGCGCTCGTCACCGAGACCGACGTGGAGCTCATCCTCATCGACAGCAGCGTGCAGCGGCTGCTCAAGGAGCACGCGCTGAAGATCGGGGAGGACAAGGACTGGCTCGACGAGGTCTTCCAGCTCGGGTCGAGGAAGCTGCGCCCGCTCGTCCGCCACGCCCGCGGGCACGCGAACCACATCCACGTCCGGTTCTACAGCCCGATCGCGCAGGAGTCGGCCGCGCGTGCGTATCCGCTGCTCGTGAAGCGCGGGGCGATCAAGCCCACGTCGCAGTACGTGCGCCACACCGCGAAGAAGGGGCAGACCCTGGGCTCGCTGGCCCGGCAGTACGGCACCACCGTGGAGGCGATCAAGCGGGCCAACGGGCTTCGATCCACGGCGATCCAGGCGAAGCGCGTCTACAACATCCCGCGGCCGTCCAGCGGCCCCGCCGCGCCGCCGAAGCAGGTCGTCGTGCCGCCGCGGAGGCTGCCCCCGCCGAAGGCGGCCGACGCGCCTCCGCCGCCGGCGCGCCACGGCGAGCCCGGGCCCGCGCTGGACGGCTGAGCGGCGGGAGGCGCGCCGCGCCCTGCGGCCCGCCCGCGGCGCGGGGGCCGCAGGGGTGCCGTGGACGCGGCTTCAGTGCTTCACGTCGACGACGAGCCGCGCCGGCTTGGTCAGCTCGAGGACGCGGTACCGGTTCGGCGACGAGACCCCGAGCACCCAGGTCACCTCGGCCTCGAAGTCGCACGTCCGCTCGATCTCGCGCGCCACGCCGAGCGCGAGCTTCCGCTCGCGGAACGGGATCGTGGGAGCCCCCGCGTCGTTGTGCGCCGCCGCCGGGGTCATCCGCACCGCGAGCCATCCGTCGCCCGCGATCTCCGTCACGTCGCCCGAGCCGCACTGGCGGACCGGCTTGTCGATGTAGTCGATGTGGTAGCCCGGCACCGCGTCCCCCTCGAACTCGAACACGACGCGGTCGTAGTGCTCGTGCCGGGCTGCCCGTACGTCGCGCAGGACCGCGACCTTCGCGGCGGCGCGCGGCTTGTCGGTGGCGCCCGCGGTGCCCTCGAACGCGTCGGTGCTCGTGGGATCGGCCTCCTTCGGGGGCCGCGGCGTGGGCGGCTCGTCGTCCGCTGCCGGCTCGGCGGAGGCGCGCGTGTCGATCGGCGTGACGTTCGGCGTGGGCTGGGCAGGCTCGCTGCCGGCGCCGTTGCGGCAGCCCGCGGCGAGCGACACGGCGGCGGCTGCGAGCAGCAGGGCGGTGGTCCTCATGAGGTCCCTTCCATGGTGCCGCGGCCTCCGCGCGTCCACCGAGACGCCGACGCGCACCGCGACGCGGCGGCGCTCGCGCGGGCGGGGCGGCCGGCGCGCCTCGAGGATCACCGCGCCGAGGCCCGCGCTCGGCTCAGGATGGCCGCGAGCCGGGGCACGATCTCGTCCACCGCGCGCTCGCCCTTCACCGAGCCCTCGACGCGGAGGGGCGTTCCCCGGCCGTCCTCGCCGGGCACGACGAAGAGCGGGATCATCTCCGACGCGTAGCCGGCCTCGGCGAGCCGCTCCCGATCGCGGTCGAGGTCGAACTCCAGCAGGCGCAGGGCAGGCAGGACCGCGTCGAGCTGGCCGGCCTTCACCGCGTCGTGAAACCTCGTGCACGGCTCGCACCAGGGCGCGCCCACGTAGACGACGAGCTCGCGGCCCTCCCGCCGCGCGCGCTCCCGCGCCTGCTGCACCAGCGCGGCGAGCTCGCCGCCCTCCGGCGCCGGCTCGAGCTCGGCCCGCAGCGTCGCCGGCCGCGTGGCCCCGCTCCCGGCGGTCGGCTGGGAGGTCTCTTCGCGCGAGCAGCCGAGCAGCGCCGCGAGACAGAGGACCAGCCCAGCGCAAACCGACCCCTTCCTGCCATGAGCGTTCACGTCGTCGTTTGCCTCTCGGCCAGGGTCTTTGCTCAGGGCTGGCCGCGCCGCCAGCGCCTCAGGGCAGCACGAGCTTGAGCGAGAACACGTAGTCGACGTTGACGCCTCGACGGGCATGGGGGCGGCCTGGACGGCGGCAGGGGTGCTCGTGGCGTCCGGCCCGCGCCAGCCGAGCGCCAGCACCAGGCCCCCGCCGACGATCGCCGCCACGAGCGCGACCAGGTAGAGGGACATGGTCGAGTGACGGGGCGGGGCGACGGAGCCGCTGAAGGTCGCGGGGGCCTGCGGCGGAGAGAGCGAGTCGAGCTGCGCAGAGCGAAGCGACACGAGCGGCTCGCTGGGAGAGGGCGAGAAGGCCGAGATGCGGAGCTCCGAGATCGACGACGCGGAGGGCAGCGCGCCCCGGGGCTGCGCCAGGGACAGGCGGTCCGGGACCGAGGCCCGCGAGGCGTCGGTCGGCTCGCCCGCCGCGCTCTTCAGCGCGGTGAGGCACTCCCTCATCGACTGGAAGCGCCTGTCAGGGCTCTTCTCGAGACACCGCATCACGATGGCCGTCATCGCCGGCGACACGAGCGCGCCCTGAGCGCCATCGGCGAGCGGCGGCGGCGGCTCGATGACGTGCGCCATGAGCGTCGCCGAGGCCACCTTCCTGTCGAACGGCGCCCTGCCGCAGAGCATCTCGTAGAGCAGGACGCCGAGCGCATAGACGTCCGCGCGCGGCGAGAGCTCGTGGCCCATCGCCTGCTCCGGAGCGGTGTACTTGGGAGAGCCGATGAACAGGCCCCTCTGCGTCAGCTCGTCGAGCTGCCGCCCCGAGACGTCCTTGACCAGGCCGAAGTCGAGCACCTTGACGAAGTCCTTCTCGTCCTCCTGGTCGACGAGGAGCACATTGCCCGGCTTGAGATCCCGGTGCACGAGGCCGAGGCCGTGCGCCTCGGCGAGCGCGCGGCAGATCTGCCGCGCGATCCGGCCCGCGCGCGCCTCCGGGAGCGCGCCCTCGTCGTGGAGCACGCGGTGGAGCGTGCGCCCGGCGATATACTCCATGGCGATAAAGTAGATCCCGCGCGGATCGTCCCGGCCGTAATCGAAGACCGTGACGGAGTTCGGGTGGGTGAGCCTCGCCGCGGTCGCGGCCTCGCGCGAAAAGCGTCGAAAGAACTCCGGATCTTGCTCGAGGCGCTCATCGGGGAGGAGCAGCTTGAGGGCGCAGACCCGGCCCAGCGCGAACTGCTCCGCCCTGTAGACCCTGCCCATCCCCCCTCGCGCGATGAGCGAGATGATCCGGTATCGATCGGCCATCGTCGCGCCGATGAGGGGGTCTTGACCGCTGCTCCTGGCCGCACCCATGGTCTTTACTATATGCGCGATGACGGGCGCACCGCCACCCCAACTCGTGTGTTCTGGCCGACTGCGCGGCTCTGGATCAACGATGCGGCTTGGACCGTACGGCGGTGGAGCGCGAGCGATGCGGGGAGTTGCCGACACGTTTTCCTGACGGCCTCGTCCCATGGGCCCGCCGCGGTTAACCAGCGAGCGCCGAACCATTGCGATCCGGTTTCATGCGGCCCGCGCCCGCGCGCTGTCCAGCGCGGGGCGCCTCTCCTCCGGCGCGTCCGTCACAGCGCGGCGACATCGATGTCGACCTCGCGCGGCTCCTCGGTGACGCCGCTGGGCGTGGCCCCGGCGCCCAGGATCGCGCCCACGGTCAGGGTCAGGGTCACCTCTCCGCTCGTGAGGGGCGTGGCGACGTACTTCCAGCGCAGCCGCACGCTGCCGCCTCTCTCCCCCTCTGCCGAGAGCGCCTCCACGGCGCGCCGCTCGATCTCCGGCGCCGTGAGCGCGGTGCGGAGCCGGTGGCCCGTCGAGGCGATGGCGGGCCAGCGGATGAGGGCGCGGTTGAAGGTCCCATCGAGCGTGTGGGTCACGACCGCGCGATGCCCCTGGACCCGGACGCCGTTCACGGCCCGGAACACGAATGTCTTGTAACGATGGACCTCCGGGGCGGAAGCCGCCGTTCCGTCCTGATCCTCGCGCAGCGTCCTCCGCTGCACCACGGCCCCGATCTCGTCGTTCGGTATGCCCCAGCTGTTCAGGCGCGCCAGCGCGTTCCGCCGGAGGAGCGCCTCGTCCGGCGAGATCCGCGGCCCGCTCGGCGTCTTTCGCAGGACGAGCACCTGGCCGTTCGACGGGTCCTTCTCGTAGGTCCAGTCTGCCGACTCGTGCTCCGTCCGGCGCCCCAGCTCGCCGAGCGGCGTGAACTGCTGATCGGCCCCGATGAGCGAGCGCTGGATGAGCGCGTCATCGAATGAACGCAGCGTCAGCCGGGCCGCCGGGAGCCTCGCGGCGGGCGCCGTGGCGAGCTCCCGCGCGTCGAACGTGAACCCCTCGATCGCCTGCGCGGCCGCGGCGATCTCGCCGTCGTCGCCGCCCCCTTCGGTCGCTACCTCCGGCGCCCCGCAGGCGATGAGGGTCATCGAGAGCGCGGCCCAGAAACCAATCGTTCGCGTCGTCATCGTCATGTCTCCTGTCGTTCGAATCCCTCGGGCAACACGCAGCGTTCGTCGTTCATCCGCCGGGCAGCACGCGCCCGTTCGAGGGGTCGCAGCCGGCGATGTAGTAGATGGTCGAGCCGGTCTTCAGTCCGGTGTTCTTCCGGTCGCGCCACCCGCCGTACTCGTACATGAGCTCCCGCGACGCGAACGACGCGCCGAACACGATCGAGACGGGGCAGTCGTCGTCGTTGCTGAACTGGCTGTCGTCGTAGGCCTCGTCGATCCAGTTCTCTCCCACCCCGTTGGAGATGGAGCTGATCGAGTAATCACCCACGTAGTCCTTCACGTGATTGCCGCACGACGAGTCGCCGTGGAAGGCGTTCCACATCGTCATGGTGCTGTCCGAGGTCGTGATCTGCTGCCGGTATCCGCCGTTCTTCCACACGTCGTAGTCGCCTGACTGGCACGCTTTGACGACCGCGATCTCCAGATCCCCGCCCGTGCCCGGGTTGCCGAAGAGCATGTTCTCGTTCGTCAGGACGCGGCAGTCGTAGCTGCCATTGCCCATGACCAGGCCGCTGTAGGCGGGCGTCGACGAGCTCCCGGCGTCGTGCCAGCCGTGCGTGTGGATGAAGACGACATCGGCCTCGTCCGCGCCCGAGCCGGACGCCATGTCGTTCGCCGAGCAGGCGCAGGACGCCGCCTGGCTCGAGTCGGTCCAGTAGCTCCCCCGGGCGCTCGTGTTGTTGCGCGTCGAGACCTCGTCCCAGAGGGAGACCATGCTGAGGAGGTTGAACGTGCTCGCGAAGGCGGCGGCGGTGCTCGTGTGCACCGAGTGCGACAGGCTGGTGTCGTCCTCGCACTCCCCCGTGTGTCCGAAGTTTGCGACCCCGTAGACGTGCGTCTCGTGCTGCGCGCGCGCCGACGACGGCATCGCAAGAAGGCACCCGAGCACCGGAACCCCCGCGAGGACATGGAACAATCGCCTGTTGCTCATACGCTCGACTCCTTCGTTGTCTCGATCGGTGGATGTTCGCCGCGGCCCGCGACCCAGCGCGCGCTCCACGGGCGCGCCGACGGTGGACGACGGGCGTGGACCGGCGCCGGGCAGCGTCGACGGGCGCGGGCGTCAGCGCGCCGCGCTCCGTTCAGCGCGGTCGCGCGTCGTTGACGTCAACAACGGCGTCGACCTCGACGACGTCGCCAACGCACCAACGTTATTCGCAGCTTCCGTGCCATCGCCTGGCGTCCGCCAGCGGGGGCGTCGCGTCACCTCAGGCTTCAGCCATCTCCCTGGGATGCGCGGGGATCGTGCCCGCGCGGGCGCCGTCGACTGCCGTCGGCCGCCCTACGGTTCCGCTCGAGGTGGCGGCGCGATCCCGCGGGGTGATGGCGCGGGCCACCACCACCACCTCGAGGCGCCGGGCGGCGGTCCAGAAACTGGAACCCCCGGGCGCGCGGATGCGCCGCTGAAAATCGCGGCGCGGCTCCGGAACCTGGGGCGGGCGGCGCTGTCGATCCCTGGCGTGGACGCGGTGCTCCGCGGCGCACGCAGAGAGCGGTGAAGCTCGCCGCGCGTGCGCCGGGGCGCGCCGAGAGAGGCGGGCCCTCGATGGCTCGCTCCATTCAGACCGCTCGCCGCGCGGACATGCGCGCGAGCGCGAGCAGGGAAAGGGCTGTTCTCCGATGGACACGTTCAAGATGGCTCCGGGCATCGCACCCTCGAATCCGTTCCTCAGCAACCTGCCCTTCAGCCCGTGTCCGGCCACCGAGGCCGGCGTGCCCGCGGACGCGCCGGAGGGCTCCTATACGTACGCGCTCGTCAAGAGCGCGCCGGACGTCCCCGCCGACGAGTGCGAGACCGACGCGCTGTCGCTCGAGGTGATCATCCGGTGGGGGAACACCCCGCTTCACGTGGCGCACCTGACGCCGCCACGCGCCTTTCATGTCGGCGAGGCAGAGGGCCCCGGGGGCGTGTGCGACTTCTTCCTACCTGCGGAGCGGCTCGGCGCGGCGCGGGCGCCGCTCGTTCTCGTCGGCGAGGGCGGGGAGGTGAGCGCCGTCATCCCGCCGGGCGCGTCGGGATCCATCGAGTTCGGCAGCTGCAGGATGACGATCGCGCAGGCGATCGCCACGGGCCGCGCGGCGCCGTGCGCGGAGCTCGACGGGGCGCGGCGGATCGCGCTGCCGCCCGGCGCTCGCGCGAGGCTCGAGCTCGGCGATTTCGGGTTCGAGGTGGCGGTGGGCAGGGCGGGCCGCCGCGTCGCGGGCAAGGCCGGCATGGACCGCCGCAATCTGCCGTTCACCGCGCTCTCGACGCTGCTCCACGTCGGCCTGCTCGGGGCCATGGCCGCGTTCATGCCCCCGCTCGCCATGGCCGACGACGGCGGCGTGAGCGCGGAGCAGGCCTACCTCATGGCGCAGGCGATCGGCGCGATCGCCGAGAAGGAGCTGCCCGAGGTGAAGGACGTCACCGACGCGACCGGCCAGACCGAGCGCGAGGGCGGCTCCGGCGCGGCCGCGATGGGCGAGTCGGGCAAGGCCGGGAGCGAGGCGAGCCGGAAGACGGGCGGGCGCTTCGAGATCCAGGGGCCGAAGGACAACCGCGACGTGCGGATCTCGCGGGCCCAGGCGCTCGACGACGCGGCGCGCTTCGGCATGATCGGCGTGCTCCACGCGGGGTCCGGCGGCGATCCCAACGCGCTCTCGGCGCCCTGGGGCGGCGCCGACACGCTCGGTAACGGCGAAAGGAGCGTGATCGCCAACATGTGGGGTGAGACGATCGACGAGTCGGGCGGCGTGGGCGGGCTCGGGTTGACGGGCGTCGGCGAGGGCGGCGACGGGCGCTTCACGGGCATCGGGATCGGGGCCATCGGCACCATCAACCACGGGAGCGGCGTCGGCGATGGGCAAGGCTTCGGCCCTGGCGGCGGCGCGTCGCGCTTCGCCAACGGCCCTGGCCACAAGGCGAGCGCGCCGCGCATGCGGGTCGGCTCGCCCTCGGTGTCGGGCCGGATCCCGCCGGAGGTCATCCAGCGCATCGTGCGCCAGAACTTCGGCCGCTTCCGGCTCTGCTACGAGAACGGGCTGCGCAACAGCCCGAACCTCACCGGGCGCGTGTCGGTCGGCTTCGTGATCGGCCGCGACGGGGCGGTATCGAGCGTCCACAACGGCGGCTCCGATCTGCCGGACGCCGGCGTGGTCTCTTGCGTGGTGCGCTCGTTCTACGGGCTGTCGTTCCCGCCGCCGGACGCTGGCATCGTGACCGTGACCTATCCCCTCCTCTTCAGCCCCTCTGGCGGCTGATTCCTCGCCTCGACTCTCCAGAGGCCGATTCGCCCTCTCCGCCTCTCTGTGGGCTGCAGCGTCCCTCTCTTCCGCCGGATCCCTACGGCCCGCCGCGCGCGGCGATCTGCCCGACGGCCCGCTCCGCCTCCGCGATCTCCCGCTCTCGCTGCTGGATCATCACCCCCTGGGGCGGGCCCTGGAAGCGGCGGCGCTCCAGCGCGAACCAGACGATGGCCGTCACGGCGAACACGATGAGCATGATGCCCAGGGCCTTGTCGTTCGGCGGCTGGACGCTCACCACGATCAGCATCAGGCACGCGAGGACGCTGATGATCGCGAGCGGCCGGTACAGCGGGCCGAGGTCCCACGGGCCCATCTTCACCCAGGTGCGGCCGTAGGCGCGCACGCCCATCATCGTGGGCATCACGTACGAGATGTAGAGGAAGATCACGCAGACGGCCGTGATCGTCGAGTAGACGGGCGTGTACACGGTGAAGCCGATCGTCAGCGCGCTGACGACCCAGATCGCCGTCGCCGGCGTCCGGAACTTCGGGCTCACCTTGCGCAGCTGCTCCGAGAGCGGCAGCCCCCCGTCGCGGGCGAACGCGAAGGTCATGCGGGAGGCGGACGTCACCGTCGCCAGCCCGCAGAGGTACTGGGCCACCGAGATGCCGGCGTAGAGCGCGATCCGGAGGTTCTCCGGGAGGACGCGCTCCATGACCCAGAAGAAGACGCCGCCGCCCTTCGACGCCGCCTCATCCATGTCCGGGATCGCGAGCACGATCGCGCTCAGCATCAGCGCCCCGAAGACGCCGGAGACGAGCACCGCCCGGACGATGCCCCGCGGGACCGTCTGCGCCGCGCCGATCGTCTCCTCCGACGTGTGCGCCGACGCGTCGTACCCCGTGATCGTGTACGCGGGCAGGAGGAAGCTCAGGAGGAACAGCGTGGTCATGCTGCCCGTCTCCGGCCACACGTCGCCTCCCTTCGGGCCGCTGTAGTTCGTGAACGTGACGAGCCGGCCGACGTCGATCGCGGGCGCGTAGAAGAGCATCGCGGCGGTGAGGATCACCGAGACGACGAGGATGAGGTACCCGCTGAAGTCGGTGAGCAGCGTGGTGACGCGGATGCCGAGGTGATTGAAGAGCGCCTGCGTCCCCGTGATGAGCGTGACCCCGACGGCCTGCGTCACCAGCGCGCGATCCGGGGGCATCGCGGCGAGATCCACGCCGAACAGCGGGCCGAGCGAGCTCATGATGAACAGGTAGGCGCCGACGTTGATGGCCGCGAGGACGGTGATCAGCCCGATCAGGTTGAACCACGCGGTGGCCCAGCCGAAGCCCCGGCCGCCGAGGATCGAGGCCCAGTGGTACAGGCCGCCCGCGGTCGGGAACGCCGACGCGACCTGGCCCATCGTGAGCGCGATACAGAGCGTGAGCGCGCTGCACACCGGCCACCCGATGCCGATGCCGGCGCCGCCGACGCTGCAAAAGCCCATCTGGAACGACGTGATGCCGCCCGCGATGATGCAGATGATCGAGAACGAGATCGCGAAGTTGGAGAAGCCCCCCATCCTGCGCAGCAGCTCCTGCGCATAGCCCATGCTGTGGAGCGTCTTCACGTCGTCCGCGATCACGCCCTCCACGCTGCCCGGCGCACCGCCTGCGCGCGGCCCGACGTCCCCCTTCGTCTCACGGCTCATGAGCGGTCCCCTTTCGTCACGGGTCTCTCGCCCGGGGCCGACAGAGCCCTTCGGGCCTCGTCAGGATCGGCGCGTCGCGCCGATGAGCGCTCCCCCTTCTGAGGGCCCTCGCCCGGACCCATGCAGCCTACATGGGGGCACGTGGGCCTGCCCAGGGCTGCGCCCGCGCCCCGCTGCTACCCTCGCCGCCGATGGCCGCCACGACGATCCCCCCGCTCTCGCGCCGGCGCGCGCTGCTCGGCCTCGCCGCGCTCGCCGCGCCCTCGTGCCGGCGAGGCACCTCACCGCCGGCGCCGGAGGAGGCGGCCCCCTCGGCCTGGAAGGATCTCCGGTTCGAGCCCGCCTCCGAGGGCGAAGGCCCGCAGCGCGCGCTGCTCCTCGCGCCCGAGGCAGCGCCCGCGCCGCCGCTCCTCGTCGCGCTGCACGGGCGCGGCGAGGCGGTGCGAGGCCTCGAGGTCGGCGCGCGCGGGTGGCGCGACGACTACGGCCTCGACGCGGCCCTCCGGCGGCTCCGCTCGCCGCCGCTCACGACGGACGATCTCGGGCAGATGGTGACGCCCGAGCGGCTCGCGCAGCTCAACGCCTCGCTGAAGGAGCACCCTTACCGCGGGCTCTGCATCGCCACGCCGTTCACGCCCGACCTCCGCGACCGCTCCGTCGAGGGGGCCGCGGGCTTCGGCCGTTTCCTCGTCGAGCGGCTCCTGCCGCGGGCGCGCGCCGAGGGCGGCTGCCAGGCGGCGCGCGAGGCCACCGGCATCGACGGCGTGAGCCTCGGCGGCCGCCTCGCGCTGCTCGTCGGCCTGTCGTTCCCCGACGTCTTCGGCGCGGTCGGCGCCCTGCAGCCCGCGGTGCGGGCGGGCGAGGCGGAGATGTTCTCCGCGCTCGCCCGCCGGGCCATGGAGCGCCGCGCGGTCGCGCTCCGGCTCGTGTCGAGCGAGGCCGACCCCTTCTTGCCCGCCATCCAGGCGCTCAGCGATCGGCTGCGGCAGGACGGCGTGACCCACACCCTGCTCGTCGTGCCCGGCCCGCACGACTACGCCTGGAATCGGGGGCCTGGCGGCGTTGAAATGGTGCTCTGGCACGAGCGGATCCAGCGCGGTTTGCCGCCGCCGTGATCGCGGCGGCCCGGCCGTCACATGCCCCTGACCCAGGCCGCCGAACCGTGTTACTCCCTCGGCATCGACGTGGCCGACCCCACACGCACCGCCCGCGCCGACGGCGCGACCGATCCGCCCACCGTGCGCGAGTGGCTCAAGCCGCTCGAGAGCGCCGGCCTGCGCCGCCACACGAGCGCGAAGCGCGTCGGCGGCAAGGCGGCCTCGCTCGGCCGCCTGCTCCGCGACGGCTTCCCGGTGCCGCGCGGGTGGGTGCTCGACGCGCGGTGCTTCACGGAGCTCGTCGACCGGCAGCTGCCGCCGGGGCACGACCTCGCCACGCTGATCCGGCTCTCGGGCACGAGGGCGGGCGTCGACCGGGCGGCGCGCGCGCGCGACCGCATCCTGAGCGAGCCGCTGCCCGAGGCGCTCTCGACCGCGCTGCGGGCGCTCTGGCAGGCCGTCGAGCAGGAGGCGCCGTGGGGCCTCGCGGTGCGGTCCAGCGCCACGTGCGAGGACAGCGAGGAGACGTCGATGGCGGGGCTCGCGACGTCCGTGCTCGGCGTGCGCGGCGAGGCCGGGCTCGACGCCGCGATCCGGCAGGTCTGGGCGAGCGCCTTCCTGCCTCGCGCGCTCGCGTACCTCGCGCACGCCGGCGTCCGCGACGTCGCGATGGGCGTCGTGCTGCAGGTGATGGTGCGCGCCGAGGCCGCGGGCGTGCTGTTCACCGCGCCCCCGCCGGGGCTCGAGGGCGAGCACTGGCACGCCGGCGAGCGGCTCGTGAACGCCACGCTCGGGCTCGGCGCGCCGGTCGTCGACGGCGCCGCGGCGGCCGACACGATCCGGCTCGCGCGCGACGGCGGCAGGGTCGTCGCGTCGGCGGTGGCGCAGAAGCGGCGCGCGCTCGTCGTGGGCGCGGCCGGGCTCGAGGAGGTCCCGGTGCCCGAGCCGAGCGTCGAGCAGCCGGCGCTCGGCGAGGCCGCGCTGCGGCAGCTCGCCGAGCTCGCCGAGCGGCTCGAGCAGGGCGGCAAGGGCCCGTTCGACGTGGAGTTCGCTGTCGAGGCGGTCGAGGAGCGCGGCGAGGGCCCGCCCGGCGCGGCGCTCGTGGTCGACGGGGAAGCGCCGTCCGACCCGCCGGAGGCCGCCGCCGCGGCGGGCGCGTCCGCTCCGGTGGCGCGGGAAGCCGGCGAAGGCGCGCCCTCCCCGGCGGCGTCGGAGGGCGGCGAAGGCGCGCCCTCCTCGGCGGCGCGGCGCGTGTGGCTGCTCCAGGTGCGCCCGGTGAGCGGCGGAGGCTTCCCCGAGGGCGGCGACGCCGACACGATCTGGTCGCGCGCCAACGTGGGCGAGGCGCTCCCCGGCGCGGCGACGCCGCTCACCTGGTCGGTGGCGCGGGCGTTCTCCGACCGGGGCTTCCGCGAGGCGTTCGCCGCGCTCGGCTGCCGTGTGCCGCGGGGCGCGCGCCTCGTGGCCAACGTGCACGGGCGCTTCTACCTCAACCTCACCGCCTTCATGCGGATCGCGGCGCAGGTCCCGGGGCTCTCGCCGCGCGCGCTGCTCGGCATGAGCGGCGGGGCGAGCGAGGCGCTCATCGCGCGGCTCGCCGAGCAGAGCGAGGGCGTCTCGCGGCGCGGCTTCTATGCGCGGCTGCCGCTCACCGGGCCGCGGCTCCTCCTGCGGCAGGCGCGGCTCGAGCGCGAGGTGGCGGCCTACGAGGGCGAGGCGCTCTGGGCGCAGCGCGCCCTCTCCGAGCTCGACATGACGCTCCTGCCGGACGACGCCATCGGCACCACGCTCCGGAGCGTCTTCATGCTGCTCGAGCGGACCGGCACGCGGATGCTGCACTGCGCGTCAGCGTCGCTCGCGAGCCACCTCGCGCTGTGCAAGGCGCTCGAGCGCATCGCGGGCCGCCGCGCCTCCGCGCGCTCCGCCTCCGGGGAGGCGCACCTCGACGCGCCGGCCGGGCGCGCGGAGACGAACGTCGAGCACCTGGCGCAGGTGCTCGCGGGCGGCGTGCGCGAGCTCGACAGCGCGGGGCCGGGCATCGAGCTCGCGCGGGTCGCCGAGCTCGTCATGCAGGATCGGACGGCGCGCGAGCGGCTCCTCGCCGGCGGGGTCCTGTGGCCGCGCGACCTGCCCGAAGGGCCGGCGCGCGACGCGTACGCGCGGTTCCTCGACGCCTACGGCGACCGCGCGGTGCGCGAGGCGGAGCTCGCGACGCCGCGCTGGGGGGAGGACCCGTCGCCGGTCGTCGCGATGCTCACGGCGTCGCTGCGCAGCGCGCCGGGTGATCCGGAGCGCGCGCTGGCGCGCGCTCGGGCGCTCGCCGATCGGGAGATGGCGATGCTCGAGACGCGCGTGCCGCGGCTGGAGCTCGCGCTCCTGCGCGCCCTCGTCGGCCGCGCGCAGCGCTACGTGCGCCTGCGGGAGCGCATGCGCACGTGGGTGACGCGCGTCCTCGGCATGCTGCGCAGGGTCGCGCTCGACATCGACCGGCGCCTCCGGCGCCTCGATCCCTCGCTGGAGCCCGGGAGCGTCTTCTTCTGCACCTACGAGGAGCTCGCGACGGCGCTCTCCAGCGGCCGCGCCGACGTGGGCCACCTCGTCCGGCTGCGGCGCGCCGAGCACCTCCGCGACGCCGCGCGCCCCGATCCGCCGGCCACCTTCATCGGCCGGCCGCCGCCGGTCGTGCTGCCGCCCGCGTCCGGGGAGCGCCTGCTCGGGCTGCCGGCGAGCCCCGGGGTCGTCGAGGGGCGGGCGCGCGTGCTCGAGCCGGGCGCCTCGGCGCTCGACGCGGTGGCGCCGGGGGAGGTGCTGGTCGCGCGCACGACCGACGTCGGCCTCTCGCCCCTGTTCCTGGTGGCCGCCGCGGTCGTGACCGAGCTCGGCGGCCCCATGTCGCACGCCTCGATCGTCGCGCGGGAGTACGGCATCCCTGCGGTGGTGAACGTCCCCGGCGTGACGCTGGCGATCAAGACGGGCGATTGGCTCCGCATCGACGGCGATCGCGGCGTGGTCGAGCGCCTGGACGAGCGCGCCTCGCCGTCGTCGCCGGGCGTCGCCGCCGGGGGAGCTCCTGGCGGCGGCGCTGCCCCGCGCCCGGCGCCGCCCGGATGACGGCCGCGCGGTTCCGCGTCGGGCCCTCGGACGGCCCCACGGTGGCCGACGTCCTCGAGCGCGCGGGCGGCGCGTCGCGGGGCCTTGCGGGCGCGGCGGCGGAGGGGCGCGCGTTCCTGAACGGCCGGCGCGCGCGGCCCGGCGACGGGGTGGCCCTCGGCGACGAGCTCGCCGTGTGGCCGGCGCGGCGCGACGCGCCGGGGGCGCCGCCGGTGGAGGTGCTGGCGCGCTGGGGGGAGCTCCTTGTCGCGTCGAAGCCTGCGGCGTTGCCGACGGAGCCGGAGCGCCGGGGCACGCGGTCGCTGGTCACGGAGATCGCGGAGCTGCTCGGGCTGCGCGACCTGCCGCACGCGGCCTCGCGGCTCGACGTCGGCGTGAGCGGCGCGGTGCTGTGCGCGACGGGCGCGCGGGGCCGGCGGCACCTGGCCGCGATGCGCGAGGCGGGGCGCATCGCGCGGGTGTACGTCGGCGTCGCTGGCGGGCGCGTCGAGGGGTCGGGCACGTGGGATGCGCCCATCGGCGCGGTGCGGTCGCGGGGCGGGCGCAGCCTGCCCGCGGTGGGCGGCGCCGGGGCGAGGGATGCGGCGACGCGTTACCGCGCGGTCGCCTCGGCGGGCGGCGGCGCGGCGCCGGCCACGCTGCTGCGCCTCGACCCGGTGACGGGCCGCACGCACCAGCTCCGGGTGCACGCGGCGCACGCGGGGGCCCCGCTCCTCGGTGATCGCGACCACGGAGGAGCCCGGTCGGTGACCACGGCGAGCGGCCGGGTGATCGCGCTCTCGCGCGTCGCGCTGCACGCCTTGCGCGTCACGGTGCCGGACGAGCGCGGCGAGCTCTGCGCGGCGACCGCGCCGGTGCCGGACGAGCTCCGCGAGCTCTGGGTGGCGCTCGACGGCGACGGCTCGGCGTGGGAAGAGGTGCTCTCCGCGACGCTCGAGGCGGCCCTGCCGCTCGGGCCTCCTGCCGGTACCCGATGACCTCGCCTCGCCCTCTCACCCGCGCCGCCCTGGGGCTCCTCGCTGGCCTTGCGCTCGCCGCCGCCGGCGTGGTCGCCGTCGCCGAGCCGGAGGCTCCGCCGTCCCGCGCGGGGTATGCGCCGGACCCTGCCCCGCGGCCCAGCGCGAAGCAGTGGGTCTTCGACGTGCAGTACGCGAAGGGGAGGGGCTCGGTCGTGCGGGTGCGGCCGGTGGCGCTCGACCGGCCTCTGGCGACGGCGCGGGTGATGGGCCGGTTCGCGATCGAGCTGTACGTTGGCCAGGAGCTGCTCGATCGGGTCCGCTTCGACGTGCCGCTGACGGGGGACGCGCCGGAGCGGCCGCCGGGCGCCCTGCTCCGCCGTCCGACGTTCGACAACGGCGTGACGACGCGGCTGCGCGTGCAGATGGCGGACAACCCGCGCGCGAGCTGGGCCAAGCTGGTGGACCGGAAGACGGGCGCGGAGGAGCGCTTCTTCTGGCCGCCGGAGCCGGACGGCCGGCTCGTGTCGCTGAGCGCGCAGGGCGGGGTGGCGATCGACGGGGGCGCGCCGGGGGATGCGGGGAAGCTGCCTGCGGACGCCGGGGGACCGGCGGATGCGGGCTGGCCGGACGCTGGCTCCGATGGGGGCTTTCCGCCGGTGGACGCGGGCTGGCCGGACGCGGGGAGGCTGCCGGTGGACGCGGGGTGGCCGGATGCGGGCTGGCCGCCGGTGGATGCGGGGCGGCCTCCGGATGCCGGGTTGCCGCCGGATCCGTTCAGGCCGCGGCGGAAGTAGCGCGCCCTGCCTGAGCTGCGGTACCTTGGCGGGCATGCAGGACCGCTCGCTCGCTGTCGTCGCATCGCTCGCCCTCGCTGTCGTCTTCTCCGCGGCGCCGGTCGCCGCCCAGCCGCCTGCGGGCAAGGAGAAGCCGCAGGCGGCTGCGCCTGAGCCGGCGGAGGCCGCGCCCGACGCTGCTTCGTCGCAGCGCAAAGATCCCAGCGGGCACACCGGCATCAGCCCCTACACGGAGCAGGTGCTGAAGGGCCAGGCGTCGTTCGTGGCGCGCGACATCCCGGGCGCGATCGCGGCGTTCCAGGAGGCGATCAAGCTGGATTCCTCGAAGATGCTCGGCTTCTACCTGCTCGGCGAGGCGATGCTCGAGTCCGGCAACATGGCGGAGGCCGAGACGGCCTGGACCACGGCGATCGGCAAGAAGGGCACGGAGGAGCTCCACGCCAAGGTGCTCTTCTGCCTCGCCGATCTGCGCGAGCGTCAGAAGAACTGGCAGGCCGTGAAGGAGGCGTGGGGGGCCTACAGCGCGTACCTGACGAGCAACCCCAAGGCGACCGGCTATCCGGCGACCGCGGCGGAGCGGCAGAAGCAGGTCGACCGGCGGGTGAAGGACGAGAAGGACTACGCCGCGGTCAAGGAGCGCATCATCCAGCGCGAGGCCGAGCGCCAGAAGGAAGCCGAAGAGAACGCCAAGAAGGACAAGCTGAACCGGTAGCGCGCCCTCGGCCGCGCGCGGCCCCCGCCGCGCTCCCTACCCGCGACGCCAGCCGTCGCTGGGCTGGGCCCCCGCCTCCGTCCACCGATAGAACCCTTCCCCCGTCTTCTTCCCGAGCTTCCCCGCCCGCACCATCTGCCGCAGGATCACCGGCGGCCGGAACTGCTCCCCCACCTCGCGGTGGAGGTGCTCCAGGATGGCGAGCCGCACGTCGAGCCCCACGAGGTCCGTCAGCTTGAGGGGCCCCATCGGGTGCCGGTACCCGAGCTCCATCGCCCGATCGATGTCGACGGCCGACGCCACCCCGGCCTCCAGCATCCGCATCGCCTCTGCGCCGAGCGCCACGCCGAGCCGGCTCGTCGCGAAGCCGGGCGTGTCGTTCACCACGATCGGCGTCTTGCCCAGGCGCCTTGCCACCGAGAGCGCCGCCGTCACCGTCGCCTCGTCGGTCTCGAGCCCCCGCACCACCTCGAGCAGCTCCATCACCGGCGGCGGATTGAAGAAGTGCAGGCCGATCGTGCGCCCGCCCGCGCCGAGCCGGCGCCCGAGCTCCGTGACGCTCAGGCTCGACGTGTTCGTGCCGAGCAGCGCCCGCTCCGGCGCCGCCGCCTTCACCCGGCCGAGCACCTCGACCTTGAGGTCCATCCGCTCGGGCACCGCCTCGATCACGAGATCGGCGTCCGCCGCCGCGCGCTCGAGATCCGGCGACGCCACGAGCATCCCGATCATCTCGCTGCGCGCCTCGTTGAGCATCTTGCCCTTCTGGACGAGGCGATCGGTCGAGCGCTTGATGTCCTCGATCGCCGCGCCGATCCGCGCGGCCTCGACGTCGTAGAGGCGCGTCACGTAGCCGGCGACCGCCGTGACCTGCGCGATCCCCTGGCCCATCGTGCCCGCGCCGAGCACCAGCACCGTGCGCATGCGCGCTGCGGCGGGGTCCACCACGATCTCGCTCACTTCGACGGAGCCGGAGCGCCGTCCTTCTGCCGCGCCTCCATGCGCTTGCGCACAAGCTCCACCTCCTGCGGCGTCAGCTTGCGCAGGTTCGCCGGGCCCGGCGCGGCGGTGCCCGCCGCGCGCTGGGCCGCGGCGGCGCTCAGGGCCTCCGCGGCCGCCCCCGCCGCGGGCCCGGTCGGCGCCGCAGGGCGCGCGCCGGGCTGCGCCGCCGGGCGAGCCTCGGCGGTCGCCGGGCGGGCGCCGGCGGGGGCGGGGCGAGCGCCGGCCGCCGCCGGGCGAACCTCGGCTGCAGCCGGGCGCGCGCCCGCCGGCGCGGCCTGCCCCGCGGCGCCGTCGTCGCCGCTGTTCATCGCGAGAAACGTGACGCCAGCCACCACGAAGACCGCGAGCCCCAGCGCAGGGACCCAGTTCGGGGTGGGCGGCTCGTCCGCCGGCAGCGCGCGGGCGGGCTCCCCGTCGAAGCCATGGTGATCGCTCACGTCGTGCGCCGGGGCCGCGTGAGCCTCGTGATGGGCCGTGCTCATGCGCGGACAGTTGCCGCACTTCGAAAGCGGCGTCGAGGGGGTTCCACGCGCTTCCACGCGCTTCCACGTACCGCCCACGTACCGCCCGCGCCCCGCCGGCCAGAACGGCCGGGCGCGCTCAGCCCGCGAGCCGCCGGTGGCTGTCGAGCGCCGCGCGCTGATCCTCGAGATCGTCGCCGTAGACGGCCTCGATCGCCTCCGCCGCGAGGCGGTGCTGCCGCTCCGCCGTCTCCTTCGGCTGCATCCCGTACGCGGCGTCGCGGATCAGCACCGTGCAGAACTCGAAGCGGTGCTCCCCCATCCGCGACCAGATCCGCTGCGCCTCGCCGAAGCGCAGGTGATCCACGAGCGCCGAGGCGTCCGGGATCATCCGGGCGAGCACGCGCGTGTCGAACTCGCGCCCCAGCACCGCGGCGGAGATCACCGTCTGCCGCGTCCGCGGCTCGAGCCGCTCGAGCCGCGCGACGAGCAGGCTGTTCACGGTCCGCGGCGGCATGAACCGGCTCGAGCGCGCGGCGTCGTGGGCCGACCCGTACCGCCCGTCCTCCAGCCAGTACGCGAGGATCTCCTGCGCGAAGAACGGGTTCCCCCCCGCGGTCTGGCCGAGCAGCGACCCGAGCATCGTGGGGAGCGGGCCGCCGAAGAACGGCTCCGCGAGCGCGAGCAGCCGCTCCGCCGGGAGCGGCGCGAGCTCGATCGCCTGCGACGGGATGCCGGCGTCGAGCGGGATGCGGGCGTCCACCCCCTCCCCCGAGGACGCCGCCGGCCGCGCCGAGCAGATCACCGCCAGCGGCAGGTCCCTGCAGGCGGCCGTGATCGCGCGCACCGCGTCGAGCGAGGTCCGATCGGCCCACTGCGCGTCGTCGAGGTGCACCACCACCGGCTGCAGCGAGCTCTCCGCGACGAGCAGCGCGGCGAGCGCCCCGAGGACCTCGTCGCGCCCCCCGGCCTCGGCCCCCGCCTCCTGGCCGCGCAGCCTGAGCAGCCGCGCGAGCGCCTCGCGCGACCTGTCGATCCCGGCCCGCACCTCGGTCCAGCTCTCGGGCAGCCGCTCCAGGAGCAGCTCCAGCGCGAGATCGAGCCCCGCCTCCTTGGCCCGCTGGCCGAGCTCCGACGAGATCCCGAGGTACTCCTTGAGCGCGAACTCGAACGCGTAGAGCGGGGTCCTCAGCGTCTGATCGCAGCGGGCCTCGATCCACAGGAGCGGGCGCATGTCCATGAGCTGCGCGCGCTGGTGGCGGTAGCTGTGCACGAGGTAGCTCTTGCCGATGCCCGCCTCGCCGAGGATGTACACGACGCCCGCCGAGCGCCCGGTGAACAGGGGCTCGAGCGCCTGCGTGAGCCGCCCGAGCTCGACCTCGCGGCCGATGGGGCCGAGGTCGTAGAACTCCTCCTGCACCGCGATGCGCCGCCGCTCGAGCGAGTAGACGAGGATCGGCAGATCGAACCCGTCGAACCGGAAGATGTTCTCCGTCGACCACTGGTGGCTCGCCTCGCCCGCGCGGAACGCCCGCTCGTCCGCCCAGATCGACGACGGCGCGGCCTTCCGCGCGATCTGCGCGGCGAGGTGGATGGCGCGGCCGACGCACGCGAACTCGCGGCGGCCCACGGCGCCGAAGAAGCCGACGAGGCAGCGCGCGCGGGTGACGCCCACCGCGAGCCGGGGCACGCCGAGGCCGTTGCTCTTCAGCTCGAGCGCGAAGTCGAGGGCGCGATCGTGGTCGCTCTCGTGCGCGACGGGCGCGCCGAAGTAGAACTGCGCGCCGAAGCCGCGCTCGGTCACGGTCATGCCGGCGAACGTCGCGCCGTACATCGCCGAGATCTCGTGCAGCTGCTGGAGGAGCTCCGTCGGGCTCTCCACCCGATCGAGCGAGACCGACACCGTCGTCACCTCGCGGATCTCGCCCTCCGGCGCGAGATCGCCCGCGCCCGGCGGCAGGAACGCCTCGACGTCCGCGTCCGTCGGGGCCGACGTGATCGTCAGCGAGGGGGGGCCGTTCAGGAGATCGGCCTCATCGAGCTCCGCCACGCTCTCCCGCGCGCTCGCCGCGGGGAGCCGCTCGCGGAAGCTGCGATCGAGGTGGAGCTCGCTGTCGTCCCCCCCGCGGTCGGTCGCCTGGCAGGCCTCCATCGCGGGGCCGTAGATCAGGAAGTACGCGCGATCCGGGGCGATGCGCACGATCGTCCAGTGGACCGTGCCCCAGGCGAGCCCGATCCTGAACGGCGTCTGCGCGCCCCCGGCGCCCAGCGTGCGCCGCGCCGCGAGCTCCAGGAGGCTGCGCCGCATCGCGAGCGCCGCGCTGCGGGCGTGCCGGGTGACGTTGCGCCCTGGCCGATCGGGGAACAGCGCGGTGAACCCGCCGGCGGGCGACAGCGTCGCGACGAACCCGCCCGACTGGTGCACGGCCTCGAACAGCGGATCGAAGAACGAGCGCAGCGCGTCCGGATCGAGCGCCTGGCGCGCGATCATCTGCTCGGCGAGCTCCACGATCGCCGGCAGCGAGACGTGCAGGACAGCCGCGTCGACCGCTCCCGCGTATTGCCCTTCGGCGTCCTGTTCGAGGATGAAGTCCGGGACGAGCGGATTCATGTCGAAACTCTATCGGGTATCTCCGCCCGACACGAGCGCGGCGGGAGGGCCGCTCGATCCCCGGGCGAGCGCGCCCGGGGGGGCGCTGAAAAGGTTGTTACGGAAGCGCGCTGCGAGGGTCGTTCAGGACATGTGAAGGGAGGGGTGCGCAAGAGAGGGCCTCCGCGCGTGGGCGGAGGTCGGTCCCGTCAGGTTCGTCTTCGTCAGTTTCGTCAGTTTCGTCAGTTTCGTCAGTTTCGTCAGTTTCCTCAGAACGGCGGGGCCGCCAGGCCGTCGACCGGCACCAGGCGGGAGGTGAAGAAGACGCGCACCGTGCCGAGCTCGAGGCGCGCGCCGTCGAGCGTGAAGGGCACCTTGCGGGTCTCTCCCGCGAGGCGCAGGGTCAGCTCGCCGCGGACCGGGCCCGGCGCGCTGGCCCCGGGGCTCGAGGCGCCGGCGCCCTCCTCGGCCGACGCGCGCGCGATCTCGACGACGTAGCTCCCCTTGGGGAGGCTCCGCAGGGCGAGGGACTCCGAACGCGTGCTCGTCGCGTCGCGCGAGCGCACACCCACCGACGGGAGGGTCGCGCCCATCCACGAGACGCGCCGCCCCTGCGCGTCGATGAGGGAGAGGTCGAGGTCGGCGCCGCCGGTCCACTCGGCGCTGAGCCGCACGTCGCCGGGCAGGTCGGCGGCCGGCGCCGCGTCCGGCTGCGCGAGCCGCCGGTCGATCTCCGCGCGGAGGGCGGAGGTCGCGTCGAGGCGGAGCTGGCTCGCGAGCTCGCTCATGCCGCCCTCGCCGGCGCACCGGATCGCGGCGGCGACGAGCTTCGCGTCGGCGGGCGCGAGGTCGGCGAGCGCCACCCGGTGCTGGCACGCGAACGCGGGCCGCCCGGCGGCGTCCCAGAGCTCGGCGAGCCGCGCCTGGGTGGCCCGGTCGCCGGGGCGCACGTCGGCGAGGCCGCCGAGGATGCGCGCGGCGCGGTCGCGCTGGCCCTGCCGCGCCGCGAGGTCGGCGCGGGCGATGAGCGCGTCGGGATCGAGCGCGTCGCGCCCGCTCCAGCGCGCGGTCAGCTCCTGGGCCTCGCCGAGGCGGCCGGTCGTGGCGTAGAGCGCGTAGAGGCCCACCGTCCTGTCGCGGCTGTCCGGGGCCGCCGCGAGCGCCGCCTCGGCGGCCGCGGTCTTCGCGGCGCTCTCGGGCGCGAGCGTGTTCGTCGCGTCGAAGCTCACCTTGCGATCGAACACCCGGCGCATCGGGATCATCCGCCGCGACGGCGGCGGGCGCGACCACTCCTCGGCGGCGACGAGGCCGTCGTCGCGCGATCTCCGGGCGCGCTCGTCCAGCGGGGGCGCCGGCTTCGGCTCCGCGGGCGCGGCGGCCGTCGGCGCCGGCGCCGGCGCCGGCATGTCGTCGAGCGAGCCCGAAAGGGGATCGAACTTTTGGAATCGTCGCTTGGCGGGCGACGCCGGGCGGGCGCCGGCCGACGTGCGAGACTCCGCCTTCGCGGCCGGCGCGGCGTCCGGCCAGCCGGAGCCGCCGCCGCCCCTGCCGCTGCCCGACAGGCCGAGGCCCGCCCCGAGCGCGTCGCCCTTCTCCTCGGCGCCCTCGTCCGCCGCGTCGCCGGGCTCCTCCCCCTCGGCGCTCGCGCTCACGCGCTCGGCCTGCTCCTCGCCCGTGAAGGCGGAGGTGATGCCGTCTCGATCGAGGCCGAACGCCTTGAACATCGCCTCGCTCTCCAGGACGAGCAGCGAGGTGAACCGGCTCGCCACCGAGAAGCGCCGCGACAGCTCGATGATGGCGGGCTTCTGCGCGTCGCCGCCGGTCTCCTCGAGCTCCGCGATCTTCGCCGCGGCGTAGAGGCGCGGGACGAAGGCGTTGCCCGCGCCGGTCGCGGCGACGATGTTGACGGGGTAGGTCTGCTCGAAGCGCTCGCCCGAGACGCGGCCGCGGAGGCGGATCGCGCCGCTCACGTCGGCCCCGGAGCTCATCCGCGCCACGACGAGCGCCTCGCCGCCGGCGCGGATCGGGTCGAGCCGCGCCGGCGTGACCTGCGTCAGGCCGGGCGGGAGCTCGATCTCGGGATCGCGCAGCGCGAGGCCGTACGCCGCGCCGAGGACCGACTGCGCCGCGCTCGCGATCTTCTGGCCGGGCACGTAGGGGACCATCACCCCGCCGCCGCCCCGCGCGAGCGCCCTGAGCGACGTGGTGTCCGCGTCGCTCCCGAGCGCGACCGCGACCACCGCGGCGGCGCCGTCCGCGGGGACCGCGCCGCGCACCGCGGCCTCGATGTGGGCGGGGCGCGTCGGGCCGACCGAGGGCGTGCCGTCGCCGAGGTAGATGATCCGGAGCTCCTTGCCGTCGAGCGGGCCGGCGGCCGCGCGCGCCGCGATCATCGCCGCGGCGAGATCGCTGCCGCCGTCGGGCTCGATGCCGCCGAGGAAGCGCTCGACCTCGCCCGCCGAGGCGGCGCCGGGGGCCATGGGGCGCGCGGCGCCGCCCTGGCCGGCGTCGCCGAGCGAGCGGCAGAGGGTGTCGCACGCGAGCACGACGACCTCGTCGCGCCGGTCCATCTCGCGGACGAGCGACGAGGCGAGCCGCGTCGCGCGGGCGAACCGCTCGCCGACCATGGATCGGCTCGAGTCGACGACGATCGCGTGGCGCCGCGAGGTCGACTCCTGCCACCGGGGGAGCCGGGGCCGGATCGCGATCGCGACGTACGGCGACGTGTCGCTCGCGATGGCCTGCGCCGCGGCGAGGGAGGCCTCGTGCTCCGCGCCGTCGCGCTTCGACGTTCCGGCCGCGCCGGCCGCGCCGCGCCGCGCCTGGGAGGCCGCGGGTGGCGTGGCCGGCGCCGGGGCGGGGGGCATCCTGTAGGCCCAGGCGGTGACGGGCCGGTCGCGATCGGGGAGCGCGTACTCGACCGTGAGGTCGCCGGCCGGCGTGAACCCGCGGGCCTCCAGCGTGCGGCGGTCGGCCGCGCCGTCCGCGGGCGCGGCGGCGAGATCGTAGCCGCGCGTCGCGACGCCGAACTCCCGGTCGTGGCCGAGCACCTGCACGTCGAGCGAAAAGTCGCCGATGTTCGTCGTGCCGCTCTGGTCGTGGGCGAGCGGGTAGGTGAAGCGCCGGACGCCGCCGGCCTGCTCGACGAGCTGCGTGTAGGTGAGCACGACGCGCCGCGAGCCGCGCTTCGGGATGGGGAAGATGCGCAGCTCGAACCGGCCGCCCCGCTGCCACTCGAGCAGCGCGGGGTCGCGCCACGGGCCGGGGACCCAGATGATCTCCTCGCGCGGCTTGGGCGCCTTGGGGGCGGCGTTCTGGAGGACGCCGCGCCAGATCGCGGCCCCGCGATCGCGATCGACGAACGCGCCCTCGACGAGCTTGCCGTCCACCTCGAGCGCGAGCCGCTCGATCTGCGCGCCCGGCGGGAGCGGGAACCGGAAGATGCCCTCGAGCTCCTCGTCGGTGTCGTTGGCGAAGGTCTCGTCGATCTCGGTCCTGGCGACGACGTCGACGATCCGCACCTTGACGGCGTGCCTGGCGAGCCGGACGGCCCGCTCTTTCTCCTGCGTCGCGCCCGGCCTGCGCGCCCTGAGCTCGCCGAGGCCGCGGAGCGCCGGGGCGTCGGCCTCCTCGGCGGAGCGGTCGCTCCACTCGAGCGTGTCGGCGAGCGACGTCGCGCTCGCGACCTCGGGCGCGGCGCCCTTCGCGAGCGTCGCCTCCTCGCCGGCGCGCACCTCGACGGGCTCGCCGCGCTCACCGGTGACGCGCACGGCGCCGCGGGCCACCTCGACCGAGGCGCGCGCGGCGCCCGCGGTGATCGCGAGCTTGGTCCCGAGCACCTCGATCTGGCCGTGCGGCACCTCGACGCGCGCGGGCGGCGCGCCGGGGGCCGGGGTGACGTCGAGGACGACGGCGCCCTCGTCGACGCGCGCGCGGCGGCCGTCGCCGGCGATCCACACGCGGGAGCCGCGGTCGATGGCGAGCGCGGAGCCGTCCGCGAGCGACAGGTGGGCGCGCGTCCGCGCGTCGGTGCGCAGGGTCGCGCCCTCCGGGAGCGCGGCGCCCGCGGCGAGCGGCGCGCAGGCGCCCGCGGCGTCGCACGCCTCGAGGCCGCCCGACCTGTCGGCCGACGCGCGCGACACCGAGGCGACCTTGCCGGACCACGGCGCCCCGGCCGCCGCGGCGACGGGCGCCGCCGTCGTTTCGCCGCCGCGCCGCAGGGCGACCCCGGCCGCTACCGCTGCCGCCGCGGCCAGGGCGGCGGCGGCGAAGGCCGAGCGCCGCCCGAAGGCCATGCGGCGCGCTGCCGGCGCGGTTCGCTCCGGCATCGTGGAGCGCGGTCCGCCCGTGCGCGCCTCGGCCGCGCCGGATCGCGCTCCGGAAGTGTCGGAACGCGGCCTGGGCGTAGGGGAACGCTCTTCGGTGGTGCCGGATCGGACGTCGGCCGTGTCGGATCGCCCTTCGGCGATGTCGGATCGGGCTTCAGCGGTGTCGGATCGCCCTTCGGCCGTGTCCGATCGTTGCTCGGCGATGTCGGATCGCCCTTCGGCGATGTCCGATCGCCCTTCTGCCGCGTCCGATCGTTGCTCGGCGATGTCGGATCGGGCTTCAGCGGTGTCCGATCGCCCTTCGGCGATGTCGGATCGCCCCTCGGTCACGCCGGATCGCGCGCCTGCGGCGCCGTGTTGCTCGTCGGCCGCCACCTTCAGGACCGCGCCGCTCGTCGCGCCCTCCGAGGGGCGCGCCGCCTCGAGCCGCCGGAGCAGCGCGTCTGCGAATCCGTCTGCCGGCCGGAAGTCCGCGCCGGCCGCCGCGGCGACCTCCGCGGCGCGCGCTGCGTCGTGGCGGAGATCGCGGCACGCGTCGCAGCCGGCGATGTGCTCGTACAGCGCCGGCCGCGCCGTCCCGTCGAGCACCTCCGCGAGCTGCTCCTCGACCTCGCCGCAAAGCCCAACCGAACCCGTCTCTGTTGCGCCCATCGCCCTCACTCCTCGCCCAGCTCGGCCCTGAGCCGCGAAAGCGCGCGGCTCACCCGCTTCCGCGCCGCCGCCTCGTCGATCCCGCACGCGATGGCCACCTCCTTGAAGGAGAGGCCTGCCTCGAAGCGCAGCACCACCGCCTCGCGCTCGCTCGGCTTGAGCCGCGAGAGCGCGGCGCGGGCGCGCTCGGCCCGCTCGCGCTCCGCGGCGAGCTCGCTCGCGTCGGGCCGCGGCCGGGTGTCGTGGACGAGGCGCAGCCGCGCCTCGCGCCGCGCCCTGAGCTCGGTGTGCCGCCCGCAGAGGCGCCGCGCGATCCCGAAGAGCCAGGCCCGCACGCTCCCCTCGGCGCGGTACTGCGGGAACGCATCGAACGCCGCGAGCAGCGTCTCCTGCACCAGCTCCTCGCTCTCGGCCTGCGACCCCGTGAACGCCATGCACAGCCGGCCCAGCGGCATGGCGTAGGCCTTCGCACACCGCGACAGCGCTTCCCGGAAGTCGCCTGCCCCGATCAGCCCCTCGATCGCGCGCGCCTCGTCGGCCCGCGCGTCGCCCTCCGACCCAACGAGCGCTAACCCAGCTGCCATCGCTGCCTCATCGCCGGCCATGTGCCCCCGTCCCCCGAGTTCGTGACCGGATTTTTTTCGCCCCCCGCCCCCGGCGGACTCCGGTGCCCGATCCCACGGTACAGCGCGGTCCGGCCTTTGCCTTTTGCAATGCGATCCCCGCCGCAGCAGAATCGGCCGTCGCCTCAGGAGCCGCGCTTATGAACGAGACAAGCCCGCCTGGTGTCACAAACGCCGCCGCGCCCCGGGGCGCGGCGCCGAGCGATCCCGTTGACAGGTCGCGTGTGAAGCGATGGAGACGGTCGCTGGCGCTCGCCGCTGCCGTGTCCGCCGCCGCAGCGCTCGCCGCCCCCGCGGCGCTCGCGCAGGGCGCGCCCGGCGAGGCGCAGGCTCAGGGGGAGGGTGAAGCCCCGCCGGCCGGCAAGCGGGTGGTGCTCCCGACCCGGGCCAGCGCGGGCGGGAAGGAGAAGAAGGCGGCCGCCGCCGAGCCGAAGGGGGGCTCGGCCGAGAAGGACAAGGCGGAGCCGCCGGTGGAGGAGCGCGCCGCGCGCGGCGTGGTGGTCATCGAGCGCGGCGGGCAGGTCCTCGGCCTCGGCGCGGCGCTCGCCGGCGACGGGCGCATCCTGACGGCGCTCTCGCCGCTCGGCGCGGGCAACGACCTCACGGCGCGCCTCGCCGACGGGACCACCGTGCGGGTGAAGCTCGGCCACCACGACCGCGTGTGGGATCTCGCGCTGCTCGTGCCGCAGACCGGCAAGTGGGCCGAGGGGCTCACCGCCTCGTCGCGCGATCCGGTGCGGCCGGACGCGCAGATCCGCTCGTTCTCGGCGGCGCGCGGCAAGGTCGCGGCCACCGCGCTCGTGCTGCGATCGCACAAGACGCTGATCGGCGGCGACGACCGGCCGCTCGAGCGCGCGATCGAGCTCGGGTCGCGCGTCTCGCCGCTCGATCTGGGCGCGCCCATCATCGACGAGGACGGCCGCGTGGTCGCGATCCTGGGCCGCGGCTGCGCCCCGAACGAGGGCAAGCCCTGCACGCCCGTCGCCTTCGGCGTGCCGATCAGCGCGGTCAGGGCGTTCCTTCGCGCGGTGCCGAAGGATGCCGTGCCGCCCGCGGCGTGGCTCGGGATCCAGGGCGTCAGCGCGGCGGCGCCGGTCGCGAAGGGGGTCCGGGTCACCGTGGTGCACCCCGAGAGCCCTGCGGACGAGGCCCGCTTGACGGGCGGCGATCGCGCGGAGAGCGACATGATCCTCGCCGTCGACGGCGTGCCCGTCACCAGCCCCGAGGCGCTCTCCGACGCGATCCGGACGCACGCGGTCGGCGAGAAGGTCCCGCTCACCTTGCTGAGCCGCGGGAAGTACCGGCAGGTCACGGTCGTGCTCCGCGCTGCGCCGGATCCGTCGGCCCCCGCGGCGAAGCGGCCGGAGGCCGAGCTCCCGCCGCCGAGCTCGAACGGCAAGTCGACCGAGGAGTACCGCAAGTAAGCAAAAAATGATGCGGGGCCGCGCGCGGATTCTATAAGCTCGGCGCTCGGGCCCGATCCGGTTGACACCCCGTCAACCGAACCTCCAGGATCGGGCTCGAGCGGCTCGGACGGGCGCGCTCGCGGTTCTCATTCAACCCCGCGCCTCGCGCGGGGCCATCGATCGGGTGATCCGTGTCCCAAACGTTTCGAATCGAAGTGGCCGGCGAGACGAACGTCGGGCGCAAGCGCAACCACAACGAGGACAACTTCGGCATCATGGTGGAGTACGGCCTCTTCATGGTCGCCGATGGAATGGGGGGGCATGCGTCGGGCGAGGTCGCGTCGAAGATGGCCGTCGACGCGATGCAGGACTTCTTCGCCCAGACGCAGGACGACCCGGAGCGGACCTGGCCCTACAAGATGGACCGGTCCAAGGGCTACGAAGAGAACCGGCTGATCACGGGGATCAAGCTCGCCAACCTGCGGATCTACGAGACCGCGCAGCGCGAGGCGAAGAAGCGGGGAATGGGGACGACGTTCGTCGGCATCTTCACGGCGAACGACGGCGTCTACGTCGCCCACGTCGGCGACAGCCGGGTCTACCGCTTCCGCGAGGGCCGGCTCGAGATGCTCACCGAGGACCACTCGCTCCTCAACGACTACATCAAGATGAAGCGGCTCACGCCCGAGGAGATCGCGAACTTCCCGCACAAGAACGTGATCGTGCGCGCGCTCGGGATGAAGGACACGGTCAAGGTCGACACCCGCTTCGAGGTGCCGCAGCTGAACGACACGTACGTCCTCTGCTCGGACGGGCTCTCCGGCCCGGTGAGCGACCTGGAGATGACGCAGATCCTGACGGAGCATCAGGACATCCAGGTCGCGACCGCCAAGATGATCGAGCGCGCCAACGAGAACGGCGGGCCCGACAACGTGACCTGCGTCCTCGTTCGTTGGACTCAGTGACCGCCGCTCGGCGGCGGTGATCAGGGCAGGGCGCCGCCGCTCCAGGGGATCAGGACCAGGAAGACGAAGGCGATGAGGGCGAGCATGAAGAGGCTCGTCATCAGGTAGGTCGAGCGCGGCGAACGCGCGGTGCTCCAGCCGTCGCCGTAGAACTTCCCCCGCGAGCGCACCCGGATCCGGCGCTGCACGCCGCGGAGAAGGCTCGGCGGCGCCGCGGGCGGCGGACGCATCGCCCCTCGGACCAGCTCGCGCAGATCCAGCTCGTCGACGAGCGGCAAGTCGCCGTCCTCGGGGAGATCGCCGTCCTCGGGCAGGTCGCCGTCCTCGGGCAGGTCGCCGTCCTCGGGAAGGTCGCGCAGGGGCGCGGCGGCGGCGGGCGGGCGCTCCACGGGGGGAGCCGAGGGACGGCTGCCGCTCTCCGCGCCCGAAGCGGCCGGCTCATCGGCTCGCCCCGTGCGCTTCGGGTCGTCCGCTCCGCTCATTTCCCGCCTCTCACCTTCTCGCCCATCATCTTCTCGACAAGCGCGCGGAGCTGGCCGCGCGCGCGATGAATCCGGCTCTTCACCGTCCCGTCCGGCAAACCCGTGACCGAGGCGATCTCTTCGTACGACATGTCCTCCACGTCGCGAAGGATGAGCGCCTCCCGGAACTCGGGATCGAGCTGCCCGATGGCGCGCTTCACGACCGCCTCGAGCTGCATCCCCTCCACCAGCTCGTCAGGGCGGCTCACGTCGCCGACGCTCACGCCCTTGGCCGCGGACAGCGGCACCCGCTCGGCCATGGCGTCGACGTCGTCCTGGGCGCCTGCGTGCCGCCGCGAGAGGTACTTCGTCCGGTTCTTGCAGAGATTCACGGCGATCCGATAAATCCACGTCGAGAGCTTCGATTCGCCGCGGAACTGATCGATCGCCTTGAAGACCTGCACGAAGACTTCCTGGGACACGTCCTCGGCCTCGTCACGCCGGCCGAGCATGCGGTAGACGAGCGCGAACACGCGGCGCTCGTACATGATCACGAGCTCGTTGAACGCGCTCTCGTCACGCGCGACGAGCCGCGCGATGAACTGCGCCTCGCCCGCCTCGAGCGGCGCCGCCGACGCGCGTCCGAGCTCCGCGCCCGCAGGGGGCGGAGAGCCGCCTCCGCGGTTCGCATCTACATGGGTAGGGGCTCCGCGTCCGCGGGCCCCTTCATCGCTCGCCACGCCGTCCGGTCCTCCAGGAGCCAGGGGCTCGCGCACGCCGCACGGCAGGCGCAGAGCCCTCGGTGAGACCACGGTAAACAACCCCGGCTCGACCGCGCCAGACAATAGCGAGCAGGTGACGGCGCAGGACGCACCCGCGAGGCGGTGCGACCTCACCCGAGGCGCCCCCGCCGACGCGATGGACATCGACCGCCATGACCCCCCTCAGAGGGCGCGGGGGCTCGATGGTTCCGGCGCGTGGATTCGAACCACGATTAGGGGATTCAAAGTCCCCCGTCCTGCCCTTGAACGACGCCGGAGTGCTGCGGGACGGAGCCGACCGCCGCGCGGCGCGCACCTTAGCGCGAGTCGCGCAGGATGGCACCCGTCCCGATCCATGAGTCGGCTCTGCGGGACGGATAACTGATGCCGCGCGTGGCGTCCGCCTCGGATCGGCCTCGCCTCAGGCGGAACTGCCCGCGCTCGCGGCGACCCGACGGCGCCGGCTTCGCGCTGGACGCCGAGGCGTTCTCCGCCCGGTGGAGCGGCAGCGCGGGCGCGCCGGTGTCCTCGCCCGGGGTCGCGGCCGCTTCCTCGCGCGCCGACGTCGCGTCGGCCGCCGCCGCGCCGTCGCGCGCCGGGGCCGCCACGGCAAGCGCCGCAGCGCCGGCGCTCGCGGCGAGCTCCGGGGCCGGCGGGGCGACCTGCGCGGCGGCGGCCGCGACGCCCTGGGCCACGCCGAGGTGCGCAGCCTGCGCTGCCGCAGGCCTCGCAGGCGAGGCCGCAGGGGCGACCACGCTCAGCGCCGAGAGGCCCAGCACGAGCACGAGCGCCGCGCTGCCCGCGGCCGCTCCGGCGGCGCCGCGAGAGACGCGGGCGCGCCGCGCGAGCCGCGACCAGGCGCCCGACACCCGCCCGCGCGGCGTCTGATCCGCGTCGCGCGCGCCACGCGCCGGGCCGAGCCCGGGCTTCGCGGCGCCGGGCCTCGCCGCCCCGGCGCTCGGGAGCGTGTCGGGCGGGGACGAGGGGGCCGCGGGGAAACAGGACGGAATATCAAGAGAAATCGGCTGCGAGGGGCTGTCCCGCCGCAGCACGGCCTCGGCCAGCGGGAACCGGCCGAGGGTGAACGCCTCGGCGCGCTCGCCGCGCGTGTTCGCGGGGGCGCCCTGGTGGAAGCGGGGCGCGACCGAGCTGAGGTCGTCCGGCGTCAGCGCGAAGCTGAGCGGCCCGGTGGACTCGGGCGCCTCGCTCGCGGCGGAGACCGCGGGCGCCTCGTCGCGCGGGGGCGGCTGGGAAATGGTCCACCCGAGCGCCTTCACCTCGCCGGCAGGCGTCCAGCACTCGAGGCCTTCGCGCCAGACGCGCGTGCTGTGGGGGAGCTCCCCCAGCTCGAGCGCGCGCCAGAGCGTGACCGTGCTCATCGCCTCGAGAAAGTCGCCGCGGTCGATGCACCAGGGCTTCGACTCCGCCGGTGCCTCCTCCGCGCCGCCGGCGTGCGACGTGAACGGCATCGTGGGGGCGCTGCAGAGGCTGCTCAGCTGCCCCTGCCCGCACCCCTCCGCGCCGCCCGACGCCGGCACGCCGTCGCCAAGCCCCTCCACCTTGTACGCTGCGCTCGGGCCCATCGCTGTCTCCCTAGCGAGCCGCGACGGCCCACCCGATGCTGCTTCCGGGTGCACCTCCGCTGCTCTCGTGCGTCGGTAGCGGATGCTGGCGCGGTGGGCCAAGAAAGGTGCCGGGCGGGGCAGGCGCCCAGGCCCGGGGCGCTGCGTCTGGCGGCGAGGGTTCGCGGGAGCGGAGGCGCGGCGGCCGTGCGCGGGCGAGGCAAACGCTGCGCGGGAGAGGGCGCCGCAACGCTGCGCGGGAGAGGGCGCCGCAACGCTGCGCGGGAGAGGGCGCCGCAACGCTGCGCGGGAGAGGGCGCGGCGGCGTGGGGGGCGCGTCGCCGCCCGACGTCAGAGATCGGTGTAGTTGTCGGCGAACATTGCGCGCTGGCCGAGGAAGGCGATCTCGAGCACGCCGCTGATGTCCATCCCCCCGGTCGAGCTACGGATCACATTGAGCGCTGGCATCAGCCGGATGAGCCCGCGGTACTCCGTCCCCGCCGGCGCGCGCGCCAGCGTCACGTGGACCGGGGCGCGCAGGCTGAGGCGGACATCGGCCGGCGCCTCGTCGTTGAGCGCGACCGCCACCTTCGCGCCGAGCGCCGCGCGGAACGTCGCGTTCGCCACCTTGTCGACGAGCCCGGCGTGCGCCCCGATCGTGAGCTCCTGGCTCTGCACCGGCGCGCCGAGCACCTCCCGCCTGCAGCGCGTGGCAGGGACGAAGGTGGCGGACTGGGTGACCGGATCCACGCCGTGGGCGACGTCGCCCGCGGGCTCGCACCACTCGAGCGTGTCCGTCGACGCGGTCCAGCGCGAGTCGAACTTGATCTGCCCTTCGAGCGTGGGCGCGAGCTTCTTCCCGCCCTCGCCGACGTAGACGGCCGCCGCGCCGACGCTCCACGGGACGGCGGTGAGCTCGCGCGGCGCGTAGGTCGGCGGCAGGCTCTGGTCGCGCCGCTCGGGGCCCGGACCCAGGTAGCTGAACCGGGTGCGGCCGACCGCGCCGCCGACGTAAAGGATCAGCGGGGGATAGGCCGAGCTGCCCTCTCCCTCGAAGTCGAGCCGCGCGAACGAGGCGGACAGGCGCAGGGTGCCGGTGGGCGTCTGGGCCGCATCGTCGTTGCCGGAGAACCCGATCAGCGTGGCCAGCCCGTCTTCGGCCGCCACCTCGGCCTCGATCACGGCGCTCACATCCCATGCCGTCGGATCCGTCACCTCGCCGAACCCGGCCAGCACGCCGAAGCCGACCCGCGCGAGCGCCGCGCCCCCGGAGCTGCCCGTGACCTGGGCCGGAACGAGGTAGACGAGCTCGCGGCCCGTGGCGGCCGGCGAGATGGCCGCGCCCCCCGCAGGCGCGAGCGGCGCAATGGGGGCGATGGGAGCGCCCGACGCGGCCGGGGCGACTGGCGCAATCGCGCGGCCCCGCTGCGCGGGCGCCACGGCCGCGCCAGCGCCCGGCATCGGCGTCGGCGTCGGCGTCATTGGCGTCGGCGCGACAGGTGTGCTCGGCGCGGCAGACGAGACCGGCGCCGTGGGGGCGCTGGCCGCCGTGGGCGCGCCGGGCGCGCTGGCGGCGGGACGGACGGGCGCCGGGGGCGCTGCGCCCGGCGGCACGGGAGCCGACGGCTGCCCCGCGCCCTGGGCGAGCGCGGGCGCGGCCAGCGTGAGCGAGAGCAGCGCCGCGGCGCGCTGGAGCAGCAGGGCGCCCCTCACGGCGCCACCGTGAAACGGAACGTGAGGCAGTCGGCGCCGCTCGACGTGTCGTATTCGGCACGGGTGCTCTGGTTCGTCTTGGGATCGAAGGCGAAGATCTGGAACTTGCCGCTTCCGTTCCGGACCCTGAAGCGGAACACGTAATTGCCTGGATCCAGATCGAACTCGGGGAAGACCGTGTTGCGGATCGAGAACGGCCTCACCCCCGCCGGATCCGCGGTGGGCGCCGGGTCCTCGAACAGAAAGCCGACGGCGCTGAGGTGGTACTCGTCGCTGTGGAGCTTGAGCTTGATCCTCTTCATGGTGGAGAGCGATCCTCTCACACGCGCGCGGCACGGTACAGCGGCTGGAGGGCGCGCGACATGGCGCGATCGGGCCCGCCCGCCCGTCCGGACCATTTCTGACGAGCGCAGGTGGGTCGTTTCTCGTGAGCGCCGAAGGGATGTCGGAGCGGAGCGGTAATGTTCTCAACTGGGCATATGCATGGTCGAGCGTCGGGGGCGCTCGGGTATCCGTGATAGAGGAGCGTGGCGCCTCGAGGCGCTCAGCCGCCGCTGGCGCGCCGCACGGCGACGCCGACGCCGGCGGTGCTGTAGCAGCCGCTCACCGTCCAGGAGATGGTGGTGTTGGAGTTGGCCACGAGATAGCCGGCCAGCGCGACCATGGTCGTCGGATCGGTCAGGCGCCTGTTCATGGTGGAGGTCGCCGCGGTGGGGCTGATGGTGGCGCCGGTGTTGCCGTTGCGCGCCGCCATCACCGTGTACACGAACGAGCCGCTCGCGCTGAAGTTGGTGGTCACCCCTCGGGGCACGGCGCTGGGGCCGCAGTCCGTCGTGTTGGTGTGGATGCCGGTCGTGGTGGCGCTCGCGAACGGGTTCGACTGGTGCACGGCCTTCAGCTCCACCACGTTGGCGAAGTACACGCCCCAGGTGTTCGAGCTCGCCATCTGCACCACCACGGGCTTGTTGCCGGTGGCGGCCGGAAGCTGGCTGTCCAGGAGGTAGTAGATGTGCGCGGCGGAGTTGTTGTCGGCCTGCCGCGTGTTGAAGAGCGTCATCGGCGTGCCGTCGTAGGTGACGCTCACCGGCACGAGCGAGTTCTCGGAGGCGACGATCCCGACAAGGACCATGCGATCGTTGTCCCGCGGTGTCTGCAGGGCGTGGCTCACGTTGATGGTGGGCGCCGAATTCCCGATGGTGCTCAAGGTGCCGGTCGTGCCCGAGTTGACGACGACGATGTCCGGCGAGACGACGCAGTTGCCGTTCGAGCAGATGGACCTCGTCCCCGAGCACACGTGGCCGCAGTCGCCGCAGTTGCTGGCGGTGCCGAGCTGGGTCGTGCAGCCGCCGCTGGGGTCGCCGCAAGCCTTCCAGCCCGGGTCGCAGGTGGGCACGCAGGTGCCGGCCGTGCAGGCGGTGGCGCTCGCGTGCGCCTGGAGGCACTGGGTGTTGCAGGCGCCGCAGGCGTTGACGTCGCTGGAGACGTCCTTCTCGCAGCCGTTCATTCCGTTGCCGTCGCAGCTGCGCCACAGGCCGCTGCACACCGGGGTGCAGCCCGACGAGCTGCATTGATTGCTGGTGACGTGGGCGCTGGCCCCGCTCTGGCACACGAGGTTGCAGCCGAGGCAGTTGCTCTCGTCGTCCCACAGGTCGATGTTGCAGCCGTTCCTCGGTACCCCGCAAGCGTCGTACTGCGCGCTCGTGCACACCGGGTTGCAGGTGCCGTCGAGGCACAGGTTGCTGGTGGTGTGGATTATGTTGCACTGGGTGCCGCAGGCGCCGCAGTTCCCCTCGTCGGTCCTGACGTTGGCCTCGCAGCCGTCGGTCAGCGAGCTGTTGCAGTTGCCGTAGTCCGCCTTGCAGCCGGCGAAGGAGCACGCGCCGCCCTGGCAGGTCGCGGTGGCGTTCGCGTAGATCGTGTTGCAGTTGACGCCGCCGGTGGCCGCGCAGGCGCCGCAGTGGGTCTGGTTCGAGTTGACGTTCGTCTCGCAGCCGTTGTCCGGATTGCCGTCGCAGTCGCCCATCCCGCTGTTGCACGTCCGCACCTTGCATTCGCCGCCCTCGCACTTGGGGGTGCCGCCGGCGATGGTGCAGGTCTCGCCGCAGGCGCCGCAGTGGCTGAGGCTCGTGTCCGTGCTCGTCTCGCAGCCGTTGTCGTAGCTGCCGTCGCAGTCGGCGAAGCCCGGCTCGCAGCTGCCGATGGCGCAGCCGGTGGCCGTGCACTTGCCGGTGCCGTTGGCGACCGTGCACAGGCCGCCGCACGTGCCGCAGTTCTCCGGATCGGCGGCCAGATTCACCTCGCAGCTGTCCTCGGGGTCGCCGTTGCAGTCGCCCCTGCCGGCCGGGCAAATCGTCTCGCCGCAAACGCCGTTGCGGCACCAGGGCCTGCCGCCCGCCTCGGGCACGCACTCGATGCCGCACCCGCCGCAGTGCAACACGTCACGGGTAGTCGCCCTCTCACAACCGTCGACGACCTGGCCGTTGCAGTCGGTGAAGCCCGCGTCGCACTCGACCTTGCACTCCGACGCCTCGCAATACGCGTCGCCGTTCGCGGCCGGGCACAGCTCGTCGCACCCGCCGCAGTGGCTCGAGTCCGTCGCAGTGTTCACCTCACAGCCGTTCTCGGGATCGCCGTCGCAGTCGGCGTAGGGTGCTTCGCACGCCTTGACCTTGCAGGCGCCGCCCTGGCACTCGGCGGTCGCGTTCGGCAGCGCGCACTTCAGGCCGCAGCTGCCGCAGTTGTCCGTGTCGGTGCGGACGTTCACCTCGCATTCGCCCTCGGCCTGGCGATCGCAGTTGGCGTAGCCGTCCGAGCAGGTGGGGCCGCACACCCCGTCGATGCAATCGTCGCTGAGGCAGTCCCCGCTCGAGCGGCAGATCTTGCCGTCCTGGCAGCCCCCACAGTCGGCGCCGCAGTCCACGTCGCTCTCGGTGCCGTTGGGCACCCCGTCGGTGCAGGTCGGCGCGACGCATTGGCCGTCCTGGCACACGCCGCTCTCGCAGTCGCTGGCCCGGTTGCACGTCTGGTCGGTCGCGCACTTCTTGTCGCAGCTGCCGCCGCAATCGATGTCCGACTCCGAGCCGTCGCGGGCGCCGTTCATGCAACCCGCTTCCTGGCAGACGCCGTCGATGCACTCGCCCTCGGCGCAGTCGCGGCTCGCGGCGCAGCCGGAGCCGAGCGGGCATGGATCGCACTCGCCGCCGCAGTTCAGGCCCGTCTCGCCGTCGGACTGCGCGTCGTCCGTACAGTGCGCCGGCGGGCCGGATACCGACGCGAACTCGAAGTCCGGCACGCTGCACGAAGCGGCGGCGGCGAAGATCCCCGCCGTCAGCGCGGCGGCCGAGAACGCGCGGAGCAGCGCGAAGCGACGCAGAAAGCTAGGGGTCGACATCGAACGACAAAAGTATCATTCGCTGGCGGATTTCGCGGCCATAAATCGAGAAGGCGGCGTCAGGATCCGCGCGCGAAAGCTCCGCCGGCGCGCGCGCACCTCCGACCACGACGCGGTGCGGCGTCGCGCGGCGAAGGCCGCGCCGCCACGTTGACGCGCGCGGCGAAGGCGCGCCGTCACGTTGACAGGAGAGGAGGCGTCAAGTCACCATGGCAGGCGCCGCATGAGGAATTTCCCGCGAATTTTCCGCGTCGCAGCGGTGCTGCTGCTGCTGCTCGAGGCGCCCGCGCTCGCCCAGGACTCCGACGCGCTCAAGGAAGCCCGCGCGCAGTTTCAGCAGGCGACCGAGCTCGAGCAAGCGGGCAACTGGGCTGCGGCCCTGCAGCGGTTCCGCGAGGTCGGCCAGGTGCGGATGACGCCTCAGGTGCGCTTCCACATCGCCGTGTGCGAGGAGAATCTGGGGCGGCTCGTGACCGCGCTCGGTGGCTACGAGCTGGCGCTCGCGGAGGCCGACACCGTGGGGCCCGATTTTCGGGCCGAGGTCGAGCAGTCGATCGGCCGGCTGCGCGCCCGGATCCCGAAGCTCGTCATCGTGCGCGGCAAAGGGGCGGCCTCCGCGGCCATTGCGCTCGACGGCGTCGCCCTCGGCGGTACGTCCATCGGCGTCGAGGTGCCGCTCGATCCCGGGCCTCACGCGCTCACCGCCAAGGCCCCCAATTACAGGCCGTTCCAACAGACGGTGGAGCTGAAGGAGGAGGGGGTGACGCGCGTCGAGGTGACGCTCGAAGCATTGCCGCAAGAGCTGCTGATCCAGGCGGGCGCCTTGCGGGAGAGGCCGCCGTCCAAGGTGGTGCCGTACGTCATCGGGGGCGTCGGCGCCGCGAGCCTGATCGGCTCCGGGGTGTTGTTCGGGCTCCGCCAGGGAGCGCTCAAGGATCTGGAAGACGCCTGCGGCCCGGACGGCAAGTCGTGCCCGCCCTCCATGCAATCGCGCTACGACGACCTCAAATTCTATCACTATGGCGCGCAGGTGGCGCTCGGCGTCGGCGTCGCCGCGGTCGGCACGGCGACCGCGATCTTGCTTCTTCAGAACAGGAAGCCAAAGCAGCCCGAGAAAACCTCGCTCGAGCTCGTGCCCGTCGCGGGCGGATCCGAGATCGGCGCGAGTCTCTCAGGAACATTCTGAGGGAGTCGAGTTCGCCGAGAGCGGGGTGCTAGAACCCCGGATCATGCTTCCACGACTTGGGCGGCGTGGGGGTTGGCGTCGGGCTCGGCGAGCTGCTCTGCTCGGCGGGCTTGGTCGGACGGCGGGGCGTCGCGCGCGCGGGTGACACCGGGAGCGGAGCCGGCGTCGTCGGCGCCGGGGCCGGCGCTGCGCTGGCCGAGACGGAGGCAGAGGGCTCGCCCGGGGGCGCGCCGGGCTCGGTCGCAGGGGGCGCCTCCGCCCTGGGAGGCGCGGGCGCCGGGGCGGCGGACGCCGGGGCGGCGGGCGCGGCGACGGAAGGAAGAGGGGCGGGCGCGTCGGCGCTTCGGAGCAGTACGGCGAGCACGCCGGCGGCGAGGAGACCGAGGATCACGACGGCGGGCAGCGCGCGGCTCCTGGAGCGCGCGAACGGCGGGATCTCGTCGTCGAGCGTGCTCTGTCCGGCCACGCCCCGGGCCGCGCCGCGGAGGTTGACGGTCCTGAAGGCGCTCACCGACGAGGGGCTCGCGCCGGTCACGTCGGAGCGGCCCAGGTTGTTGCTCAGCTGATTGCGGTCAGCGCGCTCCAGCGCTTCGGTGAGGGCCGCGCGCGTTTGCTCCTGCTGGTCCTCGAACAGCTCGCGGACGAAATTGGCGACGTCCTCGTCAGTGGCTCGCTGGCCTGGCGGAAGCGCCTTGTCGAGCGCTCGCATCAGCTCGTTGGCCGTGGCGTAGCGCTGGTCGCGCTCCTTTTCGAGCGCGCGCATCAGCACGGCCTCGAGCGACGCCGGGTAGTCGGCCTGGAACTCGTGCGGCGCCTCCACCGGGTCCGTGGACGAGATGGCGAACAGCGTCGCGCCCTCGGATTCCCTGCGGAACGGGTGTTTGCCGGTGGTCAGCGTGTAGAGCACGATGCCCATCGCGAACACGTCGACGCGCCGGTCGATCGCGTCGCCGCGCACCTGCTCCGGCGCCATGTAGCTCACCTTGCCCTTGAGCTGGCCGGCCTGCGTCGTGCTGTCGTTGAGCGCGGTGGCCTTGGCCACGCCGAAGTCCACCACCTTGGCCAGGCCGTTGTACGTGACCAGGATGTTCTGCGGGGAGATGTCGCGGTGCACCAGGCCGACGAGCTTGCCGCTCTTGTCCTTGAGCTCGTGCGCGGCGTGCAGGCCGGCGCAGGCCTGCGCCACGATGCGCACCGCGATCGGGATCGGCATGCCGTTCTGCCGCTTCGCGACCTTCATCACCTGGTTGAGCGGAATGCCGTCGATCCACTCCATCGCCAGGAACAGCACGCCGTCCTGCTCGCCGAGGTCGAGGATCTCGACGGCGTTCGGGTGCCGGATCTGGGACGCGAGCGACGCCTCCGAGAGGAACATGCGCTCGAACTGGTCGTCCTCCGACAGCGTCGGCAGCATCGTCTTCACTGCGACGATCTTCTGGAAGCCGCGCGTCCCCTTCAGCCGCGCCGCCCACACCATGGCCATGCCGCCTGCCGCGATCGGCAGCAGCAGCTCGTAACGACCCAACACGGTCCCGGGCCCGAGCTCGGCCGGGGTGTTGGGCAGGAGGTTCGGCGCAGGATTCACGCTACTCGGAAGGTTTGTTAAGTGCCCTGACCGTACGAGTGTGCGGCGTCACGAAGCGAGTGCCCAGCGATAAGAAACACCGCGGAGACAAATTGCGGCTATCGCACCAATAACCCCACCTCCTTACATTTGCCGACAGCTGCGACGGCGCTTCGTGGCTGGGCAGCTGCCGCCAAAACGTCGTTAGGAAGTCCAAACGCTGTCCGGAAGTCAAGCTGCTCTTATCCGCCTACCATCGTACAAGGACGGCGGACGGGCGCGCCGTCACGCGTCGCTACGCGTCGTCACCGCCGCACGACGAACATCGCGGCGAAATACCCGTCCGTGCCGTGCACGTGCGGCAGCAGCCGGAACGCGTCGCCGCCGCCCGCGAGCTCGCGCGCGAGCTCCGCGTCGAACGGCGCCGGCTCCAGCCGGACGCCGAGGCCGTCGTCCGCCGGGGCCGCGAGCCGCTCCGCCACGGCCTCGCACTCCTCGCGCAGCACGCTGCACACCGCGAACACGAGCCGGCCGCCGTCCCGGGCGCGGGTCGCGGCGCGGCGCGCGATCGCGACCTGGAGGTCGGCCAGGCGAGGGAGATCGTCCGCCTCGCGCCGGAGCGCGATCTCCGGGCGCCGCCGCAGCGTGCCCACCCCGGAGCAAGGGGCGTCGACGAGCACCCGGTCGTAGCCCTCGGGGACGTCGCCCGCGCCCACCGTCCAGTCGACGGCGTAGGTCTCGCGCACGGAGGCCGCAGCCCGCCCGAGCCCGTCGCGCGCGCCGGCCTGCGCATCGCCGGCCTCCGCGCCTGCGCCCTCCGCGCTCACGGGAGGCGCGCCCAGCGCCGCGCGGAGCTGCGAGAGCTTCGCAGGGTACAGGTCCGCCGCGTCCACCGCGCCGAAAGGCAGCACCGCGCGCGACAGGAGCCACGACTTGTTGCCCCGGCCGGAGCAGGCGTCGAGCACGGCCTCGCCGGGCCGCGCGCCGAGCGCGAAGGCGAGCGCCTGCGCCCCCTCTTCCTGGCCGATCCACGCGGCGCCGAAGCCTGGGAGCCGCCGGAGATCGCCCGCCCCCCGCGCGACGATCGCGGTCGGTGAGACGCGCCCCGCCTCGAAGGACCCGGTGGGCGCGGCGGCCCGCAGCGCCTCGATCCACGCGCCGCGGTCCTCGCCAGGGGCGAGGCAGAGGCCGGTCGGCGGCGGCACCGGGCCGGCCGACAGGAACGCCTCGGCCGCGGCCCGGCCGAGCGAGCGGCGCAGGGCGCCCCGCAGCCACCCCGGCGCGGAGGCGACCACCGCGCTCGCGAGCGGCGGGCGACCGCCGGACTCCACGGCCGCCGCGAGCCGGCGCAGCACGGCGTTCGCGAACGCGCCGACCCGCGGCCCGCCGGCCGCCTGGGCGCCATCCACCGCCTCCGAGACCGCGGCGAACGAGGGCACGCGATCGAGGAAGCAGAGCGAGTACGCCCCCATCAGCACGTGGGCGCGCACCAGCGGGTCGGCCGTCCAGCGGCTCTTCGCGGCGAACTCGGCGATGCGCGCCTCGAGCGCCGCCTGCGCGCGCAGGACGCCGTAGACGAGCTCCGTCGCGAGGCCTATGTCCCGCGGGTCGAGCGCCGGCGCGCGGCGCAGCTCGGCGTCGAGGGCCGCCGAGGCGAAGGCGTCCGAGCCCCACACCCGCGCGAGCACGCGCGCCGCGACCGCGCGCGGCGCGCTCTCGGCCGGATGCGGCGGGCGCGCCGGGCCGCGGCCGCCGTCGCGCCCGTCACCTTCGCCCCGGTCAGCCAACGAGCTCCTTGAATTGCCCCTGGATCACGTCCCAGCGGCGCTCGACGTCGTTCTTGAAGGCGATGCCCATCAGGCCGATGAGCACCACGAGCCCGACAAGGCTCGCGATCTCGCGGACGCGCAGCGGCAGCGGGCGCCGCAGCACGGCCTCGAACGTGAAGAACAGGAGGTGGCCGCCGTCGAGCACCGGGATGGGCAGCAGGTTGATGAGCCCGAGGTTGATCGAGATGACCGCCATCGCCCAGACGAAGTAGCTGACCCCCTTCGCGCCCTCCTCGCCGATCACGTCGTACACCGTGATGGGGCCGCCCAGCGTGGAGATGCTGACCTTGCCCTCCATGATGCGGACGATCCCGACCACGATGAACCGGATGACGTCGTACGTCTCGTCGACCGCGCTCTCCAGGGCGAACTGGAAGGCCGACGGGCTGTCGACGAACGGCTCGGCCACCATCGGCGACCAGTTCGACGCGCGCAGGTAGAAGCGCGGGCGGTGCTGGCCGTACTCGTCGATCCAGTCCTCGCGGCGGAGCTCGATGGTGCCGCTCTTGCGCTGGCCCGAGCGCTGCCACGTGATGACGTGCGGTCTATCCGGGGCCGCGAAGAGCCGCTCGACGAAGGTCGACCAGGCGGTGACCTCGACCCCGTCGACCTCCGTGATGCGATCGCCCGGCCGGAGCTCGGCGTCCCACTCGGCCGAGCCCTCGGGGACCTCGGCGACGTAGAGGTCGGCCGGCTCGATGCCGGTCCGCGCGAGCAGGTCGCCGTGGCCGCTCTCCGGCGTCAGCGCGGCGACGCCCGACTCGTAGACGGCGAGCTCGGCCAGGCCGCCGAGCGCGCGCGGCACCGTGACCGGCCGCAGGTACGTGACCGGCACCGTGGCGCCGCGGCTCTCCTCGAGCGCGAGCTCCAGGTCGGCGAACGTCTTCACGGGCGTGCCGCGCACCTCCGTCACGACGTCGAACGTGCGCAGCCCGGCCCGGAACGCGGGCGAGTCGGGCCGCGAGACGCCCACCACGGCGGCGGGGCGGCTCGGCCGGATGCCGATCTCGCCCACCCGGTCCACGATCTCGAGCGGCTTCTGGACGACCTTCTCCTCCGGGACGACCGTGACCTCGACGTGCTCCTTGTTGCGGAACACCTTGAGCCGGAGCTCCTGGTTGGGGCTCTTCGTCACGATCCGGTGCAGCTCGGCGAAGGTGCTGACGCGCTCGCCGTCCACCTCGAGGATGCGATCGCCCGGGACCAGCCGGCCCTCGGCCGGGTGCCCCGGCAGGACGACGCCGACCGTCGGCGGGACGAAGCGGGTCTCCCCGATGAAGACGGCGAAGTAGAGCAGCACCGGGAAGAGCACGTTCATCGCCGGGCCGGCCATGACGATGATCACGCGCTTCCAGAGCGCCTGGGACTCGAAGGTGCGCTTGCGATCCTCGGGGAGCACAGCCTCCTGCCGGTTCTCCTCGAGCATCTTCACGAAGCCGCCGAGGGGCAGGAGCGCGACGCAGTACTCCGTCTCCCGGCCCCGCAGGCGCAGCACCCGGGGGCCGAAGCCGATCGAGAAGGTGAGGACCTTCACGCCGAAGATCTTCGCGCACACGAAGTGGCCGAGCTCGTGCACGAAGATGAGCACGGAGCAGAGCAGCGCGAAATACAGGAGGTCCACGGCGGCGGCTCTCTTTACGCGAGGCCGGGCTCGGTGACCACTGGCCACTGAGGGGCGCAGGGCCAGGGCGCCCCCGCGCGAAGGGCGGCCTCCGGCGCAGGCCTCCGGCGCAGGTACGCCGTCCGGTCCGTGGAGAGGCGCCCTCCGGCGTTGCGATGCCTTCACGGTGATGGCCCCGGTCGGCCGCCCACAGACACCCGCGGTTCCGCCGCGTGGCGAAATGTCACAGAGCGCGGGCGCGCGATGCGCGATGCTGACGAGCGCCAGAGGGCCGCAGGCCCCGCGCATCCGTGTTATCTCACCGATGGAACTCGGCCGGGCGCCGCGCCCGCGAGCGACGCCTCACGGCGGACGGTCCCCTGGCCGATTCTCGCGATGTGCCCTGATACGAACTGCGAGGTCCCATCATGAAGCACACGATTGAGCACGACCTGAACGACAGCGAGGCAAAGCTGGCGACCGAACGAGCGATCGCGCAGTACCGAGAGCGGTACGCCGAGTACGAGCCTTTCCTCGTGTGGCGCGACGCGAAGCGCGCCGAGCTCGGCTTCTCGGTGAAGGGCGTCAAGCTGAAAGGCAGCATGGAGCTCCGCCCCGGCGCCGTGGACGTGGATCTCGACGTGCCTCTCCTGATGCGCCCCTTCAAGGGGATAGCGATCGCCGCCATCGACAAGGAGGTTCGTCACTTCATCGCAGAGGCGCACCGCGAACGGGCCCAGGGAGGCGGCAAAGCCACCTGAGCGAGCGGGCTGTTCCGCTATGGACATGAGCGCCTGCCGGCGCTATGTTGCTCCAACAGTATCTACTTCGCCGGCCGAAGTACGCCCCGCGATACGACTCACTCCAGTGCTCGGCCGGCAGGGGGCTGCCTCTCGTTGCTCGCCCTGCCGGCCTCATCGTCGCGCTCACGGAGCGAGCGCCTTCACGGCCGTCAGCTTGTGCGAGGCCAGCACGGAGTGGATCGCCGTGATGAGGCCGCTCGCGTCGATCTCGCAGCGCATGACGAACCGCGGCGCCAGCTTCTCCACGGTGGTCGTGCGCTCGATGACGACCGCCGGGAGGCCGTTGATGAGGCGCAGCTCGTGGCGGAGCGCTCCGGGGTCGTCGATCCTCAGCAGGCCGACGTAGAACCGCGCGACCCGGTTCGGGCCGACGACGATCCGGCGCGCCGCCTTGAACTCGCCGTTCGCGTCGTTGATGACCCGGACGCCCTCGCTCAGGAGCGCCTCGATGGCGGCGACGTCCTGCGTCGCGAGCGTCTGCAGGAAGCGCACGAGCGCCGCGCCCGACCGCTCGACGAGCTCGGGTGAGGGGCGGCAGCGGTCGCGCTCGTACGGCTCGAGGGCGCGGCGGGCGCGGTGGTGGGTCGTCTTCACGCTGGCCTCCGACAGGTCGAGCGCGGCGGCGGTCTCCTGCACCGAGTAGTCGAAGACGTCGCGGAGCAGGAGCACCGCGCGCTGCTGCGGGGTCAGCGCCTCGAGCGCGATGAGGAAGGCGAAGGACGCGCTCTCGAGGAGGTCGTAGCGGCCCTCGGTGCCGTCCTTGCCCGGGATCTCGAACGACGGGGGCTCGGGCTCCGCCTCGATCGGGGAGGGGAGCCACGGTCCGTCGTAGGTGAGGCGCTTGCGGCGCCGGAGGGCGTCGCGGCCGAGGTTCAGCGCGACGCGCGCGAGCCAGGGGCGGACGGGCTCCTCGGTGCGCGCGGGCGGGCGCTCCAGCGCGCGGACGAACGTCTCCTGCACGATGTCGTCCGCGTCCGCGGCGCTGCCGGTGAGCCGGTAGGAGAGGGCCCAGAGGAAGCGCTCGTGCTCGCGGTAGCTCGCGGCGACGAAGCCGGGGGCGGCGAGCCCGGCGCTCGGGGCAGGAGAGGCCGTGGAGCTGCTCATGGAGCGTCGGGTAACCCCGTCACGCCGCGCGGTCGAGGGCGCGGCGCGAGAGGATGGCCCGCGCGGCGTCCCGCGCGCTGGCGAGGCTCGCGTCGGCGAGCATGCCCGTCGGCCCGACCCAGTCGCCCGCGAGGAAGAGCCCGTCGAGATCCGGGACGCGGGCGCCGGGGCGCCCTGCGTGGCCGCCGCCCTCCGCCGTGACCACGGCGTTGGAGACGACGAGCGAGGGCAGGAAGCGGCGCTCGACGATCGCGCCGCGGTAGCCGGGCTGCGCGCGGTCGAGCAGATCCTCGAGCTCGCGCTCGGGGTCGCGGCCGGCGAGCTCGGGGCTGTACTGGGCGGTGTGGATCACGGCGCCGCCCGCGGGGGCGAGGCGCGCGGCGTCGGTGTGGACCGACAGGTAGAGCGGGCGGTCGATGCCGAGCACGAAGCCCGGGCGCTGGCGAGGGAGCCTCGACAGGGCGACGTCGAGGCACGCGGCGCGGACCGGGAGGGCGCGCTCGGCGTGCGCGGCGAGCGCCGCGCTCGCGGGCGCGAGGGCGGCCGCGGCGCGCGGGCTCGCGGCGACGAGCACGGCGCCGGCGCCGAGGCGGTCGCCGTTCGCGAGCTCCACGGCGGAGACGGCGCCGCCCTCGGCCGCGATCTGCGCCGCGCGCGCGCCGGTGAGGATCTCCACGCCGGCCGCGACGGCGGCGTCGCGCAGGCCGTCGACGAGGGTCCTCCAGCCGCCGTCGAGGTAGAGCACGCCGTGGCTCAGGGCGAGCTGCACCTGCGCGAGCGCCGCGCCGGCGCTCTGGTGATCGTCGTCGGCGCAGTAGGTCGACAGCCGGACGAGCGCGCCGACGAAGCGGCGCGCCTCGGGCGTCCGGAAGGCGTCGCGGAGCCAGGCCGAGACCGGGACCGCCGCGAGCGGCGCGGGGTTCGCCGCGACGAGGCTGCCAAGGACGCGCCCCATCTCGACCTTCGCGGCGAGGGGGAAGAGGCCCGTCGTGAGCAGCGACAGGGCGCCGGACGGCAAGGTGTGGAGGGCGCCGCGGTCGAGCGCGAGCGCGCCCGACGGGGACGGCGCCGCGCCGGTGAACCGGACGCCGAGCTCGCGGAGCACCTCGTGCGCCGCGCCCCCGCGGTAGAGCGCGTGGGCGCCGAGGTTCAGCGAGAAGCCGTGGCTCTCCTGCGTGGAGGCGCGGCCGCCCGGCGCGTGCGCCTTCTCGACGAGGGCGACCGAGCGGCCCGCCCGGCCCAGGTACGCCGCCGCGGCCAGGCCCGCGAGCCCGCCGCCGATCACCACCACGTCTTTTGTAGTACGCATCACATGACCCCTTTCCTGGCGGTACCACGATCGGGGGGCCGGAAAGGTTACGCGCGCCCCGTCGAATTTTCGGAGCGCGCCCGGAGGGCTGGACGGCGGGGGGGGAAGCGGCGTGCCGGCGCTCAGGTGGCGCGGACGAGCGGCGTGTCGACGAGGTGCTCGGACAGGAACCACACCTGCATCTCGTTCGTGCGGAGGACGTCGCTCATGAGCAGGTCGGCGGTGCCATCGTCGCGGTTCTCGGTGGTGAGCTTCACCGCCTCGCGCGTCTCCGCGAGGATGAGCTCGTGCGCGTCGAGCAGGCGCGAGAGCTGGGCGGGCACCTGCTCGCGGCCGCGGGGCGCCCGCTCGATCCTCGTCGTCTCCGCGACGTCGTGCGCCATGGCGATGGCGACGCCGCCCAGCATCTGGACGCGCTCGGCGAGCATGTCGATCAGCGCGGCTTGCTCCTTGAAGTGCTTGTCGAAGAGCAGGTGGAGCTGGAAGAAGGTCGCCCCGGACACCTGCCAGTGATGCTTCTTGTACATGTCGCGCAGGACGAGCGTGTCCGACAGGATCTGATTCAGCGCCCGGATGCTCTCCGCGCGCGACTTTGCGGCGAGCGCCAGCGGATAGTCCACGACGGTCCCGAAAGGCTGGATCTCCTTGCCTCGCTGGCGGAGGAGGGGCTGGGCCTCCAGCGCCCGCGCTCCGCCTTCCTTGCCACCACGCCTCTGTTTCCTCTGTTGCTTCCTCTGGACTGCCATGGTCCCCTCCCCGTCGATCGGTTCACTACGTATCTAGAGCCCGAGCCCGCTCCGTCCATGGCTGCACGCCCGCTGTCGTGTCCACGCGGGCCCGCGCGGCGCTCCGCTGGAAGGCGCGCCCGCGCGCCATCGGCGGCTCGCATCCGGCTGGGATTTCGTGCAAAGTCCAGCGCAGCATGAAACGGCTCCTGCTCACCAGCGCGCTGCCCTACGCCAACGGGCACATCCACATCGGCCACCTCGTCGAGTACACCCAGACCGACATCTTTGCCCGTTATTGGCGGATGACCGGGCGGAGGTGCATATCCCTGTGCGCCGACGACACCCACGGCACGGCCATCATGATCCGCGCTCGGCAAGAGGGGCGGAGCGAGGCCGACGTCATCGCGGACATGAGCGCGGCGCACCAGCGCGATTTCGCGGCGTTCCAGATCCGGTTCGACCACTACGGCAGCACGAACTCCCCCGCGAACCGCGCGCTGTGCGAGGAGATCTGGGCGTCGCTGCGCGAGCGCGGCATGGTGACCACGAAGGAGGTCACGCAGCTCTTCGATCCGCAGGAGGGCATGTTCCTGGCGGATCGCTTCGTCAAGGGCACCTGCCCGAAGTGCGCGGCGCCGGACCAGTACGGCGATAGCTGCGACCGGTGCGGCTCGACCTACGCCGCGACCGATCTGATCGAGCCGAGAAGCGCGCTCACGGGCGCGCGGCCCGAGGTGCGGAGCGCGCAGCACCTCATGGTGGCCATCGAGCCGGAGCGGCCGTTCCTGTCGACCTGGACGCAGGGCGAGGGGCGGATGTCGAAGGAGATCGCGAACTACCTCGCAGGGCATTTCCTGTCGGAGCCGCTCCGCGACTGGGACGTGTCGCGCCCCGCGCCGTACTTCGGGTTCGAGATCCCCGACGCGCCAGGGAACTACTGGTATGTCTGGTTCGACGCGCCGATAGGGTACATGGCGGCGAGCAAGGAGTGGTGCGCCCGGGAAGGCGAGGCGTTCGACGACTGGTGGCGATCCGAGGAGACGGAGATCGTCCACGTCATCGGGAAGGACATCGTGTATTTCCACACGCTCTTCTGGCCGGCGATGCTGAAGAGCGCGAGGTTCTCGCTGCCGTCGCGCGTGCAGGTGCACGGGTTCCTCACCGTGAACGGAGAGAAGATGTCGAAGAGCAAGGGCACCTTCGTGCTGGCCTCGACGTACCTGAAGCACCTCGACCCGGCGTACCTCCGTTATTACTACGCGAGCAAGCTGAGCTCGAAGGTCGACGACATCGATCTGAACCTGGAAGAGCTCGTGAACAAGGTGAACGCCGAGCTCGTGAACAAGGTCGTGAACCTGGCGAGCCGGTCGTCGCGCTTCGTGGCGCAGACGGGGCTGTCGGCGGTTTACCCCGAGGACGGGGGGCTGTTCGCGGCGGCGGCGGAGGAGGGCGACGCGATCGGGGCGGCGTACGCGGCGTTCGACTATGCGCGGGCGACGAGGAGCATCGTGGCGCTGGCGGACCGGGCGAACGAGTATGTCGACCGGATGCAGCCGTGGGCGCTGGCGAAGCAGCCGGAGAAGAAGGCGGAGCTGCAGGCCGTTTGCACCGTGGCGCTCAACCTGTTCCGGCAGATCGTGCTCTACCTGGCGCCGGTGCTCCCGAAGCTGGCCGACGACGTCGCGCGGCTGCTCGGGTGCCCCATGGACCGGTGGGCGCTCGCGAAGACGCCGCTTGTGGGCACGCCTGTGGCCGCGTATGAGCACCTCATGAAGCGGGTCGAGCCGGGTGCAGTGGAGAAGATGATCGCGGAGGGCCGCCCTGCCGAGGAGGCGGCGGCGCCGGGCGGCGCGGCCGGGGCGAACGCGGAGGCAGGCCAGGCGGCGGGCGGGGGCGCGGCCGCGGAGGACGACGGCGCGGCGCTCGCCAAGGAGCCGCTCGCGCCGGAGTGTACGATTGACGATTTCAGCAAGGTCGACCTGCGCGTCGCGCGCATCGTCGCGGCGGAGCACGTGCCCGAGGCGAAGAAGCTGCTCAAGCTGACCGTCTCGCTCGGCGGGGAGGCGCGGAGGACGGTGTTCGCCGGGATCAAGGCGTATTACAAGCCGGAAGACCTCATCGGGCGGCTCGTCATCGTGTGCGCCAACCTGGCGCCGCGGAAGATGAAGTTCGGCCTCAGCGAGGGGATGGTGCTCGCGGCGGGGGACGAGACGGTGCATCTCCTGTCGCCGGACTCGGGGGCGAAGCCGGGGATGCGGGTGCACTGAGCGGGCGTTGATCGTCGCCCGGATATCGGCTCGCTCGAGTATCCTCGGCGCATGGCCCGCACCGCCCCGGTCCCGAACATCCCTGCCATCCCTGGCATGAACCCCGGCGTCTTCGTAATGGGGGGCGGCGGCGGTGGTGGAGGCTCCGGCGGTCGTGGAGGCAATGGCGCGGGCGACGGCCAGGGCGGCAGCGGAAGCAATGGGGGCGACGGCGCGGGCGGTGGCGGCAAGGGCGCCGGCTCCTGCGGCACCGGCTCGACGGACGGCGGCGGCTGCCCGAACCACCACGGTTCCGGCTCGAGCGGCAAGATGTCGCGCGGCGATCCCGTCGACGTGGTGACCGGCCGCGTCTTCACGGTGCCCGCCGTCGACGTCTCCTTTCCCGGCCCTCTGCCGCTCGTCATCGAGCGCACGTATTCGAGCAGCGCGCGCGACCGCGATGTCGGCCTCGGGTTCGGGTGGATCCACTCGCTCGCCTGGCAGCTCCTCCAGCGCCGCGGCTCATTGCGCATCCTCTCGTTCGACGGCGTCGAGCACGATCTCGGCAAGGTGCTGCCGGGGACGGGGATCATCGGTCCCCACGGCTGGATCGTTCACCGCGAAGGCAACGGGTTCCGGCTCGATCTCGCGGATGGGCAATACCTGTTCTTCGGCGAGCACGTCATCTCCGACGAGGGCGAGCGCTACCTGCCGACCGTCATCGGCGACCGAGCCCAGAACCGGATCGTCCTCGCCTACGATCGCGGCGTCCTCGCCGAGGTGACGGACGCCTCCGGGCGTGTCGTCCGCGTGCTGCGCGGGCGGGACCGCCGCATCGCCGCCTTCGAGGCGAAGAACAACGTCGCCCAGGGGAGGTGGGTCACGTTCGCCCGCTACGCGTACGACGCAGGAGGCAGGCTCATCGAGGCGGAGGACGCCGACGGGTACGTGACGCGGTACGAATACGACACGAGCCATCGGTTGACGTCCATCACGGGGCCGACGGGCCTCATGTTCTCCTTCCGATATGACGGCGAAGGCCGGTGCATCGAGACCTGGGGTGAATACCCCGGCAAGGCGGATCCGAGCCTGGCGGACGACGTCCCCGAGATGCTCGCCGATCATGTCACCCGGGCCAGGGGGATCCTCCACACAAAGTTCGAGTACTCAGGAGACGGCTACTCGGAGGCCGTCGACTCGGTGGCGCTCCATCGGTACTTCGGCAACGCGCACGGCTTGGTCGACAAGGCGGTGACGCCGCTCGGCGTGTTCGGCCGCACCTACGATCAGCGGGGCTTTCTCACCTCGTTCACCGATCCGCTCGGGGCGCGGACGACCTGGAAGCGCGATGTCATGGGGCGCGAGACGGAGGTGGTGGACCCGCTCGGCCGGCGCACCGTGATCGAGCGCGACGCATCGGGAGAGATCACCGCCGTCACCGGGCCGGACGGGGAGACGACCCGCGTCGATCGCGCGGGCGACACCCTGTTCTGGACCGATCCGATCGGCGCCGTCTGCTCGGCGCGCTTTGATGCGCGAGGTCTGCCCATCGAGGTCCGCTGGCCCGACGGCAGGACGCTCGTGTTCCGGCGCGACGCGGAGGGCAACGTCATCGAGCACATCGACCAAGCCGGAGCGCAAACACGGGCGCGCTACGATGCGTGGGGCCGGTGCGTCGAGATCTGGGACGCGCGGGGTGGGCGGACGGCGTTCACGTACTCCACGGGGGGCCGCGTCCTGTCCGTGATCTCGCCGGACGGGTCGGTCGAGCGCTACGACTACGACGGGGCGGGCAACCTCATCCGCATCACCGAACCCGATGGTCAGACGACGCGAATGACCTATGGAGGGCTCCACAAACCCGTTCGCATCGAGAGGCCGAACGGCGAGGTGACCGAGCTGAAGTACAACCGCGAAGGGTGGCTCATGCGCGTCACGAACGGCCGGGGCGAAGCGCACAGCTACGAGAGGAACCTCGCCGGGCTGGTCGTCGCCGAGCGCACGTTCGACGGCCGCGTCCTGCGGTACGGGCATGACGCGATCGGCAGGGTGGTGTGGTCCGAGAACGGGCTAGGACAACGCACCGAGTACGAGCGCGATCTCGCAGGCCAGATGACCAGGCGGATCTTCGACGATGGAACCGAGGAGTCGTTCGAGTACAACGGGCGGGGCGAGATCATCTTCGCCGAGAACGCCGCGGGCCGCTTCGCGTTCGACAGAAACGAGAAGGGGTGGATCGTCGGCGAGACGCAGGAGATCGCCGGGGCTCCCGTCACGGTGCAGACCGAGTATCGGATCACCGGGGAGGTCGCCGCCCGCCGCACCTCGCTCGGGCATACGGCGCAGTGGTCCCACGACTTCGCGCGGCAGCAAGTAGCGCTGTTCCTCGACGGCCAGGCCGAGGCCGTGTCGACGCGCGATCCGTGGGGGCGCGAGCTGACACGCTCGCTCAAGGGCGGAGCGCGGATCGACATGGCGTACGATGCTCTGGGGCGCCTCTCCGAGCGGCGGATCGTCTCGAGCACCTCCGGCGTGATGGGCAGAGATCTCTCCATGCAGCCCGCCTGGGTCGGGCGCTTGCCGCCCGGGACGGTGCACGCCGAGTGGCGTCGCTATACGCCCGCGGGCCTCCTCGAGGAGCACTGGAGCGCTCGCGGTGGGGTAACGCAGTACGGCTACGATCCTGCCGGCCAGCTGGCCGGGGTGCGCCGCGACGGGGGCGAGGTGGCCTCGTTCCGGTACGATCTCGCGGGCAACCTGCACGACGCCATGCCCGGAGCTCCGCCGCGCTCGTACGCGGCCGGCGGCCGCATCCAGCGTGCAGGAGATACCGAGTACACGTGGGACGACGACGGCCGTCTCATCACGAAGCGCACGCGCTCTACGGCAGGCGCGGAGGAGCTCACGCGCTATCGCTGGTCGGCGTCGGGCATGCTGGCGAGGGTCGAACGCCCCGATGGCGAGATCGTCGCGTTCGAGTACGATCCGTTCGGCAGGCGCGTCGCGAAGCGGCTCCTGACCCGCGCGGCGGACGGCTCCGAGCGGCTGGTCGAGGCGACGCGCTTCGTCTGGGATGGCGGGGCGCTCGTGCACGAGATCCGCCGCAAGACCGACGCCGGGGGCAACCCGATCGTGGACGAGCGAACGTACGTGTTCGAGCACGACAGGACCGTCCCCGTCGCGCACCGAGAAGCCCGTGCCGAGGGCGGGGCGCGCGCCGTGTCGGCGTGGTGGCATTACCTGACCGACGACTCCGGCGCGCCCGAGATGCTCGTCGGCCCTGACGGGCAGATCGGCTGCGAGCTCGCGCGCGACCCGTGGGGATCGGCGACGGCGGCGGAAGGCGCGCAGACGAGCACGCCCCTGCGCTTCCGGGGGCAATACGCGGACGAGGAGACCGGGCTCTCGTACAACAGGCATCGCTATTACGATCCCGAGCTCGGCCGGTACATCAGCGCCGATCCCTTGGGGATCGAGGGCGGCCTCAACGTCTTCGCCTACGCGGCCAACTGCCCGACCTCGGCGATCGACGTCGAGGGGCTCATGTACTCGATCATCAAGGACAGGGCGGGCAACATCGTCGCTGATGGTCACAGCCAGGACACAGGTCGGCCTCTTCCGGCGTCGCACAGCGCGGTGCCGAATGGCAAGCCCTGCGCCGAGCGCTCGGCGCTTACCAACCTGGCGCACCGACTCGGCCCCGGCGCCACGAAGGCGGATGTTGCCAGGATGTTCCAGGAAGAGGGCTACACGCTGGAGACGTACGAAGGCAACGCTGACGACTACAAGAGAAACAGGCGAGTCGCGGCCAACCCCTGCCCTGTCTGCAAGGAAATGCTGAAAGACATGGGGATCCCTCACACCTCGGTCCAGGGACACTCGCCAAAGAACCTGACGAAGACCGGGCCCTGGAATGGGGAGTCCACCTACAACCCGGGTACACGGAAGATCTTCATGAACGCAGGGAGACGTTGATGAACGGCCCTTCCGAGCAGCAGGCCGCGCTGTCATCTGTGCGCGGCCCGGAGGGCGGTCTTGCGCGGTCGCATGGAGGGCTCGCCGCCTTCTGGCGGTCCGTCGCCGAGGACGTCCATCTCGACCCTGCTCCGCAGGAAACCCGTGCGCTGCTCGCCGCCCTCGATGCCTGGTTCACGGGGGGGCCCGCCTGCGCGCTCGTCGCGGGCGCGGACCCGAGCTTCCGCTCCGCCCTCCTGGCGCGCTGGGCCCTGTCGGTGGCCGAACGCCGCGCCGCGGAGGTGATCTTCGTGCCTGTCAGCGCTCGCTTCGGGACCGCGGTCGAGCGCGACATGCTGAAGCTGTTCTTCGGCCTGTTCAAGGGATCGGCGACCGTCATGTTCAGCCGCCCGCGGAGCCCGGGGGAGCTGATGGCTGCCATCCGGCTGGCCCTGGGGGGCGTCGGATGGGTCTCCTCTGTGCCTGATGACGAGAACCCCCAATTGCTCGTGGTCCTCGACGGCATCGAGCGCGCCGCCGACGGGTGGCCGGAGCCACGAACTCCTCTCCTGCGCGACCCCGGTGAGGGCGCGCATATCGTCGTGTCCGTCGATGCGGAGGAGCACGCGCCGGGTGGTGTGCCATGGCGCGACAGGCTCGCGTGGGTGGCGGAGGAGATCACGCTGATATCATGCTCCGCGGCTCGTCCATCGCCCGACGAGCCTGCCAGGGCGCGGAGAGCTCTGGCGTCGCTGGGCGAGGAGGGAGCGCTCGCCGCGCGTGCCTTCGACGCGCTCGCTGCGAGCCTTGCTCCCGTGTCGCGTGACGATCTCGTGCGGGCGGTGGGCGTCGCCCCAGCCGAGCTCGAGGCGTTCGAGCGCGCCCCGGACCTGGCTCGCCGGCTTGTCGTCACGGATGACGGGGGAGCCTACCGGTTCCGGGACGACGCGGGGCGCGCCGGCTGGTCCGCGTCCGATCGCGTCGCGGCCATCGAGGACGCCATCGTTGCTCGCGGGTTGTCGGCGCTGCGCGTGTGCAAGGCGGCTTCCGAGCCACACGTCGCGTGGCCCCCGTACCTCGTGGAGTACCTCGGCGCTCACATGATGAGGCGAGGCGCTGGAGTGACCGACCGCATGGAGCTCGTCTCGCCGGCGTGGCTCAGGGCCTGGATGGACAGGCCGGGAGGCCTCGTGGGATTCTTGGCGGACGTCCAGGGGGCTCGTCGCGCTGCGACGGATGCGCTCCTCCAGGCCTGTCGCTTCGGGACCGAGAGCGATCCAGGGACCAGGGCCGATAGGGCTGCTCGTGTGTGCGATGTCGTCTGGTGTGCGCTCGTGGATGGGGCGCTCTGCGCGAAAGAGGGCAGCCACGATGAAGAGCGCGACCCTGCCGAGCCCTACACCGAACCCACTGTGGACCTTACCCGACCGACGGGCGCCGCGCGCGAGCGCGCCGAGGCGCTGGTGACGTTCGCCTCCCTGTTGACAGGCTCTGAGCAGCAGCTGGTTCGGGGATGGGCAACGGATGCATGCGCAGGTCTCGACGAGATCGTTCCCCGACCGATCCCTTACGTGGCAACCGACCCGAGCTCAGCGGACCCCGAGCGCACCCGCCGGATCCGCGCGGGCGCGACGTACGACGAGGTCGACGGGTATCTGTCGAGGGACATGGTGATTCGACCCACGGATCTCTCACCCGACGAAGCTTGGCGTCTCGCGGAGAGCCGAGAAGGGGAATCTCGGATGGTCAGCTTCGCGGGCATCTTGCCGGATCTCCCCGAGGACATGCGCGAGAAGGCCGTGCGAGAGGTCATGTCCGCGTACTGGGCTCACGGCGACCGGCTGGCGCTGCGCGTCCTTTCGGCTTGCGCGCCCTGGATGGCCCTTCCCGATGCAGCCATGGTCATGTGCAACGAGCTCGGCAACGACTGGACCGGCGACCTCCCCGGGATGCTGGTAGGCTTCGGCAGCCTCACCGAGCTCTCTCCGCTCTTGCTGCGGTTGGGCGGGGCGGCGGCGATCGTGGGGGTCGCCCGCGCCATCGCCGAGGTGGGGCAATGGCTCCCCTAGTTCTCTTCACCGATAAGGCCCTGCCGCCGGCGCTCCCGGCAGCCGGCAGGAGCCGCTCGCGCAGGACGGGTGGCCGAACCAGCCCGCGAGCCACTTCCTGTTGCCCGACAGCGCGTGGAAGAAGCGCTCCGCCATCTTCGAGAGCGTGTCGCCGCTCAGCCGGTACGACCACTCGCGGTACCCCTCGAGCGCCCAGAGCGCCACGATGAAGGCCGCGGGGCCAGCCCAGACCTCGCCGCGATCGCTGATCACGACGAGCTCCTCGCCGAGCCAGGGCACGGCCCCGTACCGCTCCGCCGCCTCGGGCGAGCCGGCGGGCAGGAACTCCATCTCGACAAGCGCCGTCTGGTGCTCCATCCAGTGGCGGCACCGCGTGCACAGCGCGCACTCGGCGTCATAGAGCACGGTGATTCGCTCGATCATGGCCCGCTCTCCTCGCAGCGCGGAGGCCAGGGCGTCTGGCCGCGCCGCCAGCGCGAGGCGCCACGGCGCCTCACGCCCGCGTCTGCATTCGTCACGCCGAGACCTCCGCGACGGCCCGCCGGCGCTCTCGCTGCGCGGCCATCTCCTCTTCCGCGCGCGCCGTGCGCGGATCGATGCGCATCTGCGGCGCGACCGGAGGCGGCAGGACCGCGAGCTTCGCGCGGCGGCGGATGCGGTGGAACACGAGGAGGTTCGTGAAGTGCATCAGCGCGAGCGAGAGCAAGAGCAGGCCCAGCTTCGACGACAGCACCTCGACCGCCTCCGTCATCGTCGCCGAGCCTTCCGCCTTCAGGATCAGCGACGCATACCCCAGGTTCACCAGGTAGAACCCCACCACGAGCAGGCGGTTCACCGCCTCGGCCATCCTCGGGTTGTCGGCGAACACCTCCTCCAGGAACACCGATCCATTCTTGAACAGCGTGCGGGCGATCCAGATCGTCAGTCCGACGCTGATGACCGCATAGGCCCCGTACACCGCGATGAGATAGCTTTCGACCGGGTCTGCCATGGTTCGTCTCCTCGACAGGCCTCTCAGCAGCGCCCGTGCCATCCGCGGGATCCGCGCTGATCGGCCGGATCGAGGCGCGGCGCCGGGCCGCGGTGCCCAGGCCATGGGCAGGCCGCTGTCCACGCCGTGGACACCTCGCGCCCCCGGGGCCTCTGGCGCTATCGTCGGGGCTTCCTACCCCGCCGAGGCCGTGTGAGACCCCTGGTCGCTCTCGCGTACTACCCGCTCTGGGCCGCTGCCGTGACCGTCGCGGTCACCGCGCTGCGGCTCGGGCGCAACGTGGGCCGCGGCCTCGTCGCGCTCTGCTTCTTCCTCGCCTTCTGGGTCACAGGGCTCATCCTGCTCGAGACGGACGGCACGCTCGTCCTCGCCGAGCACGTCATTCCGAGCGGGATCATCGTCTCCGCCGGCCTCGCCCACGCCTACGCCGACATCGCCGGCGCCTCGCGCCGCCCCGTCGTCTTCGCCTACGCCGTGTGCGCCGCGGTCGCGCTGCTCGGGGCCGTCGACCCGCGCCTCCTCTACGGTCCTGGGGCCCGCTCGCCGGGACCGCTGTTCTTCCCGCTCTCGGTCGTCATGGGCGTCGCCTGGGTCGTGGTCGGCGTTCGCCTCGGGCGCGCGGCGCTCGCGGCCCGGGGGCTCCAGCGGCGGCGCATCGCCGCGCTCTTCTTCGGCAGCGTGCTCGCGACGCTCGGCGGCGGCTTCGTCGTGGTGCTGCGTGTGCTCCGGCTCGGCGACGTGCTCCTCGGCGCGCCGCTCCTGCTCCTCGCCATCCTGCTCGTGGCCTACGCCGTGCTCATCGGAGAGCTGGGCCGCTCCCGCCGCGTCTTCGCGCAGGGGCTCGCCTACGCCGGCCTGACAGCGCTCCTCTCGACGCTCGGGCTCGTTGTCTTCTTCAAGGTCCTGCCCGCGCTCGCGCCGGGCGGCGGCGCGTCGCTCGGCTGGCTCGCCTTCGTCGTCTTCCTCGTCGCGCTCCCGTCCGATCCGCTGCGCATGCTCGTCGTGGAGCACCTCGGTCGCCGGCTGTTCTCGAGGCCCATCGGCGTCCGCGATCTCGCCGACGAGATCGAGCGCGTCGAGGTGCGCGCCGACCAGGCCGAGCGGCTCGCGGAGCTCGGCCGCCTCGCGAGCGCGGTCGCGCACGAGATCCGCAATCCGCTCGGGGTCATCGCCGCGCAGGCGAAGCTGCTCGAGCGGCAGGGCGCGAGGCCCGAGACCGTGGCGTCGCTGCGCGCCCAGGTCGACCGGGCGAGGCGCTTCCTCGACGATCTCCTCCGCTACAGCCGCCCGAGGCCGCTCGAGGTGAGCGAGGTCGACGTGCTCTCCACGCTGCGGCTCGCGGCGAGCCAGGTCCGGCAGATCGTCGGCGAGGGCGCGCCGCCCATCGAGGTGGCGTCCGAGGCAGGCGCGTCGATCTTCGTCGAGGCCGACCGCGGGGCGTTCCTCGACGTCGCCACGGCGCTGCTGCAGAACGCGGCCATCGCGCTCGACGGGAGCCCCGAGGGGCGGATCCGGGCGGTGGTCACGCGCGGCGAGGGCGGCTTCGTGGTCGTGCGCGTGGAGGACAACGGCCCGGGGGTGCCGGCCGAGATCGAGGCGATGCTGTTCCAGCCGTTCGTGACGGGTCGGGGGCGAGATGCGAAGCACCCGGGCACGGGCCTCGGCCTGGCCGTCGCGGCGCGCTGGCTGGAGCGGCACGGGGGCGCGCTGCGCTACGAGCGCGCCCCGGGGGGCGGCGCGCGCTTCGAGGCGCGGTGGCCCGAGAGGGCGGCGGAGGCGGCGGGGTGACGCGGATGATCGCGGCCGGGTAGGCCTCGGGATCGAGATCGCGGAGATCCGTCCCGGGGGCGACCTGCCGAGACGTCTCTCGTGATTCACGCGCACGGCTCGATGGATCTCGCTACTCGCCAACATCCCACTTCAATCAAGTCCTGCCGTAGAGGCTTGATGGGCACCGAGCCGGCGGGGCCGACCCCGGGTCCGAGTCTGCGGCGCCGAGCCCCGACCAGCGAGACCGAACGGGCGAATACGGCTGCGTGGGGATACGGGCGATGGGTAGGCCCCGGTCCTGCAGGCCAGCAACCTAATCCTCTCCGAGCTACACCCTGCCGGAGACGATGGTTCTTGGATGCGACGCGCTCTCGTTCTGGCGTGCGGAGCTGCAGCGCAGGGCGTCACCGCAAGGTTGGGATGCGGACCTATCGGGCGTCCATTCAAGCGACGACCTTGATCACTGTGCTCACGAATCCAATGGCGCTCACGATGCCATTAATCAAACCACCAATGTCCAGCCTCGTCGACGCGCTTCGAATGAACCTCACTCCACCGCGCTGCAGATCGCCCCATCGGGACGCGAGCGCGGGGTCATTGCCGTTCTTGTTCCAGTCGTGATCGCGACTGTACGCGCTAACGCTGCCGCTGTCAGAGAAGGTAAAAACCACGCCCGTGGGCGCGGCGATAGCTACCGTGATGTTGGTGTTCTGCGAAACGGGGTTAAAGATCGTGGCCGCGCTATGGAATCGACCCGAGAATCCGTAATCGCCGTTGCTCCTGACGGTCAGCGTGATATTCCAGCCACCGACGGGGTCGGGGTCCGGGAAGGGAAGATGTGGAATTCGGTAGGTGAAGCGCTGGTCGTAGACATGGACCACGGTCTCGGCGTTGGCCTTCCACCACAGGATATAGCCATGCTGGAAGTAGTTGATCCGATCGCCGGACGTTCCGTAGGGCTGCTCATCCGAAGTCGGAGCGCCGAGTTCACCGCCCTCACCTCCTTCAGCCTGATAGACTTTGAGGATGTCGCCGTAGACGTTGTACGCGTGTGCGGATTTGACCGAGTACACAGAGAGAATAGAGGCGGCAACGAGTGCCCACACCAGTTTTCGGTTCATTTTACAGCCTCCCTTGGTTGTTGAGCGGTCGCCTGCAAGGAGCGATTTGCTTTCCATCGCAGCGCCCGTCACGTTCTCACGGAGAGGAATCTTCGGCTCGTGAGCTAGCCCGGCAAGCGCCAGATGTCCTAATTGCCCCGCAGGGCGTCGGCTGTCTCATGGCCGTGACCTGGGCATGTGGGATTGCGTCAAGTCGCTTGAGTCCCGCATCGGGCCCAGGGACGGCGCCTTCGGGGATAGTCTCAGGCGAGTGGGAAGTAGCCCGAAATCGTGTGCTGAGAGTGCTGCTTCTGGCGATGGTGCCACGGGTTCCGCAGGCGCAGATATTACGACATCCTGTCAGGTCGAGGTGCTCTCCTGTGCTGGCTGTTGCTGGAAAAAAAACCGCCGTTCACGCACGACCGTGGAGATCATCCCGCATACTCGTGATGGGCCGACTGGGCGCACTGTGGTCTTTCTCCGCGACCGTGAAACGATTGCAGAACAACAAGATCGACACCGACACTACACATGCCGGGGAACGACGAACGCGAGTGATAGATAACGGCGAGGTCGAGCGGCAGCTGAGACGTGGAGCGCTCGGAAGAATGAACTATCTGTTCGCGGGCTCCTCACTCCACAGCCTGCGGAGCGCACAGCGACGCACCTCAGACGTCCGGCTCCTGAAGTTGACACCCATGGCGTCGAGACAGCAGCTATAATGTTGCCCCGCCACGGAGCCTGGGCGCTGCGGGGCAGCTGAACGGAAGGGAAACGACGTGAGAAGCAGGGATTTCATCGGCTCGTTCGTCGCACACGGGGCGGCAGCGTTGATCCTCGCCGGCTGCGGCGTGAGCGAAGGCGACGGCCTTGGCAGGGCACAACTGGCCGTCGGACAGGAGCTTGCTTCGGAGGCGGAGCCCAACGGGACGGTGTTGCAGGCGAACGCCATCTCCAGCGACACGGTCGTGCGCGCCAATCTCCTTCCAGACGGCGACACGGATCTCTTCTCGTTCCAGGCGCCCGCCGGGAGCCGTGTCTACGCCGCCGTGATGACAGCGTCTTCCACCGCATCGCAGGACGCCGACCTCGACATCCTCGATCAGGATGGCACGACCGTGCTGGAGACCGACGTCTTCAACGGGTCGTTCGGGGGCTCGTCGCCGAGCATCGCGGGCACGCCCCTCGCGACCGCGGGAACATACTACGCGCGCGTGCGCGTGCCCTCCGCGACTGTCCAGCTGCGCTCCTACGACCTCCACCTCAAGGTGCAGAGCGGCGCGCCCACGGCGGAGATCGAGCCGAACGACACGACACCGCAGCCGCTCCCCGCGACCGGCTGGATCGCTGGCACGCACAGCAACGCGAGCGACGTCGACAGCTACTCGCTCTCCCTCAACGCCGGCGACACCCTCTTCGCGAGCCTCGATCAGGACCCGACGCGCGACCTCACGCAGTTCGCCGCCGCGCTCGCGATCGGTCCCTTCGGGTCCGGGGTCGACATCCAGGTGGACAACCAATCCGGGCCTGTCGAGACACCGTACTCGGACGCCATCTTCGCGACGGTGAAGGCCGCGGGCACCTACAGGGTGACCGTGACCGGCTCGGTGACGGCGGGTGATTACGGGCTCAGCGTGAGCGTGCATCCGGCGGCGCCGAGCGTGGGGTGCACCACGTACGACAGCGCAAACGTGCCCAGGGAGATCCTCTTCGGCGCCCCCACGACGTCGTTCATCGACGTCCCGGGCGCGCCCCGTATCGGTGACCTGAACGTGAGCGTCCGGCTCAGCCATCCGATGCCCCCCGACCTGGACGTGTACCTCGTCTCGCCGGCCGGCAACACCAACGGTCTCTTCACCGATATCGGCAATAGGACCTACCCGAACCTCGAACTCACGATCGACGACGAGGCCGCGTTCCCGGCCGGACATTTCACCCTGCTGAACGGCATGATGGTGCAGCCGGAGCTCGACTACCGCTTGCACTGGTTCGACGGGGAGAACGGTGGGGGCCGGTGGACGCTCACGCTCCGGGACGACACGGACAACTCGAACAACCTCGGCTCGTTGTCCGCGTGGAGCCTCACGATCTGCGACGCGCCGATCCCCGCGCTCTCGTGCTCGAGCGGCGACGCCCCGTCCACCCGGCTGTCGGCGGACTTCGAGGGCGGCGCGCAGGGCTTCACGCACGCAGGCACAGCCGACGCGTGGGCGCTCGGCACACCGAGCGCCGCGCCGATCGCGACGTGCAACGGCGGGACGCAATGCTGGAAGACGAACCTCTCGGGCGTGTACAACCCGAGCTCGAATCAGGACCTCGTCTCCCCGCCGATCGACCTGTCCGGGGTGCAGGCGCCCATCCAGCTCCGCTGGGCGATGAAGTACCAGCTCGACAACGCCTCCTCGGATCACGGGTGGGTGGAGATCCGAGAGGTCGGCGGCGCGAACGCCAGGCGTCTCTGGGAGTTCCTCGATGCATCGATGACCACGACCGTCGGTAGCTCCAACCTGGTGCTCCAGGAGAGCGCGGGATGGGGCACGCACCACGCCGACATCAGCGGATACGCCGGAAAGCGAGTGGAGGTGGTGTTCCACCTCGACAGCGACGCGAGCGTCCAGCTCGCCGGTCTCGCGATCGACGACGTGTCGGTCCTGGGCTGCCCACGCAGCAGCACGGGCGAAGGCGCGGGTAGCGGCGGCGGAAGCACCACGGGTGAAGGCGGCGCGACGGGCAGCGGCGCCGGCGGCGCGGGGACTGGCGGCGCCACGGCGGCCAGCGGCGCCGTCACGAGCGGCGGAAGCACCACGGGTGAAGGCGGCGCGACGGGCAGCGGCGCTGGCGGCGCAGGGGTCGGTGGCGCCGCGGCGGCCAGCGGCGCCGGCGCGGGCGGCGGCAGCACCACGGGCGAAGGCGGCGCGACAAATAGCGGCGCTGGCGGCGCAGGGGTCAGTGGCGCCGCGGCGGCCAGCGGCGCCAGCACGAGCGGCGGCAGCACCACGGGCGAAGGCGGCGCGACGGCCAGCGGCGCTGGCGGCGCGGGAACCGGCACCCCCGCGTCGGGCAGCGGCGCGGGCGCCAGCCCGAACGGCGACCCGCCCGCCAGCAGCGACACGACGGGCGGCTGCGGGTGCCGCTTCGTGGGTGGTGACGAGCCCCCCTGGCCATGGCATGCGGCGCTCGCGCTCATCGCGCTGCTCAGAATGCGTCGCAAGCGGTTGCGCTCCCGAAGCTCCTGAGGAGATCCTGCCCAGATGACCCCTGAAACCGTCGATGTCCTCGATCCGGACCTCTACCTCGCGGGCGCGCCGCACGATCGCTTCGAGATCCTCCGCCGGGAGGCGCCCGTCCACTGGCACCCCGAGCCGGCGGGCAGGGGGTTCTGGGCGATCACGCGGCACGCCGACGTCGCCCGCATCTCGCGCGATCCGGCCGCGTTCTGCTCGGGGCGCGGCCTCTTCATCGAGGATCTCCCGCCGGGGGACATGCGCGACAACCCCGATGTCATGATCATGATGGATCCGCCCCGGCACGCCCGGTTCCGGGCGCTGGTCAGCAAGGGATTCACGCCCCGTGTCATCCAGCGCCTCGAAGGCCACGTTCGGGAGCTCGTGACGAGGCTCATCGACGACGCCTGCGAGCGCGGCGGGTGCGACTTCGCCAGCGACATCGCGGGCAAGCTGCCCCTCTCCGTGATCCTCGAGGTGATCGGCGTCCCCCGCGAGGATCAGGAGCAGATGCTCGACTGGACGACGCGGTTCTTCGGGGCCAGCGATCCCGCCTATGGCGTCACGCCCGAGGAGCTGAACGCCGTGCTCCACAACATGAACGCCTATGCGCACCAGCTCGCCGAGCAGCGGCGGAAGGAGCCCAAGGACGACATGCTGAGCTTGCTCATGGCCGCCGAGGTGGACGGCGAGAAGCTCTCCTACACGGAGTTCGGCGGCTTCTTCAACCTGCTGCTCACGGCCGGCCACGACACCACGAAGAACCTCATCTCCAACGGGATGCTCGCGCTCCTCGAGCACCCCGACCAGCGCCGGCGGCTGCTCGACGATCCCTCGCTCCTCCCGACCGCCATCGAGGAGATGCTGCGCTTCACGCCGCCGGTCTATTACTTCCGTCGCTCCGCGGTGCGGGACACCGAAATAAGCGGGCAGCGGATCGCCGCCGGCGACAAGGTGGTGCTGTGGTACGTCTCGGCCAACCGCGATGAGGCGGTCTTCAGCGATCCGCACAGATTCGATGTCGGCCGGACGCCCAACGAGCACCTCTCCTTCGGCATTGGCCCCCACGTGTGCCTGGGCCTCGTGCTCGCGCGCCTGGAAGCGCGGGTCGCCTTCGAGGAGCTCCTGCGCAGGCTCCCCGATCTCGAGCTCGCCGGGCCGGCCGTGCGGCTCCGCTCGAACTGGGTGAGCGGCGTGAAATCGATGCCGGTCCGGTGCGCGCGCCCTGCCCCGTAGCGCGCCCCAGGGCAATGAAGTGCCGGGTGAAGCACGGAGAGCGCCGCGCCCCCGCCCCGCGCAACCCTGGATCCGCGCCCGGGTGACGCGGTACGGTCACCCGTGACCGAGACCGTCCTGCTCATCGACGACGATCCGGGGTTCCGCGACGCCTACCGCGAGCTGCTCGCGCTGGAGGGGTACGCCGTCGCCGAGGCCGGGGCCGCCCCGAAGGCGCTCTCGGAGCTCCGCCGCACGAGCGCGCGCCTCGTCGTGCTCGACCTGATGCTCCCGCCGACGGGCCGCGCCGAGGAGGGCGCGGCGCTCGCGGACAGGCTCCTCGCCGAGCGGCCCGCGGCCAAGGTGATCGTCGTCTCGGGCGCGGGCGAGACCCCGCTCGCCCTGCGCCTCGTCGAGCGCGGCGCGTACGACTTCCTGGCCAAGCCCGTCGACCCCGACGTGCTGCTCTCCGTGGTCGCTCGCGCGGCCGCGCGCCTCGCGCTGGAAGATCGGGTGGCGGAGCTCGAGCGCTCGCTCGCCGCCCGCGAGGGCGACGCCTCGGCGATGCTCGGTCAGTCGCCGGCCTTCCTCGAGGCGAGGACGCTGTGCGAGCGCGCGGCGCCGACCGACGTGCCGGTGCTCATCACCGGCGACTCGGGGACGGGCAAGGAGGTGTTCGCCCGCTACCTGCACGCAAGGAGCCGCCGGAAGGACAAGGCCTTCATCGCGGTCAACTGCGGCGCGCTCGCGCCGACCCTCCTCGAATCGACGCTGTTCGGCCACCGGAAAGGCGCCTTCACGAGCGCGATCAAGGACGCTCCCGGCCTGTTCGTCGAGGCGGACGGAGGGACCCTGTTCCTCGACGAGATCGGCGACATGGAGCCGGCGCTGCAAGTGAAGCTCTTGCGCGTGCTCGAGACCGGCGAGATCCTGCCGGTGGGCGCGGCGCGCCCGCTGACCGTGGACGTCCGCGTCGTGTCGGCCACCCACAGAGCGCTCGAGTCGATGGTGGCGGACAGGACCTTTCGCGACGACCTCTACTGGCGCGTGCGCGGGATCGAGATCGCCTTGCCCCGGCTCGCGGATCGCGTGGGCGATCTGCCGCTCCTCGCGCAGCACTTCCTGAACCTGTCGCGTGCCCTCGTGCCGCGCTCGCCGGCGACCGCGATCTCGCCCGGCGCGATGCGCCGGCTCGAGGCCTGCGACTGGCCCGGCAACCTGCGAGAGCTCCGGCACGAGATGCAGCGCGCGCTCGTGATGGCCGGGGGCAGGGGAGAGATCCTCGAGGAGGACCTCTCGCCGGCGCGGCGAGGCAGCGCGCCCGCGGCGCCGGCAGGCGACGAGCCGGCCGAGGGGGCGACGCTGGAAGAGAAGATCGCGGCGCTGGAGCGGCGCGAGATCGCCGCCGCGCTCCGGGCGACCCAGGGCAACAGGAGCCAGGCAGCAGCGTGGCTCGGGCTGTCGCGGCAGGGGCTGCTCAACAAGATGGATCGTCATGGGCTGAAGTGATCTCGGTCGCTCGTGTGCTCATGAAGGAAGATTTTGATCGAGCGAGAATGATACGGGATCTCACGGCCTGACGTGATCTCGGTCACTCATGTGTTGGTGAAGGAAAAATTCAATCGATCGAGAACGACACGGAATCGGAAAGCGTCCACAAAAACATGAGCCGCGCCGAGCGCAGGCCGGCACTGAAGAAACCGAGAGCGCGGCTCCTCATGGGCTGCAGCTGGGGCGGGTGGATCGAGAACATGGTCCCGCCGGCTCGGGGTCGCCTGTGCGCCCCGATCCGGCGCGATGCCCGCCGCCTGACACGCGCGATGTCGCTCGCTCCTCGCGAGGAGCGCCCATCGCGCGATGCGCAACTTCAGGAGGAATCATGACGCTTGGCAGGTTGGTGCTCGTGGGGTGTCTGTCGCTGGTTGGCTCCGCTCTCGTTGCCTGTGGGAACGGCGACCCGGATCGCTTCGGCGAGGGGAGGGGCAACGTGGTCGGGACTCCGCCCCCGTCCGAGGGGGACGGCTGTACGCTCACCCAGGGCTACTGGAAGAACCACGAGGAGAGCTGGCCGACATCGAAGCTCACCATCGGAGGGGTCGAGTACTCCCAGGCGGAGCTGCTGGAGCTCTTCGAGACGCCGCCGCGGGGCGACGCCAGCCTGATCCTGTGCCACCAGCTGATCGCCGCGCTGCTGAACGTGAAGAGCGGCGCGAGCGACGCTGCCCTGGGCGGGGCGCTCGCGGAGGCCGATGCGTGGATGAAGGACAACAAGGACGCCGATGGCCGGCTCCCGTACCGCGTCAAGCAAGGCAGCGCGGCCGAGGATGCCGTCGCGCTGTCCGGTGCGCTCGCGGACTTCAACGAGGGCGGCATCGGCCCTGGCCATTGCGACGGCGGCCCCGGCAGCGGCTCCGACGACCCCGGGGACAGCAGCTCCGGCGATCCTGGCGGCAGCGACGACGGCGGGCACGATTGCCCCGACGATGGAAGCACGGGCGAGACCGATGGCGGCGGCGGCTCCGACCCCGGCGGCAGCTCCGACCCCGGCGGTGGCGAAGGTGGGTCGGCTCCGACGTGCGCGGATCCTTGCAGCGACGGCTGCGCCGACGGCTACATCTGCGTCGTCGGGTGCTGCGCGTTCATCGCCAACTGACCCGACGAAGGGCCCCTGCGCGTCGAACTCCCATGGCGCGTTGCCGTGGGAGTCGACGGTGCCTTGAGCGCGCCCCTGCCTCCACCTCCTGATCGGGCAGCTCGAACGCGGCCAGCGCTATCGCCGGCCCAATTTGATTGACGCCGGCAATGTGAGCGTTCACAGTCGACCCGTCGATCCTTCTTCCGCTTTGCCACGGACAGGCGTGCCGTGCGCACCGGGCCTTTCGTCACTCCTGCGCGTCCGCCGTGACGGTCGGGCTGGTGCCCCCAGGTGAGGCGCATCCTCGCCCGAGATCATCGCAGGATCGGCGCGCGGCGAGCGCGGATTGACGGATCGGGCGATCACGAGAGGGTCTAGACGATGCCGAGATTAGCTGTTTGTTCCTCTTTTCCTGTCGTCGCCTTGATGTTTCTCGCTTGCTCGTCCGAGACAGGCTCGTCCGGCACGGGCGGCGGCGGAGCCGGTCAGGCCACGGGCGGCGCGGGCGGGGCCCACACGTCTGCGAGCAGCGGGGAGACCACCTCGACAGGGGGAACGAGCGATGAAGCCAGCTCCTCCAGCAGCGGCACGACAGGTGGCTCGACCGGGGGCGGACCGCAGGCCGGGAGCGGTGGCATGGGGACCGGCGGCACGGAATCGCCGGCGGGCAACCCGAGCCCAGGCTGCGGCAAGTCGGGGCGGCCCGAGAGCGGAACGGTGAAGGTCGACGGCGATCACATCTACACGTTCCCGGACAGCTACGATGGCAAGACCCCTCTCCCCCTCTTGATGGGCTTCCACGCCTGCGGCAACCCGATCGACCAGTTCATCAACCTCACGCGAGGGTCGGCCTTCGAGACGGAGTACGTGCGCGCCGTGGGGAGGTCGTCGGACGGGGGCGGATGCTGGAACTACAACAACGACATCGCCAAGGTCCTGCGGATCTACGACGACCTCATGGACAGCTACTGCATCGACATGGACCGCGTGTTCGCCACCGGCCACAGCTCCGGCGCGCAGATGATCGTGCAGATCTTGGCGCACAAGTCCGACGCCGAGCACATGAACTTCAAGGCGGTCGCGCCCGTCGCGGCCTCCGATTACGGCGCGCTGCAGGTGCCCACGCCCGTGATGTACATCCAGGGCCAGAACGACACGGTCCGCGGGGGAGACGGGGCGAGCACGGTCGCGAGGTTCCGCACCGCCAACGGGTGCGAGATGAGCTCGACGCCGTATTCCCAGGTGATGGGCTGCCAGAGCAGCGGCAAAGCGGTGAACCCCGGCTGCATCTCCTACAGCGGCTGTTCGGAGCCGACGATCTGGTGCTCACACGACGATCCCGCGTACAGCAACACGAGCCACGGCGTTCCGTGTTTTGCCATCGAGGCGATGTACGACTTCTTCACGGGCATGCCGTGAGGACGCCCCGAGCTGCGTTTGCGAGCGCCGCCTGCGGGCCGCCGCCCTGAGCTCACGGGCTCGGGGCAAACGCCACACGGACCGTCACCGCAGCGGTGACACGGATGTTTCCGGGCTCGACGGGGAAGCCGTCCGCGCCTCCGAGCCCCTTCATCTGCTGCGCAAATCCATAACGCTCCTGCTGAACGACCGAGATCGACTGCAGCTCGACGATCCTGACGTTCGCCGCCTTGGCCACCGCCTTGGCGTTCGCCTGCGCGTCCTGCACGGCGGCCGCGAGGGCGCTGCGGCGCGCCTCGGTGCGGTCGTTCAAGAAGAACTCGAGCCCGCCGACGTCATTGGCGCCCGAGGCGAGCGCGGCCTGGAGGATCCTCGAGCCTGCGGCCTGGAGCTCGGCCGGCGACGCGCCCCGCAGCGCGACGGAGAGCTGGCTGGAAGCCGAATAGCCGATGATCCTGGGCTCGGTGATTTCCTCATTCGCCACGCGCGACTCTCGGATCGGCGAGAGCGAGATGTCGACCGTGCGGATCTCCAGCCCTGGGATAGCGAGGCCACGCAGGGCGGCGAGCACTGCCTGCGACCTGCCCGCGGCCTTGTCGCGCGCGGCCCCGAGCGTCTTTTCGCGCACCTCCACGCCGATGCTCGTGCGCATCGAATCCGCAGGCCGCGCGACCTCGCCGATGCCGCCGATCGTGATGGTCCGGTTCTCGTCATTCTCCGCCGTGGCGCCGGGTTCCTTGGCTGCGAGGCGATCCGCCGCGAGGACCTGGGCGACGGGGCGCCCGGCCAGCGCGGTCGACGAAATGCAGGTGATGACGCCGAGCGCGAGCCCTGCGATCAGGCTTCCCGTGAGGGTCGGCATAGTACGACGCATCGCGATTCTCCTCCTTCGAGCGGATCGTCTGCCCTGGCAGTCGAATTGGCTGTCAGCGCACCGAATCTAGGGCGGAGGCGGCTCGACCGCGAGGGGCGGGCTCAAGGTCCTTCGGGTCTGTAAAGTACGGCGTCTGCCCGCGGGAGCCCGCATGCCCCGGCTGCGGGACCTGCCTGCCTCGGATCGACAGAACATCTTTCTCTGCCCGGTTCGCGCCTCACGCGCCCAGCTCGAAGAGCTGCATCGCGACCAGCGCGACGCAATCGGGCTCGCGCGAATCCGACACGATCTGCCGGAGCTCGTGAAAATACCGCACGTGCAAGGCCCGCAGCCGCGCGAGATCGCCGCGCGCGACGCTGACGAGGTTGTAGGAGTACAGCCCCGGATCGCCGCGGCGCTGCCGGCCCGCGGCGACGTCGAGCCAGTGCGCCTTCAATCGCTGTCGCGGCTCGGCCGCGCCGCGGGTCATGTCGACCGTCTCGGCCGTGGCGGCGTACCGCCTCGACGAGAGCCCGTTCCCGGACGTGTACGCCGGCCGCGGATCGGGGGACAGCTGCGCCGGGTGCGGCGGCGCATTCGAGCTCTCCTTCGAATCGCGCTGGGCGGCGGGCGAGTCGACCCCTCGGGGCCATGTGGACCTGATCGAGAACGGGACGCTGCTCGGCGAGGTCGGCGCCTTTTGAGGGCGCGCCGGTCAGGGCAAGGCGGTGGTGATCACCTCCTTGACGGTCGCTGTGCTCTGGCCGGGGCGGTCGACACAGGACGGGTAGTACTGGCCGGCCCCGTTGAGGGTCTGGCAGACCCGGCTGCAGGGGCCGACCATGCGGATCACCCCGCACCCCACGAGCTGGCCGTCGGACAGCAGGTGGCCCGCGGCGCAGTCGCGCTGGTAGGAGCGCGAGTTGTCGACCGTCGCGCTGTTGTAGCAAGCGTTGAGGTAGGGCTGCGCCGCGAACAGGTTGCCCCAGAAGGCCCCCTCGACATCTGGATAGTCGACGAGCTCCTGGCTCGAGGAGAGCGTCTTCAGCGGATCCCGCAGCGAGCGGGCGGAGAGGAGGACCGGTATTTGATAGTAGTTCACGCGCGCCGCCACGCAGCTGGAGACCATGCGCTGCCCGAGCTCGTCGAGCGGCCCGGTCGCCCAGGCGGGCGCGGCGCCGAGCAGCCCGGGGTAGCGCTCGTTGTGGACGGTGCCCTTGGAGTCCGTCCACGAGAAGGCGAAGGACTCCGTGCTCCTCAGGGCGCAGCTCGTCGCATACCGCATGAACTCGCGCGCCAGCGCGCCGCTCGGGCCGGGATCCCGGATCGCGGCGAGGTTTTGCGCGCTGAGACCGTTGAGGTTCAGGGCGTTGAGGTTCAAGGCGTTGAGGTTCAAGGCATTGAGGTTCAGGGCGTTCGCGCTGAGCGCGTTGCCGCCCAGAAGGGCTCCCTGGGATTCCCCCACGAGCTCATCCAGCGATTCGGTGTCCCCCACCTCCGCGGCGCAGCCCGACAGCACCCCAGCCCAGACAAGCACGATGAATCTCTCCTTGAGCGACATGGGTTCCCCCCCCCCCATTTCTGGCGCATACCCGGCGGCTCCCTGCGCGCGGCGCGCGAGCGCGGGCTCACCAACATCGCCCATAGGTTGACTATGGGCTCAGTATTCTATCTTTTCGCATTATCACGCCCGTGCAAGGTGATTCAGCGGCGACGAGGGTGGTTGTCCGGGGCGTCCGATTCTGACAGCGCCGTCAGCTCCGTGTGCCAGCGACGGAGGCGACTGCCCATGACGGTCGGCGTGGTGGAGGCGGCCGCGAGGGCGCGCTCGATCTGCAACCGGGCATCGACGTACCGGCCGCGACGGAAGGCGGCGAGGGCCCGCGCCTCGAGCACCTCGATCCGCTCCTGCCCTACCGAGCAGCGCGCGGAGCGCTCCTCGAGCGCGGCCCACGCGGCGCCGTCGTCGCCGCACGTCGCGAGCTCGATCATCGAGCAGAGCACGTCCTCCGAGGGCTTCAGCGCGTCGCCGCCGGCTTCCTCCTGCGCCGCGCGCAGCCGCAGGGCGATCCCGCGAGCGCCCGCCTCGTCGCCCTGGTAGAGGCGCAGGCGCGCGGTCAGGAGCGCCACGGCGATCGGCGCGTGGTGCTCGTCGCAGCGCGGCCCCATCGCCTGGACGGCGCGCGCGTGGGGCGCCGCGGCCTCGAGATCGTCCATCAGATACAGGTACTCGGCGAGGTTGTAGCGGCCGACGAGCTCGAACGCGGGCTGGCCGAGGTCGTGCCCGAGCGCGATGGTGCGCTCCAGGTCGGCGATCATCCCGGCGCGGTCGCCCTGGAGGGCCCGCGCGAGCGCGCGGTTGTTCAGCGCTGCGCCGAGGTGCATGAGATCGCTGCGCTCCTCGCAGCTGAGGATCACCGCGTCGAGGTCCCGCGCCGCCTCGTCGACCCGGCCGAGGCTGGCCAGGATGAAGCCGAGCAGCAGCCGGGCGATGATGTGTGTCTCATAGCCCTCGTCGCCGAGCCGCGCGGCTTGTTCCGCGGCGCGCGACAGCACCATGGCGGCCTCGTCCTCGCGGTCGTCCCGGTGGAGCGAGCGGCCCACGCCGAGGAGCAGGCGGGCGCCGAGCAGGGGGGAGTCCACCCAGTCGGCGAGGCGCTCGGCGGCCTCGACCCGCTCGCTCGCGGCCCGGTACTCGCCCGTCCAGTCGAGGATCATGGCCTCATCGAGGAGGAGCTCGATCTCCGCCCCTGGCTCCGACGCCTCGGCCGCCTCCTCGCGCGCCGCGGCGAGGTCGGCGAGGGCCTCGGTGTGGCGCCCGAGCCGGAAGCGAGCGAGGCCCCGCGCGTGGCGCGCCGCAGGGAGCAGCGCGCCGACCAGCGCCTCGGCGCGCCCGTAGCAGCCCTCGGCGTCGAGGTAGGCCCGGCGCGCGGCCGCGAGCTCGGCGCCTCGGACGAGCAGCGACGCCGCCCGGGCGGTCAGGCCGCCGCGCTCGCAGTGCGCCGCGAGCACCAGCGGATCGGCCTCTCCCGCGCCCTCGAGCCACTCGGCGGCGAGGCGGTGGCCGAGCGCTCGATCGTCCTCGGTGAGCTGCGCGTAGGCGCCCTCGCGCAGGAGCGCCTGGCGGAAGCAGTACTCCTCCTCGCCGAGGAAGCGGCTCTCGCGGCGGCGGACGCAGAGCTCCCCGGTGACGAGCGTGGAGAGGTGATCCGCGAGCAGCGCGGCGTCGCCGCCGAGCAGGTGGGCGACGGCGCCTCGCCAGAACACCTCGCCGAGCACGCTGGCGGCGCGCAGGATCCGGCGCGCAGGGGGCGGGAGCGCCTCCAGCCGGACCTGCACCATCGCCACCACGGTGTCGGGCATCGCTTCGCCCCGGCCCTCCGCCGTCGCGCGGATCAGCTCCTCGAGGAAGAAGGGCTGGCCCTCGGACTGGGTGACCAGACGATCGACGAGCGCCCTGCCGGCCGCGCCGCCCAGCGCCTCCCGCGTGAGCTGCGCGCACGCCTTCGGCGAGAGCTGCCTGAGCCAGATCTCCTGCCGCCCGCGCTCGCCCCAGAGATCGGGGTAGGCTTGCTTGATCTCGGGGCGCGCCGTGGCGAGCACGACGAGCGGCTGGTCCGCGAGCTCGCGCAGCGCCGCGTCGATGGCCGCGACCGAGGCGCGATCGGCCCAGTGCACGTCCTCCAGCGCGAGCACCACCGGCTGGGCCGCGCACTCGGCGCGCAGAAAATCGCGCAGCGCGCGCTGCATCTGCTCGCCGAGCAGCTCGGGATCCTGCCGGGCGGCGCGCAGCGGGAGGCTGTCCTCGTCGGGGAAGGGGACGCCGGCGAGCTCTCCGAGGAACTCCTCGATCCGGCGCCGCTCCGCCTCGGGCGCGCGGCGGGCGACGCGGGCCCGGAGGAGCGCGCGCCGCTCCTCGATGGGCTCGCCGCCCTTGATCCCCGCCGCGCCCCGGATCACCTCCGCGAGCAGGCCGCCGATGGAGCCCGCGCGCAGCGGATCCCCGAGCCCCGCCCAGATCTCCGCGGGCGCGCCGGCGCGCCGGAGGGCCGCGAGGTGCTCCTGGAGCAGGCGGGACTTGCCCATGCCCGCGGCGCCGATGACGAGCACCGCCCGGGCGGCGGGCTCGCCGGCGCAGGCGGCGAAGGTCTGCTCCAGCAGGCGGAGCTCGTGATCGCGGCCGACGCAGGGCGTGGGCCTGCCGAGGAGCGGGCGCCACGGCTCGGCGGCGCTGCGCTCGCCGCGCAGCTCGACGGCGCCGGACGCGGTGATCGCGGCCTCGAAGCGGGCCTCGAGCAGCCCGGCGGTGGTCTTGTCGAGGAGGATCTGCGGCGCGCCCGCGCGGCCCGCGCTCCGGAGCAGCCCCGCCGCGCGCTGGATCGCGTCGCCGACCGGCAGGCCGCGCCCGAGCTCGCCCCAGCCGACCGTGATCGCGATCGGGCGATCGGGGACGCGCTCCCGCAGCGCCAGCGCGCAGCGCGCGAGCTGCGCGGCGACGTCGGTGGGCACGTGCGGGCGGCCGACGATGAGCACCGCCGTACCGTCGGCGAGCAGCTCCAGGCGCCCCTCGAAGCGGGCGGCGACCTCCCGGAGCGCGCCGGCGTCGGCATCCGCCTCGCCGACCGAGAGGGTGGCGTCCTGCGCGGACGCTGGCGCGCGGCCGATCACCGCGACGCCGTGGAAGCGGCGCTCGCTGCAGGTGAGGGCGGAGCTCGTCGGTCCCGAGATCGCCTCGCCGTGGACCTCCTGCGCCGCGAGCGCGGCGTGTGCCGCGGCCCCGTCGCGCGGGCGCCGCGCCGGATCCTTCTCGAGCATCTGCGAGACGAGCGCGTCGAGCCACGGGGGCGCGCCGAGGCAGCGCTCGGACAGGTGCGGCGGATCGTCGAAGATGATCCTGGCGAGGAGGGCGACCAGGTGATCGGCCTGAAACGGCGGCGCGCCGGTGACGCACTGGAAGAGCACGCAGCCGAGCGAGAAGATGTCGGCGGGCGCGCCGACCTCATCGCCGCTGCGGGCCTGCTCCGGGGCCATGTAGTCGGGCGTGCCGACCAGCATCCCGGCGCCGGTGATCGGCGCCATGTCCGGGAGGCGGGCGACCCCGAAATCGAGGAGCCTGGGCTCCTCGATCCGCCCGTCGACGAGGAAGATGTTGGCCGGCTTGAGATCGCGGTGGACGATCCCCAGCGCGTGGGCGGCGCCCAGGGCCGCGGCGACGCGCGCCCCGAGCTCCACTGTCTCGGCGACCGAGAGCCGCCGGCGCGAGAGGAGCCGGGAGAGGTCCTCTCCCTCCAGCCATTCCATGACCAGGAAGGGCGTGCTCTCGCGCGCGGCGCTGTAGGCGACGTACCGGACGATCCCGGGGTGTGCGAGACGGGCGAGGAGCTCGGCCTCCCGCGCGAAGCGCGCGAGGTGGTGCGGCGACGGATCGTGCAGCACTTTGGCGGCGACCCGCCTTCCGGTGGTGACGTCCCAGGCGCGGTAGACCGCGCCCATGCCTCCGCTCTTCGCGAGCGCTTCGACGCGGAAGCGCCCCCCCAAGAGCTCCCCCGAGCGCACCGCTCAAGGATAGACGGAGAATGCCGTTCGTCCAGCGATCCCCTGGATTCAGGCCGCGGATCCTGCGCGGGCGGCGCCCCGGACGCATCGATGGTTTGCCCCCATTCCGACCCTGGCCGATGTCGGCCCAGGCTCGCCGGGGAGGCGCCGATCGGGAGATCGGCGCTTCTGCCTGGACGTCCCTCCCGAGAGATCGAGGAGGGGCGGGAAGTCACTTCTCGAGCGTGAGCAGACCCAGCCTGTACGGCAGCTTGCCGTAATCCCCCCCGACGTTCGGATCCCTGCCCTGGTAGAGGAACTGCATGTTGCACGCGTTGATGGTCATTCGCTCGTCGTTCGCGGAGCGGATCATCTCACCGTGGCTGATGTCGTCGCTCCAGTCCCCGCCTTCGTACGTCACGTTGGCAGGGCCGGCGAAGGGCTTCTGCTTGGTGTCCGCCAGGGGGGCCCAGGGGCCGTCGAGGCTCTCGGAGGTCCACGACCTGAAGAAGCGAGGGCTGTTGTCGAACGCCTCCACGAGGAGCAGGTACTTGTTCGTGCCATCCACCTTGTAGACGTTGCTGGCCTCGAACAGGAGCCCCGAGCTGGGAGCCGTCATGACGACCTCGTACCCATCGAACGCCGGGAATTTATCGATGCTGACCTTGGAGCGGTAGAGCTTCCCGTCGTCCCGCGAGAAGAACAGATGACAGTTCTTGTCGTCGCAGATGTTCCAGAAATCCAGCGCGCCAAGGGTGTTCCCCATCTGGCCTGGCTCGCCCTTGAGCAGCGACTGGGGCCGGCTCCAGCCGTTGACGTTGTTGATGTCGTCGTTGGTCGAGTACCTGCCGTTCCACTGGTAGATGAGGTACCACTTGTTGTGCGGCCGGAAATAGAAGACCTGGGGCGCGACCGTGCCGCCGGTGGGCCAGTTCGCCATGTGCTGCTGCGGCGCGGAGTTCGCCTGAGCGAAGTCGGTGAAGTTCAAATACACGGAGCTCCACCCCCCGTTGCCCGTCGTGTCGAACACGGTGGCAAATACGTGGTACTTGCCGTCGTGGAACACGATCGTCGGGTCCTTGACGGAGGCGAAGGTGCGACCGGCAGGCGGCTTGGGGCCGATCACCGGAGGCCCCGACTTCCACTTGAACGTGGTGGGCAGGTCGCACGTCACGGGCGAGCCGCCCGCGCCTGCGCCGCCGCCGCCGTCCCCCGGAGCGCCGCCGCTCCCCCCGGTCCCACCCGTCGGGTCGCCGCCCGTGCCCGGGTCGCTTCCGCTGCTCGTGCTCGTGCTCGTGCCGGGGCCTGATCCACCCGTGCCGCTTGTGCTCGTGCTCGCGCCCGCGCCTGTCGTGCTGCTGGCGCTCGTCGTCGGGTTCTCCGAGCCACCCGTACCACCACCGGTGGGCTGCTCGTCCCCCGTGTCGCTGGCGCAACCGGCGAGCGCGGCGAGCACACAGCCGAGGGCAGAGAGACGAAGGAGGGAGCGGGAAGGAGTCAGGGTCTGACGGTGCAAATCGAAGGGAGTGATCATGCTGGTCTCCAGAGGGATGCCCAGTTGGGCAGCGAGCTCCTCAGAGCCCGACCTTCAAGGTGGATGTGCACGAGGACGAAGGGCCCGGCGCCGCATGGCGGCCTCCCAGGGCAAAGCGGAAGGATACCTGGGACATTGTGAGCGTTCACATTGCTGGCGTCAAACAAAAACCGGCGCGCGATCCTCCTCCGGGCGGCTCGCGCGCACAGGCGCGGAGCGCGGCGGAATGCGGCGCATCTTGGCGCAAATTCGTGACGGGTTGTGCCGCTGCGCCTGTGCGCTAGGCGCGAGATCCAGAGATCTCGTTCATCTCCGCACTGGCCTCCTCGTGAAACGCTCTACCGTGACCCCGCGGCTGCCACCGGGGCGGCGGCGCGGCCGGGAAGGAGAAAGGCGCAGCCGATCGTCAGGAGCAGCGCCGCGCCGAAGATGGACGTGGCCATCGTGTGCTCGCGGTTCACCACATCGGCCGCCGGGCGGTCGGTGAGGACGAGGCCGAGCACGGTGAGGCCGACGATGCCGCCCATGTAGCGCATCGTCGATGTGAGGCCTGCGGCCATTCCGCTCTTCTCGCGCGGGACGTCGCTCATCGCCGCGGACTGCGACGGCGCGGACGTCAGGCCGAGGCCGGCGCCGAGCATCACGAGCGCGGGGATCGCGTCCGTGAGCGCGCCCAGCGGCCGCACCGCGAGCAGGAGCATGCCGGCCAGGGCGAGCGAGCAGCCGGCGAGCGCCAGCGCGCGCGGCCCGAAGCGATCGGCGCCGCGCCCCGCGAGGGGCGAGACGACAACCATCGTCCCCATCATGGCCAGCAGCGTCGTGCCGACGTCGCGCGGCCCGACGTGGAACAGCCGCCCCGCCACCTGGGGCAGCTCGAAGATCGTCGCGTACATGGCGAAGTTCTGGAGCGCGATGAGCAGGCTGCCGCCGAGGAACGCGCGCCGCCTGAACAGGGAGAAGTCGATGACGGGGTCCGCCGCGCGCCGCTCCCAGAGCACGAAGGGCACAAGGCCCAGCGCGCCGAGCACCGCGGCCCAGCGGAGGTGCGCGGCCTCGAGGCCAAGGACGAGCCCGATGAGCGACCCACCCAGCAGCACCGAGCCCACGACGTCGAACCGCGGTCGCGGCGCGGCAGGCGTCACGGCCGCGGGGCGCGGCGGCCCGCCGATGTGCGCGAGCGCGGCGGAGAGGAGCAGCACCGGGACGTTCGCGAGGAAGATCGAGGTCCACCCGAAGGTCCCCACGAGCAGCGCCCCGATCGTCGGTCCGGTGCCCGCCGACAGCCCCATCACCGCCCCGAAGGCGCCGAAGGCGCGCCCGCGCACCTCGGGCGGCAGCTCCGTGCGGAGCATGGCCGTCGCGCTCGGGACCACGATCGCGCCGCCCGCGGCCATCACGACGCGCGACGCCGCGAGCACCGGGAGCACCGGCCAGAGGTAGGCGAGCGCGGCCCCGACCGCCAGGAGGAGCTGGCCCAGCCCGAGCGCGCGCCGGTGGCCGAGGCGATCTCCGAGCTTCCCACCGGGGCTCTGCAGGACGATGTTCGTGAGCAGGTAGCTCGTCACGAGCGCCTGCCGGAGCGCGCCGGAGTCGACGCGAAGCGCGCGCGACATCTCCGGCAGCGCCACGGCGACCATCGTGGAGTTGAGCGGCGCGAGCGCCGTCGAGAGGGCGATGGCGGCGAGGAGCCGCACCGGCAGGCGCGACGAAGGCTCAGGCACGGGCGAGCTCGCCCGCGCCGTCCTGACGGTCGCCCCGGCGCAGGAGCGCCACCCGGCCCTCCGTCCCGTCCACGAGGATCTCCTGGCCATCCGTGATGCGCTCGGTCGCCCCGGCAGCCCCCAGCACCGCCGGGATCCCGTACTCGCGCGCGACGATGGCCGCGTGGGAGACCGCGCCGCCGACGTTCGTCACGACGCCCGCGGCCAGCGTGAAGAGCGGCGTCCACGCGGGGTTCGTGTAGCGGCAGACCAGGATCTCCCCCGCCTTCAGCCGCTCGAACTCCCGCTCGTCCCGCACGATGCGCGCCTTGCCGCGGACCACCCCGGACGACGCCCCGATGCCGCGGAGCTCGTCGCCCGAGGCGCCTCCCGCGCCCGCCCCGAACGACGTCTTCTGCCACCTCGCGTTGACCACCCCGTACGTCGCGCGCCGCCGTCGAACGAGCCGCTCCACCTCGTCGAGCGACGGCGCCGCCCCCTCCAGCCACCCCCGGAGCTCGGCTTCCGTCAGGTAGAAGACGTCGTCAGGGCGCGGCAGGCGCCCGCGCTCGCAGAGGCGACGCGCGATCTCGGCCACGATCGCCTGCAGCGCGGAGAACGAGCGCACCAGATCGAAGTGCGTGCGCTCCCGGAACACGATCGCGCTCCGCAGCCGCTCGAGGGTGCGGCGGAACGCGTCGGGCAGACCCGGCACGAGGCGAAGCGCGCGGGTGACCTCCTCGAGCGCGGCCCGGTAACGCGCGAGCCCGGCCTCCTCGGACGGCGGCTCGGCGACGTCGAGCAGGCCGCGAAGGAGCCCCCACAGCGGCGCGGGATCCTGCCGCCACGTCGGCGCCGAGAGGTACAGACCGGTGCTCTCCCGGTGCCCATGCTCGTCCAGGAACGCGTCGACCTCGGCCAGGTAGGCCCGGCCGGCCTCCGATTCGCGGAGGGCCTCCGGGCGCCCCTCCCGGATCGCGCCGGCGACCTCCGGCCCGGCGCTCACCGCCCTGCGCGCGAGGTGGAAGATCGCGAGGTTCACGTCGGACGTCCGGGTGCGCAGGCCCGAGACGAGGTCGCGCATGACGGTCGCTGCCCGCTTCGGTCCCACGGCGACGGCGACCGGGACGCGGAGGGCGATCGCGGCCAGCTGGCTGGCGCTCCTCTCGAACCGCTCGCCCAGGACCGCGGTCGTGGTCTCCGTGATCCGGTCGGCGCGGCGGAGGAGCGCGGCGTCGTCCAGCGCGCGGAGATCGACCGGCGCGCAGGCCTCCTGGAGCCGCTTGAACCCGTCGCCCTCCCACCACGCCATCGCGTCGTCGCGCAGGCTGGCCGCGACCTTCTGCGGCAGCCGGAGCAACCGGAGGGTGGGTCGCGCCCGCGGTGGGACGAAGATCGGGCGCCACACCTGGTCGACCCACGCGCGCTCCTCGGCCTCGTCCACGTCGAGCCCAAGGAAGCGCACCATGCGCACGAGCGCGGGGAGCGTCGCCCGGAAGCCCCATTGATCGAGCGGCCTGGGGGCGACGGGGAACCGGTCGTTGTCGTTGGCCTCGAGCATCCTTCGCTGCATGCGGTTGAGCTGCGGGGGCGGAGGGAGGGGCTCGATTTCGGCCGTGCCGAGCGTGGTGATCGGGCGCGACTGGAGGAGGTGAATGGAGCCCCCGGCGAAGGCGAACTCCACGTCCTGCGGGCAGCCGAAGTGGGCCTCGAGGCGGAGCCCGATGCGGCCCAGATCGAGCACCAGCGCGTCGCTCGGCGCGGGACGGCCGGCCTCCCGGCGGTCGCGGTCGTCGATCGCGAGGTCGTTCGTCCCGGGGCCCGCGGCCCCGTTCGGTCGGTCCTGGCCGGGCGCCGCGGCCCCGGCGAACGGCGCGCGCCGCAGGCGGTACACGTCGCCGGTCGTGTGTCCTGACACCACGGCCTCGCCGAGGCCCGGGGCGACCTCCAGGAGCATGCGGTCGGCGCGCTGGGCCACCGGGTCGACGGTGAACAGGACGCCGGCGAAGTCGGCCGGGACCATGCGCTGCACCACCACGGCGATGTTGACCCCCAGGTGATCGATGCCCCGCGCCGCCCGGTAGCCGAGGGCCCTCGGGCTCCAGAGGGACGCCCAGCACCGCCGCAGCGCGAGGAGCAGCCCGTCCTCTCCCGCCACGTCGAGGTACGTCTCGTGCTGGCCCGCGAACGAGGCGTCGGCGAGGTCCTCCGCCGTCGCCGAGGAGCGAACCGCGACCGGCGGCGCGCCGAGCTCGCGGTACGCGTCTCGGACCGCGCTCTCCATCGCGGGCAGCATCGCGCCCCGCTCGAAGAGCTCCGCGGCCTCCGAGGCCGCCGCCTCCCAGCGGCTCGCGGCGAGGTGCGCCGAGAGGCGCTCGGCGAGCCCCCATGCGCGCGCCTGCTCCGCGTACGCGTCAGCGCTCACCACGAACCCGGGAGGCACGGCCAGCCCGAGCTGGATCAGCTCACCGAGGTTGGCGCCCTTGCCGCCCGCCCTGGCGAGGTCGGCTCGGGACAGCTGGCTCAAGCGATGAACAAGCATCAGGCATCTCCTTCGGCCAAGAAAGGCTGCTTCCGCCGCGCCGCGCGCTCCCCGGCGCTCGCCCGCCCTCCGGGCAGCGCCTCGCTCGCGCCGACAGCGTCCGCTGGACCGTCACCTGAAAGTCATTGTGACGTCACGCAGTAAGTATCATGATACTTATGAATGGCAAGGCCGCGTAACATCACCGACGCGCAGATCCTCGACGAGGCACGCGCGTGTTTTCTGGAGCACGGCGCGGGCGTCTCGACGACGCTCATCGCGGAGCGGCTCGGCGTCTCGCACGGGGTGCTGTTCCAGCGCTTCGGCACCAAGGAGCAGCTCCTGCGCGCCGCGCTGCTGCCGCCGTTCGAGCCGCCGTGGATGGCGCGCGCGCGGGCGGGCCCGGACGACCGCGACGCGCGGATCCAGCTGCTCGAGCTCGCCGAGGAGCTCTCCGCCTACCTCGAGCGCATCGTGCCGTGCCTCGCGGTGCTCCGCTCGGCCGGCATGCACGTCGAGTCCATGGCCGACCGGCGCGAGGACCTGCCGCCGGTCCGCGCGCGGCGCGAGGTGGTCGCGTGGTTCTCGCGAGCGATCGCCCGCGGCCTCCTGCGCCCGGTCCGCCCGGAGCACGCGGCCGACCTCTTCCTCGGCGCGCTACACTTCCGGCCGTTCCACCAGCACCTCTCGAACCAGGGGTTCGATCGGTCCGAGGGGCGGGCCTACGTCACGTTCGCGATCGACGCGATTCACCGGACGCTCGCGCCCGCGGCGGAGCGACCGTGACGCGCGGCGCGCCGGCCGCGTCCGGCAGCAGCGACGGCCAGCTGCGGGGCGGCTTGAACCGGTGGGTCGGCGCGGGCCCGTCGACGATGTGCTCTACCTCGTCGAGGCGACTGCCAGGGAGCAGCACCCCGCCCAGCGACTCCCGCACGAGCGGTATCCGCGCCGGATCGAAGCCCATCACCTGCGAGGCGATCGCGTCGACGAGGCCCGGATCGAACCCGCCGAGCAGGAGCCCTGCGCGCACGGGCGTCGCCCCGAGCGGCCCTTCGCCCTCACCCGCGACGATGCCGTCCACGATCGTCAGGTACCGCCGCTGCGGCTCGCCGCGCAGCGCGCCGCCGCGGTCCGCGAAGAACAGGATACGGTTGAGATCCAGGATCGTCCGCCAGAGCGTGTTGTTCCCTTCCCAGCTGCCATCGATGACCTTCGGCGGCGCCCCGAGCCGCGGCGCGCGCGCGACGAGCGAGTGATCGCCGGGGAGCGGGAACCGGCTGAGCTTGTTCTCCACCGCGTCTCCGAGGCCTTGAGGCCGATCGAACTCGTCGCCGCCGACCGATGGATCACCCTCGGTGAAGTGCGGGAGCCAGTACTTCTCGTTCGTCAGGCCGATCACGCTCTTCAGCGACAGCGTGATACCCGTCTTCTTGTGCGTCTTCAGCTTGGGGAGGTTGATGACGACATCCGCGTCGAGGAGCGTCTGGGGGATGCTGTACTCGTGCCGCTGCCCTGCGTGGTGCGGCACCGGCGTCGCGTAATGGCTGCGGTGGAAGCGGAGCGCGGCGCTGCGCGGGGCGCCCGCGCCGGCGAAGAAGCTGCTCGAGCCCAGATCGACGACCCGGTAGCCCCGCGGATCGCCGGGCAGGCGGCGGCGGAGGAGCAGGCCGAGGTTCCAGGAGCGGCCGAAGCGGCGCACGTCGTCGAGCGCGAACACCGGCGCGATCCGGAAATACCGCAGGTCGATGAAATCGACGTCATGCCCCTGGGTCCTGAGGTGATCGATGACGTCGAAGATGCCGAGCGGGCCGGCGACCTTCTCGATCTCGCAGCCCTCGACCGGGGAGTCGACGACGCGCACGCTCCCGCGCGGGCCGGCGGCGCGGAGCGCGTAGTCGAGCACGGGCCGGAGCAGCGAGCCGTGCGTGCTGGAGGCGGCGAGCCGCTCGCCCGTGATCTTCTGGTGAAGGTTCTTCGAGGAGACGAGGTTCGGCTTGACGACGACGCGGTCCCCCGGCGCGATCAGGTCGCCGAGCGGGTTCCACGCGGGCGTGCCGGCGCGGGCCGCGTCGAGGCCGAGCCGGCGGAAGAGCGCCTCGACGGCCTCGTAGACCGGGCTCGGCGGGCCATAGGGCGCGCTGCCCCCGTAGGTCACGCCCGGCCGAGAGACCGTCACCACGCGGCGGCTCGTCGCTGTCATCGGGAGCCCCCGGTCAAGCGCCCGCGCCGTTCAGGCCGGACGAGAGGATCTCCGCCGGCGCGGCGCGCTGGAAATCGACGTTGAGGCGCGAGACGCTCGCGAGGTGCTTGCCCGTGCGGACGAGCGCGATGTCGTCGGCGAACTCGACGTCGATGCGCATCCGCTCGCCGAGGTGATGGCGGAACGTCGCGAGCACCTCGTCCAGGACCTGCTGCGAGAACCGCCCGCCCTTGACCACGCGGAAGGTGATGGCGTCGCGCTCCTCCTGCACCACCTGGAAGCGCTTGATCGCGTAATCGAACTCCTTGAGGTAATGCGCGAAGAACGTGCCGGGCAGATAGCGCCCGTCCGTCCCGCGGATGATGGACTGGACGCGCCCCTCGATGCGGCCGATACGCGGCGCCCCGCGGCCGCAGGGGCACGGCGCGGACGGGGACATCGCCTCGGCGAGATCGCCGATGCGGTAGCGGACGAACGGCATGCAGAAGTTGTTGAGATCGGTGATCACGACCTCTCCGATCTCCCCCGGCTCGGCGGGGCGCCCGTCGCGCAGGACCTCGACGATGTACCCCTCGGCCACGACGTGGTGGCCCTCGTGCGCGTCGCACTCGTACGCGATGCCCGAGAACTCGCGGCTGCCGTACTTGTCGAAGACCTTGCAGCCGAACGCCTCCTCGATGAGCCGGCGGCTCGGCAGCGGCAGCGTCTGCGCGCTCGACATGATCGCGCGCGGCCGGGCCGCGACCTTTCCGGTGCTCTTGACGTAATGGGCCAGGAAATCGAGCGCCTCGGCGTAGCCGTCCATGAGCACCGGCCGCGCGCCGGCGATCCTCGCGATCATCTCGCCCAGGTTGTCGTCGGACAGCTCGAAGATCGGGATGAACGTGCGGTTGGACAGGACGGCGTCCGCGCGCTCGCGGGCGGCCTGCCACGTCGTCATGCCGATCGTCTGGTGCCAGAGCCGCACCGTGGGGTCGCCGAAGCGGTAGCCCGTCCACTCCTGCGCCCGGAGCGTCGCCGCCCAGCGGAACTCGAGCTGAGCCCGGTCCGCGTAGCAGACGAAGGGCTCGCCGGTGGAGCCGCTCGTCGTGATCTTGAGGACCTGCGACTTGTCGTGGTTCTCCGACATGATGTCGAAGTAGAGGTGGCGCCGGATATCCGCCTTGGTGAGGAACGGCAGCTTGTGGAGGTCCTCCTGGCCGCGGATGTCCTCGGGCCGGAGCTTGAGCTCCTGCATGCGAGCGCGGTAGTAGGGCACGTTGCGGTAGCAGTGGCGGAGCAGCCGCCGGAGCTTCTCGTCCTGGAGCTCGCGGGTCTGCGACGGCGCGAGCCACTGCGTCCTGCGCAGCGTCTCGTAGTAGTGCTCGACGTCGCGCGTGATCATCCAGTGGGTGTGGTTGAACGCGGCCAGGTACGCGCGCCACCTCGCCGTGGAGAGCGGGTCGCGCTCCGGCGAGCGGTCGACCACCGGGTTGCGGCGGAGGTACTGCGTGGCGATGTCCGCCGGCTTCCGGCCCACGCGGTATTCCCAGCTCGCCTTGCCCAGGTCGTAGAACGACTTGACCACGGCGCGCGCCGCGGCCCCGTCGAGGAAGGAGACGCCCTGCCGGCGCTGCTCGAAGAGCGTCTCGACCTCCTTGTACGAGTAGCCCTTCGCGTGGGCGGCGACCAGGACGAAGGACTGCCAGTAAAAATAGCTGCCCTTGTACGTCAGGAGATCCTGGAACACCTCTCGAGCGCACATCACGAAGCCGCTCTTGTTGTCCTGGAGCGACATCCCGAAGGTGGTGTTCAGCAGCGTGTTGAACCCGCGGCTCAGGTGGTACCGGCGGTCCCTGCGGCGCCCGACGGCGCTCCTCCAGCCCTGGACGACATCGACGCTGTGCTCGTAGAGCTCCCGCCGGAGGCGCAGGAGGTCCTCGGGCTGGTACTGGAGATCGGCGTCGATGGTGGCGACGAGCTTGCCGCGGGCGGCGGCGGCGCCGGTGCGCCACGCCGCCGTGATGCCGCGGTTCTGCGGGTGGAAGCACCCCACGACGAGCCCGGGGTGCGCGGCCATGAGCGCGCGGATCGTCGTGGCGGTGCCGTCGGTCGAGCCGTCGTCGACGAGGATGAGCTCGCCCGTGAGCGCCCCCTCGCGGAAGACGCCGAGGATGCGGTCGGTGAGCTCGGGGATGTTCAGCTCCTCGTTGAGGCAGGGCACGAGGACGGAGAGCTCGATCGGCGCCTCCGGAGCACGCTCGGTTCGGGGTTCGGACATGGTGTGTTCGCCTATCTTGCCTTGAAGGAGACACCACAGCAGGGCGAGGGGCGCGCTGGGCGGCCCGGGCGCGCGGGAGGAGTCACCGGGGAACGCAGCGGAAGCACGCGCGGATCGGCAGCGCGCCGTGCGGCGCCGCGCGGCGCTCGGTCACGCGGAAATGGCGGCCGAGGAGGCGGCCGAACTCGTCGGGGGTCCACTGGTGCAGGTGGTAGGCGTCGCCGCCCCACTGGATGCGATCCCGCAGGAGGTAGCCGACGGGCGTGCGGCGGACGATGCCCTTCAGCCGCCCGATGAGCGGGTCGTTCGGCACCGTGATCGCGGCCACGCCGCCGGGGCGCAAGAGGCGCGCGATGGCCGCGAGGACGGCGGCGGGATCCACGGTGTGCTCGAGGACCTCGGTGCAGACGATGCGATCGAAGCTCGCGGCGGGGAGGTCGAGCTTGTCGACCTCGCCCTTGAGGAAGCGGGCGTCGTAGCCCGCGAGGTTCTTGCGGGCGGTGTCGAGGAAGACGTCGGAGACGTCGATCGCCGTGATGCGGGCCCGCGGGAACATCCGGAGCACGTGCCCGCCGCCCGAGCCGACCTCCGCGAGGTCGAGGCCAGCGCACTCGCCGAGCATGCCGCGGATGATGGCGAGCCGCTCGCGCTCGATGAGCCGGATCGGCAGCGGGGCGCGGTCGTAGTAGTCGTCGATCGGGTGCTCCCGCGCGAGGCGGTCGTTCAGCGCCTCCACGTCGATGTCGCCGGCTGTGTTCGGCATGGCGGCCCCTTAGCACGGGGGCGGCGTAGCCTCACCCCGGCGGCGGCTCCGCGCCCGGCGATGGGACCGCGCGGTCAGCCGCCGACGTGAACGTCCGGTCGACGGCGGCTCCCTGGCCGCGTGAGAGGCCGCTGACAGTGCCGTGCGGCGCGCATCCAGCTCGTCCGCCGGCAGACGTTGTTGAGCGCCCCCGGACGCATCCCGCGCGCATCCCGCGCGCATCCCGCGCGCATCCCGCGCGCATCCCGCGCGCATCCCGCGCGCATCCCGCGCGCATCCCGCGCGCATCCCGCGAACGCGCGCAGGTTGCCGCTGCGGGCGGAAAGAAAGAGAAAAGATCGCTGAGACACCGCTTGCTGTTGGTGCCCCAAGGGAGTAACTTGGGCCCCTCACGACGTCACTGGCTCTCGACACGATGCGTTCTCTCTCTCTCCACGCGAGGGAGATCGTTGCTCGCGCGGATGACTGGACGACGCACCGTGTGCCTGCGCGGGTTCGCTGCGCGGCACGTCCCCGTTCGATCCGCGACGGCTTCATCGAATGGCAGGCGAAGAGCGCTCACGAGCGCAGCTGCAAGCCGTGAAAGTAACGTGTCATGGGTAATCGTCTCTACGTCGGCAATCTCTCGTACAGCACCACCCGCGAGTCCCTCGAGGCCGCGTTCGCTGGCAGCGGCGAGGTCCGTGAGGTCTCGATGCCGACCGATCGGGAGACCGGCCAGCCGCGCGGGTTTGCGTTCGTCACGATGGGCTCGGCCCAGGCGGCGAACAACGCCATCTCGCAGCTGAACGGCATGATGCTCGATGGGCGCTCGCTCAAGGTGAACGAGGCGCAGGAGCGTCAGGCAGGCGGCGGTGGCGGCGGCGGCGGCGGTCGCGGTCGTTACTGATCGCTCCTTCGTCGCGTCGGAACATCGCGGCGGGCCATGAAGGCCCGCCGCGTTTATTTTGTCTTCGAGACACCCGAGCCGCACGCCTGTGCGCGTGAGCGCCGCGCCAGGCGAGAGGGCCGCTGGACCATGGGGCCGCTGCACGGCGCCATCGTGAGCTCGTGCGGCCACCGCTACGGCGACTTCAGCTTCAACGACGACGACGGCTCGCGCGACACGCCGGCCCTCGACAGCGTGACGCTCGGCGAGCTCTCCCACAACGACCGCCACGAGTCCTCGATGAGCCCGAGCTTCGCGGTGCGCTGGTTCGAGGTCGACCCGGCCTATCAGATCGCCCGCCTGGAGCCCGCGCCCGCGCCTGCCGAGGCGGTCCACAGTCGTCTCTGGCCGCTGATGCCCCCGAAGCGCAGGATCGTGAAAAGCCCCGCATCGGCCAGATCGGCCTCTAACTCATCAACTTTCGTGGTGCCGCGGCGCGTTCTCTGGTACATGATGACGCTTGCGCAGCGAAGCTGGACGCTCGCGCAGCGAAGTCGATCGCGATGCCGCCTGAACCCGTTGGGCTCGAGCGACAGGCAAGGCCGTAAAGAGCCGCTCGAGGCAGCTCCTGCATGCACATGCGGAAGCGCGCGCCCGGCGTGCCTTCCGCGTCCGTGCGGCTGAGCGCAAGGAAAGTGGTCGCCATGAAAGCGTGTTTATCGCGGGTCGTGGATGGCGTGGAACAGAGGCTCTGCTGGCGCTTCCAGGTGCACGGCAGGAGCGAGTCCCTGTACGAGCCGGCGGACGGCTCGCACGGTCCGTTCGATCGCGACCGCCAGCGGAACCTCAAGCTGGGCGAGACGTTCCAGCGGCTGGACCGCTCGGGATCCCCCCGGAAGTACGATGGGCTCTTCTGGCAGCCAAAGAGCTCGATCGGCGGGTTCGGTCCGTAAGTGAGAGGCTGGACCGTGGCGGCCGGAAGCGAGGACAACATCCATCTCCGGCATGACACGGAACCGTGAACTTGTCGCTGAGCTAGCAACCGAGTCGTGCAACACAGCCATGTCTACCTCCCAGAAGCCCGTCACCTCCGCCACCCTGCTCGCCACCGCTGCCCACCTCAACTTCCGCGCGACGTCCCGCGACCGGAGCGGCTCGACGCTCGGCGTGCTCGTCGACGCGTCCGGCGCTCAGCAGTACCTCGTGATCGCCTCTGGCGGCGAGGAGGGCACCTGGACGCTCGCGAGCGAGCTGCCCGTCGGCCTCTCGCCCTTTCTTCTGTACGAGAGCGCCGCCAACGTGCTGCGCGGCGGAAGCTTGAGCGAGGACGGGAGCATCTCCTTCCATGGAGCGCTGTATACGATCGAGTCATCGGTCGACGGCAGCACCCGCGCAGCGAAGGTGAGCGGTAGTGTTTGAGCGCTGGCGCGCTCGGATGCCAATCCGAGGATCTGGTTCAGCGCGGTTGCAGCGCTGAGGGCCGAGCCCGGCTCCCATCAAGGCTCGACGCGGCACCTCGCGCTGCACCCGTCGCCAGCCGCCGTGTTGCCGTCATCGCACGTCTCGAGCCCCGCGACGTCGCCGTCGCCGCAGACGATCGCGGGATCGACGAGCGCGCGGCGCAGCGTGAGGTCGCTGCGCAGGGCGCCCACGTGCGCCTTGAACTCGCTCAGGTCACCTCGAGTCGCGTCGCCGGCGCTGGCCTTGCCGAGCACCTGCTCCGCCTGATCGATGGCCGCGAGCACGGCGCCCTCGTCCCACGCCGCGCTCACGACGCGCGCGAGCTCGGCGCGATACCGCTCGTCGAGCGCCGGGATCTCCCGGATCCGGCGCGGGAGCACGGCGACGGGCTCCGTCTCGGTGTCGAAATGCGGGTCGTCCAGGATGCGGTCCATCCCGTGGGCGATGAACACGAAGCGCCCGTCGGCCGGGTTCTCGTACAGATAGTAGTTGTTCGCCCGGTAGGCGTAGCCGTCCCAGTGGCCGAGCAGCGCCTCGAGGGCGTAGGTCGTGAGGAACCGACTCAGGTCGAGGCGCTCGCTCACCTCCGCGGCGAGCTGCTCGTCCGGCGCGTCCTGGATGGCGGCGGCGAGCGAGCGGAGCTCTGCCCCGCCGCCGTCATCTCCGCCGTCGAGCTCCACGGCGTCGATGTCCTCGGCGAAGTCGCCGCAGCACGGGCCCTCGTAGAGCGCGCCCTCGTCGTTCACCTCGCCGAAGTGCAGCCGCAGGAACCGCTTGTCGATGGCCTCGGTGACGACGTAGATCCCCCTGTCCACGCCGTTGACGCTCACCACCGCGTGCGCGGTGCGCGCCGCGGGCACGCCGGCGCGGTCGTGCAGAACCTCGCCGATCTGCTCGCGAAGGAAGCTCGGGTCCTGCTTGGAGTTGTTCAGCAGGAGCTTCTTGAGCCCGTGCAGGTTCGCCTCTTCATCGAACTCGTCGAACTTGACGCTGAAGCTCGGCTTCTCGGACAGATCCACGGCCGAGTTGCCCTTCTGCCGGATGCCAGCGCCGCTGACGACGTCGCCGTCGTAGACGATGGTGCACGGGACGCGGTTGTCGAGGTCCGTGCGGAGCTGCCCCAGGTGGGCCTCGTCGATGGTGATCGCGATCTCGTGCAGCGCCGTCCGATCGAAGACCACGTCGCTGCCCGGGTCGAGGGGCACACAGCCGCCCTGGCTCGCCGCGACGAGCGCGAGGACCGCGGGCGCATGAAAGGAGCGCATCGTTCCCGGCCTACTGTGGAGCATCTCTCCTACTCTCCGTCTTCCGGCGATGGTCGCCCGCCTCGGCGGGGAGCCGGCCGCCGACGGCGTGGCGGAGCTCGCCGACCGCGGTCCAGTAGCGGCGCACGAAGCGCAGCAGCCGGAGCTCCAGGCGCACGCGGCGCTCGTCGACCTCGAGCGCCCGCCCCACGTCGACGTTGCGGCCCTCGATCGCCCGCTGCGCCTCGACGCCTGCGCGCTCGGCGGCAGGGGTCATCCGGCGCCGTAGCTCGGTCACGAGGGCCCGGGTGGCCTGGGCCTCGGCCAGGCTCGTCCGCACCTCGCGCGTCACGAGCTCGACCGCGGCGCCGAGCGAGCGCTGCTCCGCCTTGCGCGCCGCGTCCGCCGCGGCGACGGCCGGGCGGTGCGTGTCGAACAGCGGCAGCTCGACGCCGAGCCCGAACGTCCACCCGAGGCCGAGCTCGTTCTCTCGCCGAAAGTCGTAGCCGACCTCGACGAAGGAGAGCCAGGGCCACCGCGCGGCGCGCTCGGCGTGGAGCGCCGCGTCCGCCGCGTCGCCCTGCGCGGCCGCGAGCTCGATCTCGGGGCGGCGCTTGAGCGCGAGCTCGACGGCCTGCTCCTCCGTGGGGAGCTCCGGGGGAGGCCACGCGCTCTTCGGCGCGCCGAGGAGGCGCACGGGCACCGCGGGATCGAGCCCCATGCGCGACAGGAGCGCGGCGAGCGCCGCGCTCCGCTGCGCGCGCAGATCCACGCCGTCCTGCTCCGCGTCGACGGCGGTGAGCTCCGTCATCGCCTCGTCGACCGCCGTCGTCCGCGCGGCGGCGAGCTGCCCCTTCATCCAGGTGGCGAGCGATCTTCGCGCCTCGGCCACCGCGTCGGCGGCCTCGATCTCGGCGTCGAAGAGCAGCACCTCGTCGAACAGCAACCGGACGTCGGCCTCGAGGGCGATCTCGATCTCGCGCGCATCGGCGAGCGCCTTGGCTTCGTCCACGCGCGCCTCCGCGACGTTCGCGTCGACCTCGCCAGGGCGGGTCACCGGGAAGCGGAGCGCGGTGCTCACGCGCGGCTCGCGCTCGCGGATGCGCTGGAGCTCGATGTTCGTGATGCGGAGCTCCGGGTTCTCGAGGTGGTCCTCCGCGTCGACCTGCGCCGCGGCCGCCTCGGCGCGAGCGTTCTGCGCGGCGAGCTCGGCGCTGTGGTCTCTCGCCCAAGCGACGGCGTCCTCCACCGTCATCGCGAGCGGCGCCGCGCTGGCCGCGCCTCCCGGGCCCGCGCGGTGGAGCGCCGGCGCGCCGGCGGGCGCGCGGCCCTCGCGGTAGAGGGCGATCGCGCGGTCGGACGCCGCCGGCCTCGGCGGGGAAGAGCAGCCCGAGAGGGCCGCGCAGAGCAACATGACGGGGATCGCCGCGCGGCGGCGGCGCTGGCTCACGGGCCCCACGAGAGCTCCTCGAACGAGGGCATGGCGCTGCCGGCGTCGAACACGATCGTCAGCGAGCCCGGCGTGAGCGACGGCGTGATCCCCTCGGGCTTGAGCCCCGGGAACCGCTGGACGAGGCGCGGCGAGAGGACGCCGCCCTCGGGGCGATCCACCCGCCACAGCGCGCCGGCGTCGCCGTCCGCCGTCGAGGGCGTGGACGTCATGGCGAGCGCGCCGTCCGGCATGAAGACGAGCTCCGAGATGCCGCCCGGCGTGGGCTTCCCGGCGACCTCCACGTCGACGCGCGCGCGCGCCCACAGCGAGACGCGGGCCGCGTCGAAGCGCGCCGCCTCGGCCGCGATCCGATGCTTCTTCTTCGCGCTCGCGGCCTCGACCGCCGCGGCCCCCTCCCCGCCGAACAGCGCGCTCGGGGAGCCGATCCGCCAGATCATCGCGTTGCCCTGCGCGTCGAGCGGCGCCTTCAGCCCGAGGTACAGGGCGCCCTGCCGGAAGGCGAGGCCCTCGACGTCGAGCGCCCGCGTCCCGTCGGGGAGGCCGAGCGCCGCGGCGCGCGCGGGGTCCGCGTCGAGGACCTCGGCCAGGTGGATCCCGCCGTCGACGCGGAAGCCCTGGCCTTCCTGGCGGAGGCGGAGGAGCGCGGTCCGCTCCGGCTTGCGCTTCCCCTTCTTGCTGTAGCTCTGCGACGACAGGAGGTAGATCTCGCCCGCGTCCCCGGCCGCGATCCCCTCGACGTCGCTCAGCTCGTCGACGCCGCTCACCGGCACCGGATCCGCGGCGACAGCGCCGCCCGCGGACATCGCGAAGAGCCACGGCGCGCCCTCGTTGTTCTGCTCGTGGCCCGTGTCGTCGCTGACGAGGAGGTACCGGGACTCGCCGGGGCGCGCGAGGACGCCGGACGGCTCGAAGCGCGTTCGGCGCGCCAGGGTCGGGGGCACCTTCATGGGGGACTGCGCCGCGACGGCGCCGGCCTTGGGCGCGGCGCCGGGCTTCGGCGTGGTGGCGGTGGGCTTCGGCGGCGGCTGGGCGGCCGCCGCGCCGCGGCGCGCGTCGAACGTGATGTCGAAGGCCTGGCCGGGGACGAGCGCCATCGGCGCGTCCAGCGAGATGGTGACCACGCGGCCCCACGCGGGGATCTCCGGCGTGAGCCAGCAGCGCGGCGGGAGCTGGGAGACGAGCGGGCCCACCGCGATGACCGTGCCCGGGATCGGGTCGCTGAGCTGGCCCCGGACGTAGAGCTTGGCTGCGTCCCCGTCGCTGACGCCGAGGGCGAAGCGCTCGGGGACGCAGGCGACCGCGCGCGCGCCCGTGCGCGCGCTCAGGAGCTGCACCAGGGGCATCCCGGCCGGGACCACGTCGCCGGGCTGCCTGTCGATGGAGGTGACGCGCCCCGCGTTCGCGGCGCGCAGCACGTAGCTCGCGCGCCGCTGCTCGAGCATCGCGATGTTCTCCGTCGCGACGCGCACGTCGGCGTCGAGCTTCGCCGTCAGCCCCGACGTCCGATCCCGGAGGCCGTTCCGCCGCCGCTCCGTCGCCTTGAGCTGCTCCGTGAGGACGCTCAGCGTCCGCGGCTTCTCGCTGGCGATCGCCGCGACCGTCGCGTGCTGCAGGTCGAGCTTCGTCAGGTCGTCGAGCACCGCCTGCCGGTTCTCGACGAGCGCCTTCATCCGCGAGATCTCGCTGTCCAGCACCTTGGCCTCGGCGACCGCCCGGCGCTGCTCCTCGCGGTGGATGGCGAGGTGGCGCTCGACCGTCTCGCGGTTCGTGTCGAGCTCCTGCTCGAGGACGGCGAGCTCCATGTTCAGATCGGCCTCGACCTGGGTCTTCTCCGCCTTGGCGACGGCGATCTCGGCGTCGATCACCGACGTGTCCAGCGTCGCGATGATCTGCCCGGCCTCGACCTCCTCGCCGACGGTCACCTCGATGGAAGCCACCCGGGCGGTCTCGACCGGCGAGAGCACCTCGGGCAGCGCCTCCGCGTAGCCGAAGACCCGCCCGTGCGGGCCGCTGCCCAGGTGGAGCCACAGGGCGGCTCCGAGCGTGAGCACGAAGGTGATCGCGGGGGCGGCGTCCTGGAGCGCCGAGCGAAGTCGCGGGTAGCTGTACATCGATGATCCTTGCGCGGTGATGACGACGGCGGCTGCGTCAACGAAGCGAGAGGGCCCACGAGGGCGTGACCGACAGGCATCCTCCGCGATGGACCTCGGCCGCTAGAGATCCAGCGTCGGCTCCTGAAGCATGAGAGAGACGTCCTGCACGCCCGGGATGGCCTGGAGCTTCGCGACGAGCGCCGAGCGCAGCTCGGGCGCGAGGACGGTGATCTGGTAAGCATGCTCCATCACGGTCCCCTGCGCAGCCTCCCGGAGGGTCACCAGGGAGAAGGTCCGGCAGTGCGCGCGGAGCACCCTCGCGAGCGCGTCCTCCACCTCGGGCACGGCGGGCGCGGTGAAGCGGAGCAGGCCATCCGGCTGTCGTCGCGAGCCCCAGCCGGTGAAATGGAGGAGCAAGGTTCCGGCGGCGAAGATCGCGGTCCCGCCGAGCGCCACGCCGACCGCCTGGAGCCCGCAGGCGATGCCGACGCCGAGCGCCGCGAAGACGAACATGACGTCGCGGGGATCGCGCATCGTCGTGCGGAACCGGACCGCGCTCAGGCCCACGGCGACGCCGATGCCGGCGGCGATGCTGCTGCCCACGGAGAGCATCAGCATGCAGGTGATGACGCTGCCCATCGCCATGCTGTGCACGGATGAGCGGGAGTAGGAGAGCCCGCGAAATGTGGCCATGTAGACGAGCGCGACCGCCTGGCCGAGCCCGAACGCCAGCAGGAGCGCCACGACCGCCGTGCGGAAGTCCGTGGCGCTCCCCTGGGTGACCCATCCGAGCCAGTCTATCACGGCGAGCCGCTCTTTCCCGGGGCGATCGCCGGACGCGGCGCGCGCCCATCTCCATCCACGCGTTCCACGCGATCCACGCGTTCCACGCGATCCACGCGCGTCCGCGTCACGGCGCCCCGGAGGCGGCGCCGCGGCCAGGGTAGGGGCGCGCTTGCTTGATGTAGAGCGTCGGCGGCTCGTCGGGGTTCGCGTCGTCGTCGAACTTGAACTCCACGTCCATCGCATACCAGCCGTCGTTGCCGCTCGCCGGCCCGTACGCGGGGGAGAACCGCTCGTGGATGGCGTCGAGCGCCACGCCGAGCTGATGGACCTGCGCCGTCGAGAGGACCGTCTGGCCCTCCGGCATGAGGCTCGAGTGCGTCAGGTAGGTGACCGGCTGGTTCGGCTGGTTGAAGAAGTGGAGGAACGCGTCGTTCGTCACGCCCGCGGGCGGGGCGACCACCTCCACGTCACCGCCGGTCTGCACGTTGACGTAGAAGGCGGGCTGGACCCCTGCCGTGTCGAACGGGTTGTTGGTGATGGCCACGCCGTTCGCCTCCTCGGCCGGGAAATTGTGGTGCACGAGCAAGGCCATCCCGATGGTCCGGTGGTCGATGCCGTAATAGGTGCGCTCGTCGAAGGTGCGGAGCTTCCAGGCGCTCGCGTAGGTCTTGCGGATGGCGTCGAGGACATCCTCCCAGTCCGTCGGATCGCCTGTGTTCGAGTCGTAGCAGCCGGCGCACGGGAACCCGTCGAGATCCTCGCTGTTCGTGCTGGTGCGGAAGCGCATCGGGTGCCCGGGGTACTCCGCCTCGATCTTCGCCTTGAGGAGCTCCTGGAGCTCGGCGTCGACGGGCGCGCTCTTCATGGCGTCGCGGAGCGCCTTCAGCTGCTCGTCGCGGGCCGCGGCGTCGGTGGTGAACTTCGGGTCGGCGAGCAGCGCGTCGATCTGTTCGTAGAACCCGTTCTGCTTCATGAACTGGTCATAGTAGTACACCGGGATCGCGAAGGCCTTCTGGATGGGGACCTCGGGGAGCCTGGCCAGGATGGAGTAGTGGGCCGCCTTGCCGCCGAAGGCGAGCACGGCCTGCTTGATCGCGTCCCGGAGCGGCTCGCCCTCCGGCGGATCGGGGGTCACCTCCTCGATGTCGCGCAGATCGGTGACCGTCAGATCCAGCTCGGGGAGCGTGACGGGCGTGGGTTTGTGCGCCTCCCAGAACGCCTCGGCCTCCGCCTCGGTGACCTCGCGGACGCTCCAGGACGACGGCCCCGCGGTGAGCTCGACGAGCTTGTCCTTCAGCGCGAGCAGGTCGGGGTGGCTCATGGCGTTGCGCAGCCCCATGTTGGGGGTGCGCCGGTTCTGGGACAGCACGTTGACGTGCGAGAGCGGCGTCTGGAACTCCTCGGTGATGATCCCCTGGACGACCGAGATGTCGTTGGGCGCCTCGTCGAGGACGACGATGTCCTGGTGGGACAGGTACTCCGCGTCGAGATCCGCCGCCTTCGCGAAGTGGAGCCGGCCCACCGCCGTGCCCAGCGAGAGCGGCTGGTAGTCGATCCCGGCGTAGAGATCGCCGGTGCTGACCACGGGGATGTCGGAGGGGAGCTTCTTCGCCTCGGCCGCGACGGCCTCCGACGTCGGGTGGAAGGCGAGCTTCGACCCGAAGAAGGAGGCCGCCTTGACCGCCCTGAACAGGGTGGCGATCATGTCCGCGGACGCGGTGTCGTAGGGGGAGAGCTCGACGGCCCACACGTCGGGACCCTCGTAGTGCGTCACCGCGCCGAGGACGAAGCGGCGATCCGGCGTGAAGTACTCGGTCGCGTTGAACTCGGCGAGGGGCGGGACGATGGGCAGCGCGTCGCCGGAGAGGTGCGATGACACGAAGTCGTAGTGGATCAGGTAGAGAACGCTGTTCTGGAAATACAGCGCGTTCTGATCGGCTTGATCCAGCACGACCTTGACCGACCGCGCGCCGGGCAAGCTGGCGTCGATGGGCACCGAAGCGAGCGCCTCGAAGTCCGCGGCGCACCCGACGCGCTTCAGGAACTCCGTGGCTTCATCGGCGTCCTTGCGTTCGCAGACCTCTCCGGTCACGGCGATGTCGTCCGAGCCGCCGCCGCACGCCCCCGGAAGCGCCGAGGCGAGCAAGGCGAGCGCGACGATCGACGTGATGCGAGTGCCTTTGTACATGATTCCTCCTGAGACAAGTAAGCTGACCGAGGGGCGCTGCGCGCCGGTCATCCCGCGTCAAGGTGTCAGGGCGTCAGGGCGTCAGGGCGAAGCAGTAGAACCCGCCGTAACCGCCGCCGGACCCGACGGTGACCGCGCCGGGTAGCGGTCCCCCCTGCTCCAGGAGGTTGATGCCCGGCGCGCACCCTGATTCGTCGAGCGATGACATCCAGTTGGCCATGTTGATGTTGCCGCCGGGGCCGCCGGCGCCGCTGCTGCCGCCGGGGGCGCCGGCGCCGCTGCTGCCGCCGGGCCAGGTGGAGCCCCCGCCACCTCCGAAGTTCCTGGGCCACGAGTGACCGACGCGCGGCCGCCCCTCGCTCGAGTCGCCCGACTTGGCCGTCCAGTCCTTGCAGGTCGCGGTCGCGCTGTAGAGCTGTCCCTGGTCGTTCGTCCCCGTCAGCATGTCGTGGTTGTCCACCTCGGGCTGGCTCGGATCGGGCTGGTGGTTGGGGACGCCGTCCTCGTTCGGAAAATCGTCGATGATCGCAGGGTCGGCCGCGGTGGGGCGGTCGTTGAGCAGCTCCTCTTTGTTGTTGGCGAGCAGCCGGCCGAGCCGGTCGTACCAGGGACCCTCGCCGATCCGATCGATCGCGTTGACCTGCTTGCCGTCCTCCCCTGCGACGGCGCTCAGGAAGGCGCGCCACTGCTTGCTCCCCGCGCCGGGGAGGCTCTTCTCGGCGATGGTCGCGCAGATCTTGTCCGCGCCGCGGAGCCCGGCGCCGGGGCCCGTCTCTCCGAAGCGGAGATCGCCGCCGAAGCCGTCCTGGGAGCCCGACAGCTCCTGCAGGGCGACGAGGCTGGTCACGAAGAAGCTGAATTTCTCGGTCGTCCCGCCCGAGCTCGACGAGGTGGTGTCGCCGCTGGACGACGAGGAGGTGGTGTTGCCGCTGGACGACGAGGAGGTGGTGTTGCCGCCGGAGCTGGACGAGGTGGTGTTGCCGCCGGAGCTGGACGAGGTGGTGTTGCCACCGGAGCTGGACGAGGTGGTGTTGCCGCCGGAGCTGGACGAGGTGCTTGTCGAGCTGTCGCCCGAGGCGCCCACATCCGGGTCCGAACTGGAGCAGCCGACCGCGGGGGAGAGCAGCGCGAGGGTGAGGGGCAGCAGCAAGGGGCGATAAGTGCGTGTCATGGTCTCTGTGTCCTTTTCCTTGTTAAGCTAGACGGTCGGCCGCGCCGCGGATCGGCGAGGCTCACTTGCAGGTGAGATCGCTCTGGCAGGTCTGGCCCTCGGGGCACTGCGAGTCGTCGTTGCACGACGTGAGCCCCGCGATCACCACCGCCTGCTCGATCTGGGACGAGACGACCAGATCGACCCGGCCGGGCGGGATCGTCGTGGAGCCCACGGACCTGCGCGTGACGATGATCGTCGGGAAGCCCGCGACGCCGAGGTCGAGGAGCTGCTTGACGAGTGATGCCGGGACATCGAGCGAGCCGGTGTCATCGACGTTGCACTCGATCATCCCCTTCGTGCCCCCGTGATGGCTGATGTCGAGCTTCACGTGGAGCCTGGCAATGTCGCCCTGCCCCGGCGGGGTCCACTCGAGCTGCAAGGGCTGATCGGGATCGAGCTCTATCGTCTCGTTCAGGAGATCGAGGGGGCTCACGCCCCTGGCCTCCACCGTGAAGGGGCTGAAGTAATCGCCGCTGGCCTCGAGGCGGATCACCTGGCCCTCGTCGGCGGGCGGGTAGCCGAGCTTCACGCCGGCGGGAGGCTGGTAGTTGTTCGCCGTGGGGCTCATGACGAGGGACGCCGCGCCCGACTCGAGGTTCAAGCCGGTCACCGTCACGTCGCCGGCGCTGTGCGCGGCCGGGTAGGCCTGGCACGTGTCGTCCTCCACGCAGACGGCGCTGCCCCCGCAGGGTTCGTTGCAGAACGGGACGCGCGGCGTGAGGATCTGACAGCCACCCTCCTCGGCCTGCACTTCCCAGACGATCTGCGAGGGCGTGGGGCCGTCGTAAATCTTCCCGATCACCGACGTGCTGCCCGCCGCACCCGGCTCGGCAGCAGGCAACGAGCGCACCTGGAAGGCGCCGACGAGCTTCGTGGGGTCGCCGGTCGGTTCGCCCGACCCCGTGGAGCCGCCGGAGCCGCCGGAGCCGCCGGCTGAGCCCCCCGAGCCCGACGCGTCGTTGGTACCACCCCCGGAGCTCGAGCAGGCGAGCGACACCAGGGCCACGACGCCGCCAAGGACACCGGCGCGCCATCCGCCTCGTGAGGGGAATTTTTCAATTCGGCAAAGGTTTTGCGACATCTCGATGGCCAGGTGGCGACGCGGCGGGATCAGGGGTCAATCTTTTTTGAAGAAGCCCCACCGCGCGGACGCCGGCGATCCGGCGTCAGGCCCCTGCGCTCAGCCGCCGCCGAGCTCGGACAGGCGCGCGCGCAGCCGCGGCGCGTGGACGCTCTCGCCGTGACGCGCGAGGAAATCGGCGATGGCCGCGCGCTCGTCGGCCGCCCGCCCGAGCCGGCGCAGGCTCTGCACCCGGCCGACCCGGGCCTCCGCGGCGAGGGGGCCGCCGGCGCCGGCGAGGTAGCGATCGAAATAGCCGAGCGCCTCCGCCGCCTTGCCCTGGTGGAGCGCGATCTGCCCGAGCGACACCAGGGCCGCCCGCGCCTCGGGGCTCGCCGGGTACTGCGCGAGCAGGGCGCGGTAGGAGGCGTTCGCCTCGGCGCTCTTCCCCTGGCCGAGCTGGGTCTGCGCGCGCAGGAGCAGCGCTTGCGGGCCCGCCGCGGGCTCCTCCGCGCGCGGCCTGGGCGGCTGCTGCGCGCGATCCCGGGCCCCGACGGCGCTGGCGGTCGCGAGCTCGCCGGTGGGCGCGCCGGCGCCGGGCGAGGGCTCGGCGGCGGGCGCGCTCGCGCCGGGCGGCGGCTCGCCGGTGGGCGCGCTCGCGCCTGGCGAGGGCGCGCCGGCGCCTGGCGAGGGCTCACCGGCGCCTGGTGAGAGCCCGCCGGTGGGCGCGCCGGCGCCTGGCGGAGGCGCTTCCGGCACCGAGAGCGTGGGGAGGCTCAGGACCGTGCGCCGTGCGCCGCTCGGATCGAGCGTCTCGCTCCCGCTCGGCGCCGGCGGGGGCGCCTGCGCGGGCCCGTCGAACAGCTCCGCCGCGAGCGCGGCCAGGAGCGTCGCCGCGACGGCGACGCCCGCGAGCGACCCGGCGATCCCGCGCCGCAGCATCGGCCGAGGCGCCGCGCGCAGCCGGGCCGTGCTCTCGGGCGCGGCCTCGACGCGGGCGCCCCTCGGGTCGAGGCGAGCGGCTCGGGGCTCGACGCGGGCGCCCCCGGGCCCGAGGCGGGCGCGCGCGAGCACCTGCTGCAGCATGGCGGCGTCGCTGAGCTCGCGGCCGTCGCCGCGCGCGTCGCCGAGCCTGCCGATGGCGGCCCAGAGCGGCGCCTCGCCGCGGAGCTCGGGGTCGTCCTGCTCGGCGCGGCGGAGGAGCTCCGCGTCCTCGGGGCGGACCGGCTCGCCGCGCGCCTCCGCGGCGAGGATCGCGGGCAGGAGGTCCAGATCGATCTCGGACTTCTGCGTCCCTGTCATGATGCTCTCTTCCGGCCGACGGCGAGGTCCTGTCGCACCTGCTTGCGGAGCGCGCCGATCCCGAGGCGCAGCCGGCTCTTCACCGTATCGGCGCTGACCTCGGTCATTCCGGCGATCTCCTCGATGGAGTAATCGAGCGCGTGGTGCAGGAGGATCACGTGGCGCTGCGCCTCCGGCAGCTCGTCGAGGTACGCGCGCGCCTCGCGCGGGAGGGCCTCGAACGGGGGTTGGTGCGGCGCCTGGGCGATCTCCTCGTCGATCGCGCTCTCCGGGGCCACGGGCGCGCCTTCCCTGCGCTGCTGCCTTGCGTACCGGAGGATCGTCCGGACGGCGACGCGCCTGGCCCAGGCATCGACGGCGGCGTCGCCGCGGTAGCTCGACGCGCTCTCGAGGATCGCGAGCAGGGCGAGCTGCGCGGCGTCGTCGGCGTCGGCCGCGCTGCGGAGGAACGTCCGCGCGATCCGGCGGACCCGAGAGATCACGTGCGTCATGAGCCAGGCCTGGGCCTCCGGGTCACCCGCGCCGGCGTGGCGCATCCGTTCGAGGTCAGACGGCGAGGACACGGCGGGTGACGGGGCAGGCGGCGGGGCGGGGACGGGGCGCGTCATGGCGCTCGCCAGGAGCGGCTCGGGCAGGGGGCCGAGGCTCCTGGAGAGAGCTCGCGCGTGCTCAGCGTCCATCGCTTCGACCTGGTGCGACGCACGGCCCGAAGCGGGTCAATTTTCCTTTCGTGTCGGGTCATGCGGCGCGGGTGGTCATTTCCTGACCATGCCCGCGGGGGCCGGCGGGGCCGGCAGGTCGAGGCCGAGCTCCAGCCCGACGCCGGCGAGGATCCGCACCGGATTGGCCGAAAGCGCGAGGGCCGGGTGTACGGTGGCGTCAGGGTCCGTCAGGAGCACGTCCACACCCAGCGTCGTCTTGAGGCGGAGCCACCCGGTGAGCGGGACCCCGAGCTCCGCGACCGGCGCGACGCTCACGAGCACGTCGGTGCGGGCCTCCGGCGGCGGCAGTTGCTGCGGAAACATCCGCGGCCACCGCCACGGGGGCGGCGGTGGCGGGCCATGACCGGGAGGTGGAGGGAACGGTGGTGGCTCCGTGAGCGCCTGCTGGGTCGTGCCTTCCTCGGGGACGCGCTCGACGATATCGACGGTGGCGCGCGCGCCGAGCTGCAGGTCGAGGCCGAGGGGGAGCCTGAGGCGGACCTGGCCGGTCGTGGTCACCGGGTGGCGCGAGAGCGCGAACGTGGACTGCTCGTCGCCGAGGGAGGTCGAGGGGATCAGCTCGTACCCCAGGCCGAGGACGGCGTAGTCGACCGGCGCCCAGGAGGCGCGGACCGCGGCGGCGCTCTGCCAGGGCGCGGCGCTGCTGAAGTTCGCGCCGGTGTAGCCGGCGAGGACGGCGAACGTGGGCAGCGGGCTCGCTTCGCGGCGGGCGCCCGTGGATGGCGACGGCGGGCCTGCGGGCGGCTGCAGGGCCGGCGCGGCGCCCGCGGCCGCGGCGCCCGCGGGCGCCGCGGGGGACGCGGGGGACGCGGCGAGCTCGGGGGCAGCGTCGGGCTCGGGAGGAGCCGCTGGAGCCGGCCCGATCGCGGCGACCTTCACCTCGGCCAGACCGGCGACGTGGCCCTCGCGGAGCTCCTCGGCGACCGCGCCGGCGATGTTGGCGAGCGACTCGAGGGCGGTGGCGGTCTGCCCGGGCAAGACCGGGATGCGGCGGCCGTAGATCTGCTCGCCGTCGCGCTCGACCACGTACAAGGCGAGCTCGTCGCTCGCCCCGGCGTCGATCCAGAGCACTCCCCGCGCGTCCCACGCGTCGGCGAGCGCGTTGGCTTCGGGGAGGAGCATCTGCAGCACGGGCCTCGGCGTGCTGGGACGGACGATCTGAAGGCGGACGCCGACGGGGCGGATATGGGCCACGACGAGGTCGATGGCGCGCTTGTCGATGCCGCCGGCGCCCGGGAAGGCGGCGAGGACGAGCAACGGCTCGCCGGCGCCGCGAGGCTCGCCCGCTGCGGCGGGCAGGGCGACGGCGGCCAGCAGGGTGCCGGCGACCGCGCTCGCGGCCGTTCGGGCAGCGCGGAGGGCGAGCGCGAGCGACGCGGCCGGCACGGGCGCGGAAAATTATCACCCTTCCCCGCGGGGCACCATCCCCCGTCGGCCGTAGCCGTTCCCACCCATCGATTACCAACGTGAACGTGGACGTTTACGTGGTCGTGGTCGTGGTCGTGGACGTGGTCGTGGTCGTGGTCGTTCACGGCCTGTGTGAACGTGAACGTTTACGTGGTCGTGGTCGTGGTCGTGGTCGTTCACGGCCGGTCGTTGACGACCACGACCACGACCACGTCCACGTCCACGACCACGTAAACGTTCGGAGGTAGGAGAACGCGGCGCGAGGCTTCGTTAACGGCGATGCCCCCGCCGCGGCCCGGCGGGATGCCCGCCTCCGCGCCTCAGCGCGCGCCGGTCGACCGCGGGTAGCTCCCGAGCACCTTCACCATCTCGCAGCGCGCGCGGAGCCGCTCGATCGCGTCGGCGACGCGCGGATCGCTCCGGTGGCCCTCCAGATCGACAAGAAAGACGTAGTCCCAGTGCTTCTGCCGGCTCGGCCTCGACTCGATCCGGGTCAGGTTGATGCCCGCGTCGTCGAAGATGGCGAGGACCCGGCGGAGCGCGCCGGGCTCCTCCTGCACGGAGAAGACGATCGAGGTCTTGTCCGCGCCCGTGGCGGGCGCGTCGCCCGGGGCGATGACGATGAAGCGGGTCGCGTTCTCGGCGCGGTCGTGGATGCGCTCCCGCAGGAGCGGAAGCCCGTAGAGCTCGCCCGCCCCGCGGCTGCCGATCGCCGCCGCGGCGGGGTCGCCGAGGGCCTCGTGCGCCGCCGCGGCCGCGGAGACGGTCTGGACGATCTGCGCGCCGGGGAGGTGTTTCGCGAGCCAGAGGCGGCACTGCGAGAGCGCGTGCGGGTGCCCGTGGACCCGCGCGACGCCGCTCAGCCCCTCCGCCTTGCTGAACAGGCAATAGGCGACGTCGAGCACGAGCTCCTGCCGGATCTGGAGGTCGCTCTCGATCAGGGCGTCCGCCGTCAGGGTCACCGAGCCGTCGGTCGAGCTCTCGACGGGGACGACGCCGCAGGCCGCCTCGCCCGCGCGCACGGCGTCGAAGACGCCCTCGATGGTGCCCGTCTCCCGGTAGCGCGCGGCCAGCCCGAACAGGTGCCGCGCCGCGACCTCCGCGAAGGCGCCCTCCGTCCCCGGAAAGGCCACCTTCATGGGCTCCTCCAGCGACAGGCAAGCGCTCATCACCTCCCGGAAGACGACCCGGATGGCGTCGCGCGGGAAGCGCCCCGCGCCCTTCGCCTGCAGGCGGGTGAGCACGCGCCGCTCCCGCTCCGGGTCGTGAAACTGCGTGGCGTTCGCGGCGCGCTTCGCGTGCGCGACCTCGACGGCCACCTCGGCCCGCTCGGCGAGGAGATCGAGGATCCGGTCGTCGATGCTGTCGATGCGCTCGCGAAGGTCGCCCAGGGTCGCCATGGTTTGTTCCACCTCGGATGGGGAAGGGCGGGCATCAAAGCGCAGGGGGCGCCGCAGCGCAAGGCTCGCCTCGGCGCGGGGAATGCGGCGCGGAACGCGCGCGACGGAGACGCACGTCAGGGGCGAAGCGGCACCCGTGCGGGCTCGACGCGTGGAGCGGATAGGCGAGAGAGCGCCGGTGAGGGGGCAGAGGAGAGGAAGAGAGAGCTCTTGGCGCGGGAGCGGGAGGATCGGCTGCCGGAGTGAGAGGATCGGGCGCGGGAGCGGGAGGATCGGCTGCCGGAGTGAGAGGATCGGGCGCGGGAGCGGGAGGATCGGCTGCCGGAGTGAGAGGATCGGGCGCGGGAGCGAGAGGATCGGGCGCGGGAGCGAGAGGATCGGCTATCGGAGCGAGAGGATGGCGCCCGTGGAAGGACTTATGTTTCCCGGCTCAGCCCGGGAGTGGCGACGGGTTCGGTGGCCTGGGCCTTCCTGCGGGAGCGCCGTCTCACGCTCGTCCGGTAGCGCGATACGAACCTGGCTGCGATCTTGGGTTGGTCGCGAAACGCATAACGGCCGCCCTCGCGGATCTCCTTGGCGAGTTCGTCGGCGGCCCAGAAGCAACGGTTGCGCAGCTCCAGCGCGTGTGCGGCGCTCGCGTCCGATGCCTCGTTGGCGGCGGCGTGTTCGAGCGCGTCAGCGAGCGCCTTGGCCCGCGCGAGATCCTTCGTCGTGATATCGGTCACGCCGAGCGCGCCCTCGTGCTCGGACCAGAAGTCGACGAGATCGCGCAGGTCCTGGATGGTGTCCGAAAGGCCGGAGCCGTCGGCGATGCGCGAGAGCTCCGCCTGGGCGGCGTCGTCGTTGCGGCAGCCCCAGCGGCCGCCGGCCACGAGCTTCGCGTCGAGCGCCTCGGCCTCGTCGCGGAGCTTGCGCTGCGCGGACGTGAGCGTCACGGCGCCGCGTGCCCTCTGCCACCCCTTCTCGAGGGCGCCGAGGCGCCGCGCGAAGCGCGCGAGCAGATCCACCTTGTCGGAGGTGATACCGATCCTCGACATGCGTGATTGCTGCGCGTGCGCGAGGCGCGCCAGGGAGGTGAGCTCGCGCTCCGCGACGCTCGTGGGCATGTCGGGGGCGGAGGCGTAGGCCGAGTCCAGCGCGAGGAGCGCCTCATCGTTGGTCGGTTCGTGGGGCTTTGCGGCCGGGCGCTTCGACTTCGTTGTCGGTGCCCTGCTGGACGACCTGGCCTTGGGAGACGTGGAACCGGACGTGTTCTTCACGGTGCTTGTCGGGGGCATGAGCTCCCTCCTGGTTGAGTGGTACCGGAGGATGGTCGCGTATCGAGAGTGGCTGTCAAGGTCGTTTGATGCGCTGAGGCGTCTGAATGCTGCTGCGCCGAGCCATTGGCGTGACACCGAGGGAGACGCGGACGGCGAGGAGAGGAGAGGGCGGGGCGCTGTAATCGGTTGTAATCGAGGTGGTGTTGACACGGCGGGTCATGCGGGACATAGGTGGCCGCGAATTCAACAGACCTTGCGTCGGGAGTGTCTCGAATGCGACACGCGGGCTGGTGCGGAGCCGCCTGGCGTCGGCGCGGCTTTGGCCGCGCCGACGTGGACGAGCTCGGCGTAGCAGAACCGCCCGCCGTGTGGGCGAGGTCGTAGCGCTGACCATCGAGGACGGGCGCGCTGTTCTCGTCGAGCGTCGCTCTCGCGCCCGGTCCACGGCTCTTGCTCTATGGGTCGACAGACCACGATGCAGCGGCGAACGCGGACGGGCGTCCTCTGAGTTGAGCCAGGGATGGGGAACGCGCGGGGGCCGCTGCACGGTTCCTCCGCGAGATCGCTCACGGAGAGGCGCTCTCCTCGGTTCAGCGACGCCCAGGGCGGGTCGGAGCGCCGGCGGGAGCCGGCTGCCACCTGCTTCGGCCGTCCGCTGCGCTTCGAAAGTTTCCGGCCGACCAGCAGGGTCACGTTCCGCACGCGGACGGGCCGCCCGGGTGGCTCGGCTAGTGCGCGATAACGCCTTCTTATCGGGCATCAGGGACTCTGCCGGGCAGCCAAGACGACCCGGTGACGCCGCGTTGCGGGGCGCGGGGCATCGGGCCCGTGCGATCGGCAGCTGCACTGCCTGCTCCGGCGCCATGTACAACGCCAGCGCGATCGCGAGCTCGCCTGCGTCCTCCTCGACGCCCGCGGCCGCTTCGCAGGCCGTGGCGCCGAGCCCGCGCTCGAGGAAATCGCCGACGGCGACGCCGAGCTCGACCAGGTGGACGGTGATGGCCCCGAGCTCGCGCGGTGCTTCTACCTGGAGGAGAGGATCCCCTGTCCGACCGAACTCGCCCTGCGCCGTCCGTACCTGCCCGGAGCCGAGCGCGGAGCAGGAAGGGCATTGGGACCGAGCTCGTGCCGCTGGGCGTCCGGCGGAACCTCGGGCTTACCCGCGAGGTGACGGGGCGGCCTCTGTGGACGAGGCCGCTGCCAGCGTCGGGCGTGCCGCCGCGGAGCGCCGCCCAGGTCTCGCGCGAGGACATGAGGGGCGCGCCCGCGCCGGGGCGACGTCCCCTTGCTCTACGGGTCGACGGCCCACGTTGAAGCGACGAAGGAGGACGGCGGGATCTCATCTCCGAGGGCGAAGTAATCGACCGTTGTCGAGGCCGTCTGCGCCTTGCACGCGCCGGCGCTGTCTAGGACATAGGTCGAGGTGAGATCGAGCCGAGCTCCGATCGAGAAGAAGCGCCACCGAATTGCCGGTTCACACGCCGTGGTGCTTGAGAAGAGCTCTTGCGCGTATTCAGGAGCGCAACCCTTTTGAGTGGAAATCACCACAGGCTGTGTGCAATTTGAATCCGCGAAGTAGTTGCTCTTTGAGGTCATCCGCACAGATCCAGAGTACGGAACACAGCGCTCCCGACCGTCTGCAGCGACAAGGAAGACACAGAGCTCTCGTCTTTCGGAGTCAAACCAAATAGACGGGTCATATACCTTTGCCCCATCGTCCGTGGTTCGATACCGCGCCTTCAGCCGGGATCCGCTGACCGGGGCCGCCGAGGCGTCCGGTACGGGATCCATGAAACCGCCACCGCCACCGTTGCCGGCGTTGCCGTGGGTCCCGGAGCCGCCCGCGGCCTGCTGGGCGTTGGCGCCGCCCTCCGCGCCTTGCCCGGAGCCGCCGGCGTTCTGCTGCGCCTGGTGTGCGGGCGAGGCCCTCTCGGAAGCCGCACAGGCGGCCATCGCCAGGTAGATTGCGCCACCGCCCAGGAGTGCGGAGACCACATCACGCATTCGCATCGGAGAACCTCCCGCCCCGGCGCTCGTCCGGGAGCACGGTCGAGGCTACACGAGGGGAGACCTGGTCGCGCTCCGCGGCGGTGAGGGCCGCCACTCGCCGGGGGAGTCGCCCGCGCGGGCAGGTCGAGCACGGTGTAGAGCGTCAGTAAAAATGACCCCCGCGCGACAGTAAAACTGACCCCCCTCCCTCGCGCCAGAGCGGAGGAAACGGCATGGAAATCAAGGACTTGGACGTGGCACCTCTCGGTTCGGAGGTGCGAGAGATGATCGAGCCGGACGTTATCCGGCAGATTCGCGAGCTTACGGCCCGAGGGTGGGGGTCCAAACGGATCGCCGCGGAGCTCGGCGTGGCTCGCAACACGGTCCGCCGTTATTTGCGCGGTGGAGCCGCTGCCGAGGCACAGGTGCGCCCCGCTCGCCGCTGCTTGGACGAGGATGGCCGCGCTGAGGCCAAGCAGCTCTTCGCCGGCCTGGCGGAGGGCAACGCTGTGGTCGTCGCAGGCGAGCTTATCAGCCGTGGCATCACGGTAAGCCCGAGGACCGTGCAGCGCGTCGTTGCCGATCTTCGCCGCGGGCAGAGGGCTGCCGACGTGGCCAGCGTGCGGTTCGAGACCGACCCTGGCTATCAGATGCAGATCGACTTCGGTCAGAAGCAGGTCCGCATCACCGGCACGTTCGTGCGGGTGCACCTGCTGGTCGCCGTATTGAGTCACTCACGAAGGCTCTTCGTCAAGGCTTTTCTGAGCGAGCGACAGGACGATTGGCGCGAAGGCATCGCAGAAGCCTTCCGCCACTTCGGCGGCGTGCCTCGGACCGTGCTCGGGGACAATGCGCGCTCGCTGGTGCTCGGCCGTGAGCGCGAGACGGGCACCGTGACGTTCCACCCGGCTTACCTCGCGTTCTGTCGCGACTGGGACGTCACCCCGCGCGCCTGCGGGCCCTACCGGGCGCGCACCAAGGGCAAGACCGAGTCGGGCGTCAAGTACGTCAAGCGCAACGGGCTGGCGGGGCGCGCGTTCGAGTCCTTCGGCGCGCTCGAAGCCCACCTGGTCCGGTGGATGGCCGAGGCCGACCAGCGCATCCACGGCACGACCCACGAGGCGCCGCTTGTGCGCTTCGAGCGCGACGAGCGGCACGCGCTCCGGCCGTTGCCATCACGGCCCCTGCCGGTGCGAGAGCAGCGGCTTCGCCGACGCGTGGCCAACGACGCCCTCGTCGACGTCGACACGGTCCGCTACAGCGTCCCGCACCGGCTTGTGCGCGACACCGTGGACGTCGTCGTCGGTGAGCGCGAGGTCCGCATCTATCGCGGCACGGAGCTGGTGGCGCGGCACGAGCGCTCCTTCGAGCCTCATGCTCGCGTCGCCGACCCCCGCCACTTCGACGGGCTGTGGCGAAGACCTGCCACGCCGACGCCGCCGGAGGCGCCCCTGAGCGCCCTTGAGGCCATGGGGCGCAGCCTGTCGGACTATGCGGCCGCCATCGGGGAGGTGGTGTCGTGAGCCGCGAGATCGTGCATGCGCGCGTTGTCGAGAGCCTGAGCCGGCTCAGGATGCGCTCCATCGCCGAGCGGCTCGACGCCCTGCTCTCCGAGGCGGCCAGGACCGAGCCGACCTACCTCGACTTCCTGGACAAGATGCTCTGCGAGGAGCTCGGGTCCAAGCAGCGCAAGCGGGTGGCGATGGGGATCCAGATCGCGCACTTTCCGGCGATCAAGACCCTCGAGGACTTCGACTTCAAGTTCCAGCCCTCGATCGACCAGAAGCTCGTCCGCGAGCTCTCCACCGGGCGTTTCATCGCCGAGGCCGAGAACGTGCTGGTCTTCGGCCCTCCCGGGGTGGGCAAGACGCATCTGGCCATCGCGCTGGGGCGGGCCGTCGTGGAGGCGGGGCACTCGGTGCTCTTCACGAGCGCGACTGCGCTGTTGGCGACGCTGTCGAAGGCGGAAACCGAGGGGCAGCTCGCGGAGAAGCTCCTGTTCTACACGAAGCCGAAGTTGCTGGTCGTCGACGAGCTGGGCTACCTGCCCTTCGAGAGGCAGAGCGCCCATCTCTTCTTCCAGCTCGTTGCCAGGAGGTACGAGAAGAGCAGCACCTTGATCACGACAAACCAGGTGGTGACGCAGTGGGGCGCGGTTTTCGGCGATGAAGTCCTCGCCGCCGCGATCCTCGACCGTCTGCTTCACCACAGCCACACCCTGATGATCTCGGGAGACAGCTACAGGCTGAAACAGAAAAAGAAGGCGGGTCTGCTCGGCGGGAACGCCGTGCCGGCCAGGTGATCCAGGTGCGCGGGAGGGGGTCAGTTTTACTGTCGCAAGGGGGTCAAAAGTTACTGTCGCTTGACACACGGCGGCCGCGCGGAGCTCGCGCACGCGGGCGGCCTCGTTGCGGTACGCGCGGAGCTACGAGGGAAGGACGAGCAGGCCGCCCGCGTGCGCGAGCTCCGCGCCACCGAGCTATCCTCCACCCCCGTGAGCATCACGCCCCCGACCAAGCTCGACGCGCTTCTTTACCTCGTGCTGCGCCTTCTCGACCCCGATCACCTGGGTTATCCGCTCGGCGCCCTCCGTTGCGAGCTCGCGGTCCTCTCTGACGAGGCGTTCCGCGCCCTGCTCGACGACGCAGCCCGCCGCGGCATCATCTACCTCGAACCACGGGAGCGGCCCGCCTACATCCGGCTCGTCACCCTGCCAATCCGCCCTCCGGAGCGCAGGGCGCGCTCGAGGCGTGCGGCGGCCACCTCCCGCACAGGCTCAAGCCCTGCCGCTTCGCCGGCGCGGAACCAAGGAGGCCGCAACCGGCCCAGAACGCGGCGCTGAGCGCCGCGACGCTGACGGCGCCACCTCGACCCTGTGGCCGCTGCGCATCGACCCCGGCAACAGCCGCAAGGGGGTGGCGCCCATGGCGATGACCGGGCGCTTCCCGCCGGCCACCGAAGACGTGACCTGCGCATCACGGATAGACGTACCCGAGAACGCCCTCGTATGCATAACAATACCCGTAGCAGAAACCGCCCGGGTGATAGTCCTTCGTGTAGTAGTGATCGCCAGCGGTTTCAGACCAATATCGATGGAGCGGCACCGTGCCGGCATATTGCTGGGGAAGAATATATCCGGCGACGCCTTCGTAGGCATAGTTCAACGCGCCGCCTCCCAACTCGGGCCAATTCGTCGTGTAAAAATGATCGCCAAGACTCTCGTTCCAATACTGGTAAATCGGAACGGTCCCTGCTTCAGCGTTGCGCAGGATCGACCCTTCTGACAACTCGAAGCTATATCCATAGAAGGCCAATCCAGCATCGTTTCTATTGATCGTATAGTAGTGATCGAGATTCGAATCGTTCCAGTACCTCCAGAGCGGCATGAGGCTAATGTCGGGCATCTGCTCGTCGTCGAATACCGCCGCGGTCGCGGTGGCGCCTGTTACAGGAATCCATCCGCTGCATCCTTCTCGCTGGGTACACACCTGTAAGCGCTTTATATTCTGGATTCTCGGAAAACCGACGAACCAGCACCCGTTGTTCGGCGCATACACCGTTTTCACCAGTCCAGGCTTATTCACAAGCTCGTACCAGACACGGACCCCATTGCCGTCGGCCTGATTGTCACACCACCAGAGATGAGTGCGATTGACGCAAGCCTTGCCATTTTCACCGTGCTTAACGCACCGGCGCCCGACCCCGGGGGCGCACGCCATCTTGCAAGCTGCGAATCCTCCCAGGCCGCATGCGACGGGGCCCCAGACTCCGAAGGCCAAGCATCTTGCCGCCACCATGGGCGCAGCTTGGATCCCAATGCCCACAACGTCACAGACGTCGTCGCAGGTCAGCTTCAACGCCTGCTGCGCTTCGCCTATGGATTCCTCGCCGAACGATCCGGCACCGTCCTCTGAAATGCCGTCCTCGCCGACGTCTGCGCCGACCCCGGAAATACCGTCGTCGCCCGCACTTGTGCCGTCGTCGATAGTACTGCACGCCATGACGAACACGGCCGCCATCAGGACGATTTTCTTCATGCGAATCTCCTCGCGCGCGTGGTGGACGAGACTGGGTATCGTTACCCAAGCGGACCAGCGTCCGCTGCAGCAAACGCTAGCATGGACCATTTATTTGCTGAGATTCCATTCTGGAGCTTTGCGCGCAAACACAGCGGCCGAGCTCCGCGGATAGTAGGCGCGACTCTGCGTGCACCTCCGCGCGCTCTATCAGCAGCACAGAACGAGAGGGCTCCGAGAGACGGCACCCTAGCCGCAGAACAGGCGCCGAGGTCGCCGAGCTCCACGGCCGCGGCGCGCGTGAGCCTCCGAGCGCGGCGGTCCTCGCTGCGTCTCCCGGACCGGTGTGGGCGCGCGCGTCCCGGCGGGAGCTCGGGCTTAGATGGCCTCGTCGACCGGCAGCAGCCGCGCGGCAAAGAAGCGCCCGTTGAACCACCATCCCAGATCATGCAGGCGACCCTCGTGCAGAAGAGCGCCGCCGGCGTCGAGCGTGCCGGCGCGGAGCGCCGCCCAGACCTCGCGCGAGAACATCACCGGCCCGAGGCCGGGGGGGCCCTGGCGGCCCCTCAGCGCCTCGTAGGTGGCCGGGCGCGGGGTGCTCGGCAGCAGCAGTGCCGTCCACCGCGCCTGACCCGGCCCGGGGCCCTCGGCGACGGACAGAGCGATGTGCAGGTCTCCGTCGGGCGCGAAGGTCCCGTAGCCCGAGCCGCCGATCGGCCGGTAGTCAAGCCGCGCGGCCACAGCGAGCAGATCCCGATCGAGCAGCGGTCGGGGCGGCGCGAGCTCAGGCCGCGTGGTTGGTTCGGCCGGCGAGCTGTGCGGCGGAGCAGGGGAGGGGCGCGGAGCGTCCCGAGGCAACACCGGGACGACGCGAAAGCCGCCGCGATCCACGAAACTCTCGCCCTGCACGCCCCGCCGCGGGTGGAGCCAGTCGCCGTCGAGCGCAACGTGGGCGAGGCCGAGCGCACCGGACGCGTCGTGCGCGCCCGAGACCTGCGCGCGGAGCGGGGCAGGGATCTCGCTCGGCGAGAGCGGGCCGAGCGGCGTGCGCGGCCTCGGACGGGTGATCGCCTCGGGGCTGCGCGCGGTGGCAGGGCCGGTGCTCGGGCACCGCTCGGACGCCGCGCTGCCCGGCGTGGATGTCGCCACGGCCGGGCCGACGTCCACGAGCGCCGCGTGGCAGCACTCGCCGACGTACCAGAGGGCGAGCTCGTAGCGGTAGCCGTCGAAGCAGAGCGCGCCGGACGTGTCGAGCGTGGCGGAGCGCAGGACGTCCCAGGTCGAGCGCCGGAACATGAGCGGCCCCACGCCGGGCGGCATGGGCTCGATCTCGGGGAAGGGGCCGCCGGCGTGCGCGCGCGCTCGCTCGATGATGGCCCAGCGCATCCGGCCCGGTGTCGCGCCTTGGACGATGGCGAGAAACCACGTCCTCTCACCCTCCGCGGCAAAGGTGCCCATGCCCTCGAACAGTCCTGAGAACGGCTGGAAGTCGAGCCGGGCGACAAGGTCGAGGACCGACCGCGCAAGGCGAGGCCTCGCCGGCGTCAGCACGTGGCCCTCTTGCGGAGCTCGGCCGCGGCGGCGCCGCCGCGCGCGGCGAGGTGCGCGGCACTCGAGCGCGGGATGGTGACGGCTTGTGCGCTGGTCGCGTGGGGTCGCGTCGCGTCCGGTGCCACGGGCTGCGGCATGGGAAAACCCTCCGCGATCGCGACGAGGCGCAGCGCCCACTCGATGACGGCGCCGTCATCGGCCGCGAGCTCGTCCCGCTCGCTCTCGGAGAGCTCGGGCGAGTAGGCAGCGAGGCAGGCGCGGAAGCGCTCGCGCACGTCGTTGAGGATCTCCCTGTGCTGCTCCACCCAGAGAATCGAGGAACGGGACGTCATCATACAAAAAATCCTTTGATCCGGCGCTTCGGGCCGGGTTCGTGGTCATGCAGGTTGAACGTGGGGATTTGCCGGACCGGCCAGCGCCAGACCGGACAGGGCCGCGGCCCTTTCGCTCGAACGCCCCCCCGGCTCGGTGCTCAGCTCCGCCCAGGGCGAGCTCTCCACGCCGGAGCGCTCAGCCCAGAGCGCCTGGCGCGCGCGGCCTACGACGACCGGGGCTCAGCAGGGGGCGATCAGCCGCGCAGCTCGCGACGCGCCTTCTCCAGCGCCTCCAGGTGCTTGGTTTCCGGCTGCGGAAAGCCGGTGGGCATGCGCGGGGCGCGCTCGCCGGCGAGGATCATGGGGCCTGTCTTGTGGAGCGCCGCCGTCGCGAGCCCGTCGAGCCGCCTCAACTCAGGCTCTTTCCCCGGCGCCGTGAAGCGAAGGGCCCAGCCCGGGAGCATGCTGTTGTCGGACCCCTTGACCATGGGCAACCAGACGAGGTCCACGACGCGCGCCGCTTCCGGGTCGACGGTGCTCACGGCCGTCGGAGGGTCGGCGAACTGCACGCAGCCCACCAGGCGCAGCGCCCACTCGAGGACGGAGCCGTCATCGGCGGCGTGCGCCTCGACCGCATTGTGCGGGCGGTCGGGCGAAAAGAGCCGCATCGCCGCGCGGTAGCGTTCTCGCGCGGAATCGAGGAGGGTTTTGCGGTTCGGGGACCAGGAGCACGAGAATTGATTGGATGATGGATTGGATGAGGGCATGAATGGACTCCTCTGTCAGGTCGGCGGTGGTTGATCCCGACCCCCCCGACGGGCCGACCGTTCCGCCGGGGGGGAGCTGCTGGACGGAGGAGCCGAGACGGAGCGGGGAGGGGAGGGCCGTCCGCACCTACATCAACACCACGCATCCGTGCGCTACCTACATCCTGCGCATGACGCTTGAGAATTCCCCCTGCCAGGCGTGTATCCCACATGCAGAAGCCGCCCAAAATCCGCCGCGCCCATGGGGCGCAGTGCGCCGGCGTCAACCGAAATCGATGCAGCGTGACGATGGTTTCCACGCCTTACGTCAATCCGAAAACCATCGCGCGCTCCCTGCGCATGGACACTCCCTGCACCATACGGTGCCCGTGGGCTGACCGTTTTCCTCTCGGCCTCGTACGCCAAACTTCTCTTCTTCACCTTCTCAGAGGGACTTCTCGGTCCTGCCGTGTGCTGCACCGTTCCATTGGCGCTTCCAGCGCCCCCAAGAAATCGACGCGGTCAAGAAGGCCGCGCAGGACGCCGCGCCGCACGGGCAAAACGAACGCCGTGGGTGGTTGCACGCTGGCAAGATGCACGCGTGCCGCCTCCCACCGCTCAGGACCGCCGATCCTCTGCTGCGCTCCGCTATGCGGCGCGAGACGAGGGCGGTCCCATCTGCGCGAGCCTCACGAGGACACAGCGGCATCTTCTTTCTCGTCGCCGGCCGACCGGAGCAGGCGGTTGCGCACGTGCTCCGCCCGATGGTGCGCGACCGCCGTCTCCAGCATCGCGAGATCGGCCGCTTTCGGCGCGGGGTACACGTACACGACGGCACGGACCGTGGTGGACTTCGCGGACGTGAACGGCGACGGGCTGCCGGACAAGGTGATGAAGGCGCCGGAAGAGCCGTGGTTCCGGGTGCAGCTCAACCTCGGGAGCCGGTTCGCGCCGGAGGAGTCCTGGCCCGCGGGGGCGTGGGGCGTGTCGATCGATCCGCCGGAGTACGCGTTCATGGGCGGGGGCGACGCGGTGAGCTTCCGCAGGTCGGAGAGCTACGAGGGCAGCTTCAAGGTCGATGTCTGCTACTTCGTGTGCGTCGGCGGGTCGGTGTTCTACTCGGAAGGCGCCGGCTCATCGCACCTCGCGTTCGAGGACATCGACGGCGATGGGCTTCAGGATCACGTGCTGAAGCGGGACGGCGACGCGACGGTGTACGCGCGGGTCAACACGCTCGGCAAGACGAACCTCTTGCGGCGGGTGAGCCGGCCGCTCGGCGGGAGCATCGAGCTGGACTACCAGCGTGAGGGCAACCTGGTCGTGCCGAGCGAAGGGGCGCTCGGCGAGATGGATAGGGCGCCTCAGGTCGACATGCCGTCGAGCCAGTGGGTGCTGAGCGAGGTGACGGTGCACGACGGCGTGGGGGGAGCGCCGGGAGTGTACGGGGTGCATGCGTACCGGACGAGCATCGCGACGCACGCGGATGGGGTCTACGACCGGGAGGAGCGGGTCGAGCTCGGGTACGGGCTCGTGACGACGACGGCGCTCGGCGAGGATGGCGTCACGGCGATGTCGAGCGAGGACGTCGAGCACCTGAACCACGACGTCTACCGTCGCGGCTTGGTCGCGCGCGCGACGCTGCGCGACGGCGACGGCTGCTCACCACGGTGAACGAGGTCGACTACGCGCCGCCGACCGAGGGGCTGGAGCCCAGGGCGGGCTGGTTCTTCCCCAAGGAGACGGAGCGGAGGAGCACGTTCTACGAGGGGACGACCGCGGACCTGAGCGCTCCGCACAAGAGCACGCGCGAGACGCGGGTCTTCGACGAGCTCGGCAACCTGATCGAGCTGCACGCCGACGGCGAGGCCGATACGCCGGACGACAATGTGCATCAGAGGGTGGACTACACGGAGCCTGGCTCGGCCTACATCGTGAAGCCGGAGCTCGTCGAGACGACGGACGAGCAGGGGCGTGTGCTGCGCCGGCGCACGGCGACGTACTGGCCGGGAACGGGCGCACTCAAGACCGTCACGAACGTCATCTCCGGCGGCAAGCGAGCGGATGGGACGACTTACGCGAACGCGGAGGCCACGTGGAGCTATGTGTTCGATGACTTCGGCAACCTCGAGACGTCGACCGACCCGAACAGCTACAAGCTGACTTACAGCTACGATGAGGTGACGCACAGCTACCGCACGTGCGCGAGCGATAGCTTCGGGTACCATTCGAACAGCGTGCCGAATCTGCTGTATGGCACGGTGGCGCAGGAGACCGACGTCAACGGGCACACGATGGTGCACCGGGTGGACGACTTCGGGCGGCTCACCGAGGTCTGGGGGCCGAGCGATCTGGCGGAGGACGGCGAGAACGCCGGGCCGGTCGGGTGCGAGCCGAGCAAGGTCTGGAGCGCGGAGGAGCTCGCGGGAGAAGGGGAGCCGACGATCGGGTTCGAGTACGCGCTCCAGCCCGATCAGACCGCCGCGCTGCCGGCGTGGGCGAAGACAAGCCTTAAGGACGTGGAGCACCCGGCGGCAAGAATTGTGGTCAGTAAACTGAGGCGAAAAATGAGCGTGCTTGATGCGATAAGGCCATTCGTCGACGAAGGTAGATCGTTGGCCATGGTTGGGTTGTACGTCGACGAGGACCTCGGTGGACAATGTGTTGGTGCGCACCTCGCGTTCCCTGAGAAGGAGCTGTATGTTTATGCAGAAGGAGTAGATGATTCTATATGCGTCTCCGAGGCTTTCCCCGCTGCCCTTTCGGATGGGGCGATTCGTGTGGTATTGGCGCCTGTTGAGTGGGCCTCGGCGATTGGTCATCCCATTCTATGGGCGTGGACAATGACCAATACCCAAGGCAGAGTCGATGGGTTACAGATCGAGTTCGGTGCTGTTGACCATCCTTCAATTACGTTGCAGATCGTGGTTCGCGCCTCGACGCTTGTGCTGCGCACGCTTTGAATCGATTTCGTGGGCTTTCGGCGAAAGGAGAGCTGCGACGGAAGCTTCGAGGTGCAAGTCTGCTTCTTCGTCTGTATCGGAGGATTGGTGTACTACTCCGAGGGCAGCGGGGGTTGCCTCTCAGGTTCGAGGACATCGACGGCGACCGGCTGGCCGACCACGTGCTGAAGCAAGCGTGCAGCGCGCGCTGAACTGCGACGAGGACGACCGCCTGGTGTCGGTGAGCGAGAAGCGCGCCCCGGCCGAGGCCATCGATCACCTCGAACCGGCCGAGCCTCGCGCCCGGACGCAGATCGGACGGCGCCTCGACGCTGGGCAGCGCCGGCGCGGCGAGCGCCCTCCGGTCCGGGCAGGTGATCACGCTCGCGGACGGCTCGGCCGCGAAGCCCGGGGTCGCGCCCCGGGGGGCGCGCCCCCGCCGATAGACGAGTGATCCAGGTTGCTCGCGGCTGGCGCCTCCGGCTCCTCCGAGAGCGGCGCCCCGCAGCGGGTGCAGCGCGGGTTGAACGGTGAGCTGTCCGCGCTGCAGCGCCGGCAGGCAAACGACCGCGCGCTCCCCCGCGATCACGGGGCGCTCGTACCACGCCTTGGCGCCCGCCCCCCCCGGCGTGGCGACCTGACGTCCCGATCCGAACCCCGCCTCCGCGTGGGCGCGTCCGCGCTGGAAGAGCAGGGATCCGTCGCGCTGGAGCTCCGCATCCTGGCGCGATGCCTCACTCGCCCTGTCTCTGTCGAGGAGACACCTGGTCCTCCCGGGGCGACACATCGCTCGAGACGACGGGCTCGCGAGGGGGCCGGAAGAAGCGTCCCTCCCCGCTCATGCGCATAGGCGACCCGCGGGGCGAGCGCCGTCCCGACCCGGCACGTGCGTTGCTGAAGCCTGAAGAGCGACGCGTTGCTGAAGAGGCCCGCTGAACGCCCTCCAACGACGGAGGGCGCGAGCGCGCGCCAGAGCAACCGATGCGTGTCCCCTTCGCGCGCCACCACGGCGGGCGAAGCGAAAAGGAGGGTAGCGATATGACGATTGAACCGATGACTCAAAAGCATGCTCGTCTACGGCGCTGGCTGCGTCCCTTGGTTGCGCTGCCGCTGGCCGCCTGCGCGGCCGACCCCGGCGGGGCGGGCGACTTCGAGGAGACGGCCCAGGTCGCATCGCCGATCGTCGACCCGACGCCGGCGGGGCCCAGCGATCTGCTCGCGATGGTGAAGGTGTCGACCTCGCAGGGGAGCTGCTCGGGCATGGTCATCGCCGCGGACACGGTCCTCACCGCCGCGCATTGCTTCTGCGAGGAGGGCTACGTCGGCGACAACGGCTGCTCCACGGACGCGACGGTGACCTTTCGCCCCGACCCGGCGACGCCGGGCGCGCGCCCGCGCGTGCTGAGCGGCGTGGCCGAGATCCAGCCGGACTACAACCCATCCTGGACCGAGAGGCAGATCGAGCATGACATCGCGGTCATCAAGCTGAACGGCGTCGCGCCGGCGCACGTGAAGCCCTTCGTCGTGGCCAGCGATTACCCCGCCGAGGGATCGCGGGTCACGATCGCCGGCTTCGGGCGCACGGGCGCCGATTGCAGCACCCCCTTCGGCACGCTGAACTTCGACGCCGCCGTGGTCGGCGGGTACGAGGACGGCCACGACATCCTGCGCTTCAACGACCAGGTCTTTTGCGGCGGCGACTCGGGCGGGGCCGTCTTGAACGTCGAGGCGAGCCGGCTCTACGCCGTCCACTCGATGCACACGTGGACGGTGACCCATGACTGGGTCAGCAAGGGGGTCACGACGGGCTCCGAGTTCGACTGGATCAAATCGCACATGTGCCCGTCGTCACCCTCGAACCAGTGCAGCGGCCACGGCGACACGTGCTCCTGCTCGGCCAGCACCAACTTGCTGTGGCGGCACACCAATGGCCAGGTCGCCATCTGGTTCATGGACGGTGGCGACATCGTCGGCGAGGCCTACCCCGGCGGCCAGGACCCGAGCCTCTCCTGGAAGATCCAGGGCTCCGGAGACTTCGACGGCGACGGCCAGAGCGACGTGCTCTGGCGACACACCAATGGTCAGGTCGCCATCTGGTTCATGGATGACGGAGCCGTCGTCGGTCAGGCCTACCCCGGCGGCCAGGACCCGAGCCTCTTCTGGAAGGTGGTCGGCGTCGGCGATTTCGACGGCGACGGGCGCTCGGACGTGCTCTGGCGCGACGCCAACGGCCAGCTCGCCATCTGGTTCAAGGGCGACGCCGCTCAGGCCGCGTATCCCGGCTACAACAACCAGCCCGCGCCGGTCGACAACGCGTGGAAGGTGCAGGGCGTCGGCGACTTCGACGGCGATGCGCGCTCGGACATCCTGTGGCGAAACACGAACGGCCAGGTCGCCCTCTGGTTCATGTCGGGCGGGACGCGGGTGGGCGAGGCGTACCCCGGCGGCCAGGACCCGAGCCTCTTCTGGAAGGTGCAGGCCATCGGCGACTTCGACGGCAACCTGCGCTCGGACATCCTGTGGCGGGACGCCAATGGCCAGCTCGCCATCTGGTTCGGCGGCGAGCAGGGCTTCGACTCACCCTCGTACAACAACGCGCACGGGCCCGGCGACCTCGCATGGCAGGTGCAGGGCGTCGGCGACTTCGATCACGATCGCCGCGACGACATCGTCTGGCGGCACACGAACGGCCAGGTCGGCATCTGGCTGATGCACGGCGCGCACTTCGTCGGCGACCTGTACCCGCGCCAGGTCGACAGCGGCTGGGCGATCAAGGGCATGCTCCACGACGCCGGGCGGTGAGCTGTCGAGGAGGGGTCCTCGGTCGCCCGGGGCCCCTCTCACAGGTGGGCGCCGCTGACGAGATCGTCGATCTCGCCGGGCGCAAACCCCACGAGATCCGGCTCGGCCGAGAGCGCCACGCCGAACCGGTCGAGCACTCCTTGCCGCACGCGCCGCGCCAGGCCGAGCAGCTCCTCCGCCGTGGCGCCGCCGCGGTTGACCAGCGCGAGCGTGTGGCGCGTCGAGATGCCCGCGGCGCCGTGGCGCGTCCCCTTCGCGAAGCCGGCGCGCTCGATCAGCCAGGCGGCGGACAGCTTCACCCGGCCGCCGTCCGCCGGATACCGCGGGATCGCCTCGCCGGGCGCGAGGACGCCCGCCGCCTCGATGCGCGCGATGACGGCCGCGGCGGCGCCGGGGGCGAGCGTCGGGTTCATGAAGAACGACCCCGCGCTCCGGCGATTCTCGTCCGCCGGATCGAGCACCATCGACTTGCCGCGGCGGAGCGCGATCACCGCGCTGCGCACCTCGCCGAGCGGCGGCGCGGCGCCCCCCGCAGGCGCGGCGAGCGCCCGATGGAGCTCGGGGTAGCGCACCGTCGCGGCGCCCCCCGGGCGCAGCGCGAACGTGACGGCCGTGATGACGTACCGCCCGCGCCACGCGCGCTTGAACCGGCTGTCGCGGTAGCCGAAGCCGCAGTCCGCACCGGAGAGGACCGCGGCCGCCCCCGTCGCGCGATCGATCGCCCGGACCTCGACGATCGTCTCCGCGACCTCCTGGCCGTACGCGCCCACGTTCTGGATCGGCGTCGCGCCGACGTCGCCCGGGATGCCCGACAGGCACTCGACACCCGCCCAGCCCTCGGCGACCGAGCGCGCCACGAGGTCGTCCCACGCCTCGCCCGCCCCCGCGCGCACGAGGGCGCGCCCGGCCTCCCCGCCGTCGCCGGCCCCCGCGCCGCCGTCCTCCCCGCGCCCGCGCAGCAGCTCGATCCCGCGCACGCGCACGCGCAGCACCAGCGCGTCGACGCCCCGGTCCGCGATCAGCAGGTTGGAGCCGCCGCCCAGCACGAAGAGCGGCACGCCGCGCGCCTCGGCGAAGCGGAACGCCTCGACCACCGCGGCCTCGCCGTCGGCCTCGGCGAAGTAGCGCGCCGGCCCGCCCACGCCGAGCGTCGTGAGCGGGGCCAGCGGGACCGACTCGCGGACGTCGAGGCTCACGGCTTCTTCTCCGGCGCCTGCGGCCGCGCCCCGCCGCGGACAGCGCCCGGCCCCTGCGCGCCGCCGGCTTGCCGCGCCGGCGCCGCCGGCCGCGCCACCCGGATGCCCGCCATGAAGCCGCTGTCGACCGCCTGCACCCGCTCGACGAACGCCTTGTACTCGTCGATCGACACCGTCCCCGTCGGCAAGCTCAGCGCGAAGTCCTCCTCGATCGCCGCGCCGTAGCTGCCCTTGCGCGAGGCCGCGAGGCCCGCGTGCTCGACGCGCACGCCCTCGGGCGCGCGCGCGACCGCGTAGCCCTCGGGCAGCTCGATCCTGCGGCGCACGTGGTACTGGAGCGCGGTCTCGATGGCGAGCGCGCTCTTGCGGGCCCCCCGCGAGGCGTACGAGGCGCCGAGCGTGCTCGTGTACGCGCGCGGGAACACGAGGTGCACCGGCTCGAGCCCCGGCAGCGTCCACGCCGCGGCGTCCTTGCCCGCAGGCTGCGCGAAGCCGTGGATCGTCACGGTGGCGCGGAGCGCGACCTCCCACGAGCCCTCCGTCGACGAGACGACCACGTCCTCGACGTCGGCCCACGGGAGCCAGCCGAGCACGACGCCCCGGAGCATCTCGCGCCGCGCCGTGCCCACCACGGTCTCGAACGCCTCCGAGAGCGCCTGCGCCGCCCGCCCGTGCAGAAGAATCGTGAACGTTCCCGTGGCGTTACCCTGCACGTCGACCGTCAGCCGCAGGTCGACCTCGTCGCCGGTCTCGCCGCTCGTTCCGGCCACGGTGACGAGCTCGCCGCTCGGCAGCATGGCGGCGCGGCCGCGCAGCTCGGGGCTGATGCGGCCGGGGGGCAGCGGCGGGCCCTCGACGTCGGCGTCGATCCACACGTCGCCGCCCGGAAGGCGGGCGATCACGAGCGGGTGGCGGAAGCGCCCCGCGTGCGGCGGGAAGTCCGCCGACGAGCTGAACGGCTCGGTCTCGGCGATCGCGAGATCGGCGCGCACGCCGAGCTCGCGCAGCGCGCGGTAGACGACCCACGATCGGCTGCCCTGGCCGAGCTCGATCATCGCGCGCGCCGTCGTGCGCTGCGGGCCGCCGCCGAGGAGCGCCGCCATGTCCGAGAGCTCGGCGCCGCCGGCGACCTTCACCGCCTTGCCCGCGGCCGCGACGACGCGCTCGAGCAGCGCGGGCGACGGCGTCCGGTCGGCGCCCGCGGCCTCCCGCGCCCAGCGGGTCATGGTGGGATCGCGGTCCTCGAGCGCGCGGATGTTCTCGTCGAGCGCCGCGGCCACGTGGCCCCAGGTCTGCGTCCCCAGGCTGACGCCGACGCCCATCTCCACGCGAGGCACGCCGTCCTCCATGCGCCGCGGCGGCTGGTCCTTGATGCGCCAGACGCTGACCGTGGAGGCGCCCTGGGCGCGCTGCTCCGCGGCGCCGAGCAGCGGGTGCGACCAGAGCGCGAGCGGGAGCGACGTCGGGCGGCTGACCTCGATCGTCGCCTCGCGGACGCTCGTGCGCTCGGGGAGCAGGTCCCACGTGTCGATGACGAGCTGGCCGCCGTCGCCCGGCAGCGCGTAGCCCTCGGTGACCTGCTCGACGTAGTCGCCCTGCTCGAGCTGGGAGAGGTCGCTCTGGTCCTGCGCGGCGTTCGACGCCGCGTCGGGCGCGAGGATGCGGCCGTCGCGCTTGTGGATGCGGCGGCGCAGGAGGCGCGGCATGGCGCGGCCCTCGATGAGCGGGCCGTAGGTGGCCGCGCCCTGGGCCACGTCCGTGGTGCCGGAGACGCGGCGGAGGTCGTACGTGACGTAGTGGACGAGCCCGTCGGGCGAGATCGTGAACCGCTCGACGTGGCGGAGCACCGCGGTCGCGGCGCCGGGGAGGAACGCCTTCTGCTGGTCCTCCAGCACGAGCTTGCGGCCCTCGGCCTCGAGCGCCGGCGCCGGGTCCGGCGCGAGGCCGAGGGCGCGGGTGATGGGGCCGAGCCCGGCGGGGGTGTCGCGCGCCGTCGTGCGGTCGCGGGCGAGGCGGCCCCGCACGGCGCGGGCGTCGCCGCGGCCGGCGGCGAGGCCGAGCGCCTCGAGCATCGCCCGCTGCCCCGGCGGCATCGCGTCGTACACGGCGAGCGCGCCGCGCAGGTCGCCGCGGGCGACGCGCTCGCGGAGCTCGACCTCGCGCAGGGCGTCCGGCGCGCGGCGGAGCCGGCGCAGCCGCTTGATCTCGGCGAGGACCGCGTCGCGGTCGCTCGCGTCGAGGAGCGCGCCGAGGCACGCGGCGCTCGAGCGATCGAGCCCGCCCTCGCAGGCGGCCTTCACCGCGTCGACGCCGGCGCGGCCGTGGATGCGATCGTCGACGACGGCGAGCAGCGTCGAGCCGGGCGCCGCCGCGGCGAGCTTCGCGTGGGCGGCCTCGGCGACGTCGGTGACGTTCGCGCGGCGGGCGACCACCGCGAGCTCCGCGAGGACCATGCGATCGGCGTCGGCGACGGCAGGCGCGCTCGGGCCGGCCAGCCCGGGGGGCGCGACACGGACGCCGAGCTCGCGGAGGGCATCCATGGTGCCCTCGCCCCGGCCGCCGCGGCGCTCGGCGAGCTCCGCCTTGTAGAGGCGCGCCTCCCAGGACGCGGGCCACGCGGCGAGCACGCGCTCGACGGCGGCGCGGGTGCGCTCGACGACCTCGGCCTCGGGAAGATCGCCCACGCGGCGGATGGCCCTCGCGTAGAGCAGGTCGAGGCGCGGCGAGCGCGGCGCGGCGGTGGCCGAAGGCGGCGCGGCGGCCGGCGAGCGTGGCGCGGAGGCGGCCGGAGGCGGCGCGGCGGCTGGCGGGCGCGGCGCGGCGGCCGGCGAGCGCGCGTCGCTCTGGCGGAGGCGGCCGTCGCCGTCCGGATCGAGGAGGTGCTCGGCCGCGCGCGCGTCGCCGAGCGCGAGCAGGGCCGCGGCCGCGACCTCGACGTTCGCCGCGCCGGGGTGCTGGCCGGCGGCGCCGCGCGACGCCGGGGCCGGCGCCAGGCTGACCGCGGCGGGGCGGGACGCGGCCGCGGTCGCGGCGGCGCCGGGGCGCGGCGCGCGGGCGCGGAGCGGCAGGCCGTTCTCGCCCCACGCGGTGAGCTCGATGGCGTCGCCGTCGCCCTTCTGCGCCACGCGCACGACGACGCGCAGCGTCCCCGGCTGGGCCTCGACCGTCGCGAGGCGCGTGACCTGCGCGCCGCCGGCCGCGTAGTCGCGGTGGAGGGCGGGCACGCCGCCCACCTCGAGCACGGCGGCGGACGACGAGGCGAGCGCGAGGCTCACCCGCTGGGCGATCGGGTTGTGGAGGTCGACGACCACGGCGCGCGTCCCCTGGAGGGCGCTCACCGCGTCGATGTCGATGGCGCACGCGTCGGCGCGGACGACGATGGGCGAGGCGCTCTGCGCGAACGGCGCGAGCCCGGGGTAGGCCCTGGCGAGCGGCGCGCCCGGCGCGGAGCTCACGGGGGACGGCCGGGCGAGGCCGTGGAGGGGCGCCGCGTCGAGCGGGCCGACGAGGGCGGCCTCACCCGCGCAGCCGCGGCGCGCGCTCCAGGTCGCCGCCGCGGCCTCGTCGCCGACGAACAGGGCGATGCGGTGGAGGGCGCTCGCGAGCGCGCCGCGCACGAACGGCATCTCCGGCGCGCCGCGGCCGTCGACGTCCGCGAACGCCCAGGCGTGCTGGAGCCGGCGGGCGACCTCGGGGAGCGCCTCGCGCGAGCGGAAGGCGATGGCCGCGGCGTCGGGATCGGGGCCGCCCGCGGTGCCGGCGCCGAAGACGAGCGCGTCGAGCGACGCGATCACGGTGGCGAGGGCGCCGCCTTCGCTCGGCGCGTCGACGGCGCGGTCGAGGGCGTCGAGGTACGGCGCGGCCGCGGCGGAGCTCGTGATCTCGGCCTCCAGCGCGGCGGAGAACGCGGCGGGGAGCGGCGCGTCGGTGGGGAGCGGCGATGCGGCGCCCCGAGGGGCGCACGCGGCGGGCGCGGCGGCGGCGAGCGCGAGGGGGAGCGCCAGGGCGGCGCGGCGAGCGACGAGGAGGGGGCGGCGAGCGACGAGGGGGCGCTCGGCGAGGCGAGGGCTCCCGGGGCGCTGGCCGCCGCTCCTGGGGCTGCGGGGGTGGGTGGTCACGATCGGCGTCTCCACGGCGCCGCGCGCGCGGTGCCTGTCCGCCGTTCCTTACGGGCCTGGGATTGCCGACGCAAAGGTGAACTTCCGCAGGCCACCGCGATCTACCCGACCTCCGAGGCCCGCCTCGTGCCCTGGACCTCAGCGTCCGCCGCTTCCCGGGAGCCTCGGCGCTGCGCCCCCGGGGGCGCGCGGCGGCGCGCCGGGCGGCGCCGCGCCGCCCGCTGCCACGCGCTGCATGCAGAGCTTCAGGCCCGCGCGGAGGTTTCCGACGGTCGCGATGCCCGACAGATCGAGCCCGAGGGAGACCATCGTCTGCGCCACGTTGGGCCGGATGCCCGTGATGACCCCCTCGGCGCCCAGGAGCCGGATGGCGCGGATGAGCTCGATGAGATAACTCGCTGTCTTCGTGTCGACGACCTCGACGCCGGTGAGGTCCAGGATCGCGAAGCGGGCCCGCTTGTCCACGATGGCGGCCAGGAGGTCGTCCATCACCTCGGCGGCCCTCCTGCTGTCGACGACGCCCACCATCGGGAGGGTCAGCACGCTGTCCCAGACCTCGATGATGGGCGTCGACAGATCGCGGATCACCTGTTGCTGGAGCTCGATGACGTCGAGCCGCGCCTTCAGCTCGTCTTCCCTGAGCTTCGCCTCCGTGGCGTCTTGCGTGAAGCTGACCGCGCCGTTGCGCTCCCCGCGCTCGTCGGTCAGCGGGATGATCCACGTCTCCCAGGCCATCCCGTACGCCTCGACGCGGGTGCGGACGAACTCTCCCCGGACCGCCCTTCGCATCGGCTCCATGTCCATCGGCGCGGGAGGCTCGTCGAACACGTTCATTCCGACGAACTGGCCGGGCCTGAGGCCGAGAGACGGGAGCGTCTTGCCCTCGTGGAAGGTGCAGACTCCATCCCGATCCATCCGGGTCACGGCCGTATCCACGGCGCCGAGGATGGCCCGGAGGATCATGTCGCCCTCCTTGAACTTCTCGACGGCCTTGACCTCTTCCGTGACATCCTGCCCGAAGCAGAGCAGCCGAATCGGCTCGCCGCCGTCGTCGAGCACGGGCGCATACCGCCACTCGCACACGACGGCACGCCCGTCCTTGCGGGCATGGGTGTAGCGGTGCGCGGCGCTCTCCTGCCCGAGCGAACGCCCGAAGGTCTCGGCGTCCGGCCCGCGCACGATCGTGTCCGCGAGGCGGCGGCCCACCGCTTCGTCAGCGGTATATCCAAAGATGCGTTCTGCCTCGCCGTTCCACTCGGCGACCACGAGATCGTCGAGTTTTCCCGCGCACTCGATCACCGCGAAAGGCGCGCTGCGGACAGCCCTCATGTAGCTCGCGGCGAGGCCCGGGGATCCGGGAGCAGTCAGTGTGCTCGTCATCTTTCGTTCAGGGTAAACTGCGCCGGCTGCCGGTGTCGAGGACGAGCGACGGCAAGCCGGCGGGGAGGACGATGGCCGAACCGAGCTTGTGAGATGAACTTCGTTGGGACGCAAACGCGAGCTTTCGCAGGCGAGCGTGGGCTGACCGACCGCGGGGCGGGGCGCTGCGAGCTGCGCGTGGGCGCGCGCACGGAGTGAGTGGGCGCGCTTCGCCGTCGGGTGTGCAGCCGGCCGCCGCCCAACCTCGGTCGCCTCGCGGGGTCGAGCGCTTCGAAGCACACATGGTGCGGGGGGGCGCCGTCAGGTTGCGGCGGAACTTCGTGACGGCGCGGAGTGGATCGAGCTGTCCGACGCCCTGGTTTGCAAGTCCCCGAACGCGGGTCGTGAGTGGCCGCGGTGGTGGGTGTTCCCCGCGACGCGGGTGTATGCGCACGGCGAGATCGGTCACGTGCGGCGGCACCATCCGCACGAGATCGAGATGGTGCTTCCGTGGGCGGTGCGCTTCGGCGCCAGCTATACGGCCTGGCTGGACCGCGCTATGCAGGTGCGAAGAGCGAGCTGCGCAGGCGAACGGGCGTGTACGATGGGCTGCATGCAGAAAGTCGAGTGGGCGTGGTATTCGCGGAACGGCGGTCGTTTGCGCCGATCCGCGGCGGCGACGCCTGCCAGGGCTCAGGGAAATGGGTTCGATGGGGCTGTGCTTCGCGCGTCAGGGCGGGTTTTGGCCGGCGGGGTTCGACCGGGCGGTCTGACGGTAGTCGGGCAGATCGTGCGCTTTCTGCTTCTCCTTCGGCGAGCCGCGCGCTTTCCACTCCTGCTCGGCGCTGCGTTGATCGCGTCGGCGTGCGATCCGGGAACCCATCTGGACGGGCGGGTAACCGAACGCACTCGGAGAGCACATGGGAGTCAACCTCACGCTTGTTCTGGGCCATTCACTGGGAGCCGCCGCGCTTCTCGCATTCCCCGAGCGAGCGTCGGCCTCCCTCGAAATGCAGCGCGCGGCCCGGCAGCTGTGGCAGGTGGTGCGCCCGCGATGGCCGAACCTGGGCGGGGTAGAAGAGTTCGCGGCGATCGTGGACCGCGAGCGTCTCACGGAGGACGAGGTCCAGGCGGCCTGGGCGCGGGGGGAAACTCTGTCGTTCGAGTGGGCCGGCTTCGATCTCTACTTCGGTAGACGAGCCCTCGAGGCGACCCACCTCGAGAGGCTCGCCGCCTTTGCCCTCGACCTCGACCAGCTCCGTGCCCCGCTGCAGGCGTGCGCGCGAGCGCTCGCACGTGAGCTGCGGTCGCCCAGCATCGTGTACGGTCCGGACTCGAGCTCACCGTTCGAGGCGGCTCTGGATGTCGTGGCGAACAGCTCCTTGTCCGAGATCATCGCGGTGGCGACCCACAACTGTGGCGCTCCGGCGCGCAACATGCGTGACATGGTCGTCGGGGACGACGGTATGCCTCTGGACAGAGATGGCTATTTTATCGAGGTCGTCGCCGCTATGACGCAGCAAGAGATACAATCCTTGTGCGCTGTCGCGCTCGAGTCCTTCGAGGACGTGCTCCCCCCAGAGCGCTTCCGCGATGCGCACGACTGGGTTCACCGGTACGGGGAGTGGGGGCTCGCCATGGAGTTCATCATCGACTGGATCGGCGACCTCGATCTCCCTGTCGACCAAGCGCAATTTGACGCCATCGAGCGCGCGATGGCCGCAATGGGAGGGGCTGAGAGCTCAAGGATGAAGTGGCTCCGTGGATATTTCGCGTCGCTCACAGCGCAGAATTCCCATGAGGGTGATTCCGCATGAATCTTCACAAGCGCCATGCTCGTGCACGGTGCCCTACAGGAGGAAAGCCAATTGCCTGAGCTCCATTTCCGCCGTGTCCGCCCCGAGGACGCGGCCCGCCTTCAGGACATCCGGCGCGAGGCCTTTGCGCCCGTGTTCGCGTCGTTCCGCTCGATCCTCGGCGATGATCTCTACGAGCTGGCGCAGCGGCGAGACGACGAGGCGCAGGAAGGGCTGCTGACGTCGCTGATGGCGGCCGACTCGGGCTGGGAGCTGTACGTCGCGCAATCCGGCGACGAGACCGTCGGCTTCGTGGCGCTTCGGCTTGCTCCGGAGACGCTCGTCGGCGAGATCGGCCTCAATGCCGTCGACCCCGCGCAGGCCGGCAAGGGGATCGGCGCCGCGATGTACGAGTTCGCGGCGGCGCGCCTGAAGCAGGCTGGGATGAAGGTCGCCACCGTCGGCACCGGCGGCGATCCGAGCCACGCTCCGGCGCGACGTGCGTACCGGAAGGCGGGGTTCGACATCGAGATCCCCAGCGTGTGGATGTACCGCAAGCTCTGATCTGGCCAGCACGACGACACGCGCGCGGCTCGCGTCGCCTTCCGACAGCGAGGCGCAGCCGAGCAGATCGCCGCCTGGCCAGGCACCTGCTCGGGCGCGGCGGTGGTACGCTTCGGCTCGATGAGCGCTCCCGCGAGCCCCGCACGCCTCCGCCTCCATCACGCGGCCTCGTCGTACTACTCCATGATCGCGCGCCTCGCGCTGGTCGAGCGCGGCGTCCCGTTCGAATCGGTGCGCGTCGACATCCACCGCAGGGCGCAGCACCTCGCGCCGGACTACGCGCGCCTCAATCCGAACCTGACCGTGCCGACGCTGCAGGTCGACGGCCGCGTGCTCTCGCAGAGCCGCGACATCCTCCTGTTCGCGTTCGGCACGACCGAGGCCGCGCTCGACGACGCGACGCGGGGCTGGCTCGACCGCCACTACGCCTTCCCCATCGAGGAGCTCACGTTCGGGTGGCTGCTCTCGTGGAACCCGCTCGCACGACCGGCCGTGCGAAGGACGCTCGTGGCGACGGAGAAGCGCCTGCGCCAGCTCGCGACCGAGCACGCGGACCTCGCGGACGTCTACGCGCGGCGCGCCGAGGTGTTCGCCGGGCGCGTCAAGACGTTCGACCCGGGGGGCGTGGTGGCGATGTTCGGCGAGCGCAAGCGCGCGGCGTTCGAGCTCCTGGACGCGCTCGATGATGCGCTCGCGGATGGGCGCGAGTCGCTCGTTCCCGGCGGCTATGGACCGGCGGACGTGGTGTGGACCGTGTTCCTCGCGCGGATGGGCTTCGTGCGCTTCGACGCCGAGATCGCCAGGCGAGCACGCCTCGCCCGGTATGCGAAGGCCGTCAAGGCGCGGCCGAGCTTTCGTGATGCGGACGTCTGGGACCGGCTGAGCCCGCTGAAGCTGCTCAAACAGGTGCTCTGACGCCGCTAGTGCGCTGGCATCCGACGTTGCTGCCCGCGATGTGCGTGGCACAATGCGTTTTGGCGCCGAGCAGGCCGCTGCCGATCCGCCATGCGGGCAGTCAGCGTCCAGCCCGCTCGTACCGCATCCGTGCCTCGGGTGATCGCATGAAGACCTACAAGAAGGCAGATTTTCCGGTCGCGGATGTCCGGCGCTTCCTGGAGCCGGGTCCTGTGGTGCTGGTGAGCTCTGCGCACAAGGGCCAGCGGAACATCATGACGATGGGCTGGCACATGGTGATGATGCAGGAGCCGTCCCTCGTGGGGTGTTTCATCTGGGACCAGAACGATAGCCATGAAATGGTGCGGCGCAGCAAGGAGTGCGTGATCAACGTGCCCACGGTCGATCTCGTGCGCGCCGTCATCGGGATAGGGAACAGCCACGGGTCCGAGGTCGACAAGTTCGAGCAGTTCGGTCTCACCGCCGTCGAGGCGACGAAGGTCGGCGCGCCCCTCATCGCCGAGTGTCATGCGAGCTTCGAGTGCAAGCTGGTCGACACGAGCGCCGTCAAGCGCTTCAGCCTGTTCGTCTTCGAGGTGGTGAAGGCGCACGTCGCGACGTCGCCGCGCTATCCGACGACCGTCCACTACCGCGGCGACGGGGTGTTCATGGTGTCTGGTCGCAACGTCAGCTACCGGAGGCTCTTCAAACCGGAGAACCTGTAGCCGGGGCGCTCGATCAGCCGTCGTCGTGGACGATCGCCCAGCCGAACTCGGGTGCGAGCGCGCCGGTCGCGGCTTCCTGCGTGACGCCGAAGAGCCCTGCGACGAAGCGCAACGGGTGAGCCGTACCGTCGCGCACATCGACGAACCTGACGGGGGCGCTGGAGATCGAGCTCGGGATCTGCAGAAGGTCCGGTCCCTCGGGCTCGAATCTCCAGTCCGCGCGCTTCTCCGCCGCGAAGACCAGCGGCGCGTCGCTCGGCGAGAACGCCTCGATGCGCGCCACGGGAGGTCGCGGCTTCCCCCGGAGCATTCGCCGCTGCTCCGGCGCGGTGCGCTCACCCCCGCCGAGCAGGCTCGGGATGGCCTTGGCGCGATCGAGCACCTGCATGAGTTGCTGCGGCCGATCGACATCGGACACGGCGAAGGTGATTGACATCGATGCATCCTACCTTACGCATCGACGACACCTCAACGTCGCTGCCCGAGACGCCCGCTGCTGCGATCCGCAGCTCCCGCGCCCCGAGGCCGACCGTCGAACGCGTTATCGCCGCCGCCTTCGATTCAATCGTCTGCGCGATCCGGCAATGGCTCCGGCCCGCTCGCCCGCCAGCGCCGCGCGCTCCCGCGCCGACGAAGCGCGGCGGGCGCGCCGGAGGCGCCGCGCGCGCCTCTTCCGTGAGCTTCCTCATCATGGCGGCTATGCGACGCGCGGGAGGAGACGCTCCCGCCGGATAGAGAGCTGAACAACCTCCTGCGATGTGCCGGCCAACCCGTCGACAGCACCGAGAAATCAACGTCCGCGTCGGGAATTCCCCTCAGGACGGCTCGGTAGAAGCCCTGTCCGCGCCTGCAAGAAAGTGGACCGCCCGGCGAAGGTTCTGCTAGGGGGGTCTATCATGATCATCGCGCTCACCGGACAGAAAGGTGGGATCGGCAAGAGCACCACGGCCGTGAGCCTCGCCGTGGCCGCGCTGGCGAACGGCCGGCGTGTGCTGCTCGTCGACGCCGATCCCCAGGGGACCGTCCGCACGTGGGGCGACGTGGCCGCCGAGGCGGGGCACGATACGCCGACCGTCATGGCCATGGGCGCCTCGATGCACAAGCCGGGACAGCTGCCGGAAGTCGCCGCCGCGTACGACCTCACCGTCATCGACTGCCCTCCGCGCCACGGCGAGATCGCGCGATCGGCGCTGATGGTCGCCGACATCGCCATCTATCCCTGCGGCCCCACGGCCGCGGACGCCTGGGCCCTCACCGCCGCGATCGAGGTGTTCCGCGAGGCCGCCGCGCTGCGGAGCGCGCTCAAGGGCTGCATCCTCATCACGCGCAAGCAAGGCCGCACGGCGCTCGGCAAATCGGCGCGCGCGGTGCTCGAGACGTCGGGCTTGCCGGTGCTCTCCACGGAGCTCGGCTATCGCATCGCCTACCAGGAGTCCCTCGCCTGCGGGCAAGGGGTGACGGGCTACGCACCGCGGGACGCCGCGGCCAGAGAGATCACCCACCTTCTCGAAGAACTGGAGAAGCTTCACCATGGCCAAAAAGCAAGTCGCGGTCTCGCTACGAAAGCCGCCGTCGCCTGAAAAGGCCGACGCGTTCGTCGCGGGGGGCGAAGGCGGCAAAGCGGCGGTCGACGTCGTGAGGTCGAGGCCCGCCGCCGATCAGCGCGCGCACGACGGCGAGACGCCCGTCGAGGCGCGGCAAGAGCGAGAGCGAGCGCAGGAGGCGCCGCAGGAGCGAGCACCGGAGGCGCGGCCAGGCGCAGAGCCGCCCGCGGCGACGGCGCCGCAGGCCGCCAGCGCCGCCGCCGGGCCCCAGGCGCTCGCCACCACCTCGGAGCCGCACGCCGGCCCGCCGGTGCTCCTCGGCAACGACGGCCGCTCCCGGCGCGCGGTCACCGTCTACCTGCCCGATCCGCTCGCGGATCGGCTGCTGCTCCATTGCATCGAAAACGACCGCGACATGAGCAACCTGGTCGGCGAGGCGGTCGAGGTCCACCTCGACAAGCGCCTCGGGCCGGCGTCCGTCTCCGCGGCCCCGGCTGAGGCCGCCGCCCCCCGCGAGGCGCCGCCCCCGAGCGCGAGCTACCGCACCGAACCGTTCCGTCCGGCGGACACCGGCCCGAAAGGGCGGGTCGGTCGCGTGGTCCAGGTCGGACGGGTGCTGATGACGCTCTGGCGTCAGCGGCCGCGGGCGAGCTGACCGGCCAGCGCGCCTCGACTCCGCCCCTATCGCACCTGACTGGCGCGGCCGCCTCGCCGGGAGTTGACGTTCACGTCCATCTCGCCAATGAGAACGTAGGAGACAATGGACGTCGAAGAAAAACTCTTGAACATCCTCCTCGTCGAAGACGACGACGTCGACGTGATGAATGTCCGCCGGGCGTTCAAGCGGAACAACATCTCGAATCCCCTCTGGGTCGCCGGGAACGGCGTCGAGGCCCTCGAGATGCTGCGCAGCGGCGTCGTCCCGGCCGAGCGGCGGCTCATCCTGCTCGACCTGAACATGCCCAAGATGAACGGGATCGAGTTCCTGCGCGAGCTGCGGGCCGATCCAGTGCACGGGGCCACGTCGGTCGTCGTGTTGACCACATCGAACGACGACCGCGACAAGGTGGGAGCCTACAACCTCAACGTGGCTGGTTATCTCCTCAAGCCGGTCACGTTCCTCAGCTTCGTCGAGCTCATGGCGGCGCTCAACAAGTACTGGAGACTTGTGGAGCTACCGTAGCGGAACACATCGGCTTTCCGTTCCTTGTCGTGGCGAGGGGCGCCCCGCGCGGCGCGCGCACTCACGCTCTCCGAGAGACAGCGCGCGTCGGGCCTTCAGGCGCGGTGTCGTGGCGGAGGCCGATCGCGCCCTGACCGGGATGGCGCCCCTCCCGGATCGGCTCGATACGCCGGAAGATGCGGTTCCCCAGGCTCAGGATCGGCGTCGCGACGCCGCGCTACTTGCTGCGCTTGACGACGCCGAGCGCCTTCTGCGCCGCCTTGACGGCCGCCTGCGCCTCCTTGCCGGGGGCGCTCGAGAGCGCCGAGATGAGCGCCGTCGCGACCTCGCGCCGGCTGTGCGCGTGCACGTCCGCGAGCTTGAGGTAGAGCGGCGCCTTGTCGGCGAGATCGGCGTCGCCGCGCCGCGCCTCGATCCGCTCGACGAGGCAGGCCGCCACCGCGGTGTCGTCCATCTTCTTCAGCGCGTCGAGCGCCGCCGCGCGCTTCGCGAGCTCCGGCCGCGCCTCGATGAGGTCCACGAGCGGCGTGAGCGCCACGGGGCCGAACGCGCGGATCGCGTCCGCCACGATGCCGGGCTTGTATCCGTCGGCGTAGGCCGAGAGCAGCTCGCTCAGCCCGCGGACGTCGCCGAGGAAGCCGAGCGCGTACGCGGCGATCTTCGCCTCCCGCTCGTCCACGCCCCGGCTCGCCAGCATCCGCACGAAGGTCTCGACCATCTCGACGTCGCCGAGCTGCGCGAGCGCGTAGGCGGCCTCCTCGCGCACCTCGCGGGAGGCGTCGGCGTAGAACGCGCGCCGGAACGCCGGCAGCGCGGCGAGATCGCCGAGCTCGGAGAGCGCCTTCAGCGCCTCGAGCCGCTCCTCCTTGGTCGGCGCGGCGCCCAGCGTCTTCGCGAGCTCGTGCACGCGCCCGAGCCGCGCGGCGCGCCGCGCGCGCACCGCGTCGTTCCCCGGCCCGCCCGACGGCGCCGCGTGCGTGAGCTGCGTGACGTCGATGACGTCGAGCGCGTCGCGGGCGAGCGCCCGCAGGCCGGCGTCCTTCGCGTGCTCCGCGACCTTGCCGAGCATCGCCGTGGCCTCGGCGCGGGCCGGGCCGCCGTGCAGCACGACCGCCTGCAGCACCCGCACCGCCGTCAGCTTCGCCACGCGGCCCGCCTTCACCGTGAGCGCCTTCTCCGCGGCGGCGATCGCCTCGGCCCCGAGCGGCGCGAACGTCCTCGCGATGGTCGGCGTCGCGGTGCCGTCCGCCCAGATCGGGAAGATGCTCGCCACGAGCTCGCTCGCCGGCAGCGACGCGTAGTAGCGCGCGTGGTGGACCGCGGCGACGTAGCGGTTCATCGCGCCCGCCGCGCGCCGCCGCGCCACCTCGTCCGGGGAGAGCGTCTCGTCGGGCCGCGCCACCGCGACGCTCTCGTAGGTCGGCACGCGCTCGGTCGAGGCGCGGTCGATCTGCGTCGCGCCGGCCAGGCGGACGAGCGCCATCTCGAGCACCTGGTAGAGCTTGATGAAGTCGTCGAGCCGATCGGCCGGCTCGGGCCGCTGCGGCAGCGCCTGGAGCAGCGCGGCCTGCTTCTCGAGGCGGAGGTCGCGCAGCCGCGTGGCCAGCGGGTCCGTCGCGCGCGCGCTGAGCCCGGTCAGGCCCGTGACGAGCGCCTCGGCGAGCTCCTCGCGGACCTCGCCGAGCGCGATGGCCGCGGGCGAGGCGCCCGCCTCGCGGGCGGCGGCGTTCCACGCGGAGCCCTCGAGCGGCCCGCCCCGCGCCGCGCTCCCCTGCTCGAAGACAGGGCGCAGCTCCAGGCCGAGCGGCCCCTCGACGACGGCGGCGAGCGGCCACAGCGTGGGCAGCGCGGCGTCGATGCCGACGTCCCCCAGCAGCGCGCGGAGCCGCGCGTCGCGGAGCGAGCCGGCGAGCCGCTCCTCGAGCGCCGGGTCGTCGGGCAGGTGGAGCGCCTCCCCCTTGTCGTCGACCGCCGCGAGCCGCGCGCCGCGCGCGAAGAGCGTGTCGGTGAGCACCGCCACGGGCACGAGGTCGGGCGCGAAGACGTCCTTGCGGTGCTCCTGGAGCGCCGCGAGCGCCGCGCCGACGTCGGGCAGCGCCCGCGCGAGCACGGACTCGAGGGCGCCGGCGTCGAGCGGGCGCTTGTCGCCGAGATCGCTGAAGTCGACGCGGAGCGGCGGGTAGCCCGGGTAGGTCGTCGCCCGCGCCCCGGCGAGCACCTCGCCGGCGAAGCTCCGCTTCGGGTCGGTCCGCTTCGCCAGGAACACCGGGAGGATCTGCTTCTCGCTGAAGTGGCGGCCCGACTCGAGGTCGATGAAGCGGCTCTCCCGGATGACGAAATCGTCGCTCGTCGTCCGCGTCGAGAAGGCGTACTCGATGAGCGTGAGGCCCTCCGCGGGCTTCCTGTCGGACGCCTTCCACGTCTTGCCGACGAGCTCCTCGACGTGGCGGTCGTCGAGCGGCTCGCCCGCGAGGTGCTTCTCCAGCTTGCGGGCGGTGAGCAGGAGGTCGGCCATCACGTTCGCGTAGGCGACCGCCGGCAGCGCGCCGCGGGGAGCGCCCCGGGCCTGCCGGCCCCCCGCGGCCTGCCTGCGGAGCAGCGCGGCGAGGTCGAGCGTGCGCGCCGAGAGGCGCCGGAGGCGGTTCTCCCGGAGCGCCTCGGCGAGCTTCTCCATCTGCTCGATGCGGTCGCCCCCGATCGTCGCGACGCCGGACACGCCGAGCTCGCGCACGAGCGTGCCGACCTGCTCGACCCCGGACTTCATCATGGCCTGCGCGTTCGCGCTGCCCTTCTTCACGCTCTTGCGCGCGGTGTCCCCGCCCGGCGCGCCGGGCGGCGGCGCCTCGCTCACGGCGAACGACTCGGGCGCGCGCGCCCACGCGACGAGCAGCGCCGCCGCGTGCTTGCAGAACGCGGTGTTGAAGGTCCGCGCCGGGCAGGAGCAGCGCCCCTTGAACGCGGGCGCCGGCGCGTCGCTGTAGACGAGCGACACCTTGTAAGGTGAGGCCCCCGAGCCCTTCGCGTCGCAGAACAGCTTGTTCTCGTGGCGCGCGAGGTTCAGGAGCTGCCCGCCGTCGTAGAGCAGCGTGCCCTTCTTGAGCTCTCCCGCGTCCTGGATGAACGCCCGGAGCTCGCCGGCCCCGATGCGCTTCACGTCGCCCGGGGCCGCGCTCACGGCGCCTCCGCGGGCGAGCGCGCCGGGCGCGGCGCCGTGGGGATCTCGTCGTTCGGGAGCAGCGGATGGGCGGCCGGCATCGGGCTGGAAGCCTATCACGGGCGGCGGCGCGGGAGCTCCTCGCCACCTCCGCCCGCCTCCGCCCGATCGAGCCATCCGATCGTGAGATCAGGCCGTCGGGCCCTCAAGCCGTCAGGCCCTCAAGCCGTCAGGCCAGCTGTGCGCCGACGCTGGCGCGCTCCACCGCGGACTCGCCGAGGCGCGGGTAGTCGATGTAGCCGCGCGGGCCCTCGGAGTAGAAGGTCGCGACGTCGGGCGCGTTGAGCGGCGCTCGGCGCGACAGGCGCTCCGGAAGATCGGGGTTGGCCAGGAAGGGCGCGCCGAAGGAGACGAGATCCGCCGCGCCGGTCCGCAGCGCTGCCTCCGCGGTCTCCAGCGTGTAGCCGCCGTTCACGACGAGGGCGCCGCGGAACCGCTCGCGGAGGAGGGGCGTCACCCGCGCCGCGGCGTCGAGCGCCTGCCCCGAGAGCGGCTCCACGACGTGCAGATAGACGACCTTGCGCGCCGAGAGCTCGGCGGCGACGTGGCCGAAGAGCGCCCTCGGATCGGAGTCGCTCATGTCGTTGAAGCCGGCCAGCGGCGAGACCCGCACGCCGACCCGGTCGGCGCCGAACACCCCCGTCACGGCCTCGGTGATCTCGAGCAGGAGCCGCGCCCGGTTCTCGACCGAGCCGCCGTACCGATCCGTCCTCTGGTTCACGCCGTCCCGGAGGAACTGGTCGATGAGGTAGCCGTTCGCCGCGTGGATCTCGACTCCATCGAAGCCGGCGGCCTTGGCCCGGCGCGCGCCGTCCTCGAACCGCGCGACCACGCCGGCGATCTCGCCCGTCTCCAGGGCGCGCGGGGTGGTGTACGGCTGCGGGCCCTCGGGCGTGTACGCGTGGCCGTTGCGGATGGCGACGGCCGAGGACGAGACGGGCGCCTGCCGGTTCGGCTGGAACGAGGGGTGCGACGCCCGCCCGACGTGCCAGAGCTGAAGGAAGCCGCGCCCTCCCGCCCGGTGGATCGCGCCCGTCACGAGCCGCCACCCGGCGACCTGCGCGTCCGTGTGGATGCCAGGTGTGCGGAGATATCCCACGCCCTCCGGGGTGACCTGCGTCGCCTCGGTGATGATGAAGCCCGCAGAGGAGCGCTGCTCGTAGTACCGCGCGTTGAGCTCGGTCGGCACGTTGCCCTCGCCGGCGCGGCAGCGCGTCAGCGGCGCCATCACGAGCCGGTTCGGCAGCGAGAGGGGGCCGAGCGCGAAGGGGCTGAAGAGCAGGTCTTTGGCGGTGGTCACGATCGATGCTCCTTGCAAAGAAGATGTAGCTTCCGAAAGGGAAGTGGCATCCGTTCGGGGGGCATCATGAATCTGCACTGTACGATGTCAAGTCACTTCCCTTTTGGAAGTGGATAGGTCATTCTGGTGTCTGGGACGACACATGAAGCACGCGTGCCAGCACCTCTGCGAGAAGTTTCAGGTCGCGATGGACGTGCTCGCGAAGCCCTGGAACGGGCTCATCATTGCGACGCTCGAGGAGGGGGCGCTGCGCTTCGGCGAGATCGGCGAGCGGCTCGACGCGATCAGCGATCGGATGCTCTCCAGCCGGCTGAAGGAGCTCGAGGCGCTGGGCCTCGTGGTGCGGCGCGTCCTGCCGGGGCCCCCCGTGCGCGTGGAGTACGAGCTTACCGACGCCGGGCGGGGATTCGGCGAGGTGGCGCAGGCGATCTCGCGGTGGGGAGAGCGGCTCGCGGTGAGCGCGGCGCGCGGCGGGGGGGCGAAGCGCGCCGCACGGGCGGCGCGGGCCGTACCGGCGGCGAAGCGCGCGCGGGCGTCATCCACGTAGCCTCCACGCAGGTCGCGTGACGGATGTCACGAAGGAGTCCGCCCGGTCCTGAGCAGCGCTCAGGCAATACCTGACGCCGAGCGCTCGTGTGGCGAGGTGGCGGCGAGGTATCGAGAGGAGCGCCTCTGTCGAGCTCGAGGTTGCGCTTGCCGCTCAGGTGGAATGGTGATGTAATTCGAGGGCTTCGCATCTCGGTGGCTGTCAAAGCGGGGTGCAGATTCGTGGGATACGAGCTCAGCCGTTAGGCAGGCGAGTGCGGCGTACGAAAGTACGCGGCACGAGCCGAACGACGCGGATGAGCTCGCCAAGTACGCGCCAGGTATGAGAATGCACCCCGCTATGACGCAGGGTGTCAACGCGTGAGCGTCCCCTGGGGGTCGCGGTGGATCGCCGTATGGTACTGCAGCACCAGCGCCGACCGGGGGGGATGAGGCTCGCGCACCAGTTCTGGTTGTCTCTCGTCCTCCCCATCGCGATGGCCATCCTGCTGTATGGCATCTTCGCGTCGGCGCACCGCAAGCAGGTCCTGCGGGAGGAGGCCACGGCGGAGCTCCGCAACTACGCCACCCTGCTTCAGGCGTTCGTCGAGAGCGCGCTGCAGCGCAGGGACGTCGCGCTCGTCCGGCGGAGGGCGGAGGACTTCGCGAGCGCCGAGCGCATCCTTGGCATCGCCGCGTTCACCAGGGAAGGTGAGGCGATCTTCATCACGAAGGGAGTCGAGCGCGAAGCGGAGCGCCTCGAGCAGCTCGCGCGCCGGGCGTTCCGTGAAGGCGGCGACATCGAGGAGGCCGCCAGCATGGCCGAGCAATCCGTGCTGCTCCGCACGGTGTCCATCCGGCCGAGCAGCGCCAATCAGCCCCTGGTCGCCGTCCTGGTGCGCGATCGTCACTACGTCGAGGTGCTGGAGAGGACGTTGAATCACGGCCTCGCGGTGACCGGCGTCGTGCTGCTGCTGATCAGCGCGGTCGTCGCAGGGCTCGTCGGGCGCTTCACGGTCGCGCTCCCCGCGCGGGCCATCCTCGCCGGGGCCGAGCGCGTCGCGAGCGGCGATCTGGACGCGGCCGTGCCCGAGCGCGGCGCGGACGAGCTCTCTCGTCTGGCGAGCGCCTTCAACACGATGACCTGCTCTCTCCGCGAGGCGCGGGAGCGCGCCGTGCGGGAGGAGGCGGCGCGCGTGAACGGGGAGCGCAAGCTGCAGCAGGCGCAGGCGCTCGCCGCCGCGGGGCAGGTGGCGACCTCGCTCGGCCACGAGATCGGATCGCCGCTGAACGTGATCCATGGCCGCGCGCGCCGCGCGGCCGACCTGCCCGGCTGCCCGGAGCACCTGCGCGCCGAGCTGGAGACCATCGCGCGACAATCCGAGCGGATCACGCGCGTCGTCTCTCGCCTCGTCTCCCTCGCTCGGCCGCCGAGACCGCAGCAGGCGGACAGCGATCTCCGGCGCGTCATCGACGATGCGGTCGCTTTCCTGGGCCCGGAGTGCAGGAGGCGCGGCATCGAGCCGAGCGTCGTGTGCGAGGGCGCCGCCAGGGCGCGCGTCGCCCTCGACTCCGATCGTCTGTTTCAGGTCGTGTTCAATCTGTGCTTGAACGCCGTCGAGGCCCAGTGCCGCGGCGGCGAGCTCGCGGTGCGCGTCCTGGCCGAGTGTGATGGTCCAGCGGGCTCTGCCGTCGTGAGCTTCGAGGTCGCCGACGCGGGGCCGGGGATCCCCGCCGAGGATCTGCAGCAGATCTTCGACCCGTTCTTCACGACGAAGGCGGCCGGCGGCGGCAGCGGGCTCGGGCTCGCGATCGTCCGTGGGATCGTCGAGGAAGCCGGCGGCTCGGTGGAGGCCGCCGCCTCGTCGACAGGCGGGGCGCGCTTCCGTGTCATCCTACCGGCGATCGTGTCCGGTTCACCGGCGAGCGTGGAAGCGAGCTCAGAGGCGAGCTCGGAGTCGAGTAGAGGGGCCAGTCGAGGGGGTGGAGAGGAAGGGCAGAAAGCATGAGTCTGAGCTCACCGAGCGTGTTGGTTGTCGAAGACGACGATGATCTTGGCCGGTTCGTCGTTGACATCGCCAAGGACCACGGCTACCAAGCGACGCACGTGTCCGATGCGATGTCGGGCCTCGGTCTGCTGCCGTCGGGGGACTTCGACCTGCTGATCACCGACATCCGCATGCCGGGGATGGATGGCATCGAGCTGATCGCGCGGGCCAAGGAGCACGATCCGTCGCTGGCGATCATCGCGATCACCGCGTTCGGCTCCGTCGAGACCGGGATGCGCGCCCTCCGCGTCGGCGCCTCGGACTACCTCTCCAAACCTTTCCGCTCCGATGAGCTAAGCTCTCGCATGCGACGCGCGCTCGAGCGTCGCGCTCGCGATATCGAGCATGCCCGTCTCCAGCGGCAAGTCGCAGAGGTCTTGCGCCGCGGCAAGCCATGAAACGGCGGTACTCCAGGGTCTCATGAAGCCGAGCTCCCCCGGCATCGACGAGGCCTGAACACCTGAAACGGGAACTAGCACTCCAGGCGCGCTATCGTCGTCAGGAAGGTGGTCATGCAATCGAACAACATCGCGGCGACCTCGAAGGACAAGCACGGGAGCGGGGCGAGCAAGAAGAAGTCGCCGCCCCGCAAGCGCGGCGCCAACGGGAGCCACCTGGATGTGCGGGAGATGCAGCTCCAGGCGGTGCTGGAGGTGCTCAAGGCGGTGAAGGCCGGCAACTTCTCCGCCCGCGTCGGCATCGGCGAGGTGCCGGGGACGATCGGTCAGATCGCCGATGAGGTGAACGACGTCGTCCAGCAGCTGCAGACCGTCGGCTCGGAGATCACGCGCGTGGCGCGCGAGGTAGGCACCGAGGGCAAGCTGGGCGCGCAGGCGGAGGTGCAGGGCGTCAGCGGGACGTGGAAGGACCTCACGGACAACGTGAATGTCCTCGCGGGCAACCTGACGAACCAGGTGCGCAACATCGCGGTCGTGACGACGGCGGTGGCGAACGGCGACCTGTCGAAGCAGATCACGGTCGAGGCGAAGGGGGAGATCCTCGAGCTGAAGAACACCATCAACAAGATGGTGGAGCAGCTGCGCGCGTTCGCGTCGGAGGTGACGCGCGTGGCGCGCGAGGTAGGCACGGAGGGCAAGCTGGGCGCGCAGGCGGAGGTGCGCGGCGTCAGCGGGACGTGGAAGGACCTCACGGACAACGTGAATGTCCTCGCGGGCAACCTGACGAACCAGGTGCGCAACATCGCGGTCGTGACGACGGCGGTGGCGAACGGCGACCTGTCGAAGCAGATCACGGTCGAGGCGAAGGGGGAGATCCTCGAGCTGAAGAACACCATCAACAAGATGGTGGAGCAGCTGCGCGCGTTCGCGTCGGAGGTGACGCGCGTGGCGCGCGAGGTAGGCACGGAGGGCAAGCTGGGCGCGCAGGCGGAGGTGCGCGGCGTCAGCGGGACGTGGAAGGACCTCACGGACAACGTGAATGTCCTCGCGGGCAACCTGACGAACCAGGTGCGCAACATCGCGGTCGTGACGACGGCGGTGGCGAACGGCGACCTGTCGAAGCAGATCACGGTCGAGGCGAAGGGGGAGATCCTCGAGCTGAAGAACACCATCAACAAGATGGTGGAGCAGCTCCGGACGTTCGCCGCGGAGGTGACGCGCGTCGCGCGCGAGGTAGGCACGGACGGCAAGCTCGGCGGCCAGGCGCAGGTGCCGGGCGTCGCCGGCACGTGGAAGGACCTCACCGACAACGTGAACCAGCTCGCGGGCAACCTGACGAACCAGGTGCGCAACATCGCCCTGGTCACGACGGCCGTCGCCAAGGGCGATCTCTCTCAGAAGATCACCGCCGAGGCGAAGGGGGAGATCCTCGAGCTGAAGGACACCATCAACAAGATGGTGGAGCAGCTGCGCGCGTTCGCGTCGGAGGTGACGCGCGTGGCGCGCGAGGTAGGCACGGAGGGCAAGCTGGGCGCGCAGGCGGAGGTGCGCGGCGTCAGCGGGACGTGGAAGGACCTCACGGACAACGTGAATGTCCTCGCGGGCAACCTGACGAACCAGGTGCGCAACATCGCCCTCGTCACGAAGGCGGTCGCGAGCGGCGACCTGTCCCAGAAGATCGCGGTCGAGGCGAAGGGGGAGATCCTCGAGCTGAAGGACACCATCAACAAGATGGTCGATCAGCTGCGCGCGTTCGCCGCGGAGGTGACGCGCGTCGCGCGCGAGGTAGGCACGGACGGCAAGCTCGGCGGCCAGGCGCAGGTGCCGGGCGTCGCCGGCACGTGGAAGGACCTCACCGACAACGTGAACCAGCTCGCGGGCAACCTGACGAACCAGGTGCGCAACATCGCCCTCGTCACGAAGGCGGTCGCGAGCGGCGACCTGTCCCAGAAGATCACGGTCGAGGCGAAGGGGGAGATCCTCGAGCTGAAGGACACCATCAACAAGATGGTCGATCAGCTGCGCGCGTTCGCCGCGGAGGTGACGCGCGTCGCGCGCGAGGTAGGCACGGAGGGCAAGCTCGGCGGCCAGGCGCAGGTGCCCGGGGTCTCCGGCACATGGAAGGACCTGACGGAGAACGTCAACGTCATGGCCTCGAACCTCACCTCGCAGGTGCGCGGCATCGCCAAGGTCGTGACCGCGGTCGCGAACGGCGATCTCCGCCAGAAGCTCGCCCTGGAGGCCAAGGGCGAGATCGCGTCGCTGGCGGACACCATCAACGACATGACCTACACGCTCCGCGTGTTCGCCGAGCAGGTGACCACGGTCGCGCGCGAGGTCGGCATCGAGGGCAAGCTCGGCGGCCAGGCCAAGGTGCCCGGCGCGGCCGGCACGTGGAGGGACCTCACCGACAACGTGAACCAGCTCGCGGGCAACCTCACCACGCAGGTGCGCGCCATCGCCGAGGTCGCCACCGCCGTGACGAAGGGTGACCTCACGCGGGCCATCTCGGTCGAGGCGCAGGGCGAGGTCCTCCAGCTGAAGGACAACATCAACCAGATGATCTCGAACCTGCGGGACACGACGCGCGCCAACCAGGAGCAGGACTGGCTGAAGACGAACCTGGCGCGCTTCTCCGGGATGATGGCCGGGCAGCGGACGATCGAGGCGCTCTCTCGCCTCATCATGTCCGAGGTGACGCCGCTCGTGTCGGCGCAGCACGGGGCCTTCTATGTGCTCGAGTCCGAGGAGAAGTACCCGGCGCTCAAGCTCACGTCGAGCTACGCGTTCCAGAAGCGCAAGGGCATCTCCAACCGGTTCGCGCTGGGCGAGGGGCTCGTCGGGCAGTGCGGCCTGGAGAAGAAGAGCATCGTCGTCACGGATCTCCCGGACGACTACATCCGGGTGAGCTCGGGCCTCGGCGACGCGCCGCCGCGCAACATCTGCGTTCTGCCGGTGCTCTTCGAGGGCGGCCTCAAGGCGGTCATCGAGCTGGCGAGCTTCCAGAACTTCACGCCCATCCACCTCACGTTCCTCGAGCAGCTCACGCAGTCGATCGGCGTCGTGTTCAACATGATCGGCGCCAGCATGAGGACGGAGGAGCTGCTCCAGGAGCTCCAGAGGTCCAACACCGAGCTCGGCTCGCGGTCGCAGGAGCTGGAGGAGAAGGCGTCGGAGCTCGAGATCAAGAACCGCGAGATCGCGCGCGCCAGCGCCTCCCTGGAGGAGAAGGCGAGGGAGCTGTCGCGCACCTCGAAGTACAAGTCCGAGTTCCTCGCGAACATGTCGCACGAGCTGCGCACGCCGCTGAACAGCCTGCTCATCCTCGCCAGGATCCTCGCGGACAACGAGGAGCACACGCTCACGCCGAAGCAGGTCGAGTACGCGAAGACGATCGCCGCGGCGGGGCAGGACCTCCTGCAGCTCATCAACGAGATCCTCGACCTGTCGAAGATCGAGGCCGGCAAGATCGACGTGAAGACCCAGCGGGTGCTGCTCTCCGAGCTGGCCGAGTACGTCGAGCGGAGCTTCCGGCAGATCGCCGAGCAGAAGGAGCTCGAGTTCTGGGTCCGGGTCGCGACCGGCGTCCCCGCGGGGATCATGACGGATCTGCAGCGGCTCCAGCAGATCCTGAAGAACCTGCTGTCCAACGCGTTCAAGTTCACGTCGTCCGGGCGGATCTCGCTCGAGATCGAGGTGGCCGGCAAGGGGCTCACGTTCAAGCGGGAGACGCTCATCAAGGCGAAGACCGTCCTGGCGTTCGCCGTCACCGACACGGGTATCGGCATCCCGGCAGAGAAGCAGACGCTCATCTTCGACGCGTTCCAGCAGGCGGACGCGTCGACCAGCCGCACCTACGGCGGCACAGGGCTCGGCCTGACGATCAGCCGGGAGCTGGCCAGCCTGCTCGGCGGGGAGATCTCGCTGAACAGCACGCCCGGGCTCGGCAGCAAGTTCACCCTGTACCTGCCGGCGGAGCGGACGGAGCCGAAGGCGACGAGGCCGGCGCGCGGCGAGCTGCCCGAGCCGGTCGCGCCGCTCCTCACGAACGGCGCCTCCTCGGTCGCGCTCGCCGGGCGCAGCGTGCTTGTCATCGACGATGACGCGCGCAACGTCTTCGCCATCACGAGCCTGCTCGAGCGGCGCGGGGCGCACGTGGTCCTGGCCGAGAACGCAAGGCACGGTATCGAGATCTTGCGCGAGGCCGATTCGTCCATCGATGTCGTCCTCATGGACATCATGATGCCCGAGCTCGACGGCTACGAGGCGACGCGGGAGATCCGGAGCGATCCTCGCTTCAACGAGCTGCCGATCATCGCCGTGACGGCCAAGGCGATGCCGGAAGATCGACAGAAGTGCCTGGACGCCGGCCTGAACGATTTCGTGGCCAAGCCGGTGGACGAGGGGCGGCTGATGTCGGCCATCCTGCACTGGGTGCGGCCGGATTGAGCCACGGAGGCGTACGGTGTCTACCCCGCCCGCGACGACCAGCATTCTCCTTGTCGACGATCAGCCGGAGAACCTGACGGCGCTCAGGGCGATCCTTGTCGACGAGAGCTACCGCCTCGTGACCGCCGCGAGCGGGAAGGACGCGCTCCTCAGGATCCTGTCCGAGGATTTCGCGGTCATCCTGCTCGACGTGCGGCTGCCCGATATCGACGGCTTCGAGGTCGCCTCGCTCGTGAAGCAGCGGGAGCGGTCGCGCCACACGCCGATCATCTTCCTGACGGCGGCGACGGACGATCTCGCGGCCATTTACAGGGCGTACGCCGTGGGCGGCGTCGACTACCTCCTGAAGCCGCTCGAGCCGGAGATCGTCCAGGCGAAGGTCGCCGTGTTCGTCGAGCTCCACCGGCGCGGCGAGCAGATCAAGGAGCAGGCGGAGCTCCTGCGCCAGGCCGAGCAGCGGCGGCGCGACGCCGAGGTCGAGGACCTCCGGCGCGCCGCGCAGGCGAGGTACCAGAACCTGGCCGACGCCATCCCGCAGTGCGTCTTCACGGCGAAGCTCGACGGCGGCATCGATTACGTGAGCTCGCGCTGGCTGGAGTACACGGGGCTCGCGTTCGAGGCGCTCCGCGGCTGGGGCTGGCAGGCCGCTGTGCACCCGAACGATCTGAACCAGTTCGTCAGCAAGTGGCGGCGCTGCCTGGAGTCGGGCGAGCCCTTTCAGGGCGAATGTCGTCTCAGGTCGATTCACGGCGCCTACCGCTGGCACCTGTGCCGGGCGGTCCCGGAGCGGGACGTCTGGAAGCGGGTGGTCGCCTGGCTCGGCAGCTTCACGGACATCGACGACGGCAAGCGCCACGAGCAGGAGCGCCTGCACCTCCTGACGCGCGAGCGGGCGGCCCGCGCAGAGGCCGAAGCCGCGGTGCGCCGCTCGGAGATCCTCGCGGAGGCGTCGAGCTCGTTCTCGGCGTCGCTCGACGAGGATAGCGTCGCGGCGGCCCTCGTGCGCATCTCCGCGGAGCGCGTCTGCACCTGGTGTGTGCTCGATCTGCGGGAGGAGGGCGGCGCGCGCCGGCTCGCGGCCGCGCACAGGGCCCGCGACGCGGCGCGGTTCATGGCGCGGTTCGGCCCGCGGGAGCTCGCCTTGACCGCGGACGGCGTCGGCGCGGTGCTCACGACCGGCCGCCCCGACCTGCGCGTCGAGTGCGCTCCGCGCGACGTCGCCCTGGCGCTCGACATCGACGATCCCGCGGTGATCCAGGAGATCGGCGCCAGCAGCTACCTGTGCGTGCCGCTCGTCACGCGCGGCGAGGTGCTCGGCGCGCTCAGCTTGGTGTGGGTCGAGCCGGGCGAGCGCTTCGAGCCGCCCGATTTCGCCGTCGCCCTCGACGTCGCGCAGCGCGCGGCGCTCTGCCTCGAGAACGCCCGGCTGCTGCGGATGACGCGTGAAGCCGTGCAGATCCGCGAGGACTTCGTGGCGGTCGCCTCGCACGAGCTGAGGACGCCGCTCAGCGCGCTGGTGCTCCAGGTCCAGGGCCTCACCCGCGCCCTCCACCGCGCGGACGGCGGGCTGCCGGCGGAGCAGGTGCTGGCGAAGCTCTCCCAGGCCGGCGGGCAGATCGACCGGCTCACGCGGCTCATCGACACGCTGCTCGACGTGGCGCGCATCAACAGCGGCCACCTCGAGCTCAGCCTCGATGACGTGGATCTGTGCGACGTGGCGCGCGACGTGGCGGGCCGCCTCGAGGCCGAGCTGGAGCGGGCCGGCTGTACGCTCGACCTGGACATGCCGGTGACCGCGGTCGGCCGGTGGGACCGCCTGCGCATCGATCAGGTGATCACCAACCTGCTCATGAACGCCATCAAATACGGGCGGGGCAAGCCGATCCAGGTGCGCATCTCGGTGGATGGGCGGTCCGCGGTGCTCCAGGTGGCAGATCAGGGCATCGGGATCGCTCAGGAGTGCATCGCCCGGATCTTCGGGCGCTTCGAGCGGGCGGCGCCGACCAGCTCGTATGGCGGGCTGGGCGTCGGCCTGTACATCGTGGACCAGATCCTGAGGGCCCACGGCGGCAGCATCCAGGTGGAGAGCGCCCCGGGCATGGGGGCGAGGTTCCAGGTGGCGTTGCCGCTCCCGCCCCGAGCGGCTGGTCCGTCCGGGCCCCTGGGCGAGCGCCCTGGATCGTCGTTGACCGGTCCCGCGGGCTGAGAGGCGCTCTCCTGAGCTCACCTGGCGTCTCACCTGGCGCCCGTGGGGGCAGGGATGCGGTCGCGCTGCGCCACCGTTGCAACCGGTGGTTTCAACCGTGAAAGACGCCTCACGGTCCCCCTGGGAAAAGAGGCGATGCCGGCATCCGGCCATCGTTGGCCTGCATCGTGCAACAAGCTCGTGACAGAGCGCCCGGTGCGACACCCGGGGGCAGTCCCTCGCCGATCACCACGGAGACACGGAGGCACGGAGCGAACCCAGACCCGTGCCTTCGTGCCTCCGTGGTGCCTGCGTGCATCCGCCGTGAGAGGCGGAAGGCGAGTGGATCTCCCGGGTGGACAAGTTCACGTCCGGACGGGCGCTCAGGGCTCGTGATCTCCGCACTGCGACGCTGCGTAAAAGATCAAAACGGTTTATAGGTGATGAGCCCTCGCTGAGCGACGTGATCAGTCCGCCAAACATATCGGTAGTTCAAGTGAAACTTTCTATCAGCCTAGTTGGCCCCTCGATCAGCGCCGTGGACAGCGCGGGTCCCCTCCTGGTCAAGACACCCTCTCTCGAAGAGGTGGTTCGGGCGGCCGGGGCCCGTCGGCGGGTCTCTGCGAGCGCTGCCCGGGGCGCCACGTCCCGGAAGCGCGCCGCCGCCCGTCGGACGGACGAGCGCTCGGCGAAGGCGACCCGCCGCGCGCGGTGACAGGGCCGGCGCGGGGCGTCGCGGACGCTCCCGCTGGCGCCGGTCGTGTCGAGAGAGCACGCCGCCCCCGCGTCGCGTGCGCGAGGGGCCACGGAGGCACAGACGACGCAGAGGAAGGAAAAGAACCTCTGTGTCCTCTGTGCCTCCGTGGTCTTTGTGCCCTCGCCGGGCGCTCAGCGCGCCTCGGCCTCGAGCAGCGGGCCGAGGTCCTGACCTCGCATGAGCCGCTCTACCACCTTGACGAGGAGCTTCGGGGTGCAGCCGAAGCACGGGGTCCCGAGGGCGGCGAGCTTCTGCGCCATGTCGTGGTCGTACGAGGGTTTGCCGCTGTCGGACAGCGCGAGCAGGCAGATCGACTTCACCTTGCTGTCGGCGAGCTGGCGCATGCGGGCGAGGAGCTCCTCGGCGTTGCCGCCCTCGAACAGGTCGGTGATCAGGATGAACAGCGTCTTCTCGGGGCGCTCGATGAAGTTCGCCTGGGCGTAGGCCACGGCGCGGTTGATGTCGGTGCCGCCGCCGAGCTGCGCCGTGAACAGCACGTCGACCGGATCGACGAGCATCGGAGTCACGTCGACGACCTCGGTGTCGAAGAAGAGGAGCCGAGTGCGGAGGACGTCGAGGGACGCGAAGATCGCGGCCATGATGGAGCTGTAGACGACGCTCTCGCCCATGGAGCCCGACTGGTCGACGAGGATCGCGACGTCCCACTCGTGCCTCCGCGTCTGGTTCGCCCAGAAATAGAGCTTGTCCGGGACGAGGCGGCGCCGCTCCGCGTCCCATCCTCTGAGGTTCTTGCGGATGGTGCGCTTCCAGTCGAGGTTCCTGAGGACGCGGAGCGGGCTCGTCGTGTTCCGCCGCAGGGCGCCGAGGACGGCGGTGCGGATCTCGGACTCCAGCGCGCGCCGCACCTCCTCGACGACCTCGCGCACGATCTGCCGGGCTGTCTCCCGGGCGGCGTCGGGGATGAGGCCCTTCGCGCTCATGAGGGTGGCGACGAGCTCGACGTTCTTCTCGAGGAAGGGCAGCGTCTCGGGCTCGAAGAGGAGCTGCGTCAGCCCTCGTTTCTCGATGGCGTCCTTCTGGACGAGCGCGACGATGTCGTGGCTGAAGAACTCGCGCACCGCGGAGAGCCACTCGGGGACGTACGGCCGCGAGCCGCCGAGGTTGCCGGCGCGCTCGTCGTAGATGAACGAGAGGGCCTTGTCGAGGTCGCCGAGCCGCCGCGGGTCAACGTGAAGAGCGGACGCCCCGCCGCCGAGCCCCCCGAGGGAGAGCCGAGGATCGACGCGCTCGGCCTCGGGCCCGAGCGCGAGCCGCCAGCGCAGGAGGGCGTCGCGGTCGCCGTCGGTGAGGTCGTCCGTCGCGCCGGCGGGGGAGGGGGGCGGAGGGGCTTTCTTGGGGGTGCGAGCGCTCATCGCTGTGGGGTGTCGGAGGGATCGCGAGCTCTCCAGAGAGCCTGTTTGGCGGGAGCCCGATGAGCCGCCCCGCGGCGCGAGCAGCGATCGGCCGCGAGCGCCGTGCGCGCGTGCCGCACAGCGGCAGGATAGGGGGCGTGGCCGCCGGGCACAAGGAGGACGGCGCGGCGGAGCGCGGCGGTGCTGCCGGGCTCCGCCGGCGCGGCGGAGCTACGCCTTCGGCGCCCCGACGGTGAACTCCCAGACGAACTTCCCCTTGCCTTGCTTCTCATCGGGCGGGGTGAGGACGAGCCCGTCGATCGACTTCACGACGCAGCTCGCCACGTCGTCCGACGCGGTGGTGCCGGCGGGGTCGACGGCGACGTTCGTGATGCGGCCGCTGTCCTCGAGCACCGTGAAAGCGACGGTGACCTTGCCCTGCGCGCCGGGGTTCCGCGCGAGCTCTGCGTCATAACACGCGCTGATCTCGTCGCGCCTCGTCTCGAGCAGCGCGGCCGTATCGTCTCGGTACATCTCGGCGTTCCGCACGGCGAAGGAGCAGCCCGCGGACGCGCTCGCCAGAACCATCATGGTAAGACCCGACAACCACTGCTTCATGCTCGCCTCCTTGCGGGGAGCGCCGCTCACGGGCGGCTTCGGACCAGCGTTCATTTCCCGGCGTCCGCGGTCTTCTGCGCGGTGTCCTGCTCGACGATGTTGAACTCGACGCGACGGTTCTTCTCGCGCCCCTCCGGCGTGTCGTTGTCCGCGATGGGCTTCGATTTGCCGAAGCCCTTGGCGGTGAGCATGCCGGCGGCGATCCCGTGGTCGACGAGGTACTTCATCACGGCTTTGGCGCGGCGGTCCGAGAGCTTCAGGTTGTGATCGGCCGACCCCTCGGCGCTCGCGTGGCCCTCGATGGCGATCTTCTTGATGTGCGTGTGCTTCTTGATCGTGGCGACGACCTCGTCCAGCAAGCTGTAGGACTCCGTCCGGATCGTCGCCTGGTCGTATTCGAACTGGATCTTCTCGTTGATGATGATCTTGTCGTCCGTCACGACCACGCGCTCCGGCGGGGGCGGCGGAGGCGGCGGGGGCGGCGCGGGCGGCCGGCCCACGACGGCGAGCGCCTTCCCTCCTTCGAACGTGGTGACGCCGCCGCAGGCGATCGGGCCCAGGGCCATCGCCGTGAGCACGGCGCCGGCGACCCAGGGCTCGAGGCCCGTGGCTCGCCGCGCGACGAGCCAGCGGCGGGGGCTCGGGCGGCTCGTCACATCTCGTTTATCGTCGATATCGTTCATGATCGCGTCTCCATGGCCCGCTGTCACGGGCCCAGGCCACCGGGGCGCTCTGGCACGGATCTGTTCGCGCCGGAAGATGCGCCAGCGGCGGCGCTGCTCTGGCCTGGGGAGCACGGCCTTGAACCGCCGAAACGATCCGGACCCCTGGAGGCAATGCAGGAGCAGCAGCCGGAGCTCGATGGGGTGCGGCGGCTTCGGTACGACCTATTCCCGCGGGCCGGCGGGCGCCTTCTCCGGGCAGCAGAACAGGTGATCTGGCACCAGCATGGCGCAGCCGTCTTTCCAGGGGTCGTCAGGCGCGTAGTCCGTCCGGTTCTCCGCAGGATAGAAGTACGCTTTGGGCTTCGCAGGATCCGCGCAGCCGCTGTCGCGCTCCGGCGCTGCCTCGCGGCCCTTCGGCGCGCCGGTGACCCTGGAGCAGGCCGCGAGCGCGGCGCCCGCCGCGAGGAGCATGAGGAGCGCCGCGACGGGCCTGTGCTCCCACGGCGACGAGCGACCGGGCCATCGCCGCGGACATGGCTGTTGTCGAGAGCTACCTATCGCCGCGCCCTCCGGGTGCATGGACATCAGCGGGTGCATCCGGCCTGCGGGGGGTTCGATTTCAAGAGTTCGCAGGACGTCGGAGAGCAGCCGAGGCCAGCACAGGCCGCTTCGAAGCCAGGGTAGCAGCAGCCGGCGGCGAACACCTCGCGGCCGACGCAGTCGACGAAGTCCTGAGCAGGTCGGGCCGGAGCAGCGCATCGTGCCGGCTTGGTGGGCGGCGGGAGGTCCGCTCTGGGCGATTGACCGGAAGCAGGGCTCTTGTCGGGAGCGGACGTCGGCGCGCCGCCTGTCGCGGGCTCGGGCCCTCGGGCCGGCCCCTGCTCGGGGGCCGGCTCGGGGCCGGGTCCCCGCTCCGCAATCGCGCCAGGCCCTCGGCCGGGCGGAGCGTCCGGGGTCGCGGCCGAGGTCGTCGGGCTCGGCGTGCTCGTGCAGTGAACGAGGAGCAGAAGAAGCGAGAGCGACCGTCCGAGAGCGAGCGCCTGGGCCGATGCGATCTTCCGCGTCATCAACCGAGCATCGCACGATGGCCTGCGCGAAACCAGGGGAGCCCGCCTCGTACGCGCGCTCGTTCAGCCGCCAGGGCGGCCCCCCGCGCCGGCGACGTCGGTCAAGGCATAGTGCCTCATCTCCTGGATGCACGCGTAGAAGGGCTTCACCTTGGCGAAGAATGACGGGAACGACGCCTCCTTGCGGAACCCCTGGAGGTGGCCTTCCAGCGAGTCCCAGCGGATGCGGACGACGAAGCTCGCCGGCTCCTCGGTGCATCGGGAGATCTCATAGTCGAGGCAATGCACGGAGCCGCGCAGCTCCGTGGCCGCGGCGCGATAAGCGGACAGGAACGCCTGCTCTTGCTCGGCGGGGATCGTGTAGCGAATGTACTCGATGATCATGGCAGCTTCCTGGGTTGGGGCCTGGGGGCTCTCTCTGTGCGGCGGCACGAGCCCTCAGGAGACCAGAGATACGCGCCGGCGGATCGATCGTCGAATCGATAGCGGGCGCGCCAACACATAGGTGATGTCTATGGGTTGGCGTGGTATCCATCGACCATGCGTCTGCAGTCGGTGGACACCCACCTTGTCGTGGCCTTGCACGCTCTGCTCCAGGAGAGGAGCGTCACGCGCGCTGCGCGCCGGGTGGGCGTGACGCAGCCCTCGATGAGCCACGCGCTTTCACGGCTGCGCGCCCATTTCGGGGATCCGTTGCTCGTCCAGGTGGGCAGGCAGATGACGTTGAGCGAGCGCGCGCGGGACCTTTTGCCGAGAGCAGCCGAGGCCGTCGAGCGGCTCGAGCAGGTCTTCGGCCAGGCCGAGCGGTTCGACCCGAGGCGCTCGACCCGCACGTTCCGGCTCGTCGCGACCGACAACCTGGAGCTGCTCGTGCTCCCGCCGTTGACCAGGATCCTCGCCGCCGAGGCGCCGCACGTCAACCTGCGGTGCCGCAACATCCCGCCGGATTTCGCCGAGCTCCTGCGCCGCGGCGAGCTCGACGCCAAGCTGGGGCGCGGCGGGCCGGTGCCCGACGGATGCCGGTCCACGCAGCTCGCGGCCGAGCAGCTCGTCTGTCTGATGCGGCGGGGCCACCCGGCCTCCCGGAAGGCGCTCACGGCGGCGCGCTACGCTGCCTGCGAGCACCTGATGATCTCGCCGCACGGAGAGGACCACAACGTCATCGATCAGGAGCTGGCGGCGCGGGGGCTGCGTCGTCGGGTGACCCTCACCGTGTCGCATTTCCTCGTCGCTCCGTTCATCCTCTCCGGCTCTGACCTGCTGCTCACCGTGTCCGCGCGGGTCGCCGTGGCGCTGGCCCGGAAGCTCGATCTCGTGGTGCGGCCGTGTCCGCTCGAGGCGAGGGGCTACACCTTGACGCTCGTCTGGCCGGAACGCTCCGAGGGCGACGAGGGCCACAGCTGGCTTCGCGCCGCCATCGAGCGCGCCGTCGCGTGTGAGCCGGTCGCGGGGCTGGGCGAGGTCGGAGGGCCCCCTGCGCGAGGGCGGTGAGCAGCTTATCGCTTAGGATAGGGAGCTCGGGTGCGGGGTACGAGGAGAGCGGCGCGACGGGGCGTGAAGCCGATGGCTCCGCGATCACGCGTCGAGAGGAGGGAAGGGCCATGGCCAGCGTCGCGGTGAAAGTGGAGACGAAGTGCGGCGCCTGCGGCGCTCGGGTGCCGGTCAACAGGCTTGCCCGCGAGGTGGGCTGCCCGCGCTGCGGCAGGTCGACGGCGATCGACGGCGGCCTTTGGTCGGGGCTCCTCCGCGACGCGATCCACGATGGCCCGAAGCTGGCGCTGAACGAGGAGCGCCGCAGCTCGGCGGGCGATCTGTCGGTCGTCTACGCGCGGGCCGTACCCGCGTGCCATGGCTGCGAGACGGCGATCCCCGTGGCGAGCGTCCAGGAGGTGCGAGCGCAGGCGCTGATCCGCTGCGCCCGCTGCGCCAGGCGGATCTGGGTGAGGGCGGTGCCCGCGGAGGTCGCGGGCGCGCTCCCGAGCGTCACGCACCTCGTGGGCGAGGAGCCGGATCGGCGCGCGCTGCCGCCGGAGCTCCAGGTCGACGCGGCGACGCTTCCATGTCCGCGCTGCGGTGCGACGGTCGAGCTCGACGGGGTGAACCGAACGTGCGCCTGCAAGCTCTGCGGCGCGAGCGTGAGCGTTCCTGGCGAGCGCGTGGGCTCAGGGGCAAGCCAGGCGGCCACGCCCTGGGTCCTCTGCTTCGATCCTTCGGTCAGCGAGCGCGCCCCTGCCGTCGCCGCGGGGCTGTTCGACTGGAAAGGCCTTCCGGAGGTGGCCGTCGACAGAGAGGGGAACCTGTACTGCGCGGCCACGCAGTCGCGCTGGCACTGCGACGCGAGCGGATGTGTGAACGAGGAGGTCGAGCATGTCCTGTGGTCGATCGATCCGTCGCTGAACGTACGCTGGGTGCGACGCGATCTTCCGGGAGCCGCGCGCTCCCTGCACTGCTCGAAGGACAGGCTCCTCGTGATCGGCGCACGACGCTCGCCGCCGCTCTGGCTCTCTCTTACGACCGGCGCGCCCGTCGAGGATCCAGCCGCCGCGGCGCTCGTGCCCGACGCCGATCGGCGTGCGCGCGGTCTGTTGACCTGCGATCGCGACGGCTCGCTGCTGATCTGCGCGGATGGCAAGCTCCGGCGGATCGCGGCGAACGGCGTGGAGGTCCCCGTGTGGGCGAGCAGCGCTCGGCAGAGCGACGCCTCGATCTACGATTTGAAGGATCTGCGCGATCGTCCGGTGCACCTGGGGGGCACCGCCCATACCTTGCATTGCGGGCCGGACGGCTCGCTCTACATGGTGGATGAGTCACCCGGCGGCGCGCTCGCCCGCTTCGACGCTGACGGACGGAAGGTCTACTGCGTCGAGCTCCCCAGGCCGGAGATGGATCACGAGGAGCTCGCGCTCGGCGCCGACCTCCGGGGCAACGCCTACGTGCTCGGGTGCAGCCGCGTCGTGCGGGTCAGCGCGACAGGCGAGCCGAGCATCGTCGTGAAGGCCGAGATCGACTTCGAGGCGGAAGACGGCCCTTCTTTCTGGTCGGAGAGGAGGCTCGCCGTGTGCCCTGACGGGGCCTTCTGGCTCTTCAGCGAGGAGGGCATCGCCTGGAAGTTCGATCCGGCGGGCAGGCTGCTATTCGACGGCGAGAAGGAGCCCGGGCCGAGGAAGATGACTCGGGACCAGGCCTTGCAGCGGGCAGCGGACATGGCTGAGGAAAGGCTGAACCTGGAAATGAAGCTGGAGATGGAGCAGGCGCGTGCTCGCGCCGAGGAGGAGCAAGCCCGTGTGGCCTATCAATCCGTGATTCAAGAGAAAGTGGCTGTGGAGAGGTTCAAGCGAGAGCGAAATCGCATCCTCCTAAGGCACGGATGCATACACTTCGGCCTCGTCGTGATCTTGGGATCGGCAATTTTTCTGTGGGCCATGTGGAAAGCCTCCCAACCCTTGAGCCCGTGAGCTCCGGCCACGGCTCGACGCTAGCGCCGCTGAGCGTCGGCGGACCCGAGCCCACCCTCCAGACAGCTCAGCCGAGGTCGATCCGCGCGCCGTTCAGTCGAATGCTCCCGCTTCCCTTGAGCTCCACGGAGGGCGCCTTGACCTTCACGCTGTCCTTCGTGCAGGTCACCATCGAGCCACACTTGAGGACAGCCGAGCCGTTCGTCAGCGTGCACCCGGAGGCCGGACCGCCGATTCTCGCTTGCCCCGATTTCAGCGTGGCGGACCAACCGCCCGACTTGAGCTCAGCTTCCTTCGTGCCGTGAAAGGAGACGTTCGCCGCCTCCCCTGCGAGCGCGGAGCTACCCTTGATGCTCACGGAGCCGCCCTTGATGCTCACGGAGCCGCCCGACTTGATGTTGGTGTTGCCGGTGACACGCGCGTCCAAATTGCTCTCGACATGGATGTCGAGAGCCTGCGCCTGGATAAGGGCCCTGGAGGTGGCTTCGATGCGTAGGATGGCCGCTTGCATGGCGATGGCGGCGGTCGCCCGGATGTCGACCAGCCTCGATGTGATGAACGCCTTGACGCCGCTCGCCATCTCGACCGCGCCGGGAGACTTGAGCACCGCGGTCGCGGCTCCCGTGACGACCGTGCCGCCGCCCGACGCGAGCACGGCGTTCGAGGCGCCGCACACGAACGCGTTCGCGTGCCCGATGACCGCCGACGTCCCGAGGGCGGCGTTGGTACAGCTCGGCGAGGTGACGGGCGCTACCGGGCTCGGTACACGCCCCGGGCTCGCCGCCATGGTCGCGCCGACGGACATCCCGTTCGCCACGGCCGCGGCCGACTTGTCCCCGGCGGATTTCATCAGCTTGGACGCGCTGCTGATGAGGGCGCGCCCACCCTTTAGGGCAGCGTGCCCGACGGTGGCGGCGTCGACCGCGCTCCCGACTCCTTTCAGCGCCACGTTGGTCTCATCGGCCTCGAACGCCTTCTTCCTCGCCTCGGCGGCCTTCTTCGCGCTCTGCGCTGCCGCGCGCGCCACAGGGACGCGCTGATCGGACACCGCCAGCTGTTCATTCCACTCTTCCTGCGTCATCGGGCGCTCGATCCCGTCCGGGCCCTGGACCATCGGAGGGGGCGAGGGGAGCGCCGCGCCGGACAGGACCGCTTCCTCCTCCAGCCGCTTCGCCGCCTCTTCAGTCCGCACGACCTCCTCGTCCAGCTTCGCCTGCTCGGTGGCCTCGTACTTCTTGGGAAGGTCGAGCACCGACTTGGCTGTCGCCAGGAGGTTCCCTGCGACGCTGTCGATCTTGTCCGTGAGCTCGAGGACATTCGACACACCCGCATAATTCGTGATGTCGGCCGCGGCGAAGAACGACATCGTGCTGGCCACCGAGTTCATGACGGTGGTGACCGTGTTGATGCCCGCGCTGGCCACCTGGCTGTAGGCGTCCGTGGTCGTCATCGCGGCGCCGGACTCCGGCGTGTTCGGCGCTCCCAGCTGGAGGCAGGCGCCCCCGTACGGCGTCGAGATCTTGATGCGCTCTTCGCCCTCGGTGTCGTCGATGTTGATCTCGTTTCCCCCGCCCGTCCTGATCACGTTCCGCTTGGCGTTCTTCGCCTCCACCGTGCTCGGCGTCTGCGGGTTCGGCACCGCGCCGGCGATGATCGGGCGGTCCGGATCGCCGTCAATGCACGTCAGGATCACCTCCACCCCGCTCCGCAGCGGGAAGTGGAACCCGTAGCCCGGCCCCGCGTGGGGCTGGGCCATGCGCACCGGCCTCGACGCTCGCCCCTCCTTCGCGTCGCTCGTGTCGAACAGGAACCGCACATGGTAGCGGCCCGTCTCGTCGACCTCGGCGTACTTGCTCTTCGCGGCCGCCTCGACGACGCCCGTGATCACCCCGTGCACCCGCGGCTTGGGCGTGACCCGAGGCGGCCTGTACGCCGTCTTGAAAGGGATCGCCCGGAACTCGTTGGCATACGCGTCTTCGTGCCCCGTGCCCGTGCCGAGCGCCCCCTGTTGCAGGCGATGGCGCACCTCGACGAGCAAGAGCTCCATGTCCCCTCGCGGGTGCCCCTCCAGCGTGAAGCGCGCGCCGGCGCCGAGGACCTGCACGTCGCTCGCCCCCGCGAAGACGCGCCGCGTCGCCCGGAGCTCCTCGGCGCGGATCCGGGCGAGCTGCTGCGCCTCGTCCGGCGTCTTGAAGTGCGCCCCGTACTCGACGATATCGCCGCCCGCCGCGCCGGAGACGGTGGCGGTCGCCATGAGCGGCAGGTGCGGCGTCCTGTAGTTGTAGTCCTTGACCACGTACCGGTTCGGGATCGTGCGCGTCGTCCCCTCGAACCGGTGCACGCCTATCCGATCGCCGCGAGCGTAGAACGGGACGTGCTCGTCCCCCGCGATCGGGTGAAAACCGCTGTTGTCGTCCGTGAAGACGATCACGTCGCGACCGCTCTGGTGCTCGAAGAAGAAGGAGATCCCGAGGTGCTCCGCCAGGCGCGACACGAACTGGAGGTCGGTCTCCTGGTACTGTACGACGTATTCGCGCGGTTCGTAGGAGCCGTTGAGCCGGAGCTCGAAGTCGTCCGCCTCCGCCAGGCCCGCCCGCTCGAGCTTTCTCTTGATGATCTCCGGCACCGTGAGATCCATGAAGATCTCCGACGTCTCGGTGAGGCTCAGCCTCCAGGCGCGCGGCACGAACGTGAGCGAGTAGCCGAGGTGCATCGTCTCGGTGTGCAGCGCGTCGTTGACCACGGAGACCATCCCGAAGAGCTTTCGCTCCTCGTGTCCGCCCCGGGAAAAGACGAGCGCCGCGGGCTCCGTGAGGAGCGCCTCCTCGTCGATCCCGCCCGGATCCTTGCACACGACCCGGATCTCGAACGCGAAGAGCTGCGCCAGCGTCTCATGCCCCGAGAGCTCCACGAGCTCGACGCTGCCGGCGGGGAATGCGCCGGAGTCCAGGCGCGCGGAGAGGATGTCTTTCACGAAGGCCTCTAGATGTCAGAGTGGAAGGATGTCCGTTCTTGGTCCTTGCCCGACGCGCCGGGGTGCGCCCGGCGTCCCTCGGGGAGGATACTGCTGTCGGACGTCATGGTGCCGGTCTTTCCGAGGACATCGAGCCAGGCGTGGTTCAGGATGAGCGCCCGGCAGGCTCGGCGGAGATGGCGTCGTGCACGGCTTCACGCGTCCCGGTTCCGGCGAGCAGGTGCCACCTCCGGAGCGTCGGCAGGTCGCGCATGGCTTCCACGGCGGACTGCAGCGCGGGCGGCATGGGGCCGAACCGCGCTTCGTACAGCTCGATCGTCCCCTGCGCCATCCCCTGCTTGCGCCCCTGCTCGATGAACTGCTCGAGCACGATCGCTCTCGCTTTGGGGCGCGGATCGTCCTCGCCCAGCGAGCCATTGACCGGGTGAGAGCGCGTTCGTGGCGACGTGGCCGACCCATCCCGCCCTCTGAAGGGCCATGATGGTTCCTGGCTGCCACGCGGTGTGGGCCTGCGGAGACACCCGCCTCCTGCGCGGCGCGGCCTTTCCTGACAGCGCCCTGCGGCACGCGTCGTGCTGTTTCGGGCCGGCATGCCGCGCCCCCGACTCGCCACGTCGATCGCTTTGCTTGCGCTGATCTCCGGCTGCGCCGCCCGCCCGCAGTCGGCTCTTCCCGTTTCCCTCGACGTCCCGCACCCGCCTGCCCCGCGTTCGTCCGAGGCCAAGGGCGCTGAGGGCGCCGCGCTCGGCGGGGAGCTCCTCGTCTGGGGCCGCACGGGCGATGGGCCGCCTCGGACATGGCACCTCACCGAGGAAGGCGCGGTGATCCGCGAGGAGCCCGGGATCGTCGTGGCGACCGGTCGAGGGGAGTGGCGCTGGGAGGTGCGCGAGGTGAAGGTGGAGACCTCGGCCTGCGAGTTCGGGCCCGAGGAGACGCGCGAGCCGGGCGAGGGCACCGCGAACCGCGCGGAGCTCGTGCTGCGCGGGACGGGCGCGCGCCAGCAGGTGATCGCGCCGTCGGACGCGGATGGGAGCAACGTGATCCAGCACGAGGCGGAGGCGATCGGGAGCGTCGGGCCGTACCTGTTCATCGAGGAGCGGACGTACAGCTACGCGTGCGGCGCACACGGCTTCGTGGGCGTGGGGTTCACGGTGTGGGACGCCGACAAGGGGGCGATCGTCGACCTGCTCGCCGAGGTGTCCGGCGTGCCGGCGCTGCAGGGCGAGGCCGAGGCGCTCCTCGACGAGGACGAGGCCGACCCCGAGGCCGCCCGGCAAGAGGAGAATGCGCCGGAGCTCGTGCAGATCGCGCCGGCCTACGACGCGCGGGGGGCGCTCCGGGTGACCGCGAAGCTCGCGCGCGCTGCGTGTTATGCCTGCGGCGACGGCGCGTGGAGCTCCTACACGCGCTCGGCGGTGGTGCCCGCCAAGAAGGCGCCGGCGCGCCTCGCAGCGTGGGCGTCCCCGCCGCCCGGCCTGCAGAGCTTCCTGGCGGAGCACCCGGACCTCAACGTCGGCGGCTGGTCGCGGGCCGGCCGGGAGGAGTGAGGCGAGCGAGCCCCGCTGGCTCGGCCGGACGGCCCCGGCGCGCGCCCGTAGCAATGTACTTGTACACAGGTGGCCATGTAAGCAGGAGAGCTCAACGACGCCGCGGCAGCTGGAGCAGGAAGTGGTCGACCTCGGGGCCTTCGATCGATCTAGCGCGATAGTAGCCACGGAGCGGGCCTTTGCACTCGATCCACTCGCTGTCTCTCACCTGGCATTCTTTCGTGAGACATCGCTGCTTGTACTGTTCTCGCCAGTTGCCGTTTTGCGCTTTGCTGATCATCACTGCCGCCAGCGCGGTCGTAGAGTCATCTTTGTAGTCCAATACTTGTTGGTGAATCCTGAAATCACGAGCCCAGCGCTTGACTTCGATGATGGCATGCTCGGATGGGAAATCGTCGTGCGTCGCTCTGACGTCGGCGAATCCTGTACTGCGCCTGTCCTCGCGTACGGCCTTCCACCCCCGGGAAATCAGGTTCGATGTGATGAGCGCAGAGAACAGCTTCTCCTGCACGAGCTCGCCGCCTTGCCTGAACATGTCGAGCCCCATGGAGCGCACCACGACGAGGATGTCGAGCAGGTCGGCGATGAGCTGTTTCCGGAGCGTCGGCTTGCTCTTGCGGGCGCGCCGGGGCTCAAAGTTGAGGATGCTGGGGATCGTTGTGACGAGGATGGGATCGGCATCGGCGGCCGACAGGACTTGGATTAGGCCTGCGGACTGGAGCAGATGGAGGATGTCCAGGATCTCGAACTGAAGCGGGTTCTCCTCAGTTGCAAATATTTCGTCCACCTTTCGTCGGCGGAGCTTGCCGCCGCCTCGCAAGATGACGTCCCAGAACCTCATGGGCAGGCGCGACAGCCTCACGTCCGCGATCGCTCGCCGGAAGCGGCGTACGAAATCCGGCCGCCTCGCTCTGAAGGAGCCATAGATCTCGACGACGTCCTCGACGCGAACGGAGTTTCGCTCCCACAGCTCGTGGAGACCGTACTGTGCGAGGTAGGCGTTCCCTCCCGAGTGCAGCAGGAGATGATCGATGATCTCGTCGTCGACCCTGACACCCATTCTCTCCCAGATAGGTGAAGATAGCGCCCGTAACTCGTCCTGCGTGAACGCCGGCATGATGAACCGGCGCGCGCGTGAGAGGAAGGGAGAGGCCAGAGATTCCCCTATGTCGAAGACCCCTAGGCCTCCCGTTGCGAAGACCTTGAGGCGGGCGGATCGCGCCTTTCTGGCGCTCTCGATCCGCTTGAACCACTCTCGCCCGAAGCCTGACGGATCAACGTAGTCGTTCAGCTCATCGTAGAGCAGGACGAGCACATGGGGATCGGACTTCACGTCATTCTGGTATCTCTCGATAACCTTGAGAGGCTCGGCGAGCCGATAGAGATCTTGGCGCAAAGGCTCGAGCCTACCTTGTTCGACGGGGACATCCACAAGGAGCTCATCAACCAGCTTCCGGCAGAGCGCATCGATGGTCCTGAACATCGGTGGCTCGCGGAAAAAGAGCGACTGGACGCCCGGGATACCTTGGAGCTGCTTGTGCAGCTGGGCGAGGAAGACGCTCTTACCCACGCCCCAGCTGCCGAGCAGGTATCCAAGCCCTCCTCCCGACATCAGCTCCTGCTGTACCTCGCGCAGCAGGTCGGTGCGCGGCACGACGACTTCGATGTCCTCACCCAAGCGATAGGGGTTGTGTTCATGCGCCATGGCGCGCCCTCCGCCGTTGCACCGCACGCGTGCGCACTGGGGGCGCGTGTGCGCCACGCGGTCGGAGCGCTTCCGGGATCCGCGGCATCTCTGCGCTGCCGGTCAGCAGGCCATAGCGCTGGAGATGCTTCGCCGCGCTTCCCTCCCAGCCGTCGTGTGCCGCAACGACCTTGCCCAGGTCCTTGGTGCTCGGCGCGGTGAGCGCCTGAAAGAGCTCCAGCGCCGGCGGCGAAGATCTCGCCAGCAAGGCGCGAACCTCGCGTCCGGCCTCGAGCACCAGAGCGCGCTGCCGGACCAACATCGCGGCTTCGGCGCAGAAAACATCCGTGTGTACAACGTGCTGGCTATCAGGCTGATCGCGCTTCACCACTTCGAGCAGGGCCGAGCCGTACTGCCGCAGGAGCACCGGGAATCCGCCGGTTGACGCCCAAGCGGCTTCCTTCGTCATCGACCCGACGGTGAGACCTACTCGAAGGCAGAGGCGCGTGAGGAGATCGTCGCTCTCGTCGCGTCGGAGCGGGCCCAGCCAGGAGATCTCGCAGTAGGATCGCAAGGGGTTGTCTGCCGTTCCGCGTTCAGAGCGCAGGAGCGGTGCTGGGTCTCGCCCGACCAAGGCAAGTGAGACGCGTTGGGTGTGCTGTGCGATTCGACGTAGCCGCTCGAAGAGCTTTTCAATGCGCCATATGCCGTGCTCGCCGAGGTGGTCCTCGAAGAGAAGATCGCACTCATCAAGAATGAAGCAGATAGGCAGAGGCTGGATGGCGAGCGCGAGTTCGAGCAGGCGCTCGAAGTCGTCCAGCAACTCGGCCTGACGCTCGGGCAATACAGCGTGGGGGGCTGCCCGGAGGAGCCGATCGCGCAACTGCTCGACCATGACGAAGAGCAGCTTGTCAAGCCCTTGTCCTGCGGGATGCTGCACATCGGCGATGTTCTGCACGTCCAGCGCGACCACCAGCGCCTGAACCAGCGCACCCTCCTCGGGCGCGGGCGTGAAGTGAATGAGCGCCTGCGGGGCACCGACGGGATCGAAGCGCTCCGCCACGGCCTGAAGGAGCGAGGACTTACCGACCTTGCTCAGCCCGAAGAGGCCCACGGCGTCACCGCGGAGGAGGTGCGATGAGAGGCGCGAGATCTCATCCTCACGCCCCATCAAGGCGCGTCCGTGGACGGGATCGACGCGGCTAAAAAGGTCGAAGTCGCGCGCATGGAGGCGGATCGACTCGATGAGTGGTGGAAGCACATTCTCCACGGGAACCCAGGGGATCCGCTGGCCCCAAGGACCGGGCAGAAACGGGAGGCGCTCGGTGAGGTCCCTGCGCTCGGTTGCGATGAGCAGCAGATCGGGATCGATCTCGCCGGCACCTGCAGGATACTCGGCCGCCCGGAGGATATCTCGACCGTCGAAGCTCCCGGTGGCTGCCAGGATCCGTAGCTCGGGCGCTAGCGCGAACGTCTCGCGGAGCTGTGCCGACGCGCGTGCCTGGATGAGCCATGTGGTGCTGAGCTCGTTCAAAGGCTCAATCCTGACCGGTGTGCAGCCGTCTCTCTGCAGGCGGTTGAGCATGTCCTTGCCCCAAGGGACTCGCTGGACGAACAGTGATTCGTGGCGCGCGTGCCGTTGCTCGGCGGTCTCGGACACCTCGCCGGGCGGTGTCAGATCGATAGCGCCCGCGAGCGTCTTGAATGCCGGGAGGAAATCGTCCTTCACCCCGGTAAGGGAGGCCCACGTGAAGACGTCCTGGAGGCTGTACGCCAAATCGGCTCCCGCAGCAGCGAAGAACTCGGCGACCCGGCGTGGCTCAACGCCATTCTGCGTGAGGTGGTGCGCTGCCAAGCAGACGAGCCACGGCTCGGTGGCGATCGGGGGAGCGGCGCGTTTCAACGCATCCTTCAATGCGTCACCGAAGACGGTGGGCATGAATGCGAAGCACGTCGCCACGAGAGCTTTTCTTGAGTCGGAAGGATCGACGGCCGCAGTCAGCCACAGGCGTCGAACTGCATCGTAGACAGTCCAGAAGAACGCGTTAAGGCCTGCTCCTGGTTGTGCGGCGTCCTCCGCGGCCCCGAGGAACGCACAGGCGAACAGACCGATGCGCACGAGGATGAGACTCGGCTCGTCGCTGTCATGATCCTCGTAACGGACGAGGAACTGGCTCCGACGTCGTTGTGGTTCGAGGCGCGCGTAGGCCGCGCGCCACGCAGTAGACGGGGCGGGGAGGCGCGCGAGGAGCCGAGCAAGCGGTTGCACGGCCTCGTCCCAATGCGACCAGATCGCCGCGGTCGAGAGGCCAGGGGCGCGACCGTCGAGGATCTCGACGAGCCACGCCCAGTATCCTTCCAGCTCCTCGTGGGGAGCATCGGCTGCGTCGAGCACGCGGGCAGACCCGTAGAGCAGGGGAAAGGCATTGTAGCTGAGCTGCCGACGGCCCTCGCCGATGTACGCAGGCTTCTGGAAGGAGCGGGCACGCACGGAACGTCGGGCCGAGCCATCACCGACCTCGCGCTGCGTCAGCGCCTCGCGTTCTTTCCAGAAGCGATGAAGGAAAGCCACCCGGATGCCGCTGTGTAGTAAGCTTTCCACCAGCGTCTCCAACGCGAGGCTCGAGGTGGCCCCATCGCCTCCGGGTTGTCTCGTGACGTCGCTCAGATGCTGCGCCGACAAATCGGCGAGCAGCGCGCACGCGATCGTCGCGCCATCTGGGCGGGTGAGGAGCAGGCCATACGCCTCGCGCAACCATTGGGTTCGCGTGCCCTTATCGTCGAGGCGATCGGCGTGCATTCGGAGGAGCTCCGCCACGAGCAGCAGGGAAACACTGCGGGTCCATCGGCCCTCCTCGTCGAACACGGGCGGAGCGGCTCGGATGAGCTCTATGAGGAGCTCCCTATTGGAGGCGATGTCCGACAGCCACACGGTGTTCCACATCAAGCTGGGCCATGGCAGCGCGTCGAGCGCCTCGAGCCACGCCCTTCGATCGAGCCGCAAGAGGATATCGAACTCGAACCCCCCTGCATCCTTGAGCGGGCCGTCGTTCCTTCGAGCTTCCCACACGAAGAACGGATCACGCAAATGCTGCCAGTGCCGAGCCTCAGCTTCGAGCGCCTCTCGGTCGCGTGAATCCAGGCGTCCATCTGCGAGCGTGTGCGCGGTGGCAGTACACGTCGTGATGGCGGATCGCAGGGCTTCAATCCATGCGCGGTGAAGAGCCGGCTGGGCCAGTACGCTATCGACGAACGCATCTTCGAACCCCATGAGCGCATTACGGGGTAAGCCTTTGCTGCCATGGTACACGTGCATCAACGCCGCGACGTCGACGGGGCCTGACGAGAGATCCATGGCGGCGCGCCTGAGCACAGCAGTGCGTTCGTCGCGTTCGGTTGGCGCTCGTTGCTTTTCTGTCGACTTGTCGAGCCGCGGAGCGCTCATGAACACTTCTCCTGCGGCGTCGAGCAGATCGGTGATTTTACGATTCGAGATGCGTGCCGCTCGTGGAGCCACGAAGCGAGTTCCTCTGCATCGTTCCAGGCTTGGCGGAGCTTGTCGCGCACGAGCTCCGGGTGCGAGAGCGAGATGATCATGGTGCCGCGTGATGCGAACTCGTTGAAGGATGAACCCAGGAGCCAAATGCGGTCGTCTACCACTAGAAAGCGATCGTGGATGATCGGGCGTTCGCCTGGCATGACGCGGATCTTGAACGTGTTAATATCCTTTTGCGTCGCCAAGTTCTGGATTTCTGCGTGGAGTACGTCCCCCTTCTCCATGTTGTTCGAGGAAGGGTCCATAGCTTTGAGCACCTCGGCGGATGTGAGGATCGAGATCGGTGCGTCAATCTGTCCTACGGCCAGGGCAAATCGGACCAACTCTGGGCGGGCGAAGTAGGGGTCGATGATGAGGACCTCTCGCCTCGCCTCATTGAGGAGGCTCCGGAGGATGTCAGTCGCCTCCTGGACGTCATCGTCGAACAATCGCTCGCTCAGGCTCCGGACTGCATCCTGCGCCTTGCGGGCGCGCTGTGCAGCCCAAATGCGCGATTCGGCTCCGGGGACATGCGGCCCCCGTGTCGAGCCGATCTTGATGGTTTGGCCTTCGGTCCTGCGTGTAGCAACCTCATACTCCTCGGCGGCTCGTCGGGGCGTCGCGGGAACCGGGACAACACGCTTGCGGTTTTCGCCGATAGAGAGTCTTCCCGTTAGGCCAGCCAGGACGACGGTGTGCCGCGTGTGAAGTAGGCCGCGAAGCGGATCGCGAGTTCCCTCTCGAAATCGTCCGATTTTATGTCTGAATGTTACGCGGATGAGAGGACCCTCGAGGGCGACCCTCGTCGTGGAGCACTCCCCCGAGGCCCGCTGCTCGTCGATGGCGAGCTCCAGGCCGGTAAGGTCCTTTCCCGCCCGTGGGTGCAAGCGGTAGAGCATCTGGCCGATGTGCTCCGTGCTCGTGGGCAGCCGTCTTCCCTCCATCTTTCTGAAGAGTGGGTTGGGTGCTAGGAGGTGCACCGAGCCCCAGAATTCCGGGTAGTCGTCCAAATCGAAGTGGAGCGTCTCCGACAGGAAGTCGACCGCGTTACGGCACTCGTTTTCACGTGGCCAGAGCGTCTTCAAGTCCAAGTCGATCAAGGGAATCATGTGGTGCATACGTGGCTGCCCGTGCCACGCGGGGACGAAAGGCACTTCCTGTTGTTGCTCCACTGCAAGCGCAAGGCTCGGCCACGGGGGTTCTTCCCCGAGATCGAGCAGCCGCAGTCGTCGTGCTTGCTCGTCGCCTGGGGCCGGAAGCGTTCCATCGTCCGTCGGCAGCACCGCGTCCCCGCGTCGGCAGCGAAGGTACCACTCCAGGGCTCGTCCGGCGGGCATCACGGTGTGGCGCACGAACACGCGGCGTTCGCTCTTTCGGAGCTCACGGACATGCTCGCCGTCGTCGGTGGGCGGCGGCACTTCCGCAGGGAGGAGCTCGACCAACCCGAAGAGCAGCACCCGTTCCTTCGTTCGTTTATGCAGGTCCCACGCGAGGTGAACGACCGCGTGGCTGTAGTCGCTCTCGAGTGTCGCGAGCGGATGGGACGGCTGGGCGGTCACTTCCTGGATTGCCATATCCGCTTGCATCATGAGCCGGCGGCGGCCGGCCGCGCAACAAGGGCGGCGCGCGGCGCGCCGCGGTCACGGCCCGGCGTCAGAGCAGGTCGTCGAGGTCGTCCATCGCCTGCGACAGGTCCTCGCTCATCTCCTTCAGCTTCTCGCGGTCTTTCTCGAGCAGCACCGCCTGCGCCGCGCTGGCCTTGTCCCCGAGCTTCCGCGAGGCGAGCACGTTCTCGAGCAGGTACCGCCGCTCGGTCGCGCCGAGCGCCGCGAACGCGCGCCGCAGGACCGGGAGCGTGTCCTTGAAGCGCTCGGGAAGGATGCCCCCGAGGAACGCGTCGAGCGCCTCGACCACGGGGCGGCTCTTCACGAGCACGAGCGCGTTCACCTCGAGGAAGCCGGCCAGGAACGACGCCGCCGCCTCGGGCAGGGCCGCGCTCCCGAGCCGCAGCCCGACGATCCTCGCGACGTCGGCGTCGTCGATGACCTGCGCCAGGTAGAGCAGCCCGCACGCGAGGCCTGACGCCGTGGGGTTCACCGCGTCGCTGTCCACGAGCGCCCGCGCCGCCTCGAACCACGCGGCGCGGTCGACGATCGGCTGCGACAGCGCCACGTCGTGCAGCGTGCGCAGCGCCTCCTTGGCCGGGGCGACCGCCTCGTCGCTGCCCGTGCAGCCGCCGTGGACGCGCAGGACAGCGCGCGCGAACGTCTTCTCCAGCATCGTCGCGATCACCCCGTCGCCGAGCGACGACAGCGAGCGCGACGACCCGAACGACGCGAGCCCCGCGAAGGCGCGGCACGCCCGGGCGAGCGACGGCAGATCGCTGTCGCCCGCGGCGAACCGGTCGCACGCGTCGAGCGCCGAGGCCGCCGCGCGGGCGCTCGACGCGAGCACGGCGTTCAGCAGCACGTCGGCGGCCTCGCCGGTCGTGTGGCACGCCGCGAGGTCCTCTTCGAGCAGCCGCGTCGCCACCTGCTCCAGCGTGTCGCCGAGGACGATCTTCTCGACGAGCGCCACGTCGGTCGCCGGCGTCCACTGCGCCTCCCACGTCTCGCTCAGCTGCCGGAGCAGCTCGTCCGGCGGCACCTCGCTCGCCGCCTGTCCGCGCCGCTGCCCGCGCGCGCCCGCGCCGCCCTGCCCGGCCGCCCGGGTGCCGGCGTACGCCGCGTAAGGGATCTTCGCGATGCGGAGCCGGTGCAGGAGCACGCTCGTCCCGACCTCGACCTCGTTCGTGAGCGACAGCCGGAACGACTCGGGCGCGTCGGTGGCGGGGAGCCTGCGCTCGCGCACCTCGCGCCAGAACTCCTCCTGGAGCGAGTTCTTCCCGATGCCGCCCCCGACGCGGCCCACGTTGCGCCCGATGACGGCCGGCCAGAGGAAGCCGTCGACGTGCGTGGCGTCGCCGCGGCACATCGTGGCGATCGTCGCCTCGCGCACCTCGTCGAGGCCGGGCTCCGCCTTGCCGCGGAGCTCGGCGAGCGAGACCGCGAGGCGGAAGGCCTCGATGGTGTCGGCGAGCGAGGCCATGAAGCCGCGGAGGCGGAGGTGCTCGGTGAAGTCGATCAGCACCTCGAGGGTGGCGCGCCGGAAGTCGCCGCCCGCGTCGTGCGCGCGCTGGTAATACTGCGGCGCCCGGTTGCCCGCGCCGTACCCGAGCTGCTCGGAGAGCCGCGGAAAGCTGAACGGGATGAGCGTCACGGCGCACGGGATCGGCGCCGGCAGCCGCGCCTCCAGCGCCGGATCGACGTCGCGCGCCGCGAACGCCGCCGCGTGCGCCGCGCCGAGCACGGCCGCGACCTCGCTCGGGGCGAGGTCCGGCCCCATGCGCTCGAGGATGCTCCGCGCCATGTAGGCGTCGCGCGCCCGGTGGATCAGCCGGTCCCCGTCGCTGCGCACGAGGTCCGCGTACGCGAGCAGGGCCTCGCGGAACGGCCCGGGATCGTAGCGGGGCGCCTCGAACGAGGCCTCCCAGAACTCCTCGAACGAGCGGAAGCCCCGGGCGCGCGCGCACGCCGCATAGATGCTCTCCTGGTCCCCCTCCGCGCTGGCGGGCTCGCCGTCGCCGCCGTCCCCTGCGCCGCCGTCGTCCGCGTGCTCGCCGGGCTCGCCGTGTCCGCCGTGTTCACCGTGCTCGCCGCGGTCCTCGTCGATCTCGCGCTCGTGGCCGCCCGGATCGTCGGCGTCGTCGTGGCCGACCAGGGCGCCGTCGAACGGCGCGAGCGTCGTGCCGACGGGGATGTCGATGAGCTCGACGCGCACGCCGTGCTCGAAGGCCCATTTCACCGCGACGTACTCGGGCGAGTAGGCGGCGAACGGCCACAGGGACGACGCGGGCTCCCCGTCGGTGCGGTAGCCGAGGATCGCCACGGGCGGGACGGTCTTCGGGTCGACGAGCGCCTCGAGGAGCGGGGTGGCGTCGCTCGGGCCCTCGACGAAGATCGCCTTCGGGCGCACCTCGTCGAGGTAGGCGCGCAGCGTCGCGCTGGAGCGCGGCGAGTGGTGGCGCACCGGGAAGAGGTGCACGGCGGCGAGCCGGTCGAGGTCCATCGGGTCCCTTCAGATCGCGAGGCGCTTCTTGGCGGAGGCGTAGAACTCCTTCCAGAGCCCTGCGCGGCCCTTGGCCACGGTCTCGCAGTACTCGCGGACGGCCTTGAGGTCGTCGCCGCCCTCCTTGCTCACCGCGCCGAGCAGCGAGCGGGAGAGGTCGTCGGCGGTGACCTTCCCGGTGCCGAAGTGCTGCGCGAGGATGCCGCTGTTGAAGAGCACGCTGATGGCCTCCGCGGTCGACAGGACGGAGCCCGGGGTCTTCACCTTGGTCTTGCCGTCCTTGGTGACGCCGGCGCGGAGCTCCTGGAAGAGCGTGACGAGCAGCTTGGCGAGCTCGGCGGGCGGCTCGACGCCGACCTGGTAGTCGCCGCGGAGCTCGGCCTCGCGCTTCTGCACGATGCGGATCTCCTGCTCGAGGTCGTCGACGACGGGGACGGTGATGAAGTTGAAGCGGCGCTTGAGCGCGGCGCTCATCTCGTTGACGCCGCGGTCGCGGGTGTTGGCGGTGGCGATGAGGTTGAAGCCGCGCTGCGCGGGGACGACCTGGTCGAGCTCGGGGACGGCGATCTGCTTCTCGGACAGGATGGAGATGAGCGCGTCCTGGATCTCCGACGAGGTGCGGGTGATCTCCTCGAAGCGCGCGAAGCGCCCGTCGCGCATGGCGCGGAGGATGGGCGAGGGCACGAGCGCCTTCTGCGAGGGCCCTTCGGCGAGGAGCAGGGCGTAGTTCCAGCCGTATTTGACGTGCTCCTCGCTGGTGCCCGCGGTGCCCTGGACGACGAGGGCGCTCGTGCCGCTGATGGCGGCGGAGAGGTGCTCGGAGAGCCAGCTCTTGGCGGTGCCCGGCTCGCCGACGAGCATGAGGGCGCGGTCGGAGGCGAGGGTCGCGAGGGCGACCTGCACGAGGGCGCGATCGCCGATGTACTTGGGGGTGATCGCGACGCCGCCGACGGGTTTGTCGCTGCCGAGGATGTAGGTCTCGACGGCCCTCGGCGAGAGGCGCCACCCGGGCGGCCTCGGCGCCGTGTCGTTGGCGGCGAGGGCCGCGAGCTCGTGTTCGTACTTGGTCTCGGCGGGCTGGCGGAGGTCGCTCATATATAGGGCCGGGAGAGGCTACCGCAGAACGGGGCGGGGCGTCGCCGGGGGGACGTCAGGGGTCGATCGGCTGCGCGGTCGGCGCGGGCGCGGGCGGCGGCGCGCCCGGCGGCGGGGCAGCGGGCTCTGCCTCGCCGCTCGCGGCACCTGTGGCTCCCCTGGGGGGGTCGCTGCCGCGCGCGACATCAGCGCCGGGATGTGCGCGTCGACCTTCCGGCGGCCCCAGATCTCGACGCCTGCCTTGTAGACGACGATCAGCGCATCGCCGGTCCAGGGGTCGAGATCGTCCTCCGGGGTTTGCGCCACGATGGATCGGAAGTGGTGGAACGCGACCTCGGCGTCCTCGGTCAGGAAGGGTTGCCTGACGCTGGTACCGGGCTTCTTCGCCTGAGTCTCCGGCTTCTGGTTGGGTTCTCTTCGAGTCGAGGGCATTCTGGCAACATCGCACGTGGTATTGGCGAGGCGCCAGCGCGCGCTGGGTCGGTTTCTTGCCCGAGGCGCGGCAGGCGCCTCGGGCGGCGGGAGATCGGCGGGAGGGCCGGAGATGAAGACACGATGTTTCTGCGTCGGCTGGCTGTCGACTGTCGAGGCCGATCGGGGAGGGGATGGGGTCTCCGCCGCCGGGTGAGGAGGCAACGGGCAGCACGATGGAGACTCTCGGCGGTGGGTGGAGCGGCGGTCGCAAAGACGCCTGGAACCTGCGGCGCGGGGCGGGGAGGCAACGGCGGGGAAGCCGGGAGCTCTCAGGGGCTGAGTGAGGAGGCGACCGCCGGGACGTCGCGTGCCCTCGGGGGCTGGGTGGAGAGGCGACGGCTGGGAGGGCGGGGACTCTGGTCTCGACTTGGGCACTTATGCATCATCAAGGTCCCCACTTCGTGTTCCGAATGGGTGGATTGAGGGGGCCGCTGCCCGCGTTTTCGACCTTGTCGTCGATCCTCCGGGCGATGAAGTGGGCACCGTCCACGAAGACGACGATCGAGCGCTTCTGCGCGCTGCTGCACGAGAGATCGGTCGAGCGGCGGACGGCGACGGCGTTCGCGAGCCAGCGTGTGGCGCAGGTCCTGCCACGATGTCCTCGACAGGGTGGCGCCGGCGTGGGGCGTAGCGCGCGCTGGGGGTTCGCGGAGGACGGATGATGTTCCGGCGCCTCGTCCGCTCAAAGCGATGGCGATGCGCGCCGGTCGTGGCAGCATGCTTCGCATTACCCGTCGTGGGGGTCCTGTGGGCACCAATCCCGTCTGGTCCGATCACGGGGCGTCGTCCCGTTACGCCATCATCGAGGTCCTCTGCGAGGGCTCTGACACCCTTCTTTACCGGGGTGTGCGCGAAGACGACGGCCTTCCCGTGGTGCTCAAGGTCCTCCGGCGCGATCACGCGAGCCCTCGCGCCCTCGAGCGGCTGCATCACGAGTACGAGATCGCCCGGGCGCTCGAGACCACGGCCATCATCAAGCCCTATGCGCTCGAGACGCTCGGCGATCAGCCGGCGCTGGTCCTGGAGGATTTCGGCGGCGTGTCGCTCGATCGGCTCCAGGACGGGCCGATGCCGCTCGAGCGCTTCTTTCCCGTCGCCGTCCGCTTGGTCGAGGCGCTCGCCGGGCTGCATCGACAGGGCGTCGTCCACAAGGACATCAAGCCTCAGAATGTGCTCCTCAACCCCGCCACTGGCGAGGTGAAGATCACCGATCTCGGGATTGCGTCCCGGATACCCCGCGAGCTCCAGCACCTCGAGCACGTCGGACTCATCGAGGGGACGCTGGCGTACATGGCGCCCGAGCAGACGGGCCGGATGAACCGCTGGATCGACGAGCGGACCGATCTGTACTCCCTCGGTGTCACCTTCCACGAGATGCTGACGGGCACCTTGCCGTTCCGGGCGAGCGATCCTGTCGAGTGGGTCCATTGTCACATCGCCCAGAAGCCGCCGCCGGCGCACGCGCTCGTCCCGTCGATTCCCCCGGCCCTGTCCGCGATCGTGCTCAAGCTGCTCGCCAAGGCCGCCGAGGAACGTTACCAGAGCGCGCTCGGCCTGCGGCATGACCTCGACCAGTGCTCCGCGCAGCTCGGGGCGACCGGCGCCATTCAGCTCTTTCCGCTCGGCCAGCGCGACCTCTCCGACCGATTCCGGGTCCCGCAGCGGCTGTACGGGCGCGAGCGCGAGGTCGAGGCGCTGCTCGCCGTGTTCGAGCGGGTCGTGGCGCAGGGCCGGCCAGAGCTGGTGCTCGTGTCGGGCTATGCGGGCATCGGCAAGTCGTCGCTCGTCGCCGAGCTGTACCGGCCGATCGTGAGGGAGCGGGGGTTCTTCCTCTCCGGCAAGTTCGATCAAACCGCGAGGGACGTCCCCTACAGCGCTTTCCATCAGGCGTTCCGGACGCTGGTGCAGGAGATCCTCGGCGCGAGCGAGGAGCAGGTCGAGCGCTGGAGACAGCGTTTCCGGGAGGCCCTCGGCCCGAACGGCAGGCTGCTCGCCGACGTGCTCCCCGAGCTCGGGCTGCTCCTCGGCCCCCAGCCGCCCGTGCCCGAGCTTCCGCCCACCGAGGCCCAGAGCCGGCTGCTCGCGACGCTCCAGCGCTTCGTTTCGGCGTGCGCCCGGAAGGAGCACCCCGTGGCGCTCTTCCTCGACGATCTGCAGTGGGCCGACGCGGGAAGCCTCCTCTTGCTCGAGCAGCTCGCCACCTACGCCGGGTCCGAGCATCTCTTGCTGATCGGCGCGTACCGCGACAACGAGGTTGGCCCCGCGCACCCGCTGCGGCTCACGCTGACCGAGGCGCGCAAGCGCGGCGCCGCCGTCTCCGAGCTCGTCCTCGAGCCGCTCTCGGCCGCCCACGTCGGGGCGCTCGTCGCCGAGACGGTCCACGCGCCGCACACGCCCGCGGAGCAGGTCGAGCCGCTCTCGCAGCTGGTCTACGAGAAGACCGGCGGTAATCCGTTCTTCGTGCTGCAGTTCCTGATCGCGCTGCACCAGGAGGGGCTCATCGCCTTCGACGCGGAGGAGGCCAGGTGGCGGTGGGACATCGCCGCGATCCGCGACAAGGGGTTCACCGACAACGTCGGCGAGCTGATGGCGGGCAAGCTCAAGCGGCTCTCGGTCCCGGCGCGGGACGCGCTCAAGCTCGCTGCGTGCCTCGGCAGCAGCCTGGACCTCGACACGCTCGCGGTGGTCGCGGGCCGTCCGGCGGCGGAGCTCCGCGACGCGCTCGAGGAGGCCGTGCGGGAGGGGCTGCTCCTCCGCCAGAGCGGCGCCTATCGATTCCTCCATGACCGGGTACAGCAAGCCGCTTACTCGCTCATCCCGGCGGGACAGCTCGCCGAGATGCACCTCGGGATCGGGCGGCTGCTCCTCAGGGCGCAGCGCGCGGACGAGCGCGACGAGGCGCTCTTCGACGTCGTCGGCCACCTCAACCGCGGCGCCGCGCTCCTGCGTTCCCGGGCGGAGCGGGACGAGGTCGCGGCGCTGAACCTGCGCGCCGGCAGGAAGGCCAAGGCCGGAGCGGCCTTCCAGACCGCCGCCGCGCTCTTCGCCGCGGGCCTCGCCCTGCTCGCGTCGGACTCTTGGGAAGCGCGGCGCGAGCTGACCTACGCCCTGACCTTCGAGCGCGCGCACGTCGCGTACATCACCGGCGGCTTCGACGAGGCCGAGCGGCTCCTGGAAGAGCTCATGGAGCGCGCGAGGACCCGGCGCGAGACGGCCGCCGCCGTCGAGCTCGCCGTCGCCTTCTACCTGACCCGCGGGCAAGGCAAGCGCGCGGTGGAGATCGGGCTCGCGTGGCTCCGCGCCTGCGACATCGATCTGCCGCTGCATCCCTCAGGCGCACAGATTGACGAGGAGACCGAGAGGGTCTGGCAGGCCCTGGGCGATCGGGCCATCGAGGACCTGATCCATCTGCCCCCCATGACGGACCCGGAGATCAAGCTCACGATGGGCGTGCTGCAGGCCATGGACGCTCCTGCGTTCTTCGTGGACGCGGACCTGCTCTATCTCATCGTCCTGCGCATGGTCCAGCTCAGCCTGCGCCACGGCAACGCCGAGCCCTCCGCGCTCGCGTACGCCGCCTTCGCGAGGCTGATCGGCCCGAGGTTCGGGCGCTACAAGGAGGGGTATCTGTTCGGCAAGCTCGGCTGCGACCTGGCGGACAGGAGCGGGCTCCTCACCACGAAATCGGCGGTGTTCAGCTACCTCGGACAGACCGTCGTCTTCTGGACACGCCACTACAGAGAGGCGTCTTGGTACACGCGCGCCGGCTTCAGCGCCGGCGTCGAGTCCGGGGATCTGAACAGAGCATGCTTCAACTGCATGTGGGACGCGCTGTTCCCGCTGCTCTCTGGCGAGCCGCTGGAGGACGTGCTTCACGAGGTCGAAGAGCGCCTCGGCTTCATGCGCAGCGCCGGTTACGCGTTCGCGCACGGTGTCCTCCTCGGCGGCCACGCCATGATCCAGACGCTGCGCGGGAGGCCGGTCCGCTTCTCGATGCTGGATGGATCCGAGCTGGATCCGCCGGCCTTCGAGGCGCAGCTGGAGGAGGGGGATCTGCAGCGCGTTCACGCTTTCTATTACGGCTTGAAGGCCCAGGCGCTCTTCGTGCTCGGCTCTCCCCGAGACGCGTTCGCGGCGGCGACCCGCGCGATCACCGAGCACTCCTTTAAGAGCGAGCCGCACGCCCTCAGCGCCGAGAACCTCTATTATCTCGCGCTCGCGCTCGCGGCCCTCTTCAACGCGCCGCACGAGGCGCACGAGGCGGGGCCCTCCCCGCAGCGGGAGCTCCCCGAGCGGCTCCTCGAGTGCGAGCGGCAGCTCGGCGAGTGGGCCAGGAGCGGCCCCGACAACTTCCTCCACAAGCACGCCCTGGTCCGCGCCGAGATCGCCCGGCTCCGCGGGCAGGACCTGGAGGCCATCGGGCTCTACGAGCAGGCCATCGCGGCGGCGCGCGAGGGCGGCTTCGTCCAGCACGAGGCCATTGCCTGCGAGCTCGCCGCGGCGTTCTACCGCGCGCGCGGCCTCTCCACGTCCGAAGGCGCCCACCTGCAGAAGGCACGCGCCGGCTACTTCACGTGGGGCGCCCACGCCAAGGTGGAGCAGCTCGACCAGCGCTATTCCCACCTCGCCCCGCGCAAGCCGATGGCCCCCACCGTCACCTTCGCCGTACGGGCCGAGCAGTTCGACGTCCTGCCGGTGGTCAAGGCCTCGCAGAGCATCTCCGGCGAGCTCAAGCTCTCGCGGCTGCTCGAGATGCTGCTTCGCGTCGTGGTCGAGCACGCGGGCGCCGAGGAGGGATGCGTCGTGCTGGTCCGGGAAGATCGCCTGTGGGCCGCGGCGATCGAGGCGCCAGGGGGCGCGGTGCGGCAGCTCGATGCGGGCGAGGCGCAGTCGGCCGCGCTGCCAGAGGCCGTCCTCAACTACGTTCGCCGGAGCCACGAGCGCGTGCTGCTCGACGACGCCGCCGCCCGGCACCCCTTCCTGGAGGACGAGTATTTCCGGCGCAAGCGCCCGAAATCGGTGCTGTGCCTGCCGATCCTGCGCGAGGCCCGGCTCATCGGCCTGCTCTACCTGGAGAACAACCTCGTCACCGGCGCCTTCACCCCCGGCCGGCTCAGCGTCATCGAGCTGCTCGCCTCGCAGTCGGCCATCTCGCTGGAGAACGCCCTGCTCTATGCCGAGGTGGAGCAGGAGAACGCCGAGCGGCGGCGCGCGGAACAGGCGCTCAAGGCCAACCAGGAGATGCTCCAGGCCGTCGTCGACAACTCGGCGGCGGCCATCTACGTCAAGGATCGCGACGGCCGACATCTGCTCGCCAACCGGCAGGTGGGCGCCCTCCTGGGCGTGCCGAGCGAGAAGATCCTCGGAAGGACTGTCGCCGCTTTCTTCCCTGCTCCGATGGCCGAGGCCATCCAAGACCACGACCGGAAGGTGATCGAGGCGGGCGCGCCGATGGAGTGGGAGGAGACGGTGCCGCTGGAGGACGGGCCGCACACGTTCCTGTCGGTCAAATTCCCTCTCGGCGAGGGGCCAGCGCCCCGCGCGATCGGCGGCATCTCCACCGACATCACCGAGCGCAAGCGGACCGAGCAGGCCGTGCGCTTCCTGGCCGAGGCGAGCTGCAAGCTGGTGACGCTGGGTTACGGCGCGACGTTCGAGAGCGTGGCGCACCTCCCGGTGCCGGAGCTCTCGGACCAGTGCGTCATCGAGGTGCTCTGCGAGGGCAGGACGCCGGGCTGGACGGTCGCGGCAGGGGTGCCCAGCGAGCAGCTCGACGCGCTGAAGGACGCGCTGCGCGTTCTGGCGGAGGCGCCGCCGGCCGGCTCCGAGGGCGAAGAGGGCCGCGTCACGCCGCTGCTCCAGCAGGTGGGTTCGCTCGACCCGCGGGTCAGGCCTCTCTGGGAGCGGCTCGGCGTTCATGCGTTCCTGCGGGTTCCGCTTGCCGCGCGCGACCGGTACCTCGGCGTCATGACCCTGCTGGCGACCGCTTCCGAGCGCCGTTATGGCCCCGCCGAGCTGCGGCTGGCCGAGGAGCTGGGGTGCCGCGCGGCGCTCGTGCTCGACAACGCCCGACTGTATACCGAGGCCCAGGAGGCGATCCAGCGGCGGGACGAGTTCCTCGTCGTCGCGTCTCACGAGCTCAGAACCCCGCTGACGTCGCTGCAGATGCAGGTGCAGGCGGTCGAGCGCCTGCTGCGCCGCCGCTCGCTCGCGGAGCTCCCCGCGGAGCGGATCGAGGCGATGCTCCAGATCCTCGGCCGCCAGACGTCGCGGCTCGGGCGCCTGGTCGACGAGCTGCTCGACGTCACGCGGCTGAACGCCGGGCAGCTGGCGCTCGCGCGCGCGGAGGTCGATCTGGCGGCGCTGGCGAGCGAGGTCGTCGAGCGGATGCGCCCGCAGCTCGCGGCATCCTGCTGCCGGACGCAGCTCGAGCTGGACGAGCCCGTGGTCGGGCAGTGGGATCCGGCTCGCCTGGAGCAGGTCGTCATCAACCTGCTGTCGAACGCGATGAAGTACGGCGCAGGCAGCCCCATCCTCGTCGGCTTGCGGCGGCAGGCCGATCGCGCGCTGCTGGTCGTCCGGGATCAGGGAATCGGGATCGCGGAGGCCGATCAGGGCAGGATCTTCGAGCGCTTCGAGCGCGCGGTGTCGGTGCGCAACTTCGGCGGCCTCGGGCTCGGGCTCTACATCGCACGCTCGATCGTGGCGTCGCACGGCGGCTCCATCCGGGTGGAGAGCAAGCCGGGCGCGGGCGCGATGTTCGTGGTGGAGCTCCCGCTGAACCCGCCGGAGGCGGGGGAGCGCGGCGCCGCGCCGGCCTAGCCCTACTTTCGCCATGGGGACGCCCTGGAGCCGCCGCGCTCGCCCGAATTCCTCGTGGCCCTGGACACCGCAGCCGCTACGAGCAAGGAGCAGGACCGCCTCTACAAGGTGCTCGACGGGCAGCTCGCCGGGTCCGAGCACCTCGCCAGCGATTACTCGATAGCGGACATCGCCACCTTCCCGTGAGTCTCGATGGCAGCGCGCATGGGGGTGTCGCTGGAGCCCAACCCCCACCTCGCGCGCTGGGAACAGGCGATCAAGGCGAGGCCGGCGGTCACCCGCGCGTTCGAGACGAAAATCAAGCCCTGAGGCTGGCCGCGCCTCGGCGCGGGCTCCAGGTACAACCCGAGGAGCGGCAGCATGAAGGGCATTCACACGTTGGTGGAGAGGTGGGCGAACGCGTGGAGCTCGGGATCCCCGGACGAGCTCCTGTCCCTCCTCTCGGACGATTGCATCTACGAGGACGTACCGACGCAGCACGTGACCCGCGGCAAGCAGCGCGCGCGCGGCGCGGAGGTGGGGCCGGAAAACGCGCTCCGTTAGTTCACCTTTTCTCTTTGGTTCACGGGCCCGTGGCTCGTGACCGCCTCTATGAGGATAGGTCGAGTACATCCTCGACAATGTGATCAAGTTCATCCTGTGGAAGGCAGGGATCAAGCACCCGTCGCCCGAGCTGTTCGATCTGCTCGACTGTCGGATACCCGAGGTTCCTCAAGTCGGTCGCGTTTACCTGGGTGTGGCCGTTGAACTGCCGAAAGTGCGTATCCACGAGGGTCGAGTTCAAGAAGGCAGCCAGGCCACGCGCCAGCAGGGCCGGCAGCCCTTTGCCATTGCGGTGGATCACGTTGAGATGGTTCTCGAACCCGATCCTGGCTCCCGGAGCGCTCTCAGGCGTGAAGAGGGCGGCGACGACCCGCCGCCGCTCCTCCTTCGACGAGAAGCGCTTGACGAGCACGTAGTTCCCGCTGGGCATCCAGAGAGCGGCCGTCTCAGGCGCGTCTACGAGGGCGTTCGGCTTCTTGCAGCGTTTGGGCCAGCGAACGACGCCCGACGCAAAGTGCGTCGGGTAGATCAGCGGACCGGTGCCCCTGTCGGGCTCCTGCCGCAAGAACTCGCGCGCTCGGAAGTCGACGACCTTGCCCGTCGAGACGTCCACACTCAAGTCCGTCACGCGTGATGGCATGCGGGCGAACGTGGCAGCGATCCTCTCCCCGGCATCGTCCGGCACCACATGGACGAACAGCTCGGGATCTCCAGGCCGGACGACGTCTTCGAAGGGGACGGAACGGACGGACAGCAGTCTGTCCTCGGGACCGCGCGACGACGAGATGGTGACGGACGTGCACCGGCCGTTCTTGACGGCATGTACAACGATGTTCTCTTGAAGGACCTCGTCCTCCGCGAACGCCGCTTTGCGCGACGCGAAGACGTGCACCCTTCGCAGCGACATCTCTCGGAAGAACAGCTCTCGGAACGGCCGAAAGTAGGGGCCGTTGCAGAAGCTCCGGGGGGTGATCGCGACGAGCTCCCCGCCCGGCTCCAGAAGAAGGAGCGCAAGACCAAGAAAGGCCGTGTACAGGTTGCTGGTCTCGATGCCCACGCGCCGCAGCGCTGACCTGGCCTCGGAGTCCGAGCTGAGCTTCTTGTACGGCGGATTCAGGATCGCGTGCGTGAACGAGCGCGGCATGCTCGGGCGAGACCGGCCGCCGTCGAGCCGCTCGACGGCCGACCGGATGAAGTCGGCCTCGACGATGCGGGCAGTGAAGTCGATCCCGGCGCCGGCGCACTCGTCGCGACACTCGCGCGCAGTCCGACGCAGGTACGCTGCGAGTCGCGGGTCGATCTCGAAGCCCGTCGCGCGGATCGCGCTCGGGCGTACCCTGCGGGCACAGGCCTCGGCCGTGAATGCCGCGAGGAGGCTGCCCACACCGGCGCCGGCGTCCAGAACGCGAATTTCCTCGCAGGACCGCTCGAACAGCGACGCCATGAAGGACGCCACCGGCGGCGGCGTGAGGAACTGACCCAGCGCGGACCGCGTGAGAGGGTCCAGCGCTCGCGCGGCTTCGATGCGGCGGAGGTTGACGCGGTCGAGGAGCGGCGGCTGGGCGACTGCCTCGAGTCTCGCGGGCCGACGCATCGGCGATGTGGCTACCGCAGTTGGGGCGTCGAGCCAACCGTGGCCGGGCGGCAAACGCCCCGGGGGCGCCTCGCCGACGAGGCCACGTTCGTCGCGGTCGAGCTCGACGCGCGCCGGGAGGCCCCCTGCTGTCGCGCGGAGGCCTCGGACGCCGCGCAGGCGCGCCTTCAGGCTGCCTGTTGCCGCGCCGCCATCGCGGCGAGCGGCGGTATCCCGAACCGCTCGCGCACCTCGCCGAGCGGCAGGTGGACGACGTCCCAGAAGTCCCAGCGATCGCTCAGATCGACCTTGCAGGCCGCGCCGCGCGCCACCGCGCGCAGCACCTTGCGCGCCTCGAAGAGCCCGATCTGCGGCGCGGCGACGGGCGTGATCTGGATCCCGAGGTGGAACTGCAGCATCACGAAGAGCAGGAAGGCGAACCCGTCGCGCCGGATGAACCCCGCCTGGAAGGAGCCGGCCTGGATCTCGCCCGCGGGATCGGTGTCGTACTCCGCGAGCACATGGCCGAGATCGTGGAACACCATGCGCTCCGGGATCGCGTCCCGGCTCTCGCCGGGGAACAGGAAGCCGCGCGCGGTGCAGTGCTCCCAGAACACCCGGCCGAACGTGCCCTCGGGCAGGAGCCCGAGCTGCTTGTAGCGGAAGGCCCGCGAGCGATCCTCGGCGCCCGCGCGGAAGAAGGGCCCGAGGAGCCTGCGCACGCCGGCCAGGCCCTCTTTCCTCAGGACCTCGCCGGCGAACGCGCCGACGAGCCGGCGCCGCACGGCGGCCTTGGCGAGCCCCCTGTGGCCGCGCGCCACGAGGCGGAGCACGCCCACGCCCTGCTCGCGCACGCCGAGCGCCCGGGCGAGCGCCTCGACCGCGTCCACCTCGGCCGCCGTCACCTCGCCGTCCGCCATCGCGGTCACGAGCGCGAGCTGCACCAGCCGCTTGCGCCGGTGCGGATCCGGGATCGCGCGGGCCGCCGCCTCGGGCGCGACGCGCGGCAGCCCGCCGACGTCGGCGCGGGCCCCGTGCAGCGCCGCGAGCTCCTCCAGGACGGCGCGCTGCTCCGGGTCGAAGCGCGCGAGCGCGCCGTCGGCCAGGGCCACATCGCGGAGCGCGCCGAGCGCCGCCGGGAGCTCATCACAGCTGAAAACCACGATATCCATACCGACCTCCTCTTCACACAAGGGGTTTCACGCGAGACGTTCCATCGAAGGGCTCAGCCGCGCTGGTACGCGTCGATCGCCGACAGGATCGCCGCCGAGATCTCCCTGGGCAGCGACTCGGCCGTTTCCATGATCACCCGCACCCGCTCCACGCTCGCCCGATCGACGAACCGACGGCCGAGGGGCGTGAGCGCGAGCGTCTTCGCGCGGCGGTCCTCGGGATCCTCCTGCCGCGCGAGGAGCCCCCGCTGCACGAGGCCCTCCGCGAGCCGGCTCCCAGCCGAGGCCGAGAGCCCGAGCGACGTGGCGAGGACGGTGACGCGCATCGGGCCGCCGTGATCGACGAGGTGCAGCGCGGCCACCTGCGCCACGCTGAAGTCCTCCTCGTGCAGCGTGCGCGCGAGCCCCGCGATGATGCGCGAGAACATCATCCGCGTGAACCGCTCGACGGGCGACCCCAGAATAATTCGCGCTCTCACAGTATTTGTTATAACGCATTAGTTGCGAATGTGCAAGTATGCGTCGCGCGAGCGCCCAGTTTGATCCGTCCGCCCCGGAGCGCCGGCAGGTCCGCCGCGTCAGGTCACTTTCGCGCGCCGGCCGCCGTGGTTGCTCGTCGCCAACGATCGCCATGAGCCCGCCGGCGGACGCCCGGCCGGCACCGGTGACGATAAGCCGGTACCGGTGACGATAACCTGCTTTTCCTGAGCGTGGCTTGACGCCGCTTCTTCTCCCAGAAGACCCTACCCTTCTCGCGCGGGCTCCACCGGAAGGGCCGCAATCGAGGCGCGTGGAACGGAGCGGAGGCAGGCGATGGCGAAGAGCAAGAGCCGTGGTCGAGGCACGTGGATCTGGATCATCGCGGCGGTCGTCCTCGCCGGTGGTTGCGTGGAATTCCGCGGGGCCGATCCCGAACGGGACGCCCCCGGCGAGGGTGGAGGCGGAGGCGGCGGGGCCGGCGGGGATGCGACGGGCGGCGGCGGGGCCGGCGGCGCGGGCGCCGGGGCGCCGGCTGCGCCTCGGAGCTGCGGCTCACGAGAGCTGGGGACGGAGCTGCTGTGCGGACCCGAGGAGATCAGCTGCTGTGACAGCGAGCTGGTTCCGGGAGGCACGTTCAACCGGAACTTCGACGGTGTGCGCGCGGGCGACGATGCCTATCCCGCGACGGTGAGCGGCTTTCTCCTGGATACGTTCGAGGTGACGGTGGGGCGGTTTCGCGCGTTCGTCGACGCAGGAGGAGGCACGCGGGCGAGCGCACCCGAGGCCGGCGCAGGGGAGCACTCGAAGATCCCGGGGAGCGGCTGGTCTGCTGCCTGGAAAGGCTGGCTCGAGGAGGACACGGCGGCGCTCAAGGCTGCCCTGCACTGCGACCCGCCGCGCTCGACCTGGACCGATGACGCCGGGCCGAACGAGAACCTGCCCATGAACTGCATCACGTGGCCCGAGGCCTTCGCGTTCTGCGTGTGGGACGGAGGGCGCCTCCCGACGGACGCGGAGCTGATCTACGCCGCAGCCGGCGGGGACGAGCAGCGGGAATACCCGTGGGGCCAGGGGATCGACCTGAGCCGCGCGAGCTACGGTTGCCTCGGGGATGCGGACTCCGCGTCGGGGTGCTCGCTGAGCGACTTCTCCCCTGTCGGGTCGACGCCGATGGGAGCAGGGCGATGGGGCCACCAGGATCTCGCCGGAGGCGTGAGCGAGTTCGTCCGGGACTCCTCGGACCCGCTCCAGGTCCCGTGCGTCGACTGTGCTCGTCTGGAGCCGTCGTCGATGGGCAACTACGTGGTCGTCCGCGGCGGGAGCGCCCTCGACGACGAGGCGTCTCTGCGCGCGACGAGCAGCGGCGTTTACCGTATCCCGGGTCGCTATGACTCCGGGATGGGGGTCCGGTGCGCGAGGAACCCGCCGTCCGCGGAGTGAGCGAGCTGCACCCGCGACGTCACGAGACGTTCCGCGAGCCGGTGACATCTGGACGGCGGTTACTTCCGCGCGCCGGTCACGTGGACCTCGCGGAGGCGCGCCCGCGCCGCCGCGTAGTACGGCTCGATCTCCTTCGCCGCCGGGGTGCCCCAGAGGTTCTTCCGCTCCTCCGGGTCGCTCGCCAGGTCGTAGAGCTCGAACCGGGCGCCGCCCGAGATCGTCAGCTTCATGTCGCCGCGGAGGAACGACCGCCGCGCGTCGTTGTACGGCCCTGCCGGCATGTCGATCAGCACGTCGCGCGCCTGGGCCTGCTCGCCCGGGGCGAGGAACACGTCGGGCAAGAGCGACGCGCCCGACAGGAAGTCGCTCGCGGCCGCGCCCTCGGCAGGCCCGGGCACCCGCATCAGATCGAGCAGCGTCGGCGCGAGGTCGATCAGGCTCCGCCGCGCCGAGACCCGCGACGGCGCCGCGCCCGGCACGTGGACGACCAGCGGCACCCGCACGAGCTCCTCCCAGAGCTCGAAGCCGTGGCGGAACATCTTGTGCTCGCCGAACGCCTCGCCGTGATCGCTCGTCACGACGATCGCGGTGCGCCCGCCGAAGGGCGCCGCCGCGATCGCGTCGAGCAGCCGGCCGATGTGCCGGTCCGTGAAGGCCACCTCGCCGTCGTAGAGATCCCGCTGCGAGGCCGCGCCGAAGCCCGCCGCGTCGTCGTGCCGGAGGTAGTCGGCGTGCGGGTCGAGGTAGTGGATCCACAGGAAGAAGCGCCCGCCCGTGTTGTCGGTCGACCCGAGCAGCCGCAGCGCGGCGTCGGTCAGCGCGGCGCTCGTCGCCTTGTTGTCGACGTCCCAGGGCGCGCCCTCCGGCGGCGCCGCGGACATGTCCACCACGTCGAAGCCGCGATCGAGCCCGCCGAAGCTGCCGAAGTAGCGGTGCCCGTGCACGCTCATCGTGCGCACCCCGGCGCGCTTCAGGCGCTCGGCGACGAACGTGTCCTCCTCGCTGAACTTGTTGAAATGCCCCCAGTTCCTGTGGGTCTCGCTCCCGTACTTGCCGATGAGCATCGGGCCGACGCTCTTGCCCGTGTAGGACGCGAGCGAGTACGCGCGCTCGAACACCGTGGAGCGGGCCGCGAGGCCGTCGAGGTTCGGCGACACGGGCCGGGGGTTGCCCGCGTAGCCGAGGTCCCAGCGGAGCGTGTCGACGGTGACGAGGACGACGTTCAGGTCCGCCGGCAGGCGCGCGGCGGGCGTCCCGCGCGAGTCGGCCTTCGGGGCGGGGGCGAGCGCGGCGAGCGCCGCGGCCGTCAGATCGCCGCCGGAGCAGTCGTCGTCGACGCCGTTGTCGAGGATCTCCTCGGCCAGCGGGTGGACGCGCGCGTCGCGGTCGTCGCAGTCCCCGCCGCCGAAGAGGGCGGCCGCGCGGTCGCCGTCGCGATCGGCGAGGCGGCGCAGGACCGCGAGGCTCTTGCCTCCGACGGGCGCGCCGCGCTCGATCGCCTGCGCCACCGCGGGCTCCGCGTTGAGCGCCGAGGCGGCGCGCGCGGTGAGCGCGAGCGGCAGGAGCGCGGCGAGGAGCGCGACGGGCGCGCGCGCCGTCCGGACCGCGACCGGCGCGAGGGAGGCGGCGAGCGCGACGACCAGGAGGAGCGCCGGGGCGCGCAGGTCGAGCTCGGGGCGCTTGAAGATGCCGTAGATGCCGAGGAAGCCGCCCTCGCCCGAGACGCCGCCCGTGGCGACCCCGAACGCGAACAGGGCCGCGGCGATCGCGAGCGCGACGCCGCCCGTGACCGCCGGATCGACGCAGGCGGGGCGCCCGTCGCTGGCCTTGGCGAGCGCGCGCCGGAGCGGCGGCGTGAGGGCGAGGACGGCGAGGCCCGCGATGAGGCCGAGGCCGAGCGCGCCCGCGGCGACGGCGGTGCCGACCAGGAGGGGCGCGGCCTCGAGGCCGAGCAGGGCGCGGGCGAGGTGGGCGCAGAGGGTCATCCAGAGGAAGGCCGCGAGCACCGCGAGCGGCACGAACGCCGCGATGTCGGCGGGCCGGCCGATCGCCCGCACCCGCAGCGCGCCCACGAGCGTGGCCGGCGACGGCGGGCTCGACGGGTCGACCACGATCGCGGAGGCGCCCGCGAGCAGGCCGACGACGAGCGCGACGGGCGCGAACACCCCGATGTCGGCGAGGTAGGTGGTGAGCTGGAAGGCGGCGTCGTCGCCGGCGCCCGCCGTGGCCCACCCGGCGTCGAGCGACGCGGCCACGACGCCGAAGACGCTGGCGCCGAGCGCGCTCCTGGCGAGCCGCCCCGCCCACGCGCGGGCCAGCGTCGGGACCGCGGGGCCCGGCGAGCTCGAGGCTCGCTTCACGCGGGGCTCCGCTTCCGCGCCATGGGGTGAGCGGCGTCGTAGACCTTGAGCAGGTGGTCGATCGAGACGTGCGTGTACCGCTGCGTTGTGGCGAGCGAGGCGTGACCGAGCAGCTTCTGGATGGCCCGGAGGTCGGCGCCGCCGTCGAGCAGGTGGGTCGCGCAGGTGTGCCGGAGCGCGTGAGGGTGCAGGTCGGCCCGGCCGGCGCCGAGCGCGCCGTAGCGCTGCACCAGCGCCTGGACGCGGCGCACGCCGATGCGCGCGCCGCGGCGGGACAGGAAGAGGGCGCGGGGGTCGCGGGCGCCGGTCGTCGGGTCGGCGAGCTCGTCGCGCCGCTCGAGGTAGCGCTCGATGGCGGCGAGGGCGTGGGAGCCGAGCGGGACGATCCGCTCCTTGTCGCCCTTGCCGACGACGCGCACCGCGGCCCTGTCGGCCGGGCGCCGGTCGACGTGGGTGAGGTCGAGCCCGCAGAGCTCGGAGACGCGCAGGCCCGCGCCGTAGAGGGTCTCCAGCATGGCGCGGTCGCGGAGCCCCTCGGCCGTCTCGGCGCCGGGGATCTCCATGACCTCGGCGGCGGCGTCGACGTCCAGGAAGGTGGGCAGCGGGCGCCGGACCTTGGGCAGGGCGAGCTGGGCCGCCGCGTTCTTGTCGACCTCGCCGCGCCGCTCCAGGTAGCGGAGCAGGGCGCGGGCGGCGCCCACCTTGCGCGCGATCGAGGCGGGCGCGTGGGTGCGCGCGAGCGAGCCCAGCCAGCTGCGCAGGAGGAGCACGTCGAGGCCATCCACGGCCGGGGCCTCGTCCGGAGAGGGGGCCTCGCCGGTGGCCAGGGCCTTGCCGGTGGCCGAGGCCTTGCCGGGGGCCGGGGCCTTGCTGCGCGCTCGCGCAGGGCGGTGATCGGCGTTCGCGGCCGCCTTCTCGCGGGCAAAGCGCGCGAGCTGCTCGAGGTCGCGCCGGTACGCAGCCACGGTGTGGCGCGAGGCCCGCCGCTCGGCCGTAAGGTAGGTCAGGAAACGCGCGATCGCCTGCTCCAGCGTGGTCCCGCCGGATCGATCGCCGCTCCGCCGCGCGTGCATCACGGGGTTTGCCCTACCACCAGGACGGCGCCGCAGGCAAAGACTCGCCGGCGGCCGAGCTGCAGCGCCGCTCGGCCGGCGCCGGTGCGCGGCGCGGCAGGGGAGGCGGGCGCTGGCCGGACGGGACCGCGGTCGCCAGGTGCCGCGGCAGGCAGGTGGCGGTCGCAGGGCGCGTCGCGCCATGCCCTGACAAGAAACGCCCCTCACGGATCACGAGCGAACCACCCGCCCGGTGGGCGACATGGCGCGAGCTCCGCTCGCTCCCGGCTCTGCTGTCCAGGATGATCCATGATCCGCGCTGTCGAGGCGTGAATCGGACTGCAGAGCGAGGCGGTGGAGATCGGCTGTTTCGACGCGCGTGAGACCGGCGCCCGCTCGCTCGCTGCGAAGGAGCTGCTCAATCGTAGTTGCCCCTGACGGACCGCGGCGGGACACGCTTGTGATCCAGGTGTGTACGCTGCTCTCGGTGTGGTACGAGGGCTTGCCCGGGGCCCGGGCGCACGAGGAGCATGAAATGACCAACGCCGCCGTGAGCGAGCCGGCCGTCGAGGCGCCGCCGAAGCTTTCCTTTGCTCAGACCCTGAAAAGCCTGCCGCGCTCCTTCTGGATGGGCTGCACCATGGAAATGTGGGAACGGCTGGCTTACTACGGCGTGCGCGTCGTCATGCCCATCTACATCGCCCAGGCCGACGAGCCTGGAGGGCTCCATTTCAGCCAGCAGGACAAGGGCACCATTTACATGGTCTGGGCCCTCATCCAGTCGCTGCTCCCGATGATAAGCGGCGGTTACGCCGACCGGTACGGCTACAAGCGCACGATCTTCATCACGGTGTGGCTGAAGATCATCGGTTATCTGCTGATGGCGACGCAGCGGAGCTTCACCGGCTTCCTGCTCGGCGTGGTCATCCTCGCGACGGGAACGGCCCTCTTCAAGCCCGGGATCCAGGGCACCCTGGCCCAGTCGATGGACAAGTCGAACTCGTCGGTCGGGTGGGGCCTCTTCTACTGGCTCGTGAACGTGGGCGCGGCGATCGGCCCGCCGCTCGCCGGCTACCTCCACGGCAAGAGCTGGTCGTGGGTCTTCTACGGCTGCGCCGCCATCATCTCCCTGAACTTCCTGATGCTGTTCACGTACAAGGAGGTCGACTCCGGCGCTGACAAGACCTCCGGGGCGTGGAAGGTCTTCAAGGACACGATCAAGAACATCTGGGACGCGCGGCTCATCACCGTGATCCTGCTGCTCTCGGGGTTCTGGCTGATGATGTACCAGCTCTGGGACCTGATGCCGAACTTCTACACGGACTGGATCAGCAGCACCTCCTTCGTGCAGAACAACCCCTGGCTCCCGGCGTCGTGGCTCGATATCAAGGATCCGCGCGGGGTCCAGCTCAAGCAGGAGAACGTGATCAACCTGAACTCGGTGAGCATCGTCCTGCTCCTCGTGCCCTTCTCGTACCTGGTGGCGAGGATGAAGGTGCTCTCGGCGATGACGCTGGGCATCCTCGTCGCCATTTTCGGCATCCTCGTCGCAGGGACCACGACGTCGCTCTACGTCCTCTTCGTGGGCATCCTGCTCTTCTCCATCGGCGAGATGCTGACCGGCCCGAAGAAGAGCGAGTATTTCGCGCTCATCGCGCCGAAGGGAAAGAAGGCGCTTTATCTCGGTTACGTCAACATCCCGGCGGCGATCGGCCCCGCGATCGGCGCGCAGATGGCCGGGATCCTTTATGGGACCCGGGGCGAGAAGGCCACGCTGGCCCTGCGCTACCTCGCCGAGAAGACCGATCTCGCCAAGGGGAAGGCCTGGGACGGCGATGTGGCGTCGCTCTCGGAGCTCCTCGGGGTGTCGCGCCAGCAGGCCTTCAGGACGCTGCAGGAGACGCTGCACATCGACGCCGCCGAGGCGACGCGCCTGCTCTGGGACACGTACCGGCCTTACGAGATCTGGTATTCGTTCGCGGCGATCGGGGTCGCTTCGCTCGTGGGGATGCTGATCTTCTCCCGGCGCTCGAGGCGGTGGAAGGACCTCGACGTGTAGGGCGCGCGGCCGCGCCGGCGCGAGCGACATCGCTTCGGATCACCAACTCCGCTGCTGGACTCGCAGCGCTTCGGCCTACTCGCACGCCTCGCCGAGGACGTACCCGTGCTTGCAGATGCAGCGGCACTCGACCTCGAACTCGGGCTCGTTGCACGCCGGCCGGACCTGCCGCACCTGCCTCGCCGTCCGGCCCTCCCTGTCCTTCACCTGCACCTCGATCTCGTAGTCGTGATCGAAGATGTCGCTGCCCGACCAGTTGTTCGGGCAGACTCCCACGTTCGCGAAGGTCGAGATGTCGGCGTCGACGCTCGCTCCCCAGCCGTCGCCGGTCGGCCTGAGGTTGACCGTCCTCGACTCGGACATCACACGCCCGGACACGGGATCGCGGAGCGAGCCGGACAGCTGGACGCCGCAGGCGCTCAGGTTCGTCGCGCGGACGCCCAGGAAGAGCACCCGCCCGCCCTGCGGCGGCATGATGATGTCGATCCCGTCGCCGTCGCTCACCGGGCGCGCCGCGTCGCTCGAGTCGAGCGCGATGACCTCCATGCGGATGTCGGCGCTCTCCTCGCCCAGGTACCCGAGCTTGCAGGCGCGCTCGACCGGCGGGGGCTCCCCGCCGTCGTCGGCGCACGCCGGCGCGGCGAGCAGCAGCGCAGCGAGCCCACGGCTCGCCGCAGCGGGCCAGGCCATCAGCGGTCCCGTCCCTCCGGCGCCGGAGGATCACCCCCGTCGTCCTCGGGCTCCTCCCGCGGGATGGGCGCGCGCGGGCGCCTCGTGGCGCCGAAGGAGCTGGAGCTGGTCGGCGCGATGGTGATCGGCGCCATCGCCCGCGAGTCGGGCGCCGGCCGCTGGGACAGCGCGTCGCCGCGCCACCTGCCGTCGACGTCCGCCTCGGCGCGCCCCGGCGCCTCGCTGGGCGCCGAGCTCCATTCATGAAGACCAGCCTGCGGGAAGGGCGTGCGCTCGGCCAGGTACGCCGCGAGCAGCCGATCGCGCTCGAGCTCTTCCGTGCTCGGCGGCGGGGGAGGATCGAGCGTCGGCAGCTCGTCGGTCCACGTCAGGTCCGCGTCGTCCAGGCTCCCGCCGGACCCGGCGCTGGAGAACGCGCGCGGCGCGTTCCGCTCCGTCGGGACAGGCTCCGGGGCGTAGCTTGGGGCACCGCCCGGCGCATGGCTGGAGGCACGGGCCGGCGCCGGGCTGGGGATGCGGGGCGGCGCGTGGCTGGAAGCACGGGCCGGCGTCGGGCTGGGGATGCGGGGCGGCGGATAGCCAGGAGCACGGTCCGACGCGTGGCTGGAAGGACGGGGCGGCGCGTAGCCAGGGGCGCGGTCCGACGCGTGGCTGGAAGGACGGGGCGGCGCGTAGCCAGGGGCGCGGTCCGACGCGTGGCTGGAAGGACGGGGCGATGGATGGCGAGGGGCAGGGGCACGGTCGGACGCGTGGCTGGAAGGACGGGGCGATGGATAGCGAGGGGCAGGGGCGCGGTCCGACGCGTGGCTGGAAGGATGGGGCGGCGGATAGCCCGGGGCGCGGTCGGACGCGTGGCTGGAAGGACGGGGCGATGGATGGCGAGGGGCAGGGGCGCGGTCCGACGCGTGGCTCGAAGGACGGGGCGATGGATGGCGAGGGGCAGGGGCGCGGTCCGACGCGTGGCTCGAAGGACGGGGCGGGGTGTACGTGGGCGCGTGATCGAGCGCGCTGGCGGGCGGAGGCTCGGACGCGAAGGAAGGGCTCCGCGAGGTCGGCGGCGGCCCCGGCGGCGGCGGATCGATGGTCGGGAGCTCGTCGTCCCAGTCCCAATCCTCCGGATCAACTCGGGAATCCGACCGGCGCGCCGACGCGCCGAGCCGGAGATCACCCGACCTCCGCGACGCCGGGAACCCCGCCGGAGGGCCGATCGTCGGCAGCTGGCCCACGCCCGGGTCCCGCGCCGGCGCGTCGTCCCGGCGCTCGAACTGCCGCGACGGGCGCGTCGGCTCGGGCGCCGGCACGGAGTACCTCGTCGACGCGACCTGCCCGAAGGGCCGCGAGTCCCGCGGCAACCGCGGCGGAGGAGGGACGGCCATCGCCGCGCGCGCCGCCGCCGTCGAGGGAGGCGGCTGCGTCGAGATGAGGTTCTCGTCGCGACCCCGCTCGGCCGGCGCCGGGCGATCCGCCGGCGCGGGCTGCCGGGGTTGCACGCTGGTCGGCGACGGCCCGGCCTGCGCGGAGCCCGCGAGCGGCCTGCCGAGCCACGCGGCCTCCTTGCGCGCCTGGGCGGAGCGCGCGCCTTCCTCCGAGCGGACCGCGCGCGGCGCGAGCGTGTCGCCCGGCTCCGTCGGCGGGACCTCGTCGCCGAAGAGCACCGGCGCGGCGGCCGTCACGCGCGACTCCACCCCCGCGGCGCCCCTCCCGGAACGGAAGCCGAACGCGGCGCGGATCGCCCGCTCGTGGTGAGGCTCGACCTCGACGGGCCGGACGATGAAGCACGGCTCCGCGCCCGGCGCCCGCTGCGAGAGGTCGACGTCGAACGGCGCGCCGAGGAGGTGGCCCTGCTCGTCGAACAGGACGCGCACCGGCGGCTGCGCGAAGTGCGCGGGCGACAGCGGCGTCGAGAGGACGACCCCGAGCTCGCCGGTGCTCAGCTGCACGAACGTCCCCGTCGGGATGATGCCGAGCGCGCCGACGAGCAGCTTGCCGATCGCCCGGTCGGTCGCGCTCTCGGCGCCCGAGATCATGCGCTGGAGCACGGCGTCGAGCGACGAGGCGCCGCCCGACGCGGTCTCGATCGTCGGGAACGGCGCCGTCCGGAGCTCCGTGAACTGGCGGGCGGCCGCCAGGATCCGCGCGAGCACCGTGGGGCTGCGCCGGCCGCCGTAGAGCGGGCCCTGCCGGCCGCCTTGCCGGAGCGCGAGCGCCTCGTAGGCGATCACCGTGCGCGTGATCGAGGGCGCGTGCAGCTTGCCGAGCGCCGTCAACATGACGGCCGCGCTCGCGGGCAGCCGCTCCTTCTCGTCGTCGCTCAGGCCGCGCTCGAGGAGAGAGCGCGCGACTGGCTCCTCGCCGTCGGCCGAGTCGGCGAGCACCCCCGTGAGCCGCAGCCGGCTCACGTCGTAGAGCAGCGCCGCGGTGACGAGGCTCCCGAGCATCCTCCTGTCGGTCGTGAGCTGCCGGGCGATGCCCAGCGCGACGATCGCCGTGGACACGCTGATGCCCCCCTCGTCCGGGTCGGCGATCTTGCCCGCGGCGACCGAGAGCAGGAGGCGCGCGTCCTCCTCGGCCGCGGCGACGAGCTTCTGCGCGACGCGCTTCACCCGCTGCGGCAGGATCGCCGGGGACGAGCGCAGGGCCGCGTAGAACGATCGCATCACGAGGATCGCCGCCGCGTAGGTGCGGCTGATCCGGCCGATGCGGGTGCCGTCGCCGTCGATGGCCCCGCCAGGGAACGGGTTCGTGAGCTTGCGGACCCGGACGCCCCGCAGGCTCGACTGGAGGAGCCGCGCGGCGATGCTGCGGTCGCGCTGGGCGTCGGCGAGGAGGCGGGCGAAGGCGGCGAGCTCGGCGCGACGGACCGCCTTGTCGAGCACGAGCTCGGAGACGTCGCAGGCCTCGAAGAAGCTGCCGAGCTCCAGGGCGACCTCGTACGTCTCGCGCGAGGCGCGGAGCATCTGGCCGTTGATGAAGAGGGTGTTGCCCGCGAACACGATCGTCGCGGCCTCGCTCCCCGACAGCTCGCAGAACTGGACGATGCTGTCGATCGCGGAAGGAACGAGCGACAGCACCGCCTGGTTCGAGTCGCTGTGCAGGAGGCACGCCTTCGCGAGCCGGTAGATCATCTGCACCAGGCCGAGCGCCGCGCGGCGCCGCCCGTCGGCCTTCACGCCCGAGATCGCCGTGTCGCCGGTGCTCTCGTGGAGGTTGGCTTTCTCCTCGCTCACGGCTTCCTCCCGCCGCGGGGCGACGGAGACGGCGCCGGCTTCGTCGAGGGCACCGCGCTGCCGGGCGCAGGCTCGATGGCCGTGCGGGACGGCGCGCCGAAGGGCAACGAGGCGGGGCCCTGCCGCACGCTGTACGGCGCGGCGCTGGCGCTCGAGGGCGGGGCGGGGGACCTCGGCGGCGCGGCCGGGCGCGGCATCGACGGCGGCATCGGCGGCGGCGCGGCCGTCGGGGTGGACGACGACGTGGAGGAAGGCGGCGGCCCACGCCGGCTGAACGGCACGGAGGTGGGAGGCGCCGAGGCGGCGCTCGTCGAGGCGGGCACCGGCGACACGAACGGCGGCCTGTAGGCGGATCGGCCGCCGTCGCCGTTCGGGGCCATGGATCCGGGGCGCGGGGTGCTCCACGGCTCGAGCTGGTCCGGCAGGCTGAGCGGCCCGCCCGGGCTCACGCGCCGGACCGAGACGGGCGAGTACGAGCGCTTTGCGCGCGAGGGCGGCGCGCTCGCGTCCGGGTGCGCCTGCGCCGGCGGGCGCTCGCTCGGGCGGGTCGGCGCGACGAGGCGCGCGGCGATCGCGACCGCGGCGCGCGCGGCGGCGTCGCGCACCGGCGGGGTGTTCCACCAGCGCGGCTTGGTCGCCTCCTTGACCGCGCGGAGCGCCTCGTAGCTCCGCGCCTGGCAGAGGAAGTGCGCGGCCAGCTCGCGGGTCTGCTCGATCGCCTCGGACGGGATGAGCTGGCGCTTCTCGAGCAGCTCGATCGCGAGCTTCTCGGCGCGCGCGGGGTTCAGGTGCGCGACGGTCTCGAGCCACTGCCGCCGCTCTGCCCCCGAGAGGTCGTGGAACGACGGCGCGACGATCCGCCGCACGAGCGTCGGGCCCGCGGCGAGCACGCCGAGCTTGCCGATGAGGCGCAGGGCCTCGCAGCGCACCGGCGGCGCGGGGTCGTCGAGGAGCTTCTGGAGCTCCTCCCGGACGCGCTCGGCGGCGGAGCTCGCGGAGCCGCCCTCGCCCGCGGCGGCGTCGGGGAGCTCGGCGAGCGCGTTGATGCGCACCTCGACGTGCGGGCTCGCGAAGCCGGCCTCCAGCGCGGCGAGGGCGCCGGGCGTCTTGAGCTGCGCGAGCAGCTGGAGGAGCGTCAGGGCGAGGGGGGCCGGGGCGCGAGAGAGCAGGTCCCCGAGCTCGGCCTCCCGGCCCGGCGCCCACCGCCGCATGTAGGCGAACAGGACCTCGCGCAGGCGCTCGGACTGCACCGCGCCGTGGCACTGGCATGCGGCGCTGAAGAGCGAGCCGTCCTCGAGCACGTCGAGCGCGTGGGCCAGCCCCTCGACGATCGCCGGGTCGAGCGGCGCCACGCTCCGGCTCGCGCCAGCCTGCGCCGCGCTCCGGCTTGCGCCGGCCTGCAACGTGTTCCGGCTTGCGCCGGCCTGCGCCGCGCTGCGCCCTGGATCGGCGTGCGCCGTGCGCCGGCCTGCGTCGACCTGCGTCGCGCTCCGGCTTGCGCCGGCGTGCGCCGCGCTCCGGCCCACGCCGGCCTGCGCCGCCACGCCTGCGGCCGCCGCGCCGCCGAGGGCAGCGCCAGCGGCCGCCACGCCGTGGCCCACCGCGCCGGTGGCCGACGCTCCCGTGGCCGCCGCGCCGGTGGCCGCCGGCTCCTCCGGGTGAGCCGTCGCGAGATCGTTGAGGATCGCCCTGAGCGCCTCGACCGGGAACATCGCCTGCGCGAGCGCCCGGTCGACGGCGCGCGGCGAGAGCTGCGGCAGCGCGGCGCTCGATCGACTTGCCGCACTTGCCGCACCTGCCGCACCTGCCGCGCCGCGCTGCATGCCGTCGAGCCGCGCGAAGAACGCGCGCCGGAGCATCGTCTGCACCTCGAACGCGAGCTCGTAGCTGTGCAGGACGATCTGGTCGGCGGTCCACGCGGTGAGCGCCCCCGTCATGCGGTCCTCGTCGCCGTGCCGGACGGCGTCCACGTAGCCGTCGACGAACGCGTCCATGTAGCGCTCGTTCCACTGCTCCGACGGCAGCGCGATCTGGGCGCCGAGGGTGCTCCGGGTCAGCGGGTCGATGGCGAGCGCCGAGGCGGCCGCGCCCGTCTCCGCGAGCGCGGCCTCGACGTTCCGCTGCAGCGCCCTGCCCGCGAGCGAGCTCTCGTCCCACAGGCTCTCGATCTGCGCGAGGGCGCGCGCCCCCACCGCGACCTCCCGGCACTGCTCCTCGAAATCCTCCAGGTCCGCGTCGCCCTCGGCGAACTGGTCGATCGCCATGTACGCGATGTGCTCGAAGCGCCGGTCCCAGAGCGCGGTCACGGCGTCGTCGTCCTCGCCCATGCCGAAGCTCTGGTCGCGGAGCAGGATGGCGGCGAAATCGCGGAGCTCGGCCTCGGTGATGCCGGCCTTGATCTGGATCTTCCGGACGCCGTCGGCGAAGAGCTGGTAGGGGATGCGATCGAACGGGGGCCTGTCGGGCTGCCAGATCGGCTGGCCGCCCGAGGTGAACGCGCTCGGGGTGACCTCCCAGCGGACGCCGAGGGGGTTCTGCGAGAGCGTCCGCGTGATCTCGTCGAACGCGAAGTGGATGCCCTTGTTCACGTGGGGGTGGTTCCACCCGTACTGGCGGATGTTGCTGAGCACGAGCGCGAGCTGCCTCCAGACGCCGACGAGCCGCTGGCAGGTCTGCTCGACGATCGACGGCGGATCCTGGTCCTCGTCGATGGTGTCGTTGCCGCGGACGAGCACGCGCGGCGCCTTCTTCTCGCGCGAGGGCGTCAGCTGGCCGGCGGCGTGCGCGGCCGTCAGCCGGCGGAGCTCGCCGCGCATCGCGGCGGCGCTCTGGAAGCGGCCCCCGCGCTCGAAGGCGAGCGCCTTGTCGACGAACGCCACGATCTCGACCGGCAGGTCGGGGACCTCGGTCGCGATCGACGGCGCTGTCTGCGTCGCGGCGAGGAAATACGACTCGGACTCGCTCCGGCCGCGGTTGAGCCGCTTGCCCGACAGGAGGGTGAACAGGCTCGCGCCGACCGACCAGAGGTCGGACCGGCCGTCGATGCCGGACACGCCCATCGCCTGCTCGGGCGACATGAAGGCCGGCGTGCCGAACGTGAGCCCCGCGCGCGTGGCCTGCCGCTCGGGGTCGCGCATCCGGGCGATGCCGAAGTCGAGGACCTTCACGTGGCCGGCGCTCGTGACGAAGATGTTGGCCGGCTTGATGTCGCGGTGGACGATGCCGATCGAGTGGCACTTCTCGAGCAGATCGAGCACGACGTCGAAGACGGGCAGCACCTGGGCGAGGGGGAGGGTGCCGCCGGCGCTGCTCGCGAGCCGCTGGAGCGTGGTGCCGGAGAGCAGCTCCATGACGAGGAACGGCTCGCCGCGGTCGCTGAGGTCGTCCTCGACCACGGCGACGCGCGCCGGGTGATCGACCCGGTTCGCGATCTTGCCCTCGCGCAGGAAGCGGTCCCGCAGCTCGGCGTTGCGCGCGAACTCGATGTGGAGGACCTTGACCGCCGCCCGCGTCCCCCTGCGGTGGGTCGCCGCGAACACCGCGCCCATGCCGCCGACGCCGAGCAGATCGTCGAGCCGCCACTTGGCGTTCAGGGCTGTCCCGATCCGCGAAGCGGCGGTGTCCACGAGGTTCGGCTCCTCGGCGTGCGGGTCGAGCGGGGCCATAGACCGGGCAGCGATCAGGGGCCGCGCAGTGCGCGGCAGAGGGCGAGCAAGCCTGGCCGAGCATACATGGTTCCCGCTGAAGCGCGAACCATGACAAGAAGGTCCGCCCCCACGGAATAAAGGTGGGAGAGGCATCCTGTGGGGCTGCTGCCAGGCGCCTCGCAGCGCGCAGCGCGTGGTTCACGTGGGTTCACGTGGCTTCGCGTGAGTTCAGCTTTCGCGTGCAACCGATAGAGAAGATCACGGCCCGCCGCGGAGCGCGCCGACACGCCCGGACACTCACCGACGATTCCCCGCTTCAGCGCACGTCCAGCCGCGGCGCTGCGCCGGCGTCCTGCTCGGGGGCGCCTGGCCACTCGGGGCACGTGGCGCGGTAGTCGATGCCGGGCATGAGCTGCGCCCATTCCTCGCGCGTGAAGTTGCGCCCGGCGTAGGCGCACGCGCGCGCCATCAGGGACTCGGCCGCGATCGAGAAGACGCGCGCCGCGCCGTCGTTCGCGGCGGTCACGACGCGGGTGGCGTCCGGGCTGAACACGGCGTCCGTCAGCGTGACGCCCTCGGCGCGGAGGGTGATCGCCTCGCCCTGCCCGTCGACGGGGAGCACCCGCGCGATGCCGTCGCTCGACACCGCGACGAGGCGCGCGCTGTCGCTGCTGAACGCGACGGTCCGGACCGCCGCGCCGAGGCCGCTCAGGAGGAGGGGCTGGCCCTGGCCGTCGACGCGGAGCAGCCGCACGCCGCCGTCGAGCGCGGCGATCGCGACGTGGCTCCCGTCCGGGCTCACCGCGATGGCGGCGATCGCCCGGTCCTCGTACCCCGACGACAGGACGCGCGGGGCGCCGCGGCCGTCCGCGGGCCAGACCTTCACGTTGGGCCCCGACGTCGCCACGATGTGCTGGCCATCCGGGCTGAACGCCGCCCGGAGCAGCCCCGCGCGCTCGTCGCGCAGCACGACGGGCTCGCCCGGGACGCCGTCCTCGAACACGCGCAGGATGCCGTTCCACGAGGTGGTGACGATCCGGGTGCCCTCCGGGCTGAAGGCGACGCCGACCACCCGGTCGTCGTGGACCCCGAGCACGATCGGCTGGCCCCGCCCATCGGCGCGCCAGATCCGCGCCGTCTTGTCGGCCGAGCCGGTGACGAGGCGGCTCCCATCGGGGCTGAGGTCGACGCTGAGCAGGTGCTCCGCATGCCCGCGGAGGACGACGGGCTCACCCGAGCCGTCGGCCCGGAAGACGCGCGCGGTCTTGTCGGTCCCGGCGGTGGCGATCCTGCTGCCGTCGTGGCTGACGGCGATGCCGGTCAGCGGCCCCTCATGGCCGCGCAGGAGCAGCGGCTCGCCCGGCCCGCCGAGCCGCCACACCCGCGCGGTCCCGTCCTCCGACGCGGTGACGACGCTCGCGCCGTCGCGGCTGAAGGCGGCGCTGTTCACGACCCCCTCGTGGCCCTCGAGGACCATCGGCGCGCCCTTGCCGTCCGCGCGGAAGACGCGCGCGGTCCCGTCCGCGGAGGCCGTGACCACCGCGCCGCCGTCGGCGCTGAAGGCGGCGCTGCGCACCGCGCCCTCGTGCCCGCGGAGGACGACGGGCTCACGCCGGTCCGCGCCGGGGATGCGCGCCGTCCCGTCGCCCGTCGCGAGGACGATGCGGTCGTCCACCGGGCTCGTGTCCGCGCTCTCGACGCCCGGCCCGTGCCCCTTGAGCGCCGCGGGGGCGCCCTGCCCGTCGGCGCGGACGACGTAGACCGTCCCGCTGATGGCCGTGGCGAGGATCCGGGCCCCGTCGTGGCTGAACACCGCGCGCCGGATGAGCCGCTCGCCCAGGGGCACGACGAGCGGCGGCTCGCCCTCCATGCCGGGGCGCCACACGTAGATCGCGCCGCCCGTCGTCCCCGCGACGACGCGGCTGCCATCCGGGCTGAACGCCACGCTGGTCGGCGCGGCGTCCCTCGTCCCGAGCGCGCGAACCTCGTGGCCGTCGGGGCGCCACAGGCGCACCGCGCCGTCGGTCGACGCGGTCGCCAGGAGGCTCCCGTCGTGGCTGAAGGCGACGGCGACGACGCCGGCGGAGGTGGGGGCGCGCAGCACGAGCGGCTCGCCGCGCCCGCCGAGGCGGAAGATCCTCGCGGCCCCGTCGGCCGAGGCGGTGGCGACGAGGCGGCCGTCGGGGCTGAAGGCCGCGTGGTGGACCGCGCCGCCGTGCCCGACGAGCACCTCCTGGTCGACGGCGGGGCCCCAGACCGCGTCGCCGAGCGCCTGCACCACGGCGGGGCCCGCGGGGCGGCCGCTCGCCCTGGCGGCGAGGGCCGCCTCCACGGCGAGCAGGCGCGCGCGGGGCAGCAGGCCCTCGGCGCGTTCCTTCGCCGACTGGGCCGCGAGCCGCCGGGCGCCGTTCTCGCGCGACTCCTGCTGCGCGCGGAGGAGCGCCCGCTCCTCCTTCCCCATCTGCCAGAGGAGCACGAGGGTCAGGCCGCCGAGCAGCGTGACGGCGACCGCGAGCACGGTGACGAGCCGCCGCGCCGACCGCTTCTGGCCCTCCGCCCGCGCGCAGGCGGAGAGGAACGCCCTCTCCTCCGCCGAGAGGTCCGCCCGCCCATCGCACCACGACGTGAGCTCCGCGAGCGCCGCGCCGCCCACGACGTAGTCGTCCCTCCGCCCGTGCGACAGCCAGCGCGCGAGCGGCTCCCTGGTGGCTCGGTCCGCCTCCCGCGACAGCACCCACGCCCGGTCGAAGACCTGGCGGACGACGCGATTGCGCACGTCGAGGTACGGCGCGCCCGAGGCCTCCGTCCGCTCCACGGAGAGCCCCGAGAGCAGCAGCGTCCGCTGGACCGGGTCCCCGGCGTCGACGCCCACCCGGTGGCCGTCGAGCAGCTGCTTGTACAGCCGGAGGAGCGCCGGCGCCCGCCCGCAGCGGGGCCACTGCGCCTCCAGGCACCGCTCCGCGTGGCGCAGGTTCGGGTCCTCGGTCCGGCCCTGGTCCAGGAACCGCCGCGCCACGGCCTCGTCGACGTCGAGATCGCGCCGCTCTCCGGCGAGATCGGCGCAGAGCCGCTGCGTCATGTAGGGGTGCCCCGAGGTCCACGCGAAGACCGCGTCGAGCAGCGCGTCGGGGTCTGCCACGAGCCCCTCCAGGCCCGCGCGGAAGCCGCGCGCCTCGGCGCGGGTGAAGTCGCCGAGCCGGATCGGGCGGCCGATGTTGAACGGCGCGCGCGCCGGATCCGCGACGAGCTCCGAGGGCGCCGCCGCCCCGAGCAGGCAGAACGTCAGCCGGGCGTTGGCGGGGCGCTCCGCGCGCCGGTTCACGACGGCCCGGAGGACGGCGAAGAAATCGTCCCGCGAGAACGGGAGGGCCAGCGTGGCGTCGACCTCGTCGATGAACAGGACGATCGCGGAGGAGATGTCCACGAGCACGACGTCCTCGAGCCAGCGTAACCAGCAGTGCACCGGCCCGAGGTGCCAGTGGGCATCCCAGAACTCGTCCGGCGGATCCAGCCCGAGCTGCTCGGCGAACTCCGACGCGATCCCGAGGTACCAGCTCACCGGCGAGGTGGTGTCGGTGCCGAGCGCCCCGAGATCGACGCTCGCGCACTCCACCTGCTCGGCGCGGAGCCGCGTCGAGACCTGGAGTCGAAGGCTGGATTTCCCGATGTGCCGGGTCGACAGCACATAGCAGAGCTCTCCGCGCAGGAGCGCCTCGAAGAGCTCTCTGTCGGCGGGGCGCTCGATATAGATCACGCCCTCGCCCACGGTCCCGCCCGCCTGGAACCGGCGCCTGTGATCTCCGGCACTGGCCTTCGCCTGATCGAGGTCGGGAGGCGCCGAGAAGGTCACGAATCTGACGGTGCCATGCGACGCCAGGACCGTCAACGGAACGACAGCCCGTGTCGCTGGCGTCCGCGGTGAAACAACAGGGCTCGCGGCGGCGCGGTGAATGTCACGCGAATGTCGCGTCGACCGGATGGGCTGGCGCTCACACGATCGGGATTCGCCGGCGACGCGCGCCCCGGACTCGGCTGCGCGCCTGTGTCGCGCGCCGCGCGATTGCGTGTGCGTCGATCGTCTCGCGCCGCGAAAACCCGCTTTTTACGTCCAGAAATCGTGGACCGGGCCACCGCTGCCGGTGTAGCGTTCGCGCCGTGCGAGGGGCGTTGAGGGCGGGGCAGAATCGCGTCGTGGCCGCGCCGGCCGCCGTGCCGCTGCTCGTCTGCGCATTGCGCTTCGCGGCTCGGAAGGCTCCTGCGGACACTACGGCTTTGCCTGACACTCCAGAAGCTCCTGCCGGAGCGCGCGGGCGGCCTGGCGCGGTCGCGCCGGCCGCGCCGCTGCCCATCGGGCTCATCCGTCGAGATGGGCTCTCGTCCGGCGCGTGTGTCGGCTCGCGTGGATGCGTGATGGCTCGACACGCCGAGCTAAGGTGATCGCGATGGACCGGCGGCGATCGAGACTCTCCCTCTGGCGGACGGCGCGCGCGGCCGCCCTCGCGCGGGCGGCCGGGGCCGCCTCGCTCGCGCTCCTCGCGGCGGCGTGCGCCGAGCTCGACGAGGAGCCCGCGCGGTCGGCCTCGCTCGGGGCCCACGCGAGCGACTGGCGGGAGGAGATCATCTATCAGGTGCTGATAGACCGCTTCGCCGACGGCGACGCGGGGAACAACCACCGGGTGTCCTCGGCGCCGGGCAGGTGGCACGGCGGCGACTGGAAGGGGCTCGAGGAGGGCCTGCCCTACCTCGAGGCGCTCGGCGTCACCGCGCTCTGGATCTCGCCGATCGTCAAGAACGTCGACACCGACGCCGGCGTCGACGGATACCACGGTTACTGGACGCAGGATTTCACCGAGCTGAACCCCCATTTCGGCGACCTCGCGTCGCTGCGCCGGCTCGTCGCGTCGGCCCACGGCCGCGGTATGAAGGTCATCCTCGATATCGTGACGAACCACGTCGGCCAGCTGTTCTATTATGATATCAACGAGAATGGGCAGCCCGACGAGGACGTCCACGGCAGCGGCGAGGACGGGCGCCTCCAGGTCGAGGCAGTGAACGAGTACGATCCGGAGTTCGACCCCCGCGGCGTCCAGGCGCGGACGTCGCCCGGCAAGTCGGGTCCGGCGCCGATCGTCTTCCGCCACGACCCCGCGACCAACCACCTCCCGCCGCAGCCCGTGCTCTTCCAAAACCCCGAGGTCTACAACCGCAAGGGGCGCATCCTCGATTTCGAGGACGTCGACCAGCTCGTGCACGGCGATCTCCCGGGCGGCCTCAAGGACATCGACACCTCCCGCTGCGACGTGAAGCGGGCGATGGTCGACGTGTTCGTGCGCTGGGTCGAGCTCACCGACGTCGACGGGTTCCGCATCGACACGCTGAAGCACGTCGAGCACGAGTTCTGGCGCTATTTCACGCAGAACGTCCGGCTGCAGCTGGCGGCGATGGGCAAGGCCGATTTCTTCATGTTCGGAGAGGCCTTCGACGGCAAGGACGACCTCGTCGGCAGCTTCACGAAGCACGAGGTCCCGGCCCACCCGCACGACGAAGCGCTCGGCGGCGATCTCGAGCGCGAGAACGGCGACGAGGCGGAGGGCGGCTGTCCGGGCGCCGCGCCGATCACGGGGGACTCGGTCGACTCCGTGCTGTATTTCCCCCAGCTTTATCGGGTCTTCCGCGACGTCTTCCGGGACGCCCAGGCCACGCGGCGGATCGAGGCGCTCTGGGACGCGCGGGCGCTCAACTACGGCGCTGAGCCGAACGCGAACGGCATTGGCGTTCCGCCGCTGAAGGCGCTGGTCAACTTCATCGACAACCACGACGTCCCGCGCTTCCTCCATGTCGGCCCGGGCGCCTCGCCCTTCAAGGCCGATCCCGAGGCGGCGCTCAAGAATGCGCTCCTGTTCCTCTTCACGGAGGACGGCATCCCTTGCCTGTACTACGGCACGGAGCAGGGCTTCAGCGGCGGCGACGATCCGGCGAACCGCGAAGATCTCTGGGAGAGCGGCTATGACACGGAGCGCCCGCTCTTCCGGTGGGTCCAGCGGCTCACGGCGCTGCGCAGGGGCTACCCGGCGCTCACCGTCGGCGAGCAGCGGGTGCGCTGGTCGACGGAGCGGACGGGCGAAGGGGACGAGGACGCGGGGATCTTCGCGTTCGAGCGGGGGGAGCCGGACGGCGACTATGCGCTCGTGGTGCTCAACACGCACCCCCGGAAGCAGAGCGCCACGAGCTTCAACGGGGCGGCGATGACCACGGGGCTGACGCGGGGGACCGTGCTCATCGACGTGCTCTCGCCCGAAAAAAAGACATATAGGGCGGGCGCGAACGGGGCTGTCACCGTCAAGCTGCCTCCGGTGAGCGGGGCGCTGCTCATCCCGGAAGACCAGATCATCCATGGTCTCTGATCCTGCCTGGCACTCCTCCCTTCCAAGAGAGTCTCCAACATGGCGTCTGTCAAAGTGCGCGGACTCAACAAGCGATTCGGCCAGACCCACGTGCTGCGCGGCGTCTCGGTCGACGTGCCCGACGGCTCGTTCGCCGTCCTCGTGGGACCGAGCGGCTGTGGCAAGTCGACGCTGCTCAGGCTGCTCGCCGGGCTCGAGGAGGCAGACGACGGCACGATCGCGCTCGGCGACCGCGACGTCACGCGGCTCGAGCCGCGCGATCGCGACATCGCGATGGTGTTCCAGTCGTACGCCCTCTACCCGCACCTCACGGTGCGCGAGAACCTCGCCTTCGGCCTGAAGCTCCGGAAGACGCCGCCGGCCGAGATCGAGGCGCGCGTGAAGGAGGCGTCGGAGATGCTCGGGCTCGGCCCGCTCCTCGACCGGCACCCCCGGGCGCTCTCCGGCGGCCAGCGGCAGCGCGTGGCCATGGGCAGGGCCATCGTGCGGCGGGCGCAGCTCTTCCTGTTCGACGAGCCGCTCTCGAACCTCGACGCCGCCCTGCGCGCGCAGGTGCGGGTCGACATCCGCAAGCTGCACGATCGGCTCGGCGCGACCAGCGTCTACGTCACCCACGATCAGGTCGAGGCCATGACGCTCGCCGACGAGATCTTCGTGCTCAACAAGGGCGTCGTCGAGCAGTCGGGGCCGCCCCTCGAGGTCTTCGCCCGGCCTCGCACCCGGTTCGTGGCGAGCTTCCTCGGCAGCCCGGCCATGAACTTCGTCGAGGCGCGCCTGGAGAGCCGGGGCGGCCGGTGGGTCGCGGCCCAGGGCGACCTCGCCATCGACATCGACGCGGCCGACTTCCCGGGCGCGCTCTCGTCCGGGCGGCAGGTGACGGTCGGCGTGCGCCCGCACGAGGTCGACCTCGCCCCGGGCGACGGCGGCGCCCCGTTCGAGGTGGCGATCGTCGAGGCCCTCGGGGTCGAGTCGTACGCGCACGGCACCGTCGCGGGGGCGCCGTTCGTGGCGCGCCTCGACCCGGCGGCGCGCGTCGCGAAGGGGGACACCGTGCACGTCGCGCTCCGCCAGGTGCACCTGTTCGACGCGGACTCCGGGCTGAGCCTGCGAGGAGCGTGAGGCGACCGTGCCGAGCCGTCGCTGTCGTCTCGCGCTCACGCTCGCTGCGTTCGCTGCGCCCGCGCTGATCCTCCTCTTGCCCGCGCTCGCGGCCGCGGCGCCGATCCGGCTGTGGCACGCCTACCGCGACGACGAGGCCAGGGCGCTCGACGCCATCGTCGCCGCCTTCGAGGGCGAGGAGGTCGAGGTCCTCGCCGTCCCGTTCGACGCCTACGCCTCGAAGCTCCAGGCCGCGATCCCGATGGGGGAGGGGCCCGACCTGTTCATCGACGCCCACGAGCGGCTCGGCGACTTCCGCGCGCGCGACCTCGTCGCGCCCGTGGGCGACGCGCTCGAGCCGGGCGGCGAGGCCGTGTTCCAGGGGCCGGCGCTCGCCGCGGTCCGGCAGGGGGGCGAGATCCTCGGCCTGCCGATCAGCCAGAAGTGCGTGGCGCTCTACATGAACACCGCGCTCGTGAAGGAGGCCCCGGCGGCCCTCGAGGACATCGCGGCGCTGGCCGGCTCGCTCCCCGAGGGCGTGTACCCGCTCGCGTACGAGGCGTCGAACGCCTACGCGCACATGCCGATCCTCGCGGCGTTCGGCGGCGTGATGCTGGGCGAGGACGACCAGTTCGGCTTCGTCGGCCCGGGGCCCGAGCGCTCGCTCGAGCTCGTCCGTTCGCTGATCGAGCGGCGGGTCGTCCCGGAGGACGCGAACGGCGCGCTGGTGACCGACCTGTTCAACGCGGGCCGCGCCGCGTTCGTGATCAGCGGACCGTGGTTCGCGGGCGGCCTCGGGGAAGAGGCGCGGCGGCGCGCCCGCGTCGTCCCGCTCCCGAAGGTGCGCGAGACCGGCCTCCCGATGCGGCCGTTCCTGACCGTCGAGGCGGTGATGCTCTCGCCCCAGGGCGCGCGGCGCGCCGGGGCGCGGGCGCTCGCGCGCCACCTCGCGGGCGCCGCGGCCGCGGCCACGCGGATCGAGCTCGCGCGCACGCCGCCGGTGCGGAGCGACGTGGCGGTCCCGGCCGGCGACGCCTTCATCGCGGCGTTCACCGAGCAGGCCAAGGCGGCCATCCCGATGCCGACCTCGCCGGCGATGCGCTCGACCTGGGAGCCGTCCACGCGCGCGATCCGCAAGGTGCTCCGGGGCGACGCGCCCCCCGACGTCGCGCTCTCCGAGGCCAAGCGCCGCTTCGACGACGTCCGCCGGCCGCTCCCGCCCCCCGCCTCGCCGGCGCCGCTCCTCGTCGCGCTCGGCGCGCTCGCGCTGGCGCTCGCTCTCCGGTGGGTCCGCGCCGCGAGGGGCGCGGCGCCCGGCACCGCGCACTGGCGCTCGTTCCGGCGGTCGCTCGGACGCTCGATCGGGCGATCGATTCCTGCCTACAAGTACGTCGCGCACGCGGTCGTCGCGATCGGCGTGCTCGTGGTGATCCCGCTCGTCATCGGCGCGGCGACGTCGCTCTTCGCCGGCAGGGGCGAGGGCCTCCGGTACGTCGGCCTCGCCAACTTCATCAGCATCCTCACGGCCCGCGGCGGGCCGCTCTTCGCGAGCGGCTCGTTCTACCTCGTGCTCGCGGTGACCGTGCTCTGGACCGCGGTGAACCTCTGCCTCCACGTCCTCCTCGGCGTCTCGCTGGCGCTGCTCCTGCACCGCCCGACGCTGCGCCTCCGGGCGCTCTACCGGGTGCTCCTCATCGTGCCCTGGGCCGTGCCGAGCTACGTGACCGCGCTGTCCTGGAAGGGCATGTTCCACCGGCAGTTCGGGGCCGTCACCGGCCTCATCGAGGCGGTGAACTCCGCGCTCGGGACGAGCATCGAGCCCATCTCCTGGTTCTCGAGCTTCACGACGGCGTTCACGGCCAACGTGGCGACCAACGTCTGGCTCGGGTTCCCGTTCATGATGGTGGTCACGCTGGGCGCGCTCACCGCCGTGCCGGAGGACGTGCTCGAGGCGGCCGAGGTCGACGGCGCCACGCGGTGGCAGCGTCTACGGAAAATTACGTTGCCTCTGATCAAGCCGGTGCTCGCGCCCGCGGTGACGCTGGGCGCGATCTGGACGTTCAACATGTTCAACGTCGTGTTCCTCGTGTCCGGCGGCGACCCGGACGGCACCACGGACATCCTCGTCTCCGAGGCGTACCGGTGGGCGTTCACCCGCGAGGCCCAGTACGGCTACGCGGCGGCGTACTCGGTGCTCATCTTCCTGCTCTTGACGCTCGCGACGCGGGCCTCTCGCTTCCGGCGGCGGCGGACGCCCGTCTCCGCCATCCCGCAGGGCGGGGCCGAGGCTGGATCGGCGCCCGTGCCGGCGGCGGCGACGGAGGTCGCGTGACGCGGAGGCCCTCTCCGGTCGAGTCGATCGCGGTGCACGCCGCGCTGGTCGCGGCGGTCGCGTTCGCGCTGTACCCGGTGCTCTGGGTCGCCTCGATCGCCTTCTCCGGGGCGCGCCCGCCGGTGCCGGAGGTGCTGCCCATCCCGAACCAGCCGACGCTCGAGCACATCGTGGCGGTGGTCACGACGTCGAAGAAGGTCGGCGGCGAGCCGATCTGGCTCTTCCCCCGCCAGCTCGCCAACTCGATCGTCGTCGCGCTCGCGACGGCGGCCGCCGGCGTCTCCGTCGCGGTCCCGGCGGCGTACGCGCTCGCGCGCTTCCGGTTCCTCGGCAAGGACCGCGGCCTGCGCGCGCTGCTCGCGACGCAGATGTTCCCCACGGTGGCGAGCGCGATCCCGCTGTACCTCCTGCTCGACGCGCTCGGCCTGCTCAACTCGCGGACCGGGCTCGTGCTCTGCTACGCGTCGACGGCGGTGCCGTTCTCGATCTTCCAGCTCCGGGCGGCGTTCGAGGCGATCCCGGTCGACCTGGAGGAGGCGGCGATGGTCGACGGGGCGACGCGCTTCCAGGCTTTCCTCCGGGTCGTGCTCCCGGCGGCGCGGCCGGCGATCGCCGTGACGGCGCTGTTCGCGATCATGACGGCGTACAACGAGTTCATCCTCGCGGCGACGCTGCTCGGCAAGGAGGAGATGTTCACGCTGCCGGTGGTGCTGCAGCGGTACATCGGCGAGTACGACGCGCAGTGGGAGCGGTTCGCGGCGGGGGCGCTCCTCGTGTCGCTGCCGGTCATGGCGGCGTTCTATGTGGTGCAGCGCCACCTGATCGCGGGGCTGACGACGGGCGGCGTGAAGGGGTGAGCGCGCCGCGGTGAGCGTGGCCGCGGGCGCCCCGGCGCGCGGCGGCCGGGGCGCCGGCGGCGCGGGCCGCCAGCGCCGCGTCCGCCGTCGGCGCGACCCGCGCTTCCCGGCCTCGTGCTGCTCGGGGCCGAGGGGCGTCCCTCCTACTTGCCCGCTGTGCCCCGGCGCCGCCCGTCCATGGGACCCGGCCCTCGCGGCCGTGGACGCCCGATCGCGACCCCGCTATCTCCATGAGGCCATGCCCAAGGCCGAGGATCCCCCGCCCGCCGCCGCGCCGGGGACCGCTCACGCGGACCCCCGCCCGTCGGTGAGCGGTGAGCCTCGCGCATCCATGGGCGTGGGCGGCGAGCCCCGCCCGTCGCTGGGCGGCGAGCCCCGCCCGTCGCTGGGCGGCGAGCCCCGCCCGTCGCTGGGCGGCGACGCCGACGGCCGCGGCACGTTCCTGCCGCTCCCCTCCGCGCTGCAGCGGCGCCTCGGCCGGCCCTCGTGGGAGAAGTTCGTGCTCCCGCTGCTCGGCCCCGTGCTCGCGCTGCTCGTCATCGGCGCGGTCACCACGCTGGAGGCCGCGCTCGACTGGACCATCCCGAACCCGCCCGCGATCCTCTCGATGATCATCGTCTTCGCGGCGTTCAGCGGCGGCCTCTGGGGCGGCATCGTCACGGCGCTCATCTCGTGCGTCTTCTTCGCGCTCTACTTCTCGAAGGATGGCGTCCTTTTATCGTACGAGGAGGACAACCTCCTCCGGGTCATCGTCTACGCCGTCACCACCCCCGCCATGGCGGTGATGGCGAGCATCGCCAAGCGCCGCGCGGACGCCATGGGCGAGGCCTCGCTCGAGAACGAGCGCGAGCACTCCGCGAGCCTGCGCGCCCTGCTCATGCAGCGCCAGGCGGTCGAGGAGGAGCTCCAGCAGGCCAAGGAGGCCGCCGAGGCGGCGAGCCGCGCGAAGAGCGAGTTCCTCGCCAGCGTGAGCCACGAGATCCGCACCCCGATGAACGGCATCATCGGCATGACGTCGCTCGCGCTCCAGACCGAGCTCACCCAGGAGCAGCGCGAGTACCTCGAGATGGTCAAGATCTCGGCCGACGCGCTGCTCTCCATCATCAACGACGTCCTCGACTTCTCGAAGATCGAGGCCGGCAAGCTCGAGATCGAGCCCGTCGTCTTCGACCCGAGCGAGATCATCGGCGACGCCGTGAAGACGCTCGCGCTCCGCGCCCACGAGAAGCGGCTCGAGCTCGCCTACGACGTCGGCCCCGACGTGCCCGAGGCCCTGGTCGGCGATCCGCTGCGCCTGCGCCAGGTCCTCGTCAACCTCGTGAGCAACGCGGTGAAGTTCACCGACGCCGGCGAGGTCGTCGTCCGCGCCGAGGTCGACGCGCGCGCCCCCCTCACCGCCGAGGAGGAGGCCAGCGCGGACAGCCAGGGCACGCCGAGCCTCTACGCGGGCGAGGCGCTCGGCGACGCCGTGGTGCTCCGCGTGAGCGTGATCGACACGGGCATCGGGATCGCCCCGGAGAAGCAGCAGGTCGTCTTCGACGCGTTCGCCCAGGCGGACGGCTCGACCACCCGCAAGTACGGAGGCACGGGGCTCGGCCTCACGATCTGCGCCCGCCTCGTCGAGATGATGGGCGGCAAGATCTGGATCGAGAGCGAGGTGGGCAAGGGCAGCACGTTCCACTTCACCCTCCAGCTCCGGGCGCTCGAGGGCGCCGCCCGGTCGCGCCGCCTGGAGATCCCGAAGGACCTCCTCGGCACGAAGGTCCTCATCGCCGACGACAACGCGACCGCGCGGCGCATCCTCGCGGACACCATCGAGGGTTGGGGGATGAAGGCGGTCCCCGTCGACTCGGGGGCGGCGGCGATCGCGGCGCTCTCGGAGGACTCGGGCGTGTGGGCGCTGCCCTGGGGCAAGCCGGGGGGCAACGCGGTCGGGCCGAGCAGCTCGTTCGGCCTCGCCATCGTCGACGCCCGCATGCCGAAGGTCGACGGCTTCGCCGTGGTCGAGCATTGCCGGAAGCGCGAGATCTTGAAGGGGCGCGTCCTCATGCTGCTCAGCTCGACGTCCGCGCAGGCGGACGTCGCGCGCTGCCGCGATCTCGGCGTCTTCGCCATGGTCACGAAGCCCGTGAAGACGTCCCACCTCCAGGAGGCCGTGTTCCACGCCTTCGGCGTCCCGACGCGGACCTCGCTCCGGTCGGCCGACCCGCGCCGCGCCGCGCCCGGGACGCGCGCGCGCGGCCTGCGCGTGCTCGTCGCCGAGGACAACGCGATCAACCAGAAGCTGATGCGCCGCTGGCTGGAGCGGCAGGGCCACCACGTGCACATCGTCGAGAACGGCCGCCTCGCCGTCGAGAAGATCGCGGGCGGGCAGTACGACGTGGCCCTGCTCGACGTGGAGATGCCCGAGATGGACGGCCTCCAGGTCGCGCGGGCCGTCCGCGCCCGCGAGCGGCGCGAGGGCGGGCACATGCCGCTCATCGTCGTGACCGCGTACGCGATGAAGGGCGACCGCGAGCGCTGCCTCCGGGCCGGCTTCGACGGCTACCTGTCGAAGCCGGTGCAGGTCGACGAGCTCCACGACATGATCGACCGGCTGGCCGCCGGGCCCTCCGCCCTGGAGATCGAGGACCCGGCGCGCATGTCGCTCGGCGCGCCGAGCTCGTACGCGTCGGCGCCCTCGTCGACGTCCGACAGCGGGCCGCCGAGCACCCGATCGGAGGAGCGGCTGCAGCCCTCGCCCTCCTCGATCACGGCCCGGCCGATGTTCGATCGCACCAAGGCGCTGGAGCGGACGGGCGGCGACGCCGACCTCCTGCGCGAGCTCGCCGAGGTCTTCCTGGAGGAGTGCCCGCGCTGGATGGGCGACATCGACGACGCGGTGGCCGCCGGCGACGCCCGCAAGCTCCAGCGGGCCGCGCACAGCCTGAAGGGCGGGGTCGACAGCTTCGGCGCGCGGGGCGCGTTCGAGGCCTCCTTCGCGCTGGAGAGGATGGCGCGCGCGAACGAGCTCGGCAGCATGGCCGAGGCGCAGTTCGCGCTGCGGGCGCAGATCGAGCGCCTGCTCCCCGAGCTCGCCGCGTTCGTGCGCGAGGGCGCGCCGGCGGACCCGGCGCCGCCGGTGCAGGGCGAGCGGCGCTCTGATAGCGAGGTGACGCGATGGTGAGGGTGCTCGTGGTGGACGACTCCCCGATGGATCGGCGCCTCTCCGGGAGCTTGCTCAAGAAGCGCGCCGGGATGGAGCCCGTGTACGCCGAGAACGGCGTCGAGGCGCTCGAGACGATCGCCAGGTCGATGCCCGAGATCGTGCTGACCGATCTCCAGATGCCGGAGATGGACGGCCTGGAGCTGGTCGAGGCGATCCGCCGCGAGCACCCGTACCTCCCGGTGATCCTGATGACGGCGCACGGCAGCGAGGAGATCGCGGTGCAGGCGCTGCGGCGCGGCGCCGCGAGCTACGTCGCGAAGCGGAACCTCGCGGCGGAGCTCGTGAACACGGTCGAGAACGTCCTCGCGGTGGCGCGGCTCGATCGGCGGGAGCAGCTGCTCCTCTCGTGCCTGACGGCGACCGAGTCCCATTTCGAGCTCGACAACGACGTGGCGAAGGTCCCCGCGCTGGTGGGCCACGTCGAGCAGAGCCTGGGACGGATGCGGCTGTGCGACGAGACGGGCCGGATCCAGGTCGCGGTGGCGCTGCGCGAGGCGCTCGTGAACGCCATCGTGCACGGCAACCTCGAGGTCAGCTCGACGCTGCTCGACGAGCAGCCGAGCGCCTTCTCCGCGCTCGTCGAGCGCCGCCGGGCGGAGAGCCCGTACCGGGATCGGCGCGTGATCGTCGTGGCGCGCGAGACGCGCACCGAGGCGACGTACGTGGTGCGCGACGAGGGGCCCGGCTTCGACCCGCGCAACCTGCCGGATCCGACCGACCTCGCCAACCTGGACAAGCCGAGCGGCCGCGGCCTGATGCTGATCCGCACGTTCATGGACGAGGTGCGGCACAACGAGAAGGGCAACGAGATCCGCATGGTGATGAAGTGCCGCTCGCCGGGGACCGGCGGCGAGCCGGGCGAGGACGGCGGCTGACGCGGTCTCCGGTCGCGGCTCGGGAAGATCAGGCGGTGAAGCCGCCGTCGATCTTGAGGTTGGCGCCCGTGACGAAGGCGCCCTCGGGGCCGGCCAGGTAGGCCACCATGCCGGCGACCTCGTCGCCTTGTCCGTAGCGCTGCACGGCGATCTGGCCTTTGAACCCGGAGGCGAGCGGGCCGTCGGCCGGGTTCATGTCGGTGTCCACCGGGCCCGGCTGGACGTTGTTGACCGTGATGCCGCGCGGACCGAGATCCCGGGCCCAGCCGCGGGTCAGGCCGGCGACCGCTCCCTTGGTCGCGGCATAGACGGCCATCCCGGGGATGAGCGCTCCGTCGCTGCTGATGCTCCCGATGTTGATGATGCGCCCGCCCTCGCCCATGTGGCGGACGGCCTCGTGCGTGGCGGCGAAGAGGCCCCTGACGTTCACCGCCATGAGGCGATCGAACTCCTCCAGCGAGGACTGATCGAGGGGGGCGATGGCGGCGACGCCGGCGTTGTTCACCAGCACGTCGAGCCGGCCGAAGGTCTTCACCGTCTGGGCAACGGCGCTCCGCACCGCCTCTGCGTCGGCGCTGTCCGCCCGGACGGCGATCGCCCTGCCGCCTGCCGCCTCGATGGCGTGCAGCACCTCGGCTGCCCTCGTGGGCGACGCGGCATAGGTGATGGCCACGGTGGCGCCCTCGTGCGCCAGCCGCCTCGCGATCGCCGCCCCGATACCCCGCGAACCCCCGGTGACCAGCGCAACCTTGCCCTTCAACGTACCCATCGAGACGTCCTCCTTTTTTTTGGAACGATCGTTCCTTATAAAGAAGCTACGTAGGCTGATGCTGTCCGTCAAGCGATTTATGGAACGATCGTTATGAAAAATTCGGCGGGGCGGGTCCAGCGAGGGCGAGGGAGGCCGCGCGCCTTCGATCAGGAGGTGGCGCTGGAGCGGGCCATGCTCCTGTTCTGGGACCGGGGCTATGAGGCGACGTCGCTCGACGAGCTGAGCGCGGCGATGGGCATCAGCCCGTCGAGCCTCTACGCGACCTTCGGGGGCAAGGAGCAGCTCTTTCGGACGGCGGTGGATCGGTATCTCGCCAGGGGGGGCGAGCGCATGGGCTGCATCTTTGCCGAGGTGCCGACGGCCCGCGGCGCGGTGCAGCGGCTGCTCGAGACGGCGGCCGACGAGTTCACCCGGCCCGATCGGCCGTCCGGCTGCATGATCGCGCTGGCCGGGACCCAGTGCTCCCCCGGCGCGCGGCCCGTACAGGACCTGATGCGAGGGTGCCGCGAGGCCTGGCATGCCTCGCTCCAGGCGCGGATCCAGCGGAGCACCGAGGACGGCGAGCTCGCGTCCGACACGGACGCCGCCGCGCTGGCCACGTTCTACGTGACCGTCTTGCTGGGGATGTCGGTCCAGGCGCGGGACGGCGCGTCACGGGAGAGCCTCCGCGCGGCCGTGGAGGCCGCGATGCGGGCATGGCCTGGGCCCGACGCCCCGCGCCGTCCGTAGGGCTCCCGCGTCGTCCCGTGGAGAGCTCGTGGGTCGACGCGGTGTTGAGTCGCCGAGGACGATTGCCAGGACGGTTGTGTGGCCGGCTGGCGCGCTCAACCGATGTTGGTGCGGGTTGTCGAGGACGAGCAGGCCGCGTGGCACGAGCATGGCGACCAGCGCATGGGTGTCGATGGGAAGATTGGTAAGCGTTAGCGTTCAGCACGAATGGACCGAAGTGGTTTGCGAGGGAGCAATTCGACATCGCCCCGTCGCAGAGGGTTACGTCCGGACCGTGGTATATAGGTGGGCACGCGAGCGCAGCCGTGGGACGGGGGAGCAGGGAGACCGGGGCGATGGTTCAGGGTAGCCGGGGCAGTGAAGTCGAGTTGCCGGAGCAGCGGGGCGGCCCATCTGACGGCTCGGTCCAGGGAGATGGCGCGGACGGGCAGCCGGCCACAGGAGGAGATGCCGGCCGCCCGACGCGTGATGTGAATCGCCTTGCGGAGCCGCCCCGCCGCGGTACAGGCGTTCATGGGATGTCACGTGTGATGACCGTGGGCGTCATCACCCCCTATCTGGACGGCTCGTTCTGGAACCCGGTCCTGATGGGTATCCACGAGGCGGCGCGGCAGCACGGCTGTCGGATGCTGGTGATGCGCGGCACGGCCGCCTCGCTCCAGGCCCCTTCGCTCGCCAGAGAACAGGTGGATGGCTGGATCGTCGTGATCGGGGTGGACGGCATCGAGCAGCTCGCCGCCGAGCGGGTCCCGCTCGTCGTCGTCGGCACCCATGTCCACAAGGGCAACTGCCCGTCCGTGATCCCGGACAACCACAGCGGGATCCGGGGCGCGGTGCGCCATCTGATCGGACACGGGCACCGGCGCATCGCGTTCGTCGGCTGCTTCCACGAATCCGATGTGCGCGAGCGCTTCGACGCCTACCGAGAGACGCTCGCCGAGGCGGGGATACCGCTCGACCCGGATCTGGTCGTCCGGACCGACGACAACTGGTATACAGGCGGCGAGAACGCCGCCCCGCGGCTCATCGCGCTGCGGAATGCGTGTACGGCGGCGGTCTTCGGGACGGACAAGAACGCGATCGGGATGATGCCGTCGCTGAAGGCGGCGGGCGTCCGCATCCCCGAGGAGCTGGCGATCGTCGGATTCGACGATGTGCCGGAGGCGCAAACCGCCGACCCGCCGCTGACCACCGTGCGCCAGCAGTTCGAGATGCTGGGGAGCGCCGCGTGTGATCTCGTCGTCTCGATGCTCGCCGGCGAGACGGCCCTGCCAGAGATCGTGCTCACGCCGAACACGTTGATCCAGCGGATCTCGTGCGGATGCGACGTGGTCCAGAGCTTCCTCGACGAGGACGCGGCGCCGCGGGAGCGCGGCGGCGGCGACCTGGATCGACGGATGGTCGAGCTGCTCCTCGCGCCCCGGCCCCTTCCGCCCGATACGTCGCCTGCCGCGGTATGGCCTGGGGTCGCCCTGGTGCTCGAGGCGTATGAGGCGGCGATCGAGGGCGCCGCGCCCCCTCCGGCGAAGGCGCTGGAGCGCGCCTACAAACAGGCCGTCGACATCTCCTCCGATATGGGCACCTTGATGGCGATCGTGCGCCTGCTCCGCCGGTCCCACGAGCGGCGCCGCGAGCGGCTGGGCGGGGACGCGGCGTCCGCGCAGCGGGTCGAGGCGTTCCTGGACGGCGCGCACCTGTCGATCGCTCGGGCTCGGCTCAGCGTCGAGGCCGAGTTCGTGGCGCAGCTCGGGATGCTCGTGCGGTCCAACCACGACGTGGGCCTCGCGCTGGTCAGCGGCTCCCAGGAGGAATCCATGTCGCTCTCATGGCTCGCGAAGACCAGCGCGATCTGGGCCTGCCTTGCGCTCCGGGAGGACGCGAAGACGCTCGTCGTCGCCGGCGCCTACAGCCGTGACGGCAGCGCGACGCCCCCGATCGGCAGCCGCCATCGGCTGGAGGCGTTTCCGCCGGAGCATCTGCTGCCGCCCGCGGCCGCGAGCGGCGCGCTCATGATGATGCTGCTGCCGATCCGCACCGAGCGGCGCGACTGGGGGGTCGTGGCGCTCATGGGGCCGACCCTCCGCGAGCTGGCCGGCGACGAGGGCACCGTCGGGGTCTGGGCGTCGCTGCTCGCCGCGGCCCTCGAGCGCGGCGAGCTCGTCCAGTCGCTCTCGACGAAGAACGCGGAGCTGCAGATGGCCTATGCGAGCGAGCGGACGCTCTCGGAGACGGTGCGTGAGCTCGGCTGCCCGCTCATCCCGCTCCTGCCCGGCGTGCTGCTCGTGCCGCTCATCGGCGCGATCGACCGGGACCGCGCCCTCCAGGTGCTCACGGCCGTGGTCGAGGGGGTGGGCCGGCATGAGGCGCGCTTCGTGCTGCTCGATATCACCGGCGTGCCGGCGGTGGACGCCCAGGTCGCCCACGCGCTGGGCCAGACCAGCCGCGCGGTGGCCCTGCTCGGCGCGCGCGTCTTCCTGGTCGGCGTGCGCCCCGAGCTTGCCAGGAGCCTCGTGGACGTGGAGCTAGGCAGTCTGGCCACGTACTCGTCGCTGGCGGGCGCCCTTCACGAGCTGACGACAGGAGGCCTCCGCCCTGGCGGCGTGAGGCGCGGCGCAACGCGCATCTCCTGATGGCCGTCCGCGACGGTGTCGCGCCTGACGAACCGCTGAAGCTGACACCGGGGGGGGGTTGTTTCGACTGTCGTGCCTGGCGGCACATCGGTGTGCCGGCGCCTGTCCTCCGCGAGCAGTGCGCAAAAGGCCTGCGTGGGGCCCGGAGCCTTGCGCCACCGTCAGCGATCGTCGCAGCTGCTATCCCAGGTTGTGCAGCTGTGTATTTCACGGGTCTTGGAGCCGCCGTCGAGGCAGTCGGCGTTCATTTCGCACACGTAGCGATCGGTTTGCTTGCTGGCCGCCTGTCCCGCACAGACCATCTCCGACGGATCGACCGTGGTGCCGTTGACCTTGGCGGCGCAGAAGGCTTTGAAGGAGTCGGTCGACACGACGCCTGTTGTTGTGAATCTTTCAATGTTCCCGTGTCTGACGATTCGCATGGGTCCGACACGCGACCACGAATCGGCTCATTTCCGTTCTTCATCCGTGGTCCCAGGCAATCCACGTGCCCAGCATCGACGATGCCTGTGTTCAAGGCGTGTGCCAGATGCAAGTTGTCGAAATGTTTAGTCAATCGTGCCTGTCTGAACAACTGTAATTCATCGTCGAACCGTTCGAAAATCGCTTGAGGCCATCGGGCGATTGATGCACGATGGGCACTCCAAGGAGACGACCGCTATGAGACGAACTCTATGTGTGCTCGTGACGGCAGCAGCGGCGATGCTCTTGAGTGGGGCCGCTCTGGCCCAGTCTCCCCAAGCAGCGGCGCCCGCCAAGGCGGCCGACGCGAAGAAGCCAGAGGGAAAGGCTGGCAACGTGGCGAAAGCTGAAGCGCGAGGGCTGGCCAGCAAGAGCGAGCATGGCGCCGGCAACGCCGATCTGGCACCTGGCAAGAGCGAGCATGCCGCCGGCAAGGCCGATCTGGCACCTGGCAAGAGCGAGCATGCCGCCGGCAAGGCCGATCTGGCACCTGGCAAGAGCGAGCATGCCGCTGGCAAGGCCGATCTGGCGCCCGGCCAAGCGGACAAGGCAGCCGGCAACGCGGAGGTGGAGGGCAGCGCTGCGGCCACGGAAAAAGAAAAGGCGCGAGAGATCCGCAAGAAGAGCCAGCGTGAGGCGGCGCGCACGAAAGTTGTCGCCGCACTCGAGAACCAGCCGATGACGGAAGCGATGAAGCAGGAGCTCCGCCGTCATGCCCGGCGGATTGCGCGCCTCGAGCGCGTCAACCAGCTCGCCAGGGATGAAAAGGATCAAGCTTCGTCCGAACGCGTGTCCAAGCTGATCGATAAGGAGAACGCGCGTCACGAGACGTGGATGGCGAATTTTGACGCGAAGGCAGGTGCAAAATGAGGCACGCTCTGAGCGCCGTTGGGATAGCGGCATCGATGCTGCTGACGGTTGGCTGCAAGCAGGACTCGACGACCGAGCAGCAGGATCCGGCGCCCAGCGCGCAGCCGACGATTGCAGACACGGATCTCGCCGTTCCGGCGGACTTCGAGGAAGAGGCCGCGAGCTCGATCACGGTCGCGAATTACAAGACGGAGCTCGACGCGATCGAATCCGAAATCAACTGATCCATCTGCGGCGAGCGGTTGGCTCGGGTGAAGTTGGTGCTCGCGCGTCACGAAAGACGCTTTGAGCGGTGCTGCACCGAAGTTCCAGCAGTGAGCGTCGCTGCGATGCGCTTTTTATGTGAGCCGTCGGAAGAGCGCTCGAGCACTGTACGAAACAGGTGACGGAGGCCCAGGCAATGGGCTTCTCTGCCAAGGGGGCGCGATGCATGGGCGCCGCCTTCAGCCTGAACGAAGGAGATTGATATGCACGCTTTCTCATCGCACCTGGTCCGCTTCGGCTTTTTCGCGCTCGTCATCGCTGGCTGTGGCGGCGGTGATGCCACCGTGGAGGTGGGGGTCACGGCCCAACCGCTTCAGGCGTCCGCTCCGTCTGAGGGAGGCACGGAAGAGGCCGTGCAGAGACACCTCGTGGTCATGCTCACCGAGGTGAGCGTCCATGTCGCGGAGGACGCGGAGCAGGATGAAGCCGGCCAGGCGTCGCCCGGCGATGACGACGGGTCGAGCCACGAAGAGAGCGCGAGCGAGAGGGGCTGGAGCACGATCTTCAGCGGCGAGGTCAAGCTGGATCTCCTGGACGCGAGCTCGACCGAAAAGCTCCTCGGCTCGAGCGAGGTCCCCGCGGGCAAGGTCACGCAAGTTCGGCTCGTGCTCACCGACGCCGAGCTTGTGGAGGGATCCACCACAAGCGCGGTCTCCTGTCCCTCGTGCTCGGAGTCGGGGCTCAAGATCGTGACGGAAGGCGCGGTCGAGGTGAGCCCCGGTGGCACACTGCACCTCACGCTCGACTTCGACCAGGCCAGATCCCTGACGCAGGAGCAGAGCGGCTATCGCCTCGATCCCGTCATCAAAATTGCCAAGGCAGAGGAGCTCTGAGCACCAGGAGATCAAGAGGACGACGAGGCGCTCCCGGGGCGTGGTCAACCGGAGCACGTTCAACAGAGCACCACGCGGCCCCTGCTCTCACGAACCCAGTCACGCGCCCCGGCCGCGCGGAACCAGCGCTCATAGACACGAGTACACGGCCTCGATCAGCGCCGGCCACCGCGGGTCGCCGCCCTCGCCGCTCGCGATGGTCTGGTTCGGCGTGTAGCCGAACCCGAGCCCCGCGTCGGGGTCGGCGAAGCCGAGCGCGCCGCCGGCGCCGGGGTGGCCGAAGGTCCGCGGGCCGCGCCCGAAGGGGCGCAGGGCGCTCGGCAGCATGAACCCGAGCGAGAACCGGCTCTCCGCGAGGAGGACGGCGTCGAGCCCGGCCGATCGTTCCACCAGCGCGGCCTCGACCGCCTCCGGCGACAGCACGCGCGCGGCGCCGGCGAGGGCCCCGCCGTTCGCGAGCGCGCCGTACATCCGCGCGAGCGCGCGCGCGTTCGCGTGGCCGTTCAGCGCGGGGATCTCCGCGCGCCGGGCGCGGGCGGTGTTGACGAGGCCCGGCGACAGGAGGTCGCGCGGCCTGGTGAAGGCCATCGAGGTGAGCGACGCCGGGTCGCGGAAGCTCGCGCCGAACGCGCCGCCCAGGCCGCTCGGGCTCGCGATGGTCGGGGGCACCTCGGCGATCCGCCCGTCGTGCTCGGCGCCGGTGCCGATGTGGAAATCCAGGCCGAGCGGCCCCGCGACGGCCTCCCGGAGGAACGCGCCGACCCGCTGGCCGCTTGCGCGCCGGATCACCTCGCCCACGAGGAAGCCGAACGTCACGGCGTGGTAGCCGTGCCGGGCGCCCGGCTCCCAGAACGGCTCCTGCGCGGCGAGGGCGGCGGTCATGGCCTGCCAGTCGTAGAGCGCGCCCTCCTCCGGCTCGGCGCGGAGCGCCGGCAGGCCGGCGCTGTGGTCGAGCAGCTGGGCCACGAGGACGCGCCCCTTGCCGGCCGCGCCGAACTCCGGCCAGGCGGCGGCGACCGGCGCGTCCACGTCGAGCGCGCGCCGCTCCGCGAGCGCGTGGGCGCACAGCGCCACAGCGCCCTTCGTCGCCGAGAAGACGTTCACGATCGTGTCAAAGCGCCACGGCGCCGTCCTCGCCGCGTCCCGGAAGCCGGCCCAGAGGTCGACGACCACGCGGCCGCGCACGGCGGCGCACACGGCGGCCCCGAGCTCGGGAAACCGCTCGAAATTCGAGGCGAACGCCGCGCGCACGGGCGCGAACGCCGGGTCGCAGGAGCCATGGATCGCGAGGTGCATCGCTCGTCCCTTCGTCCCTTCCTCGGGGCAGCACGGGCCCGGGCGCGCGCGGGCGAGCCGCCCGGCCCTTCGAGCCCGACCCCGATGATACGCAACCCATGTTGCGCAACCTTGGTTGATGAATAGGGCCGCCGCCCGCGGCCGTCAACGTCATTTGCGCAACCTCGGTTGCGGGTTACACGCTCCGGCCGTGAAGCCTTCGCGCCCGGACGAGGACCTCGTGCTGCTCTTCGCCGCCATCGCGGCCGCGAACAGCGACGAGGTGATGCGCCGCGTGGAGCGGGCCGGCCACGGGGATCTCCGGCCGAGCCATGGATACGTGTTCCAGCACCTCGTCCCGGGGCCGGTGAAGGTGAGGGAGCTCGCGGAGCGGCTCGGCATCACGGCGCAGGGCGCCTCGAAGGCGGTGGCGGAGCTGGAGGAGCTCGGCTACGTGCGCCGGCGCGTCGCCGAGGACGACCAGCGCAACCGGCTCGTGGAGCTCACCGACCGCGGGTGGGCGGCGGTCGAGGCGGGGCGCGCCGCGCGCGCCGCGGTGAACAGGCGGCTCCGCGCGCTGCTCGGCGAGGAGCAGGCCGGCGCGCTGCTCGCGTCGCTCCAGCGCATCGCGGAGCGCACGGGAGGGCTCGAGCTCCTGTCCTCGCGCCGGCTCCGCCAGCCGTAGCCCGCCCGGGTCCGACCCGGCGGCTGCGCGGCCGGGTCGAGGACCGACGCGTCGAGGTGCGGCGCGCGTCTCAGTCGCCTGGCGCGGCGGGCGCGAGGAGCGAGGTGTCGACGCGCAGCACGCGGGCCGTGAAGGGCCCCTCGCGTGACGCCTGCGTGCGCATGGCCACGGTGAGCTCCGTGCCGAACGCGGAGACATCGACGAGCGGGTGCTGCTCGTTCAGATCGTTGAAGTAGCTCCCTCCTGCGATCGCGGGGAGCGGCAGCGTCACCGCGACCTCGGGCGCGCCTCCGGCGGCAGGTACGCGCACGAGGCGTAGCTCGCCGCGGCTCTCGTCCGCCACGGTGTGGCCGACGCACACCCGGTCCAGACCGGTGTCCTGCAACTCGTACGTGAGCGTCTCGTCGATGTGGCTGATCAGGAGCGCGATCCACGCGTCGCCATCGCTCGTGCGCGCGGCCGCGAAGGCCGACCATGCGAGCCCGGAGGCCACCATGTGGCATTCGGCCGGGCAGCTCGCAGAGCCCGGAGGCGGGATGTCGACGCCGTCCTGGCAGCGGTACGTGGGCGTCTCGGTGCCGGGGATGGCGACCTCGTCGAAGCCGCCGTCCTCGTTGGCGCTCGCCAGCCGCAGCCCGTCGGTGTGCTGCACGACCGCCGCGAAGCGCGGAAACGTCGCTTGTCCGGCGGGCTGCGGCGGCGGGACGGGCTCGTAGTCGAGCAGGAAGCTCGCCGATTCCGGGGCGCCAAGGCTCCGCTCCGTGGTGCCGTCGAGCACCGTGAGCTGCCGGACCCCCGGGAGCGCTTCGACGAGCCCGAACGCCAGCGGCGCGTCGTCGGGCGCGAGGGCGAAGCGGGTGTAATCGCTGCCGCTCGGCCGGCTCGCCGGCGCGACGTCCCAGGCGCCGCTGGACGTGCGCGTCGCGTGCGCGACGCTGTCGGGCGCGTCCGTGTCGATCCAGATGTGGGGCTCGCCCCGGGAGTCCACCGCGACATCGAGGACAGGCACGTAGTTGTCGTCGCGATCGAACACCCTCTGCTTCTCCGCCGCGCTGCCGGCCAGCGGCAAGAACACGACACCGCCAGGATAGCCGTCACCGCTGCCTTTCGTCTCATCCACCGCGGCATACGCCCTTCCGTCCGGCGACAGCGCCACGCTCACGGTAGTGGACCGCACGTCGAAGTCTCGTTGCGTCGCCCCATCGTCGTCGAGCTCGAACAGCCGCGTCGGGTCGTTGCTGCTCGTCACGAGGTATGTCGCGCCCGCCGCCGGCGCGGCCCGCACCCCGCCCGCTGCAAACGTGGGATCGGTGCACGTCACCTCCACGTCGAGCGTGATCGCGCAAGGCGCGTCCGCGGGACAGGCGTCGTTGTGGTCGCCTCGCCGCGATTCACACGTCGCCGGGGCGTCGCCAGCGCCGCCCTGACCGCCCGCGCCGCCTTGATCCCCGGCGCCACTGGCCCCTCCTGTGTCAGCCGACACGGTGGTATCGACCTGGCACCCGAGCGTCACCGACAGGCCGGCGAGCATGCCGGTCCCAAGCATTCGAAGGATGTGTATTTGCAATTTCTGGCGCATGAGTGATCGCCTCCCTGCGATGCGCTGGCACTTAACATCAAACGTGCCAGTCGATCTTCTGCGCAAAAGGCGGCGTCACACGCGATGGCTTGTGTCGTTCTGTGTCAAAATGCGCATTCGGCCCGAGGCGCAGCCGTGGTTACCTGTCGAGCTGCCGGAGATCCATCGTGATCTGGAGGGCTCGATCTCCTGTCCTCGCGCCGGCTCCGCCAGCCGTGGCGCGCCCGAGTCCGATCCGGCGGCTACGCTCGTGGAGTCGAGGACCGAGGCGTCGATGTGCAGCGCGCGTCTCAGTCGCCTGGCGCCGCAGGCCCGAGGAGCGAGGTGTCGACGCGCAGCACGCGGGCCGTGAAGGGCCCCACGCGTGACGCCTGCGTGCGCATGGCCACGGTGAGCTCCGTGCCGAACGCGGAGACATCGACGAGCGGGTGGCGCTGGTACACATCGCTGAAATGGCTCTCGCCTGCGATCGCGGGGAGCGGCAGCGTCACAGCGACCTCGGGCGCCCCTCCGGCGGCAGGCACGCGCACGAGGCGCAGCTCGCCGCGGCTCGCGTCCGCCGCGATGTTGCCGACGCACGTCGGCAGATCGGCGTTCTGCACCTCGTAGGCGATCGTCCAGTCGATGTGGCTGATCAGGAATGCGATCCACACGTCGCCGTCGCTCGTGCGCGCGGCCGAGAAGGCCGACCATTCGAGCCCGGAGGTCACCTCGTGGCAGTCGGCCGGGCAGCCCGGCGACGGGGAGTCGCCGAAGCCGCGCTGGCAGCTGTACGCCGGCGTCGCGGTGCCGGGGATCGCTACCTCGTCGACGCCGTCGCCCTCGCCGGCGCTCTCCAGCCGCAGCCCGTCGGGGTGCTGCACGACCGCCGCGAAGCGCGGAATCGTCGCTTGACCGGCGGGCTTCGGCGGCGGGACGGGCTCGTAACGGAGCGGCGAGCTCGCGGGGACCGGAGCGCCAAGGCTCCGCTCCGTGGCGCCGTCGAGCACCTCGAGCTGCCAGCTGTCGGAGCCCGCTTGGACCATGCCGAACGAAAGCGGCGCGTCGTCGGGCGCGAGGGCGAAGCGGGGCCAACCGCTGTCGACCAGCCGGCTCGCCGGCGCGACGTCCCAGGCGCCGCCGGACGTGCGCGTCGCGTGCGCGATGATCTCCGGCGCATCCGTGAGGATCCAGATGTGCGGCTCGCCCTGGGAGTCCACCGCGACATCGAGGACCGGCACGTATTTGTCGTCGCGATCGAACACCATCTGTTTCTCGGCCGCGCTGCCGGCGAGCGGCAGGAACACGACGCCGCCGGGATAGCCGTCAGCGCTGCCCTCCGTCTCATCCACCGCGGCGTAGGCCCTTCCGTCCGGCGAGAGCGCCACGCTCACGCTATTGCTCTCCACGTCGAAGTCGCGTTGCGTCGCCCCGTCGTCGTCGAGCTCGAACAGCCGCGTCGGGGCGTTGCTGCTCGTCACGAGGTACGTCGCGCCCGCCGCCGGAACGGCCCGCACCCCGCCCGCTGCGAAGTCGTACCCGGTGCACGTCACCTCCACGTCGAGCGTGATCGCGCAAGGCGCGTCCGCGGAACAGGCGTCGCCGTGGTCGCCCCGCTGCGAATCGCACGTCTCCGGGCCGCCGCCCGTGCCGCCCTGACCGCCCGCGCCGCCCTGACCGCCTGCGCCGCCTTGACCGCCCGCGCCGCCTTCACCCCCGGCGCCGCCGGCCCCTCCTGTGCCAGCTGGCACGGTGGTATCTCCCTGGCACCCGAGCGTCACCGACAGGCCGGCGAGCATGCCGATCCCGAGGATTCGAAGGATATGGTTAGGCAATTCCCGGCTCATGAGCGCTCGCCTCCTTGCGATGCGCTGCCACTCAGCACCAAATGTGCCAGTCGAGCTCCCTCGCAAAAGCCCCGGTTACGCTCGATGACCTGTGCCGTTCTGTGTCGGAATGTTCGTGTGTTCGCTGCTCGTTGCAGGCGCGGGCCCGACGACCACGCGCCTGCCGCGAGCTCGGAGCGCCTCAGAGATTCATGCCACCCGACGCCTCGATGCGCTGGCCGGTGATCCACTGGCCCTCGGGCGAGAGCAGCACGGCGACCGCGCCGCCGATGTCATCGGGGAGGCCGACCCGGCCGAGGGCGGTCTGGGCGGCGATCATCTTGTTCAGCTCGGCGTTGTCGCGCACGACGCCGCCCCCGAAGTCGGTCTCGATCGCGCCCGGCGCGAGCACGTTCACCGCGATCTTCCGCGGCCCGAGCTCCTTCGCCAGGTAGCGGGTGAGCACCTCCACGCCGCCCTTCATCGAGGCGTAGGCGGCGTACCCGGGGAAGCTGAACCGCGTGAGCCCCGACGAGACGTTGAGGATCCGCCCGCCGTCCGCGATGAGCGGGAGGAGCTTCTGCGTGAGGAAGAACGTCCCCTTGAAGTGGACGTTCATGAGCGCGTCGAACTGCTCTTCGGTCGTCTCGGCGAAGCTCGCGTGGCCGCCCATGCCGGCGTTGTTCACCAGGTAATCGAAGCGATCGCGCCCGAAGCGACCGGCGAGCTCCGCCTTCACCGCGGCGGCGAACGCGTCGAATCCGCGGGTGCTCCCCAGATCGAGCGCGATGGCCGCCGCCGTCCTCCCCTTGGCCTCGATCTGCTTCACCACATCTGCCGCCTCCGCCGCGGCGCCGCGGTAGGTGATGATGACGTCCACGCCGCGATCCGCGAGGTGGAGCGCCATGCTCTTTCCCAGCCCGCGGCTTCCGCCGGTGACGAGGGCGACGGGGCTACGCTTGGATGTGCTCATGGTCGGGTCCTTTCGATGGCGACGCGGCTGCCCGCCGCTGTCCGTGGCGGCTGCTCGCCGCTGTCTGCGACTGTGAATAGCGATCCGATCCCGGTTGCGGAAGGCCCGAGGCTCCGACACACTGTTTCGCCAATCGAAACAATGACCGTCGACGTCGGATCGCTGAAGATCTTCGTGAAGGTGGCGGAGCTCGGCAGCTTCACGCGCGCCGGCGAGCACCTCGGCATGCCCAAGGCGCGCGTCTCGCTGCGGCTGAAGGCCCTGGAGGCCGAGCTCGGCACCCGGCTCCTCCAGCGGTCGACGCGCGTCGTGCGCCTCACGCCGGACGGAGAGGAGCTCCTTCCGCGGGCGCGGCGCCTCGCGCTCGAGGCCGACGAGCTGGGAGCGATGTTCCAGGCCGCGCGGGGCCTGCGCGGGCGGGTGCGGATCGATCTGCCGGTGAACTTCGCGCGCGACGTCATCATCCCGCGCCTGCCCGAGCTGCTCGCGCGCCACCCCGAGCTCGAGGTGCTCCTCAGCACGACCGATCGGCGCGTCGAGCCGCTCCGCGAGGGCTTCGACTGCGTCCTGCGCGTCGGCGCCCCGGGGGGCGACGGGCTCGTCGGCCGCAGGCTCGGCGTCCTGCGGATGGTGAACCTCGCGAGCCCGTCCTATCTGCGCGAGTATGGTACGCCTCGTCGCCTCGAGGATCTCGAACGGCACCTCCTCGTGCATTACTCGTCGACGCTCGGCGCCGAAGCGCCGTCGTTCGAGTACCCCCACGACGGCGGCTACCGCGAGTGGCCGATGCGCAGCGCGGTGACGGTCAACAGCGCTGACGCCTATCTCGCGGCGTGTGTGGCGGGCCTGGGCATCATCCAGGCGCCGCGGGTAGGCAAGTTCGCCAGCATCATCGCGGGCGAGCTCGTCGAAGTGTTACCCTCCCTCACCGGCGCGCCGATGCCCGTCTCGCTCCTCCACACGCACGGCAGGAGCGTGCCGCGCCGCGTGCGCGCGGTGATGAGCTGGATCACCGAGGTCCTCTCTCCGCACCTCGAGGCGCTCGACCGCTGAGCCACGCGCTCCCGGCCGGCGAGCCCTCCCGCTCGACCCCTCGAGGGCTCACGCCGCGCGCCCCGGCGCGATCCGCAGCAGATCGAACTCCGCCACGAAGCCCTCGCCGAGCGGGCTGCAAGCATAAAGGCCGCACTCCACCTCGCGCGCCCCGTCGTCCTCGTGCAGGTGGGCCATGCGGATCTGGGTCCACGCCGCGCCGTCGTCCGAGCTGTCGACGAGGTAATCCGGCCCCTCCCGCCGGACGCGCAGCCAGATCTCGCGGCGATCCGAGGGAAATGGCTGGGTCGACCAGTCGCTGTAGCCCGCGTTCGTCACCACCGCGCCGAGCCGGCTCGGGCCGTCCGGCTCGAACTCGACCGACGCCTTCAGCCAGCACGACTCCGCGATCCGCACCATGAGCCCTGCCTGGTCGTACTGGTGCGCCGGCCGGAACCGCACATGGCAGGTCATCACGAAGTCGCCGCCGGCGCGGGTGAAGAGGAAAGGCCCGTTGTCGTTGCGAAAGCCGTAGTGCGTCCGCTGCCAGTAGTCCGTCTTCGCGGCGGGCTCGACGACGAGCACGCGCCGCTCCGGCTCCACCGCCCAGCGCGCCGGCGGGTTGCGCCACGTGAGCCGCGGGTCGATTCCAGGGTTGGTAAAGCCCTCTTCCAGAAGCTGTCCTGTCATGACGCAGACCTCCGAGCGCCGCGCGGCGTGCGGTCCGCCCGCGCGCGGGCGAGGGTCGGGAGGCTACCACGGAGCGCGCCGCGTTCGGGTGCGCCCCGCTCACGCCGAGGGCGCGCGCGGGCCGAGCACCGCGTCGTGGAGCTGGTCGAGATCGAACGGCTTGGCGAGGAACCGCGCGAGCCCGAGCTCCGCGGCCAGCTCCGAGACGTCCACCGCGGCGCTCACGAGCACCACGCGCACCGCCGGATCGACCCGCGCGAGGATCGCCTTCGCGCAAACGCTGGGAGAGAGCCCGGGCATGAAGTAGTCGCACAGCACCGCCCGCAGCACGTCGCGCTCGCGCTCGAGCAGCGGGAGCGCCTCGGCGCAGTCGGCGACCTGGAGGCACTGGAGCCCCCATCCGTCCAGGCTGAGGGCGACGAGCTCCCGGAAATCGGGGTCATCGTCGATGACCAGCACGCGGTTTCGCAGCATGTTCCCTCTGCTCGCTAGCGCCTCAGTTCCAGAGAAAAGACCATGAGGTCACCGGCCCTCCGCTCGATCCAGAACCTCGCGCCGTGGAGCCGGGCGATCCCCTGGACGAGGTGGAGGCCGATGCCCGTGCTGCGCAGCTCGTCACGCCGCCCCTCGAACGCGACGACGGCGAAGGGCTCCAGCAGCTTCTCGAGGTCCTCCGGGAGATCCTTCCCGCCCCGGACCTCGATCGTGATGAGCACGCGCGCGGCGGAGCCGGCGTCGATCGTGATGAGCACCGGATCGCGCTCCAGCGCGACGGACACGGCCTGAACGAGCAGGCTCCAGAGCGCCTGCTCGACGAGCTCTGGATCGCCCAGGAGGTGCGCGTCTCCCCGGGGCACCAGGCGAATGCTGTGATCTCTGGCCACGAGCTCGAGCTCTCCGATCACGCGGCGGGCGAGCTCCTCGACGTCGATCGCTTCGGGCTTGAAGGGGAGCTCGCCTCCGGAGATGCGCGCCGACCACAGGAGATCCTGGACCAGGCGGCCGAGGCGCGTCGCCTGGCGATCGATGATCGTGAGGGCGCGCTCGCGGATGGCCGTGTCGTTCCGGTGGGTGAGCGCGACCTGTGAGAACCCCTTCATGGTGGTGAGCGGCGTCTTCAGCTCGTGCGCGGCGACGGCGAGGAACCGGTCGCGATCCTTGTCGCGCTCGGCGATGGCCTTGAAGCTCGTGTTCAGCGTGTGGGCGAGCACGGCGAGCTCGTCGTCCCCCCGGTCCCCGAGCGGCTCGTAGACGCCGCGCTCGCGGAAGCGTCGGACGGCGGTCACCATCCGGTGGATGCGCGGCGCGATCGCGCGGCGCACCGCGAGGCCGAAGAGCGACGCCGCCGTGACGCCCCCGAGGCCGACGGCCATGAAGACGAGGAGGATGCGCCGCCGGACGCGGTCGAACGCGTCGTAAGCGACCTCCAGGTAGCGCAGGTTGATCCTGTGCAGCTTGATGAGGGCGTCGCTGAGGTGCTCCACGTCGGCGCGCCGCAAGTGCGGCGCGGCGGGCGTCGGACCCACGAGCCCGGTCGTGCGCTCGAGGTGCATCACGACAGCGGCGACGGTGTCCGCCGCCTCGCGCTCTTCCTCCAGGAGCACGAGCTCCCCGGTCCGAGCGAGCGCAGCGCGGAGGTGGATGGCGTCCGGCAGGGTCGAGGTCGCCGTCAACCAATCGCGCTGGTACCGATCGATGAAGGAGCGGAGCCGCATCATGGGCTCGCGGACTTCTATCGAGACGTCCGACGGCGGGCGAGCGAGCAGGGCATAGAGAGCGTTCGATGACTCGATGCCGCTGCTGATGACGACGAACGGCTGGAAGACGTAGTGACGCAGGTAGGCTGTCTCGGTGGCCAGCCGCCTGAGCGCGACGATGGACATCGTGATGCCCAGGGCGGCCAGGATCAGCTGACTCAAGACGAGCAAGGAAAGACGCCTTCCTATGGATATCCTCCCCGGCGGCCCGTTGCCCCCGCCGCTCGGAGGCGAGCCCGCGTGCTGAGCACGTTGAGACCACCGAGGCATCGGCCACCTCCTCGGTGTCACCGTGGAAGCAAGGGGGGCACCACGACAAGGCCGGAGCGACCCTGGCGATCGCCCCCTCCCGCTCGTTCGCTACTGCGGGCGGCCCTGCGCGATCCAGCTCTCGACGAGCTGGATCTCCTCCGGCCCTACCGCGGGCAGCCCGAGCGGCATCCCGCGCACCGCCGGAGCCGCGCGGCCCGCCTCCTCCGCCTGCCGCGCCAGCAGCGCGGCGACGAGGCGAGGGGCGCCGTCGGGCCCGCGCGAGAACACGCTCCGCCGCTCGCCCTGATCGTCGACGTAGCCCGCGGCGATCCCCTCGTACGTGGCGAGGTTCAGCCCGCGCGGCTTGAACCCGAAGCCGCCCGTGTTCCCGGGCCCGCCGTCGCCGAGCGCGTAATCCGGCTCGGAGTGGCAGTGCCTGCACGTGACGCGGAACACCCGGCGATCCACCTCGGCGTAGGTCACCCGCCGCGACAGCAGCGGCAGCCGCTCGGGCGCGCTCGCCGGCGCCCGCGGCGACAGCTCCGCCGTCACGACGAAGGCCGCGATGTCCCGCGCCTCGGCGGGCGACATCGGCACCTGGGGCATCGGCGTGCCCGGCTTGATCGCCGCGGGGTCGAGCACCCACGCGACGAGATCGGCAGGCTCCATCCGGTCGCGCGCGTGCCTCAGATCCGGCGCCAGGGCGATCGCGGCGCGCGTCTCCTTCTCCATCCCCTTCACGGGCGCGACCGCCGTCACCCCGGCCGCCCCGGAGAAGGCGTGGCACGTCCCGCACCCCTTGGCCTCGTAGAGCTCACGCCCCCGGGCCGCGCTCGCGCCTTCCAGCGGCGCACTCGGACGTTCGCGCCCCTCGCGGCGATCGCGGCGATCGCGCGTGAGGTACGCCGCGATATCGCTCGCCTGCTCGGGCCCGATCGCGAGCCGCGGCATCGTCGCGTGCAGGCGCGGGCGCACGTCGTGCGGCGACAGCAAGAAGGCGCGGATCCAGTCGCGGCGTAGCCTGTCGCCGGCGGCGGCGAGCGACGGCACGTCGCGCAGCTGCACGAGGTTCTCGTTCCACCGCTTCATCGCCGCGGCCGGCGCCTGGAACCGCCCCGCCGCGATGTCCTGGTGGCACTGGACGCAGTGGGCGTCACGCGCCGCGGGCGCCTGCCCGGTCCCGTCGTGGCAGCGGTTGCACTGGAGCTCCGCGACGAGCCGCTCCCCGCGCGCCGGATCGCCGGCCGGCGCCGCGGCCACGGCGGCCGGAGCGGCCGCCCCGGCGCCCTGGTCGCTCGCGCGCGGCGCCGCGGGAGGCGCAGACCCCCGCGCGTCCTCGGAGGTACACCCCGCGGCGCCCGAGGCGAGCGCCGCGAGCAGGGCGAGCAGCGGACGGGCGCGCATCGACGTCAGCTCTGTGGGCCGACCGCGCCGACCGCGCCCGTCGCCCGGCAGAGCGCCTTGTTCTGCGCCATCGTCTCGCACCGGGTGGCCGCGGCGTCGTGCCCCGCGTTGTCCCCCGAGAGCGCGCGCAGCCGCGCCAGCGTCGCGTACGCCTCGGGGCTCGTCAGGAGGTCCTTCTCCGCCAGATCGCCGAGCAGCTTGAGCGCCTCGCCGCGGTGCTCTGGCGCCCTGGCGAGCGCCTCGCCCAGGTCGGTCTGGAGCGCCGGATCGTTCTTCCGCTGCTCGTTCAGCCGGCGCAGCGCGCGGATCGACCAGTCGATGTTCCCCTTGCGCTCCTCGGCCGACGCCCCGCCCCACGTCTCGAGCAGCTCGCGCGGCAGCTGCGGTCCGACCTGGAGCGCCCCGTCCGCGCGCGCGGTGGCCACCGCGAGCACGCGGAAGGCCCGGTTGATCAGCGGGTCCTTGTCATAGGAGATCCGCCGGATCTCGGGGAACATCCGGATCACGCTCCCCGCCGCCGCGGTGAACCGGCCGTCGTGAAGCGCTTGCTCGGCCTGGGCGATGCCCATCACGCGGTGGTCGATCGCGGGCATGATCTCGACTCCACCGCAGGCCGACGCGTCCGCCGAAGGGACGAGGGCGGACGCGATGAGAGCACAAAAAAGCGTGAATCGAACGGCGGGACCATTCATGGAAGGACCTCCTCGGGAAGGCTGCGCCGGCGCGCCCCGTCGCTCATCGGGCGCTGCCGATCGACTGTGACAACGCTCGAGGAAAAAATGTTGCTCCCCCGATCGCGATCTCGAGGGGAGGCGCGCGGCGCTCCCGCGCAGCCGGCCGTGCTCCCGCGCAGCAGATGAGAGCGCTCGTGTGAGCAAAGGTGTGCCACTGCGATACGGTGGTTGCCTTGGTGCGCGGCCCGGTGTCCAATGCGGGCCTTCCAAGGAGATCCGCCATGTTGAAGAAGCGGCGCGTCGCGATCGCGGTCCTGCTGGCCCTCGCCAGCGCGCTCGCGGGGTGTAACAGCAGCAGCAAGAAGGCCGACTGCGCGAGCCCCGAGGTGTTCTGCGTGGGCCTCGTCACCGACATGGGCAAGATCGACGACAAGTCGTTCAACCAGTCGGCCTGGGAGGCGATCCAGCGGGCGCAGAAGGAGCTCGGCGCCACGACGCAGTACATCGAGACGACGGATCCGAAGGACTACCCCAAGAACATCGCGACGTTCGCCGAGGAGCGCTACGACGTGGTGGTCACGTCGGGCTTCGGGCTCACGGAGGCGACGCGCGCCGCGGCGGATCAGTTCAGCGGCGTCAAGTTCATCGGCATCGACCAGTTCCAGATCGCGAACAAGCCGAACGTCGTGGGCCTGGTCTTCCCCGAGGACCACGGCGGCTTCCTCGTCGGCGCGCTGGCCGCGATGATGACCAAGACGGGGAAGATCGGCGCCGTGCTCGCCACCGACGCCGTCCCGCCCGTGTGGCGCTTCGGTGAGGGCTTCCGCGCGGGGGCGCGCCACGTGAAGCCCGACATCGAGCTCAGCGTCGTCTACCACAACGACGTCGGCTTCGATAAGACGTTTACCGATCCCGAGTGGGGGAAGACGACCGCCGTCTCGATGATCGACAAGGGGGTCGATATCGTCTTCGGCGGCGGCGGCAAGACGGGCAACGGCGCGCTGCTCGGCGCGGCCACGAAGGGCGTTTACGCCATCGGCGTCGACACCGACCAGTACTTCACGGTGCCCGAGGCCCAGAAGGTCCTCCTCTCCAGCGCCGTCAAGCTCATCTCCGACGGCACCTTCGACCTCATCAAGTCGGCCAAGGAGGGGAAGCTGCCGTCGGGGAACTTCCAGGGCAAGTCGGGGTATGCGCCGTATCACGATCTCGACGCCAAGGTCCCCGCCGAGGTGAAGGCGAAGATGGAGGAGCTCCGGAAAGGGCTCCTCGACGGGACGCTCAAGACGGCGGTGCCGCCGGCCAAGGGGCCGTGATCGCCCTGGGCTCCCGAGGATGCGAGAGAAGCTGATCCGGCGTTTCGAGGGGCTGATCCGGCGCCTCCGGCCGCTGCTCCTGCCGGCCCTCTCGGTGTTCACCGCGATGGTCCTGGGCGGCGTCCTCATCGCCGTGGCCGGGGGCAACCCGCTCGAGGCCTACGCCGGCATGCTCGAGGGCGCGCTCGGGTCGCCGCGGGCGGTGAGCGAGACGCTCGTGTGGGCGACGCCGTACATCCTGGCCGGCCTGTCGGTCTCGCTGGCGCTGAAGGGCGGCCTCTTCAACATCGGCGCGGAGGGGCAGCTCGCGCTCGGGGCGCTGTCCGCGGCCTGGGCGGGCCACTGGCTGCCGCAGCTCGTGGGCGGCGGCCTGCCCGCGGCGCTGCACGTCCCCTTGACGCTGCTCCTCGGCGCGCTCGCGGGCGGGCTGTGGGCCGCGGTGCCCGGCTGGATCAAGGCGCGCGCCGGGGGACACGAGGTGATCAGCACGATCATGCTCAACTACGTCGCCCTCAACGCGGTCAGCTTCCTCTTGAACGGCCCGATGAAGGATCCGGGCGCGTCCAACGTGCTCTCCCGCACGCCGCTCATCGACGAGAGCGCGCGCCTCCCCGCGCTCGTGGAGGGCTTCCGGCTTCACTGGGGCTTCCCGCTCGCCCTGCTCGCGGCGGCGCTCGTCGGGTGGGCGCTCCGGCGGACGACGTTCGGCTTCGAGGTCCGCACGGCCGGGCAGAGCCCGGACGCCGCGCGCTACGCCGGCGTGCGGGTGAGCCGCACCGTGATCGCGACCATGGCGCTCTCGGGCGCCTTCGCCGGGCTGGCAGGCGCCATCGAGGTGAGCGCGCTGCACCACCGGCACGAGCTCGGGTTCTCGCAGGGCTATGGCTTCGACGCGATCGCCATCGCCCTGCTCGGCAAGGCGCACCCCGGCGGGACGGTGCTCGCGGCCCTCTTGTTCAGCGTGATGCGCAGCGGCGCGACCCGGATGCAGTACCTGACGCAGGTGCCGATCGACGTGATCTCCGTCATCCAGGCGCTGATCCTGCTCTTCGTCGCGGCGGACGCCCTTGTCCGGCGCATCTACCGCGTCCGGGGCGAGCACGAGCGGCTCGTGCTCACGCGCGGGTGGGGCGGTTAGCGCGCCGGCTCGGGCGAGGAGCCGGGACCGGAGCGGGGAACGGGAGCAGGGAAGGACGAAGATGGGCTATCGACGCTACGCATTCATCGCGGTGGTCGTGGGCGTGCTGGTCCTCGTCGTGACGCTGGTCGGCGCGTCGCAGGTGCCGCCGCTGACGATCGTGGCCAGCATGGCGGCCACGACGCTCGCCGTCGCCACCCCGCTCACCCTGGGCGCCCTCTCGGGCGTCTTCTGCGAGCGCTCCGGGGTCGTCAACCTCGGCATCGAGGGCATGATGCTCGCGGCGGCGTTCTCGGGCTGGTTCGGGTCGATCTACGCGAGCTCGATCCTGGGCTTCCCGCCGCTGCCGAGCCTGCTGCTCGGCGTCGTGATCGCGGTCGCCACCGGCGCCGCGCTGGGGCTCTTGCTGGCCGCGCTTGCGGTGACCTTCTCGGTGGACCAGATCCTCGCGGGGACGGTGATCAACTTGCTCGCCGTGGGGCTCACCGGCTTCTTCAACCGCCAGCTCTTCTTCGGGTCGGGCAGCGTGTTCGGCGGGCAGGTGCCTCACGCGCCGGGCGTCCTTCCGCGCCTCGGCGTCCCGCTGCTCGCGGACATCCCGGTCGTGGGCCCCGTGTTCGAGCAGCAGCCGATCGCCGTCGCCGCCGTCGCGCTGGTCGGGCTGACGCACCTCGTGCTCTTCCGCACGCGGTGGGGCCTGCGCGCGCGGGCCGTGGGCGAGCACCCCCGCGCGGCCGCGACGGTCGGGATCGACGTGGCCCGCGTGCGCTACGTGAACGTCGTGATCGGCGGCGCGATCGCCGGGCTCGGCGGGGCGTATTTCACGCTGGAGTCGGTGCCGTCCTTCGAGCCGCTGATGACGAACGGGCGCGGCTTCATCTCCCTCGCGGCGATGATCTTCGGCGACTGGACGCCGTTCGGCTCGTGGGCCGCGGCGCTCGTCTTCGGCGCGGCGCAGGCGTTCCAGATCAACCTGCAGCTCTTCCGCGACCAGATCCCGCCGTCGTGGTCGTTCCTGCAGCAATCGTCGGTCGTCGGGCTGGTGCCCTATCTCCTGACGCTGCTGCTCCTGACCGGCGTCATCGGCAAGACCACGCCGCCGGCCGCCGACGGCCTGCCGTACGAGCGGGAGGGGCGGCGGTGACGGCCGTCCTCGAGGCCCGGGGGATCACCAGGCGGTTCTCCGGCGTCCTGGCGAACGACAAGGTCGATCTCGACCTCCGAAAGGGCGAGATCCACGCCCTGCTCGGGGAGAACGGCGCCGGCAAATCGACCCTGATGAACATCCTTTACGGGCTCTTGCGCCCGGACGAGGGGTCGCTCGTCCGGAGCGGGCGCCCGGTCGCGCTGCGCTCGCCGAGCGACGCGATCGCGCTCGGGATCGGCATGGTGCACCAGCACTTCATGCTGATCCCGGTGTTCACGGTCGCCGAGAACGTCGTGCTCGGCGCGGAGCCCGTGCGCGGCGCCCTGCTCGACCGCCGGCGCGCGAGCGCCGAGGTCCGCGAGCTCTCGGCGCGCCACGGGCTGGACGTCGATCCCGACGCCCGGGTGGAGGACCTCCCGGTCGGCGTGCAGCAGCGGGTGGAGATCCTCAAGGCTCTTTACCGGAAGGCGGAGATCCTGATCCTCGACGAGCCCACGGCCGTGCTCACGCCCCAGGAGGCGGACGAGCTGTTCCGCGTGCTGCGGGGGCTGACGGCGCGGGGGGTCTCGGTCCTGTTCATCACGCACAAGCTCAGGGAGGTGCTCGCGGTCGCGGACCGGGTGACGGTCATGCGCGCCGGGCGCGTGGTGGGCGCCGCGATCCCGGCGGAGACGGACGAGCGCGGCCTGGCGGCGATGATGGTGGGCCGCGAGGTGGTGCTCCAGGTGAGCAAGGCCCCGGCGAGCCCCAAGGATATCGTGCTCGACGTGCAGCGCCTCGGCGTCGCGGGCCGCCGCGGATCCGGCGCCGACGTGGTGCGCGAGGTGAGCTTCTCGGTGCGCGCGGGCGAGATCCTGGGGATCGCCGGCGTGCAGGGCAACGGCCAGACCGAGCTCTGCGAGGCCATCACCGGCCTCTCGCCGCCCCGCGCCGGGCGCGTGCTCCTCCGGGGCCGCGACGTCACAGGCGCGCTGCCCCGCGCCCTGATCGAGCGCGGCGTCTCGCACGTGCCCGAGGACCGCCAGCGCCACGGGCTCGTGCTCTCGTACGCGATCGCGGACAACCTCGTGCTGTGCACTTACTACAAGGCTCCGTTCGCCGTGCGCGGCGTGCTCCGCGATGACGCCCGCGAGGAGAACGCGAGGCGGTTGATAAAGACCTTTGACATCCGCGCGCCCGGCCCGGAGACGCCCGTGTCCGCGCTGTCGGGCGGCAACCAGCAGAAGGTGATCCTCGCCCGGGAGATGAGCCGCCCCGTCGAGCTGCTCGTGGCCAGCCAGCCGACCCGGGGCGTGGACGTCGGGTCGATCGAGCACATCCACCGCGAGATCGTGGCGGCGCGCGACGCGGGGGCGGCGGTGCTGCTCGTGTCGGCGGAGCTCGACGAGATCCTGGCGCTGTCGGACAGGATCGCGGTCATGTACCGGGGCGAGATCGTGGCGACGCGGGACGCGGGCGCGGTATCGCGGACGGAGCTCGGGATGCTGATGGCCGGGGTGCTCCCCGGCGAGGAGGCCCCGCCGCCCGCCGCGGAGGAGGTCGACGCATGAGGGGGCGCGCGCTGCGCGCGCTGGCCGTGGCGGCGCCGCTCGCGGCGGCGACCGCGGCCTCGTTCGCGCCGCCGTCCGCCGCCGCCCCGACGCTGGAGCAGTACCGGTATTTCCGGGCGCTCTCCCTCGATCTGAAGGGGCGGCTCCCGACGCGCGAGGAGCTCGCCGAGCTCGAGTCGCCGGGCTTCGATCTGGACGCCTGGATAGAGCGCCACCTCGACGGCCCGGGGTATGCCGAGCGGCTCACGCGCATCTACATGGATGTCCTGCGGCTCGAGCTCGGCCCGGCGGGGCTGTTCACTCCGTCTGCGACGACGCTCCGCCGGGTGGAGGTGCTCGGCCCGGAGGGCAAGCCGCTCTATGTCTATTACCGCGTCAACCAGCGCCGCCTGAACCCGGTGATCGACGGCGAGTTCTGCTTCTCCGACGCCGAGAGCGGGCTCGGGGTGGCGGCCTACGCGCCCATCAAGGGGACGCCCGCCCGCATCTCCCAGCGGCTGCTCGACGAGCGGACGACGCTCGTGCGCCCCTACTGGCTTTACCGGGATTACCTCTCCGTCGTCCCGACGCAGCGTTATGGCGACGGGTGGAAGGACCCGGACAGCGCCTATGTCCCGCTGCCGCAGCTCCTGGTCGAGCCGGACGGCAAGACGCCGACCGTCGAGGTCCGGGTCTGCAAGGAAGAGGCGCAGACCGCCGAGGTCGGCCACATCTACGCGAGCGACATCCCTCCGCCGCCGAAGGGGGCTCCGCCGCCGCCGGGCCGCGCGCGCCCGCCGGTGCGCGAGGATCGTTATGCGAAGGCGCACCGGGGCGAGCCGATCTCGTGCCGGAGCGCGCTCGCGCCCGTGATGAGCGTCGATTGCGGCTGCGGCATCGGCCTCGAGCATTGCTTGCCCGCCGACAGCGCGGGCAGGGATCCGCGCGCCTTCGTGCTGCCGGCGAATACCCCGCTCGGCATCGAGGATCCCATCGGCTCCGCGCCGCACACGATCACCGGCTGGAACAAGTTCTGGTGGTCGCAGGAGGCGATTCATCTCATGAATCACGTCTTCGCGGCGGATCGTGATTTCCGGGAGATCCTCACCGGTCGTTATACGTTCATCAACGGCCCGCTCGCGCAGTTTTACCGGTCGAGCGCGCCCGCGGCGTGCTGCTCGCTGCACCCGTCGTACGGGATGCGCGAGGACGAGGCGCCCCTGTTCTTGCCGGGCGCGGTGCCGCCGGTCGTCGCGCCGCACGACGTCTCGGCCTGGACGTTCATCCCCGATCGCGGGCCGCGCGCGGCGGGGATCCTCACGACGCCGGTGTTCCTCACGAAGTATTCCTCGCGGCGCGCGCGGGCGGCGGCGCTCTACAGCGCGTTCCTGTGCAAGAGCTTCACGGCCGAGCACGCGGAGCTCCCGCCGTCGGAGGAGCCCGACCTCATGGTCCGGCCGGGCTGCGCGAGCTGTCATGCGACGCTGGAGCCGCTCGCGGCGTATTTCACGCGGGTCGAGGAGACGACGTGGACCTATCTGCCCGCCGAGAGGTTCCCGATCGAGAACCCGGTGTGCAAGCTGAACGCGGAGGGGAAGACGGGGCAATCGTGCCAGCGCTTCTACGACCCCGTGTTCTCGAGCCGGGAGCGCGGCGTGCTGCGGGGCGCCTATGCCTCGGCGGATCACGCCGAGCGCGGCCCGGCCGGCGCCGCGGCGGATCTCACGCGCATGCCGGAGTTCGCGTCGTGCGCCGTCGAGCGCGTCACCGAGTCGTTCCTGGGGCGGCCGCTGCGCGAGGAGGACGAGGCGCTGCTCGGCGCGCTGCGCGAGCGGTTCGTGGCGCGCGGCTACCGGATGCGGCCGCTGGTCGAGGCGATCGTCCGCTCGCCGGCGTATGCGCGCGCGAGCAACGTGCGGCCTGCGCTGGAGCGGGGCGGGGCGGCGAAGGGCGGGGCGGCGCGCGGCGGGGCGGCGCGCGGCGAGGGAGCGCGGTGATGCAGGGCCGGGGGAGGGCGCCCGGCAGGATGGGGGCCTTCGCCCTCGCTGGCGTGGCCGCGGTGGCCGCGCTGGCCGGCGCGTGCGGCCCGCCGGAGGCGATCGCGCCGCGGCCTGCCGCGCCGCTCCGGGAGACGGGGCGCGTCGCGCAGAGCCGGGCGCCGAAGGAGGATCTGCGGCTCATCCCGGCCGAGGCGTACCTGAGGACCTATCTCCGGCTCTTCGGCGGCCTCGCGCCCGCCGAGGTCGAGCGCCGCGCGCGGGGGGACGACAAGGCGGCGCTGTTCGACACCTGGGGCGACTACCTCGCGGCGCTCGGGCTCCCCGATCACGGCCTGGATCTCCCGCGCGCCACGCAGACCAACGCGCTCATGCTGGCGGCGTTCGAGCGGCTCGGGATCGCGCTCTGCGACCGCGCCCTGGAGCACGATCTCAAGGCGAAGGAGCGCGTCCCGATCGAGCGGCGGCTGATCTTCGCGTTCGATCTGCCCGCGCAGGACCCGGACGAGGCGGCGTTCGCCCCGCGCTTCGACGTGCTGCACCGGACGTTCCTGAGCTACCCGGCGCGGCTGGCGCCGCCGGATCGGCAGGGGAAGTTCTTCGCGCTGTACGAGGGGACGGTCGCGCGGCACCGCGCCAAGGGCGCGGCGAAGTCGCGGTTCTCGCCGGAGGAAGCGGGGTGGGCGGCCGTCTGTTACGGGCTCGTGCGGCACCCGGAGTTTCATCTGTATTGACGCCGGCTAGCGCGAGGGTGCGCCGCGAGATCTCTGCCGTCCTCGACGCTCAACAGCGCGCCCGCTCACCTTGGCCTGGCTGATGCTGAAACTCCGCTGGATCAGTACAGCGCTCTGGCGCGCTCCGCCAGGGGCGTGAGCACGACCAGGGGCGGGACCACGACGAGCTGGATGCTCCCCGCGAGCGACGATCTCGTGCACCGAGCCGCTCGCACCCGGCGTCTGGACAGCGCGCGGGGTCGAAGTGGCTCGCGCCAGCTTGCGCACCGGGGGCATCGAGGGGCATGTTGCTCGCGAGAGGCATGGACTGGAGCCGGTTCGATGCGCACGGGGAGGACAAGGCCAAGGCCTTCGAGGCCTTCGCCCGCCAGCTCTTCGAGCGCTGGTGCCGGCGGGAGTACGGGGGTGAGCTCCGGGACGTCCCGAGCCCCCACGGGCTGGGGGGCGATGGCGGTCTGGACGCGTACGCCGTGCTGGCATCCGGGAAGATCGTCGGCCTGCAGGTGAAGTGGTTTCCAGATCGCTTCGGGCAAGCCCAAATCGATCAGATCCGCGACTCCTTTCAGACAGCGATCCGGGTACGCCCGAACCTCGTGCGCTACTGCGTCGCGCTGCCCTGTGCCCTGACCGACGACCGCGGACGCAAGGAGAAGACGGAGCGGGCGCGGTGGGACGACTGGATCGCCAGGGCAGCCAAGATTGCGCCGAACGTTGAAGTCAATCTCTGGGACCAGGCGAAGCTCGAGGATCTGCTCCACGAGAGCGAAAACGAGGGCCTGCACGCCTACTGGTTCACCGATGGCGTCTTCACGCTGACCGACCTGGCCCAGCGCTTCGATACTGCCCGCCGTAGCTGGCTCAACGCGCGCTATGTTCCGGACCTGCACGCAACCGGTCGGCTCGAGGAAGATCTCGCGCTTCGTTTGGGTGAGCCCGGAGCGCGCGCGAAGATCCTCGGCCCTGTGAAGGAGGCAACCGCCAAGCTGGAGGCGCTTCGCGAGGACGTGGATCGCCTGGCGCGGATATCGATTTTCGGGCGCGACGTCCCTGACGCGGAGCAACTCCGCGGGGCAGCCCTAGACGCCTTGGACCGCATGGTCGGCGCGGGCAAAGCCCTGGCCTACGCGCTCTGTCACGCCACGCCCCTCCCGGAGCACCTGGAGCCGAGAGAGCACGACGAGGAGCACCTCCGGCGGCTCGCCGGGGTGCTCCTCGATCTCGAACGCGACCGAATCCACATCCCCACGCGCGCCATCCGCGAGCACCTGGATCGCTGTGTCGAGGAGCTGGGGCATCCATTCTCGTTGCTTCGCGGTGCATGGGCGCGCTGGCGCGGATCGCGGCTCCTCGGCGCCTACGTCGGTGCGCCGGGCGTCGGGAAGACCCATGGGCTCGCGCATGCCGTCGAGCAGCAGCTGAGCCGCGGGATGCCGGCCGTCGTCCTCCGCGCCAGGGATTGCCCCCTCGAAGAAGGGTGGGAGGAGATCCTTCGTAAGGCGCTGGATCAGCCTCGCTCCCGGCTCTCCGAGATCCTGAACGCCATGGAAGCAACGGCGACCCGAGCGCATGTGCGACGGGCGTGGAGGTCGGTGCAAACCCCACAAGGCGCCGCTGACGTCCCGGGCTCTGGCCAGCCGTCCGGCTCGGCGTCGCACCACGATAACAGGGTGGAGCCCGAGCCGGCCTGCTTTCTGCTTGCGATTGACGGTCTGGAGGAGTCGGGGAACCACCGCCGCTGGGCCGAGCTGCTCGGCGAGCTCTCCGCGCACCTCGAGCGCCACCCCCGCGTGCGGGCCGCGGTGACCCTGCGAACGGCCAGCCGCGAGGCGATCCTGGGTCGTGTACGCGTCGATCTCTTCGACGAAATCGTGCTCCCCACGGGCGGCGAGGTCGACACGCTGCTGCGGAAAACCTGTAGCGCCAAGGGCATCGAGCTCCCGGACAGGCGCATCCGCTGGGCGATCCGGGAACCCCTGAGCGTGCGGCTCTACTGCGAGCTCCGCGGCCAGATGCCAGCGCACCCGGCAGCCTGGGGCTCTCGGCCTCAGGACGTGTCCCTCACGGCATTGCTCAGCGAGAAGCTCCGGCGCGTCGAGAAAGAGCTGCAAGATAAGTTCGGGCGGAGCCGGCGCGTCCCCCTTCTAGAGGCGCTTACGGCGCTCGCCGGAGCCCGCATGGAGCGCGGGGGCATGAGCCGGGACGATGCTATCGACGTAGTCCGCGCAGCGGTACCGTCGGCGCAGGCGCTTTCGAACGATGACGCCAACTGGTTGCTCGAACAGGCCAAGGAGCACGGACTCGTGACCGAGTGGGTGACCGAGTCGGGTGATCTCCGTCCACCGATCCATCATGTCGAGCTGGCGTTCGAGCCCCTCGTGGATTACCTGATCGCCCGCCGAGCATGCGGCGCGGCGCAGGACGCGCTGACACGAGGCGAGGCGCCGCCGCTACCCGACGTGCTGCGGGATCGGCGCGACGCCTTGACGCAGACGGCGATCTTGCTCGCGCAGCAGGACATCAGCGTGGTTCGCTCGGGTCTCTGGCGCGAGCAGCTGCCGCGCGAGGAGATTGAGCGCCTGGAGCTGCGGGCTATCGCCGCGCTGGATGACGATGCTGCCCGTGCCTGTCACGGATGGGTGCTGGAGCGGTTGCGGGCCAGCATGCCCTCGTGCAGGCGGGTGTTGGCCGAGCTCTGCGTTCCGGTGGCTCGGGATGTGAGGCATCCTTTCGGCCCTCGCTTCGTCCATGAGGCACTGCTGCCCCTCTTGCCGGCGAGGCGTGATCAGTTCTGGTCAGGTCCGCAGCACCTGCCCGGAGACAACGGGCACCCATGGGAAGGGAGCGGCGATCGGGCTTTGGAGGAGCTCACGATCGCGGAAGGCGATCCGGCGGACGGTCCGCCATTGCTCCTGGCCTGGGCCCTCACGTCTGTGAGGACGGAATGGCGCAGGCGCCTTCGTGTCGAGCTGGTGCGGTGGGCCTCAAGAGATATCGACGATCTCATTCGGTGGCTGGATCTGGTGATTCGCACCAACGATCCTCAAATGACCGAGGACATCTCGATGGTGGCGTTCGGGGCCGCCTGCCTGACTGGCGCAGATCCGAGCCTGGAGCGGCTTATCGGGTGGGTCGACCAGCACTTACTCGCCCCGGACGCCGCACATCGCCGGGAGGACGTTGTGGTGCTCCATGCAGCGCGCGGCATCGTCGAGCGTGCGCGCGCCGTGGGCGTCGTCGTGGATCCTGCCGTCCTCGAGCGCGCGCATCGGTTCTATGCGCCGACCGGGGAAACGCTCCCCATCGACGCAGAGGCCGCACGAGCGGCGAGCGACCATCACGGGGTGGAGCCCGTCTCGACGAGGTTCGCCTGGTACGTCGTGCCTCCGGCGATCGAGCCGTTCTTCCGATACGCGGGCGCGATGGATCTGCACATGTGGTCGCCGAAGCAAGCAGAGAGGCTCGACCCGCGCGCTGCCCGAATCCTGCGCGCGCATGCGGAGCAGGCGCAGAACTCCGTGCTCTCTCCGCTTCGCTTCGCGTTCGGCGCGCTCGTGGCACACCTGCGCGCGGTGGGTTGGAACGAGGCGGAGTTCTACGGCGATTCGCATGCCGAGGAACCGACCGCGACCGTCGGGATGGATGTGGCGATCGCACGGTACTACGGCGAGGCCAGCGCACGCGGGGAGGTGAGCCCGGTGTGTACGGTGGCCGAGAAGTACATCAGGACTGGCTGCCGTCAGCTGAAAGCTTATCTCGCGGCGCGCGCGCCTGCGGACGTGCGCGGTGGGGCCAACGGGTTGATCGAGCCGCCCGTGGATCCAGTGCTCATCGACCTGTTCGAGCCCAATCCGTCGAGCGACGCCGCCCTGGAATTCTCCAGAGACGACGATCCTTGGGTGTTCTGGGCGGATGACGGTCTGAACTCCGCGCGCCACCTAGGCTCCCAGGACCAAGTGGATCGAGCCATCGAGTGGGTGATGACAGCTCCACCGCCCGAGATCGAGCCGTGGCTTCGTATTCCGAGACGCGCAGCCCCGCGCTTCGGACGGGAAGAAGAGGATGAGTGGATCACCCTCTGGGGAGAAGTTCGCGCACGTGAGAGGGAAAGTCAGGCCGACTCAACCCTATGGATTGGATCCGCCGTGGCGGCGGAGCGCGACACCGGGTTGCTCGCGGCTCATGCGCCCACCGTTGACGCGTCGAGTCTCGTTCGCCTGTGCCAGGATGACGGGTCGGGATGTCATCGTGTCGATCCTGTGGAGGCCATGTGGGCTCCCTGGGCGGAAGAACGCATCGAAACGTACCATATCCCGGTGAGCGGTCGAACGACCGAGCTGATGAGCGCCTCCGTTGAGGTCGGCTACCATGGGCCTCGCGGCATCGGGAGGTCCTGCAGGTTGCCGGCCGGATGGCTCCGCAGTCTCCTCGGTGTCGTCGACGCGAGGCCTGTGGGAGGAGGCGCGAACTGGTGCTTCATGGATCGCGACGGGCGCGCACAGGCCGTCTATTCTCATCATTCCACGGAACAAATCACGTGGCAGAAGGCGCTGGTGGTCAGGCGCCGCGCCCTTGAGCGAGTGCTGGTCGCCCGGAGTCAACGCCTCGTCTGGAGCGTCAGGCTGTTCCGTGAACCCGCCCCCGGGATCATCGACCATTTCTCGAAGGACGCGCCATCTGCACTTCGATATTGGCTCTGGCTCGCGGTCATGAGCGGATCGAGCGTCGGCAACCTGAGGATCGACGTTGTGCCCTTGCCCGGTTCAGGTAGCGTCCTCGGGGCCGACGAGTCTGAATCTTCAAGCCGAGCAGCTCCGGAGCCATGCAGCCCTTCCGAGGATCCGATCGGCCCCGGCAACCCGGATCTGGCCACTCCGCTCTCCAGCGATCTCGATGACGATCAGGCCATCCCGTATTTCCTCTGGGACGATCCCATTCCTGTCAGCGAGGTCCGGCGCCGGCTGAAGAGCGCCTCGCCGCCCGAGCGCGACCGTCTGCTGGGCAAGATCCTGCGCGAAGCCCAGGACCCCGACGTCTGGCGGTTCACCACACCCGAAGAGGTCGCAGCGCGGTTCAGCCAGCTGGCACGGCATCTCGGACGACGCAGGCGCTTCTGGGAGTTTCTGCTGAAGCTATGGCACAAGGAGGGTCTACTTGAGCAAGAGCCTGCTTAGCCCGTTGCAGGAGGAGGTGCTCGCGGCCTTCTTTCGTCGCGAACGGCGGTTCTTCGTGACGGGGGGGGCGGCGCTCGCTGGCTTTCACCTCCATCATCGGCGAACTGCGGATCTGGATCTCTTCACGACCTCGATGGATCTCGACCACGCGGATGATGCCTTGCGAGCGGTCGCGGAGGAGCTCGGCGGTGCGATCGAGAACAAGGAGACAGCGCCCACGTTTCGCCGCCGCCTGGTGAAGCGGGGGAAGGATCGGGTGATGGTCGATCTGGTCGTCGATCGCACCTTCCAAGTCTACCCGGAGAAGCAGCTCTTCGGCGACATCCGGGTGGACCCGCCGGAGGAGATCTTGGCCAACAAGCTCTGCGCGCTGCTGTCCCGTTCGGAGATCCGCGATCTGGTCGACGTCTTCGCGTTGGAGCGGGCAGGCCACAGCGTGGAGGACGCGCTGCCGCGTGCCAAGCGAAAGGATGGTGCTGTGACGCCCGGCTCCCTGGCATGGATCCTCTCGGAGATCGAGATCGGCGATGATGCCGCCGTCCCGGGTGACATCCCGGTGCCGGAGCTGCGTGCCTTTCTCCAGGATCTCATCTCTCGTCTAGGGCGCTTGGCCTACCCCACGGGGAGCGAGGAGTCCTGAGGAGCCTCTCGAGCGGCACGAGGCTGGGGAGGCACGGACGTGTCGGCTCCCCGATCCGTCCGATCTCTTATTGTCGCCGATCACCAGCCGCCCGGGGAGCGCCGGTGAACATGCCCAGCAGCCCCGGGAACGCGCCTAGCGCGCCGAGCAGTGAATGGCCTGAAAAAGGCGTAGCGCATCGGCCAAGCTGGCATCAGCGGGCTCAGGGCGCGGCCGGCGTCGCGCGTGGCGCCGGCCGCGCCGGCCGTGACCTACTCGTCGCACTCCTTGACGTGAAACAGAGCGGAGACGAGCCGTGCGGGATGGCCGTCGAGGGTCCGCTGCAGCTCGCAGTCGCCCGCCGAGAACTCCACCTCGTGCGGGTCGCTGCCGACCGTCGCCACGACGTGGCAAAAGCCATCGTAGAAATCCTCTCCTATGTCGAACGTGACATTCGGTAGAGGCTCGCCGCCGTCATCCTCGCGCTCGACGTCCAATGAAATTCCGCTGATCGACGGGTTGTCGCCGCGCCAGCGGTCCAGGGCCATCTCCGGCAAGGAGTCGTTCAGGTAGCACCCCGTCGTCCACCTCTCCCCTGTTTTCACGAACCTCCGCCCATCATCGCCAGTATCGTAACTCAGCGTTTCACCGTCGAGCGTGACGACCGCCTTCCCCGCGATGTCCGGATGGTTGACGCACGCCATCGCTGGCAGCGACATCACGGCCAGGAGCGTGAGCCGCGCGCTCGACATGGACATCGTCATCCGCCTCACGGGGTGTCCCACCAGATCTCGTTAAAGGAACATACGATGTGCGGCTCGCGTCGCTCCAGGGTGCCAAGCACGGCAGCGGCGCTCGGGGAGCAGGCGCCTGGCTCTTCCTCCACGAGCGTGGCGCGCATCGCGCTGAGCGGGAGGGGCGAGGTGACGTCCGCGCAGGGCATCTCCCCGAGGCCGACGACGAGCCCGGCGTCCATGCGGTCGCTGCATGCGCTGTCCCCATACAAGCCGACGTCGGCGACGCACCTGCCCCCTGCTGGGGGACCACACTCGCACGGAGCGCAGGCGCGGTTGTCGATCAGCTCTTCGAAGAACTCGTGTCGTGTCAGGCCACGCCTGCAGGTTCCCTCGCTGCTGGCCTGCATGCAGGGGATGAACCCCGGCGGTTCCTGCGCCGTGTTGCCGGCGCACACCCGGACGAACTTTGCGGGAACGGGCGGCGGCTCGGGGGTCGCCGAGGGGGTGCAGGGCGAGAGTGTCGGCGGCTCGTAGACGACGGCCGCGAAATCGTCCGGCTGGACGGGCGATGGGAGCGCGGCGCACGTCCCATCCCATCCCGCTCCGGCGTCGAGCGCGATCGACGTTTCTCCGCCTGGGCAGCTCATCGCGTTCGCCACGACCATGGAGGGCAGCTCGCACGCCGCCGGGCCGCATTCGCACGCATCGCACGTGTCTGGCAGCCCCTTAGGCGCGTCAGCCATCCAGCCTTCCCACTTCGGCGGCTGGCCGTCGATACAGGGAGGCGCATCGTCCTCCGGGCCTACCCACATCCACAGCACTGGACCCGAATCGGCCGGCGGCGCGATCAGCGGCACAAACCACTCGTCTTCGCAACCGATCAGCGCCGTCGCGGAGACGAACAGCAACATCGGACGTCGCATCAGGAAGGCCTCCGTGCCAGCTTCACCATGCTCGCGCGCTGACGGCTCACAGCGACATCGCCGACGCTCACCATCGAACGCGAACCTCCGCGCCGTGCGCCGCCACTCGAATCTGCGTGTCGTTCGGCAACCAGACGTACACGAGGGTGGCCGCGCCTGCTGCCGCCCCAGCGATCAACGCGCTGGTACCCAGGAGACGCATCAGCTTCCCGCTGGCGGCAGGATCAACCATCTCGTTGTAGTCGGGTTGAAATGTGGGATCGAGCTTGCTCATCACCTGGGCGTGATACCAAGCCGCCTTCACCTCCTGCTCGTACCCCTGCGCGCTCTGCAGGCACACGGCGCCCGTCACCAAGAACCCGACCGAGGCCACCGCGCCCGTCGTGACGATCCGGAAGTCCGGCCCGGGCCGGCCTGCGCCCTGCGGCAGCCCTTTTGGCGCCGCAGGCCCGGGCGCACCCGGCCCGGAAGCCCCTTTCGGCGGCTGAGCGCGGTCCTTCGGCGGCTGCGCGTGGTTCTCCGGCGCTTGTGCCGGCTTGTCGAACGTGAGCGGCACCTCCTTCGACTCGCCCGCCTCCACCTTCACACCCGCGCGCGCGACCTGCCCCTCCTGCCCGACGGCCATCACCTCGTGCTGGCCAGGCCTCACGTAGACGCGGCTGCCATCCTTCACCCCCCGGCCGTTCACGAACATGCCCACGACGCCGGGCGGCGGCATGAGGACCACCTCACCCACGCGCCGCCGGGCCCGAGCGAGGTCGGCGTGCCGGTGGTCATACAGGCGCCGCTCCACCTCCGTGCGCGGGGCCGGCATGTGCTCGACGCACTGCGAGAGCTCCACCACGGCCTCCTCCCAGCGGCCCATCCGCAGGTCGAGCTGCCCCATGTTGCACATCGCGACGTTCGACCGCTCGATATCGTACACCTCGCCCCACAGCTCCCGGGCTCGCGCGACGTCGAGCCGATCCAGCGCCGCCCCCGCCTCGCGAATGAGCTCCTTGACGGCTCGCGAGCGCTTCGGAGGCGCCTCCGCACGCGCGGAAGCAGTCGCGAGCAGCACGAGGAGCAACGCTGCCCACGACGGAAGCCAGGATGCTGATCGAGGACCTCGCACGCTCCACCTCGGGCGCGCCAACGCACGTGACCGCGCGCCAGCGTCACGCTCGCTCTCTACCATCCTCCGTGTGTGCCTGGCCAGCGTTCCCGGCGCGCGAGCGATGCCGAGAGGCATCTGGCGTTGCATTGCATTTCGGCGACGAAATTTCTCATCTCACCCGCATCGATGGCCGTCTCATCCTTCCGGGATCGCACCCGCGCGGAGGATGGCCCTTGGACGGGACGGTACGAAGGCGGTCGCAGCGCGCTACCGCTGGGTTGACGAACACCTCCACTGGCGGGCGCTCCGCTGTCCGCGGATGTGCTGGTGTGCAAGGCGGCGCTGTTCGACAGCTGGGGCGACTACCTCGCGGCGCTCGGGCTCCGCGATCACGGCCTGGATCTCCCGCGCGCCACGTAGACCAACGCGCTCATGCTGGCGGCGTTCGAGCGGCTAGGGATCCGCCAGCAGCCTCGGGAACGCGTCCAGCACCGCCGGGGCGTACTCAGCAGCGCCGGAAAGTTGCCCAGCAGCGCCGAGGAGCGTGCCCTCCCGAGCTCGCGTTGGCTTTGCACCCTCAGCAGGCACGCGGGAGGCTGTCCTGTCCGCACGCTCGGGGCGCCGCTGGAGGTTGACGCCGCGGATGGCGCCGGATGGATCGTCGACGTATGCTCCACGAAGGGCCATGCAAGCACACAAGCTCATTGTCCACGTTCCCAAGTCGCGACACGTCGAGATCGACCTTCCAGAGGATGTGCCGGAGGGAGAAGCCGAGGTCATCGTGCTGATTCACGAACAGCGAGACGCCCAACCCATGGAGGGTGGACGCCATGAAAGGCTCTTGGCCGCTTGCCGTGCCGTCGACGCGTGGCGCGAAGAGAACCCGGAGCGACTCTTGTCGAAGGAGCAGGTTGATGCCGCGCTGAGCGCGGAGCGCGACAGCTGGGGACAGCCGTGAGTCGAATCTATCTGGACTCTTGCGTTCTCATCTATCGGGTCGAGGGGGCGGAGCCCTACAGGGGTGCATCGGATCGCGCGCTGCTTTCGCTCGGATCGAGCGATGCGTACATATCGCCTCTTGTTCGACTGGAATGCCTCGTGAAACCCGTTCGGTTGAATGATAGCGGCCTGCGAGCGATGTATGAGGGCATGCTCTCCGCCTTCGAACTCTTGCCGCTCTCCCCGGAGGTCTTCGACCTCGCGACCACGCTTCGAGCGCTACACGGGCTGAAGGCCCCCGATGCTCTTCATGCGGCGTGCGCCGTCCACCACGGCTGCGATCAGATCTGGACGAACGACGATCGTTTCCGGCAGCTGAGCAGCAGGATCGCTGTCAGGATCATCGGCTGACCCCCGCCGCCGCGCGCACCTCGTCTACGGGTGAGAGCGCGGCTATGTGATCCCCGGCGAACATCCGAACGATCGCGACGACCCGCGGATGCGGCGGGACGATGCGGTCGCGCTGCGCAGGGAAGGCGTCACCAAGCTGATCGTCCAGCACGCCTGCTGGCCGCTCGAAGACCTGCTGGAAATCACGCGCGCCCACGCGGGCGCGCTCGCGAGCGTCACGCACTCGGGCTCGAACTTCGTCGAGGTCGCCGCGGCTGGCGTCACCAAGGCGCTCGTGCTCGAGCGGCTCGCGCACCTCGGCTTCGTTCCGAGCTGGTATTGAGCGCACCTCGGCCTCGCCGTCTCAAGGCGGCATCAGAGCGCACCTCGGCCTCGCTACCTCGAGGCGGTATCACGACCAGATCCCCGATGAGCTCGTTCGTATAACGCCGATGCACGCGATGGCGGCCGCGTTCGACGGCAAGGTCGTGCGGGCGCGCGCGGCCGCGGAGGGTATCCTGAGAAGCACGCCCGATGCCTCGCCACGCCCCCCGCCCCCGCCGCCTTGCCGTCCCGCGCCGCGCGCTGCTCGAGGCCGCCGCGGGCGCGGCGCTCGCCGGCGTCCTCGGCCTGCCGGCGCGCGCGCTCGCCGCGCAGGGCAAGGCGGCGGAGGACGAGTTCTTCCTCTTCCTCCACGCGTCCGGCGGCTGGGACGTGACGCTCTGGGCCGATCCTCGCAACGAGGCCAGGGGCCTCGTGAGCCCCCCGACGACCGACAACACGGACACCGCGGGGCTCCGCCTCTGGGTCGACGCGCCCGCGGCCGGCGGCGCCAAGACCTTCGCGCCGGTCACGCCCAAGGGCTCGAGCCTCGTGTTCGGCCCGGGCATCGGCGCCCTCGCGGACATGCATGACCGGCTGTGCATCATCAACGGCCTGGCCATGAACACCGTGAGCCACCCCGACGGCACGGCGTTCTCGACCACGGGACGGCACCTCAGCGGCGGCCGCACCGTGGCCTCCAGCGTCGACGCGATCTGCGGGAGCGAGCTCGGCGCGAGCCAGACCTTCCCCGTCGTCTCGGTCCAGTTCCCCTCGGCGTTCGTCGGCGAGCGCCTCGATCGGCGCGCCGTCCCGCTCATGGTCGGGGAGATCGGCACCCTCAGCCGCTCGCTCTCCCGCGCGCGCCACTACGACACCGACGAGGACCGCGCCGCGGTGACCGCGCTCCTCTCCGAGGAGGCCAGGTCCCTCGCCGCGCGATCCAGCCACACCGACGCCCTGCGCGGCTTCGCCATCCAGGCGGAAGGGCTGGGCAAGATGCTGAGCGCAGGCCTCCAGGAGGTGTTCTCCAGGGGCAAGCTCATCCAGGCGCACCCGGAGTTCAACCACGCGGCCCGCTTCGCCAGGCAAGCGGCCGTCAACGCCGCGTTCGCGATCGAGGCCATGCGGCGGAACGTGGTCCGCTGCGTGAGCTTCTCGAGCAGCGGGTTCGACACGCACACGAGCACCTACCGCCAGCACGCGGCCACCCAGCAGGAGCTCTTCGACCTGATCGCCGCCCTGCTCGGCTCGCTCGACAAGACCCCGCACCCGACCCGGGCCGGCAAGAAGCTCTCGGATCACACCCACATCCTCGTGACGAGCGACTTCTGCCGCACGCCTCAGCTCAACACGGCGATGGGCCGCGACCACTACCCCAACAACTCCGCCATGGTGATCTCCCCGCGCTTCCGCGGGAGCTTCGCGTTCGGCAAGACCGACCCGGAGCAGCTCCTGCCAGCCCCGGCGAAGACGTTTCAAGGCGGGCCGCGGCCGATCGCCCCGCCGGATCTGCTCGCCACCTTCCTGTTCGCCTTCGGCATCTCCCCGCGCGAGCACCTGCGCGACGGCGAGGTGGTGCCGGAGCTGCTCCGGTCGCCGTGACGCTCCTCCGCCGAGCGGCGTCCGCCGCCGCGCTGGCGCTCTCGTCGTCCACGTTAGCGCTCTCGTCCTCGACGCTGGCGCTCTCGCTCGCCGGATGCGCGGCGCAGGCCGCGGCGCCCCTCCCGCCGCTCGTCGTGCGCGAGGTCGCGTGGCCGTCTCCCGGGGAGCTCGGCCCGGTGCGCGCGGTCGCCGACGACGGGCGCCGCGTCGTGGTGTTCCACGACGGCGCCGCGGCCGTCTTCGTGAACGGCGCGCTCGCGAGGGTGGAGCGCGCGCCCCACCGCTGGGTGAGCGCGGCGGCCCTGCCCGCGCCCGACGGCCACGGCACGTGGATCGTCGGCGTCGACGCCGAGGGCCGGCTGCTGCGGCTCCCGGGCCAGGGGGCCTTCGAGGCCGTCTCCGACCGCTACGGCCTCGAGCGCGCCGCGGTGCGGTCCGCGATCGGCCTGGGCGAGGGCGGCGCCACCTTCGCGCTGGACAGCGAGATCGCGGTGGCGGACGGCGAGACCGTCACGCGCTACGCGACCGGCCCGCTCGCGACGTTCGCGGCGGGGGCCGGGCGCGTGGCCTTCGCGGCCGGGGGCGATGGGCTCGGCGCCCTCGACGTCGCCACGAGGGCGCTGCGATCGTACCCGCTCACGGCGGACGGCGCCGCGCCGCTCCTCGCCCTGACCGGCGCGGGCGCGCTGCTCGCGGCGACGCCCGCGGCGCTCTACGCGGAGGACGGCGCCGGCGTCCTGCGCCTCCGGTTCCGGGCGCGCGCCGCGCTCCACGGGCTCGCCGTCTCCGGCGACCGCGCGTGGTTCGCCGACGGCGACGAGCTCGGCGTGCTCGAGCAGGCCGGCGCGCGCGAGACCCGCGGCGCGCGCCTCCCGCAGGGCGGCAGGCTCGTCGGCTCGCCGAGCGGCGACGTGTGGCTGCTCGCGTCGGGCGCCCTCCGGCGCTTCGCCGCAGAGGACGGCGACGGGCCCGCCTGGGGCGAGATCGCGCCCGTGTTCGCCCGCGCGTGCGCGCGCTGCCACCTCCCGCGCGGCGAGGGCGGCGTCGACCTCTCCACGCCCGCGGCGTGGGCTTCGCTCCGCGAGGCCATCGCGCGCCGGGTCGTGGACGAGCGGAATATGCCGCCCCCGGGATACGCGCTCTCCGAGGCCGACCGCGCGCGGATCCGCGCCTTCGTCGGGCGCGCAGGGCCGCCCGCGCGGCCGTGATGTGGGCTCGCCGCCGTGGCCGCGACGCGCGCTCGCCCGCGCGGCCGTGAGGCGCGCTCGCCGCCGCCGCGCGCCCGTCTTGCGCTACCCTGGGGCACCATCGCGAAGAGGAGAGCTGCCTGATGATGTCGTTCAGCCCGGATCCGCGCGTCGCAGAGCAGCAGATGCACGCCATCATCTACTACCTCACGGGGTTCGGGTACATCGACGGCGAGCTCGATCCGACCGAGAAGTCCTTCATCCGCGGCTACATCCACGACCTCGTCCGGCAGCGCGCGCGCGACGCCCTCGCCGGCGAGGCCCAGGAGAACCAGGACGTCGTCGGCCGGTGGACCAGCCACTTCCACGAGGTCTTCTCCGAGATCGACCACCAGATCCAGAGCCATTTCACCGAGAGCGTCGCCGAGGGAGAGGACCCGAAGGACTTCGTCCTCTCCAAGATCAAGCTCCGCTGCTTCGAGCTCCTCGACGGCTTCGACGACGACAACCGGAAGGCGCTGCTCGCGACCGTCGACGAGCTCATGCTCGCCGACGGCGTCGTCCACCCGAACGAGCAGCGGTTCCGCGACGAGCTCTCGTCGCTCCTGTCGGCGTCCCCGATCGAGATCGACGACGTGGACATCGAGACGATCGAGCAGGGCGCGGTGGTGATCGATCCGGCCACGCGCAAGCAGGCGCGCGAGGTCGATCACCCGTTCTTCAAGGCGTTCGAGTGGGACTACGCGAGCGATCCGGCCACGTTCGCGGAGCAGGCCAAGGTCGACATGGACCTGATGCGCAGGTTCGAGGCGAAGCTCGAGGAGCAGCGCGCGCGCGGCGCGGGCCGGCTCGACGGCGCGGCGGATTTCGCGGGCTTCGCCGGGCAGGCGCCCTTCCTCGACGGCCACGTCTACGTCGCCTCGCCCGACCCCGCCGAGGACGTCGAGCTCCTTGTCATCGGCGATCTGCACGGCTGCTACTCGTGCCTCAAGGGGGCGCTGATGCAGGCCGATTTCTTCGCCAAGGTGCAGGCCCACCGCGACGACCCCGCGCACAACCCGCGGATGATGCTGGTGTTCCTGGGCGACTACATCGATCGCGGCAGGTTCAGCTACAACGGCGTCCTGCGCACGGTGATGCAGCTCTTCCTCGCCGCGCCCGACAACGTCTTCGTGCTGCGCGGCAACCACGAGTACTACGTCGAGCTGAACGGCCGCGTCCTCGCGCCGGTGCGGCCCTCCGAGGCGATGAGCTCGCTCGCGGCCATCGCGCCGAACGAGGTGTTCGCCGCCTACATGCGCCTCTTCGAGGCGCTCCCCAACATGCTGGTCTTCGACAGGATCCTCTTCGTCCACGCGGGGATCCCCCGCGACGAGACCATCGCCGCCCGGTGGACGTCGGTGTCCTCGCTCAACGACCCGGAGATCCGGTTCCAGATGCTCTGGAGCGACCCCAGCGAGGTCGACGCGATCCCCGCGGAGCTCCAGAAGTCCACGGCGCGCTTCCCCTTCGGCAAGCGGCAGTTCAAGAGCTTCATGCAGAAGCTCGGCTGTACCACGCTGATCCGCGGCCACGAGCGCGTCCCCGAGGGCTTCCGCGTCGTGCACGACGACCCCGACGGGGTGCTGCTGACCCTGTTCTCCGCGGGCGGGAAGACCAACGACGACCTGCCGAAGGCCAGCAACTACCGCGAGGTCACGCCGATGGCCCTCACCATCCGGTACAAGGGCGGCGTCAGCCAGCTGACCCCGTTCGTGATCGAGTACGAGCGGTACAACGATCCCAAGTACAACGCGTTCTTCCGCGAGCAGCTGCCGCCGCTCCATCCGTAGGACACGATGGGCCTGCTCGATCCCTGCCGGCGGGACCTCCTCGCTGCCGCCGATTCCCTCGTCTTCTCCTCGCCAGCGCTCGGCGCGCTCGCGCTCGTGGCGCTCGTCGCGGTGGCGGGTGATGCCCGCGCCGACACCGCGGCGAGCGCGGGCGGCGCCGAGCTCGACTGGATCGCGCCCGGGGAATGCGCGGATCGAGCGCGCGTGCTGGCCGAGATCGAGCAGCGCCTCGGGCGGTCGTCCGAGGCGAACGGCGAGCCGCCGCTGAAGGCGCGCGCGGTGGTGTCCCGGAACGAGCGCGGGTCGTGGGACCTCCGCCTCACCACGACGCTCGGCGAGACGACACGGTCGCGCGAGCTCCACGGCGAGACCTGCGCCGAGCTCGCGGGCGCTGCGGCGCTGATCATCGCGCTCGCGATCGATCCCGACGCAGCGAGCCGCGGCACCCCGACGGCGGAGCCGGACACCGGCGCGGGGCCAGGCGACATCTCTGGCGCGGATCCAGGCGCCGGCGCGGATCCGGGCGCCGGCGCCTCGGCGGCGGTGGACGCATCTCCGGACGCGCCCACCGCCGCCGAGGCGCCGCCTGCGGCCTCGCCCCCGCCAGGGGCCAGCGTGGCCCCGGCGCAGGGCCCGTCGCGCCCCCTCGAGCTGCGCGGCACGCTCAGGGCCTCCGGCGTCCTCGACACCGCCTCGCTCCCGGCGGTCGCCCCGGGTGCCGGCATCGCCGCGGGCATGTTGATCGGAGCCGTCCGCGTCGAGCTGTCCGGCACCTACTTCGGCGCGCAGCAAGCATTCGTCGAGCGGACGGCGATGGGCGGCGACGTCCAGCTGACCACCGGCGGATTGCGCGTTTGTTACGCAATGCGTTATCGCTCGATCGAGCTCGGGCCCTGCGCCGGCATCGAGGTCGGCGTCATGAGCGCGGACAGCTTCGGCGCGGCGTCGCCCGGCTCGAACCGGGCGCTCTGGGTCGCGCCGCACCCCGGAGCGCTCGCGACCTTCACCCTTTCGGACCGGCTCCGTGTCCCGCTCACGATCGACGTTCCGTTCCCGGTGACGCGCGATCGGTTCGTGCTCGTCGGCATCGGCGCGGTCCACCGGAGCGCCGCCGCCACGCTCCGCGCCTCGCTGGGGGTCGAGGTGCGATTTCCGTGACGGATCCAGACGGCGCCGGCCATGTACTTCGCGTGACGAGGACGTCCCCCGCGTCGGCGCTTCCCTTCGCGGGGTCCGTGTTCGATCCGCACTTCGGCGCCCACGACGCGCCCGTCTCCCTCGACTTCGACGCGGTCTACGACGAGCACGCCGACTTCGTCTGGCGAAACCTGCGCCGGCTCGGCGTCGGCGAGGCGAGCCTGGACGACGCCTTCCAGGACGTCTTCGTCGTGGTCCACCGGCGGCTCGGCGAGTTCGAGCCGCGGTCGAGCGTGAAGGCGTGGCTGTTCGCGATCCTCTGCCGGGTGGCGCGCGATCACCGGCGCCTCGTCCGGCGCAAGGGCGGACTCGAGGAGCTGCCGGGCGGCGTGGCGGACCGCGCGCCGGGGCCGGCGGAGCGGCTCGAGCAGGTCGAGGCGCTGAAGCTCGTCGACGCGCTCCTCGCGGAGCTCGACGACGACAAGCGCGCGGTGCTCGTGATGGCGGAGATCGAGGAGCTGAGCGCGCCGGAGATCGCCGCGGCGCTCGACCTGAAGCTGAACACCGTCTACTCGCGGCTGCGCGCCGCGCGCCGCGAGTTCGAGCTGGCGCTGGCGAGGCGCGGGGGCGGATGGCCATGAGCGATCCGGGCGACAAGGCGCGCGCGCTCCTGAGGGCGGCCCGAGCGGACGGGCTCGCGCCGTCCGACAAGGCGCGGCTCCGCGCGGCGCTCGCGGGCAAGCTGGCGGTCGGCGCGCCGCAGGAGCCGTCCGGGGAGGCGCCCACCTCGCCCCCGCCGCCGCCCGCGGGCAGCGGTGCAGGCGGCGGCGTCCTCGCGGGCAAGGCGGCCGGCGGCGTGCTCTCGGGCAAGGTGATCGCGGCGGGCGCGCTGATCGGCGCCGTCGCCTTCGCCGGCGGGTTCTTCACCGGCAGGGCGTCCGTCGACGTCCCTCCGCCGGCCAGCGCAGCGCCGCCGGCGAGCGCGCCCGCGGCGCCTCCGCCCGCGATGACGCCGCCCGCGGCGGCTCCGGTCGCCGCGCCGGCGCCGACAACGGCGCCCCCGCCCTCGCGCGCCGCCCGCGCGGTCGCGCCGGCACCGTCGCGGCCGCTGGACCCCGGCGCGGAGGGCGCCGCGCGAGCGCCCTCGACAGGGGGCGGCGAACGCGAGCCGGCGCGCCCGCGCGGCGGACAGCCGGCGAGGCCGAGCACGCTCGCCGCGGAGATGGCCTTGCTGCGCGAGGCGCAGGACGCCGTGCGGGACGGCGATCCGTCGGCCGCGCTCGATCGCCTCGACGACCTCGGCGCCCGGTTTCCAGAGGGCCAGCTCCGCGAGGAGCGCATGGCCGCGCGGGTGCTCGCCCTCTGCGCCGCAGGGCGGGCGCCGGAGGCGCGCGCCGAGGCCGAGCGGCTCCTCGGCGAGGCGCCGGGCTCGGTGCACGCGGGCCGCGTCCGCGCCTCCTGCGCGTTCCGAGAAAATCTCGACTGACAGAGACGGATGTTCCTCGAGCCGGCCATGTAGCGATGGACCGCAAGAGACAGGAGGAACCATGAATCATTCGACTCGCGTCGCGCTCGCGTTGCTCTTCGCTGCTGCCTCGCTCGGGAACACCGGCTGTCAGCCGCAGGACCTGCCCATCGGCGGCGATGAGGCCAGCTCGGGCGGCAGTGAGGCCAGCTCCGGCGGCGAGAAATCCGACACGGCTTCCCTGCTCATCGCTCACTGGGAGGGATACGTCGAGAACTTCAAGTTCCGCTCGGGATCGGACGTGATCCAGATCGACATCGACACCGTGGAGGGCACATCGATCCAGGGGAAGGTGCGCTTCGGCACGGGAGCCTCCCTGCCCCCGGCCGTGGATCCGGACGTGCCCTATCCCGAAAACCTCGGGCTGTTCGGCGACTACAATATCGGCCTGCCTTACGAAGGGTTCGATTTCACGATGCTCGGCGCGCAGCTCACCGACCGCCGGCTGCGTTTCGCCATCGACCCCCGGGAGCTCTGGAAGGGCTGGTGCGAGCTTCAGGCGTCGTCCCCAGGCTCAGGCTCCTACGAATGCGTGCGCAACGGGGGGGCGTGGGAAGAAACGTCCGAGGGCTGTTTCGCGGGCGGGCAGCCTGTCGACTGCGGATACCTCGCGCTGTGTGAAAGCGGCGTTTGCGGTTGTCGTGAGCCCGGATGCGCCGCTGCGCGCGACGTGCCCGCCTTCGATCTTCTCGTCGACCAGCAGAGGGCGGACGGCAGCATCGCGTTCGAGAGCACCACTTACAATGTCCGGCTGACGCGCGACCCCTGACGGCGAGCCGCTCAGGGACCGGTCCCCTCGACGACGCCGTCATGGTGTGCCGCGCCGCCTGGCACACCGAGGCCCAGCGCCCGCGCGATCCGGGCCGAGATCGGCGGGCGCACCGACCGGACGCCCAGGGCATGCCGGTTGCAACTCGCCCGGCATGCCTCGGCGCTTATCCCTGGGTCTTGGCTTGCTTAGCTCCCTTCTGCTCGCCGCAGGCTGCTCCGGGAAGGTGGACCCCGCAGGCTCGGGCGGCGGGGACCCGGGCGGAGGCGGTTCGTCTGCGGAGACCGGCGGCGGTGGCGGCGGCGGGGAAGTGCCCGTCCGGTGCCTGCTGCCGGCGGATCCTGGCCGGTGTGACGCGGCGTTCCCGAAATACTGGTACGACCCCGCCGCCGGCGCGTGCAGGGAGTTCACCTACGGCGGCTGCGAGGGCAACGAGAACCGCTTCGATTCCCTCGCCGCGTGCGAGGAGGCCTGTCGGGGCGAGCTGCCCGACATAGGCGTCTGCAACGCGCCGAGCGATTGCATCCTTGTGTCGCGGGGCTGCTGCGGCGCCTGTGACACGGCCAATGCCGAGAACTTCAGGGCCATCAACCGCGCCGGGACGAAGCTCAACGAGATCATCCAGGGGTGCGGGGGCGTCGCGTGCGGCGCATGCCCGGAGGTCACCGAGGCGGAGGGCACGACCCAGTACTTCGCCGCCACGTGCGAGGCGGGGCGCTGCGTCGTCCTCGACGTGCGCGAGTCGCCGCTGACGGAGTGCACTGTCGACTCGGACTGCGCCCTGCGCGACGGCCTCGGCTGCTGCGAGGGGTGCGACGGGGCAGGCATCGTCGCCCTCAACCAGAGCGCGGAGCTCGATGCCCTGGTCTGTCCCGCCGGCATGGGCGCGTGCCCTCCGTGCGCGCCCGTGTTCCCGGACGGCATGACGGCGGTCTGCTCGTCGGGCAGGTGTCAGCCGCAGATGCCCCCGACACCTTGAACGACCAGGAACGACCAGCGCTCCCGGCGTGCGTGGTCAGGCGCTGTCTCGTGAATCGTGGATAAGGCACTTTCCTGCGCCCACCTGGGCGCCTTTCGCGGCTCGGCGCGTCAATGGCCGCGCTGCGCCGATTCCGGTGAACAGCTCTGGCGCATTGGACGGGAAGGACGGCACCGACGGAAACCGACCGCTCCACCGCCACCTCGCATTGACGCTGAGCGCCTGGCCCCGATAGCCTGTTCCATGGAGCGCTCGTAGATTCTTCTTTCTTCGACCTCATTCACGAAGGAGCTGCCCGTGAATCGAAGCACCCCGAGGATGCTGCTCGCGGCCATCGCGCTCTCCAGCGCGGCCGCGTGCTCGGGAACGTCTGGAGACGGCGGATCGAATCCGGGCGACGGTCCCGGCCCCGGCCCTGGCCCTGGCCCAGGTCCCGGCCCCAGCGCGCAGTGCGAGCCCGGCGTCACCGCGCCAGGCCCCACCCCGCGCCTGACGCGGCTGACGCACGCGCAGTACGACAACACCATCCGTGACCTCTTCGGCAAGGACATGAAGGCCTCGGCGGCGTTCCTCGCGGACCCGGCGTTCGAGGGGTTCAACAACAACGCCAAGGGGCTCCTCGTCTCCGACCGCCTCGCCCGCGATTACCGCCGCGCCGCGGAGACCATCGCGGCCGACGCCGTCGTCGACCAGGCCGTGCTCGGCAAGATCGTGCCGTGCGCGCCGGAGGGCGACGGCGCGGCCTGCGCCCGGCAGCTCATCCGGGAGCTCGGCAAGCGCGTCTACAGGAGGCCGCTCTCGGCGGAGCAGGAGGAGGCGTACGCCGCCGCGTACGCCCGCGGCAACGGCCTCTTCGACGCGGGCACGCCGTTCGAGCAGGGCGTGCGCCACGTCATCGAGGCGATGCTCCAGTCGCCGCACTTCCTCTACCGCATCGAGCTCAGCGAGGAGCTCGACGGCGGGGGGATCATCCCGCTCGACGCCTACGAGGTCGCGACGCGGCTCTCGTACCTGCTCTGGAACAGCCTGCCCGACGACGCGCTCCTCGAAGCGGCGGAGGGCGGCGCGCTGGGCACGCCCGAGGGCATCGAGGCCGAGGCGCGGCGCATGCTCGCCGACCCCAGGGCCACGAGCGCCCTGGACGACTTCCACGCCCAGTGGCTCCACATGAGCCGTTACGCGGATCTCTCGAAGGATCCGGCGCTCTACGAGGACTTCGACGCCAGCGTTTCCTCGGCCATGGCGGCCGAGACGAGGCAGTTCATCCGGCACGTCGTCCTCGAGATGGAGGGCGACTTCAGGACGCTGATGACGGCGCCCGTCGGCTTCGTGAACGACAGGCTCGCCCCGATCTACGGCGTGGAGGGGTCGTTCACGAGCGAGCTCGTGGAGACGCCGCTCGACCCGGCGGAGCGGGCGGGGCTCCTCACGCAGGCCGGCTTCCTGAGCTCGCACGCGTTCTTCAACAAGAGCTCGCCGATCCATCGCGGCGTGTTCATCCAGCGCCAGATCCTGTGCACCGACCTCCCGGACCCGCCGGCGGACATCAACACGACGCTGCCGCCCATTCAGGGCGAGATCAGGACGACGCGCGACCAGGTGGAGGTGCACACGTCGCCGGACGCGTGCAACAAGTGCCATGGCGTGATCAACCCGCCGGGCTTCGCGCTGGAGCACTTCGACGCGGTCGGGCGCTACCGCGCCGACGAGGACGGCGAGGCGATCGACGCGACAGGCACGATCGCCGTCGGGGACGGTGAGATCAGCTTCGACGGCGCCGTGGATTTCGCGACGCAGCTCGCGGAGAGCCCCGTCGCGCAGCGGTGTTATCTGACGAACTGGTACCGTTACGGCAATGCCCGCCAGCTCTCGCGGGAGGACGCGTGCACGATCGCCGATCTCGACGCGAAGCTCGGCGCGTCCGGGTACAACATCAAGGAGCTGCTGGTCGCGCTCACGCAGACGAAGACGTTCAGGTACCGGGCCGTGGAAGAGGTGGACCAATGAATCGCAGAACGTTCCTGCGGGGCGCGTGCGGGGTGATGCTCGGCCTCCCGCTCCTCGAGTCGCTGCGCCCGCGCGACGCCAAGGCCGACGCGAGCGCGCCGCGCCGGTTCATCGCCTTCTTCATGTGCAATGGCGTGAACATGGCCAAGTTCTTCCCGAGTACGCAGTACGGCGCGCTGACGGCCGCGTCGTTCGGGGCGCAGCGGGCGATAGCGCCGCTCGCCGCGTACCGGGACAAGCTCCTGATCCCGCGGGGCATCCACATGGTGCCGCGCGGCTACGGGTTCGACCCGAGCGCGGGCGACGATCACGCGAAGGGGATGGGCTGCAAGCTCACGGCGCAGCCGCTCGTCCAGGGTAGCCAGTACGCGGCGGGGATCTCGCTCGACCAGTTCATCGCGAACAAGATCAACCCGCCGGGCACGCCCGCGCTCACGCTGATGGTCGGGGCGAAGACGCCGAACGTGCGCGGGCACATCTCGTACACCGGAAGCGAGCAGCCCGTCAGCGGCGAGAACAACCCGTGGCTCGCGTACCGGGACCTGGTCGGCGGGACGGACCTCGAAGAGGAGGCGATCGTGCGGCTCACGAAGCGCCGCGAGAGCGTGCTCGACCTGGTCTCGGTCGAGTACGAGGCCCTGCTCAAGAAGAAGCTCAGCAAGGCCGATCGCGACAAGCTCGAGATGCACTTCCAGACGGTGCGCGACCTCGAGGTGGGCATGGGCGGCTCGGGGATCATCCCGCGCGAGCTCTCGCCGGAGCGAGCGGCGGAGATCGAGGGGATCGACCCGGACACGGTGGGGTTCGACGCGGAGTTCAAGAAGGTCGGGCGGATGCAGATGGACATCCTCGCGCTGGCGATCGCGACCGGCGCGACGCGGTCGGCGACGCTGCAATGGGGCTCGGGCGCGGCAGGTCCCATCTTCAAGTGGGATGGGATGGCCCACGAGTACAACCACCACAAGCTCTCGCACGGGAACACGAGGGACGACGACACCGGGAGCGCCGTCGACGGCTACGAGGAGATGCTCTTCAACATCGATCGCTGGTTCATGGGCGAGTATGTCTATCTGCTCGACCGGCTCGCGGGCTACGAGGAGGGCGGGGCGACGGTGCTCGACAACAGCGCCGTCGTGTTCATGAACGAGCTCTCCGACGGCCTGCGCCACGATTTCCGCGACCTGCCGTACATCATCGCGGGGAGCTGCGGCGGCTACTTCAAGACGGGGCAGTACATCAAGGTGACGCGGCAGTCGAGCACGGTGCAGGACAAGGACGCGCCCCACAACAAGCTGCTCACGACGCTCGCGAACGCGGTCGGCTGCACCGAGGAGGGCGGGGGGCCGATCGCGAACTTCGGCTCCTTCGGCCAGCCCGGCGAGCTCGACGAGCTCAAGGCCTGATCCGGCGAGAGATTTCAACGCAAAGACGCAAAGACGCAAAAAAGAACAGATAGAGATTTCAACGCAGAGTCGCAAAAAACAGATTTTTTTTCAGGTTTGCGTCTTTGCGCCTTTGCGTCTTTGCGTTGAAATCTCTCTTCCTTCGCGAGGCCGATCCCCGGCGGGATTTCCGCTAGTTTGAAGCGTCGTAGTTGAGGTTCGGGCCGAGCCAGCGCTCGACCTCCGCGACGGTCATGCCCTTGCGCGCGTGGTAGTCGATCACCTGGTCGCGATCGATCTTTCCCAGGCTGAAATACCGGGCCTCCGGGTGCGCGAAGTACAGGCCGCTCACGCTCGAACCGGGCCACATCGCGAACGACTCGGTGATCTGGATGCCGGTGCTCTTCTCGACGTCGAGCAGCCGCCAGAGCGTGCCTTTCTCTGTGTGATCCGGGCACGCGGGGTAGCCCGCCGCGGGCCGGATGCCGCGGTATTTCTCCTCGATGAGCTCGGCCTTGGTCAGGTCCTCCTGCCGGCCATAGCCCCACTCGTCGCGCACCCGCTTGTGCAGGCACTCGGCGAACGCCTCGGCCAGGCGATCGGCGATCGCCTCGGCCATGATGGCGTTGTAGTCGTCGTGCCCCGCCCTGAACCGCTCGCACAGCTCCTTCAGGCCGATCCCGGCGGTCACCGCGAAGCCGGCGATGTGGTCCCGGAGGCCGGTCTCCCTGGGCGCGATGAAATCCACGAGCGACCGGTTCGGCTCGCCGCTCTCCTTCGCCGTCTGCTGGCGCAGGAAGTGAAACCGCTCGAGCACCTTCGTGCGCGTCCCGTCCGTGTACACCTCCACGTCGTCGCCCACGGCGTTCGCGGCGAAGAAGCCATACACGCCGCGCGCCGTCAGCAGCTTCTTCTCGATGATCGTGTCGAGCAGCGCGTTCGCCTCGGAGAAGAGCTGGCGCGCTTGCTCGCCGTACTTCTCGTGCTCCAGGATCCGCGGATAGACGCCCTTCAGCTCCCACGTGTGGAAGAACGGCGTCCAGTCGATGTACTCGCGCAAGGCGGCGAGCGGGAAGTCCTCGAGCACGCGCGCGCCGGTGAACTCGGGCACCGGCAGATCCTCGGCGCGCCATTCGATCCGCGTCCGGTTCGCGCGCGCGGCCTCGAGGGAGACGAGCTTGTGCTTCGGCGCCGCGTGGAGCCGGCGGAGCTTCTCGTACTCGGCGCGGTGCTGGGCGACGAACGCCGCCTTGCCCTCCTCGCTCAGGAGGCTCGTCGTGACGGGCACGGCGCGGCTCGCGTCGACCACATGCACGACCGGCTCGCTGTAATGCGGGGCCACCTTCACGGCCGTGTGCGCCTTGCTGGTCGTCGCCCCGCCGATCAGGAGCGGCAGCTTGAAGTTCTGCCGCTCCATCTCGCGGGCGACGTGGATCATCTCGTCGAGCGACGGCGTGATCAGCCCGCTCAGGCCGATCAGATCCGCCTTCTCCTGCCTGGCGCGCTCGAGGATCTTCTCGCACGGGACCATGACGCCCATGTCGATCACCTCGTAATTGTTGCAGGCGAGCACGACGCCCACGATGTTCTTGCCGATGTCGTGGACATCGCCCTTCACCGTGGCAAGGACGATCTTCCCCTGCGTCTTCACCTCCTGTCCAGCGGCGGCCATCGCGGCCTTCTCCTCCTCCATGAACGGCGTGAGGTACGCGACGGCCTTCTTCATCACGCGCGCTGATTTCACCACCTGCGGCAGGAACATCTTGCCCGCGCCGAAGAGATCTCCGACGACGCTCATTCCATCCATCAGCGGGCCCTCGATCACGGAGAGCGGACGGCCGAGCTTGGCGCGCGCGTCCTCGGTGTCGATATCGATGTACGTGTCGATGCCCTTGACCAGCGCGTGCGACAGCCGCTCCTCGACGGTGCCTTTGCGCCACTCCTCTTCTTTCTTCTCGGCCGCGGCGGCGCCGGCGCTCCTGGCCTTCAGCGCTTCGCCGAAGTCGACGAGCCGCTCCGTGGCGTCCGGACGCCGGTTGAGCAGGACGTCCTCGACGAGCTCGCGGAGCTCCGGCTCGATCTCCTCGTACACCTCGAGCATGCCCGCGTTGACGATGCCCATGTCCATGCCGGCCCGGATGGCATGGTAGAGGAACGCCGAGTGCATGGCCTCGCGCACCCGGTTGTTGCCGCGGAAGCTGAAGGAGATGTTCGACACGCCGCCGCTGACCTTGGCGTGCGGCAAGTTCGCCTTGATCCAGCGGGTGGCCTCGATGAAGTCGACGGCGTAATTGTTGTGCTCCTCCATGCCGGTGGCGACCGTGAGGATGTTCGGATCGAAGATGATGTCCTCGGGAGGAAACCCCACCTCGTCGACGAGGATGCCGTACGCGCGCTTGCAGATCCGGATCTTGTCCTCGTAGGTGGCGGCCTGCCCTTGCTCGTCGAAGGCCATGACCACGACGGCGGCGCCGTACTTGAGGACGGTCTTCGCGCTCTCGCGGAACTTCGCCTCGCCCTCCTTGAGCGAGATGGAGTTCACGATGCCCTTGCCCTGCATGCACCTGAGGCCCGCCTCGATGACCTCCCATTTCGACGAGTCCACCATGAACGGGACCTTCGCCACCTCGGGCTCGCTGGCCAGGAGCAGCAGGAAGCGCGTCATCGCGGAGACGCCGTCGATCATGCCCTCGTCCATGCAGATATCGATGACGTTGGCGCCGTTCTCGACCTGCTGGCGCGCGACGCTCACCGCTTCCTCGAACTTCCCTTCCTTGATGAGCTTCGCGAACTTCGGCGATCCGGCGACGTTGGTGCGCTCGCCCAGGATCATGTAGACGCCGGGCTGCTGCGTGAACGGCTGCGAGCCGGACAGGCGCAGGGGGATCGGCGCGCCGGAAGAGGCCGCGCCGCCGGGCGGGGCCTCCGCCGGGGGCCTCGGGTCGAGGGCGCGCGGGGGCTTGCCGGCGAGCGCCTTGGCGATGGCCGCGATGTGCTCGGGCGTGTTGCCGCAGCAGCCGCCGGCGATGTTGAGGAGGCCTGCGTCCGCGAAGCCGCCGATGTGGCGCGCCATGTCCGGCGGCTCCAGATCGAAGCCCGTGGGGGAGAGCGGGTTGGGCAGGCCGGCGTTCGGGTAGCAGGAGATCGCGGCGCTGGACTTCTCCGAGAGGTCGGACAGGAACGGATACATCAGGTCCGGGCCGAGCGAGCAGTTCAGCCCGATGGCGAGCGGGTTCACGTGCTTCACCGCGTTCCAGAACGCCTCGACCGTCTGCGCGGAGATCATCGTCTCTCCGCCGCGCCCGACCGCCGCCGAGATCATCACCGGCAGGGTCTTGCCGTCCTTGTCGAACACCTCTCGAATGGCGACGAGCGCGGCCTTCGCGTTGAGCGAGTCGAAGATGGTCTCGACCAGCAGCACGTCGGAGCCGCCGGCGATCAAGGCGCGGATCTGGTGGACGTACGCCTGCTTCACCTGATCGAACGTCACGACGCGGAAGCCGGGATCGTCGGCGTCCGGGGAGTTGGACAGGGAGACGGTGAGCGGGCCGATGGCGCCCGCGACGAACCGCTGCCGCCCGTCGGCGTTCGCCACGCGATCGGCCCATTCGCGGCACTGCCGCGCGGACTGCTCGTTGATCTCCCAGGCGAGGTCGTTGAGGAACGGGTCGTCGATGATCCCTTGATAGAAGGCTGGATCCTTCCGCCCGCCGTGCTCCCGCGGGTCGTCCACGAAGAACTCGCTCTGGGTGATGCTGGTCGCGCCGAAGGTGTTCGTCTCGATGATGTCGGCGCCGGCCTCGAGGAACCGCCGGTGGATATCGCAGATCATCTCCGGCTGCGTGAGCGAGAACAGATCGCCGTTGTTCAGCAGGTCTTTCTTCGAATCCGCGAATCGCTCGCCCCGGATGTCGGCTTCCTTCATCCCGTAGGTGCGGATGGTCGTCCCCATCGCCCCGTCGATGATGACGATGCGGCTCTGGAGGAGCTTCTGGAGTGGATGAAGGGGAGGCGTGGTGTTGTTGGACGGCATGATCAGCCTCGCTTGGCGCTCTGGGAGGGACCGGGGGTCGGCTTGTCGGCGATGGCGAGCACGACCTGGAAATGGGGTTTTTTTGTCTCGCGGCAGGCGACTTCGGACGCGGCGACATCGAGCTTCACGCGGGTGAGCATGGCGCGGATGTCGGAGGGCGAGAAGCCGGGGTGGCGCTCGCCGTAGGGCACGGTGATCTCCCGCTGCTGGTGCGCGTCGAGCGACAGGATGACCACCCGACCGCCCGGGCGGAGCACGCGGGCGCACTCTTCCAGCGCCCGCGGCGGGTCCTCGGCGTAGGTCAGCGTGTGAAACACGAGGACCGAGTCGAAGGAGGCGTCTCCGAACGGCAGCGCCTGGACATCGGCGACCTGGACGCGGACGTGGGGCTGGGTCGAGAACCGCTCTCTTGCGGCCTCGATCATCCGGCTGCTCGAGTCGATGCAGGTGAGCGAGCGGCAGTAAGGCGCGAGCGCGCTGGCCGCCGCGCCGTCGCCCGATCCGACGTCGAGGACGTCGCCGAGGCGGAGCAAGGCGGCGATGCCGACCGCGAGCGACTGCCATGTGCGGCCCGGGGAGTAGTGCCTCTCCATCTCGCCGGCGAAGGACTCGGGGAGGCCGCCGCGCCGCTCGGCGTCGAGCTCCAGGAGGCGCCGCTGGTCGCCTTCCAGGGTCGGGTCGGGCGATTTCGTTGCCTCATCGAGGAGGGCCTTCGCGGTCCCGGGCAGGGTATCGACCGCGAGCGCATAGAACGACTGCGGCCCCTGGCGCCGATCCCGCACGAACCCAGCCTCGCGGAGCCGCCCGAGGTGCGTCGAGACGCGCGACTGCGCGATGCCCGTCACGCGAACCAGATCCGTCACCCGCAGCTCGCGCTCGCGGAGGAGCACGCAGAGCCGTATCCGGCTCTCGTCCCCGAGGAGGTTCAGCGTCTCGATGTATTCGGAAAGACTCATGTATTCATGTATCTCGATGCGCGAATGTCATAGAGGCCCCGGCTGCCGGAGTCAAGCGCGGCGGTGCCCGAGGAGCACCGAGCGCTGGCCGCGTCGCCGCGTCGCGGGTGCGTTCCGTCGCGAGCGTGCCCCCTGGTGCGGGGTGTTATCCGCTCCACGCGCAAGCACCCCTCGAGAGCGAAAGGTGCGTCAGAGCTCGAGCGTGCCGCCGAGGTCGAGGAAGCGCGTCCGCTCCTCGAGACCGGCGGCGACGAACGCGCCGCGGAGGTCGTCCTCGGACTGCTGGAAGTGCGCCCACCCAGAGCGATGGATCGGCAGGATGATCTTCGCGTCCAGCATGCGGCACGCGGCGATCGCCTCCGCCGCGTCGAACGTGAAGCGCGCGCGACGGAACCCGGGCGCGCGCGGGAAGCCGACCGCGCCGCAGTGGACGACGGCCAGGTCGACGGGGCGCTGGCTTCGGATCTCCGCGAGCGTGGCCTCGAGCGCTGGAAAGAGCACGGTGTCGCCCGAGATCCAGACGCGCGGGCCATCGTCCACATCGACGAGGAAGCCGGTCACCTCGTGGGCCTGCGGCGCGTAGCCCGGACCATGGCGGGCGACGATCGTCGTGACGGTGACCGGTCCAACGCGTGTCTTCGCTCCAGGCGCGAGCCCGACGGCGCGTCCGCCGAGCCCGAGGCCGCAGCCCGGCGCATCCTTGGTCGCCGCGGGGCGAGCGAGTCGCCTCGCGCTCGGAACCGTCGTCACCACCCGGCCGACGCGCGCCTCGTCGGCGACGAGCGCACGCCCGGCCAGGTCGAGGTTGTCGGCGTGATGATCGTGGCTCAGAAGGACGGCGTCGAAGGAGCCGAGCGACGCCGGGCTCTCTGGCGTCACATAGCGCTTCTCCGTCGCGAACCATGACCGCGGCACGAACCACGGCCCGAAGTCGTAGGCCGCCCCGACCTCGTCGAACACCGGATCTGTCAAGAACCGTGTCTCGCCGATGCGGAGGACGAGCGTCGCCGTCCCGAGGTATGTCAGCTCCATCGCGCAGCTTACGATCGCGCGAGCGCGGCGCTAGCCCCGGTCGAGGCCGAGCGCGCGGGCCACGCCGGCCCCGTAGGCGGGGTCGGCCTTGATGCAGTTGGCGACGTGCCGGCGCTGGATGTCGACCGACGCGCCGCCGAGGGAGCGAGCGGTGTTATCGAACAGCGCCTGCCGCTGCGCCGGCGACATCAGGCGGAACAAGCGACCTGGCTGCTCCCAGTGGTCCTCGTCGGCGCGATGATCCCAGTGGGCGGCATCGCCCGCGACGGGCAGCGGCGGCTCACCGGCGCCGGCGTCGTCGTTCCATTCGCCGTGTCGGTTCGGGAAGTAGCTGGTCATGGCGCCGAGGTTGCCGTCGACGCGCATCGCGCCGTCGCGGTGGAAGCTGTGAAACGGGCACTTCGGCGCGTTGACGGGGATCTGGTTGAAGTTGACGCCGAGCCGGTAGCGCTGCGCGTCGCCGTACGAGAAGAGCCGCGCCTGCAGCATCTTGTCGGGCGACAAGCCGATGCCGGGGACGATGTTGGCCGGTGAGAACGCGGCCTGCTCGACCTCGGCGAACACGTTGTCGGGGTTGCGGTCGAGCTCGAGGACGCCGACCTCGATGAGCGGATAGTCGGCCTTCGGCCAGATCTTGGTGAGGTCGAACGGGTTATGCCGGTGCGTCCGCGCCTGCGCCTCGGTCATGACCTGAATGCAGAACTTCCAGCGCGGAAACCGCCCCGCCTCCAGGCTCTCGAACAGGTCGCGCTGGTGGCTCTCGCGGTCTCGCCCCACCACCGCCTCGGCCTCGGCGTCGGTGAGGTTGTCGATCCCCTGCTGGCTGATGAAGTGGAACTTGACCCACACGCGCTCGTTCGCGTCGTTGATCATGCTGAAGGTGTGGCTGCCGAAGCCGTGCATCGTGCGATAGCTGCGCGGAATCCCGCGGTCGCTCATCACGATCGTCACCTGGTGGAGCGCCTCGGGCAGCGACGTCCAGAAGTCCCAGTTGTTGTCCGCGCTGCGCATCCCGGTGCGAGGGTCGCGCTTGACCGCGTGGTTGAGGTCGGGGAAGCGCAGCGGGTCGCGGAAGAAGAACACAGGCGTGTTGTTGCCGACGATGTCCCAGTTCCCCTCTTCGGTGTAAAACTTCACCGCGAAGCCGCGGATATCACGCTCGGCATCGGCGGCGCCGCGCTCGCCGGCGACCGTCGAGAATCGCACGAACACCGGCGTCCGCTTGCCGATCTCGGCGAGGAGCTTGGCCCGGGTGTACCGCGTGACGTCGTGCGTCACGGTGAACGTCCCGTATGCGCCCGAGCCCTTGGCGTGCATGCGCCGCTCGGGGATCACCTCGCGGTCGAAGTGCGCGAGCTTCTCGATCAGCCAGATGTCCTGCAGCAGCGCGGGGCCGCGCGGACCGGCGGTCTGGATGTTTACATTGTCGACCACGGGCGCACCCGTGGCGTGGGTCAATTTGGGTTTGGACATTGGAGTCTGCGATGTAACGCGATCAGGCCGGCGCGGAAAACCCGACCAAGGTCGGGTGTCGATGTCTGGCCACATTCGGAGATCGCGTCACTCTGGAACGATGGCCGCGGCGCCGTCAGAACACCGACGGCGCCACGTAGGGCACGCTCCACAGCGTGACCTGCAGCGTCACCGCCTTGAACCACGCGGCGTGCATCCCTTCCACGTCGGCGGCCGGGTGGCCCTTCCTGGCCAGGAACGGCTTGATCGTGGCCGTGATCGGGACGATGAAGGCGATCAGGTAACGGAGGTGAATGTGCGGCGCGGCCGACGTCACGCCGTCGGTCCGGCTCTTCTTCGCGCTGGTGTGGCGCAGGCCGATCTCGTGCTGGTAATCGAGCCACGCGCGGTCGTAGCGGGCCGCGCACGTATCGCGGATCCACTGGCCGAAGCGCTGGCGCACGCCGCTCAGGTAGCGTGGGTTGGGCTGACCGTCAGCGCCGCTGAAGTACTGCAGGAGGTGGGGGTTCGCGCCGACGAAGCCGTACCAGACGTCGAGCACGGCCTCGATCTGGTCGCCGAGCACCTCTCCCGCCATGCGCAGGTAGCGGAGGTCGTCGTCGCCGAGCAGGACCGTCTGCTTGAGCAGCGCGAAGTCGGCGTCCGTGACGGGTGACGCGGAGACGTGCGGCGTGCCGAAGGTGTAGCCGGGGATCGAAGATTGGGTCATTTGAGGGCCTCTCTCGGGTGGGTGGTTCAGCGGATCCGCTTCGAGATCCATGCGACGATATCTGCCTGTGGCCGAGCGCGGGTGGTGCGGGCGTCGACATCGGCCCGGGCGTCATGCTCCAGGCGGCCATAGGCGGGATCTTCGGCGAGGACGACCCGACCAAGGTCGGGTGTCTCGCTCCCGACGATCGCGCGTCGGTCATCGATGGGTGGGCCGATGGGGACGGCTCGCGACGTCAGGCCGTGATTCGCGCCGCGATCGTGGTTCGAGACGGAGGAGCGCTACGAGACGCCGGAGAGCCCTCACCCCCCTAAGGTCGGGTTTCCCCTCCACCATTCCTCTGCCATCTTCCGCGCGGACCCTGCCTATGACAACCAGCGCAGACCCCGAGCTCATCCTCTTCAACGGGCGAATCACCACCATGGATCCGCGGGCGCCCGCGGCCTCGGCGGCGGCGATCCGCGGCGGGCGATTCGTCGCCGTCGGCGACGACGCCGACGTCCTGCGCAGCGCCGGCGCCGGCATCCGCAAGATCGATCTCCGCGGCCGGCGGGCGATCCCCGGCCTCATCGATTCACACCTCCACCTCATCCGCGGCGGCCTCACGTACAACAGCGAGTTGCGGTGGGACGGCGTCGCCTCGCTGGCTGAGGCCCTGAGGCGGCTGCGCGCGCAGGCCCAGATCACCCCGCCGCCGCAGTGGGTCCGCGTCGTCGGTGGTTGGTCGGAGTTCCAGTTCGCCGAGCGGCGCATGCCGACCCTCGACGAGCTCAACGCCGCCGCGCCGGACACCCCGGTGTTCGTGCTCCACCTCTACGCGCAGGCGCTGCTCAACCGCGCCGCGCTGCGGGCCGTCGGCACCACGCGCGACACGCCCGACCCGCCGGGCGGGGTGATCCAGCGCGACCGTCACGGCGAGCCGACAGGCCTCCTGGTCGCCAAGCCGAACGCGTGGATCCTCTACGCCACGCTGGCCAAGGGCCCCTGGCTCGGCCCTGACGAGCAGCGCAACAGCACCCGTCATTTCATGCGCGAGCTCAACCGCCTCGGCATCACCGGGGCGATCGACGCCGGCGGCGGCTTCCAGCAGTACCCCGAGCACTACCAGATCATCGAGGAGCTCGCGGCCGCAAAGCAGCTGACCGTGCGGCTGGCCTACAACCTGTTCACCCAGCGCCCCGGGCAGGAGCTCGAGGACTTCAGCCAGTGGGCCAAGGCCGTCAGCCCTGGCCGCGGCGACGACTACTATCGGCTCAACGGCGCCGGCGAGATGCTCGTCTACTCGGCCGCCGACTTCGAGGACTTCCTCGAGCCGCGGCCCGACCTGCCGCCGCACATGGAGGCGCAGCTCGGCGCCGTGGTCGAGCACCTGGTCGCGTGTCGCTGGCCGTTTCGCCTGCACGCCACCTACGACGAGTCGATCACGCGCATGCTCGACGTGTTCGAGGCCGTGAATCGCAAGGTCCCGTTCGCCGGCCTGCGGTGGTTCTTCGACCACGCCGAGACCGTGTCGGCGCGCAACATCGACCGGATCGCCGCGCTCGGCGGCGGCATCGCCGTCCAGCACCGCATGGCCTACCAGGGCGAGCACTTCCTCCACCGCTACGGCCCGGAGATGACGAGCGACGCCCCGCCGGTGCGGCGCATGCTCGCCGCGGGGATCCCCGTCGGCGGGGGCACCGACGCCACGCGCGTCGCCAGCTACAACCCGTGGGTCGGCCTCGGCTGGCTGGTCTCCGGTCGCAGCGTCGGCGGCACCGAGCTGCTCGGCCCTGGCGCCCGCCTGTCGCGCGAGCAAGCGCTGCGCCTCTACACCGCCGGCAACGGGTGGTTCTCCGGCGAGGACGGCCAGCGGGGCCTCGTCGCCGAGGGCCGCCTCGGCGACCTCGCGGTGCTGTCCGACGACTACTTCGTGGTGCCAGAGGCGGAGATCCGCGACATCACCTCGGTGCTCACGGTGGTCGGCGGCGACGTCGTCCACGCCAGCGGCGATTTCGGCGGCCTCGCTCCCCCGCCGCTGCCGTTCAGCCCCGGCTGGGCCCCGCCCGCGCAATACGGCGGCTACGACCCCGGCGTGGTCGCCCGCGCGCTGAGCCGGCGCGCCCGCCACCGTCACCACCCCCACGGCCTCGCCTGCCCCTGCGCCGTGTTCTAGCCGCTTCTTCCGCGGCCCTCGCCGGCCGCACCCGCGACGTCGCCTTCGTCGCCTCCTGGCTGCCCCTCGAGCTCTGACAGTCATTGTTCGTTCATTCGTTTCATCTTCGCCAAGAAAGGACTCACAGACCATGCCCACCGCCACCGCCGCTCCCGCCAAGTCGCTGCTCACCCCCGGCGATCACACCCTGATCCTCATTGACCACCAGTCGCAGATGGCGTTCGCCACCCGCTCCATCGACGGCGTTCTGCTGCGCAACAACGCCGCCCTGACGGCCCGCGCGGCCCGCGTCTTCGGCGTCGCCACGATCCTCACCACCGTGGCCGAGAAGACCTTCTCGGGCCCGATCTTCGCCGAGATCCGCGCCGCCCAGCCGGAGCTCGACCTCATCGATCGCACCACCATGAACTGCTGGGAGGACGCCAACATCATCGCCCGCGTCAACAAGCTCGGCAAGTCGCGCCTCGTCATCGCCGGCCTGTGGACCTCCGTGTGCATCGTCGGCCCCGTGCTGTCGGCGATCGAGCAGGGCTTCGAGGTCTACGTGATCACCGACGCCTGCGGCGACGTGTCCGACGAGGCCCACGAGCGCGCCGTCACGCGCATGGTCCAGGCCGGCGCGCGCCCGCTGACCGCCCTGCAGTACTTGCTCGAGCTCCAGCGCGACTGGGCCCGCGGCGAGACGTACGGCGCGACCACCGGGATCGCCGCCGAGCTCGGGGGCGCCTACGGCCTCGGCATCATCTACGCCAAGTCCATGTTCAACGCCTCCGAGGGCGGCCACTAGGAGCGCATGAAGCTCTACCTGGTCTCGCTGGGCGTCGGCGTGCTGGTCGGCACCCTCTACAGCGTGCTGAACGTGCGCGCACCCGCGCCGCCGATCGTCGCGTTGATCGGGCTGTGCGGCATGCTCCTCGGCGAGCAGGTCGGCCCGGCCGCGCGGCGGCTCCTCGCCGGGGAGCCGCTCAGCGCGGCGTGGTTCTCCCGCGAGTGCGCGCCCAAGATCACCGGCGTGCCCGCGCCCGAGTCCGACCATCGCGACGACGCCGCCCGCTGAGCCACCCACGCACGCTCGAGTTTTTTTCAAACGCCATCTCTAACGAGGACCTCTCATGAAAGAAGAAACATTCACCGGCCGCGGCGGCACGCGCCTCCACATGCGTTCCTGGCGGCCGGCGGGGACGCCGCGCGCGGCCGTGGTGCTCTGCCACGGCGTTCTTGCGCACAGCGGGCAATACCAGTGGTCGGGGGAGCAGCTGTCGGCGGCGGGTTTTGCCGTGTACGCCTACGACCATCGCGGGCGTGGCAAATCGGAGGGGCCGCGCCTGTTCGTCAATGACGTTTCCGAGTACACGGACGATCTGGGAACGTTGGTCGCCCTGGTGAAAAACCGCGAGCCCGGCCTCAACGTGTTTCTGCTGGGTCACAGCATGGGCGGGGTGATCTCCTGCACCTGGGCGCTGGATCATCAGAGAGAGATCGCCGGCTTCATCTGCGAGAGCTTTGCGTTCGAGGTGTGGGCGCCGAAGCCCGTGCTGTCGCTCGTGCGTTTCCTCGGGCGCGTGGCGCCAAAGCTGCCGGTGCTGAAGCTGCATGAGAAGGACTTCACGCGCGACCCGCAAGCCCTGCAGAAGCTGAATTCGGATCCGCTGACCCATGGCGAAGTCCAGCCGGCGGGCACGGTGGCGGCGCTGCTCAAGGCCACCGACCGCATGCGCGCGGAGTTCGGAACCCTCACGCTGCCCTTGCTCATCATGCACGGTACCGAAGACAAGGCCACCGTGCCCGCGGGCAGCCAGCTCTTCCATGACAAGGCCGGTTCGAGCGACAAGACGCTGAAGCTCTACGAAGGGCACTTCCACGATCTGCTCAACGACCTCGGTAAAGAGCGGGTGATGGCCGACGTGGTGGGCTGGATCAACGCGCGCATCGCCTGAGGTTTCTGTCATGAAGAAGCGTCCTTTCGTTCTATTGCTTGCACTCGCCGTGGTGGGCTGCTCCGGGCTGCCTGCGGACAAGGCAGCAAGCGCACCCACGCACCACGCACAGATAGGAGGCGATATGGCGGCCAGCGCACCCACGCAGTACGTACAGGTCGGAAGCGATAAGATTGCCTACCGCAGCATCGGCACGGGCGAACCCATGGTTCTCATCACGCGCATGCGCGGCACGCTCGACACCTGGGATCCGCTGTTCCTCGATGAGCTGGCGAAGAACAACCGCATCATCACGGTGGACTATCCGGGCGTGGGTTACTCGGACGGCAAGCTGCCGCCGGGTATCGGCCAGGCCGCGGCCTTCGTGATAGCGTTCGCGGATGCCATGAAGCTCGAAAAATTCATCCTCCTGGGCTGGTCATGGGGCGGCACGGTGGCGCAGACCGTGGTGGTCGAACATCCCGGCCGCGTCACGCACGCGATCCTCGTGGGCACGGCGCCGCCCGGCAAACGCGCGGTGGAAATTCAACAGGCGTTCATCGATCGCGCGTTCAAGCCGGTGAATGATCTGGACGATGAGATCGTGCTGTTCTTCGAGCCGAGGTCGGAGTTCAGCCGGAAGATGGCGAAGGCGTCGCGGGACCGCATCCGCGTGCGCCCCGGGGTCGATGAGAAAATTCCGTCGACCCCCGAGGCGATCAAGGCCTACCTCGCCGCGGCCGAGGAATATCACGTCGATGAGGCCGGGCGGCTGCAGAAGCTGATGGCCACGCGCACGCCGCTGCTCATCATCAGCGGCGACAACGACATCAGCACCGCCGTGGACAACTGGTTCGCGCTGAACCGCAAGATCCCCAACGCACATCTGGCCGTGTATCCTGAGTCGGGTCATGGCCCGCAGCATCAGTACCCGCAGCTCGCCGCCGAACAGGTGGCCTCGTTCTTGCGTCACGCCATTCGATAGATAGAGGGAGTGCCACATGCCGATTTTCAAGACCAAAGAAGGCGTCGAACTTTTCTACAAGGACTGGGGCAGCGGCCAGCCTCTGGTGTTCCATCATGGCTGGCCGCTGTCGGCAGACGACTGGGATGCGCAGCTCATGTTCTTCCTCGCGAAGGGCTTTCGCGTCATCGCCCACGATCGCCGCGGTCACGGGCGCTCGTCGCAGACCTTCGACGGCAACGAGATGGACACGTACGCCAGCGACGTGTCGCAGCTCACCGCTCACCTCGGTCTCAAGGGCGCCGTGCACATCGGCCACTCCACGGGCGGTGGTGAGGTGGCGCGTTATGTCGCGAAGTACGGGCAGGACGGCCGCGTGGCCAAGGCCGTGCTCATCGGCGCCGTGCCGCCGATCATGGTCAAGAGCGACAAGAATCCCGGCGGCCTTCCCATCGAGGTGTTCGATGGATTCCGCGCCGCGCTCGTCGCGAACCGCGCGGAGTTCTACCGCGCCGTGCCCGAAGGGCCGTTCTATGGATTCAATCGTCCAGGGGCCAGGACGCTGCCGGGGGTCGTCGACAACTGGTGGCGGCAGGGCATGATGGGCGGCATCAAGCCGCACTACGACTGCATCAAGGCGTTCTCGGAGACCGATTTCACCGACGACCTCGAGAAGATAGACGTGCCCACGCTCGTGATGCACGGCGACGACGACCAGATCGTGCCGATCGCGGATTCCGCGCTGCTGTCGATCAAGCTGCTCAAGAAGGGCACGCTCAAGGTCTACAAGGGCCTGGGGCATGGCCTGTGCACCATCAACCCGGACGTCGTCAATCCGGATCTGCTCGAGTTCATCCAATCGTGAGAGCGAGGGCCGCGGACACGAGGGTCCGCGGCCCTTCATCGCTGTCTGCGAGCGCCGCTGAAAGGAATACGCTGGCGCTCAAGGTGGGTCATGAAAATTCATGGACGGGAGCCCTGCAGGCTGTGGAGTGAACGCGGCCCCCCTCGTGGCGTCCTGTTCAGGTGAGGTGCTGCTTGAGGAGCGCGTCGGTCCGCCGATTGGCCAGCGTGGCGTCGGCAGCGTCGTAGTGGTCGCCGCCCGGACGGGCAAACGCATGGTTGCGGCCCGGGTAGGTGTGGATCTCGACGTGCTGGTTGTCCCGCAGCGCGGCGTGGATCGTCGCCTGGGCATCCTTGCCGATGTATTCGTCGTCGCCGGCGAGGTGCATCAGCAGCGGGCGCTTGATGTTGACGCCCTCGGTCACGTATTTTTCGGTGCCTCCGCCGTAGTAGGCGACGAAGACATCGGCATCGGCGCGCGCCGCGGTCAGGAACGTGAGCAGTCCGCCGAGGCAGTAGCCGGTCACGCCGACCTTGCCGGAGGCGCCGGGCATGGTGCGGGCGGCCGCGACCGTGGCCGCGATGTCGCGCGGCCCTCTGTCGAAGTCGTAGGCGCCATACAGAGCGAAGCCCTTGGCCACGTCGTTTTCGTTGCTCTCGGACATGTCCACGCCCGGCTGGGTGCGCCAGAACAGGTCGGGACAAACGGCGATGTAACCCTTGGCGGCGTAGGCGTCGGCGATGCTGCGGATCCCGGCGTTGACGCCGAAGATCTCCTGGATCACGACGATCACCGGTGCGATGGCGGCCGTGGGACGCGCGACGTAGCAATCGAAGCTGCCATCGTCGGTCTGGACGGTGAGACGATCGTTCATGCTGGGCTCCTCGGGTTGGTTGATGGCCGGTCCCGCGCACGAGGTGTGGGCGGTTCGACGAGCCCGAGCACGACCACGGGGGCCGTGAGCGGCGTCGGCGCCAGCTCCGGCGTCGAGAACCTGGGCCGGTATGGACGGGATCTTCGGCCGGGAAAACCCGACCAAGGTCGGATTGCCCCCTCGCTCCCTCGAGCGGAGCGTCGGAGACGCCTCGACGCCGCCGCGGACCGATTGTCATGACCCCTTGATGCCTATGATACCTAGCCCCACGCGGACTGTGCGCCGCATCACGCGATCGTCGGCTTCGACTTGCCGGACCAAAGCTTGACTGGGGCGGTAGACGGCGACTATTTGCTCATTTGCTTCGGTCGCGGTACGCGAGGCGGAGCGATGCGCCGAGGTAGGATGTGTCCGTACGGAACGCCCCCCGCTCAGCTCCGTTGCCGCCAGCACCGGCCCACCCGCGGTGCGCCCCATGACGACCTCGCACGACCCCTCAGCCGTCTGCTTGCGCGACGACGGCGAGCTCGCGCTCTACCGCAGCAGTGAGGGACAACCAGCGTTGATCTTGCGGCCGGTCCATGCGCCTGCGGCGGACCTGTTGCAGAAGCTGGAGAATGAGTTCGCGCTCCGCGAGGAGCTGGATTCGGCGTGGGCGGTGTGCCCACGTGAGCTCGACTCCAGGCCGGGCCGCACGAGGCTCTGGCTGGAGGATCCCGGCGGTGAGCTGCTCGCCCATCGGGTCGGACGCGCCTGGCCGATAGGCGACTTCCTGCGCGTGGCGCTCGGCTGGACGCGCGCGCTCGACCAGCTGCACGCGCGCGGCATCGTGCACAAGGACATCAAGCCCGCGAATGCCCTGGTCGATGTGGACAGCGGCGCGGTGTGGTTGACCGGCTTCGGCGCCGCCGCGCGCGCGGCGGACGAGCAGCGCGCGCGGCCGCCGACCCTGGTCGGCAGCCTGCCGTACATGGCGCCGGAGCAGACGGGGCGCATGAGCCGAGCGGTCGATACGCGCAGCGACATGTACGCGCTGGGCGTCTCGTTCTACGAGCTGTTGACGGGCGGCTTGCCGTTCGCCGCGTCGGAGCCGATGGAGTGGATCCACTGCCACGTGGCCAAGCAGCCAGCCGACCCGCGCGATCGCGTGGCCGAGCTGCCGGCGCCGCTCGCCGCCATCGTCATGAAGCTGCTGTCCAAGCCGGCGGAGGAGCGCTACCAGACTGCGGCCGGCCTGGCGCGCGATCTGGAGCGCTGCCTGCTCGATTGGAGCGCACACGGCCGCATCGAGCCCTTTTCGCTCGCGAGCGGGGACGCGCGCCACCGCAGCATGCCCGAGCGCTTGTACGGTCGCGACCGCGAGCGCAACGCGCTGCTTTCAGCCTTCGAACGGGCGCGCACGAGCGGCGCTCCCGAGCTCGTGCTCGTGTCGGGCTACTCGGGGATCGGCAAGTCGGCCCTCGTCGACGAGCTGAGGCGGGCCATCGGCCGGCGCGCGGCGTTCGCGTCGGGGAAGTTCGACCAGTTCAAGCGCGACATCCCGTATGCCACCTTCGCCCAGGCGCTCGAGAGCCTGGTGCGGCAGGTGCTGGGCCGGCCCGCAGAAGAGCTTTCGGCGTGGCGAGAGGCGCTGCGGCACGCGCTCGGCACGCACGGTGGCCTGGTGACGAACCTCGTGCCCGACGTCGAGTTCATCGTGGGACCGCAGCCGCCGGCGCCCGAGCTGCCCCCGCACGACGCCAAACAGCGCTTCCAGCTGATCTTTCGGCGCCTGATCGCGGTGTTCGCCAAGCCCGAGCAGCCGCTGGTGCTGTTCTTGGACGACCTGCAGTGGCTCGACGCAGCCACCCTCGACTTGATCGAACATCTGGCCTTGCACCCCGAGCTGGCGAACCTCCTGATCGTGGGGGCGTTCCGTAGCAACGAGGTCGACGCCGAACACGCGCTGCACCGCCTGGTCGCGCGGCTGCGCGCGGCGGCCGGACGCGTGGAGGAAATCTCGCTCGCAGCGCTGGCCCCATCCGACGTGGCCGACCTGCTCGTGGACGTCCTGCAGGCGGGCGCCGCCGAGCTCGCGCCGCTCTCGGAGCTGGTGCACGAGAAGACCCACGGCAACCCGTTCTTCGCGATTCAGTTCATCAACGCGCTCAACGAAGTGGAGCTGCTCCATTTCGACCCAGCGAGATCACGCTGGCGCTGGGACCTCGAGCGCATCCGAGCGCGCGGCTTCACCGACAACGTGGCCGAGCTGATGATCGAGAAGCTGACGCGCCTGCCGGAGCCCACGCGTCGCGCGCTGATGCACCTCGCCTGCCTCGGTATTTGCGCGCCGATCGAGGCCCTGGCGCTCGCGCTCGGTACCGGCGAGCGTGAGCTGACCGACGCGCTGGACGACGCGCTGCGGAGCGGGCTCGTGGTGCGCGTGGAGCGTGAGTATCGCTTCTTGCACGACCGCGTGCAGGAGGCTTCGTACGCGCTGATCGACCCGCGCGAGAGGCCCGCCCTGCACCTCGCCATCGGCATGCGGCTCTCCGCGGAGTCGGCCGAGCGCGCGCGCGGAGAGGGCAGCTTCGACATCGTGAACCAGCTCAACCGCGGCCTCGACCTCCTACGCACGCGTCGAGAGCGCATGCACGTGGCGGAGCTGAACCACGCGGCGGGGCGCCGCGCCAAGGCCGCATCGGCGTACACCTCGGCGCTCGTGTACCTGGGGGTGGCCGATGCGCTGCTCGACGAAGACCGCTGGGAGAGCGACTACGCGCTTGCCTTCGCGCTCGGCTTGGACCGCGCGGAGTGCGAGCTGCTCGCCGGCGAGCTCACGGCTGCCGAGGCGTGCTTGAAGCAGCTCGCGCCGAAGGCCGCCAACCTGGTCGACTGCGCCGCGGTCGCGCGGCTTCGCATCGTGCTCTACACGACGGCGGGTCAAAACGGCATGGCCGTGCAGGTCTGCCTGGACTTCCTGGGTACGATGGGCATCGACTGGACGCCGCGGCCCACGCGCGACGAAGTGGAGAGAGAGTTCCAGAGTCTGTGGGACGAGCTGGGTGATCGCAGCATCGAGTCGCTGATCGAGCTGCCGGTCAGCAACCACAGCTGGCGCGCCGCGCTCGACGTGCTCACGGCGGCGCAGCCGCCCGCGCTCTTCACCGACAGCGGCCTGCACGATCGTCTGGTCGCGCGCATGGCGCGCCTCAGCCTCGCTCACGGCAACAGCGATGGCTCCTGCTACGCCTACGCGGTGCTGGGCGTAGTGCTCGGCTCCACCTTCCGCGACTATCCTGCCGGCAACCGCTTCGGCAAGCTGGGCTTCGATCTCGTCGCGGCGCGCGGCTTCGAGCGCTTCAAGGCGCGCGCGTACATGTCCTACGGCGCACACGTGAACACGTGGGCCCAGCACATCGACACCAGCTTGGTGCTGGTGAGACGGGCGCACGCGGCCGCGCTCGAGGCGCTCGACCTGACCTTCGCCGGCTTCAGCAGCGAGACGCTGGTGACGCTGCTGCTCGGGAGCGGCGCGCCGCTGTCGGAGGTGGCGCGCGAGGCGGAGCGCGGGCTCACGCTCGCTCGTCGTACCGGCTTCGGGCTGGTCGAGGACATCATCACGTCGCAGCTGCAGCTGATCCGGCTGCTCCGCGGCCACACGCCCAGCTTCGGCTCGTTCGACGACGACGACTTCGACGAAGCCAGCTTCGAGCAGCACTTCGCCGAGAACCAGCAGCTCGCCTTCGCCACCTGCTGGTACTGGATTCGCAAGCTGCAGGGGCGATTCTTCGCGCGCGACTACGCGGCAGCGCTCGCCGCGGCCCGGCAGGCCGAGGCGCTCTTGTGGACCTCGCCCGGTCATTTCGAGGTGGCCGAGTTCCACTTCTACACGGCCCTGGTGCGCGCCGCGCTCTACGATGCGAGCTCGCGCGAGGAGCGCACGCGCCACGCCGAAGCGCTGTACGAGCACGAGCGCATCCTCGCCTTGTGGGCGCGTCACTGCCCGGACAATTTCGAGAACCGAGCCAAGCTGGTGGCGGCGGAGGTGGCGCGCATCGAGCGGCGCGAGCTCGCCGCGGAGCGGCTCTACGAAGAGGCCATCGACTCCGCGCGAAAGCACGGCTTCACCCAGAACGAAGCCGTGGCGAGCGAGATGGCCGCCCGCTTCTATGCAATGCGCGGGTTGAGCGGCGTGGCCCTGGCCTATCTCAGGTCGGCGCGTGACGGCTACGCGCACTGGCAGGCGACGGGAAAGGTCACGCAGCTCGAGCTGCTCGAGCCGCGCCTGCGCGAGGAGCCTTCGCTCACGCGCTCCAGCAGCGGGGCGGCGCGCGTGGAGCAGCTCGACCTGGTGCCCTTCCTCAAGGCTTCTCAGGCGCTATCGGGAGAGATCCAGCTCGAGCGCTTGATCCGCACCTTGATGACCATCGCGCTCGAGGGAGCCGGCGCGGAGCGGGCGCTCTTGATCACACCGCGGGGCGAGGAGCTGTGGGTCGAGGCGGAGGCGGTGACCGCAGCCGACCACATCGAGGTGCGGCTCGTTCGTGAGCCCACACCAGCAAGCGATGCGCCCGCGTCGATCCTGCGCTACGCGGTGCGCACACGGCAGCCGCTCCTCCTCGGAGATGCCGCGCTGGACGGGCGTTTTGCCACCGATGAGCACGTACGGCGCGCGCGCCCGCGCTCGATCTTTTGCGTGCCGCTCGCCAAGCAGGCGCGGCTGTCCGGCGTGCTCTATCTGGAGAACAACCTCGCGTCGCACGCCTTCACGCCCTCGCACCTCACGCTGCTCGAGCTGCTGGCCTCGCAGATGGCCATTTCGCTGGAGAATGCGCGGCTCTTCGACGACCTGCAGCGCGAGAACACCGAGCGCCGCAAGGTGGAGGAGCTGCTGCGTCGCACCAAGGCCTACCTGGCCGAGGCCGAGAGCTTGACGGACACGGGCAGCTTCGGCTGGAAGTTTGCGACCGGAGACCTGTTCTGGTCGGAAGAGACGTATCGCATCTACGAGGTCGAGCCGAGCACCAAGCCTTCGCTCCCGCCGCTCTTGGAACGCGTACCCAAGGATGAACGCGCGAGCGTGCAGCAGGCGTTCGAGCGCGCCAAGAGCGAGGGGCAGATGATGCTGGAGCACCGGCTGCTCTGCGCTGGCGGGCGCGTCAAGCACCTGCGCGTCCGCGGACGCGCCCGCACCAGCTCGGACGGTAGCGCCGAGATCGTGGGCGCGGTGATGGACGTGACCGCATCGCGACGCGCGGCGGAGGACCTAGAGGAGGCGCGCGCGCAGCTGGCCCACGTCGCGCGTACCACCACGCTGGGCGAGCTCGCCGCGTCGATCGCGCACGAGGTCAATCAGCCCCTCGCGGCCATCGCCGCGGACGCGAGCGCGGGCGTCAACTGGCTCGATCGCGCGGAGCCTGATCTGGTCGCCGTGCGTGAGTCGCTGGTCGCGATCGTGAACGACGGCCATCGCGCCGGCGACGTGCTCGCGCGTATTCGCCGCCTCTTGACGCGTTCGGCCGCGCACCGCGAGCGTTGCCACCTGGACGCCGTGATCAGCGCGGCGCTGCCGGTGGCAGAAGCCGAGCTGGCGCGACGTCGCATCGCGCTCGATCTGGGGCTCCGATCGGGCGGGGCGCAGGTCTTCGCCGATCCGGTCGAGCTGCAGCAGGTCATCCTCAACCTTTTGCTCAATGCGGCCGAGGCTTCGCGCGATCTGCCGGAAGCGCGCCGACGCGTGCGCTTGGAGACGGCGCTCTCGGAGGGCGCCGGCCGCGTCTGGGTCGTGGGCGCCGTCTCCGACGCGGGTGTCGGCCTTTCGCACGTGGACGGCGCGCGGTTGTTCGAGGCGTTCTACACGACGAAGCCCGGAGGGCTGGGCATGGGATTGTCGATTTCGCGCTCGATCCTCGAGCGCCACGGCGGCCGACTCTGGGCCGAGCCAAATCCTGTATTTGGCGCGACGTTTCGCTTCGAGCTGCCGGCCGTCGAAGGAGCCTGACGCTCGGCAGGGTCTCGTCCCCGCAGCGAGCCGTCGCTGGTCGTCCTGGTGCAAGGGCTCGTCCGACCGGCTGCGCGTGAGCGGCTCAGTCGCCGCGCGTGATCCGATGGATCGCGTCGAGCAGGTCCTTGGGCTGGAACGGCTTGGTCAGGAAGGCCACGGCGCCGGCGCGGAAACACTGCTTGCGCACATCTTCGTCGCCGTGGGCGGTGAGGACGACGACCGGCAGCCGCGACGCGCGGCGGGTCAGCTCGACGAGCAAGTCGACGCCGCTCATCCCCGGCATGCGGACGTCGAGGACCAGGACGTCCATCGCCTCGATCTTGCCGGCGGCGAGGAACGCCTCCGCGGAGGCGAACGTCTCGACGTTGAAGCCCGTCGACTTGAGCAGGTTGCCGAGCGAGCGGCGCAGCGACGCGTCATCGTCGACGATCGCGATCAGCCGTTCGTCGTTCATCGCCCTCGCCCTCCGTCGGCCCCATCGAGGTGGCCGAGGCGCAGGGCGAAGCGCACCAGCTCGGCGACGGAGCCGGCCCGCATCTTTTCCATCACCTTGGCCCGCTGCTCCTTCACCGTCGCCTCGCGCGTGCCGAACTCCGCCGCGATCTGCTTGTTGAGCTGGCCGGCGACCACCCCGCGCATCACCTCGCGCTCGCGGGCGGTCAAGGACTCGTAGCGGCTGGTCACCTCGGCCAGGTCGTCGCGCTCGATCCGGGCCACGCGGTCGCGCTCGATCGCCTCGCGGACGGCCGCGATCAGGTCCGCCGGCCGGAACGGCTTCGTCATGAACTCGACCGCCCCCGCCTTCATCGCCCGCACCGACATCGGGATGTCGCCCTGCCCGGTGAGGAAGATGATCGGCAGGTTGACCCGGGCGTCCGAAAGCCGACGCTGCAGCTCGAGGCCGTCGAGCTGCGGCAGCTTGACGTCGAGCACCGCGCAGCCGCGCGCGTCGGAGTGATCGGCGGACAGGAAGCTCTCGGCGCACGGGAAGGTCTCGACCGTGAGGTCGACGGACGCGAGGAGCCGACTCAAGCTGGCGCGCACCGACGCGTCGTCGTCGACGACGAAGACCTTCGGGGCCGGGGAGGAGGTGGTCGAGGTCGCGTTCATCCGGAGCTCCGCTGCAAGTCGCGCGAGATCGCCGTGAGCGAGAAGCCGAAGGTAGCACCGATGCCGGACGCGTTGGGCTGGGCCCAGAGCCGGCCGCCGTGGCGCTCGATGATCGAGCGGCTGATCGCCAGCCCCATCCCCAGGCCGTTGGTCTTGGTGGTGAAGAACGGCTCGAACAGGTTCGCCGGGTCGGTCCCGCCGATGCCCATGCCGCAGTCCTCGACCTCGACCACGACCGACCCCTCGGCGTCGCCCCGCTCGACGAACGTACGAACCGTGATGCGGCGGCGGCTCGGCTCGACGTCGCGCGACGCGTCGTTCGCGTTGAGGATCAGGTTCAGGACCACCTGCTGAAGCTGGACCGGGTCGCCGACGACCGCCGGCAAGCTCGGCCGTAGCGCCGTCTCGAGAACCACCTCGGACTGCAGCAGCTGTCGTCGCACGACCGGCAGCACCGCGTGGACGACGGCGGTGAGGTCGCAGGAATTGGTCTCGATCGACGAGCGCGACAGCAGCGCCCGGATCCGCCGCAAGATCTCGCCGGCGCGACTGCCCTCGCTGGCGATCGCCGCCAGCGAGTCGCGGACGTCTTCGAGCTTCGGCTGCGGCGCCGCCAACCAGTTGGTGCACGCCGCCGCCTCGGCCATCATCGCCGTCAGCGGTTGGTTGATCTCGTGGGCGATCGACGCCGCCAGCTCGCCGAGCATGGTGATGCGGGTGACGTGGGCGAGGTCGGTCTGCGCGCGGTGGAGGGCCGACTCGGAGCGCTCGAGGTCGAGCTCGGCCCGGCGATGCACGAGCGCGTTGGCGAACACCTCGCCGAGGATCCGGAGGCGCTGGCGGATCTGGTCGGTCCACAGCACGTACCGCGAGGTGCACGCCAGGTTGAGCGACGCGCTCGTCACCCCGCCGACGACCAGCGGCAGCGCGATGATCGACTTGATCCCCATCGCCTCGAGCGCGAGCCCCTCGTCGCGCTTGTGCTCCGGCATCCGCCTCACGTCGTGGACCGGCACGTCCTCGCCGCGGCGCAGCTCGTCCACGCTCTCGCGGAACATCGTGACCGTGCTCGGCGGCAGCGCCACGCCCGACTTGGCCCACGTGTGCGTGCTGACGGCGTCGGCGCCCGAGTGCGAGAACCAGAAGATGAAGATGCTGTCGACCTCGAAGAAGCCGCCGACCTCGGCCAGCGCCTTGTCGATCTCCGCGTCGAGGCGGTCGGTCGGCGAGGCCGAAAGCCGGCTCGAGATCGACGAGCGCAGCTTCCAGAAGCGGACCCGCGCGTCGAGCTCCTCCTCGACCTGCTTGCGATCCTCGATGTCGGTGCTGGTGCCGTACCACTCGACGATCCCCTGCTCGTCGTAGAGCGGCTGCACCCGCGTCAAGAACCAGCGATAGACCCCATCCACGCGGCGCAGGCGGGCCTCGAACGAGCCTGGCTCGCCCGACCGCACAAGCCGCTGCCAGTGCGAACGCGCCGCCTCCGTGTCGTCGGGGTGGGTCGCGCTCGGGTGGCGCTGCGCCTGCGCCTCCGCCAGCGAGAGGCCGGTGTAATCGAGCCATTGGCGGTTGAAGAACGTCGCCGAGCCGTCGGGCCGGGCCGACCAGGCGAGCGTCGGGATGGTGTCGATGATCCGCGTCAGCCGGCCCTCGGAGCGGCCCACCTCGGCGTAGAGGCGCGCGTTCTCGAGCGAGATCGCCGCCTGCGACGCGAGCAAGGTCAGCACGGCGATCCGCTCCGACGTGAAGGCGTGCGGCGTGAGCGTGTTCTCGAGCTGGAGGACCCCGATCAGCTGCGACTGCTTGGCGAGCGGCAGGCACAGCAGCGAGCGGCAGCGGCGCGTGGCGATGTACGGGTCGCCCGCGAACGGGTGCGCCTGCAGGGCGTCGTCGAGGAGCACGCTGTCGCGGGTGCGCACGACGTACTGAAGGACGGTCTCCGGCAGCTCCTCCGCCGGCGTTCCGGCGTCACGCAGCTGCACCGCCACGCCCTCCTTGCACGTCGTCGCCACCGCGGCGACCTCGACCTCGCCGCGCGCCAGCGTCACCAGCACCCCGCGCGTCGCCCCGGCGCTCTCGACGGTCGTGCGCATCAACGCCTCGATCAACCGCTCGGGGACGATCTCGCTCGACAGCGCCTGCGACGCGCGGAGCACCGCCGCGACGTCGAGCCGCTCGAGCAGCGTCTCGCCGGACGACACCACCGAGCGACCGGCCCGCAGCCGCCGCGCCAGCAGCTCGACCTTGCCGCGCGCACCCCAGCGGTCGTAGAGGTCCTGCGCCTCGCGGGTGTACGCCGCCGCGATCGTGGCGAACCCGCGGCGCTCGTGGAAGCGCGCCGCCAGCTCGTTGGCGACCGCCTCGAGTTGCACGAAGCCATCCTCGCGCGCGAGCCGGATCGCCTGCTCGTAGGCGCGCTCCGCCGCCAGCTCGCGGCCCTCCAGGCGGGCCAGCTCCGCCTCGACCATCGCCGCCTGACAGCCGAAGGTCTGCGGCGAATCCTCGGCCCACGCGACCAGCTGGGCGTGGTGCGCCGCCACCCGCTCGACGTGACCGCCGCTTGCGCTCCCGTCGCTGACCGCTGCGTGGGCCAGCGCGGAGTACAGGTGAAACTCGGCCTCCTCGTAGAACCGCGCCGCGACGTCCATGCGCTCGCGCGCCCGCTCGGCCAGGGCCACGGCCTCGTCGTAGCGCTCGCGGTGGAAGCAGCCCTGGAGCTCGCGGACCCAGCGAAACACGGCGAGCAGGGCGCCCGAATCGTACGGGTCGCTGAAGATCCGCTCGTCGTCGGCCGCCGGGGCTCCGTCGCCGCCGAGCGGCGCGCGGAGGGTCCGGATCAGGTCGAGCTGGGCGCCGATGAGCTCCATGGCGAACGCGGAGCCGGCCTGGCGGGCCACGCCCAGCGCGCTCTCGGCCTCGCTCAGGACCTCGGCCAGCGGCGCGCCCGCGGCCAGGAGGTAGGTGATCGCGAACCCGGCGCAGTACGCCCCGTAGGGGTCGCCGCTCTCGAGCGCCTTCTCGCAGGCCCGCTTGGTGATCGAATGACTGGCCCGCAAATGGCTGGTCCACGAGATCACGTGGGTCGCGAACACCATCAGCACGCGCGCCGCGTAGCGGTCGAACCCGCGCTTCTCGACAAGGTCGGCGCTCAGCTGGCCGAACCGGTAGCCGTCGCGGTACGCGGCGAAGCGCGGCCCGATCACGCTGGGGAGCAGCGAGAAGGCCAGCGCCGAGCCGTCGGTGTTGCCGTGCTCGAGGCTGAGCAGGACGATGTGGAGGATGAGCAGCGCGTAGAGGTTCTTGTCGACGAAGTACACGGGCGTCGCGAGCAGCGACAGCACGTCGATCACGGCCCGGCGCCGCGGGTCGGTCATCCGCGGCAGGTCGAGCAGCGACTCGATCGAGCGCTCACCCATCCGCGCACGCATGTCCTGGTACTGCGCGCGCACCTCGTCGTCGGTCGGCGCGGCCGGCAGCACGATGCCGACGCCGCGCAGGTAATCGCGGCCGATCGGCACCACGCGGTCGAACCGATCGGTGGTCGTGTACAGGTGGATCTGCACGCACACGATCGCCGCGAGGTCGACCGGGTCGGTCACGCGCGACGAAAGCCGCGACAGCCGCGCCTCGGCCGAGTCGTGGGCGCCGCTCAGCCACTCGCACTCGGCGAGGGCCAGCTCGATCGGGAACGCCAGCGCCGGACAGCGCTGCCAGCTGTCGGCCGGCAGCAGCGCGCGAGCCTGCGTCAGGTACTTGAGCGCCTGCGCGTACGCGCTCGCGGCCTTGGCTCGCCCGCCCGCGAGCAGGTTGAGCTCCGCCAGCAGCAGCCGCTCATCGTCCTCCGCGACCAGCGACGAGCCGCCGTTGTACTGGTTGACGATGTCGAACACCGCCTCCTCGCGTCGCTCGCTCGGCGTGCTGGCCAGCAGCCGCCGCGCGATCCGCCGGTGGGCCACCGGGCGCTCGGCCTCGCCGAGCAGCGCGTACGAGGCCTCGCGCACGCGGTCGTGGAGGAACGAGTAGGCGCCGTCGAGCTGGTACACAAGGCCCGACCGGATCGCCTCCGCCAGCGCCGCGTGGATGTGCTCGCCGTGGACGTCCTCGAGCGTCCGCGCCGAGGCCGTGCGTCCGAGGCAGGCGAGGTCCTTCAGCGCCTCGCACGTGGCCGTGGGCAGGCCGCCGAAGCGCGTCATCATCAGCTCGATGACGTTGTCGGTGAAGTTCTGGGCCTGGATCCGCGCCACGTCCCAGGTCCAGCTGCCGCTCACCGGGTCGACGCCGATCAGCGCGTCATCGTAGAGCGCGGAGACGAACTGGATGGCGAAGAACGGATTGCCGCTGGTCTTCTCGTAGACGAGCCGCGCAAGCGGGCGCACGTGCTCGCGGCTGCAGCCCAGCGCCCCGCCGAAGATCTTCTCGATGTCCTGCACCGGCAGCGGCGGCACCGCGATCTCGCGCAGCGTCGCGCCGGCCGCGGTCATCCGCTCGAGCGCCCGCGTCAGCGGGTGCCCGGCGCCGACGTCCTGGTCGCGATAGGCGCCGACGACCAACAGATGCTTCACGTCATCCTGACGGATCACGTGCTCGAGCAGGGCGAGGGTCGCCTCGTCGGCCCACTGCAGGTCGTCGAGGAACAGCACGAGCGGGTGCTCGGCGGTCGCGAAGAGCCCGAGGAAGCGGCGGAACACCGCGTAGAAGCGGTTGTTCGCCTCCTCCGGCGGCAGCTCGGCGACGGGGGCCTGTTCACCGATGACGAGGGCCAGCTCGGGCACCAGGTCGACGATCAGCTTGCCGTTCGGTCCCAGCGCGCGCTGCAGGGACTCGCGAAAGCGCACGACCTCGCCCTCGCTCTGCGTCAGGATCGCGCGCACCGCCGTGCGGAGGCCCTGAGCGACCGACGCGTACGGGACATCGCGCGTCGACGCGTCGGCCTTCCCGCAGGCGAACAGCGCCCGCGCCGGCGACAGCACGCGCCGGAGCTCGTTCACGAGCGACGACTTGCCGGCCCCGGGATATCCGGTGACGAGCACGAGCTCCTTGGCGCCGGCGGACGCGACGCGGCCGAAGGTCGCCAGCAATTCGTGGATCTCGCGCTCGCGACCGTAGAGCTTCTCGGGCACGCGAAGCCGCCGCGAGACGTCCTGCGCGCCGAGCCGGAATGGTTCGACGCGCCCGAACGACTCCCATTCGGCGAGGCAGCGCCGCAGATCGGTGAGCACCCCGCGCGCCGACTGGTAGCGATCCTCCGGGGTCTTTGCCAGCAGCTTCGTCACGATCGCCGAGATCGGCAGCGGGATCGCCGGCACGAGCTCGTGCGGCGGCCTGGGCTCCCGCGCCAGGTGCCCGTGCAGCAGCTCCGCCGGCTCGGTGGTGCTGAACGGGAGCACGCCGGTGAGCAGCTGGTAGAGCGTGACGCCGAACGAATAGAGGTCGCTGCGCGCGTCGACCGAGCGGTTCATGCGCCCGGTCTGCTCCGGCGCCACGTACGCCAGCGTCCCCGCGGGCACCAGCGCGCCGACGTTCTGCTGCTCGCGTAGCGACAGCGACGCGCTGCCGAAGCCGGTGAGCCATACGGCGCCGGCCCGGACGTCGACGAGGATATTGGCCGGCTTGAGGTCCTTATGGGTGATGCCGCGGTCGTGGACGCGGTCGAGGGCGATGCCGAGGCCGATCGCGACGCGCAAGAAGGCCGTCGTCTCCCACGCGCGACCGACGAGGCGCGCCAGGATCTCGCCGCCCGGGTCGCGGAGGACGAGCGCGAGCCGTCCCACCGCGCGCGCGAGCCCCAGCGGCTGTGCGCCCCACGAGGGCTCGATCGCGTGGCGGAGCGCGAGCTCGTGCTCGAGGCGGGCGATCGGACCGATCGCGGTGAGGATCGGCGCGCCGTCGCTGCGACGGAGCCCTCGCGACAGGACGACCTCGCCGTCCCCCCAGAGCGGCTCCAAATGAACCACGTCGACCGGCATCGGCTCGCCGGAGCCCTCTCCACCGGAATTCTCGTGCGTCAGTACTGCCATGGTCGTCGATCGTGGAAGGTCGATCGTCCCGCGGGACGGCCCGAGTCTACCCGACCACCACGGATGCCCGGCGCCGACCGACACCCGACCTTGGTCGGGTAGCGGGCGCCCGCGCGACGCTGTTTGCGGCGACGGCTCGTTATCGACCGGCTTTTCTGGCAGGACTCGGACCGTCGCTCCGCGGCGAGAGAAATGTCTTGTATAACGTCATTTCATCCGTTGTAACGGATGAATGTATTCTTGCCTCGTAACCATGCGGACGTTCGGTGCTCGCTCGGGGGCGTGCTATCGAACGAGCACTTGTCGTTCTTGCTGTAGTTAGCCGCATGCGCCGCGGCGCGGGCTGCGGCGAGGAGAACAGCGAAGCAGCGCCCCCGCGTCCAAAGAGCCGCGGCGTCATCCCCCAGTCGTTCACGCCGAATCCCCGCTTGCCGAGCGGCGGCAGCAACCCGAAGACCTGGGAAGAGCTGACGCCGGAGGAGCGGATCTACGAGGCGCGGCGCATGGAGATCTACGCCGCCATGGTCGAGAACCTCGACGCCAACATCGGCAGGTTGATCCAGTACCTCAAGCGGGTCGGCGAGTACGAGAACACCTTCATCTTCTTCCAGTCCGACAACGGCGCGGAAGGTGGCAATCGCGAGGGCTTCGCCGCCACCGACCCGAGCCGCTCCGGGGCGGTGGAGAACTCGCTCGAGAACCTGGGTCGACCGGGCTCGTACATCGGCGTCGGACCCCGCTGGGCCGGCCAGGGCGGGAAATACTGGGTCACCACGGACGGCCCCGACGGCCAGCTGCACCGCTACGAGGTGCTGTACACCTTCGGCGTCGAACCGCTCCAGCAGTACCTCGTCGCCGGCCCGGGAGGACGCCTGCAGGCGCTGCCGTTTGCGTGGGACGCGCGCCCTCAAACACGCGGTGGGCAGCGCTGGTACCACCTGCACGAGCGCGAGAGCGTGCGCGCCGGCGACGTGCTGCACTGGACCGCCGCCAGCCAGAACTGGAACCACATGTGCGCCGAGTGCCACTCGACGCACGAGGACGCCGGACCCCTCGAAGGGCCTCGACGTGCGCTTCGACGAGCGCAAGGACGCCACGTGGACGCGGCTGCCCAGCGGCACGGCGCAGCGCGGCAAGCGCGCCTCGAGCGGCACCGAGAGCGCCACGTGCGCGTTCTGCCACAGCCGCCGCGAGACGCTCTCGCAGCCGTTCCGGCACGGCGCTCCGCTGCTCGACAGCGTGGCGCTCGAGCTGCTGACCGCGCCCTTCTACACGCCCGACGGCGTGATGAGCGACGAGGTCTTCACCTACGGCTCGTTCCAGCAGAGCAAGATGGCGCATGCCGGCGTGACGTGCAGCGACTGCCACGAGCCGCACTCGGGCCGTCTGCGCGCCGAGGGCAGCGGCGTGTGCGCGTCCTGCCACGAACCGGCGCGCTTCGATGTCCCCGCGCATCACCACCACGCCGCGAACGCCGCCGCCGCCGCGAACGCCAGCGTCACGCCCGCCGCTCCGCGCTGCGTCGATTGCCACATGCCGGCGCGCACGTACATGGGTGTCGACGTCCGTCACGATCATGGCTTCCGGGTACCTCGGCCGGATCTCTCGGTCCGCCTCGGGATCCCGAACCCATGCACCGACTGCCACGCGCGGAAGCCGGCGAGCTGGGCCGCCGACGCCGTGCGAGCCTGGCTCGGCCGCCCCGCGCACGGCTACCAGACCTATACCGAGGTCTTCGCTCTCGCGCGCGCCGCGCCCGGCGACCCGGCCGTCGCCGCTGGGCTCCAGCGGCTCGCGACCGACGGCGCCCTCCCCGGCATCGCGCGCGCCACCGCGCTCGCCTCGCTGCGCGCCGCCCCGACGGCCGCGTCGCTCGCCGTTCTCCGCGCGGCGCTCGCCGATCTCGACCCGTTGCTACGGCGCGCTGCGCTCAGCGCGCTGGAGGGCTACGATCCTCGTCGCGCCGCGGCCATCGTCGCGCCGCGGCCATCGCCGCGCCGCGGCCATCGCCGCGCCGCTCCTCGCCGATCCCGTACGCGGCGTGCGCGTCGAAGCCGCGCGCGTGCTCGCGGGCGTCGATCGTCGCGCCTTGCCCGAGCGCGCCGCGCAGGAGCTGGACGGGGCGTTGCGCGAGTACATCGCCACGCAGACCCTCCACGCCGATCGGGCCGAGGCCCAGAACAACCTGGGCGTGATCTTCACCCGCACGGGCAAGCCGCGCGAGGCCGAGCACGCCTACCTCGCCGCGCTTCGCATCGAGCCCGGTTACGTCCCCACCTACGTGAACCTCGCCGACCTCTATCGCGAGCTCGGCCGCGACGCGGACGGCGTCGCGCTGCTCCGGCGCGGGATCACCCGCCTTCCCGAGCAGGCCGAGCTGCTCCACTCGCTGGGCCTCGCCCTGGTCCGGCAAGGCCACCAGGATCAGGCGCTCGAGCCGCTGAAACGCGCCGCAGGGCTCGCGCCCGAGCAGGCTCGCTTCCAGACCGTCTACCAGGCCGCGCTGACCGCCATCCGGTCCTCCGCCCGGGCAGCTCACGCCCAGCCGCGTCTCGGACGGCCATGAGCTCCTTCACCCCCAAGCGGTCACTACCTTGGTCGTGAACGTGGGCTCGTGCCTGTGTTCGCATGGCATGTCCCCTGCAATCGGGCTTCGCCCTGAAAAGGAGCGTTGCCTGTCATGACGAAGCGACCTTCTCGGCGGATCTTCCTCCACGCCGCGGGCGCCAGCCTTGCGCTCGGCGCGTGTGCGGGGAGCGCGCAGCTGCGGCAAAACGCTACATCTCCGGGCGCGGGCGCTCCGGAGCCTCCCGAGGGGCGAGCGCCAGAGGAAGAGGACGTCGCGCTGCCGGCGGGCGGCGTGATGCCGACGAGGACGCTCGGGCGGACCGGCGTGAAGGTCAGCCTCCTCGGCCTCGGCGGCTACCACATGGCGGTCCCCAAGGACGAGCAGGAGAGCATCCGTCTCGTTCGCTTCGCGATCGATCATGGGGTCACCTTCCTCGACAACTGCTGGGATTACCACGACGGCAAGAGCGAGGAGCGCATGGGCAAGGCGCTCCAGGACGGATACCGCAGCAAGGTCTTCCTGATGACCAAGCTCGACGGCCGCACCCGGGCGACCGCCGAGGCGCAGCTCGAGCAGTCGCTCCGGCGGCTGCGCACCGACGTCATCGATCTCGTGCAGATGCACGAGATCATCCGGATGAGCGATCCCGAGCAGATCTACGGGCCCGGCGGCGCGATGGAGGCGCTCGTGGCCGCGAAGAAGGCCGGCAAGATCCGGTTCATCGGCTTCACGGGGCACAAGGACCCGGACATCCACCTCGCCATGCTGAAGATGGCCGAGCGGCAGGGTGTCCCGCTCGACACCGTGCAGATGCCTCTCAACGTCCTGGATCCCCATTACCGGAGCTTCGAGAAGGCGGTGCTCCCGGTGCTGACGCAGCAGGGCATCGGGGTGCTGGGGATGAAGCCGTTCGCCGGCGGGGAGATCGCGAAGGCGGGCGTGGTCTCGCCGATGACCTGCCTGCACTATCCCATGAGCTTGCCGACGTCGGTCGTCATCACCGGCTGCGACAGCCTGGGTGTCCTCAAGCAGGCGCTCAAGGCGGCTTACACGTTTCAGCCGCTCGGCAGCGAGCGCGTCTCGGCGATCCTCGCGCGCACCGCCGAGCTCGGGGCCAGAGGGGAACACGAGCATTTCAAGACCACGGAGCGCTTCGACGGCACGACGAAGAACCCCCACTGGCTGACGACCGCCACCCTCTGAGCGGGAGCCCTGCGGGGGCTCCCAACACAAGGGGGCAAGCCTCGCAACGGGCGTCGCCGCGCCGGCACCCTGCTCCTCCGCCGGCGCCCCGCGCGCGCCAGCCGCCGCACGTGCCCGAGCGTGTGGATTTTCTAGCCCCACAAGAGAGAGCGCCGCCGACGGCATCGATCGATTGTTGAACTACCGTCGCTTTCCCAGGAGAGTGAATGAATCAGGGTTGCATGTCCGACATGGCCGGCCGCCTCGCCGCCCAGGCGCGGGCCGATGTCCGATATGCCGGGGCGCCTCGCCGCCCGGTAGTGGTCGCGTTTCCCGCCTCTGAGTGATTGAGGTGGTCGCAGTTGGATTCCGGGCCGTAGGCTCCGGCCGAAGTAGTGCTGCCCGCGGGTGCTGGTAACACCCCGGGCAGCGTGGCCGAACCCCGCACAACCGGAGTCCGACATGCTGACCGTAGTCCGTTCGCCTTCGGGCGAGCAAGAAGGCGAACGTGCGCCTGCGCGCCGACGCCGCGTTTCCGCCTGCCTCTCCCTTACCCCGACCCAGCGCAAGCGGCTCCGTGCCGCGCTGCGCAGCCTTCGATCGGCCTACGGCACGTGGGCCTGCTTGGCCGAGGTGATGGACATGTCCGTCATCGCGGTCGAGAGCATCGCGAACGGACGAGCCAACGGCTCGCCCGCGACCGCGCTCCGCGCCGCCAAGGCAGCGGGCGTCACCGTCGAGCAGCTGCTCGGTGGCCTCGCTCCGGTCCATCGCTGCCCAACCTGCGGGAGAACCGGGTGAAGCGCCCGCGGAAGGGGGCGAAGAGCCAGCCTGCCGCGCGACACCCGAAGAAGAAGCCGACCATCGAGGCGATCCTCGCCGAGCGCGGGATCGTCCTGGCGACGCTCGCCGGCATCCCGAAGCGGGATCGCGCCGACGTGGAGTAGCAAGTGCTCGTGAACGCCTGGAACTCGGTGCGCCGCGGCATGTACCGGCCCGACCCTCGGGACAAGCCCCGCGACGCGCTGAGGAAGTGGCTCCACGGCATCGCCTGGCGCCTCGCCTCGCACTACGTCCACAGCGCGTACGTGCGCCGCGCCGTGATCCATCCGAGCCCGCTCGGGCTGCTGCACGAGCCCGTCGGGCCGAGCCTGGAGGCGCAGATCGCAGCACGCGAGGTGCTGGACGCCATGACGGAGCTCCCACCCTGGCAGCTGGAGGCGCTCCTCTCCGTGGACGATCCGGAGAGCCTCGTCGCGTACGCCAAGCGGCGCCGGATGAGCCCGAGCACCGCTGCGTCCAGGCTCCGCATCGCCCGCGAAGCGCTGGCGCTGCGGCTCAAGAGGTGGCGGCGGTAGGCGACCGCGAGGCTGTCACCGAGGCGCGCGGCGCCTTGCAGAGCCTCGAGGCCATCGAGCGGCACTTCGCGCGCCGCGACGGGTAGGCGTACCGGAGGCGCACGCCCGGCGAGTTGCTGTGCGGGGTCGCCGCGCTCGCGCAGATGGCCGAGGGCGAGTAGACGACGGACGAGCCCATCAGCGGCGCCAACGGCGCCCATACTGGATGTGGCAGGCGCCTGTCTCACGCCGGACCAGGCCGCAACAAACGACGTTGACATACAGCTCGCGATGTGCATTCAGGCCCGGCCGCACGCGCCCCCGGGAGAGTTGTCTGGGGGGTAGAGTTCCTCAGTCTCCCCGAGAATTGGCGACAAATATCAAGTGATTACGCTTAGTTATATGCAGATGTAGAGCCGCGGCAAGTCTCGCGAAACTCGTTCGACTTGCGCCGTTGGCGACGTCGCAGTACGGTATGTACATGGCGGTCGATTACAACAGAGATGCCGAACGGACGCGGGCGCGCCGCTCGGCGCGGCTCAGTGCCTGGCGGCATCTCGTGCATCTTCAGCCCGAGGACATCCGAGCGGTGCTGATCGAGATGCTGGCCGACCTCGACGACAACATGATCCCGGCCCTGACGCCGATCGATGCGCTTCCCAAGGAGCCAACTGCGCCCGCGGCGACTGCGCAGCAAGCGGATGTAGCGCCCACTCCCGCTACAGCAGCGGCTCCGACCGGCAGACGGCACACGGTTGCGAAGGGGCCGGCGCCGGTGCTGCACGACCCCTGGGAGACGCACACGGAAGAGCCCGCCGATGAAACGGAAGGGAGCGAGAATGTCGGCGATCTCGCGCGTGGCGTGCTGGCGGCTGCAGGCAGGGCCATGAGCGCACCGGAGATCGCGGAGGGGGTTCTGCGCGTTAGCCCGAAGACCGACCGGCGCAACGTCATCCAGTGGCTCACGCGGGAGTACCTCAAGGAGGATGGGGATCTCGTCCGGCGTGGAGAGCGAGGCAGCTTCCGCTACGCACTGAAGAACCGCGGCACGACGAAGGTCACCGACATGAACGTCGAGAAGGCGCCAGAGAGGAAGGGCGCTCCCACCGGTGACTCGTACTCAGAGCCGATCGTTGCGCAGCTACTGAAGCGTCTCGCGGCCGGTCCGAGCGGGCTCGACGAACTCGCGACGGAGATCCTCGGCTCAGCCCACGGGGAGGCGAGGAAGACCGTCCGCAACATCCTGTATTACCTCCGCGACAAGAAGGGGCTCGTGCGGCGTCGCGAGGAGGACGAGAAATGGGAGGTGATCACGCCGCACTAGGGCCCAAGAAAGCGGAACGCCTCGGAGAGGTCAGAGACTCCGAGGCGCGGCGTGATGCCCAAGCTTGCAGGCATCACGCTGGAGGGCACAGGTGCACCCTTTCCACACGGAAAGATACGCCCTCGCCGCGCAGCACGCAAGCGCGTAACGACCTCGCCGGACAGGTGCCGGTGGGGTCTTCATGGAGGCGTACGCCGTGCGTAGCCCGATTCTCCGGACATTCGTGTGGGCCGCGGGTCAGGATGATGCTCCTGACTCGCAGAACGTCGACCCGCTCCCGCCCGCGCCGCTGATGCGCAGGGAGCCCAACCGGAAGCAGTTCCGCCCGAAGCCGCCGCCTGCGCCGCGCAGGATCCGGCGGCAGAACGAGTAGCGAGCGACCGCCCGGGGAGCGAAGGTGCTAAGCCTTCGCTCCCCGGTGCGCGGGTCGGCACTGGCCATGGCCCACCAGTGGCAAGCTCATCAGCGGGGCGGGGCGGGATTCATTGAATCCCGCCATCATCGCCTCCGATCGGCGACTCTGGCTCACCGAACAAGCTCAACTGCATCATCCTGCGGCGCTCAGGCGGCGGCTGTGACGGCGGGGGTTCCGGCTCCGGCGACGCCGCTACTGGCACCACGGGCGGCGACTGCGGAGCGGTCGGCGCTGACGTCGCGGGCCCGCCCGTGACGAGGCGGAGCCAGCCCTTCCCACCGGGTAACTGCCGGACCGGCCCGGTCTGCGCCGGCAGGGTGAGCGCCTGCGGGACCGGCGGCGCGGCGGCTGGCTCCGCCAGCGCGGCCCGGACCAGGTCCTCGACCGACCAGAGCTCCGCGGCGACGCCAGCGGCCATCGCGGGCGACACACGTAGCGAGGCGTGGATCCTCGTCAGGTTGTACGCGCAGACCGAGAGCGAGACGGCGGCGCGATGGCTCCTCTGTGTCTTGCTGAACGACAGCGCGAGCCGGCGCTTGCGCCCGTTGATGTGCCGCGCGGTGAGGTGGTACCGCTCGACGCCCGACGTGCTCATCCGCTTCGGATCGGGCGCGCCGAACACGGCCGTCTTGCGGATGAAGCTGGCATCGCGCGCGGGCTCGTACTTGTGGTCCGGGCTCTTGTTGTAGCCGTACTCCTTGATCACCATGGCGTAGTCCGCACAGCCGCGGAACGACGCGTCGACGGCGGAGATGTACACGGCGAGGCCGTCGCTGGTGATCTGCGGGACGACCAGCAGGCGGGCGCGCAGATCGGCCAGAAACGCGTTGGTCGTCGCCTGGTCGCGCTTCCCAACGGCGTAGGAGATCACCAGCTTCGATCGCCTCGCGAACGCGGTGAAGGTGAAGACGTCGCCGTACTCCGCCGGGTCCTCGGCCGTCACGCGCTTGTCCTTCTTCGCGATGAAGGACCACTGCTCGTCGAGCTCGATGTCGGGCTCGCACAGGCCCTGCACAAGCCGGTTGTGCAGGCGCGCGCAGCCCTCGCCGAGCTCCACGGCGAAGCGCAGGATCGTGCTCTTCGCGACGCCGGTCTGGCGCTCGACAGCGCGCACGCTCGTCCCTTCGACCAGCGCGGACGCGATGCGCACGCGGGTCTCCATCGGCAGCACGTTCGGCACGGGCCCCTTGCCTCTCCCCGAACGGGGGCCCATCATGCGCGTGCGACGTGCGCAGGGCGGCCCTACCGCTCGGCGTTCCGCAGCCTCCTTCCGGGTACCAGCCGGAGGGAGGCGCCTAGCTCAGAGCCTAGAATAGCATCGCAAGCCTATGTTTCCCGGCTTTTCTGCGAGGCTAGGACATGCGCTGTCATAGCCGCAGTGCTGGATCCAGCGGCAAACGTAGGGCTTTCGAGTCGGTCAAGTGGAGCGACGCGCAGCGTGACGCAGCCCGTTCTCGGGGCGGCTGGGAGCCTTGGCGGGCACCGGCGAAATGCAGGCCCGACGTAGCACGCCTCAGTTCGTGCTAACATCGTCCCCATGGGTCGGGTCGACGCACGTCTTCGAGAGATGCAGTTCCTCGCGCGGCTGGATCGCGAGGGGTCGCTAATATATAAGGAGCGATATGCGGGGACGCCCGAACAGCAGATGATCGTATCGCTGTTTGAGGGCGGCTATCTGAACGACGGGCTTGAGCAGGCATCGCGCGCCGCGTCCGACTATTTTTCGATAGCAGAAGGCGCAAAGCGCGCTCATATCACAATTCTTTTTGGCGAGCTTCTCGCTGGGAGGCCTGTTTCGCTGACCATCAGCCACAAGGGGCGCGTGCGCCTGTCCGAGCTTGAGCAGCAGCTCCGGACCGGGCGCGATCGCGACGAAACTGGCCTGCTTTGGGCAAAGCGTCACCTTGAGACAGACCTCGCCATCGCGCTCCTGTCAGCGAGCAACGAGGCACCACTGTCGGTCGCGTTCCTCGACATGAACGGGCTGAAGGCGATCAACGACACGCACGGGCACGCCGCGGGCGATGAGGCGATCCGGGCGTTCTTTCAGGCCGCGATGTCAACGCTTGGGCAGCACGGCGAAGCGTACCGCAACGGAGGCGACGAGGTCGTGGTCACCTTGCCGAGCACCACCGATGAGCGAGCTAGCAAGCTCCTCGGCGGGTTCGTGCGGCAACTCGGCAAGGAGGTACTGCGGCTCGGGGCAGGGGCCGATGTGACGCTCACTGCCTCGTGCGGGAGCGTGAGCACGGCGAACCCGGCCGAGGAAGCCAAGGCGCTCCTCGAGCGCGCGGACGAGGTGCAGTACCGCGCGAAGCGCAAGTCGAAGGAACAGTCGGCGCGGGCGAGTGCCATCGCCGTCGGTGCGGGTGAGGTGGCCACCTACGCGCCTGGGGCTTGATGTACGCACTGCCGGCGGAGGGGGAGCGAAGCGCTTACGACGAGGTGGTCGCAGTTGGAGCGGGGTGGTCGCGTTTCAGGCAAACGCGACCACTACCCGCCGCCCAGGCGCGGGCCGATGTCCGATATGCCGGGGCGCCTCGCCGCCCAGGCGCGGGCCGATGTCCGATATGCCGGGGCGCCTCGCGGCCCAGGCGCGGGCCGATGTCCGATATGCCGGGGTGCCTGGTCGAGCACGCGCCGGCCATGTCGTCCGGGCATTAGCACTGCTGAGGGAAGTCGGAGGGGGAAGCGAACGGCCATGACGCCAAGGGCGCCAAGAAACCAGGGAACTGGAGTTTCGAGGGGCTGGAAGCGCCGCCCCCAACCATCGCCGGACGTGTCGAGCCCGGGGTAACTCGCTCGTCGTGCAGCCCGGAGCGCACCGGTTCGGAGGACCCGGCGCGCTCCCCGCGGGGCTTCAGTGGTGGAGGAGCCACCGGGCGAGCGGCGCCCAGACCTGGTCGACGGCGTCCGCGGCGTAGAGCCGGTCGCCGTGCCCGAAGTCCTCGTCCTCGCGCGCGGGCGTGAGGCGCCTGACGACATGAGCGGTGACGTTCGTGGAGGCGATGAGCGTGGTGGTGTAAAGGCCGTGATCGCCGAAGCGGCCGGCGGCGCCGAGGTAGAAGAGCGGCACGTGGATGTCCTCCAGGTGATCGGCCAGCGGGAGGGGGGAGTCGCCGCACCGCCGAGGTCTGGGCGGACACGCCCGCCAGGGCGGGTGATGTCGACACGGCGGGCGCCTCTCGGCGGGTGCGGCCAAACCGCGGGTCCGCGGCCCGGCCGCGCGCCAGTTGCTTCGGCTCACCCTGGTGCCATTCGAGCGTGAGGACCCGCTGGCGGTGCACGATGTCCAGTGGTGCGCCATGTCAATGAATCACGAACCTGTTCGACGACTTGCCCGGGATGGTGGATGGCATGTTCTGCCCACTGCGATGTGAGATGAGATGCCCCTTGCCTTCCGGAACCCATTTGCTTTCACTCTCCGTCCGAGTCGGTTCCGCTCCGCCGCGCGGCGATTCGATCCTGGCCAAATCGTCGAATAGGATTGTAATTTCAATGAGCAGATCGGGAGAGGCAGGCGATCATGGACGTCTATGAGGCAGTCAGAAGCCGACGGGCGGTGCGCGGATTCACCGACCAGCCCGTCTCGAGGGAGGTGCTGGAGCGCGTGTTATCCGCAGCGGCTTGGTCGCCATCCGGATCGAACCTCCAGCCGTGGAACATCTACGTGGTGACCGGCGCGCCGCTGGCTGAGCTCAAGAGGCTCGCCGTGGCGCGCGTGGCTGCAGGCGACCCCTGGGACGAGCGGGAGTACGAAATGTACCCGCCGGGACTGAAGTCCCCGTACAGAGAGCGCCGATCCGCCTTCGGCAGGGAGCGCTACGCCTCGCTCGGCATTGCTCGCGAGGACTGGGAGGCGCGGCAGAGGGCCGCGATCGCCAACTGGGACTGTTTCGGCGCGCCCGCCGCCCTGTTCTGCTACATCGACCGTGACGTGGGCCCGGCCCAATGGGCCGACACCGGGATGTATCTGCAGACCGTCATGCTGCTGCTGCGCGCCGAAGCGCTGCACAGTTGCCCGCAGATGGCGTGGTCGCAGGTTCGCAAGACCGTCGCGCAGGTCCTGTCACCCCCGGACGGGCTCATCCTCTTCTGCGGCATGTCGATCGGCTACGAGGACCCCACGGTCGGTTACACCCGTACGGGCCGGGCGCCGCTCGACGAGACGGTCAAGTTCATCGACGGTTCTAGTTCGCGCTCTTCAGGGACGGGACACTAGAAGCCGAAGGTCGGATCCTTCTCGGAAGCGCCCTTGCTGGAGGGCGCCCCCTGAGAGGGCCGCCTGGCCGGGGGAGGCGCCTGCGGGCGCGCAGGCCTTGCCGTGGCCTTTGCGGCGCCGGGTTGGGGGGCGGCCGATGGGGGGGGCGCCGAGGCGGAGGCAGCGCTGGTCGAGGCCGACGATGCCGGCGTGGCGGGGACGGCGCTCGCGTCCGGCGGAGGCGGGGAAGGCACCTCCTCCACCCGTGTCGGCGGTGCGGCGGACTTTGGAGCGTGGGGCGATGACGTCGCCGCAGGGGCCGCGGTGACCTCGGGAGCAGGCGAGCGAAGCAGGACGACGGCGGCGATCCCCAGGCCGACCACGAGCACGCCGGCAGCCACGGCGAGCTTCGCCCGCGACGGGGCGCGACCATCCACGGGCGGGGACAGCGCGCCTCCCACGGCCTCCAGCGTGCCGCTGGCGGTCAGCGTGCCGCCCGCGGCCAGCGTGTCTCCCGGGCCCCCCATGCCTCCCGCGACCTGCGTGGGGTCCGCCACGACCGTCCCGCCCGCCGCCAGCGTGCCGCCGGCGGTCACCGCGTCGTCCAGGGCCACGGTGCCACCCCCGAGGACCGGCGCGACGCCGTGAGCCGGCGGGATGCCGAGAGCCTGCGCGATGCCGAGAGCCGGCGCGGCGCCGAGAGCCGGCGCGCCGCCGTGAGCCAGCGCCTCGGTCGAGTCCAGCGAGTCGCGCGAGTCCGGCACCGCCGTGCGCTGCACCGCCGCGGCGAACGCGCGGGCGAGCTCGCTCGCGCTCTGGAACCGCTCCGCGGGCTCGCGCTTGAGCGCGCGCTCCAGGAAACGATCCAGCTCGGGCCACAGCGCAGGCGCGAGCTGCGAGGCGACCGGAATGTCGCCCGTGCAGATCTCCACGAGCACGTCGCCGAGCTCTTCGCCGGGGAAGGGCAGCTGGCCCGTGAGGCACTGGAAGATGATCACGCCGAGCGACCAGAGATCGCTGCGGAAGTCGATCGTCTTGCTCCGGCGCACCTGCTCGGGGCTCATGTAGTGCGGCGAGCCGATGAGCGTGCCGGTCTTCGTCGCGTCGGCGGCCAGCCCGGTGCCGATCGCCTTGGCGACCCCGAAGTCGAGGATCTTGACGATCTCCTCGCCCTGCCGCGCGAGGAAGATGTTCGCCGGCTTGAGGTCGCGGTGGATGAGCCCCACCTCGTGCGCGCGGCGGAGCGCCTTGGACACCTGGCTCACGATGCCGAGCAGCTCCTCCGGCTCGAGGCGCCCGTGGCGCGCGAGGTACGCCGCGAGGTCCTCTCCCTCGAGCAGCTCCATCGCGAGGTAGGGCGTGTCGCCCTCGAGGCCGTAGTCGTAGACGTGGACCACGTGGGGGGTCCGGAGCTGGGCCGAGGCCTTCGCCTCCCGCTCGAACCGCGCGCGCGCGACGGGGGAGTCGGCGTGCTGCGGCATCATGAACTTGAGCGCGACCTCGACGTCGAGCTGGAGGTGCCGGGCCACCCAGAGAAAGCCCATGGCGCCGCCCGCCAGCGGCCGCTCCAGGCGATACTTCCCACCGACGACGCTCCCCGCCTCAAGCGACAGCATGCGATCGAGCCTTCCGCGTCCCAGCGTCGTTCCGTTCGGGCCTCCGCGGTCTAGCAGAGGCCGGGCCCCATGTCGTGCTCCTTACAGCGGCCGGCATCTCGCCCCATCATGCCACGGGCGCGGCGACGCGACGAAGGCCGAGCGCGAGCGGGCTGCTGTCGCATCTTCTCCTCCCCCGCATCGGCAGGCTTTTCGCCCGACCCCATGGGCGCTCCGCGACCTCGAGGCGAGGGGTCGATGTCGCTGAAGAGGGAGGAGCTGCTCTCGCCCAGGTGACCCAGGCTTCGCTCCGTGCATGCAATGATGGTGAAATTTTCCGACTGTTCAGGCGTTCGGCACCCGCCGATCGCCGACGCCGATGCAGTCCAGAGATAAGGGCGAGCTGCCGCGCTCGTCCGTGACACGGGCCAGCGCGCTGCGTGCGCAGGAGCTCGATCCCCAGCGTTGAGGCCCACGCCTTCGGCCGCCGCGTCCTTCGCGCTCTCCCCCGGTACGCGCACGCGCGCCCCGAACCTCCGCCCGACGAACTACCACTCTCGTGTCCATCGATTCGTGCCCCCCCAGTGCCGTGGCGGTACAGCGCTGAAGACGCGATTTCTGAATGACATCGACGCGGCGCATGTAACAACCCGATTCTCCTCCTCCCCATACGCGATGACGCTCTCCATCGCTTCGCAAAAACAGCATGCCCTGCGCGAAAATTGGCTTGCTGGCACGTTCGGTAAATCCCATTCTCGTCACCGCACCGATGCGCATCAGATACGACGCGTTCGGCAAGAACGTCTTACGCGAGACCCTCGCTCTCACCGGCGGCGCCGACACTCAGGTCGAGGTCATCTCAACTTCCCAGACCATGGACATCTGGTACGTGCCCGATCCCGCCCGCGCCGCGTTGCGCGCAGAGCTCGGCCTGCTCGGCGAGCTCGCGGCGGAGCCCTGCCAGTTCGAGCTCTTCCACGACACCCCCGGTCCGGCCGAGCTGCGCGGCTGCGTCCGCAAGCAGCTCCACTGGCACCACGAGCTCGAGCGCCGCGCTGGCGGCGCCGTGCCCTTCCCGCGGCTGTGCGTCCTCAGCAGCGGCCGGCCCGCCACCGTGCTCGACGCGTTCGGCTTCGACCCGGTGCCCGGGCGCCCCGGCCTCTACCGGGCCGCGCCGGGATGGCAGATCGACCTCGTTGCCATCGCCGAGCTGCCGCGCGTCCGAGACACCCTGCTCCTGCGCCTGCTCGGCGCACGCGCCGTGCTCCGCGATGCCATCCGTGAGCTCATCGCCCTGCCCGACGACGCCTGGGAGAGGAGCATTGCCTTGCCTTGGCTGGTACGATTGCGCTTCGAGGTCCCGGCCGAGCCCTCGGCGCGCACGACGGAAGACGCGGAAGAGGAGGAGATCGTGACAGAAGTTCAGCAGTGGTTCGAGCAGCTCAAGCAGTCGCTCCGCGACGAGGCGCGGAAGGAGGCCCTCCAAGAGGGGCGCAAGGAGGGCATCAAGGAGGGCATCAAGGAGGGCATCAAGGAGGGCATCAAGGAGGGCATCAAGGAGGGACAGCTTCGGGTGCTGGCGATGCAGTTCGAGAAGAAGCTGGGCCGACCGCTGACCGAGGTGGAGCACTCCGTGTTGGCTGAGCGGTTCGAGCGCATCGGTGCCGATCGCCTCGACGATGCCAAGCTGGCACTCCCGCCCGAGGCGCTCGCCGCCTGGCTCGCGGACCCGACGGCGCGCTGACACGATAGCCCGCGCCATCAGGCTCGGCGAGCCCGAGGACGAGCCCGCCTGGCCGCAAGGACCCGAGGCGCACGCCCTCGGCGCGTCGCGCGGGGGCGTAGCTGCGGCGTCCGGTACTAAGCTGCGTGCGCCATGGTCGACGCTTCCCCCATCACCGCCGTCCTGGGCCCGACCAACACCGGCAAGACCCACCGCGCCATCGAGCGCATGCTCTCGCACGACTCGGGCATGATCGGCCTGCCGCTGCGCCTGCTCGCGCGCGAGGTCTACGATCGGGTGAGCACCCGGGTCGGCGAGGCCCGCGTCGCGCTCGTGACCGGCGAGGAGAAGCGCGTCCCCAGGCGGCCGGACTACTGGGTGTGCACCGTCGAGGCGATGCCGGTCGATCTGGAGGTCGACTTCCTGGCCATCGACGAGATCCAGCTCGCCGCGCACGACCAGCGCGGCCACGTGTTCACCGAGCGCCTGCTCCTCTCGCGCGGCCGGCGCGAGACCTGGTTCCTCGGCGCCGACACGATGCGGCCGCTCGTGGCCGAGCTCGTGCCGACCGCCAGCATCGTCCAGCACCCGCGCCTCTCGCGGCTCGCGAGCGCCGGCGCCGGCAAGCTCTCGCGCCTGCCGCCGCGCAGCGCCGTCGTCGCGTTCTCGACCCCGCAGGTCTACGAGATCGCCGAGCGGCTGCGCGCGCAGCGGGGCGGCGCGGCCGTGGTGCTCGGCGCGCTCTCGCCGCGCACCCGCAACGCGCAGGTCGCCCTCTTCCAGTCGGGCGAGGTCGACTACCTCGTCGCCACCGACGCGATCGGCATGGGCCTCAACCTCGACGTGCGCCACGTCGCGTTCGCGGCGCTCCGCAAGTTCGACGGGCGCGCCGTGCGCGACCTCGACCCCGCCGAGCTCGCGCAGATCGCCGGCCGCGCGGGCCGGCACCTCGCGGACGGGACCTTCGGCACCGTCGCGCCGCTCTCGCTCCCCGACGGCGTGGCCGCCGCGATCGAGGCGCACCGGTTCCCCCCGGTGCGGCGGCTGCTCTGGCGGAGCAGCGAGCTCGACATGAGCTCGATCGACGCGCTCCTCGCGTCGCTCCGGGCGCGGCCGCGCGCCCGCTCGCTGAGGCTCGTCGACGACGCGGAGGACACGGCCGCGCTGGCGAGGCTCGCCGGGGACCCGGAGGTGCGAGCGCGCGCGCGGGGTGAAGAGGCGGTGGGGCTCCTCTGGGAGGTCTGCCGCATCCCCGACTTCCGCAAGCTCCTGTTCGAGTCGCACGTCGCGCTCCTCGCCGAGATCTACGGGCAGCTCTCGGGCCCGAGCGCGGCGCTCGACGCTGGCTGGATGGCCGCCCGGGTGGCCGAGATCGACGAGGTGGCCGGCGACATCGACACGCTGATCACGCGGATCGCGTCGATCAGGACGTGGACGTACATCTCGAACCACCCGCGCTGGGTCCGCGACGCGGCGGCGTGGCAGGAGCGCACGCGGGCGATCGAGGATCGCCTGAGCGACGCGCTCCACGAGCGGCTTGTGCAGCGCTTCGTCGAGCGGGGCGGCGGCGCGGCGCGCCGCTTGCGGGCGGCGTCGGGCGCGCGGGCGGCGTCGGGCGCGCGGGCGGCGTCGGGCGCGCGGTCGTCGCCGGGCGCGCCCTCGACGCAGCGGCGCGCGGAGGCCGAGCCGCCGGTGGTGCCGGAGGGGCACCCGTTCGCGCCGATCGCGGCGCTCCGGGCCCGGCTCGCGCCGGGGCCCGCGGCGCCCGCGCCCGAGGACGACTGGGCGCGCTGGGTCGAGGCGCTCGTCGGGGCGCCGCACGAGCGGTTCTCGGTCGACGTGGGCGGGCGGATCTTCGACGGCGAGCGGCTGCTCGGGCAGCTCGCGCGCGGCCCGACGCTGCTCCTGCCGGACGTGCGGCTCGCCGCGCTCGAGGACCTCGGCGCGGGGGCGCGGTCGCGCGTGCTCCGGCGGCTCGTGGCGTTCGCGCGCGATCTCGTCGAGGCGCTGCTCGCGCCGCTGCGCTCGCCCGAGGTGCGGGCGCTCCCGGGCGCGGCGCGGGGGATCGTCTACCAGCTGGAGCAGGGGCTCGGGACGGCGGCGGCGCGCGACGCGGAGGAGCAGGTCGCGGAGCTCGCGCCGGAGGACCGGGCGCTGCTCGCGGCGCGAGGCATCGAGGTCGGCGAGCGCGTGCTCTACGTGCAGCCGCTGCTCCGGCGCGGCGCGCTCGAGCGCCGCCTCGCGCTGTGCGCCGCCTGGTTCGACCGCGGCCGGGTGCCCGCGTGCCCGGCGCCCGGCGCGGTGTCGATGGCGGTCGCGCGGGGCGTGGATCCTAAGGCCTACGCGGCGATCGGCTACCCGGTGTTCGGGACGCGGGCGCTCCGCGCGGACGTGGCGGAGCGGGTGCTCCGGGCGCTCGCGAGCGGCGAGCCGGCGGAGCGGCTCTCGGGCTGGATGGGGTGCTCCGCGCGGGAGGCGCCGAGGGTGGCGGCGTCGCTGCTGGGGTAGGGGAGAGGAGAGGGGGCCGGCGACAGCCTCGCGAAACGACGCGCGCGTTGCGACAAGCATTCATCCTTGAGTCCCTCATCCCCTCACAAGCTGATTTCACAGGTAAGCTCGGGGGTATCGCTCGACTCGCCGTGCGTAATAGCCCAGTTGACGTCGCTCGACATAGCGCGTCGCACGATCTCCTCCATGACCCCTACAATCCACAAACGAAGCAGCACCGAAGGGGGCCCGAGATCTCCGATGGTCAGCACCACCTTCCAGGCAAATCCGGTGTCAACACGCCAAGATCCGGACGTAAAGAGGCACGACAAGATGCTGGTCGTATGGTGCAGGACGGGCACGACGCTCACCGTCGGCACCGCGTAAACTGGGCGCACGAACTGGTGCAGGTCGCCGCTGACCGCCAGTCGACCGAAGTCACGCCAGCGCTTGGGATCCCCCAGGACCAGCGACGTGGCGAGATCCATGTAGGTCGTGAGCGTCTCGAGATCGTATCTCGCGAGCAAATCGAGCGACTCATGGCGGAGGTCGTCGCGGCAGTGTTCGGGCATCTGCGCCACGACCAGGTCGCGTGCGCTCCTGCCGCGCTCGTCGATGAGCGTCCGATCCATGCTCCGCAGGACAACACCGCTTACCCGAACTTGTCCTGCGGCGCTCGCGCGGCGCGGCTGTTCCGGGGTGACGCTCGGCTGCGTGAGGCGCGCCGCGACGACGGCTTGCTCGATGCGCGCTGCAACGTCGGCCCAGGCGATCTCGGGGTTAGGAGAGCTTGCCAGCGGCTCGCCGCCCGCGGGGAGGGGCGTCAGGAACGCGAACGCCGCAGCGCTCCAGTCGCACGGGCGCAAGATGATCGGAATCACCCGCGCGCCGTCGCTGGTCAGCAGCCGCCGACGCGCCTGCTCGACGTCGGCGCCGCACTCGTCGTCGGCCAGGAAATCGGCGCTTACCAGCAGCAAGATGATACGGGCCTGCGCGAGCCGGGTGGCGGCCGCAGCGCTCCGTTCCTCGTCGGCCCCGGTCAGTCCTCTGTGCCAGGGACGGATGAGCCCCTGTCGGACGAGCGGGCCTAGATGGCTATCGAGGCGACACCTCAGCGCCTCGTCCGCGTGCGCATAGGAGATGAAGATATCGATCGCCAGATCGGCCACGCTCGCGAGCATACCAGGATCGGCGACGAACGCGCAGGAATTCGTCGCGTCTGCAAGGTCGATCCTGCTGGCCCCCGCGCCTGCCGACCGTGGCCGCGAGAGCCCGGAAAGGGGTGCGCCACGCAGCGAGCCTCGCGGGGTCGTCGTTGATTCTTTGTCCTCGCCGCCGGCGGCCATCTAGGCTCGCGGAGCCGTGCGATCGACCCTCCCGGGCTCAAGACCGCGGCGGTCCCCGAAACTGCCTTGAAAATGAGGCGATCCTCATGTCCGAATCGTCGCCCAGGAGCGCGAGCCAAGATCTGACGAGCGCCGTCAGGCCGGCGGCCATCGTCGTCATCTCGTTCTATATCGCGGCGCAGCTCATCAGTCAGATCGCAAGCCTCAAGATCGGCGTCGTCTTCTCGTTGGCCGTGGATATGGGGACCTTTATCTATCCCCTCACCTTCACCTTGCGGGACATGGTCCACAAGACCATCGGCAAGCGCGGCGCCCAGACGTTGATCCTTTGCGCCGGCGGGGCCAATCTCCTGATGGCCCTCTACCTTCTTTGGGCCGCACAGGTGCCGTCTGACCCGTCCTGGGGGCTCGGCGATCAGTTCTCGGCGATCCTGAGCCCGGTGTGGCGAATCGTGTTCGCGAGCATCGTCGCGGAGGTCGTGAGCGAACTGCTGGACACCGAGGTTTTCCATCGGGTCCGCGAGGCCTATCTGAGAAAAGCGGGCCCCAGGCGCCAGTGGCTCGCGGTCCTCGCGAGCAACGCGGTCAGCGTTCCGGTCGACAACCTGCTGTTTTGCTTCGGTGCCTTTGCCTTTGTGCTGCCGTTCGACGTGATCCGGCAGATCTTCGCCATCAATCTGGCGACGAAATTCGCCATGACCCTGATAAGCTTGCCTGGCATCTATCTCGTGCCCGACAAGAAGAGCGAGGAGGCTCCGGGGCCGCAAGCATAGCCCGCTGCTCAGGGCTTGCAGAAATCTTTGGCCGTCTGGACGGCGGCGACGGTGAGCTTCACCGCCTTCGCGCCGCCGGAGACGACGTACTCGGACGCCCCGTAGATGTCCGCGCCCGGCGCCCAGTTGTACGAATAGCCCAGCCTGGTCCAGGGAAAGCCCGTGGGCGTCTGACCCTTCTCCGGCACTTGCCACGACGACATCGCATGGTTCGTGAACCACCTGTAGTAATCGGCCGGAGCCGACGCAGACTGCTTTTCAGGCAGCTTCGTCCCATTGCAGGAGTCGGTGTCGACGCGGGCGTCCGTGCACGGGCGGAAGATGCTCGCGGCCGGCACCCCCGAGAACGTGACGAACTGCCGCTCCGTCGTGTCCGCGGGGAGCGGCGGCTGCGGGGCTGACATGCCGAGGACCTGGTGGATCTGGAGCACCACATCCCCTGTCCACGTCTTGCACTTGTTCTGGAGCTCGCCGTTGCTCGTGACCCACACGTCCCACTTCACGTTCACGGGCTGCTGCGCCACGTAGGCGCCGCACTTGTTCGGTCCGCCGTCGCCCCGGCAGCCGGCCCAGGTGGTCACGGTGTAGGTGCCGTTCGCGTCGGGCTTGAGCGGCACGAGCTTGCGCGCGGCAGAGGGCGTGACGACGGCGGACTTGAAGATCGCCTCGCTGTAGAGCGCATCGAGATCCACCACCGCGGGGGCCGCCGGGCCGGGCGCGGCTGTCGCCGGCGCGGTCGCGGATGGAGCGGGGCTCGTCGCAGGGTCCGCGGGCTCCGGGCCGGGTGATGGGGCGGTGGCCGCTGCGGGGGGCCGAGCCCCCGACACCGTGACGCACGCTCCGAGCGGGAGCAGGAACAGGCTTGTCATGGCCGCCGTCGCGGCGCGTGAGGATCGGATCATCTTCGCGGTTTCTCCTTGGTTGCCGAACAACACTATCCGACCTGCGGCGCCGGCTACAGCGTCACGGGCCCCGTGTGCTGGAGGAGCTGCCCGGTCGGCCACGTCGACTCCGGCGCGACGTGAACGAAGGTCATCTCGACGTGATCGGCGGGCCCTCGGTCGCCGCGAGCTCTTCAGGACCGATGGTCGAGGGCGGCGGGGTCGGATGCTCTCGACGCGTGCAAAGCCGGCACGGTCGTGCCACGGTAGGCGCCCGCCACGCAGAGCTCGATGCTGAGGCCCCCGCGCACCACAGGCCACGTCCTCACCCTGGCGCTCTTCCTCGTGGTCGCGCCGGCCCAGGTCGAGGCGGGTGATGGCGCGCCAATCCCCCCGGCCATGGCCGCGCCAGCGACCGCGGCGCCGCCGACGAAGGATGTCTCCGCCGGGCGCCGCGCCGTCGCCGCGGCCGGCGCGGTGTTCCCCGGGGTCATCGCACACGGCACCGGGCACCTGATCCTGGGTGAGCCGGGCACGGGCTGGACCCTCCTGGCGCTCGAGGGTGCGGGCGCCGGCCTCGCCGTGGGCGGGCTCGCGGGCGCGGCGGCCTCAGGGGCCTCGCGGCGCGTCGTCGCGCCGATCGTGCTCACCACCGTGACGGGTGTGGGCCTGTTCGGGATCTCCCTTCTCGCGGACCTCTATGGCGTGCTCGCCCCGGAGGGCGGCACCGGGAGCCCTCCTTCGTCGTTGCCCTGGGTCGAGACGCAGCTCGGATTCGCCTACGTCCACGACCCCACGTTCGCGTACCGCACGTTTCTCGTGCCAGGCATGGATCTGCGCCTGAGCTCCCTCCGCCTCTCGGGCTCCGGCTGGTTTGCCTTAAACGACGACAATGCGCGCCTCCGCGTCGAGGCCGCGCATCGCTTCATCGGCCCCGGCACGGCGGACGGCCCGCGCGCGGCGGACGGCTCGTTCCTCGAGATCGAGGGCGCGCTCACCCATCACCGCTACACCTCCGACGACTTCTCGATCACCACCGGCGAGGTCAGCCTAAAGGGCCGGCTCGATCTCGCCCACCTCGGGCGCACGCTGCGGGGCTCGTTCGCGGAGATGGGCTGGGGGATCGCGGTCGAGGGCTACCGCCACGGCCGCCGCCCGCTCGAGGGGAACGAGCTCTTGATTCCCCACTTCGCCTTCGGCGCGTACCTCGGGCACGCGGGGTATCCGCGCGGCGAGGCCAAGGTGGTTTACGACCACCGGCACGACGGGGTTGTCGGCGGCGCGAAGCTCCCTGGCCTCGGCAGCGGCGTCCCGGGCCATTTCGGCCTGGAGGGCCGGCTCCATGCCTCACCCCGGTGGGGCCTGCTCGCCGACGTGAAGGCGGGCTCCGCGTACGTCGGGCGCCTCGCGCTGCTCTTCCGCCCTGGAGACTCGCCATGATCCTGAGAGACGCTCTCCTCGCGCTCATCGCCCTCACCGCGCCGCTCGCCCTCTCCTGCCTGGACGTGGCCGAGGGCCGCGCGCGCCGCGACCTGGAGGTGGGAAAGGCCTCGCGGGGAAAGGCGCGCGTCGCCGTGGACGAGGGGCTCGCGGCGATCCGCCGCCTCGACGCGGGCGAGCTCGCGCTCTGGGCGAGCGCGCCCGCGCTCTCGATCCGCCTCACCGACGAGGCGGGCGGACCGTGGAAGATCACGATCGAGAACATGCTCGCCGACGCCGAGCTCTCGGCGCGCGTCGGGGACGAGCGCGTGCCCGTGGCGCTCGTCGAGGCGCCGTTTCCGACCCAGCGCACCTTCCGCCTCTCTCTGCCGCCCGGCGCCGAGGCGACCCTCTCGCTGCGCCCGCCGGACGAGGCGCGGCGCGAGCCGTGGCGGTTCGCGGTCTTCGCCGACGTCCAGGAGGACATCGACCGCGTTCAGGACATCTACGCGAGGATGAACGAGGCGGAGGGCGTCCGCTTCGCGCTCATCAGCGGCGATCTCACGTCGCGGGGCTCGCCCGAGCAGCTCGAGCGATTCCAGCGCGAGATGAAGACGCTCCGTTTTCCCTGCTATGCGACGCTCGGCAACCACGAGCTCGGCACGCGGGACGACCTCTACCACGAGTGGTTTGGCCGCGGGAATTACCGCTTCGCGTTCCGGGGTGTGCAGTTCACGATGCTCGACTCGGCGAGCGCGACGATCGATCCGCTCGCCTACGGGTGGCTCGACGGCTGGCTCACCGAGGGGCAGGATCTCCTGCACGTGGTCACGATGCACCTCGCGCCCCTCGACCCGGTGGGCTCCCGCAACGGCGCATTCGCGAGCCGCGCCGAGGCGAACAAGCTCCTCACGATGCTCGCGGACGGGCGCGTGGATCTCACGTTCTACGGCCACATCCACTCGTTCTATGCGTTCGAGAACGCGGGGATCCCCGCGTACATCTCGGGCGGCGGCGGCGCGATCCCCGAGCGGCTCGACGGCATCGGGCGCCATTTCGTCACGGTCGACGTCGAGCCCCCCGCCAAGATTGCGCAGGTCGCCGTGGTCCGCGTGGATTGAACCGAGTCGCTTCGCTGTCCGAGCCGATCGTCATCGCAGGCGACCTTCGCGCTGGTTGTCCGGGTCGTCCGCCCTCGTCGCGCCGCGGTCGTAGCCCTCGTCCGTCAGCCCCTTGCGGTAACCGAGATCGATGAGCCAGCGCAGGAGCCTCGGGAAAGCGCCGGCGCCGCTGCCGAGGAGGCGAATCATCGTCGCCTTCGCGCCGCCGCCCTTGTTGAGCGCAAGGTGCTGAGTCGCCAGCGCCATCAGATCGGGGACGGCGCCCGCGTCGACGTCGGCGGAGCGTTGCCAGATCTTCGACCGCTGCAGGGCCTCGTTCGCCAGGAGCTCCGCGCGCTCCACGCGGATGACGAGCGCGGCCTGCGGTGGCTTTCCCGCGAGCGCCATGGTCGACAGGAGCGCCGGCTCGTCGGTGACGCACGCCGTGCCGCTGACGTGCAGAACGTCGTCGCGCCCTGGAACCACGGCCGCGAGGGAGACCTGGTCGCACGTCACGACGTTGTGGAACGTATCGGTCCGCCGGTTTCCCCGGCGATCGGGGATGACGAGCGTCTCGTGGTCGAGGATCCGCAAGAAGCCCGGGAAATCTCCTCGCGGGCTCGTATCGCCCGAGCCCGCAGCGTCCCACGACGAGAGGACGGCAAAGGGGCTCGATGCGAGGAAGCGAGCAACGCTCGGATCGCCGAGGGGTCCGCCTTCCCTTTCGTGGCGCGCGCCATCACGCGGCAATGGCGGCTCGACAGCGGCCGTGGCGCGAGCGCGCGGCCCCTCCCAGAGGCGGGATCGGAGGATGCTCCTCGCGCAGTGCACGAAGGCCTCTTCGACGGTGACGACGATCCGGCCGCCGCGTCGCTCGGCCACGGAGCCGTTGAGCCGAAGGGTCTCGCCGATCCCCGGCACCAGGAAGACGAACGAGGCGCCGCTGCCGGACTTCGGCGTCGGGTGTCTCGCCGGTAGCTCGAGCCGAACGCGCTTCGGCGATTCCACGTGCGCAAAGCCGCGGGCGCCTCCGACGAAGGTGCTGCGCCAGCCTCCCTGTTCGTCACGAAAACCGAAGCCGGCGACCGGAGCATTGGCGAGGACACGCCGACATCCCTCGTCCAGGGCGCCGATCTGCTTCATGCGCACGGCCGGGATCGGGGCGCCGACGATCGCCTCGATCTGCTGCGCGGTCATCACCTTCCGCATCGAAGAGCCTCTGCTTTCCTGCCCGCCGAAGAGCGGTTTCCCGGGCTCCGGCACGGCCGCCGGAGCGCGCAGAGGAACCATCGCAGCCGGCGAACTTGACCGCATTCCGAAATGAGGACATTTTATTTTGCAATCCGGCCATGGGTTCGAAGCGAAGGAAGCGCCCCGCGTCGCCCGTGTCATCAACGGCATCGCCGGCGTCGGGATCGGCCTCGCCCTCCGCCGGCTCCACCACGAAAGGCTCGTCGGCCCCGCCCGCGTCGTCGTCGATCGGCTCCCCCGGGTGGACCTTTCACGGCGACGTCCAGATCGCGAACGAGCCACGCGCGTCGGCGGCCGAGGCGATGGAGTCGCTCTCGCGTCGCTTCGCGCGCGAGGATCGTGGCCAGTGGCGAAGCACGCTCGCCCGGCCCGCCAACGCCGTCGGCCTGAGCATGGTCACCGGCGGGCTGGAGAGCGAGTTCCACAGCCACCGCGAGTCACAGCTGTTCTTCCTCGAGCGCGGCGAGGTCACGTGCGAGGGGTCGAACGCCCTGTGGATCGTCCCACCGCGCTCGGCGCTGTGGATCCCCGCCGGAGTGCTCCACAAGATACGAGGGCGCGCGCCGCTCGAGGGCTACGGCGTCTTCATGGAGCCGGACGTGGCTCCGAGCCTGCCGGCCGAGTGCTGCGCCGTCTCGGTCACGCCGCTCTTTCGCGAGCTGCTCGTCCGTCTCGCGGCGCGCCCCGCGCTGTACGACCTCGACGGGCCGGATGCGCGGCTCGTGGCCGTCCTGTTCGACGAGCTGGCGGCGGCGACGATCGAGAAACATCGCCTGCCGATGCCGGCCGACCAGCGCCTCCGAAAGCTGGTCGATGCGATGGCGGAGAACCCCGCCGACGGCGCGACGATGGGCACGTGGGCCCGCCGGATCGGCGTCGGCGAACGGACCCTCAACCGGCTGCTCGTCCGGGAGACCGGCCTCAGCTTCGGTCGCTGGCGCCAGCAGCTCCACATCGTCCTGGCCCTCCAGCGGCTCTCGCGCGGAGCGAGCGTGCAGAGCGTCGCGAGCGACCTCGGCTACGAGAGCGCGAGCAGCTTCGTCACCATGTTCCGCAAGGCGCTCGGCGCGTCGCCGGCGCGGTACATGGCCCGTCGTCTCGGCCGGCTAACGCTGGACCAAGGAGCTCAGCCATGACTCGATGTCTCGCGTCGGCGGGTAGCTGTCTTGCTCTCGCTCGCGATCGCCGTCGATCGACAACCTGAACATCGGGCACTCTTCATCCGGCGGAAAGACCTTCTTCTGCACGACGGCCCCGGTCCGCCTATCGAGCACGGTGGCCTCGGTCTCCTTGAACCGGATCGTCAGGTCGGCGAGCGGCTCGCCCGCGCGGTCCTTGTACCCGGTGCACGTCTTTCGGCCCTTGATCTCCGGGAGCCGGCGCGTGATGGCCACCAGATCGACGTCTTGCAGAAGGACCGCCTGGCCGAAGAGCTTCATGGAAGCCGTCTCGAGGAGGAGCACGCTGCTCAGATCGCTCTCCTGCTTCGGCTCGCCTTCGAAGACGACCGGCCCATTCTTGACGCGATCGAGCACCGACAGGACGGACATGGCGGCGTCGACCTGGCGCAGCTCGATGGAAGCTGCCTGTCCGGAGGGGAGCTCGATCTCGAGCTTCGCCTTGGGTCCTAGCAGGGTATCGCGGTACCTGGCGACTGGGACTCTTCCGAGCTGACCCTCGACATTGTCGAGCTTGATGATGTCATAGATAGTGCTCTCGATGCGCCCGCTCTTCTCCCCGACCTTCCACCTGGTGCCTTCCGGGAAGCCGTGGAAGGTGATCTGGTAAGTGCCCTCGAAGATGGCGACGTCGCCGTGGAGCGCTTCGTCGGACTTGACGACGAATTTGCGCTCGTTCGACCACTCCAGCTCGAGCGGGCCGCGGAACGGTTCGGGGACCCGCGCGCCCCGCGGGGCCAGCACGGCGATGCTCACGATCATGGCGATCGCGATGGCGACCCCGAGGAGGATCGCCGCCAACGTGCGTCTCGGCGCCGCAGCGGGGCGACGGCTCGGCGCCGCAGCGGGGCGAGGCGCGGCCACGGACGGGATTGGGCGCTGCAGCTCGTTGTGTGTTCCGCAGTAACGGCACACGATCGTGCGGCTGCCCGGCGGGACCTCCAGCGGCGCGATGCATCGCTGGCAGTGGTAAACGTTGACGGGGCTCATCGGCTGCAAGCTCCCCCAGGAACGCGAGGGCACGTGGACACTCCGCGCGCGGGTTCCACGCTGGAGCTGACAAGTGAACACAAGTGAACAAGTCAAAAGGACGAGGACGAGCTCGTGGACGATCCCTACATCATCGCCTCTTCCTCGCCCAGGCTTCCCGTTGTTCTGCCTTGACAAATGAACAGTATCGCGCAAAAGTTCGACCTGGCGTGTGTCCACCTTGACAGGTGAGCAGTACTGCGCAAAAGTTCGACCGGGTACGCCTGCGCCCGCACGGAAAAGAGGAGATGACGATGCCCATGATCGGACGACAGTGCACGCGCGACGGCAGGACGGTCTGCCTTCGGATGAGTCAGACCGGGCTACCGGTGAATCAAGAGGAGCGCGGGCTCACGCTCGTGTACGGGTGGGCGAGCGAAGAGCGCCGCGCGCAAGGGATCCCCGCGTCGATCCAGGGAGTCGAGTTCCGCACCGACGCGGGCAAGGTCCTCGCGTTCGACTTCTGCCCGTTTTGCGGCGAGAAGCTCGCGGGGAGCACGAGCAGCGTCCGAGCGCCCGTCGCGCGGCGCACCGCGCCGGAAGGCGCCCGCACGGAGTCGCAGCCGGTGGCGGTCGAGCGCACGCAGCGGGCCGGGCGCGCGGTCGAGGCCGTGCCGCCCACCCGTCCGAGCGCGCCGGCGCGCGCGCAAGCGGCGGCGGGCTCGACGACGCTGAAGGTGCTTCGCGAGAAGCTCGGGCTCTCGCAGGCCGAGCTCGGCGAAAAGCTCGGCCTCGCGCGCAGCTCGGTCGCCAACTACGAAAACGGACGGTCACCTCTGTCGCAGCGGCTCCGCAAGTGGGTCGCAAAGCACGAAGCGAAGCTCAACGACGGGGGAAACGGCGCATCCGGCCGCGGGAGCGCGGCCGCCTAGAGCGACGGTCACCCGCTTCGGATACGGGCCCACCTCGGCGTTTTCGGTGCTCAGCGCACCGGAGTGCGCTTGCGCGCCGAAAACGCCGATCTGGGCCCGTCTCCTGTGCGGGTGACCGCCGCTCTGCTCTGCATGTATGACCGCCGCTCTGCTCTGCACGTAGCAGAGGTGGCGCTCCCGGGCAGGCAAGGCGGTCTCCGCCGAGGGCGGCGGCGCGCGCCGGCTGCTGATCGGCCTGTGCGTGGCGCTCGTCGGCGTGTTCCTCGTCCTCCCGCTGGGGGTGGTGTTCTGGCACGCCTTCAGCGAGGGGCTGAGCGCCTACGGACAGGCGGTCTTCGACCGCGCGACGTTCCACGCGGTGAAGCTCACGCTCTTCACCACGGCCATCGCGGTGCCGCTCAACACGCTCTTCGGCGTCGCGGCGGCGTGGGCCGTCGCCAAGTTCGAGTTCCGGGGCAAGAGCCTGCTCGTCACGCTGATCGATCTGCCGTTCTCGACCTCACCGGTGGTCGCCGGCCTGTGCTTCGTCCTGCTCTTCGGGGCGAACGGGTTCTTCGGCGCGTTCGTGAACAGGACCTATGAGGTGAGCCTCGGGTTCACGAGCCTCGAGGTATCCACCCGGGTCATCTTCGCCCTTCCTGGCATCGTGCTCGCCACGGTGTTCATCACGTTCCCGTTCGTCGCGCGAGAGCTCATCCCGCTGATGCAGGCCCAGGGGACCGAGGAGGAGCAGGTCGCCCGCGTCCTCGGCGCGAACGGATGGCAGATCTTCTGGCGCGTCACGCTGCCCAACATCCGCTGGGGCCTCCTGTATGGCGTCATCCTGTGCACCGCCAGGGCGATGGGCGAGTTCGGCGCCGTGTACGTGGTCTCGTCGGGCTCGTCCGATCAGGTGACGCTGCCGCTCCACGTGGAGCGCGTCTACTACGCCAACATGGTCCGCGTCGTGCCCGCGTTCGCCGTCGCCAGCCTCCTCGCCGGCGTGTCGGTGATCACGCTGGGCGTGAAGGCGGCGGTGGAGTGGCGGTTCAAGGGCGAGCTGAAGAAGACGGACCGCGGCTAGCGGTCCCGACGCCGGCGAGGCCCGTCCACCAGCCGCTCGAGAGGGCGAGCGCGATCCAGCCCTGCAGATTGGCCCGCAGCTGCGCTGCTTCCGCCGCCGTACAGCCCTGCTCGACGGCGGCAAGGGCCTGCCCGAACGGCAGCTCCCGGCAGCGCTCGAGCAGGCGAGCGAACAGCGGATCCACCGAGGTCGTGGTCGTGCCGGCGGCGCTCCGGGCGAAGACCCACGCGCGGGTTGACGCGTGGCGACGCCTCGCGTCCAGGGGGCCCTCGTCCAGATCGCCGCCCGCGAGCCGCGAGAAGCGCGCGAGGTCCCAGTCCTCGCGGGTCAGCGTGAAGGAGACCGCGAAGCGCAGCCGCGCCTCGGCCAGCGTGGCGAGCTCCTCCGGCGTCGGCCGCCAGAGGCCCTCGAACGGCGACTCGCAGGCGAGCCGCTCCGCCTCGTCCATGCGCAGCGCCTGGCGGACCATCGCGAGCGGCGCCCTGGAGAGCTCGATCCGCCGGCGCCACGCGTCCTCGTGCCCGCGCGCCGGGCGCTCCGGTTGGCGACCGCGGCGCGCGCCGTCAGGGCCGCGCAGCGCGCTGCGGAGCCGCTCGGCGAACCCGCACGCGCTCTTGTCGATATCGATGTGACGGGGCGGGCACGCCTCGAGGTGCAGCGCGGCCAGGTGATTGAAGTGCCAGCAGCCGATCGCCCGCGACACGCGGGGGAAGCTCGTCTGCAGGCCGGTGAACAGGCGCATCCAGTACTGGCGGTGATAGATCGCGAGCCGCTCCGCCGGCGCGAGGCCCCCGTGGCCGCCCTTCACCTGCGCCACGAGCCCCACGGGATACCGCTCCTGCCGCTCCCGGAACCGGCCCGCGCTCGAGTCGAGCGGCGCTCGGAGGACGGCGGTGAAGTCGCGCTGGAGCTCCCGCAGCCAGCCCGGAGGATCTCCACCTTTCGGGCTCATGGCGATCGCACCTGCCGCGCTTTGTCGAGCTCCGCGAGCGCGATGTGCAAGGGTGGGATCTCCGCGTCCCACTCGAGGAGCGTCGGGAAAGGGCCGCCCCGGCGCCACGCCTCCTCGTAGAGAGACCATACCTCGTCGCACACCGGACGATCGTGGGTGTCGTGCCGCAGGCCCGAGGGCAAGACCTGGTGGCCGGCCAGGTGGACCTGCAAGACCCGGTGCCAGGGCACGCCGTCGAGGTACTCGCGCGGATTGAACCCGTGGTTCTCGCTGGAGACAAAGACGTTGTTGATGTCCAGCATGCACCAGCAGCCGGACTCCTCGATCACGCGGCGATAGAACTCCCACTCAGGCATCGTGTCGCGCTCCCACCCGACGTAGGAAGACAGGTTCTCGATGCCGAACGGGACGCCGAGGGCCTCCTGGACCTCGAACGCCCGGCCGGCGGCGTACGGGATCAGCTCCGGATCGTACGGCGCCGGCAGGAGGTCGTGGTGCGTCACGCCCTCGAACGCCGTCCAGCAGAGGTGATCCGTGAAATAGGGGATCCGGAGCTCCTGGATCAGATCCTTGAGCCGGGACAGGTGATCCCGGTCGAGGGGGGCTTCGCCGAGCAGGTTCAGCGAGACGCCGTGGGCGACGATCGGAGTGCGCTCGGCGATGCGCCGGAGCCGCTCCCGGGGCAGCGGCGACGCGCCGAGGTAGTTCTCCGCGATGATCTCGAAGAAGCCCAGCGGGGGCCGGAGCCGCTCGATCGCGTCGTAGTGCGGCGGGCGCAGCCCGAGGCCGAGCGCGCCTCGCGGGAGCGCACGCGCCATGGGCGCCTGGCTGCCGGCCGGGCCTCGCGGCGCGCTCATCGGCGGCTCAGTTGCTCGGCTCGATGGGGTCGGCTGGCGCCATCGGGTCGAAGCTTTTGCCCTCGGGCGTCAGGGTGCGCAGGTAGGCGATCAGCCGATCGATCTCAGCGAGCGAGAGCAGGTGGTAGGAGCCGGGCATGTTCGAGTAGGCGTAGCCTTCGGGGTGGACGCCGTCGATCCCGAACGCGATGATGGACTGCAGGTAAAGATCCGAGCGGCGCTCCCAGAACTCGGCGACGTAGGTGGCCATGTCCTCGGTGGGCCGCACCTTCACGCCGAACGAGCCCGCCGAGCCGGAGTGGCAGTGGTCGCACGTCGCCGCCTTGAACGCCGCGGGGCCGTCTCGATCCTGATCCTCGGCGGTCTCCACGCAGCTCCAGCCCGAGCATCCGTTCATGGCGCGGCAGGTATGCTCGTAAAGCTCGTTCCAGGACTGGTAGACCATGCCGCGGCAGCTGTTCGAGTGGCTGCAGGATGAATTGATCTGGACCACGCCGGGGCGCGCGGGGCCCGTCAGCGACGCGGACCTGGCGCACGCCGCGGCGAACTCGGCGAGCGAGATCTGGCCGTCGCCGTCCTCGTCCATGAGGTCGATCGCGTCCACCAGGTCGGGCTCCGGGCCAGCGTTCCATACGAGCGTCTTGACCGGCGCGTCGGACTTGTCGCAGTTCGAGTCGACGTTATCGAGATTGCGCTCCTCGGCGTCGGGGTGGACGGTGTTGTTGAAGTCGTCGCAGTCGCCCTCGCGCGGGGTGAAGCCGTCCCTGTCGTGGTCGCTGTCCTCGTCATCCACGGGCTCGCCGCCGCCGCCGGCGCCAGAGCCGGTCACGGCGGGCTCCTCGCCGCCGGAGCCGCCGGTCCCGGCGGGAGACTCGCCGCCGCCGCCGCCGGACCCAGCCGGCGTCACAGCGTCGTCGTCGCCGCAGCCTGGAGCAAAGGCGGTGAAGCTGGCGAGCGCCAGCGCAAGCAAGGTGGATCTCGGCGATTGGGTCATGGTGGTCGTCGTGCCTCCGAAGGAACGCGCAGGGCCCCCTTGCTGGCTGCCCGGCGCACGACCTGTGGCACGGCTGCCGTGCGCGGAATATGCGGCAAGTTGTCGCGGGCCGGTCGTCCACCGGACGGATCGTCGCTGTACAGGCTGGCGTCCCGCGTGGCTCCCGCGTCCGCGCCGCGAGGAAGGGGCATCGCGTCTATGGTCGGTCCGCGGGGCTCGCCGCCCGCGTTGAGGTTGCGCCGACGGTGAGATAGCCCATGAGCGCGTCGGTGATCGCCCGCCGGAGCGCGCCGTCGTCGACGCCCGCGGGCGGATCGAGGGCCGCTGCGTGGACGAGCTCCTCGAACATGCGCAGGACAACGTAGGTGGCGAGATCGAGATCCGGCTGGACGATCTCCGAACCGTGGCGCGACAGCAGCCGCCGGGTGCAATCGACGACCGCCCGGCTGGCCGCGCTCAGCGTGCGCTGTTGCTCCAGCGTCGGGAGATCGGCGTGGAGGAGCCGTTGCAGCCGCGGCTCCGACCGGTGGAGCTCGAGGCTCCTCTCGACGAGCGCCTCCGTCGCTCCGCGCAGCGAGACGCCGTCGGCCGCCGCGTCCACCTGCTCGACGAGCCGCAGCATGTGGCGCACGTGGCGCTCGTGCAGCGCGGTGACGAGGGCGTCCTTGTTCGGGAAGTACTGGTACACCGACCCGACGCTCACCCCTGCGACCTTGGCGACCTGGTTCGTGTTCGCCCCGTCGTAGCCGTGCGCGTCGAAAACGCGAGCCGCGGCCTCGACGATGGTCTCCACGAGGAAGCGCGAGCGCTCCTGGCGAGGCTCTTTGCGCGGCTTTTCTGGGCGCTTCATCGTCTCTCCCGAACGCGAGTCTCCGCGTTTTGCCCTGTCGCTAGACTGGTGGGGCATGATCACCTCGAACGCACCCTCGCGCAATCTGCTCCCGCCGGTCCTGCTCCTCCTCGTGGTGGCGGTCATGTGGCTGACTCACGCCGTGCTGCCGTTCCCGCCGGTGCTCCCGGCGTCGACTCGCTGGCTCGGCGCCTTGCCGCTGGCGATCGGCGTCGTCATGGCGGTCGCGGCTCGGGCGCAGTTCGCGCGGGCCGCGACGGAGATCAACACCTTTGCCGAGCCCACGCGGCTCGTGACCGGCGGGCTGTTCCGGTGGTCCAGGAATCCGATGTACCTCGGGATGGGCCTCGCGGCCGCGGGCATGGCGGCGTTGAGCGGCGCGGCGACGTCGTTCCTGCTCGCGGCGGTCTTCGTCATGATCGTCGACCGCTGGTACATCGCGTTCGAGGAGCGGCGGCTGCGCGCCCGGTTCGGCGCTGCCTACGAGACCTACGCCCGGTCGACGCGGCGCTGGGTCTGACGGCGCGCGCCGCCGAGCAACCATCCATCGCCGATCGCAGGAATGCGGCGCAGGATTCGAGCGCAGCGGCCGAATAGAAGGAAGCAAAAGAGGTTGCGAGCGCAGAAAGAACGAGGCGAGTATCGCCGGATGACAGGCATGCTTCGCGATGGGCTGCGGATCGTCTGCGCAACGGCCGTGGTGCTCACGGTGGCACCGGCGAGCGCCATGCAGCCTGCGTCCGGGGTCTCACCTGCGCCCGCTGCGCCGCCGAGCGGTCCGGCTGCGGCGCCGCCTGCGCCGGCTCCGGGCGGCGCCGCGGCAGCGCCCCTTCAGCCGCCGACGGCGCCAGGCGACGAAGGCGCGCCACCAGCCGGGGTTGCGTCGACCGGAGCTCCCCAGGCGCCCGCGCGGTGGACGACGAGCCCGGGTCCCTGGCAGCCCGGGAGCGCTCCTGGTCGCGAGCGAGCCGAGCCGAAGCGCACCTGGTACGGCTGGCAGCACCTCCTCGTGCTCAGCGGGACCGTCGTGCTCGGGCCCCTCGCTGCCACCACGGAGAACGAGGTGTTCGGCTGGATGGCCGCCGGCTCCGTCACGCTCGGCGGCCCGGTCACCCACTGGGCCAACGGCCACCTCGGCATGGGCTTCGTCAGCCTCGGCCTCAACGCCGGTTGCACGCTCGGCGGCGGCCTGATCGGCGTGGCCATCGGCCTCGCCTCGGACGCCCGCGACTGGGGCGCGCTCGGGGGCATGTACATCGGCAGCGGCCTCGGGCTGATCACGGCCAACATCCTCGACGTCGCGCTCCTCGAGTACGAGGAGCAGCCCACGGCGGCCGAGACCTACGAGTACATCCGCCTCCGCCCGCCGCGGCTCCGGCTGGCGCCGCACGTCGCCCTCGCGCCGGGCGGCACCACCTTCGGCCTCCGTGGCGCCTTCTGAGGGGGCGGCGCCGGGCGCGCGCCTCGGGCGGCGCTTCGGCCTGGCCCGGCTGCGGCGGGGGTGTAGCATCCGCGCGTGTTCATTCCGAGATCAGGTGCACGACGGCTCGCGCTCGCCGCGCTCCTCGCGCTCGCCGCGCTCCCGGGTTGCGGCGGCGCGGAGCGGCAGGAACCCCAGTTCGCCGATTCCCCCGCGGTCCCGCTCCCCGGGCCCCCGGGCAGCTCCTCGGGCGCGCCGCTGCTCGACGCGCCCGGCGGCGCGCCGGAGCAGCTGCCCGGCGTGGACACGGCCGAGCTCGTCCGCCGCGAGCGCGATACCTGGTGGCAGCTCGTCTCGCAGCTCTACGCGCCGTGCCCCGATCAGGCGGTGTCGCTCGCGCAGTGCGTCCGCGAGTCGCGCGCCTGCGCGGCCTGCGCGCCCGCCGCGCAGCTCCTCGCCGACAAGATCCGCGGCGGCGCGAGCGGCGCGGAGGCCCAGGCCGCGTACGGCGTGAGGTTCGGTCCGAACGTGAAGCAGATCGACCTCGCCGACTCGCCCTCTCGCGGGCCGGAGCGCGCGTCGATCCAGATCGTCGTGTGGTCGGACTTCGAGTGCCCTTCCTGCGGGCGCGCGGTCCCGCACATCGACGAGGTGGTCGAGCGCCACGCGCCGTACGTCAGGCTGATCCACAAGGTGTATCCGCTGCGATCGCACCCGCACGCCGACGCCGCGGCGCGCGCGGCCATCGCGGCGCACCGCCAGGGCCGCTACTGGCCGATGGAGCGCCTCCTGTTCGAGAACCAGCAGCGGCTCGAGGAGAAAGACCTGCTCGGCTACGCGCAGAAGGTCGGCCTCGACATGGCCCGGTTCCGCGCCGACATGGCGGGCGAGCCCGCCGCCCGGGTGGTCGCGCGCGACAAGGCCGAGGCCGACCGCGCCGGGCTCTCGGGGACGCCGTTCATCGTCATCAACGGGCGGGAGTTCGATCTGGCGCTGTTCAGCCTGCAGGGCGAGCTCGACCGGTGGATCGAGACCGAGCTCGCGATCCTCGGAGGGCGCGAGGCGGCGCCCGGGGGCGGCGCGCCGCGCGACGCAAAGTAGGGCCGCCGCGCGGCGTGGCCGGGGCGCGCGCCTGCGGGTCGCGCTCGGTCGACGATTGACCTCCTCCGCCGGGCGACACCGGGGCGACGGCGCGCCGCCGCCCCGGTGGGCCCCAGATCGCGATCGGCTAGCTGGGCCGGCTCTTCTCGGACATCTGGCCGCCGCCAGCGCTCGTCCCCTGCGAGGGCCCGCCGCTCTTGATCTCGACCGAGCGGCCGCGCTGCTGCTGCTGCGGCAGCTTCAGACAGACCTCGAGGACGCCGTTCTCGAACCTCGCGTCCACGTCGTCGGCCTGCACGCCCTCGGGCAGCGGGATGGCGCGCGTGAACGACCCGTAGCTGCGCTCGGTGTAGCTCACCCCCTCGCGCTGCTCCTGCTGCTCCTGCCGGCGCTCGCCCTCGATGATCAGGGTGTCGTCGCGGAGCTCCACCCGGATGTCGTCCTTGGTGACGCCGGGGAGATCGGCCTTGACCACGAGCTGACCGTTGCGCTCGCCCAGCTCGATGCGCGGCGACCAGAGGCCGCCCGCGAGGGACGAGAGACCCCGGCCGCCACCAGGCTCACCCATCGCGCGGCCCTGCCTGAACGGCGAGAGCAACCCTCCGAAGCCGAAGTCGTCGAACATGCGATCCATGTCCTCCATCATCCGGCTCATCATCGCGAACGGGTTGAAGACGCCGCCTGCCGCGCCGTACCGCCCCATCTGGCCGCCGCCCTGCTGACGCTGCAGCCCGGTGGACTGACCGCCGGCCCCCTGGGAAGGGGTCTGACCTGTCGCCTGGCTGCCGGGCTTGCCTTGCTGCGACTTGCTCACGGACACGTCCTGGCCTGTCGGCTGACGCTGCTGTTCCGCCATGAGAACCTCCTTTCTTGCGAACGTTGCCAACGCCGGACTTGCAAGTGTGGTGCCGTGTCGCGAGCGTGAACCAACGTAGATGACGTGGCCTGTCGACGCCGCGCCCGCTGGCCGTGTCCGCCATGGCGCGCCGCGCAGGCCGGCGCGGAGCGCCACACGGGCGCGCCGTCCTCGGCAGCGCGCGCCGGGCCGAGCTCGCGCAGGCACCGCTGCGCCCGGGAGCCCGGTGGAATCGCTCACCGCCACCCCGCCAGGATCTCCTCGAAGCGCTCCAGACTGCACGGCTTCTGCAGCACCGGACGGCTGAGATCGGACTCGCGCAACCCAGCTTTGCCATATCCGGTCAGGAAGACGAACGGGATGCCTCGCTCGCTCAGGATGTCGGCCACCGGATAGACCTTCTCGCCGGCGATGTTGACGTCCAGGCTCGCCCCGTCGATCTCGGCGGCGCGGGCCAGGCGCGTCGCGTCCTTCATGTTCAGCGCCGGGCCGATCACCACACAGCCGAGGTCGGTCAGGGCGTCCTCGAGGGACGAGGCGATCATGGGCTCGTCCTCGACGATGAGGACACGCAGCCCCTCCAGCCCACGTTCGCCTCCTGGGACCGGGTTCATCCTACGCCCACGCGCTCGAGGGGCAGGTCCATCACGCAACGTACGCCGCCAGGCAGGTAGTCGAGGCGCACCTCCGTGGCGAGCTGGCGCCCGAGATCGCGCTCGATCAGGCGTGAGCCGAAGCCCTTGCGGCGCGGCGGCCGGACAGGCGGCCCGTCCGTCTCCTGCCATTCCAGGTGGAGCAGGCGCTCGTGCGCCTGGGTGATCACGTCCCATGTGACCGCGACGTGGCCGGACGGCTGCGATAACGCTCCGTACTTGGCCGCGTTGCTCGCCAGCTCGTGAAAGACCATGCCGAGCGTCACCGCCGCCTCCGGGCGGAGGCGCACGTCCTGGCCGACCATGCGGACGCGCTCGGCGTCGCCGCTGGCGTGCGGCGCCAGCTCGGAGCGGACGACGTCGTGGAGGTCGGCGCCCTGCCACGCGGTCTGGTTCAGGAGGTTGTGGGTCTGGGACAGGGCGAGCAACCGGGCCAGGAAGGCGCTCGTGAAGGCCTTGGGCGAGTCCGCCATGCGGAGCGTCTGCACGGCGATCGCCTGGACGATCGCCAGCGTGTTCTTCACCCGATGGTTCAGCTCGTTCATCAGGAGCTTCTGGCGCTCCTCCGCCTGCTTGCGCTCGGTCACGTCGAGGACGAACGCCACCCCCTGGCTCTCCGACCCCTCGAACCGCGCGCCGCCGATCACCACCGGGACGCGGCCGCCGTCCTTTCGGAAATACTCCTTCTCCAGCGGCCTGAATTCACCTGTCATGCGGACATGTTCGAGCGTCCGCTGGGTCGTCTCCTTGAACTCCGGCGGCGTGAGATCTGCCCAGCGGATGTTCCCCGAGGTCAGATCTTCACGGCTGTAGCCGAGCATGCACAGGAGCGCGTCGTTCGCGTCGATGACCCTGCCGTCGAGGTCCCAGACGGCGATCCCGATGATGTTGGAGTCCACCAGGCGCCGGATGCGCGCCTCTCTCTCCCGCAGCGCCAGCTCCGCCCGCCTGCGCTCGCCGTTCTCTTGCTGGAGCTGGGTGTAGAGGCGCGCGTTCTCCAGCGAGATGGCGGACTGGGAGGCCAGGAGCTCCAGCACCTCGATCCGATCCGCGGTGAAGGCGCGCGGGGTCAGGTTGTTCTCCAGGTAGAGCACGCCGACCAGCGTGCCCTGCTTCACCAGGGGGAGGCAGAGCACGGAGCGGGGGCGCCGCCCGCGCACGTAGGCGTCTTCCGAGTACAGGTTAGGCACGGCGGCGTCGTCCAGGATCACGCTCTCTCGCGTGCGGATGACGTACTGGAGGATGGCGGTGGGGAGATCGCTCGAGGTGACGGGCGTCTGGCGAAGGGTGACCTCGACCCGGCCGCGCCGGGTGACGACCTCGGCCTCGACGTCGTGCGCGGCGTGCGAGGCGCTGGACGCGCGGATCAGCAGCCCCCGCTCGGCGCCCGCGTGCTCGACCGCGATCGTCAGCAGGGCCTCGATCACCCGGTCGAGGTTCAGCTCGCCAGACACCGCCTGCGAGGCCCTGAGCATGGTCATGAAGTCGAGCCCCGGGCGAGCGCCGCGACCCACGGCGGCGCCGCGGACGTCGGCGCCTCCGTCCCGCGCGAGGTCGGTCCGCCTGCGCAGCGCCTCCGGCCCGAGCGCGTGAGGAAAGTCCCTCTCGAGGCGCAGCATCGGCCGCACGGCGCCCCAGCGCGCATAGAGCCTGTGCGCCTCGGTCATGTAGGCGCGCGCGACGAACGCCCTGCCCAGGTCGAGGTAGTGTCGAGCGCAGAGCTCGTTGGCCAGCGCCTCGTCGTGCAGGAAATGGCCCTCCCGCGCGGCCGCGATCCCCTGGTCGTAGAGGGCGCCCGCGCCCTCTCGCCGCTCGCTCCGGGCGACCTCGGCCTTCAGGATCAAGCTGCGGTGGCGGTGGCTCTCCGGGCCGAGCGCCGCCCACGACTCCACCTTGCGCGCGCAGTCCCCGAGCCTCGCGAGGTACGCCGCCCTGAGCGCGGGGGCGGCGGCGCACGCGGCCCGTGAGAACGAAAGCCCGCCGTAGAAATGATAACAAGGGCTCGCGTGCCACGCGGCGAGCATGCCGAGGCTGGCCGGATCGGTCGAGCCCCAGATCTCGGCCACCTCCTCGTACGCGCCCTGGAACACGCCGGCGTGGACCTTGAAGACGTTCACGAAGTAGAGCGACGCCCGGTTGTCGATGCTGCGGGCGGCCTCGGTGACCGCGTCGATGTCGACCCACGCCCCGCGCTTCCAGTCGCCCTCGTCCGGCGTGCTCAGGTATTCGCAGAGCTGCCCGACGGCCCCGACGATCCACGTGATCGCGTTGAACTTGTCGAGCTTGCAGAGCGGCAGATACAGCGTCGCCTCCTCGATGACGTCGTGGAGGTGCTCCCCCCGGAGGAGGCCGTTCATGCTCGCGTTGCACGCATTGTAGAAGGCCCAGATGTACTGCCCCGTCTCCATGCCGGCGTGGACGCCCTTGCGCAGGGACGCCTTCGAGCTCTCGTAGGTATCCATCCAGTGCTGGACCCACGCTCCCCACATGTTGCACAGCATGGACTCGGACTTCGCGTCCGGGTGGCGCTCGTTCAGGCGGACCGCCGCCCGGCCGAACTCGTACCCCTTCTCGATGTCGAGCCCGGCGCACAGGAGCGTCCCGAAGTTCACGTAGGCGTAGATCGAGTTCCTCGAGATGCCATGGGTCAGCGAGTTCTGGAGCGCCTTCATCACCGTGATGCCGAAGTTGTTCGTGCCGAGCTGGTAGGTCGGCGAGAACATCTCCTGGAGCACGTCCTGCAGGGCGGCGATCTCGGGATCGTCGAGCGCGGGCAGATCGACGAGCGACGCGATCGGGCGGTCGCCGATCATCGCGATCGTCCGCTCCATCTCGGCCATGAGCGCGTCGTCGTCCGGATAAGGCGGCAGGTGGATGTCGTACGCCCCGAGCGCGGCGAGCCCCTCTTCCATGGCGGCGGGCAGGTCGTTCTTCAGGATCTCCACGTTCATCTTCAGGCGGCGCACCTCCGTCTTGTGGAGGCGCCCCACCGCTCTTTCGAAGGTCCCCGAGAGGGTGGAGAGCGCGTCGTCGTGGCGTCCGCAGAGCGACTCCAGGAGCCCCTTCTTCGTGTGGTAGGTGAAGGTCAGCTCGTACCTGGAGGTCCACGCGTCTCCGGGCAGCATGGATATGCCATGTTCCAGGTACCCGAGGGCCGCGGTGAAGGCCGACGACTCCTGGGCGCGCCCGGCCGCCTGGAGGTTGAGCCTGGCCGATTCCATGCGCTCTTCCGGCGCGCGGATCAGACCGCCGGCGCTGTTCAGGTGATTGACGACGTCGAACAGATCGCGCCCCTCGTCGGAGCGCGGCTTGCCGAGCAGGAGCTTCCCGATCCGGTAGTGAAACGCCGGCCTGTCTCCCTCCGGGATCAGCGAGTACGCGGCCTCCTGGATCTTGTCGTGCGCGAATCGAACCTGCTCGTCCGCGCTCACGATCAGGCCCTCGGCGAGGGCGTGGTCGAGGCTCGCGTACGTCTCGTCGGGGGGCCGCTCGCTGACGGTGTTCAGGACATCCATCTCGAACGTGTTGCCGATCGCCGACGCCAGCCGGAGCACCCGCTGCGTCGCCTGCGGCAGGCGCCGGATGGTCTCCGCCATGAGGCTCAGGACGTTATCGGTGCACTCCAGCCGCTCGATCTGGCGCAGGTCCCAGCGCCAGCCCGCCGGTGGATCGAAGACCAGCGCCTTCGTGTCGTAGAGGTGCCGCATGAACTGCTTCACGAAGAACGGGTTGCCCCCGGTCTTCTTCAGGATCGCGCCCGCGAGCGCCTCTCCGCCGCCTGTCTGCAGGCTGTCGTTGATGAGCTCGATCAGGTGCGCGAGGCCGAGGGGCGCGAGGACGATGTCGCGCGCCTCGAGGCCGCCCTTCGTGAGCTGCTCCAGGGCGACGAGGAAGGGGTGGGTCGGGCTCACCTCGTTGTCGCGGTAAGCGCCGCAGAAGAAGAGCGACTCCACGTCCTCTCTCGCGAGGACGCTCGTGAGCAGGCTCAGGCTGGCCGAGTCCACCCACTGTAGATCGTCGAGGAAGATGGCCAGCGGGTGGGCGTGCCGGGCGAAGACGGACACGAAGTTGTGGAAGTAGAGGATGAAGCGGTTCTGGGCCTCGACCGGGCCGAGCGCGGGGACGGGCGGCTGCTCGCCGATGAGGTGCTTGAGCGACGGGAGGACGTCGCAGATCACCTGTCCATTGGTCCCGAGGGCGCCCAGGATGGCGTCCCGCCACCGCGTGATCCGCTCCTCGCTCTCGGAGAGGAGCTGCCTGACGAGCGTGTCGAACGCGTGGACGATGGCGCTGTAGGGCGTGTCGCGGTTGACCTGATCGTACTTCCCGCTGATGTAGTAGCCCTTCTCGCGCACCAGCGGCTTCAAGATCTCCTGGACCAGCGACGACTTGCCGATGCCCGAATAGCCCGAGACGAGGACGATCGTGCGCTTGCCCCGCAGCACGTCGTCGAACGCGTCGACGAGCTTCCGGATGTCTCCTTCGCGGCCGTAGAGCTTCTGGGGGAGCCGGAAGAGGTCTCTCCTGTCGTGGCGGCCAGGGCTGAACGCTCCTATCTGGCCGCCGCGCTGCCATCGCGCTCGGATCTCCTCCAGATCGGCCCTCAGCCCCTCGGCGCACTGGTAGCGGTCCTCGGCGTTCTTGCTGAGGAGCTTCATCGTGACGGCGGAGAGCGCGTCGGGCACCTCCGGGTCGAGCTCCGAGGGGGCGACGGGCGTCACGGCGATGTGGGCGTGCATCAGCTCGAGGGGGTCGAGCGCCTCGAACGGCCTTCGCCCCGCGAGCATCTCGTAGAGGACGACGCCGAACGAGTACATGTCGGTGCGGTAATCCACGCTCCGGTTCATGCGGCCGGTCTGCTCCGGCGATGTATAGGGGAGCACCTTCGAGAGGACGCGGCGGCAATAGATCTCCTCCTTCTCGCGCGTCACGATGGACTCCACGCCGAAGCCCGTGAGCTTCACCTGACCGTCCTCTCCGAGCAGGATGTTCGGAGGCCTCACGTCGCCATGGATGAGGCCATGGCGATGGATGTCGGCCAGGGCCTCGGCCACGGGGATCAAGACGTCCAGCGACGCGCGGACGCCCAGCTTGCAGGCCGTCCTCGCGGACAGCGGGGCGCCCGGAAAATACTCGGTGACGAGCGCCAGGCCGTCCTCGTGCTCCTCGACGGCGTACACCTTGACGACCCTCGCCGAGTCGACCTGCCGTATCGCGCGGTAGGCGTGCCTGAAGCGCATGATATCGCCGGCGCGGGCGTAATCGGTGTGCAGCACCCTGATCGCCACGTCGATGCCGTCGGCGTCCCGATGGGCTCGATACGTGGTGGAGCCCGGGCCCTCGCCGGTCTTCGCGGTGACGTGATACCCCCTGAGCTGGGCTGCGCCTGGACGCACCGAGCGCGCGCGCCCAGGCTCGACGGAGCGAGCCTCCTGGGCAGCAGGTCGATTCCATGCCTCCGACGAGCCCTGCATCTCGGGGGCGTTTGAGCCCACGAGTTGCCATGTCAACTGGACGGCCGGGGCCGGCGGGGCCGCCCTCGGCGCCCGCTCACATCGCGTAGCGCAGGATGATCTCGGTGAGCCCCGCCGCGAGCAGCAGCAAGAGCCCGCCCACGAAGCAGAGCAGCGTGAACCGGTCGTCCCGCCACCGCTGCCGGAGCGGCACGATGTCCCGCTCCGGCAGCACGACGGCCCTCAGGGTCGCGTGGATCGGCAGCCCCCCCGGCCGCATCGCGACCGCCACGTTCGGCGGCTGCGCCAGCCCCATGTTCATGAACCGCGTCACCCCCGCGCGGAGCCGGTCCCCCATGCCGGGCATCGCGCTGCCGATCGCCACCGCGCGGAGCCACGGCGCCCGCTCGAACGCGTTCGCCATCGCGATCACCCCGAACAGCTGCTGCAGCCGCGGCATCAGCGCCCGCACCTCGGCCAGGTGCTGGAACGCCCGCGTCCGCGCCTCGGGCGCGTCCTCCGAGCTCACCCGCGCAAGGCAAGTCGACTCCAGCCGCGCGTTCAGCCCCTCGAGCTCCTGGAGGATCCGCGGCCCGGCGTGGTCCGGGCTCGTCTCGAGCGGGAGCGTGAAGCCCCACGGCTCCTCGCGCCCGCGCTCGGCGGTCCACTGGAACACCTCGGCGAAGCCCCAGAGCGTGTCGTAGCGCGACAGCACCACGTACGTCGGCACGTCGGCGCGCAGCGCCCGGCCGACCTCGACGAGGTACGCGCGGATGCGGTTCGCGTACGCGTCGAGCCCCTGCTCGTCGAGCTCGACGAACTCCGCGATGCTCAGGACGAGCAGGATGCCGTCGATCGGCTCGCGCTCCCGCGAGCGGCGCAGCTCGTCGCAGAGCCGCGAGAGCTCGGCCGGCTCCCGCCGCGGTCCGAGCACCGACGCCTCCGGCTCGATGAAGAGCGCCTCCTTCGCCAGCCAGTAAGAGCACCGCGCCCCGGGCACGCCGATCGGGAGCTGCCCGCCGCTCACGGGCCACGTCAGGTTCATCGAGCGGATCACCGTGGAGCGGCCCGATCCGGGCTCGCCGAGCACCAGGTAGCAGGGGACCGCGTAGATCCCCTGGTCGTTGCCCAGGTTCGCCTGCTCGACCAGCGTGTGGACGCTCGCCAGCTCGTAAACGAAGGAGCCGCTCATCGGACCCTTTGGGCGATCGTCCACGCGAGCGCGAGCGCGCCGGCGATCGCGACGAGCGACGCCAGCGCCCGCCCGACGAGGACGGACCGCCAGAACGACTGGGTGGGGAGGTGCTGCACCGCGACGCCCTCGACCTGCACCGGCTTGAGCACCCCGCCCTTCCAGTCCCGATCCGGATCCACGCCGAGCTTGAGCGACAGCTCGCGGCGGATCCGCAGCAGCTCGTCGGTGTTCTGCCCCGGCAGCCCGTAGCGCCCGCGGAAGCCGAGCCCGAGCACGCACGCGTACGTCGCCATGACCGGGAGCGGGCCCTTCCGGACGCGCTCCAGCCGCTCGAAGAACTCGACGCCCGCGTTGTTGGTCGTCCACCGCGACGCCTGGAGCGGGCGCTGCGCCCAGACCGGCCGCAGGTCCGGCAGCGACATCGCGAACTCGTCCGCGCACGCGGCGATCGCGAACATCCCGTCGTCGACCGACGCGATCGGCATCCCCTGCGCGAGCCTGGACCCCTTCAGCTCCTCGAGCAGCAGGTTCGCCTGCCGCAGCACGTGATCGGCCGGCGGCCGCCGCGGGGACTGGCGGAGCATGCAGAGCCAGAGGAGCATCTCCTCACCGAAGACGCCGATGGACGTTTCCACGCGGGCGCGAGCTTACGCCAGGCGCGCACCGACCGTCGACCCGGGCGCGCGTCCACCTTGCGCGCCGCGCGTAGGTCGACGGGCGGTCCGCGTCGGTCCGCGTCGGTCCGCGCCGGATCCCGCGCCGCGCGCCGCGGGTGCACCGGAGCGTCGACATCCGGGGGGGGCCGTGCCTATGCTCCGGCCGCTTCTCGAGCCCCCTTCGAGAGCAGCCGGGGTCGCGCGAAGGCGATCCCCTTGAGGAGAGGTCATGTCGGAGATCCAGAGCGTCATCGCGCGCGAAGTCATCGATTCGCGCGGCAACCCCACCGTCGAAGCCGAGGTCACCACGCTGAGCGGCACGGGCCGCGCGGCCGTGCCGAGCGGCGCGTCGACCGGCGAGCACGAGGCCGTCGAACTCAGGGACGGCGACAAGAAGCGCTTCCTCGGCAAGGGCGTGCTCACCGCGGTGAAGAACATCGAGACCGTCCTCGGTCCGGCCGTCCTCGGGATGGATGCGCTCGACCAGGCCGAGCTCGACAAGGTGCTCATCCAGGCCGACGGCTCCCCCAACAAGTCGAAGCTCGGCGCCAACGCCATCCTCGCCGTCTCGATGGCCGCCGCCCGCGCCGCCGCGGACACGGTCGACCTGCCGCTCTGGCGCTACCTCGGCGGCGCCGCGGCGCGCGTCCTTCCGACGCCGCTCATGAACATCCTGAACGGCGGCGTGCACGCCGACAACGGCCTCGAGATCCAGGAGTTCATGATCGTCCCCTACGGCGCCGAGTCGTTCGCCGAGGCGCTGCGCACGGGCACCGAGATCTTCCACACCCTGAGGGGCCTGCTCAAGAAGGACGGCATGGTCACGGCCGTCGGCGACGAGGGCGGCTTCGCCCCGCGCCTCCCGTCGAACCGGGCGGCGCTCGAGTACGTCGTGCGCGCCATCGAGGCCGCCGGCCACCGCCCGGGCGAGGACGTCGGCGTCGCGCTCGACTCGGCGCTCAGCGAGTTCTACGACGCGAAGACCGAGCGGTACACCTTCGACAAGCAGCAGAAGACCCGCGAGGAGATCGTCGCCATCTACGACGAGCTCGCCAAGGCGTTCCCGATCGTGTCCATCGAGGATGGCGTCGCCGAGAACGACGAGAAGGGCTGGCGCCTGCTCACGGAGCGGCTCGGCAAGAAGGTCCAGCTCGTCGGCGACGATCTCTTCGTGACGAACCCCGCGCGCCTCGCGAAGGGCATCGAGGACGGCCTCGCCAACGCCATCCTCATCAAGCTGAACCAGATCGGCACGGTCACCGAGACGCTCGAGTGCATCCGCCAGGCGGCCGAGGGCGGCTACCGGTCGATCATCTCGCACCGCTCGGGCGAGACCGAGGACACGTTCATCGCCGACCTCGCGGTCGCGACGAACGCGGGCCAGATCAAGACCGGCTCCGCGTCCCGCTCGGATCGCGTCGCGAAGTACAACCAGCTGCTCCGGATCTCCTACGCGCTCGGCGACGGCCAGGTCTTCGCCGGCCGCGCGCCGTTCCGCCGCCCCGGGGCGAAGCGCTCCAGCTAACTCTGTTCTACCCGGCCAGGAGTCCGGCCATCGCTGGCCGGGCTCCTGCGCGGGTCGCCGCGCCTTCGCGCTGGCGTTTCTTGCTTTATTTCCTGGGGGATCCCCCTGCGCTCCGCGCCCCGGCGCCCGTGGTCGAGGCGGCGAGAAGCCCCGCGCGGCGCTGACCGCGCCGTCGGGGTCGATCTTGCAGCGCTACCAGCGGTCGCGCCCGCCGCCGCCGCGGCCACCGCCGCGCCCGCCGCCGCCACCTCCACGGCCGCCGCCGCCGCCACCCCCGCGGAAGCCGCCACCGCCGCCGCCGCCGCCGCCGGGGCCGCCGGTGCGCTCGCGCGCCTCGTTGACCGTCAGGGTACGGCCGTCGAGGTCCTTGCCGTGCAGCGCGTTGATGGCCGCCTGCGCCTGGGCATCGCTCACCTCGACGAACCCGAACCCGCGCGACTGCCCGGTCATCCTGTCTGTCATCAACTGAATCGAGAGTACCTCGACGCCGGCCCCTTCGAACGCGGTGCGCAGGCTGTCTTCCGTCGAATGGAACGCCAGGTTCCCCACATAAAGCCGCTTGCTCATGTCTGCCGCCAATCCCGTTGCACGATCCCCGCTTCCCTCGCGAACGGCCCGGATCGTGCCGCGGGCCGCACGCGAAAACGCTCCCCGACGACCGGCCGTCACCCCACGTTCGGACGAGGCAACCACGTTGCAGCAGGCGGCCGGATCAGAGGTCGAGGACGAACGAGCCTTGAGGCGCTCCGGAAGCTACCGGCCGGCGGCGGGGTACGCAAGGTATTCCCCCAGGCTGGCCGCGTCTGCCTGTTGATGACCGCGGTCGCGTCGGCCGGCGGGCGACGGCGCGCACCCACCTCGGATGCAGCGCGCGCCTCGCGCCGCGATGCTCCGTGCGATGTGGACGAACAGGGCTCCGGGCCCTCTTCCAACCGTTCGCGCTCGAAGGCCCGGCGAGCCGGCCGCCGGACCGGCGTGGTACCTTGCCTGTCCGGAGCTCGACCTGGAGGTCAGATCATGAGGCCACGCGTGTTCTCGGCGGGGGCGGGCCCGCGCACGGTGAATCGAGGGGCGCTCCTCCTCGCCCTGGCGACGGCGATCGCGGCCTCCGCGGCGGCGTGCTCCTCGGGCGACGGCGCCGGCGCGCCCTCGGGCGGGGCGCAGGGCGGCGGCGGCTCCTCGGGCAGCGGCGCGGTGGAGGGGCTCGTCTCGCTGCGCGTCGAGCCGGGCGCCGCCTCGGTCGCGCTCGCCTACGGCGAGTCCGCCGCCGTGCAGCTCGCGGCGATCGGCCGCTTCCAGGACGGCTCCGAGCGCGACGTCACGGCGCAGGTCAGCTGGGGGACCAGCGACCTCTTCGCCCGCGTGGACGCCGGCGAGCTCACGACCGCCTCGCCCGGCCGCGTCCGGGTGATCGCCGCCGACGGGCCCCTCACGGCGAGCGCCGACGTCACCGTGAAGCTCGCCGGCACGCTCGCGCTGCCCGGCGCGCCCGAGGCGGCGAGCGCCGCGTTCGACGGCGCGCCCGAGGCGGCGAGCGCTCCTGCGATCGCCTATCCCCTCGACGGCGCGCTCTTCCCGTCGAACATCGGCGAGGTCGAGCTCCACGTGCGCAAGGGCAGCGCCGGGCAGCGCGTCGGCCAGATCGAAATCGCTGGTGATTTCATCGATCTGAGGCTGGTTTTCGCCTGCGAGCCGCTGCCGGACGAAGGCGGGTGCGCGATGGCGCTCCCCGCGGAGCTGGTCCCGATGCTCGTGCGCACGAGCGAGGGCGAGGTGATGGAGACGCGCGTCCGCCTCGCCGCCGAGGACGGGGCCGAGCTCGGGGAGAGCGCGGCCATCGACGTCCGGTGGGCGAGCGCGGCGCTCTCCGGCGGCCTGTACTACTGGCGCACCGACGGGACCACGCTCCAGTCGGCCGCCATCTACCGCTACGATCTCGACGACGCGGCGAGCCCGCCCGAGCTGTTCTGGGAGAACGAGCAGTCGCCGCCGCTGGCGAACGGGCAGGAGATGCCCTGCATGGGCTGCCACTCCCTCGCGCAGGCCGGCGACAAGATGGCGCTCACCTTCGGCGGCAGCGGCCCCTCCTCGTTCGCGCTGGTGGACGTCGCGACCGCGGACATCATCGCCCTCCGCAACACCGACGCCGCCGGATTCGCCACGATGACCACGTTCTCGCCGGACGGCGAGCTCATGGTCAACGCCTTTCGCGGCGCGCTCACGCTCCGCCGCGCCGACGAGACGCTCGAGGCGCTCGGCGATCTGTTCGCGCCGACGACCGACGAGGGCGAGCGGCTGACGCAGCCGTTCTGGTCGCCGGACGGCAAGCACCTCGCCTTCGTCGCGTGGCAGCCGGGGGAGAACGGCGCGGGCGACGAGCTCTACGGCGATACGGTCCGGGGCGCGCAGATCCTGATCGCGGGCTCGGACGGGGCGGGCGCGTTCGAGGCGCCGCGGGCCCTCGTGCCGCGCGCGCAGGACAGGAGCCATTACTATCCTGCCATCTCGGACGACGGCGCCTTCGTGGTGTTCAACACGTCGCGCTGCGACGGGCCGCCCGGCAACGGGCCTTACGGCAACGACCCGTGCGACACCTATGACGACAACTCCGCGCGACTCCAGATCATCCCGGTCGAGGGGGGCGCGCCCGTCGATCTCGCGCGCGCGAACGGCGATGACACCTGGGCGAACTCGTGGCCGCGCTTCGGGCCGAGCCACGACACCTACCGTGGCAAGAACCTGTACTGGATCGCGTTCTCGTCGCGGCGCCCCTACGGCCTGCGCCTCGCCGGGTCGAGCGACGGGACGACCACGCCGCAGCTCTGGTTCGCGGCCGTGACGCTCGCGCCGGGCGGGGCGCAGGGCGGCGACCCGAGCTTCGCGCCGGTGTGGATGCCCCGGCAGAACGACGACATGGCCCATCCGACGGGCAACCACATCCCGCAATGGGCCGAGAAGGCGCTCCCCGTGCCGCAGTGAGCGAGGCGGGTCAGGCGCTCGCGCTCGCCGGGCCTCCCGCTCAGGCGGCGCGCGCGGCGGCCACCGCGGCGCGGGGCTGCACGACGCCGAAGCCCTGGCGCTCCGGCGCGATGCCGGGCAGCCCGCGCGCGGTCTTCATCAGGATGCGCCGGCATTGCTGCGGGGAGAGGCGCGGGTTCGCCTCGAGCATCTGCGCCACGACGCTGCTCACGATCGGCGCGGCGAAGCTCGTCCCGTCCACGTGTTTGTAATGGCCGGAGATCACCTTCTGGTCGCGCAGCTTGGCCGCCGCGAGCTGGCGGACGAGGTACGGCTCGCGGCCGGCGATGGCGTCGAGGTCCGGATCGACGCACGCGTGCTCGACGAGCAGCCCGGGCAGCTCCTCGTCCCGGGCGCGGTCGAGCAGCGAGAGGAGCTGCGCCTGCGCCGCGGTCGGCGTCCCGGGCAGGATGGGCGCCGCCAGCCAGATCGCCGGCGCGATGATCTCCGGCTTCTGCAGCCCGTCGAGGGTGAGGCCGTGCGAAGAGTGGTAGTTCCACGTCTGCTCTCCTGCGCCGCCGTCGTCGAGCCCCCCGACGGCGATGACGCTCGGCGCGCTGGCCGGCGGCAGGACGCGGTGCCCCGGGTCGTGCCCTGCGTTGCCCGCGGCGGCCACGACCACGATGCCGTGCCGGGTCGCGTCGTCGGCGGCGCGCGACAGGCTCCCGGTCAGGTACGACTCCTCGTAATCGCCTCCGCAGGAGATGTTGAGCACACGGATCCCGTGCTGCTCGCGGTGCGCGATCACCCATTCGATGCCCCGCCGGATGTCGTCGTGGACGATGCGGTGGGCGAAGCCGACCTTGACCAGCACGAGGTTCGCCTCCCAGGCGAGGCCGCGGAAGCGCCCGTCGGAGAGCGCGCCGTTCCCGGCGGCGACCACCGAGGTCATCATGCCGTGCCACGACGAGGCGTCCCCGTGCTCGAGCGCCGAGGGGCCCGCCTCGGGCGCGAAGAGGTCGTGGTAGGCGAGGACGCGGTTCCGGGGTGTGGTGAGGTCCGGGTGGGCGTAAAAGCCGGCGTCGAGGAAGGCGATGGTGACGCCGCGGCCGGCGTAGCCGGGGTCCGCGTGGAGCCGGTCCGCGATCGGCAGGATGCGCCGGGGGTCGAGGTCGCTTGGAGGCATGGGCGGGGCACTATTCCACCGTTTCGCCGCCCGGGCTCGCATGAACTCCGCGCGAGCCCGCTCGCTCGTCCGACTGGCACGCTGGAGCCTTCGGTCCAGAGGGGATAGACAAAGCTTTTTACGCGATATGCCTTCGTCCTGGAGAAGTGACGCTCCGTTGACATGGTGCGCGCACATGTCGGGGCGGAGCGCCGGGCTCTGCTCGTGAGCAAAGCGAGCTTCACACGAGCTCCACGATCGAGCCGTCGGCGCGTGCCTCGAACACCCCGAGCGCGTCCTCGCCGGTGTCGATGTGGCCCATCGCGGCGAAGGCGCTCGGGCCGATCCGCGAGCGGTGCCGCCAGTGCATGTGGCCCGCGACCACGAGCTTGGGCCGCAGCGAATCGACGACCAGCCGCGCGAGCTCACTGCCGACCTGCTCGGGGCGGTGCGCGCGGCGCATGCCCGCGAGCTCCGCTTCCTGCTCGGGTTCGATCGCTCCGCGCGGCCACTCGTGCAACACGAGGATGTCGCAGCTGCCGTAGCTCGCGGCCTTCATCACCTCGTCTTCGGTGTAGTAAGCGAAGAGCTTCTTCTTCTGACTTTTGATCTCGCGCAGCGGCGGCCGCCATGCGAGCGCGCCTTCCGAGTAGATGCCGCTCAGGCCCACCACCCTGAGGCCCGCGACCTCGACGCGACCGACGCGGCCGAGGTAGTAGCAGTTCGGCGCGAGCTCGCCGCCTTTGGGGAACTGATCGAGGAACCCGTAGGGCTCGTGGTTGCCGCCGATGAAGTAGATCGGCCACTCGAAGCTCGCCATGCCCTGGTCGAAGGCCCAGAAATCACCGAGATCCCGGTACTTCTGCGGGAGCGAGGCCGTGGCCAGATCGTCCTCGTGGCGGTGTGGCTCGAAGTCACCGACCTGCAACACGAAATCGATGTGACGGCGATGGCGGTGCTCCCAGGCGTCGAGCAGCTCGACCATGGAGTGCATGGCGCCATGCACGTCGCCAACGACGGCAACGATGGTGGAAGATGTCATGCTCGTTCGCGTATTGTACAGGAACGCGGGTTCAACGGCTGTGTCCTCGCCGGGGCCGATGTTCCGGATCATGGGGCTGCTGGAGCAGCGGCGGGACGACACGGAGGCGCAGGAGCAGGCCGAATGGCGGCCTGGCGGCGCCAGGAGCGGCGCCGAGCGACCGCGGGAAGGGGCGCCGGACTCCTGGCGCGCGGCGCTGGACGGGCCCGCGCTGCTCCGGCAGGCTCGGGCGCATGAGGTCGTTCATCGCGACGATGGTGTATGAGCTCCACCCGGACACGCCCCCGGAAGCGAGGAAGCTCCTGCGGGCGCACCTCGTCGGCAGGCGCTGGCAGGACAGGCACGATGGCGCGGCGATGCCGTCGACCGCGGTCTGGATCCGCCGCTCCGCCGAGGACCACGAGACGACCGACGACCTGCACGCCGCGTGCGCGCGCGACCTCGGCGACGCGGTGGCCGCCGTGGCGCGGGCGGGGCGGCCGATCCAGGTGCTGCGCGCGTGGATCCAGGTGAGCGGCGCGGGGACCTACGGGCTCGTCACGGTGCCGAGGCCGGCGGACAGCTGAGCGCGCGCGGCGGAAAGCCGCGCCCTGTCGTGGCGCTTCGGATAGGCTTGGATGGCTCGAAGGGAGGCTTGGATGGCTCGAAGGCTGGGGATTGGCGCGGCGCTGCTCTCGCTGGTCGCGCTCGCGGGTGGCTGCGGGGGGCTCTCGACGGAGGAGGCGCAGCAGCGCTGTGCCCAGCTGCGCGACGCGGTGCCGTCCTGCTCCACCGACGAGAGCCACGAGGCGTGCGTGAGCTGCTACGAGGAGTGCGGCGACGCCTGCGAGCCGTCGGGGGCGTGCCCGCAGACGTTCACCTGCGCAGAATGAGAGGGAGCTGCATGAGCAAGGACAGGAAGAGCTCGCTGTTCGTCGCCGCCCTCGTCGCGGTCGCGGGCGCCGTGTCCGGCTGCGGCGGCTACGACGCGGAGAAGGCGAGGGAGGTGTGCGCCGAGCACGTCGGCGAGGTCACCTCGCCCGAGCGGGCCGCCTCGTACGCCGACTGCATGGACTGTTTCCAGGAGTGCGGTTCGCGCTGCGCCGTGCTCGAGAGCGCTCCGCCGCAGTTCGCCTGCTCTGACTGATCGCCGCGCGCGCGAGCGTCGCAGGGAGGGGGCACCCCGACGAGGCGCTACGGGAGGGCCAGGCGCGCGGCCTCGCCCGCCGCCGGCGTCAGTTGACCTGGATGCCGCAGTTCAGGAACTCGATCGAGGTGTCGATCCGGAAGTGAGAGTCGGTCACGTGGCGCTCGGCGAAGAAGAAGTCGAGCTGATACGTCTGCCCGATCTCGAGCCCGAGCTCGTCGAGGTCGACGACCTCGAGCTGCTCGGCGTGGATGCCCCCGAGGTCGACCACCTTCTTCCCGTTGATGTACGTGAAGACGTCGTCGTCGCCGGCGAACGTGAACTGTTCGCCGCCCTTGTACTGGAAGCCCATGTGCATCTCGAAGGTGAAATGGTAGTTGTGCGGCCGCCCCTCGTTGCCGAACAGCGCCTCATCGACCGGGAAGAACTCCCGGTTGTTGTACGTCCACACGCCGTCGCCTTCGGGGTCCTCGAACTGCAGCGTGAGGTTCATCGGCATGTTCACGCCCTCGGTGTCGCGGAACCACACGTCGAAGTTCTCCTTGCCGGTCGTGGTCGTGGTGCCCTCGGCCCCGCCGGCATAGACGGGCTTCAGGTCCTCTCCGAGGGTGTCCGTGACGATCATGTGATCGTCGCAGTTGATGCACTTGCCCTCGTCCTGCGGCTCCATGTCGGGGTGCGCCTCCTGGAAGTCGCGCACCCGGCCGGTGAACTTGCCGTCGCACGACTTGCCGGTCTCCTGGTCCTCCCCGGGGTTCCCGCCGACACCGCTGCTGCTGACGGTGGGATCGACCGAGCCGAAGCTGTCATCGTAGCCGCCCGTCCCGCTGGGCCCAGCGGTGGTCCCGCCGGGCCCGCCTGCGCCCTGCCCCTGCGATGACGCGTCTCCTCCGCTGCTGCTGTTCCCCTGATTCTCCGCGCTACAACCGCCCAGCACACCCACAAGCGCAAGCGCCGCCACGCACCCAGCCGTCTTTTTCATCGCCAACCTCGTGTTAAGATGCCGTCCCAAGACCCCGCCGGTAAATTAGCATGATGGTGTCCTCCCGGCGTGCTGACGTGGCGCGTTATCTTGTGGAATTGCACCCGGCAAATGTGCCTATTCTTTTGATGGGGCTGGGATTTTCTTCTGATGGTGTTCGCTCGGCGAGTCATGGCCGCAAGCGCGCCGGGCGCAGGGAGCACGTCAATTCGGTGATATCGACGCTTCGGCCACCCGGCGGCCGCCGGCCGACTCCCGAGCTGACGCCCAGCGGCCGACTGCCGAGCTGACGGCCACAACCATGTTCCCCTCTGCTGCGCCGGCGGCCCTCGCCCCGCCGCGCGAGGCATCTTTCGTGGCGGTGCGATCTCCTGCCACGTCGTTTCGTCCACGGCGCGGGCCGCTCGTGGCTTGGGCCACGTCGCCGGGGCCGCTGCGCCGGCACGAAAGGCTCGACTTCCGGGCACGCTCGGGTTACGCGAGGTCCGCTCGTCACGGACACGGAAGAGACGCAGGTGCGCAGTGGACCACGAGACGCGGAGCGATACCGAGCCCGGCTCCAGCGCCGCTGAGGCGCGGGAGGCTCTCCACGCCGCCGAGGCGAGCCCGGTGCCTGTCCCGTGGACGGAGCCGCCGCCCCGGCGATCGACCGGCGCCGGCGAGGCGACCTGTCCTGTCTGCCTCGAGCGCATCGCCGCCGGGGTCGCCCTCTGCCCCGAGTGCGGGGAGCCGGCCGACGCGCCCAGGCGGACGGCGACGGCGCCTTCGATCCCCGATGCCCCCAAGGACGCGAGCTGGCTCTCCCTCCACTGGCGCCCGCTCGTCACGATCGGCGCGATCCTGGGGCTCATCAGCACCGGCGGCGCGCTCCGTTACCTGGCGCCCCACCGGTTCGCGCCGTCCCGGGCCGCGTCGCCGGTCGCGCCCCCGGCCCCGGTGTGCGGGGCGCCGTGCTGGAGCGGCGAGTCATGCCAGCTCGGCCGCTGCGTCTGGCAGCGCCCGAACGACGTCGGCCACCTGGCCGACACGCACGCGCCCTCGATCGCCGGCCCCTTCTCGCTCCCCAAGGACGCGCTCGACGCGCTCCCGCTCGACCGTGACCGCTTCGTGGTCGCGCTGTCCGCCGGCCTGGAGGTGCGCAGCTCCCGGACCGGCCAGGCGCTGAGCCTCGTCTCCGAGGCGCCCCACGTCCGGCGCCTGCACCGCGTGGGCGACGTCGTCTACGCGACCGCGCCCTCGCGCATCTACGTGATCGACGCCGCCACGACGCGGCTGCTCAAGACGATCGAGCTCGGCGAGGCCGTGGGCGACATCCAGGTAGGCGCCTCGGGCCGGCGCGCGCTCGCCTCGCTGCCGGCGGCGCACGCGGTGGCGATCCTCGCGACCGAGTACCACGCCGAGATCGAGCGCATCCAGTTCGGCGACGACGCCGTGGGCCCGGTGACCGTGGACGACAGCGGCACCCGCGCGATCACGACGACGGGCCAGCTCCCGCTGCCCGGCAAGGGCGAGCCGTCGGGCGGCGTCGCCTATCCGTTCGACCCGAGCCGGCTCGGCTCGGAGCAGGATCGCGTGCGCACCTCGATGGTGGGCAACCCGGCCAGCGCGCTCATGATCCCCGACGGCTCGGCGGGCTTCGTGGCCCTCCGGGCCGAGAACACCCTGGTGCCGCTCACCTGGCTCCCGTCGGGCGCGGTCCGGCAGGAGGCGCGCATCACGACGTGCCGGGAGCCGGAGCAGATCGCGCTCGTCCGGAGCGACCGGCGCGCGATCGTGCGGTGCAACGAGGGGCGGGCGATCCAGGTCTTCGATCTGTCGAAGCGCGAGCTGCTCCGCGCCGTCACGTTCCCCGGCCGCGCGCTCGACATGGCCGTCGCTCCGGACGGGGCGCAGGCGGTCGTCGCGCTGAGCGGCGACGGGGCGGGCTCGGTGGCCCTGGTCGATCTGAAGAGCTACGCGGCGAAGGTCCACCCGCTCGGCGGCGAGCCGACGCGGGTGCGGCTCGCCCCGGACGGCGGCTCGGCGCTCGCGCTCGGCGATCGCGCCAAGGTCGCATGGGTGCTGCAATGAGCGAGCGTCGCGTCCCGTGCCCGAGCTGCGGCGCGCGGATCGTCGAGGGGGCGCGCAAGTGCCGCGCCTGCAAGGGGTGGCTCGGCGAGCGCCACCGCGGCTCCGTGGGGTCGCTCTCCGGCCGCGAGCCGCGCCTGGCGCGGGCCGCGGTGACCGTGGCGAGCGGCGTCGCGGCCGTGATCATCGCCACCCTGACCAGCCTGAAGTCGCCCGTCGGCGAGGCGCCGCCGCTGACCGCGCTCGCGCCGGAGGGCGCCGCCTCGCGCGCCGCGCCGGACGACGCGCCGGACCCCGCGGCGTTCGGCCCCGACGCCGCCGAGCCCGCGCCGCCCCCGGCGGAGCCGAAGGGCCGCTGGCGCGCCCGCGAGTTCCGGATCGGGGACGTGCACCCGCTCGACGTGGTCTTCAACCCGAGCGGCACGTCGATCTACGTCAGCGCCGACGACGCCTCGCTGCGCGAGTACAAGCTCCAGAGCGGCGAGCTCATCCACAAGGCGTCGATGCCGGCGCAGGGCGACCACATCCGGCTCCTGTTCGACCGCTACGTCGCGGTGCTGCGGCACGAGGACGCCGCGCGGATCCCGGTGATGGACACGACCGCGTGGGATCGCGATCCGGTCCTGCTCGACGTCGGCCGGACGCCGGGCGACATCGTGGCGCTGCCGGACGGCAGGACGGTGGTCGCGGCGACGACGGACACGAAGCGCGTGACGAAGTTCGAGCTGCCGACGGGGGTGCGGCTCGCGAACATCACGCTCCCGCACGCCACGGGGCAGCTGTTCCTCGTGCAGGCCGAGGGGCGCCCCTACATCGCGGCGCTCGGCGCGCTGACGCACGCGGGCCGGCCGGGGGGCGCGTGGATCGACCTGTTCGACCCGAGCGAGTCGCCGTTCGGCGCGACCCGGCGGAGCATCGCGGTCGGGCGCGAGCCGCGCGAGGGCGACATCACGCGGGATGGCGGCGCCGTGTTCTTCCCGGATCGGCTGTCCAACACGGCGATCCTGCTGAGCGTCGCCGGGGTGACCGAGACGAGGAAGACGCCCGTCGGCGTCGGCCCGACCGCGGGCTTCTTGCTCGATGAGGACCGGTACGGCATCACGCTCAACGCCGAGGCGCGGACCGCGAGCGTCATCGACCTGTCGACGATGGAAGTGAAGAGCACGCTCCCGCTCCGCGGGGTGCCGCTGACGGGCGTGACGTCGCCCGACCGGAAGACGCTCTTCGTGGCGCTCGGCGGGACCCAGTGGCCGCCTGTCGGCAGCGGCGTCGCGGTCATCGCGGGCGACCCGCCGAGGGTCGTCGCGTCGCTGCCCACGGGCAAGGGCGCGTGCGCCGTGGCGGTCTCGAAGGACGGCGCGCGGGCGGTGGTCGCGTCGTACTGGGACCGCTCGATCACGGTGCTCGAGCGGTAAGGCCCGGCCGCGGCGGCGGATCGGCGCTCCGCGCATCGCTCGCCCGCGGCTCGTCTCGATGGCCGGCAGGTTTCTCCGAGGTTCCGCGGCGCGCAGGTAACGACATCTCCGGCGAACAGAGGTGTCGAACACGCGCCATCATTTCGTCCCTGTCATCTTTGCGAAACCTCTCTGCGCGGAGAGTGGGAGCAGGCTCAGCAGAGCCGACGGCAGTTCCGAAGGCCGTCTCGTTGCGCTGGCGACGAGGCCACAGCGGTTGTCCTCCAGCCCAACCCCCTGCTCTGCCCATGACCAACAAGCATCCATGTCGTCCGTTGTTCCGTGTGTTCTTCGGCGCGAGCCTCCTTTGTCTGCCTGCGTTTCAGGCGTCGGCTCAGCCCGCGACGGAGCCTGCCGCCGCGGAGCCGCCGGCGGACAAGCCCAAGCCGCCTCCGTATTCGTTGCCGTTTCAGCTCCGTCCGGTGGTCGCCGTGTCCGTCGTGCGCTCCGACACCGCGATCGCCTTCTACAGCGCTCCTTCCGCGAGCTCCTCCGGCTCGACCGTCGCGTCCACGCTGCTCTTCAGCTACAAGGTGACCGACGATCTGGCCCCGCTCGTGCGGCTCGGCGTCGTCTCGAACTCCCCGCCTGCGGGCGACTCGGGCTTCGGGTTCCTGAACCCTGTCGTCGGCGCCACCTACGCGCTGAAGCTCACGCCGGAGCTGCGACTCGCCCTGTTCCTTGGCCTCACGGTGCCCGTGGGCTCCGGCGGCGGCAACACGCCGAGCCCGGAGATGGGCCCCGCGAGGACGGCGGGGATCTACGCCCGCTCGGCGATGGATAACGCGATGTTCGCCGTCAACGACTTCACGGTCTTCCCGGGCGTCGGGTTCGCCTATGTAGCGCACGGCTTCACCGCGCAGATCGAGGCCACGGTGCTCCAGCTCATGCGCGTCCGCGGGGAGGACGTGCAGCCGGACTCGTCGAAGACGAACTTCACCGCCGGCGTGCACCTCGGCTACTTCGTCGTCCCGATGCTGTCGATCGGCGCCGAGCTCCGGCACCAGCGCTGGCTCTCGACGCCGGTCTCCGTGCAGAAGGACGCCTCCCGCGCGACGCGCGAGACGACGACGGTGGCCGTGGGGCCGCGCGGCCACTTCAAGCTGGGAGAGAAGATGTGGTTGCGCCCCGGGGTCGCGTTCGCGATGGGGCTCGATGATCCGATGACGGCGTCAGAGCACAAGATCCTGCAGATCGACGTGCCATTCGCCTTCTAGATTCCCGATCCTGAGCCGACCATCGTTCCAGGCTGGCTCGCCCGTCCGGCGCGACCGGCGGCCCGAGCAGCCGAGCGATCGCTTCGTGAATCCCCTCCTGGGGTCGCCGTCCGTCCAGGGGCGGGCGCAGCGGGGTCCTCGTGGTATCGATAGTGTATCGATACAGGAGGGGTCTGACGATGTCACGATCGCGGGAGCATGGGGCGGGCGGCGCGGTGTCCGGCGGGATCCGTGTGTGCGCGCCGGTTGGGTGGCTGAGCCCCCTCGGGGCGGCACACGGGCTCGGCCGCTCCGGGGTCGCCGACGATCCCGATGTTCCGCCTGGCCGACCGGCGCCAGCGCTTTGCGGCATGTCGTCCTCGTGAGTCTGCCCAAGGAGATGCGCGCTCCCTCCCCGTACACGATCACCGGGACCCTCCACGAGGGCGGAAGAACCCGCCTGCTTCGCGCGGTCCGGAGCGCCGATGGCCGCCCGGTGATCTTGAAGGTCATCGACCCGAGGAGCGGCTGCTCGCAGGACATCGAGCGCCTCCGGCGCGAGTACACGATGGGCAAGGGTCTCCGCCACGAGGCCTTCGTCGAACCGCTCGCCCTCGAGACGTTCGAGGGGCTGCCGGCGCTCGTCATGGAGGATTTCGGCGGCGAGTCGCTCGATCACCTCATCCTCATCGACGCGCCCATGAGCGCCGGGCGGTTCCTCGATCTCGCGGTACGTCTCGTCACCTGCGTGGCGGAGCTCCACCAGCGGGACATCCTCCACAAGGATCTCAAGCCCCAGAACATCCTCGTCAACGCGACCACGGGCGAGGTGAAGCTCGCCGACTTCGGCCTTGCCTCCCGCCTCCCCCGCGAGCAGCCCCCGGTCGGGACTCCCCGGCTCATCGAAGGCTCCTTGCCGTACCTGTCTCCGGAGCAGACGGGGCGAATGAATCGGGCGATCGACAGCCGCGCAGATCTCTATGCGGTCGGCGTCACCTTCTACCAGATGCTCACGGGGCGCCTGCCCTTCGTGGCGCGGGATCCGCTCGAGTGGGTGCACTGCCACGTCGCCCTCGCCCCGCCGCCGCCCTCCGCGATCGTCCCCGGGATGCCCGAGGTCCTCTCGGCGATCGTCCTGAAGCTCCTCGCCAAGATGGCGGAGGATCGCTACCAGACCGCCCGCGGCCTCAGGCACGACCTCGAGCGGTGCCTCTCGCAGCACCGGGCGTGCGGCAGGATCGAGCCGTTCTCCCTGGGCGAGCGCGACATCTCCGGCCGCGTCCAGCTCCCGCAGAGGCTCTATGGCCGCGAGCGCGAGGTGAGCGCCTTGCGGCGCACGTTCGAGCGCGTCGTGGACACGGGGGTCCCCGAGCTCGTCCTGGTCTCTGGCTATTCCGGCAGCGGAAAGTCGGCCCTCGTTCACGAGCTCTACAGACCGATCGTCCGGGAACGAGCCCTGTTTCTTTCGGGGAAGTTCGAACGATCCAACCGCGGCGTCCCTCACTTCACGCTCGTCCAGGCCTTCCGGAATGTCGTGTGCGAGATCCTCGCCGAGCCCGAGGACCGGATCGCGGCCCTCCGGCAGCGGCTGCTCGACGCGCTCGGGCCCAATGGACAGCTCATCGTGGACGTCATCCCGCAGGTCGAGCTCGTCATCGGCCGGCAACCGCAGGTCCCTGAGCTCCCGCTGGCCGAGGCGCAGCACCGGTTCCGCGTCGTGTTCCGGAGGTTCATCGGGGCGTTTGCCCGGAAGGAGCACCCGCTCGTGCTCTTCCTCGACGATCTCCAGTGGACCAACCCCGCGAGCCTCGGGCTCCTTCATGATCTGATGACCCACCCGGAGACGCGCCACCTCCTCGTCGTCGGCGCGTACCGCGACAACGAGGTGACGCCCTCGCACCCGCTCATGGCGGCGCTCGACAAGGTGCGAAAGGACGGCGCGCGCGTCTCGGACATCGTGCTCGGCCCGCTCTCCCGGGAGCACCTCGGCGCGCTCGTCGGCGACGCGCTCCGCTGCCGCGGCGAGGACGCCGCGCAGCTCTCGGCCCTCGTCCACGAGAAGACGGCCGGCAATCCCTTCTTCGCGATCCAGTTCCTCACCGCGCTGCACGAGGAGCGGCTCATCGAGCTCGACGAGCGCGCCGAGAGCTTCCGGTGGGACGTCGCGAAGATCCGCGAAAAGGGCTTCACGGACAACGTGATCGACCTGATGGTCGGCAAGCTCGTGCGGCTCCCTCCGGGCACCCAGGAGGCGCTGAAGCACCTCGCCTGTCTCGGGAGCACCGCCGGCGTCGACCGCCTCGCGATGGTCCGCGGCAGCTCGGTGGAGGAGACGCACGCGGACCTCTGGGATGCCGTCCGCGTGGGGCTGGTCCTGCGCAGGGACGCCTCGTACAGGTTCGTCCATGACCGGGTCCAGGAGGCCGCCTATTCGCTCATCCCCGAAGGCGAGCGGCCGGCGATGCACCTCGGGATCGGCCGGCTGCTCGCGTCGCGCGCGGCGCCGGAGGCGCTCGAGGAGAAGATCTTCGAGATCGTCAATCAGCTCGACCGAGGCGCTCCGCTGATCACATCATGGGCGGAGCGCGAGCGGGTGGCTGAGCTCAACCTCATCGCGGGCAAGCGCGCCAGGGGGTCGAACGCCTGCGTCCTGGCGCTGAGGTATCTGGCCGCCGGCAGGGCGCTGCTCCCGGAGGATCGCTGGGAGCGACGGTACGAGCTCACCTTCGAGCTCGAGCTCCATCGGGCCGAGTGCGAGTACCTCACCGGCGATCTCTCGGCGGCCGAGGAGCGGCTCTCGGCGCTCTCGCGCCGCGCCGCGAGCCTCGTCGATCTGGCCGCCGTCACGTGCGTGCGCCTCGGCCTCTACACGACCATGGACCGCAGCGATCGCGGCGTCGACGTGGGCCTCGACTACCTCCGCCGCGTCGGCGTCACGTGGTCGCCGCACCCAACGGACGAGGAGGTACGGAAGGAATACGAGCGCGTCTGGGAGCTGCTCGGGAGCCGTTCGGTCGAGGACCTCATCGACTCACCCCGGATGACGGACCCGGAGTGCCGCGCGACCCTCGAGGTCCTGACCCACGCGCAGTCGCCGGCGCTGTTCACCGACGCGAACCTGAATTGCCTCGTCGTGACGCGCATGACGACCCTCAGCCTCGAGCGCGGCAACTGCGATGCATCGTGCCTCGCCTACACCTGGTTCGGCATGCTCCTCGGGCCGCGCTTCGGCGATTACCGCATGGCCTACCGGTTCGCCAGGCTCGGCCTCGAGCTCCTGGAGCGCCGCGGGGCCCTGCGCCTCAAATCCCGCGTCTACCTGGGCTTCGGGCACCGGGTCAACCCGTGGGTGAGGCACATGCGCGCCGGCGTCGAGCTCCTGCGACGGGGCTTCGAGGCGGGGCAGGAGACCGGGGACATCACGTATGCTTCGTACAACAAGAACTGCCTGATCACGATCCTCCTCGCCGCGGGAGAGCCCCTCGGCGAGGTGCAGCGCGAGGCCGAGCGCGCGCTCGACTTCGTGCGGCGGGCGCGGTTCGGCCTCGAGGTCGACATCGTCACCGCGCAGCTCAGGCTCATCCGGGCCCTCCGGGGCCTCTTGCCCGATCTCTCCTCCTTCAGCGACGCCGACTTCGACGAGCGCCGGTTCGAGCAGCGCCTGGAGGGTGATCCGCGCCTCGCGATCGCGACCTGCTGGTACTGGATACGCAAGCTGCAAGCGCGCTTCCTCGCGGGCGATCTCGACGGCTCGCTCGAGGCCGCGGAGAAGGCGCGGCCGCTCCTCTGGACGTCGGGCTCGTTCTTCGAGGTGGCCGAGTACCATTTCTATGGAGCGCTCGTGCGGGCGGCGCGCTGCCGCGCGGCGGACGCCGCCGAGCGGCGCCGGCACCTCGAGGCGCTCGCCGCCCACCAGCGGCAGATCGACACCTGGGCGGAGAGCTGCCCCGAGAACTTCGGCGACCGGGCGGCGCTGATCGGCGCCGAGATCGCGCGTCTCCGCGGCGCATGGGACGACGCTGCCCAGCTCTACGAGCAGGCGATTCGCTCGGCGCGCGCGAGCGGCTTCGTGCACAACGAGGCGCTGGCCTACGAGATCGCGTCGGGGTTCTACCGGGAGCGAGGGTTCGAGCTGATCGCCGACACCTACCTCCGCGAGGCCCGCGCCTGCTATGTCCGCTGGGGGGCGGACGGCAAGGTCCGGCACATCGATCAGCGGAATCCGCGTCTCTGGGACGCGAGGCCGCTCGCCCCGACCGCCTCCTTCGCGGCGCGGCTCGAGCAGCTCGACCAGCTCTCGGTGGTCAAGGCGTCGCAGACCATCTCGAGCGAGATCGTCCTCGACAAGCTCCTGCGGACGCTGCTCACGGTCGTCCTCGAGCAGGGCGGCGCGCAGCGAGCCTGTCTCGTCCTGCACCAGGACGAGCGACTCTCCATCGGAGCCGAGGCCATCCTGGAGGAGAGCGGGGAGGTGAGGACCGTTTTCCCGCGCTCCGGGGAGGGCGCTTCACAGCGCGTCCCCATGACGCTCGTCCGCTACGTGCAACGGACGAAGGAGCGCGTCATCCTGAGCCCTACCGAGGCTCTCGCCGGCAAGTTCTCCGGCGACGCGTACTTCGCGCGGCGCAAGCCCAGGTCGGTCCTCTGCATGCCCATCCTGAGGCAGGCGGAGGTGGCGGGCCTGCTCTATCTGGAGAACGACCTCCTCGCCGGCGCGTTCCCGCCGGAGCGGCTCACCGCCCTGTCGCTGCTCGCCGCGCAGGCCGCGATCTCCCTGGAGAACGCGCGGCTCCTCTCCAAGGAGCAGGCCGCGAGGACCGGGGCCGAGGCGGCGGAGCGGCGCGCGGCCTTCCTGGCCGAGGCCGGGGAGATCCTCTCCGGGTCGCTCGATTACGAGGAGACGCTGGCGCGCGTCGCGCGGCTCGCGGTGCAATCGCTCTGCGACTGGTGCATCACCGATGTCGTCGAAGGCGAGCAGATCCGGCGAAGCATCTGGGCGCACAGGGATTCCGCCAAGGAGTCGCTGCTCGAGCAGCTGCGGCGTCGGTATTCTCCTGCCCTGGATTCGCCCCATCCAGCGGCCAGGGCGCTGCGGTGTGGTGAGCCGTTGCTGGTCTCCGGGTGCTCCGAGGAAGAGCTCCGGCACTACTGCGAGGACGACGAGCATGCGAGGCTCATCCGCGAGCTCGGGGCGCAGAGCCTCATCGTGGTGCCGCTCATGGCGCGGGGGCGGCCGATCGGAGCGCTGAGCGTCGTCTCGTCCGCGCCGGGGCGCTGCTACGTGGAGGCCGACCTGGAGATCGTCCAGCACGTGGCGCACAGGGCCGCGCTCGCGATCGACAATGCGCGGCTGTACCGCGCTACCCAGGAGGCCATCCGCATGCGGGACGAGTTCCTCACCGTGGCGACGCACGAGCTCAATACACCGATGACGTCGCTCACGCTCTCGCTCGAGGCCATGGAAAGGAGCCTTCGCTCGGGTCGGCTCTGCGATCCGCCGGCGATGGGCAGGCAGGTCGAGCGCGCGCTGCGGCAGGCGATGCGCCTCGCCCGCCTGAACCGCGAGCTCCTCGAGGTCTCGAGGATCGACACGGATCGGGCCTCGCTCGACCTGGCGGAGGTCGACCTCGGCGGGGTCGTGCGCGACGTGATCGCGCGGTTCGAGCTGGATCTGGCGCGCGCCGGCTGCTCGGTCTCGCTGAGGATCAGCGGCCGCAACGTGGGCTCCTGGGATCGCTCCCGCGTCGACCAGATCGTCACGAACCTCGTCGCCAACGCGATCAAGTTCGGCCCGGGCAAGCCCATCGAGATCGTCCTCGGCGAGGAGGCCGGGACGACGCGGCTCTCGGTGAAGGATCACGGGATCGGCGTCGACCCGGCGCGCCAGGAGCGGATCTTCGATCGCTTCGAGCGCGCCGTGTCCGACCGGCACTACGGCGGGCTGGGGCTCGGCCTGTACATCAGCCGCCAGATCGCGCAGGCGCACGGCGGCTCGATCCGTGTCGAGAGCGCGCCCGGCGCCGGCGCCACGTTCACCGTCGAGCTCCCCGGCGCCGGACCGCCGGTGTCGCCGCGCGCGCCGGTCTTCTCGAACGATTCGATAGGATCGTGCGCCTCCCCGGGAGGCAGCGCAGGCAGTGATGGTTTTGGATCGTTCAATTCGTCCTAGCGCTCCTCTTCTTCGCGCGACCGACTCGCCAGCGGTGGTGAGAGCACCAGACTTCGCTCTTCGGATGGACTCCCCCTTCGTTCCACGGGCCGTCACGGCGTCCGGCGATGCTTCCCGGGTTGACGCTACACGCCGTTCGCCCGATAGCTTTCGCATGCGTTCGGGGAACATCCAGGCCCTGCTCGGAGTCGGGCCGCGGTGGTGAGGTATCCCCCCCTGGGCGCGCGCGTGCTCGTGTTGGCGGCGCTCGCCGCCTGCCGTGACGGCTCGGGTACGCCGGGCGCCGGGCCGGCGCCCGACGCGGGTGTTGCGGCGCAGGGGCCCTCCGTTGCGCCCACCGCGAGCGCGGCCAGCGCCGCGAGCGCGTTGTCGCTGGACGCGGGGGTGGCGGACGCAGCAGCGGCAGATGCGGCAGCGGCAGATGCGGCAGCGGTGGACGCGGCAGCTCCGGACGCCGCCGCGCCAGACGCGGCAGCTCCAGACGCCGCCGCGCTGGGCGCAGGCTGTACGCTGCGCCGAGGGCCGCTCTCGCTCTCGCTCCGTGGGCCGGCGCTGCTCTGGTCTCCCGACGAGGCGGAGCGCGCCGACTTCCGGGTGATCTTCAACCGCGACGGCGTGGCGCAGCACGTCGCGCCGTCGTTCGGCGGGCTCACCGCGCCAGGCTCTCCGCCCGCGGAGGCCGCGCCCGACGCCGGGGATGGCAGCGGCGATCCTGCGCGCGCCTCGTGGCCGGCGTGCGCGGTGGCCTCCCGGTTCGTGTACTGCATGGATCACGGCGGCACGATCCGGAGGACCCCGCTCGGCGGCGGCGAGGGGCCGCCCATCGGCGCCGGGCGCCGCGGCACGGGGATCTCCGCCGTCGCGCTGCCCGGAGGGCACACGTTGCTCGCCTTTCTCTCGGATCGGAAGACGAGCGAGGGCGCCGTGACGCAGGCCTTCGCTGTGCTCGACGACGGGGCCGCCGTGCCGCTCTCCGAGGAGGGCAGCGGCGCCACCTTCGTCGCGCTGTCGCCCTGGAAGGGAGGCGCGCTCGCGATGTACATCGACGCGCGGTCGGCGCTGACGCCGGTGCACGCACGCACGCTGGGGCTCACGGCGGAAGGCAAGCTCGAGCTCGGCCCTGACGCGGTCGTCTTCGTCGGCGACGCGGGGGAATCGCGGATGGGCGGCGCGCTCGCCATCGGCGCCGCAGGGCCTGCGTACGTGCTCCTGCCGGCGGCGAAGGACATCTCGGCGTTCGGCATGGCGGCGATCCGCGTCGACGAGGCGCCGCGCGACGACATGCCCGCGGTCTGGTCGCTCTACCCGAACGGGCTCAGCCCCGCGCCGATCGCGGCCACGCAGGGCGTCTCGCCGATCCACGTGGCCCGGGTCCGGCCGGTCTCGCGCGAGCCCGGGGCGCGCCACGCGCTCGAGCTCGGGCAGCTCGACGGCGAAGGGCGGTTTCACGCGCGCTGCGTCGCGGTGGAGGGCAAGTCGTTCAAGCACGTGGCGATCGAGGCGGATCGCGGCGGTTCGCTGTGGATCGCGTACACGACGGCGGCCGGCACCTTCATCGAGCAGCGCGCCGCGGGGCCGTGATAAGCCAATCGCGTGGATTCGCGAATCCATCCCTATCGTAAATCTTAAGGAGTCGAGATGAAGCTAGGTTCTATGCCCAAGGGCATTCTATGGCCGCTCGTGTCGCTGATCGCGCTCGGCGTCGCTGGCTGCAGCGATGGCGGCGGCGGTGACGCCGGCAGCGCGGAGAGCGCCTCGTCCGCCGCCGGCGGGCCGGGGGGCGCGGGCGCGGTCGGCGCCAGCGCCAGCGCCGGCACAGGCGCAGGGGGCGGGGACGGCGTCACGACGGGCGCGGGCGCTGGTCCGGGCAGCTCCACGACGACCGGCTCCACCTCCTCGACGAGCGGCGGCGGCGAGCCCAGCGCCACGAGCACCGGCGCGACCACCTCGACGGGAACGGGCAGCGAGCCGGTGAGCTGCGACTATCCCGCGGAGTACGCGAACGGATCCATCACCTTCTACACGCTCGACATGGGCTCGACCGAGGTGAACTGCAGCTACCCGATCGTCGGGCGCAACCCGGACGTCGTCGGGCACGTCCCGTTCGGCGGAGGCCAGTACTTCGCCGCCATGAACACCACCGACTACGACGCGGCGGCGATGTGCGGCGCGTGCGTCGAGGTCTCCCGGGACGACGGGCGCAAGGTGCAGGCCATGGTCGTGGACCAGTGCCCGATCGCCACGAACCCGAAGTGCACGGCGGGCCACATCGATCTCAGCAAGAACGCCTTTCTCAAGATCGGCGAAGAGCGCGAGGGGTATCTGGGGACCACCCACGGCGGCGCGGCGGGGAAGATCTCCTGGCGGTACATCCCCTGTCCGACGACGGGCGCCGTCTCCTTCCGCCTCAAGGACGCGAGCAACAAGTACTGGAACGAGATCCTCGTCGAGGGGCATGCGCACCCGATCGAGAAGCTGGAGGTGGAGATCAACGGCACGTGGCAGACGGCCACGCGGCAGTCGTACAACTATTTCGTCGTCGGCGACGGGAACATGGGGAATGCGCCCTATCACGTCCGCGCGACCGACATCAACGGCTCCACCGTGGAAGCGATGCTCGACCTCAAGGCCGGAAACCAGCCCGCGAGCGGGCAGTTCGCCGCCTGCAACTGAGACCGAAGCCTACGCCCCCTGCTCGAGGGCGGCCGCCCGGAGGCCCGGTGGTGGACGTGCCCCTCGCGCGCCGCGGTCGAGCTCCCACGGGCGCCGCGGCCGCGCTGGGCTGCGGGGAAGCGCGCTCGCCAGCCGGCTGGTCGCGGGGCCAGCTGGTAGGATGGGCGCCCCCTGCGGTCGGGACGCGCCGCCGGGATCTCCAGGAGAACACCGTGCAAGACCCTCGCCCCGCTCCGTCGCTGCTCACCGTCGACGACTTCGAGCGCGCAGCGCGCGCCCGGCTGTCGAAGATGGCCTATGACTACTACCGATCAGGCGCCGACGAGGGCCGCACGCTCCGCGAGAACCGGCGCGCCTTCCGCCGCCTCGAGATCCACTACCGCGTCCTCGTCGACGTGGCCGAGCGGGACATGAGCACGACGGTGCTCGGCACGAGGGTGCCGTTCCCCATCCTCGTGGCGCCGACGGCCTATCAGCGCCTCGCGCACCCCGACGGTGAGATCGCCTCCTCGCGGGCGGCCTCCGAGCTCGGCACCATCTTCACGCTCTCCACCCTCTCGACAACGAGCCTCGAGGCGGTGGCGGGCGCGTCTCCAGGGCCGAAGTGGTTCCAGCTCTACGTCCACAAGGATCGCGGCCTCACGCGCGCCCTCGTCGAGCGGGCCGAGTCCTCCGGCTACCGGGCGCTGATGCTGACCGTCGACACACCGGTCCTCGGCCGCCGGATAGCGGACGTGCGCAACGGCTTCGCGCTGCCCGAGGGGCTCGTGATGGCGAACCTCGTCGACGTCGCGGCGGCCGCGCCGGCCGAGGAGCGAGGCTCTCTGCTCGCGTCCTACGTCGCCTCCCGACATGACGCCTCGCTGACGTGGCGCGACGTCGGGTGGCTCGCCTCGCTCACGAAGCTCCCACTCCTGCTCAAGGGCATCGTCAGGCCGGACGACGCGGTCCGCGCGCTCGACGCGGGCGCCGCCGGCGTCGTCGTCTCCAACCACGGCGCGCGGCAGCTCGACGGCGCCCCCGCGACGATCGAGGCCCTCCCGGCGATCGCCGACGCGGTCGCCGGGAGGTGCCTGGTGCTGATGGACGGCGGTATCCGGTGGGGTACCGACGTGCTGAAGGCGATCGCGCTCGGCGCCCGCGCGGTGCTGGTCGGACGCCCAGTCCTGTGGGGGCTCGCCGCGCTCGGCGGCGAGGGCGTCGCGCGCGTGCTCGCGGGGTTGCGCGATGAGCTCTCGATCGCCATGGCGCTCGCCGGCTGTCCTACCCTGGCATCCATCGATCGCGACCTGATCCGACGAGCTCAGGCGCGATGATGGATGCCTGAGTCGCACGAGCGCGGAGTTTTCCAAGATCGGCGCTGTCCCGCGTGCGGCCAGGCGGCGGACCGCGACGATCGCGACGCTCACGTCGGTCACGTCGCCCATGTCGACAGATTGCTGCGCTCCGCTGAATCGAGGTGTCAAGGCGTCTTCGACGAAAGAAAAGGTGGCGGCCATTCAGCCTCACCCGTACACTCGGCCATCGTGAGCAGCGCAGTACCTGCGAGGGAGCGGTGGCGGAGGCTCTTCACGCGAGGCGCTGGCGCCTCCGGGGGGGAGCCCGCGCCTGAGGGAGCGGACCCGGCCATGGGGATTCGGCTCCGGCGTTTTGCGGGGCCGGCGGCCTACCTCGATCAGATGTCGTCGCTCCGGATTGCCCACCTGACCGATCAGCATGTCGGTCGCGTGACGTCGGTGCGGGTGCAGCGCGCGGCCGTCGCGCTGACGAACCTGCAGCGGCCCGACCTCGTCGTGCTCACGGGCGATTTCGTGTGTCACAGCCAGCTCTACCTCGATCAGCTGGAAGAGGTGGTGCGCTGCTTCGAGGCGCCGGTGATCGCCGTGCTGGGGAATCACGATCACTGGTCGGGCGCCGACGCGGTGAAGCGCGCGCTCGAGCGGGGCGGCGCCGCGGTGCTCTGCAACGCGAGCACGGTGATCACGCTGGGCCATGAGCGGCTCCAAGTGGTGGGGCTCGACGACGCGTATACGGGCCACGCGTCGCTCGAGAAGGCGGTGAAGGGGATGCGGCGCGACCTGCCGACGCTGGGCCTCTCGCACATCGCCGAGGAGGCGGACGGGCTCTGGCGCCATGGCATCCCGCTGGTGCTGTCGGGCCACACGCACGCGGGCCAGGTGACGGTCGCGCGCCTGAACGAGCTCTCGATCGGCAAGATCGCGGGGCACCGGTACATTCACGGGCTCTACGGCACGCGCAAGCGGGGGGAGCCTGGCCAGGGGGCGGTCTACGTCGGGGCGGGGATCGGCGCGGCGGTGATGCCGTTGCGCCTCGGCGAGCGGGGCCAGCGGGAGGTCGCGATCTTCGAGCTCGGCAGCGAACCGGGGTCGTTCGACGAGCACCACGCGGAGCAGGAGCCGCACCTGGGGCGCAAGCCGACGCCGGAGCTCATGGCGAGCCGCGCGGCGAAGGTGGCGAGGAACCGCGAGCGGCGGGCGCGGGGGCACCGGCACGGCGAGGGGAGCGTTGGCGGCGGAGAGCCGTAGCGCTGCAGCGCCCAAGGCCGTCTCTGCTTGCGCAGGTCAGAGATCCGTCTTCGCGCCTTTGCGTCTTTGCGTTGAAATCTCTCCCTGGATCCCTGGCCGGACTCCTGGTGAGTAGAATTAGTAGCGAAAGCCCAGGGCTCCCGAGGGCCCCCAGAGGATCGCCGAGGCGAGATCGACGTTCATCCGAGCCTCGAGGTAGATCGCGTGCTGATCGAGGGTGACGAGGTCGTAGCTCAGGTGCCCGCTGAACCCGAACGCCGTGGAGGTCATGGACGACGTTGACGTCGCGCGGGTCACCGCGAGCAGGAGCAGGCCCGCGCCTCCGCCGAGCCGGAAATCGCCGAGGTGGGCCTCCACCGCGAAGCTCGGGCGGAACATGCGCGCGGGGAGGCCGAACTCGGTGACGCCGACGAAGCCCTCGAACCCTCCCCAGAGCGCGACGTGCTCGAGCGTGCCCCCGGCGGCGGCGCCGAAGCTCGCTCCATAGATGGCGAGGGAATAGAAGCTTTGCCACGAGCCCCCGGCGTGGAGCTTGGCGCCGAAGCCGCGCTTCCACCCCTCCGGGCCCTCGGGTGCGGGCGCCCCAGGCGGCGCGGTCGACGGCGCCTCTGCGGTCGTGGGCGTCGCGGGCGTCGCGGGCGGCGGCGAGGGGAGGGGCGCCAGAGCGGGCGGCCCCGGAGGAGGCTGCGGCTCCTGCGCGCTGGCGAGGGCGGGGGCGAGGAGCCCGGAGAGCACGGCCGCGCCGCCCCATCGCCGCCTCGACGAGCGGATACGCCGCCTCATCGACACACCACCGGGCGCGCGACGCCTGCGCTCCCCCCCTCGGCGAGCTTCATGCGCGCGGCCGCCTGCTCGCAGACGTTGCTCGCGACGAGGTCGCCGCACTCCCTGTCCTGGATGCACCGGCTCTCGTCGGCCGTGAGCCACAGCTCCTCGTTCCCGTTACAGCCGACGTTCTGCTGGCAGAGCGCGGGAGTCGCGGCGAACGACGGACAGCACTCCTCGAGATGCGCAGCCGCATTTTCGCACAGGAACTCCTGCTCGCTGATGCCCATCCCGAGGGCGAGCGGCGCGAGCAGGAGGACGCACAGGATTCGACGGGCAGAGATCCAGGATCTCACGTTCAACCTCGCTGCAAAGCGTGAATGCGGCGCGACGGAGCCCGGCGCCCCGGGCGCCATGGCATCCTACCGCGACCGCAGGCCCAGTTCCCATGTCCTCGGCCCCGCCCCCCGCACGCTCGAGGAACCCCGCCGGTCGGTCGATTCGCATTGACGCCCGCCATGTGAACGTTCACATTATCGGCCGCACGTCCTCCTTTGGCTTCGTCCGGTAGTGCACCGGGCCGCTCACGAACCTGACATGGTCACGCGAACGAGCCGTGATATCAAGGCAACGACGTTTCGCGTCCCCAGCCTCTACTGCCGGCGCCCTCGCCGGACTGGTGTAAAATGAGAATCTCTTTGATCGTGGTCCCTGCGATGATGGTCCTTCTCGCCTGCGGCTCCGATTCCGACCCGCCTGCGGACGATCAGGCCAGCTCCAGCACGACGAGCGCTGCGGGTTCGGGCGGGGGAGCCTCGACGGCCGCCAGCACGAGCGCCTCCAGCAGCGCGAGCTCCAGCAGCAGCGGCGGGGCCGGCGGCAGCGGCGGGGCCGGCGGTAGCGGCGGGGCCGGCGGCAGCGGCGGCCAAGAAGAAAACCTGCTCGCCGCGGCCGACAGCATCGACGGCTTCCGCTGGGAGATGCCGTGCGACAGGGACCCGGGCAACAGCGACGAGTGTCCGTGTTCGGCGCTGGTCGACGAGAAGAAGACGTTCGGCGGCTCGCCCGACACGGTCTATCTGGTGACCGTCCGGCTCCGCGGCGTCGTCGAGCCGGAGACCTACAAGGGCGGCACGCCCGACGGCATGCACTTCCGCGTGGGCGGTACACCCGACAACGCGACGTACAACCGCTACAGCATCTCTGTCTCCGACCCGGCCGAGGTCTACTGGCTCAACGATAGCCCGACCGTCGGGCACGACACGTTCATCATCGACCACACGAAGACCATCCCGATCCGGGGCGGATCCACGGTGTCCTTCAAGGGCGAGGATCCGAATCACACCAGCATCGCCAACTTCAAGCATCTGGTCGTGGAAGGCGTCCCCCCGGCGCCCGAGCCGTACGTCGGTCAATTCATCCAGCTCGACGTGCAATCCGTCGAGAAGCAGCCGTGAACGCGCGCCGCCCGCGCTCCTCGCGCTCGAGCAGCCGCGGAGCGGGGCGGCGATCTCGCTCACTCGATCGGCGCGTCCGCGCACGCGCCCCGCGCGTCGACGGAGGTGCCGCTCGCTGCCGCCGTGCAAGCGTTGGCGTACGTCTGGCCATCACAGCCGCACACGGGAGCGAGCTCCTTCGTGCAAACATCGGGCTTCTCCGCGCAGGTGCCGGAAGCGTCCGCGCGCCCGCAGATCGCGGACGGCGCGTACTTGCAGTAGAGCCCCTCGCCGCACACGCGCGGCCCGCCGAGGGTGAAGCCGCCACAGCTCTCGCCGATCCCCACGATCGTGGGGCCGCACTCCCCCGCGCTCCTCACCGAGACGCCGGCCGTGGCCGCGACGCAGCCGTTGCTGTAGGTGCGGCCATCGCAGCCGCACACCGGATCGTAGTTCTGCGGGCACGCGTCGGGCATGAGCTCGCACGTGCCGCTCCGGTCGTACGCGCCGCAGTTCGCCTCGGGGGCGAAGTCGCAATATAGGCCCGCCGCGCAGCGTATGCCGGCGATGCCCCCGCACATGCCGCCGGGCCGCGCGAGGGTGAAGCGGCTCTCGTGCTCGAAATACGCCGGTGCTGCCGCCACGTCGCTCACCGCGAGCGCGCCCTCGGCGGCCCCGGTCTCCTCCGCATCCGCGACCTCGGCATCATCGGATGTCGCCGTGCAGGCGGCGAGCGTTACAGCGAACAATGCACCCAGAACATGTGTCATCTTCATGATCGTGAAAACTCCTCGTGAGGAAGCGCCCCGGCGCTCCGGGCGTCTCCTCGGCCATGCGCATCGCGCGCGAGCTGGGCAACGCGTCGCTGTGCGATGTCGCCGTGTCCTCCAACCCGTCGAGCCCTGGCTCGACCTGGGGTGACAGTGCGTCGGCATGTCAGGACTCCAGCGCCTTGACGATCGCTCCCCTTCACGCCCCGCGGCGTCTGCGCTCATCGATCCGGTGTTTGCTCGCTTCCCGCGTTTGCCGTTTGTCGTTCATTGAGCGTCGATTGCCGATGAGCGCCTGCCATCTGTCATCCACCGCTTCTCGTTCGTTGCCGTCTGCAATCGGTGTTCCCTTGGAGAAGAGATGAGCCCGCCCGCCGCGGAGCTTCGCGGCGTCGCCGGAGCGGGGAGCGGGGCGATCGCCAGGTCAGGGCGGGTCGGACGCCGAGAGGGCCGCGCGCTCCCTGTTTCCACCTCACATGCGGCGATGCGGCGTTCCGCCACACGGGGGTGCGGGCTGTAGGAGCCCATCCCCCGAAGCGGGGCAGTTTGCTACGTGGAGGGCGGGAGGGGCGCTGCGCCGGTGGCCGTCCGGGCAGCGACGATTGTGATGCTGACATAAGCAGCTGACGCGCCGCGGGGTGGGGGCGTCGAGGCAGCGACGCGCGGAGAAGCGCGGGAGAGCTCGGGAGAGCGCGGGGGACCAGGCTCGCCGCGCGCGCTTTCGTGACAGCTCGGCTGCGACGCCCCTTGCTTTTGCTGCACGAGGACGGCTAAGTCTGGTTTTGCTCGAATGGTCCGTGCCAACGACAAGACGGCGAACAACCGTACCCCTCGGGAGCTGAACCGCTCCCTCGTCCTCGACCTCGTGCAAGAGCACGGTCCGATCTCCCGCACGAACCTCGCGCGGTTGAGCGGGCTGACCAAGCCGACGGTCTCGGCCATCATCGAGGAGCTCCTCGACAGCGGCAGCGTCCGCGATGTCGGGACCGAATCGCGCGGCGGGCGCCCGGCGCGGCTCCTCGAGTTCAACGACGACAGCGCGGCCTTCCTCGGCATCGAGATCGGTGTCGAGAAGACGGCCGTGGCCGTGGCCGACGCCCGCGGGCGGCTGCGGGCGCGGCTGGAGCAGCCCACCGTCCTGCGCGATCCGCACCGGACGGTCCGCGATATCGTCGAGCTCTTGCCGAAGGTGCTGCAGCTGAGTGGGGTGCCGCGGAAGCGGCTGCGCGGCGCCTGCGCGGTCTTGCCTGGGCTCATCGAGCGGCCGAGCGGCGTCTGCGTGCTTGCGCCCAACCTGGGCTGGGAGCGGTTCCCTGTGCGCGCGGAGCTCAGCCGCGCGCTTCGCATGCAGGTGCCTGTGTACAACCTGCCTCAGGCAGCGGCGGTGGCGGAAGGGGAGCTCGGCGCGGCGCGGGGGCACGCGTCGTATGTGTGGATCTACGTCGGGCTAGGCGTCGGCGCGGGCCTCGTCGCCGATGGACGCCTGTTCTTCGGGATGCAGGGGTACAGCGGGGAGATCGGCCACTGCCGCGTTGCGGACGACGGCCCTCCTTGCGGCTGCGGGCGCCGCGGATGTCTGGAGACGTTCGCCTCGGTCATGGCGCTCCGGCGCGCCGCCGAGGCGGCGTCGGCGCGCTCACCGCAGCTCGCCGCGCTCGCTCGCCCGCACGCGGTCAGCGCCGTCGCGAGCGCGGCGCTCGCCGGCGACGAGAGCGCCCGCGCGATCTTCCACGAGGCGGGCACGCAGCTCGCGCGCGGCATCGCGGTCCTGCTGAACCTGCTCAACCCCCAGCTCATCGTGCTGGGCGGCGAGCTGCTGGCGGCGCCCGACATCCTCCTTGCCGGCGTGCGCGAGGAGCTGCCGCGCCACGCCGTCCGCGGCGCGGACGTGCCGGTCGTCGCCTCTCCGCTGGGCGACGAGGCCGGCGTGCTCGGCGCCCTCCTGCTCGCGCGCGAGGGCGCGGTTCGCTCGCTCCGCCTCGTGCCCGACGGCGTGCTCCAGGACAGCGCGCCGTAGGGGATCGGGTTCTAGGCGAGCGAGGCGCGCTCTCCGCGCGCCGGGTCGCCCTTCGGGTCGGGCGACCCGGACCGCCCCTCGGCGAGGAGCGGCGCGAACGCGTGGCGATCATGCCAGGTGAGGGCGCCGAGCAGGCCGAGGAGGACGACGGCGTTGATGCCGGCGCGGGGGTCCAGCAGAAGGTGGAACAGGGCGATGTTCACCACGACCGGCCATAACAGCGCGAGCGCGAGGGGGCGGCGGCGGTCGAGGAGGAGCAGGACCGCGGCGGCGATCTCGACGACCTTGACGGCGTGGATGTAGCCGCTGTCGACAAGCAGCTGGATGAACGGGTGGAGCGGCTCGGGGACCGGCACGATGCGCACGAATCCGTTGATGCCGCCGAGCAGGACGATGAGGCCGAGGGCGACGCGGGCTGCGCCGACAGCGCGGGGGGGCATGGATCCTCCTTGGGTTCAGGGGATCACCATGGCCCCGGCCGTGGCCTCGGCTTGTACGAAGCGGCTGCGAGCGACCGAGCCCGGCGTGCGACCCAGCGTGGCGACGATCGCGCGGGCCAGGTGGGCCTGGTCGTGGAAGCCGCCGGCGAGCGCCGCCTGCGCCAGCGGGGCGCCGTCCATGAGCGCCCGGATGGCCGTCCGCACGCGCAGGAAGGTCACGTAATCGCGCAGCGGGTGGCCGAAGGCGCCGTGAAACAGGTGGGAGAGCCGCGAGCGAGAGAGGCCCTCCGCGGCGGCGAGCGGGCCCAGCGCGGGGCGGCCCGGCGCCTGCTCCGCCAGGCGGCGCATGGCGCGGAGCACGCGGCGATCGACCGGCGGGCCGCCCGGCGCGAACGCACCGGCGCACGCCCTCATGAGCTCGTGCGTCGCCGCGTGATCGAGCCGGCCGCGGAGCGCGTCGCGCGCCGCCGAGCGCGCCCGCTCGGCCTGCGCGCCTTCGAGGACGAGCACCCGCCCGCGGGCGGCCGCCTGCGCGCCGGCGCCGAGCCCCTCGGGCGCAAGAAAGGTCGTCACCGTCGCGCCGGGAGAGCCGATGGAATGGGCGACTCCGGCGCCGGTGAGCACGGGCGCGCGCACCTCGAACGGCCGCCCGACCTCGGCCTCGATCTCGAGAGGACCCTCGACCGGCACCACCAGCTTGACCAGGTGGAGCGCATGGCGGCGCGTCCCCCCGGCGCCCTCGATGATGTGCACGCCGCCGTGGCCGACAAGCGCCGTGTGCTCGAGAGCCGTCACGCTCGAGAGCACATCACGCGGACGCGGGCGCCGCAACCGGCGCAACCGGCGCAAGCATTCGGCAGCGGAGCGCGCCGGAGAGGCCATTTCCTGGGCGGTTCCGGGGGACTCTTGCGTCGACGCGCGACGGAACGACGGCGATCCGCCCAGGCGCGCCCTCGTTGACGCTGCTGCCTCGAGCGGGCATAGGGGGGAGATGCGCAGAATCGCTATCGAAGGGATGACCTGCGGCCACTGCGTCCAGGCGGTCTCGAAGGCGCTCGCGAAGGTCCCTGGCGTGACGCGGGTGAGCGAGGTGAGCCTCGAGCGCGGAGAGGCGGTCATCGAGGGGAGCGCGGCGGCGGAGGCGCTCCTCGCGGCCGTGCGCGAGGCCGGCTACGAGGCGCGCGACGCTGGCTGACGCCGCGGTGCGCCGCGGCGCCGAAACGCGGCCGCCTTTGGTATGGTGGCGGCCACCATGACGCGACAGCAGAGCGAAGAAGGCTTTCCGGAAGGGTTCCTGTGGGGCGCCGCCGCGGCGTCGTACCAGATCGAGGGCGCCGCGCACGAGGACGGCAAGGGGCCGTCGGTGTGGGACATGTTCTGCAAGAAGCCGGACGCTGTGTGGAACGGCCAGACGGGCGACGTCGCGTGCGACCACTACCACCGGTACCAGGAGGATGTCGCCCTCATGCGCGACATCGGCCTCCGCGCCTATCGACTCAGCACCTCGTGGCCGCGTGTCCTCCCGGAGGGCACGGGCGCCGTCAACGAGCGCGGGCTCGCGTTCTACGATCGCCTCGTGGACGCGCTGCTCGAGGCGGGCGTCGAGCCCCACATCACGCTGTTCCACTGGGACTTTCCTCTCGCGCTCTACCACAAGGGCGGGTGGCTGAACCGCGACAGCGCCGACTGGTTCGCCGAGTACACGAGCGTCGTGGTCAGGAAGCTCGGCGATCGGGTGAAGGACTGGATGACGCTCAACGAGCCTCAGGTGTTCGCCGGCGCCGGCCACTACGAGGGGCGCCACGCCCCCGGCGACCGGCTGCGCTTCGCCGAGGTGCTCCGGGTCTGCCACCACGTCTTGCTCGCGCACGGCAAGTCGGTGCAGGCCATCCGCGCGGCGAGCCCCGGGAGGTGCAACGTCTATTATGCGCCCGTCGCGCAGGTGAAATACCCCGCGACCTCGTCGCCGGAGGATCTGGAGGCGGCGCGCGCGGCCACGTGGTCGGTGAACGCGCGGACCACGTGGACCAACACGTGGTGGATGGATCCCGTGTTCTTCGGCAGGTACCCCGAGGACGGGCTCCGCCTGTTCGCGAACGAGCTGCCCGAGGTCCGGAGCGGCGACATGGAGATCATCGCGCAGCCGGTCGATTTCTGCGGCGTGAACGTCTACTGGGGAGTCCCGGTGCGCGCCGGGGCGAACGGCGCAGCCGAGGTGGTGCCCCACCCGGTGGGACACCCGATCACCGCGTTCGAGTGGTCGGTCACCCCCGAGTGCCTCTACTGGGGGCCCAGGTTCTTCTACGAGCGGTACAAGCGGCCCATCGTGATCACCGAGAACGGCCTGTCGACCCGGGACTGGATCTCGCTCGACGGGAAGGTGCACGACCCCCAGCGCATCGATTTCATGGCGCGCCACCTGATCGAGCTCCGCCGGGCGATCGCCGATGGCGCGGCCGTGAACGGCTACTTCCACTGGTCGATCATGGACAACTTCGAGTGGGCCCACGGCTACAAACACCGCTTCGGCCTCGTCTTCGTCGACTACCCGACGGGCAGGCGCGTCCTCAAGGACTCGGCGCACTGGTATCGTGAGGTCATCGCCTCGAACGGCGCGACCCTCGGGGGGTGAGCGGGGCCGCGTCACGCGCAGCGACCCGATGATCTGCGGCGTTAACCAGGCTCGGTCACGCTCAGGGCTCGAAGCCCGCCCCCTCCACCGGTCACCGACGTGAACGTAAACGTAAACGTTCGGATTTAGGAGAACGCGACGCTAAGCGTTGGTTAACGCCGACGGGATGATGGGATGGTCGTGATCTCCGCCGACCCGAGAGCGAAGGTGGCGTTAGAAAAGGCCATTCGCCCGTGATCGCCGGGCGAATGGCCGTGTCGCCGGCGCGCGCTGCGCGGCCCGCTCCTCGATAAAGCGCCTCGGGCGGCTCAGGAGGCGATCGGCTCGTCGCCGTCTTCGTCCTCGTCGTCTTCTTCGTCGTCTTCGAGCGACTCGTCGCCTCCGCCCGCCAGGTCGTACCCGTGCGGATCGAACTCATCGAACATCGCCTGCAGGCGCTCGCTCAGGGAATCCCACGTGTCCGGCGGCTCGCTCGCGTGGCGGTCGCGTTCGGCGAGGGCGAGCGCGGCGGCGACCACCGCCGTCAGCGGGCGCGCGTCCTGGAGCACCGCGACCTTCGAGGCGTCGCCGCTGCACGCGTAAGCCAGCAGATACGCCCTGTAGATCTCCTCATTCGTCTTGTCGCTCATTCCTGATCCTTCGTCCTTGTCGTCCGCGCCGCCCGTCGCCCCGTCGCCGTGCTCTGGCCTCCTGGGCGCCGTGGAACCCGGGGGCGCGAGCCTAGCCCATCTCGGCGGCCCTCGGGGCCGCGTCGCGCCGGGAGCCCGCGCCACGCGGGCGCGGTCGGCTCAGTAGCGCAGCCGGTCCCGCAGGGCGCGCACCGCGCGCTCGAGCCCCTCGTGGTGGTGGAAGCAGCACTGCCCGATGCGCGGCTGGCACTGCGACGAGCGGAGCATCTCCAGGAACACGAGCGCGCGCGCGTCCCCCTCGAGCGCCGCGCGCTCGAAGAGCGCCTCCTTGCGCCGGCAGGGGGCCTCGCGCAGCGCCACGGCGATGCGCAGCGGGACGCTCGCGCGCTTCAGCACCTCGGGGCGGCGGAGCAGCGCCGCCGCGCGCTTTCCGCCCTGCGTGCCCCCGTAGCCGCTCGAGATCTCGTAGGCGATGTCGAGGCCCTCCGGGCCCAGGCGGCTCTCCAGCGCGTCGAAGATCGCGTCCGCGCGGCCGTCGGTCCGGTACGAGCTCTTCACGGCGACGGCGGCCGCGGCCGTCATCACGTCGCGTTGCTCGAAGGCGGCGCGATCCTTCTCGAGCAGCGTGAGCAGCGCGCTCTCCGCGTCGCCCCACCGCTTCGCCCGGACCGCCGCCACGAGGCGCTCGCGCTCGGCCGGGAGGCCCGCGCCCTCGAGCGGCTCCGGGCCGGCGAGCGCCGCGCCCGCATCCGGCGCGTCCGCGTCCGGCGCCGCCGCGCCCGCGTCCAGCGCCGCCGCGACGTCGGCCGACCCGGGGGCCGAGGCGCTCGCGACGGGCGCCGCGGAGGGGGCTTGCAGAGGGGGGCCGAGGGCATCCTGCGCCTGGGCGGCCGGCGCCCCGGCGGGGGCCGTCTGCGCCGCTGCGGGCGCCGCCTGGAGCTCCGGGCCGGCGGCCGCCGGGGCGCCCGCGCGCAGCCAGCCTGCGCCCGCGGGCAGCCGGCCGAGGAGCAGCGCGCCCGCCGCGCCCATCACGGCCACGGCGGCCACCCCGAGCATCCAGCCCCACGCGCGCCCTCGCGCTCGCGGCCGGCCCCCTGCCGCCCCGCGCGCTGCCTTCCCGGGCGCCTCGCCGTCAGCCCCGGCGGCCCCGAGCTGCAGGCCGAACGCGTCGGCCTCGGCGCTGCCGGTCGCCGCCCCGCCAGCCGCGCCGCCCCTGGCCGCAGCGCCGCCGGCCGCGCCCGCGCGGTCTTGCCCTGCCGGCAGCTCGGGCGGCATGGCGTGCGGGATCGCGCGCAGCGGGTCGCTGAGCCGCCACGTCCCGCTCGACAGCGGCTCCTTCCAGGGGAGGAGGCCGAGCGCCTCGGACCTCGGCACGGCCGCGTCGAGCGCCGCGAGCAGCGCGCGGGCGTTCGCGGGGCGCTCCGCCGGGTCCTTGCGCAGGATGCGCATCACGAGCGCCTCGAGCTCGCGCGGCGCCGCCGTGCCCGGGGCGCGCAGCCGGAGCGGCGGCGGCGCCGTGTGGAGCTGCTCGCGGAAGATCTCGACGGGCAGGATCGCGTCGAACGGGTGCTTCCCGGCGAGCATCTCGTAGAGGATGAGCCCGAGCGCGTAGAGATCGGAGCGCTCGTCGACGTGATCCATGCCCTGTGCCGCCTCGGGCGCCATGTACGCGAGCGTGCCGAAGACCATGCCGCTCAGCGTGATCCGGCCGGCGTCGGGCCGCGCCTCGCTGCTGTGCGCGTCCGTCGTGGAGAGGCGCTCGATCGGCACCTTCGCCAGGCCGAAATCGATGAGCTTCACGGCGTCGGTGCCGTCCTCGACCATGACGTTGCGCGGCTTCAGATCGCGGTGGATGACGCCGCGCTCGTGGGCCGCGGCGAGCGCCGCCGCGATCTGCCGCGCGATCTCCGCGGCGCGCGGGGCGGGCAAGGGGCCCCTCTTGATGATGCGATCGAGCGTCGTGCCGCGGACGTGCTCCAGCACGAGGAACCGGGAGCCGTCGGGGAGGGTGCCGAAGTCGGTCGCCGAGGCGATGTTCGGGTGCTGGATGTGCGCGCCCGCGATCGCCTCGCGCTCGAAGCGCGCCGTGAGCTCCGGGGAGCCCTTCGCCGCGGGCAGGAGGAGCTTCACGGCCAGCCACTTGCGCAGGAGCAGGTGCTCGGCCTTGTACACCGCGCCCATCCCGCCCGTCGCGACGAGCTCCACGATCCGGTACCGGTCCGAGAGGACCGTCCCGACCAGCTGGGCCGCCGCGCTCTCCGCGAGCGCGTTGCTCGCGACGGGCGGCGGATCGCCGGGGGCAGGGGGCGGGGAAGCGCTCACGTGAGGCGTGAACTGTCCGGCCTACCCCGATTTTTGTCAAAGGTGCGCTGATGTGGCGGTCCCGCTCCGGCTTGTCTATTGAATTGGCCGGGCGCCCGGGCCAAAGGATACGCCATGGCCGATCCCGTCCACGCCCTCGCCCGCGCATTCAAGGCGGCGATCACCGCCGCGTTCGGCGCCGAGCACGCCGCGGTTGATCCTTCCCTGCGCCGCTCCACCCACGCCGACTACCAGGCGAACGCCGCCATGGCGCTCGGCAAGCGCCTCGGCAGGCCGCCGCGCGAGGTCGCGGCGGCGATCGTGGCGGCGCTGGAGCTCGACGGGATCTGCCGGAAGGTCGAGATCGCGGGCCCCGGGTTCGTGAACCTGACGCTCGAGGACGCGTACCTCACGCGCGAGCTCGCCGAGACGGCGGGCGGCGGGCGGCTCGGGATCGCGCCCGCGGCCGAGCCCGAGACGGTGATCGTCGACTACTCGGGCCCGAACGCCGCGAAGGAGATGCACGTCGGCCACCTCCGCAGCACGATCATCGGCGACGCCCTCGCGCGCGTGCTCGAGGCGCTCGGCCACCGCGTGATCCGCCAGAACCACCTCGGCGACTGGGGCACGCCGTTCGGCATGCTGATCGAGCACATGCTCGACCTCGGCGAGGCCGCGGCCTCGCAGGAGCTCTCGGTCGGCGATCTCAACGAGTTCTACCGGCAGGCGCGCGCCAAGTTCGACGGCGACGCGGCGTTCGCCGAGCGCTCGCGCCGGCGGGTCGTGCGGCTCCAGGGCGGCGACGAGCAGACCCTCGCGCTCTGGCGGCAGCTCGTGCGCGAGTCGACGCGCTACTTCGACTCGGTCTACCGCCGCCTCGGCGTGACCTTGACCGACGCGGATTTTGCCGGCGAGAGCTTCTACAACCCGATGCTGCCCGACGTCGTCGAGGAGCTCGGTCGCAAGGGGCTGGCGCGCGAGAGCGAGGGCGCCCTCTGCGTCTTCCCGGCCGGCTTCACCGGCAAGGGCGGCGAGCCGCTGCCGCTCATCGTGCGCAAGCAGGACGGCGGCTACGGCTACGCCACGACGGATCTCGCGGCGATCCGCCACCGCCTCACGACGGTCGGCGCGCGCCGGATCGTCTATGTCGTCGGCGCGCCGCAGAGCCAGCACTTCGCGATGGTCTTCGCGACCGCGCGCGAGGCGGGCTGGCTCACCCCGCCGGCCCGGGCCGAGCACGTGGCGTTCGGCTCGGTGCTCGGGGCCGACAAGAAGATGTTCAAGACGAGGCGCAGCGAGACCGTGAAGCTCTCGGACCTGCTCGACGAGGCCCTGGAGCGCGCGGCGAAGGTGGTGCGGGAGAAGAACCCCGAGCTCGACGCCGAGGCCGGAGGCGCCGTGGCGCGGGCGGTCGGCGTGGGCGCGGTGAAGTACGCCGATCTCTCGAGCGACCGGATCAAGGACTACGTGTTCGACTGGGATCGCATGCTGGCGTTCGAGGGGAACACGGCGCCCTACCTGATGTACGCGCACGCCCGCGTCCGCTCGATCTTCCGGAAGGCCGGCGTCGAGTCGCCGCGCGAGGCCGGGATCGTGCTGGGCGAGCCGGCGGAGCGGGCGCTCGTGCTGGAGCTGCTCCGGTTCGGCGCCGTGCTGGAGGACGTGGCGGCCACGCTCGAGCCGCACCGCCTGTGCGGTTACCTGTTCGAGCTGGCCGGGTCGTTCACGAGCTTCTACGAGCGCTGCCCGGTGCTCCGGGCCGAGAGCGACGACGTGCGCCGCTCGCGCCTCGCGCTCTGCGATCTGACGGCGGAGGTGCTGGCGAAGGGCCTCGGCCTGCTCGGGATCGAGGCGCCGGAGCGGATGTAGAGCGTCCGGCAGCGGCGCCCGACCCTGCCTGCGTCCGGCGATCGCGCATCCGCCTGAGGATGCGCATCTGCCTGAGCTGCGCGTGCCTGTCCGCGCATTCGAACCGAGGTTGCGCTCGCCCGCTCGAGGTTGCGCGCGACGTCGGTCCGTTCTCTCTGGCAAAGTGCGGCATGATCGAACAACGGTTGGCTCTCCCCTGCGCCGGCATGGCCGTGATGGCGGTGCTCGCCGTCGCATTCGGGTGCTCCGCGGTGGGCGGCGCGTCCGCGCCGGGGGGTGGGGGAGACGGGCGCGAGGAGCCCTCGGGGACCATCGGCGAGGACGGCCCCGGCGGGCTCGATGAGCCGGGCGAGCCAGGGCTGGGCTCCGGTGACGCAATCCCCATCACCGATCCCAACGTGGACGGCGACGGGGACGGGTTCACGCCCGCGGAGGGCGACTGCAACGATGTTGATGGAAATGTGAATCCAGGCGCGATCGAGGTCGAGGTCACTGAGCCTGACGCGAACGGCCAGATCCCCGCGCCGGCGGACGAGGATTGCGACGGGGTGATCGACGACGTGCCGCCACCGTGCGACGAGGGCCTCTCGCTGGAGGACTTCGATCCGGCGAACGGGGCCAAGGCGATCGACCTTTGCGCCGTGGCGTCCCGCGAGGACAGGCGGTGGGGTGTGCTCTCCGCGAGGTATGTCCGCGGGGACGGCTCGCCTGCAGAGCGGTCGCCCGCGGTTGGCCTCTTCGATGGGTTCGGCCCCAACGTGCACGTGCAGGGCGGCGCGCGCCTCCTCGCGCTCTCGACGGGGAGCGCACGCCTTCCCGGCCACCCCGACGCCTGCTGGTCCGGGAGCTGCTCGAGCTACGGTCCCGGCACCGCGCCGCCCGGGTTCCCTCAGGACAACCCTTCCTGTCCTCCGTCCAGCTTCATCAACGACGACGTCGGCCTCGAGGTCGTCCTCCGCGCGCCGACGAACGCGACCGGCTACGAGTTCCTCTTCAAGTTCTATACGTTCGAATACCCGGAGTGGGTCTGCGAGGACTTCAACGATCAATTCGTCGCGCTGGCGACGCCCGCGCCTCCCGGATCGTACAACGGCAATCTCTCGTTCGACGGGGAGGGAAGGCCGGTCAGCGTTAATATCGCGTTCTTCGATGTCTGCGACGGATGTCCGCTCGGCTCGGGTGAGCTCGTGGGGACGGGGTTCAGCCCGCGCCGCGACGGCGGCACCCGGTGGCTCAAGACCCGCGCGCCGGTGCATGGCGGCGAGGAGATCTCGCTCCGGTTCATCCTGTTCGACACCGGCGACGATCGCTTCGACTCGACCGCGCTCATCGATGGCTTCCGCTGGATCGCGACCGGCGGCACGGTCAGCCTGGAGACGGTGCCCGTGGTCCAGTTCCTCTGAGGCGAGGGGCGCTCCTCCCCGCGCCGACGCCTCGTCGGCGTGCGGTAGCGAGGTCTGGTCGCCTCGCTAGGCGCTTCGGGCTACCGGCACGTCCGGCAGTCCCCCCCGCAATCCACGGCGAGCTCGCTTCCATTCAGGACCCCGTCGTCGCACGAGGGCGCCTGGCAGACACGCTCCCTGCACACGCCGGACCCGCAGTTCTCGCCGGTGAGGCACGCCTCGCCCGCGGGGCAGAGCGGGCACGAGCGCGTGCCGCAGTCGACGCCGGTCTCGAAGCCGTTCGCAACGCCGTCGACGCAGGTCGGAGCCTGGCAAACTCCCAGGCGACACACGCCCTCCTTGCAGTCGATGCCCGTCTCGCACGAGGCGCCGAAGCCGCAAGGCTTGCACGAGCCGCCGCAGTCGCGGTCGGTCTCTCCTTCGTCTCCATCGGTGACGTCATTGTTGCAGTGCGGGGGGATGCAGGCGTCCGCCGTGCAGGTCCAGCCCTTGAGGCACTCCTCGCAATTCCAGATCTGGATGACACCACCACTCCCCTCGCAGGAAAGGAAAAAAGGCGCCGTCAGCCCCAATGCAATGACGCGTCGAAGCATGGTGCTCGCTCTTCTCGTAGTTGATGGTCTGGTGACGATGACAGTACATCATGCACGGGCATCGAGGGCACCGATCTGGCTTTTTGCGCGCGGATTTATAGCATTCCGGACTGGTGGTCCGGATTGTCAAATAATCGACATGAAGAGGTCCTCGGCGTGCGAGCGCCCTGATCCGACGCGCGGAGATCGGACACGCAGAGATGGGACGTGCAGAGTAAGGCGCGTGAGGAGAGGGGAGGGGGGCTCATCCACCACGCGCCGCGCGAGACGGGCCGCAGCGGCCGTTCTCTACGGATCGGCAGGAGCGCGCCGTTCGATGGCTCTCGCGCCCGACAGGACCGCACCGAGCGCGCCGGCTGGACGGCGATGGGAAGAAGGGGCAGTGAAGGCGCCTGGGCTCCTTGACGGGGCGGCGCGCTCCTCACGCGAGGCGGCGCGCGCCGCGCGGCGGGGCGGCGCGCTCCGAGCGCGAGGCGGCGCGCGTCGCGCTCAGGTGCGGGCGGCGGCGCGGCGCGCCGTGATGAAGGAGCGCACGCAGAGGGCGACGTAGCCCGCCGAGAGGACGGCCATCACGGACTGGGCGATGACGGCCGGGGGGCGCGCCACGTCGCCGCCGGAGAGCAGCGTCGGCAGCTGGGTCAGGCCGCGGGCGGAGCCGAGGAAGCCGAGGACGCCGACCATGGCCGACGCGTGCATGGCGTGCATGCGGTACCTCTCCTGCCGCGCGAGCAGGCCGAGCCCGATCGCGACGACCCCGAAGCCGGCCGGGATGAGCGCCGTCGGCGCGCTCGTCGCAGCGAATCCGCCGACGCCGAGCGCTGTGAGCAGCGCTCCGTAGCCCATGGTCAACGTGGACATGCTCGACATGAAGAGCCTCCTTTTCTTTCGGAGGCCCGGGATACCGCGCCGGGCGCGCGTCCGCCACAGCATCCGCCCGCCCGCCCGCCCGCCCGCCCGCCCGCCCGCCCGCGACCGCGGCCGCCCGTGGTCGCGCTCGCGTCCCTCAGCCCTCGCGCCCTCGCGGGTCTTCGCGGGCGGAGCGCCGCGGCGTGGTTAGAATCCGCCGTCCATGCTCGGCCTCTCCCGCCTGCGGGACAGCTTTGCCTACACACCACGGACGCTCCAGCTCGTCTGGCGCTCGTCGAAGGCGGCGAGCGTCGCCCTCGGCGCGCTCACGCTCGCCGCGGCGGCGCTGCCGCTCGGGGTGGCCTACGTGGGAAAGGCGATCACGGACGCGGTGGTCGCCCGCGACGAGCGCGCGGCGCTCGTGTGGGTCTCGGTCGAGCTCGGCCTCGTGGCCGCGCTCGCGCTCGCGCAGCGCGGGCTCTCGCTGACGCGGCAGCTGCTCGGCGCGCGGCTCTCGATCGACATCCACGGGATGATCCTCGAGAAGGCGCTCTCGCTCTCGCTGGTCCATTTCGAGGACCCCGAGTTCTACGACCAGCTCACCCGCGCGCGCCGCGAGGCGTCGTCTCGCCCCGCCGCCGTCGTGACCGAGAGCTTCTCCCTCGTGCAGAACCTGATCACGCTCGCGGGGTACGCCGCGCTGCTCCTCGGGTTCAGCGCCCTCGCGGTGCTCGCGCTCGTGCTCGCGGCCGTCCCCGCCACGGTCGCCGAGGCGCGCTTCTCCGGCGCGGCGTTCCGCCTCCGGAACTGGCGCTCTCCCGAGGCCCGCCGGCTCAACTACCTGGAGTACGTGCTCGCCAACGACGGCCACGCCAAGGAGGTGAAGCTCTTCGGGCTCGGGCCGACGTTCCTCGAGCGGTACAAGGCGCTCGCGGCGTCGTTCTACCGGGAGGACAGCGCCCTCGCGGTCCGCCGCGCCGGGTGGTCCTATGGCCTGTCGCTCCTCGGCACCGCCGCGTTCTACGGCTGCTATGGCGCCATGGCGGCCGGCGCCGCGGCGGGGCGCCTCTCGCTCGGCGAGATGGTCCTTTACGTCGCCGCCTTCCGGCAAGGCCAGCAGGCGTTCCAGGCCGTGCTCGCCGGCGTCGGCGGCATGTACGAGCACAACCTCTACATGTCGAATCTCTTTCAGTATTTGTCCATCCCGACCGGCGAGCCGCCCGCGTCGCCGGCCGGCCGCGGAGACGCGCCTGCGCCCCTTTCGGCCGACGGCGCGCGCGACCGGGGCGTGCGGTTCGAGGGGGTCGGCTACCGGTATCCTGGCCAGTCGCGCTGGGCGCTCCGGGGCATCGATCTCCACATCCCGAGCGGTCAGAGCCTGGCGCTCGTCGGGCACAACGGCGCCGGAAAGACCACGTTCATCAAGCTGCTCGCGCGCTTGTACGAGCCCACCGAGGGGCGAATCCTGCTCGACGGCAAGGATCTCCGCGCCTGGGAGCCCGACGCGCTCCGCCGGAGGATCGGTGTCGTCTTTCAGGACTTCAACCAATACCAGCTCACGCTGCGCGAGAACGTCGGGCTGGGCAGCGTCGAGCACCTCGCGGACGAGCCGCGCGTCGCGCGCGCGGTCGCCGAGGGCGGCGCCGACGAGGTCGTGACGGTCGTGCCCGGGGGCCTCGACGCGCAGCTCGGGCGCTGGTTCAAGGGCGGCGTCGAGCTGAGCGGCGGGCAGTGGCAGAAGGTGGCGCTCGCGCGCGCCTTCATGCGCGAGCAGGCCGACATCCTCGTGCTCGACGAGCCGACCGCGGCGCTCGACGCCGAGGCCGAGCACGCGGTCTTCCAGCGGTTCAGGTCCTTGTCCAAGGGGCGGACGACCATCGTCATCTCTCACCGCTTCCCGACCGTGCGCATGGCCGACCGCATCGTCGTGCTCGACGGCGGGCGCATCGTCGAGGAGGGCACCCACGACGAGCTCGTCGCCCGTGGCCAGCGCTATGCCCGCATGTTCGCGCTGCAGGCCGAAGGGTACCTGTAGCGCCGCCGGCGCGGCGCGTTCGGTGCGCCGGCGAGCGGGCGCGCTCCTCACGCGGGGCGGCCTGCCTTCTCGGGGGCTCGGGCGAGCTCTGCCTGCTAGGCTCGCGCTCATGCGCGACACGCTCCCCAAGGAGGTCGGCCAGGCGGTCCACATCCTCCGGTTGCTCCGCGGGCTCAGCATGCAGGAGTTCGCGGAGCGGGCGCAGCTCTCGGCCACGTACCTGCGGCAGGTCGAGCGCGGCGAGCGGGATCTCGGGCTCGGCGCCCTCGGCCTGATCGCCCAGGGGCTCCAGTGCGAGCCGCGCCTCCTGCTCCCCGGCGACGGGCGCAGCCCTGTCGCGTCCATCGTGGCAGAGCGCTTTGACCAGGCCGAGGAGGCGCTCCAGAGCGCGATCCTCTTTCTGCTCATGGAGCCTGACGACTCACCGAGAAAGCAAGCAATGCTCGCCCTCGCCAGCGAAGATCCGGAGCGCGCACGCCCGGCAGCTCCGCCCAAGTCGCCCCGCCCGGAGCGCGCTTTTTCAGGGCGTATTACTCCGCCGTCGAGCCGTCGTTCCGGAAAGTGATAGACCCGCCTCGCGCGCTCCGTGGCGCCGGTCCGCGCTGGCGACGGCTTCCGCGCGCCTGAGACCTCTGTTACTGTCTCCGCCAACCGATGTTCCCCGCGCCGTGTCCGGGGGTGTCATGGACTCGAACCTCGTGCCGGAGGTCCGACGCAATGAGCAGAATCTTTTGGGCTGATCCAACACCGCAGCCAACATCGAAGAACGCGCGCCGCGCCGTCCTCTCCTTCCAGCGCGCGAGGCCTGAATCCTCCGTGCCCGTCGCGCGGATCGAGGCGGAGGGGCCATGGTGATCCTCGGGCAGGAGTTCGCGGGGTACACCATCGTCGCGAGCCTCGACTCTCCCGCTCCGGCGGAGGCGTATCGCGCGCTCGACGCCGATGGCCGCGAGGTGACGCTCTATGTCCAGGAGGGCATGGGCATCGACGCCGATGCGTTCCGCGGCGCGCTGGAGAGGCTCCTCTCGCTGTCTGCGCGGGTGCACGGCATCGTGCCTGTGATCGCGGGCGGGATGGAGGGAGATGCGGGGTGGATCGCTGCCCGGCAGAGCGACGATCCCTCGGTGGAAGATCTGCTGCCCCGGCTTCGCTCCGTCGCGTACGAGCTCGTCGTCGACGTCGCGCGGACGCTGGGCGCCGCGCACGCGCTGGGGCTCTCGCACGGGGATCTCGGCCCGCACACGGTGGTGATCACCGGTCAGGGCGCCGCTGTCCTGAGGGCGTTCGGGCTGCACCTGCCGTTCGGGGCGCCCGAGGACGCCATGGCGGATGCGGCGCGGTACCGGGCGCCGGAGCTCTTCAACGATCCGCATGCTCGCGCGATCGATGAACGAACCGACGTCTACGGGCTCGGGATGCTGCTGTATTGCCTCCTCGGGGGGCAGCGCCCGTTCGACGGCCGCGACGATCTGGATGTGTGCGCGCTCGACGAGGTGCCGCCGCCGCTCGAGGGGGTGTCGGCCCAGGTGAACGAGGCGCTGACCCGGGCGCTCGCGAAGGATCCTGACGCGCGGTTCCAGACGGTCCACGAGCTCATGGCCGCCGTGCGGCCGCTGCTCGTGGGCGCGGCGCCGCTCGCGGGGGGCGCTCCGCCGCCGAGGGGGCCGCGCCCGCAAGCTGCGGCCGCCCCGTCGCTGCAGGAGTCGGCGCCGGATACGGAGCGGAGCGTGCCCGCTCCGGCGTCCCGCAACACGCTGCCCACCGGGACCCTCCCTCCGGAGGCCATGCGGCACCCCGTCGTCGAGATCGCCGCGCCGCGCTCTCGCAGCAACGTCCTTCTGGCCGGCGGAGCGCTGCTGCTCGTCGCGCTGACGAGCGCCGCCGTCGCGGTGCCGTTGAGCTCGTACATCGCCCGACATGGGATGCCGCCCCCACCCGCCGGTCCGCCGGCTCACGTGAGTGACTCACATCACAATGAGCCGACAGCTTCCCCGGTGCAGTGCGATCCCGGCGCCTCCGAGGCGGCGGCTTCTGCCGTGGAGGCACCGGCGACGAAGTCCGGGGTGACGCGCCGTGCTGAGCCCGCCCCGCTGGTCGCGACTCCCGCCGTGGAAGCCAAGGGTAGCCCCGGGCAACCGTGGTACGGCGACCAGCTGTTCTGAGGCAATCCCACAGGTCCGGTAGCAAACGACACCCCGGCGGATTGGGGCCGCCGGGGTGTCTACGCCGCAGACCTCGTGCCGGAGGCCTGGACGCATGGCTAGCCTACTCAAAGCATTGCCTCGATCGATCGTATTTTCTCGCTTCGGGGACAATTTTTCTTCGATTGCCAGCAGAGCCGCCATTCCGGCCGGATTTGGAGAGGGCGGGCGGGGGCGAGGTGCCGGGCGGGGTGAACCGACCGAGGTTGAGGGCGGGGCGGGGTGAGTTGCCGGGCGGGTGAACCGACCGAGGTTGAGGGCGGGTGAACCGACCGAGGTTGAGGGCGGGGCGCCGACCGAGGTTGAGGGCGGGGCGCCGACCGACGGGTGAACCGACCGAGGTTGGGGATGCCGAGGTTGGGGATCCCGGCGAGCGAGGATGCTGAACCGCAAGCCCGAGGACGCGGTCGGCCCTCAGGCTCCCCTCGGCTCACCGCGATCGCTCAGCGGAGCTCGTTCCCCGGGAGCGGCTGGAACACGTTTGCCCGGTACCACCTGAGCTCCTCGATCGACTCGCGGATGTCGTCGAGCGCGCGGTGGATCTCGCGCTTCTTGGGCGCGGCGCGCAGCGGATACCAGCGGCGCACGAGCTCCTTGAGCGTCGAGACATCCACGATGCGGTAGTGCAGGAAGGAGAGGAGCTCCGGCATGTAGCGCTGCAGGAAGGCGCGGTCCTTCCACACGGAGTTGCCGCACAGCACGGCCGTCCCCTTGTCACAGTGCGCCTCGAGGAACGCGCGCGTCTCGGACTCCGCGTCGCCGACCGAGAGCGTGGACGCGCGGATGCGCTCGAGGAGCCCCGAGCGCTCGTGGAGATCGCGGACGAAGTCGCTCATTCCCGCGAGGACGCTCTCCGGCTGATGGATGACGAGGCACGGCCCCTCGGCGACCACGGTCAGGTCGGGCTCCGTGACGATGGTCGCGATTTCCACGATCGCACACGAGCTCTCGTCGAGCCCCGTCATCTCGAGATCGACCCACACCATGCGCTGCGACCGGTCCGTCATCGGCGGCGAGCATAGCCGATCCGCGCCGGCTCAGGTCCACCGAGACCCGACGCGACCAGGCTGCCCCGGGAGCGGGCGCTGTGCTAAGCACGGGCCGGACATCGGGCTCGGAGGCCTGTCATGCGAGACGTCTTCATCGTGGATGCCGTTCGCACGCCGCGCGGGCGCGGCAAGGCGGGCAAGGGAGCGCTCTCGGGCGTGCACCCTCAAGAGCTCCTCGCGCAAACGCTCAATCGCCTCGCCGAGAAGACCGGGATCCGCAAGCAGGACGTCGAGGATGTGGTCGTCGGGTGCGTGACCCAGGCGGGCGAGCAGGGCGCGTGCATCGCGCGCACCGCCATCCTCGCGGCCGGCTGGCCGGACGCCGTGACCGGCGTGACCGTCAACCGCTTCTGCGGCTCGGGCGCGCAGGCGGTGAACTTCGCGGCGATGGGGGTCATGTCCGGCCAGCAGGAGGTCGCCGTCGGCGGCGGCGTCGAGAGCATGTCGCGCGTGCCGATGGGCTCGGACGGCGCGCCCCTCGACGGGAACAACCTCGCCCTCCGCAAGAAGCTCGCGATGGTCCCGCAGGGCATCTCGGCGGACCTCATCGCCACGATCGAGGGCTTCTCGCGCGAGGACGTCGACCGCTTCGCGCTGGAGAGCCAGCGCAAGGCCGAGCGGGCCGCGGGCGAGGGGCGCTTCGCGAAGAGCCTCTTCACGGTCGTCGATCTCGACGGCAAGCCGCTGCTCGACAGGGACGAGCACCCGCGGGCCGGGGCGACGATGGAGGCCCTCGCGAAGCTCGAGCCGGCGTTCGGGAGCCTCGGGTCGACGCCGATGGGCCCCGCCGGCGAGACCGTGGATGCGCTGGCGCTGGCGCGCTATCCGCATGTTGCGTCGATCCGGCACGTCCACACGGCGGGCAACTCGAGCGGCATCGTGGACGGGGCGGCCGTCGTGCTGCTCGCGTCCGGCGACTACGTGAAGGCGCACGGGCTCGCCCCGCGGGCGAGGATCCGCGCCACGGCGACGGCCGGCGCCGAGCCGGTGATCATGCTGACGGCCCCTGCGCCCGCGTCGGAGCGAGCCCTCAAGAAGGCGGGCATGCAGGCGCGCGACGTCGATCTCTGGGAGATCAACGAGGCGTTCGCGGCGGTGCCGCTGCAGACGGCGCGCAAGCTCGACATCGACCTCGACCGCGTCAACGTGAACGGCGGCGCGATCGCGCTCGGGCACCCGCTCGGCGCGACCGGGGCCTGCCTGATCGGGACGGCGCTCGACGAGCTCGAGCGCGCCGGCAAGGCGACCGCGCTGATCACGCTGTGCATCGGCGGAGGGATGGGCGTGGCGACCATCCTCGAGCGGGTGTGAGCCGCTCCGGCGCGGCGATGGGGGTGCGCGACGATCACGGGAGCGCCTCGGACGAGCACCAGACCGGGCGCGGCGCTCGGCGCGGCGAGGGGCACGATCACGGGCATCACCATGCCCCGGGTCACGACCACGATCACGACCACGGCGACCCGCAGCACCACGACCACAGCCACGATCTCCGGCACGCGCCGCTCCGCCGGCTGATCGCGGCGTTCGCCCTCACGGCGTCGTTCCTGGTCGTCGAGGCGGCGGTCGGGTGGTGGTCGAAGAGCCTCGCCCTGCTGGCCGACGCGGGCCACATGCTCGCGGACGCCGCGGCGCTCGGCATCGCCATCATCGCCCAGCGCATCGCGGCGCAGGCGCGGACGCGCGAGCGGACGTACGGCTTCCGGCGCGCGGAGGTGCTCGCGGCCTTCGCCAACGGCGTCGCGCTGGCGCTGACGGCGATCTGGATCTTCATCGAGGCGGCCCACCGCTGGCGCGCGCCCCAGGCGGTGCACGCCGAGGCGCTGGCGATCACCGCGGCGCTGGGGCTGCTCGTGAACGTGGTCGCGGCGCTGCTGCTCTCGACCGGCGAGCACGGGCACAACATCAACACGCGGGCCGCGCTGGCGCACGTGCTGTCGGACGCGCTCGGCTCGGTCGGCGCCATCGCTGCGGGCGTGCTCATCCTCGCCTTCGGCTGGACGCGGGCCGATCCGGTGATCAGCGCGGCCATCGGCGCCCTCGTGCTCTGGGGCGGCTGGAGGCTCGTGCGGGACACGTCCCGCGTGCTCATGGAGGGCAGCCCGATCGAGATCGATCTCGCCCACGTCGAGGACACCATCCGGAGCGTGCCCGGCGTCGTCGACTTCCACGATCTGCACGTCTGGTCGATCTCCGACGGCTTCAACGTGCTCACCGTGCACGTGGTCCTCGCCAAGGGGCACCACGGCACGAACGTGGCCGCCGCGGTGGCCCGGCGGCTGCGCGAGAAGCACGCGCTCACCCACTGCACGATCCAGCCGGAGCCGCTCCAGGAAGAGCTCCTGGTGACGCTCAGGCGGCCGGGCGGCGGGGCGCCGGGCGGGGACGGGCCCGCGGGCGGCCTGAGCGGCGCGTAGGGCCCTGCCGGGACAGGCCCTTCGCCCGCGTCAGACCCCGCACTCGACGTTGCCGCGCTGGAGCGCCGTGAGGCGCGAGTCGCCGAGCGCCTCGGCCTCGGCGAGGAGCCACCGGAACATCGCGTTCGCGATCACCCGCTCCTTGCGCGTGTTGAACAGCCAGACGGCCGCGTGGCACACGTCGGCGTGCAGCTTGGGGAACGCGAGGCGGCGGAACTCCACGCCGACGAGCACCGCCGCGGCCTCGTACTGAGCGCGCAGCGACGTCCACTCGCGCCACTCCGAGAGCGCCGGGAGCTCGCGCCGCTCGTCGACGCGGCGGCGCAGGGCGTCGCACGCGATCTCCACCTCGGACAGGAGCTCGTCGCGGAGGCGCCGGCGCGTGCGGCCGATGGTCGCGCCGAGGTCGTCCCACGCCGCGCGCGGCACGCGCGCCGCGCGCAGCGTCGCCGCGAGGTCCTCCTCGACCGCGCGCGCCAGCGGGCCGAGCGCCGCCTGCGCCCCCGAGGCGCCGAGCGACGCCGCCCGCTCGCGGAGCTCGGCCTGCGCGCGCTCGTCGTCGAGCGCCGCGTCCCACGCGCCGCCGAGCCGCCTCAGGTCGTCGCCCGAGACCTGGCCCCGGGGCCGGAGCAGCAGCGCGGCGTGGAGCAGCACCGCCCGGCTCCACAGATCGCCCTCGGCGACCTTCGCGGCGCAGGGCTCGGGCGCCTCCGGCTCCGGGCGCGGCGCGCCCGCGCCCGCTGCCAGGGCCCGGCGCACGAGCGGGAGCGTGGCGCGGCGGCGGGGCGCGATGAGCCATCGCAGCCAGAGCCCGAGCGCCCCCGGCGCGGGCGCCTCGCCGAGCAGCCGCGCCGCGACGGCGCCGAGCAGCGACAGCGCCCGGCCGCCGCTCACACACGCGTATCCGCTCACGGCCCCCCAGTCGCCGCGGGAGGCCGCCTCGGCTGCGAGCCAGCCCGCGGCGATGCGGCGGGCCTCGTCGGGGCAGGCGCGCTCGTCCAGGCCGGCGACGCTGTCGAAGAGCGCCCGCGCGCCCTCCACGTCGCCGCGGTGCGCCGCGAGCATCGCGCCCGCGGCGATCCCCGCGCCGCGCAGCGGAGCGGCGCTCGCCGAGGAGGCCGCGGGCCCCGCGCCGGTGCGCTCGATCCGCTCGCTGACCCAGGCCTCCACCGCGGCGTCCGGCTTCCGCGCGCGGCAGAGCGCCCACGCGGCCGCGAGCGCCGCGCCGCCGCGCCGGTCGGCGCGAAAGGCCCCGTCCGACAGCGACGCGACGAAGTACGCGGCGCGCGGCAGCCCGAGCGGGATGAGCGCGTGGCGAGCGAAGGACCAGGGCGCCATGAGCAGCGCGAGCGGCGCGAGCGGCACCGCGCACCAGAGCTGACCCCCGGCGAGCGCGAGCGCGAGGAGGATCGCGATCGGCGCGAAGACGAACAGCACGACGACGTTCCAGAGGCCCACGCCGAGCATCTGGGGGCGCGGCGCCGCCCCGGGCGAGGCCCTCCGCGCGGCCGCCTCGCTGATCACCCGCACGAGGATGGCGAGCACCAGGAGGCCGCCCCAGCTCATGGTGCCCTCCAGCCGAGCGCGGACAGCGCCTCGGGCCACGGCGCGCGCGGATCCTCCCCGGGCGGCTCCGGCGGCGGCAGCTCGCCGAGGTCGTCGTCGAGATCGTCCTTCGGCGGCGGCCTCGGGTCGAGCCGCGCCCAGACCTCGTGCGCCAGGCGGCGCTCCGGGTCCCGCAGCGCCGCCATCGCCTGCCGCACCTTGTCGGCCGTCCGCGCGCCGGGGCCGACCGGCGTCGGGTACGCCGCGGCGCTCGCCAGCTTGAGCTCGAGCATCCCGAGCAGCTTCTGCCCCTCGCGCTCGATCTCCGCGCGGCTCGCGCTCGGGCGCAGCCCGAGCACGTAGAACGGGTTGTCGCGGATGCGGCCGAGCGCGTCGTCCATCACCGCACCCCCGACTCGTGGCCGAGCCTGCGCTTCTGCGCGTCGACCGGCAAGAGGCGCCAGAGCTCCTCGGTGATCGTCCTGAGCGCCGCCGTGTCGCCGCGCTCCGCCGCGCCGCGCCCGTCGCGCACGAGCCGCTGCGCGCGGACCAGATCCGAGGCCTGGTGCGCCTCGGAGGCGGCGTCCTCGAACATCCACACCCACGCCTTCGGGTGGCGCTGGAACGCCGCGCTGCTCAGGTTGCGGACCAGCCGGAGCTGCCGCTGCAGCTCGACCTGGTTCTTCTCGGCGCGCGCCCGCGCAACGCCCTGCGCGGCCTCCTCGAGGAGCGCCTTCTCGGTGCTCGATCCGAGCTGCGAGATCCACGTCGACGCGCTCGCGACGGCGGCCTGGGCCTCGGCGTCGAGCTCCGGCCAGCGCTTGTCGGCCTCGGCCTGCTCGAGCAGGACGTCGAGATCGAGCAGCGCGCGCCGCGCCTTCTGCCCGGCGTCGGCGTCGCCGCCGCGCGCCGCGGCGGCGTCGCGCTCCACCTCGGCGAGCGCGCACTCCACGTAGGTGACCTTGCCGAGCGCGTGCGGCGCGTCCCTGCGCAGGGCGGCCTCGCGCACCGCGGCGAGCCGCTCGCGCATGGCGGCGATCGAGGCGTCGAGCACCTCCGGCGCCGCCTCGGGGACGAGGAGGTGCGCGACGCGCTCGAACACGAGCCCCTGCGACGGGATCAGCGCGCGCGCCGAGAGGTGCCCGCCCCGATCGAGCTCGAGCGTCAGCTCGATCGCCGAGCCCGCGGGCAGGGTCGCGGTGAGCCCGCTCCCGTCGATCTCGAGCGTCCCGACCACGCGGCAGAGGTGCGCGACGTCGAGCTCGCCCTGCACGACGGGGATCTTCAGCACGCACGCGCTGGAGCCCTTCGGGACGCTCTCCACGCTATGGTGCACGAACGTCCGCCGGGCCGGCAGCGGCGCGCCCCGCTCGAAGTAGACGCGCACCGAGTTGTCCGCGAGCGCGACCCCGATCGTGCGCGACAGCGGCGGATCGCCGATCGTGAGCCCCTGGACGATCGTGATCGCCTGCGGGTGCACCGGCACCCGCGCGCCGCCGGCCGCGCTCGCCTCGATGTTGAACACGTTCGGCCGGCGCGGCAGCAGGTCGACGGTCACCACGAACGCCCCCTCGGCGTCGAGCGGCGCCTCGGCGCTCGTCCACCCGTCGCCCTCGCGCGCGAGCCGGATCCGCTCGGGCGCGGCCCCCGGCCCCTCCATGACGCGGCCGACCACGTGGGGCGTGAGATCGCTCGACATGGCCGGGTACTGGAGCCACAGCCGGCGACCCTCCTCCTTGGGCCGCGCGCCCGAGGAGGAGGCCCGCGCGTCGAGCCCCGCCGTCGCCGCGTAGATCGCGGCCCCCTGCGCGACGAGCGTCATCGGATCGAGCCCCTCGCCGAAGGGCGCGCCGAGCGCGTCCCGGACGCGCTCGCGCAGCGCCGGCATCACCGTCGGCCCGCCCACGAGCACGACGCGCCCGAGCTGCGACGCGTCGAGCCCGTGCGCCGCGAGCAGCCGCCGGCAGACCTCGACCGAGCGGTCGATGATCGGCGCGCAGAGCGCGTCGAGCGTGGACCGCTGCAGGACCAAGTCGACGTCGACCGGCGCGCCGTCCACCTCGAACGCCGCGGGCACCGCGAGCGCCGCCTCGTCGGCGCGGGTGAGCTCGATCTTGATCTCCTCGACCGCGAGCTTGAGCTTGCGGAGCGCGGCGGCGTGCCGCGGGTCGGCGCGGCTCACGGTGACGCCCTGGGTGCGCGCGATCTCGGCGAGCGCCCAGTCGACGATCGCCCAGTCGAAATCGCGCCCGCCGAGGAAGTTGTCGCCGTCGTGCCCGACGACGCGCAGCAGCCCGTCGCGCGTCTCGAGCAGGGAGACGTCGAACGTCCCGCCGCCGAGGTCGTAGACGAGCCAGCTGCCCGTCGACTCCTCGACCGTCCAGCCGGCGGCCAGCGCCGAGGCCACCGGCTCCTGGATCAGCTCGACGCGCTCGAACCCCGCGAGCCGCGCCGCCTCCGACGTCGCCGCGCTCTGGGGAAGCTCGAAGAGCGCGGGCACGGAGATCACCGCCGAGGCCGGCAGGACCCCGAGGTGCTCCGCGACGTCGGCGCGCAGGGAGCGCAGCACCTCGGCGGCGAGCTCCTCGGGCTTCTTCGCGACCTTCGCCGCCGCGAACTCGATCGGCTGGGCCGTCCCCATCAGCCGCTTGAACTCCGCGCGGGTGTTCTGCGGATCGCTCTCGAGGAACCGGCGCGCGCGCGCGCCGACCGTGATCGTCCCGCGCGCGTCGATCCGCACCACGCTCGGGGTGAGCGTCGCGCCCTGGGAGTTCCGGACGAGGGTGACCTTCTCGCCGTCGAAGGCGGCCGCGGTCGAGTTCGTGGTGCCGAGGTCGATGCCGACGTAAAGCGGGCGTGCAGCCATCGCTCGCAAGGATACACGCGCGGCACGGCGGCCGCCCGGCGAGGCATGGAACACGCCCGGCGAAGCCGCTGGCGCGCGGCTGGCGCGCCGCGGGCGCCCGCCCGCTCGCCGCAAGGCGCGTCCGCCCTCGGGGTACGGGAACAGCGTACGTCAGCGCAGCGCCGCGGCGTCCGCGGTCACCCTGCGAACAGCTGTGTCACCCAGACCCGGCCGGTCGGGTCGCGCACGACCGCCACGCCGGTCCTCCGGTAGCGCCGGTCGAGCAGGTTGCCCCGGTGCGACGGGCTCGCCCAGATCGCGCGGTGCGCTCCCTCGGTCGTGCCCGAGCTGGCCACGTTCTCCCCCGCGATCGTCGCCTCGTACCCGGCCGCCCTGAGGCGCGCCGCCGGATCGCCCGAGCCCACGTCGTGGCCCACCATCTTCGCCTTGATCATCTCCTCGGAGTGCGCCCGCGCCAGCGCGGCGAGCGCCGCGTCGCGCGCGAGCGCGGGCAGGCGCTCCGACGCCCGCGCGGCGTTCATCATCCGCAGCATCGCGTCCTCGCCGCCCTGCGCCCCCTTCGCGGCCTCCTCGCCCGGCGCCGCCGCGCGGACGAACCGGCCCGGCGGAGCGCTCCCCGCGAAGATCATCGCCTCCAGCACGGGCCTTGGCCCGGTTGACACCGTGGCCAGCACCTGCACGAGCCAGCTCCCCGGCTGGTCGACCGCGAAGCTCGAGCGGAGCCGCGCGCCCGACAGGGAGCTCAGCACCGTCTTGGGCGCGCCCCGCGGTCCCAGCAGCACCACCTTCGCCGCGGTCGCCGGGACCCGCATCGTCCCTTCGAGGGTCACCCATTGCCCTACCCGCGCGGTCGTCGGCAGCGGCGACAGATCCGCGAGCGCGTCCACTCCGATCGCGGACACGATCACCGTCCCGTCCGGCTTCCTCGCCTGGGCCACCCCACATCGCCGCACCCCGAGGGAGGTCCACCCCGAGAGCCACCCGTCGATCCGCGCCCCGATCTCCGCCGGCCCGAGCCCTCGGCCGGAGATCGACCATCCCCTCGGCCAGGCGTGCGGCGCGCCGGCGGCGCGCAGCGTGAACGCCAGCTCGTCGGGCGGCATGATCTCCCCGCCCTGGAGCTGCCGCTCGACGTTGCGCTGGGCGACCGCGGCGAGCGCCGTGTCCGCGCTGCCGCAGTGCGCCGCGAGCGCGGCGATCTCCGGCGAGATCGCCTTGGGGGGCTGTGGCGAGCGCGTCGTCGCCTCCCACGTGAGCGCCGGCGGCTCCGCTGCCGCCGCGCCCGCGGAGGCGAGCGCCGCGCCGAACACCCCGCTGGCCCACCATGACCGCATTCGACTCGGCTAGCAGCTTTCCCGCCCCGGCGCTCGTTCACCTGCGTCGCCGCGAAAGCCGCGCGGTCCCGCGGGCGGCTCGTGCTACCGTGGCCGTCGCGCAGCATGGCTGAGGTCTCCAAGGCCGCGAAGGTCGGCGTGATGACGATCGTGCTCGCGGGCGCGGCCTACGGCGGGTACCGCTTCGTCTCGCGCGACATCGGCGGCGGGAACGGCTACCGCGTCTGGGCCACGCTGCCCGACGCGATCGGCGTGTCGCCGCAGTCGCGGGTGATGATCTCGGGCATCCAGGTCGGCGTCGTCGACAAGATCTCGCTCTACAACGGGCAGGCGCGCATCGACATCAAGATGAGCCCCGACGTCCCGCTCTACGAGGACGCGGCCATCGGCAAGCGCGCGACGAGCCTCATCGGCGAGTCGTTCGTCGTGCTCTCGCCCGGCACCGAGGGCAAGCCGCGCATCCCCGACGAGGGGAGGGTCCTCTATTACATCGACGAGCCGACGATCCAGTCGATGCAGGGGCAGGTCTCCGAGATCCTGAAGGACGTCAAGACCGTCACCGAGACGCTGAGGAACACCGTCGGGTCCGAGGGCGGGCAGGAGCGGCTCGCGCAGATCCTCGACAACCTCGCCGAGGTCACCGAGCAGATGAACGCGACCGTGCGCGAGAACCGCGCGGGCGTCACGGAGACCATCAACAACATCAACCAGATCACGGGCGACTCGGGCCCGCGCCTGAAGGAGATCCTGCGCAACGTCGAGCAGGTGACCCGCGACATCCGCACGATGACGGCCGCGGCCGAGGTGCCCGGCCGGAACGGGCAGCCCGGGGAGCTCCGGAGCGCCGCGGAGCGCGTGGGCCGCGCGACCGAGAGCCTCGAGTCGGCGCTGAAGCACGTCGACAGCGTCGCCGCGCGCGTCGACCGCGGGGAGGGGACGCTCGGCCGCATCACCCGGGACGAGACGCTGATCAACGAGGTCGAGACGGTCGTCGAGAACGTCGGCGAGCTCGTCGGCGGGCTCAGCCGGTTCCAGACGGTGGTCGGGCTGCGGACCGACTACAACTTCCTGGCGAACACCATCAAGAGCTACGTCGAGCTCAGGCTCCAGCCGACGGAGGACAAGTACTACGTCGTCGAGCTGGTGAACGACCCGCGCGGCAAGACGGACTTCCAGCAGATCGACGTCGACACGACCAACCCGAACGAGCCCGCGCACTACCGCGAGGTCCGCACGATCACGACGAACGCCTTCCGGTTCTCGTTCCAGTTCGCGAAGCGGCTCGGCCCCTTCACGGGCCGGTTCGGCATCAAGGAGTCGACGGGCGGCCTCGGCCTCGATCTCCATCTGCTCGACGATCGGTTCGAGCTCCGCCAGGACCTGTTCGGCTTCGGCGAGGAGCTGTCGCCGCGCTGGCGCGTCGCGCTCGCGTACGAGTTCATCCGGAAGCTGTGGCTGCTCGGCGGGATGGACGACATCCTGAACGCCGATCGCCGGGATTACTTCATCGGCCTGCAGCTCCGGTTCAACGACGCGGACCTGAAGACGGTCCTGCCCTTCGCTCCGTCGGGCTTCTGATCGCGCCCCCGCCCTCTCGGCGCGCCCCCGGCGGTGCGCCCGGGCCCCTGTGCTATAGCGCGAGCATGAAGCGCTCGCTTCTTCGCGGAGTGCGTCGCGGATACGCGCTCTTGATCCCCTTCGTCGCGATCTCCGCGGCGGCCTTCGCTTCGGCCTGTCAGGGGTGCAAGCTCCCTGCGACGGCCGCCGTGAGCGCGGACGCGGACGTGGACGCGAACGTGAACGCGAACAAGCCGACGGTGCGGCTCTACGTGCTCAGCACCGTCGCTGGCGCGCTGGAGCCGTGCGGCTGCACGAAGGATCAGCTGGGAGGCATCGACCACCTCGCCGCCTTGATCGAGGCCCAGCGCGGCGAGGCCCCGGATCGGCTCGTGGTCGGCGCGGGGCCGATGCTCTTCACGGACCCCGAGGTGAAGCCGGAGCGCTCCTCGCAGGACGCGTGGAAGGCCGAGGCGATGGCGCTGGCGGCGAAGGAGATCGGGCTGACGGCGTGGGCGCCTGGCGAGAACGACTGGGCGCTCGGCGCGGAGGCGCTCGGCAAGTACCAGGCGCAGTCCGGGGCGGCGCTGCTCGGCAAGAACCTCGAGGGCGCGCAGGGCGTCCAGGGCGTCGTCGTGCGCGACGTCTCCGGCGTGAAGGTGGGCCTCATCGGCGTGAGCGACCCGAAGGGCCGCGCCGGCGCCTACCCCGAGGGCGTCAAGGCCGGCCCGGCGATCGACGCGATGAAGGCGGGCGTCGAGGAGGCGAAGAAGCAGGGCGCGAGCGTCTTCGTGGGGCTCGCGGCGCTGCCCAGGGGCGAGGCGCTGCGGCTCGCGGACAACGTGCCGGAGCTGCACGTGCTGGTGCTCGGCAAGCCGAGCGAGCGCGGCGACGGCAACGACGGCCCGAAGCCGCCGGAGATCATCGGGTCGACGCTGGTCGTGGAGACGCCGAACCACCTCCAGTCGGTGGCGGTCGTGGATCTCTTCGTTCGAGGCGGCGGCAGCGGCCCGCTCGTGTTCGCCGACGCGGGCGGCGTCGCGAAGGCCGGGGAGCTCATCAGCCTGTCGGAGCGCATCCGGGAGCTCGAGATCCGCCTCAACGGCTGGGAGGGCGACAAGCGGGTGGCGGCGAAGGACGTCGAGGCGCGGAAGGCGGATCTCGAGAAGCTCCGGGCCGAGAAGGCGCAGCTCGAGGCGGCGGAGACGAAGGTGACCGGCAGCTTCTTCCGCTACAGCTCGGTCGAGGTGCGCGAGAAGCTCGGGGCCGACAAGGACGTCGCCGGGCAGCTCCTCGCCTATTACAAGCGGGTCAACGACCACAACAAGCAGGCCTTCGCGGATCGCGTCCCCGAGAAGCCGGCGAAGGGCGAGGCCAGCTACATCGGCATCGACGCCTGCACGAACTGCCACGACGAGGAGCGCAAGTTCTTCGACGGCACCGCGCACGCGCGGGCCTACGCCACGCTGCAGCAGGATTTCAAGGAGTTCAACCTGGACTGCGTGAGCTGTCACGTGACCGGGTACGGCAAGCCGGGCGGCTCCACGGTGACGCACAACGCCTCGCTGCAGAACGTGCAGTGCGAGGAGTGTCACGGCCCCGGCTCGCTTCACGCGAAGGATCCCGAGAAGAAGGGGCTCATCGTGCTCTCGCCTCCGCCCCAGAGCTGCGTCACGCAGTGTCACCACCCGCCGCACGTGGAGGGCTTCGAGCCCGTGTCCAAGATGCAGCTCATCCTCGGCCCCGGGCACGGCAGGGACTGAAGGAGGGGGCGCGGCGGCGGCCCTCTCCCGCTCGTTCTTCTGGTTCTAGGCTGCTTCTGGGCTGCGGCATTCCCGCGCCGTTTCGATCGCGCTACGGCATGCGCCTGTGACGAACGTCCACGCCGTCGTCTCCCGCCTGGGCCCGGTCGAGAGCGCGATCCTTGCGGAGCTCACCGCGGGCGCGCCGCCGTTCGCCGTGCACCGCCGCGCCGCGCTGAGCTCGACGCTCCGCTACCTGGAGGGCGGCGGCGGCTCGCCGGTGGTCCTCCTGCACGGCCGCGGGAACGCCGCGACGACGTGGTTCCCGCTGCTCCCCGAGCTCGCGCGGCGCCACCGCGTCGTCGCGGTGGATCTTCCCGGCTTCGGTCACGCGTCGTCTCCGCCCTTCGAGGGCGGGGGGTTCGAGGAAGGCCTCCGCTTCTTCGCCGATCCCGTGGAGGAGCTCCTCCTAGAGCTGGATCTCGGCGGCGCCGCCCTCGTCGGCCACTCCCTGGGCGCGCTGGTCGCGGCGGAGATCGCGCTCCGCAAGCGCGCGCGCCCGCGGAAGCTCGTGCTCATCGGCGCGATGGGGGTCGGTCCCGTCATGACCGCGTGGAGCCGCGCCTATTTCCGCGCCCCGCCGGAGCGCCTGGTGCGGGTGCTCGGCCCCGCGCTCTTCCGCCGCCTCCGTCCGCCGCGGCCGACCCCGCTCGGCGAGCGTCTGGCCGCCTTGCACGGCGAGTTTTACGCCGTGCCCGACGGCCGGGTCGCGCCCGTCGCCGCGTTCAACGCGCTGTTCCCCGCCCTCGGCGCCGTTCCCCATCGCTTCCCGCGGCTCGGCGAGATCGACGTGGAGACGCTGGTGCTCTGGGGCGAGCGCGACGACGTGTTCCCGGCGCCGATCGGCATCGCCGCGGCCGCGGCGATCCCGCGCGCCACGCTGCACATGGTGCCGCTCGGGCACGCGCCCCACCTGGAGGATCCGGCGCTCGTCCTCCCGGCGCTCACCGCGTTTCTCTCGGCCGGAGCAGCGCCCTCCGCGTAGCCCTTCTGGGCGCCATGACACGGCCGTGCCCTCCAGGAAGGGCCGGTGGTGTCCAGGAACCGGGAAACGGCGTCCAGGAACCAGGGCGCGCCGTCCAGGAACTGGGAATCGCCGTCCAGGAACCAGGGCGCGCCGTCCAGGAACCGCGAAACGCCGTCCAGGAACGCCAGCGCGCCCCTGTCGAGTCCAGGGCCGCTCAGTGTACGCCGCCGACGAGCCACGCCTGCGCCGGGACGAGCACCTCTTCGGGCGAGCCTCCGCCCTGCGACGCCGGGCCGGTCGCGCTGCCGTCTGCCATCGGCGTCATGCGGAACCCGTGGTCGCCGAACACGAGCAGCAGCGTCCGCGGCGGCAGGCTGGCCATGAACCGCGCGATCACGTCGGCGACCTCCTCCGCGATGGCCTCGATCCGCTCGGCGAACGGCGGCCCGGCGGCGCGCAGGCGCGCCTCCACGAGGTCGAGCTTCATCAGCTCGCGCGACCCGACCCGCTCGCGCCGCAGCGTCGCGACCGCGCGCCCGCGGGCGATGGCGGGCTCCGCCTCGCTCGGGGGCATCGTCTCGCGGAGGCCGTCCGGCCCTCGGGCGAGCAGCGAGATCTGCGCCGTCGTCGTCGGCGGCAGCGCCGCCCAGAGGAGCGATCGCTCGACCAGGATGGCCCGATCCACCAGGATCTCCTTCAGGTGCGCGGCGACCCGCTCGCCGAGATCGAAGCGCATCGCGTCCACGAGCAGGAGCTTCACCCCGCGCGCCCCGTTGAGCCGGGCGATGCGGGCGGCGATGTCCGGGGCGTCGAACACCATGGGCGGCCGCTTGCCGGTCACGCGCAGCGCCGAGAACGCCTCCCGGTAGCTGTGCTCGAAGCTGGTCCTCCAGCTGTCGACCACGCCGCGCACGGCAGCGTCCGTCTCGCCGGCGAGCGTCGCGCCGAGCAGCGGCGTGTAGTGGGTCGCGAACAGCTGCTCGATGACCCGGACCGGCTTCGGGCCGCGGGCGTTGTCGAGCTCGACGGCGAGCGCGCGCCACTCCGCCGCGCTGAGGATCCGGTCGCGCGGCGCCTTCCGCTCCCGCCGCGCCTGCGGGAGCGCGTCGGCGTCCGCCTGGGCTCCGTCGATGTTTGGCGTGTTCGGCGCGCTCGGCGCGGCCTCGTGCGTCCCTCGCGGCGGCCTGAGCGTCATCGCTGCGCCGCGCTCCTCGTACGGCGCCCCCGGCTCGGCGGCCGGCGCGCCCGGCGCGCCGCTGGCGGGCGCCATCGCGGCCGTCTCGTCCGTGGCCGGCGGCGTGCTCGCGCCCGGCGCCCGCGCCGGGACGGCGCTTCTCCCGGCGACGGCCGCCGGCGCGTCCGCGCGGCGGATCCTCGAGGAGCGGGGGGGCAGCACGCCGCGCAGCCGCCCGTCCGTCCGCCCTTCGGCGGAGGCGGGCGACGCCGGCGCTCCGTGCGCTTCGGGGACCGTCGGCTTGGCCTCGTGCGCCTCGTCCGGGGCTGTCGGTCCGGCCTCGTGCGCCTCGTCCACGGCTGTCGGCCTCGCCGGGAGCGCCTCGACCGGGGCTCTCGCTCCGGCGCTCGGCTGCGCCGGCCCGACGGGGCGCTCCTCCCCGCGCGCCGCGAGGCTCCGCGCCTGCCCGCGCGGGGACATGGAGGAGACGCCGCCGTACCCGTCGCGCGTGCTCCTCTCGACGAGATCCGCGAGGGGCACCGGCGCGAGCACCTGCGCGGACCTGTCATCCGCGTCGAAGACGAGGGCGACGGGCGCCTCGCGCGCCGCGCCGAGCCAGGCGAGGAGCGTCGCGCTGTCGTCCGGGTGGAGCGCGCGCGGCGAGGCTGAGCGCCCGCCCGCGAGGCGCGGAAGGGCGACGGCGAGGCCCGCGGCGCCGAGCGCCCTGGCCCGGAAGATCTGGTCAGCGATCACCACCTCGACCGGCGCGCCTTCCTGGACCCGCGGCGGCAGCGCGCCGCGCAGGGCCAGCGCGAGCTCGACGGCCTCCTCGATCGTCGCGCGGAGCTGCCCGTCGGGCGCCGCCGGGGCGCTCGCCCAGAGGAAGCGCTGCGACCTGAGCTCGCGCTCGGAGTCGGCGCCCTGCCCGCTCGGGGCGAAGCGGGCCGTGCCGCACGGGGGCGCAGGGGGGGACGTCGGTCGGCCCTCCTCGGAGGCGGAGTCGAGGCGGGAGACAGGATCGAGGCGCATCGCGCGGGACCCTCGCAGAGCTCGCGGAAATGGGCCAAGTTTCGGCGAGCGAGCGCGCGACCGCCGAGCGCGCGACCGAAGGCCGCGCCGGCCGCGGCGTCCGCGGGCCTCTCGCGAGGCCGCGGCGGGTCTCGGGTGGGGCCTAGCGGGACTCGCGCGCTGTCTCGGCCATGAGGGCGAGCAGGGAGCAGGCGATGGCGAACCGGGCGTCGATTCGCCCCTGGTTCATCGACAGGTCGAGCGTGAACTCCTTCACGAACCACCGGAACACCTGCTTCACCTTCGCGACCTCCTGCTGATGGAGCTCGATGTGCCACTTCCCGATGAGGAGCGGGAACATGCGGCGGAGCAGCGCGGCGCCGTCCTCCTGCATCAGCCCGACCGGCTGATCCGCGGGGTCGAGGATGTCCCAGGTGTCGCGGACGATCGATTTGAGCCCGCGCGAGCGGATGGTGCCGACGCGCTCGCCGGTGCGCGCGTCGAGGACGTCGAGGCACCGGTTGAGGGCGATGACCTGCCGCGAGCGGATCGTGAGCAGCGGCTGCGACTCCGACTCGTCCGCGAAGAGGGTGAACTCCTCACGCAGCTTGAGCAGCGGGTGCTTGACGAAGCAGACGAGAGAGCCGTCGGGCGCATAGACGTGGAACTTGCGGCCGAGCAGCGACCAGAAAGGCCGCTTGATCGTGTAGGTGGGGTGCGAGAACGGTTGAACCGCGAGGCCGCCGTACGCGGCTTGGGCTTGGACCATGGGGCTGGCAGGCTGCATCGGCGTCGAGTAGGCCGGAGCCGAGCGCGTCGGTCAAGCAGCGACGACCGCGCGTCTCAGCGAAGACCGCGCGTCTCGCGCGTCTACCGCGCGAGAGGGCCGCGCTCCTCCACGGCAATGCCCGCTGCGATGGCCTTCACCAGCTCTGGTTTGACGACCTTGCCCATCGCGTTGCGCGGCAGGGCCCGCACGACGATCGACTCGCGTGGGACCTTGTAGGGCGCGAGGCGCTCCTTCGCCCAGGCGCGGAGCGGTCCGGTGGCGCACTCCGCCTCTCGCCCGGGCGCGGCGACGACGACCGCGACGACGCGCTCCCCCCACGCCTCGTCAGGGACGCCGATCACCGCGACCTCGGCGATCGCGCCGTGCTCCCGCAGCGCCTCTTCGATCTCGAGGGCGGACAGCTTGTATCCGCCGCTCTTGAGGATATCGACCGAGGTCCGCCCGAGGAGCCGGAAGCACCCGTCGCTGGAGCGCTCGGCGACGTCGCCGGTGCGGAACCAGCCGTCCTGGAAGGCCGCGGCGGTGGCGTCCTCGCGCCCGAGGTATCCCTTGAAGACGCTCGGCCCGCGGATCCAGAGCTCGCCTCGCGCGACCGCGGCGTCGCGCGGCGCTGGCGGGTCGCCCGGCGGCCGTTCCCCCGGCGGTCGTTCACCCGGCGCCCACGCGTTGCCCGCGTCGTCCGTGATGCGGGCCTCGACGGTCGGCAGCGGGAAGCCGACCCAGCCTGCCCGCCGCGCGCCTGGATCGAGCGAATTGCTCATGCCGACGCCGATCTCGGTCATCCCGAAGCGCTCGAGCGGGATCGTGCCGGTGAGGTCGCGCCAGCGCTCGGCGAGCGTCACCGGCAGCGCCGCGGAGCCGCTCGTCGCGAGCCGCAGAGCCTTCGCCCCCGCGGCGAAGCCGGGCGCGCCGCCCCGGTCGACGTGCTCGAACAGCCGCTGGTACATGGTCGGCACCGCCATGAACGACGTCACCGAGCGGCGCGCGATCTCGGCGGCGACGCGCTGGGCGTCGAAGCGCGGCAGCATCCTTGTCGCGCTGCCCGCGAGCAGCGACGTCATGAGCGCGATGACGACGCCGTGGAGGTGGTGCAGCGGCAGCGCGTGCAGCAACAGGTCCTGATCCGAGAAGCCCCAGGCCGCGCGCAGGAGCTCCGCCTGCACGGCCAGGTTGCGGTGCGTGAGCAGCGCCCCCTTCGGCTTGCCGGTCGTGCCGCTCGTGTAGAGCAGGAGCGCCGGATCGTCCGCGGCGATGTCGGAGATCGCCGCGTCTCTCCCGGGTGCGGCGCGCTCGAGATCCTCCACGCGGAGCACGGCGCGGCCCTGCGCGATCGGGGCGGCCACGGCGGCGAGCTCGCCGTCGGTGATGATCCGCCGCACGCCCGCGTCGCTCGCGAGCCACTCGAGCTCTGCCGGCGGATAGAGCGCCGACAGCGGCAGCACGATCCCCCCGGCGAGGAGGGCGCCGAGGAAGGCCGAGACCCACGCCGCGCCGGGCGACATGAGGAGCAGGATGCGCTCGCCCTCGAGGGAGCCCGGGCTCTCGGCCTCACCCGCGCCGCGCCGCGAGCCGCCGGCGAGCAGCGCGCCGCGGACGCGGAGGGCTCGCTCCAGGAGCGCCGCGAAGGTGGTCTGCCCCCGCTCGTCCTCGACGGCGGTTCGGGCGGACGAGCCGAGCTGCGCGAGCCGTTCGACGAGCGGGGAAGCCATCGCGCGGACTCTCGCACAGCGGAGGTGCGCGGAGCCAGGCCGGTTGGTTACACTGCCGCGCCATGAGAGCTTCCTGCCTCCTTGTCAGCGCCTCGCCGCGCCTCGCGGTCGCCGCGGGCCTGATCCTGGCCGCGGCGGCGTGCGAGAGCGCGCCGAAGCCCGCCGAGCCTGGCGCGGTCGCCACGGTAGCCCCGAGCGTCGAGGCGCCCGTCGCGCCGCCGAAGCCGAAGGGCATGCCCGAGCTGCTCGTCGACTCCATGGGCCCCTACATCGGCGGCCAGCGCGTGGATCTGGCGCAGAAGGAGGGGCCCGAGAAGCTGACGAAGGTGATCCGCGAGCTGCCGATCGAGGGCAAGCCCGTGACGCTGCTGGCCGACAAGAGGGCGAAGCCGAGCGCCGTCGCCGCCGTCGTGACCGAGCTCGGCGCGGCCGGCGCGCCGAAGGTCGTCATCAAGACCGACGGGCGAGACGACCTCCCGAAGGAGATCACGGTGGTCCCCGAGGGGCGCGCGTCGAAGCCGCCCTCCTGCGCCGTCAGCACGATGGTGCTGAAGGACCTCGCGACGGCGATCTGGCCGTTCGGCGGCGGCATGGGCAAGAAGCAGCGCAAGGGGCTCGCCGGCCCGGATCTGTCGAACACCGGCGAGCAGCTCACGAAGGACATCGCCGCGTGCAGCGCGACGGTGGCCTTCTTCTCGGCGGACGACGAGGTGCCCTGGGAGATGGCGCACAACCTGGCCGGCACGGTCATGGCTTCCGACGCCAAGAAGAAGCTCGACACGCTCGTCCTGCTCCGCGCTGCCCCGGTCGCGGGGCGGCCTGTGCAGCTCGGTGGAGGCTGACATGCGCGGCGCCGGGGGGCTCCATCGCGTGGATCGCCGTGCCTTCGGGGCGCACCGGCCGCAGGGGGCAGCGGGTGCGCTCGGTGCGCATTTTTGCGGAGCGGCTGTCGAACGCGGTGGGGTGAGATCGCGTGTGTGCTCGTTCGAGCGCGGGTAGGGGTGGCTGGGGTGACCGCGGCACGATCCGGCACAGGCGATGGTGCTGCGAAGGCACGGAAATGCGCGGGCGAGCGCTCGCCGTTGGGGTCGGCCTGGATCATGAATAGGGCGAGTCGCCGGTCCCCTGCGCCATCGGGGGCGTGACAATCACGGGAGGATGGTTCGGACATGTCGAAGCGACTTCTTGGATCGGCCCGCGCGAACAGGGGCCGAAGTCTCCGTCCCCGGGCCTCCCAGCCGCGGGTGTCGGCGGCGCCTGAGGGGCCGGCCGTCGCGACCAGGGACTCCGCGAGGCCGGTCACGAGCGGCTCGGACGTCGTCGCCGAGGTAGCTGAGTGCTCCGCGGCTCCTGCGCTGTCATCCAGCGCCGCGGACGACGCTCCCGCTGTGTCGCCGGCTCTCGAGGCGCCCGCCGCGCCGATCGTCGCGGAGGTGGCCGCGGCTGCACCGGTCGTTGCGGCTGCACCGGTGGCCGCGGCTGCACCGGTCGTTGCGGCTGCGCCGGTCGCCGTGGCTGCGCCGGTCGCCGTGCTCGCGCCGGCGTCCGAGGCGCTCGCCGCGCAGCGCGCCGTTCCAGGCGACACGGACGACGCGGACCCTGACAAGGCGCTGGAGCGCGACCCATTGATCATGGCTCCACACGCCGGCGCCCTGAGCCAGCCGGGTACCCTTGCGTCCCCGCCCGATGAGCTGGCGTCCGACGAGGATGCGCTCGATCTGATCGACCCTTCCTCGCCCACGGCGGCGTTCTTTCGGCGCGAGGAGGAAGAGTCGTTCCCGCCGCTCGCCGAGGTGGCCAGCGGCCCCGACGATCACGCTGACGAGCGCCTCGTCGTGGTTCATCAGCTGTCGCCCGAGACCCTCGCCCGGCGGGCGCGCCTTCGTCGGATCGTCGCGGCGGTCGCGGGGCTCGCCGGGGTGATCTCCGTGGCGGTCGTCGCCAAGGCGGTGTTCTCGAGCAAGCCGTCTTCACCTGCGCCGGTCGCGATGGCCGCGCCAGCTCCGAAGCCAGCGCTCGTCGAGACGAAGCTCCTGGCCGCGGCGGGCGCTCCCTCTCCGGCACGGGCGAAGACGCCTGCGCAAACCGAATCGGCGCTGACGGAGTCCTCTGCAAAAGGGGCCGGCGCCGTTCCCGATCCGGTGAAGGCGGAGGCCGACGCGGAGAAGGCCGAGGCAGAGAAGGCTGCGGCAGAGAAGGCCGCGGCAGAGAAGGCTGAGGCGGAGAAGGCTGCGGCAGAGAAGGCTGCGGCAGAGAAGGCCGCGGCAGAGAAGGCCGCGGCGGAGAAGGCTGAGGCGGAGAAGGCCGCGGCGCCGGCGGCCAGCGCTGAGGACGCGGGCAAGCTGAAGAAGGAGGCGCTGAGCTTCCTCAACCGCGGCAGGTACAAGGACGCGATCGAGGCATCTCGCGCGGCCATCGCGGCCGATCCGAGCGACGCGCTCCCCTATCTCTACCTGGGCTCGGCGCTCCAGGACACGGGCAAGTGGAAGGACGGCATCGCCGCGTACAGCGATTGCGTTCGCAACGCCACGAAGGGCCCCGTCCACGAGTGCAGGGCCATGGGCGGCCGCAAGTAGCGCTCAGAGCGGGCGGCGTGCGATCTGCGCGAGGAACGCCGCGGCCGCGGCATAACCGAAGGCCACGCCCGTGGCGAGGCGGCTCGCATGCCAGACGGGGCGCAGCCCGAGGTCCTGGGTCGCCACGTCGACCGCCATCAGCGCGGCGAGGGCGATGAGGATCGGGCGCCACGCCGTCATCGCCAGGCGAGGGCGCGCGATCGCGGCGCCCGCCGCGAGCCCGGCGAAGATGCCAGCGCAGCGACTGCAGAGCGGCATGACGACGCCGTCGAGCGCGAGGGATCGCTCGGGCATCCGGTGGCACATCGGCGCGAAGACACGATCGAGCGCTGCGCCGAGCTCTCCGAGCGGCGCGCGGCTCCGCGCGACGGGGAGGCTCCAGGGCAGGGCGCCGAGGAGGACCAGCGCGCAGCGCACGATCGACAGCAGCGAGGGCCGCTCGGCCGGGCTCGATTCGCTGGGCGCGTGCGGCTCGGCGCCTGCGCCGACAGCGGCGAGCGCGTTCGGCTCCGCGCCTGCGCGGACGGCGGGTACCTGAGCCGCTGGCTGCCCGCGCCCGGAAGCGCACGCGGCCACCTCAGCCCCTGTCGGGCGCGCTCTTGCCGAGGTGGCGCATCACCTCTTTCAGGTCGCTCCAGACCTCTCGCTTCGCGCTCGGCTGGCGCAGCAGGTAGGCCGGGTGGAACGTGGGCATGATCGGGATCGATCCCTTGTAGAGCTTCCACGTGCCGCGGAGCTTCGTGATCCCCTCGCTCGTGCCGATCAGCCCCTGCACCGCGGTGGCGCCGAGCGCCACGATCACCTTCGGCTTGATCAGCGCGAGCTGAGCCGTGAGGTACGGGCTGCAGGCCGCCATCTCGGCCGGCTCCGGCTTCCGGTTCTTCGGCGGCCGGCACTTCACGATGTTGCAGATGTAGACCTCGTCGCGGTGGTACCCCATCGCCGCGATCATCTTGTCGAGCAGCTGCCCCGCCGCGCCGACGAACGGCTGCCCCTGCTGGTCCTCTTCCGCCCCTGGCCCCTCGCCGACGAACACGACCGCGGAGCTCGGGTCGCCGCGCGAGAACACCGTGTGGGTGCGGCCCTCGTGGAGCGGACACTTCTGGCAGGTGCGGACCTCCTCCGCGATGAGCGAGAGCCGCGCCGCGCGCTCCTCCTTCGTGTCCGGCAGCGTTGCGCTCGCGCGTGCAGCCGTATCCGCGCGAGGTGCCGGTGCGGCGCTCACGGCAGGCCGGGGCGACGGCTCGGGACCTCGCTGCGCCTGCGTCGGCGACCACGCCCCCTGCGACTCGAAGCCGCCGCGCTGCTCCGGCTGCGGAGCGCCACCGCGCTGCTCCGGATGCGGCAGGGAGGCGCTCGCGGCGGCTCCGCGCTGCTCCGGATGCGGCAGAGGGGCGCCCGCGGCGGCACCGAGCGGCGGCGGCGGCGAGAACGCCGCGCCGCTGCCCCCTCGCGCCACCGGCGGCGAGGGCGCATCCTGCCCGGAGACGCCGCGCTCTGGCCGCCGAGGCGCCGGCGTAGCGCCGTCCGGAGAAGCCGCGCCCAGCGCCTCGTGGAGCGCTGCAGGGTGGCCCGGTATTCCGTCCGCGCCGGTCGTTGCGTGCCATTCCAGGAACGCCCGGACCGAGGCGGTCAGATCGGCGAGCTCTTCGCGCAGCGCTTCGACCATGGCCGTCCTCTCAGTGGCCGCCCTGCTGCGCGAGCCAGCGCTCCGCGTCGAGGGCCGCCATGCAGCCCGTGCCAGCGGCCGTGACGGCCTGGCGGTAGTTCCAGTCCTGCACGTCGCCCGCGGCGAAGACGCCCGGGATGTTGGTGCGCGTCGAGCCCGGCACCGTCTTCAGGTAGCCGTTCGGGTGCGTGTCGAGCTGCCCGACGAAGAGATCGGTCATCGGCGTGTGGCCGATCGCGACGAACATCGCCGCCGCCGGCACGAGGTGGCTGTCGCCCGTCTTCGTGCTCTTCACGCGGACGCCCGTCACCATATCGGCCTTCACGTCGAGCACCTCCTCCACCACGTGGCTGTAGAGGATCTTGATCTTCGGGTTCTCGACCACGCGCTGGATCATCGCCTTCGACGCCCGGAACTCGTCGCGGCGGTGCACCAGCGTGACGCTGCTGCAGAGGCCGGACAGGTAGGAGGCCTCCTCCATCGCCGTGTCGCCGCCGCCGACGACCACGACGTCCTGGCCGCGGAAGAGCGCGCCGTCGCAGACCGCGCAGGCGCTGACGCCCTTGTTCTTGAGCTTGTCCTCGCTCTCGAGGCCGAGGTAGTTGGCGCGCGCGCCCGTCGCGATCACGACCGCCTTCGTCAGGTAGAGCGTGTCCTCCACCCACACCTTGAAGGGGTGGCCCGTCAGCTCGACCTTGGTCACGTCCGCCGTCACGATCTCCGTGCCCTGATGAGCGGCCTGATCGCGAAAGCGCTGCATCAGCTCCTGGCCGGTGATCTTCTCGGGGAAGCCGGGGTAGTTCTCGACGTCGGTGGTGAACATGAGCTGGCCCCCCGGGATCAGGCCGCCGGCGCTGAAGCCCTCGATGAGGAGCGGCTTCAGGTTGGCGCGCGCCGCGTAGATGGCGGCGGTGAGCCCGGCGGGGCCGGAGCCGATGATGACCAGGTTGCGGACGTTCGATTCACTCATGGTGGAGGCATCTTATAGGCGCGACCGCCTTCCGCGTCGACCGCCCCGGCGGTCCGGCGCGGCTCCGCTGCGCCGCGGCTCCGCGCGTCCTGCGCTCCGCTCCACCACGCCGGAGGCACGCCGGAGGCATGCCGGAGCCACGCCGGAGCCACGCCCGAGCAGCCGCCCGCTCAGAAGCGCATGGTTCCGCTCAGACCGAACTCGTCCAGGCTGCTCTCGAAGCGGCCGCCGTTGACGCTCTGGATGCTGCGGTAGCCGCTCAGCGCAGCGCCGGATACGGCCTTGAGGCGCCCGTTCCCGCCGTTGTCCAGCGCACCGAAGGACGTGTGCTGAAACGCGGCTGAAATGTCGACCGGGCCGACTCGCGCGGTCACGCCGGCCCCGACGCCGATCCGGTAGCCGAGGTGGAAGTCGAGGTTCAGATCGGCGTCGTCCTGCCCCTTGTTCTCGAAGAAGCCGCCGGCGCGCAGCGCGAGGAGGCTCGGGAGCACGACGAAATCGCCGCCGAGCCGGACTCCCAGGACGTCACGCCAGCGGTGCGGGACGTCGGCGTTGGGCGGCACCGTGCCCACGCTCGTGCCGCGCACGGGGATGCCCTCGCGGAACCGGACCTCGATCGCGTCGACCGCGCTGTTGTTGGCCCAGGTGAAGTCGAGCTCCACATCGAAGAGGTCATCCGCCATCGGGTCGCGGACGCGGGGCTCGGCGGCGGAGGCGCGGCGTGCGTTCACCGCGCGCCGCGCGCCGGCGCGGGGCATGTGGTACCGGAGGCCGAGCTTCGCCTCCATGGGGATCCGCATCCTGAGATCGCCGGCGCCCTGCTCCTCGGTGACGTTGCACTCCGGCGCCTCGCCCTTGCAGGGGTCCTCGTCCTTCGCCCCTGCCGGCGTCCAGTAGCGAGACTCGATGGTGAGATCGGTCTTCGCGCGCACGGCGTCCTGCCACTTGAACCATGCGCCCAGGTCGAGGTGAGCCGCCGCCGCCCAGCGCGCGCCGAGGACGAAGCCAGGGATGAAGAGGTCGGTCGCCTCCGCGCGCGTGCGCAGATCGCCGTGCGCCTTGAAGTCGTCGCCCCCTCCGCCCGAGAGCGCCTCGCTGAAGTTGACGAAATCGATCGCCGCCGTGCCCCAGATGAAGCCGGCGCCGAGCGAGACCCCCTCCGCGGGGGTGAAGCCGACCGAGAGCGTCGGCATCAACATCAGGGCGTCGAGCGACGTGAGCAGGTACCGCTGGGGCGACGGCTGCGTCATGTCGCCGAAGCTCGGGTGCGTGTACCGGAGCGACTCGGGCCATGCCCGCTCGCCGACGCCGTGCGGGCCGAGCACCGCGACGCCGAGGGCGAGCGCGTCGCTCAAGCGCAGGGTCGCCGCGAGCTGCGGGTTCGGAAACAGGCCGCCCTCGGCGCACACCTCGGGGTCGGGGCCCCCGTCGCTGCCGGGCGCCGGGATCGCCGTCGTGGCGCTCGGCGGGACGGGGCGGCCGCCGGGGCCGAGCCTCGTGAAGCACTGGGCCAGCTGGATGAAGTGGACGCCGCCGTGGGCGCCGCTCCGCTGCGCGGCGAGCCCCGCCGGGTTGAAGTAGGCGGCGAGCGGATCGTCCGCCCGCGCGACCCACGCCCCGCCGCGGCCGAGCTGGAGCACCCCGATGTCGGGCGAGTCGAGCCCCGACGACGCGCGCGCGGCGCCGGCGGCCACCATCGCAGCGAACGCGGCGCCCGCGGCGCCGGCAGATCCTCGTCTCATGACCCCCCGTCCCCGCCGCGCGGCGATCCCCGCCGCTCGGCCTCACTTCACCGGAGACGCCTTGAGCGCCGCCTTGCCGTCCTTCACGTAGACCGTGAAGCGAACACGCGAGCAGTTGTGGCGAGCCACGAGCGCGTCCTTGTTGCGCTGCAGGGTCCCCTTGAACTTCTCGAAGGTGAGCGCGTTCGTGGGCTCCCCGCACTGCTGCTTGACCGACAGGAACTCCTCGTAGACGGCGTTCCATTCGGTGAGCTCGTCCGGATCTCCGGCGCCGTCCTGCCGCGCGGCCGGCGCTTCCGGAGCGCTCATCGGCTCGGGGAGCGGGTTCGGCACGGCGGGCGCCCCCGGCGCCCTGGGCGGCGGCGGCGGCGGCGGGCGCCGCGGCGGCGGGCGCCCGGGAGCGCCCGCGGGCTCGAGGGCGGAGATCGCCATCCCGGCGTCCGAGACCTCCTCGATCGCCTCGACCGGCTCCACGGAGTCGCGGGCGGGCGGCGGGCCGCTGAGCGGGTGCGAGCCGGGCCGCCGCGTGGGGCCGCGCGGGCTCACCATGGGCTTCGGGTACGAGGGGCGCGAGTCTGGGCGCGGCTCGCCGGGGCCGAGCGGCACCGAGAACGCGCTCATCGCCGGCTGCGTCGGGATCGGGCCGAGCACCTGCTCGAGGTCGGCGGCCTTCCGGGGCGCGCCGCCCTTCGCGGCCACCTTCTCGACGCCGTCGTTGATGTCGGCCGCGATCTTCCGGTAAGCGCCGCGGAAGCGGCTCGGCGCCAGCACGTCGACCTCGCCCTTGGAGAAGCGCGCCGCCTCGCCGCGGAAGACATGGAGCGGCCGCGTGTGCTCCAGGAACGAGAGCACCAGCCCGATCGCGGCCATGGCGAGGACGCCGACCAGGATCAGCACCGTGGGCACCTCGCTCTTGTCGTCGTTGTTCGCCTTGTCGAGGAAGTTGAGCGGCGAGTCGACCGACGCCGCGAGGCGGCCGACCGCGTAGCCGGCGCCGAGCTCCCACGCCTCGCCGGGCAGCCGCGCGTAGACCACGCCGAGGTGCTGGCCGATGACGCGGACCTCCGAGCGCCCCTTCTCGATGTAGTCCTTGTTGTCGTCGAGCAGCTTCAGATCCTGCGTGATCTGGTCGAGGTTCGACTTGTCGAACCCCTCGGGCGCGCCGGAGGCGACGCGCGACCCCTCGGCGTAGAAGCCGACGGCGGCGCCGGTGCGCTTCGTGACGGCGCGGGCGAAGGTGTCGTCGATGATCTTGGCGCCGATCACGGCGCCGACCGGCTCGCCGTTGACGTCCTGCTCGACGGGGCGCGCCACGACGCGGAGGATGCGGCCCTTCCAGACCCACGCGTCATCGCGGATCCAGCCGTGGAGGGCGTCGGCGACCAGCGGGTAGCCGCCGAGCTCCCAGTCCTCGCGGTGCTCGAAGTCCACCGACGCCATCACCCGCCCCGCCGCGTCGACGGCCCACACGTGATCGAACTTGAGCTCCGGGGGCACCTCCGCGGTCGCGGTGCGCAGCGCGGTGCGGGCCTTCTCGCGCAGCTCGGCGCCGGGCTTGGCCTCGGCCGACGACTTGGCGAGCGCGGTCCGCAGGGCCGGGTTCAGCGCGACCCGGATGAGCGCGCTCGAGCGCTTCCGGGCGTCGTCGTTGAGGAACCACTCGACCGCGCTGGAGTCGGCGCTGAGCGCCTCGCTCATCGCACGGTGGCTCGAGCGGTTGTAGAGCTGCGCGGCGACGAAGAGGATGAAGACCGCGGCGCCGAGCGCGAGCGCGAGCACCCCGTACCAGAAACGCGACAGCAGCATGGTCTACTTTCCAGCCTCCGCGCTCGGTCCGCCGGCCTCACCCACGACGACCGGGTCCTTGATGAACTGCTCGTCCGGCCCGGCCTTCACGATCGCCTCGATGGCCTTCCCGACCGGCTCGCCGTTGAAGTAGCCCTGCAGCGTGTACGTGCCGGCCTCGATCTCCATGGCGAAGTTGCCCTGACGATCCGGGTAGGCGACGGCCACCGCCCTCGGCTCGACGACGATCCACGACCGGACGCTCGGGGCGAGCTGGTCGCGGAGCTCGTACTTGCCGGGGCCTGGCGGTGTCCAGGCGCGGGTCTTGGCCGCGGCGATCTCGACCGGCTGGAGCCCTTTGTTGCCGACGTCGTAGATCTTGTGCGGGAACGGGTCCTGGTTCTCGAACTGGATCTGCTGGCCCTCGGCGACGACGAGCGTCACCGGGGAGGTGCGGCCGCCCGCGATGACGATCGAGCGCGGCGTCTTGAGCGGCGCGCCCTTCTCGCCGAGCGCGGCGATGCACAGCTCCTTCGGCGCGTAGCCGAAGAGCGCGCGGACATCGGCGCGGACGGTCGGGGACGGCTCGCGGAAGGTGTACCGGTTCGCCTTCGGGTCCTTGGCCTCGTTCCAGACCGGGTTCAGGAGCTTGGGCATGCCCGTGGCCCGGCCCTTGATCGTCACCGCCGCCAGGGCGGCCCCGGGCACGGTGAGGATCGCGAGCGTCAAGGCCAGGCGCCGGACGAAGCGCGAGCTGCCGGGGAGGCGGCGCGCGAGGTGGCTTGACGACCCAAACCGCGCTGCGCCGACGAGCGGGCGCTGCTCGTCGTGCTGCGCACCTGCAGATCGAGGGGATCTCGTATCCATCGCAGGCCCGAAGCTACCGGAAGGGGGATGAGAACGGAAACAAAAGCCGGGCCGTGCGCCGCGCGCCCCGCCCGCGCCGCCCTCCGGGCTCCCCGTTCCTTGTGCGGTGTGCTTGGCCCTGTCCGGTGCCGCGAGCGCCGCGGCACCGGACAAGGCGGGGGTACCCCCCGCCGTCAGGTGATGCCGCGGTGCGCCGGTCGCCGGGCGCATGTCGAGGGCAACAAAAAACTGCGGGCCGCTTGGACGGCCCGCAGGGGAGAGATGTTCCGTACCGCCGAGGACGTGGGCCGAAGGACTTGAACCCCTAGCATAGCTGCTAGGTGGGAGCCTAAGTACCGCTTCAGGCTTCCCGGTGAATGGTTCCGGGCCTAGCTCACCACGGTATCGTTGTTGGCTCCCTGGTTCTTGCTTACTCGGGATTCAATTGTCCAGCGCCTCACGAAGTCGGCAGAGGGAACAACCATAGGATAGTTCACTGGGCGGCTCCGTCAACAGCTCTTCCGCACGTGCTCATGTTTTGATGGTCGCGTTCGCCGGTCATGGTCATCGTTCGCGGTTCGCGGTTCGCGGTTCGCGGTTCGCGGTTCGCATCGCTCGCACGGGTCATGCATGAATCGCGCAAGGATCTCGCCCGATTCACCCGTGAGTCCTGCACGCGTCATGCGTGAGATGCGCGAGAGCCTGATGGCGTACGGGTAGCCCCGAGCTGGCCGGCGCCTAGCAGGTCGGCGAGCCCGGGTGAGAGAACAGCGCGACGATGGGGGCATGGACGAGGCCGTTCGACGCCACGATGTTGCCTGTGTAGTAGTTCGGCGGACCGCCGTCGAGGGCGGTGATGACGCCGCCCGCGCCGCGCACGATCGCGCTTCCGGCGGCGACGTCCCATGCATGCAGCCGGCGCTCCCAGTACGCATCGTAGGTTCCGTCCGCGACCATGCAGAGATCGATGGCTGCGCTGCCGCAACGACGCACGGCCTGCGCGTTGCGCTTGACGGTCATGAAGGCGTCGAAGTTGTTGTCCGGCGCCCGGTCGCGGATCGGCGGGAAGCCGGTCGCCACCATCGCGCGCTCCAGCGACGCCGTGGCGCTGACCGCGCATCGCTCGCCGTTGCGGCGCGCCTCTCCGTCGATCGCCGCCGTGCCCACCGGCGCGCGAGCGGCGCCGCGCGGCCGGAAGCCCGTCCAGCGGAGCCCGAGCGCGGGCGCGACGACGGCGCCGGCGACGGGCACGTCGTCATCCATCAGGCCGACGGACACGCACCAGAACGGATGGCCGTGGACGAAGTTCGTCGTGCCGTCGAGCGGATCGACGTACCAGACGAGCCCGCCGCGCGGCTCCGCGCGGCGCGCGGCGCTCTGCTCCTCGCCGACGACGGCGACGCCGGGCGTGAGCGCGTCGAGCCGTGCGACGAGCAGGTCCTCGCTCGCACGGTCGAACTCGGTCACCAGATCGTGCGGCCCCTTCTCCTCCACGTGCAGGCCGCGCGGCCCTGCCCGGAACCCGGCCTGGACGAGCGCCCCCGCCTCCTCGGCGACGCGCAGCGCGATCTCGGAGAAATCGAGCAGCTCGGCTGATCCGTGCCCGCTCATCGCGCCCCCGCCGACAGCGCGCCGCGGAGCTTCTCGTAGATGCCGCCGAACGCCCCGTTGGACAGGAGCGCGATCGTGTCGCCCTCCCGCGCGTCGCGCGCGATCGCGGCGACGATCGCGTCCACCGAGGCCGCCGCCTCCGCGCGCTTGCCCCCGCGCTCGATGTCGCGCACCAGCCTGTCGAGATCGAGCCGCTCGCCGGCGGCGATGTCCGGGCGCCCGAGCGGCGCAAGCACGACGCGGTCGGCCGCGTCGAACGCGCGCGCGTAAGGCTCCTGGTGGAGGGCGCGGCACGCGGTCGCGCTGCGCGGCTCGAACACCGCCCACAGCGCGCCTCCCGGGTGCCTGGACCGGAGCGCGCGCAGCGTCTCGTCCACCGCGGTCGGGTGGTGCGCGAAGTCGTCGTAGACGCGGACCCCGCGCGCCTCGAAGAGGAGGTCCTGCCGGCGCCGGACGCCCGCGAAGCCGGCGAGCGCCGTGGTTGCGGTCGAGAGCGGCACGCCGAAGCCCTGCGCCGCCGCCGCGATCGCGGCGATGGCGTTGCGCACGTTGTGGTGCCCCGGCATCTGCAGGGCGAAGCGCCCGGCCAGGACGCCGCCGGCGTACAGATCGAACGACTGGCCGCTCTCGCCGGCCTCCGCGGGCGCGGCGAGCCAGTGCGGCGGCTGCCCGTGCGTGTCATCGCCCTCGAGCGCGAACCACGCCACCTCTGCGCGCGCCGATCGCGACACCAGCTCGACGACCCGCGGATCGTGCGCCGCCGCCACGAGGAGCCCGGTCTCCGGGATCCGCTCGACGAACCCGCGGAACGCCGCCTCGTAGGACGCGGCGTCGGGGTAGATGTCGATGTGATCGTGCTCCATCGACGTGACGACGCCCACCTCGGGCTGGTAGTGCCAGAACTTCGGCGTCTTCTCGAAGAAGGCGGTGTCGTACTCGTCGCCTTCGACGACGAACGGCGTCCTGCGGCGCCCAGCGCCCGCCTCGCCGAGGAGCGGCAGGCCGCGGCGGTCGCTCGCCGAGGAGGCGCTCCGGGGCAGGCGGAAGCTCGCCTCGAAGTTCTTCGGCAGGCCGCCGATGAGGAAGCCAGGGTCCCTGCCCGCCTCGTGAAGGATCCACGCGCACATCGAGCTCGTCGTCGTCTTGCCGTGCGTGCCGGCCACGACGAGCGGGGAGCGGCCGGTGAGCATGTGATCCGCGAGCGCGTGCGCCATCGTGGTCACCCGCATGCCTCCGTCGATCGCGGCGCGGGCCTCGGGGTTCGTCGGGCGGCAGACGTTGCCGATCACGACGAGATCGGGCCGGGGGTCGAGGTGCGCGGGATCGAACCCGGTCAGGAGGCGGATGCCCCACCGCTCGAGGGCCGGCCCCATGGGCGGGTAGAACGAGGCGTCGGAGCCCGAGACGTCGTGCCCCGCGGCCTTGAAGAGCCCCGCCAGCGCACCCATGCCGGTGCCCGCGACGGCGACGAAGTGGACGTGCATCGCGGCGCAGTGTGCCCGAGCGCCCCGGGGGGGCAAGGGGGCATCCGCGCGAGAGCTCGCCAGACCGCGCCGGTCCCAGGGAGTCGCCGCGCGCCGCGTCCGCGACGTCTGGAGTCGCGCGCGCGATCTCGTTGCGGGGATACCGAAGAGAACGAGCGCGCCTTGACTCGACATCTCGCGCTCCGCGCGTTTACCGGTCCTGGCAGACTCCCTGTCTGGACGGCTCGACCGAGGCGGCGAGCTGCGCTGCGGCTCGCGTCCAGCGTCAAGGCGGATCGACGAGCACGAGCGGCCTCAGCCGCTTCAGCGACCGCCGGCCCAGCCCCTTGACCCGGAGCAGGTCATCGACCTTCCGGAAGCGCTTGAGCTTGGCTCGCAGCGCCAGGATCGCGGCCGCCTTCGCCGGGCCGACGCCGGGAAGGCGCCGGAGGTCCGCCTCGGTCGCGAGGTTCAGCACGACCTTTCCGTCTGCGGTCACGCCGCCGCCCGCAGGAGCGCCGGCCCCGCCATCGCTGGGCGGCGGCTCTACCGCTGCAGCTCCCGCGTCGGCGCCGGGCTCGGAGGTGGCCTGGGGCGGCGGGCTTCCGGCCTGGGGCGGCGGGCTTCCGGTGGAGCCGAGCGGCGCTGGATCGCCGGCGACCATCGCCAGCTCCGCGGCCGGGTCTGTCGGGCGGGCCGGGTTTGCCGGGCGGGCCGGGAGCAGGCTCAGCGCGTGCCCGGAGCCCACGAGCGCCAGCGCGAAGAACCCCGCAATATAGGCCGCGACCTTGCCGCCCAGCGCGGTCCAGGCCGAGTCCCTCAGCGCTGCCAGCGCCCGCTCTCGCCAGGGGCGAATCACCTCGTTGTCCTGCACTGCATCGGCCGGCCCGGCGGGCGAGCCTGTCTCCTTCGATGTCGCTTGCATCGTGCCGCGTCTCCTTCCGGTCTTCCCGTCTCGTGCCAAGGACGTCGCCCTCCGCGCACCCGTGAGCGGCGTTCGTCGCGTCGGCGTCGCCGCCACCGCCAAGCGAGCGGCGTGCCGGCGCGCGCTTGCCAGGAAACCCGAGCAAATCCCGGGTGGGAGGCGCTCCGGGGCCTGGCGCCGCCATGGCGGAGGCGCGCGGCGCGGTCGACCTCGCCGCCGGGCGGCCGAGCGCCGTGTCTCGAGCGAGAAGCTCGGCTACCATCAGCGCCCCGGGCGCCCCGCGACCGGCGGCATCCGCCACCGCCGCGAGGCGCTCACCACGAGGTCTTATGCCCCACGATCCCCGTCGCTTCGTTGATCCCGGCCCCGCGGGGCGCTCGCGCCGAGGCTTCCTCGGCGGGCTCGTCGCCGGCGCCGCGGGCGCCGCGCTCCTCGGCCCGCGCGCGGCGTTCGCGGAGGCGCCCCTGAGCCTCGCGGCCGCGCCGCCCCCCGGCTTCACGCCGCTCTCCATTCCGGGGAAGATCGTGAAGGTTACGAAGTCGAACTCGATGCAGCCGAACGGCCTCTGGCCCGACGCGTCCGCGGCGAAGGTGATGCTCGAACGGGCGATGGCCGAGCTCACCGGGAAGGCCGACCTCGGGGCCGCCTTCGCGCGGTTCGTCCACAAGGACGACCGTGTGGCGATCAAGACCAACGGGATCGCCGGCCAGAAGGGGGCGACCATGGCCACCAACAAGGAGCTCGTGCTCGAGATCGTGCGCGGGGTGATCGCGGCGGGCGTCCCCGCGGAGAACGTGGAGATCTTCGAGCAGTACCCGTCCTTCCTCGCCGGCACCCGCTGCGCCGACCGCAGCGCCAAGCCCGCGGCCGAGTTCCCGGCCGGGATCCGCGCCGCGGTTCACGAGAACAAGGACGCGGTGATGCCGAGCATCTCGGTCTGCGGCATCCCCACCAAGTTCGTGCGCCCGTTCACCCAGGCGACGGCGGTGATCAACGTCTCGCTGATCAAGGACCACTCGATCTGCGGCTATACCGGCTGCCTCAAGAACATCACCCACGGCGCGACCATCAACCCGCACTCCTTCCACGAGCACACCGCGAGCCCGCAGATCGCGGAGCTCTACGGGCAGGACATCGTGAAGAGCCGTGTCCGCCTGCACATCACGGACGGCTTCAAGCTCATCTACGACCAGGGCCCGCTCGACAAGAACCCGAAGCGGCGCGTCCTCCACGAGTCGGTCTACGCCACGACCGATCCGGTCGCGATGGACGTGATCGGCTGGGGCGTGGTCGAGACGTGGCGCAAGGAGAACGGGTTGCCCACGCTGAAAGAGGCGAGCCGTGAACCTTCGTACATTCGCATCGCGGGCGAGCTCGGTCTGGGCGTCTTCGACAAGAATAAAATCGCGATGCGCGAGGTCGGATTGTAGCGGCGCCGCGGGATCCGCCCGCGTGACCGCCGTCGATGAGGCCGCTCGCCGAGGCTCGTGTTGCTCATGTCCTGCTCCAGGTCGACTGCGCGCTCGTCCACACGCCGGAGGGCCGCGCCGGTGGTCCCGGTCCTCGCGTCCCTCGCGCTCGTCGCCTGCAGCAGCACCCCCCCGACGAGGCCGCCAGGGTTGCCTCCGACGCCGACGTCGGTCACCCGCGAAAACCCGGGTGGCGACGCGGCAGACCCCGAGCGGGCCGCGCTAGAGCGGCTGCTGGCCGAGCCGTGGGGGAGGCGGCAGGACCGGTTCAACACGCTCGACGTACCCCTGGTCGACTGGAAGAGCTGGCGCAGGGTGCGGATCTTGACCTACCCGACGCGCGCGACCTTCCGGTACGGCGACGAGCACTACGCCGCCCTGTCGGTCGTCTACACGACCACCACGGGGCCGAGCGACCCCGACAGCTGCCTCGACGAGTTCTGGGCGAAGAACGCGCCGCTCGCCGACGGTTATGGCGTGCGGCTCGGGGAGGCGCAGATCATCCGCACGACGCAGGAGATCGACGGTGAGGTGCGGCCGCTCGTGTTCAAGGTCCTCCAGGGCAGCGTCGACTCGGTGCTTGCGAGCGACGAGTACGTCGGCGCGATCGCCGTCTACGAGTCGTGGCCGGGGACATGCCTCGTGGCCGCGATGGCCGTGAAGTCGACCCAGCACCCCGAGCTCGCGCGCCGGGTGCGCGACCGCTGGATCGACGAGGGCGCCCCGAAGCTCAAGTGGACGTCCGGCATCACCGACGCGCCCACGACCAGCGCGCGGTAACGGCGCCGCCGCGCCCTGGCGATGGCCGGCGATACGAGCGCCAGGGCGGCGTCGCGGCGCCCCGCGAGATCACGGTCCTCCGGGCGCCGGGCTCTCCGCGGCCTCGAGCGACCACGGCGCGCCCTGAGCCACGCTGTGGAAAACAACGCAAGCGGCCGCGATGAGCAGGCCGACGGCGACCATCCAGGGGACCCGGAGCGGCGGCAGGACGCGGCTGTCCAGAACGACCTCGCTGTGCCGGTCGCACGAGGCGGAGGCGGGCTCGACGGCGGCGTCCGTCGCCGTGGGGCCGCCGAGATCGTTCGCCGGCGCCGCCAGCATGGCGGCCATGGTCGTCTGATCATCCATCGCGCTGCGAAGCGGGGCCGCGACCGCGCCTATCGCGCTCCGCTTCACGATGGCGCTCCGCTCGGACGGCGGTGGGACGGGGATCGCCCGCAGCGACTCCGACGACGGCAGGGAGGCCGGCACCTGCACGATCGCGGAGAACGCTTCCATCATCTCCTTGCCCGACTGGAACCGCGCCTCCGGATCGAACTCGAACGTTCGGGCGAAGAACGCGTCGACCCCGGGCGGGAGCTCCGGCGCGAGCTCGGACGCCTTCGGGAACGACGTCTGACAGATGTGCCTGACCAGCTCATTGATGTTGGCGCCCGCGAAGGGACACTGGCCGGTGATCGCGCGGTAGAGGATCACCGCCATCGACCAGAGATCGCTCCTGTAATCGACCTGCCTGGGCGCCATGGTCTGCTCGGGGCTCATGTACCTGGGCGTCCCGAGGACCATGCCCGTCTTCGTGATCCGATCGCGCGAGCAGGACGACTTCGCGACGCCGAAATCGACGACCTTGACCAGATCGTCGCCCGCCGAAGAGGTGATGAAGATGTTCCCCGGCTTCAGATCCCGGTGGATCACCCCCGCGGCGTGGATCGCGTCGAGCGCCTTGCCGAGCTGCGTGAACAAGGCCGTCGCCTGCGCGAGCGGGATCCGCTCCTCGCGCTCGAGGCGGCGATTCAGGTCCTCTCCCTCGAGGTACTCCATGACGATGAACGCGCAGCCGCGATCGACGCCGTAATCGTAGGTCTCGATGACATAGGGGCTCCGGACACGCGCGGACGCGCGGGCCTCGCGCTCGAAGCGGGCGATGAGCTCCGGCTCCGTCGCCGCGAAGCTCCGGATGAACTTGATGACGACCCGCCGCCTGAGCTTGATATCGAAGCCCAGCCACAGATCACCCATCCCACCGCCTCCGAGCCTGCGCTCGAGACGGTACTTGTCCATGACGGCACGACCTTCAGCAGTCTCCTTCATGGCTCCGCACCTGCCACCCAATGCTCTAGCCTGGGACAAGTGATCACCTGATTCCTGTCGAAGGGCCCACCCCCAATACTACGCCTGATCAAACTATAGAGCAATCCGTCCGGGCGGTGAGCTGAAAACGTCCCGAAACAGAGCGCAGCTCACAATGAATGAGCATACTGCGCCGAAGCGCACGTGGCGCGTGTGTGACTCTATGCGACTCGATGTGACTTGAAGTGAATCGATGTCCGTCGAGGTGCGGCAGACTGCGATTACAGGATGTCGAAGGGGTAGGCGCGATCCGCATAAGCTCGCACCGCGATGGCCTTGCGCAGCTCGTCGTCGTTCTTCTGGAAGTCAGCGACGTGCTGCCTCAGCCGCTTCTGCGCGATGCCGGTGAACACGGTCGTGAGATCGATCTCCCGCCGCGCCCCGTCCTCCCCGCGCCGCTCGATGGCCCGGGTCGTGCGCGAGATGCACGCGGCCATGCAGTACAGGTCGATGGCCATCTCCGCGATGCGGCGCTGCGCGTACTGCATCTCCGCGATCTCCCGCCCGTGCTTCCGGAGCATGTCCTCGCTGTGGGTGGCGAGCTCGGAGGTGCAGTCCTCGAAGATCACCGCCTCCCGGCTGAGCAGCGGGTGCGCCTTCGACATCCGCTCGCGCCCGAGCACCGACCGCGCCTTGCGGAGCGCGAAATCGCTGAGCAGCCCGAAGCCCTTGATGGGCTCTCGCATCGCCTTCGCGACGTCCGCGAGCGACTTGCCCGGGCCGCTCATCCCGGAGAGCGCCATGAAACAGCGCAGGATCTCGTTCGTCCCCTCGAAGATCATGTTGATCCGCGCGTCGCGCAGGTGCCGCTCGTAGGGGTACTCCTCCATGTAGCCGATGCCGGCGGCGATCTGGAGCGTCTCGTTGACCACGAACCACAGGGTCTCGCTCCCCATGACCTTGCAGATCGCGCTCTCGATAGAGAAGTCGGGGACCTTGGCGTCGGCGAGGCTCGCCGTCAGGTACGTGATGGACTCGAGCGCGTACGTGTGCGCCAGCATCGTCGCGATCTTGTCCTTGATGAGCCCGAAGTCGCCGATGCTCCGGCCGAACGCGCGCCGCTCCTGGACCCGGTCGAGCGCCATCCGGATCAGCGTGTTGCACGCGCCCACGCACCCCGCCGAGAGCCCGAGGCGCCCGTTGTTGAGCACCTCGACGGCGACCTTGAAGCCCTTGCCTACCTCGCCCAGCACGTTCTCGCGCGGGACCTTCACGTCGTCGAAGAAGAGCTCCGTCGTCGAGGAGCCGCGGATCCCGAGCTTCTGCTCGTTCGGCCCGCTCTTCACGCCCATGCTCCGCTCCACGATGAAGGCGGTGAGCTTCGGCTTCTTGCCCTCCTCGAGCGCCGAGGTCCGGGCGAACACCGTGAAGACGTCGGCGAAGCCGCCGTTCGTGATCCAGATCTTCGACCCGTTCAGGGTGTAGTACGAGCCGTCGGCCGACATCTCGGCGCGCGTCCTGATCGCCGCGGCGTCGGAGCCGGCGCCCGGCTCCGTCAGGGCGAAGGCCGCCATCCACTCGCCGGTCGCGAGCTTCGGGAGATAGCGCTGCTTCTGCTCCTCCGTCCCGAAGAGCTGGATCGCCTTGAAGCCGATCGACTGGTGCGCGCCGAGGGTGACGGCGATCGACGCGTCGAGCCCGCCGATCTCCTGCATCACGCGCGCATACGCCATGTTGCTGAGGTTGACGCCGCCGTGCTCGGCAGGGATCTGCAGGCCCATCAGGCCGAGCCTCTTCATCTCGGCCAGGACGCCCGGATCGATGGCGTGCTCCCGGTCGATCCGGCTGCTGTCGACGCTCGACGCGAAGAACCGCCGCACGCTGTCGAGCATCATCGACGTCGTCTCCCGGTCCTCGGCGGGCATCTCGGGATACGGGAAGATGATGTCCTCGGCGATGATGCCGTGGAAGAGGGCCTTCATGAAGCTCTGCTCTATCGTGGGAGGCATCGGACCGTCCTTTCCTGGAGCAGGCCGCTCGGCCTCCGCGGGAGCGCGCGGCGCGCCCGGCCTGCTCAGTGCGTCTTCCTCGGCGTCCGCACGGACTCCGCTGGGCTCTCGTCCTTCACGGGCCCACCGGCTTCGTCCACGACGACGGGCGCGACCGCGCCCCGCGCGCTCGAGGAGGACGGCGGCACAGCGCCCCGAGTGCTCGCGGGGGGCGGCGGGGCAGCGCCTCGCGCGCTCGAGGACGGCGGCGGGGCGGCGCTCCCGTCCCGACCCGGCGCGCTGGACGCGGGGACGGGCGTGGGCGTGCCGGGGCGCGTGGGGTGCGGCGTGACCGTCGGCGGCGCAGGCGTGTGCCCGGCGCGATCGCTCTCGCGCTGCCACGGGTACTTGATGCGCCCGTGGTACATGTTGACCAGCGTCGACGCCATCCGGCTCGTCATGATGCGCAGGTCCTCGATCGTCAGCCCGGATTGATCGAGCTGGCCAGACGCGAGCTTCGAGAACATCACCCGCTGGATCATCTCCTCGAACTTCTTGTGCTCGGGCGGCCAGATGGTCCGCGACGCCGCCTCGATGGAGTCGACGAGCATCAGGATGGCCGTCTCCTTCGTCTGCGGCTTCATGCCGGGGTAGCGGAAGTGCTCCTGCGTCAGGTCCTTCGGGTTCCCTTGCTCGACGCACTTGTGCCAGAAATACTCGACGACCTGCGTGCCGTGGTGGGTGTACGCGAACTCGACCACCGGCTCGGGGATGTTGCCCTCACGCAGGATCTTCGTGCCCATCACGACGTGCGCCATGATCGCGTCGGCGCTCACCTCCGGATCGAGCTCCTCGTGCGGCGATCGCTCGCCGGGCGGGAGGTTCTCGATGAAGTACTTGGGCTGCACCGTCTTGCCGAGGTCGTGGTAGTAGGCGCCCACGCGCGTCAGCAGCGCGTCGGCGCCGATCGCCGCGGCCGAGGCCTCGGCGAGGTTCGCCATCGCGCGCGCGTGCTCCCAGCTGCCCGGCGCCTCCGCCGCCATCTTCTTGAGCAGTGGCTGCTCCAGGTCGGTGAGGTCGAGCAGCTTGTCGCGGGGCACGTGCCCCATCGCCCGCTCGGCCGGCTCCCTCAGGCTCCGACCGAGCACGCCGACGAGCAGCCCCCCGCCGATGCAGGCCAGCACGTTGGAGCCGAGCCAGCGCTTCAGATCGGCGCCGAGATCGAAGCTCCCCTCGAACAGCACGGTCAGCGCGATGAACCCGATCGCGCCGGCGATGCCCGCCAGGCTGCCCGCGACGAACAGCTGCCGCGAGCCCTTGCGCTTGAAGAAGAACATCGTCGCGGCGATGCCGCGCACGAGCAGCACCGACAGGAGCACGACGTCGAACCGGAGCAGCGACGACGCGATGAACGCGACTCCGACCTCGACGAGGAACGCGGTCCGCCGATCGAACGCGATCGCCACCCAGAGCGGGAGCGCCGCGACCGGCATCCAGAACTCGGGCAGCGCCGTGAAGAGCAGGAGGAGCTTCGCGACGATGAGCGAGCCCGTCATCAGGACGAACATGCCCACCTGCGTGCGGAGCAGCCGCACCCGGTTCTGCCCGAAGCGACGCAGGTAGACCGTCAGCATCAGGCAGACGATGAGGTAGATGGCGTACATGCTCGCGAGGCGCGCGCCGAGCCCGGGCCGCCGCATCCGCCGCACCGTCTCGTACGCCATCGCGGCGTTGTGATCCTCGTTGTGCTCCGAGAGGACCGTGCCGCGCGGCACGATCACGCGCCTGTGCTCGTACGAAAGCGTGAAGCTCCCGTCGTGCGTGTCGCGCACGATCCGCGGACCGTACGGGACGCGCAGCGTCACGGGCGCAGGCATGCCCATCTCGGGGCTGAGCGCAGGGATGAAGAGCTCGCCCACGCCGAGCACGGCGAAGCACGCCGCGAAGAGGGCGCTCAAGACGAAGCCGGCGAGGGGACCTGCCCGGATACGCGTGCGCAGCATGGAACCGCTCGGTCTCGTCCGCTGGTGCAGCCTGAGAAACGGTTGACGGGGCACGCTCGCGCGTGTCCCCGCCCGCACCGGACGACCGCGAGGGGCCGCCGATGTCAATGTGTAGGCGGGACCCTAGCAAAGAAGCAAGGCCGAGTCAGCGGCGCGCGGAGCGTGGGGGGGGAACCCGGCGCCGCGCCCCTCTGCTTCCCCTTGCTTCCCCTTGCCTGATTGCCTCCGCTCTCTGCGTACCCTCCGTACCCTCCGTACTGTTTCTTCCCCATGGTTCGCGCTGAGTCCCCGCCCGAGCGTGGGACGGCCGCCGGGAAGCCGGCGCCCGAAGCGAATGTGGACGCCGGTGCGCCGTCCAACGCCGGCGCGCGCCCGCCGGCCCAGCCGGCGGTTGGCAGAGCGCGACGCGCCGGACCCCCTCGCGATGTTCCAATTGCTCCTGGAAAACATCGATTCGAGCAGACAATTGCCGTTCGGCGCAAAAGTTGCTACCCACAGGAAATGTCCCCGCTGCGCATGCTGCTCGAACGCCGCAGGAGCGTGGTGATCATGGGGGTCCTGAACCGCACGCCGGACTCGTTCTCCGACGGCGGTCGCTTTGCGGATGAAGATACGGCTCTCGCGCAGATCGATGCGATGCTCTCCGAGGGGGCAGACATGATCGACATCGGCGCGGAGTCGACGCGGCCGGGCGCGCGGCCCGTGCCGGATGACGAGCAGATCGCGCGCATCGGCGGGAGCGTGCGCGACGCGGTGAAGAGGGGAGCGGTGGTCTCCATCGACACGACCTCTCCCGCCGTCGCGGCGCGCGCGCTCGACGATGGCGCGGCCGTGGTCAACTCGATCTCGCTCGACAGCGCGGCGGAGCTCGGCGCGCTCTGCGCTCGGCGCGGGGCGTCGCTCGTGCTCATGCACAGCCGCGGCCCGATGTCGGCGATGGCCGGCTTCTCCGCGTACCCCGAGGACGCCTACGACGACGTCGTGGCCGACGTGGCCCGCGAGTGGTCGAGCGCCGCCGCGCGGGCGCTCGAGGCAGGCTTGCCGGAGGGCGAGCTCGTCCTCGATCCGGGCCTCGGCTTCGCGAAGAACGCGCGGCAGTCGCTCGAGCTGTGCGCCAGGCTGCACGAGCTGTGCGCCCTCGGCTTTCCCGTGCTCGTCGGGCCGAGCCGCAAGTCGTTCCTGGCGCGCGCCGCGGCCTCGGAGGCCGCGGGGCGAGGCGACGGCGGGGAAGCGCCGCTCGCGCCGCCCCCGGACCGCCTCGGCGGCACCGTCGCCGCCGCGATCGCGTGCGCCGCGCGCGGCGCCGCGGCCGTCCGTGTCCACGACGTCCGCCCCGTGCGCCAGGCCCTCGACGTGATGCGCGCGATCGAGCGCGCGGGCGCCGGCGACCGTCGGCGCCCGGACGGCCCCGTCGCCCAGGGGGCGCGCGGCGATGGTTGAAGGGTTTCTCCGACTCTTCTCGGTGAGGCCGGCGACGCAGGTCATCCGGGACTTCTTCGACATCTTCATCGTCGCCTACGTCGTCTATCGCGCGCTCCTCGTGCTGCGCGGCACCCGCGCGATGCAGATGGGCCTCGGGCTCGGCATCGTCTTCCTCATCTATCTCGGGGCGAAGATCTTCGGCCTGACCACGCTCCTCAACCTCCTCTCCTGGCTCCTCTCCTCGATCATCCTCATCGTGGTCGTCGTCTTCCAGAACGACATCCGCCGCGCCCTCATCCGCGTGGGCGGCAGCAACTGGTTCACGAGCGGCCGCGAGCAGCAGTCGCGCGTCATCGACGAGGTGGTGGCCGCCGCGACCGAGCTCGCCCGCCACCGCATGGGCGCGATCATCGCCTTCGAGCAGGACGCCAACGTGCTGGAGTTCGTCAAGAGCGAGGGGATCCACATCGACTCGGTCGTCACCCGAGAGCTGCTCGTCTCGCTGTTCGTCCCCGAGTCGGTGAACAAGCTGCACGACGGCGCGGTGCTGATCCGCGATCTCAAGATCGCGCGCGCCGGCGTCTTCTTCCCGATGCCGGAGACCAAGATCCTCGACGCCAGCCTCGGCTCCCGCCACCGCGCCGCGCTCGGGATCACCGAGGAGACCGACGCGGTCGTCGTCGTCGTCAGCGAGGAGCGCGGCACGATCAGCTTCTGCTTCAGCGGCAACATCGTCTCGAACCTCGACGGCCAGTCGCTGCGGCACGCGCTGCTCGGGCTCTTCGGCCGCTCGTCGCGCAGGCGGCGCTTCGCCAAGAAGGTCGCCCAGGTCGGCCGCGCGAGCCTCCCCACGCCGGCGGCGCGCGGCCCCGCCGTGGGCGCGACGCAAGGCGCCGGGCAGGCGCACGAGCCCGCCAAGCCCGCCGCCGCGAAGCCCGCGCCGATCGAGGCCAAGCCTGCAGCGCCGGTCTCGAAGACGTCCTCGATGATCAAGGCGGCCGTGGACCCCGACGCACGGCCGATGGCGCGGATGTCGACGTCCACGCCGATGCGCTCGGGCGCCGAGGCGCGCGCCGCGACGGGATCCAGCGCCGACCTGCGCGCCGCGGCCGGGGCCGGCGCCGGGGGGACGGCCTCGCCGCAGGACGCGGATCGCCCGTCCGAGCGCGGCCGGCCGGCCATGGTCGACGTCCCCGCGGCGGCCGCGACCGACTCCCCCGTCCCGTCACAGCGCACCTTCGTCCCGACCGGGCAGGTCGCGGCGACCGCCGCATCCAAGGGGAGCGCGGAGGGGATGCCCCCGCGAGATGAGCCATGACGCTTGCCGGCATCCGCGAGGCGCTCCGCTCGGCGCTGCTCGACAACCTCAGCCTCAAGCTGCTCTCGATCACCTTCGCGCTGTGCCTCTACGCCTTCATTCACGGCGCGGAGAACGCGCAGCGCACGCTGATGCTCAGCGTCGTCTCGATCCTCCCGCCCGAGTCGAGCAACCGGCAGCTCATGACCCAGATCCCGAACGAGGTGGCGGTCACGGTGCGCGGCTCCCGGACGCAGCTCGACGACCTGCGCGCCGAGAGCCTCGGGACGCTGCGGCTCGATCTCCGCAACGGCACGGTGACGCACATCGACCTCGACGCGTCGATGTTCCACGTGCCGGCCGGGCTGATGGTCGAGCAGATGTACCCGTCGACGATCGAGCTCGGCTGGGACGACGTCGTCACCCGGGCCATCCCGGTGCACGTCCCCCGCACCGGGGATGCCGCGCAGGGGTTCCTCGTGAAGGGGATGGTCTCGGTCGAGCCGCCGATGGTCAACGCCCGCGGCCCGCGCTCGGTCGTCGACGTGATGCAGCTCGCGCGCACCGCGCCGTTCGACATCAGCGGGCTCACGGAGGGCACCTACCAGCGGCAGCTGGCGCTCGATCGGCCGCCGAAGCTCGTGACGTACAGCTTCGAGAGCGTGATGGCGACGCTCGAGATCGGGCGCGAGCTCGCCACGCGGACGTTCGAGCGCAAGGTCGAGGTGATCGGCATCCCGCGCGCGACGGTCGCGCCGGCCGTGGTGCAGGTGAGGATCACGGGGACGCCGGAGGACGTGGGCGCCGTCAACGCCGACGCGATCGTGGCGCGCGTGGAGCCCAAGGCGGCGAGCCTCGATCTGAGCCAGCCGGGCAGCGACTTCCTCGACGTGCTCGTCGACGTTCCGCGCGTCACCGCGGAGGTCAACCCGTCGAAGGTCATGGTGAGGTGGTGAGCGCGGCGCGCTGACGCTCCGCCGCCGCGGACGTTAGCGCGAGGGGACCACGAGCTCGCCCCGCGCGAGCCGCGCGGACAGCGCGCTCACCCGCGCCTTCGTCGCGCCCGGGATCCTCGCCGCGGCCTGGCTCACGGCGAGCGGGCAGCGCCGGCGTCCCGGGACAGCCCGAGCTCGCCGAGCAGCGCGCGCAGCTTCTCGGGCCCGCGCTTCGGATCGGCCAGCTTGACGATGGCGTAGCGCTCCTCCTCGGTCAGCTCCGCCAGGCGGCCGAGCGCGCCCTCGTCGAGCGCGCCGTCCGGGCCGAGCCGTTCGCGCAGCCGCGCGCTGACGCTGTCCCGATCCCAGGCCGCGCGGCGCACCGGCGCGCCCGCCAGGGGGGCGAGCGCGACCCCGGCGCGCTCCGCAAAGCCGCGGAGCACCTCGGCGTAGACGGCGACGTCCTCGTCCGTGTCGGCCGGCAGGTGACACAGGGCGAGCCGCTCCGCGCGCGACAGCGCCTGCCACCCTGCGAGAGAGATCTTGATCTCGGCGAGGTCCAGCTTCCGCCGCACCGAGAGCGGCACACAGTCGAGCAAGGTGTGGACCTCGCCCTCGAGCGCGAACTGCCTGTACATGGTGGCTCCAGTCTATACCCGCTGCCCGCGCCCCGGGCGCTCCGCGAGCGCGGCGCTGCCCGGAATGGGATGCGCGGCGCGGTTGCGCTAGCCTGCCGATGTGCGCCGCTCCGGGCTCCTCACGACGCTGCTCGCGTTGCTCACGCTCGCGTCGCTGACGCCGAGCGCCCACGGCCAGGTCGCGCCGTCGGCCGCGGCGCCGGTGCCGCTCGACCGCGTCGTCGTGCGCTGGCATGCGCCGGAGACGGGCGGCGTGCGCCGGCCTCAGTTCATCTTCGAGCGGGAGCTCGCCTTCGAGGCCCGCCTCGAGGCGCTCGCCGATCCTGACGCGGAGCCCGGGCTGTACCGGGACAGGCATGTGCGCGCCGCGCTCGACAGGCACATCGCGGAGACGCTGCTCGCCAGCCTGCCGATCTCGCCGGCGCCGACCTCGGCGGAGGTGGCGCAGCGGGCCGAGGCCGCCCGGATCGCGCTGGAGCAGCGCGCTCGCGGCCGCGCGCGCCTCCTCGCCGCGGCGGCCGCCGAGGGGATGAGCTCCGACGAGCTCGACGCGCTGCTGCGCCGCCAGGCGCGCGCGAGCTTGTACCTGGATCGCATGGTCGCGCCGATGCTCGAGCCCACCGATTTCGAGCTCAAGATCGTCCTGCGCTCCGGCGCCACGCCGTTCAAGGATCAACGCTACGAGGAGGTCGCCCCGGCGCTGAAGCGCTGGTATGTCGGGCAGCGGCTCGCCCAGGCGCTCGACGCGTACTACCAGAACGCGCGGGCCCGGGTCTCCTTGAGCATCACGCCCGCTCGTTGAGCCGCGCCGAGCGACCGGCCAGCTGCTCGCCACGTCGAGCTGCACGCCCGGGCGGCAGGAGAGCAGAAGTCCATCTCGCGGGTCGATTCCACCTATCGATAGCGAAGGATAGCACCAGACATCGTGAAGAGGGCTCACGAGCCGTTGCTCATGCAGAGGATGGAGGCCTCTCTTTCAACAACTCAGGCGTTCGGTGCGGCGAGCCGGTGGCATCGCGGCGCGCGCCGCTACCGCGCCCGGAGGCCCGCCAGGCACCAGCCGGCCTCGCCGAAGCAGATGGGATGTCTCGGGGCGACAGCGCAACGCCCTTCCTGGACAAGAACATGTCCACCCACGCTGCACTGCAATCGAGACTGACCCGCTCTGGATCTGCGTCGGTCGTTGCGCCGTTACAACGCGATGCGTTATCCTGTCGACCAAGGGCGATCTGCCTGCGCGGCCTGTGCTCCGCGGCATGGTCCTGCGCGCGCGCGCAGGATCCGCTCGCTGGCGCGGCGCGTTCGGTGCGCCGGCGAGCGTCAATGACGCTCAGCGCGGCCGACGGCTCGCCCTGGGTTCAACCCAGGAGAGAGACGAGCACCGCGGCGACGCCCCGGCCGGGTGTCGACATGAAAAGCCAGGTTCGTGGTCCCGAAACACGCGGCACACCGTCGTGCGCGGCGGCGCCATCACGCTGCGAAAGCTGCGAAAGCGCAGCTGGCCGGGGCTCGCCAATGCAGCCTTCTTGTCCGTGTCACGTGCGCGGCGCGCACCCGGTAACGCACCAGGGGGCACCCGTGAATTCTTCTGGCAACACTTCAGGCAGCGCGAGAGCCAGCGCGATCCTGTTTTTGGTGCGACGCGTCATTCCAGGCCCCCGTTCCTGGCCCGAGGAAGAGAGCGGGTCCTGCTTAACCAAGTGATTTCGATTACTTAATAATAACGCGCCGCAGAAGATGACAAACTGCCGAAGGGTGTTCCGAGACCTTTGACATGAACAGAACGTTCCTGTTAACTGTGCCCCCCGCGGGCCCCGCATGTGTGGCAGCGGGTGGCTCTTTCCCACAGAGTCAACTTAGATTCTCTTGACAGGCCACTACCTCTGCCGCGCTTGGCCATCTGGCCGAATCACCTCCCATCACCCCAAGCACACTCCCAGAGAATGGATAGGAGCGTCGTTCGATGACATCACTTATGAGAGACAGGTCGTCGGTCCCCAGCAAGCGAATCGCGGGTCGGCGCGCCGCTGTCCGAGCCCTCGGGCTGCTTTCCGTCTCCGCCCTTTGCCTCACGGCGGCGCCGCGGTCGGCTCACGCGGTGGGGAGCGAGAATTTTGAGTGGCACTGGTACTCACGCCTCGGCATGGCGTGGTCCCCGGTCTACGGGCAGAACGTCCAGGGCGCGTCCCTGAACCTGCTCGGGTTCGGCATCGGCGGCCGCTACGAAGAGGGCGATTACTCCGAGCCGTCGTTCGTCGCGCACGTGGTGAAGGGCGCGACGCCGGATGACTTCTACGTCAAGTCCGAGATGACGTTCGCCATCTGGAACCAGTACGGCGGGCCGTTCATGCAGCCGTCCTCGAACGGTGGCCAGTCGATCACGGTGCAGTTCAACCAGGCGTACATCGAGGCCGGCAACTTCCTCGTCCCGGGCCTCAGCGTCTGGGGCGGCGCGAAGTTCTTCCGCGAGCAGTACGCGCCCATCGGCGACTACTTCTACCTCGACGATCTCAGCGGCCAGGGCGGCGGTATCAAGTACGGCGGCCTGCAGCTCGCGATCCTCGGGTATCGGGGCTTTGGAGCCACCACCCCCCCCTACAACGTCGACGTGAACGGGGACGCGCCGGGCGGGGGCCTCGAGCGCTTCCGCACCATCTTCGCCGGCAACTACAAGGCGGAGTTCGGCGGCGAGGCCAAGCACCACGTCAAGGTCCACGGCGAGTTCCATGTCCTGCCGGCCGCGAAGCTGGGCGAGGGCTACGCGGTGCCCGACAACGCGCCGGCGGACTTCGGCGGCGTCATCGGCGCGAAGCTGCACCTCGGCCTCGGCCAAGGCAACTTCAGCGACACGGCGGTGCGCTTCGGCACCGGCATCGCCAACGGCGCCGCCGGCGGCGCGAAGACGTACCAGACCTGGGGCACCGCGAACGACGAGGGCACCTTCGCGGGCTCCTTCGCCATCGAGGCGGTCGAGCACCTCGGCTTCCGGCTCGGCGACGCCGCCGCCCTGGAAGGTCTCGCCACCTTCCACTACACGAAGGCGGCGTACGAGGCCGAGGGCGCCGCGCCCCCCACGGCCCTCGAGAAGCAGATGGACTTCTCGGTCCAGGCGAACGCCACGATCTTCGCGCACAAGAACTTCCACCCCGTCGTCGAGGCCTCGTTCCAGGGCCGTAAGGACGGCGACGGCGAGCTGGGCACCGCGGTCAAGGTGTCGGTCGTCCCGACCCTCGTGCCGACCGGCGAGCTGAGCGCCGGCGCGCGGCCGCACTTCAAGCTCATCTACTCGCTGGCGATCTACAACGACGCGGCGAGGGATCAGGCGATGTCCGGCTACCTGCAGAGGACGGGCGCCGGTCCGGGCGTCGGCTCGAAGCTCGGCCAGTACATCGGCGCCCGCACCGACTGGTACTTCTAGACCGCTCGGCGCTCGAAGCCGCCGCTCCCTTCCGTTCCCTCACCCACCCTCAGGCCAGCGCCCCGGCGCCGCGATCGCGGCGCCGGCGGCGCGCCCTCACGCCGTGTCGCTGCGCGACTCGCTCGCGATCTCCTGCGAAGCAGGCCCGGCGTCGTCGTCTACCGGCCCCTGGGCCTCGTGGTAGTGGTGCGCGAACGAGCGCGCCGCGCGGCGCGCCTTCAGGAACTCCGCGAACGCCGTCAGCGTGTCGAGATCCCGCGGACCGAGCGCCTCGGCGATTTCGCGGAGGTTCTTGCGCAGGCTCTCCACGCTCTTGCCGCGGCGGGGCTCTCGCGTCTCCTCGCGCTCGCGCGCCGGCGGCTCCACCGCAGGGACCGCCGGGACGACCGGCTCCGGACGAGACGGCACCTCCGGCACCCAGAGCGGGCGAGGGACCGGGTTCAGCGCGTGGGCGCTCAACCACGCCTCCATGAAGATCCGCAGCCGCTCGCTACGGAACGCGAACCAGCGCTCCCGCTCCGGACCGTAGGACATCAACACATCCTTGAAGCGACGGAACGCGCCCTTGCCATCGATCGCCTGGCTGAGCTTCGCCTGGAGATCCATGTCTTCCACCATCGGGATGTAGCGCTCCATCCACCGGTACTGCTCGCGCGAGCTCACGGGATCGATCCGGAGGTAGTTCGCGTCTGCCGCGATGCGCGCGTGCATCTGCGGATCCGCCACGCCGTCGACCACCCGCAGCACGTCGCCCGTGCCGAGGTGCAGGTACGAGTGCACCTCTGGGGCGTTGTTCTCGAAGGCGTCCTCCAGCGCCTCCCAGTCGATCGGGATGTCGCGAACGGCCGTCCCGCCGGCTGAAGCATTCTCGGTAGTCGGCATGTCCTCCTCGTCTCCATCGAAAGCAGCGAGGCGGCGGTGGGCTGGCCGCGCGCCTCGGTTCAAGTGCACCAAGTTTGAACGGAAATGCGCCGTCGTCATAGCACTCTACGCTGGTTGGGGGCTTCTGGGCCTAACTCTCGCAACCTAGGGTTGATTCCTTGATCCGGAAGCCCGTTCGGCCGCCGAGCCGCGGCGCGATGACGGCTCGGGAGAGAGCTTCGGAAGACCTGGTTCAAGCGGAAAACAGCGTGGAAATTCAGGGGAATCGGCGAGTGCTCAGCTGCGCTTCGAGCGCGTGCGGGCGACGGCGTCGGCCCAGCGGTGGAGGTGGGCGGATCGAGCCGCCTCGCTCATCTCGACCTGGAAGCTCTGCCCCACACGGGACATGCGGGCCGCGTCCTCCTTCGTGAGGAAGAGGCCGGCGCCGACCCCGGCGAGCATTGCCGCGCCTCGCGCCGTCGTCTCCAGGTCGGTGGGGCGCTCGATAGCGACGTTCGCCACGTCCGCCTGGAACTGCATGAGCAGGTCGTTCGCGGCAGCGCCGCCGTCCACGCGCATCCGGCGCAGCGGGTGGCCCAGGTCGTCGGCCATGGCCCGCACGAGATCCGTCACGGAGAGCGCGATTCCCTCGAGCGTCGCGCGGGCGAGGTGCGCCGCGGTCGTGCCGCGCGTCACCCCGGAGATGATCCCGCGAGCGTCCGGATCCCAGTAGGGCGCGCCGAGGCCCGAGAGCGCCGGGACGAACGTGACGCCCTCGCTCGAGGGCACGCTGCGGGCGAGCGCCTCGATCTCCGCCGCGCTCTTGATGAGGCCCAGGCCGTCGCGGAGCCACTGCACCGCCGCACCGGCGATAAAGGCGCTTCCCTCGAGCGCAAAGACCACCTCGGAGCCGATCTTCCACCCGACGGAGGTGAGCAGGCCGAAGCGGCTCCTGAGCGGGCGATCGCCGATGTTGGCCAGCACGAACGCGCCGGTGCCATAGGTGCACTTCGCGTCGCCCGTCGCGAAGCAGGCCTGGCCGAAGAGGGCCGCCTGCTGGTCGCCCGCGATGCCGGCGATCGGGATGCCGTCGGGCAGGTGCGGGAAGCCGCGAGTCGCCGCGATGCGGCCCGCCGAGCCCACGATCTGCGGCAAGAGCGAGCGCGGGATCTGGAGCATCGCGAGCATCGCGTCGTCCCAGCGCAGCGACGCGAGGCCCATGAGCAGGGTGCGCGACGCGTTGGTGACGTCGGTCGCGTGCACCGGCGAGCCGCCGGCCGCGTCGCCCGAGAGCCTCCAGACGAGGAAGCTGTCGATGGTGCCGAAGCAGAGCTCGCCGCGCTCGGCGCGCGCGCGCGCGCCGGGCACGTTGTCCAGGAGCCACGCGAGCTTCGTGCCGCTGAAGTACGGATCGAGCACGAGGCCGGTGGTCTCCTCGACCGCCTGCTCGTGGCCCGCGGCGCGGAGCTCGGCGCAGCGCGCCGCCGTGCGGCGGTCCTGCCACACGATCGCGCGGTGGATCGGGCGCCCGGTCGCGCGCTCCCAGACGAGCGTCGTCTCGCGCTGGTTCGTGATGCCGATGGCCTTGATCGCGCTGCCGGCCACGCCCGCCGTCCTGAGCGTCTCGCCCACGGCATCCTGAACGCTCTGCCAGATCTCCTCCGGGTCGTGCTCGACGAGGCCCGGCTCCGGGAAGTGCTGGCGAAATTCGCGCGTCGCGCGGCCCAGCGTCGCCCCCGACGTGTCCATGAGGAGAGAGGTCGTTCCGGTGGTGCCCTGATCGATCGCGAGGAGGTACGCGGAATCCATGCGGCCGACTAACGCGGCGGCATGTGGGCGCATAGCCGTTCCAGGCGACGCCTCCCTGAGATGCAGGGCCCGGTAAGCTAATCATCCGGTCAGGTATCCATGCGACAGCCGACGACAGCCGCCCCGGGCGGTCGGGCTCGGCGCAGGTGTTTCCAGCGGGCCGAAGGCGCATTTTGCGCGGCCCGGCACGGTCGCCTCCCGCGGCCGGCGCTGGACTTCGGCCGGAAAGATTGTCGGTCCGTGCCCGGCTGGGTAATCTGCCAGAACCGATGGCCCGCCTCATCCTGCAGACCGCCGAGGGCCAGCAGGCGATCGATCTGCGACCCGTGAACTCGCTGGGGCGCCACCCGAACAACTCCATCCAGTTGCTCGACAAGATCGTCTCCAAGGAGCACTGCATCATCGAGCAGCGGGGCGATCACTTCGTCCTGCGCGATCTGGGGAGCCTGAACGGCACGTTCATCAACAGCGAGCGTGTCCGGGGCGAAGCGCCGCTGAAGCACGGGGACGAGATCGCCCTGGGGTCCACGCGTGGCCGCTTCGACGATCCGGCCGCCCCGGTCGCGCCGCCCCTCGTCCCAGGCTGGCCGCCCGTGGTCAACCACCAGGGCGCGGCGCCGGCGCAGCCGCCGGGCCACGGGTATCCGCCGCAGCAGCCGCAGTACCAGCGCCAGCCGCCGCAGCCGCCGCTCCCGGGCACGCCGGTGGCGCCGCCGGTGACGCGGCAGCCGTACGTGCCGCCGCCGCCGCTGGGCGCCGGGCCGGGCGGGACCGCGCCGCTGCCGGGGCGCTCGGGGGCGCACGGAGGCTCGTTCGTCGCGCAGGGCACCCGCATCGACGTGAACGATCAGGCCCGGCAGATCGGGACGCAGATCGCCGCGGTCGACAAGGGGTTCCTGGCGTTCGATCGGATCGCCAACGACATGAACCAGCTGCGCGCCGACTACGAGCGGCTGCGCCTGTCGCACGAGCTGTCCCGCGAGATCGCCGCCGAGCGCGACACGACGAAGCTGCTCGAGAAGATCCTCACGAGCGTGTTCAAGTTCATCCGCGCCGACCGCGGGGTGATCTTCCTGCGCAACGAGAACGGCGAGCTCACCCCGCAGGCCATGCAGCGGCGCGACGGGACGACGGCCCCGATCAGCGTGTCGTCGACGATCCTGAACCACGTCGTCCACGAGCGGGCCGCGGTGCTGACCCACGACGCGGCGATGGACTTCGCGGCGTCGAAGGGCAAGAGCATGATCTTGAACCGGATCAGCTCGGCGATCGTCGCCCCGCTGCAGCACAACAGCGAGGTGCTCGGCGTGCTCTGGCTCGACTCGGAGACGCTCGCGCAGTTCCAGCCCAAGGACCTCGAGCTGGTGACGGCCATCGCCTACCAGGCGGCGATGTTCATCGAGATCAACATCCTCGGGAAGAAGATCGAGAACGAGATCGTCACGCGCGAGCAGCTGCGCCGGCTGCTCTCGCCGAACATCGCCGAGCGCGTGCTGAGCGGCCAGCTCGCCGTGAAGCAGGGCGGCCAGCACGTCGAGGAGTGCACCGTCTTCAACAGCGACATCCGCGGCTTCACGCGCATGGCCGAGAGCAAGCGGCCCGAGGAGCTCGTCGAGATGCTGAACCTGTACTTCGAGCGGATGGTCGACACGATCTTCCAGTTCGAAGGCACGCTCGACAAGTTCATGGGCGACGGGATCATGGCGCTCTGGGGCGCGCCGGTCGCCCACCGGGACGATGCGGTCCGCAGCGTGGAGTGCGCCCTGAAGATGGGCGAGGTGCTCGGCGAGTTCAACCGCGAGCGGCTCGAGAAGGGCGAGCTTCCGCTCGCGGTCGGCATCGGGATCCACACCGGCCCGCTCGTCGCCGGGTACATCGGGAGCTCGAAGGCGCTCAGCTACACGGTGATCGGCGACGTGGCGAACACGTCGGCGCGGCTCTGCTCCATCGCGCTGGCCGGACAGATCGTCATCAGCGAGAGCACGTACGCGCAGCTCGGGGGAAGGTTCGAGACCGAGGAGCTCCAGCCCGCCAAGGTGAAGGGCAAGGACAAGCCGGTCACGATCTACAACGTCATCCGGAGCCGGCCGATGTCGCAGGTCCCGGCGAACGCCTTCATCCACGCCGAGCCGACCAACGCCCTCCCCGAATGACCGAGGCGACGCGGCGCCTCGGCCGATCGGCCGGGGCGTGCGCGCGCGTCATCCCGTGGACGATGCAGCGCGGCAGCACAGCGCCGTAGCCGTCCGCCCGCTGCAGCGTTAGGGTCCGGGCCGTGGCTGCTTCGATCCTACCCTTTGAGAAACCTGTCGCAGAGCTCATCGAGAAGGTGCGGGAGCTGCGCGCGCTCGCCGCGGCGGACCCGCGGTTCGAGCCGGAGCTCGCCCAGCTCGAGGACAACACGGGCCGTCTGGCGCGCGAGATCTTCGCGGGCCTCACGCCGATGCAGAAGGTGCTGCTCTCGCGCCACGCGAACCGGCCGTACACGCTCGATTACATCAAGCGGCTGTTCACCGACTGGGTCGAGCTGAAGGGCGATCGGCGCTTCGCCGACGACTGCTCCATCGTCGGCGGGCTCGCGACGTACCACGGGCGGAGCGTGGTGGTGGTGGGCCATCAGAAGGGGCGCGGCGCCAAGGAGAACGTGAAGCGCAACTTCGGGATGCCGCACCCGGAGGGCTACCGGAAGGCCATCCGGCTCTACGAGATGGCCGACAGGTTCGGGCTGCCGATCCTGACGTTCATCGACACGATGGGCGCCTACCCGGGCATCGGCGCCGAGGAGCGCGGCCAGAGCGAGGCGATCGGCGCCGCGCTCGCCGCGATGGCGCGGGTCGGGGTGCCGATCGTGGCGACCGTCATCGGCGAGGGGGGCTCGGGCGGCGCGCTGGCGCTCGGCGTCGCCAACCGGGTGCTGGTGCTCGAGTTCAGCTGCTACTCGGTCATCTCGCCGGAAGGCTGCGCGGCCATCCTCTGGAAGGACGGCTCCCGCGCCGATGAGGCCGCGGCCCGGCTCAAGATCACCGCGCCGGATCTGCTGCAGCTCGGCGTCGTGGACACGATCGTCGAGGAGCCGACCGGCGGCGCGCACCAGGATCACGACGACGCCGCGGTGCGGCTCGACAAGGCGCTCTGGGCGACGCTCACGTCGATGGACGGGCTCGGGCCGGAGGAGCTCGTCGACGATCGGTACCGCAGGTTCCGCGGGCTCGGGTCGTTCGTGGGTTAGGCGGCGCGCCGCCTCGGCTGGCTCTCCTCGAGCGCCGGGGCTATACGGCTCGCGGATGGACTACGGCAAGGCGACGCGGATGCTGCTGCTCGTGGGCACCAGCGCCGCCGCCGGCGGCGCGGTCCTCTGGACGCAATCGAGGTTCAACGCCTCGGACCGCAGGGCGGCGCTCGGCATCGTGCAGCAGTACCGCCCCGAGGGCGGCCGGAGCGTGCCGGAGGCGATCGGCGCGCGGCACCCGGGAAAGGCGCCCGCCTGGAGCGCCACCACCGAGTCGGCCTGCTTCCAGCACGTCCGCGTGCGCGCGACGATCGAGGGCGAGGCGCGCGCGCGGTACGACTTCCTCGTCGACATCAACGGGCCCTCGATCCACCCGGGCAACGCCGAGGGCGAGGCGATCCTCGGCGAGCTCACGCTCCGGCCGGCCGAGTCCGCCGCGGCGCCGGGGGCGCCGTGAGCGCCGCGAACGTCCGGGTCGCGCTGGTGGGCTGCGGGCGGTGGGGGGAGAAGCTCCTCCGCGCGCTGTCGGAGAACGCGCGGGCGCGCGTGGTCGCCGTGGCGGACGTCGACCGCGGCCGCCTCTCGCGGGCGCGCGCGCTCGCCCCGCGCGCGCGGCTCGTGCGCACGATCGACGAGGCGCTGGCCGCGCGCGTGGACGCCGTGATCGTCGCGACCCCCGCGGCGAGCCACGCCGAGCTCGCGCTGCGGGCCCTCGAGGCCGGCGCCGACGTCTTCGTGGAGAAGCCGCTGGCCCTCTCCGCCGCGCAGGCCGATCGCTGCGCTTCCCGCGCTGCGGCGCTCGGCCGGATCGGCATGGTCGGCCACCTGCTCCGCTACCACCCCTCCGTGGTGCACCTCGTCGCGCTCGCGCGCGAGCGGCGCCTCGGCGATCTCGTGAGCTTCAGCGCGGCGCGCCTGTCGATGAGCGCCGGCGCCGCCGGCGCCGGCGGCGGGGCCCGGTCGGCGCTCTGGACGCTCGGGCCGCACGATCTCTCGTTGCTCTCGGCGCTCGACTCGAGCCCGCTCGCCGAGGCGCGAGCCCACCTCGCGCCGTGCGGCGAGCTCGTCACGCTCGAGGCGCGCCTCGAGAGCGGCCTCGCGGCGCGGATCGAGCTCTGCTCGTCGAGCCCGACGAAGGAGCGGCGGCTGCGGCTCGTCGGCAGCGTGGGCGTCGCGGTCTTCGACGACGTGCGCGCGCCCGACCGCATCGTGTTCCTGGACGCGCGCGGCGCCGCGGCGGGCGCGCCGTCCAGCGAGCGCGCCGCGCACCTCGAGCTCGCGCCGGCCGGGCGCGAGCTCGAGGTGCCGTGGCGCGAGCCGCTCTCCGTGGAGATCGAGCACTTCCTCCGCTGCGTCGAGGACCGCGCGCCGCCGCTGACGCCGCTCGACGAGGGCGCCGCGGTCGTGCGGATCCTCGAGCGCGTCGAGGCGACGCTCGCCCCCGTCGATGCGCGGGTGGTCGCCGCAGGGTGACGTGCGTGACGTGCGCAGCCGCGGTCCGCTCCCGCTCCGGCTAGCCCGAGGCGCCCGGGAGGGCGCGGAGAGCGCCGGGGCGGTCGAGCCCTGACGGAGCCCTGGAAACCTCGGAGACACCGCGGGATCCGAGAAAAGCGGAGCGGCGCCCGGTGGACGCGCCGCGGCGCTTTGCAGCGCCGGATCGGCGTGGTACTGCCGTCGCCTGGAAGGGCACGATGCCGCAGGATCCGAAGCTGACTCCCACTCAGGTCAAGGCGCCGCACGGCGCGCGGGTGATGGAGATCCACTGGGCCGACGGCCACCGCAGCGTCCTTCCGCACGAGCTCCTGCGCGGGTACTGCCCGTGCGCGAACTGCCAGGGGCACGGCGGCACGATCAACTTCGTGCCCGGCGGCGACCTGAACGTCCGCGAGATCGAGCAGGTCGGCAACTACGCGCTCCAGTTCACGTGGGGCGATCGGCACGACTCGGGCATCTACACCTTCCGGTACCTGCGCTCGCTCTGCCAGTGCGACGAGTGCAAGCCACAGTTCCAGCCGCCCCGCTCGAAGTGACCACATCCCGCCGCGCCCCCAAGCCTCAAGCTGCTCCGACGGCACGCGCCGAGCGGCAGCTCGATCCGTTCCAGATCGTCGACTCGTCCTTCGTCGCCGGCGCGGGCTCGCTCGCGTCGCTCCCTCCGCCCGTCAGCGCGGAGGTGGCGTTCGCCGGGCGCTCGAACGTCGGCAAGTCGAGCCTCATCAACACGCTCGTCGAGCGCAAAGGGCTCGTCCGGACGAGCTCGAACCCCGGCTCGACGCGGCAGATCAACCTCTACGAGGCGCGGGCCCGCGACGGCGCGGTGTTCCAGCTCGTGGATTTGCCGGGGTACGGCTTCAACCGGCGCTCGAAGTCCGAGAAAGCGGCGTGGGCGTCGCTGATCGAGGGGTACCTGCGCGGGCGCGTCACGCTCGCCGCGGTGCTGCTCCTGGTCGATGCGCGGCGGGGCCTCGAGGAGGACGATCTCGAGCTCATCCGCTTCATCGAGGCGTCCCGCGACGTCGCGCGACGGCCGGTGGAGCTGCTGCTCGTCGCGACGAAGGTCGACAAGGTGCAGCGCTCGTCGGTCCGGCGCGCGCTGGACCAGCTGTCCGCGGAGGCCCCGCGCATGGCGGGCGGCGCTCTCCGCCGCGCGATCGGCTTCTCGTCGATCACCGGCGAGGGCAGGCGGGATCTCTGGCTCGCGATCCGGCGCGTGACGCAGCTCGGCGGCGCGGCGCCGTCATCGAGCGGCGGCACCGCGCGCGAGGACGATGACCAGCGGACGACCGACGGCTGACCTCGCAGAGGTGCGAGATACGCGCAGAAACAGCGCGTCTCGCCGCGGAACAGGGCCGATGGAAGTATTGACCCGCCCTGTGACCCTCCATTAACGTGCGGCTCCTCCGGTTCCGCGGGGGAGTCACCAGAGCCGACTGACACGTCGCGGGGTCGTTGCAGAGCAACGACGCGCGTGCCGGCCCATGTTCTCACCGGCTGCCCCAACGATGCCCGACTACTCCGGCCAGGTCACGCACGTCCACACGGCGCTGACGCCGCTCTGGTGGATTCCGCTCCTGCCGATGCTCGGCGCGGTGATCAACGCGCTGTTCGGCCGCACGTTGCAGCGGAGCGTGTTCGGTCGCGATGTGTCGAGGCGGCTCCACATCGGGAGCTTCGGCGTCACGCTCGTCGCCGTGGGCGCCATGCTGGGCGCCTTCGCTCTCGGGCTCGCGAGCTTCGTCCAGCTCGTCGGGCTCCCTCCGGGGGAACGCGCGCTCTACAGCTTCGCCTGGCAGATGGTCCGCATCGGATCGCTCGACGCGAACTTCGCGTTCGTGATGGATCCGCTGAGCTGCCTCATGACGCTGATCATCACCGGCGTCGGCACGCTCATCCATGTTTACGCCGCCTCGTACATGGAGGCAGAGCCGGCGTACTGGCGATTCTTTACCTACCTGAACCTCTTCGTCTTCTCGATGTTGCTCCTCGTCCTCGGGGACAACTTCATCGTGATGTTCTTCGGCTGGGAGGGCGTCGGCCTCTGCAGCTATCTGCTCATCGGGTTCTGGTACAGCGACTACAAGAAGGCCTCCGCCGGCATGAAGGCCTTCGTCGTGAACCGGATCGGCGACTGGGGCTTCGTGTGCGGCCTGGCGCTCCTCTTCTGGGGCCTCGGCGCCAGGTGGCTCGACGACGGCCGGTTCCTCTCCGATTACCGCGCGCGCTTCATCGCGGTGGCCGCGGAGGCGCGCGGCGATCACGGCGCCTCCGCCAGGGCGCAGGACGGCGCCGGGGGCAAGGCGGGCGAGCGCAGGGCGAAGCCGCTCGCCGGGGCGAAGGGATACCTCACCTTCACCGGTCATCCCGGCGCGCGCGTGTACCTCGGTATCGCCGACGCCGCTCAGCTCGCCTCGAGCCCGCGGCCGTTCGGCGTGTCCCCCTTCATCCGCAAGGAGATCGACGCCGGGGCGCACTCCGTGGTGATCGTGCCCGGCGACGGCGCCGTGATCGGGGGCGACGGCGTCGAGATCGCCGCGATCGAGCGGATGCGCGTCGAGCCGGGCAAGGAGATCGTGGTGGCGACCGTGGGCTCGACGGTCACGTTCCGCGAGATCCACGATCAGCTCGTCATCAAGGACGCGAGCGGCAAGGCGTTCCTCAAGGATGCCCTCGAGTCGAAGACGGTGTGGGGCGGCGTCGCGCTGATCACGCTGGCTTGCCTCTTCCTCTTCGTCGGCGCCGCCGGCAAGAGCGCCCAGATCCCGCTCCACGTCTGGCTGCCGGACGCGATGGCCGGCCCGACCCCCGTCTCCGCGCTGATCCACGCCGCCACCATGGTCACGGCCGGCGTCTACATGGTCGCGCGCCTCAGCTTTCTGTTCTCGCTGAGCCCGGTCGCGGGCGGCGTCATCGCGCTGATCGGGGCCTCGACGGCGCTCCTCGCGGCGACGATCGGCTTCTTCCAGTACGACATCAAGAAGGTGCTCGCCTACAGCACGGTGAGCCAGCTCGGCTTCATGTTCATCGGGGTCGGCGTCGGGGCGTACTGGGCCGCCGTGTTCCACCTGATGACGCACGCCTTCTTCAAGGCGTGCCTGTTCCTCGGCTCCGGCTCGGTGATCCACGGGATGCACGCGGTGGAGCACGACGAGGCCGCGGCCCAGGACATGCGCAACATGGGCGGCCTCCGCCGCGTCATGCCGCTCACGGCGCGGACGTACCAGGCGGCGTGCCTCGCCATCACCGCCGCGCCCATCCCGTTCTTCGCAGGCTTCTGGTCCAAGGACGAGATCCTCTGGAAGGCGTTCGGCACCGAGAACACCGGCCCGATCCCGGGGCTGCTCCTCTACGGGATGGGCCTCGCGGCGGCGCTCGGCACGTCGTTCTACATGTGGCGGAGCTACTTCCTGACGTTCGAGGGACCCCACGCCCGCAAGGAGATCGAGACCCAGGTCCACGAGTCGCCGCCGGCGATCACCTGGGTGCTCGCGGCCCTGGCGGTCCTGTCGGCGTGCGCGGGCGCGGTGTTCGGCTTCTCCAGCCACTTCGTCGGCGGCCACGGCGAGCCCCTGCTGGAGGCGTGGCTCCATCCGGTGTTCGCTCACACGGAGGTCTCGTTCCGGCGCCACGGGCTGGGGCTCGAGCTCGCGCTCATGGCGCTCTCCGTCGGCGGCGCGGTCGTCGCCTTCTCGCTCGCGCGCGCCCGCTACGGCGCGCGTCGCTCCGTGCGCTGGGCCGAGGAAGAGCGGCGGCTCCCGGGCTTCCAGCTCCTCTCGAACAAGTACTACGTCGACGAGATCTACGACGCGACGGTGGTGCGCGCCGCCCTCTCGCTGCGCCTCTTCTTCGCCGAGATGGACCGCTGGATCGTCGACGGCATCGTCAACGGGGTCGCGGTCCTGGCCCGGGCCGCCGCCTGGGTCACGGGCGCCATCGATCGGTACCTCGTCGACGGCGTCGTGAACCTCGTCGCCGAGGGCACGCTGAGCGCCGGGGCGAAGCTCCGCTCTCTGCAGACCGGGCGCATCCAGAGCTACGTCTATTTCCTCCTGGGCGGCGTCGCCTTGTTCAGCATCGTTCATTACTTCCTGCGGTGAACGGCCGATGTCGAACCTCTCCCTCGTCAGCATGCGCCGTGGATTCGCCCTCGCGAGATCGGCCAGGTCCACCTCGATGAAGCTCCTGATCCCCCTCCTGATCGCGCTCTCCGTCGTGCTCGGGGCCGCGCCGCCGGCGCTGGCGCTCGATGCGCCGAGGGCGCCCGGGCCGCGCGGCCAGATCGCGCTGCGCGCGGAGCCGCCCGGCGCGCCGGTCGAGCTCGCCGCGAGCGGGCCGGATCACGTCGGCTCGTTCACGATCGAGAACCAGGGCGACGGCCCCTTGAAGGTGACGCGGGTGATCGTGCGGACGTCCCCCGAGGACCCGCGCGTCCCGCCGGGCGTCAGCGTGGAGCTCGAGGGCGGCGGCGCCGCGGCGACCCTCCCGCCGGGCGCGAGCCGGAAGGTCGTGGTCCGGTGGAAGACCGCGGGCGTGCGCGCGCGGGAGCTCTACGGGCACGTCGTCGTCGAGTCCGACGCGGTGGCGGCCGGCGCGGCCGGCGTGCTGGGTGTAGCGCGGACCGTCGCGATGGGCATCCACGCGGAACGCGGGAGCAGCCTTGGCTTCGTCGGCGACCACATCCTCTCGATCCTGACGTTCCTGCCGCTGCTCGGCGTGGTCGCGGTCTTCCTCGCGCACCTCTTGCGTTACCAGGACGACAGGAAGCTCCGTCTGATGACCGTCGTGCTGATGGGCGTGAACCTCGTGCTCGCGGCGTGGCTCTACGCGCAGTTCGATCGGGGCTTCACCAGGGCCGACGGGAACGACGGCTACCAGTTCATCGAGCACGGCGTGTGGATCCGCTCGCTGAACGTCGAGTACTTCGTCGGCGTCGACGGCGTGTCGATCTCGATGGTCCTGCTCACGGCGCTGATCTCGTTCGTGGGCGCCCTCGCGAGCTACAGCGTCCACGACCAGCTCAAGGGCTACTTCGCGATGTACAACCTCCTCGTCACGGGGATGTTCGGCGTCTTCATCGCGCTCGACCTGTTCCTCTTCTTCGTCTTCTGGGAGGTGATGCTCCTGCCGATGTACTTCCTCATCGGCATCTGGGGCGGACCGCGGCGCGAGTACGCGGCGATCAAGTTCTTCCTCTACACGCTGGCCGGCAGCGTCTTCATGCTGCTCGCGTTCATCTGGTTCTACCTGAACGCCGGCCATACCTACCTGGTCGACGGCCAGGCCACCGAGCGCATCTTCTCGATCCCGGAGCTCTCGCGGGTCGCCTGGGCGGCGCAGGGGCTCACGATCCTCGGCGTCGCCGCGGTGAAGGTGGTCTGGATCTGGCTCTTCGTCGGGTTCGCCATCAAGATCCCGATGTTCCCGTTCCACACCTGGCTGCCGGACGCCCACGTGGAGGCGCCGACCGCGATCAGCGTGATCCTCGCTGGGGTGCTCCTCAAGATGGGCACCTACGGCATCCTCCGCATCAACTTCACCCTGCTGCCCGAGGCGACGCAGTGGGCCGCGCCGGCCATGGCGGTGTTCGGGGTGGTCAACATCCTCTATGGCGCCTTCTGCGCCATGGCGCAGAGCGACCTGAAGAAGCTGGTGGCCTACTCCTCCGTCAGCCACATGGGCTTCACGCTGCTGGCGCTCGGCGCGATGACGCCGCAGGGCATCCAGGCCTGCCTCGTCCAGATGTTCAACCACGGCCTGATCACCGGGATGCTCTTCACCCTGGTCGGCGTGGTCTACGACCGCGTGCACACGCGCGACATCGACAGGTTCGGCGGCCTCGCCTCGGAGATGCCGCTCTACACCGCGCTCGTCGGCTTCGCGTTCATGGCGTCGCTCGGCCTGCCCGGCCTGTCCGGCTTCTGGGGGGAGGCGATGACGTTCATCGGCGCCTTCCCGCGCTACCGCGCCCTCACGATCCTCGCCGCCGTCGGCGTCATCATCACCGCGGCCTACCACCTCTGGGCCCTCCAGCGGATGTTCCTCGGCACGTTCCGCGCGTCGTGGCGGCAGAGCAAGTACCTCGAGCCGTTCGGCGGGAAGTTCCCGGAGATCAGCGGGCGAGAGCTCGCGTCGATCGCGCCGCTCGCGGCGCTGGTCCTCGTCCTCGGCTTCTGGCCGCGCCCGCTGCTCAGCCTCATCGATCGCGGGGCCCTCGACGTGCACCGCCTCGTCGACAGGCCCGGGCAGTCCCAGATCGCCGGCGCGCCGAGCGCGGACAGCGTGGGCGGCGCCGCGTACGCCCGCGCGGGCGCCCCGGAGGAGGGCGCCTCGCCGGGCCAGGGCGCCCTCGCCAGCGCCAGGTAAGCCGTGGAACCCCGCACCCTCGACAACGTGGCGAGCCTCGCCTACTTCGCGCCGGAGCTCGTCCTCATCGCGGCGGCCCTGCTGCTCGTCGTGTGGGACCTCGCGTCCCCGGCGCGCCTCAAGCTCGCCGGCCTCGTGATCCTCAGCCTCGCGGCGCTCGCCTGCTCGGGCGGGCTGGGCGCGTACTTCCTGGCGACGGACGCCGCCCCTCGCGCGCTCTTCCACGGGCTGCTCGCGTTCGATCGCTTCTCGAACCTCTTCCGCGTGATCTTCGCGCTCGTGACCGGGGCGATCGTCCTCTTCTCGGTGCCCCCGCGGGCCCCCGGGATCGAGCCCGAGCTCCGCCGCGACTCGGGCGAGTTCTTCACGCTGATCCTCGTGCTCTCGCTGGGCATGAACCTGATGGCGGCGAGCCGCCACCTGCTGCTCATTTACCTGTCGCTCGAGCTCGTCAGCGTCATCAGCTTCGTGCTGGCGGGTTTCAAGATCAACGACGCGAAATCGAGTGAGGCGGCGCTGAAGTACGTCATCTTCGGCGGCGTCGCGTCGGGGATCATGCTCTACGGGATGAGCTGGATCTTCGGCATCACCGCGTCGATGCGGCTCGACGAGTGCGCGGCGCGGATCGCCGCGCTCACGGCGCAGCAGGGCAAGCTGCCGGAGGTCGTGTTCGTCGGCACGGCCTTCATGCTCGCGGGCTTCGGCTACAAGATCAGCGCCGCCCCGTTCCACATGTGGACGCCCGACGTGTACGAGGGCGCGCCGACCCCGGTGACCGCGTTCCTCTCGGTGGGGCCGAAGGCGGCCGGCTTCGCGGTGCTGATCCGCTTCTTCTCGGACGCGCTCGGCGCCGGGAGCGCGCCGCCCGGCGTCGCGACGCCGTGGCCGGTGCTCTTCGGGTGCCTCGCGATGGCGACCATGACCGTCGGCAACCTGTCGGCGCTCGAGCAGGAGAACGTGAAGCGCATGCTCGCCTACTCGAGCATCGCGCACGCGGGGTACATGCTGCTCGGCTTCTCGGTGTTCAGCGGCGCCGGCGTCGCCGCGATCGCCTTCTACATCGTCACCTACTGCTTCATGAACCTCGGCGCGTTCATGGTGGTGATGGCCGTGGCCGAGGAGAGCGGCGGAGACGAGACGTTCGCCGCCTTCCGGGGGCTCGGGCGCCGCGCCCCGCTCGTCGCCGCGGCGATGGCCGTGTTCCTCGTCTCGCTCACCGGCCTGCCCCCGATGGCGGGCTTCATCGGCAAATTCTACCTCTTCTCGGCGCTGCTCGCCGCCGGGGGCGCGTGGAGCTGGGTTATCGCGATCGTCGGCGTGCTGAACAGCGTGATCTCGCTCTTCTATTACGCGCGCCTGCTCCGCACGATGTATCTCGACAAGAGCGATCGCACCGAGCCCACATCGGTGCGGCCGCTGCTCGGCGCGACGACGTGCGCGCTCGCGATTCCGACCGTGCTGCTCGGGGTCTACTGGGGGCCAGTTTACGACTTCGTGGCGCGCTCGGTGGCGATCCTGCGCTGAGCGCTGTGCCACGGCGCCGACGTCGCCTCATCCGGCGCGCGCCGGGCCGAACGCGGCGGTATCGATCTCCCCGCGATCCTTGCTAGTGTGCGCGCGCGTGGCCACGACCCAGGACGCGATTTCTCCAGAGGAACGTTTCGCGCGGGGGGTACGCCTTGTCCCGGGCGGCCTGGACATCGGCGGCAAGCTGGTCCCGCTGTACGCCGGCAGCGTGCACTACTGGCGGCTCGACCCGCAGCACTGGCGCGCCTGCCTCGAGGCCACGCGCTCGCTCGGCGTTCACCTGATCGACATCTATGTGCCGTGGGCCGTTCACGAGACCGGCCCGGGGCAGTTCGATTTCGGCCGGCTCGATCCGCGCCGCGACGTCGGCGCCTTTCTCCGCCTCGCGCACGAGCTCGGCTTTTACGTCATCGCCCGCCCGGGCCCGCACATCAACGCGGAGCTCACCTGCTTCGGCATCCCCGAGCGCGTCATCTGGGACCCGAGCTGCCAGGCCCGCTCGGCGCGGAACAACCCGGTCGTGCTCCCGATGCTGCCGTACGGGTTCCCGGTCCCGAGCTACGCGAGCAACGCATTCCACGACGAGGTCGCCCGCTATTTCAACGCGCTCGCCCCGGTCCTGAAGCCGCACCTCTACCCGGACGGGCCCATCGTGCTCTTGCAGATCGACAACGAGGGCGCGCTCTACTTCCGCGACGGGGCGTACGACCAGGATTACCACCCGGACGCGATCTCCCTGTACCGCGACTTCTTGCGCGAGAAGTACCGGACGATCGAGGCGCTCCAGCGCGCGTATGCGACGAGGAGGGTGGAGCCCGCGCCGGAGGGCGACGCGACCGAGGACGTCGGCGCGGCGCTCGTGCGCGCGATCGCCCGCGAGCGCGCGCAGGCCGAGGAGGGCGATCTGCGGTTCGCCACGATCACGCCGCCGGTCGCGTTCGACGCCGAGATGCCGGCCGATCTCGCGCGCCACCTCGACTGGAGCGAGTTCCACGAGCACCTCCTCGAGACCGCCATGGGGCGCTTCGCGAGGGCGCTCTCCGCGGCGGGCGTCGACGGCCTGCCCACGATGCACAATTTTCCGATGGGACAGGACGCGACGCCGCTCAACCCGGCGCGCATCTCGCGCGTCGTCGACCTCGTCGGCCTCGACTACTACAGCATCGCGAGCCCGAGCAGCCGGCAGATCATCGCCCGCCGGACGAGCGAGCTCGCCGTGCGCTGCGAGGCGCTCTCGCTGCCGCCCTTCGCGTGCGAGATGGGCGCCGGCTTCCCGCCGTTCTTCCCGCCGCTCGAGGAGCGCGACAGCGTGTTCGTGATGATGGCCGCGCTCGCGTACGGGCTGCGCGGGTACAACATCTACATGGCGGTCGAGCGCGACCGCTGGATCGGCGCGCCGATCGATCCGCGCGGCCGCCCTCGCCCCTTCGCCGCCTTCTGGCGGAAGCTCTCCGCGGCCCTCGAGGCGACGAGGTTCCACGAGCTCCGCCGCCCGGCGCCGGTGCGCATCGTCACGCCGCGCACGGAGCGCCGGCTCTCCCGCGTGATGCATGCGTTCGGCCCGCTCACCGGGGCGTTCTTCTCGATCATGAACTTCGGCGCCCGCGATCGCTGCCTCGAGGACGACCTCGGGCTCGGTTACCCGCTCGCGGTGGAGTCCGACACGTTCGTGCGTGCGTTCGAGGAGGCGCTCGACGCGCGCGGCGTCCCCTACGCCCACGTCGGCGGCGAGGATCGCGACATCTCGCTCGTCGGGGCGCGCTGGGTCATCTGCGCCACCTCGGGCGGCCTGAGCCCGGAGCTGTTCGCGTGGCTGGAGGCGACGTCCCGGCAGGGGACGCTGATCACGCTCGGCCCCCGCGAGCCCACCTTCGATGGCGCCTTCCGCCAGCTGCCGCGGCCCTACGATCTGAAGCGGCTCCTCGCCCCCGGACAGAACCTGCCGGCGCTCCTCCAGGACGACCCCGCCGCGGCCGACGCCGCGGTGTCTCGCGCCATCGACGCGCTCGGCCTGCCGGCCTTCGCGTGTGATCCCGACAGTGTCTTTGCGACGCTGCACGAGGATGCGTCGGGCACGCCGCGGGTGCTCTTCTTGCTGAACCCCGGAGACGCGGACGTGGTGGCGCGCGTCACCGTGAGCGCCCAGCGCGCGCGCGATGTGCTGGACGACGCGCACTTCGAGGCGCGGCGCGGGGCGCTCGAGGTGCGGCTCGTGCCTCGCTCCGTGCGGATGCTCGCGCTGGAGTAGCCCCGTCGCCGCGCGCTGCGCGGCGACGGCCAGCGAGGCTCGGTATCTCCGCTCGCTCCCCTCCTGACCCGGTGTGCCCCTCGATCAGCGCTCGAACCGCAGCGAGTTGCCCTCTGCGTCGCGGAAGCGGCCCATGCCGATCATGAGGATGTCGATCAGCGACCAGATGCCGAGCCCGCCGCACGTCAAGAGCTTCGCTATGCCGAGCCCTGTCTGTCCCAGATAAAAGCGATCTGCGCCAAAGTAGCCGAGGAAATAGGAGAGCAAGAACAGCGTGGACTGGCTCTTGGTCGGGTGGCCGACGGGCGCGTCGCGCCTGAGCACGAGCCCCTGGGCGTCTCGCATCGATCCGGTGCCGATCAGGATCGTGTCGATCAGGCTCCAGAAGCCGAGGCCACCACACGTGAACAGCTTGAGGAGCCCGAGCCCCGTCTGGCCCAGGTAGAAGCGATCGACGCCGAAGGTCCCGAGAAACACGGCGAGCATGAAGGCTGTCGCCTGGTCCTTGTCGGAATAGGCCTGCGCCGGGGCGCCGTGAGGCGGTCCGCCGCCGTGAGCCGGCGGCGGGCCCCAGCCGCCTCCAGGCGGCGCGCCGTAGCCGCCGGGGGGCGCACCCCATCCCGCGCCAGGCGGCGGGTATCCTCCGCCCGGCGGTGGGTACCCGCCTGGCGGCGGGTATCCGCCCGACGAGGACGCGCCGCCACCGCCGCCCGGCGCCACGCCCTGGCCGCCGAGCGGGCCCGACCCCCAGCCGCCGCCGCCCGGCGCCACGCCCTGGCCGCCGGGCGGGCTCGACCCCCAGCCGCCGCCTGCGTTGCCCCAGCCTTCGCCTCCGGGCGGAACTCCGCCTCCGCTCGTGCTCATCCTCGTTCCCTCCAGCTGATGCGGCTGTGGAGGCGGGCCGTGCGCCCCGCGGTCGTCAGCCGAGCCTGACTGTATCCTGGAACCGCGGCGCCGCGCTTGCGCAACGCGGAAATCGCTGGTGGTTGCCGGAGGCTCACCCTACCTTGGCCCACGATGGGCCGCTGAGCGCGGCGCAGGAGCGAGCGCACCCGGCGATGCAGCAAGATTTTCAGTCCGATCGATGGCTGTCGTTCGCCCTCCGGGCGGGGCTCATCGCTCTGTTCTTCTGGATGGTGAAGGGGCTGCTCGTCCCCGTCCTGCTCGGCGGTCTGGTCGCGCTCCTCGTCTCCCCGCTCCAGCGCCGCCTCGCGCCTCGACTCGGCCGCTTCCGCCAGTTCGCGCCCGCGATCTCGACGGTGGGCGTGATCATCCTCGTGTGCATCCCGCTCGCGGTGATCATCATCGAGGCCTCCGCCTCGATAAGCCGCTTTTTCGCGCGCGATTGGTCGAACACGATCGAGCGGGTCCAAGGCCTCCTGAACGACGGGAGGATAACGGCGCTCCTCAACAGGGCTGGTCTGTCCGGGGACGATGTCCGCACGTACGTGAGCAACCTGTTCGAGCGGGTGGGGAGCTCGATCGCCGGCTTCGCGGGCGGCATGGTCGCCGCGGTGCCGCAGACGATCGTCGACGCGTTCCTGTTCGTCGTCGCGCTCTACTACCTGCTCCGCGACGGGGGCCTGCTGCTGCGCTGGCTGCTCACGCAGTCGCCGTTCAGGAACGAGGAGACGGACGTCCTCTTCGCGTCGATCCAGGACACGGTGCACGGCGCCGTCCTCGGCCTGCTCGCGACGGCGGCCGTCCAGGGGACGCTGACGACGATCGCGCTGTTTGTGTGCAACGTGCCGGGCGCGTTCCTGCTCGGCCTGCTGGCCACGCTGCTCTCGCTCGTCCCCATGATCGGCACCACGCCGGTCACGCTGGGTGCGGCCATCTACCTGTTCGTCGTCGGGCGCATCGGGGCGGGGATCGGCATGTGCGCCGCGGCGGTCCTCATCGGGCTCTCGGACAACGTGATCCGGCCGTGGGTCCAGAGCTCGCACGGCGGGATGCACCCGCTCATCGCGCTCCTCGCCATCTTCGGCGGGCTCGAGCTGTTCGGCGCGGCGGGGATCTTCATCGGCCCGGTCGTCGCCGCGATCGTCCTCTGGGCGGTCGACACGCGCGCGGGCATCTCCAGTTCGGGCCTCCCGCTGGGCCCGTACACGTCGCAGCCGCCGCCCTCGCTGACGTCGCCGACATCGCGACCGCCGCCGGCCTCGCGACCGCCGCCGGCCTCGCGACCGCCGGCGTGACGCGGCGGCGCGCCGGAGCGCCGCGAAAGGCGCGCTCCGCGCCCTCGGGCGAGGCGCTCACGGCGACAGGCCGTAGCCGCGGGCGAGGGTGAGGGAGAGGAGGTTGCACGCCGCGTGGAACACGAGCGGCGCCCCGATTCCGCCTGTGCGCGCCCGCAGCCATCCGAAGAGGAGCGCGGGGAAGAAGACGGCGAGCCGGGCCGGGTGCTGGATCGTGAGCACGTGGCCGATCGCGAAGATCGCCGACGAGAGGAGCCACGCCGGGCCGAGCGTCGCGCCGGCGACGCGGAAGCGCGGCGGGAAGACGCGGTCGAGGGCGCTCTGGAGGTAGCCCCGGAAGAACGCCTCCTCGGGCAGCGCGACCACGAGCAGCTGCGCGGCGATCTCGTCGGCGAGCGAGGGCGGCGGGCGCAGCACGAACGGCGAGGTCGCGCCCCAGTACAGCCGGTAGCCCAGCCAGAAGAGCGGGAAGACGATCGCGGCGACCAGCGTCGCCCAGCCGACGGCGCGGAGCGCGGCGCGGGCGAGGCGCCTCGCCGACAGCGGCACGGGCTCCAGGAGCCCTCCGAGGGACAGGCCGTGGGCGCGGATCGTCGACTCGTCGTACCTCAGCACGAGCCAGGACGTCGCCGCGAAGAACGTGAGGCCGACGAGCGTGCCGGCGTAGCTCTTCGGCGCGGCGTAAGACACCGCCGTCACGGCGGCGGTCGTGATGCCAGCGGCGAGGAGCGCGCGCGCCGCGGTCGGCTCGGGCGGCCGCGGGCGCTCGCGCTCGTCGGCGCCCGCATGCGCGGCGTTCGCGTCTGCCGGCGCGCCAGGTGTCTCGTCGCCCGCAGGTGCGCGGGCGTCTCGGCTCGGTTCGATGGGTGTGGGCGGCTGCAAGGCGTGTTCGTCGCGGGGGGGGCGCGCGGTGCGGGGGCTTACGCGGGGATCGCGGCGACCAGGGGTCGCGGCCGCGCGCGCTCAGCCTAGCCGCCACGATGTCCCTCCGCGATGGTCAGCGCTCGGGGCGGCGCGATTCAGGTGCTGCACACGGGTCCAGCCACCGCCCATTTTCTAGCCTTCCAGCCCGGCCACGTTAGAGTGCGGCCGCTGTGGCGTTTTCCCGACTTCGCTGTCTGATGAAGCCGTTGGCCTGCGCGCTGCTTGCGTCCGTCGCGACGCTCGGTCCGGCGCCCGCGTCGGCCGCGTCGCCGTTCCTCACGACGCCGGAGGCGAGCGTCGCCGAGGCGTCTCCGGCGTACCGCTACGCCAACATGACGAACGAGGAGGCGCTGGCGGAGCTGGATCGCCGGAAGATCCTGCACCTCAAGGTCGACCACGCGCCTGGGGTGCGCGCTCCGATCCGGCTCACGGGTCGGCTGAACGGCGTGAACTTTCATTCGGTGCTCCCGCCCGAGCAGCGCGTGACGAGCATGTTCGAGATCCTGGACGCGCGCCTCGCGCTCGCCCTCGACGATTTCGCGGCCGTGCTCTCGAGGCACGATATCGACGAGGTCGTCCATTACACGATGTATCGACCCAACGTGCCGATGCGCGGCCGCGAGGGCGTGGACGGTGACGGAGAGCACGGGCACCCGATCGCTCATGCCAAGGCCGCTGACAGCGCGGTGCAACAGGCAGAGGCCGCGGACGGCGCTGCCCGCGAGGAATCGGCGAGGCAGGCCTCGCCGGTCGAGCCTGCGCTGCCGGTGGAGCTCGGCAAGAAGGGCGCGCTCGATGGGACGTCCAAGGCACCTGAGGAGCGGCCGCGACGCCTGAAGGAGAAGGGGGCGGCGGAGGCCGCGTCGAAGGAGAAGGGCGCAGCGGAGGCCGCGCCGAAGCAGAAGGGTGCGGCAGAGACCGGGCCGAAGGCGAGGGCCGCCGCGGGGGCTGCGCCGAAGGAGAAGGGCGCAGCGGGGGCCGCGCCGAAGGAGAAGGGCGCAGCGGAGGCCGCGTCGAAGGAGAAGGGCGCCTTGGAAGCCGATCCAGGCGCCGCTTCCAAGGCTCCTGGCCAGCGGACGCGGACGATCGCTGCGCGTAGCGGGCCGGCCAAGAAGGCCGCCGGCAAGGTCGGAGCGCGCCGCGCTGCTCGGCGCAAAGCCGCGGGGCCGACCCGGGCGACAACGTCTCCGGTCAAGCACCGTGGCGACGTCGCGCTGCGCAGCGATGCAGCGCAGAAGCCCCGCGGCACGTGGGCTCCGCCGGGCACGCGGCACCCCGCCGGCCTGGCCATCGACGTCGGTGCCCTCAAGAAGCGCGACGGCACCTGGATCAGCGTCGCGCGCCACTTCCACGGCCGCATCGGGGACAAGACCTGCGGTGAGGGGGCGCCCCAGCCCGAGCTCCCCGAGGCGCGCGAGCTCCGGTCCATCGTGTGCGAAGCGGCGGACCTCGGGATTTTTACATACGTGCTGACGCCCAATTTCAATGCGGCGCACGTCGACCATTACCATATGGAGATCAAGCCGGGCGTCCGGTGGTTCCTCTATCACTGAGCGAAGGCCGCGCGCCCCTTGTGCAGCCCTGAACGGCTCGCAGCGCGTCCCACTGCACATCCGTTGATTGCGCGTTTTTTGATGATCTGAGCGGTTTGTTCGCGCAACTTCTGCCACGAGAGCGACGATTCCCTTCCCGAACGAAGGCGCCGGCGCTCCGCCGCGCGCCCCCGCGAGGGAGGTCGACGGACATGGTGCAAAAGAAAGACGGACAGCCGCTGCCGGGGACTTCCTACCGTGTGCTCCGTCGGATCGGGGCAGGCTCGTGCTCGGAGGTCTTCGAGGTGACCGGGCGCCGCGGCCAGCTGCGGGCGCTCAAGCTGCTCCGCGCCATGCACGAGGGGTCGAGCGAGATCGGAGCGCGCCTGGTCCAGGAGGGGCGCGCTCTCTCGGCGCTGAGCCATCCCCACATCGTGAAGGTCGAGGAGGTCGGCGTGACGAGCGACGGCCGGCCCTTCCTCGTCATGCCGCGCCTCTTCGGCGAGACGATGCGCGAGCGGCTCGACGCGCGCGGGCCGCTCGCGACGCCCGCCGCCGTGCGCATCGCCATCCAGGTGCTCGGCGGGCTCGCGGCGACGCACCGCGCTGGCATCGTCCACCGCGACATCAAGCCGGCGAACGTCTTCCTCGCGCAAGCGAGCTGCGCCGAGCAAGGCGTTGCCGATCTGGAGAGCGCGCCCGGTGTGCCCGAGGCCGAGCACGCCGTGCTCATCGACTTCGGCATCGCGAAGGTGAGCCGCGAGGGGCTGGAGCCGTCGACGGGCTCGAACGTCCTCGGCACGCCGCGCTACCTGTCGCCCGAGCAGATCCGCGGCGAGGAGGTCGACGCTCGCACGGACGTGTACGCGGTGGGCCTCCTGCTCTTCGAGGCGATCACCGGGCGCGGTCCGTTTCCGGTGGTCGACTCGATGGCGGTGATGCGGGCGCACCTCAGCACACCGGCGCCGCGGCTCCGTTCGCTCCTCTGGGTGCCTCCGGCGCTCGATCATGCCGTCGCGCGCGCGCTCGAGAAGGATCCGGGGCTCCGCTGGCAGACGGCGGACGCGATGGCCGCCGCGCTCGCGGAGGCGCTGGGCGAAGGCGGGGGCAGGGAGACGCCGGCTCACGGCGGAGCGGGGCGCGCCGCGCCGCCGGACGGCGAGCGCAGCGCGCGGGCGCACCTCGCGGCCGGAGAGGCGCGATGAGCGGCGCGTCCGCCGAGTGCTCCGGGGCGCGCACGCTGCTCTACGCGCGCGGGGTGTCGCTCGCGCCGAGGGCGCCTTTCGCGCGGTCGCTCCGCGCGCCGGGCGAGGGCGAGCCGTCCGAAGGCGCGTGGCCGCTCCGCGCGCCGGGTGAGGGGGAGCCGCTCCCCGGCACGCCGTATGTCGTGCTGCGCCTGCTCGGCCAGGGCGGCATGGGCGAGGTGTACGAGGTCGAGCACCGGGCGCTCGGTCGACGGTTCGCGGTGAAGGTGCTGCACCGCAGCCACGCCGGCCGCAGCGATCTCTCGGCGCGCCTGCGCGCCGAGGCGCGCTCGATCGCTCGCCTGCGCCACCCGGGTCTCCCCGACGTGTTCGATCTCGGCGTGACCGACGGTGGCCGCCCCTACTTCGCCATGGAGCTCCTCGAGGGGCGCGATCTCCGGACCGAGCTCGCGCGCCTCGGCGTGGTCGCGGTCCCGACCGCGCTCGACCTGGTCCTGCAGGCCCTGTCCGCGCTGTCGCTCGCGCACGCGGCGGGCATCGTCCACCGCGATCTCAAGCTCGAGAACCTGTTCCTCTGTGACGACGGCACGCTCAAGGTCCTCGACTTCGGCGTCGCGAAGCTCCTCCACGCCAGCGCCTCGCTGACCGCCCCGGACGCCGTCATCGGCACACCCAGGACGATGGCGCCCGAGCAGTGCGCCGCCCAGCCGATCGATCCGCGCGCGGATATCTATGCGATGGGGCTCGTCCTCTACGAGCTCGTCGCCGGGCGAGGCCCCTTCGACGAGCTGCGCGGCCGGGGCGACGCGCTCCGCTTCGCTCACTGCGAGCAGGAGGCTCCTCCTCCCTCGCGCTTCGCGCCGCAGCCGATCCCGGCGGCGCTCGAGCGGCTGATCCTGCGCGCGATCGCGAAGGCGCCCGAGCATCGCTTCCAGACGGCCGCCGACATGGAAGCCGCTGTGCGCCGAGTGCACGTCCGGTTCCACGACGGATCGTCCTCGAGCGCCTGGCCGGTGGTCAGCGCGACCGCGCTCACCCCGACCGCGGCCGACGCCGTCGCGGCCTGCACGCCTGCGCGCGGCGAGGCATCCGCGGAGGCGCAGCGCCGACCGCTGCTCGCCGCGTCGGCCGGCGCCGCGCGCCTCTCGCGCCGCCCGAGGGCGCGCTCGACGCGGCGCGCACCTCCGGCGCGGCCCGTCGCCCGTGCAGCGTCGCGCGCCTCCGCGCTCGCCGTCTGCGCGCTCGCCGTCGCGTCGGCCGCGCTCGGGCTCGCGCTGGCTCAGCGCTGGATCGCGGCGAGTGAACCCCCCGCGCCCGCGCCGCCGTCCGCGCACGCCGGGGCGCAGGCGCGCTCGGCTGTAAGGTAGCCTCGTCGCGCCCGTTCTCTGGTCGACACCGCAAATGCGGAGTGGAGGGACCATGAACCGGATGCGACGAATCGGGCTGGCTTGTTTGGCGATATCGCTCCTCGCGGGCACCGCCGGCTGCGGCGGCAGCACAGCGGCCCGGCCGGCGGATTCCACGGCAAAGGGGGGACGCGCGATCACGGGCGCTCCCGAGCCCTCCAGCGCACAGGGGTTCCAGGACGGCGCCGCGTTCGACGAGCCGGGCGCGCCCGCCGCGCCGCCGTCGCTCGACGCCTCGCCTGCGGCGCCTTCGACCGAGATCGAGCGGCCCTCCGCCACGGGCGGCGCCTCGCGCGCCGAGGGAGCGGCGCGCAAGGCGCCGAGCAGCCAGGTCGCGCCGGAGCCCATCGATCGCCCGGGCCTCGGCACCGAGTGGGGCGAGACGCGCGTGTCGCGCATCTCGACCGCGCCGTTCGTCCGGGCCGATGTCAACCGCCCCTTCGTGGTCGCGAGCCTTTTCTACAACGACGCCGAGGGCGCCCGCGCCATGGCGAGCGCGTCCGGCTTCCGCCGCACGTCGCCTCAGGCGTTCACCTTGGCGGGCGGCGCCGTCGCGGTCGGGCTCCGCGGCGAGGGCGGCGGCTTCCTGAGCGGCTTCGTCGCCGGCGAGAAGAGCCACGTCATCGGCGAGGCCGGCCAGCGCTACAGCATCGTGCTGCGCAACCTCACGCCGACCCGGATCGAGTGCGTCGTCTCCGTCGACGGCCTCGACGTCATGGACGGCCAGGCCGCCACGTTCAGCAAGCGCGGTTACCTGATCGATCCCCACGGCGAGCTCGAGATCGACGGCTTCCGCCAGTCCGTCGACACGGTCGCCGCATTCCGCTTCGGCTCGGTCCGCGGCTCCTACGCGAACCAGAAGCACGGCGACACGAGGAACGTCGGCGTGATCGGCGTGGCCCTCTTCAACGAGCGCGGGACGACGCCCTGGACGTTCGACGAGGTCCAGCGCCGCCGCGAGGCGAACCCGTTCCCTGGGCAGTTCGCCACGCCGCCCGGTATCTGAGCCTTTTCAGCGCCCATCCCGCGTCCGCGCCGCGCTCCGGTAAAATCAAGCTCCCGCTCCGCCGCGCGCCGGGCTAGGCCACGGTACGGTGTCGGACTTATTGAACCCGTCTCAACGTGCGGCCGTCGAGCACGAGCTCGGGCCAATGCTGGTGCTCGCCGGCGCAGGTTCCGGCAAGACGCGTGTGGTGACCACGCGGATCGCCCGCCTTCTCGATCGCGGCATCCCGGCGCGCTCCATGTTGGCGATGACCTTCACCAACAAGGCCGCCGCCGAGATGCACGAGCGCGTCGGCAAGCTCGTCGGCTCCAAGGTCGCGCGCGAGCTCAAGGTCTGCACCTTCCACCGCTTCGGGCTCGACGTCCTCGGCGCGGAGACCCGCGCCCTCGGCCTGCGCGGCGGCTCCTTCGCCATCTTCGACCAGTCCGACGCCCTGGGGGTCATCCGCGAGATCCTCCGCGAGCTCCGCGCCGGCAAGAGCTACGACGTCAGCGCGATCCTCTCGCGCATCTCGAACGCCAAGAACGCGTTCCTCGACGCCGAGACCTGGGCCGAGGCGCAGCGGCAGGGCAAGGGAATCGACGAGTACGACGAGATCTCGATGCTCGTGTACCCGCGCTACATGGCGGCGCTGCGCTCGTTCCAGGCGTTCGACTTCGACGATCTCATCTGCGAGGTGGTCCGCCTCTGGCAGGCGCGCGCCGACGTCCTCGAGCGCTGGCGGATGCGCTACCGCTTCGTGATCGTCGACGAGTACCAGGACACGAACCGCGCCCAGCTGGAGCTCCTGCGCCTGCTCTGCGGCGAGCACCGCAACGTGGTGGTCGTCGGCGACGACGACCAGTCGATCTACGCCTGGCGCGGCGCCGACGTGCGCAACATCCTCGATTTCGAGGAGCACTTCTCCGGCGCGAAGGTCGTCAAGCTCGAGCACAACTACCGCTCCCGCAAGCCGATCCTCGACGTCGCGAACGCGGTGCTCGCCAAGTCCGGCGCCCGGCGGCACAAGAAGTCGCTCATCGCCACCCGGGTGGAGGGCGACAAGGTGCGGTCCATCATCTGCGTGGACCCGGACGTCGAGGCGAGCTTCGTGGCCACGGAGGCGCAGCGCCTCCTGGAGCGGGAGGCCGCGCGGCCGAAGGACATCGCCGTGCTGTACCGCTCGAACCTCCAGGCGGCCGCGATCGAGTCGGCCCTCAAGGAGCGGCAGATCCCGATCCGGATGATCGGCGGCCAGCAGTTCTTCGAGCGCAAGGAGGTCAAGGACCTCATCGCCTATCTCCGCGTCGCGCTCAACCCGGGCGACGAGATGTGCCTGCGGCGCATCCTGAACTACCCGGCGCGGGGCATCGGCGACGTCGCGGTGGCCAAGCTCGGCGCCTACGCGACGGCGCACGACGCGTCGCTCTGGACGGCGGTGTCGCGGCCGCACGCCGTCCACGAGCTGACCGCCGCCGCGATCGAGGGCTGCCGCCAGCTGCTCCGGATCATCGAGGCCACGCGCGCGCGGTTCGAGCGCGGCGAGCCCTCCGCGGAGGTCGCCCGCGCGCTCCTCGCCGACGCCGGCTTCAAGGAAGACATCATGGCCGGCTCGTCCACGGCCAACGCCGCGGCGCGCCGCTGGGGCAACATCGAGGGCCTGCTCAACGTCTTCGCGCGCCGCGACGAGAAGGGGAAGGGGGACCGCGCGAGCTTCGCCGAGTTCCTGCGGCTGCTCGCCCTGCGGCAGGACTCCGAGGAAGAGGAGGCCACCGACCGGGTGACGCTCACCACGATGCACGGCGCGAAGGGGCTCGAGTTCCCGTACGTGTTCGTGATCGGCCTGGAGGAGGGGCTGATGCCCCACCAGCGCAGCCTCGACGAGCGCGCCACGGACGCCGCGCCGAGCGGCGCGGAGGGCGGCGACACGGGCGGCCACAGCATCGAGGAGGAGCGGCGGCTCTTCTACGTCGCGGTCACGCGGGCCCGCGATCGGCTCTACCTCACGCGGGCGAAGCACCGCGGCTCGCGCGGCAAGATGGTGCCGAGGACGCCGAGCCGGTTCATGCTCGAGATCCCCCCCGAGCTCCTCGAGGAGCGCGAGGAGCTCGCGCCGGTCGCTCCGGGGATGGAGAAGGTGAAGGCAGGCGCGGCCGGCGTGCTGGCCGCGCTGTCGATGAACCCGTTCGCTGGAGATCCCCCCCTCATCCCGCGCCGCCGCACCTGAGCGGGGCGCGGGACGGCGGGGGTTCGGTCAGACGGCGCCCTCGGCGGCGGCGAAGCCGGCGCGGGTGATCTCCTGCACGCCCTTGCGCGTGACGAAGTCGCGGAAGCTCTCGCCCTCGGCGCGGCCGGCCATGTAGAAGCGCGCGATCGCGGCGATGACCTTGGGCGTCTCCTCCTCGGGGATGCGGCCGTCGAGGCGCTCGCCGATGCGCGCGCTCGGGCCGCAGCAGCCGCCCACGCGGAGCGAGTAGTGCGGGCGCTCGACGCCGTCCTTGCCCTTCACCATCAGGCCCGTCATCCCGATGTCCGCGACGTGGTGCTGACCGCACGAGTTCGGGCACCCCGAGATCTTGATGTCGAACTCGCCGAGCGCGCTGACGAAGTCCTCGGTCTCCTGGCGGCTGCCGTTCGGCACCAGGTGCTCCCGGATGCGCGTGCCGACCTCCATGCTCTTCGTGATCGCGAGCGTGCAGTAATCGCCGCCGGGGCAGGTCACCACGTCCGTGATGTGCCCCGCGTCCGCCTCGGCGAGGCCGATCTGCGAGAGCTCGCGGTGCAGGCCGAGGATCTTCGCCTCCGGCACCCAGCGCAGCACGAAGTTCTGCGTGTTCGTCGCCCGCACCTCGCCGTTGCCGAAGCGCCGGGAGATGTCGGCCAGGCGCTTCAGCTGCTCGCCCGTGATGTCGCCGAGCGGCAGCTTGACGGTGGCCACCCGGTAGCCGGGCTGCTTCTGCGGGATCGTGTTGGTCCGCTTCCAGCGCGCGAAGGCGCCGTCGCCGAGCGTCTCCCGCGACGGCTCGAGCGGGGGCGGGTCGCTCTCCCGGTACTCGGACACGTACCGCACCACGTCGGCCGCGAGCGCGGCGCCCCGCTCCGCCTTGATGCGATCGAACTCCTCGTCCAGCCTGCGCAGGAACTCGGCCTCGCCGACCTTGCGGAGCAGGAACTTGAGCCGCGCCTTCTTCCGGTTCTTTCGCTCGCCGTCCCGGAAGAACACGCTGACCACCGCCTCGCACGCCGGAAGCAGATCGGCGATCGGGATGAACTCCCGCCAGAGGTGGGCGACCTCGGGCGTCGAGCCGAGCCCGCCCGCCACGTAGACGGCGAAGCCCTGGCCGAGATCGCCGACCTTGGCCAGGAGGCCGACGTCGTTGATCATGATCTGCGCGTGATCGCGCGCGCTGCCCGACAGGCCCACCTTGAACTTCCGCGGCAGCCGCCGGTTGTGCTCGTGGAAGAGGAAATGCTCGGTGACCGCGTGCGCGTAGGGCGTCACGTCGAACACCTCGTCTTCGACCACGCCCGCGAGGTGCGACGCGGTCACGTTGCGGAGCGTATCGGCGCACGCGCCGACCGTCGTCACGCCAGCGCGCGCCAGCGCGTGCTGCAGATCGATCGTCTCCTCGATCTCCAGGTAGTGCAGCTGGATGTCCTGGCGTGTTGTGACGTGCGCTAGCCCGCGACCCCACCGCTCGGTCACTTCCGCGAGCGCTTCCAGCTGCGCTGCCGTCAGCTGCCCTCCAGGAATCTTGATCCGCTGCATGTGCTTCACGTGCGCGAGCTGCGCGTAGACACCCATCGCCAGCCGCAGCGGACGGAACTGGTCGGGGGTCAGCTCACCACGTTTGAATTTGGCGACGTTCTCGGCGTGTACGTCGATGGCCGCCGCAAGGCGCTCGACTCGTTGCGACATATCCGATGGTATTCCCTATATTTCCGACGCGTCAAGTGCGACAATTATCACTGCCGGTTCCACGAGGTATCCAGCCCCCAGCATCATGAAGACCGCTCTGCCGAACTCGACCGAAGCCGTGCACGCGGGCGTACTCCGCCAGCGCCCCTCCCACACCCTCGCGCCTGCGATCGCGCAGACGGCGACGTACACCTTTGCGAACACGGCGGACCTCGAGCGCTATTTCGCCGGAGGCGACGCGGATCCCGAGCGGCAGGAGTACGGCCGCTACGGCAATCCCACGGTGCGCGAGGTCGAGCAGCGCATCGCGGCGCTCGACCGCGCGGAGGATGCGCTGCTCTTCGCGAGCGGGATGGCGGCGGTGACGACCACGGCGTTCGCGCTCCTCAAGGCGGGCGATCACGTCATCCTGTTCCGCGACGTGTACCGCCGCACGCGGCAGTTCGTGATCAACGTGCTGTCGCGGCTCGGCGTCGAGCACACGCTGATCGACCCGGGCGCGTTCGATCAGCTCGAGGCGGCCATCCGGCCGCGCACCCGCTTCGCGCTCAGCGAGTCGCCGACGAACCCCTACCTCCACTGTATCGACCTGTCCCGCTTCGCCGAGATCTGCAAGAAGGCGCGGGTGAAGACGGTCGTCGACGCGACGTTCGCGACCCCCTGCAACTCCGACCCGATCGGCCGCGGCATCGACCTCGTGGTCCACAGCGCCAGCAAGTACCTGTCCGGCCACAACGACGTCCTGGGCGGCGCGGTCTCCGGATCGAGCGCGCTGATCTCGCTGATCCGCGACATGCGGAGCGTCCTTGGGGGCATCATGGATCCCCACGCCGCGGCGCTGATCGGGCGCGGGATGAAGACGCTCGCGCTCCGTATCGAGCGGCAGAACGCGACCGGGCTCGCCGTGGCGCGCGCCCTCGAGGCGCACCCCGCGGTGGAGCGGGTGTTCTACCCGGGGCTCCCGTCGCACCCGGATCACAGGGTCGCGGCGGAGCAGATGCGCGGCTTCGGCGGCGTCGTGAGCTTCACCGTGCGCGGCGGGCGAGAGGCGGCGTCGCGCGTCGTGGACGGCGCGCGCATCGCCGCGATCGCCCCGAGCTTCGGCGGCGTGGAGACGCTCATCGAGCAGCCCTGCATCATGAGCTTCCACGAGCTCAGCGACGAGCAGCTCGCGGCGATCGGCATCTCCCCCGCGCTGATTCGCCTGTCGGTCGGCATCGAGGAGACCGAGGACGTCGTGAGGGACGTCCTCGGCGCGCTCGACGCGCTCGGCGAGGCCTAGCCCCGCGAGCGAGCGCGCCGCCCACGCGAATCCGCCGCGAAGCGGCGCGGAAGTCCGACCCTCCCTGGCGGGTGGAGCTAGCCCCCGAGCTTCTTCAGCTTCCGCTGCAGCGTCCGCCGGTCGATCCCGAGCAGCTTCGCCGCGGTGGCCACCACGCCGCCCGACTCCCTCAGCGCGGCGCGGATCGCCTCGCGCTCGAGATCGTCGAGCTTCAGGCTCCCCGGCGGCGGCGTCGGCGCCGCAGAGGCCGAGGGCGGGGGCCGCTGGCGCTCCCGGAGGCTCGCGGCCTCGCGCAGCAGCTTGTCCGCGTCGACGGGCTTGCTGAGCAGCGTGTCGGCGCCCTCGCGCATCGCCGCCACCGCGAGCGGGATGTCCCCGAACCCGGTCAGCATCACGATCGCCGCCTCGGGCTGCAGCTTGCGGTACTGGGCGAGCGCGCTGAGCCCGTCGCCGCGCGGCATGCGGTAGTCGATGACCACGAGGTCCACCGGCTCGTACTCGAGCGCCACGAGCCCCTCGTCGATCGTCGCCGCCGTCCTCGCCACGACCCCGCGGCGGCGCAGCGCGCCCTGCAGGGTGGTGCGGAACGCGTCGTCGTCGTCCACGAGGAGCGCCGTCTCGATCCGTCGCGTCATCTTCACCTCAGGCGGCCCCGGAGCGCTTCAGCGCGCCGGGCAGATCCGCGTCCATGGGGCCCGTGCCCCCGTCGAGGCGGAGGCGCAAGGTCGCCTTCGCGCCGCCGGTCTCGACGCTCTCCATACGCAGCACCGCGTTCATGCGGGAGGCCATCATCGAGCTGATGTAGAGCCCGAGCCCCATCCCTCCCTGCGACATCTTCGTCGTCTGGAACGGCTCACCGAGCCGCCCGGCGATGTCGGGGTTGAGCCCCGGCCCGTTGTCGGAGACCCCGATCTCGCAGAGGTCGCCGCGCTCGACGACGCTCACCTCGATCCGCTGCTCGGTCGAGTCGGCCGTCGCCTCGGCGGCGTTGGCGAGCAGGTTGACGAGCACCTGGCAGAGCGCCGGCCGCAGCACGTCCGCCTGCACCGGCCGCGGCGTGTCGAACGCGAGCTCGCCGCGGTAGCCGAGTCGCGCGAGCTCGACCTTCGCCAGGTCGCGGACGAAGCGGGTGAGCTCCAGCGGCTCCATCCGCTGATCGAGCCGGATCTGGCCGCGCATCAGCCCGATGATGTCGCTCGCGCGCCGCGCCTCGCCGGCCACGGTCTCGGCCATGCGCGCGGCGTCCTCGGAGCCCGTCTCGCGGGCCACGTCGACGAGGTCCTTGCTCGCGAGGAGGATCGTCGCGAGCGGCGTGCTGAGCTCGTGCGACATCCCGCCGACCATGCGCCCGAGCATCGCCAGCCGCTCGTTCCGCTGGCTCTGCTGCCGGAGCTCCTCGAGCCTGTGCGCGTAGACGACGACGAAGAAGCCGAGGAACAGCGTCAGCGACGTGAGCGACACGAGGTCGCCGAGCCGCCGGATGCGCTCGCCGCCGAGCGGCGCCGCGTCGAGCGGCAGCGGCGTCGCGTACGTGAGCACGGCGATGGCGGCCAGCGTCAACAGGCCCACGAGCACGGTCGTGCGCCGCGGGCAGAGGAGGCCGGAGAGCGCGATGTGGAAGGCGAGGAAGACGGCGAAGGGGTTCGCCAGCCCGCCCGAGAACCAGAGCATCCAGGCGTTCGCGATCACGTCGCCCACGAGCTGGGCGCGCGCGTGATCCTGCGCGGGCTCGCGCGCCGAGGGTTCGCCCCCGTCCGGCCGGCGCGCGCGCCGGACCCGGAAGGTCCAGGCGACGTTGGCCGCCGCGATCGCGGCGATGCCGACGATCAGCGGAGCGAGCCCGAGGTCGGGGACGAGCTTCCTGCCCGCGACCGTGGTCGCGATCATCCCCGCGATCGCCCCCCACCGCAGCTGGATCAGCCACCTGTCGGCGGTGTCCCAGGACGGGGGCTTCGGCCCGGAGAGCAGGACCGCGAGCCGCCGGCGCGCCGCAGGGGGCGCGCCGCTCTTGGCGGGGTCGTGCCCTGCGTCAAGCGACCATGGCTGGAAGGAGGAGTGCATCCGCGCGCGGACAGGGGGGCTTTCCAGGGCGCGGTCGAGGCGTCCGGCGTCCATCCCGGAGCAACCTTCCGACGTTGCCTTGCATCCGCTCCCTTGTACCGCGCACGAAAGCCGCGAGCACGCGCGAGGTGCGCCCCGGCCCACATCCGGGGGGTGTCAGGAAAAACCCCAGCGAATACCGTGACTTGGAATTGTTGGCTGGGTTACGTTCTGCCTCGCGCCGGTGGGGCGCTCGGCCCCGGGCCGGTCACTTGGCCTCTTCGGCTCCGTTGCCGTGCGCGCCGTGCGCGGGCGGCGGCGGCGCCTTGTGCGCCCTCTTCATCCTCCAGTCGTCGGCGGCGCGCTTGCCGTCGAACGGCGCCTTGATGTCCGCCGGCCGCTCGGCCTCGATCCCCTCGGCCCGGCCGCGGTTGGCCGTGTCGAACATGGTGAAGCCGATGAAGATCGCCAGGAAGATGAGCGACGACGCGAAGATCAGGGTGTGGAACTTATGGTCCCACTTGAGGTGCATGAAGATGAGCGCCACGACGCCCGCCTTCATCGTCGCGATGAGGACCGCGATCGCCAGGTTGGCCGCGCCGAGGTCGACGTAGCTCGCGCCCACGGTGACGACCGTGAGCACGAGCAGCGCGAGCCACGTGGCGATGTAGACCTTGAGCGGCAGGACGTGAGGCACGTGGTCTGCGCCGTGGCCATGGCCGTGCCCGTGCCCGTGCGCGCCAGCTGCTTCTGCGTGTGTCGACATGCTGTCCTCTAGGCCTCAGCCCACCAAGTAGAGCAGGGGGAAGAGATAGATCCAGATGAGGTCGACGAGGTGCCAGTACAGCCCCACCCCTTCGACCGGCGAGTAGTAACGGCTCGAGAACTCACCGCGCAGGTTGCGGATGAGGATCCAGGTGATGAGCCCCATCCCGATGACGACGTGCAGCCCGTGGATGCCCGTCATCATGAAGTAGATGGCGAAGAACGTCCCCGCGTGGGCCGTGGTGAAGCCCTGGGCGGTGAAGTACTTCCCGGGCAGGAGGCCGTCGTGGAACTTGTGCTGGTACTCGAAGTACTTGATCACAAGGAACACGGCCGCGCAGAGCAGGGTCACCACGAGCAGCCGGGTGGTGGTCTTCTGATCGCTCCTCTGCGCAGACCGGACGGCGAGCGCCATCGTCAGGCTGGAACAGATGAGCACGATCGTGTTGATGCCGCCCATCACCTTGTCGAGGTGATGGTGGGCTTCCACGAACGAGTCGAAGAACCAGCCCCGGAAGATGGCGAACGCGCAGAACAGCCCGCCGAAGAGCAGGATCTCCGTGACCAGGAAGAGCCAGATGCCCATCCTGCCGGCGTCGAACTGCGTGTCGGCGGAATCGAAATGATGGGCGACGTGGAAGTCGGCAGACAGGGCGGTGCCTGCCTTGTTCGGCCGGTCGGCGGCCTCGGCGTGCGCGCTCATGCGTTCTCCGTGTCGAAGTCGTAGGCGCCCTTGGTCACGACCGGGGTGCGGACGAAGTTCTCGGTGATGGGCGGGGAGGCGGTGGTCCACTCGAGGCTGAGCCCACCCCAGGGGTTCGCCGGCGCCGGAGCGCCGGAGCGCAGCGATTTGATGAAGCAGATGATCATCACGAGGAAGCCGAGGCCCAGGATCCACGAGCCCACGGTCGAGAAGGCGTGCAGCGGCTGGAACTGGTCCAGGTAGTTGTAATAGCGGCGCGGCATCCCGCGGCTACCGAGGACGAACTGCGAGAAGAACGTGACGTTGAAGCCGATGAAGACCAGCACGCAGGAGATCGACGCGAGCCGCTCCGAGTACATCTTGCCCGTGATCTTGGGCCACCAGTGGTGGAGCCCGCCGATGTAGGCGATGACGGTGCCGCCGACCATCACGTAGTGGAAGTGCGCGACCACGAAGTACGTGTCGTGCAGGTGCAGATCGACGCTGAGCATCCCGAGGAAGACGCCGGTGAGCCCGCCGATCGAGAAGAGGATGAGGAACGACAGCGCGTACAGCATCGGCGCGCTGTAGCTGATGGATCCGCGCCACAGCGTCGCGATCCAGTTGAAGACCTTCACGCCGCTGGGGATGGCGACGAGGAAGGTCAGGAACGAGAACATGATCGCCGCGAACTCGCTCTGGCCGGAGGTGAACATGTGGTGGCCCCACACGAGGAAGCCGACCAGGGCGATGGCGACGCTGGAGAACGCGATCGCCTTGTAGCCGAAGACCCTGCGCCGCGCGTGGACCGAGATGAGCTCGCTGATGATGCCCATGCCCGGCAGGATCATGATGTATACGGCCGGGTGGCTGTAGAACCAGAAGAAGTGCTGGTAGAGCACCGGGTCGCCGCCGAGCGCCGGGTCGAAGATGCCGATGTGGAACGCGCGCTCCGCGATGAGCAGGAGGAGCGTGATGCCGAGGACCGGCGTGGCGAGGATCTGGACGATGCTTGTCGCGTAGATCGCCCAGAGCATGAGCGGCATCTTGTACCAGCCCATCCCGGGGGCCCGGAGCTTGTGCATCGTGACGATGAAGTTCAGCCCCGTGAGCACGCTGGAGAAGCCCAGGATGAACACGCCGAACGTGACGCTCAGGACCGACGTCGTGGTCACCGTGCTCGAGTACGGCACGTAGAACGTCCAGCCGGTGTCGATGCCGCCCGTGATGAGCGACGACAGCGTGAAGAGCGCGCCGATCCAGTAGAGGTACAGGCTGAGGAGGTTCAGCTTGGGGAAGGCGACGTCCTTCGCGCCGATCATGATCGGCAGGAGGAAGTTGCCGAGCGCGCCGGGGATGCTCGGGATGATGAACAGGAACGTCATCACCGCGCCGTGGAGCGTGAACATCTGGTTATAGGTGTTCGCGCTCATCAGCGTCTCCTTCGGCGTCAGCAGCTCGAGCCGGAGGACGAGCGCGAACACCCCGCCCATCGCGAACGCGATGAACGTGCTGATGAGGTACATGAGGCCGATCCGCTTGTGATCGACCGTGGTGAGCCACGACATGATCCCGCTCTGGGCCCGGATGTAGTCCGTTCCGTGGCCGGCGTCGGGTGTCGTATTGACGTCGAGGGTTGTTACGGTCTGCGACATGACTGCTTCTCCCCGGCGCTCACTTCACCGACTTCAGATAAGCGATGAGCGCGTCCACTTCTTTGTCCTTGAGGAGCCCCTTGAACGACGGCATCACCGGCGGGTAGCCGCGCACGACCTGGCCGCCGGGGTTGAACACGCTCTCGCGGAAGTAGTTCTCGTCCGCGATGAGCTTGGATCCGTCCGCGAGCTCCTCCTCGCGGCCGAAGAGCCCCTTGAGCGACGGGCCCTGGATGCGCGTCCCGTCGAGCGAGTGGCAGGTCGCGCAGCTCCGCTTGGCGAAGAGCAGCTTGCCGAGCTCCTCGGGCGGCAGGTCGCTGTTGTTGTTGCCCTCGAGCCACTTCTCGAAGTCCGACTGCTCCAGCACCTTGACCGTGGCGAGCATGTCCGAGTGACCGGAGCCGCAGTACTCGGTGCACAGGAGCACCGTCTCTCGCGTCTCCGTCGCCTCGAACCACAGCGACGTGTACGACCCCGGGACCACGTCCTGCTTCACGCGGAACTCCGGGATGTAGAAGCTGTGGAGGATGTCCTTCGAGCTCATGATGAGCCGCACCGGGCGCCCCCGCGGCACGGCGAGCTCGTTCACGGTCGTCGTCCCGTCGGGGTAGGTGAACGTCCACAGGTACATCTCGCCCGTGACGTTGATCTCGTAGGACTCGGCCGGCGCGACGGAGGCGTGCACGTAGCCGCGCATGCCCACGAAGAAGAGCGCGATCACGATGGCGAGCGGGATCAGCGTCCACACGACCTCGACCGTCGTGCTGTGGTCGATGGGGCTCGTCTTGTCGCGCTCGCTCCGCCGCTTGTACTTGATGGCGAAGAGCACCGTCGCCCCCGCCACCAGGATGAAGAAGAGGACGGAGACCCAGTAGGCCGCGTCCCAGCCGGCGTCGATGTGCTCAGCGAGCGTCGAGCCCTGGCGGGGCAGCCAGAAGGAGCCGAGTTCGATCGGGTTTTTCATCACCATAGTTGTGGCTCCGCCACCTTGTATCTAGGAAGCCTCGTTTACACGCGCCCTCGTGCGGGAGCGTTCAGTCCGCCAGAAGCGAATGAGCCAGAGCCCGATGAGCACGACGGTGACGACGCCTGACGCCATCATCAGCCGCCTCGTCGCCAGGACGTACCCTCGGGCGTTGGGATCGTAATGGAAACAGAACAAGAGCACCCGATCCCAGGCGCTCCCGACCTGCCCGCTGCCCGCTTCGCGCAGCGCGAGGCCGAAGTTCTTCTGTGGGAAGGAGATGCCGTACAGCGTGCGCGACAGGCGCCCGTCGGGCGTGAAGACGAACGCGCCCGCCGCGTGTGCGTACTGCTTGGTCGTCTCGTCCCACCGGTAGTGGAAGCCCACCGCGTCGGCGAGCGCGCGCACCGACGCCTCGTCTCCGACGAGGAAGTCGAAGCCGTCGCCGGTGACCGGCTTGCCGTACGCCTCGATGTAGTTCGCCCGCTTCTTGCGCGCGGCTTCGGGCGTATCACGGGGGTCGAAGCTGACGACGAGGGCGCGGTACTCCTCGCCCGCGGTCCAGGCGCTCTCCTTCATGGCCTGGAGCACGCCGTTCAGGACCAGCGAGCACAGCATCGGGCACTCGAAATAACCGAGCACCAGGACGAGGGGCTTGTCGCCCGCCGCATATCTGGCGAGCTCGACCTCTTGCCCCGACTGGTCGCGGAGCCGGAGCTTCTGCGGGAGCAGGGCTCCCGGCCGCTCCTCGATGTCGATGCCGGCGAGCTCCGTCGGAATGGTCGTGTCCGCAGCTCGCGCGCTCCGCGCCGGGGTGACCGTGGCCACCACGAGCGCGAGAACGGCGAGCAGGGCAGACAGCGGGCGGGACATCACTGCTCCGGAGCGGGGGTCGCCGGGGCCGCGGGCTTGGGCGCCGCGCCTGCAGGCGCGGCGGGCTTGGCGTCCGCGGGCTTGGCGGGCTTCACGGCGTCGGCGGGCTTGGCCGTCTCGGCGGGCTTCACGGCGTCGGCGGGCTTGGCCGTCTCGGCAGGCTTGGCGGCGTCCGAGGGCTTCGCCGCGTCCTTGTCGCCCGGCTTCGCTGCGTCTTCACCCTTCGACGGCTCGCCGGCGGCGCCCTCGGCGGGCTTCGCCGCGCCGTCCGCCGGCTGCGCGCCCTCGGTCGTCGCGGCGGGAGCGGCCGCGGTCCTCACGCGCTTCTCCTGGTAGTCCTTCAGGGTGAGCGCGACGGCCTGATCGATCGGGATGCGGACGACGCCCTTCTTCTCGTCAGCCCACTGGTAGCGGCTGAGCCGCTCCTTCTCCAGGGCCCGCAGGGCGCGGACCCCGCTGCTCGGCGGCTCCAGCACCTTGGTCGAGATCTCGCGCTCCATCGTCGCCTTGAAGATCTCGTTGACGAAGAGCACGACCACCACGATGGAGAACAGCGTGGCGATCACGATCACGAAGATGAGCGAGTTGTTCGGTCGATCCACCTCGGCCTGGGCCTCGGCGTGATCGGTCGCTGTGTTGTCGGTCGCTTCGCTCATGGCCGGCTCCTTACGGGTTGTCGATCCGAGCCGCTTCGGCAAGGTGAGGGTCGTTCAGGGGATACAGCGGGCTCTTGGCCGCCTGGAGCGCGAGCATCCAGGCTCCCACGCCCAGCGGGCCGAGCAAGCCGGCGAGGTCGATCCAGCTCAGGTGCGCGCCGTGGTGATCCACGTTCGGCATGACGAGCCAGTAGAGGTCGACGTAGTGCATCACGAGGAGGAGCACCGACGCCGCGCCGAGCACGAGCGGGCTCCGCTTCGCGTGCCGCGACAGGAGGACGAGGAACGGAACGACGAAGTGCCCGAACAGCAGGGCCAGGCTCACGACCTTCCACGAACCCTCCCAGCGGTGCTGGTAGAAGATCGTCTCCTCCGGGATGTTCGCGTACCAGATCAGGATGAACTGCGAGAACGCGATGTAGGCCCAGAAGATCGTGAAACCGAAGAGCAGCTTGCCGATGTCGTGCTGGCGCTCGACGTTGCTCACCTTGCGCAGGAGCCCCGCCTTGTGGAGCGCGATCGTGATCAGCGCGAGCGCCGAGAGGGAGCTCGTGGCCGAGCCGGCGAACACATAGACGCCGAAGATCGTCGAGTACCAGTGCGGGTCGATGCTCATCAGCCAGTCGAACGCCGCGAACGAGATGGTCAGGGCGAAGACGATGACGGCCGGGGCGGCCCCGGCGCGCATCCTCGCGGTGGGCCGGAAATCGGCGCTCTTGTCCTGCGCGCGGGAGGTCTTGATGAACCAGAGCGCGAGGCCCGCCCACGCCGCGAGGAACACCACGGCGCGGATGTAGAAGAACGTCGGGTTCAGGTAGGGCGCCTTCTGGTGGAGCACATGATCGTTCGCCGCGTCGGGCCCCATCCAGTGATGATAGATGTCGTGTGCGAGCACCGCGACCGGGAGGAAGAGCACGATGCAGGCGGGCAGGATGCCGCTCATCCACTCCATGTGGCGGCGCGCGGCCGCCGACCAGCGCGCGCGGGTCAGGTGCTGAATGATCACGAAGAACAGCGCGCCGAGCCCGATCGTCACGAGCCACGTGAAGCCGGTGAGGTACGAGAACGCAAAGCGCTTCGCGTCGGAGACCGCCGCCGCCGCCGAGAGCACCACGCCGACGATCGCCAGCACCATGCTCCCCGAGACGAGACGCTTCGCGACCGCCGGATCGAGGACCTTCGCGTCCTCGGCCAGAGCACTTCCGTGGGACTTCATGGAGTTCCGCTCTCCTTCGCGATGTTGCCCCGCTGGGCCTCGGGCACGTCGTCGACGCGCGCGTGCTGGCTGTGCTGCAGCGCGCGCACCCACGTGACGATCGCCCACCGGTCCTTGACCGGGATCTGCTTCCGATAGGACGGCATGTTGCGCACGCCGTTCGTGATGACGTTGAAGATCTCGCCGTCGGGCAGGCCGAGGGCCCGGTCAGACGCGAGGTCGATGGGGGGCGGGTACCCGCGCTTCACCACCATGCCCTGGCCGCTCCCGCTCTGGTCGTGGCACGGCGCACAGTAGATGTTGAAGCGATCCTGGCCGCGCCGGATCACCGCCTCATCGACGGTGATGGGCGCGAACGCCAGGAACGTCTCGCCGTCCTTGCCGGTGCGGTAGGCCTCGCTCTCGTCGAGCGCTCCCTGCGGCACCGTGCCTTCGACGATCGGCCGCATCGCCCGCCCGTCGGGGAACAGACGGGTGCCCTCTTCGGGCTGGAACTTGGGCTGCCAGTCCATGTCTCCGAAGAGGTGGATCGGCGGATCGCTGCTCGCCTGTCCGCGGCAGCCTGCCAGGACGACGAGGAGGGGAATGCACCAGCGCTTCACGAGGAGACCTCCCGGATGCCCTGGGCGCCGAGGCGCTGGAGGAGGTTGCGCGTCTCCGTGGAGTCGAACTTCGGGTCGCTCGCCTCGACGCTGATGAAGAAGGCGTCGTCGGTCGCCCGCGGGAACGAGGGGTGCGTCATGGTGGGGTGGAACAAGGTGGGCAGGCGCCCGAGCGCGAAGAGCCCGAAGAAGCACGTGAGCGCCGCGAAGAGGACCGTGAGCTCGAAGAAGATGGGGATGAAGGCCTGGTACGAGAACGACGGCTTGCCGCTGATGATGAGCGGATAGTCGTAGTACTGCGTGTACCAGGCGAGCGCGATGGCGCTGGCGAGCCCCGCCGCCCCGCCGCCGAGCACGAGCCACGGCAGCGGAGACGGCTTGAGCCCCATCGCCTTCTCCAGCCCGTGCACGGGGAACGGCGTGTGCGCGTCGAAGCGGCTGTACCCGGCGTCCCGGAGCGCCTCGCACGCGTGGAAGATGTCCTTCGGGGTCGTGAAGAAGCCCATCATCCCGAACAGGGCCGACTCCCCGTCCGCCTCCTGCTCGGCCTTGCGCTCCAGCTTGCGCTCGATCGCGAGCGCGGCCTGACCGTGCGGCCCGCTCTCGCGGGGCTCGTCGTACTCCGCGTCGTCCTCGGGCACGTGGCCCTGCGGCTTGATGTCGGGCTGGCTATCGCGCGCGGAGTCCTTGAGCGCTCGTGCCTCCTCGGCCGAGGCGGGCTTCCCGGAGCGCTTCTGGCGTCGAGCATCGCTGTTACGCTGCATGATGAGCCTCGTCGTTGCTGTGCGAGCCGTGAGGATCGGCCGCCGCCGTGACCCCCTTCACCTCGCTGATCGCGACCATCGGCAGGTAGCGGACGAACAGCAGGAAGAGCGTGAAGAAGAGGCCGAACGAACCGAAGAACGTCGAGATGTCCCAGATGGTCGGGCGGAAGTAGGTCCAGCTCGAGGGGAGGAAGTCGCGGTGGAGGCTCGTCACGATGATGACGAAGCGCTCGAACCACATCCCGATGTTGACCAGGATCGAGATGATGAACATCGCGGGGATGCTGGTGCGCACCTTCTTGAACCAGAAGAGCTGCGGGAAGATCACGTTGCAGCTCACCATGGTCCAGTAGGCCCAGGCGTACGGGCCCAGGATGCGGTTCCGGAAGGCGAACTGCTCGTAGCCGTTGCCGCTGTACCAGGCGATGAAGAGCTCCATCCCGTACGCGTACCCGACCATGGTGCCGGTCGCGACGATGACCTTGTTCATGTTCTCGAGGTGCCGCATCGTGATGAGCCCCTCGAGACCGAACGCCTTGCGCGCGAACACCATCAGCGTGACGACCATCGCGAACCCGCTGAAGATGGCGCCCGCGACGAAGTACGGCGGGAAGATCGTCGTGTGCCATCCGGGGACGATCGAGACGGCGAAGTCGAACGACACGATCGTGTGCACGCTGAGCACGAGCGGCGTCGAGAGCCCGGCGAAGATCAGGTAGGCCTTCTCGTAGTGGAGCCAGTGGCGGTGCGAGCCGCGCCAGCCGAGGCAGAGGATCCCGAAGACGATCTGCTTCGTCCGGGTCGTGGCCCGGTCGCGGATCGTGGCGAGATCGGGGATGAGCCCGACGAACCAGAAGAGGGTCGAGACCGTCGCGTACGTCGAGACGGCGAACACGTCCCAGAGCAGCGGGCTCTTGAAGTTCGGCCAGATGCTCATCTGGTTCGGGATCGGGAACAGCCAGTGGGCGAACCAGATCCGGCCCAGGTGGGCCACCGGGTAGATGGCGGCGCACGCGACCGCGAAGATCGTCATCGCCTCCGCGGCGCGGTTGATGCTCGTCCTCCACTTCTGGCGGAAGAGGAAGAGGATGGCGCTGATCAGCGTGCCGGCGTGGCCGATACCGACCCAGAACACGAAGCCGGTGATGTCCCACGCCCAGTTGACCGTGGTGTTCAGCCCCCAGATACCGATACCGGTACCGACGAGGTGAACGAGCGAGCCGGCGAGGATGAAGAGGATGCTGATGGCAAGGCACAGCAGGACGAGCCACCCGGGGGGGCGCTTGCTGAGGACGATGCCCGAGATCTTGTCGGTGAGGGAACGGAAGTCGTCCTTCCCCTGCACGAGGGGCGCCTCGTCCAAGAGGGCGGCGCGGTCCGAGAGCCGGGGGTGGTCGACCTGGAGGGGTGCTGTGGCGCTCATGCGTCGGCGAGCTCCGGGTTCTTGTTGCGGATCTTGGCGAGGTAGGTGACCCGCGGCTTGGTGTTGATCTCGTCCAGCAATCTGTAACCGCGCGGGCTAGCGGCCGTCGCGGCCACCTGGCTCTTGGGGTCGTCGAGGTCGCCGAAGACGATGGCCTGCGTCGGGCAAGCGCCCTGGCACGCGGTCACGACCTCGCCGTCCTTGATGTGCTCCCGCCCCTCTCGCTTGGCGTCGATCTTGGCGTGGTTGATCCGCTGCACGCAGAAGGTGCACTTCTCCATGACGCCCCGCGATCGGACGGTGACGTTGGGGTTGAACTGCATCTTCCGCTCCTCCGAGTCCGGCTGGTTGTACTCGAGGAAGTTGAAGCGACGGACCTTGTAAGGGCAGTTGTTGGCGCAGTACTTCGTGCCGACGCACCGGTTGTACGCCATGTCGTTCAGCCCCTCGGGGCTGTGCGTCGTGGCGGCGACCGGGCAGACCTGCTCGCACGGCGCGTTCTCGCAGTGCTGGCAGGGGAGCGGCTGCGAGATGCTCTCCGGCTCGTTCGGGTCCGTGCCCTGGAAGTAGCGGTCGATCCGGAGCCAGTGCATCTCGCGGGTCTGCCGCACGCCGTCGGCGCCGACGACCGGGATGTTGTTCTCGGCCTGGCAGGCGACGACGCACGCGTTGCAGCCGAGGCAGGCGTTGAGATCGATGGTCATGCCCCAGGCGTGCCCCTGCCGCCGGTTCGGCTCCTTGAACAGGCTGAGGAGCGGCGGTACGTGGACCTGCTTCTGGGCGAACTCCGCGTCCTTCTGGAACTCGGCGAGCGTCCCCTCGCGCGCGAGCGGGCGGCCCTCCATCACGAAGTGCTCCTGGGTGCGCGCGAGCTCGACGACCTCGCCGGTCTTCTCCAGCGAGAAGCCGCCGGCGAGCTCGAAGGCGTCGCTCTTGCGCAGCGGGGTCGTGTCGACGCCGACGCCATGGCCGACCCGGAGCTTCGCGCGCCGCCCCTGGCCGACGGTGATGCCCACCGAGTCGTCCGCCTGCCCCGGCGCGACGAGGACGGGGATCCGCACCGACGCGCCGCTGCCCGTCAGCGTCACGACGTCGCCGTCCTTCAGGCCGAGCCGCGCCGCCGTCGAGGGCGAGAGGTTCGCGGCGCTGCCCCAGGTGAGCTTCGTCATCGGGTGGGGCAGCTCCTGGAGCCACCCGTTGTTCGCGAACCGGCCGTCCCACGCGTGCACGTCGGGCCGGAAGGTCACCTCCAGGCCCTCGCCCACGGCGGGCGCGAACGCGCGCAGCGCCTCGATCGCGCTCTGCGCCGCGGCGGCCACCTGCTCGTCCGCGAGCTGGGTCCCCGCGACGAGGCCGTCGTGCAGCGCGCGGCGGAAGTCGTCCTCGGTGCGCTTCGCGCCCTCGGCGGTCAGCCAGGTCGCCCGCACCAGGTCGTACGCCGTCCGCGAGCCGCCGAGCAGGAGCTCGATGACCTCGGCGTCGGTCCTGCCGCCGAAGAGCGGCGCGATGAGCGGCTGCGCGATGCTGGCCGTCCCGTCCTCCGCCCGCACGTCGCTCCACGACTCCAGCGGGTGGGCGCGGTTCAGGTGCCAGCGGGTGCGCTCGCTCGTCTCGTCGACGTGCGTCGAGACGTGCACGCTCACGGGCACCTTGGCGAGCGCGTCGGCGAAGCGCGCGTCCGCGGGCGCGTCGAAGGCCGGGTTGCCGCCCAGGATGATCAGCGTCTCGACCTCGCCCTTCTCGATGGAGCGCGCGAGCTCGACGAGCGCCTCGGGGCCCTCGCGCGAGTCGTCGAAGGGCGCGACGAGCCGGACCGCCTTGCCCGTGTTGTCGAGCGCGAGGTTGATGAGGTGCACGAGCCCGTGGACCTCCTTCGGCAGCGAGCGCCCGGCCACGACCGCGCCCTGACCCCGGTTGGCGACGAGGTCGGCGGCGATGGCGGCGACGTGCCGGGTCGCCTTGGCGTCGAGCCCTTCCGATTTGCCCTCGAGCGCGTTGAGCAGCTGCGGGTCGAGCGCGACCCCGCGCTTGCCGAGCTCGGTCGCGAGGGCGAAGGTGAAGGCGGGGATCTTGCGGCTCTGGATGCGGAGCCGGTGATCCGCGGCCGCGCCGGTGATCGTGAAGGTGCTCTCGACGGAGTAGAGGCGGTTCATCGCCTTCGGGTCCTTGTCGACCGCGCGGCCCGCCGTGAACGCGCGCCCCTGCTTGAGCGGGCTGCCGTCGGAGGCGAACAGGTCGGCGTCGATCGCGACGATCACGCGCGCCTTCGTCAGGTCGAGCGTGGTCTCGAGCGGCTTGCCGAACGCGAGCCGCGCGCCCTCACGCGCGGCGTCGCGCGAGAAGGGCTCGTACCGGACGACGCGCGCCTCCGGCAGCGTCTTGCGGAGATCGGCGAGGCGCGCGGCCAGCGTCGGCGACCGGTGCGCCTCGGTCAGGATCGTGAGCCCCTTGCCGCCGCGGCCGCGGAGCTTGTCGCCCTCGGTGCGGAGGAACGCCGCGGCGTCGTCCCACGACTTTTCGGTCGCGCCCTCGCGCGGCGACTTGCTGCGATCGGGATCGTAGAGGTCGAGGATCGTGGCCTGGATGTAGAGCGTGGTCCCGCCGACGCTCTCGGGGTGCTTCGGGTTGCCCTCAATCTTGGTGGGCCGTCCCTCGTGGCTCTCGACGATGACGCCGAAGGCCGTGCCCATCATCGGGAGCGCCGTCGCGAAGAACAGCGGCTTGCCCGGGATGACCTCCTCCGGGGTCCGCGAGTACGGCAGGATCTGCTCGACAGGCCGGCGGCAGCCCACGAGGCCACCGAGCGCGAGCGACGCGCCCATGAGGCTCAGGAACGTGCGCCGCCCCACGCCCTCCGGCGGCTCGAACGCGGCCGGCGGGAACTCGCGCCCGAGCGCGTCGACGAAGTCGGGCGAGCCGGAGAGCTCGTCCAAGCTGCGCCAGTAGGTCTTTCCAGAGAGGTCCTGGGCGAGGGGGAGTGGAGTTCGTTTACTCATCGGTGGCACCCCGAGCAATGAAGCGGCGCCTGCACCTGCCGCCCGGAGGAAGTGACCGCTGGCACGCGATCGTTGTAAGGCTCGTGGCTCGCGGGGATGCCGGCGCCCGCCATGGCGGCCGTCGCGGGTGCCATATCCATCTTGGTGACGTCGGCGGGATTGCGGAGGTTGGGCCCCGGATTGCGGTGGCAGTCCAGACACCATCCCATCGAGAGCGGCTGGACCTGCCGGACCTTGTGCATCTGGTCCACGCGGCCGTGGCAGCTCACGCAGCCGACCCCTGCGGCCAGGTGGGCCGAGTGGTCGAAATAGGCGTAGTCGGGAAGGTTGTGGACGCGCACCCAGGGGATGGGTTGATCCGTCGCCCAGCTCTCCTGCACGAGGAGGAGCTTTTCGCTGTCCCGCCGCACCTTGGCATGACAGTTCATGCACGTCTCGGTGGGGGGAACCGCGGCGAAGCTGGATACCTCTACTGTGCTGTGACAGTAGCGGCAGTCGATGCCGAGGTCGCCGGCGTGCAGCTTGTGGGAATAGTCAACCGGTTGATCCGGCTGATACCCGACCTCGAGGTGTTTGTTGGTACCGTAGTACCAGAATCCGCCGATCACAGCGGCGCCGAGGGGCAGGACTCCGAAGAGCAGCCCCAGCGGAACCACTTTGTTGGCCCATCGTGGGAACAGGAACCGAGCCATAGGGTTGTGGTGGGCGTCGGAGGGACGCGCGGGCGCAGTTATGGCTTGCTGGCGGGGTGCGACAAGACGGCAAAGTGCCGCGTGACTGCGGCAGATTGCCGCTGTGGGTAATTGAGGCTCCACGCCGCGGCAGGTCGCCGCGGGGGCGCGGCAAGTTGCCGCGGGTGCAAGCGTCCGTCCTTACGACACGGTGGCGAACTGGATGCGACACCGGATCGAAAAATTCTCGAAACGTCGACGCCGGCCGAGGAACGTTCCGGGGAAGCCAGGGGACGAGCGAGGGGCCGCCGACCGTGCCGAGGCCGCCTGCCCGGGGAGCTCAGAACACCGGCGTGAACGTGCGTGGTGCCTTCTTTTTCCTGAGGCAGCGGGTCGCCCTGCTGATGTAGCAGACGGTGAACGCTCGCCTCGGCTGGCCGCTCCGGTTCACGGCGGAGCAGTGCCAGAGGTAGTTGTGGATCAGCAGGGCCTCGCCCGCGCGCGCCGGCAGCGCGATCTTGCGGGCGTCCGCGTCGGCCGCGTGCACGCGGTCGCTCGGAATGACGCCGCCGAGCGGCGTCGCGAGCCCGTCGATGTGGCTGCCTTCCAGCACCTCCACGCAGCCGCCGCCGGCGGGCGCGTCGTCGAGCGCGGTCCAGATCTGCAGCTCGGGGTCGCGATCGAGCCCCCAGTAGCTGCCGCCGTCCTGGTGCCAGGGCAGCGGCGTCCCTCCGGACGCGGCCTTGTTGAAGAGCACGGCCCGGTAGATGGAGACCTCTCCGTCGATGAGCGCGCGCGCGATCCTCTCGAAGAGCGGGTTCTCGATCCAGGCGAGGAACAGCGGGTCCTTCTCGAGCTTCTCGAGCTTCCGGTACGACGTGCTCGGCCCCTGGTAGCCCTTGCCGTACGGCAGATCCTCGTAGCGGCCCGACGCCGCGTCGTGCTGGAAGAAGAGCCCGGGGTACGTGACGCGCCCGAGCATCAGGTCATCCGAGCGCGCGCGCAGCGCCGCGAGCCCCGCGTCGGTCATCACGCGCCCGAGGCGGGCGTGGCCGCGGGCGGCGTAGTCGGCCAGGGGGCCCGCGAGATCGAGGTCCCTGGCCCCGGGCAGCAGGAGCTCGATCATCGCGCGTAGCTCGCGTCGGTGCCCAGGTGATCGCGGTAGAGCGCGTCCATGCGTCGCGCCGCCTCCTCCGAGAGCGGGCGCCCGACGGCGTCGGCCGCCGCGTCGAGGTGCTCTGCCCGGACCGGGCCGACCAGGATGGAATCGACGACGTCCCGCCCCGCGAGCCAGGCGTACGACAGCGAGAGCAGGCTCATTCCTTCGTCCGCCGCCACCGCGGCGTAGCCGGCCGCGAGCTCGAACATGCGCCTGCTCCAGTACCGGCGCTGGTAGACGCCGTTGCGCTCGAAGCGCGAGCCCGCCTGCGTCGCCTCCGGCCCCGCGTGCCGCCCCGTCAAGAGCCCGCCGGCGAGCGGGTTGTACACCGCGGTGGCCAGCGCGTACCGCCGCGCGAAGGCGGCGTACTCGACGTCGAGCTGGCGGATCAGCGCGTTGTAGAGCACCTGAGAGACGGCGGGGCGCGGCTTCCCGACGGCGTCGCGGCGCGCGATGATCTCCAGGATCTGCCACGACGCGAAGTTGCTGATCCCGTACTGCAGGATCTTCCCCTGCTCGAGCAGGGCGTCGATCGCCGACAGCGTCTCCTCGATGGGCGTCTCCGGGTCCGGCGCGTGGAGATAGCAGACGTCGACCCGGTCGGTGCCGAGGCGCGCGAGGCTCTCTTCGACGGCGCGGATCACGCGCTCGCGCCCGAGGCCCTCGGGCCTGCCCCGGACGCGGCGCAGGCCGACCTTGGTGGCGATCTGCGCCTCGGCCCGGCGGCCCCGGAGCGCCCGGCCGAGGATCCGCTCGGACGCGCCGTCCTGGTAGAGGTTCGCCGTGTCGAACGCGGTGATCCCTCGCTCGAGCGCGCGCAGGGTGATGCGCTCGGCCTCCTCGGGCGGCGTGCGGCCGCCGAAGTTCATCGTGCCGACGAGGATCGCGGGCGGCGCGCCCGGGCGCCGCTTCGCCGTCATTTCCGCCCTCACGTCGTCAGCCTTCACGTCAGGCGCCACGCCCTGCTCCTCACGCCCGCGCGACGAGGAGCGCGAGCACGTACACGATCAGCCATACAAGCCACAGGGTGCTCGTCCGCCGCCACCCCAGCCGGAAGCCGTACATCGGCGCGAGCGGCGGCACCACCAGCGCGACGAGCCCGCGCCAGCGGGGCTGGCTCCGGAGCGCGAGCCGCGCGGCCAGCGCGACGTGGGTGGTCACCCAGGCGGCGAACGAAAGGACGAGCGTCGCGGTCGCCGCGATATCCTTCACGGGGCGAAGCCTAGCGTCGCCGGCGCGCCCCGCCTCTGGAAAACGGCGACCCTGGGCAGCGCGGCGACCTCCCGGCGCGGCCCGAGCCCCCGCTCTGTCGCGCTACCAAATCCGGGCTAAGCTTGGCCCGTGCCTCTGCGCAACATGCCGTGGTTTCGTCCGGATTCCTTCCTCACAGCGCGCGCCGCCCCGCTCGCGACCCGCAGCGCGAGGGCGATCGCGGGCGCCGCCCGCGCCCTCGTCGACCGCGACGGCCGCCTCATCCCCCTGAGCCTGCTCGCCGGCGCGGCGTGCAGCGTCGCCGTCGGCGTCGGCGCGGCCCAGGCGATCTCCGCTCCGCCCGATACGTTGCCGCTCTCCGAGGTGAAGCCGGGCATGAAGGGGTATGGCCTCACCGTCTTCTCCGGCACCACGCCCGAGAAGTTCGACGTCGAGGTCATCTCGACGCTCCGCAATTTCCGGCCGAACCAGGACCTCGTCCTCGTCAAGACGCAGCACCCGCGCCTCGAGGTCGCCCGCACCGTGGCGGGGATGAGCGGCAGCCCGATCTACCTGAACGGCAAGATGATCGGCGCCTACGCGTACGGCTGGCTCTTCGGCGCGGAGGCGATCGCCGGCGTCACCCCGATCAAGTCGATGCTCGACGAGCTCGCGCGGCCGCTCCCGCGCGGGATCGCCCCGAAGGTCGGCGGCCCGCTGCCCGCCCCGGTGAGCCGCGCCGGCGGAGCGCCGCCGCCGCGCGCCGCCGCGCCGGCCCGCCTGCACGGGAGCCGCGGCTTCCTGGGGGCCGTCGACGCCTACGACCTCGCCGGCCACGCCAGCCAGATCGCCGCGCGCGTCGCGCCGTCGCTCTCCCCGCCCGAGTCGACGGGCCTCGCGCGCGCCTCGACGCCGGTGATGCTCGGCGGGCTCGGCGGGACGTCGCTGCGCATCGCGAGCGATCTGCTCGGCCCCATGGGGCTCGATCCGATGCAGGCCGGCGGCGGCTCGTCCGCGAGCCCGGAGCCGGGCGCGCCGACCAAGTACGTCGACGGGGGGGCGATCGGCGTCGAGCTCGTGCGCGGCGACATCTCCGCGATGGGCATCGGCACGGTCACGCGCGTGTCGGGCGACAAGCTGGTCGCGTTCGGCCACCCGATGATGAACGGCGGCGTCACGAACCTCCCCGCCGCGATCGCGCGGGTCCACTGGATCCTCGCGAGCCAGAACCGGAGCTTCAAGATCGGCGAGGCGGTGCGGCCTCTGGGCACGCTGGTGAACGATCGGCAGGCCGCGATCGTCGTCGACAGCTCGGCGAAGGCGCCGGTCTTCCCGATGCGCGTCCAGATCGACGGCGTGGAGGGCGCGCCGCACCCGACGTGGAACGTCGAGGTCGCGCACGATCAGTTCCTCGCGCCCGCCTTCGTCTCGATGGCCGTCGGCAACGCCGTCGAGGCGACGACGGCCGAGCGGCGGGACATGACCTGGCGGGCGGTGAGCCAGGTGAAGATCGGGCGCTACGGCGCCATCTCGCTGGTCGACTTCGGCGCCGGCAACGGCACCCCGCTCAGCAGCGACGATTTCGTCCGCAGCCGGCTCGTCCGGGCGATGGGGGCCCTGCTCAACAACCCCTGGGAGGACGTCTCGATCGAGCGCGTCGACACCCGCGTGAAGGTCACCTTCGATCGCGAGGTCGTGCTGCTGCGCGGCGCGAAGGTGCTCGAGCCGGAGATCGAGGCGGGCGCGCCCGCGCGGATCCGCCTGGATCTCCAGCCTCATCAGGGCCCCATCGAGTCGCGCGTCATCGAGGTGCCGGTGCCGCGCGAGCTCGCCGGCAGCCAGGTGGACATCGATCTCGCGCCCGGCTACGAGGTGGAGCGCCCGATGGCGACCCCGAACAACGTCGCCGAGCTCGTGGCGATGCTGCCGAGCCAGACCCACGACGCGGAGAGCGTCGTCGCGACGTTCCGGCTCCGGGAGAACGGCGCGGCGTACCGCGGCAAGGTCGCCTCGCGGCTCCCCCCGGGCGCGATGGACACGCTGCGCCCGAGCTCCGCATCCGACGCGCCCGAGACCTTCGGCGCGCAGGTGCAGGTGCCGGTGTCCCTCAAGCGCTTCCTGGTCGGGAAAGACTCCGTGAGCGTCACGGTCCGGCCTATCCTCCGCTGAGCCCGCCGGTCTCCCGCCTCCCTCTCTTCCCTGACCCCCTCCATCTTGCGACCCATGAGCACAGAGCGCTCTTCTGCCCATTCCCGATCGCCTCACCCTCACGCCGTCCCCTCTCCGCGCAGGCTCCTCGCCGCCGCCGTCGCCGCCGTGGGGCTCGTGGCGCTGCCGGCCCACGCGGTGGGCACGCGCAGCTTCGAGCTCCGATCGCTCGAGGACCTGAAGGGCGGGGATCTCACCGGCGTCAGCGTGGACTCGAACGGCGCCGTGCGCGCCGGGCTGACGCTCGGCGCAACACCGCTGCCCGACGCGACGTCCATCTGGAGCTCCGTGGTGCTGCCGGACGGGACGGTGCTGCTCGGCACGGGCAACGAGGGGAAGATCTACAGCGTCTCGGGCGGCCGGGTCGCGCTCGTGGCCACGACCGGGCAGATGGCGGTCAGCGCGCTCGCGCTCGCGTTCGATGGCGACGTCATCGCGGGGACCTTCCCCGAGGGCAAGCTCTTCCGCCTGCCGCGCGGCGCGGGCAACGGCGGTCCGGCGAAGGTCTTCGCCGAGCTCCCCGACACCGAGGACGTGTGGGGCCTCGCGTACGATCCCAGGGCGAAGGCGCTCTACGCGGCGACCGGCTCGGAGGGGAAGCTGTTCCGCGTCGACGCCGCGGGCAAGGCCCAGGTGTACTTCGACAGCGACGAGCCGCACCTCATGTGCGTCGCCGTCGGGGACGACGGCGCCGTCTACGCCGGCTCGAACGGCAAGGCGCTCCTCTACAAGCTCACGGCGCCCGGGCGCGCGACCGTGCTCTACGACTTCGACGCCGACGACGTGAAGGCCATCGCCGTCGCGCCGGGCGCGAAGGGCGGCGCGATCTACGCGATCGCCAACAAGTACGCCGAGGCGTTCGCCCCCCCGAAGCGCAACCGGAGCGGGCCGCCGTCGCCGCAGCCGGCGCGCGCGCAGAAGCCCGGCAAGGGCGTGCTCATGCGCTTCGATCGGAGCGGCGTCGCCGAGAAGATGATGAGCGACGACGACACCCACTACGTCTCGCTCGGCCTCGGCGACGACCTGACGCCGTACGTCGGGACCGGCGCGGAAGGCCAGCTCTACACCGTGAGCGACAACCACGTCGCGCGGCTCGTCGCCGACACCGACGAGCGCCAGGTCGGCGCCTTCCTGATGGCGGGGCGGCGCAGGTTCGTCGCGACCACCGACCCCGCGGTCTTCCACGAGGTGAAGGGCGTCGGCGGCGCCGAGGCGGTGTGGACGAGCAAGGTGCTCGACGCCGGGCTGCGGGCCACGTTCGGGCGCCTTTCGTGGCGCTCCGACGGCGCGCTGGAGCTCGAGACCCGGAGCGGAAACACCGACGCGCCGGACGGCACCTGGAGCCCGTGGTCCACAGCGCTCGCCGCGCCGGGCGACGTGAAGAGCCCGCCGGCGCGCTTCGCGCAGATCCGCGCGCGCTGGCGCCGCGATCCGGGCGCGGTGCTCCGCGAGGTGAAGCTCTCGTTCGTCACCGACAACGCGCGCGCCGTGGTCACGTCGATCGAGGCCGCGCCGAAGGGGCAGACGAAGCCCTCTCGATCGAGCCTCCCGCCATCGGGCGGGGAGGCGCCGAAGCCCGTGAGCGCGCTCCAGCTGACATGGAAGGTCGACAATCCAGACCAGGACGACCTCCGCTACCGCCTCTCCTACCGGATGGAGGGGCAGTCGACCTGGCGCAGCCTGCTGAAGCCGGGCGAGAGGGTGACGCGCGCCGAGCACGTATGGGACACGACCGCGCTTCCCGAAGGCGAGTACCGCATCCTCGTCGAGGCGAGCGACGAGCTGGCGAACCCGCCCGAGCGCACGCTGCGCCACAGCCTCGAGTCGGGAACCGTCCTTGTCGACAACACGCCGCCGGTGTTCCGGGCGCTCGCGCTGCAGGGGCGCCGGCTCACGGGCGAGGTCGCGGACGGCCTCGGTCCGGTCGCGCGCATCGAGGTCTCGATCGCGGGCCTGGAGGAGTGGCGGCCCATCTTCCCGAGCGACGGCGTCTTCGACGAGGCCGCCGAGCCGTTTGAGGCGGATCTCGGCGCGATCGTGCCGCCGGGCGCGCACCTGCTCGCGGTGCGCGCCTATGACAGCGCGGGCAACGTGGTCACCCGCGACATCGAGGCGCGGTAGGCGCCATCACTCACCGTCCCGCGGGGCCCGGCGCTCAGCGCGACATGGGCGTCATGCTTGGGCCAGGGGCGCCCGCAGGCGAGGCGCGCCCGTGTCCGCGGCGCGCAGCACGGCGGCGTCCCGACCCAGGTTGCGGTCGGCATCCAGGCGACGACACACCGAATCGGCACATTCTGTGAATGCAGGAGGCGACATGATACGCTCATTCCGCTTGTGCTTTTCTGGTGGTCCTGGAATGAGCTCACACCACGCCCGTCTGCTTTCTGGCCTCGTGGCGGCCTGGGTTTTCGCGCTCTCCGCGTGCTCGATGGATGACGCCTCGGCGGGTGGGTACGAAGACGGCGGGGCGGCGTTCGGGAGTGGGGGAGGCGAGGGCGCGTCGACCCAATCGGGTGGCAGCCCTCCGCCCGCGAGCGGCAGCGCCAGCGGCAACGGTGGTGCCGGCGGCGTCGTGAACGAGGACGTCAACATCCCGGCGGCTCCGGAGGCGCAGGATCCCTACACCCGCTTCGCTTACCTGTGCGGCGATGGCTGCACCCCAGGCGGCGAGCCGACCGAGTGCTCGTCGGACGGCGGCGCGGGCACAGGGACGGGGCTCCCTGCCGCGCAGACGCTGCACTGCCAGCTCGTGCTCGACGACGGCGATGCGATCCCGAGCTGCCAGCCGGCGGGCCGCTTCGACGCAGGCGGCCCTTGTCACAGCGGCGCCGATTGCGCGGCTGGTCTGGGGTGCGTGGCAGCCGACGGGGAGGGCGGCGTGTGCCGGCAGTACTGCTGTGGTCACGTCGAGAGCTGCGCGGCGGGGACGTACTGCGACGAGCGACCGATGGCCGAGTCGGCCGTCGAGGCGAGCGCTCCGGTCCCGATACCCGTCTGTGTTCCCGCGATGAACTGCGAGCTCTTGAACGACAGCGTGTGCCCGACGGGCCTCACCTGCACGATCGTCCGCGAGGATGGGACGACGAGCTGCGTGGTGCCCGGCGAGGGGCGGGCCGACGAGCGTTGCCCGTGCGCGCCCGGCTTCGTGTGTTCGATGCTGACGAACCAGTGCAAGCAGCTCTGCCGGATCGACAGCAGGGCGCCGGAATGCGGCGCAGGCGCCAAGTGCCAGGGCGGCAGCGCGATCTACCCCGCCGGGTTCGGCGTGTGCGTGAGCACGTCGTAGCCGCCGTCCGCCCGTCGCTCCGTTAAGAAATGTTGTCGAGCCTGGCTCCGGCGTGGATCGGAGCGGCGGGCGCGCGCCGCCGTGGTCATGCTGGACGCGTGCAGCGGCCTCTTCTCTCCTTCGTCGTCTTCATCGCTGTCTTCAGCGCCATCGTGGCAGGCGTCCACTACTACCTCTGGCAGCGCCTGATCCGCGCGCCCGAGCTCGGCCCGCTCTGGCACCGCGTCGGCAGCGTGGCCCTGGTGGTGCTCGCGTCGCTGGTGCCCCTCGGCCTCTTGCTCACCCGCGCGCTGCCCCGGCACATCGCTGGCGTCGTCGCCGGCGTCGTCTACACGTGGGTCGGGCTCGCCGTCCTGCTCTTCTTCCTCCTGCTCACCTCCGAGTTCGTCCGCCTCGGCGCCCACGGCGTCACCGCGCTGCTGCACCAGCCGCTCGACGGCGAGCGCCGCACCTTCCTCTCGCGCGCCCTCGCGGGCGCGGCCGGAGCGCTCGCCATGGGCTTCGGCGTCGCCGGCGCCGCGAGCGCCCTCGGCGAGGTCGCCGTCCGCCCGGTGCGCGTCCGCTTGCGCCGCCTCCCCGCGGCCATGTCGGGCTTTCGCGTGGTTCAGCTGACCGACCTCCACATCGGCCCGACGATCGGCCGGGCCTGGCTCGAGCGCGTCGTCGCGCGCGTGAACGCGCTCGAGCCGGATCTCATCGCGATCACGGGCGATCTCGTCGACGGCTCCGTGGAAGAGCTCCGCGAGCACACCGCGCCGCTCGCCGATCTGCGCGCCAGGCACGGGGTCTTCTTCGTGACGGGCAACCATGAGTACTACTCCGGCGCCGAGGCGTGGATCGCGGAGCTCCGCCGGCTCGGCGTGACGGTGCTGCGCAACGAGCGTGTCTCGATCGGCGACGGCGAGCACGGCTTCGACCTGGCCGGCGTGGACGACTGGAGCTCCCGCGGCATGGGCCGCGGCCATGGCCCCGACCTCGCACGCGCGCTCGCGGGGCGGGACCCTTCTCGCGAGCTCGTGCTGCTCGCGCACCAGCCCAAGCAGATCCTGGAGGCCGCGGAGCGGGGCGTGGGCCTGCAGCTCAGCGGCCACACCCACGGTGGCCAGATCTTCCCGTGGAACTTCTTCGTGCGGCTCGACCAGCCCTACGTGGCCGGGCTGTCCTCGCACGGCGACAGCCAGATCTACGTGAGCCGCGGCACGGGCTACTGGGGGCCGCCGATGCGCGTCGGCGCGCCGTCCGAGATCTCGCTGATCGAGCTCGAAGGCGCCGCCGCGGCGGAGGCCGTGGCGTGACCCGACCGGGCGCTCACGGAAGCGGGTTCGCCGGGTCTCTCTTGCAGTTGATGACCGGCGCCGGGTAGCTGCTCGGATCGGCGATTCGCTCCATGGCGAAGGTAGAGCCCTTGAGATTCAGGGGGAGCGGCCTCGCCGTGGTGCCAGTGACAACGCCACAGATGAAGTCGGCGGGCGCGCAGAGGGAGCCGCCGGTCAGCGTGATGGTGGCCTCGAGCTCGCTACCGGAGATGGGGTTGGCGTCGCCCGGCACGACGAGCGTGGGCAGCTGCGCGGTGAACGTCCCATCGGCGGACAGCTCGAAGGGACCCACGTCGAACGGCTCGCCCGTGGGCGTCTTGCGATCGGCGGCCACGAGCGGCTGGAAGGTGAGCGAGAAGCTCAGGCCGCCGTCGCTGGCCTGGGTGGTCAGGCTGGCCACGAAGAGGATAGGGGCCCGCGGGTTGAGATAAGCCGAGAGGCTGAAGAGGAAATCGCCGTCGACGGCGCCCGCTTCCGGCAGGCAGTTGTCCCCGCCGCCTCCAGCGCCGCCATTTCCGTCGCTGCCACCACCACCCTCGCCGCTGCTCTGGTCTTCGCGGATCGTGGTATCGCGAGCTTCGAAGTCATCGTATCTGCCTGCCGGGTCGGCGCAGCCGATGAGGAGCGCCGTGGTGGTGAGGGCAGCTGAGGCGAGCGTTGTCCGGATGGTGCGGGAGAAAAGCATTTGACACCGTGCGAAAGGTGACATTTGACTTGATCGGGTAGAACCTTCCGACGTGGCAGGTGTTGCAACCCTACCATGCAGGGTCCGCCGCAGGCGCCGCATTCCTCCGCCCTCAGAACCGAGAACACCGGATATGTCCATCAACCGCCCCTGTTTCGCGATCTCCGTCGGCCTCCTCGGCGGTCTCGCCTGGACCGGATCCGCGCTCGCCGGTGGGTTCGCGACCGCGCGGTTTGGCGGCGAGCACGGCAACCCGATCACGAGCAATCCGACCGCGGTCTACTACAACCCCGCAGGCCTCGCCGAGAGCGAGGGGATTCATCTGTTCCTGGACGGAAATATCGCGCTGCGCGCCGCGTCCTACACGCACTCGGCGGCGGCGACCGATGACGTGACGGTGCCGCGGGCGAACACGGGGGAGGCGAGCCTGTTCAACGTGGCTGCCTCGCCGATGCTCGGCGCGTCGGCCAGGCTCGGCGATCTGGCGCTGGGCGCAGGCGTCTATGTGCCCTTCGGCGGCGCCGCGTCCTGGGACACGAACGCGACGTTCGAGGGCAATCGCGAGCTCGCCGGGCCGGTGGACGGCGTGCAGCGCTGGCACTCCATCGAGTCTTCGCTCCAGGCGATGTTCTTCACGCTCGCTGCCGCCTACGAGATCCCGGCGCTCCGCCTCAGCCTCGGCCTCTCCGGCAACCTGATTCGAACCCAGGTGAACACCGTGCGCGCCCGCAACGCCTCCGGCGACAACCTCCTTGCGACCGAGGGGCGCTCGCTGCTCGAGGTGAGCGGCTTCCACGCGAGCTTCGGCGTCGGCGCGCTGGTCGAGGCGGTGCCGAAGCAGCTCTGGATCGGCGCGTCGTACCAGTCGCGGCCGAACGTCACGGGGGGAGAGTCGCTCGAGGGCACGCTCACCAACCGCTTCAGCGGCGTGTCGAACTCCCCGAGCGACGTGGAGCTGCACCAGGGTCTGCCGGATATCGTGCGGCTCGGCGCCCGCTTCGTCCCGGCGGAGCGCTTCGAGATCCGGCTCTTCGGCGACTGGACGCGGTGGAGCTCGATGGAAAACCAGTGCCTCACCCAGGTCGGCGCGGCGTGCGCGATCGACCGCGACGGCTTCGCCGGAGAGGGCGCCCGCGTGGTGCAGAACATCCCCCGCCGCTGGAACGACACGTTCGGCGTTCGCGCGGGCTGGAGCCACTGGCCGCGGCCTGCGATCGAGGTCTTCGGCGGCGCCGGGTACGACTCCAACGCAGTTCCGGACGAGACCCTCGATCCATCGGGCGTCGATTTCCATGATGTCTCGTTCGCTCTCGGCGGGCGCTTCCATGTCGCGAAGCAGCTCCACCTCGCCGCGTCGTATACCCACCTGTTCTACGTCAGCCGGGACACCACGGGGGACAGCATCACCGCCGGCCTGCACCCCAACTCGAGGGCTCCCGACTCCGGCGGGCACTACGCGCAGAGCATCGGCGTGATCAACCTCAACGTCGATGTCGCCTTCTGAGCGAGGAACCTGAGCGAGGAACCTGAGCGCGGCGCCCGAGCGCGAGCCCGCGCCGGGGCCGCTGCGCCGCGGCGAGGCGCCTCAGGAGGTGCCTCGCCGGGTCCGGCGGAGCAGGCTGAAGATGCGAGCCCCCAGCTCGGGGGCGCGGAAGGGCTTCACCATGTAGTCGTCGGCGCCGCTGGCGAAGGCCTCGACCATGTCCTGCGAGGAGGCGTGCGCCGTCAGGAAGAGGACCGGAAGATCGCGGAGCCCGGGCTCCTGCCGCAGCGTCCGGCACAGGTCGATGCCGGTCATCTTCGGGAGGTTCCAGTCGAGGACCACGAGGTGAAACGGTGAGCCGCGGACCCGCGCCAGCGCCTCTTCCGCGCTGGCGACGGCGACGACGGCGAGCTCGACCGCCTCGAGCATCGCCGACAGGAGCTCGCGGATGTGGGGGTCGTCGTCGACCACGAGGACCCGTGAGCCTTTGCCCTTCAGCCGAGGCGGCGCAGGAGGCGGCAGCGCCCGGCCCGCCGGGCCGGCGCTCTGGACGCCGGATGACGCGGCGGGCCCGGCCCCGTCCGCGGCGCGGAGGAGCGCCGCGGCGTCGGTGTCGGGCACGGATCCGGGGCGGGGCGCCTCCGTCCGCGCGAAGTGGGCGAGGCGATGCCAGTCGCGCGGCTCGAACGTGAGCCGCGCCCCCTCCGGTGAGACCGACGCGCACGCCGCGGCCGACGTCGCGCGGCGGTTTTCGCCCAGCTCGAAGATGGCGAGCACCCACTCGCCATCGGCCACGACCTCCCCCGCGGGCAGTCCGAGCTCGAGGTCACGCTCCTCCGGATCGCACACGATTTGCTCGAACTGCTGCAGATCCGGGAAGCGGTAGAGGACGCTCCGCACCTCTTGACGCTACACCCGCGCTAGCATCTCGCAAGGGGTCCGACTAAGCTCGCGCCGCGATGTCATTCCTGCGCTGGATGCCGCCGCTCCTCGCGTTGCCGTTGCTCGCGATCGGCGCTACGGGCTGTCCTGGGAACCCGAGCTCGAACGAGCCCAAACCGGCCGCGAGCCCGGAGGTGGCGGTCTCGCTGCCGGGCGTGGACACCTCCTCGCTGACCCCCCGCGAGCGCCGGGAGTGGGGAGCACAGGTCTCCGAGCTGCTCTCCCCTTGCCCGGACACGCCCGTGAGCATCGCGCAGTGCGTGAAGGAGCAGCGCCCGTGCAAGGCGTGCCTCCCCGCCGCGCAGCTCCTGCTCGATCTGGTCAAGGACGGCCGATCGAAGAAAGAGCGCGACGACGCGTTCCACATGCGCTTCGACGCGAACAAGGTGAAGACGCTCGCCACCGACGGCTCGCCGGAGATGGGGCCGCCCGACGCGCCGATCACGATCGTCGAGTGGGCCGACTTCGAGTGCCCGTTCTGCAGGCTGATGGCGCCGCTGCTCGAGGGGCTCGTGAAGCGCTTCGACGGGCAGGTGCGCCTCGTCTTCAAGTTCTACCCGCTCTCGGCGCATGTCCACGGCGAGCCCGCCGCGCGCGCGGCGACCGCCGCGCTCAACCAGGGCAAGTTCTGGGAGATGCACCACCTCCTCTTCGAGAACCAGGACAAGCTGGAGCAGGCCGACCTCGAGCGTTACGCGCAGCGGCTCAAGCTCGATATGGTGAAGTTCCGCGCCGATCTCGTCTCGACCGACACCAAGGCGCGCATCGACAAGGACAAGCTGCAGGCCGACGGGGTCGGGCTCGAGGGGACGCCCCTCGTCTTCATCAACGGCCGCGAGGTCAACCTCCAGCTCCTCTCGAGCCCCGGCGAGGACCTCGAGGCGTGGGTCAAGCTCGAGCTGGAGCTCCTCGGCAAGACGCCGCGGCCAGCGCCCCCGAAGCCAGGCGACGCGTCGCCCTCCGGCAGCGCGATCCCCGCGGCCAGCGCGACCCCAGCAGGCAGCGCGACCCCAGCGGCCAGCGCGACCCCCGCCGCCGGGACCAGCGCGCCGGCGGGCGGCGCGGCGCGCCCCGCGACCTCGGCTGCACCCGCCCAGCCCGCCAAGCCGAGGACGCCGTGAAGGTCGCCGACCCGTGCGGCTGCTTCCCGACGGGCCGGCACTACCCTGGGATCGCGCACCTCCTCAAGGTGCGCGCCGTCGGTGTCGCGTCGGAGATCGACGCGGGCAGCGCCTGGATCGACCAGCCCATCGCCTTCGTCGACGTCGAGACCACGGGGCGCGATCCGGCGGGCGATCGGATCATCGAGCTCGGCATCGTCATCGGCCGCTCCGGGGAGATCCTGACGCGCTACAACTGGCTCATCCACCCGGGGCGGCCCATCCCCGCGGAGAGCACCGCCATCCACGGGATCAAGGACGCGGACGTCGAGGGCAAGCCGTCGTTCGCCGAGGTCGCCGAGGAGATCCTCGGCTGCTTCAAGGGGGCGATCCCCGCGGCGTACAACGCCACCTTCGATCGCTCGTTCCTGCTCGCCGAGCTCGAGCGCGTGGGCATGCGCCCGCGCGAGCCGCCGCCCGCCATGCGGCGCGAGGTCGACTGGGTCGATCCGCTCACGTTCGCCCGCGAGCTCTACAAGAACGAGGAGAGCCGCGCCCTCGGCGACATGGCCGCTCGGCTCGGGATCTCGCTCGAGAAGGCGCACCGCGCGACGGACGACGCCGAGGCGGCGCTCCAGGTCCTGTACGCGCTCGCGAAGGATCCGCGTGTGCCTCGCGCCTATGGCGGCCTGATTCAGGAGCAGCGGCGGCTGGTCCGTCTGCAGGACGAAGCGCGGAAGTTCTGGCGGAAGGCTCCCGCCGCGGCGCCGCCCCCGACCTCGAAGCCCAGCTGACGTCATGGGGGACGCGCCGAAGCGACGCCTCCCGGTCGTCGGCAGCAGCGCGGCAGGCGCGGCGCCTCCTCGGGGCGGCGCGGCAGGCGCGGCGCCTCCTCGGGGCGGCGCGGCAGCGCCGGAGAAGCGCAAGCTCCCCGTACTGCAGAGCAGCGGCGACGACGAGGTCGAGGACCGGCCGCCGTGGCACTGGATCGCGCTCGGGACGGTGGCGATCTTCATCGCGTGGCTGCCGCTCGCGGGCCTCGTCAACACGCTGCTGCGTCGGATGATCGAGCGGGCGGGGGACGCCGGGGCAGAGGGCTCGGTGCGGCTCGCGATGGTGGGGCTCAACGCGATCGCGTTCGCGCTCGCCGGGGTCGCCGGCGGCTACCTCGTGGGGCGGTTCGGCGGGCGCGCCGGGCGGCGCGAGGCCGCCGCAAGCGGCGCCGTAGTCGCGGCGCTCGCCTGGGCGCTCGCCCTCGCCGAGGGCGCGCCGGCGGGCGCGCTGGGGTGGGCGCTGCTGCTGATCGTGGTGGTCATGATCGGCAGCGCGGCGTCGTACGCCGGCGGCCGCGCCGGCCTCCGATCCCGCGCCGCATCCGGCCCGCCGCGCTCGCGCTGAGCGCCGCGCCTGCGCGCCGCGTCGATCAGATCGGATCGAGCTTGCGAATGGGCGCGCTCGCCTCGGGGAGCGCGGCGTACGCGACGGCCGTGCGAGGGTCGCGCGCGTCGGGGGCGACGTCGAGCAGCGGCCTGAGCGCGAACACACGGTCGCAGAGCCGCGGGTGAGGCACCTCGAGATCCGGCTCCGCGACGACCTCGCCCTCGATCCAGAGCAGGTCCAGATCGATCGTGCGCGGCCCCCATCGCACCGGATCGGGGCGCGTCCGCCCGAGCGAGCGCTCCACGGCGAGGGTGCGCTCGAGGATCTGGCGCGCGGGCAGCGACGTGGCGACGAGCACCGCGGCGTTCACGTAGTCGCCCTGCGGAGGGCCGCCTGCGGGCGGGGACTCGTAGCGCGACGACTCGAGGATGACGTCGAGATCGGGATCAGCGCCGAGGGCCGCGATGGCGGCGCGGAGGGTCGTCAGGCGATCGCCCAGGCTCGACCCGAGCCCGATGACGACATGCCGGCGGGATCTCATGGCGAGAACCTACCACGGGCCGCGCGCATCCGGCGGCCCGCGGCGCTCCGCGCGGAGAGCGGGCGCCGCTCCGGAGATCGGCGCGAGGAGGGCGCCGGCGTGACGGTCGCGATCACTCCCCCGGATCGCTGGCGCGGCGTCCTGCGCCGATCCGCCGGCCCTCCGGCCGCGGGGGGAAGACGCGCCGATCCTCGGGGCTGCGGCGCGCGATGGGGGAGCGGCGCTCGACGGACGGATCGCGCTGCGCCGGCTGCGCGCTGCGCTGGAGCCCCACGAACAGCGCGCGCATCTCCTCGAACGTCTCCGGCATGGCGACGGCCACGGTCGCCGCGTGCGTCCGGCACAGGCTGAGCGAGCGCCCCTGGATGACCACGCGCGCCATCCGCGTCCTCGCGCGAGGATCCCCGGGCGCGCCGCCGTCCCGATCGCCCTGCTCGCCGTCGCTGCAGACGGCACACCGCTCGAATGAGTCGCCCATGGGGGAGCCTTCGCAGAGGCGGGCGCTCCGGGCCAACTTTCCGGAGCGGGGTGGCTCACGCGCGCGCGGCCTGGCCGCGCGCCCGCTCCTCGGCCCAGGCGATCACCCTCGCCGCCGGATCCGCGCCGGTGAAGCGCCCGAGCTCCTGGATGCCCGTCGGGCTCGTGACGTTCACCTCGGTCAGGCGCTCGCCGATGACGTCGAGGCCCACGAAGAAGAGGCCGTCGGCGCGGAGGCGAGGCGCGACCGCGCGGACGAGATCGAGCTCGCGCGGCGAGAGCTCCGTCGAGACCACGCGCCCGCCGACGTGGATGTTCGAGCGGTGATCGTCGTCGCGGGGCACCCGGAGGATGGCGCCGAGCAGCTCGCCGTCGAGCAAGAGGACGCGCTTGTCGCCGTGGACGACGGCGGGCAGGTACTCCTGGACCATGGCGAGGCGGTGCCCCTCGTTCGTCATCATGTCCGCGATGGCGCGCGCGTTCTTGTCGCGCTCGTTGATCTGCAGCACGCCGAGGCCGCCCGCGCCGTCGAGCGGCTTGATCACCGCCGTGCCGCCGAGGGCGCGCACGAACGCGTGGATCTGCTCGCGGTCCGCGGTGACCAGCGTCCTCGGCGTCCACTCGGGGAAGTTCAGCGCGTAGAGCTTCTCGTTGGCGTCGCGCAGCCCGCGGGGGTCGTTCACGATGAGCGGGCAGCGCCGCGCGCGCTCCAGGATCAGCGTCGCGTACAGGTAGCTGCGATCGAACGGCGGGTCCTTGCGGATGAAGATGGCGTCCACGTCCGCGAGCCGGAGCCGCTGCGCGCCCCCCGCCAGCGAGATGAACGGGGGCGCGTCGCCGATGAGCACCGGCGAGGCCGAGGCGTGCGCCTCGCCGCCCTCGATCGAGAGGTCGCGCGGCAAGCAGTGGTAGCTCTCGTGGCCGCGCGCCTGCGCCGCTCGGATGAAGGCGAACGACGTGTCCTTGTCGTGCGTCACGCGGCTCAGCGGATCCATGACGAAGACGAAGCGCATGCGGTCTCTCGCGGTAGGGTTGGTCGGGGTTATCGAGGGAGGGAGGGGACGGCGCCCGCTGTAGAGCGAGCGCCGGTGCGCTCACTGCATCGCAGCGAGGACGAGCTGCGTGCTGACGTCGTCGCCGAGATCCGAGGCGAGCGCGTAGCCGACGCCGCTGCGCTCGGCGGCGGCGACCGAGTAGCCGTTGATGTTGCCCACGTAGACGGGGCGCTCGCGCACGACGCGCGGCTGCAGGATCGGCTGCGCCTTCTGCACCGGGACCGCGCGCGAGTTGAACATGTAGACCGTCACGCGGTGGTTGCCCCGCACCACGAACTGGAGCAGCGCGGCGCGCCGATCGCGCATCGTGTGCACGCGGGCGCCCATGAAGTTCGCCGGTATCGACTGGAACTGCGGCCTGCGGACCGGGACGCCGACGAACGGATCGAAGCGCGGGAGGTCCTCCGGGTTGGTCGTCTCCGGCGGCAGCGGCTGCGCGTGCTGGGTGACGAGATCGTCGAGCAGGACCTCGACGCTCTCGGCGCGCGTGAGATCGGCCGCCGCCCTCGCGGCGTCCGCCTTCGCGGCCTCCGCCGGCGCGTCCGGCCGCCGCGCCACGCCCACGACGAAGACGACGCCCGCCGCCGCGGCGAGCGCGATCGCGTACCCCCTGTGCACGAGGCGCGGCCTCGCCTCGGCCGACTGCGCCGCGTCGCGCGCCTGCTCGTGCGCCACCGCCGCGGCGACGCGCGCCCGCAGCGCGTCCGGGCACCCCGACGGCCGCGCCCGCTTCAGGCTCGCCCGCAGCGAGCGCAAGAGCCTCACCTGCTCGAAGCACGGAGGGCACTGGACGAGGTGGGACTCGAGATCGATGGCGTGGTCCGGATCCAGCTCGCTGTCGACGTAGGCGGACAGCGCGTGGTCGAACCGCGAACAGCTCTCGATCGATTTCGCAGCGCTCATGCGGCACCCCGCTTCCGCTTGCGGTACGCGTCCAGGTCGGCGGGCGCGTCCTTCGCAGCGTCTTCGCTGACGATGCCCATCAGGACCGCGTGCTCGCGCAGCGTCTTCTGGAGGAGCTTGCGGCCCCTGTGCAGGCGCGACATCACCGTGCCGATGGGGCAGCCCATCGCCTCGGCGATCTCCTTGTAGGAGAGCTCCTCGATGTCCGAGAGCACCACGGCCAGCCGGAACTCCTCGGGCAGGGCGTCGAGGGCGCGCTGCACCTCCGCCTCCACGAGCGGCGTGAGCGCCTGGGTCTCCGGATCGCGCATCGCGCGCATCGTCGTCGCGCCGACCCACGCATCGGTGAGCGGCTCGGCGTCGGGGCCGTCGAAGATGCCTCGCTCGAGGCCCCCGCGACGGTACCGGTTGATGAACGTGTTCGTCAGGATCCGAAGCAGCCAGGCCTTGAGGTTGGTGCCCGGCTCGAACTGATCCCGGGCTCGCATCGCCTTGACGATGGTGTCCTGGACCAGATCCTCCGCCTCCGTCGAGCTCTTCGTCATCCGGCAGCTCACGCCGTAAAGCGTGTCCAGATGACCCAGCAGCTCGATCTCGAAGGCGTCGGCTCGGCCACCATCGGTGCTGGCCAACGACAGGTCCTGCGCTACGGACGCAGGTTTCTTGCTGAAGAAGAACGGCATGGGCTCGCCCGGGGGAACAGAGGAGCGCCCAGGGCTATTCCAGCCTGCTCTCGCCCCCCGGACCCTCGCCCGCGGGTTCGTCCGCGCCGGAGCTCTCCTGGTGCGGAGCCGCGCCCTCGATGGGTTCACCCGCGCGTCCCTGGAGCTTCGCCTCCAGCTCGTCAATGCGCTGCGACAGGCGCTTGACATCGGACTGGAGATCGCGGACCAGCCCGAGGCCCGGGAGGATGGCCCGGATGCGCTCGTCGACGGCCTGCTGCCACTGATCGAGCGTCTGCTTCGAGCTCTCGACGATCCCGCTCAGGCGCCCCTTCGCGTGGCTCGACCTGTCCGTGTCGAGCGGCGGGGGCGGATGGGACGAGGGCGACGCGGGCGCCGCCTGCTCCGTCCCCGGGGCGGGCGCCGTTCCTGGCGCCGCCACGCCGCCCTCGCCAGGGACCGCGCCGGGGATGAGCCGGCCGATCGGGCCCTCGCGCAGCTGCGAGAGCAGCCGCTCGCCACGCTCCTGGATCAGATCTCTCAGCGTGCCGAGCGGGACCGAGCGCGGCTGCGATTTGAGATCTTCCGAGATGATCAGCGCCAGCGTGACCTCGGTCTTGTCCTCCTTGGTCGCGTTGTCGATGATCTGGACCTCTTCGCCAGCCCGGACCATCTCCCCTATCTGCTGCAGGGTGACGTAACGACTGTCCTTCGTGTCGTAGAGCTTCCGATTGGAGTAGCGCTTAATAACGCGACGCGGTACCTCGCCGCCTCCCAGAGTCTCCTTCGCCGTTTCCATCTCCTCTACGCCTCGAGTCGATTGGACCACCGCAAGAAACCTCGCGCAAGGGAAGATCACTCGATATCACTCAAATCATTCGACAAAAGAGACCGCGTGCAGGGGCCGGCGATCGATCTGCGTGACGTGGCCGCGAGCTATCCCACCGGGAGGCTGGCGCTGGAGGGGATCAGCCTGGATGTGCGCGCGGGCGAGCTCTGCGCCGTCCTGGGGCCGAACGGCGCGGGAAAATCGACGCTGGTCCGGGTCCTCTCCGGGGCCCTGCGGCCGGCGCGGGGCGAGGCGACCCTGCTGGGGAGGCCGCTCGCCGGCATGGACCGGCGGGCGATCGCGCGGTGCGTGGCGGTCGTGCCGCAGGGGATCGCCTCGGCGCCCGGCTTCACGGTGCGCGAGGTCGTCATGATGGGCCGCGCGCCCCACCAGGGCGCGTGGATGCTCGCCGCCGGCCGGGACGAAGAGGCGGTCGCCCGCGCCCTCGACGCCTGCGATCTCGTGGGGCTCGCGGCGAGGCCGGTGGCCGAGCTCTCCGGCGGCGAGCAGAAGCGGGTGGCCATCGCCCGCGCGCTCGCGCAGGAGGCGCAGGTGCTGATCCTCGACGAGCCCGGGGCGCACCTCGACATCCGCCACTCGATCGAGGTCCACGAGGTCGTGCGCAGGGAGGTGGCCGAGCGGCGCCTCGCCTGCGTCGCGGTGCTGCACGATCTCAACGCGGCCGCCCAGTACGCCGACCGCGTGGCGCTCCTCAAGGCCGGGCGGCTGGTCGCCCACGGCACCGTCGAGGAGGTGATGACCTACCGCCGGCTCAAGGACGTGTTCGAGGCAGAGCTCTACGTGGGCGTGAACGAGCTCGACGGCAGCCGGTACTTCCTCCCCGTCCGAGGCCGGTAGGTAAGTCGGTAAGTAGTAGGTAGACAGCGCGAGCAGGAGCGCTTTTCTCCGCATTCTCGACCGCGCGAGCGGCGCGGTTTATAAGCGGCACCATGCGCGGATCTCCTCCCTGGAGAGCTCTCTCTCGAGGCTTCTTGCCGTGCCTCCTGGCCCTCCTCGCGCTGCTCGGCGCGGCCGGCTGCGCCGAGCGCAGGACGGCGCCCGAGCTCCTGAGCGTCGTCGACGTCGTGCCGCGCGAGGTCGACCTCGGCGACCGCATCGAGATCCTCGGGACCAACCTGCCCACCGCCGAGGCGAAGGAGGCGGTCGTCACGTTCCGCGGCACCCTCCGCCGCCCCGGCCAGGCGCCGCTCACCGGCCAGAGCATCGAGATCGAGGGCGCGCAGGTCAGCAGCACGAAGATCTCGCTGGTCTTCTCCGAGGGCCTGCAATCCCGCTTCGCCGGCCGCGGCGACGACGCGGTGCACACGACCTTCCACGGCGACGTCGTCGTCGAGATCCCCGCGACCGCGCAGGGGGCGCTCCCCGTGAACGGCACGGTGAGGGGCGTCACGATGGACTTCCTCCCGCCGACCCCGCGCCGCGCCGTCATCGAGGCGCGCGTGAAGGAGGGGGCGCGCGCGCTCGCGTTCTTCGGCGTCGAGGTCGCGGCCGAGTCGCCGCCCGCCGGCGGGCTCGTCGTGACGGGCGTGCGCGACGGGAGCCCGGCGGGTCAGGCAGGGCTCCAGCCCGGCGACGTCATCACGCGCTTCGAGGGCGTGAAGGTCCTCTCGAAGGGCGACGTGATCCCGAGCGGCCACGAGCGGCGGTCGGCGGTCGGGATCCGCCGGGGCGGCGCGACCCCGTCCGAGATCGAGCTCTCGACCGAGGGGTTCCACGCGAGCGCGCCCGCCGATCTGCTCGGCGCCGGGATCCTCCTCGGCGTGGCCGCCGCGATCATCCTGCTCTTCATGGCGCCGACCGCGGGGATCATCACCTGGGTCGAGCGCCGCGTCTCGGCGCGCATGCAGTCCCGCATCGGGCCGAACCGCGCCGGGCCGCAGGGCTTCCTCGTGTGGGTCGCCGACGGGATCAAGTCGATCATGAAGGAGGACATCATCCCGGCCGAGAGCGACAAGGCGCTCTTCCGGCTCGCGCCCTACCTCGTGTTCGTCGGCGTGTCGGCCACGTTCGTCGTCATGCCGTTCGGCCAGTACCTCATCGCGGCCGACCTCGACATCGGGATCCTCTTCGTGATCGCCGTGACGTCGCTGGTCACCATCGGCCTCATGACCGGCGGCTGGGCGTCGAACAACAAGTGGTCGCTCCTCGGCGGGATCCGCTCGGCGGCGCAGATCATCAGCTACGAGATCCCCGGCGCGGTCGCGATCGTGTGCATCGTGATGATGACGGGCTCGCTGCGGCTCCAGGACATCATCGGCGCCCAGGGCGGCGCCGGGCCCTCGCTCCTCGACGTGGGCGGCTGGCCCTGGCACTGGTTCGTCTTCCGCAACCCGATCACGTTCGCGCTGTTCTTCCTCTATTTCACGACGGCGCTCGCGGAGGGCAACCGCGCGCCGTTCGACCTGCCCGAGGCGGAGAGCGAGCTCGTGGCCGGCTACTCGACCGAGTACTCCGGCATGCGGTACCTCTTCTTCTTCTTCGCCGAGTGGGCGAACGTCTTCGTGATGTGCGGCATCGCGAGCGCGCTCTTCCTCGGGGGCTGGCAGATCCCCGGCGTCTCGCCGGCCCAGCAGGAGGCGAGCTTCGGGCTCCAGCTCGTCGGCGTCTTCCTCTTCCTGCTGAAGAGCTGGGCCCTCGTCTTCGTGGTCATCTGGATCCGCTGGACGCTGCCGCGCGTCCGCATCGACCAGATGATGAACCTCTGCTGGAAGTGGTTCGTCCCGCTGTCGTTCGCGGCCTTCCTTCTGACGGCGCTCTGGATGGTGATCGGCGTCAGCAAGACGGTCCAGCTCGTCATCAGCGTCGTCACCTTCGCCGCCTGGGCGTACCTGTTCATCCACTTCATCCGCAGGGTCCAGCACAACCTGCGGGAGGCCAAGGTTGCGCTCCGCCTGAATCCGTTCCTCTGAGCGCAAACCGCGGTGCCACCTCGGCCTTGCGCTGAGGTATGCTGTCGGCGTGGCGGTCCCCTCGAGCCCGGCCTCCGACTTCTGCTCCGCGTGCGGGTTCCCGCTGCGTGGGCCGCGGTGTGAGGCGTGCGGGGTGGATCGGTCGCCTGTGCTCTCCGCCTCGCGCAAGCCGCCCGCGGACGCGGACTGGGACGGGAGCTCGATCGACGCCTGGCGCACGCGCGACCCGGTGCGCTTCGTCGCGCACTGCGCCTCCGCGGAGGCCGGGGCGAGCCTCCAGGCGACGACGCTGCAGGAGGGCGTGGGGTGGATCGTTCCGCTCGGGGCGATGACGCTCTTCGTCTCGCTCGACGCGGCGAACGAGCGGGTGTCGATCGACGTCCCCGTCGTGCGCGTCGCGGAGCGGCACCGGGTGCCGCTGCTCAGGACGGCGCTGGAGCTGTCGAGCGGCCCCGAGCCGTTCCGGCTGTGCATGCGGGAGGATCTGCTGCTGCTCCGCCGCGTCGGCCGCGTCGCCGCCTTCACGCCGGAGGCGCTGCGCCAGGCGCTGCGCGAGAGCGGCGAGGCGGCGCAGCGGCTCGGGGAGACGATGGGCGCGTGGTTCGACGCGCGGCCGCCGTTCTCCGAGGAGCAGCGGGCGAGCCTCACGTGGGCCTCCGCCGGCCGCGCCCGGCCGCTCAAGAGCTTCACGCTCCCGCCCTCGCCTGCCCGCCCGCAGAGCGCTCCGTCGGTGCGGGCCGGCGCGCCGGCGACGCCGGTCTCGGGGGCGCGGACGCCGCTCGAGGAGCTGGCGGCGTGGGCGGCGCCCCCCTTGCCGCGCCTGCCCGAGTCGGTCGCGCGCCCCATCCGCGACGCGGACGCGATCCCCGACATCCTGTCCCCGTTCCTGGCGTCGGCGCCGGCGCCGATGCCGGCGCCGAGCGCCGCGTCGTCGAAGAACGGCGGCGCGCCCGCGCCCAAGGCCGGCATCCTCCCGCCGGCGCACGACGCCGGCGGGGCGTCGAAGGCGATCGGCGGCGTCGCGAGCCCGGGGTCCGAGGGCGGCGCAGCGAAGCCGGCTCCGGGGAGCGCGGCGGCCGCAGCGCCGCTGTCGGGTGAGCAGGCGGCGGCCGCGGAGACGCCGGCGCAGGTCAGCGATCGCCGCAGCGCGCGCACCGTGCCCTTTCGTCGCTCGTCCTCCATCATGGCGGCGACGCCGCTGTCGGTGCGCCCGCCCGCGCTGCCGGAGGTGGAGATCGAGCCTCCGTCGCGCCGGAGCATCCCGTCCCGCCCGGAGTCGGCGAACGCGGCGGCCGATCGGTTCTGCCAGCTGCTCCGGGACGCGCAGGTGCTCGGCGCGGCGCTCAGCTTCCAGGAGCGGCCGGGCGTCATGGTGCTCCTCATCCGCTGCACGGTCTTCCGCGCGATCTACGAGCACGGCGAGGCGATGCCCGACGCGGTGGCGCACCTCTACCGCTGCACGGCGGCCGCGACCCGCGAGCTCATCCAGGCCGAGGGCGGCGCGCGCCGCGGGAACACCGCGGGCGTCGCGGAGCCGGCGCTCCTCGCGATGGAGCGGCTCGTGGCGGTGCGCGGCCAGGTGCCCGAGGAGAAGCCGCTCCACATCGATCCGCTCACCACGGCGGCGCTCGCGCGCGAGCACCTCGGCCGCTACCTGCGCGAGATCGAGCGCGCGCCGGCCGACCCGATGCTCCGGCACTTCCTCGCGATCGGGGCCCTGTCCGAGCTGCTGGTGCGCACGAAGCTGCCCGCCAAGACCGAGCAGCGGCTGCGCGACATCGTCGCCTACGCGCAGCGGGACGGCGCCAAACCCGGCACGATCGAGCTGCTGATGACGGCGCTCTCGAGGATCGTCGCGCAATGACGTCGCAGCTGGCGGCGCACGGCGACGGCGATCTCGCGCTGCTCCACGAGCGCGTCGCCCGCGCCCGCCGCTCGGTGGTGGCGATCCGCGCCGGCGCGCTCGTGACGACCGGCTGGGTGGCGCTCGGCAACGGCGTCGTGGTGGCGAGCCGGCGCGGGCTCGGCTACCCGACGGAGGTCGCGCTGACGTTCGAGGACGGGCGGGGCATGGCGGGGCGGGTGATCGCTGCGGACGTGGGCCGCGACGTGGCGCTCGTCGCGCCGGCCGATCCGCCCGGCGTCGCGGCGCTCGCCGCCCGCGCGGCGGCCGAGCCGCGGCTCGGCGAGCGCGCCGCGGTGCTGAGCTGCCTCCCGGGGCAGAGCCTGCGCCTCGCGGTCGCGCGGGTCTGCCACGTGGCGCGCAAGGTCGACGGGCAGCTCCCGGCGTTCGAGCTCGACGTGGCGGCGCCCCTCGGCGCGCCGGTGCTCGATCCCGAGGGGCGGGTGATCGGCGTGGTCGCGGCGCTGTCCGGCGCGGCCGGGGAGCTCGCGGGTCACTGCGTGGTGGTCCCGGCGGGCGCGTTCCAGCCGCTGCTCGCCCTGGGGGATCGGCCGCTCTCGGAGCTCAGGGATCGGGCGCCTGTGTACCGCTGCCCGGCGTGCGAGGAGCCGTTCGACGTCGAGTGCGACCGGTGCCTGGGCTGCGGCCGCCTGCTGCCGCACGCGTACCCGCCGTGCCCGGCGCGCGCGGGCGTCGAGCGGGTGATCCGGCAGGGCCTGTCGGCGCTCGGGCTCATCGCCAACCGGGTGCGTGTCGGTCCGAGGGCGTGGCGCATCGCGCAGCGGCCGTACCCCACGGCGGAGGCGGCGACGCAGGTGGACATCGAGATCGACGAGGCGGGGCGCCTGCTGACGCTGCGCGCGCCGGTCGTGGGGCTGCCTGCGGCGAACCACGAGCCGTTCTACCGGTTCCTGCTCACGATGAACGACCAGACGACGGGGGAGTTCCGCGTGTCGCTCACGGGCGACGAGGTGTCGGCGTCGTGCGTGGCGTCGCTGGAGGGCTGCGCGGACCACGACGTGGCGCTGCTCATCGATGGGCTCGTGCAGATGGCCGACGAGTACCGGAGGACGCTGGCGGAGACGTTCGACGCGGCGCCCAGGTTCGAGTCGGCGGCGGGGCGCTGAGGGGAGAGCCCTCGGCCTTAACCAAGTGCGTTCAGGGCCCCGCGCTCGCCCCCCAGCAGTCGCCGTCGTGGTCGTGGTCGTGGTCGTGGTCGTCAACGGCGATGCGGTGTCGCCCATGGTGGTGCCGTCCGTCCAGGCGATGCCACCAGGTGTCCATTGCCTCTTCTCGACGTGTTTTCTCATGCCTTGAGGGCTTCTCCCCACTCTCCGCCTCCCTGTCGCCCCCAACCCCAGCGTCATTGCAGGCTCGTACTTCGGCCGCGTAATCTCGGGCGCCATGAAACGCCGTTTCGCGGGCGCGTCGGGAGCCACGATCTCCGGTCTCGCGCTGAGCTGGGCGATGATCTCGTGCGGCGCCGCCGTCGGTTAATTCCGACGACTGCGCCGAGATCTTCAGCTGCGAGCCGCCGCCGTCCTCCCCGCCGCCGTGTGCCGGCGACCCCGCCACGGCGCGGGCGAAAGAGGAGTGCGGCGTCTTCGTCGCGGGCCACGGAGACGACGCCCGCGCGGGGACGAAGCAAGAGCCGGTGAAGACGTTGCAGCACGCTGTCCAGAAGGCGCTGCTGGAGGGCAAGCCGCACGTCTACGCGTGCGCCGAGGACTTCCACGAGGCGGTGCGCCTTCCGTCGGGCGTCGAGATCTGGGGAGGCCGCGCCTGCGAGCGTGAGGACTGGGCCTTCCTGGGCGCGGACCACCCGACCGTCGTGGCGCCGCCCGCCGGCCGCGTGCCGATCCGGGTGCATGCCCATGGCGCCGTCCTCTCGGACCTCTTTTCCAGCGACCCGCGCTCGCTCCTGTTCGGCGTGCGGCTCGTGGCGGCGGATGCGATCGAGCCGGGTGGCTCGTCCATCGCGCTGGTCGTGACGGACGACGCCGAGGTGGAGGTGAGGTGGAGCGAAATCTTCGCGGGCAACGGCGCGCCCGGCGCACCCGGGGAGGACGCGCCGCTCGACGTCGCGGAGGACGGCGCGCCTGGGAATCACGGCGCTGCGGTCTGCTCGGACGATCTCGTCGATGGCGCCTTGCCCACGGTGACGCTGTGCCCCGACGGCAGCACGTCGATCGGCGGTCGCGGCGGCTTCGGCGATCGCGGTCGCGGCGGCGACGGCGAGAACGGCGCGGTGATAGAGCGTGATCCCGCGCTGGCTCCGCTGGTCGGCGGCCACGGCGGAAAGGGGGTAGCCGGGACCGACGCGTGTGACGCGGGCGAGACCGGACAGGACGGCGCAGCGGGCGCGTCGCGCGAGGGCGGCGAGCAGATGGCCGCGCGCGCCAGCGCCGAAGGGTGGCACGGCGCCTGGGGCGAAGCGGGGACGCCTGGCACGATCGGCCGGGGCGGCGGCGGCGGCGGCGGAACGCGAGGGAGCGGCGTCTGCGCGAGCACGGAGCCCCAGGGCGGCGCGTCCGGCGGCTCGGGCGGGGGCGGCGGCTGCGGTGGTCGCGGGGGCGGCGCCGGGCAGGCGGGCGGATCGAGCATTGGCATCCTCACCGTGGGGGCGAAGGTGGTCGTCGAGCACTCGAGCATCGACGTGGGGATGGGGGGCGACGGCGGGCGCGGCGGACGCGGGCAGGCTGGTGGGTACGGCTGGCCGGGCGGCGTCGGCGGATTGGCCGCGATGAACCAGGGAGAGCCCGTGTTCGCCTGCGAGGGCGGCCACGGAGGGCGGGGCGGCCCCGGCGGCGGCGGCGGCGGCGGGCTCGGGGGATACTCCCTCGGCGTCGCCCGAGTGCACGGCGGCATCGATCTCAAGGAGAGCACGGTCGTTGCGCTGGCCAAGGTGGGCCACGGAGGGGCGACTGGCGGCTCCGACCCACGGCTCGGCCAAGGAGAGGACGGCCTCGCCCAGGAGATCTGGTCGTTGGAGCAGCTGATCGAGGCACCGCGGTGAACCGCGGCGTGCCCATGCCGAATCGCCGATTCGCGAGGGAGAACGATGCAACAGAGGGTAGTGGCGGGGGCGGCGGTGCTGTTGGCGCTCGCCTCCGCGGCGTGTGGAACCGCCGACCGCTGCGACGGTGGGGTGTGGTGTGGTGGGGCAGCGCCGACGGAGGCCGACTGTATCGAGGCGCTCGCCGCGCACAGGGCGGTCGACGGCTGCGGCGTCTTCGCTGCCTCCGGAGCGGTCGAGGGGGGGAATGGCACCTGGTCCAACCCGGTGAGATCGCTAGTGCGCGCGATCGAACTCGCGCGCGCGGGCCGGCGCCGCGTGTTCGTGTGCAACCAAGCGGACATGTCAGAGAGCCTGACCGTTCCCTCAGGGATCGATATCCACGGTGGGTTCAATTGCTATGACCGCTGGCGGTACGAGGGGGACGAGGAGCGGACGAGGATCGTCACCAGGCACAAACAAGGCCCGCATGCCATCGTGCCGGACGAGGGCGAGCGCCAGGGACTCGACGACGGCGTCACGACGTTCACGGATGTGGACTTCCAGCTGTTCGGCATCCCGGCGCCCAGCCAGACGACGTTCGGGATCTTCGTCGAGTCCAACGCCGCGGTGGAGCTGATCCGGAGCAGCCTCATGGTCACGGAGGGCGGATCGGGGCTCGATGGAGGCCCGGATAGCACGATCCCGCCCAGCACGATCCCGGAGGAGCGTGCGCGCGACGGAGTGGACGGGAATCCGGGGGGCGATGCCTGCTCGGCCGACATCGTGCCTGGCGGCGCTCCGGTCACCACCGTCTGCGAGGACGGCTCCGGGTCCACGGGCGGCAAAGGGGGCGATGGCCGCACAGATCGCGGCGACGCCGGGAGCGACGGGACGCCGCTTCCCAGCCCGAACCCAGATGGAGCGGGCCTCGGAGGCGCCGCGGGGACGGAGGGGCATGCGTGCGGGCACGGGGCATGGGGGCAGCATGGGCAGCCCGGCGCGGACGGTCGAAGCGGGCGCGGCCCGGGGCAGCTGACCCGAGCGGGCTGGGTGGGCGAGAGCGGCGCCGACGGAAAGGACGGCGTGCACGGAATGGGCGGCGGGGGCGGGGGCTCCAACTATCGCTCAGGCGGGTGCGGAGGGTCGCTGAACGGCCGTGGGTCCGGCGGGTCCGGCGGCTCCGGCGGTTGCGGCGGGAAGGGGGGCCGCGGGGGCGGCTATGGGGGCGGCACCATCGGCATTATCGCCTTCGCTGGCGCCAAGGTGGCGCTGCGCGACGTCGCGATCGAAACCCTCGGCGGCGGCAACGGCGGCCTGGGTGGTCGCGGACAGTACGGCGGGCTCGGCGGGCGTGGTGGAATCGGCGGAGAGGGACAGCCGGGGAGCAGTTCCTGGGGCTGCGACGGCAGTGGAGGGGGCCAGGGCGGCCCCGGGGGATACGCCGGCGGTGGGACGGGGGGCCATCGATCGGCATCGCCTACATGGACGAGGATCGGCTCGCCCTGGAGGACGTCACCTTCACGATCGGCCCGCCGGGCAGGGGCGGGCCAACCGATAAGCCCGACGGCGACAAGGGCGACGACGGCTTCGCCGTCGAGACATACCGCTTCACGCCGTGAGCCCGGCCGGCGTCGCGCCCGTCGGGCTCGTTCGGGATACGGCAGCCGACGGGCGGAAACGGTAGCTGCGCCTGTCCGGCGAGCGGATGCCGACGGGTCTGCGCCGGATGACGACAGGTTCCACCTCGGATGACGATGAACCCCCCGTCGGATGACGGCGGGTACCCGCCTCGATGACGACGTCTCCGGGCCGGATGACGATGGCTCGCCGCCCAATGCCGATGGGCTCCGGCCGGATGCTGATGGGCTCCGGTCGCATGCCGGCGGGCACCAGCCCCGATGTCGATGTCTCCGGGTCGGGTGCAGATGGCTCCCGGGCGGATGACGACGACGTCTACCTCGGATGACGATGGCCCCCTCCCGGAATGACGACGCCCTCCGCCGCGGTGCCGGCGATCCCGCGCCGCGCGCTCGCGCGTCGCGCGTCGCGCGTCGCCATCCACGGGCACGCTCCCCGGCGCTGGCTGGCCTGGCGCCATGGCCAAAACTTGCCACCCCGTCGACATGCCGCTGCGCACCCCCTTAGCCTGCGCTGATGGCCAAACCTATCTCTTCTTCCGAAGAGACCTATGACAGCGATCCTACGCTCGAATCCCTGGCAGAGCGGCTCGGCAAGCCGGAGCCAGGCATCATCGAGGCATTGCTCGACGGCACGACCGAATCCCAGCTCGTCGAGCGAGGGCGGCAGATCGCCTCCTCGCGTGTCTTGACCGACCTGCGCCGCCTCTACGCGACGGCGCACGCGTGCTGGTCGGGCGTGTCGAAGGAGAAGCGGGAGAAGCTGCGCGGCTTCTCGCCGGAGCTGCTCGCGCTCGCGGTCGAGCAGGCGCTCGCGCTCGAGCGGCTGCTCGAGGCGCACGAGAGCGCCGGGCAGAAGAAGGACGCGGCGCGCGCCACGACGGACGCGGCGCTGCGGGAGCGGCACTCGCGCGCGCTGCTCCTGCGCGACCAGGCCTACGAGGTCCTGCGCGGCGTCGCCGGTTCGGGCAAGGAGGCGCGCGAAGAGCTCGCGCAGGCCGTCGGTACCGCGGAAGATCCGGGCGCGCTCGCGCGCGGGCTCACCCAGCTCGCCGCGCTCGGCAAGCGCTACCTCGCGCAGAAGAAGGGCCCTGTTGCCGTGCGCGCCAAGCTGATGCGCCTCGACCAGGACTACGTCGCGCGCCTCGAAGAGGCCGCCGAGGAGCTCACCCAGGCGGCGAAGACCGCGGCGGCGCGCCCCGCAGGTCAGAAGGTCACGAGCGGCGACCTCGACCGGGCCGACGGCATCAACCTGATCCTCCTCGAGCAGATCGTGCGGGTGTTCGAGCGCGCCAACGAGCAGGATCCGACCATCCCGCGCCTCGTGCCCATCGCGACGCGGCGGCTCTTCAGCCGGAGCACCAGGAAGAAGGCGACCGAGACGTCCGGCGGAGGAGGCGGCGCGGCTGGCAGCGGCAGCGCCGGCGGCGCGCCGCCGGACGAGGAGGATCCGGTCGAAGGCGACGACGCGCCGGCCTGAGCCAAGAGCGCCCTGATCGGAGCGAAGCGTCGACCGAGGGCTCAGGCTGCAACCTAGGCCCTCTTCTTTTTGTCACACCTTTGTCGGTGACTTTAGGGGCGGACCCTCGCCGGCGGCCAGCTCGCATCCATTTCCCGTGGATTCCTATGGATCTGCGTGGCCAGCCAGCGTGCTCCTCGGCCGAGCAATGTCCTACCGCTTTCGTGAGGGCGCTTGCGCTTGGAGCACGTGCGGGCGAGCGTGTTTGGGCGAGAAAATTCGCGGGGTGGAGGCAATGCGATGAGAACGGTGCGATTGGCGACGATCGTTGCGGTGGCCCTTGCCGCCTTGGTGCTCGGCGCGATGGCGTCCGGGTGCTTGTGGGATCGCGACGACGAGCCCCTGAGCGGGAGGATCTGCGCGATACCGAATACCGGCGTTGTCGAGCACTGCGTCGACGCGAGCGAGGGCCCCGCCAGCGCGTGGAGCAAGGCCGAGGCGGACGGCGAGCTGCCGATATTCATGTGGGCGAGGTGGTCGGGTCGCGTGACGCCCGACGAGCTCATCGCGAGCGAGACGGAGCTCACGGCCTGGTTCGATACCATCGATCGGGTCGTGTCCTATGTGCGCGACGAGAAGAAGCACGCCGAGTCGCTCCGGGCGACGCTCCACGGCGAGCTCGGTAAGCTGCTCCGGCTGATCAGGGATAGCCAGGAGGAGGCCCTCCAGGCAGAGCCGATCCATGCGGCCGACAACTTCAACGAGGCGATCACCGGCAAGGCGAGCGCCGAGAGGGAGCCCCTCGTCGCCGCGATCGCGGCGGACAAGCAGGCGATGGCCGCCGTGCAGGCCATCCTCGATCGAGCCAGGGACGAGGTCGCGCCGCTGCAATCCAGGTACGCGGGCGCGGCGGCGCGCTTCGCCGCCTACCGCGCAACCGAGGCGGCGGAGACGGCGGCGTACGCGGCGCTCTCGGCGCAGGCGTCGCGTTCGGCGATCGACGAGCTCGACGGCGTGGAGCAGGCGGTGCTCGCGGCGGCGCGCGAGGCGAGCCGGGCGCCGAACGAGCTCGCCGCGGAGGTGATGACGCTGTCGGCGGAGCTCCAGGCGTTCGCGGTGTCGTTCGACGAGGCGATCGCGCTGCACAAGGACGTCCTTGCGACGCACGGCGCGGCGGTGCCGGACATGACGTCGGGGGCGCTGCGCTCGCTGAGCGCGATGCTGGGCTACGCGCAGCGGCGGGTCGCCCGGAGCGACGCGACCGCGACGGCGCTGCTCGGCGGCATCGCGCTGCGCCGGCAGGCGCTCGTCGCGCTGGAGGCAGACGACCGAGCGCGCGAGGCGAGCGCGCGGTCGCGGATCCGCCGGGCCTCGGAGGCGTTCAGCGAGGGAGCGCGCGCGCGGGCGGCGGCGCTGTCGGCGGCGCCGCCGATGAGCGAGAAGCTCGGGCTGCCGCTGCTGGCCGAGCGGTGCGGGGAGCTCTTGGCGCTGGTGCAGATGCGGCCGCTCTGCGAGGCGACGTCGTCCTCGTGGCGAGAGGCAGGGTGCGCGGCGCTCCGAGAGCGGTTCGACGCCGCGGAGGTCGAGCTCAGGACGGGCTTGCCGCGGAAGATCGCGGCGGGCCTCGCGGCGCTGCGGGAGCAGGGGATGGCTGCAGCGGAGCTCGACGCAGCGCAGGCGAGGCTCGACGCGGGCGACGTGAAGGGCGCCGCGATGGCGTATGACGCCGCCGTGCGCGGTGCGGAGGGGACATGAGAAGCTCGAAGGACGTCGCGCTGCGCGGCCGGAGCTCCGTGGTGATCCAGAAGCTCGTCGCGCTTGTCACGGCGCTGGCGGTGCTGGCGCCGTCGTTCGCGTGGGCCGGCACGCCGTACACCATCCTCTGGAGCAACCGCCAGGACGTCGACTCGTGCGCGAGCGGCGAGCTGGAGACGGAGGGGGACGCCCTCTTCGAGGTGAACCAGACGCCCCTGCCCACGTTCGGGATCCCGGGTGCGCTGCAGGTCGAAGGCGACGGCTCTCGGAGCAACACGCTCGAGGCGGGGTTCGACTCGGTGCTGCTCCTCACGGGGGCCAACCAGTTCGACTTCGGGGTCCACACCGTCAACGGGGGCAACTGGTGTACCCACGCGCACGACGTGGTGCACCTCGTCTCGGAGCCGCTCGGGCTGAACAAGCCGCTCTTCGACATCCGCCGCGATAGCACCGGCTTCAATGGCAGCACCGTCGCCAACCTCAGCCTCGCGGAGATCAACCCCGCGCTTGCGCGCGACATCGCGGATCTGGAGATCGCGATCGGCAAGCTGATGGAGGCGATCCTCCGGAATGCCGCCAAGGTGGCGGACCTCCGGGCGCGGATGGATCTGCTGCGGCAGCTCGACACCGAGCTGCACGACCTGGTGAGCCGGCCGCTGGACGAGATCTCGCGGACCGACCTCGACGCGATCCTCGACCGGTACGAGGACGTGGTCGACCCGGCGACGCGGGCGGCGATGGAGCAGCTCGTCGACGACCTGAAGAAGAGCGTCAGCGACCTGGAGGACGAGCTCGGGCGGCTGATCGACGAGTTCGGCGCGCAGGCGGACGAGGTGGCGGACCTCGCGACGCAGGATGCGCGCGCCGAGGGATGGAACCCGGACGATCCCTGGGCGTACGCGCTCGGGGAGAGCGAGGTGCCATGGGTCGAGGTGCCGGACATCGCCGAAGTGGAGGGAGCGTTCGAGGAGGGGAGGGACCCGTACGCGGCGTATGCGGACGGCGTGATCGCGGCGCTGGAGAAGGACGTGAGCGGCGACGTGGTGGTCGCGCGGGCGGACTTCGTGGCGAACGTGCGGGCGTGGCGGGCGAACAGCGCGGCGCTGGAGATCGCGCTGCGCGACCGGATGGGGGTGTCGCTGGCGGAGACGAACGCGTTCCTGAAGGCGCAGAACCGGATCACCGGGGTCGTGCGGCGGTTCATGAATGCGTCGGACTGGTTCGTGGACACGCCGGTGCCGGCGGACCTGCGGGCGCAGGTGGACACGGTGCTCAAGCCGAGATTCGACGCGCTCGCCGACCAGATGAAGGACAGCCTGAACCAGTGGACGGGGGACGGGCTCGACCTGGAGCAGACGCAGCTCTACCAGACGATCAGCGCTTTCGCGGGGGCGATGTCGACGGTCGCCGAGGGGTTCGGGGCGTACGCGGAGGTGATGCAGACGCTCGTCCACGCGACGACGCGCATCGGGGTGGGGTTCGTGCCGGTGGTCGGGCCGGCGCTCGACCTGTGCGAGGCGGTGACGGGGAAGGCGTGGTGCTTGCCGTCGGGGCAGGAGCTCAGCACCGAGGAGCGGATCTTCTCGGGGATGGGCTTCGGGCTCGGGGCGGTCGGGCCGATGTGGCGCGCGGTCAGTCGCGCCGGCGGGCTGACGCCGGATGCGATTCGGGTTGCCGAGGAGATCGCGCAGTTTGGCGAGGAGCTTGCCACGGCCCTGCGCGCACCGCGGCGCACCTGGTACAAGACGCTGCGCGGGGCAGTCACGAGCAAGCCGCTCGACGCGATGGAGAAGAAGGCGGCCAAGTTCATGCTGGACGACGGGCGGGCGCTGATCGGCGTCGGCGACGATGGAGTGCGCCGGGTGCTGGACATACCGAAGGAGTCTCCGCCAAATACGACCTTGGGAAGGGCTCCCGACTTCCTCACCGTGACCAAGGGAAACAAGCTGGCCCTGACCGAGGTGAAGGATATTGACCGTGCCACGGGGAAGGTCGACATCGACCACGCACTCACGCAACTGGAGAATGCGATGAAGAAACTGAGCAAAAACGGACTTGCCAGCGACGTCGAGCGGATCGAGTTCATCATCCCCAAGGGTGCGCCGCTCAAGAATGAGAACAAGATCGTCAGAGACGGCTATCTAGTCGACGCGCTCACGAGTAAGCGCATCAAGCTTGAAGGCTTTAGGAACCTGGTCATGGTGATCCAGCTATGAGCGTATCAGGTCCCTGGCTCTATGCATGGTGTGACGAGACGGACAGGGTCGACGCGCTCGCGGCGGCTCTGTCTGCTCTCGTCATCCCGGGGGGAACGTGCGGCTTCCACATCGAGTCCATCGACCATCCCGATAGCACCTGGCGATGGCGCGATACGGTCACCCTCAGCGAGACGGTCGCGGCGGTGCGCGCAGGATTCACCGCAGGGACGCACGTCTTCGCATCCTTCGGCGCGACGCTGAGCTCCGGAGGCGTAATCGAGATCGCTATCGAATGCAACGGCGAAGAGTGGGAGCGCAGGTATCCCTCCGGTCCGCTATGCGCACGCCCCGGCGATCGCAGCGATCTACTTCCCTGGAACCTCCGCATCGCCCTCGGCGGTGCGCGCTCTGTCGAGGCCGAGGCGGCGATCCTGGCGATGCAGGTCCAGCAGGATCTCGAAGATCTTATGGTCCGCCTCTGCGCGCCGGATGCGCGTGCGCGCGTGACGGCCGGTGCCTGGACGGAATTTGCGGCTTGGGGGCCGCCAATCAAGGCATGCGCGACCTATCACACCAACGCGGCGTCGGTTGCACACGATCTCGCTCTTACGTGGGTAAATCTGAAGGATGGCGACAAAGTCCCACATGCCGCGAGAATGGCAACGGACGTGTTGCACGCGCGCGTTGACGCCGCGCCGCCCGGAGCGCGCGTAGCTGTTGAGGACGGCGCTGAGCTGTCGCGTGAAGCGGTCCTCAAGGCGCTCACGGAGTCACCGACTGCGTTGCTCGACGCACTCGAAGCGTCTGCGGTGGCGGATGAGGAATGGCGCACCGTCGAATCGGCCGTCCTTGAGACCATCGCAGCCACGAAAGCCGGCGCGCCCACCTACGAGGCGGACGTCACCTCGCGCAAGCACGTCCAGTTCATCGAGCGCCACGCCCCCTACCACGTGCGGCGCCTTCCACGCGGCGGCGTCGTGCTGGCAACCCACCCCTACCGCACGCTCTGGCCGCTCTGGGCGGATGCTCTCTTCTTGCTCGGCATCACGTCATGACAGGAGGACCTGTTCGCTCTGCCTCGCGGCTCGCTGTATTCACCGAGACCTCCATAAAACATCAGAATCGGGATACATCGTCTATGAACAATGAACATGGCGAAAGGATGGGCGAGCTCTCGCGTCTCGTTGAGCTGGCGCTCGACGTCGCAAGGAGTGCTCTGGAGGAACAGGGAACATTTCTCCCCGGTTCCATCGCGGTCGACGCCAGCGGGAAGTACGCCATCGGCGTCGCACCGCACGGCGGTGTTGACGGCTGGACACTCCTCACGACCGCGTTCCGGCAGCGCGCGGCGGCCGAGGAGCTCCGAGCGGTCGCGCTCTATCGAGACGTGCGGGTCCGCGAACGAGGCGCATCGGAGGACGTGGACGCCATCCATGCCGTCGTGGAGCTCGCCTCGGGCGAAGCGGTCCAGGCGTTCCAGCTCTATCGCAGGAACGACACGGGACAGATCGTCTACGACAAACCGGAGATCGAGCAGGCCACCTCGGTCATCTTCGCAGAGTCGCCTTGAAGCAGGAGACGCGAGGCGCCGCCTTGCGGTGCGCTCGAAGCCTCGGCAGTGCCGGACGAAACATGGCGCTCCGTCGAGCCTCGCGCGCGTGAGCTCGTCCAGGAGATCATCGAAGAGCCCAGGGAGGGCGAGCCCTCAAACGAGGTGAAGGTCGCCACGGGCAGGCATATCCGGTTCATCGAGCGCCATTCGCCGTACCACGTGCGGCGCCTGCCGAACGGTGGCCTCCTGCTGGCCACCCACCCCTTCCGCACCCTCTGGCCGCTCTGGACGGATGTGCTCTTTGTGCTCGGCACGATGTCGTGAGTGGTGCCAGGGCCTCCTTGCCCCGGAATCTCAATCCTGCGCGCTCCTTTTTGCTTCCGTTCGGAGCACGCGCTCGGCAAGAATCCACGCCGTATGACGAAATCTCTCAAGATCCTCTCGATCGCTGTCATCGCAGGGCTGCTCGGCGCGTTCGCTCCAGAGCGCTTCGTGCCCCCGGCCCACGCGGACTCGCTCGGCAGCTTTTGCGCGGCACCGGTCAATGGCGAGGAGCACTGCGTCAGCTCGGACCGGAGCCCGGCCGACGCTTGGAACCGGGCAGCGGCCGGCGGCGAGCTGCCCATCGCGATGTGGGCCAAGTGGCCGAGCGGCGTGACGATCGACGAGCTCGTCAAGAGCCCCGCCCGGCTGAAGGCGTGGTTCGCGGATACCGACAAAGTCCTGTCGTACGTGCGCGATACACAGAAGAACGCCGAGTCGTACAAGGCGACCCTGGCGAGGGTCGGCGCGCTGGTTGCTCAGGTCAAGGCCCGCCAGGAAGCGCTCCGCGAGGAGCCCTGAGGCTCCCCTGGTCAGCGCTAGGTTTCATTGCTTCGCCGCGTCGATCTTTCTCCCTGTGTCGATGTTTTTCTGGGGGCTCATGCGGGGACACGCGTCGGCAATCTAGACGCACCGTGTGCTCTCGCCGCTCCGAGCCGGCGTCCTCTTCTTGCTGAGTATCCCATGATGATGTAACGACCTGCCCGTCTCACTCGCGGCGCCATCGGACCCGCAGGCAGGTGGACCCATCATCGGAGACAGGATCAATGAGCAAAGATCCTCACGCGAAGCGATTCGAGATCCAGCGGCTCGTCGAGCGGTCGCTCGATTTGGCGAGGCGCGCGCTCCTTCAAGATGGCTCGTTTCTTCCCGGCTTCATCGCTGTCCAGCCCAACGGGATGTACGACATCGGGGTCGCGGCGCAGGGCGGCGCCGATGGATCGAACCTGCTCATCACCCGGCTGAGGCAAAAGGTTGTGGCAGAACACCTCCGAGCGGCCGCCGTCTACCGTGACGTGCGCGTGCGGCCCCGCGGCGCACTGGAGGACGTCGACGCGATTCAGGTCGTGGTCGAGCTCGTGTCGGGGGAGTCGTACAACGTATTTCAGCTGTACCGTCTGGACGACGAACAGCTGGTCTTCGAGGAGGGCCCAGATGTCGAGCGTGTCCCCTCCGTCATCTTCGCGGAGGCCGCTCGTATGGCGGCAGCCGCCAGGCGATGGTGGGAGTTCTGGAAGTGATCGCTGCGACCGCTACCTCCCATGGTCTTGACGCTCGGCCTGGGCACTCCGCGTCGCACTCCCTCCTCAAGCCATGCTGCGCTCACCGCTGTTCTTCGCGCCGTCGATGCGCGCGGCGCCTCGCAAGCGCCTGCCCAGCACTCACGCCGCTTCCTCGCAGCGCTGGCCGGACGGCAGCGTGGGCCCGGGGAGGCGGGGTCGCCTCGCTCGGTACGCACACCACCTGAGGGAAGTCAACCCACACGCCCCCACGGCGCCGCCGTTCGCAGGCGGCGTCGCGCAGGTCCGTCCCACGCTGCCGCGTCGCCGCCCGCCGGGACCTCCGCCAAGCGGCGCGTGGTAGCTTCACCCGCGCCCGCACGAGGCCGTGCGGCCACCCGTCATCGAGGAGACCATGAAGCGAGAGAAGCGACTGACCAAGCGCGAGCGGAAGGCGCTCGCGCCCGCGCGCCCGGCGCAGCCCCACGAGCACAAGCACATCCACTGCGTCGCCTGCGGCAAGCACCTCGATCCGGAGGAGTTCCTGGCGCAAGGGTCGGCGACCTGGATCCAGTGCCTGCACAAGTCGCGCTTCGCCACCTGCATCGAGTGCGTCGAGATCTCGAAGCGCCTCCTCGCCGAGCACGACCGCACCGGACAGCCAGTTCAGTCCGCTCAGGCATGGCACTGAGCGACCGACACCAGCCGACGCGCCTGCGCGGCCTCACCTGAGCACGCCTGAGCGGCCCAACCTGAGCACGCCCGGACGGCCTCGCCTGAGCACGCCCGCATCGCAGGCGGGCGCCCTGGACAGGTCGTCCCAGAAACCAACTCCCCATCTCCCCCGCTCTCCCGGAAACGGAAACGCACCGAGGACGGCCAATCGCTGGAACGCACGGGTCGTCGGTAGTCCAGAGGACGCTGCCGCGTCCGCTCCGGATGCGCCGTCCCTCATCCGGATGCGCCACCCCTCATTCCGGTGCGCCGCCCCTCATCGCAGCTGCCGCTCACACCACACACACACGCGCTGGCCCGTGCGGTGTCCCACGTGCGCCGCCTCTCATTGCAGCTGTCGCTCGGTGTCGCACACCCGCGCTGGTCCGCCCGGCGTCCCGCGACGCCTCGCTGATCAGCGCGCGCCCTCGACGGCGACGCGTAACCTTGCTCGCTCTCCCGCGCGGCCGTCCACCCCGGATACGCTTGCGCTCGGGGCCCTTTCCGTCAATGGTTTGCGCCCCATTCATCTCTCTCGGAGGATCTGCATGACGAAACCAATCCGCCGCGCGGGCGTCATCGGCGCGGGCGTCATGGGCAGCGGCATCGCCGCCCACTTCGCGAACGCCGGCATCGAGGTCCTGCTCCTCGATATCGTGCCCCCGAACCTCACCGACGCCGAAAAGAAGGACCCGGCCGCCCGCAGCAGGTTCGCCGCAGGCGGGCTCGAGAAGGCCCTCAAGGCCAGGCCCGCCGCGTTCTTCCACCCGTCGAACGCCCGCCTCGTGCGCACCGGCAACACCGAAGACCACTTCGCCGAGCTCGCCCAATGCGACCTCGTTATCGAGGCCATCATCGAGAAGATGGAGCCGAAGCGCGCCCTCTTCGCGCGGCTCGAAGAGGTCTTGCGGCCTGACGCGATCGTGGCGTCGAATACGTCCGGGCTGCGCATCGAGGAGATGATGCAAGGGCGCTCCGCGGACTTCCGCAAGCGATTCCTCGTCATGCACTTCTTCAACCCGGTCCGGTACATGAAGCTCCTCGAGCTCGTCCTCGGGCCCGACACCGATCCCGCCGTCGTCGCGCGCGTGCGGAGGCTCGGCGAGGACGTGCTCGGAAAGGGCCTCGTCTTCGGCAAGGACACCCCGAACTTCGTCGGCAATCGCATCGGCACCCACGCGATGCTGACCGCCATCCACCTCATGATCGAGGACGGCCTCGCGCCGGAGGACGTCGACGCCATCACCGGCGTCGCCATGGCCCACCCGAAGAGCGCGAGCTTCAGGACCGGCGATATCGTCGGGCTCGACACCTTCGCCCACGTCGCCGACAACTGTTACTCGGCGCTCGAGCGCGACGAGGACCGCGAGGTCTTCAAGATGCCCGCCTACGTCAGGAAGATGATCGAGGCGAAGCTGCTCGGAGACAAGACCAAGGGCGGCTCCTACCGCAAGGGCAAGGAAGGCCTGGAGACGTTCGACCCGGTGAAGCTCGAGTACCGCCCGCACGGCGGCGACGAGGCCATCAAGAAGGCCACGAGGTCGTGCGAGAAGATCGAGGATCCCACCGCGCGCGTGAAGAAGCTCGCCAGCGACCCCGGCAAGGCGGGGCAGTTCGCCTGGAAGGTTCTCTCCCGCTCGCTGGCGTACACGGCGCGGCGCGTCGGCGAGATCGCCGACAGCATCGTGGCGATCGATGACGCCATGCGCTGGGGGTACAACTGGGAGCTCGGGCCGTTCCAGACCTGGGACGCGCTCGGGTTCGCCGAGACCGTGGAGCGCATGCAGAAGGACGGCATCAAGCTGCCCGAGTCGATCCTCCGCATGAAGCAGAGCGGCGCGACGTCGTTCTACCGCGCCGACGGGGCGGTGTTCGATCTGCTCAAGGGGGAGTACGTCGCCCAGAAGGTCGATCCGCGCAACGTGACGCTGGCCGGCGCGCGCGCGACCGCGAGGGGCGCGAAGGCCGTGCTCGCCAATGACGGCGCAGAGGCCTGGGACCTCGGCGACGGCGTGCTCGGCGTCACCTTCAAGACCAAGGCGAACAGCCTCGATCCGGACTCGATCGGGATGCTCTCGCTCGCCGCCGAGAAGGCCGAGCAGGACTTCCGCGCGCTCGTGGTCGTGAACCAGGGCGAGCACTTCTGCGTCGGCGCCAACCTGTTCCTCGTGGCCATGGCCGCGGGCAACAAGGATTGGGACGCGATCCGCAAGATGGTGAGGGCGTACCAGGACGCGACCCAGCGGCTGAAGTACGCGAGCGTGCCGGTCGTGGCCGCGCCCTACGGGATGACCCTCGGCGGCGGCCTCGAGCTCTGCTTCGCCTGCGACGCGGTGCAGGCCGCGGCCGAGACGTACGCGGGGCTCGTCGAGGTCGGCGTCGGCCTGATCCCGGGCGGCGCGGGGACGCTCAACATGCTCTGGCGCGCGCTGGAGGGGATCCCCGAGGGCGTGACGGTGCCGACGTACGACATCGTGACGCAGGTCTTCAAGAACATCGCCCTCGCCAAGGTGGCGACCAGCGCGGACGAGGCGAAGGCGCTCGGCTTCTTCCGCAAGACGGACGGCGTCTCGTTCGACAGGGCCCGCCAGCTGTACGAGGCGAAGGCGCGCGCGATCGGGCTGGCCGAGGCCGGGTACCACGCGCCCGTGCCGCGCGCCTACAAGCTGCCGGGCGAGAGCGGGATCGCGACGCTGCAGATGATGATCGACACGCTCGTCGCCGGTGGCCACGCCAGCGAGCACGACGCGAAGATCGCGCGCAAGCTCGCCGAGGTGCTCTGCGGCGGCGCTGGCGGCGGGGCGCGCGAGGTGACCGAGGACGAGATCCTCGAGCTCGAGCGCGAGGCGTTCGTCAGCCTGTGCGGCGAGCCCAAGAGCGCCGAGCGAATGCAGTACATGCTGATGAACAACAAGCCCCTCCGGAACTAGGTGAACGCCATGGTCGACGTCGTAATTGCAGAGGCCGTCCGCTCGGCCGTTGGCCGGGCCCACAAAGGGTCGCTCGCGCTGAAGCGCCCCGACGAGCTCGCCGGCGAGGTCGTCGCCGCGCTGCTCCAGCGCGTCCCCCAGGTGAAGCCGGAGGACGTCGAGGACCTCGTCCTCGGCTGCGCCATGCCGGAAGGCGAGCAGGGGCTCAACATCGCGCGCGTCGTCTCGCTCCTCGGCGGGATGGCGCAGGAAGGGTCTGCGATCACCATCAACCGCTTCTGCTCGAGCGGGCTCCAGGCGATCGCGAGCGCGGCGGGCAGCATCGCGATGGGATCGCTCGACATCGCCGTCGCCGGCGGCGTCGAGTCGATGACGATGGTGCCGATGACCGGCAACAAGCTGAGCGCGTCGCCGGAGGCGATGGAGCGGTGTCCGACGGTGTACACGCCGATGGGCATCACCGCGGAGAACGTGGCGAACCGCTTCCAGGTGAGCCGCGCCGACCAGGACGCGTTCGCGCTGAAGAGCCACCAGAAGGCGGCGGCGGCGCGCGCGGCCGGGCGCTTCGAGGACGAGATCGTCACCGTGAAGGGGGTGCGCTTCGAGAACGGCAAGCGCGCGACCTTCGACTTCCGCACCGATGAGCTGATCCGCAAGGAGACGACGGCGGAGGCGCTCGCGGGGCTGAAGCCGGCGTTCTCCGCGAAGGGGAGCGTCACGCCGGGCAACAGCTCGCCGCTGTCGGACGGCGCCGCCGCGGCGCTCGTGATGAGCAAGGCGAAGGCGGACGCGCTCGGGGTGAAGCCGCTCGGGTACTTCCGGGCGTTCGTGACCGTCGGCGTCGACCCCGCCATCATGGGCATCGGCCCGGTGCCCGCGGTGCGCAAGCTGCTCGCGAGGACGGGGCTGAAGATGGCCGACATCGACCTCTTCGAGGTCAACGAGGCGTTCGCCTCGCAGGCCGTCTACGTGCAGCGGACGCTCGAGATCCCCGAGGAGAAGCTCAACGTGAACGGCGGCGCGATCGCGCTCGGCCACCCGCTCGGGTGCACCGGCGCGAAGCTCACCGCGACCGCGCTCTACGAGCTGCGCCGGCGCGGCGGCCGGTACGCCGTCGTGACGATGTGCATCGGCGGCGGCATGGGCGCGGCCGGGCTCATCGAGCTGGCCGGCGCGACCGCGCGCGCCTGACCCCACCGCGCCGATCCCGCCTCTCCCGTCCCGTCGCGTCGATCCCGTCGACATCGCGCCCCGCCGCGGCCCGAGCCTCGCGCTCCGGCTTTCCCGCGGCGGGGCGATGGCCTATAGAGCGCCCATGCCGAGCCACTTGACGACCTTTCAGGGGTCGATCCCCGAGGCCCTGAAGCGGGCCATCGAAGAGAAGATCGAAGGCTCCACCGCCGAGGTGACCGGCGGCGGGGGCCACTTCAACCTGGTCGTGACCTCGCCGGTGTTCGCCGGCAAGAGCATGCTGGAGAGCCAGCGGCTGGTCTACGGGGCGATCGCCCACCTCATGGCCGGCGACCAGGCGCCCGTCCACGCGATCGACAGCCTAAAAACCCGGACACCCTGAGCGGGGGCGCCCCCGCTCAGGGCGTGGATCAGCGGTGGGGGGCGGGGCGTCGGTCGCCCTCGTCGTGGCAGGTGCTGCTGCAGCCGTCGCCGTCGGCGGTGTTGCCGTCGTCGCACTCCTCCGGGCCCGCCTCGATGCTGTCGCCGCAGATGGGGGCGCAGGCGCTGGGCTCGCCGGTGCACTGGTAGCCGTGATCGACGTCGCAATCGGGGCTGCAGCCGTCGCCGTCGACGGTGTTGCCGTCGTCGCAGCCCTCGTTGCCGATGAGCAGGCCGTCGCCGCAGAGCGGGCCGCAGGCGCTGGGCTCGCCGTTGCACTCGTAGCCCGCCTCGATCACGCAGACGGCGTTGCAGCCGTCCTCGTTCCGGACGTTGCCGTCGTCGCAGGCCTCGGCGCCCCGCACCAGGCGGTCGCCGCACATCGTCGACGCGGCGCTCGACCCGCTCGTGCTCGATCCGGACCCGCCGCCACCGCCGTCGCCGTCGCTCGCGCCTTCCCGTTCGCACGCGAGCAGCGCCGTGGCCGCGATCACCACGGCCGCCCAGTCCATCTCGTCAACAGCATGTGTTCCTCAAGGAGCGAGGTCCGCGAGCGACGGGGGCCTCCCCTCGACCCTCGAGCGCGCGTCGAGCACCTGTTGCCCCAACCTTCCACGGAATACTCCGCTCCGATCGTCCGGACAACTTCGCCCTACCCGGACGTCCCGGTGTTCGGCCGCGCGGCCCGCCGGCGCGCATCAGCGCGCATCAACTCATGATTCCGGCAGATCACGGGCCCTCGCGCGGGAGCGCCGGGCGCGCGCCGCTCCCGGGCTGAGCGCCCGGCGCCGGGCGCGCGGCGGGTCGCGTGGCAGGTCGCGTGGCACGTCCAAACGGGCGCCGCGATCGCTCGCGCCGCGAGCTGGCCGCGTCGTCTGTTTGACACCGGAATTCGCGCGGTGGTACGTGGCGCCGGGCGCCCCACGCGCTCGCCCGATAGCGACCTCACACGACCCCGAGGACCCTCCCATGACGCCTCGTTCCCCGTTGCTCCCCGCCGAACCGCTCCCAGGCGCTCCTGGGGCGAACGACGCCCGGCTCCCGGCCCAGGCGCGCCCCGGCCGAGCCTCCCGCCTGGGCGCCGGGCTGCTCTCCTTCGTCCTCGGCGCCGCGATGACCGCCGCCACCGCGGGCGACGCCGCGGCCCAGACGCGCACGGGAGACGGCGCCAACGGCGACGGCATGGACCTGCACCTGTTCCGGCCGGCGGTCGACTCCAAGGGGCTCTTCTCCGTCAACGGGGCGGACATCCTCGGCGCGAACGACATCAGCCTGGGGCTCGTGCTCGATTACGGGCACAACATCCTGCCGCTCACCGAGAACGACCGGGGAACGGAGGTGATGCTCAATCACGCGTTCCAGGGGACGTTCCAGTTCGATTACGGCATCGCCAACTTCCTGGTCGTCGGGCTCTCGGTCCCGGTGGTGCTCAACGGGGGCAAGCCGGTCGACGACATCGGCCCGGGCGGCAGCGCCAACTACAACGACGACTCGCTCGACGCGCAGGCGCTCGGCAACCTGGCCGTCCACGCGAAGGCGCGCATTCTCCGCCCCGATCAGGACGTGATCGGGCTCGCGGTGATCGCCCAGGCCGGGATCGGCGTCGGCGGGAGCCAGGACTTCGCGTCGGATCCGGGGTTCTTCTTCTGGCCGCAGCTCGTCCTTGAGAAGCGGCTCGGCACGACCAACCCGTTCCGGATCGCGGCGAACGTCGGCTACCGCGGCCACGCCGGGAAGAACCCGGTGTTCGGCCTGCGCCAGGACGGCGCGACCTTCCAGCTCGAGCACGGGGACCTCGAGTACTCCGACCTGATCACCGCCGGGGCCGGCATGAGCTACCGCGTCCTCACGCCGCTCGACCTCGTGGTCGAGACCTACCTGACCCAGCAGGTCGGCGGCGGCGACAGCGCCGAGCAGAAGCTGTCGGCCGAGGCGATCGGGGGCATCAAGCTCTTCATCGAGCGGAACAGCTTCCTCATGCTCGGCTTCGGGGTCGGGTACACGCCCGGGTTCCAGGCCGCGGCGCAGCGCGGGACCATCGGGTTCGTCTTCGAGCCGTCCATCGGCGATCGGGACGGCGACGGCATCAAGGACGATCAGGACGACTGCCCCGACGAGCCCGAGGACTACGACGGCTTCCAGGACACGAAGGCGGACTCGCCCCCCGGGAAGTACGGCTGCCCGGATCCGGACAACGACGAGGACGGCATCCTCGACGTCGACGATCGCTGCCCGAACAACCCGGAGGACCGCGACGGCGACGAGGACGACGACGGCTGCCCGGAGGGGAGCGACGGCGATCGCGACGGCGACGGCATCCTCGACTCGCGCGACAAGTGCCCGGACGACCCGGAGGACCGCGACGGCTTCCAGGACAAGGACGGCTGCCCGGATCCGGACAACGACAAGGACGGCATCCCCGACAAGTCCGATCAGTGCCCGAATGACCCCGAGGACAAGGACGACTTCGAGGACGAGGACGGGTGCCCGGAGCCCGACAACGACAGGGACGGCATCCCGGACGTGGCCGACAAGTGCCCGAACGATCCGGAGACGTTCAACGGCCTCGAGGACGAGGACGGGTGCCCGGACAAGGGCAGCGTCGTGATCGAGGAGAACAACATCGTCATCCTCGAGAAGATCCAGTTCGCGACCGGCAGCGCCGAGATCCTCCCGGAGTCGTTCGGCATCGTGCAGGCGGTGGCCGAGACGCTGAAGCACCACCCGGAGTTCACGATGATCGAGGTGCAGGGGCACGCCGACGAGCGCTCGGCCGACGCGTACAACCTCAAGCTGACCCAGGCCCGCGCGGACGCGGTCGCCGCGGCGCTCGCGCAGCGCGGGGTCAACAAGAACAGCGTTCGCTCGATGGGCTACGGCGAGTACTGCCCGATCGATCCGGCCCACAACGCGGCCGCCTGGGAGAAGAACCGGCGCGTCGAGTTCAAGGTCGTGCGGACCGACAAGGGGCCGACCAACGTGGAGCTCGGCTGCGCCCTGGCCCGCTCCAAGGGCGTCAACCCGCCGCCGCCCTGAGCGGAACTGCGGCGCCGCCGATCTGGACAGGACCGGTCGGGCCGGGAGAGAGTGAGCCCATGAAGGCCCGCGCCAGGCGTTCCGCCGCCACCACGCTCGCCGTTGCGGTGCTCGCCGTGGCGGCGAGCGGCTGCATCAACACCGACGCGGCCGTGTTCGTCGAGCCGTCCATCGCGGCGCCCGAGGCGACCGTCTCGTCGAATGCGCTCGGGACCGGCCTGATCGCGAGCTTCGCGCTGGAACTGCACCTGGGCGCGCGGGCCAGCGGGCCCAGCCGCGTCGCGGTGCGCACCTTCGCGATCTCGAGCGCCGACCAGAAGACCTCGATCGTCGAGCCGCTCCCCGTCGAGACCACGGCGGCGCTGCCGGTCGAGGTCGCTCCGGACAGCGACGTCACCGTGGCGTTCACCGTCGATACCGGCGCTCAGGGCGGGACGCTCCCGGCCGACGCCGCGGCGGCGCTCTGCGCCGCGGAGGGGATCCGCATCACGGGTGCGATCGAGGACTCGCTGGAAGACGGGGCGACGCCGGTCGCTTCCGCGGTGTTCCACGCGGACTGCCCGTGATGCGGCGCACGCCCGCCGCCCCGGCGCGTTCGCCGGCATTGCCTGGCGTCGCCGCGCGCGCGCCGCGCTAAAATGCCGGCCATGGCGCCCCGAGAGATCACCCCCCCTCCGGAGACCGCAGCGGACCGCGCGGTCGGGTCCCCGGAAAACGCCGACGCGAACGGCGGCGACGCGGTCCGTTCCACGAACGGCGGGGGCGGAGAGGGGCTCGCGCTCGACGAGGCAGGGCTCGCGGCGCTCCGGCGCGCGGTGGCCGCGTGGCGCGCGGGCCCGGTCGCCGAGGCGTCGGCGCGCTTCCCGCCGCGGAGCGAGCGCTTCACCACGTGGAGCGGCATCGACGTCCCCGACCTCGCGACCCCGGCCGACGCGCCGGTCGACCACGCGGCGGATCTCGGGCTGCCCGGGGAGTACCCGTTCACGCGGGGCGTCCAGCCGACGATGTACCGCGGCAGGCTCTGGACCATGCGGATGTTCGCGGGCTTCGGCACGCCGGAGCAGACGAACGCGCGGTTCAAATACCTTCTCGCAGAGGGCCAGACGGGCCTGTCGACCGCCTTCGATTTCCCGACCCTCATGGGCTACGACTCCGACTCTCCGCGGTCGCTCGGCGAGGTGGGGATGTGCGGTGTCGCGGTCGACACGCTCCGCGACATGGAGGTGCTCTTCGACGGCATCCCGCTCGACCAGGTGACGACGTCGATGACCATCAACGGCCCCGCCGCCGTGCTGCTCGCGTTCTATATCGCGCTCGCCGACAAGCGCGGGATCCCGCGGAGCCGCATCGGCGGCACCGTGCAGAACGACTGCCTCAAGGAGTTCATCGCCCAGCACGCCTGGCTCGTCCCGCCGCGCCCGGCGATGCGCGTCGTGACCGACATGATCGAGTTCTGCGCGCGCGAGGTGCCGCGGTGGAACTCGGTGTCGATCAGCGGCTACCACATCCGGGAGGCGGGCTCGACCGCCGCGCAGGAGCTCGCGTTCACGCTCGCGGACGGGCTCGCCTACGTCGAGAGCTGCGTCGCGCGCGGCCTCGACGTCGACGCCTTCGCGCCACGCCTGTCGTTCTTCTTCGACGTCCACAGCGACTTCTTCGAGGAGATCGCGAAGTTCCGCGCCGCGCGCCGCATGTGGGCGCGGTTCCTCAAGGTGCGGTACGGGGCGAAGAAGGCCGAGAGCATGAAGCTCCGGACGCACGCGCAGACGGCCGGCGTGTCGCTGACGGCGCAGCAGCCGTACAACAACGTGGTCCGCGTCTCGCTCCAGGCGCTCGCCGCCGTGCTCGGCGGCACCCAGTCGCTCCACACGAACTCGCTCGACGAGACGTACGCGCTCCCGACCGAGGAGAGCGTGACCATCGCCCTCCGGACCCAGCAGATCATCGCCCACGAGAGCGGGGTCGCGAACACCATCGATCCGCTCGGCGGGAGCTATTATGTGGAGTGGCTCACGGACCGCCTGGAGAAGGAGGCCCTCGAGTACATCCAGCGGATCGACGAGATGGGCGGGATGGTGGCCGCCATCGAGAAGGGGTATCCGCAGCGCGAGATCGCCGCATCGGCCTACAGGTTTCAGCGAGAGCTGGAATCGAACGAGCGGATCACCGTGGGCGTCAACCGCTACGCCGCCGTGGGCGAGAAGACGATCCCCCTCCTCCGGATCGACGAGGGGGTGCAGCGCGTTCAGTGCGAGAACCTGGCCCGGGTCAAGGCCCAGCGCGATCAGGACCGGGTGCGGCGCGCCCTGGCCGACGTGAGGAGCGCCGCGCGCGGCCGTGACAACCTGATGCCGCCCCTCATCGCGGCGGCCAGCGCGTACGCGACCGAGCAGGAGATCTGCGACGTGCTGCGCGACGTCCTGGGGACCTACAGCGATCCGGCCGAGTTCTGAGCGCGCGGGAACGCGCGGGATGAAAGCGAGCGCGCGCGCGGCTTGCTGCGGTGCGCCGCGGCCCCGGCGTGCGCATCCGATCAGGTCGCGGGCGGCGCGGTGGCCGGGGAATCCCTCGATTCGTCAGGTTGACACTTCTCTACCTCGGCCGGTAGAGTGCGCCGGCGTCAGGTCGCCGCAGTCGCGGCTCATCCGTGGCGCCGCCGTACGGTCTGCTGTTGTCGCTGCGCTGCGGCGCTGCGAGCTGTCGGTCGAGTGAGAGGATCGTCGTGGGCGACCGAGGTCGCCGCGTAGGGAGCAAGCTTATGAAGAGTCGATCCATGTCGCGCCGCATTTTTGCCCTTTCGGCGCTCGTCCTATCCGTCGGCGCCACGGCGGCCTGCGACAACAAGGGGTCCGAGTCCGGTGGCACGGCGCCCGCGGGCTCGGCCGGGGCTGCAGCCGGTCCCGCTGCGAAGGGCGATGCGAAGGGCGGCGCGAAGTTCGTCACCATCTCCAGGGAGCAGCAGGCGTCCTGGGTGCGCAACTTCAACCCCCTTCTCGGCGAGGGGGCCACGCGCTTCCCCACCGTCGCAGGCATCTACGAGCCCATGATCGTGTACAACACGATGAAGGGCGAGTACGTCCCGTGGCTCGCCACGAAGTACGAGTGGAGCGACGCGAACAAGAAGCTCACCTTCACGACCCGCCCCGAAGTCAAGTGGTCTGACGGACAACCCTTCTCGGCGAAGGACGTCGCGTTCACGTTCGGGCTCCTCAAGAAGTTCCCGGCGCTCGATCTCACGGGCGTGTGGAAGCTCGTCGAGTCGGTCGAGGCCAAGAGCGACAGCACGGTCGAGTTCATCTTCAAGGAGGCGTTCGTCCCCGGCCTCACCTACATCGGCCATCAGCCGATCGTGCCGGAGCACAAGTGGAAGGACGTGGCCGACCCGGTCACGTTCACGAACGAGAACCCGGTCGCGACGGGGCCCTTCACCGAGGTGAAGACCTTCCAGAACCAGATCTACGAGCTCGGCAAGAACCCGAACTACTGGCAGAAGGGCAAGCCGGCGGTCGAGGGGCTCCGCTTCCCGGCGTACCCGGGCAACGACCAGGCGAACCTGGCGCTCATCAACGGCGAGGTCGACTGGGCCGGCAACTTCGTGCCCGACATCGACAAGACCTACGTCGCCAAGGACCCGGAGAACAACCACTACTGGTTCCCGCTCGTCGGCGGCACCGTGACGCTCTACCCGAACGCCACGAAGAAGCCGTTCAACGACATCAAGCTGCGCAAGGCCATCAGCATGGCCATCGACCGCGCCCAGATCGCGAAGGTCGCGGTCAACGGCTACACGGTCGGCGCGGACGGGACCGGGCTCGACGACGCCTACGGGCGCTGGCGCAGCGACAAGGCCGCCGCGGCCGGCGACTGGACGACCTTCGACGTGGCCAAGGCGAACGCCCTCCTCGACGAGGCCGGCTACGCCAAGGGCGCCGACGGCATCCGCGCGAAGGACGGCAAGCCGCTGAAGTTCGACATCAACGTCGTGACCGGCTGGTCCGACTGGGTGCGCGCGGTCCAGATCACCACGCAGAGCCTGAAGGCCGTCGGCATCGAGGCCACGCTGAAGACGTACGACTTCAGCGCGTTCTTCGAGGCGCTCCAGAAGGGCACGTTCGACATGTCGATGGGCTGGACCAACACCGAGCCCACGCCGTTCAACTACTACCGCGATCTCATGGCCCCGGAGTTCGTGAAGGCCGTCGGCGAGGTCTCGAACCGCAACTGGCACCGCTTCTCCGCCAAGGAGGCCGAGCCGCTGTTCAAGAAGTTCGCGGCCGCGACGGATCCGGCGGAGCAGAAGAGCATCGTCGAGGAGCTGCAGATGATCTACGCCACGCAGGTGCCGGTCATCCCGCTGTTCAAGAACCCGTCCTGGGGCGAGTACAGCACGAAGCGCTTCGTCGGGTGGCCCAGCAAGGAGAACCCGTACGCGAAGCTGTCGCCGAACAACTCGCCGGATTACCTGCTCGTCCTGACCGAGATCAAGCCGAAGTGACGGCTCCTGCGCTGCGCGCCGGGCGTCCGGCGCGCAGCGTGTGTGTTCTCGCCTAGCAGCGTTTCTCTCTCTTTTCTCTCCGACTCAGCACAAACCTTGGCCGCCGGCGGCGCCGGTGCGAAGATCGCGCTGCATGCTCCTCTCGGGCGTCCAGATTGCGCGCTTCGCTGCGCTCCTCTCCGGAGTCTTCCTCGCCGCCTGCGGCGGCAACCAGCACGCTGGCGCCGCGGCGTTCTGGGAGGGCGACACCGTCGATCCCGCCGCGCCGGCGGAACAGGCGGGCGCGAAGAAGAAGGCGCCGCGCAGGGCTTTCGGCGCGTCCGACGATTTCGGCGGCGCCCCGTCGACGCCCGAGGAGCGGGCGCCCTCGTCGTGGGTGGGCGTGCGGCACGATCTCTCGCTCGCGCGCGCCGACTCGCGCAAGGAGCGCTGCAGCTGCCTGGCCGTGGAGGTGGGGGAAGCGCGCGATCCCAGGTTCCAGTGGGCGGCCGGCGCGCCGGAGACCTCGGCCAATACGCTGGCCATCGCGCTGAGCGCGCGCGGGGTGCCCTGCCCGGGCGGCGCTCCCGACGAGGAGAGCCGGCGACCCTCGATCTCGGCGGTCGATCAGGAGGGGAACGATATCGTCATCGAGGTCGAGGAGCTGCCCACAGGACGGCCGCTCGCGACGGGCGCCGTGATCCCGAGGCCCGCTCCGGGCGGGGCGATCTACGTGAAGGGGCGCAGCGCGAAGATCCCGTATGCGCGCGCCGCGGGCGGCGCGCGCTGCAAGGTCTACTGAGCGCCTGCGCTGCAGGGACAGGCGCTGAGCCGGGCCGAGGGGCTCACTGGGGAGCGCCGGCGCAGATCCAGTCGTTGATCTTCTTGATGCTGGCCTCGGGAAGGGCCATGCCCGAGGCCGGGGGCGGCATGCGCGTGTCGTCGCCGCAGAGGCCGGTGCCGCGCACCTTGTTGATGATGTAGCTCTCGCTCGGCTTGCCCGGCACGACGAGCATCTTGCCGGCGCATTCCGTGCTATCCCCGTCGACGAGCTCGCCATGGGCCGCGTTCGCGCGGAGATCGAGGCCGGCGGCCGCGGGGCCGGCGTTGCCGTGGCACCCCGCGCAGTTCGTCGTCAGGATCGGCCGTACATCAGCGAAGGTCGCGGTGTCCGCGCCGCAGAGGGGGTCGCTGGGAGCGGAGCCGCCTTCGCCGCCGGTGCCAGCGCCGCCGGTGCCGCCGCCCTGGCCGCCCGTGCCGACATCCGCGCCGCCGGTGCCGCCTTGGCCGCCGGTACCGACATCCGAGCCGCCGGTGCCGCCGCCCTGGCCGTCGGTCCCGCCGGTGCCGCCGCCCTGGCCCGCGCTGCTGCTGCTGCTGCTGCTGCTGGTCGAGCTGCTGGTGCTGGTGCTGGTGCTGGTGTCGGTCTCGCCACCGTCGTCAGAGCAGGCAGCCGCCGAGAACCCGATGGTCAGACAGAGGACCAGTTGAAGTGCAGTTTTCTGAGAAAGCATGTGAGGACCTCTTTGACGCTGTGTTCGCGCGGCGAGCGCCGCGCTGTCGATTCGCGGAGGACCCTAGATGGCATTGTGCGCAGCCACAACGCATTTCAAGAAAATGAAATTGGTTATCGTTATCGCGAGCCCGCGACACTGCAATGCAATGATAGAGCTGTACAGGGGTTGGTTCGCCGCGTCTACGCGGAGAGCGCCTTCGAGGAGAGCAGCTCTCCGGGATCGCGCTCGGCCAGGTCCTCGAAGCGCGGGAGGTCGGCGAGGCGGCGCGTCGTCGTGGCGGAGGTCTCGGGGTCGCGCTGGAACGCGATCGCGCGGCTGAGGCCCTGCTTCGACACCCCCCTGAGCAGCGCGGGCGAGTGCGTCGCCGCCACGATCTGGCAGACGGAGGGCCGCGCCGCCCCCTCGAGGAGCTGCGCGAGCACGGCGGCGCGCTCGGGGTGCAAGCCGGCGTCCGGGTCCTCCACGAGGAGGAGCGACCCCTCCGGCGCGGTGAGCACGCCGGCGATCTTGCCGAGCGCGCGCAGCGCGCCGTCCGGGAGGCTCGGCGCCGGCACGCGGGCGCCGCCCTTCTCGACGAGCACCATCATGACGTCGCCGAGGCCCGTCTCGGCGAACTCGATATCTTCGATCTCGGGCGCGAAGATCGAGCGCACCCAGCCGAGCACATCGGCCTTGTGCTCGGCCTCCTGGCAGAGCCAGCGGAGCACGGCGGAGAGGTTCTGCCCGCCGGCGCCGAGGTTCTCTATCTCGTGCGGCACATAACCCCTCATCCGCGAAGGATCGATGTCGAGCGACAGCGTGCTCCGCATCGCGACCTGGAGCGCGTTGCAGAGCGCGATGACGTCCGCGAGGCTCACGTCCTCGCCGCGCCCGCGGTGGTGCTCTATCTGGCCGAGCAGGCTGCGCCGGGCGGGGTTGCGATCCATGGATGCGATCCGCATCGAGCGGCCCTTCTTCGACGCCGCCTTCATCGCTCCGCCCGAGGCGAACCCCTCCAGCCCCTTCAGCGCCGACGCCGGCGTGTCGAAGAGCGGGCCCCCGGCCGACTTCGCCTCGAGCGACTCGTGCTCCACGATCACGTCAGGCTCGACCTGACACGTGATCTTGTGTGTGAGCTCCTCCTTCCCGATCGCCCATCGGCTCTCGATGGTGAACGATTTGGCGCCCCTGTGCGTGGCCCCTTGCGTGCCGCCGCGCAGGCCCGGCCACACCTCGCGCCTGCCGTCGACGCGGCCGCGGAAGATGTCGCACAGGGGTAGATCCAGCCCGACGCCCTGCAGGAAGCGCAGGGCGTCGAGGAAGTTGCTCTTCCCGGAGCCGTTGGCCCCGAGCAGCAGCGTGAAGGGGGACAGCTCCACCGTTTGATCGGCGAAGCTCTTGAAGTTCCTGAGTCGGATGGATGTCAGCATGCCTGGCCGCTCGCAGCCATCATGTGACCAGGCAGTCGGCCGGATGTAAAGCGCCGGCCGACGGTTCAGCGAAAGTCGATGAGCTCGACGTCGAACACCAGCATGCCGGCGGGCGCGCCGGGCCGTGTGGGCTTGTCGCCGTAGGCGAGGTCGGCCGGTATCCAGAATCGCGCCTTCTCGCCTTTCACCATCAGCTGTAAGCCCTCGGTCCACCCCTTGATCACGCCACCCACCGGGAAGGTGGCCGGCTCGTCGCGGACGATGGAGCTGTCGAACATCTTCCCGTCGGTCGTCCAGCCCGTGTAGTGGACGACGGCGCGGCTCGTCGGCTTCGGGTGCTCGGTGCCCGTGCCCTTCTGCAGGACCTGGTAGGCGAGCCCGGAGGCGGTCTTCTTCGCGGTCTTCGGCGCCGCCTTCACGTCCTTCGGCGCGGGCGGCGGCTTCGGCGCGGGGGCGAAGTCGAGCAGCTCGACGTCGAACACCAGCATTCCGGCCGGGGCGCCCGGCTGGGCCGGCGTGTCGCCATAGGCGAGAGCCCCGGGGATCCAGAGGCGGCGCTTCTCGCCCTTGCTCATGAGCTGGAGCGCTTCCGTCCACCCCTTGATCACGCCGCCCACCGGGAAGGTGGCCGGCTCGTTGCGGACGATGGAGCTGTCGAACATCTTCCCGTCCGTGGTCCACCCCGTGTAGTGGACCGTCACCTTGTCGTCCGGGCCGGGATGCGCCGTGTCCTTGCCCGGCGCCAGCACCTTGGACGCGAGGCCCGATGCCGTCTTCTGCGCGTCGGCGGGCGGCGCCGCGACGTCCGGCGGCGCGGGCAGGCCGGCGGGCTCGGGCGGCGGCTGCGGCGAGGCGGCGGGCTCGGGGGTGGGCGCCGGCGGCGGGGCCGGCTTGACCGAGGCGCTCACCGGCGCGTCGGCGATCGCCTGTGAGGCGGGCTTCTGATCGCACGCGGTGAGGGGGACGGCGAACATCGCAACGAGGACGAGAGAGAAGCGCTTCATGCGCGGCTTCATAGCTCGTCCGCCGTCGAGAGCCGGTATTTTTGTGAGGTGCACGCGTGAGGTGCACGCCGCGGTTCCGACGGCTCTGGATCCGATAGGGGACGTCGGCGGTCGGCCGTCCGTCGTACCTCCATTCCGCCGTTCGAGGGCTCTCGACCTGACTGCGAGGACGGTCTAGCGTGCGCCCGCCATGGGGAGATCGATATATTTCTTCGGCGCAGGGCAGGCGGACGGGGACGCACAGCAGAAGGATCTGCTCGGCGGAAAGGGCGCGGGGCTCGCCGAGATGACCCGCCTCGGCATCCCGGTGCCGCCGGGCTTCACGGTCACCACCGAGGTCTGCAACGCCTATTACGCCTCGGGCAAGGCGCTCCCCGCCGGCGTCGAGGACGAGATCAAGGCGGCGATCGGCCGGCTGGAGTCGCTGCGCGGCGCGGAGTTCGGCAGCCCCGAGGCGCCGCTGCTCGTGTCGGTCCGCTCGGGCGCGCGCGCGTCCATGCCGGGAATGATGGATACCATCCTGAACCTCGGCCTGAACGACGAGATCGCGCGGGGGCTCGCGCGGCGCACGGGCAGCGAGCGATTCGCGCTCGACGCCTATCGGCGGTTCATCCTGGCGTATGCCGATATCGTGCTCGGCGTGCCCCGCGACCGCTTCGAGGAGGCGCTCGGCCGCGCGCGCAGGCAGGCCGCCGCGAAGCTCGGCGTCGACGCGACGCGCCTGAACTCCGCCGAGCTCGAGCGCAAGGTGCCCGACTCCCAGCTCGATCCGGAGTCGCTCGCGGCCTTGATCCAGCGCCAGAAGGATATCGTCCTCGGGGCGACGGGCCGCCCGTTCCCCGACGATCCCTACGCGCAGCTCTGGGGGGCGATCGGCGCCGTATTCGATAGCTGGAAGAACCACCGGGCCCAGGTGTACCGGAAGATGCACGACATCCCGGAGGCCTGGGGGACAGCTTGCACCGTCCAGGGGATGGTGTTCGGCAACCTGGGCGACGACTCCGGCACGGGGGTCGCGTTCACGCGCGATCCGTCGACCGGAGAGCGGCGCTTCTATGGCGAGTGGCTCCCCAACGCGCAGGGCGAGGACGTCGTCGCGGGGGTGCGCACGCCGCACCCGCTGTCGAGGATCGGCGCCGGCGAGGGCGGCGGCGGCGGCGTGGACGACGAGAGCTCGCTCGAGGCGCGGATGCCCGCGGCGTACGCGGCGCTCGTCGAGGTGCAGGGCAAGCTCGAGCAGCACTTCCGCGACGTGCAGGACCTGGAGTTCACGATCCAGCAGAACGAGCTCTTCCTGCTCCAGTGCCGCACCGCCAAGCGCACGGGCCGCGCGGCCGTGCGCATCGCGGTCGAGATGGCCAAGGAGGGCCTGATCAGCCAGCGGGAGGCCATCCTGCGGGTGGATCCGGGCTCGATCGATCAGCTGCTGCACCCGAGCATCGACCCGAGCGCGCCGAAGTCGCTGCTCGCGCGCGGCCTGCCGGCGAGCCCCGGGGCGGCGACGGGGCAGGTGGTGTTCAGCGCGGACGAGGCGGAGCGGCGCGCGGGCCAGGGCAGGGCGGTCATCCTCGTGCGGTCCGAGACGTCGCCGGAGGACATCCACGGCATGAAGGCGGCGCGCGGCATCCTGACGGCCCGCGGCGGCATGACGAGCCACGCGGCCGTGGTGGCGCGGGGGATGGGCAAGAGCTGCGTCGCCGGCTGCTCGGCCATCAGCGTGAGCCAGGGGCGGATGGCGGTGACGATCTACGACGACCACGGGCGCGCGACCGGCACGATCACGGTGAAGGACGGCGATCTCATCACGCTCGACGGCGGCACCGGCACGGTCTACCTCGGGGCGGTGCCGACCATCCCGGCGGCGCTGAGCGGCGAGTTCGAGGAGCTCATGGCCTGGGCCGACGCGGTCCGGCGCCTCCGGGTGCGGTCGAACGCCGACACGCCGCACGACGCGAGGACGGCGCGCAACTTCGGCGCCGAGGGCATCGGGCTCTGCCGCACCGAGCACATGTTCTTCGACGAGGAGCGCATCCAGGCGGTGCGCGAGATGATCCTCGCGGACGGCGAGCTCGGGCGGCGGCGCGCGCTCGCGAAGCTGCTCCCGTTCCAGCGCAGCGATTTCGTGGGCGTCTTCCGGGAGATGGCCGGCCTGCCGGTGACGATCCGGCTGCTCGATCCGCCGCTGCACGAGTTCTTGCCGCAGGACGAGGCGCAGCTCCAGCAGCTCTCGAGGGCGACGGGCGTCTCCGCGGAGGATCTCCAGCGCAAGAGCGAGGAGCTCGCCGAGTACAACCCCATGCTCGGCCACCGCGGCTGCCGGCTGGCGATCACGTCGCCGGAGATCTACGAGATGCAGGCGCGCGCCATCCTCGAGGCGGCGTGCGAGGTCGCGGCGGCGGGCATCGAGGTGGAGCCGGAGATCATGATCCCGCTCAGCATGACCCGGCGCGAGCTCGCCCTCACGCGCGAGCTCGTCGAGGGGGTCGCCGAGAAGGTCTTCGCCGAGAAGGGGCGGCGGGTCGACGTCCGGTTCGGGACGATGATCGAGCTCCCGCGCGCCGCGCTCAGGGCCGGCGAGCTGGCCGAGGAGGCCGAGTTCTTCAGCTTCGGCACGAACGATCTCACGCAGACGACGCTGGGCATCTCGCGCGACGACGCGGGCCGGTTCCTCGGCGCGTACGTCGAGGCCGGCATCTTCGCGAAGGATCCGTTCCAGTCGCTGGACGTGCCGGGCGTCGGAGAGCTCGTGGAGATCGGCCGGGATCGTGGGCGCGCGGCGCGGCCCGGGCTGAAGCTCGGTGTCTGCGGCGAGCACGGCGGCGATCCGAGCTCGATTGCGTTCTTCGAGCGGGCGGGGCTCGATTACGTGTCTTGCTCCCCGTTCCGCGTCCCCATCGCCCGCCTCGCCGCGGCGCAGGCGGCGCTCGCGGCCGAGGCCGCGAGGGGTCCGCGCGCGACGGACTGACACCCATCCTCCGGCGACATATGCCCGGACAGGGCGTCGGGACATCCGTTCTCACGAGCGTGCTTTGATTACGCTCGTGCGAGCTTTGGTATCGCGCCAAGTCTGCTAAACCAGGAACCTCGCTGTTCATCGCCGGTGTCTCGCCGGGCGCGCCTGCCTGCCCGAGCCGCTCCACCGCGCGCTGGCGAGACATGGAGGTTTCATGCGTCATCTCGGCGTCTCCTCTGCGCTCCTCGCATTTCTCGGGGCCGCGACATCGGGTGTGTTCGTCGCGGTCGGCTGCCACGCCTCGGGTCCGCACGTCGAGATCGGCGCGAGCGGCGGCGCGCCCGGCGACGGCGGAGGCGGCGCGGGCGGCGGCGGCGCGCCCGAGGTCGGCAGCGGCAGCGGTGATTTCGTTCCGGATAACGGCCTTGGCGGGGCTGCCCCTGGCGACGACGACGCCGGCGCCGGCGATGCTGCCGTGAACCCGTGCGGGACCCAGTGCGGTCCCGAGGAGCTCTGCGATCTCAACCACCTCGGCCTCGACGACGACTGCGACGGTCAGGTCGACGAGACGTGCTCCTGCGTCGCGGGGCAGGCGCACGCGTGCTTCATGGGCGATCCGTCGTACCGCGGGGCGGAGGGGTGTTTTCCGGGCACCGAGCTTTGCAACGAGGTGGGCGTCTGGGGGCCCTGCGTCGGCGGCAGCCACGCGACCGAGGCGTGCTTCAGCGAGAACCCCGCGGGGTGCCACGCGCTGAGGGTGCCTCCGTTCGCGAACGTGGATCTGAAGGAGGGGACAGGCACGTTCAGCGTGGACGCCGAGCCTGGCTCGGAGACCTGGAGCGTCGTTTGCCCCGCGGGCATCGACCCGTGTCCGGCGGTCTCCGGGGCGAGCCCGGCGGATGATTACAAGCCGCTCCAGTCGGGGGAGTACAAGGTCATCTACACGAAGCGCCTCGCCGACGGCGCGACCGACTCGTGCGAGTATGCCCTTTACGTCGGCGCGCCCGGCCTACGGGTCGAGCTCGAGTGGGAGCACGACCTCGGCGGCGAAGGGGTGGATCTCGATCTGCACCTGCACAAGCCGGGCGACACGCGGCCGTGGGCCGTCGCCGGCTCGCCGGACGACTGCGGTTACAACAACTGCACCGTGGACACGCTGGGGTCGGATCCGGAGCTCCGGTGGTTCAGCGACGGCGCGTCGCCGCCGGAGCCGGTGAGCTGGTATGCGGACCCGGAGGAGGCCAAGAACACGTGTTATTACGCCCCTCGCGGCGCCGGGCAGGCGTGGCGCGATCTCGGCCAGGGTTGCTACAACCCGCGGCTCGATATCGACAACATCACGTGCGACCCCGACGTCACGAACCCGGACAGCGATGATTTTTGCGCGCCCGAGAACATCAACGTGGATTTTCCGCCGTTCGGGCAGTGGACGCGGATCGGCGTCCATTACTACTCGGCGCATGGCCGGAACTACGCGGTTCACCCGCGGATCAAGATCTTCTGCAATGGCTCCCTGGGGGCGGATCTCGGCCCGACCGGGTTCTACGACCCGGAGGCGCCCGTCACGTTCGCGCCGGCCGACGGGAGCACCCGGTACTGGCTGGTCGCCGACGTCGCGTTCGTCGAGGGGGGGGAGTGCGGGGAGGACACCTGCGTGGTGAGGCCGCTGTACGAGGACGAGACGCTGAAGACGCCGCTGCTGACGACGCGGTCGTCGGTGGAGTCGAGCTTCGGTCCGGCGTACCCGCCGCCGCCCTGATCGCCGGTCTCCCCGGGGCCGCGGGGGCCCCGCGGCCCCGCGCGCGGGCGCTTTACAGGGGCGGCGGGGCGGTGCACGCTAGCGGCATGGGCATCTTCGACCGGATGGGAAAGGTCATCTCGAGCAACGTCAACGCGCTCCTCGACAAGGCGGAAGATCCGAAAAAGTCGCTGGATCTCATCGTCGAGGAGATGAAGGACCAGGTCCGCGCGGCGCGGAAGGAGCTGGTCGACGCGGTGGCGGCCGAGAAGGTGCTGCGCAAGAAGGTCGACGAGCTCGACGCCGAGGCGGAGAAGTGGGAGAAGCGCGCCGAGCTCGCGCTGAAGGCGAACGACGAGAAGCTCGCGCGCGAGGCGCTCGTGCAGAAGAAGCGGGTGGTGGGCGAGCGCGACCGCGCCGAGGCGATGCGCGCGGAGCAGCGCTCCGCGGTGCTCTCGATGAAGACCGAGCTCGAGCGCATGGAGGCCAAGCAGGAGGAGTTCCAGGCGCGGAAGGGCACGCTCGCGGCGCAGATCCAGCAGCAGCGCGCCGGCGGCGGCGCCGAGGGGCTCGGGGCGCGGGGCGGCCAGAGCGCCTTCTCCGAGTTCCGGCGCATGGAGGAGCAGGTCGAGGGGCAGGTGGCGCAGGTCGCGGCGTCGCGCGAGATCGAGGAGGCGATCTCCGGCGGCGGGCTGTCGGCGGCCGAGCTGGAGGCGAAGTTCGCCCAGCTCGAGCACGGCCGCGGCAGCGCCGGCGCCGGCAGCGCGGACAAGCCGGGCGGGTCGGCGGTCGACGACGAGCTCGCCGCGCTGAAGAAGCGGATCCGGATCGGGTCCTGAGGGGCTGAGAAGAGCGGCGGGAGGGCGGGGAGCCGCGGCTGTCCCGCCGGACGCGCCGCGGCGGCGCCGGCGTGGCATCGAGCGTCATTCCGCGTCGGCGAGCATTCTTCCTTCGGCAGTGACGAAGGCTCCATGACGGAGCGGTGGGGGCGACCTCCCGCATTTCGGAGTGACCGCCGCGGGCGCGTCGCGAGAGTGCGGGTTCGGCCGTGCGGGCCGATATTTTTGGCGTACCTGTAGCTCATGTTACGCTACCGCGCGTCACAGAGAGCCGAGGTGCGCATGAAGTGGAGTTCGATCGTCTTTCTTGGGTGCTTGCTGGTTGCCTGCGGGGATGATGAGATCAGCTTTGGTAGCGGCGGCGCGGGCGGGACTGCCGAAGGTGGCGGCGGCGCGGGCACGGGCGGCCATGAGGAAGGCGGCGGCGGCGCAGGCACGGGCGGCAGCGCCGAAGGCGGCGGCGGCGCGGGCACGGGCGGCAGCGCCGAAGGCGGTGGCGGCGCAGGCACGGGCGGCAGCGCCGAAGGCGGAGGTGGCGCGGGCACGGGCGGCAGCGCCGAAGGCGGCGGCGGCGCGGGCACGGGCGGCAATGCGGAAGGCGGCGGCGGCGCGGGCGGCAGCAGCCTCGATACGACGGAGCTCGCGATCGCTTCCGACGAAGCCGCCACGGCGGGCTGCGCGACGTTCGTGGACGGGGCCTGGGGGGTCGGGGAGACCGACTTCATCGACGGTGAGCCCACGAACGACGATTGCGCCCTGGTGCCCGTGCGGGTCGAGGGGACTCCCTACTGGATCACGTCGGGTGAGTTCGAAGGGGACATCGATATCGACGGCCTGGAGCACTCGTTCTCGACCGCGGCGGCGGCGATCGACGAGGGGAGTTATTCGATCGTCCTCCGCAACTTCACGTTCGAGGAGCTCTTCACCGGAAGTATCGAGGTGGCGGACGTCACGGAAGACGCCGTCACCCTGTCGATCGAATAGAGCCCAAGGCCGGCGCGGAGGGCCCCACCGGTGACCGGCTCCGGCTATGTGGAGTGGCTCGCTGCGCTCTCGGTCGAGAGCGGCAGCTCGACGCAGAAGGTCGAGCCCTGGCCGACCTCGCTCGACAGGCGAATTCGTCCGCCGTGCGCCTCGACGATGGTGCGCGTGATGTAGAGGCCGAGCCCGAGCCCCCCATAATTCCGCGACGAGACGCCGCGGCGAAATCGCTCGAAGAGCTGCGTCCGCACCTCGGCCGGGATCCCGAGCCCGTGGTCGGCCACCGAGAGCCGCGCGACCCCGCCTTCCGCGGTGATGGTGATCTCGATCGGCGCGCGTTCCCCGAACTTGATGGCGTTGGTCAGGAGGTTGGTCACGACCTGTTCCAGGCGGTACCGGTCCCACCAGCCGGTGATCGGCTGCTCCGCGCGCACGGCGAGCGCGCTGCCCGACTGCGCGAGCTGGTCGCCGAGCTGGGCGACGATCTCGGCGACCAGCTCGCGCAGATCGACGGGCGCCCGGTCCAGCTCGAGCCTCCCCGCCTGGATCCGGGAGACATCGAGGAGCATGTCGACGAGGTTGGAGAGGCGTTTGATCTGGCGGCCGGAGAGGGCGACCGCCGATCGCACGCGCTCGGCGTCCATGCCCCGCGCGAGCCTTTGCCCCAGCGATTGGATGGAGAGCTGCAGGGAGGTGACCGGCGTGCGGAGCTCGTGCGAGGCGATGAGGAGGAACTCGTCCCGCAGGCGGATGGCCTCCTCCGCCGCCGTGCGCGCGTGGCGCTCGTCCAGGAGGAGCCGATCGCGCTGCTGTTCGGCGTGTACGCGCGCGGTGATGTCGCGGAAGCTCCAGACCCGCCCGGCCACGCGATCTCCGAGGCGCTGGGGCTGCGTATACCACTCGAAGATCTGCTCGTTCCGAAGCGGGAACGTATCGAAGGCGCTCGCCTCGGGATCGGCATAGAGGTCACGGACGCTTTGCAGGAACAGCTCGGGCTCGCGGAGCTGGCCGCCGACGAACGCGAGGAGCACATCGGCCGATCCGCCGGCGAGGACATCGGCGGGAATGCGCCACATCTGCGCGAGCCTGTGGTTATGGCGCACGACGCGCCTCGCGCCGTCGACGACCAGGATGCCGTCCGCCGTCGATTCGAGCGTGGCCTCGAGGAGCGAGTAGGAATGGCGCAGCACGTCCTCGGCGTGCTTGCGGCTCGTGATCTCGGTCGAGATACCGCAGACGCCATCAGGTTCGCCGGCGGGGTCGCGGAGTGGGAACTTGAGAGATATGTACGTGCGTACGCCGTCGCGCTCGGGGGCCACCTCGTCGAGCTCCATGGTCCGATCCTGCTGCAGGACGAGCAAGTCGTTGGCGCGATACTCCTCGGCCTGCTCGCGCGGGAAGAGGTCGTGGTCGGTCTTGCCGATGACCTGCTCGCGGCGCATCTGGAAGAGCTCTTCGAACCCGCGGTTGACGAGCATGTAGCGGCCCTCGATGTCCTTCGCGAAGACGACGGCGGCCGTGTTGTCGACGATGGCCTGGAGCAGATGCTGGCTCTCGCGGAGAGCGGCGTTCGAGCTGGCCAGCTCGGCCGTGCGTTCTCGCACCCGCTGCTCCAGCTCTTGATGGATACGCTGCAGCTCCGCGTTCTTCTCTTCGAGCTCCTTTTGCGCCTCGCGCAGGCTCAGGTGGGTCGTGATCCGTGCTATCACCTCTCCGATCTCGAATGGCCTGGTGATGTAATCGACGCCCCCCGCCCTGAACCCCACGAGCTTGTCGGCCGCGTCGGTCAGACAGGTCATGAAGAGCACCGGGATATCTCGAGTTCTTTCCGCCTCTTTCAGGCGCCGGCACGTCTCGAAGCCGTCGATGCCAGGCATCACCACGTCCAGCAGGATCAGGTCGGGTCTCGTGAGGCTGGCCCGCTTCAAAGCCTCTTCACCGCCCTGAGCGACGAGCACGCGATGACCTATGCATTCCAGACTATCCACCAGCACGCCGAGATTGGCGGGCACGTCATCCACGATCAGGATAACGCGGGTGCGCGGACCGGGTGCCGTGGCGCTGCTCATGGTCGCTGACCGCCCTCCATGCGCCGCGGCAGCTCCAGCCCCACCGTCAGCTTCGGCTCGACCCCCTGCAGGCGCTCCTCGACCAGGTGGAGGATCGCCTGGGACTGGTAGTCCTGCGCGAGGCGATCCAGGTGGTCGGCGAAGGGGCGGTAGCGCTCGCCCAGGGTGCTCAGGTAGGCCGCCCGCTTTCGGATGTCGCGCATGTTGCCCTCCAGGGCCAGGGCATGCAGGACTTCCATCTCCTCCCGGGGAGGCGCCACGAGCTCCGCGGCGCCCCCGTCCCCGGCTTGATCCTCGGCCGGTCTGGCATAGACCCAGGTGAGCCCGAGCTGGGCGCCGATGATCCGCAGCAGGCTTTCCTGGTCGATCGGCTTGCTGAGGAAGGCGTCGGCGCCGGCGGCGACGCTCTCGGCCTGGTCTTCCTCGTTGGCGATCGCGGAGACGACGATGAACGGCAGCCGCGCGAGCCCCCGAGCCTGGCGATCGCGACGAATGCAATGGATGGCTTCCAGGCCGCCCATCACCGGCATGGCCAGATCCATCACCACCAGATCCGGCGACGCCGCCATCGCCTGCTCGATGGCCTCCTGGCCATTGGCCGCCTCGTAGACCTCGAAGCCCCGGCTGCTCAGCAGGTCCGAGAGCACCGCCCGATTGCCCACCACGTCGTCGGCGACCAGCACCTTCCGGCGCGGCCCCTCGTAGCCGATGGCGACCCGCTCGGAAGGCCGGAGGGGCGCTGCGATCTCGGCCACCGGCAGGACCGCGTCAAACCAGAACCGGCTGCCTGCATCGGGCCGGCTTTCCACGTGGATCTCGCTGCCCATGAGGTGCACCAGCTGGCGGCTTATCATCAGCCCGAGGCCGGTACCCGGACGGCGCCGCACATCACCTACCCGCCCGAAAGGCTGGAAGAGCTTGGCCAGCTGCTCCGGTGTCATTCCGACGCCGGTATCCTCGACCTCGAAGCGCAGGCGCGCCCCGGTCTCGTCCTGGGCCAGCACCTGCACCCCGAAGCGCACCCGCCCCCGATCGGCGAATTTCACCGCGTTGCCCAGGAGGTTGAGCAGCACCTGGCGCAGGCGCTTCTTGTCGGCCAGCACCGCCTGCGGCAGGTGGGGCGTGACCTCGTAGACGAAGTAAAGGCTCTTCTGCTCCGCCCTGACGCGGATGATGTCGGCGACGACCGTCAGGAAGGTCAAGAGATGGATCGGCTCTGGGTAGAGCTCGATCTTGCCCGCCTCGATCTTGGCCAGGTCCAGAAGGTCGTTGATGAGGGTCAAGAGGTGCTGACCGCTCTGCTGAATGGTATTCAGTCCCACCGCCCGGCGGTCTTCGAGATCCGGGGGGTGCTTGAGGATCTGGGCGTAGCCGAGGATGGCGTTGAGCGGCGTGCGCAGCTCGTGGCTCATGTTCCTCAGGAACTCGGTCTTCGCTCGGCTCGCGGCTTCGGCCGTCTTGCGGGCCTGGCGCTCGGCCTCGGCCTGCTTGCGCTCGGTGATGTCGGTGGAAATGCCGCAGATGGCATAAGGCTGCCCCGCCGCGTTGCACAGGGGATACTTGAGCGAGATGTAGGTGTGCAGCCCATCGTCCTGGAGGGCCTCTTCCTCGGCCTGAAGCGCGGTTCCGGTGGCCAGCACCTCCTGGTCGACGGCGCGGTAGGCATCGGCCCTCTCCCTGGGAAAGACATCGTAGTCGGTCCGGCCGACGATCGCTTGTTCACTGACGTGGAACAGCTCGGCGTAGCGCCGGTTGATCATCAGGTAGCGACCCTCGAGATCCTTGAGGTAGATGACGGCTGTCGAGTTGTCGACGATCGACTGGAGGAGCTCTTTGCTGTCCCGCACGGCCTGCTCCGCTCGCCGGCGTTCGCTGTTCTCCTGGAGCAGGTCGGCGTAGAGCGTGGCATTGGCGATCGAGATGGCGGCCTGGGCGGAGAGCAGCTCCAGCACCGAGAGCCGCTCCGGGGTGAACGCGCCTGCGATGAGGTCGTTTTCCATGTAGAGCAGCCCCACGAGCTCCGCCTGCCGCAGGATGGGCAGGCAGAGGGCGGACTTGGGGTACCGATAGAGGTGGTTGCTGGCGACGATGGGATTCCGTGCCGTCCCGTCGTCCAGGATCACCTTCTCCCGACTGCGCCGGACGTAGTTGAGGAGGGGTGCCGGCAGGTCCGAAGGGGAGGCCTCGGGCTCGTGGGGAATACGCACCTCGATCCGGGGCCCCTCCGCTCTCGCCTCGGCAGCCAGGAGCAGGGTCTCGGCGCGGGCCAGGAGCAGGCAGCCCCGCTGCGCGCCGGCGTTCTTTACCAGGATGCGCATGAGCGCGTCGAGCAGGCGGTCGAGGACGATCTCACCCGAGATGGCCTGAGAGGCCTTGAGCACCGAGCCGAGGTCGAGCGCGGTGGTGGCGGCCGCGGCAGCCTCCGGACGCGTCGCGCCGCGGAGGATCTCGCCGGGGACGAGGTCGGGGTACGCGCGCTCGAGGCGCCGCATCGCCTCGGTCGCGCCCCATCGGCCGTAGGCCCTGTGCGCCTCGGTGAGGTAGGCGCGGGCGATGGTGGTCTTGCCGAGCGCGCGGAAGGAAAGGCCGGCGAGCTCGTTGGCGAGCGCCTCGTCGTGGAGATAGCCGCCGCGCTGCGCGAGGGCGATCGCCTCGTCGTAGCGCTCCCACGCCGCGCGCGCGTCGCCGCGGACGCGCTCGAGCTCGGCGCCGAGCAGGGCGCTGCGGTGCGCCATGTTCTCCGGGCAGAGGTCCGCCCAGCGCGAGAGTTTTTCAGCAAAGAGCTCCGCGCGGGCGAGGAAGAGCGCGCGCTCGTCCGGGGAGACCACGTCCGCCGCCCGCGTGAGCGCGACGCCGGCGTAGAAATGGCACGCGGGGATGCCGAGCCAGCCCGCCACGGTCGGGATCTCGACGTCCATCGAGAGCGCAATGCGCGCCGCTTCCTCGAACGCGCCCTGGAAGACGCCGAGGATCACGATGTACGTCTGGGCGGAGGGAGGCGAGACCACGTTGCCCATCCGGCGGGCCTCCTCGAGCACCTCGTCGATGTCGACCCACGCGCCCTTGAGCTTGGCCGGGTGCGCGGTCTCGACCGAGAGCTGGTGCGCTATCTGTACGACCGCATCGACCATCCAGGAGATGGCGTTGCCCCTGTCGAGCTTGCATATCGGCTGGTAGCTCTGCGCCTCGGCGAGGAGGTCGGAGAGCGGGAGGCCGCGCAGGAGGCTGTTCATCACGGCGTTGACCGCGGTGTAGAACGCCCAGATGTACTGGCCCGTCTCGAGCCCGACGTGCATCCCCGCGAGCAGCGACTTCTGGCAGGCGGGGTAACCCTCCCTCCAGTGCTGCACGTAGGAGCCCCACATGTTGCGGAGTATCGCTTCGGACTTCTTGTCCGGGTAGCGCTCCGAAAGGTTGATGGCGGCGCGGCCGAAGTGGTAGCCGAGCTCGATGTCGCCGCGGCCGCAGAGGAACGTTCCGAAGTTGATGCAGCCGAACATCGCGTGCTTCGATAGCCCGTGGCGGAGCGTGTTCTCGACGAGCTTCGCGACCGTGATGCCGCGGTTGTTGGGGCTCAAGAACCCGCAGGGGAGGAAGAGCGCCTCGAGCACATCCTGCATGGCGCGGATCTCCGGGTCCGCGAGCGGCGGCAGGTCTGGCAGCGCTTCCAGGGTCTTTTCCCGGACGAGCGCCATCGTCGCCCGGATCTGGGCGTCGACCATGGCTTCGTCGGGGAACAGGGGTAGGTCGAGCCCGAACGGGCGCAGGGCCGCGAGTCCCTCCGCGAGCGCAGCGGGCAGATCATTCTTGAGCACCTGCACGTTCATCTTGAGCCGCAACACCTCAGTGCGATCGAGCCGGCTCGCGGCCCGCTCCAGGCAGTCGGAGAGGACCGCGAGGGCATCGTCGTGCTGGCCCGATAGCGAGAGCATGAGGCCCGTCTTCATCCCGTACTCGAGGCGAAGCGGGTACTGCGACGTCCAGGCGTCCTCCGGAAGGCGCAGAAAACCGAGCTTCAGGTAGCGCAGGGCCGCGCCGAAGGCGGACGCGTCCTCGGCGCGGCGGGCGGCCTCGAGGCTCATGCGGGCGAGGGAAAGGCGCTCCGCGGGGTCCGACACGAGGTCGCCTGCGCTGTTCAGGTGGCTGACGACGTCGAAGAGGCTCTGGCTCTCGGAGAGGTCCAGCTTGCCCGCGAGCAGCCGGCCGATCCGGAGGTGGAAGGCGGGCCGGTCCGCCTCCGGGATCATGGCGTAGGCGCCCTCCTGGACCTTGTCATGGGCGAAGCGGTAGCCGTCGCGCACGGCCAGCACGAGCCCCTCGCCGACGGCGGGATCGAGGCGGCCGTACACCTCTTCCGGCGAGCACTCGCTCACCGTGGCGAGCATGTCGAGCTCGAACCGGCTGCCGATCGCCGCGGCGAGCTTGAGCGCCTCCACCGCCTCCGGCGGCAGGCGCGCGATGGCGCGCACCATGAGGTCGACGACATTGTCCGTGTACGCGAGCGCATCGATCCTGGCGAGATCCCAGCGCCAGCCTGACCCGGCAGCGAACGTGAGCACGTCGTGAACGTGCAGCGACCGGACGAACTCCTTGACGAAGAACGGGTTGCCGCCCGTCTTCTTCTGCACCGCATCGACGAGCGGCCCGCAGTCGTCGCGCTTGAGGCTGTCCGAGAGCATCTCGAGGAGGTGCGAGCGCGCGAGCGGGGCGAGGACGATGTCGCGCACGACGATCCCTGTGTGCTTGAGCTCCTCGATGGCCCGGACGAACGGGTGCCCGGGCGACACCTCGTTGTCGCGGTAAGCGCCGCAGAAGAAGAGCGCCTCGAGCGAGTCGTCGGCGACGAGCGTGCGGAGCAGCCCGAGGCTCGCGGCGTCGATCCACTGGAGATCGTCGAGGAACAGGACGAGCGGGTGCGCGCTGCGCGCGAACACCGAGACGAACAGCAAGAAGCACCGGCTCATGCGGTTCTGCGCCTCGAGCGGGCCGAGCGCCGGCACGGGCGGCTGCGCGCCGATCACATGGCCGAGCGAGGGGATGACGTCGCAGACGACCTGCGCGTTCGGCCCGAGCGCGTCGAGGATCGCGCTCCGCCAGCGCTCGATGCGCGCCTCGCTCTCGGTGAGGAGCTGCCGCACCAGGCCGTCGAACGCCTGGATCACCGCGCTGTAGGGCGCGTCACGGTTGTACTGGTCGTACTTGCCGCTCGTGAAATAGCCCTTCTGCCGCGCGAGCGGCTTCAAGATCTCCTGCACGAGCGAGGACTTGCCGATGCCGGAGTAGCCGGAGACGAGGACGCTCTCGCGGCGGCCCTCGAGCGCGCGCTTGAACGCGGCGGTCAGCGCCTCGATATCGTGCTCGCGGCCGTAGAGCTTCTGGTGGATCCGGAACAGGTCCTGGCGATCGCGCTGGCCCGCGGCGAAGGGCTCGATCGTCCCCGTGCGGGGCAGGGCCTCGCGGCAGCGATCGAGGTCGGCGAGCAGGCCCTCGGCGCTCTGGTAGCGGTCCTCGGCGTTCTTCGCGAGCAGCTTGAGCACGACGCCGGAGATGGCCTCGGGGATCGTCGGGTCGACGCGGGACGGCGGCGCGGGAGCGAGGGCGAGGTGCGCGTGGATGAGCTCCATCGGGTCCAGGGCCTCGAAGGGGCGCTGGCCCGTGAGCATCTGGTACAGGATGACGCCGAGCGCGTAGAGGTCCGTCCGGTGGTCGACACCGCGGTTCATGCGGCCTGTCTGCTCGGGGGAGACGTAGGGCAGCACGTCGGCGATCACCGCCGACGCGTAGAGCCGTTCGTGCGCGCGGGTGATCTCGGCGTCGACGCCGAAGCTCGTCATCTTGACCGCGCCGCATGCGCCGACGAGCACGTTGTGAGGGCGCAGATCGCGGTGGATGAGCCCCGCCGCGTGCACGGCGGCGAGGCCTTCGGCGAGCGCGGCCGTGAGATCGAGCGACTCGCAGAGCGGCATTCTGCGCGACGGGCGCGCGGCGAGGACCCGCGCGAGATCGCGGCCCGGGAAGTCCTCGAGAACGACAATCAGGGCGCCGGCGAGCTCCTCGACGCCGCGCAGGGCGGCGAGGCGGGGTGAGGCGAGCTGCGCGATGCGCTCGCACTGGTGCTTGAAGCGCGCGATCTCGGCGCGAGTCGCTCTCTCCGCGCGCAGGACTTTCAGCAAGACCGGGACACCGTCGCCCTCGCGGCACGCGCGGAACAAGCTGAAATCAGCGTGTTCCTCGATCTTCTCGAGGAGCGCATACCCTCTTTCGACGATCATCGGCAACCTTGCTCGCCTGCCTGTGAAAGGTGGCGCATTCAACCAGTTATATCTGCGAGGGGGAGGTGTGGCACCGAGCTGTGCCGCCAGGGGGTTGGCGCTGCCCACGCCCCCCGGCCCGCCAACATCATAGCGAACCAGGTTCAGGTGTAGCCGCCGAGCGGGGTGACCAACCGGGAGTCCCCGCAGGCGAGGCGGCACCCGGCCAACCGCTCCGAGCCCGACGCGCGGAGCCAGATCCTGTTCGATGACGAGTACGAGCGGCGGAACGAGCTCCCCAGAGCCAGGTGCGGGTCGGCGGACGACATCAACAACAATCACCTGCGCGCTCGTCCCCCGCTCGTCGGCGCTACTTCGGCCCCGCCTTGCCGATTGCGATGACGTTCTGCTGCGCGGCCGGCTTGCCGCCCTCGTTCGCGGAAACGAACGCGCGCGGGTGATGCCCCAGCCGTCGTTGGTCTTGAGCTCGGCGTGACCGTGGCTGTCCTCGACCGCCAGGATCAGCCGGCCGAGCGGCTCGAGGCCGGCCGGCGCGGAGCCAGGGGCGGTGAGCACGCGCTGGAGCGCGGACTCCGGCAGCCCCAGGCCGAAGCCGACGTCGAGGATCGAGAGCTGCACGCCCTGGGGCGCCTCGCGCACCGACACCACGGGGCCGTGGCCAGGGAGCCCGCGGCCCGCGACGTCGGTGAGGAACGCCTCGAGCACCTGTCCGAGCTCGCCGCGGTGGCCGAGGGCGTGGGTGGCGCCGCGGATGGGCTCGAGCCGCACGGCCCGGCCCGTCGCGCGGGCGGCGCTCGCGACGGCGTCGGCCACGACGTCGCCGAGCTGGAAGGCGCAGAGCGGATCGGCGGCGTCGCGCACCGCGAGCGGCCGCACGTTGTCGGACACCGGGGCGGCCTGCGTCCGGAGATCGCCGAATGGTGCGTGACCCGTCCGGCAAGCCCGGAGGGCTCCCCGGGCAGGGATCGCCCGCCATCCTCTGGTGATGCGGCGCTCCATGTCTCGGCATCATCGCGTCCCGCGCGCAGAGCAGAGAGCGCGTCTGCAGGGAGCGGCTGACGGGTCCCGCGTCGGTCGCTGCCGCGCGGCGATCCTCCTCTGGAGGGCGCGTCGTCGATTCTCGGCGTGAATGTCTCGGCCGCGCGCGGCATCGGAGGGGCGCACGCCGTATGGGTTCGCGGTGACCGGCGGGGACCATCGGGCATCACCTGCGTTCGAGGAGAGCGGGATGAGCCGCAGCCGATTCCGCTGGGGGTGAGATCGATCGGGCGAGCCGGTTCGCGCTGGAAGCGCCGTTGCTAGACGGGAGCAGGGCGGGGCGCGCGTGGCGCCCGGTGGGACACGTCCGGGGGGCTTCGCCCCGGCTGCGAGGCGATGGGTGGTGGGGTACTTTGGCCGAAGGTGGGGTCCTTGGAGCCGCCAAGCGCGCCAAGCGAGCCAAAAATGCCAAGAAAAACACAAGAATCTTGGCGTCTTATGGCGCCTCGGCGGTCCCCTCATTCCGGCGATCCCGCGGTGCCCGGCCAGGGGAACCGCGGGAGCCCCCGGCCTGCTCTCTGCGGCCTGGACCGTCCCGTCCGGACCCAAATGCCCCAAGCGCCCCAAGCGTGAAGATGAGACGGCTTACTAAATTGTGTTGCCATAGTCGACTGGCCCATCTATAGAGTCAACCGTGGGAGACCGCGCGTGCATGACGCTCCCGCGTCGCGGGGGTGTCAGGGCGACGGCGGGCTCTCATGACCATTGAGCCAGTCGCTCGGAGTCCAGCCGTGCTTGATTCTGCGGTTCCCGGCAGTGGGAGCCGCGGAGTCTCGCGGCCTGCTCTCTGCGGCCTGGACCATCTCGTCCGGATCAAAATGCACAAATGCACAAATGCACAAATGACCAAATGACCAAATGACCAAATGACCAAATGACCAAATGACCAAATGACCAAATGACCAAATGCAACTAAATTACTAAATTGTGTTGCCATGGTCGACTGACCCACCTATAGAGTTAATCGTGGGGGACTGCGCGCGCATGGCGCTCCCGGGTCACGGGGGCATCAGGGCGATGGTGGGCTCTCATGACCATTGGACCATTGGCGGAGGGTACGATCTATGGACAAGCATATTCGATATGCTCTATCGACACTGCTCGCGGCTGCGTCGCTGGGCACCGCGGGAACAGCCCATGCATACGTGACAATCACGGGGGATGTGTCGCCCCAAAACCCAAGCGACCCGTGGGATCTGGGGCCGGGCACCCTCCGCGTGGGCGGCGCGAGCAACCCCTGGGAGCCCACCTTCACCAGCGGGGAGGTGATCGTCGCGAGCGGCGGGCAGCTGTTCAGCGCGGGCGCATTGGTGGGGAATGATCGCAACGGCACGGTTCAGGTCATCGGGTACGGCTCGAAGTGGACCAACAGCGGATCCATCCAGATCTGCGTCAGCGGCGATGATTGTCATGGGCTGCTCATCGTCCAGAGCGGCGCCGAGGTGCTCACCGAAGATCTCGTGGTGGGCGATCGATCCTCGCAGAACCATGGGGTCCTGCGCGTCGAAGGGTATGACGCCACCGTGACGAGCCTGGGGGATACGTACGTCGGCCTCAGGGCGCAGGGCAGCGTCGAGCTCAAGCAAGGGGCGAGCTTCTTCTCGAACAATGTCTACATCGGCGGTGCGTCGGGCTGCTCGAGCTGCAACGGCCACGTGACCGCGGCAGGCTCCGGGACGAAGTGGGTGAGCACAGGAGAGTTCGTCGTGGGGATGTACAGCCTGGGCACGCTGGACATCGACCGGGCCGAGGTCTCCACGATCAATGCCAGGATCGGCTACCGAGACGCTCTGATGAGCCCCGCGGCCAGCGTGCGCGGTTGGGGTGGTACGTGGACCAACCAGGGGCTCTTTCGCGTGGGGACGGTGCAGGGAAATGGCGAGCTCGCCATCGGGGCGTACGGGACCCTCGTGACGGAAGATACCGAGATCCATTCCGAGCTCGGCGGGGCCTTCATCAAGGTGAATGACGTCTACGCGTCATGGCTCAACAGCGGCGACGTCACCGTCTTTGCCAGCGGCAATCGGTCTCCGTCGATCGTGGTCGGCAAGGACGCCTTCGTGAGCATCGGCGGCCTCCTCCGGACCGCGCCGAAGGTCGTCGGCGTCTATCCCTACCTGGGGCCCTCCGTGCGCCTCGAGGACGGCGACCTCGTCGCGGGCGCCATGGAGGTCGAGGAGGGCGACCTCGACTTCGCCGGCGGGCGCCTCGAGACCGGCAGCTTCGTGGGCGATCTCGCCAACACGCAGTCGGGCGAGCTCTCGGTCGGAGAGGCTCACCCGGCGACGGCCATCGTCGGCAACTACAGCCAGGGGCCGGGGGCCACCCTGAGGATCGTCGTCGGGGGATCGAGCCCCTCGCCGCTTCTCGAGGTCGACGGGGACCTCCTCGTCGATGGGGCGCTGGAGGTCGTGCCGGCCGACAGCTCCGTGTCGTTTCAGGTCGGGGACACCATCGCCCTGCTGGGCTGGGGCGGTGACCTCGCGGGGACGTTCGCCGCCGTGAACATCGCCGTGCCGCTCGCCCCAGGCCTCGCCTGGGACACCTCGGCGCTCTACACCACCGGCGAGATCACCGTCGTGCCCGCGACCTGATCACGCCACGCCCCGGCGCCCGCGCCTACTTCGGCCCCGCCCTTCCGATAGCGATGACGTTCTGCTGCGCGGCCGGCTTGCCGCCCTCGTTCGCGGAAACGAACGCGCGCGGGTGCGCCCTGAGGAGCGTGACGGTGAGGGTGATGCCCCAGCCGTCGTTGGTCTTGAGCTCGGCGTGACCGTGGCTGTCCTCGACCGCCAGGATCAGCCGGCCGAGCGGCTCGAGGCCGGCCGGCGCGGAGCCGGGGGCGGTGAGCACGCGCTGGAGCGCGGACTCCGGCAGCCCCAGGCCGAAGCCGACGTCGAGGATCGAGAGCTGCACGCCCTGGGGCGCCTCGCGCACCGACACCACGGGGCCGTGGCCAGGGAGCCCGCGGCCCGCGACGTCGGTGAGGAACGCCTCGAGCACCTGCCCGAGCTCGCCGCGGTGGCCGAGGGCGTGGGTGGCGCTGCGGATGGGCTCGAGCCGCACGGCCCGGCCCGTCGCGCGGGCGGCGCTCGCGACGGCATCGGCCACGACGTCGCCGAGCTGGAAGGCGCAGAGCGGATCGGCGGCGTCGCGCACCGCGAGCGGCCGCACGTTGTCGGACACCGGGGCCGCCTGCTGGACGGGGATCAGCGCGGCGACGTAGCCCGCGATCCACGAGGAGCCGTCGGACTCGCGCCGCAGCGGGCGCACCGAGAGCACGGCCGGCTCGGGCGCGCTGACGCTCAGCTCGATGCCGTCGTCGCTCGCCATCACGCTGGAGAGCGACACGGCAGCGTCGCTCGCGGACGTGGCGCCGAGGACGTCGCCCAGCGTGAGCGAGCCGGGCGGGAGCGCCGCGCTCGCGCTCTCCGCAGGCACCGTGACGTCGCGCGCCCGCAGCCACTTCGCGAACTCGGGCGCGACGAAGCGGACGTCGCCGAAGGCGTCGGCGTACAGCAGCCCGACCGGCGCGCTGCGCAGCAGCGACCCGAAGAGCTGGAGGTCGTCGAGCGCGACGCGCGCGCCCTCGACCAGGTCGTCCTCCGGCGAGCGGCCGCCGCGCGCCTCGCCCGCGCCGGCCTGCGCCGTGCGCGCGAGGCGCTTCCTGCGCAGGAGCAGCGCGAGCTCGCGGCCGACGTGCTCGGCCCGCTCCGGCTCGCGCGAGAACGTCTGCTCGGCGACCGGGCCGCAGAAGAACACGTACCCCTCGATCTCGCCGAACGCGATGAGCGGGACCACGACCGCCGGCATGTCCTGCTTCGTCAGGAACCGGCGCGAGAGGCGGATCGCCGGCACGCCCTGCTCGCTGCTGTACGGGGGGCGGCGGACGTCGTTGCGGCGCTCGGCGACGAGGCTCTCGCCGCCGCCCTGCCGATCGTTCCAGAACCGGAGGTGCCAGCTCCCCGCGGGCAGCTCCGCGACGAGCACGAGATCGGCCGGGTGCGCCTGCTCCGCGAGGCGCGCCACGCGCGGCCAGAACTCCTCGTCCGGCAGCGTGTGGACGCCCTGCATGCGGAACAGCGCGGCGCGGTGGATGAGCTCGGCCGCGCGATCGACGGAGCGCTGGACGACGAGCCCGCGCACGATCATGACCCCCGCGAACGCGACCGCGAGGCCGAACAGCGCGCTCGGCAGCGCGATGAGGCTCGCCTCGGCCCGCGCGGCGAGCACGCCCTGCCCCGCCGCGAGCGCGAACACGCCGAGGAACAGCGCGGCCGTGGCGACCAGGCTCCCGTAGCGGCGGCGCGCGATCCACACGAGCCCGCCCGCGAGCAGCACGAACAGCGCCGGCACCCACGCCGGCGCCGAGGCGCGCCTGCCGCCGTCGAGCAGCCCGCCGAGCACCGCGGCGACGCCCCTCGCCGGCGGCAGGGCCGACGTCGCGACCGCCTGGGGCGCAACGCCGCCGGCGCCCACCGCGACCACGGCGACGCGGCCCTCGAGCGCGCTCGCGGGGACCTGGCCGTCCGCCAGATCGCGCAGGCTGACCGCCGGGACGCTCTGCGGCGCCTTCTTGAGCACCCAGGGCGCCGCCGAGACGCCGAGCGCGCCGAGCTCCGGCGCGCGCTCCCCCGCCGCGAGCGGGAAGAAGCCGACGACATCGCCGGCGCTCAGGCGGAGCAGCTCGGGCGGCATCCGGACGACCGGCGCGGCGCCCGCGGCGCTCGTGGCGTTCGCGGCGCCCGCGCGGCTCGCGGCGCCGCCGCAGAACGCGTCGGCCGGGGGGATCAGCAGCGCGCCGCGCGCGCGCCCGCGCTCGAGCAGCCCGGGGAGCGAGCGCTCGCAGAGCCCTTCGCGCAGCGCCTCGGGCGAGGCCGTGACGAGCAGCACCTGCGCGGAAGGCGCGGCGTCGGCGAGCGCGGACGCGGTGAGGCCGCGCGCCACGTAGTCGAGCCGATCGAGCGGCGCCACGGCGGCGATCAGCGCCCCCGCGACGATCGAGAGCACGTCAGGCGTGAGCCACCCGAAGCGCGTCGCCTCCGCCTGCGCGGCCATCGGGCGCGGGATGCGAAAGGGCTTGGGGATCCGCGGACGGTAAGTCTTCGCCATAATCGCTGAAGGCCGCGGCCCTCGAGGGGGGCGCGGGACGCCCGGGGCAGCCTGAGCGTCGCATCGTGGTCGAATCAATACAATTGTCCACCCGGGTCCGCCGCGCCAAAAACATCGGCTGTGCGACGAGAAGGTCGCTCCCTAGGGCCCCAGGCGCAGCCGTTGCGCCCGCCTCTATCGTCCTCCGGTGCGCCGCGATCTCCGACCTGGCCGTGGCGCCGCGGTGAATCCCGGGCCGCGGCGCCGCGGCGAAGCGGTTCGCGACAGGGTGCGACGTGATGCTCCCAACGCTCCGCCGACGCGCGTTGTGTTGCGGGCGGCGCACGTGTGATGCGACGTCAGCGCGCTGTGACGATTCGGCTGGATCGGCCTGTCGGAAGGGGTTTGAATCCTTGGTGCGTATGCGCCGTGCTTCACCTGTGCTTCGTGCCGCGCCCGTCCTTGGTCTGCTCAGCTTGGTCAGCAGCGTGGCCTTCTCGGCCTCTGGCTGTGGCTGCGAGTCGGGTGTGCAGATCGCAGATTCTTCGGGCAGCGGGGGCGCAGGCGGCGGCGCCAGCAGCGGCGCGGCCGGGAGCGGCGGCGGCGGCGCGGCCGGGGGCGGCGGCGGCGGCGCGGCCGGGGGCGGCGGCGGTGGGGCCGGCGGCGCCGGTGGGGAGGAGCTGCCGGACGAGCTGCCCGACTTCACCGAGGAGGAGCGTGAGCCCACCGAGGCCACCGACGGCATCCCGAGCCCGCTGCCGGGCGTGTACACCGACAAGGGCGTGGCCGGGGGCGACGAGGTGGTCCGCGCGCTGATGGGCTTCCCCATCCGCAACTCGGGGCTGCTCGAGCAGCGGATCGCCGAGATCTACGACCCGGCGGGCCCGCGGTTCCGCCAGTACCTCACCCGGGACGAGTGGATCGCGGCGTACGCGCCGCGGGAGCGCGACGTGCACCTCGTGAAGCTCTGGCTCGAGGAGCAGGGGATGCAGGTGAACTTCACGGCCACGAACCGGCTGCTGATCCAGTTCACCGGCACGGTGAGCCAGTTCAACGAGACCTTCGACACGGAGCTCCGGGTCTTCGAGCGGGAGAACCCTCAGGCGGGGAATCCGCCCTTCGACGTCTTCGGCGCCCTCGGCCAGCTCACCGTGCCGACGTGGGTGTCCGATCGCACGACCGGCATCATCACCGCGGATCTCGCGGCGAGCACCCGGCCGCTCCCGGGCGAGGCCGGGGAGATCGAGCCGGATCCGCCGGCCGGCGTCGAGGGGGGGCTGACCCCGGCGCAGATCGCGGGCGCGTACGACGTCGACGATCTCTACGAGCTCGGGTTCACCGGCGAGGGCGTGAAGCTCGGGGTCACGATCGGCGCGACCTTCAAGTACAAGGACCTGCAGTCGTTCTGGCGGGCGCTCGGCGTGGAGCGGGCGAACCCGCTGGTCGTCCAGACCATGGAGCCGGTCTCGACGCGCTATGTGGAGTCGACGCTCGACGTGGCGTGGTCGGGCGGCCTCGCGCCGGGCGCGGACCTCGTGGTGTACCAGGGCCCCGACGCGCGCAACACGTCGATGGTCTACACGTTCAACGAGGCCATCGGCCGCGGCGAGGTGTCGGTCATCACGGACTCGTTCGCCCACCGCGAGGACTCCGAGCCGCCGGCCGTGCGGCTCCAGTACCACCGCTCGGCGCAGATGGCCGCGGCGCTCGGGATCACCGTGGTCGCGGCGACCGGCGACTCGGCGCAGACCGACACGCCCTCGGCGAGCCCGTACGTGACCGGGGTCGGCGGGACGTCGCTCTCGCTCGACGAGGACGGCGAGGTCGAGGACGAGCGCGCCTGGTCCGGCTCCGGCTCCGGCCCGACGCTTTCGTTCCCGATCCCCTCCTGGCAGGTCGGGGTCGTCGAGGGATCCGGCGGCAAGCGGGCGGTCGCGGACGTCGCCATGCACGCCGCGACCTCGCCGAGGCCGTACTGGGTCTACTACCTCGGCGAGTGGCGGACGTACGGGGGGACGTCGTTCTCGGCGCCCGCGTTCGCGGGGCTCATCGCCGTGGTGAACAGCTACCGCGCCGCGCAGGGCCTGCCGCGCGCCGGGTTCCTCAACTCGATCCTCTACACGACCCCCGCGGTGCAGGCGACGTTCCGCGACGTCGTGCGCGGCGAGACGGAGTTCTTTGCCGCGGGGCCCGGGTGGGACTACCCGACGGGCTGGGGCGCTCCGAGCGCGATCGGCCTGGCCACCACGCTGCCGTAGCGCGCCCCCGCCGGCAACCGCGCCGGGCGGCGGCGCGCGCCGACCCGCCCCGCCGCCGCCGTCCCGCCGCATGCTCGAGAACCTGCCGCTCTTTCCACCGAACGGGCTCGATCGGAGCCTCCACACCGCGGTCCTGATCGGCCTCGTCTTCGGGACGTTCTTCACCGAGACGCTCGGCTGGACGTACGCGGGGCTCGTCGTGCCCGGCTACCTCGCGACGGTGTTCTTCGCGGCCCCGGTCACCGCGGTGTTCATCGTCGCGGAGTCGATCGTGACGTACCTGTTCGTCGCGCTGATCGGCCGCTGGATCACCCGGACGGGCGCGTGGTCCACGGCGTTCGGGCGCGAGCGGTTCTACCTGTTCATCGTCGGCGCGGTGATCGTGCGGCTCTTCGTCGAGGGCTTCGTCGTGCCCGAGGTCTCGGCGCGCTACGACTTCGTGCACTCGCGGGAGCTCTACAGCATCGGGCTCGTGCTGGTGCCGCTCATCGCGAACGCCTTCTGGAACAGCGGCCTCCTGCGCGCGGCGCCGCGGCTCGCGCTCGTCACGGCGCTGACGGCGCTCGTGCTCGGCGTGCTGCTCCGGACGACGAACCTCTCGGTCTCGCGCTTCCAGGTGCTCAACGAGAGCCTGTCGCTCGAGTTCCTCGAGCTGCCGAAGGCCCACATCATCCTGGTCATCGGCGCGCTGCTCGGCGCGCGCAACAACGTCCGCTACGGGTGGGACTACAACGGCATCCTCGTGCCCGGCCTGCTCGCCGTGGCGTGGTACGAGCCGACGAAGCTGCTCACGACGACGATCGAGGCGCTGGTCGTCTTCTACCTCTCGCGCTGGATCACCTCGGTCCGCCCGTTCTCGCGGATGCTGCTCGTGGGGCCGCGGCGGATGATCTTCGTGTACGTGCTCGGCTTCTTCGTGAAGATGGCGATCGGTTTCGCCATGGTGCGGTACGCGCCGGGGCTGCAGATGGTCGACTACTTCGGCTTCGGTTACCTGCTCCCGAGTCTGCTCGCCGTGAAGATGTGGAACAAGGAGCACGTCGGCATCGTGATCATGCCGACGATCCAGGTGTCGCTCACCGCGTTCCTCGTCGGCAACGGCGTCGGCTACGCGCTCGTGGCGCTCGGCTGGGGCGGCGCGCCGCCGCCGCCCGCGGCCGCGGCGAGGCCGCTGCCGCGCATCGAGAGCGCCGCGCTGTCGCTCGTGCTGGCGGACACGGCGCCGCGGCCCGGCCCGCGCCCGAGGGCGGCCGCGATCGCCGCCGACATCGAGTCGCGGCGGATCGCCCACCGGCTCGCGCGCAGCGTGCTGCGCGACGGGCGGCCGGCGGACGAGCTGCTCGGCGCGGCGGAGCGCGCGCGGGTGTCGGTGGCGCGGGAGGGCGACGGCGAGCGGCCGTGGTACGTGCTGAGCCCGCGGTTCGACGATCCGGACGACACGCCGAGCGCGCCGCGGGCGGCGATCCGCAAGCGCGTCGGCCGGAGCCCGACGTCCGCGCCCGAGTGGCTGGTGCTGGCGGCGCCCACCGAGCTCGGCTCGGCGCTGCCGGCGGTGGCGCTCCGGGTCGCGGAGCTGCTCGACGCGGCGGGGGTCGTGCTCCTGTCGCGCCACGGGGCGCTCCGGCGCCACGACGAGGCGTTCGTGGCCGCGATGATCGACGCCATGGAGAACCCCCAGGTGCTCCTCGTCGAGCCGGGCGGCGGCGACGGGCCGGAGCTCAGCGTGGTCGGCTCGCCGGCGGGGCTGCCCGTGGTGTCGATCGGCCTGGGGCTCGGCGCCGAGACGGCGATGACGTTCCGCCCGGCGGCGGAGCCGTCCACGCCCCTCGGCGACGCGCCGCGCTTGCACGTGCCGCGCGAGGTCGCCGAGGCGGTCGGCGCGCGCTCTCTCGGCGCGCCGGAGGCCGTGCGCTGGACCGGGACGCTGGAGGAGGAGCTCGCGAAGCGGATGGTGTCGTTGACGGAGGTCCAGCCGGGCCGCTTCCGCCCGCCGTCGCTCGAGGAGCTCAGGCTGTTCGACGCCGTGGTGGCGCCGCGGCTGATCGCGGCGGCGACGCGCCCCGGCGGCGCGTCCGGCGCGGCGCCGCCGACCGCGTGGGAGCGGGCGATCCTCGGGCGCCTCGGCTTCCGGGAGGTGCGCATCGGCGGCACCGACGCGGCGCCGGCGGCGTGGGGCATCGCGGAGCCGGGGCCGGCCGAGGGCGGCCCGGAGCGGCGCGGGAACCCGGCGTGGCTCGTGCTGGCTCATGCGTCGGCGTTGCCGCAAGCGGCGTCGACGAGCGTCATCTTGCCCGCGGCGCCCTCGACGGAGGCGGTCAGGTCGCCGCTGACGGGCGCGATGCTCGTCGAGGTGCCCGCGCCGCGGTGGCAGATCGGGGCGTTCGGCGCGGGGCTCGCGCTCGCCGATGCGCTCTCGGCGCAGTCGCTGCTGCTCGCCGGGGCGGTGCCCACGGCGGAGCCGAGCGGGGCCGCCGACGTGCGGCGCGCCGAGGGGCTGCGCAGCTACTTCCAGCGGGCGCACGAGGTCTGGGTCGGGGACGGCGGCAACGCGCTGTCGGTGCAGGCGATCGAGGCGGATCGGACCTACGAGCGGGACGCGGTGATCTCGTTCGGGTACGAGGTCGTGCGGCCGGGGCACGTGCCGATGTTCGCGGGGCCGCTGCTGGAGACGCTGCGCGATCTCGAGCTGCGCGTGGGGATCTTCGACGGCACGCGCGAGCAGGTGCCGTTCAGCGGCGCGACGGACATGGCGATGGCCTACGCGAAGCGGTTCGCCGAGGGGCGGTTCGCGATCGTGTACCTGGGCAGCGCGATCCGGCGCTTCTTCGAGCTCCGGCGCTTCGTCGAGCCGGGGCAGGGGGAGACGCGCCTCGAGGCGCGGCTCGCGCGGCTCGGCGTGACGCCCGAGCCGATCGACGTGGCCGCGCGGGCTCAGGCGCTCGCGTCCTGCGCGGGGAGCGCCGGCGCAGGAGCGAGCGGGGACGAGCTCTGCCCGACCCGGGGTGTGACCGCAGCGTGCGATCTCTCCGCTGCGATAGAGCCCTTCCGGCGCTACACGACCGAGCGGAACCCGTATTACCTGAGGGCGCACTTCGCGACGCAGGCGACGCCGACGGCCGGGCCGGCGAAGGCGGACGCGCCGCGGGCAGCGGTGGCGGACGCGACGCGTGCCGGGTCGGACGCGTCGCGGGCAGCGGTGGCGGTCGTGCCTCGGGCAGGGCTGGCGGCCGCGGCGCGCGCCGCGGCGGCGGCCGCGCTGCGTGGGAGCGCGCCGGCCGCGCCGCGGCGCGAGGCGCAGTGCCATGTGGAGATCGGGCGCGACGTGATCACGGGGCGCCCGTGGGTCATCGCGGCGCGGCCGGGGGAGGCGCAGCTGCTGCCGATCGACGGCGCGCTCGTCGCGGTGCCGGGCGCGGCCGTGCCCGGCGGTTCGCGGCTGCGGCGCGCGGTCACCGTCGGCACGAGCGCGCTCCGGGTCGATGCGGCCGGGCCCGGGGCGGCGCCGCAGCGGGGGGCCCCGTGACCGCCCCGGCGAAGCGCCGCGAGCCGGCGGGTCGCGCGGCGCCCGCGCCGCCGCGCTCCCACGCGGCGCGGCCGCCGTCGCGGGCGCGCCTGGCGACGGCGGGGTTCCGCGCCCGCGACGGCGCGCCGCGCAGGGCGCTGAACCCGCGGTGGCTGATCGCGATGGCGCTGCTCGGGGTGACGGCGTTCGCGCTCTCGCAGCTGTCGAGCGCGCCGCCGCTGGGCAGCGCGCTGCCGGCCGAGGACGAGATCCTCGCCTACCACATCGAGCCGGAGCGGGACCTCGTGATCAAGGTCCCGGCCGAGATCGACGCGGTGGAGGTGACGACCTGGGGGAGCGTGAGGGTCGACGCCTGCGACTCGGCGCGGCGCTACCCGTACGGGTTCGTCGCGGCGTTCGTGAACGAGCGCGGGGAGGAGGTCGCGCGGCACGCGATCGATCTGGAGAGCCGGGTCAGCTGCGATCCGGATCGTCCGCTCGGCGAGGGCGAGTACGCGGCGCGGCTCGCGAGCGGCGGGGGCGCGGTGACGGACCCGCGCTCGACGCTGCTCATCACGCACGACGTGCTCCCGCAGGGCGGGCAGGTGCGGCTCCGGGCGAAGCCCGCGGTGGGGAGCGACGGCGGCGACGGCGCGCGCGTGCCGAGCGAGCTGACGATCCTGTCCCGGCTGGAGGGGCGCTACCAGCGCAGCGAGGCGTCGCGCGCCGTCTACGAGCAGAGCCTCGACGCGGAGGAGCGGCGGCAGCTCGGGCTCCGGGCGTCGGCGCTCGGCTTCGCCGACCTGCCGGAGCCGGCGCGGAAGGAGCTGCTCCGGGGCTGGGCGCGGCGGCTCGAGGCGGGGGGCCGCGAGGGGATCGACTACGAGATGTCGCGCCTGCTCTTGCGGCGGTTCCGGATGCCGTACCCGCGCGCCGAGGGGCGCGGCGCGTCCGAGTTCGTGATCGGCGAGCGCCGCGCGGCCGCGCTGAACTTCCGCGGCCCGCTGTCGCTCGACATCGAGGGCCCGCCGGGCCGCACGGTGCGGGTCGCCGACGGCGCGAGCGGGTCCGCGAGCGTCGAGCTCGGCCCGCTCGGGAGGGCCACGGTGCGGCTCCTGCGGGAGGACATCCGGACGGTGGTGATCGACGGCGTCGGCCCGGATTTCGGCGTGCGGTTCGGCGCGCCGGAGGCGCAGGCGATGCAGCAGATCGGCGAGATCGTCCACCCGGCGATGCCGTCGCCCGCGGGCGCGGGCGGCCCCGGCGCCGCGCCGGGGGCGCTCGCGCCGGGGGCCGCCGCGGAGCCGTCCGTGGCGCGAGCGGAGGCGGCTCCGGCGCGGCTGCAGACGCCGCCGGACGTGCGGATCGTGCGCTACCTGGCGCTGGATCCGAGCGACCCGGTGATCGCGCGGATGGCGCCCGGGCAAGAGCTCCTCGGGCTGCTGATCCGGACCGAGATCGACGCGATCGGAGGCGCGAACCAGGGCGACGCGACGGTGGTGGCGCGGTGGGGTCCTGGGCCGTCCGAGCGGGCCGAGCTCAAGGTGACGCTCCCGCGATCGCGGTTCGAGTGGTGGAACGAGGGGTTCGACGCGTCCGAGCCGCGGCTCGCGATCCTCCGGCCGCCTGTGGGGGTGGAGCGGATCGAGATCACGGGCGACGCGAGGACGCGCCTGCGGCTGCGCGCGATCGAGCCGGGCGTGAACGAGACGCTGTACCGGCTGCCGTACCGGGTCACGCTGGCCGAGGACGAGACGTGGCGCTACGCGCCGTTCGACGTGAGCACGTGGACGGACGTCCGGGCGTTCAACCTCGACGATCTGGAGCGGAAGGAGCGCTTCTCGGATCTGCGCGAGCAGGTGCGGATCGAGCGGGCGGGGGAGGGCGCGAGGTCGAACGCGGATCGGCCGGAGCGGGTGCTCGTCCCGGAGCACGCGCCGGTGCGCCGGCGGCTGCTGATGCCGGCGTGGCAGTCGGCGGGGGAGCCGTCGCCGGGCGACGCGTGGACGCCGCTGCTCGTGGCGAAGGACGTGCGGGTGGACGGGGCGGGGGCGCGGGCCGGGCGGCTGTCGGTGATCTACCGGGCCGCGCGCGCGTCGCTGGGCAAGGAGGTGGCGGTGCGCGTGGACGGCGAGGTGGCGCTGAAGGAGCCGATCGTGGCGCTGTCGGGGTCGCTGCGGGTGGCGGCGCCGGCGGGCGCGCGGCGGGTCGAGGTCGAGGGGCTGGGCGAGACGGGGGTGGCGTACACGGACGCGCCGCCGGCGAACGGCGGGGCGATCGTGCGCCGGCGCGACGTGTTCGAGCTGACGCGCGGCCGGCCGATGACGTACGAGTTCGAGCAGGAGGCGGGCGAGACGCTGCACCTGGTGCTGTTCGTGGTGACGCCCGGGGAGAACGCGGACTACCGGATCCGGTACCGGCTCGAGGGCGCGAAGCCGGCGTCGCGGGAGGCGGCGTTCTTCCGGCGGGTGACGATCCCGGACGGCGTGCTGGCGGGCCGCGGCGGCGACCTGACGCGCGCGACGCTGTGGGAAGCGGCGACGGAGAAGCGCGGCACGGACGGGGTGGGGCGCGCGGTGATCCGGCTGGGCGACGACCTGGCGCCGGGGGAGCGCGTGGTGCGGCTGTCGCTGCTGGGGGCGCAGCCGGGCGATACGGGGGAGCCGGCGAAGGCGGTCTGGGTCGGGGCGGTGCTGGTCGGGCAGAAGGCGCCGGGGCGGGACGACGGGCCGAGGCTGTGGGTGGAGGATGATCCGTGAGGAGGAGCGGGGCGCGCCGTAGCGCTTGGCTGCCGCACCCGTGAGGCGTCGCGCACTGGGCGTCACGTTCAAGGCGACCTGGAAGAGTGAGTCTTCCAGGGACCTTGGCCGTGGCGCTGTCGTGCCGCTCGTGGCTCGATCAGGCGTGCGTGGCTCGGGGCCGCGCTGCCGCGAGAATCGCTTCGGCGAGCTGCTCCTCGGACCGGCGGAACGCAGGCAGTCGGCGGAGCGTCCGAGGGTCGATGTTGGCGCCGAAGAAATCGTAGAGATCGGCGCCGCAGAGGCGACCGCCGCCGCTCGCCGTGAGGACCTCGTCGAGCGCACGTTTTGGATCGAGCACGCCCTCTGGATCGGCCGGCAACAGAAGCGGCGACACCGGCGGCAGAAGCTTCTGGAACGGCAGCGCGTCGACGAGGAGCCACGCCTCGATCTCGCGCACAGGAACGCACGCTGCGGCCGCCAGATCGGCAAACTCTGCCCGGGCCAGCTCCAGCCCCGGCTCGATCTGCTCGCGCTGTGTCCGCTCGGAATCGCCCGATCCATCCGCGTGGATGACGAAGAGCGTACATTGCTCCCAATACGCCCGGATAGCGGCTGCGATCCGGACGTCGCGCCGCCGTGACGTGCGCGCCGGGGCGTCGATGCCCACGCTCGGGCCGATCATGGGCACCTCGGGAAGCACCTTGGCGGCAAGCGCGGGAATCAGCTGATCGAGGAGCGGCAGCAGCAACGCATAGTCCGTTTTCCCCTCGGCGAAGAGCCCTGCACACAGATACGTCATGCCTCCGCGAGCTCCGCGGGGCTGGCCGTCTCCAGGATGCGCCGGAGCTCTGCTGTGGAGATGTACCTTTCGCGATCGATGACACCGGCAGGCGCAACCCCGCGTACCCGTGTATGCCGGAGCCCGCTGCCCAGCCGTACCAGGTCGAGCGCCATGATGCACTCCGGGTGATCCATCAGGGCTGCGAGGACGACTGGAGAGTGGCTGGTGATCAGCACCTGCGCAGCGCCAGCGGCAGCCGATTCGGTGTCGCTGGCGACGGGGCGCTGCGTCGCCTCCAGGATCCGCTCGATGAGCGTCCGTACGCGCGCAGGGTGGAGCCCGTTCTCCGGCTCTTCGATCGCGATCAACGCGCTCGAGGCATCTGCGCGGAGCGCCGTCGAGAGCGCCAGGACGCGCAGCGTCCCGTCGGAGAGGACACGCGAGGGGAGGCGCTGGCCATCGGACGTTTCCATCTGCACGACGAGCGTGTCGCCCTCGACGACGACCTCGAAGGTGCGGACTCCAGGTACGAGGCTCGCAACGTCCGCCCGGATCTCGGCGATCGCGCCGGGGCTCTGCGCCGCCAGCGTAGCCGCCAGGTTGGCGCCGTCTGCCGAGAGCCCCGGTGGTGCGCCTGGCTCGCTCGGCTCACGGATCCGCTGGGCTTCCAGGTGCAGGACGCGCAGGCCGCTGAGCTCCTCGGCGACGGCGCGCAGGTGCGGCGAGCGAGCCTGCATCTCCGGCTCCGAGAGAAACGTTACCTCAGGAACGTACTGCACGGTCGCTGCCATCGAGAACTGGGACGCGCTCGGATCCGCCACGGTCAGAGTTCGCTCGTATTCCATGAGCGCGCTGCCGTCGCCATGGCGTATGCGCGACACAAAGGTCGGATGGCGCTTCAGCCATGTGTCCTCGTCCGACGTCATCGACCGCAGCACCTCGCGGACGACCGTCAGCCGCTCTCTCATGGAGCTGAGCTGCTGAAGCTCGATGTTCACCTCATAACGGAGCCGCGTCATCTGGAGCGGAACGTCGCGCAGGCCGACCCTCACCGTGGAATGCGGCAGGATCACCTCGATCGCGAGCGCCATGCTGGCGAGGGCACCGAAGCCGCGCTCGACCGTCGTAGCCGGCTCTTCGTCCCGGCGACGGAACTGCTCGCGGATGCGCCCTCTCCCCTCTCCGACGGCTGCGGCGAGCGGGCTACCGGCGAGCCGCGCAAGCAGCGAGAGCGCGTCGAGCAGGTTCGACTTTCCTGCTCCGTTCGGGCCGATCAGAACAGAGAACGGCTCGAGATCGAGGGCGAAGCCCTGAAAGGACTTGAACCCATCTATCTCGATGCGGGTGATCATTTCCGGCGCCCTTGTGGCAGAGCCTACAGCACATGAGTCCCGCGGGCCAGCGGTTCTCGGGGTTGAGCCGGCGATGAGGAGCGGGCGGCGCCAGCGGCCCGTGCCGGTGTCGACTCATTGACGAGTTGGTCGAGTCGCCCTTTTTGTTGTAGGGTCCCCCCGCGCGCCCCCGCGGCTCGCTGCAGCGGAACGAGCACACATGGCGGAAACGACGACGAGCCCGCTCGGGAAATGCCTTGTTGCGGTGCCTATCCTTCGCCTCCCCGACACCCGTCGTGGTGCCAGCCGCGCGCGAGGCGCGCGCGCCTTCGTCTGCCTCGCGTCGGCTGTCGCGGTCGCGCTCGGCGGCGCGGCGGCGCACGCGCAGGAGCCGGCGCGCGACCCGGTGGCCGCGGAGGCGCTCTTCAAGGCCGCGCGCGCGCTCGTCGACAAGGGGGACGACGCGGCGGGGTGCCCGAAGTTCGAGGCGAGCCTCGCGCTCAACCCCTCGGCGAGCACCCAGATCAACATCGCGCGTTGCCGCGAGCGCGAGGGCAAGCTCGCGACGGCCTGGCACGATTACCACCGGGCCCTCGTCCTGAACCGCGAGACGGCCGGGGAGCAGCGGCGACGAAGCCTGGAGGAGGTCGCGAACAAGGGGATCGCGGCCCTCGAGCCGCGCGTGCCGAAGCTCGTGATCGTGGTCAAGGGCGCGCCCGCCGGCATGGAGGTGCTGCGCGACGGCACGGCGCTCCCGGCGGCCGCGCTCGGAGAGCCCCTGCCGGTCGATCCTGGCCCGCACGAGATCCGCGCGAGCGCCCCCGGGCACCAGGCAGAGACCCGCTCGATCACGCTCGTGGAGGGCGAGACGACGACGGTCGAGCTCACGCTGCGACCCGCGGCCGCGGCCAGCGCCGCGACGCCGCCCACCAAGGCGAACGAAGCGCGAGGCGGGGGCACCCCGACCTGGGCCTGGATCTCCGGAGCCGCCGGGATCGCCCTGGCCGGCGCGTCGGTCGGGTTCCTGATCGACGACCTCTCCGCGATCAGCGCATTGCGCGAGAACTGCCGCGATGTCGCCGGCGGGACGTACTGCGACCCCGGCTATGATTTCGCGGCCGACAATGCGCGCAAGAACCGCGATTTCGGCCTCTTCGTCGGCCTCGGCGCCACGGGCCTCGTCGCGGTGGGGGCGGCGGTTTATGGGATCGTCCGGTCGGGCGGCGAAGAGGCGCCGGCGGCCGTCGCGCTCCCGTGGATCGCGCCGTCCGGCGCTGGCGCCAGCATCTCCGGGAGCTTCTGATGCGAACGGGCGGGACAAGACGCGTGGTGTTCTTCAGGGCTCTCTCAGCGATGGCGATCCCGCTGGTCGCGGCGGGCGCGTGCATCCCTGACGTGGAGCCCACGGCGGGCGTGGTGGTCGGCGGCCAGTTCAACCGCCTGAACGACGCGCGTTATCCGGCCACCGTGGCCGACTTCCAGCTCGATCGCTTCGAGGCGACGGTGGGCCGGTTCCGGCAGTTCGTCGCGGGCTACCCGGCGACCAGGCCGAAGGCGGGAGCGGGCGCCCATCCGCTCATCGAGGGCAGCGGCTGGGACGCGGCGTGGGATGCGAGCTTGCCCGCGGGGCAGGACGAGCTGCGGGCCTCGCTGCAATGCGACGCCAACTTCCGGACGTGGACCGATGAGCCCGCCGGCAATGAGGCGGCGCCGATCAACTGCGTGAGCTGGTATCTCGCGTTCGCGTTCTGTGCATGGGACGAGGGCCGGCTGCCCACGGAGGCGGAGTGGAACTACGCCGCGGTCGGGGGGAACGAGCACCGCGCCTATCCGTGGGGAGACGAGGCCCCGAGCCAGGATCTGGCGGTGTTCGGCTGTGACTCCACGACGACGGTGTGCCCGATCCCGTCCGTCGGGTCGAAATCCCCGGCGGGCGACGGGAGATGGGGACAAGCCGACCTGGCGGGGAGCTTGTTCGAGTGGGTCCTCGATTACCACGCCGACCTGACGAGGACGTGCACCAACTGCGCGACACTGACCGACGGAGGCTTCGGAAGGGGCTCCCGCGGAGGGGCGTTCTCCCACACCGAAGAGACGCTCAGTCCGACGTACCGTATCGGCGAGCTGCCCGAGAGGACGCTGTCTTTCTACGGGTTCCGCTGCGCGCGGGACGAGTAGGGGCGGCGACACGACGGTGGCGTCGAGGCCTGTGGTGCCGTCGACTCGATGGCTTTCAGGAACCGTTTCCGGTGCGCCGGAGCGGTAGGACCGGTCGGCCGGGAGCGTTTCCGGGGTCCTGCGGGCGGCCGGACGGGTGCCCGGGAACGCAGGCCCCCTCGCCGATCGCGTGCTTGCGCTCGAACCCGGAAATCGGGTAGCCCGGTAGGTCACGGCGCGGGGCGTAAGTGGGCATGGTGCAAGGGTAATCGCCGTGGATCTCGACGCCTTCCCCGGGGCCGCCGCCCGCCGCGCGCTGCTCGCCGCGGCGCTCGTGCTCGCCTTCGGCGTCGTCCACGGCGTCCCGGGGGCACGCGAAGCCGCCGCTGAGCCGCTCGCCTGGGTGGCGCCCGAGAGCGTCCGCGTCGTGCCATGGAGCAACGGCCCGCAGCAGGGCGCTCCCGCTCCGGACGCGGCGCGCGCCGCGCCCGTCGCAGCCGACCCCGCCGGGCCCGTCGCGCTCGCCGCGGGGCAGCTGCTCCTCGTGCCCGTGGAGCCAGGCGACCGGCTGGAAGTGCGCGGCGACGTCGCGGGGATCGGCCTCGGCTCCGGCGTCGGGAGCGTGCCCGACGTGATCACCTGGATGCCGCTGCCTCCCGCCAGGGCCGGCGCGCGCGATTTCGCGGCGCCGACGTGGTCGAGCGCGCGCTTCGTCGTTGTGCGCGCGGCCGCCACGCGCGGCGCCGGGGGCACGCCGGTCGCCGTGCGGGTCGCCGCACGGGAGCGCGCGCCGCTGGCCTGGTACCGCCTCGACGAGGACGTCGCCGCATGGCTCGGCGGCCGCGCGCCCGCGCCGGCCACCGCGCCAGGCGAGGCGGGCGCGCTGCTCCGCTGGGTCGACGCCGCGCGCGCGGCGCTCTCCGCCCCGGCCGCGGCGGGCGCGCACTCCGCGCGCCTCGACCCGGCGGCCGCGCGCCTCGCCCCGGCCGCGGCCGCATGGCTCACCGCGCGCTATCTCGAGGAGTCGCTGCTCCTCCGGCCGCTCGTCGAGCCGTACTTCGTGGCGCGCGGCGTCGAGCTGCGCGGAGGCCGCGAAAGCCCCGATCTCCCGGCCGCCGAGCGCGCCACGCCATGGCGCTCGCTCGGCGCCGGGGCGCGGCTCGAGCTCCGCGCGCCCGGCGCGGACGTGCTGCGCATCGCCCTCCGGGCGCGCACCTACGGGACCACGCGCGTCGTGGTGCGCGCTGGCGGCGCCGTCGTCCGGGAGCTCGTCGTTCGCACCGGGTCGCGCCTCGCGGACGCCGCGCGCTGGAGCGAGCCGCGGTGGATCCGGGTGCCGCTGCCGGTCGATGCGCGCGCGGTGACCGTCGACGTCGTCGAGGGGGAGCTCGCCGTCGCCGCCGGCGGCTACCAGCAACGCGCCGGCGTCGCCGAGCTCCTCGCGCCGCAGCGAGACCGCGCCGCCCTGCTCGATCGCGCGGCGCGGCGCGATCAGGCCGGCGACGGCGATCGCGCGCCGGTCCACGCCGAGGCGCCGCGGCTCCTCGCCGCCGCAGACCGGGCCGCCGCGCCGGACGCCGCGAAGGCCGCGCTCGACCTCGCCGCGCGGCCGGCCGTGCCGCCGCCGCTCCGGGCGCTCCTCCTCGCCGAGTCGGTGCGGTGGGCGCCCTCCTCCGGCGCGGCGTTCGCGCGCGCGGCGCAAGCCTACACGGCGGCGCAGGCGTCGGTCGCGGCGCAAGGTGATGCGGCGGCGCAGGGCCGCGCGGCGGCGGGCGCCACGTCGCTCCAGCGCGCCATCCTCGCGCGGCTCGCCGCCGCGCACGCGGAGCCGGGCCCCGCGGACGCGCCCTGGTCCGGGCCCGCTCGGCCCGGGGCCGCGGCGCCGCGCGAGCCCGCCGGAGGCCGCGCGCACCCGGACGACGTCGCGGCCGTGTCCGCGCTGGGCGCGGCGATGTCGCCGCCGCGCGATGGCCGCCGGCCAGCGGGGGCGCCGCTCGCGGAACGTTACGCGCTCGGCCATGGCGACGTCGAGAGCGCGGCGCCGCTCGCGCGCACCGCCTGGGCGCGCGAGGCCCCGTGGGACGCGCTCGACATCCCCGAGGGCGTGGCCGCGTGGAGCGCGATCGCGACGCCTCGCGACGCGCTGCCGCCGGCGGGAGGCGGCACACCGGGGCGCGCCGCCGCGGACGGCCTCTGCGAGGTGGACGCGGAGTCCGGGCTCCGCTGGACGCTCCTCGACGCCGCGCGCGCGCAGATCGACGTCGAAGCGCCGCCGGGGGCCCACGCGCGGGTGCTCCTGCGGAGCGCCTCGAGCCAGGTGGTCCCCGAGTCGCCGGTGCTCATCGACGGCGCGCCGGCCGCGGTGCACGGCGGCGCCGGGCTCACGTCGGTCGTCGCCGTGGCGCCCGGGGCGCGCACGTTCCAGCGGCCGGCGGGCGCTCCGCCGGTGCTCGCGCGCATCCCGCGCAGCGGGCGCGCGCCGTGCGCGTCGCTGCGCGAGATCGTGCAGTGGGCCTGGGTCGACGGCTCCGCGACCTTCGCGCTCCCCGACCCGGAGCGCGCCACGCTGGCCCGCGTCGTCATCGCGCCGCCCGCCGTGGCGGGCGAGGCGGCGCTGGCGTCCGGAGCGCAGGGCGCCGCTGCGCCGGCGTCCGGAGCGCAAGGCGCCGCTGCGCCGGCGCCCGGAGCAGCGGCGCTGGCGCCCGGAGCGCGAGGCGCCCCGCCCCCGGCGGACGGCCCCGCGCGCGTGCTCCGCGTGCGCGCTGGCGCCGCCGTCCACGAGGCCTGGGTGCGCGCCGGCGCCACGGGCTCGATCGAGGTCCCGGTCCCCGCCGGCGCGCACGAGCTGCGCGTCGAGACCGATGCGCCGACGCTGCTCCGCGCCTCGGTGCGCCTGCACCCCGCCGCGCCCGGCGCCCCGCGCGCCGTCAGGCCGGTGCGCCCGCCGGACGGCGCGCCCGTCGACGGTACGCTCGAGCAGATCCGGGGCGCCACGCGCGCCCTCCGCGCCGCGCCCTCACCTGCCCGCGGCGCGCTCCACGCGCAGCGCGCCGCGGCGCTCGAAGCCCTCGGCTTCCCGGCGCTCGCCGCGCTCGACCGCCCCGCCGAGGAGGATCCCTGGGACGCGGCGCATCTGCCCGGCGCGTCGACCGCGGGCGCGCCGCCGAGCACCGTCTTCTCCCTGCCGCCGGGCAGCCCGGTGGCGGTCCCGCTCGGCCTGCCCGCGCGCGTACCGCCGCTCCCGCTGCCCGACGACCGCGCGCCCCTCGCGGCCGCGCGCGGCGCGCGCGCCAGCGGCGACCCGCGGCGCGGCGTCGCGCTGCTCGCGGGACCCGCGGGCGACAGCTCGGGCGCGGACGCGCTGCTGCTCGGCCTCCTCGCCGAGCGCTCCAGCGAGGTGCAGCTCGCCGCCGACGCCTTCACCCGGATCGGGCTCGCCCACCGGTCCGCCGCGGCGCTCGCCCGGGCCGCGAACCTGGCCACCGACGTGGCTTCCGCCGCCCCGGCGCCCGATCGACGGCTCACGCTGCGCGCCCTCGTGCTCGCCGAGTTCGCCGTCCAGGAGGCCGCCCGCGAGGCCTCCGCCGGCCAGCAAGGCGCCGCGCCCGCGGCCTCGGGGAGCGCCGCGCAGGGCCCGGCCGTGGCTCCTCCCGCCGGCGTCGCGCCGCCGCCTGTCCAGCTCCCGCCGGCCGCCCTCGCGCGGCTGGCCCCGGTGACCGGCTGGGCCGTGCCGCCGCGCGCCGACGCCACGGCCGGCACGGCCACGCTCGAGATCCGGGCCAGGGCCGATCGCGATCTGCCGCTCCGCGTGCGGGTGCGGCGCGCGCTCGTCGATGCGCCGGAGGCGTCGCTCCTCATCACCGACGGCGCGCGCGCCGAGTTCCGGCTCGACCGCGCCGCGCCGGGCGCGATCGTGCTCGACGGCGTCTGCCGGGCGCTCGACCGCGAGGAGACCCCCTGCGCGTTCTCGATCGCGCTCGACGGCGAGCCGGTCGCGTGCTCCGCGGCGTCCGCGCCGATGGCCGACCGCTGCGTCGTGCAGGTGCCGCGGGGCAGCCACCGCATCGAGGCGCGGCCTCCGGCGGACCGGAGCGTCCTCGGCTGGATCCGCGCGACCGCGGCCGGCGCGGCGCAGCCCTTCTCGGGCCGCGTCCTGTCGACCTGGAACGACATCGACCCCGCGCGCCCCCTCGAGCTCGCGTTCGTCGGCCCGACCGTGGTGCGCATCCGCGCCCGCGCCGCCTACGAGTGCGCGTCGCCCCGCGCGCGCGCCGCGCCCGCGGACGGCGGGGATCCGGCTTGCCATCCCGAGGTCGCCGCGGCCGCGCGTTCCGGCCAGCTGCGCTTCTCGGTGGCGCCGCTCGACGGTGTCGGCGGCGAGGCCGGCGGCGGCGCGGTGGAGGAGGGGACCCTCGCGCTCGACGCCTCCGAGGACCGCGCCGCGCGCCGCCTGGGCGTCACGCGCGAGCCGTTCTTCTGGCTCGGCGGTGAGGTCGAGTCCCGCGTCGCCGTCCTCCCCGAGGGCCCGCATGTGCTGCGCGTCGCCTCGCCCGGCGGCCGGGCGCTGCTCCGCGTCGAGCTCGCCGTCGCGAACGGCGCGCCCCGCCCCCGCGTGCCGCCGCCCGCGCCGCCGCCGCTGCCCGCGCCGATCACGCCCGCGGACGAGCTGCTTCGTCCGGCGCCCCCGGTGGGAGAGGACCCGGACCCGGGGCCGCTCTCCGTCGGCGGCTACGCGCGCCTCGTCGACAGCGAGCTCGCCGAGGAGGACTCCCGTCTTCCGGTCCGCTTCCTCGAGCTCGGCCTCGACGTGCACCGCGAGCTGATCGAGCGGCGCGCCTGGATCGCGGCCGCGGGGTTCGGCCGCCTGCGCGACGGGCCGGAGAGCTTCGGCGCGGAGGCGCGCTTCGACCTGAGCTCGAGCGGCTGGGTCCCCGGCGGTTCGCTGAGCGGCCGCGTCGTGTTCCAGCCGGACGCCAGCGACGCCATGGGCGCCAGGGCGAGCGCGAACGCGTTCTGGTCCATCCCGCTCGGCGGGCTCACGCTCTCGCCGTGGGCGGGCTTCACGTGGCTCGCGGTCGACGAGTCGCTGCGGGGCTTCGTAGGCGCCGACAAGGACGTCTACACGCCGTACGGCGCCGAGCACGACACGCAGGCCTCGCTCGGGGCGCGCCTGCGGTACCGGCCGTTCGTCGACGCGCTCGTCACGGCGGGCACGTCGCTGCGCCTGAGCCCGGTGCCGTCGGCGCTCGACCGCATCGACGCGACGCTCGACCTCGACCTGCTCCCCGGCCGGGGGCTGTGGCCGTGGATCCAGCTCGGCTGGCTCGCGAGCTACCGGCCGGTGAACGAGACGCGCGACGAGGCCTTCCTGCGCGACGCGTTCACCGCGGGCCTCACGTTCTGGAGCTGGCTCGCGCGCGGGCACCGCGTCTCGCTCGGCGCGGAAGGGACGTTCCTGTTCGACGTCCCGAGCCCGGCCGAGGCCTCGCCGCGCGCCTCGCCGCGCGTCTCGGGGTTGGTCTTCCTCCGCTACGACTACACCGCCCGCCGCGGCCTCCGCGACTTCCCGCCGGCATCGACGCCGTTCCGCGACCGGCAGGAGGAGGGGAGCGGGCGCGTCGAGCGGGAGCGGCCCGCCGTCGAGCCCTCGTGGGAAGAGCCGTGAAGCAGGCTGCCCTGCCGGCGCGGGCGCGCGCCCTCTCGCCGGAGGACGCGTGCGCCGCGTCCCCCGCAAATTGACTGCAAATTGACCGGCTCGTAGTGCACACCGCCACAGGCACCTGCAGCGGGAGGAAGCGGGCCGCAAATCTGTGCGATCGTGCGGCATCGACGAAATCGCAAGAACCATTGAACGGAAATACCTCGAGAGGGAACGCACGAGCATGACACTCAGCAAGCCCTCGATTCCGCTCTTCTGCATGGCGTCGCTCCTCCTGGGTTGCCCGAGCAGCGCTCCCGAGGAGGGCGACACCACCTACGACGAGCTGCTCCAGCAAGGGGTGGACAAGATTCGCGCCGGCGGGATCGTCGCCGTGCATGCGGAGGTGCTCGACGGCGATCGACGGATCCTCGCCCGCAGCGGCGTGGCGCAGCTCGGCGGCGAGCAGCCGATCGACTTCGACAGCTACTTCCGGATGGGGAGCAACACCAAGACGTTCGTCGCCGTCGTGGCGCTGCAGCTCGCCGGAGAAGGAGCGTTGTCGCTGGACGACACGGTCGAGCAGTGGCTCCCCGGCGTCGTGTCGGGCAACGGCAATGACGGCTCGCTGATCACGATCCGCCAGCTGCTCCGGCACACGACCGGCCTCTACAACTACACCGGTCAGGGCGAGCCGAGCCTGGCCGCGCTGCGCTCCGCCGACGAGTACATGCAGCATCGGCTCGACCACATGGAACCGGAAGAACTCGTTGCGCTCGCCATGGAACACAAGCCGAATTTCGATCCGGAGACGCAGTGGGCCTACTCCAACACGAACTACGTGCTCGCCGGCATGATCATCGAGCGTGCCACCGGAAATCACTGGAGCGAGGAGGTCGAGGCGCGCATCCTCGATCCGCTCGGCCTGGACCGCACGTTCGAGCCCGGCGACGAGACGGATCTGCCTGCCCCGCACGCCGTGGCATACCAGCAATACGAGGTCGGCGGGCCGCTCATCGACGTCACGATCGCGAACCAGAGCTTCGCCGACGCCGCCGGCTCCCTCGTCACGACCACCGCGGATCTCGCGAAATTCTGGCGGGCGCTGAGCGAAGGCTCGCTGCTCGATCCGGAGCAGATGACGGAGCTCCGCGACACGGTCCCGGCGCCGGCCTTCGACTCGATCGCGCCTGGCTCCGGCTATGGTCTCGGGATCCTGTGGATCCCGACCAGCTGCGGTGGAGGATACTGGAGCCACGCCGGCGACACGCTCGGGTACTCGACCCGGAACGCCGCGAGCGACGACGGCTCGCGCGTCGTCGTGATGTCGCTGTCGACGTCGACCAACGACATCGAGGCCAGTTACGCCACGATCGTCGACACCTTCGAGATCATCGATCAGCTCATGTGCGCCGATTGAACTCGAGTTTATTTTCTGACCGTTGAATGCACAAGGTGCAACTTTCTTGCCCCACCTGGAGCGGTGCCCCGCCCCTCGCGGCGGCGGCGCCGGTCGCGTCGATCGGCCGGTGCGGGCGCGGGCCGGGGCGCCGCTCGCTTGCGCCCCGTGACCTCCATGCAACCTATCACGCCATGCGTACTGAATAGATCGGCGGCAGGTTATTGGCCACGGTCGTCCAGCCCTCTCCGCCGTCATCGCTCACGTAGAGATTGCCCGTGGTGGTGCCGAAGGCCACGGTGCCGTCCTTGTTGGCGAGCGCGTGGCGGTAGATGACGTCGTAGGCTTGCTCCTGGGGCAAACCCCTGCGGAGCTGCTCCCAGGTCTCACCGCCGTCCTTCGTGCGAGCCACGAAGAGCGCGCCGTCGACGGTGATTCGCTGCATGTCCGACTTACCGGGGACGACCCACGCCGTGCGTCCGTCCCTCGCGTCCGCTGTGATGGGGAAGCCGAAATGCACGCCTTGCTCTGGGCGGCTCACCTTGCGCCAGCTCTTTGCGCCGTCGCTGCTGTAGTAGATCCCAACGTGATTCTGCTGCCAGACATGGTCGGGATCGCCCTCGCATTGCTCGATGTAATGCGTGTCGTGGCCCCACTCGGCGTCTGGTTCGGGCGTGTGATCGAGCCGCATGCCGTTGTTTCGCGGTTGCCAGGTCTCTCCACCGTCCGCTGTTTCGATGACTCCCGCCGTGGACACGGCGACGAGCATTCGCTTCGGGTCACGCGGGTCCACCACGATGGAGTGAATGCCCGGGGCGAACTCACCACCCTCGGAGGCCGGCGTACCAAACCATTTCGTCTCGCCTTTGCCCTCGCCTGTGAACAGGTCGCCGCCGCGTGACTCGTGGTTCCAGAGCGGCCGGTTGAGCTCGAAGGAGCCGCCGCCGTCGCGGCTGACGAACAAGCCACCCGGAATGGTGCCCACGTAGACCGCGCCGCCCGGGCCGAAGCCGATGATCCAGAGCTTTTGCACCGTGGCCGGGCGCGTGACGATCTTGATGCCGACGCCGAAGTCGCTGCCGGCGTCTTCGTACATGTCCTGGCCGATGTAGCGAGCGCCCTCGGGATATTTGATCTGGGCGGGGTTGTCGTTCCAGGTCTCGCCTTCATCCGTCGAGACGGACAGCTTGGCCCCCCAATGGCCGAAGCCGAGCAGCGCCCAGAGCTTGCCCGTGTAGGGATCGCGCGCGACATAGTTGACGCCGCCGCCGGCATGGCCCGCGAGGCGCGGCTTCCACGAGCCGTTCTTTTTCTCGACGATAAACGTGCCTTTTCGCGTGCCTACCAGCATACGGCTTGCCATTTCACCCTCCGCTCAACGCCTGCAGAATATGGACCTCGTCGTCGGCAGCGACTGCGTCTGTGAGTCCCTTGCGGTCGCGGATCATCTGCTTGCCGACGAAAATGTTGACGTGCGTCCGCAAGCGGCCGCGCTCGTCGCAGATGTAGAAGCCGATGCCGGGCGCGAGCCTCTCCAGGGCCGCTACGACCTCACCTGCTGTCGACGCCTCGACGATGAGGTGTTGACCTTCGAGGTGCGGGAAGAAGGTGTAGAGGTGGCGCGTCAGGTGGACAGACGGCATGGCGTGCTTGCCATACTCCCGAGCTCACCGCGCGTCAATTGGTTTTGCAAGGTCGGCAGGCAAGACGCAGCCACACGCAGAGCCCCGATGTCTTCAGGGCCCAAGCATTCCCGCGCCCGTTCCCGCTTCCGTTACCGCTACCACCTCCGCAGCCGCGTTGCGTCGAGGTAGGTTGATTCGGTGGGAGCGTGCGCCTTCATTGGGGCAGATGAGTTGCCGCTGACAAGGGGGTGGCACGATATGCCGGCTTCTCGGGGATCTCGGGCGCGCCGGGGGCTCTCGTCAGCGAACGACGGGCTCCGAGGCGTGCTTCAGGCCGGTCAGCACCCTGTAACGGGCGGCGATGGCCTCCAGCTCGCCGGGGGCGAAGACGTCCTCGATGCGGTCGAAGCCGTCGGGCGCGCGCTCATAGGCGATCTGCAAGCACTGCTCCGGACCGTTGCGGCGATTGGCCGCGACGATGGCGGCGGTAGGGGGCAGGCGCTCGGCCTCGTAGGCGGCCAGCGCTTCCACCGGATCGGCATGGGCGGCGAGCGCGCGGACCAGGGCGCGGGCGTCCAGGATGGCCTGGCTCGCCCCGTTGGAGCCGTTCGGATACATGGGATGGGCGGCGTCGCCCAGCAGCGTCATGCGCCCATGGCTCCAGCGCGGCAGCGGATCGCGGTCGACCAGCGGGAACTCGTAGATCGCCTCGGCGCTCCGGATCAGGTCGGGCACATCCAGCCAGCCGAAGCGCCAGTCCTCGAACCTGGGCAGGAAGTCGGCGGGGTCGCCCCGCCGGTTCCAGTCCTCCCGTCGCAGGCTCCTGGCGAACGCGAGATCGGCGGCCCAGTTGATCCTCTGGCGGCCGTCCGGCCCCGGTGGGGAAATCGGATAGACGACGAACTTCTGGTCCTGATGCCCGGCAATGATCATGCTGGCGCCGGTGAGGAAGGGCATCGCCAGGCTGGTCCCCCGCCAGAGGATGTGACCGCCGTAGATCGGCGGCCCCTCGTCCGGGTAGAGGCCGGCGCGCGCCGCCGAGTGGATGCCGTCGGCGCAGATCAGGAGGTCGGCGGAAACCTTCCACGCCGCGCCCGCGCGATCGAGGAAGAGCGCCTCGACGCGGCCCCCGCCCTGCTCGTGGCCCGCGAGGCGCCGATCGCAGAGCACCCGGCCTGTGCCCAGCCGCTCGACGGCGGCGTCGAACAGCACGCCTTGGAGGGCGCCGCGGTGGAGGGAGAGCTGGGGCGTGGCATGACCCGCGAAGCGGCCGCGGGGCTCGCCCCAGATGCGCTGGCCGAAGCGGTTGAAATAGATGAGCTCGCGGGTCGCCACGCTCTGGGCCAACAGGGCCTCGAAAAGACCCAGCTCGCCCAGCACCTCGGCGGCGTGGGGCAGGAGGTTGATGCCGACCCCGAGCGGCAGGATGGTGGGCGCCGCCTCGAACACCGTCACCTCATGACCCGAGCCGTGCAGCGACAGAGCCGCGGCCAGGCCGCCGATCCCACCGCCCGCGACGATCACTTGCATAAGTCCTCCCGTAGACATGCGGCTTGACGCCGCCCCTCGTTGAAGCCGCCACCGATCGCCGGCACGGCGGCCGCGGAGGGTCATCATCGCGGCCGCCGAGCATTGAAACGAGCTCGCCGAGCGGTCCACAGTTCCTTACCACGATGACCTCGCCGTCGCTCGAGGACAGCACGTCCCTGGCGTCCAGCACCATGCCCGATCCGAGCAGCTGGTCGTCTCCTCCCCATCTGGTCCTCGAGGTCGTCGAGCGGGAGGCCCTCGGGATCTCCCGCAGGCTACATGTCCGAGAACTCGATCTTCTCGAGCTCGAGGAGCAGCGCGAGGTTCGCGGGATCGGTGCGCGACGGCGTGAAGCCGATCCACCGGAGGCCGCTGGCCCTCGCCCTCTCCCATGTCGCGCGGCATGCCGCGAACCATTCACGAATGAACTCGTCCTGGCTATCTCGGAACTCTTCCGGCCGGTACATCATGGATCGATAGGACTGGAGCATCATGATCTTCGTGAACGTGGACAGCTCGATGTCGCGCGGCTTTTCATCCGACCAGGTCAGCATCCCCTTGGTCAGCTCGTAGCCGACCCTCGCGTCCGGATCCTCCGTGAGCGCCTCGATCTTCGCCCGGTCGGCGGGCGGGAACAGATCGTTCGAGTCACTGTCGAACAAGTCGTTCATTCGACGAGCGTATCCAGGTGTCCATACCGCGTCCAGAGGCCGCGCGCCTCCGCTTGGCGGCCGCGCGCGTCGCGGTCAGGCCGCGTCCGGAGCGCGGTCTCTCGCGCAGTAGCGCTCGATCCACTCGGCGATGCGGCGGCTATAGAACACGCGGTGGCTCGGCTTGCCGTGCTCGGCGAGGTGGTGGTCGCCGCCAGGAAAGCGGATGAACTCGACGGGCGCCTTGCCCGAACGCGCGAGCGCCGCGAAGAGCTCCTCCGACTGGCCGATGGGGCAGCGGTGGTCCTCCTCGCCGCACAGGATCAGGGTGGGCGTCGTGGCCTCGCCGGCCAAGGACACCGGCGAGAGCTTGCGGTAGAGCTCTCGCTTGTCGAACGGCTCTCCTCGCATATCGTGGGGATCGACGTAGTAGCCGGTGTCGGACGTCCCGAAATGGGACTCGAGGTTCGCCACCGGCGCGCCCGAGACGGCGGCGCGGAAGCGCTTCGTCTTGCCGATCGCCCACGCGGCCATGAAGCCGCCGTACGACTTGCCCGCGATGGCGACGCGATCGCCGTCGACCGTGCCCTCGGCGACCAGCTCGTCGATGGTGGCGAGGTGCTCCGGTAAATCGCGCTCGCCCCAGCGCCCCCGCAGACGATCGGCGAACTCCTTTCCTTGTCCGGCCGAGCCGACCGGGTTCAAGGACAGGACGGCCCACCCGCGGGACACCAGCACATACCAGTACGGCCGGTACGTGAAGCCGAACTCGACAGAGGCGTGCGGGCCCCCGTGCACATGGACGAGCAGCGGTAAGGGGCCCCCTCCGCCTCCCGGCGGCAGCATCAGGAGGCCGACGTTCTTCATCCCCGACGCGCCAGCGAACTCCCGCAGCGAGACGTCGGGCCACGCGCGATCCTCGCCCCATGCCTCGTTGACGTCGATGAGGAGCCGCGCGTCCGAGCCGTCCCAGCGCGCGCTCCCGAGCAGGCCGCAGAGGCGCATGGTGCTCCACAGGAACGCGATGGCTCCGGCGCTGGGCGCCGCGCTGATCTGCGTGATCTGACGATCATCCGAGATGGCCTTGCGGAGCGCGCGCTGCTCGACCGAGACCAGCGCGACCTCCGAGGTGTTTTCGGTCGCGAGCACCACCGCGATCTCGCGCCCGTCCGCGGACCACGCCGGGGGCATCAGCTTGCCGAGCGGGAAGCTCGCGACCTCCGTGTCCTCCGAGGTGACCATGCGCGGCTCGGCCTCGCCGCGCGCGTCGACGACCCAGACGTGCAGCCGCGAGGCGCCGTCCTCGCGCGGGCCGTAGAAGGCGAGGGTGCGCCCGTCCGGCGACCAGGAGGGCATCGTGGCGAGCGGGCAGCTGCGCGTCACCTGCCGGAGCCCTTCGCCCGAGGGCGTCATCACCCAGAGGTCGCTGCAGTGGGCGTCGCGGGGGCCCTCCCGCGTCCGGCTGAACGCGATGAGGCGCCCGTCGGGCGACCACGCCGGGTCGCTCTCGTTCGCGTCACCGCGCGTGATCTGCCGCGCCTCGCCCCCGTCGGCAGGAACGATGAAGAGGTGCGTCCGGCGGTCCAGCACGAACCCCACCCCATCGCTCTTGTACAAGGCCCTCGTCACCACCCGCGGAGCCCCCGGCGGCGCATCGGAGGCGACCTTCGCCGAGAGGACCAGGACAGCGCCGTCAGGCGACCAGGCCGGGAGACCGGCGCCCGACTTGAGGTCGGTCAGCCGCCTCGCCTCGCCGCCGTCGATCCGGATCACATAGAGCTGCGCCGGGCCGCCGTCCCGATCCGAGAGGAAGGCGATCCGAGAGGAGTCGGGAGAGAAGCGGGGGCTCTCGTTCGTGTCCGAGCCGAACGTGATCTGCCGGGGAGCGCCTCCGCTCGCGGGGATCAGCCACAGGTTGGAGACGTAGGTGTCTGCCTCGGCGTCGATCTCCTCGAGGACATAAACGATCCAGCGGCCGTCGGGCGAGAGGACCATCTCGGCAACAAGCTTGAACGACAGCAGGTCGTCTGGCTCGAAGCGGCGAGCGTGGGGATGTCGCATGGTACAGAAAGGCGAACCGGGGGGGCCGATGTCAAGACCTCCCCGGAGCGGCAAGGATCTCGCGAGACCATGCGCCGCGTACGGTGGACGGGATGGCACCTAGGGAACTGGCATCTTTCCGACAGGAGCGCCGACAGGCTCATGCGCTCGTCGCGGTCCACGGCGCGGAACATCCGCGACTCGACCTCTACCCCGCGCTTCAGACGCTCGGCCTCGTCCACGGGCGCCGGCGCAGCGTTGCTGCTCGTCCTGGCCGGCGCCTCGGCAGCACGGGTACAACCCCAGACGCCGGACAGGTCCGCGGCCAATGTAGCAGGCTGCCGCCTCCTGAAACTCGGCCTTGGTCAGCGGAGGGCGCAGGAGCGCCGTTCCGGCGGGAACGAGGCCGCCGGAGACGGCGCTGGCCATGGCCGGGAGGCCCGCCTCGACCGGGCGCGGGGCGGGCCGGAACCTGGCGGCTGGCTCGCCTCGCGGGCGCTGCCCGAGGATGCGCCGGGCGAGCTCGTGGACGGGTTGCTCGTGGAGGAAGCCGATCGGTTCGGCGCAGAGGAGGGCGGCACGCCGGAGGAAGACCAGGAGATCTCGCTGCGGCAGCCCGCCGGCCGTGCCGGCTCAGTCGTGGTCGTCGTTGCCCAGATGCATGACGATGTCGTCTCAGATCATTCAGGGCAGGGGGCTTGAGCTTCGTCGGCTGGCTGAGCCGCTCGTGCTTCAGATAGAGCTCCGGTGCGGTGAACAGGCGCTTTCCTGCGCGCCGTGGAGCTCTACCTGGGCACGCCCACGGCGCATTCGATCAGGTGGCGAAAGCGGCGTGATCAGTTGATGACATTGAGCCAGATCGGAGTGGTCTCGACCCGGAGACTCGTCCGCAGCCAGTCGTCGCAATTGTCGGCATGCGCGCATTGGTATGCTCGTGCAGCGACCCGAACTTTGTACTTTCCATCGAGAGGCGTTGAGCTTAGATTTCCGTAGTCGGCGCCAACGCCAATTGAACTGTTACTCCAGACGCCTACGCAAGAAGTGCCAGTCCAGAGTCCATCAGTCACGGCAGTCTCGGTGGAAGACGGATCGGTGGTGTTGCTGTTCCAGATGTAGGTTCCGACAAGGAGGTGCATGCGTTCGCAGTCCGTTTCGTTCGTTATGTCGCTCCAGACGTTTCCTCCCTGGAACGTTGTGTTGATGTAGAGATTGCGCGTGCCATCCCCTGCGGGGAGGTTCGTGTATTCGACGATGTACTGATAAGGGCAGGCACCCGAGGTGTAAGTCCAGTCTGGGCTCGTTTGTGTGCCAAGGGTCGAGCGGCTGATCCCGTCGGCAGATTGCCAGAATAGACCCGACATAGCGACAGTTCCGCAATCTGGCTCTCCGAGTGCCTGTTGAGCGGTGCCAAGGTCGTCGTCGCCATCACCGCCGAGCGCCTCCGGATTGTACGAACCACCTTCGACGCAACCGATGGCGCTAGCAGACAGGACCGTAACGGCAAGTAGAAGCTTTCTCATGTTCTCGTATGTTCCTCGACGAACGGATGGTTTTGCAGTCGCGCCGATGGACCTCTACGGGGACCATGCACGCGCCGCGGTTTGCGTATTACAGAGTTCGTGCCAAGCCCTGGGCCTCGGAACGTGCTCTTGCCCGGGACACCGAGGAGCAGGGGGAGCACGTCACGGCGCTGGCCGTGACATGTCACAGCTCTGGCCGTGACATGTCACGTGACATGTCACGTGACATGTCACAGCTCTGGCCGTGACATGTCACGCTGCATCGGACCCGGCTCGCTCGACGACGCGATCGCGGCCCTGATCGGCGTGGGGGCCGGGGTGAGCCGTAAACGCCGGCGATCGCGTGGCCGCGATCTTCACCGGCCCGACGCGGGACGCGATGATCACCGACACCAGAAGCTGGACGGCTGCCGGCGCACGGCGTTCGAGAGCATCGGCAAGCCCGTGATGCGGCCGCCGCCGGCGCGGCGGTACGAGCTAGCCGACTGGAAGCACGCCAAGGTCAACATCGATTACTGCGTCGCCTACGACGACCGCCTCTACAGCGCATCGTACGCGCTGGTGGGCGCCCGCGTGGAGATCCGGGCGACGGCATCGGTCGTGGAGCTGTTGCACGGCGGCGTGCGCGCGCGTCGCACGCCCGCAGCTACGGGCCGAAGGGGACGGCGGTGATTGCCGATGAGCACCGTCCCAGGGCTCATCGCGATTAGGGCAAGTGGCCGCCGGAGCGGGTGGTCGCGTGGGCCGAGGCGGTCGGCCCGAACGTCGGCGCAAGATCTCCAGGAGGCCGGCGCTCAGATCTGCTTCGATGACATCGACGCTCGCCAGCTTGACGAACCCCTGACCCAGATCGATCTCGTAAGGGACGACGGTCCCAGTCCAGTCCCTCCCTCCGCAGTCCGTGCTCGCCTCGGGATGGCGGACATGAACCGTGTCGTCCATGGCGTTGGGGCCGGACTGGATCAGGTAACCATGGCAAACCCCTCGCGACCCGTAGCGGATCAGGGGGCCACGTTGTCGTTCACCACCGGATCGAGATCATGTTTCTGTGGATGATCGAGAACGACGGTACCGACCAGATAGACGATGACATCCCGGCGGCCCTGCACGTCGTCATCGAAGAAGCGCCCATAGCCGTCGCGGCGCTGTCTCCGCGCTCAGGACGCGGGCTTGCTCTTTGCAGCCAGTGCGTCGCTGAGCTTGCCGATGCGCGCCCGCGCCTCCGGCGCGAACCAGTGATCGAGGAAGCGCCCGCATCGACGCCGCCGCCGCGTCGATGCGCGCGAGGACGGGCGCCACCATGTCGGCCTCGACGGCGCGCTGCTGGTTCTTTGGCACAGCGCCCGCCCGCCGAACTATCAGAAAAGCCGGTCGATGACGAGCGGTCGCAGGAAACAGCAGCAATTTTGATGGTTCCGCCCGTTTCGCCGCCCAGGGCGGCTCCGGTATGGCCCAACGGCGGCGCCCTCTGCCGCCGCGTCGCCCGCGGTGAAGGGCTCGCGGCATCACCGGTCCCACCGTACAGCCACGCTGCACGCGCTGGTTGGCATGGAGAACCTCGAGCGATCCGCATTCCTCCGGGAAAAGTGACGCTGTATCAGTAACTTATCGATGCATCGACGGGGCCGCGTTCACTCCACAGCCTGCGGGGTGAGCGCCGCGCTGCAACGGAGAGTCTTCGCTTGCGCCACCGATCTGTCACGAGCGCGGATCACGCTGTTTCCCAGGAACATGCGGATCGATCCACCAGCCGCACTGGGACGACACACCGTGACCCTGTACCTCGGGCCCGCGGAGGACGAAGGCCCCGAGGCCAGCGAGTCGTTTGGCGAAGCCATCTGGTTCGACCGCCAGGATCCACGATCCATTCGCCGCGCCCAGGAGATCATCAAGGACCGGCTGCGGCTCTCGGTCGCACCGACGCTGTGCGACGAGCCTTCGCCTGGCCTCGGGGCAGCGTTGGGCAGGATCCTCGCGGCCCTCGTCAACGTGCTCGAGCGCTGGCATCGGCGCCACGCCAGGGAAACCCACCTTGAGCTCGAGCCTCGAAGGACGGGATCGAGCCGCAAGACATCTCCATCCTGTTAGAGCGTGTCGGCAAACCTGAACAGATAGGCGTTTCGGACTCCGTGAGGTACGTGCTGGTGACCTCGTCCCACGGCCGAGTGCTGTCCTGAGAGTACGAAGGCGGACTCGCCGCCCTGACCGAGCGGCCGGCGCGCGCCGGGCTCGTGGTCGCCTGAGCGGCATGGACGGCGCTCATCCATCTGCGAGCGCGAGAGGTCGCTGGGCGATGACGTCCACCAGGTAGTCGCGCAGGGCCGTCACTTTGCGCGGCACGTGCTGGGCCGGCGGGTAGACGAAGAAGAGAGTTCCGACGGTCTGCTTCCAGCTCGGAACCAGCCGTACCAGCCGCCCTGCGAGCACGTCCTCGTGTGCCAGGTAGCCGGGCAGCACGGCGAGCCCCGCGGCCATCCGCACCATGCCGTGGGCAAGCAGCAGATCATCGGTGGAGACGCGCGGCGATGGCGGGTCTTGCAGCTCCTTCGGAAGGCGGCGCAAGTCGGAGAAGGACACCCAGCGGTGCTTGGCGCAGTCGGCCAGCGAGCGCGGCGCACCGAATTGCGCGACGTAGTTGGGCGCAGCAAAGATCCCCAGATCCACGGCGCCGAGTCGACGCGCAACCAGGCTCGAGTCCTTGAGCTTGGGAGCGAGGCGCAGGGCGGCGTCGAAGCCCTCCGCGGCGAGATCGGTCACCTGGTTCGAGGGGCGCACGTCGAGATTCACGCCCGGGTAGCGGATCAGGAACTGGGCGAACGTCGCCACGAGAAAGGTCAGCGCCATGTCCCTGGGGGCGGTGATGCGCAGCGTTCCGGACGGCTCGGGCTCCTGCTCCGGCAGGCTGCCCGTGAGCTGCCGGAAGGCGGCCAGGACGGGGCGCGCCTGCTCGTAAAAGGCGATGCCGGCCGTGGTGAGCTGCACATCGCGTGCGGTCCGATGGAAGAGCTGCACGCCGAGCGCCTGCTCGAGGGCCGTGACCGAGCGGCTGACGGAAGACTTGGGAGCGCCCAGCTTGCGGGCGGCTGCAGAAATGCTGCCGTTCTCGGCGACCGCCACGAAGAAGGGCAGGAGGTTCCAATCCGGCGTTCCAGGCATGGAACGCTCCTACCACTTTCTGCACCCTGCCGACCACTCCGGAACGATACTAGGCTGGCTCTCGACACCTCACGCAACCAAGGAGCGGAACATGGGTACGCGCAAGATCGCCATCATCGGCAAGGGAAACGTCGGAAGTGCCATCCAGAGCGGCGCCGCGAAGGCGGGCTACGAGGTTCGCACCACCGGCTCCGATCCCGGCGAGGTCCGGGCCGCCGGCAGCTGGGGCGACATCATCGTCCTGGCCATCCCGGCCCCGGCGCGCGCCGACGCGATCGAGAAGCTCGGCAACGTCGAGGGCAAGACCCTCGTCGACCCGACCAACCTGCTGAATGCCGACTGGAGCTACGCGGGCGACCTGAACAAGAGCGGCGCCGAGCAGGTCCAGGAGTGGGCCCGGGGTGCGCGCGTCGTCAAGGCCTTCAACACCGTGTTCGCGCAGAACATGGCCAGCGGGAAGGTCGACGGCGAGTCCTTGAGCCTGCTCGTCGCGGGTGACCACGACGATGCCAAGAAGCAGGTGCTCGAGCTCGGCAAGGCGCTCGGCTTCGAGAGCGTCGATGCAGGCCCGCTGGCGAATGCCCGCTACCTGGAAGCGCTGGGCTTTCTCAACATCCAGCTGGGCTACGGCACGACGAAGTACGGCGCGAACATCGGCTTCAAGGTGATCGGCAAGCTCGCAAAGTAGCGGATCGCCATCGCTGCCGCCGCCAGGCGGAGAGGGGGTGAGGCGCCTGGGTCGTCGCGCGAGGTGCTATCCCTCTCTCTCCGTCCGTGCCATTCCCGTCAGGGATCCGTGGCGCGCGGGACCCGGGAGCCCTCGTCGCGACCCTGCCGCCGCAAGGCGCTCGGCGGCACGCCCGAGAATCGCTTGAACGCACGGCTGAAGGCCGCCTCGGAGTCATAGCCGAGCCGCGCGGCCGCCTCGGCGACGGTCACGCGGTCGTCGCGCAGCCAGCCGCTCGCGACGTGCATGCGCCAGCGCGCGAGATAGCGCGCCGGCGGCACGCCGACCACCGCCGCGAAGCGCTCCGAGAAGATGGAGCGCGACATCCCCGCCACGTCGGCGAGCGACTCCACCGACCACGGCTCGCCCGGGCGCCGGTGGATCGCGGCGAGCGCGCGGCCGATCTGCGGGTCTCGTATGGCGGCGAGCCAGCCCTCCGTCTCCTCCGTGCGCGACTCGACCCACGCGCGGACTACCCTCGTGATCACCACGTCCGCGAGGCGTGTCATCACCGTCGCGGCGCCGACGCGGCGCCTGAGCACCTCGTCTGCCATGGCGTCGAGGAGCGCCGGCAGCACCGCGTCCTCGGCGCCGCCGCCCCGCACGAGGAGCAGCGGAGGCATCAGCTCGAGGAGCGGATTCACGGCGGGCTGGGCGAACCCCACGCTGCAGCAAACGAGGATCGTCCGCGCGCCCGCGCCGCCGGCGCGCATGTCGAACACCCGGTCGCCGATCTCCTCGAGCGGCATCTCCTCGAGCGGCTTCACGCGCCCGCGTGCCCTGTCCGCGAGCGCGTGGCCCGTCCCGCGCGGCAGGAGCGCGACGTCGCCCGCGTGGAGCTCCAGCCACCCGCGCTTCGGCGCGCGCAGCCAGCAGCCGCCCGAGACGACGAAATGGAACCGCGCCTGCGGCACCGGGGGGAGGTCGATGCCCCAGGGGCGCGTCAGCTCGCAGCGACCATAGGAGCCCTCCGAGAGCCGGAGGTCCTGGAGCACCTCGCTCAGCGCGTCGGGCGAGAGCGCCTCCGGGTCGGACGAACGGGCAAGCATTGGAGACAAACTAGCATGGAACGTCCGCCGCGCCGGGCGCACGTTGCGGCGCAGGAGGCGTGAAGAACACCATGCGTGCGCTTGTTTATGATCCCAGCCAGCCACGAGGCCTTCGCTTTGCGGAGGTGCCGCCCCCGGCCCCGGCGCCGTCGCAGGCGCTCATCGAGGTCCACGCTGTCTCGCTGAACTTCGGCGAGGTCGCGTTCCTGTCCGACCTGCGCAAGCCCGGCGAGGTGCCGGGGTGGGACGCCGCCGGCGTCGTGGTCCGCGCGGCCGCCGACGGGTTCGGGCCGAAGGAGGGGGCGCGCGTCGCGTCGTTCGCCTGGAACGGCGGCGCGTGGGCCGAGCTGCGCGCGGTCGACACGTCCGACCTCGGCGTCGTGCCGGACTCGGTCGATCTCGGCGCGGCCAGCACGATCCCGGTGGCGGGCGTGACGGCGCTGCGTGCGCTGCGCGCCCTCGGGCCGGTGGTGGGGCGCCGTGTCCTCGTCACGGGCGCCTCGGGCGGCGTCGGCCGCTACGCCGTCCAGCTCGCGCGCCGCGCCGGCGCGCACGTCGTGGCCGCTGTCGGGAGCGCCGCGCGCGGCGAGGGGCTGCGCGAGGTCGGCGCCGACGAGGTGGTCGTCGGCCTGGACGCGGTGAAGGAGCCTGTCTTCGGCGTGCTCGACAACGTCGGCGGCGCGCAGCTCGCCCGGGCGCTGAGCCTCGTGGAGCGCGGCGGCTCGGTGCAGAGCATCGGTATGGCGTCGGGCGAGCCGAGCACCATCGACTTCGAGCAGGAGCGGCGGCGCGGGGGGAGCCGGCGCGTCGAGGTCTTCGTCGTGGGCGCCGGCTTCGGGCCGGACATCACCTACCTGGCCTCGCTGCTCGAGCGGCGAGAGCTCGACCCGCAGATCGGGTTTCGCGGCGGCTTCGAGCGCGCGGCGGAGGCGGCCCAGGCGCTGCTCGATCGGCGGGTGGCGGGCAAGGCGGTGCTGGATCTCCGGAGGGAAGGGCGATGAGCGAGCTATCGAGTCAGACCGTGGCCGTCGTCGGCGCGAGCTCGGGGATCGGGCTCGCCACGGCGCGTGCGGCGGCGGCGCGGGGCGCCCGCGTGATCCTGCTCAGCCGCTCGCAGGCGAGGCTCGACGAGGCCGCGGCGAGCGTCACCGGGGGGACGACACGCGCGGTCGCCATGGACATGCTGGACGCCGCCGCCGTGGATCGCGCGATGGCGGTGATCGCGTCGATCGGGGGCATCGATCATCTGGTGCTCACCGCGGTCGCGGACGAGCTGGCCAGTCGCGCGCCGATAAGGGCGCTGACCGCCGAGCAGGTCGAGCGCAGCTTCGACAAGCTGCGCGGGTTCGTGAACGTCCTGCGCGCGGCCGCGCCGCTCCTCCGCGAGCGCGGCTCGGTCACGCTCGTGGCCGGCGCCTCGGCGGAGAGGCCGCCGCGAGAGGGGTTCTCGGTCCTCGCCGCCGCGAGCGGGTCGATCCTGAGCTTCGGAAAGGCGCTGGCGCTGGAGCTCGCGCCGATCCGCGTCAATGTGCTGATGGCGGGCGTCGTCGACACGGCCATTCACGCCGGGCGGCGGGAGCAGATGAAGGCCTGGGCCGAGAAGGACCTGCCCGTCCGGCGCTTCGGCCAGCCCGAGGACATCGCCCACGCCATCGAGTTCCTGATGACCAACCCGTACATGACCGGCCACACGCTCACCGTCGACGGTGGCTTCGTCGCGATCTGAGGAGACCACGGCAGCGAGCGACCATCTTCGTGCTGAGGCCGCTTGCGCTGGTCATTGGCCGGCAGGCGGCTGCCAGAGCTCTACCTTGTTTCCTTCCGGATCGATGACCCAGGCAAACTTCCCGTACTCGGAATCGTCGATCTTCTCGAGAACGTTGCAGCCTTCTTCGCGTAAGACCTTGACGAGGGCGTGGAGATCCTCGACCCGGTAGTTGACCATGAACGTCGCAGCGCTGGGCGCAAACTGGTCGCCTTGCGCAGAAGCAATGGACCAGACGGTTGTTCCGGCGACCGGCTTCCCTTCGCCGTCGGTCCAGGTAAAAGCCGTGTCGCCCCATTCCTGGACATCGATCCCGAGGTGCCGCTTGTACCAAGCCTGTAGCGCCGGAGCGTCTTTGGCTTTGAAGAAGATGCCGCCAATGCCAGTGACTCGCTTCATAGAACCTCCGAGGACGGGTGGTGGTGAGGGAGAGCGTGTTTTCTGCGACCTGACGCCTGAGTTGATCCGTGCCGCGGAGCGGCGTCGGCTCGAGCGATCTGTTGACCATCACGCCATGGGTTGGCGGATGATGGTCTTCCACTTGGCCGGATCGGCGCGACGTATGTCGCTCAGATACACCTCGTGGTGCTTTCCTGCAAGCGCCGAGCGCGCAACGATAAAATCATGGACTCGCTGAATGGTCGGCCCTTCTTCGGTGAAGGGGCCAATGTGAAGTATCTGAGCGCATGACCCTTCGGTGAAGCTCTCCAGCCTGAGCGCGTCCAGCGCGGGGAGCGCCTTCTTCCGCCTCACTTCCACCATGGCCGCCTGAATCACCGCCTCCGCAACGAAATGAGGCTGCATGATCATCATCGTCCATTTCCACCGTGACCTGTCGTTGGAGGTGAAGGCGGACATGTCATCCGACCACCAGAGGCCTTCAAGAGGCATGACCGCGTAGTCGATCCCTTGCGCCCCCTTCTTCACCATGAATTTCGTCGTGTAGGCAACGGAGAATAGCGTTTCCACGGCCTCGGCATACTCCCGTGATGTGTTGGGATCGCCCTTGCCGTCGATCATGAGGAACCGAAATGTCGGCACTTCAACCTGAACCACCTCCTTCGCGGATGCCTGGTAGAGATGTTTGAGTTCCCTCTTGAGATCAACTTTCGACACGAATGCACCTGATGATGGCTAGCGTGTTGTGCTTCAGCTGGGGCGCGTGAGCGCCGTGGGATGCGAGCGCCGGTCAGGCGCCTCTTGCTGACCGGCAAAGCTCCTCCAGAGCGGGGTACGTCGACGCAAGATGCTCCCGGCTCGTCGACGGGCCGGCGTCCGCGTCACGCGCCCGGAATCCAGCTGCCGACCGTCGGGCTCACGGTGTGCGCGTCCTAACGCAGCCCCTCCACGCGCCTGACGAAGGCGCTCATCAACGCGGCGCATTCGGCCGGATGGGTCTCCAGCAGGAAATGCGGGCCGTCGAGGATGTGCGCCTCCATGCGCGGGAGCGCCTTCATCCAGGAGAGGGTCTCCTCGAGATCGAAGAAGATATCGTGCCGCCCCCACAGCATCAGCGCCGGGGGTTGCCAGCGAGCGAGATAATCGGCGATCTCCCCGAACCGCGCGACATGGCTGCGATAGTCGAGCACCAGCGCACGCTGCGTCTCGAGCCGGCCGGGGAGCGACATGATCCGCCAGTCCTCCTCCCACAGCCTGGGATCGATGCGCTCGGCGATGTCCCGGGGCACGCCGCCCAGATATTGGTCGCGCGTCCCCTCGAAGGTCAGGTGCGCGGTCGCCTCGGCTTGCCGCTCCGGCGTGGGATCGTCCCAATAGGCCCTGGTCGCCGACCATTGCGGCCCCATCCCGCTCTCATGGGCATTGGCATTCTGGACGATGAGGCTGCTTATCCTGCGCGGCGCGCGCGTGGCGAGATGAAGTCCTACCGCCGTTCCATAATCGTGGAGGTAGAGGTGGAAGGACCCGGCTCCGAGCCGCGCGAGCAGTCCGTCGATCATGTCCGCGAAACGCGAGAATGAGGGGCGCTCGACCGGCTCGGAGCCGCCGAACCCCGGAAGGTCCGGGGTGATCACGAAGCAGTCCCGCGCGAGGGTGTCGATTACGTTCCGGAACGATTCCGAGGAGCTTGGAAAGCCGTGGATCAGGAGAATGGCCGGCTTCTCCCGATCGCCCGCCAGGCGGACCGCCATTTCGGCACCTTCAATCTCGAACCTCACCAGCTCCGGTTTTCTCATCACACCTGGTTCCTTCGATGCCTTCAATCGTCTGACGGGCCGCCCGGCAGAAGGTGACACGCCCTTCGCGCACCGGCCACTGTCTCCCCCTTCAAGCGGCCTATTTCACCTGCCCTGCGCTGCCTGACGGCTTGCGGGTGAGCCGCGAAGCCCGCCGAGGCCGACGTCCCATCGTGCCACGCCCGTCCGGCCTGTCGCAAGGCTTCGGTCATCCACGCCGCAGGCTTCGTCGGCTCCAGCCGCTTGTTCGCCGAGCCCGGTTCCGGTCGTCATTTCAGCAGGGATACGAACCGGTTGAGTATCGGACTGATCTGCGGAAGCTCGGGGAGCCTCGAAAGTCGGCGATATCAAGCAGATGATCGCGAACCGCTGTGTCCGGCAGATCGGCCGCGACCAGGATTTCAACCTCGGCTCCTGCGACTGCGAGCCGCAGGGTGCGGCTCAGGGGACCGGGACGTCGCGGCTCGCCCGGCCTACAGGGGGGAGCAGGTTCGTGTGCTTCGGGCTCATCCGCGTCGTTCGGCTCCCTGCGGCGTACTTTCGTACGCCTCACTCGCGTGCCTAGCGGCTGAGCCCCGTATCACACGAACCTGCTCCCCGCTGTAGCATTACTCATCCTTCGGCTTCGGGACTCGGATCTCCGGGAGGTTCTTCTCGCCCGACGCGCGTGCGACCACACGGTGGCTCCAACCTTCGATCTCCTTTTCCCCGTAGAGGATCATGCGTACGCCGACGTCCCTCGTGTCCATGTCGCCGACGTAGCGGCGGTTGTGTTCGGGCACAGCCTCGTACGCCGCGCGAAGCGCTTCACGGTGCGCGACGGTCGGATCGGCGAGGTACGTTTCGTAGGCGGTGCGGCAGCGCGCGATGGAGCCTGGGCGGCCGTTCAGTTTGTCGAGCAGGTCCGAGACCTCGCGGAGCTGCTCGCGGGGATCCGTGCCGTAATGCTCCGCCTGGACGACGAACGACCCGAGGCCATGGATGTGGACGCGGGCGCCCTCCGGCACCGAGCCGACGATCCTGCCGGCCTCGACCATGCTGCGGAGGGCAGCGACGTCCAGCGCGTCGGGAGACGGAAGGCGCCCCAGCTCGACGACACCATCGGCGAAGACGCGGAGGCTCGCGAGGTGGTACTCGCCGTCGTGAACGAGGACCGAGATCCGGTCCCCCGGGACGCGCTCGGAGAACGCGCACGTGGGATCAACGACGCGTACGGGCCGCTCTTGCGACGTGCCGAGGATGGAAACGCGCACACCGCCGACCATCTCGACCGTGCGCCCGTGGCAGTCGTGGAGGTTCTCCATCCGCGGGTTGAGCTGACGCACCAGCGCGAGAACCCGCTCGAACAGGCCATCGGCGTCGATCTCCCACCGGCCGCCCGTGGTGGTCCACGCCGCAAGGCCGTGTACCGACACCTCGGCGGGGTCCGAGGTGTGCGGCGTGACCCAGCCGGAGCGGAGCCGGTCACGAAAGAGCGCGAGGTCAAGGAGCTCCCAGCAGTCGACGAGGCCGTCCGCGAAGACGGGAAGGTCGACGAAGAAGAACGTCGGCCCGTTATGGATGAACGCGGGCGTGACAATGCCGTCGATCGTCTTGGTGCGCGAAACGCGGTCGGCCGCCATGGAGATGCATCCTACGCCTTCTGCTCGTCGTGGGCTCGGTGCATCCTTGCATCCCGCGGACTGCTCGGGGGGCGCGCTTCCCGCCTGGCCGCCTTGGCATGATGCCGGCCCGCCGAACGACTGCGGTTCTGCCGTCGGGCACCTGGGCCGCGAAGCCCGGCGCAGGTGCACCGCCGGCAGCAGCCGCCGGGTCAGGCGGCACTGTGCCGCGAGAAATCCGCCGGGATGGGCACAGGCTCAACCACCGAGGCCACGCCGCGTACGGTCCCGTGAAGACACCAAGTTGGGAGTCCGCATCGACGGCGAACCAGCGCACCAGAGTGCCTTCGATGTCCCATCGGGTAGTCATGCATTCATCTCCGCCCGCCGCTCTCAGGCCCGGCCGAGGATGCGGCGGAAGAAACCGGTCTTCGAGGGCGGCGCCTCGACAGGTCGTCCGACCAGCCAGCAGTCGGCGACCACGAGCGTCGCGCGCTCCGGGACCTCCACGGCGTCCGCCGGCGCGACGATGTCGATGGGACCGCCGAGGGTACGGACGCGCGTGTGTACGAACCTGCTCCCGGTGATCTCGTTGCGTGCAAGGGTGACCGACTCGACGTTCCCCGTGAGGAGGGCGCGGGCGCGCGCGCCGAGCTCGCCCTCGGCGCCGAACATGCCGTGCGGCAGGAATGCCTGGTCCGCGAGGCGCATGGGCTTGCCGGGCTCGCGCGGGACGCCGGGCTCGGCATCGCCGAAGAGCGCCGCCTGCGCGCGCTCGAGGTCGTCGGGCGTGGTGCAGAGTGAAAGGGACGAGGCGAAGCCGACGATCACGACCTCGAACGTCCGCTCCTCCGCGAGCCAGGCCTGATAGGGCTCGAAGAACAGGAATTGCAGCGCGGTCCGCGTGCACATCACGCCGGACGAAGGGTCGAGCACGTCGCAGTCCGCGCCGCTACAATGCAGGCACTCGCGATCGAGGTGCGGCGCGCTCGTGTGCACTCGCCAGCGCGTGCCGCCGTCGGGCGCGGCGAAGAAGGGGGTGATGCAATCGATCGCCTTTCGGGCGTCAAGCCGGGCAGCGAGCGCGGCGCCGCTCGCGTCGCGGAACCAGAGGTAGTGCGCCGCGGACGCGCCGAGGTCCGGCGGCGGAGCGGCGCGCTCGAGCGCGGCGCCGACCGTACGCCGCAAGTCGTCCTCGGAGGCAGCAGCGAAGCCGATCGCGGACAGGTTGCTCATGGGGGAGGTATACCCGAGATCTGTACGTGTGCGTTCATGAGCGCGATTGGGTCGAGGGCGGCACAGAGCCGCCGCGGATGAGCTGCGTCGTTCCGAAGTTCTTGATCGAGCCACCGCGACCGGGCCTGGCGGGCCGTGCGCCGTGTTCAGCATCTGCCTGGAGGAGGCCATCGCGAGGCTCGCCATCGCCCTTCCGTGATAGGAGAGGCCGATGGACCGGCTCGACGCCATGCTCGTTTTTCTGGCCGTGGTCGACACCGGCAGCCTGTCCGCGGCGGGCCGGCGGCTGCAGGCGCCGCTGCCTACCATCAGCCGCAAGGTCGCGGAGCTCGAACGTCATCTCGGCACGCAGCTTCTGATCCGCACCAGTCGCCGGGTCGAACTGACCGAGGCGGCGCGGGAGTACGCGATTGCCGCGCGGCACATCCTCGAGCAGCTGCAGGAAGCCGAGCAGGCCGTCGCGGGCGAATATCAGGAGCCTCGGGGGGAGCTGACCGTCACGGCGCCGACTCTGTTCGGCGAGCTGCACGTACTTCCGATCGCCAGCGAGTTCCTTGCCGCGCATCCGAAGATCGATCTGCGCCTCTTCCTGACGGACGTGATGGTGAACGTCGTGGAGGAGCATGTGCACGTGGCGGTCCGGATCGGAGAGCTGGAGGACAGCTCGTTGATGGCCAGGCGTGTCGGGTCGACACGCTCCATCACCTGTGCGAGCCCGGGCTACCTGCGGGCCTTCGGCGGCCCTCGGGCGCCAGAGGACCTGACGGAACGGGACGGCGTGACCTATCGTGGGTTCGTGTCCTCGCCCTGGCGGTACGTCCGGGACGCCTCCCACGTGATCGCGGAGCCGCGCGCGCGGGTCGCGGTCAATTCGCCCGCTGCGGCGGTGGTGGCGGCCAAGGCAGGCCTGGGGATCACGAGAGCCCTGGACTACCAGATCGCATCGGAGCTGCGAAGCGGAGCCCTCACGCCGCTCCTCGAGGCCTTCGAGGTGCCTGCTCTTCCGATCCACCTCGTCTTCTCCGGTCAGGGCCGCCTACCGCTGAAGGTGCGCGCCTTCCTGGACTGGATGGCGCCCCGGCTGCAGGCCCGGCTTGCGGCCGAAGGCGTCGGGGCGCCGGCGGGGCAACCGAGACCAGGCGCCTAGCGGCCCGCCGAGGCGACGGCAGCCTCTCGTTTTCCGAGAGGGAGCCTCACGATCTGATCCACTGCAACGCCGCCGGTGCGACGGCTAAGTCTCCGCAAGGACGAATCGCCGTCGATGCACGGGAGGCACGAGATGATCAGTTCAGGTATCACGACACCGAAGCGCTCCGACGCCGGACGAGCTCTGCAGAGGCCGCGCATGCGGCGCTGGGAGCTCGATGCCCCAGGCGTCCGGAACCTGACGCTCCGCGATGCTCGAAGGCCCGAGCCTGGGCCTCGTGAGGTCCTGGTGAGGATCCAGGCGGTCTCGCTGAACTACCGCGATCTTCTGATGTGGGAAGGCCGCATGGGCGAGCTGGCACACCCCTATGTGCCCGGGAGCGACTTCGCCGGGCAGGTCGTGGAGCTCGGACCGCTCGCGACGCGGTTTTTCATCGGCGATCGGGTGGTCGGCGTCGACATCGAGGACTGGATCGACGGGGCGGCCCCGGGCCTTCACACGAATACCATCGCGGTCTCGGGCCGCCTGGCCGAGTTCGCGGCGGTCAGCGAAGACATGCTGGTCGCAGCGCCCCAGACCCTCGGCCCCGAGGAGGCGAGCACGCTCTCGACTGCGGGTCTGACCGCCTGGATGGCTGTCGTGGAGACCGGGCGGGTCAGGGCGGGGCAGACCTGGGTCGTGCAGGGTACGGGCGGCGTTTCGCTCTTCGCGCTGCAGTTCGCAGCGGCGCACGGGGCGAAGGTGATCTTGACCTCCAGCAGCGATGAGAAGCTGGCGTTCGGATTGGGCCTGGGCGCACGCGCGGGTATCAACTATCGCACCCGTCCCCATTGGGACCGCGAGGTCATGGCGTTCACGAGCGGCCGCGGCGCGGACGCCGTGATCGAGATGGCCGCGGGCGAGAACCTCGCTACCTCCGTCGAAGCCCTGGCCTACGGCGGAAGGATCCTGCTCGTCGGCCTTCTGGACAGCGACCGCATCTCGACCCCGGTTGGCCCGCTGCTCCTGCGTCGCGCGACGATCAACGCGATCGGCGTCGGACCCCGGCGAGCGCTGGAGGACATGATCCGGGCCATCGACGGTCTCGGGATCCGCCCCGTCGTGGCCGCGACCTATGATCTGGTCGATCTCCCGGCGGCCGTCGCCCATCTCCAGGGGGGCGCCGTCGGCAAGGTCGTCGTGCGCGTCCAAGCCTAGGCGAACGATCCATCACGGGACGACCTCGGCGCAGGCTCGCGAGCCTGGCCGCGGAGGAACAGCGCTGCAGACCGCATGGCAGGCCGCACAATGCGGCCATCAGGAGGAACAGAAGATGAGTGCCCAGACCTGGTTCATCACCGGAGCGTCGAGCGGACTCGGGGCCGCGATCGCAAACGCTGCCCTTCGCGCCGGCCATCACGTTGCCGCCACGGCGCGGGACAGCGCCCGCCTCGGAGGGCTCGTGGAGGCGTACCCCGACGCTGTGCTTCCACTCTCGATGGATCTCACCAAGCCATCCGAGATCGAGACCGCGGTGGCCGCCGCCGAGGCGTGGCGCGGCGGCATCGACGTGCTCGTGAACAACGCAGCGCTCGGCTATCTCGCCGCAGTTGAAGAAGGAGAAGATCAGAAGATCCGGACGGTCTTCGAGACGAATTTCTTCGGCGTCGCGAGCACCCTACGGGCAGCTCTGGCCGGCATGCGCGCTCGGGGGCGCGGCACGATCATCAACATCTCTTCGATGAACGGCGTCGTCGCCATGCCCGCTCTCGGGTACTACAGCGCTTCCAAGTTCGCGCTCGAAGGCCTCACGGAGGCACTGTCGCAGGAGGTCGCGCCGCTTGGCATCAAGGTGATGTCGGTCGAACCGGGCGGCTTCCGGACGGGCATCGTCGAACGGAATCTCCGGAGCCCGAGGATCGACGCCTATGGCGCCACCGCCCATGCGGTCATGGACCTGCTGGTGAACGACAAGGACGGTTCACTTGCGCCAGGTGATCCCGTTCGGATGGCGGACATCCTCGTCCAACTTGCGGATTCTGGAGAGATGCCCCAGCGCCTCAGCCTCGGCGCGGACAGCTGGACAGGCATCATGGCGAAGCTGAATGCGCAGCGCGCCGAGTACGAGGCCTGGAAGGACGTCTCCCACAGCACGTATTTCTCGTGATGGAGCGAGCGTCGCGATCCTCGAGGCCACTCGTCCGGCAAACTCTATGGGCTGGTATCATCGAGGATCGTGCGGCGCAGTTCGAGGCGCGTGATGCGCCATCCGACTGGGCCGGCGACGGCGGCTGGGGCACGCCGGGCCAGGGCGGCGGCGGAGGCGGCGCGCGGCGCGCACGGCAGTGAGGTGATCGCGGGGCGGGGGGACCAGGCGGAGCGGCAGCGCGGCGGCCTCCTGCGCAGCGCGGTCGGCCGTCCTGCGCAGCCCATTGGCCTTCCTGCACAGGACCCGGCGCGCTCCTGTGCGGCTCCGTCGACCCTCCTGCTCAGCTCCGGGGGGGTCTCCTGCGGGCCTGGGCGCCTTCCTGTGCGCCCCCGTTGGTGTCCTGCGCAACATTCGCTCCTGTCCAGCGCGGCCTCCGCGCCTCTCCTGTGCACCCCCGTTGGTGTCCTTCGTCACGATCGTCCGACTCCTGCGCAGCCCGGTGGGTCTCCTGCGCAGCCTCGGCGTCGTCTCGCGCGCCTTCTGTGGTTGCCGCGCAATTCTTCCTCCCTCGTGCGCCCCCTCCGCCAGCTCCGTGGCCCGCTGCCCGCGGGCTGGGTCGGCGTCCGGGGCGAGGAAGGCAAGAGGGGCGGCGTCGGCCAAGGGGGCGGCGGGGGCGGTGGTAGCAACGGACGAAGCGACACGATCGCATGCCGCGCGGGCGGGCCTCCTTCTGCCGACCCCACTTGGAAGGGAAATCGCGCGGCGACGAGGACGGAGTTTTGTCGGTGGTTTTGAAGCTCGTGGATCGTACAGGCCGCGGCAGCAACGCCCCGCCGATAATCAGCCGGCAAAGCCCGTCTGACTCATCGCCTTGTTGGGCCGCATCCGTCCATCGTCAGGAAAGCACTTCGGTGGCAGTCTTCGCTCCGAGGACGTTATCGATCCAGCGGTCGAGGGTCGCGACCTCCGTGCATGCCTGGATGCGCGCGCTCTCGTCCTCGGTGAGCACGATCCCTGCACGCGCAAGCAGCCGCAGCAGCGTGTCCCTCTTGCCCTTGAGCTCGCCCTCACGGATGCCCTTGAGCTCGCCCTCACGGATGCCCTCGAGCTTGCCGCGATCGATGAGCTTCTGCACGAACGGGGGAAACGTCGCCTCGCCTTCGATCTGCCGTTCCATGACCACTGCCTCCAGAGCCTGCCTCATGGGCTCACGCAACCCGTTCCAGATGAGCTGAAAATAGACCATCGCGTGCGCCTGGTCGAGCCGGCCGAGGCCCGCGAGCGCCGCCTGGACCACGGTGAGCCCGCTCGGCCCGTTGCCGTGCGCCACCGCCGAGAGCACGGCGAGCTCCGTCTCCTTCTCCGCGTCGGCCGGGTCGATGATCTCGGGGACGACCGCCGGACCGAGCACCAGCGGCTCCACGTTGCCGCGGCCCAGGCCGAGGTCGATGTTCTCCGCGGCCCAGGCGGCCACGCCGGCGTCCGGCGCGACCACGAGGACGATCGTGCCGCAGCGCTTCCTGGCGCGCACGACCGCGACGTACGCCGGCCACGAGAACTTCTTGTCCGGGTCCACGTCGCGCTGCACCTCGATGACGATCGCCAGCACGAGCGCGTCGCTGTCGTCTCGAAGCTCGAGCACCAGATCGGCGCGGAACTCCACCGGGATGAGCTGGTCGAGCGACGACTCGACCACCGCGACCGAGGCGTGCGGCGGCACCTCGACGTGGAAGAGCGTCGCGAGCAAGCGGGGCGCGAGCTCCGGGTGCTCGCGGAACATCTCGACGAGGGCGTTGTGCTCGAGCGTCGGCATGACGCCCGGCCTCGAGCACACCCCATGCCGGCACGAAACACCGGGAAAATGCGAGCAGAGCTCCAGCTCAGGGGTGGCGGCGCCATGGCGGACGGGGGCGGCCAGCGACGCCGGCTGGGAAGCGGACCGGGCCGAGGACGGCGGCTGGGGCACGCCGGGCCAGGGCGGCGGCGGAGGCGGTGGCGGAGACGGCGTGGGGGCGCGACGTCAACCGAGCACGCCGAACAGCTCGCCTTCGAGCGGCCGCGAGCGGAACCCGTCGGGCCCCTGGGGCAGCTCGCCTGCGACGGTGATGCGGCGAACGACGCGCGGCAGGTCGAAGTGGGCGTAGTCGATGGGGCCGGCGTGGGCGGTGGCCTGGTTGTCCCATACGGCGATCGCGTTGGGCGTCCAGCGGAAGCGCACCGCGTACTCGGGCCGCGTCACCTCGTCGGCGAGCATATCGAGCAGCGCCTGGCTCTCGCGCTCTCGCAGGCCCACGATGTGGCTCGTCGTCCCCGGGTTGACGAACAGCGATTTGCGGCCGGTCCGCGGGTGCACGCGAACGAGCGGGTGAAGCGCGGCGAACGGGCCTACGGCCTTGCGGCCCGGCCTGGGCTCTCCGCTATCGTAGCTGCTCGTGCGGTGGACGGCCTGGAGCCCGTCGACGAGCGCCTTGATCGTGGGCGACAGGCCGTCGTAGGCGCACTCGAGGTTGCTCCAGAGCGTGTCGCCGCCGTACGGCGGGATCTCCACGCCGCGCAGGATGGAGTACCTGTTCGGGTTGGCGACGAAGGTGATGTCGATGTGCCAGCCCTTGTAGTCGCGCGGCGGTCGGCGGTCGGCGGCGGGCGCGGGTCCGGGTGTATCCGTTCGGTAGAGCCCATCCTGACGCCGAGCAGGCCAGGGACATAGGCTTGCCGTGCGGTGAAAGTTGAGTTCGCCAGTCGCGGTGAGCAGGCCGTACTTCTTCGCCGTCCGGCGAAGAGAATTCCCCCGGAGGATCCACTCCTCGATGAGACGCTTCGCCGGATGAAAGCAAATGACACAAGCCATCTAACGTCAGAAAATATGACGTCGGATGTTCACTTGACAAGCATTACAGCCTATCCAATTGTCGATTCAAATGCAAATCGTATAGGGAGCGACCCGGCAAGGTCGTCCTTGACGTAGTCAGGGGCCGGGCTCCACGTGCTCCTCGGGGGAAGCACATGAGACGGCTGCCGTGCGTGCTGGGTCTTCTCGGAGCCACAGGTCTGGCGGCCACGATGGGATGTGGAGCATCGCCAGAGGTGGACGAACCCGAAGCGGCCAGCGGCGAGGTCGAACTGCATGACTCCCTGGACGAGTGCAACCGGGCATGTCGGAACGGACAGCAGGCGATGGAGCAATTTTGCTCCCAGCTACCACCGGATCCTCGCTTGAGGGCCGGTTGCTGGGCGGCAGCGAAGGGTGGATTGGTCGCGTGCCTCGGCTGGTGTTACTGGCACTACGGTACGTGAAGAGGGCGTCCGCTTGACACCCTGCGGGAAGGGGCCGCAAGGTGCGTCCTATGCAGGACGACACCCCGCTCGAACCCATTGCAGAACGCCGCCTCTCGGTCGTAGGCGAGCCCGGCCGGATGGTGACCGTGACCATCGGCAAGCCGGTGCAGAAGGCGTCCGGTGACTGGGCCTGTCCGGTAGATATTCAGGGAATTCCAGATCCCGTCCGAGACTCGGCCTACGGTGTGGACGCGGTCCAGGCGTTACAGCTCGCGTTCGAGACGGCTCGTCAGTCCCTCAAGAAGGCTGGGCTTCCCGTCACCTGGTGCGACGGAGAGCCCGGAGAGACGGGTTTCCCCATGGCCGTGCCGTACATCTTTGGCCGCGCTTTCGAGGACAGGATGGAGCGTGTGATCGAGGATGAGATCGAGAAGGCCGTGGAGGCGAAGAAGAAGGGGGCGCCCGGCTGACCCCCCTCCCGGGGCACCATGCTCCGAGAGGGGGCTGGACCGCGGGTGTCGATCACCGCTTGTGGTCTGAGGACGGGGCTACACCTGGCGCGGGAACCCGGCGCCGTTCGGCAGCCGTCGGAAGATCTCCGCGAAGCCGAGGAAGACAGCAACAACGGCGTCATTTGTAGTCAGGGTGTGCTCTCGTCCATCCGCACCTCCGGCGCGAATCTCTACGCAGCGCAGAGGCTCCAAGACAGCATGCAGGTCACCGGACGCGTACAGACAATGTGCGCCTGCCTCGCCACCGCCACATCGATCTACTCGACCAGCACCGCGCGGACCCCGCCGTGCCCACCGAGGAGGTCGGCGGCGCCATGGCACGACCTCGTGCGCAAGGAGGGCCGCTTCCTCCGCCTGTCGGAGGTCGGCGAGCAGCCGATCCGCCGCGCGCACGCCGTGCACCCGATCGCGGTGCTCCAGACAGGGTATCGAGAATCGGCGACATGGGCATAACTTCATCGGAGCCGATCGCGATGCTCGTCCAGTCGAACACCGCGATCGAGATCCTCCGAGGCTGGCTTTGCCCCTCCGCCGGGTGGGGGGCATCAAGGCGAGGACTTGCCCGGGCCGAGCCGTGCACCCGACGGTGCCAATGGGATGGTTGGCGGGAATACGTGCTCGGCGGAGACCTTGGCCGGCGGGGCTGCCGTGGTGAACCCGTGCGAGGGCGGGGCTCCCGAGCGTCGGCGGCACGGGCGGTGACGGATTGCCCGGCGGCGCGGTGGACGGGCGCGACGGCGAGCCAACCCCGACGCCGAACCCCAGCAACTACGGCGGGCGAGGACGCGGGGACGTGGCCGACGTGGGCTGCACGGACGGCGACTATGGCATCTACGGCGCGCGAGGCACCGTCGGCGCACCCGGCCAGGGCATCGGGCGCATCAGCGAGGCCGGCTGGGAAGCGGACTGGGCCGGCGACGGCGGCTGGGGCACGCCGGGCCAGGGCGGCGGCGGAGGCGGCGTGCTGGGCGCGCACGGCAGTGAGGTGATCGCGGAGCGGGGGGACCAGGCGGAGCGGCAGCGCGGCGGCCTCCTGCGCAGCGCCGCCGGCCGTCCTGCGCAGCCCATTGGCCTTCCTGCACAAGACCCGGCGCCCTCCTGTGCGGCCCCGTCGACCCTCCTGCGCAGCCCGGGGGGTCTCCTGCGCGGCCTGGGCGCCTTCCTGCGCACCCCCGTTGGTGTCCTGCGCAACATTCGCCCCTGTCCTGCGCGGCCTCCGCGCCCCTCCTGTGCACCCCCGTTGGTGTCCTTCGTCACGATCGTCCGGCTCCTGCGCAGGCCCGGTGGGTCTCCTGCGCAGCCTCGGCGTCGTCCCGCGCGCCTTTTGTGGTTGCTGCGCAATTCTTCCTCCCTCGTGCGCCCCCTCCGCCAGCTCCGTGGCCCGCTGCCCGTCACCTTACACGCAGGGGCTGCCGGGCAAGGGCGGCATCCGCTGGGACGACCAGGGCAAGATGATCTCGGGCGAGGACGGCGTCGCTGTGGAGACGCTCCGGGTTCCTCGATCGGCCGGGCTCGCCAAAGGATTCTTGTCCACCGGGTCAGGAGTCCCCGCGCTCGCGGTCTCCAGGGCCTTGCCTCTTGGATTTCAGCAGCGCAGGTACGCCTTCCGGCCAGTAGAGGAACTCCTCCGGTGGCATCTCCGGCTCAGGCGAGTTGTCCCACCCGCCCGGCGGCGCCAACATTCCCTCGGCGTGAAGGAGGGCGCGCGCGACCTCCGTGATCTCCGCCGGCAGTCCAGGAGGCGACCACGCTTCGATGAGCGCACGGAGCCGCATGGCCAGAGGCTCGCGCTCTTCGTAGGGCACGGGGCTGAATTCCGGGGACACGTGGCGCTTACCGCGACGAACGTACGCGAGGTACCAGTCCACTATCCGAAGCAGGTGCTCGCGCGGAGGCATGCGGCTCATCCCGAGGAAAAGCCGCGGAACGGCGAGGGCGTGCACCCACAGGATGGCCGCAGCGGCTTGCTCGAAGTCGGAGAGCGCAGAGCTTCCATCGGGCCTGCGCTTCGCGGCATGCTCGAATGCCATCTGGAGGATCATGTCGGTATCAACGATGTCGTCATCGTGTGCCATGGAACCCTCATTCGAAGGGGACCGGATGCGCGAGCAGCATACATTCTTCGATTTTCTTGTCTATGAAAACGTACCAGATCATCTTGATGCCCACGATTTGTTTGTCGCGAACACAGGTGTAAGTGCACCAGCCCTTGTTGATGAATGCTGATATATCAATAAAGCTCGGGCACAGCGAGCACCTTCCCTTGCCGCATCCCGTGACCGCGCAGCTCCCATAACCCTTGCCGTCCTCGAAGTCACAGTACTGCTTGCGCCTGCAGCCGAAGTCCCACTTGTCGACGCATTCTTCCTTGATGTTGATCTTCGCCAGCTCGACCGCCGACGGATCGAGCCCCTCGACCCACTGCTGCGCTTGCTCCCAGACGATGGGCGCGTACTCATCGATCATCTGTTGCAAGAGCGTCGGGGCGATTGTTGCAGGATCGCTGCCTTGCGACTCGATCATCGCGGCGAGCGCGTAGCTGGAGTACTGCGTCTTGAGATCCACGAGAGCGAGCTCGTAGGGATCGGCGATCGCCAGCGCCTCCTCCAGCGCGGTGGTCGCCTCTTCATCCTCCACGGCCGGGACTTCGGAGTCTTCGCCGTTGTCGTCCTGGTCGCCAGCGACCTCCTCACCGCTACCAGGATCGGCCTGCGTATCGTCGATCCCATCACCGCTCCCTGGTCCGATGTGGATCGTGCATGCGGGGACCACCAGCCCGCCGAGAGTGCCAACGAATGACAGTGCTGCGATGTGCGAGAAGAGCTTCTTCGACATGGCCTCCTCCAGTTCAGAACGGACGCAAGCTTCTCCCGAGGCGTCACGGCCAGTCGTCGTCTCCTCGCCGAGGTGGCCGATCACCTCGGCGTTCCCGGATCGCTCCTGACTCGCACGCGCGAAGCGCGAAGCAGCCGGACGGCACCGGCGTCGGCAGCGCGGCATCAAGCGCGATCGTTCCAGCGCCGCCCCAGGATCTACGAATTCATGCGCCCCTCCCGAACGCGACGTACAGGTGGGAGCCTTCCGCGTCTAGACCCGCCTGCAGGCTGCAGCGCGAAGGCGGCATCTGCTGGGCAAGTCGTCGAGGGCAGGCCTGGCGACCGCCTGAAGTCGCCGACCCCGACGCGGCACCTCAGCAACTACGGACGGCGAGGACGCGGGGACGTGGCCGACGTGGGCTGCACGGACGGGAACTACGGGATCTACGGCGCGCGAGGCACCGCCGGCGTCCCTGGCCAGGGCATCGGGCGCATCGGCGAGGCCGGCTGGGAAGCGGACTGGGCCGGCGACGGCGGCTGGGGCACGCCGGGCCAGGGCGGCGGCGGAGGCGGCGGCCGCAGGGGCGGGCTCGGCGTGTGCGGCGCGGTGTCCAAGGGGGGCGCCGGGGGAGGATCGGGCGGGGCCGGCGGCTGGGTGGACGAGGCGGCAAGGGGGGCGAGAACGGCTACCCGAGCATCGGCATCGTCGCGCTGCACGCCAGAGTGACCGTGCGCGACAGCGAGATCGAGACGTCCGACGGCGGCCAGGGCGGCGACGGCGGCGAGCCCCAGCGAGGCGGACGAGGCGGCCGGGGCGCACCGGGCGGCGTGCTGGAGGACCACTCGGCCTATTCCTGCAACGGGGGCCCCGGCGGCGACGGCGGCGAGGGCGGCTACGGCGGCCCGGGGCGCGGCGGCGACTTGATCGGCATCGCCTACCTCGACGAGGACCGGCTCACGATCGAGGGCGTCACGTTCACGCTGGGGCCGCCGGGCAAGGGCGGCATCAGCTGGGACGACCAGGGCAAGATGATCTCGGGCGAGGACGGCGTCGCCGTGGAAACGCTGCGGTTTCCTGAATAGCTGGGTTGGAGCTCGCCCAGCGAACCGCGTCGGTGGAAGCCGGTGCGTCCACAGGCCCGGGTGCAGCGGCGGCCATGGGGGTGATCGGTCGAGCACCCCAAGCTCCCCCCACCACCCGGGGACGCCCCGTCAGCGGGGCGCGCCGGCGGGAGGCGGCGGCACCTCCTTGAACACCTCGGCGTCAGGCAAGGTGTCCCGAGGTCGCACAGAATTGAGCGGTCTATATTGTTGAAGATGCTATTTGAACCACTTTGCCAACTGCTCGAGCTGGTCTTTAGTAAATTGCTTTGCCAGAAACTCATTGAGGCGACGCGGGTCCGGGTCTGCACGAACCGGGTCAACGACCTCTTCCCAGGTATCGTAGTCGTCCGGCTTTCCAGCAATGATGACGCCTACGCCATGCTTTTTTGCTTCGGCAAAGATCTCGTCCAAGTGGCTCTCGAGTTGCTTCGCGCGCTCAGCAGGAACATGAGCGAGAACGTATGAACGCGTCGCAGACCGGAGGTGTGCGAGAGCTTCATACACAGACGTGACATCAAGACCGTCCGAGGTCTTGATTTCAAAAGTAATGACATCAAAATGGCGTCCCGGGATGTACGGGTAGGTCGAGAGCGTCGCAACGGCCAAGTCGGGCCGCGACCACTTACCGCCCGTATATCTACTACCTTGCTGCGCCGTAACTTGAATGACGTGGTTGTCGAAGCCGGCAGCCGCAACCCAGCTTTCGCCAATCACCTTAGCCATTGGTGCGTAGAGGCTCTTCTCGCGTTCCCAGTCCTCTTGCGGAGGCGTGACGCTGACCTCGGGAACCCCTGCAGCCGCCGCTGGCGCTCCCGCGGTCGCATCAAGCACTCGATAGACGCTGCCGCCTTTGCCACGACCACGCTCGAGAACGCCGCGCTCAACCAACCGGTTGCGCACCGGCCAGTACTCAAGCGGAGTCCACCGCAGAGTACGCATTAGCGCCATGTTCCCAACTGGTGTCCCGTCCTCTGGCACCTGCTGCAACAGCGCCGCTTCCTGAGCCTCAAGCGTCATAGCGTCCATCTACAAGCTCCTGTGCCACGTCCAGTCCGGTCGTGAACCTTACCGGGGACAGGTGCGCGCAGGCAAGGCTCATCACCAGAAGTGTGACGTGCGCGCCAGCCCAACCCCCACGCGCTCAGCAGCGACCTGCAGCGCGAGGTTAGGCGGCGGGGCGCTTGCGCGGCCGGCCGCGCTTGATCTCCTCTTCGCCCGCGCGCTCACCCGCTCTCGGCGGTGGCCCAGATGAGCCGCGCCCCGTCGACGCCCCCGCCGAGACGGCGGCCGAGCTGCCAGCCGCGACCGAGGCCGCCTTCCTCGAGATGGTGCTCGGCCTGCCCGGCGTCGGCCCGCGCATCCTCGGCACGGCCGCTCTTCCCTCCCTCGGTCGCCTCTCACCCGCGGCGCTCGCCGAGCGCATCCAGATCGCGCTGTTCGACGCGACCCGGCTCGCCGCCGCCTTCGAGCTCGGCCGCCGCTACCACGCCGCCCGCGCACGCCGGGGCGCGCTCCTCACCGACGCCGCCCGCGTGGCGCGGTACTTCGGCCCGAGGCTGGCGTCCCTGGTCCACGAGGAGCTCTGGATCGCGGCGCTCGACACCCACGGCCGCGTCCGCGAGACGCGCCTGCTCGCCCGCGGCTCCGACGACGCCCTCCACGTCGGCCGCTCAACCGTCCTGCGCACGGCGCTGGACATGGCCGCCCACAGCTTCGTCCTGGCCCATAACCACCCGAGCGGCGACCCGACGCCGACCCGCGAGGACGAAGCGATGACCCTGGAGCTGCGCCACCTCTCCGCGGAGTTGCTCGTCCCGCTCACGGCCCACGTCATCGTCACGCCCAGCGGCCGCTACGCCGCCGTCCACGAGTAGGCCCTCGCCACGCGCAGCACCCCGCCGCCGGCGCGCTGTGCCCCTGCGCATCCAGCCGAAAGCCTCCCGCGCACCGCCCCGGCCGGGAGCTCCGCGAGCCCGGGCAGCGGCAGAGGCGCTGGAGCCCGTGGAGCAACCGACCGTGGCTTGGCTAGCCCGAGCTCGGTCAGGTCGCTCCGTGCCTGCGCCACGCCAGTCGACGTCGGCCATCGCCGTCGTCGCGGCATCTCCTCGCCGATGGGGAAGCGCGCCTGGGCAGCCTCCGAGCCGCGCGGTACAATCCCCCCGTGAACCTTCCCGAGCTGGAAGCCGAAGCCCTGAAGCTGCCCGTCGCGGAGCGCGCACGTCTCGCAGAAACGCTTCTGGAAAGCCTAGATGAGCTCTCCGAGGAGGAGCACAGGCGCCTCTGGACCGAGGAAGCGACGCGTCGGGACGCAGAGCTTGACACGGCTCCGTCCCGGGGGAGACCGGCCGAGGAGGTCTTTCGTGACGCCCGCGCGCGGCTCCGGTGACGCTCCCGGTCATCGTTCACGACCGGGCTGAGGTCGAGCTGAACGATCGTGCGCCCGAGGCGCGACCTCGACCTGGATGGCGCGCGAGAAAGGCGCTCGCGAGGTCGGGCGGTGGGACCCACCTGACCGCTGCGACGTCCAAGGCGGGAGGACTGCGACGGGCGTACGCGCTCAGGGAGACGACAGCCGGCCGGCCTCGGGAGCCATGCTCGCTCGCTATCGTCGGGGATCACCACCGTGGTACAGTGGGTCAGGAGCCCGACGCCGATGCATGATCGCCAAGCCGAACGAACAGCGGCTGAACCCTCCGACGCCGAGAAGAGCTGGGATCAGCGGATACTCGAAAGGGTCCCCTCTGGCGTTGATGCATCGCTCATCGCCGAGAACCTGCGCTTGACTCCCACCGAGAGAGTCGAGCGGATGCGGAAGGCACTGGAGTTCATCGAGGAGGCGAAGGCAGCCCATGGTCACCGACTTTCGGCGCGTCGTTGAAGCGCTCGTCGGTGAGCGTGTCGATTTCGTGATCATCGGCGGGCTCGCGCTGGTAATTCAAGGCTCGAGCCGCACGACGAACGACATCGATATGTGCTACTCGCGCGATCGCGAGAACTTGCGGCGCCTCGCACGCGCCCTGGCTCCGTTCCATCCTACGCTTCGCGGGTTTCCTCCCGAGTTGCCCTTTTTCTGGGATGACCAGACGTTATGGAGCGGGCTCAACTTCACGCTGAGCACGGATATTGGCGCCATAGACTTGCTGGGCGAGGTGCCCGGAGTGGGTTGCTTCGACGACGTTGTGAAAGGGTCGGAGGAAATCCAGCTCTACGGCTCCACGGTTCGAATCCTGGGGCTGGACGCCCTGGAACGCGCCAAGCGCGCGGCCGGTCGTGCCAAAGATCTGCTCGATCTCGGTGAGATCGCTGCGATCCGTGCGCGCCGATCCCCCTGATACTGACCGACGTCGACCTGCGAGAACGAAGCGACGCCGGCTACCGCAAGCCGGCTACCGCAACCTGGGTCGGGTCACCCCCGGCGTCACGCCGCGCATCCTCGGCACGGCCGCTCTCCTCTCCCTCGGCCGCCTCTCGCCCGCGGCGCTGGCCGAGCGCACCCAGATTGCGCTGTTCGACGCGACCCGGCTCGCCGCCGCCTTCGAGCTCGGCCGCCGCTACCACGCCGCCCGCGCGCGCCGGGGCGCGCTCCTTCTGAGGATACTGCGTCCTCGAGGCCGCCGCTGCGGCCGACGATTCCGCTTGCGCTCGGATCAGCTCGGGCTCTGTGACGCGATGAGCGATCGCAGCCAGTCGTCCGAGGCCTTGCGGTACTCGGGGATGCGGCTCCGCTCGGCCGCGGCGAGCGCCTCCTTCAGCCGAGGCGCGTCGAGGTCGTGGATGTAGCCGGGGGTACCCGGCTGCTGCCGCCACGAGTCCTCGAGGCCGCCCGCGTCGACCGCATCGAAGCCGAGCTCGTCGACGAGGCGCATGACCTTCGCCCGCGCTTCCGGCGGATCCCCCGCGATCGGGAGCGCGACGCGCCCCGGCGTGCCCTTCGGCTTGCCCTTCGCGAGCAGGCTCTCGAAGTAGATGTTGTTGAACGCCTTGACCACTGGCCGCCCGATCTGCTCGGCGACCCACGCGCTCTCGACCTGCCCCGCCTCGATGGCCGGGATGCTGCCGTCGCGGACCGGGTAGTAGTTGTTGGTGTCGATCACGACCACATCGGCGGGCACGCCGGCGAAGAGATCGTTCGGCAGGTCCACGACCGCGCGCTGGGGGATCGTAACGACCACGATCTCGCCGCCGCGCGCGGCCTCGGCGGCCGTGACGGGGGTGGCCCCGGTCTCGGCGGCAAGCTCGCGGAGCGTGTCCGGCCCGCGCGAGTTCGCGATCACGACCTGGTGACCGAGCTTACCCAACAGCTTCGCCAGCGACCCGCCGATCGAGCCGGCGCCGATGATTCCGATCTGCATTCGTCACTCCTTCGAGCCGAGCCGCCCGCGATCGAGCGCGGACGCCGGCGGTCCAGGTGCATCGCCTGACGCAGACGGGCGATCGCTCCCTGAATGGTCGGTCCGCCTTGAACTCCGACCCACTCCCACGTGCCGCCCCAACGCATCGTGCAAAGGCAGCGTATCCGACGGCTGCCCCACCTTGTCAAGCAGACCAACGCAGGACCGTGCGGTATCTACACCGGACGAAGGCGCGAGCGGGCCCTCGATGCCCCATCCCTCCGAAGCGAAGAAGTGCCCCTGCAACGGCGCGGCCCGCGCCCTCACCCGCTCTCGGAGGTGGCCCCGATGAGCCCGGTGGGCCGCGTCCCGTCGGCGCCCCCGTCGAGACGGCGGCCGAGCTCCCGACGACAACGCAGACGAGCACGTGGCGCGTGCGCCGCGCGTCGGGCCATTGATGGTCGCGCGCCGCGCGTCGAGCGCACGGGCATGCCGATGAGAGGCGCACGCGTGGCGCGCCGCTGGACGCGATCGATGACGCAGGCGAGTATGTAGTTGGTACGTGTGCCGGTCGAGGGGCCATCGAGCGTCGTGCCTGAGGCAAGGCATGATCGCCGAGGGAGGGCAGAAGACTGCCCCGCGAACCTCGACGACCGTCTCGGCGTCGGTGTTCTATTGACGGTGGGCCGCCGGATGGAGAAGCTCGCACCATGAGCTGCGCGCTGATCGTCGGTGACCTCCAGGTCGGGATTCTCGACAACTACCCGTTCACGAAGGCCGTGGTGCCGCCGGTGACCGAGCTGCTGCCGCGAGCCCGCGCTGCCGGGGTGCTGGTCGTGTTCGTGCGTACCGCGTTTCGGGCCAACGGCGCGGACTTGGCGGGTGAGGTCTTCGCGGCCTTCCACCGGGCCGGCAACCTGTTCCACGAGGGTTCGCCGGGTACGGAGGTCGCGCTGGAGGTCACCGCGGACGACGTCGTCGTGCTCAAGCGGCGCACGAGCGCGTTCGCAGGAACGGATCTCGATCTGGTGCTCCGCGCCCGCGGCGTGGACTCGCTCGCGCTCACTGGTGTCGCGACGAGCGCCATGGTCGCGGCCACGCTGTACGATGCGTCGGACCGGGGCTACGAGCTGACGGTGCTCCGCGACGGGTGCGCCGACCCGGACCCGGCGGTGCACGAGCTCCTCGTCAACACCGTCTTTCCCAGCAGGGGAGCGGAAATCGTTACGTGCGCGCAGTGGCCAGCTCGTGGTGCGCGTACGGCTCCCCGTTGAACGGCTCGACCTCGCGGTAGCCCGCGGCGCGGTACAGGCCGATTGCCTCGCTCAGCACTCGGCAGATTTATCGAGTCGACTCCATTGTCGTCGGTGGCGTCGCCGCCGTGATCCAGGGAGCCCCGTCAACACGTTTGATCTGGACGTCGTACACGCTCGCACGCCGGACAATATCGAACGGGTGCTCAGCGGCTGTTCGGCGGGCGGGCGTTGTGCCGAGTGGGTCCGGTGTTTGCCGTCAAACGGTGGGCACAGTGCCCCCGTCGATCAGGTACTCGCTCCCATGGATGGACGCCGCCCTGTCGGAGGCAAGGAATGCGACGAGCTCCGCGACCTCTTCGGGCCACGCGGGACGCCCGATGGGGATACCACCGAGCGCGTTCATGATGCCCTGCCGGGCCGTGTCCTCGTCCGTACCGGCGCCGTCGGCAAGGCGCTTCACCAGGGCGTCGGCTGCCGTCGTGCGGATCCATCCCGGGGCGATCGAGTTCACGCGGACGCCCTTCGGTCCCAGCTCCTTCGAGAGCGCCTTGCTGTACGTGGACAACGCGGCTTTCGCCGACGCGTACGCGATCGTCGCGTCGTGGAGAGGGAGCCGGCGCTGGATGGACGAAACGTGGAGGACGACCCCCGCGCCTCGCGCGATCATGTGCGGGAGGAGCGCGCGATCGAGGCGCACGGCGGCCATGAGGTTGAGCGACAGCTCGTCGTGCCAGATGTCCTCGGTGAGCGACGCGAAGCCGCCGCCCGGCGCAGAGGAGCCGCCGACGGTGTGGACCAGGATGTCGATGCCGCCAAGCTCGCCCAGGACCGCGCGGACGACGGCGTCCACCCCTGCCACCGTGGCGAGGTCGGCCTGTACGAAGACGTTCGGCGACTGGCCTGCCGGGAGCGCAGAGCGCGCCGTGGTCGCCGTCACGGCGCCCGCCGCGCCGAGGCGGCGGACGATGGCCTCGCCCGCCCCCTTGGTGCCGCCTGTGACGAGCACGCGCTTGCCGGCGAACTCCTCGGGATCGATCGAGAATCTTCGGGGCGTGTTCATCCGTCGATCTCCGGGCGGGCGATCCGAGCTCGATCGAGCATGGCATCGACGCTCCGCGCGTTCTGCGCGGCGACGTCCCCTGCGAGCGGTTCAGGTACTTGCATGGGCGGTGATTCCTCCTGAGGGACGATGACTCGCGGCCCGGCGCGTGGGCCCCCTCGCGCGCAAAGTTGGGCTAGGCTCATCGGGTGGCAAGAACGCACGAAAAGGTGGGGTACGCACCTGAAGGTGAGTACGACGAGCCGGCGACTCCCGAGATCGCCGCCGAGCGTGTCGAGCAGGCCCTCGAGCTCCTCAAGGGGCGCTGGAAGCTGGTGATCCTCTTCCGCCTCTTCGGAGGGAAGGTGCAGCGCTTCTCGGAGCTCGAGCGCGCCATCCCTGGCATCTCGCAGAAGATGCTGATCCAGCAGCTCCGGCAGATGGAGCGCGACGGGATGATCTGGCGCGTCACGCACCCCGAGGTGCCGCCCCGGGTCGAGTACGGGCTCACCGCGTGGGGACAAGCGCTCTGCCCGGCGCTGGACACGCTGCTTCGATGGGCAGCCAAGCGCGGCGCGTCCTCTCCCGTCGATTCGAGGTCGTGATGGCTGCCCCGGTGGCGCTCGCCGAGGGCGAGTCGGAGCGACCGCATCCGCGGACCTCCCCATCAATCCATGGAGCAGAACGAGGGGAACCTTGGCGCCTCCAGCTCGGAGGTAGTGGATGTTGATGCCGTTCGTTTCGCAGACTCCACTTCGCCCGCGCCCTCGCCCGCTCGCGGAGGTGGCCCGATGAGCCCGATGAGCCGCGCCCCCGTCGACGCCCCCGCCGAGACGGCGGCCGAGCTGCCGACCGCGACCGAGGCCGCCCTCCTCGAGATGGTGCTCGGCCTGCCCGACGTCGGTCCGCGCCTCCTCGGCACGGCCGCTCTCCCCTCGCTCGGTCGCCTATCGCCCGCGGCGCTCGCCGAGCGCACCCAGATCGCGCTGTTCGACGCGACCCGGCTCGCTGCCGCCTTCGAGCTCGGCCGCCGCACCCACGCCAGGCCTACAGGCCCACATCGACTTCGCCACGCTCGCCCGTGAGAGCAGGCGCGCGCGAGAACCGCATGTCCACGCCGACAAATCTCGCTGAGCTCCTCCGTGTGCTCGCCCGGCACCTTTCGTGCTAAAACGTGCTAAAAACAGACTTGCCCGCCTCTTCGAGCAACCAAGGACGGAACATGGCAACTCGACAGATTGTGGTGGATGTGCCCGAGAAGGTGCTCCTTGCGGAGAAGATGGACGAAGCTGAGTTCGCGCGAGAGCTCCGCACCCTCGCCGCGGTCAAGCTGTACGAGCTGGGGCGGCTCTCGTCCGGCCGCGCTGCGGAGCTAGCCGGCATGGCGCGGGTCGAATTTCTGCTGAGTCTGGGTCGCTACAAGGTTTTCCCTCTCGACGCCGAGCTCCGCGCGCTGGAGGCTGCAGTTGGTTGAGGCCATCAGCAATACCTCACCCCTTCGGGCCGTGGGTCGACAAGCTCGCTGATGCGGGCATGTGGCTGTCTGGCGAGGTCCGCCAGAGAATCCTGTCGCTCGCTGGGGAACGGGGGGAGTAGCGCACCGCCCCGGCCAGCAGCCCGCCGCGCGTTCGCTTTCGTCATCGCGGTTGGCCGGGGAGGGGAGGAGCGGGGGTGCTCCTCGTGCTAGGCTCGACGGCGAAGCGGGCTTGCCTCCCGCGTCCACCCCAGCGCGATGCCGGCCACCACCGTCAGCCTCGCTCTCCCCGAGGTGCTCTACCAGCGGCTGAGGGGGACCGCGCTCGCGGACCCGACAGCCGCTCGAAGCCGTGATGCTGCGGGCGCTGAGCCTCGGCAGCCCTCCCGCCTGGGACGACGCGCCCCCGGAGTTCCAGGTCGACCTCGCCTGCCTCGACAGATGGACGACCTGGCGCTCTGGCAAATCGCAAAGAGCCACAGGTCCGAGGCAGAGCTCGCGCGCCACGACGAGCTGCTCGACCGGAACGCCCAGGGGCTCCTCACGCCGGCGGAGCGCATCGAGCTCGAGCGTCTTCGCCACGAGAGCGACCTGTTCATGCTCCGCAAGGCGCACGCTGCGGCGCTCCTGCGATGGCGCGGGCACGCGGTCGCTTCTCCGTAGCGCGCGCCCTCCACGAGATAGAAGACGGACTGCGGTGTCAACCTACGTTTCCGAGCTGCTCCGTTCTCGTATCGAGGAGGCCGATCGGCGCCGATGTCAAACCTGCCTGACGAGCGAGGCCAATAGCGGGATTCCCCTGACCTGCGATCACATCACGCCGGTCTCGAAGGGCGGGCCGACCTCGTTCGAGAACGTATGCCTCGCATGCCGCCCCTGTAATGAGTTCAAGGCAGGCGCCACGGAGTCGGTCGACCCGCTGACGGGAGACGTCGTGCCGGTCTTCAACCCGCGCCTCCATCGCTGGAGCGAGCACTTCACGTGGAGCGTCGACGCAACCAGGAGCGAGCGTCGGGCGATGGAGGGCACTCCGCCGGAACGACACCCCGCCTCGCGAGGGACCGGCGGCGAGCGCTTCCCGCGAGAGCGATTCTGCTAGCGTTATATTGCATGTCGATCGTCGACACCTCGCCGCAAGCGGACGCACGCTACCACGATCGGCTCCGGTGCATGCCTCCGGAAAAGCGGATCGAGGCTGCGATGCGGCTGAGCCAGGCGGTCCGTGAGCTCGCCCTCGCGAGCATCCGTGCTCGCCACCCAGGGGCGGACGGCCAGGAGCTTCGCGTCCGCCTTGCGGTGAGGCTGTACGGGCACGACTGCGCGCGCCGGCTGTTCGGTCACGTGCCGGCCGACGCCACGTGACGTCATGAGCATCTCGACGGATGTCGTGGAGCGCCGTCCACCGAGATCGAGCTCATGCGCGACGAACGAAGCCCCCTTGCGGCTCGCGCGCGGCGGGGTTCTGCTCGCCGCATGTCCGACCTCAAGTTCTATTACGCCCCCATGACGAGCGCAGACCGGGTGCACTGGGCGCTCGAGGAGCTCGGCGTCCCCTACGAGAAGGTCAAGCTCGACCTCGCGGCGGGAGATCAGCGCAAGCCCGAGTACCTCGCGCTCAACCCGAACGGCAAGGTCCCGCTGCTGGTCGCGGAGGGGAAGCCGATCTTCGAGGGGCTCGCGATCCTGCTCTACCTCGGCGAGCGCTTCGGCGTGGACAGGGGCCTCTTCCCGCCGCAAAGCGCCGATCGCGCCGAGGCGTTCAAGTGGATGGCCTGGGGCAACGTCACGCTGTTCGAGGCGACGACGCGGCTCCTGCGCAACACCCTCGATCGCTTCCCCGCCGACGAGCGCAACCCCAAGGTAGCCGAGGGCGCGAAGCTGGACCTCGCGAACGGGATCGGGATCCTCGACCGCGCGCTCGAGGGCAAGGAGTACCTCGTGGGCAACCAGTTCTCGCTCGCCGACGTGTCGCTCGTGACGGCGCTGCCGTTCCTGGCCCGCTTCGGCGTGGACCTCTCGCCTTTCGCGAACGTGAACGCGTGGATCGCCCGCTGCACGAGCCGGCCTGCGGCCAAGCGCGTCAGGCCGGGCTGACGTCTCGCCCTGGCCGCCCAGCCGCGCTGGCGGCTATCTCATGAGCTTCATGAGCGCCAGCCGCGGCGGCGGCCACCCCAACGCCCAGGCCGACTGGATGAGCTGCTGGCTGCTCGCCAGGCTGCGCGAACGTCCGCTCCGGACGACGTGTATCCGGAATACCGGATGCTCCCCTGCTGCGCCAGCACCAGGCGCGTGCTGCGCGTGTGCTGCTGGAGCAGCAGGCAGCGGGCGGCGCGGCGACGAGGCGGTCATTATGGGCCTGCTCCGGCGCGGGAGCGTGGCTTGCAGGGCGCCCGCGCGGCAGCACCACCCGACTCGGCACGGCGGACGAACGCGCCGATCGACCGGCCGCTCGCCTCGGTCCGCGTGATGACACCTTCGCCGCCTCTCCCCCAGCGTTATCTCCTTGGCTTCATGGTGCTCGGCCTGCTCGCGGGCTCGAGCAACGGCGTGGCCAAGGTGGTCCTGCCGCTGTATGCCGCCTCGCTCCACGCCTCCCCCTGGCAGATCGGCCTGGTCGGCGGCCTGCAGTTCACCGGCATGCTGCTGCTCTCGATGCCGGTCGGAGGCTTGATCGACCGCCACGGCAGCCGGCCGCTGTTCCGCTTCGGCGGCCTCGCGGGCGCGGCGCTGTACCTGGTCGGCTTCACCCACATGGATCGGCCCTGGCAGCTCATCGCGGGCGTGGTCCTCTTCGGGCTGCTCAACCCGTTTCGCATGGTCGCGACCCAGACCGAGTTTCTTCACCTGCTTCCTCGCCTCGGCCCGCGCAAGGCAGGCTGGCAGCGCGCGTCCCACTCGCTCGGCATGTTCTTCGTGGGCCCGATGCTCGGCGCGCAGCTCCTCGGCCTGCTCGGCTACACCGGCGTGTTCGTGGTGACCGGACTCGGGCTGCTGGCGACGGTCTTCGTCGGCGATCGCGTGCTCTCCGGGGCTCCTCCCGGCCGCGGGCGCTCGGCCACGCCGCTCCTCGAGCGCCTGCGCGGGCAGGTCGGGATCATCCTGTCTCGCCGCGAGCTGCGCCAGAGCATGCTCATCGAGCTGTGTGGTCAGATGGCGATGTCCTACTTCGCCGTGTTCGTGGTGTTGATCGGGATCCGCGAGTTTCACCTCTCGGTGCCCCAGGCCGCGAGCCTCGTGACCCTCCAGGGCGCCGTGTTCGTGCTGACCTTGCTCCTCGCCGGGGGCGCCCTGTCGCCGCTGCGCGACGCTGCCCGCTACGCGATCGCCTTCTCGCTGCTGCTCGCGACCGAGCTGCTGCTCGCTTTCCCCCTCGGCGTCGCGTCGCTGTGGATCGGGGCGGTCTTGCTCGGGCTCGGGCTGGGCGTGCAGCACCTCACGAGCGTCAATCGCTTCGCGGCGCTCACCGCCGAGCTCGGCCGCGGCCGGGTGGGCGGCCTGTTCTCCCTCTCGGGACCGGCCGGGGGCCTGATCGGCGCGGTGGCGGGCGGCTCGCTCGGCCAGCGCTTCGGCCTGTTCAGCGGCTTTCGCGTGCTCGCGGCGCTCTATGCGGTGCTGATGGTGTGGCACGGGCGCGGCGTTCTGACCGAGAACGCTCAGCCCGTCGTGCTCGCCGAGGGCGAGCCCGAGTGACCGCAGCAGCTACGCCATCTCACGCAAGAACGACAGGACCACCTCTCCCAGGCGCTCGGGTTGTTGAAACGGAAGGCCGTGGCCGGCGTCCTGTACCTGTTCGATCCGTACGCGTGGGTTGAGGCTCCGCAGCTCCGTTGCCATCTCGAGCGTGACGACGGGGCTGTCGTCACCGATGACGAGCAGGCTCGGGACGTCAATCGCGCTCACCACGTCGCGGTACGCGGGGTTGGGCGGCGTGAGAACGTCGAACGCGTCGATCCGGGTCTTCAGCCTCGCCTCGGCTTGCAGCTCGATGATCTCGAGCGAGCGACGCGGGTCTCGGGCTCGGGCCTTCGCAACGAGGTCAGACTTCTGCAAGGCGAGGGCCTGGCGGTGTTGATCGGCGACGTCGCTGGCGTGCACCTCGCGCTGGCGCTCGGGGCTCAAGAACGTCGGGTCGACAAGGATGAGGCCGCGGAGGATCCCCGCCCCTCGGCTCGCCACCACCGCGGCGGTCATGCCGCCCATCGAGTGGCCAAGCAGGACCGGACGAGAGAGCGAAAGGCCGCGGATGAGCCCCACGACGTCGCTCGCGTGATCGTCGTACCGGTATCCGTGGTGCGGCGCGCTCGAGCCGCCGTGCCCTCGGGCGTCGGGCATGACGACGTCGAACTCACCTTCGAGCGCCCGCGCCAGGGGAGTCCAGCAGGCGCCGCTCCCCATCAATCCATGGAGCAGGACGACGGGAACCTTGGCGCCTCCCGTCCGGAGGTAGTGGATGGTGATGCCGTTCGTTTCGCAGACTCCACTGATCCAGGTCGTCATGGAACTGTCCCTGCCTGCCGCAGCTTCGCACGTGGGATGTCTCCCGTCGCCCATTCGACAGCCCTCGCCAGCAGGACTACGCCTTGCGTACCGGGTAGCGCAGGTGTGTGACGCCAACGCCCGGGATCACCGTCGGGTTGCCAAGGACGGCTGGCGTGCGGGCGAGGTGGTCAAAGAGTCGAACCCCGGAGCCAAGAAGAACCGCCGCGATGTCGACGTGGATTTCGTCGAGGAGCCCAGAATTCAGGCACTGCTGGATGGTGTCGGCGCCGTGGACCCCGACGGACTTCCCGGCGGCGGCGGCCTTGGCCTGGTTCACGGCGCTCTCGATGCCGTCGGTCACGAAGTGGACGGTCGAGTTGGGTCGCGGCCATCCGGCGGGGATGTGGTGGGTGAGCACGAACGCTGGTCCCCAAGCGTGATTTCCGCCCCAGCCCTGGGCGAAGTTGAACGTGCGCCGACCGGTGAGCATGGCACCGAGTTCAGACGTGAGACCGCGAAGGTGCTCGGCGCTCGGCCCGGACACCTTGAACGTCATGGGATCCGACCCTCCGGTGTGGATCTCGACGTCCCCCGAATTGGCGTACCAGTCGAACACCTCGGCCACGCCATCGTTGAGGTCGGCGACGTAGCCGTCGAGCGACATGGACATGATTGCGACGACCTTCGACATTGCGATGCTCCTGTGGAGGGTGGAGGCTGCGTTCAGGGGATAGGAAAGAGTACCATGGAAATCCATGCTGCGACGCATTGGAGAGCGGACGCGGCTTCTGCCGCGTGTGGAGGGGCGCAGCGCACCCGCGCGTCGGCCAGCAAGCCCTCGTCGGGCGGCGCTCCGTGTCAGTCGTCCGGCACGGGGACCTTTTCGGAGTCCCACTCGAAGAAGCCCCGTGCACGGATGGTGCGGTCAGCCAGGGCTCGCGCTGCGAGCTGGCGCTCCTCGATCGTGGAGACCCCGAAGAAGCGACGCGCCACCTCGGCGACTTCACGGTCGCTGCGTTCGACCTCAAGTAGCAGGTGCTTGTTCCCTGGCACCGTCCCGCGCTCGGCGCGGAGGTGGTACCGGAGCATCTCCATGACCGCCTCACCGAGCAACGCGCTGGCCATGGCGGGATCGCGCTCCACGATGTCCTCGCCGTCTTCCAGGAGTGTCGCCGCTGAATAACGAGCGAACGCGTCCTCATCCGGAGTGAGCGCGGCGCGCTTCTTCAGCCACTCGGCGGCCTCGTCCCGCAGGCCATCGATCGCCTGGCCGCCGAACACAGGGAAGCCGGTGGCAATCATGTGCGCCGCGGAGGGGCGACCGCGCTCATGCTCGCTGGCGAAGTACGCTCGAATTGCGCGTGCCGGGTTGACGAAGATCTCGACCGGAACGTCGCCGAACCACCGCTGTAGACGCTGCTTGTACGGACGCTCCTGTACGACGAAGATGTCGAGATCACTGCTTCGATCACCTGCGCCGCGGACGACCGATCCCGCGGCGACGATCGCCCGCGGCTCGAAGGTCTCGAATACAAACGCGACGACCGCGCGGAGCGCTGTTGCATACCTCGGCGGGAGGTCGGGCCAGCTGCACATGGCAAGCTCGTCGGGGCTCATTGGGTTCTCCGATGTCGCCTCATCTGCCTGCCCAACGACCTGCGGCTCAGCCGTGGAGCCGGATCTCTGGACACGGGGAGGCACGTCAGCAAAAATGGCACGTCTGGCGAAGAGCGCAGCCGAGGCATCGCTCGGCCAGCGCCGTGAAGTCGGGCACAGAAAATGGAAGACCTCCCTCGCGCGAGAACAGGTCTTCGAAGAGCCGGGCAGGCGGAAAAACGTAGTTGCCGAAGGTGATGCTCACCCATGAACGAGCGGCAGCGATTCCGGCGATCTCCATGTGCCCGGCCTTGTAGGGGTAATTGGCGATAGCATACGGCGGGACGTCCACGAGATCCATGCGCGCTCCGAATTCGAGCGCCGCGTCCTCGGAGTCGCGGCCTTCGGACATCGACACGGGCACCTGGGTGCGATGGCATGTGATCGCGACGTAGTAGACGTCGTCGAACTGCGCTTGCGTCATGTCGATCCGCGCCCCGTCTTGGAGCGCTTCGAGCGCAAGCAGAGGCGGCCGCTTCGGTCGGAGCTCGCTCCAGATCGTGGCTTGAACGTTGTCATCATTCTCCAGGGAATGGCAGAGCTCCTCCGCCGAGTCGGGACGCAGCCACGATCCCGGATTGCGCCCGCGGTCCTTGCCGACCTTGGGCATCCCGCGCGACATGGTGAACACGAAGGACCCAGCGGGCTCGGGGTCCGTCCGCACAAACCGCTCGGGGTTCTTCCCGACGAACCCAGCACTCATCGCGGCTTCGAGAAACGCCGTCATCGCCTCCGCCTTGAAGGCCAAGCTCGGATCGAGCGGGACGAGCAGATGAGAATAATACATGCTCATGGATTGCCTCGCTGTCCTGGGAGCCCTCCGTGAACGAGTCGCCACGTATCCGTGGAGGGGACTCCACCCCCTCGTGCCGCCCTCTCGCGTCGTGGAAAATTAGCGTATCCGGCGGCTGCCCCACCTTGTCAAGCAGACCAGCGCCGGACCGCGCGGGCTCTACACCGGACGAAGGCGCGGCTCGTGCCGACGGCGGCGAGCGGCGCGCCCGCGTTCGCGCAGCATCGCCCCGCGCCGGAGGGCGTCCGCCGGGCCGGGCGCACGGTCAGGGGCGGCGCGGCGATTTTTTTCCGGCGACCGATGATTCCTGGCGGGGCCGGGGGTCTACGGGGTGAATCCCAGCACGGAGGCACCCATGACCGTGATCGTCACCAGCATCCATCATCGTGACCAAGCTCTCACCACCGCGCCCCGGGCCGAGGCGCCGGCCAGCGTCGCAGCGCCCGGCGCGGCGCCGTCCAGGCGAGCGCTGTGGGCGGGGCGCGTCCTGAGCGGGCTGGGCGTGCTGTTCCTGACGTTCGATGCCGCGGTGAAGGTGCTGCAGCTGTTCCCTGCGGATGCAGCCACGGCCCAGCTCGGATTCCCGGTCAGCCTCGTCCCCACCCTCGGCTACCTTCAGATCGCTTGTCTGGTCACGTACCTGGTCCCGCGCACCGCGGTGCTCGGCGCGGTTCTGTGGACCGGTTACCTGGGCGGCGCGATCGCGATCCACGTGCGGGTCGGGAGCCCGCTCTTCAGCCACACGCTCTTTCCGATCTACATCGCCGCGCTCCTCTGGGCGGGGCTCTGGCTGCGCGACCGCCGCGCGCGCGCGCTGCTCGCGAGCCCGGCGTCGCTCGACCGATGAGCTTCACATGGGCTTCCCGCCTCCCCGTCTTCATGGTCAGATCGGGCCGCGGCCAGCCCGCCTCTCGAACCATGGATCACGAGCAAGGAGACCACCGATGATCAAGGTCTACAACTTCGCGCGCGGGGCCCGCGGCCTGCGCGTGATGTGGCAGTGCGAAGAGATGGGTTTGCCCTACCAGGTCGAGATGGTCTCGTTTCCGCCGAGCCAAGCCTACCTCGCGCTGCACCCGCTCGGCACCGTGCCGTTCCTCGAGGATGAGGGCGGCGTGGCGATCCACGAGTCCGTCGCGATGATGCTCTACGTGGCGCAGCACTACGGGCCCACGCCCCTCCTGCCCGGCAAGGGCGATCCGGCGCTCGCGCGCGTGCTGCAAATGGCCGTGTTCGGCGAAGCGACCATCGGGGCAGCCGTCAATGCCCTGCTGACAGCACATTTCGGCGCGCCGGAGGCGGACAAGCGCAACTGGTCGGTCCGCGCGCAGGAGGCGAGCGTCGAGAAGGCCTTGCGCTTCACGGCCGACATGCTCGGCAACATGCCTTTTCTTGCCGGCGAGGGCCTCACGCTCGCCGACATCTCCGTGAGCACCGCGATCGGAATCTATCGCGGCGCGCTCGGCAAGACGCTGCCCGACGAGCTCGTCACCTACCAGGAGCGGATCGCCGCGCGGCCGGAGTACCAGCGCGCGCGCGCGAGGTGCCGCGAGCTCCGGAGCGACGGAGGAGCGCCATCATGAATCGATCGTGGCCCGCGGTGGTCAAGTCGTTGATCTTCGTCCTCGCGGCAGCGCACGCCGCGTGCGGCGACGCCGGCGTGGATCCGGGCGGGGCAGGGGGCTCGCGCCCGGAGTCGCCCCAGAGCTCGGGCACGCCGGCGTCGACGTCCACCTCATCGGCGTCCGCCTCATCGACATCCGCCGGCGGGGGCCCCGGCGTCTGGATCCCGGCGCTCGATACGTCGTGGCACTGGATGATCGACCACCCCCTGGACCTGGACGACCCGAGGGACATGGGCCTTGTCGATCCCACGGGAGCGCCCATCGAGTCGCCGCCTCCCACGGTCTACGACCTCGACTGGGAGTTCACGCCGGCCGAGACGGTGGCCGCGCTGCACGCGATGGGCGCCAAGGTCATCTGCTACGTCGACGTCGGCGCGTTCGAGGACTATCGGCCAGACGCCGGCGACTTCCCGGAGTCGGTCAAAGGCAACCCGGACTACCACTGGGAGGGCTCGTTCTGGCTCGACATCCGGCAGATCGATGTCCTCAGGCCGATCATGCAGGCCCGGTTCCAGGTCTGCAAGGACAAGGGCTTCGACGCCATCGAGCCCGACGAGGTCGACGGTTATGCCAACGACTCCGGGTTCCCCCTCAGCTACGGAGACCAGCTCGCCTACAACGTGTTCATCGCGGATCTCGCCCACTCGCTGGGCATGTCCGTGGGGCTCAAGGGCGACATCGAGCAGGCGGAGGACCTGTGGCCGTACTTCGACTGGACGCTGAACGAGCAGTGCTTCGAGTATGAAGAGTGCGAGATCCTCGTCGATTCCTTCCTGGCGAACGGCAAGGCCGTGTTCGAGGTGGAGTACGACGATCCGTTCTCCGGTCACATGACCGACAGGTCGCTCTTCTGCGAACAGGCGAACGCCTGGGGCTTCAACAGCATGGAGATGCCGCTCGACCTCGACGGCGGCCGGTGGCCCTGCCGGTGACCCGCGGCCTTCCGAGCGCCCGCATCATCGCCTCGTCGGTGAGCGGGACGTAGGCCTCGAATCCCGAGGTCCACTGGACCTCTTCCTCGCGCCCCCCGCCGCGCGGGCGCGCGCGCGGGGGCCGTCGCGGAGCGCGGCGATGACGAGCTCCCGGAAGCAGCGGGCGCCCTCGTCCTCGTGGGTCCGCTCGTGCCAGACGAGCTGCATGCGGAAGACGAGCGCGGCCACGGGCGGTTCGAGGAGGGTGAGCGGCGCGAGGCGCGCGAGCGCCTCGGCGATGCGGCGCGGCATGGCGGCGACGAGGTCGGTGTTCGCGGCGATGACCGCCGCGGCGGAGAAGGTCGGGACGGCGGCGGCGATCTCGCGGCGCAGCCCCTGGGCCGCGAGCAGCTCCACGGCGGCGCGGTTGCCGATGCCGCCGCGCCCGAGCGCGATGTGGATGTCGATGTGGCGCAGCGAGTTGAACGCCTCGCGCGTGAGCCGGCGGCGGGCGCACGGGTGACCGCGGCGGACCACGAACACGCTGTCCTGCTCGAAGAGGTCCGCGGCGTGGTGGCCCGGCGGGAGCGGGTGCGCGGGCGCGATGGTCGCGTCGACGTCGCCGCCGCCGAGCCCCCCGGTCGCCTCGAGGTGGTCGACGCTCACGACGCGGAGGGTCGCGCGCGGCATCTCGGCCGCGGCCGCGCGCGCGATCGCCGGCAGGCTGCAGATCTGGTCGAGGTCCGAGAGCGCGAGCGTGAACGCGCGCGTGGTCGCCCGCGGGTCGAACGCGCGATCCCCCTCGATCGCGCCGGTGATCTCGCCGAACGCGGCCCGGAGCCGCGGCGCGATCTGCTGCGCGCGGGGCGTGGGGACGAGGCCGCGCCCGCTGCGCACGACGAGCGGGTCGCCGAGCTGCGCGCGCAGCCGCGCGAGCGAGTTGCTCACGGCCGACGGCGTGACGCGGAGCCGCCGCGCCGCCCGCGCCGCGCTCCGCTCCTCGAGCACCGCGTGCAGGACGAGCAGCAGGTTGAGATCGAGCGTCGACAAGTTCACGAACGGTGACGATTACCATCACGAATCATCACTGGCAATGAGCGTCAGTCCCACCCATGCTGGCCCGGAATCGAGGCTGGAGGTGGTGAGATGACACAGCGAGGTGTGCGGCGGGTGGTGGTCGTCGGCGGGGGCATCGCGGGCCCGGTGCTCGGGATGTTCCTTCAGCGGATCGGCGTGGAGGCGACGATCTTCGAGGCGCGCGCGGCCCCTCTGGAGCAGGAGGGCGCGTTCCTGGGCGTCGCGCCGAACGGGATGAACGTGCTCGCGGATCTGGGCATCGCGCGCGCGGTGCAGGCGCGGGGCGCTGTGTGCGACGGGATCCGGTTCGAGAACGCCCGCGGGCGGCGCATCGGCGTGATCGATCAGCGCGACGCGGCGCGCCGGTTCGGCGCGGGCCTCGTGATGATCCGGCGCGGCGCGCTGCACGCGGCGCTCGCGGAGGAGGCGGCCCGGCGGGGCGTCGCGATCCGGTACGGCATGCGGCTCGAGGGGGTGGACTGCTCGGATCCGCGCGAGGTCGTGGCGCGCTTCGAGGGCGGCGGCGAGGCGCGCGGCGACGTGCTCATCGGGTGCGACGGCGTCCGATCGCGCACGCGAGCGGCGGCGCTGCCCGGCGCGCCGTCGCCGGGATACACCGGCCTCATCGATTTCGGCGGATTCGCGCGCTGCCCCGGTGCGCCGCTTCCGCCTGGCTGGAGCGTGATGGTCTTTGGCCGCCGCGCGTTCTTCGGCGCGTTCGCGGCGCCGGAAGGCGAGGTCTGGTGGTTCCACAACAGCGGGGAGCCCGCGCCGGAGGGCGCCGCCGCGCAGGGGCCGCTCCGCGAGCGCATCCTCGCGCTCCACGAGGGCGATCCAGGCTGGATCGCCGACGTGGTGCGCGCGACGCCCGAGGTGCTCGGTCCGTGGCTGCTGCACGACATCGTGACGATGCCGCGCTGGCACGCCGGCCGGGTCTGCCTGATCGGGGACGCGGCGCACGCGGCGACGCCGCACGCCGGCCAGGGCGCCTCGCTGGCCATGGAGGACGGGATGCTCCTCGCGAGGTGCCTGCGGGACGAGCCCGAGCCGGAGCGAGCGTTCGCGGTGTTCGAGCGGCTGCGGCGGCCGCGGGTCGAGGCGATCGTGCGCCAGGCGCGCCGCAACGGCAGCCGTAAGGCGGTCTCGGGGCCTGTCGCCGGATGGCTCCGCGACAGGGCGCTGCCGCTGTTCTTGCGGATCGGCGCCGCCGCGCAGGAGCGCGCGCACGCGTACCGGATCGACTGGGAGGAGCGGATCGCGTAGCCGGGGAGAGGGCGGCGGCGCGTACCCCTCGACGTGGGCGCCCTCGACGCGCTCGATCACGTGCGGATCGTGCGTTTCAGGGGCCAAGAGAGCGACGAGGAGCACGGCGTCCTGGAACTCTCGTCACATCGTGCGGGTCGCTCCTTCGTCGATCTCGCTCGACCACGGCAGCGAGCCAATCGCCGCCGTGCGCCTCGCGCCGAAGGGCCGCTATCGCTGGTACGCGAGCCGTTGAAGACGCCGCTCGATCGCGCGAGCGGTGATCCGAAGCACCCGATAGCGGTGCTGTCCCAGGCCGAGCGCGACGCGCTGCGCCCGCTGTGCGGCCCGCGCCCTGCGAGCGCGTGAGGCGCCGGAACGCCGAGGGCGCCCGCGCGGCGCGCCCTCGCCCCGCAGGACAACCGGCCGTCGCCGTCGAACACGGGACGCTCCTCAAACCGCGCGAGATGCGTGAGGGACGTGCTACCGAGCGCTACCGAGCGTTACCGACGGCCACATCGTAACAATTTCCGACCGCCGCGGGCGTCCATATCAAGCCTTTTGAGGGTGATTTGCGTCAGGCCATTGCGTGTGACAGAGGCTCCCCGGAGCGTCGGACGCGGACTTGTCGGGTAGAGGGGCAATCTGCCGGGGGTGCGCGTCGCAGCGCGATACAGGCCGCACAGGGCGCGCCGGGGGCACATCATGGGCAATGAGAATTGCGCGAGACGGGTTGAGCAGGCGGACGTCCATCCTGTCAGGTACGTTCACAAGCCGAACGCCACGCGCGAGCTGAGGGGTGTGGTTGGCGATGACGCCGCAGTGGCCGCCGCCGCGGGCTGGGCGATGCGCGACGCGGTCGGGGTCCAGGCCACGCTCAGCTGGCTCAAGAAGCACCCCGGGCAGACGCGGAGCGCGGAGATCTGCTTCCATGACGATCTGCGCGCGCACGGCTGGATCACGGCCAGTGATCGTCCGCGGCTGACCTGGGATGGGCGCAAGGCGCTCGAGGTGCTGACCCGAACGATCGGCGCGGACAGGACCAGCGAGACGGTGCGGTTCCTCCACCTGAACGCCACCATCGACTCGAGCAGCCGCGTGCTCGACGTGGGCTGCTCTATGGGGCACATCCTGCGGAGCCTCGCGGCGCGGCGGCCGTTCCGCGCGGTCGGCGTCGACCATGATCTGTTCGCGCTTCACGTCGCAGCGCTCCGCTGGCGCGGGCCGCTGTTGGCGCGGGAGCCGGAGTGGTGGTGCGCGGACGCTGTACGCCTGCCCTTCGGCGATGGCGAGTTCACGCACGGGCTCTCCTTCGCCACCCTGAATTACCTGCCGGTGCGCGCGTCGCTCCGGGAACTCGCGCGCGTCATCCAGCCCGGCGGTCAGCTCATCGCCAGCGTGGAGGGCGAGGGGTACTGGCGCCACAAATGGAGGCTGAGCGATCCCCTTCGTCGCATTCACCTGATGCGCGAGCGCCTGGGCGGCGCGGCCCTGCTCTACGCGGACTGGCAGCGGATCCCCGTGCTTCGGCGGCTCTCCCAGCGGGTCTATTTCTCCATCGCCGCCCTCAAGCAGCTGCTCCCGGAGGCCGGTTTCACGGTCGAGCGCTGCGAGGCGCTCTGGGAAGAGCAGGGGGCGCCCCGGGTGATCGGGATCGTCGCGCGACGCAAATGAGGCTCGTATCCGGCCGCCCTCGGCGCTACCTCCCCGTCGAGGCCGCCGACAGGACGAGCTGCCAGGATCAGCGCCCGAGCGCCCGCGCGGTGATGCGCGCGAACACCGGCCCCGCCACCTTGCCGCCCGTCGCGTCCTCCGCGGCGACCACCGCGCCGACGAGGATGACGAAACGCGGCTGCTCGGCCGGCGCGACCCCGATGAAGCTCGCGTAATTACGCGGCTCGCCCGCCGCCGATTGCTCGTCCGTGGTGCCGGTCTTCCCGGCGACCCGCACGCCTTGCACACGCGCCGCTTTGCCCGTCGCCTGCTCGTCGCTCACGGCGCGCTCCAGCATGCCCATCACCGCCCGCGCCGTCTCCGGGCGGAGCACGCGCTCGTTCTCCACGTGGTGCTCGAAGCGGACGCTGCCGTCCGCGCCCCGGGCGCGCCGGGCGAGCGTCGGCGCATTGAACACGCCGTCATTGGCGATCGCGGCATAAGCGGCGGCCATCTGAAGCGGGCTGGCCATCGCGCCGCCATGGCCCGATGCCAGGGCCACGCCGCGGAGCGAGCCGTCCGCGATGACCGGAGGGACCTCGCCGACCGGCGCGCCGCGGAGCTGGATGCGCATCGCCTCGCCGAAATGAAAGCGCCGGAGCCAGCGCCCGAGCGCCTCGCCGCCCAGCTTGTCGAAGATCCGCGAGGCCCCGATGTTCGACGAGCGCGCGAGGATCTGCGGCACGTCGAGCCACTCGTTCGGGCTCGCGTCGCGCAGGATCTCCTTGCCATAGCTCCGCGCTCCCTTGTCGCAGAAGAACCGGTCGGTCACCGCAATGGCCCCCTCGTCGAGCGCGGCCGCGACGGTGAGCGACTTGATGGTCGAGCCGCTGATGCGCGGCGCCGCGGCGGTGCTCGGATCATGGATGGCCAGCACCTCGCCGGTCCTTGGATCGAGCACGATCGCCGTGGCGGCGACAGGGCGCCATTCGTCCGCCATCCGCTTCATCTCTTCATCGACGATCGCCTGGATGTCGCCATCGATCGTGAGCTCCAGGCGATCGGCCGGGGCGCCCAGCACGGAGGCGACCTCCGCGGTCAGGTGGGCCAGAGAGGCCGGCGTGGAGCCAGCAACGGCGGAGGTGGAGGTCGGAACGGACGATCCCGCCGGTGCAGGAGCGACCGGCTCCGACTTCCCGGACGGATTGGCCGGATTGGCCGCCACAGCCGCGACAGGTCCTTCCTTGCCGGCGGTGACGCACGCCACCACCCCGAGCAGCGCCGCCGCCGACGCGGTGATCGCAACGCCCCGCGCCGCCGACGTGCGCAGAGACCCCGCCCGCGGTCGCACGATGGCCTCGACCCGCGCCAGGAGCTGCGAGGGCTCCGCCATCCCGAGCGCTCCGCCCGGCACCTCACGGAGCCGCGTTGCGCTCGTCGCAATGGCCAGCAGGTGCTCGGCATATTCGGTCGGCAGCGCCCCGCTCGCCAGGACCCGCTCGTCCGCCGAGAGCTCGCGCTCCATGCGAAGCCTGCGCGCCGCGAGCCACACCAGCGGGTTGAACCAGTGCATTGCACAGGCGAGCTGCCCAACGATCTGGGCAAGACAATCGCGCTGCCGGACGTGCGCCAGCTCGTGCAACAGCACGGCCCGCCAGCGCGCCTGGCTCCACTCGAGCGCCTCCCGCGGCACCAGCACCACCGCCGAAAAGACCCCGGTCACCGCCGGTACATCGATCTCGGAGCTGACGCACACGCGGGCGTTCATGCGCGCTTCGCCGAGGGTCGCCGTGATCCCGGGAAGCGAGAGCGGGGTTGCGCGCCGGGCGATCCCACGCGCCTTGGCGAGGCCATGGGACAGGCGAGCGAGCACCGCAAATGCCCCGAGCGCCCACACGGCAAGGAGCACCGAGCCCCACGGAAAGGACTGCTTTGCCGGGGCGACGGGCGTGGACGGAGCCTGCGCCACGGCGTGGGAAACAGGTCCGACCGAGGGCGGGGCAATGGCATCCCCGATGGGCTCGGCGAAGGGTCTACCCGCGTCCGCGACGCCAAGCTCGGCGACCGGCAGCACGCGCCACGCCGGAGCGAGCCGGGAGGCGACCGGCACCAGCGCCGCGGCCGCGAGCCCGAGCACCAGCACGAGCCGGCGTGTGGAGGCCGGCGCGCGGCGGAGCAGCGGCATCACGGCGAGGGCGAGCCCGAGGAGCACGGCGCCCCGCGCGGCATCGACGAGGAACGGCAGCGGGCTCATCTCGATCGGGCTCATCTCAACCCCCTTCTTTCTTGGCGCGCTCGATCACCTGGGCGATGCGATCCAGCTCTTCCCGCGATAGCTTGGACTTCGACGTGTCGACAAGCGCGGTGACCGCTTGCTCGACCGAGCCTCCAAAGAACGTCCGCACGACCTGCGCCAGCGCGCTCCTGCGCGCCTCGCTCGGGGCCGCGACAGGCGTGTAGACGTAGCGTTGCCCTTCCTCCACGTGCTTGACGTGCCCGCGCTCCTCCAGCAGGCGCAGCAGCGCGCGGACCGCCGAGTAGCTCGGCGGATCCTCGAGGTTGTCCTTCACCTCGTGCGCGGTCGCGCGCCGCAGGCGGTACAAAATGTCCATGATCTCGCGCTCTCGGCGCGTGAGCGGCGGCTTCGGCATGACGTCCATCCGTAGCCAGGTGCTAAGAATTTAGCAAGCATCGCGTGCTAATTTCTTAGCACGTGCGATCCGCCCGGCGACTCGCGGGCTATCCGCTGGCCTGGACGCCATAGAGGGGGAGGGCGAGCGCCGTCGAGGCCCTCCGGCCCTTGCGACCGGCGAGCCCCGTGCGCGCCAGCCATGGTGTCACCCGGAGCGCCTGATTCCGGATCCACAGCGCTCGCGATGTGGCGGGGATCAGGCTGGCCGCGCCGCCGCCGGCGAGCGACTGGTTCACCTCGACGAACGGCCTCATGACGCGCTCGTACGAGGCGAAGGCGGCGCCGGGGTCGGAATGGGTCGCCAGCTCCCCCGCCAGGACATACGCGCCGACCATGGCGGTGCTCGTCCCTTGGCCCGACAAGAACGACGGAGCGTGGGCCGCGTCTCCCGCCAGGGCGACCCTTCCCTTCGACCATCGAGGCATGTGGATCTGGCTGACGACGTCGAAGAAGACATCGGTGGCCTCCTGCAGAGCGGCGAGCATCCGCGGCACTTCCCAGCGGGCGCCGGCGAAGACGCTGGCGGTCAACCTCCGCTGCGCCTCGATGTCGGCGAACTCCGAGAAGGGAGGCTGGGGACGGGCGAAGGTCAGGAAGGCGTGCAGGCGATCGCTGTCGCCGGCCGCGAACAGAACGGCCGCCTTCCCGGGCGTGTTGCTGATGAACGCCTCGTGAGAGAGCCCGAGGGTGTTGGGGATGGTGAAACCTGCAAAGCAGTAGCCGAGGTAACGGTGGTACTGCGCCTCGGGCCCGAAGGTGAGCCGGCGAGTGTTCGAATGCAATCCGTCAGCGCCGATGACCATGTCGAAGGGGCGTTGCAGGCCGCTCTGGAAGTGCACATCGACGCCGCCGCCGTGGTCGTTCAAGGTGGCGATGGAGTCACCGAAGCGGAACTCGACGTCATCTCGGACGGCGTCGTAGAGCACCGTCGTGAGCTCTCCGCGAGGCAGCTCCAGATCCCGGCCTTCCTTGCCGCCGGTGAGCGCCTCGGGCCGGATCGACCCGATAAGCGCGCCGTCGCCATCGACGAACGTGATTTTGCGTGAGTCGATGTGCGCGGCTGCGATGCGCGACAACACGCCCATGCGCTTCACGACGTCGATCGCGGTGCCCCGGATGTCGATGGGGTAGCCGCCGCTTCGCACAGCGCCAGCCTTCTCCACCACCGTGACCTGGAAGCCGTACCTGTGAAGCCAGTACGCGAGCACGGGGCCGGCGATGCTCGCGCCGGAGATCAGGATCTTCTTGTTCCGCGAAGTCGCCATGTGTCCGCCTTCCTTCGGTGTGAGCTCGCAGCGGCGGAGGGCCCATCCTCGAGAGATCGGCGCGACCCGCCCGCTGCCATGAGGCAGGGCTAGCAGCTGCCGACCGCGGTCCACTCGGCCCGGGGAGCTCTGACGTCGACTACACTACACCGTGTAGTGTACAAAGGCCAGGGCAAAATGAGGCCGAAATGGGCTATACCTGGAGGTGCATGTCCTCCACTGGCGCACAAAAGGCTCTTCGTGAAGGGTCCGCGCAAAAGCGATCCGCCATCCTCATGGCGGCCCGGGAGTTGTTCCTGGCCGACGGGTTCGACCGCTCGAGCGTCGATGCCGTCGCCGCGCGCGCCGGCGTCTCCAAGAGGACGGTGTATGACTACTTCGGCGACAAGCAGGCTCTCTTGCTGGCCGTCGTCGAGTCCGCAGGTGACCTGCTCATGGCGGCGATCCGGCGGGCTATCGACGACACCTTGACGCACGTCACGGACCTGGAGCACGCCTTGATCACCTTCTCGGCGCGGATCGTGACCGAGATGCTCGGCTCGGTGGACTACCTTGCCCTCATGCGACTGGTCACGATGGAGTCCGTTCAGCTGTCCCAGCTGCGCGATCGCGACCACTGGATGATGAACGCTCCGGAGGAGGCGATCGCGGAGCGGTTCGCGGAATTTGCGCGTGCAGGGCTGCTCGACGCGCCGAACCCGCGGCTGGCGGCCGATCATTTCATCGCGCTGACGTTCTTGCTCGCCGTCAACGCGTTCGGACCGGCGATCGCCACGAGTGACGCGCGCAGGCGAGAGATCCTCGTCGAGGGGGTGCGCGCATTCCTTCGTGCCTACGCGCCCAGCCGCCCGGCCCAGCTTCGACCCCGCGTGTAGCGCAGGCGGCCCCGGCGGTGCGGCTAACTACGGGGTTCTGGCGCAACGCGACCCGATGTTGCCTCGGTGCTCGGGGTAGTAGACGTGGCGGGTGGCTGACCGCAGGGTCGGGGCGAGGTCGTCGTTGCTGCCGCTCCGGAAGGCCCGGTAGGAGCCCGCTGTGACGGCGGCGCAGTCATGACATGGCATCGGGTACTGGACCGGATCCCAGTCCAGCGTCCATTCCCACGCGTTCCCGCCGAGGTCGGACTGCCCCCACTTCCCGTCGCCTCTTGGCGACGTCGAGCCGACGTTCCGCAGGCTGCATGTGCCGCCGCAGTAAACCGCGTAGCTGTCATCGATCGTCGTGGAGGTCGCTGGCTTCGACCACGGATAGTACCTGTGCTCGCTGCCCCCGGAGGCCGCGTAGTTCCACTCCGCCTCCGTCGCCAGCCGCCCCCCGTCCCACGCACAGAACGCGAACGCCGTGTACCAGTCCAGGCAGTTGATCGGCTTGTGTTCGTTGCTCCCCGCCGCGTCTGTCCAGCTCTGATGGACGAAGCAATTCAGGGCGTTTTTGAGGGCGGCCGTGTTCGAGGGCAGCTTGGTGTTCCACGCTGAGCTCCAGCCAGACCCTGGGATCTTTGGATGTGCGCCCGCGCCATCCCCAGGCGGGCTGGCCTGCGTGCCCATGCCTGCGTTCATGAACGCCCGGAACCGGCCCACGGTGATCTCGTACCTGTCGGGGTAGAAGTCGCTCACCGTCGCCGGGTAGCTCCGGTCCAGATAGTCCACGCCGTCGTAGCTTCGAGCGAACGTTCCGCCGGGGACCAGCAAGCTCTCGCAGCAGTCCTCGTTCTCCGATGGCCCGCAGGTCGCCGGCAGCCCGGCGCAACTTGGCGCCGTTCCAGCCCAGGCGCCCGCGTGGCCGCTGCTTCGATCCCCGGCGAGCGTCTCGTCCGCCGCGATCCTCTCCTCGTTTCCGCAGGTGCAACCTGCCGAGAGCAGCAGCCCGAAGAATGCGATGCAGACGGTGTGGCAAGGAGGGGCAAGCGAAATCATAGGTCACTCACGATGGTCAGCTCCTGCTCTCCTCCGGAGCGCGCGCCACCACGCATGGCGCGCGCCCGTCGACATCGCAGCTCGGTCTCGCTGGGCCTGTGCTCCGATCAGCCCCCGAAGAACGCCTTCGCCTGCTCTCCCAGCACGTTCTCGCCCTTCGGGCTGCTGGCGTGGCAGCCGTCGCTGACCTCGCCCGCGTCGTTGTTGAGGATGAACTTCCCGAGGTAGCTCATGTTCTCGTTGATGGTCGCGTCCTTGGCCAGCTCCTGTGCCTTCATGTCCGTCCAATCGGCGCCGCCCGCTCCTGCGATGAAGCAATCGTGCCCTGCATTGTAGACCGGCTGGCCCACGATGTAGATATGCGTGCCCGGGTTGACGTGCTGGCGCGCCGCGTTGACCATGTCACGGAGCTCCTTGTCGGTCGCCCGCTGCGACAGGATGCAGATCTGGACCATGATGGCTTTGACGACGTCTTTCCCGCCGATCGACTGCATCTTCCGGTCGAAGAGCTGCCAGGAAGAGCTGTTCGGGTTGGTCCAGTTCTGGACCACCATGGCGCCCGTTTGATAGTTGTCCGCGTTCCACATGACCTTGCCGCCGACGCGCTTGTAGCCAGTGCCGATGTTGTTGGCCATCGAGCAGCCGGTGTACGCAACCGAGTTCTCGCCTGTCGGAGGCAGGCCGTCATCCCCGCCGCCCGTCCCGGGATCGCCGCCCGCGCTCGTGCTGCTCACCGACGCCGGTCCGCTCGGGTCTGCGCCGCCGGTGCCGCCTCCGCCGGTGCCGGAAGCGCCGCTGGTACTGCCGCTCGGGGCTCCTCCCGCGCCGGTCGTCCCCGTTGTCGCTCCGGCAGAGCTGGAGCTTCCAGCAGCTGGGCCCCCGCTCGCCGAGCTTCCGGTCGTGGAAGCGCCGGTGCCCGTCGTCCCTCCGGTTGCTGTGCTCTCCGACTCCGAACCGTCGTTCGGGTCAACTTCGGAAGCGCAAGCTCCGAGGCTGAGCACGGCCATCCCAAGAGCGCAACGGACCACCAATCGGGAGGAAAGAACAGGATAATTCATCGTCGTCACCTTCTGTTAGGGGGCGCTGGTCAGGACCTGCGGAGACTCTCGGCTCGCGTCCGACCCTCCTTGTTCTATTGCCGCTGCGACCCGCGTGAATAGACGGCGAGATCGCCGTCACCCCCCTTGGACAGATTTGTCATCCCCGCTCGTCGACTTGGAGAGCCATCACGATGCCCACTCTCCGAGGGGAGCGTCACCGAAAAGTTCCGTTCGGTCTGACCTGGCGTCTGTGCCAGTTCGCGACCCTTGCCGTCGCCCCCTTCGGTGCCCTACGTGCGCCGCCATGCGTACGTTGTTTCTCGATCTCGACGGCACCTTGACGGATCCGGCCCCTGGCATCGCCGCCTGCTTCGTGCACGCGGCCCATGTGCTCGGGCACGGCTCGATCGGCCTCGCCGAGGTGCGCCGCTTCATCGGTCCGCCGCTGCGCGAGGCGTTCGCCGAGATCCTGGCGACGCGCGACAGCGTCCGTATCGAGGAGGCCGTGCGCGTCTATCGCGAGCGCTTCGGCACGCTCGGCCTGTTCGAGAACAGTGTGTATGCCGGTGTGCCAGAGGCGCTCGCGCAGCTCTGCCAGGCGGGCCACGGCCTCTGCCTCGTCACCAGCAAGGCGGCCGTCTATGCCGAGCGCATCGTCGACCACTTCGGCCTTCGCTCGCACGTGCCCCGCGTCTACGGCGCCGAGCTGTCCGGCGAGCGCTCGACCAAGGCCGAGCTCATCGCGCACGCCCTGGAGCGCGAGTCGCTCACCCCCGCCGACGCCTGCATGATCGGCGACCGCGAACACGATGTCCTCGGCGCCAAGGCGCACGGCCTCGTGGCGATCGGGGTGACGTGGGGCTATGGGTCGCGCGCGGAGCTGGAGGCTGCGGGCGCCGACCGCATCGTCGACACGCTGGAGGAGCTGGTGCTGACGGTGCGTGGGTTGAGGGAGACCCGAGGTCGAGCGGCTCGATGAGTCCGCGGCTCGTCGCCCTCCCCACGCCCGGGGGGTGTCGGATTTGTCACTCCCCCCGCTGGCCTGTGTGGCGTTACTCTGTGGCGCGCAACGAGGCTTCTCGTCGATACTTATCAATTTATGACGGTAGAGCTGATTCATGCCATCGTTCGTCAGACCACCGTCCTCATCGCCCAGCTGGCGACCTCGGGCGGCTGGCGTGCCCCTCTGGCCCAGCTCGCAGACCAGGTGTTCCAGGACCTGGTCACCGAGCTCGAGCGGCAGGGAGTCAGCCGCAAGGTGGGCGCCGACATGTTCGGCATGGGGCTCCGGACCTATCAGCGCCGCGTCCGGCGGATCACGGAGAGCTCGGTCGAGCGCGGCCGTTCGCTGTGGGAAGCCGTGCTGGACCACATCCGCCGCCGGGGCATCACGCCGCGGGCCGAGATCTTGAGGGCGTTCGCCGGCGAGGACGACGTCCTGCTCCGCGGGGTGCTCTTCGACCTCTGCGAGAGCCGCTTGATCTTCCAGGCGGGGCAGGGGGCTCAGGTGGTGTATCGCGCGGTGTCCGACGACGAGCTGGGCGCGCTGCGCGCGCTCCGCTCCGGCGAAGGCGTGGACGAGCTCGTCTGGGCGATCATCTATCGGGAAGGCCCGCTCGCGCGCGACGAGCTGCTGCAGCGGACGCACATCGAGCGCGCGGAGCTCGACGCCGCCCTGGGGCGCCTCGTGGAATCGGCGCGCGTCGAGCGGACCGGGGAGGGCGCGGGCGCGACGTACAGCGCCGGGAGCCTCTACGTGCTGCTGGGCTCGCCTGTGGGGTGGGAGGCGGCGATCTTCGATCACTTCCAGGCGATGGTGAAGACCATCCTGTGCCGGCTGCGCGAGGATCGCTCCGCGCCCGGCCTCGGCGACCGCGTCGGGGGGAGCACCTATACCCTCGACCTGTGGCCCGGTCATCCGCACGAGCAGCGGGCTTACGAGACGCTGGGGCGCCTGCGTGCCCAGCTGGTCGAGCTGCGCGAGCAGGTCGAGGCCTTCAACGCGGCGCACGAGAGGCCGGACAGGTACACGCAGGTCGTTCTGTACATCGGACAGTGCTTGATCCAGCAGGACAGCGGGGGCGGCGATGAGATCTAGGGTGGTCGTGACGGCGTGCCTCATCGCGAGCATGACGGGCGGGGCGCTCCTCGGCTCGGCCTGCAGGGACATCGGGCCTCAGACCGGGAGCGAGACCAACTTTCTCAGGAGCTGTGATGCCAGCTGCGCGGACGGTCTCTCCTGCATCTGCGGCGTCTGCACGCGCGCCTGCTCGGTCGCCCGCGAGTGTACGGCGCTCGTCTCCGGCGCCGAGTGCGTGGCCGTGGCGGAGCGGCCTACCGAGGCGGCCTGCGACGCGGCCGAGAGCGCTGCGTTCTGCGATATCTCCTGCAGCGGCGACGCCGACTGCGAGCCGCTCGGCGCGCCGTTCCGCTGCCAGGGCGGCTTCTGCCGGACGCCCGGCGATGGCGAGACGGCGACCGCCTGCCCGGCGACCACGCTTTCGCCCGGCGACAACGACCGCACGGTGACGGTCGGGGACACCACCCGAAGCTACGTCGTTCGCCTCCCCGCGAGCTACACGGGCGCGAGCGCCATGCCGCTGGTGCTCGATTACCATACGCTGGGCGGGACCCCGGCGGAGGAGGCCGAGGCCTCGGGGTACCGCGAGCTCGCCGAGGCCGAGGGATTCATCGTCGCGTGGCCGCAGGGCATCGACGGCGCGTGGAACATCGGTCCGTGTTGCACGACGTCGCGCGACGTCGACGACGTGGGGTTCGCGCGTGCCGTGGTCCAGAAGGTCCAGAAGGAGGCGTGTGTCGACGTCAAGCGGGTCTATGCCGTCGGCGTCGCGAACGGCGGCGGGATGGCCTACCACCTGGCCTGCAACGCCGCGGACGTCTTTGCCGCGGTCGCTCCCAGCGCGTTCGACCTTCTGGCCGCGTCGGAGCAGCCCTGCCAGCCGTCGCGGCCGGTGACCGAGATCTCGTTCCGGGGTACCGCGGACTTGCTGGTGCCTTACGAGGGCGGGGCCCAGCAGGCGCCGAACGGCGCGAACATCACCTTCCTCGGCGCCGTGGGAACCTTCGAGAGGTGGGCCGAGCTGAACCGATGCACGGGATCACCGAGCGCGGCGGGCAGCGACGGTTGCTCGACGTACTCGAGCTGCGCAAACGGCGCAGAGGTGACGCTGTGCACCACGGAGGGCGGCGGCATGACCTGGGGGAGCCCCGAGATCGGGTGGGCCACGCTGAAGCGGCATTCGCTTCCTTGAGACGGAGGCGGCCACCGATTGCGGCGCCGGCCGGCCACCCCGCGTCGGCGCTCACCACCAGCCGATGTCCTGGATGACGGTGCCGGCGTCGCCGTACCGCACGATCGCGCGGTTCTGACGGATCTCATAGGACTTCGGCGAGCTGTCGACGATGTCCTGATCGAAGGTGTGGCACTCGAGCTTGTAGGTGCCCTCGCCCTGCATCAGCGCGCCCTTCAGCTTGATGTACGTCTCGTTGTGGCGGCTCCTGAGCCGCAGGATCGCCTCCTGGGTGGCGTCGATGAGCAGCTCGAGGTGGACCGTCTTCTCCCGCTTCGGGTGCGACGCGTCGAACGCGAGGTTGACGATGACGCCGGCGTCGAGCAGCGCCTCGATATCCGACTTGGAGAACATCTCGAAGACCATGAGCTTTGCCATCGCGCGCTCCTTCCAGGGATGTGCTCGTGGCTATGTACTACGGCGCGCACCCGGGGCCGAGGATCGTCGCGCGGCGTGACGCCGGGGCCCCGCGATCGCCCTCGGGCAACGGGGGCAGACCGCCGCGCGCTCCGCGGCCGATCGGCAGAAAATCCCTCCAGATCGCGGTCGAAATGCTGCTCCCGCAGGTCGCATCGTGCGATGAAAATAAAAATCAATTGCATCTGCGCCAGCGCGTATGCTAGGTAGGGAGCAAGCACGCTGGAGAGGGAGGAGCAGGGGCGCGGTGTGCCCTGGGGCTGCCTGTCGGATCGCGTTCGTCCGAGGAGGTGGCTTCGCGGGCACCCTGGCGCCTGCGGACGCTCACGTCTGCGCTCTCGATGTGGGGACGTCATGAAAACAGATTTCTTCCAGCTGCGTTGTCGTCGCGCGCGTGGAGGGCGGCGCGGTTTCAGCCGTGTGGAGTCGATGAGACGAATCGACGGAGATCTGTGCCATGAACGATAGAGACACGCAGAAGCAGTTCATCCTCGAGGGGAAGCTGACGAGAGTGATGTGGGAGCTCTCGTGGCCGGCGGTGCTGGCCATGGTGCTCTACGGGCTCAACGCCTTCCTGGACGCCGTGTTCGTGGGCCAGCTGATGAACAAGAGCGCCCTGGCCGGCGTCGGCATCGCCTACCCCTTGTCCCAGATGACGCTCGGCCTCGGCAGCCTGGTCGGGACGGGCGCGGGCACGGCGCTCAGCATCTACCTGGGCGCCGGCGACAAGAGCAAGCTCCACAGCCTGCTGGGCAGCGTGAACGGGCTGTCGCTGCTCCTCAGCTTGCCTTACACCGTGCTCGCCTACGTGTTCGCTGAGCCGCTGGTGCGCATGATGGGCGGCACCGGGGAGATCCTCGCGTACGGCACCGAGTACTTCAAGGTGACGGCGCTCGGCTCGGTGTTCTGGGTTCACGGCCTGGCCGTGAACATGACGGTGCGCGGCGAAGGCAAGATGAAGACGGCGGCGTGGATGATCTCCCTCGGCCTGCTGGTGGATGTCCTCCTGAAGCCGCTGTTCATCCACACGTTCGGCTGGGGCGTGCAAGGCGCGGCGTGGGCCACCAACGCGGCGATGCTCGTGTACTCGGTCGTGGGGCTCCTGTATTTCGCGAGGGGGCGCGCCTCGTTCGACACGGCCTGGCGCACGATCCGCGTCGATCCGGCGATCCGGAAGCAGATCGTCTCCCTGGGCATGCCGGGCATGATCTTGACCATCATGGGCATCGCCCAGAACGTCGTCGTCTACAACGCGGTCTCGGGCCAGGGCACGGAGAGCGACGTCGCCTTCTACGCCGCCTGCAACCGCCTCTTCCTGTTCATGCTGACCCCGATGCTCGGGCTGATGCGCGCCTTGCAGCCGGTGGAAGGGATCAACTACGGGGCGCAGCGCTACGTCAGGGTGAAGCGGGCATTCAGCCTCTTCGGGCTCGCCGGGGTCGCGTTCGTCCTTCCGTTCTGGCTCGCGATGATGCTCGCCCCGAGCGCGGTCCTCGGCTTCCTGCTGCCGGGGTCCGAGTTCACCGCGCAGCAGCTGCTCGATTTCCGGATCTACATCGCCGTGCTGCCCCTCCTGCCGTATGTCTTCAACGCGCTGGTGCTGTTCCCCTGCCTGGAGAGGGCGAAGCTCGCGAGCGTGGTCGCCCTCCTGAGGCAGGTGGTGCTCTTCATCCCCTTGATGTGGCTCCTCCCGAGGCTCGTCGGGGTGAGCGGGGTCTACTGGGGGACCACGGCGATCGACGTCGCGATGTTCCTCCTCGTGCTCGTCATGGTGAATCGAGAGTTTCGCAGGCTCGACGGGCGCGACGTGGAGACGAGCGCCGCGCTGAGGGAAGCGCCCGCCGGCTGAGCCCGGCCCGGCCTCCGAGATCTCCCGCCGGCCCGCGGCGATCACCCGGTGACCGCCAGGCAGCAGCACGCACCGGCCGACCCCCGCGCGCGGCGCTCTCCCGACGCGCGATGTCCCCTTCTCCCTTGCCCGCCCAGAGAACCCGCGCGGATCGCCGCGCGCGCGGCCATGCACGGCATCCTGGGTGCACATGCAAAACTGTTGCAACAGATTTCGGGTTGCTATACATGTCGCCGCATGAACACCGAGGCTCCCGTGCGTCGAGGCCCAGCGCGCCCGTCCCGGGCGCGAAGGAGCGCCGGCGCCGCCGCTTTTGTCGCGGCCGGAGCGCTTCTCGCGGGCGGGGCCGCGCACGCGCAGGACGCCGGCGCGGTCTCGCCGGCGGAGCCGGCCCGGGACGCCGCGCCGGACGGCGAAGCGCCTCCGGGCGCCGCGGATGAACCCCGACAGGCGCCGGAGAATCACCCGCCGGTCCTCACCTCGTTCGTCGAGGCCGATTACCCGGCGGCCGCTCTCGCGCAAGGCCGGGAGGGGACCGTCGTGCTGAGGCTCAGCATCGAGGCGGACGGGCGGGTGTCGGCGGCGGACGTGGCGCAAGCCGCGGGGCACGGCTTCGACGAGGCGGCGCAGGCCGCAGCGCAGCGCTTCCTGTTTTCGCCTGCGCGACGGGGGGATACCCCGGTCGCCTCCCGGATCCTCTACGCCTACGAGTTTCACCTCCCGAAGGCGCCTGCGAGCGGCGCGCTCCGCGGGCGCGTGCTCTTGCCCGGCGCGAGCTCCCACGGCGTCGCCGGCGCCGAGGTGCTCGTGCGGCACCAGGATGGCAGGGCCGAGCGAACGCGCACCGACGGCGAGGGCCGCTTCCAGCTCGAGGGCCTCGCGCCCGGGCCCTGCGTCGTGATCGCCGAGGCGAGCGGCGTCGGCCGGGCCGAGGTCGAGACCGAGATCGCCGGAGCGCAGGTCGCCGAGATCGCCTTGCGGCTCGTGCCATCCGGCGAGGAGGCCCCGATCGAGGTGACCGTGCGCGGGCCGTCGGAAGCCGAGCGGCGCCGGCAGTCGGCCGAGGCCGTGACGGTCGTCGAGACGGACCGCATAAAGCGGGAGTCCTCGGACATGGGCGAGGTGCTCGCGCGCACGCAGGGGGTCGGCGTGCGCCGCGAGGGAGGCCTCGGCTCGGCCACGCGCTTCTCGCTGAACGGGCTGACGGGCGATCAGGTGCGGTTCTTCCTCGACGGCGTGCCGCTCGATCTGGCCGGCTATCCCTTCGGCGTCTCCAATGTGCCGGTAGGCCTCGTCGAGCGCGTCGAGATCTACAGCGGCGTGGTCCCGGTGCGCCTCGGCGCCGACGCCCTCGGCGGGGCAGTCGACCTGATCACCGATCAGGACCTCTGCGCGTCGCGCGCCGGCGCGTCCTACGAGGTGGGCTCGTTCGACACCCACCGAGCGGCGCTCGCCGGCAGCCACCTGCACAGGCCGAGCGGCTTGTTCGCCCGCGCGAGCGGCTTCTTCGATTACGCGAAGAACGACTACCCGGTCGAACTCGAGGTCGAGGACGAGCGCGGGCGCTTCTCGCCCGCGCGCGTCTACCGCTTTCACGACGCGTACCGCAGCGCGGGAGGCCACGTGGAGCTCGGGGTCGTCGATCGGCCGTGGGCGCGGCGCTTGCGCCTGCGCGCCTTCATGACCGACTACGACAAGGAGTACCAGCACAGGCTCGTCATGAGGGTCCCGTACGGCGGCGTGACGTACGGAGAGACGTCGGCAGGCGTGAACCTTCGTTATGAACAGCCGCTGGGGCGCGGCGTGTCGCTCGACGCGGTGGGCGGCTATGCGTACGTCCGAGGGCGCTTCCTCGACGTCGCGACCTGCGACTACGACTGGATGGGACGCTGCGACCCCGAGGACAGCGAGAGCGAGCCTGGCGAGACGGACGCTGTCCCACACGACCAGGTCTTCCGGGACCATTCCGCCTTCGCGCGCCTCAACGTGGAATGGCGCATCCGGCCGTCGCACGCCGTCCGCCTGGCCGTCGCGCCCACCTACGTGACACGGACGGGGGATGAGCGCCGGCAAGGCGATCCAGATAGCCCCGATCCGCTCGCCGATCGGCGCAGCGTGCTCGCGCTGGTGAACGGCCTCGAGTACGACCTCGACCTGCTCGAGGACCGGCTCGATAATCTCCTGTTCGTCAAGCAGTACGTGCAGCGCGTCGCGAGCGAGGGCTCGGTCGCCGGTGATCTTGCGCGCGACCGCGACGGGAGCACCCACCGCTTCGGTATCGGCGACGCGCTCCGGTACAGGGTCACGCCCTGGCTCTACGGGAAGGCGTCCTACGAGTGGGCGACGCGGCTGCCCAGTCCCGACGAGGTCTTCGGCGACAACACGTTCATCGCGGCCAACCTCGGGCTCGATCCCGAGATCAGCCACAACGCCAACCTCGGGTTCACCCTCGACGCCCGCGAGACGCCGGCGGGCGCCTTTCGCGCGACGGGCAATGGCTTCCTGCGCGCGGCGGACCGGCTGATCGTGCTCCTCGGCAACGATCGGGACCAGAGCTACGAGAACGTCCACGGCGCGCGGTCGCTCGGCGTCGAAGGCTCCGCCGGATGGACCTCGCCCGGGGAGCACCTCGCGCTCGACGGCAACGTCACCTACCTCGATCTCCGCAACACCTCGAGCGAGGGGGCGTTCGGCGCCTTCGAGGGAGATCGCATCCCGAACCGCCCGTACCTCTTCGCCAACGGCACAGCGCGCCTCCTGTTTCGCCGCGTCTTCGCCGCGGAGGACGAGGTCGCGCTCACGTGGAACAGCCGCTACGTACACGAGTACTTCCGCACCTGGGAGAGCCTCGGACGGCGTGAGTCCAAGCAGGTGATCCCCTCGCAGCTCGTGCACTCGGCCGGGCTCGGGTACGTCGTCCGGCGCGGCAGCGCGAGCCTGAGCACGACGCTCGAGATGCAGAACCTCACGGATGAGGGTGTGTTCGACTTCTTCGGCACGCCGCGCCCGGGAAGGAGCTTCTACGTCAAGACCACGGCGGAGCTCTGAGCTCGAGAGGCAGGTGATGGGATGAACGGCCACGCGACGAACCAACAGGCCCTGCGGCTCGCGGAGCACACGAACCCGAGGAGATGAGATGTACACCGTTGTAGCCGTCAAGAACCTGCTCGTTCAGTCCGGCGCGTCCTGGGTCCTGTGGCTCCTGTTCGCGCTCTCGGCGGGCAGCATCGCCATCGCGATCGAGCGCTGGCTCTACTTCCGCTCGAAGGACGACGACGTGCGCGCGCTCGCCGCCGAGCTCGACGCCCACCTGTCGAACGGCTCGGTCGCCGCCGCGCTCGACGCGCTCCGGCCGATGCGGTCGGTCGGGGCGATCGTCGCCCGCGCGGGCCTGAGGCTCGCGCAGCGCGGGTCGGCAGCGGCGGACAGGGGGATGCAGAGCGCGATGGCCGCCGAGCGGAAGGCGCTCGAGGCTCGGCTCGCGTACCTCGGGACCCTCGGCAACAACGCGCCCTTCGTCGGGCTCTTTGGCACCGTCATCGGCGTGATCCTGGCGTTCGAGCAGCTCGGTCAGGCCACGGGGGCGGCGGGCGGCGGGGCTGCGAGCCAGGTCGCCTCCGCCGCGGTCATGGCGGCGATCGCGGAGGCGCTCGTGGCGACGGCCGTGGGCATCGGCGTCGCGCTGCCGGCGGTGGCCGCTTACAACTACCTGCAGCGCCGGATCGCCGCGATGCTCGACGACGCCGAGACGCTCTCGAACCTTGTGCTCGCCTACCTGGCGACCGGAGAGGCCGCGTATCCGTCCTCTCGTGTCGAGCCCGCGCGCGCGGCCCATGGCGGAGCTTCGATCGACGAGCCGATGAACGGCGAGGCGTCCCGCCCGGAGGCGGCCTAGTCATGGCGAGCGCCGGACAGAGCGCGAGATCCCGCCGCGGCGGGATCATCGAAGGGATCAACGTGACGCCGCTCGTCGACATCACGCTGGTCCTCTTGATCATCTTCATCGTCACCGCGAAGATCGTCGTCGCCCCCGCCGTCCCGCTGGATCTGCCGCACGCGTCGCAGAGCGAAGAGGTCCAGGCGGTGCTGAGCGTGGTGCTGCCCGCGGAGGGGCCCGTGCAGGTCGACGGGGCCGCGATCGACGATGCGGCGCTCCGCGAGCGCGCGCGGGCGGCCCTGTCGCGCGATCCGCAGCTCCGGGCCGTGATCCAGGCCGACCGCGCCGCCTCGCACGGCCGCGTGATGACGGTGCTCGACACGCTGAAAGCCGCGGGGATCGCGCGTGTCGCCTTCGGCGCCGTCCGCCCGGAGGCCGAGGCCCATGCGGCGGAGAGGACGGGCCACCAATGATTAAATCGGAATTCCACCCCGAGAGCGTCGCCGGCATCGTCCTCGACGCGGCGCGCGCCCACGTCCAGCCCCGGCGCGCGAGGGGACGGGCCCGCGCATTCGCGGCCGACAGCACGGCCGGGATCGTCCTGGGAGCCGTCAAGGAACATTCGGCCCGAGCGCTCGTGCTCGCGCTCATGCCGGCGGCCGTCATGCAGGGCACGGTCGGGATCATCGCGCTCCGCCTGGGACCGGACGACACGGCGGCGAGCCGCAGCGAGGCTCGCCCGCCGCTGCAGGTCGAGCACGTGGTCGATCTGGCCCCACCGCCGTCGCCACCGAGCCCCTCGCCACAAGCGGAAGCTCCGGCGCCCAGGGCCGCCGAGCGCTCCCCCGCGCGCGCGGCCGCTCCTGCCGCTCCTCGGGCGCCTGACGCGCCCTCCGCGCCTCCACCGCCCGCGCAGGCAGGGCAGGTCGCCCTGGCGGAAAACGCGGCTGCGCCGCTCGATTTCACCGGGTTCGACATCGCCGTTGGACGCGGAGAGCGGTATGCCGGCGGTGTCACCTCCTCTGCGGGGACGAGCGCGCAGGCGGTGAACGCCGCGCGTGTGGACCCGAGCGCTCCTCCGGAGCGCCGGCAGGGAGGCCCCTCGCGCGCGAGGCCCGTCGGGCAGCCCGCGCGGGAATGGAATTGCCCCTGGCCGCGCGAAGCGGACGCGCTCTCGGTGGACGAGCAAACGGTGGTCATTCGCACGGTCGTTCGTTCGGATGGCACCGTCGCCTCGGCGGAGCTCCTCTCGGACCCGGGATACGGATTCGGCCAGATGTCGCTCGCGTGCGCCCGCAGGCAGCGATTCCTGCCCGCCGCCGACGAGGGAGGCCGGCTCATCACGGCGACGTCGCCGCCCATCCGCGTGAGGTTCACGCGACATTCGCGATCCACAGGCGCGCCCTAGCGAAGCCCGACGCGAGAAAGGAAGCGAGAGATGAACTCTTCAGGTACTGCCAGGCTCCTCGAGGTCGAGGCCGCCGCACGCTCGAGCGCCCGGCGCGGCGAGCAAGGGCCGCGGCTGCGGCGGCTCACGGAGCGATGCGTGAACGTGAAGGGGCGCGCGCGATGGCCAGTCGCGATGGCGTGCCTCTTGTCCCTGCCGCTCATGGCTGGTTGCGGCAGCGACCCCGGGGAGAGCGGCGTCGAGGCGCCGGACGACGGCGGTCCCCGCTATGCCCTCGTCAGCCGCATCGAGGACACCGACTTCACGAACAGCTCCGTGTTCGTCTGGGTGGTCGACGACCTGAGCGGAGGGGCCGTCCGCCTGGACGAGGCCCTCGAGCTCCCCGGGAGAGGCTCTATCTGGGGAGTCCCGCGAACCGAGGTGTTCTATCTCGTGAGCTCCGAAGATCTCACCGTCTCGAAATACAGGGTGGTCGCCGGCAAACCGGAGCTCGACGCTCGGCTCGGGCTCGGCGGAGCCGGGGTCTCCGTCCTCCTCGCGGAGAAGATGGTGTTCGACGGCCCGGACCGAGGGTTCCTCTTCGACCTCGTCTCGGGGCAGGCGCTCGAGCTCGATCTCGCCGCCATGGAGATCACCCGGCGCATCGACGTGTCGGACGCGCAGATCGACGCCGCGGACTACACGTTCGTCGGGGAGCCCAATTTTCGTGAGCACGGCGGCCGGCTCGTCGCTCCGCTGTACGGCGTGAGCGCGGCGTACGATCGCGTGGCCAGCGAGTCGAAGATCCTCTTCTTCGATCCGGCCGACGGCTCGTTCGAGGTGAAGGCCGCCCCTTGCGGAGGCCTCCTCAACACGGTGAAGGCGCCGGGCGGAGACATCTATTTTTCGTCCGATCCCTATGTCGCCTCGGTCTTCATGGCCGACCCGGCGAGAGCTCCTGCGCCGTGCATGGCGCGCATGGCCGCGGGCCAGGACGAGCTCGACACCGACGTCGTGGCGCTCAACGACGTGACCGGCGGACCGACCGGCGGCCTGGTCCCTGGCTCCGACGGCGTGGCGTACGTGCGCGTGCTGGACACCGGCAGCTTCTCGCCCGGCGCCGACGCCACCCATCTGGAGGCGTACGCGGCGCAGGACTGGCAGACGTGGCGCATCCAGCTCGACGATCCAGGATCGGCCGAGCGCCTCGATCGCCAGCCGCTCGCCGGCGGCATCAAGGTATTCGAGGTGGACGAACAAGCCTACGAGAACGAGTCAACGACAGGCTTCGAGTCGACCACGCTGGTGCGGACGACCGGAGACGGCGCGCCCGCGCGCGCGCTGACGATGCCTGGCGTCACGTGGAGCGTCTTGCGCGTGCGCTGAACAAGATGCGGAGGGATCCCATGTCCAACTCGAACGGGCTGATCGTGAAGGGGTTGACGAAGACGTACGCCAACGGCGTTCGAGCGCTGAACGGCGTCCACCTGAACGTCGGACCGGGGCTCTACGGGCTCCTCGGTCCAAACGGCGCGGGCAAGAGCACGCTGATGCGCACCCTCGCCACGCTCCAGACGCCGGACGCGGGGACGATCACGTTCAACGGGATCGACGTCATTGCGTCTCCTGACCGCCTCCGCCGCCGCCTCGGGTACCTCCCGCAGCAGATCGGCGCGTACCCGGGGGTGACGGGGCGGTCGCTGCTCGAGCGATTCGCATGGCTGAAGGGGCGCACGGACCGGCGCGAGCGCGACGCGGAGATCTCGACGCTGCTCGCGCGCGTCAACCTGAGCGACGTCGGCCACCGCGAGGTAGCGACGTACTCCGGGGGCATGCTGCGGCGGTTCGGCATCGCGCTCGCGCTCGTGGGATCTCCGCAGCTCCTCATCGTGGACGAGCCGACCGCGGGCCTCGATCCGGCCGAGCGCAACCACTTTCATCGCGTGCTCGCGGAGGTCGCCGCGGAGGCCGTCGTGTTGCTCTCGACGCACATCGTGGACGACGTGGAGAACCTCTGCGGGCGGCTGTCGATCGTCAACCGGGGGCGCGTGGTCGCCGAGGGAGCGCCGGCCGAGCTGACCGCGCCGCTCGCGGGCCGCCTCTGGACCCGGACGTACGCGCGGGGCGAGCCGATCCCCGACGACGCGCTGAACGTCTCGCCCACGCCGAGCGGCACCCGCGCCGTCGTGGTGCGCGATGTGTCGCCCGGCGACGGCTTCGTCGCTCACGCGCCCAAGCTCGACGATGCCTATCATTACCTGCTGGCCGAGTCGCGACAGGCGGAGGCCGCATGAGCTCCGCGCGCACCTATGTCGTCGAGGCGTGGCACGAGCTGCGGGCGGGGCTGCGTACCTCGCTCGTCCCGCTCATGTTCGTCGGCCTCGTCGGCTATCTGTTCATCATGCTCTCGAGCGCGGAGTACCTGCGCGACATGGGCGGGGCAGACGTCGCGCGCAACAGCCCGCATGTGGTCTTCCTGATGACCTCCGGGCAATCGTTCTGGCTCATCTTCGCGTGGGCGTGGATCTTCGCGCAGGTCGTCACGCGGGATCGCGCGGCGGGGCTCCACGAGCTGGTGCTCTCCGCGCCCGTGTCGCTTCGCGGGCTGCTGATCTCGCGCTACATCGGCGCGGTCGGGCTCGCTTGCATCCTGGGCTCGGCGAGCTCGCTCGGGTTTCTGCTCGTCCCCGGGCTCGCCGCGCTCGGGGTGTTCCCCGAAGAGGCGGTCGGGCCCACGCCGATCCTGGCGATCGCGTCGTCGTGGGCGCTCTTCGTGGTGCCGTCGGCCATCGGCCTCGGGGCGCTCTACCTGACCGCGGCGCTCCGGACCCGGAGCACGGCCGGGCCGTTCGCCGTGGCGGCGGTGGTCATCTTGATCTGGATGGTGGCCATGATCGTCCTGCGGGGCGGTGACCTGCACACGGACATCGCGACCGTGGTCGACGTGAGCGGCTTCGGGGAGGCGGAGGCGCAGACGAAGCGCTGGACGCCGCACGAAAAGGCGACGGCGCAGCTGGCCATGACCGCGCCGCTCCTCGTCAATCGGCTCCTCTGGACCCTGGTCCCCCTCGCCATCCTGGCGTTCGCGCTCGTGCGGCACGGGCGCGAGGCGCTCGTGCTCGGGCGGACCGGCAAGCCGTCGCCGAGCGGCGAGGCGACCTTTCGTGCCGCCGCGCCCGGCGTGCCCGCCGTCGCGGCGCTGCCGCCGATCACGGCGCCATCCTGGCTCCGCGCGACGCTGTCCGAGGCGCGCTGGCACCTCTCGCTGACGACCCGAGGGTGGGCGTTCCGTACCGCGGTCGCGCTCTGGACCCTCATGAACGTGGCAGGCGCCTTCTACCATGTGATCGGGCACGCCGAGGGGCCGCTGGTCCCACGGCCTGCGCTGCTCGCGCCGTTCCTCATCCGCCTTTGTTACGTGTTCTCCGTGTTCGCCGTGGCGGGGTTCGTGGGAGCGCTCGCTCGTCGAGATCAGCAATCCGGGTTCGACGAGATGATCGACGCGACGCTGGCGCCGCTCGGCACACGCGTGGTTGGCCGCGCCGTCGCCGCCCTCCTGTTGACGACGGTCATGGCCCTGGCGCCGACGCTCTCGGCGTGGATCGTGACAGGTCTCACCCACCCTTCGAGCTTCGAGCCGTGGAATGCGCTGCTCGTGAACGCGCTCGTCGCCGCGCCCGCCCTGCTGGAGCTCGGCGCGATCACGTTCCTCGTCCACGCGCTCGTGCGTTCGCCCGGTACGGGGTACGCCGCATCGATGCTGGCTGCGTTCATCGCGCTCGTGAATCACGAGATCGACATCGTCTCGTATCCACCCGCGCAGCTGGGGATCCCGGTGCATGTCGCCCTCTCCGAGCTTTCGGGGTGGTCTCCGTGGCTCGTGCCGGTGCTCGAGATGGGCATCCTGAAGCTCGGCTGCGTCGGCCTCGCCGTGGCCCTGGCGTGGCTCGCCTACCCGCGCGGCACGGCCCTGAGGATGATCGATCGATGGCGCGGGGCAGCGCGGCAGCTCGCCCAGGGCGCGGGAGCCCTGGCGGCCCTCAGCCTCTTTGTGATCGCTTGCTCATCGACGATCTTGCACGAGCAGATCGTTGTGCAGAGCGGCTTCGCATCGAAGAGCGAGGAGAACGCCGGCGACGCGGCCTGGGAAGCCCGTTTCTGGCCGGAAGCGTCGGCGTTCTCCGTGGAGGGCGGCGAGGTCGAGGCGAAGATCGCGCCGTCCGCGCGCACCGCCCACGTCCGCTGGACGCTGCGGGGAGTGCGGGCCAGCGCGGCGAAGCTGCACGGGAGCCTGCGCACCGGGATGGACATCGACAGCGCCCAGGTCGACGGCTCCCCTCGTGAGGTCGTCACGGCGAACGAGCACTTCATGGTCGATCTGGGCAGCTGCGCGCAGAGCGGGTGCGACGTCGAGCTCGAGATCACGATCGCGTCGCCCCGCTGGTTCGCAGAGGGGGAGGCGCCGTGGCTGGACGGCTCCGGCGTGTGGGCGCGCGCGGCCGATCTCGTCCCGCGGCTCGGGCACGACGGAGAGCGAGCGCTGCGATCTCCGTCCACACGCCGCGAGCTGGGGCTCGCGGAGCGCCCCGGCGCGCTCGACAGGAATGCGCTGGTGCCCGCCCTCGCCGTGGCGCCGGCGGGACGGTGGCGCTGGTCGGTGTCGTTCTCCGAGCAAGGCGTGAGCACGCCTGTCGAGGGGAGCACGACACAAGGCCTCGACTTCGCCGTGGCGTGGCTGCCCAGGGGGGCGGAGCCGAGACAGCTGCGGCAGGAGGGCCTCACGGCGTGGCATGGCCCGTCGCGCTCCGGTACGGCGCGCGAGGTACTGGAGGACGTCCAGGCGATGGGCGAGTGTGTTCACGCGCGGCTCGGGGCCGTCCCGGAGGTGACGACGGTCGTGCAGGCGCCGCGCGACCTCGGCGAGATCCGGGCGCACGGCGCGGTCCTGTGGCTGCCGGAAGGGGACGGCTGGGACGTGGCCGCGTCCGGCGCCGGACGCCTGAAGCGGCGGGCTGCGGTGGCCGAGGCGCTCGCCGCGCGCTCGCTCGCGGACCGCGCCGATCTGCGCGCGGAGCCGGGGGCGCGGTGGCTCATCAACGGCGTCGCGGGGTGGATCGGGCTCGAATGCGTGCGGCGGTCCGATGGCGGTGACGCCTGGCTCGCGCTCCTGGATCGCCGCAGCGATGACGTCGCGGATGCGCTCGGCGCCCTCGACGCGCCCGTGTCGGGTCTGGCCGATGACGGCGCGGCCAGCTGGGTCATGGCGTACGCTCCGCTGGAGACCCTCGCATGGGCGCAGGCCATCGGAGACGCCGAGGCGCTGCGCGCAGCGACGCGGGTCGCCGACATGGTGCGCTCCGGAGAACCGGTCCGAGGCGCGCTCGCGCGAGCAGCAGGCCCGATCATGGCCGACCGCCTCCTGGGTCCCCCTTCGGCCTCGGATGTGACGGTCGCGATCGCCGACGGCGGCGCGCTGGAGGTTCGCGGCGAGCGCTCGCGGTGGGAGGGGGGGGGCTGGCGGCCCGTCTCCAGCTCGTTCGAGATCGTTCAACGCTTCCACGACGAGGAGACGCCGGCGCGCGTGACCCGCGTGCCGGCAAGATTGGAGAGCGATGTCCAGTTCGTCGTCTTCGACGCGTGGCCGTCATTCGAACGCTCGCCGCGGGACAACGCGTGGAAGGCAGGCCCCCATTGATGGCGCGAGCCCTCGCCGCGCCTGCACATCCTCGGGCGTCACGAGGATGAGGGCTGTGCAACGAACATGTTTCGCTGCGGCATGGAGGACTCGTTGGCTGCGCTGGCGAGCGCTGAGTAGGGAGGCGCCTGACGAGCGCATCGTCGACCTATTTCGTTAGACTTTCGATTGTGATCTGAGAGGTCGAATCCCTCCAGATCCGCTCAAATTATGCGCGAAGGCGCCTCCGGGGAGCGATCGTGTCCGCCGCACGAATTCGCCGTCCGCCCCGCTTGACGCTGATGCAATTGGTATGTATATGCATGGAGTACGCAGCTTCAATATGTAGGCGACTCAGCGTCGTGCCTATCGGCGCTCGCGAGGCCACGCTCCACGGGCATGGCGTCGCGAGCCGGGAGGGGTACATTTGCGATAGCTGTCCATGACAGGTCGGCGTGAGCTCCGACCCGCAGATCGCGGGGGGCGGGCGCTGCCGTATTGTCATGTCGTGACGAGAATCTCGTCTGGATGGGGTGCGACCGCATAGGCCTGCGAACCCTCGCAGGGCCCGCGGGTCGATGCTGGAAGGCGCGCGAAGAGGAACGCTTCGACCATCTGCCGCTCGGTCGACGTGTTTACCGTGACGCCTGTTCCCGATTCGAAGGCTCGCCACCCGAGCACGAAGCGGGGGCGCGACCGTGGCTCGCGCCTGGAACACTGCGCGTAGCGAGCGGGACGCGGGCTGAAGAGCTCACGTGCTTCTCCTGCGACTGACATCTCGGTTGCGGCCTCTCGTACCAGAGGTGACCTGTGTTGCAAAAGCAACTTTTATGTAAGAACAACAGAAGCGATGCGGAGCGACAGGGTGGATGTGCCATCTTTCGCTCCCCTCGAAGAAATCGAGGCGCAGGCAGCCCGGGACGGCATCACTCACGTGCGGGGCGAGCATGAACATGTCTCATCAACGGCACTACTTCGAGCGCCGCGTCTCGATCGGCGCAGACCCCATCGACCTCGCGGCGGCGCTCGCCAGGTCGGGCTCGCACGCGACGTACTTCGTGTACGAGCGCGACGGCGAGTGGAGCGTCGCCCTCGGCGCGGCCTTCGAGCTCACTGCAGACGTACACGGCGTGCACCGCATCGACGCGACAGGAAAGCAGAGCTGTCCCGGCGGGGACTGCCTCGCCGCGGTCGAGGCGGCGCTCGCGTCGATCCCGCTCCGTGGCTGGCGCGCGTACGGCACGGCTTCGTTCGAGTTCGCGTACCTGCTGCACGGCATCGAGGCGAACCTCGGCACAGAGCCCCTGCTTCACCTGACCATCCCGGAGGTCGAGATCCGCCTCCAGCGCGGCACGGCGCTGGTTCGAGCGCTGACCTCGGACGAGCTCGAGAGGATGGTGGACGTCCTCGCCTCCTCGAACCGGCGCGAGGCGCGCGAGATGACCGACGTCGCCGTTCTCCCCCTCGTCCCGTCGCCGGAGGTGCTCCCCGCGAGGCTGCTCGAGACGACCGGCGCGGCGAAGTACAAGGAGCTGGTGGCCGCGGCGACGACCGAGATCGCGGCGCGCAAGCTCCACAAGGTCATCGCGTCGCGCGTCGTCCCGGTCGCCGCGCCCGTCGATCTCATCGCGACGTACGTCGCCGGGCGGCGACAGAACACCCCGGCCCGATCGTTCGTCGTCAACTGCCGCGATCTGAAGTTCGCCGGGTTCAGCCCGGAGACCGTGCTCGAGGTGACCGCCGGAGGGCAGGTGATGACGCAGCCGCTCGCCGGGACCCGGGCGCTCGTCTCGGACGACAATGAAAACGCGCGCTTGCGGGCCGAGCTGCTCAGCAATTCGAAGGAGCTGGCGGAGCACGCGATGTCCGTGAAGCTGGCGTTCGAGGAGCTCAGCCGGGTCTGCAAGCAGGGGAGCGTGACCGTGAACGAGTTCATGGGGATATCCCGCCGCGGCACCGTTCAGCACCTCGCCTCACGGCTCTCGGGCATGCTCGAGACGGGCAACACGGCCTGGACGGCGTTCCAGGTGCTGTTCCCCGCCATCACCGCGTCGGGGATCCCCAAGAGGGAGGCGGTCGACTGGATCCGGAGGCACGAAGCGGAGAGCCGGGGCCTCTACTCGGGCGCGGTCCTGACGCTGGACCACGACGGAGCGATGGATGCGGCGCTCGTGCTGCGGACGATCTTCCAGCGGGGGAGCAGCGTCTGGCTGCGCGCGGGCGCCGGGATCGTCGCGGAGTCGACGCCCGAGCGAGAGCTGGAGGAGACCTGCGAGAAGCTCCAGAGCGTGGCGCGCCACCTGGTGCCGTCGGAGTTCGCCAGCTAGGCGGTGTGGCGCAGGGGACATGGTGTTCCGGACTTGAGCTTGCCTTCTCACGAGTCAGCCAATGCACGAACAGACACAGCGAATGCACGACGAAGTCGCCTCTTCGGATCTGAGGGAGACGGTCGCGAGCGTGCTCGGCGTGGTGGCCGAGACCGTCCGTGAAGACAGCAACCTGATCGAGCTCGGGATGGACTCGATCACGATGATGCGCCTCGCCGGCAGGTGGCGGCGGCAAGGCATCGAGATCGACTTCGCCGAGCTCGCGGCGAACCCGCGGGTGTCCGCCTGGAAGGCGCTGATAGGAGAGCGAAGCTGTACCAAGGGCGAACGCGACGAGCGTTCGCCCGCCGCGGCCACGATCGACGAGGCAGCGCCCTTCGAGCTCGCGCTGATGCAGCACGCGTACTGGGTCGGCCGCGAGCAAGGCCAGCAGCTGGGCGGCGTCGCCGCGCACTTCTACAACGAGTTCGATGGCGAGGGGGTCGACCCCGCGCGGCTGGAATCTGCCGTACGGGCGCTGCTCGGGCGGCACGGCATGCTGCGCGTGAAGATCCTGAGCGATGGCCGCCAGCAGATCCTGCCCGACAGCCGCGGGCGTGGGCTGAAAGTTCACGATCTGCGTGCCCTGTCGGCCGAGGCGGCGCAAGAGGCGCTCGCCGAGCTGCGCCGGACGCTGTCGCATCGGACGCTGGATCTGGCTGCCGGCGAGGTGTTCGAACTCCAGATCTCGCTCCTGCCGGACGCGATCCGCGCGGGCGGCACGCGCCTGCATGTGAACCTCGACATGGTGGCCGCCGACGCGCTCAGCCTGCGGGTGCTGCTGGCCGACCTGGCGCACCTCTATGCCGGCTCGCAGCCGCTGCCCCCGATCAACACGAGCTATCCGCGCTACCTGGCGGAACGCGAGGCCAGCCGCGCGAGCGTCAAGGGCCAGCGGTCGCGGAACGCCGACCGAGCGTACTGGCAAGCTCGCTTGAACGACCTTCCCGCTGCGCCGGAGCTGCCCGCCGCTCCCTACCACGTGAACGTGGGCGCCACGACGGTGGTGCGGCGCCATCGCTGGCTCGCTCCGGAGCAGGTGCGCGCCTTCGCGTCTCTGGCGGCGCGCCACGGCCTCACGCCGGCCATGGCGATGGCAGCGGTCTTCGCCGAGACGCTGACCGCCTGGAGCGCGGAGCCGCGGTTCTTGATGAACCTGCCGATGTTCGACCGCGAGCCCTTGCACCCGGACGTCGGGATGCTGGTGGGCGACTTCACCTCCTCGGTGCTCCTGGCCTGGGACGGCGCGGCCCCCGGCACCTTCGCTGAACGCGCGCAGCGCCTGCAGGCCCAGTTCCATGCAGACGCGGAGCACGTGGGGTATTCGGGCGTCGAGGTGCTGCGCGACCTTTCCCGGCAGCGAGGCGAGCAGGTGCTGGCGCCTGTCGTGTACACGAGCGCGCTCGGCCTGGGCGAGCTGTTTCCGGAGGTGGTGAAGCAGCGCTTCGGGAGGGCGTCCTGGATCATCTCCCAGGGGCCGCAGGTGTGGCTGGACGCGCAGGTCACGGAGCTCGACGGCGGCCTGCTTGTCAACCTGGATGCGCGTGAAGACGCGTTTGCGCCGGGCGTGCTGGACGCGATGTTCGACGCGCACGGCCGCCTGCTGGAGCGCCTGCTGGCGCACGAGGAAGCCTGGCGGCAGCCTGTGCCCGCGCTGCTCCCGGGAGAGCAGCTGAAGGTGCGCGTCGCCGCGAACGCCACCAGGACAGCAGTCTCGGGCAAGCGCCTGCACGACGGCTTCTTCGAGCTCGCGAAGCGACAGCCGGAGGCGCCTGCTCTCTTGTGGGGCGAAGGCGGCAGGATCTCGTACGGGGAGCTCCGGCAGCGCGCGCTGCGCGTGGCGGGCTACCTGCGGGAGCACGGCGTGAGCGCAGGTGACGTGGTGGCGATCCAGCTGCCCAAGGGGCCGAGCCAGATCGTCGCCGTGCTGGGCGTGCTGGCCGCCGGCGCCACGTACCTTCCGATCAGCGTGGATCAACCCGCGCTGCGCCGTCAGCGCATCCTCGACGCTGCCGGCGCCGCCCTCGTGCTCGATGACGTCCCGGAGGGGCAGGCGCCGCTGGCGGAGCCGCTGGCCGGCGCGGACTCGGATCTCGCCTACATCCTGTTCACCTCCGGTTCGACGGGCGAGCCGAAAGGCGTGGAGATCACGCACGCCGCGGCGATGAACACCATCGATGATCTGAACCAGCGCCTTTCGCTGGGCGCGACCGACCGGACGCTCGCGCTGTCCGCGCTCGAGTTCGATCTGTCGGTGTACGACATCTTCGCGCCGCTGTCGGCCGGCGGCGCCGTTGTCTGCGTCGAGGAGTGGGCGCGTCGCGACGCAGCGGTCTGGGTCGAGCTGCTGCGCAGCCATCGCGTGACCGTCCTCAACTGCGTGCCTGCCCTGCTCGATATCACGCTCGCTGCGGCCGGCGACGGTCCCGGTCCGCTGGCGCTCCGCGCGGTGCTCCTGGGCGGTGACTGGGTGACCCTCGATCTGCCGGGCCGCCTTGCGCAGCGCGCTCCGCGCTGCCGCTTCATCGCGCTGGGCGGCACCACCGAGACCGCGATCCACTCCACGATCTGCGAGGTCACGGAGGTGCCTCCGCACTGGAAGTCGGTGCCGTATGGCAAGCCCCTCGGCAACGTGCAGCTGCGCGTCGTCGATCCTCTGGGGCGCGACTGTCCGGACTTCGTCCCGGGCGAGCTGTGGATCGGCGGCGCCGGCGTGGCCCGCGGCTACCGTGGCGACCGAGAGAAAACGGCGAACAAGTTTCTCCAGGCGGACGGGACGCGCTGGTACCGCACCGGCGACCGCGCGCGTTACTGGGCCGACGGCAGCGTGGAGTTCCTCGGGCGCGCCGACTTCCAGGTGAAGCTGCGCGGGCACCGCATCGAGCTCGGCGAGATCGAGGCCGCGGTCGGGGGTTATCCCGGCGTCAGCCAGGCCGTCGCGGTGCTGGGTGAACGTGGGCTCTATGTGGCCATCACCTCGGAGGATCCGGGGATCGATGTGCCTGAGGCAGGCGAGATCATCGATCTGCGGCAACCGCCGCCGGAGCTCGCGGATCTGCGCGAGTTCCTGGTGAACCGCCTCCCCGCCGTGATGGTGCCGGATCACCTGTGGCGCTGCAGGAGCTTGCCGCTCACGCCCAACGGCAAGATCGATCGCAACGCCTTGCAGCGAGCGGTGAACACCATGGCCCTTCAGGCCAAGGCGACCGTGACCGCGCCGGTCGGCGAGGTGGAACGCCGGGTCGCCGGGGTCTGGGCCGAGCTGCTCAAGGTGCCGGAGGTGGGCCGCGAGGACAACTTCTTCTCCGCGGGCGGCGACTCCCTCCTGGCGACACGCCTGGTGCGCCGGCTGCGCGAGGTCGGACTCGACGGCGTCAAGCTGGCCGATCTGTTCGCCCGTCCGACGCTGGCCGAGTTCGCTGCCACGTTGTCGCTCGGCGCGGGCGCTCCGGCGCTGCCGGCCCTGGTCGCCGATCCGGAGAACCGCCATCAGCCCTTCCCGCCGACCGAGGTGCAGCGGGCCTACTGGCTGGGTCGAGACGAGAGCTTCACGCTCGGGGGCGTCGCCTGCCAGTTCTACCGCGAGTACGACGTCGTCGATCTCGACGTGTCGCGGCTGGAGGCGGCCGTCAACGTCCTGGTGCGGCGGCACGAGATGCTGCGCGCCGTCTTCGATGAGCAGGGCCAGCAACGCATCCTCGCGGACGTGCCGCGGTTCACGATAGAGGTCGTCGACGCCGGCGAGGACCCGGCTCAGGCGTACGAGGCGCTGCGGCGCGACTGCTCACACTGGGTCTTCGATCCGACCCGCTGGCCGCTGTTCGGCATGCGGGCGGTGCGGTCGGGCGACAGGACGCGCCTCGGCATCAGCCTCGACAACCTCATCCTCGACGCGCTCAGCATCCTCACCTTCTACTCGGAGCTCACCGCGCTCTACGAGGCTCCCGACGCTGCTTTGCCGCCGGTCGGGCTGTCCTTCCGCGACTACGTGCTGACGTGCACGCCGGGATCGGAGGCGCTCGCCGCCGCGCGGGCGTACTGGGCGAAGAAGCTGCCAGAGCTGCCGCCGGCGCCGCAGCTGCCGCTCGCCCGAGATCCGGCCGAGGTGGGGCGCCCGCGCTTCACGCGCCACGAGGGCAGCGTCGACGCGAGCCGATGGCGCCGCATCGTCGAGCGCGCAGGCGAGCACGGCATCACGCCGTCCACGGTCCTGCTCACGGCGTTCGCCGAGGTGCTCAGCCGCTGGTGCAGCCGCCCCGACCTCACGCTCAACCTGACGCTCTTCGATCGCCGCGAGGTGCATCCCGACATCCACACGGTCATGGGCGATTTCACGTCGCTCACGCTGGTCGGATACCGGCCCGCCGCCGGCGAGAGCTGGGTGACGCGGGCCCGGCGCGTCCAGCAGGAGCTGGGCGACGCGCTCGACCATCGCGACGTCTCGAGCATCTCGCTCGTTCGCGAGCTGGGAAGGCTGAGCGGCGCGCCGAGCGTGACCATGCCGGTGGTGTTCACGAGCGCCCTCGGCGTCCCCGGCGGCACCGCCGCGCCGGCCAGCGGCCCTTTCAGGAAGCAGGTGTGGGGCCTGACGCAGACCCCGCAGGTGTGGCTCGACCATCAGGTGATCGAGGCCGAGGGCGGCATCGCCCTGAACTGGGACGTTGTCGAGGACCTGTTCCCGGAAGGCCTGATCGCCACGATGTTCGACGCGTACCTGCGCGAGCTGAGCTGGCTGAGCAGCTCCGAATGGCACCTGCCCGCGCCCGATCTCCTGCCCGAGCCGCAGCGGCGCGTGCGCGCGCTCGTCAACGCGACCGCCGGAGAGAGCCCACGGCAGAGCCTGCACCGCGCGTTCTTCGACCTGGCGCGCGAGCAGCCGCGGCGGATCGCATTGCGCTGGGGCGAGGCCGAGGTGATGAGCTACGGCGAGCTCGCGTCGCGCGCGCTGCGCCTCTCGGCCGCGCTGGCCGAGCAAGGCGTGGCGACAGGCGATGTCGTCGCCGTGAACCTGCCCAAGGGGCCCGATCAGATCGCCGCGGTGCTGGGCGTGCTGGCGGCCGGAGCCGCCTACCTGCCGGTCGGGGTGGATCAACCCGACGCGCGCCGCGACAGGATGCTGGGCCAGGCAGGGGTCCGCGTCGTCGTCACCGGCCCGGAGCCGAGGTGCTGGCCGGAGGGCGTTCGTCCGTGTGTGTTCGGACAGGCGATGGCGTCCGCGCCCGCGCCGAGCCCGGCGGCGATCGACGCCGAGCAGCTGGCTTACATCATCTTCACCTCCGGATCGACCGGCGAGCCGAAGGGCGTTGAAATCACCCATCGCGCCGCGCTGAACACGGTGCTGGACATCAATCAACGCTTCGGCGTCGGCGCGGAAGACCGCGTCCTGGCCGTGTCTGCGCTGGATTTCGATCTGTCCGTCTACGATATCTTCGGTCTGCTGTCCGCCGGCGGCTCGCTGGTCTTGATCGAGGAGGAATCGCGGCGCGATGCGAGGCGCTGGCATGAGCTGGTGTGTCGGCATGAGGTGACGATCTGGAACAGCGTTCCGACCTTGCTCGACATGCTGCTCATCGTCGGCAGCGAGGCGGAGCCGCCGGGCGCCATCCGCCTGGCGCTCGTCTCGGGCGACTGGATCAGGACGGATCTGCCCGGGCGGCTCGCCGCGCAGCGGCCGGGATGTCGGTTCATCGCGCTCGGCGGCGCCACCGAGGCCTCGATCTGGTCCAACTTCTTCGAGGTGGATGGGGTCCAGCCGTCGTGGCGTTCGATCCCCTATGGCTATCCCTTGCGCAACCAGCTCTTCCGCGTGGTGGACGCGCACGGCCGCGACTGTCCGGACTGGGTGCCGGGCGAGCTGTGGATCGGCGGTCTCGGGGTGGCGCGCGGTTACTGCGCCGCGCCGGATCTGACGGCTCGCAAGTTCGTCGGAGACGGCGCGCGGTGGTATCGCACCGGCGACGTCGGGCGTTACTGGCCCGACGGCGCGCTGGAGTTCCTCGGCCGCACCGACACGCAGGTCAAGATCCGTGGGCATCGCATCGAGCTCGGCGAGGTGGAAGCCGCTCTGCGGTCGCACCCCGGCGTGCGGAATGCGGTGGCCGTGGCGGCCTCCGGGCGCCTCGCCGCCGCGGTGGTCCCCGCTGCCGCGGAGGAAGCGCGAGGCGCGGCGGTCGACGGCCTGAATGGCCACCGCCCGGACGCCGCCGCGGAGCTCAGCGCGGAGCAGCTGCGCGACCATGTCACCATGAGCCTGCCGATCCACATGGTGCCAGAGAGGATCGTGGTGCTGGCCCAGCTGCCGCTCAGCGCGAACGGCAAGGTCAATCATGCCGAGATCGTCAGGATGATCTCGGCGGAAGCCGAACCCGACGCCCGGGAGGTCGAGCCCCCGCAGGGCGAATGGGAGCATGCCGTCGCGGCGCTCTGGAGCGAGCTCCTGGCCGTCGCCAGCGTCGGCCGCCATCAGAGCTTCTTCCAGCTGGGCGGCGACAGCCTCCTCGCGACGCGCTTCATCGAGGCCGTGAATCAGCGCCACGCCATCATGTTGCCTCTGAGGCGCCTGTTCAACGGACCGACGCTGCGCGAGGTCGCAGCGGCGCTCGCCGCCGAGCACGAGGCCCGCCAGGAGATCGAGGAGGGCGTGCTCTAGCGGCCTCCGCCGCGGTGGCGCGCCGGAGCCGGCGTGCGGGAGAGCGCTTCGCCGGTGAGTACATCGTCTGATGTGACGCTTGTCGTCAACAAGCTACAGGAGCTTACGTCCATGCCCGTTGCCGGGATCATCGAAGAGCTGAAGACGCTGGGTGTCGATCTGTGGACAGAATCGGGGCAGCTCCGGTTCCGTGCGCCCAAAGGTTTGCTCACGGAAGACAAGATGACGGTGCTGCGCACGCACAAGGCGCAGATCATCGATTTTCTGGCAGCAAACCAGGGGGTGGTCGTCGCCGCGGACGAGCAGGGGCGTCATGAGCCGTTCCCGCTCACCGACGTGCAGACGGCCTACCTGCTGGGGCGCCAGAGCTCCTTCGGTTACGGCGGTGTCGCCTGCCACGGGTACCTGGAGGTGACGTATCCGGAGCTCGACCCCGCGCGCCTCGCCGACGCCTGGAACCTGCTGATCGAGCGGCACGAGATGCTGCGCGCCGTCATCGAGCAGGACGGCTACCAGCGCGTCCTGCCCACGGTACCTCGGTACCCCATCCAGTCGACGGACCTCCGCGGCGCCTCCGCCGCCGAGGTGGAGCGCGCGCTACGCGGCATCCGCGCCGAGATGGACCACCGGATGTACGAGACCACCGTATGGCCGCTGTTCGAGCTGCGGCATACCCGCACCAGCGGCGGCGACGTCGTGCACTTCTCGCTCGACTCGCTGATCGCCGACTGGGCGAGCGCCGGGATCTTCTTCGAGGAGCTCGACCTCATCCTCGCCGGCCGCAGCGACGAGCTGCGCCCGCTGGACCTCCGCTTTCGCGATTACATCCTCGCGGAGCGGCGGCTGCGCGAGACCGGGCGTTACCAGCGTGACCGCCAGTACTGGCTCTCGCGCGTCAACGATCTGCCCCCCGCGCCCGAGCTTCCGACGCTTCCATCGGCCGCGGAAGCCGGCCCCGTGCGCTTCCGCCGCCACCACGGCCGCCTGTCCGCCGAGCGCTGGGAGCGCCTCCGGCAGCGCGCCGGCGAGCGAGGGCTCACGGCCTCGATCGCCGTGCTGGGCGCCTATGCGGCGGTGCTTCAGCGCTGGAGCCGCCGCCAGCGGTTCAGCCTCAACCTCACGCTGCTCAACCGCCTGCCGCTGCACCCGCACGTCGACCGGATCGTCGGAGACTTCACGTCGGTCAGCCTCATGGACGTGCAGGCGGCGTCCGGGCGCAGCTTCAAGGAATGGGCTGCGCGGCTCGGCGATCAGATGTTCGCCGATCTCGATCACCGGCTGTTCACGGGGGTCGAGGTGCTGCGCGAGATGACCCGCCGGCGCGGGCGGGAAGCCGCGCTGATGCCGGTCGTCTTCACCAGCGCCATCGGCCTCGGCACGCGGCGACGACCCAGCAGCGGCCGGCGCTTCGGCCATGGCGTCACGCAGACCCCGCAGGTCTACCTCGATTGTCAGGTCATGGATGACGCCGACGGGCTCGAGGTCAACTGGGACGTGCGTCAGGGCATCTTCCCGGACGGCCTCATCGACGACATGTTCGGCGCGCTGCAGCGGCTGCTGGAGGATCTCGCGGAGCGCTCCGAGGCATGGGAGGCCGTCGAGCCGATCGCGTTGCCCGGATGGCAGGCGCAGGAGCGCGAGCGGGTCAATCAGACAAGCTGTCCGCTGCCGGACTCCCTCTTGCACCGAGGGTTCCTGGAGCAGGCCGCCCGCGACCCCGGCGCGGTGGCGGTGATCGGCCACGCGGGCAGCTTGACGTACGGCGACCTCGCGATGAGGGCGGCGTCGGTCGCGCAGGCGCTGCGAGACGGCGGCTGTACCGCGGGCGATCGGGTCGCCGTCGTCATGAACAAGGGGATCGAGCAGGTCGTCGCGGTGCTGGGCGTGCTGCTCGCCGGCGGGACCTATCTGCCGCTGGACGCCACGCAGCCGCGGCTGCGCATCGAGAAGGTGCTGTCGAACGCGGCGGTGCGACAGGTCCTGACCCAGTCGTGGATCTCCGCGGCGGCCAAGCTGCCGGACGGCCTGCGCGTGATCGACGTGGACACGCAGGCGCCTGCGAAGACCTTGCCCGAAGCGCCGATGGGCGACCCCGACGCGCTGGCGTACGTGATCTACACCTCCGGCTCCACGGGTGACCCGAAGGGGGTCATGATCACCCACCGGGCGGCGCTGAACACGATCGACGACATCAACCGTCGCTTCGGGGTGACCGGATCGGACCGGGTGCTGGGCCTCGCGCAGCTCGGCTTCGACCTGTCCGTGTACGACATCTTCGGAACCCTCGCCCTCGGCGGGACGCTCGTGCTCCCGGATCCCGACCGCGGCGCCGATCCCTCCCACTGGGCGGATCTCCTCGTGAAGCACGAGGTGACCCTGTGGAACTCCGTGCCTGCGCAGCTTCAGATGCTGGCGAGCTACCTGCAGACAGAGCCGGTCGCGATCCGCTCGTTGCGCATGGCGCTGCTGTCCGGCGACTGGATCCCGGTCACGCTGCCCGACCAGATCCGCCGGTTCATTCCTGACCTGACGCTCATCGGGCTCGGGGGCGCGACCGAGGCGGCCATCTGGTCGAATTACCATCGCATCGAGCGGGTCGATCCGGCGTGGACGAGCATCCCCTACGGGGTGCCGCTCGCCAACCAGGGCTTCCGCGTCCTCGACGAGTCGCTCCACGACGCGCCTGTGTGGGTCCCTGGAGAGCTGTACATCACCGGGCACGGCCTTGCGGCGGGGTACCTGGGCGACCCGGAGCTCACGGCAGCGCGCTTCTTCAACCATCCCGTCGATGGACAGCGCCTCTACAGGACCGGAGATCTCGGGCGCTATCTCCCCGGCGGATCCATCGAGTTCCTCGGACGCGAGGACAGCCAGGTCAAGATCCGCGGGCACCGGATCGAGCTCGGCGAGATCGAGGCCGCGCTGCTCGCGCATCCGGCGGTCGGCGCCGCCGCGGCCGTGGTGGCCGGCAAGGACCCCACGGATCGCACGCTGCTCGGCTTCGTCGAGCTCGCGCGGCGCAGCGCGCCTGCGGACGAGGATCTGGCCACGTCGCAGGCTCGCCTCGTGTCCGCGGCGCGGCAGTTCGCCGACAAGGAGGTCAGCGGCGTGACCGCGGCCCAGGTGAGCGAGGCGACCCGAGCGCTGCGCGACGCCTCGTTCGCGTCCATGATGAACGCGTTTTCCGAGCGCGGGCTCTTCGCCGGTCCGCGCGACACGCACTCGGCCGAGGAGATCCTGCGCGAGGCGCGCGTCCACGACCGCCATCACTGGCTCGTTCGCCGCTGGCTGGGGCTCCTGACCGAGGCGGGATGGCTCACGTACCACGAGGAGAGCCGCCGTTACGCGCAGCGCAGGGCCGCCGACGCGACAACGGTCCACGACGCCTGGCGGCGGTTCGAGGAGCTTTCGTCGTCGTCCGGGCTGTGTACGCCCGAGTTCGTTGAGTACCACAAGGCGCACGTGGAGCGGCTGCACGCCTTGCTCGAGAACCAGCAGAACCCGTTCGAGCTGCTGTTCCCGCAAGGGAAGCACGACGTGGCGCTCGCGGTGTACCGCGACGACGCGATCGCGCGTTACAACAACCACGCGGTCGCGGCGCTCCTGTACCGGATCGCCGCCGCGCATACGGACGGCGCCCCCCTGCGGGTGCTCGAGATCGGCGCCGGCACGGGGGCCACCACCGGCGTGGTCCTCCCGATGCTCGACGGCCATGACGTCGACTACCTGTTCACGGACCTGACAGCCTTCTTCCTGGCCGACGCGCGCGAGCGGTTCCGGGAGCGCCCCTGGGTCCGATTCGGGCAGCTCGACCTGAACGAGGACTACCGCGCCCAGGGCTTGCTGCCGAACTCCGCGGACGTCGTGCTGTGCGCCGGAATGCTGAACAGCACCCGCAACGTCGAAGCCGCGGTGGCGGCCGCGGTGGAGCTGCTCGGGCCATCGGGGTGGCTCGTGTTCACCGAGCCTACCGCCGATCACCCGCACGTCCTGCTCACCCAGGGCTTCATGATGGACCCCTCGGGCGCAGACAGGGAACGCGGCACCACCAAGTTCCTGTCCACCGAGCAGTGGCAAGGCCTGATAGCGAAGAGCGGCGGCGAGCTGGTGCTCCGCCTGCCGGACGACGACCATCCGATGGCGGCGTATGGCATGCACATGTTCGCTGCGCGCTTCAAGACCGACCGGGCCCGGGTCGGGACCGACGAGCTCACGAGCTTCCTCGGGCAGCGGCTGCCGGCGCACATGGTGCCTGCTCATCTGCAGGTCATCGACCGGCTGCCGCTCACGGCGAACGGCAAGGTCAACCGCAAGGCGCTCGCCGCCCTGCGGCCCGCGGCGTTCATCGACGGCGCCGGGAAGGAGGCCGATGCCACGCTGGACGAGCTGGAGAGCCGGCTGTGTGCGCTCTGGGCGAGCGCGCTCGGCATCGCGCGGATCGGAAAGGGCGAGAACTTCTACGACCGCGGCGCCGACTCGCTGATCCTCGCCAGAGTGGCAGGGCGACTGCGCGAGGAGGTGCCGGAAGCCGCGCCGTTCGCCTACGACACGCTCCTGCGGCAGATGCTCAATGAGCCGACGGTCGACGCGCTCGCGCGCGCGCTGCGCAGGCAAGACGGCGCCGCGCACGCGCCGAGCGGCGCTGGGCCGGGCGCGGAGGCGTCCTCCGGCGGCGGCAAGACCGCGCAGGTCGCGCAGCGCCGGGAGGGCAGCAACTCGTTGATCCTCTCGTTCGGCGGCGGGGACGGGCCGGCGCGTGTGATGTTCCACGCGGCGCTGGGCACCATGGATTACTTCCAGCACCTGGGGCGGGCGCTCGCCGCCCAGAACCTGGGGCCCGTCCTGGGCTTCGCTGTCGCCGACCCCGAGCTGTACCTCGCGATCCCCCCGAAGGAGCTCGTCGCGCGCGTGTCCGACGATTACGCGCAGCGGCTCATCGATGAAGGCTTCACGCGGTTTCAGCTCATCGGCTACTGCCTCGGCGGGCTGCTCGCCACCGAGGTGGCCCGGCGGCTGCTCGAGCGCGGGATGTCGGTGGACCTGGCGCTCGTCGACAGCATCCCGATGTTCATCGAGACCGACGAAGAGCTCGCGTTCGAGGCGATCTTCGCGCCGAATTTGAACCTGGATCCGGTGAAGGCCGTCTTCGGCGACGACGTCGACAGCGCCGACGTGTACCGGGCCATCGAGAAGCTGATGGTCGACTACGACCGCAAGATTCCGGCCGGCGCAATGGCCAGGCTCGGCGGGGACCCCGGGCTGGAATCGGTCGCCGCTGCGGTGCGCAGGCAGTCCGCGCGCAGTCAGGACGAGCGCCTGGCCAGCTATGCGAAGGTGGCGGCTGCCCAGGCCGGGGTGCCCGTCGGGCCCGAGCTCATCCCGGCGCTGTTCCGGACCTGCAGGCATAGCATGCGCGCCGCGCGGTTCGATCCCGAGCCGTACGTCGGCGATATGACGTTCTTGCGGTGCGACGAGGAGCAATCCTTCGGCATCACCGCGGGCGTCGGGCACCTGACGGCGCCGTTCTGGGAAGGCGTCTGCCTCGGCGAGTTCAAGCTGATCGACGTGCCCGGCAACCATTTCAGCGTCATCGAGCCGCCGCATGTGAATGTCGTGGCCGAGCACCTCGCGGTATCGTTGCGCCACACATGAGAGAGAATCGAGAGAATCAGCAGAAGGACGCGGCGCTCCGCGAGCTGCGCCGCCCGATAGCAGGGCTGACGCGCCTCGGGATCTTCCTTGGCGGCGTCGGGGCGCTGACGACGCTCGTCCCGTTCATCGGTATCGCCGAGCTCGCGCGGATCCTCGTCGCGTCCGGCCCGATCGACAGCGCGAAGGTGGCCGGGGTCGCGCTGATCATCGTGGTCGGCCTCGGCGTCGGGTGGACATGCACCGGAACGGCGCTGTGGGTGACTCACCTGGCCGACCACCGGCTTCAGGCCATCCTGCGGCGCGCGCTGGTGCGCAAGCTGGGCGAGGTGCCGCTGGGGTGGTATTCCGACAAGACGTCAGGGGTGGTCCGCAAAGCGGTCCAGGACGACCTGGAGGACCTGCACCACCTCGTCGCGCACCACGATGTCGAGCTCGTCTCGGCGATCGTCCTTCCGCTCGGCGGCCTCCTGTACCTGTTCTGGCTGGACTTTCGGCTGGCGCTGCTCGCGATCGCCACCCTGCCCATCTACATCGTCGCTTACGCATGGATGATGCGGGGCTTCGCCGAGAAGATGATGCAGCTCGACGCGAGCTTCGCCAGGGTGAGCGCCGCGATCGTCGAGTTCGTACACGGCATCGCGGTCGTGAAGGCGTTCGGCCAGACGGGCCGCGCTCACCAGAGCTACCAGCGCGCCGTCAGCGATTTCAGCGACCGGTACGCCGGCTGGGTGCGGCCGCTGCTCCGGCTCGAGGCGCTGACCTCGATGGCCCTCTCGGTGCCCGTGATCATGCTGGTGAGCCTGACGGTCGGCGCCTGGTTCATCCGAGAGGGCTGGGTGAGCCCCATCGACCTGCTCGCCGAGACCCTGGTCGCCGTGGTCATCCCGCAGACGGTGCTCACGCTGAACCAGGGGCTCACGGCCCAGCGCAAGGCCGTGGCGGCGGCGGAGCGCGTCGCCTCGCTGCTCGACGAGCCGTCATTGCCCATCACGACGACGCCAGAGGCGCCGCGCGGGGCGGGGGTGCAGTTCGATCACGTCTCGTTCAGCTACGATGGCTCGAGGAGCGTGCTCTCCGACGTGAGCTTCGCTTGCACGCCTGGCACGGTGACCGCGCTGGTCGGGACCTCGGGCGCGGGGAAGTCCACGCTGGCAAAGCTGGTGCCCAGGTTTTATGACGTGACCGGCGGCGCTGTCCTGCTCGGCGGCGTCGATATCCGCAACATCGCGCCGGACGTGCTGTACCGGAACGTCGGCTTCGTTCTGCAGGACGTCCAGCTGGTCCATGGAACGGTCGCCGACAACCTGCGCCTCGGCCGGCCCGAGGCCAGCGACGAAGACGTCGTCGCGGCCGCGCGCGCCGCGCAGATCCACGATCGGCTCGTCGCGCTTCCCAGGGGATATCGGTCCGTGATCGGCGAGGACGCCATCCTGTCGGGCGGCGAAGCGCAGCGGCTGTCCATCGCGCGCACGCTGCTCGCGGACACCGCGGTGCTGATCCTGGACGAGGCGACGGCGCACGCGGATCCGGAGTCAGAAGCGCAGATCCAGGACGCGCTGTCCGCGGTCGCGCGCGGGCGCACCGTGATCGTCATCGCCCACCGGCTGGCGACGATCACCGGCGTCGATCAGATCGTCGTGCTCGACGAGGGCCGCGTGCGCGAGCGCGGCACGCATTCCGCGCTGCTCGCCGCGGACGGGCTCTACGCCAGGATGTGGCGTGCTTACGCCGAGAGCGACATGGCGGCTGCCACTGCAGCGGTGGGTGAAGCCTCATGATCCGGCAACTGACCAAGATCCTGGGACCGCAGCACGCAAGGGCGCTGCACGTCTATTTCGGCTGGCTCATCGTCTACTCCGTCGTTCAGGGGGTGGCGATGGCGTTCCTCGTCCCGGTCCTCAAGGCGCTGCTCGGCGGGGACCTGGGCGAGGCGCTGCGCTGGCTGCTCCTCCTGGCCGCGGTCGTCGCGGTGACGTGCGTCGCCCGTTACCAGCAGACGATGAAGGGCTTCGCGCTCGCGCTTGTCGTCCTGACCACGCTGCACGACCGGCTCGGCAACCACGTCGCCCGCCTGCCGATCGGCTGGTTCTCCTCGGAGAAGGTCGGCCGTCTCTCACGGAGCGCGACGGGCGGCACCATGATGGTCACCAACGTGTTTGCCCACCTCCTGACCCCGGTGGTGAGCGGCATCCTGACGCCCGCGACGATCGCCGTCGCCATGCTGTTCTTCGACTGGCAGCTCGGGTTGACGGCCATCGCCTGCACGCCGCTGATCTACCTGACGCACCGCTGGTCGTCGGCGTGGATCGGCCGCACCGAGGAGCAGGTCGACGCCGCGGGGGCGCTCGCCAGCAACCGGGTCGTCGAGTTCGCGCGCAACCAGCAGGTGCTGCGCGCCTTCGGTCGGGCCACGGGGGGGTATGCGCCGCTGGAGGAGGCGATCGATGGGCAGCGCGCCGCGGGCGGGTCGATGCTGCGTCAGACCTTCCCCAGGTTGCTCGCGGGCGGTCTGTCGGTGCAGCTCGCGTTCGCCGCGCTGATCGCGGTCGGCGTGGTGCGCGCGCTCGATCGGTCGATCGATCCGATCGAGCTCGTCGCGCTGCTGGCGTTGGCCGCCAGGTTCGTGGGGCCGCTGGCCGAGGCCGCGGGGCGTAGCGGGCTCTTGCGGATGGCAGGCAACGATCTGGAGCGGCTGTCCGCCATCTTCGATGAGGCGCCGCTGCCCGAGCCGGAGCGCTCCAGGCCCGTTGCGACGCCGGGGGAGATCGAGTTCTCCGATGCCCTGTTCGGCTATCAGCCGGGCGCTCCCGTGCTCCGTGATGTGTCTTTCCGGATAGCGCCGAGGACGATGACGGCGATCATCGGGGCATCCGGCTCCGGGAAGACCACGATAACACGGCTGATCGCGCGCTTCTTCGATGTCGACGCGGGCTCGGTGCGGGTGGGCGGCGTGGATGTCCGCGAGCTCTCCACGGAAGACCTGATGACGCAGCTGTCGCTCGTCATGCAGGACGTCTATCTGTTCGATGACACGCTGGAGGCGAACATCCGGGTGGGCCGGCTGGACGCCACGGACGCCGAGGTGCGCGAGGCCGCCCGCCTGGCGGGCGTGGAAGAGATCATCGAGCGCCTCCCGCAGGGCCTGAAGACCCGGGTCGGCGAGGGCGGAGCGTCGCTGTCTGGCGGGGAGCGCCAGCGGGTGTCGGTCGCCCGAGCCGTGCTCAAGAACGCTCCTATCGTGCTGCTGGACGAAGCGACGGCGGCGCTCGACCCGGAGAACGAGCGCTACATCCAGAGCGCGATGCGGACACTGATGCACCGGTCGACCCTGCTGGTCATCGCGCACCGGCTGCCGACCATCGTGTCCGCCGATCAGATCCTCGTGCTCGACGGCGGCCGCATCGTCGAGGCGGGAACGCATCAGGAGCTCCTGGCGCGCAACGGGCGGTACACGGCGTTCTGGAACGAGCGCCGCCGCGCCCACGGATGGCGGCTGGTGGAGGCTGCGGGATGACGATCGGCATCTTGGGAGGTTATGGCGACGTCGGCGCGCAAGCGGCCCGGCGGCTCCAGTCGCTCGGCCTCGGGCCGCTGCGGATCGGCGGGCGAAACCCCGAAGCGGCCCGCCGCTTCGCGAAGGAGCTGTCCGCGGGAGCGGTCGAGCACCAGGCGGTCGATGTTCGGGACGACGCGTCGTTGCGTCGCTTCGTCGGTGGGTGTCGGATCGTGCTCAACTGCGCAGGTCCATCACACGCCATCGCGGACCGCGCGGCGAGCGCAGCCGTGGGAGCCGGCGCCGACTACGTGGACGCCGCCGGCGACGATGCGCTGTACGCGCTCCTGGACGACGAGGCGTACCGCACCCGCGGGCGCGTGGCCGTGCTCTCGGCGGGGCTGCAGCCTGGCCTCACCGCGCTCTTGCCGCGATGGGCGGCGCAGCGGGCTTTCAGCCAGGTTCACGGCATGCGCAGCTATTTCGGCGTGCTGGACCGCTTCACCGAGGTCGCCGCGGACGACTACCTCCAGGCGGCCACGGACGGGGTGAGCGAGCCGCTCGCGGCATGGCGAAAGGGGCGTCGCTCCGGGGTGCTGACCCGGACGCGCAACGTGGAAGTCCCGTTCTTCCCCGGTCCGGCGACCCTGATGCCTTACCTCAACACCGAAGGGGAGCGGCTCGCGGCGTCGCTCCGGCTCGCTCGAGGAGACTGGTACACTGTCATTACCGGCCAGCACATCCTCACGGCCTTCGATCGCGCCCGCACCCTCGAACGCCGCGAGGCGGTCGCGGCGTTATGCCGGGCCAGCTTGCTCGACCTCGCTGGACGGGAGCCTCACGTCCTCCTCGTCGCGCAGCTCGACGGCTTGCGGGACGGCGCTCCGGTCACGCGCACGCTGGTTATGCGCGGGCGGCGCAACGCCGAGCTCACAGGGACCCTGGCCGCGCTCACCACGCTGGCGGTGGACCAGGGCCAGGTGCCCGCCGGGCGCCACTTCGCAGCGGCGGCGCTCGAACCCCTGTCGACGGTCGGTCGCCTTCGCGAGAGCGGCGCGGTGACCGCGCTCGATCTGCTGGATACGTCGATCGACGCGCTCGGCGCTACCGAGGAGGGCTCCCTGTGACCGCCGGGATCCCTCTCGTGCTGTGCGGCGCCGGGTTCGGTCCTCTGCACCTGGCCGCGCTCCAGCGGTTGAACGGGCGCTTTCGCCTCATCGGCCAGCTCGCCGACGACAGCGAGGGCGCCCGGAGGTTCGCCGATCAGGCCAGGATAGCGCTCTGGATCCGGCCGGATCAGGCTCCCCTCGGCGCCGGCGTGAGCTGCTGGGTATCGGCGGCCGGGCACGGCGTGCCGGTGACCGAGCGCGCCGTCGACCTCCTGGGGCGCGGCAGCGCCGTGCTGGCGGAGGCGCCGCTCGAGCACGATGAGCTCGCCGCGTGCCTGCGGCAAGCGCGCCTTGGCCGAGCCGCCTTCCGGGTGGCAGCGGTCGCCTCTGCCACGCCGGCATCCCGGCGGTTCCTCGGCGCAGCGCAGGTGTTGCGCGCGCGCACGCCGGTCAGGTACGTCGCGGCGACGTGCACGAGAGCGTCGATCCAGGCGCTGCTCCGCCTCCTGGGAGACGCGCTCGGCGCCCTGCGCCCCTGGCAGATCCGTGAGCCGGCGCCGCTCGGGAGCGGGCTTGTCGTGCTCGGAGGCAGCCTCGCGGGTGTTCCCATCGTCCTGCGCGTGCGCAACGAGGTGTCGTTAGAAGCGCAGAGCGTCGTCGAGCTCGCCCTGGGCAGCGACGCCGGCGAGCTGAAGTTGACCGGGGTTCACGGCGACGTCCTCTGGACCGCACACGCCACGGGGTCTGCCGTGCTGCTCGGCGGGACGGACGCGCCGGCCGAGCGCGAGACCGTGAGCTGGCTGCGCGCGACCCGCGGCGAGCTGACGGCGTTCGCCAACGCCGTTGAGAGCCCAGGCGCAGCCGTCAGCGAGGCTCAGGTTCAGCTCACGCTGTGCCGCCTCCGGCACGACATCCTCGCCGCGCTCGGCTCGGCGACGGCGCGCGCCGACGCGGAGGTCGTCCCCGCAGCGGATCTGGCCGCGGCGGCCGTGGAGGCCGCCGCCGACGACGCCGGCGGTGAGGCGCCCCGCGTGCCGACGGGAGACGAGACACACGAGGCGGGCCTGAGGCTCACTCGGCTGCTGGAACCCGCGCCGGGGAGGGATGCCCTGGCGCACCTGCCGGGGGCGATGCAGCGACTCGAGGCGATCAGCCTGCGGGCCCTGGGGGAGCTGCTCCTCGCGAGCGGCGCCGTGCATCCGGGAGGCGACGCGCGCACCGCGGAGGAGATCGTCGGCGCGCTGGGCGCGGCGCCGCGGCACGCATGGCTCGTCCGGCGGTGGCTCGCCGCGCTGTGCGACCGCGGTGTGCTCGGCAACGTGGCGGATAAGTACGTGTGGCGGCGGGCCCTGCGGGACGCCGGCGCGGCCGCCGACCTGCCCGACGCGTATGCCGCGCTCGGCTTCCCGCCCGCGATGGCGGAAGTCCACCAGGCCGCTCTGCTCCGCCTGCACGCGCTCGTGCGCGACGAGCTCTCGATTCAGCAGCTCTTGTTTCGCGAGCGGCAGGACCTCTCCACCCTCGCCGCCTACCAGGACAACGTCTTCACCGCTTACCTGAGCGCCGCCGGCGCTCACCTCGTTCGCCGCTGCGCGGAGCTGCGGCACCGGCCGCTGCGCGTGCTCGAGCTCGGCGGAGGCGCCGGGCTCACCACGACAGCCGCGCTGCGGGCCCTCGACGGCGCGCCGGTCGACTACCTGTTCACCGACGTCGCGCGCGCGTTCACGGCCGCGGCGCAGGAGCGGTTCGGCCGCCATCGCGGGATGCGCACTGCCGTGCTCGACATCAACGTCGATTTCACGGCGCAGGGGGTGGAGCCGCACGCGGCGGACGTCGTGCTCGCGGGCAATGTCCTCCACAACGCCGCGCATACGGGTCGGACGCTGCGCCGCATCCGCCGCGCGCTCGCCCCCGGCGGGTGGCTCATCTTCACGGACTCCACACGAGAGAACTGCGCGATCCTGACGGCGATGCAGTTCCTGCTGTCTCCTGCGGCCGGCTCGCCGCCGCTCGGCAGCGAGGACCGGCGCGCGGGGACCGATCAGGTGTTCGTCGACGCGCCCGGCTGGAATGAGGAGCTCCTGGCCGCTGCCTTCGTGCCGCGGTTCGTCCTTCCTTCGCTCGAATCACCCCTGGCCGTGGCAGGCCAGCACCTGTTCTTCGCCACCGCCTGCTGACGACCACCCGAGGAGGTGCCATGACCGTGAGACAGATCATCGATGGGCTCGAGCGCCTCGCGAGCCGAGCGGCGCTGGTGTCGAGCGGGCGCGAGTGGACCGGAGCAGAGGTGCTCGACTCGACGTACCGCGCTGTCACGGCGCTGCGCCAGCGCGGGGCCGTCGCGGGCCGCACGCTGAGCTGGAGCGCCGGAGACAGGCCTCAGGCCCTGTCGGTCCGGCTGGCTGCCATGCTGCTCGGCGCGCGGTTCTCCGCCGAGCCGCCAGCGAGCGGCGGCGGCGATGTCCTGAGGATCACGGACGCTGACCTGTCCGCGCTCGACGGGGCGAGCGCCTGCGAGCCCCGCCTGGTGGACGACGCGCCGTTCTCCGTGGTTCGCGGATCCTTCGTGTGGTCGAGAGCGGTGTTCTGCGAATCGGTGGCTGCCCTGCGCGACGCAATCGGCCCTTCGCCTGCGCGCACGGCGGTGCTCTCGCCGCTGGCCGGGTTCGGCGGGGATGCGGTGTTCGCGAGCTGGAGCGCCGGCGCCGCCGTCCACCATCATGCGGTGGACGCGAGCGCCGCGAGCCCGGCCAAGGCCCTTTCGTTCCTCGAGCGAGCGGCCCCGGACTGCGCGATCGTGTCAGCGACGCTGCTGCGCAGCCTCCTGGCCCACCCGGCGGCCGCGCTCGCCGACCTCGGGGCGCTGCGGCGCATCGTGGTCGACGCCGGCGCAGGCGCCGGTGGAGCGCTGTCCGCCGAGTCGTCCGCGGCCGTGCGGCGCGTCTTCGGCGCAGAGCTCGTGGACAGGATCGCCGGTGAAGCCGGGCTCGTGCCCGTGGAGCGCGAGCTGCGCAGAGCCGAGCAAGAAGCGGCGCGCATCGCGGAGCTCGTGATGAGCCATCCGGGCGTGGCGGCGGCGGCGGTGATCCCCTCCGACGGCGACGGCTGGGCCGTCTTTGCCGTCCCCGCGAAGCGTGCCAGCGACGACGCCGACGAGGACGCGAGCGGACAGCGCCTGATCGCCAAGGCGACCGCCGCGCTGGACGCCGAGCTCGCCGGGACCGACCTGAACAGGGCGATCGCGGCCGTGGAGCGGCTGGGACAGACAGCGCTGCTGTCGATGCTCAACGCGCTGGGCCGCAGCGGCCTTTTTACCGACACGGCCGCCGCCCACACCGTGGACGAGGTGCTCGCGCGGGCGCGTGTCGCCGCCGCGCATCGGCCCCTCATCCGTCGCTGGCTCAGGGTGCTCACGGAGCAGAAGCTGCTGCGCCGGGACGGAGATCTGCTGAGCGCCGTGGGCCCGGTCTGCGACTTCTCGGACGCCGCGCTGGCGCGCGCATGGGACGAGCTGAAGGGAGAATGGCTGGCCACGGTCGGCGCGGCCGGCACGATCGACTACGCGGTCCGCAATTCCGACCGATTGCCCGACCTGATCTCCGGCGCGGTGCGGGCCGTCCACCTGTTGTTCCCGGAGGGGCGCACCGACCTCGCCAGGGCCTTGTATCGCGAGAGCATCGCCGCCCGGTACCAGCACCGCGCCGTCGGTCTCCTCGTGAGCAGGATTGCCAGGGAATGGCCCGGGCAGCGGCCGATCCGGCTGCTCGAGGTCGGCGCCGGCACGGGGGCGACCTCCGAGTCGCTCTTACCGGAGCTCTCGGGCGCCGAGGTCGACTACCTCTACACCGACGTCTCCAGGTACTTCCTCGATCAGGCGGCCCCGCGGCTCGCCGGGCACCGGTGCGTGCGCTTCGGCCTCTACGACATCAACGTCGCGCCGAGAGAGCAGGGCTTCGTCCCGAACTCGTTCGACGTGATCATCGGAGGGGGCGTGCTCAACGCCGCGCGGAACACGGATGCCTCCCTCCGCTGGCTCAACGAGCTGCTCGGCCCCGGCGGCTGGCTCGTCCTGACCGAGCCCACGGTCGAAGAGTTCTGGGTCATGGCCTCCCAGGCCTTCATGCTGGACGACGCCAGCGACGGCAGGGCCGAGACGGAGTCGACGTTCCTCTCGCTGCCTCAGTGGAACGCGGCGCTGGACGGCGCTGGCCTCCAGCGCGTCCTCGGGCTGCCCCGGGACGGCCACCCGCTGGAGCGGCTCGGCCATCGTGTGTTCGCGGCCCGGACCAAGATGGATCGGGCGCTGCTGACCTCGGAGCGCCTCTCCGAGCATCTCGGCGAGCGCCTGGGAGCCTTCGCCAGCATCGAGATCGTGGACGAGCTGCCGCTCGCCGCAGGCGGCGCCCTCGACCGCGAGCGGCTGCGCGACTGGGCCGCGCGCCGCCGGCGCTTCGATTCCCGCCCGCTTTCCACGGCGGCATCACAAGGACGAACGCAATGACCACCGCGACGAATCCCCCCATCCCGTATCCCTTCAATCTCTTCGACGGCATCGCGCTCGCCTCTGCGTACTCGCGCGCTCAGCAAACGCCGGGGCTGCTCAAGGTCAAACTGCCTTATGGCGAGCCGGCGTGGCTCGCGACCCGCTACGAGGACGTCCGCTTCGTGCTGTCCGACCGGCGGTTCAGCCGCGAGGAGGCCACGAAGCGCGCGGACGCCCCGAGGGCGCTCCCGCGCATCGCCGGCGGGATCGTCATGATGGACCCGCCCGAGCTGACCCGCATCCGCAACCTGGTCACCCAGGCGTTCACCAACCGGCGCGTGGAGCAGCTGCGCCCGCACGTCCGCGACCTCGCCAACGAGCTGATCGACAGGATGGTGGCCAAAGGCCCCCCTGCGGATCTCGTGCGGGACTACGCGCTGCCGATCCCGATGTCCGTGATCTGCGAGCTCCTGGGTGTTCCGGTGGCGGATCAGTCCAGGTTCAAGGAGTGGAACGACTCTCTGCTCTCGACCAACACGCAGACCGCGGAGCAGACGCAGCGGAACCTCGGCGAACTATCCCAGTACATCATGGGGCTGATCCGCCTGCGCCGGGCCGAGCCGGGCGACGACCTGATGAGCGCGCTCATCGAGGCCCACGACGTGGACGACCGCCTGAACGAGCGCGAGATGGTCCAGCTCTGCATCGCCATCCTGATCGCGGGGTACGAGGCCACCTCCTCGCAGATCCCGAACTTCATCTACACGCTCCTGACCCATCAGGAGCAGCTCGCGCGCCTCAAGTCGGATCCTGGCCTCGTGGCGCAGGCGGTCGAGGAGCTGCTCCGTTTCGTGCCGATCGCGTCCGCCGCGATGTTTCCGCACTACGCCACCGAGGACGTCCAGGTGGGCGACACGCTGGTGCGCGCGGGTGAGCCCGTGTTTGCGTCGGTCGGCGCGGCCAACCACGACCCCCGCAAGTTCTCCGATCCACACCGGCTCGACTTCGATCGGGACGCGCGGGCGCATTTCGCGTTCGGCTGTGGGATGCATTATTGCATCGGCGCGTCGCTGGCCCGGGTCGAGCTCCAGGAAGCGCTGAGAGCGCTCGTGACCCGCTTGCCGGATCTGCGCCTCCACGCCGACGTCCAGTGGAAGACCGCGACGTTCTTCCGCGGCCCGCTGACGATGCAGGTGACCTGGTGAGCGCCGGCGGCGGCAAGAAGAAGCGCGTCGTCGTCGCCGGCACCGCCTTCGGGCGCATCTACCTCGATGCGGTCGCGTCGGCGCAGGGCTCGTTCACGCTGGCCGGCGTGCTCGGGCGCGGCAGCGAGTTCTCCAGGAAGTGCGCCGAGCGCTACGGAGCGCCGCTCTACACAAGGGTGGAGGACATCCCCGGCGACATCGACATCGCCTGCGTGGTGGTGCGCTCGGGGGCGACCGGCGGCCCAGGCTCCGATCTGGCCAGGACGCTGCTCGAGCGCGGGATCCACGTGCTGCAGGAGCATCCCGTGCACGCCGCGGAGATCACCGCGTGCCTGAAGGCCGCGAAGCGGGGGGGCGCCGCGTACGCGGTCAACACGCTGTACCCGAACGTGCGCCCGATCCGGCAGTTCCTTGCCGCGGCCGAGTACATCAGGAAGCGCCAGCGCATCCAGTTCATCGACGCCGCTTGCAACAGCCAGGTCGCCTATCCGCTGCTCGACGTGATCGGCCGCGCCGCAGGCGACCTGCGCCCGTGGTCGTTCTCCGAATGCGCGCCGCGAGGCGACCGGCCGTCGCCGGCCGCGGGCCAGCCGTTTCAGAGCCTGAGCGCGACCCTCGGCGGCGTGCCCGTGACGCTCCGCGTGCAGAACCAGGTCCACCCCGAGGATCCCGACAATCACTCCCTGCTCATGCACCGGATCTCGCTCGGATGCGACGCCGGCGTGCTGACCCTGGCCGACACCCACGGTCCCGTCCTCTGGAATCCGCGCTTGCACTCGCCGCGCGACGCGACCGGGCGCCTGATCATGAGCGGACCCGGCACCGACCGCCTCGCCGTGGAGAGCACGTCGATCCTGGGCGACCAGCACACGCGCAGCTATCACGACGTGTTCGCGCGGACGTGGCCCGATGCTGTCGTGGTCGCCTTGCACGACCTGTGCGGCGACATCGCCGACCCGGCTCGCCGTGTCCGCAGCGGCCAGTGGGCCCTGGGCGTGTCGCTCGCGTGGCGTGATCTGACGGAGCGGATCGGGATGCCCGAGCTCATCCGTCCGGAGACCCCGGAGCCGCTCCCCCTCGACGAGCTGCGTGCGGCGGCGCGCGCTGCCACCTTCGATGCGGCCGGGAGCGGCGCGCGTTGATCGAGCGCCTGGCGCTCGGGAGAAATGAACATGGCGACTTCTTGCAGCCACGTCTTGGTATGGGTGCGCGACATTCATCAAGCCGTGCGCGACTACAGAGAGCTCGGGTTCAAGGTGGACTACGCGACACCCGAGCGAAAGGCCCAGCACGCGCACATCTGGTTCACGGAAGGCCCCATCGTCGAGCTGCTCACGACGCCGCGCAGCGCGCGGTGGTTCAAGTGGCCGATCGAGCTGATGGCCGGGCGCGGCTCGGGCCGGCGGATGATCCGCTGGTCCGAGCACGGTGAGGGCTTCTGCGACGTGGCGGTCGTGGTGGACACGCACGCTCTCGACCGTGAGCTCGCCGCGCTGCGGGAGGCAGGGATCCCCGTCGGCAGAGCCATCGGGTGGCGACGGACGAAGCCCGATGGCCAGGAGATCCGCTTCAAGTTTGCCTATCCGGCCAACGATCGCCTCCCGTTCATCGTGACCCCCTACGATCCGCCTCAACATCCGAGAGAGAACCGCCATCCGAACGGGGCCAAGAGGCTCAGCCGGGTGCGCATGGGGGTCCGCGCCGAGCATCGAGAGGCGGTGCGCCGGATCGTCGGTGACGACCCGACGTTCGCGCTCGAGCCCGCCGAGGTGACGGGGGTCCGCGCCATCGAGATCGCTGGCCTGACCGCCGATCTCGACCCGACCCTCCTGCACGGCGCGGCCGTGATGCCCGCCCGCCCGAACGCTGACCCGGGCCGCGCGCATCGAAGCGCAGGACAGTGAGCGCCGACGAACGTCGGTGAAAGCGAGGGAGCTTCCATGTTGAGTGGATGTGTCGATTGGCCCGCTGAATTCGTGGATCGTTATCGCGAAGCGGGGTACTGGCGAGGCGAGCGCCTGGGAGAGATGCTGCGCACGCGGGCCCGAGCGACGCCGGCGCGCGTGGCCGTCGTCGACGGAGCGCGTCGCTGGACGTACCAGGAGCTCGACGAGCGCGCGGATCGCATGGCCGCCGGGCTGCGCCGGCTCGGCATTGCGCAGGAGCAGCGCGTCCTGGTCCAGCTGCCCAACATCGCCGAGTTTCTGCCCCTGTGCTTCGCGCTGTTCCGGATCGGGGCCATCCCGGTGCTGGCGCTGCCGGCACATCGAGAGACGGAGATCGTGCATCTGGCAGAGCTCTCCCAGTCGGTCGCCTATGTGATCGCCGACATGCATGTCGGCTTCGATTACCGGTCGCTCGCCCGTTCGGTAGGCAAGCGGGTGGCGAGCCTCCGGCATGTCCTCGTGGTGGGCGACGCAGAGGAGTTCGTGCCGCTCGCCGAGGTGGACGCGCCGCCGGAGATCATGGCCGGGCCGGACGCGCGCGACGTCGCCCTGCTCTTGCTGTCGGGCGGCACGACCGGCGCTCCCAAGCTGATCCCGCGCACCCACGACGACTATGTTTGCAACATCCGCCTCAGCGCCGATGTGACAGGCATGGACGCGAGCACCCGGTACCTGGTGAGCCTCCCCATCGCGCACAACTTCGCCCTGGGGTGTCCAGGCGCCCTCGGCGCCCTCTACGCCGGCGGCACCGTGGTGTTCTGCAAGGACCCGAGCCCCGAGGCCGCGTTTCGGCTGATCGAGCAGGAGAAGATCACCGTGACCGCCCTCATCCCGCCGCTCGTCCTGCTGTGGCTCGAGGCGGCGGAGTGGGTGCAGGCCGATCTGAGCAGCTTGCGGTGGATCCAGGCGGGAGGCGCTCGCCTCAAGGCCGAGACGGCGGCGCGCGTCCGACCCGTCCTCGGCTGCGGGCTGCAGCAGGTCTACGGCATGGCGGAAGGGCTGCTCAACTTCACGCGGCTCGACGACCCCGAGTCCGCCGTGATCGACACGCAAGGCCGGCCGATGGCCGAGGACGACGAGGTGAGGATCGTCGACGCCTCGGATGTCGAGGTGGCGGACGGCGAGGTCGGTGAGCTGCAGGTCCGTGGTCCCTACACAATCCGCGGGTATTATCGCGCGGAGGAGTACAATCGCCGGGCGTTCACCGCCGACGGCTTCTATCGGAGCGGAGATCTGGTGCGGCGGCTCCCCGGCGGGCACCTGGTGGTGGAAGGCCGGAGCAAGGACGTGATCAACCGGGGAGGGGAGAAGGTCCCGGTCGAGGAGCTCGAGAACTACCTCATGGCTCACCCGGCGATCCGTGACGTCGCCATCGTCGGCGTCCCGGACGCCACCATGGGGGAGCGCACCTGTGCCTGCATCATCGCGCGCGGTGCGGCGCCCACGCTCGCCGAGGTGAACGCCTATCTCGGCCGTCTGGGGGTGGCTGCGTTCAAGCTGCCCGATCGTTTGATGGTCCTGGAGAGCTTTCCGCAGACGAGCGTGGGCAAGGTCAACAAGCGGGCCTTGGCGAATCAGGTCTGTGGCGCCTCGCCAGCCATGCCCAGGTAGTCGAGGGCTTTGCCTCGGTTCAGATGCCGATCGTTCCTCGAGACATCAACACCGACCCGAGAACCCATGAACAGCTCTACCCGAAGTTTGCGCTGCCTCTTGAGCGCTCCCGCCCCGTCCAGCCCGCGCCTGATCGTCTGTCCCTTCGGTGGTGGGAGCCACAGCGCCTTCCGCAGCTGGAAGGCAATGTCACATGGGGACGTCTCGGTGTCCCTCGTGACCTACCCGGGGCGTGACCATCGTCTACACGAGTCCGGGATGCAGAGCGTTCAGCACTCCGCGTCTGAGCTGGCGCACGAGCTGTGCGCGGAGCCGCCCAGCGGCCAGTGGCTGCTGATTGGCCACAGCGTGGGGGCGCAGATCGCGTTCGAAGCGTGCCGCTTGCTCGAGCAGTGGGGCCGGGCGCCAGCCGGCATCGTCCTGTCCGCTTGCCACGCTCCCCATCTGATCCCACGTCGCATGCTCAGCCCGCTCGATGACGAAGGGTTTGTCGAGGAGCTGATCCGCCTGGGAGGGTGTCCAGCGGAATTCCGCACCGACGCGCAGCTCAGAGAGGTATTCCTGCCGATGCTGCGCGGCGATTTCCTCGCCTCGGAGAGCTACCGCCTTGCGCTGGACCGCTGTACCAAGCGTCTCCGGACGCCGACCCTCTTGCTCCACGGATCCGCCGACGATGAGGCCCGTCAGGACGAAGTGGAGGCGTGGAAGTACTGGCTGGAAGGGCGGGTCGAGCTGCGCGAGATGGCTGGCGATCACTTCTACATCACGCAGGATCCACGGGCGTTCGTCTCGGAGGTGCTGCGCGTCTTCCGGCTCCCTTCCAGGTCGACGGCTCCCCTCGGACCGGCGCAGGTTCCTTGGGGCTATTTCCCCTGAAATTCCTCTGTCCAGTGGGGCCGTTTGACCGGGACGGCCTGCGCGTGGGAGAACGCCCGGCCCGGACGCGATGACGTTTCTCCCGCTGCAGCCGCCCGATCTGCCCCCCATCCGCGCGCGCGGGACACCGCGCTGCCGCGGCTGCGGCTTGCCGCAGGCGATGTGCCTCTGCGGCGCGCTGCCCCGGCTCCCCGTGCGCACGCGCGTCGTGCTGCTCACCCACCGGATCGAGCGCACGAGGAGCACGAACACGGGCCGGCTCGTCGCGCGCCTGCTCGAGGGCGCGGAGGTGCGCGTGCGCGGCGAGATCGAGCCGCGGCCGCGCCCGCCGCTGCCGGAGGGCCGCCGGCTCGTGCTCTTCCCGTCGCCCGAGGCGCGCGCCCTCACGCCCGACGACGCGGGCGGCGAGCCGGTGGTGCTGCTCGTTCCTGACGGCAACTGGAACCAGGCGCGCCGTGTGGTCCACCGGGACGCCGACGCGCGCGGCGCCGAGCCGGTCACGCTGCCCGAGGGCGCGCCGAGCCGCTATGGCCTGCGCCGCGCGCCGCACGAGGGCGCCCTGTCGACGCTGGAGGCCGTCGCGCGCGCGCTCGGGCTGCTCGAGGGCCCAGCCATCGAGCGGCGCATGATCGAGGCGTTCGACGTGTGGGTGCACCGCGCGACGCGCGTGCGGCTCACCGGCAAGCTCGAGGAGGGCGCCGCGGCCCTGGGAGAAGGTGAATCCGCCGAGGCCCGCGCGAGCGCGGCTTCCGATGGATCAGGCGGCCCGTGAGCGTCTCCGCGCCCGTCACCGGAAGTTCTGCACCGCCCAGACGCTGCCGTCCGGGAAGGTGTGGAACCCGCAAGCCACCTTCGTGTAGCGGGTGCTGCTCATGTTGATGTAGTGGCCGTGCTTCTCGAAATCCTCGCCCGGCCCCTCGTCCCACATGAGCTGCAAACACGGGACGATCATCGAGTCCGGCGGGCCTCCCCACCCGGGGCACTCGTTCTGGGCGTTCTCGTCGCAAGCGCCGAACGCGCCGTGAAACTCGCCGGTGTTCCCATCGGACTCGGCCTCTCCATCGGAGCACGACTCCGCCTCGACCCAGCGCGCGAGGGGCGGCAAGCCGAGCGTGGCGCGGTGCTCGTTGATCGTATCGACGCACAGCTGCGCCGCGCCCGTGGCGCCGCCCGAGCCGCCGGCGCCGCTCCCGGAGCCCTCGCCGCTCGAGCCTCCGGTGCCGGCCGTCGTCGAGGCCGTGGCCGAGCCCCCAGCGCCCTGCGCGGAGGAGCCGCCGGCGCCCTCGGCCGACGAGCCGCCGGCGCCCGCCGTGGCCGAGCCACCAGCGCCGCCTGCGCCCTGCGCAGCCGAGCTGCTGGCGCCGCCGGCGCCCTCGGCCGACGAGCCGCCTGCGCCTGCCGTGGCCGAGCCGCCGGTTCCCTGGGCCGACGAGCCGCCGGCGCCCCCGGTCGCCGCGCTGGACGAGCCGCCGGTGCCCGCCGCGGTCGAGCCGCCGCTGCTGGTGCTCGGTCCGCTGCCGGAGTCTCCCGGGTGGATCACGACGCCGGCGCCGCTCGACGGCCCGCCGCCTTCGCCATCGAGCGACCCATCGCCCACCTCACCGACGCAGCCCGACAGCACAGCACCGATGAACGTCGCGGCGAGCGCGACGGCGCATGAAGGAGTCCGAGGGTTAAGCATCCGTCGAGTCTATGGGGCATTCGACGCATGCTCAACATCGACCGATCCTGCTTCACTTTTGCATGCTTGAGCGGTTCAGGCTCGATTGGCGGGCTTCACGCGTGTCTGTGCGGAGAGAAGCGCGCTTGTCGCACGAATGTGTGTTCGTTTGCTTCGAATTCCACTCGTGCGAGACAGGACACCGCATGCCAGCGAGCTGCGACCGACCTTCAGATGTCGCCCCCGCGGGCCGGCGGCCCGTGAAAACTTGAACGCTCGCCGGGGCCTGGCCTCGTCTTCCGCCGACCGAGGCGCGCGGCGCCTCCGCTGGAGATAGACGATCGTCGCGCCGGCGAGCGCGTTCGCGACCATGAGCGAGTTCGTCGCCACGAAGACCCAGCTCTCGAGCATCCAGCTGTAGATGACGAACCCGATCGACGCGGCCAGCTGGCCGACGAAGAGCCACCTCGAGATGCCCTGGCTCGTCTTGCTCCTCCACTGCTTGTAGACCTGATTGCCGATGGTCAGCACGAGGATGCCAGAGCTGACCCAGCCGATCGCGTCTTTCATGTCTCACCGCCGGACCGCCGCTCGACCTCTCTCCTCGAGCGGGCCTCGTCAGGCCCGGGCCACGCCGTTCGCGTGGCTCTCGTGGATCGCGTGGCTCGCCTGGTCCGCGGACGTCTTCTTGTAGCCCGCCGGCAGGAGCGTCTCGTAGCCCTCGGCCAGCCGCTGCTCGAACTCCGCCTTCATCGACCTGCCGAGCTCGCTGAGGCGCTTCTCGTCCACGGCCTTCTCGACCGCCGGGAAGAGCTCCTTTTCCTCCTCCTCGACGTGGTGCTGGATGAGCTCCTTCAGCGTCGTCACGCGCGCCTTGAACGAGAGATCCTCCGGGGAGGTCGAGAGCAGCCGCTTCAGCGCGAGCTCGGCGATGGCGTGCTCCTCGTAGCTCTCGAGGATCACGTCCTCCTTGATCTGCTGCACCGCGGGATAGAACGTCTCCTGCTCGATCGCCATGTGCGCGGCGAGCTCGTTGGCGAGCTCGGCGAGCACGAGCGCCGGATCCGACCTGCCGCTCTCGAGCTGCTTGAAGAGGGACTCCACCTTGCGATGCTGCTTCTCGAGCAATGACGTCGCCTTCATCTTCCTGCCTCCATGGTGCGCCGCGCCTCGGCGCGGCCGGGGTTGTTCGGGTTTCATCGCCGGCCGGGGCGATCTCGCGCGCGAGACGCTCCGGCCAGCCTTGCTCACGTTCGACGCGCAGCGAGGGGCGAGCGCACGGGCTCGCCCCTCGCCACGCAAACGGCCCGAGATCGCTCGGGGCCGCTAGTCGGTCTTCTCTTCGATCTTGTCACCCGCCTTCTCGGCCGCGTCGCCCGTCGACTCCGCGGCGTCCTTCGCCTCGTCCTTGACGTCGCGCGCGGCGTCGTCCGCGGCCTCGCCCGCCCTCTCGGCCGGTCCCTCCGGCTGAGGCTTGCTGCCTCCGCAACCGATCACACCGACGCAACCGATGACCATGCTGCCCAGGAGCAGCGATCGAATCCCTGTTTTCACGGTATCCTCTCCTCCGCGCTCGACCATGTCAGCAATGCCCGGGCCAAACCGCGCCGAGCGCCCGCGCGTGCTCCTCGTCACCACACCCTCGGATCCGGGGATAGCGCCCCTGAGACACATCGCCTCGACCGTGGCGTCCTGCAACGCGCAATGGCCGCCCGCCCAGGAGGAGGCGGGCGCTCTCGGCGCAGGGGCAGGGGAGGCCCCGCACCGCAACGTGGGCGCCTCCGCTTGGCCTCCGCGGCGATCGGAGCAAGAATCCGCCCGGAACCGCGACATGACCCACGACTTCGCCAGCGCGCTCAGCGCCATCTTCACGGGCGAGCGAGCCCGCCTGCTGCACGTGATCGTGCCGGCACACGTCCACGGCCACACGCTGGCGCTGCTGCGAGCGCTCGGTGAAGCAGGCCCGGCGCCCCGTCCCGTCTGGGTCCTCGCAGATCCGGTCTACGGGCCCAGCCGCGGCTGGGCGGCCCGAGAGCGCTCGCTGTCGCGCGAGCTCGGCGCCCCGGCGGCGCTCGCGACGCCCGAGGACGGCCCGCTGCGCGAGCCGCTCGACGCCTTCGCCAGCGCCCTCGCGGCGCACGTCGCCGCCAGCGCCCCGGACGGGACCGCGGTCGTCGTGCTGGCGCCGCAGCACATCGACGACCCGCGCGCCTATGCCCGCGACCTCTTCTGGCTCGCGCATTGCCCCGACCTCGCGCTCGTGCGCTGGGTCCTCGTCGACCCTGTCCACTCGAGCGTCGGCGATCTGCTCGCGCGCCTCGGCGAGGGCGCGTCCCGCGTCGTGTGGCCGGAGGCCGACGGCGCGGCCATCGCCGATCTCGAGCGCGTGATCACCGATCTCTCGGCGCGCGGGCGGCGCCTGCCCGCCGATCTGGAGCTGCGCATCGCCGCCGAGTCGCCCCTCCGCGCCCCGGAGCTCCTCCCCGCGCGGCGCCTCCTGCACGAGGCGGACACGTGTTTTCACGCGGGGCGGCACGCCGAGGCCGCGCAGCTCCAGCAACGAGCCGAGGAGATGCTGGCGAGCCGGGGGCTGGGCGAGGAGGCCGTCCACATCGCCATGCAGCGCGCGCGCTCGCTGATCGCGGCGGGCGTTGTCGAGGAGGGGCATCGGGTGTTCGTCGCCGCGCTGAAGGAGGCGGAGCGGCGCGGCCTGTTCGCGATCGTGCCCGAGGCCTACGCCTCGCTCGGCAGCCTGCACAGCAAGCAGCGCCGCTTCCTGGACGCGTCGGAGGCGTACGCGCGCGCGGGCGAGCTCGCGGACCGCCGCGGGAGCCACGAGTTCGCGGCGGACATGCACCGCTGCTCCGGCCACGCGGCGCTCAACGCCGACATGCCGGACGCCGCGGCGATGGCGTGGCGGCGGGCGTTCGAGCTGCTCGGCTCCGTGGCCCCGACCGTCGGCGCGCTGGAGAAGCCCCAGCAGATCGTCGTGCTCGGGCTCTCCCTTGCCGACGTCTTCGAGGAGCACGGCAACCTCCCTGCCGCGCGCGGGCTGCGGGGGCACGCCGAGGCCATCGAGACCCGCCACCCGCGGCGCTCCGCGACGTGGAGCTGAGGCGCGGCGCCCGCCGGGTCAGGCCGGCGGGCGAGCGGGCGGCGGGGCAGCGCCCGGGCCGGGCCGCTCGGCGACGAGGAGCCGGGTGTTCGTGGCCGGGTTGGACGGCGCGAACGGGGCTCCGAGCTGCCGTGCCCAGTCCGCTGCGCCCGTGTCGCGCAGCGCCCGGAACCCGGCCCGCTCGACCTCCGCGAGCATCACCTCGCGCCGGCGCAGGCCGATGAGCGGCTCGCTCCAGAGCCACGTGAGCAGGCGGACGATGCGCTGCGCCCGGCGCGGTTCGGGGGGTTCCATGTAGTACACGAGGAGGACGCTGCCTGGCGCCGAGGCGTCGGCGAGCGCCCGCAGCGTCGACCGCAGCGCCTCGTCCGACAGGTACATCACCACCCCCTCCCAGACCCACGCGGTCGGCTCGTCGGATCGATGGCCGGCCGCCGAGAGGCACGCGGCGAGCGCGTCGCGCTCGAAGTTGACGGGCACGTAGGTCAGCTGCTCCACGAGCGGCGGCAGCCCCGCCGCCTTGCGCCGCTTGAAGGCCTGCGTCGCCGGGTGATCGATCTCGAAGAACCGGGTCGCCGAGAGCGCCTTCATCCGGAAAGCGCGCGTGTCGAGCCCCGCCCCCAGGCTCGCGACCTGGCGGCACCCGAGCGCCACCGCGCGCTCGAGCTCGATGTCGATGGCCATCACGCGCAGCGGGACCGCGGAGAGCCGGGCGAGGGCGCGCGCGCGCTTCGTGGGGTCCAGGCGCCGGAGCCGGCGCGCGAACAGCGCCAGCGCGGCGCTCCACCGGCGCGACAGCAGCCGGTGGACGACCGGATCCTCGAAGCCCGGGACATCGGTCAGGCCCTGGTCCGCGAGCGCCCGGATGAGGGCGACGATGGATGCCGTCTGGCTGGGGCGACGCTCACGCATGCCTCGTGCATAGCCTCCGGCGGCGGGCTTTCAACGCGCGAGGGCCTGGGCAGCGGCCCCGCGGCGCGGTGACGCGAGGAAATTACGTCGATTCCGGGTCATCGATCCCGACCCGGCAGCTCCGCGCGGCGCTGTCGCCGTCCAGGCCGGACACGGGGCGGAGCGGCTCGGCGGCGGCCGGGACTCCCGTGCTCGGATCAGCCGCCCGTGGTGTCGATGAACCGCATGTCGCGCCCCATGCGCTCGGGCTCCTCGGGCGGCTCCCACATGTCGCTCGCCAGCTCGAACATGTCCGGTGGAACCACCATGGAGAACGTCTCGCCCTTCTCGCGGTTGCGCTGCTCGACCCGCTCGCGGCGCAGCTCGCGGGGCGCGTCGAGCACGTAGACGGTGAGCTCGTACCCCGCGGTGTCCACCCGCTTGTACAGCCGCTCGCGGTCGCGCCGGCGGATCAGGCCGATCTCCAGCACGACGTTCGTGCCCACGTCGATCGAGCCCCTCGTCAGGCTCCAGATCTGCTCGATGCAGCGCGCGGTGCGTTCATGATACCATTCCATGATCCCCGTCTCGGGCCGATCGGGGCGGAACAGCCGCGCCATCCATTCATCCAGGTTCAACCGGAGGGCGGCGTGGTCCCGGCAGAGCCGCTGTGCGAACGTCGATTTCCCTGCGCCCACGGGCCCGATGATCAGGTGGATTCGCGCCATTCCCCGACGCTATCCTGCGGTGCTGTCGGCGAGCAAGCGGCGCGCACGTTCCGCCCATCGCAGGCGCCAGCATCTTCATGAGGGGACGCTGAAGCATCCCGTCGAACTTTTCGGGAAGATTCACAGGGAGGCGGGGAGACGGGGAGTAAAAATCCCATGAATCTCCCCGTCTCCCCGCCTCCCCGCCTCCCTGTTCAATTTTTTTTTCTCTAAGATGCCGACAAAGGAGGCATCGATCAGGAGGGGACGACGCCGCGCCTGGAGCCGCGCCTGGCGAGCCATAAAAGGACCATGACGGCCACCGCGACGGCCCCCATTCCGGCCCACGCCGACGGGGGCGCGTCGCGCAGGGCGTCGAAGACCCGTTGACCGAAATAGGCAGTCGCCAGGAGCGGCAGGGCGTACCCGGCCAGCGAGCCCCAGAAATGCGTCCAGAAGCGCACCCCGGAGACGCCGAAGAAGACGTGGAGCATGGGCGGCATCCAGAGGACAAGGCGGAGCACGAACACCGTCAGGAACGCACGCCGCTTCAGGGCCTCGTCGTAGGCGCGGAAGCGCGCCGGCACACGCGCGGCGACCCAGTCGCGGGCGACGAAGCGCGCGAACGAGAAGCCCACGACGCTCGCCGCCATGGTGCCCGCCATCGAGAGCGCGAACGCCACCGGCCAGGGCCAGATGAGCGGCGCCGCCAGGATGAACACCGTGCCCGGCACGCCGAACGGCTGGAGCGCGGCGTAGGCCAGGACGAACGCGACATACCCCCACGGCCCGAGCGAGAGGAGCGCCTGCTTGATGCGCGCGGGCTCGCCGAAGATCTCGAACAGCCCCATGCGCTGCGCGACGACGAGGAGCGCGGCGGCCGCGGCGACCACGCCGATCTTCACCCCCCGGCGGGCCCGGAAGGGAGAGAGCGCGGGATCGGCCGGGGAGGCGGGCTGGCGCACCCGACGTACCTGACAGCCCACCTGCGCACCGTCAAGGTTCCTGTTGACAATTTGGTCTATTATTGTCAATATTGACCATCGTGAACGAGGGCGGCCCGAGCTCCACCGACAGACCCGCCGAGGATCTGCGCCGCCGCAAGCTGATGGACGCGGCGTTCGTGGTGTTCCTGCGCTTCGGCTTCCGGAAGACGTCGATGGACGAGGTCGCGCGCGCGGCGGGCGTCTCGCGGCAGGGCCTCTACCTCCACTTCGCCACGAAGGAGGAGCTCTTCCGCGCGTCCGTGGGGCACTTCCTCGACACCGCGCTCGCCGCGGCCGCGGCCGCGCTCGCCGACGCGGAGCGCCCCCTGGAGGAGCGGCTCGTGGCCGCGTTCGACGCGTGGATCGGCCGGTTCGTCGGCGCGCTCGGGGCCGACGCGGCGGATCTCTCGACCGCCGCGAACGAGCTCGTCGGCCCCCTCGTCGCCGAGCACGAGGCGCGGTTCGTCGAGGCCGTGGCCGAGGCCTTGCGCGCCTCCGGGCTCGCGGCCGCCTACGAGCCCGCGGGGGTCACCGGGCGCCAGCTCGCGGACACCCTGGTCTCCTCGGCGCGCGGCCTGAAGCACGGCGCCGCGACGCGCGAGGCCTTCCTCGAGGGCATGGCCATCGCCGCGCGCGTTGTGTGCTTGCCGGAGCGGCGCGCCCGGGAGGCGAGGGCGGGGCAATCACCGCAGTCACTGCAGGCGGCGCCATCACGGCAAGGAGAGCCGTCCGCGCCGGGCCCTCGCCGCGAGGCCAAGGGGCGCGGCAGCACGGCGCGCAAGGCGCGCGGCACGACACGATAGCCGGAGGGCCACCCGAGCTCGGCGCGGCGGCCCCTCGCCTCAGCCGCGGCTGAAGCGCAGCCGCGAGCGCTCGCGCGCCTTGGTCGCCTCGATCTCGCGGTCCCGCGGCGCGGCGGTCGTGGACAGCGACGCCATCAGCACGCGCGCCGCGGCCGCGACGTCCTCCACGGCCTGCGCGAACGCCGCTTCGTTGGCCTGCGACGGCCGGTTGAAGCCGCTCAGCTTCCGCACGAACTGCAGCGACGCCGCCCGGATCTCCTCCTCCGTCGCAGGCGGCTCGAAGTTGAACAGCGTCCTGATGTTCCGGCACATGGCGATCTCCCGAGGCTCGATGTGTACGGGGAACGATCCTAGTCTCGAGCCACGCCGGCGGTCCAGGCGCTCCGCGCGGCGGCGATGAACACCGGGACGCCTGCCAGCAACAAGAATCCAACGGCCCTTCGATCCACGCGAGACGTCCTCCTCGCCACGCGCGCGGCGTGCGCGGCGCCGCTCTCCTTCTCCCTATCGGTCTCTATCGGCCCTGGCAGCGAGCGGCTCTCGCGGCGCGCCAGCGCCTCCGCTGGCGCACACCACAGTCGTTGACGCGGCCACCGTGTAGGCAATTCGCGCATACACGCGGCGAGACACACGACGAGATCGCGGCGAAATCTCGGCGAGATACGTGACAAAAGCGACACGGCCGCATCACGACATCACCCTTGTTGGCTGCCCAACAGGGAGCACACCAACGGCATCAGGAAGTTCTTGATTCCTCAAGGATAACCGTGCACTTCTACACTGAGGAGTCCTATTGCCAAAGCCCCCTGGCAAGGAGGTCGGTATGCGCCCACATCGTGCACTGCGCTCCCAGAATCGCCTGCTCTTCACCGCCGCCACGCTCGTTTGCCTCGCTGTCGGAGCAAGCGCGGAGGCGGCTCCGTCGTACACCCTCTTCGAGAGCGGTCAGGTCCGACCGCTCGCGCTCTCACCAAGCCGAAACCTGCTCTTCGCGGCCAATACACCGGACAACCGTCTGGAGATCTTCTACGTCTCGTCGGGTGGTCTGACACACATTTCATCCGTGACCGTCGGCCTGGAGCCCGTCGCCGTCGCCGCGCGCAACGACGGCGAGGTATGGGTCGTCAATCACCTCTCCGATAGCGTCAGCGTCGTCGACGTCTCGTTCCCCTTGCGGCCGCGGGTCGTGCGCACGCTCCTCGTCGGGGACGAGCCGCGGGACATCGTCTTCGGCGGTCCCGGGCGGTCGCGCGCGTTCATCACCGCCGCTCACCGCGGCCAGAACGCGCCGTTCGATCCGCAGCTGACGACGCCCGGGGTCGGCCGCGCCGACGTGTGGGTGTTCAACGCGAGCGCCGTCGCGAGCCAATCATCGCTCGGAGGCACGCCCCTCACGATCCTCTCCTTCTTCACCGACACGCCGAGGGCGCTCGCGGTCAGCCCGGACGGGACCTCGGTGTACGCCGCCGGCTTCCACACCGGCAACCGCACGACCGCCGTGCACCGCGCGATCGTGGAGGACGAGGGCGGGATGCTGCCGCCGTTCACGAATTACCTCGGGGAGCCGCAGCTGACGACGTCGCTCATCGTCCAGCACGACGGGACCCACTGGGTCGACGCCGGGGGCAACCCCTGGGACGACTCGGTCATGTTCTCGCTGCCCGACAAGGACGTCTTCGTCATCGACGCCACGGCCAATCCCCCTGTCCAGCGGCCCGGCAGCGCCGGCTTCTTCACCGGCGTCGGGACCGTCCTCTACAACATGGTCGTCAACCCGGCGAACGGGAAGGTCTACGTCTCCAACACCGAGGCGTTCAACCTCGATCGCTTCGAGGGCCCGGGCACCTTCGCCGGCACGAGCGTCCGGGGACACCTGCACGAGAGCCGGATCTCCGTGCTCGGCAGCGGCGGCTCGGTCCTGCCGCGGCACCTGAACAAACACATCGATTACTCGACGTGCTGCGCTCCGGTGCCCAACGCCGAGAACGCGAAGAGCCTGGCCACGCCGGTCGACATGGCGGTGACGAGCGACGGCTCGAAGCTCTACGTCGCCGCGTTCGGGTCGAGCAAGGTCGGGGTCTTCCAGACGGCCCAGATCGAGAATGACACCTTCACGCCGAGCCTCGCGAGCCAGATCCAGGTCACCGGCGGCGGGCCGAGCGGGCTAGCGCTCGACCAGCCGCGGGGCCGCCTGTACGTGCTCACGCGCTTCGACAACTCCATCTCGGTCGTCAACACGACCACGAACGCCGAGACGGCGCACATCGCCCTGCACAACCCCGAGCCGGAGAGCGTGGTCCGCGGGCGGAAGTTCCTCCATGACGCGAGCTTCTCGTCGGCTCACGGCGACTCGTCGTGCGCGAGCTGCCACGTCTTCGGCGACGTCGATAGCCTGGCATGGGACCTCGGCAACCCCGACGGGGACACCGTGACGAACCCTGGGCCGTTCACGAACATCAACCCGCCGTTCCCCGCCGATACCTCGCTGAAGCCCATGAAAGGGCCGATGACGACGCAGAGCCTGCGCGGCATGGCCAACCACGGCCCGATGCACTGGCGCGGCGACCGCACGGGCGGCAACGACGCGTCCACCGCGCAGCCGGACAGCGGGGCCTTTGACGAGCGGGCGGCGTTCGAGAAATTCCAGGGCGGCTTCACCAACCTGCTCGGCCGGCACGCGCCCATCCCCGACGAGGACATGGAGGCGTTCACGGACTTCATCCTCCAGCTCTCGTATCCGCCGAACCCGATCCGGAACCTGGACAACTCGCTGAACACCGATCAACAGGCCGGGCGCGATCACTTCTTCCGCGAAGGCGGCGCCGGGACCTTCTCGTGCAATTCCTGCCATACCCTGGACCTTGACGGGAACGCCGGTAACAGCGATTTCCCTGGCTTCTTCGGGACGGACGGCGCGAGCATCGGCCAGGAGAACGGCCAGAGCTTCAAGATCCCCCACCTGCGCAACATGTACCAGAAGATCGGCATGTTCGGCATGGCCCCCGTCCCGAGCCTCTTCCACCTGGGAGACAACGACTTCAAGGGTGACCAGATCCGCGGCTTCGGGTTCATGCACGACGGCGTGATGGACACGCTCTTCCGCTTCCACCAGGCGATCGGGTTCGAGCAGAGCGTGTTCTCGCCGAACGGCTTCCCGCCCGGCGCGCCCGGCGAGCTCCTCCGCGAGCAGGCCGTGGAGTTCATGCTCGCGTTCGACACGAACCTCGCCCCCATCGTCGGGCAGCAGGTCACGCTCGGCTCGCACAACGCCACGGCGGCCTGGCCGCGCATCGACCTGCTCCGCCAGCGCGCCGAGGTCGGGGAGTGCGACCTCGTGGCGAAGCTCCCGTTCCTCCTCGAGGAGACGGGCCTCCTCTATATCGGAGGTGGCCAGTTCACCGCGGCGCGGGCCGCGGCCCCGCCCTTGAGCGATCTCGTCCTGCGCTCGCTCGCCGCGCTCACCGGGCACCCGGTGACGTACACCTGCGTGCCGCCGGGCTCGGGCGCGCGCATCGGCATCGACCGCGACGGCGACGGGTTCCTCGACGGCGATGAGTGCGACGCGGGCACGGATCCCGCGGATCCGACGAGCCACTGAGTCGTCGCCGAGTCGGCGGAGTCGAGCCAGCGCCGCGCCGCACCGCCCTCCACGCGGCGCGGCCGGCGCGGCGCCTCGGCCGCGCTCCAGGCGGCGCGGCCGGCGCGGCGCCTCAGCGGCGGCGCGCGCCCATGCACCAGCGCAGCGCTTCCTTCAGGCTGCGCAGCGTCTTGACCTGCGAGAGATCGAAGCCGAGGCCGACCATCGTCTGCGCGACCGGCGGGCGGATGCCGGTGACCACGCCCTTGCAGCCGAGCAGCGTCAATCCATTGATGATCTTGATGAGGTGCTGCGCCGTCGTCGTGTCGACCGAATCGAGCCCGGTGAGGTCGAGGATGGCGAAGGCGGATTGCTTCTCCACCACGCTCGCGAGCAGCGACTCCATCACCATCGCCGCGCGATCCGCGTCGACCGAGCCGATCAAGGGGACGATGAGCACGTCCTGCCAGACCTCGATGATGGGGCTCGACAGCCGCGCGATCGACTCCTGCTGATCCTGCGTCAACCGCAGCTGCTCCCGGAGCTGCTGCTCGACGCGGAGCTGCTGCGTGATGTCCTCGCAGATGGCGCCGACGCCGGTGGTCTCCCCGAGGACGTCCTTCTGGGGAACGAACCTCGTCCGCCAGATCCTGTCTCGCCGGACCTGCTCGACCTGCGCGATCTCCCCGGAGAGGGCGTGCTCGAAGGCCGCGCGCACGTCCTCGGTGTCGCCGCACAGCTCGCGCATGTGCTTGCCCAGCTCGCCTCGCTCCGTACAACCGATCTGCGCGAGCGCCCCGCCCTGCGCGATCACGCAGAGGCCGGCCCTGTCGAACGCCAGGATGGCGATGGGCATGCTGTCGATGCAAGCGCGGAGCAGCTCCCCCTTCACGGCGAGCCTGACATCGTCGGCCAGGTTGATGCCGAACGTCTGGACGCCCACGATCTCGCCGTCATCGTCCCGGCGGGGCGCGTAGTGCACGATCCAGTGCACGCCCCCGGCCACGGTGTCCGTGCGGACCGGCTCCCCCTCGAGGACGCGCTTGCACAGGCCCATGATGTCCGCGTCCGCGCCGTAGAGATCGAACATGTTCATTCCGACGAGCTGATGTCGTTTGAGCCCCATGCTCTCGAGCCCGTTGCCGTCGGAGACACGGAGCGTGCCTGCCCGATCGCACCACCAGACGATCGCATCCATCGTCTGGAACACGTCGACGAGGATGCGCGCCTGGTCCTCCCACACCCCGCGATCGGGCTTCACGGCAGCCCAGAGCGCCGTGTCGTCGGCTCGCCACAGCGTCCAGTGCAGCGGGACGCTCTCCCCGCGGGCGCCCACGACGCGCGCCGCGGCGGAGACGCTGCCCGCGGCGGCGCGCGCGCCGGTGATCCGGGCTGACAGCTCGGCCCGATCGTCCTCGTGAACGCGCTCGAGGAGCCGCCCGGACGGGCCAACGCAGCGCTCCCAGGCGGCGTTGCAGGCCACCACCTCCCCCGCGCTGGAGAGCAACGCCAGCGGTGTGGGTGTGCCGTCGAGCAGTGTCTTACACGAGAGCGAAGCGAGCCTGTCGTCCATTGAATCCTTGCAAGAGGCCAGAAGCGACGACCCTCGGCGCGCCAGCCCCAGGCCCGTCACGGTGGGTGAACAAACGCGCTGTGAGCGCCGTCCCGACACCGGGTGCGAAGAGGTGGGATGCTGCTCGGATTCTCGGCGCTGGGGTCATCGAGCCTGGCACCATGGCGAACCGTAACGTGGTGATATCATTTGAGGGCGCCGAGACGCCAGCCTCATCGCTAGACGCGCTGCGGCGGATCGAGGCCCGCGCGACCCCGGCCGGATGGCGAGCGCCCGCTGCCCCACCACATCGCCCCTCCGCGCTCGGCATGAAGCGATGGCCGACAGCGGTTCTGGCGGAAGGAGGGTTCTGCTGCCTGTGCGAGGACGCGAGCGGGCGTGGCGCTCGGGGGGGGCGCGTGCATCCGCCGAGAGGTCGGCCTGGAGCTCGCCGCGTGGAGAGGGGGAGCGGCCGCCGCTGTACGGCCGCCGACCGCGAGGCGGGCGCGCGGACACTGGCGGTGACGTGCGCTGGGGGACGTCGTTTAACGCGTCGCGCTCTCCTTGTCGTGCGCGCCAGCGCGCGTTAGAGACCCTGCCGAATGGAACCCGAGGGCCACGAGAGATTCGCTGACTCGGACCCGAGTTTCCGACAACTCCATCCTTGCGAGCGCCTCATCAGCGTCGTGCAGGACCTCTCGCTGGCCCGCGATCTCAAGGCGATCATGCAGATTGTCGATCGGGCCGCCCGCGACCTCACGGGCGCCGACGGCGCTTCCTTCGTGCTCCGCGACGGCGACCTCTGTTACTACGCGCAGGAAGACTCGATCGCCCCGCTCTGGCAGGGGAAGCGGTTTCCGATGTCGGCGTGCGTCAGCGGTTGGGTGATGCTGAATCGGAGGCCGGCGGTCATCGGCGACATCACGCGCGATCCCCGCGTCCCGATCGACGCCTATCGGCCGACCTACGTGCGGAGCATGGCCATGGTGCCGATCCGCGCGCGCGCTCCGCTCGGGGCGATCGGGACCTACTGGAGCTCCCTACGAGAGATCCCGCAGAGCGAGGTGTCGCTGCTCCAGGCGCTCGCCGGCAGCGCCGCTGTGGCCCTGGAGAACGTCGCGCTCCACGACGGCCTGGAGAAGGGCAAGGCGCGGGCGCGCGAGGTCGAGGCGGCGAACCGCGACCTCGCGGAGAGGCAAAAGGCCCTGGAGGAGCTCCACCGGCAGAACGAGGCGCTGAGCGAGTTCCTCGCGCACGATCTCAGGAGCCCCGCCGCCGGTATCATCCTCGCCGCGCAGGCGCGCCTGAAAAAGCAGGATCTCCCGGAGCCGGAGCGGCGCCGATGGAATGCCGTCCTCACCTCGGCCGAGGTCATCCAGCGCACAGCGCTGAACCTGCTCGACGTCGCGAGCCGCCAGCACGGGATGTTCGTGCTGCGGCTCGCCGAGCTCGACCCGGCGTCGCTGTTCGAAGGTGTGGCCGAGATCCTGGAGCCGCTCGCCGCGTCGCGCGGGCAGCGAATCGAGCTCTGCCCCGCCATGCCGAGCTGTCTTCTCCGCGCCGATGAGGAGCTCGTGCGGCGCGTCCTGCTGAACCTCGTCGACAATGCGCTCCGTCATAGCCCGCCCCGCGGCGCGGTGCGCCTCGAGGCGCGGTGGCTCGACCCGGGCTGGGTCGAGCTCAACGTGTGCGATGAGGGCCTGGGGATCCCGGCCCACCTGCGCGACCGCATCTTCGACAAGTACGCGCGGCTCGCCGACGGGGGCGCGATCTCTTCGATCGGCCGTGGCCTCGGGCTGACGTTCTGCCGGCTGGTCGTCGAGGCGCACGGCGGCAGGATCGACGTGAGGGACAACGAGGGGCGGGGGAGCCGATTCTGCGTCCAGCTGCCGGCAGGCTGACAGAACAGCATCGAGAGCGCCGAGCGCCGGTGTCGGGGGCCGCTCCTGAAGCACTTCTCGAATTTCTTCGGGAAAATTCACAGGGAGACGGGGAGGCGGGGAGTAAAATCCTACCCATCTCCCCGTCTCCCCGTCTCCCCGTCTCCCCGTCTCCCTGTTCAAATTCCCCCTCTCTGCTCGAATTCCCGCCCAAGATGCCAACGAGATGAGGGGGGTTGTCGGGGATCGCTCCACGACGACGAAGCGATGATGTCGTCGATGTCGTGTCATGTGATCTATCGATATCCCACCTCTTCCCGGGCGGCCGAGCGAGAGGCGCGCGCGGCCTCGCGTGCGCGCCTCTCGCTCGGCCGCCCGGCGATGCCTCTCGCGTCTTGCGATTCTGGAGGCGATCAGGTAGCGCAGGATCTACGGTGAGCTCTCCCGCGGACCCCGTGCACATCGCGACGCGCCCGCCGCGGGCGCCCTCCCTCGTGCTCGCGCCGCGGCCGCGAGGTGCCTCATGAGGGAGCGGCTCGAGAGCCTGCTCCTCGTCCTGGCCGTCGGCTCGGCGGTCGCGATCGGGGCGAAGCGCGTCGCGATTCCCTACAACGTCGCGCTCGTGCTCGTGGGGCTGCTGCTCGTCGTCGTCGACGTGCTCCCGAAGGCGCCGATGGACCCGGAGGTCATCCTCATCGCGTTCCTCCCGGTGCTCGTGTTCGAGGGCGCCCTGTTCGCCGACGCGGACAGCCTGAGGGGCGCGAGCCGGCCGATCCTCGCGCTCGCCGTTCCGGGCGTGCTCATCTCGCTGCTCGGCACCGCCGCGGTGGCGACGCAGCTGCTCGCGCTCCCGTTTGCGGCGGCGCTCCTCCTCGGCGCGCTGCTCTCGATCACCGACACCGTGAGCGTGCTGCTCGCCTTCCGCAGCGTCCGCGTGCCGCACCGGCTTGCGGCCATCATGGAAGGCGAGAGCCTCTTCAACGACGGCACCGCGCTCGTGCTCGTGGTGCTCGCGTCGCAGGTCCTCGCGAGCGGCTCCTTCGACGGCGCCGAGAGCTTCCGCGCGCTCGCCCTGGCCATGGCCGGCGGCGCGGCCGTCGGGGGCGCGCTCGGCGCCGTCGGCGCGTCCCTCCTCCGCCGCACGCCGGATCACCTGACCGCGATCCTCGCGTCCATCGTGCTCGTCTTCGCCACGGCCCTGCTCGCCGAGCGGCTCCACGCCTCGCCGGTCATCGCCGTCGTGGTCCTCGGGGTGATCGTCGGCAAGGCCGCGCGCCGCATCCTCGAGCCCTCGCGCGTGCTCGCGCTCCAGGGCTTCTGGGAGACGAGCGGCTTCTGCCTCAACGTGCTGCTCTTCGAGCTCGTCGGCATGCAGATCCAGGCGGAGATGCTCGTGCGCGAGGCGGCGTCCATCGGCCTCGCGCTGATCGCCCTGCACGCGGGCAGGGCGGTGGCCGTCTACGGCTGCTTCGGCGTGCTCCGGGCGCTCACGGGCGAGGTCGTGCCCTTCCGGTGGCAGCACGTGATGCTGGTCGGCAACATCAAGGGCGCGCTGTCGATGGCCGCGGTCCTCAGCCTCCCGAGCGGCCTGCCGTACCGCGACCGCCTGATCACGATCGTCTTCGGCGTCACCTTCGTCACGCTGGTCGCGCAGGCGCTGCCGTTCGCTCGGCTGCTCAAGTTCCTGCGGGTCGCGATCCCGACCGCGGACGCCGCGCTCGACGCCGCGAAGGCCACGCTCATCGCGGCGCGGCGCGGCCAGTCCGAGCTCGACGATCTGCTCGCGGCGGGCCTCGTGTCCCGCAAGGAGCACGCCGAGCGCCGCGCCGCGTTCCAGCGGCAGGTCATCCGGGCGGAGGTGGCGCTCCAGACGCCGCAGGGCGAGGCGGTCCGCGACCACCTCACCGATCTCGCCCTCCTCTCGGCGCAGAAGGCGGCGGTGCTCGACGCGGCGAGGCGCGGCCTCATCGCCGCCGACACCGCGCACGCCCACGTGAACCAGATCGACAGGGCCATGGTGGAGCTCCCCGGCGGACACGCGGCGCCCGGCGCGAACCCTCACGAGCACGAAGGAGAGAGCTGACATGCGCGTTCTCATCGCGGGCGCCGGGCGCGCAGGGCTCAGCGTCGCGGTCCACCTCGCGAAGATGGGCCACGACGTGACGACCGTCGATCGCGACGAGTCGATCGCCAACAGCGCCTTCGAGCGGCACGGCCTCGTCTCGCTCGTGGGCGACGCGACCGACGCCGGGCTCCTCCAGGAGGCCGAGGTGGCGCGCGCCGACGTGGTGGTGGCGATGCTCCGCCGCGACGCCGACAACCTCGCCGTGGCGCTCCTCGCGCAGGCCGGAGGGGCCAAGCGCGTCATGGTGCGCATGCGGGACCCCGCCTACCGGGGCGTGTACGTCCGCGCGGGCGTGGACCAGATCCTCTCCGAGATCGACGTCTTCATCGGCGCGATGGCCACCGCCATCGAGCACCCGGGCGTCCGCCACGCGATGGTGCTCGGCGCCGGCGAGTCGGTCGCGTTCGAGCTCGACGTCCCGGTCGACTCGGTGATCGCGGGCCGCACGGTGAGCACCATCGCGGGCAGCGCCAGCTTCCCTTCGTCGTGCGTCTTCGCCGGCGTCTACCGCCCGGATGGCCGCGTCGAGGCGCCGCGCGGCTCGTCCGTCGTCGCGGGGGGCGCCACGGTGCTCCTCGTGGCCGCGCGCGACGAGCTCGCCGAGGTCATCGCGTTCTTTCTCCGGCGCGAGCCCGCGAGCGGCGGGGTCCACGAGCGCCGCTGACACGAGGCAGGTGTTCTATGACGAGGTGCGCGGGGACCACGGGCTCATGGGCATGGCTTGCGGCGGCGCTGGCCGTCCTCTCCGCCTGCGGCGGCGATGACGCCGGGGCCGCGGCGGGCGGCGGCGTCCAGGCCGCCGTCTCGTACTACCGGGACGTCAAACCCATCTTCGACGCGCGGTGCGCGGGGTGCCACAGCGACGGCGGCGTCGCGCCGTTCTCGCTCGAGGGCCACGAGACCGCGGTGTCCTGGGCCGCGCCCATCAAGCGGGCCGTCGTCGAGCGCACGATGCCCCCCTGGCCGGCCGACAACACCTGCGCCGAGTACGTGGGCGACCGCTCCCTGTCCGAGCAGCAGATCCAGACCATCGCCGCGTGGGTCGACGGCGGCGCGGCCCTGGGCGATCCGGCGGACGAGGGCCCGCCGATCGACCCGCCGGCGAGCGGCGCGCTCGCTCGTGTGGACCGCACGCTCGAGATGCCGGTCGAGTACACCCCGCAGACGGGGCCCGACGAGTACCGCTGCTTCGTGATCGACTGGCCGGAGGAGGCCGTGCGGTACGTCACCGGCTTCGGGATCAGGCCCGGCGAGCAGCGCGTCGTCCACCACGTGATCGCCTTCATCGCGGCGCCGGACCAGCTCGCCGAGCTCGACGCCCTCGACGCGGCCGACCCGGGCCCGGGTTATCCCTGCTACGGCGGCCCTGGTCTCAAGCCGCGCTGGCTCGGCGGCTGGGTGCCCGGCGGCGGGAGCATGATCTTCCCGCCGGGCGCGGGCACCCGGATCGAGCCTGGCTCCAGGCTGATCATGCAGGTCCACTACAACACGCTGACGGCGGGCAAGCTGCCGGATCGCACAGCGATCGACGTGATGCTGGAGAGCTCGGTCGAGCGGGAGGGCACGATGCAGCCGTGGGCGAACCCGGCCTGGCTCAGCGGCGACTCCATGCTGATCCCTGCCCTGGAGAGCGACGTCGTCCACCGCTGGGGGGCCGATCCCTCCCGGGCGCTCGCGGGCAGCGAGCCGATCGAGATCCACTGGGTGGGCCTCCACATGCACACGCTCGGCACGCGCGCGCGCCTCGAGATCGAGCGCGTCGGCGGCGGCTCGGAGTGTGTGCTCGACATCCCGCGCTGGGACTTCCACTGGCAGGGAAACTACAAGCTCGCCGAGCCCAAGGTGCTCGAGCCGGGCGACAAGCTGTCGATCGAGTGCCACTGGGACAACACGCCCGAGAAGCAGCCGATCATCGACGGACAGCCGCGGGTCCCCGGGGATGTCGTCTGGGGAGAGGGCACGACCGACGAGATGTGCCTCGGCACGTTCTACATGACCGGGCGCTGAGCGCCGGCTTCCGTTGAGCGCATGCTCGGGCGCCCCGAGGGGGAGCGCCATGTCGTCGGGCGGCGCTGGGATCGCAGATGAGGTTTCCCCCTTCAAAGTCTGTGAACCGGAGGCTCGGCTGGTTCGTTTTCACTACAGTGGTCACCGGCGCCATCGCCTGTGGCCTGTGGATGGGCTGGGTTCACGACCGGCCGCAGCCGGAGGAGCAGCGGGCTGGTCGCACGGCGGAACCAACGGAACGAAGGGACGCCATGCCGCTCGGAACCGACCCGAACCGGCCACGAGGTACCTCTTCCTTTCACGTCTACAGGTCTGACGATCATGGCCTGTCCTGGAGCCTGGCCGGGAGAGGTCTTCCCACCAGAGGACGGATCCACGCCCTCGCGGTCCAGGAGACGACCGCATTCGCCGGCTCCGATGACGGACTTTTTGTCTCCGCGGATGGCGGGCACAGCTGGGCGGGACGCGACATGCCCCAGGATTCCGCGGTGCAGTGCTTCGCCGCCGCGGGGCGCCGTCTCTTCGCCGGGACGAAGGGAGCGGGGGTCTTGGTCACGGAAGACGCGGGCCATTCCTGGCGTCCAATTTCCAACGGCCTCCTCGACCCGAATGTACGATCCCTTGCGGTCCAGGGGGCCGTCGTGTACGCCGGGACCGATTCCGAGGGCGTCTTCGTGCTCCCCGATGGCGCCGAGGCGTGGATCCCGTTCGGCCGCCAGTTGCCCGACGGATCGCAGGTCTTCGACCTGGTGGTCAAGAACACGTGGATCTACGCCGCTCTGTACAGCAGGGGTCTTTATCGGCTTGCCGCCGGTGGCGGGAGCTGGCGGAGAGTGGGAGACGTGGAGCCGCTCCGATTTCACGTGCATGGCGAGTCCCTCCTCGCCGGGCACAACCCGGGAGGGGTGTACCGGTCCATCGACGAGGGACTGACATGGCACCTCGCTGACGGTCTGACGGATCGCTCACCGACCTGGGTCCTCGGCGACGCGGGCCCGAACGTCCTCGTGGGAACGTCACCGGAAGGTGTCTCGATCAGCCACGACGCAGGCGCGAGCTGGAAACCGAGCGCCGCCGGGCTCCCGCCGGGTGCGGCGGTCGTCGCGCTCGCGGCCGACACGAGCTATGTTCTCGCGGGGGTAGTGACCCAAGACGGCAGGTAGACCCGGGGTGAGCGGGGCCCGCCTCGGTTGATCAATCGACGGATGGTTCGGTGGGCAGAGGCACCCATGAAGCGACGGTTTCGAGAGGAATACGATCACAGCCCGAGACCCATCACTCCGGGTTCGGTGACGATCCTCCTCGTCGCTTGTCCGCGCTGCTGCGAACGTGCCGAGTTGGCACGCCGCCATGAGCCGCCCCAGGAGGTGCTGAGCTGCTCGCGATGCGGGCACATCGAGCAGAACCCGAGCGGGTATCGGTACTGGCTTCGGGTCGCGTGCTGCGGCCACACCCTCTATGCGATCAACGGCCACCACCTCGCGCTCCTGGAGATCTACATCGCCTGTCCCCTGCGCGAGCGCCTGCGGATGCATTGGGCCGACCGCGACTACCTGGCCACGTTACCCCGGTGGATGTGTCTCGCCAGGAACCGCAACAGGGTTCTCCGCGGTATACGGGCCTTGCGGAGCAAAATCGTTGATTCATGATTGGGTCGATGGCTACGCGGTTGACGCGGCCTCGTGGGCCGAATTGAACGATGCGCCTGTTCGCGCGCCCCGCGATGCGCCCCAAGGCCTTTGGACCCCGAGGCCGCCGCCGTCCGATGCCCGCGATCCTGCCGGCGCCGTCCGCCACGCCCCACCTCGTCGCGGCCTGACTTCACCGTCGACGGCGTCAGGGCGCACGGGTAACACTGCGTGGCGCCGCGGACCTCCATGACCGACGAACACCCCGCCTTCGGGCAAGCCATCCGTGACGTCATGGAACGCCGCGCCCGCGCCCTGGTGAAGCGCGACCTCGCCGAGCTCGCGCTCCTCCTCGCAGACGACTTCTCGTACGTCAATTCCCAGGGGACCCTCTGGGGGAAGGCCGAGTACCTGGCGGCGGTCGAGGGGGGCGCGCTGCGCTGGAGCGCGCAGACCGCGGAGGAGGTCAGCGTGCGCAACTACGGCGAGCTCGCCGTGGTGACCTGCGTGGTGCGCGACGAAGGGACCTGGCATGGCGAGCCGTTCAGCGCGCGGTTCCGCTCCACGCAGATCTATGCGCGCCGCGAGGGCGTGTGGCGCTACATAGCGGGCCAGTCGACGGGCCTGGATCAGGGTTGAGCGCGGGTGGACTGCGCGGCGTCGGGCGGCGGACCCCACAGGGGACGCTCGGCTCGAGTATAGTCCCCGGGCGCTTGGCGCGAGGCGGGCCCTCGTGAAAGAGAAGATTGCTTCAACCCTCTCGCAGGCCATCCTGCGCCCCGGCGGCGCGGAGACGCAGCCGCGGGCGGGTGACGCCCTGCCGCCGTCGAGCGTAGGCCCGGAGAGCCTCGCCCCGTCGAGCTTCGGTCCGGAGAGCCCCGGCCCGTCGAGCTTCCACCCGCCGACCCGGTTCGAGGAGTACCGGCTCCTCCAGAAGCTCGGCAGCGGCGGCATGGGCGACGTCTACCTCGCGCACGACACGCTGCTCGACCGCATGGTCGCGGTGAAGTTCATCCGCGCGGCGACCGCGGACGCCGAGGTGCGCGCGCGTCTGCTCGCCGAGGCGCGCGCGGCCGCCCGCATCCAGCACCCGAACGTCGTCGCCATCTTCCGCGTGGGCGAGCTCCGGGGACGGCTGTTCGTCGTCTCGGAGTTCGTCCGCGGCCAGAGCCTCGACCGCGTCGACATACCGATGCCCTCGCGCCGCGTGCTCGAGCTCGGCGCGGGCCTCGCGCGGGGCCTCGCGGCCGCCCACCGCCGGGGGGTGCTGCACCTCGACATCAAGCCGGCCAACGCGGTCCTCACCGCGGAAGGCGAGGCGAAGCTCCTCGATTTCGGCCTCGCAAAGCTCCTCGAGCCGGCCGCGCGGCCCGACACGCGCGGGGCGCGATCCGACATCCCCGGAGGGCGATTCGACGTCCCTGGAGGACGATCCGACGTCCCTGGAGGGCGATTCGACGTCCCTGGAGGGCGATTCGACGTCCCTGGAGGGCGATCGGACAGTCCCGGAGGGCGATCGGACAGTCCCGGAGGGCGATCCGACATGCCCGGAGGGCGATCGGACAGTCCCGGAGGGCGATCCGACGCGCTCGGCGAGGACGCGCTCTCTGGCGGCGAGGCCCTGCGAGGAGCGCAGGGCGACGCCGACGCTGCGATCGCGCCCGGCGATGAGCCGCTCGAGGGCGAGTTCCGCGAGGCGGCCGAGATGGCGGCGCGCCTGCTCGACGTGACGACGAGCGTCGGCGGCGGCACGCCCCACTACCTGCCGCCCGAGCTGTGGCGCGACGAGCTCGCGACGCGCCGCTCCGACGTGTACTCGCTCGGCGCGCTGCTCTTCGAGCTCTGCGCCGGCGTCCCGCCGCACGACGACGTGCCGATGACCGAGCTCCCGCTCGTCGTCCAGACCGAGGCGCCCCGGCCCCTCGGCGCCCTCGCGCCGGGCGTCGATCCGCGGCTCGCGGCCGTCATCGAGCGGTGCCTCGAGATCGACCCGGCCGACCGCTTCGCCTCGGGCGACGAGCTGCGCGACGCGCTCGAACAGCTGCTCGCCAGGAGCCGCCACGCCTCCGTCGCCCCGGAGGGCAACCCCTACCGCGGGCTCCTCGTCTTCGATCTCGAGCACCGCGCGGTGTTCTACGGGCGCAGCTCCGAGACGGGGACGATCCTCGACCGGCTCCGCTCCGAGCCCATGATCGTCGTGGCCGGCGACTCGGGCTCGGGCAAGTCCTCGCTCTGCCGCGCCGGCGTGCTCTCGCTCGTGCTCGAGGGCGCCCTCGGCGGCGGGCGCGCCTTCCAGGCAGCCATGATGGTGCCCGGCCGGCAGCCGCTCGCCGCGCTGGCCGCCGCGCTCGAGCCGGTCCTCGGCGCGCCCGCCGAGCGCATCGCCCAGGCCGTGCGCGCCGCGCCGGGCTCCCTCGCCCGCGACCTCCGCGCGCGCCTCGGGGAGCGCGGCGGGCTCGTGCTGTTCATCGACCAGATGGAAGAGCTCGCGACGCTGAGCAGCCCGGGCGAGGCGGCGCTCGTCGGCGAGGTGCTCAGCGCCTTCGCGGCGCGCTCGCCCTCCCTGCGCCTGCTCGCCACGGTGCGCGGCGACTTCCTCGCGCGCGTCGCCGGCATCTCCGGCCTGGGCGACGACATCGAGCGCGCGCTTTACCTGCTCCGCCCGATGTCGGCGGACAAGCTCCGCGAGGCCATCACCGGGCCGGCGCTGGCCAAGGGCGTCGCGTTCGAGTCCGACGCGGTCGTCGACGCGCTCGTCGAGTCCACCGCGCGCGCCGAGGGCGGGCTGCCGCTCCTCCAGTTCGCGCTCGCCGAGCTCTGGGACGCCCGCGCCGCGCCCGACGCGCCGCTCAGCAGCGCCGATCTCGCGCAGATCGGCGGGGTCGAGGGCGCGCTCGCCCGCCACGCCGATCGCGTGCTCGGCCGCATGCCGCCCGAGGTCCACGCGGCCGCGCGGCGGCTGCTCGGCGCGCTCATCACCCCGCAGGGCACGCGGGCGCGGCGCGCCGAGGGCGAGCTCGCGGAGAAGGGCGGCGACGGGGCGGCGCGCGCCGCGCTCGACGCGCTCGTGCAGGGTCGCCTCCTGTTCGCGCGCGAAGGCGAGCAGGGGACGGTCTACGAGATCGCCCACGAGGCCCTGATCCACGGCTGGGGGACGCTGCGCCACTGGCTCGAGGAACAGCGCGAGCAGCGCGCGACGCGCCAGCGCCTCGACGCCTCGGCCGCCGAGTGGGAGCGGCTCGGTCGGCGCCGCGACGCGCTCTTCAGCGCGCGCCAGCTCAAGGAGGCGAGGGACCTCGACCCGGCCGACCTGCCGCCGCGCGAGGCGGCGTTCCTGAGGGCGTCGCGGCGCGCCGTCCTGACGCAGCGCGTGGCCAGGTGGGCCCTCGTCGTGGGCGTCCCGCTCGTCGCGGCGCTGCTCTACGGCGCGCTGGAGCTCAGGGCGGCGCGCCAGCTCGCCGCGCGGGCGGACAGGAAGATCCACGAGGCCGCGCTCACCTCGTCCGCCGCGGCGATCGAGCGCGCCGAGGCCGAGGCCATCCGCGCGGAGGCGCTCTCGGCGTTCGATCGCCGGCGCCGCGACGAGGGGGAGGCGCTCTGGGAGCGCGCGCAGGGTCGCGCCGCCGAGGCCGAGCGGCTGCAGCTGCAGGTGAGCCAGAAGCTGGAGGCGGCGCTCACGCTCGACGGCGCCCGCAACGACGCGCGCGCGCGGCTCGGCGACGTGCTCTACGAGCGCGCGCTCGCCGCGGACACGCGCGGCCACGCCTCGCTGCGCGACGAGCTGCTCCAGCGCATGACCACGTACGATCCCGACGGCGCGCGCCGGCAGCGATGGAACGCGCCCGCGGAGGTCGCCATCGAGACCGATCCCCCCGGCGCGGACATCACGCTGGAGCGGTACGAGAGCGACGCGGAGGGGCGCCGGCAGCTGACCGGCCAGCGCCTGCTCGGGACGACGCCCTTCGCGAGCATCGCGCTCGCGCAGGGCTCCTACCTGCTCACCTGCGAGGCGCGGAATCGCACCATCGTGCGTTATCCGTTCCTGGTCCAACGCGGAGAGTCATTGAAGCTCTCCATCCCGCTGCCGCACGCCGGGGACGTTCCTCCCGGGTACATCTACATCCCGCCGGGCCGGTTCCTCTTCGGCGCCGCCCTCGACGACATGTACCGGTGGGCGTTCCTCTCCACCGTTCCTCTCCACGAGATCCGCACAGGCGCGTACCTGATTGCGCGACACGAGACGACGTTCCAGGAGTGGCTCGACTACATCCAGGAGCTCCCGAAGGAGTCCCGCGGCAGCTCGTCCATCCAGGCGGGCAACGGCGCCATGACAGGCGCCCTGGGGCTGCGCCGCCTGCCAAGCGGTGTGTGGCAGCTCACGATTCAGCCCACGATCCAGGCGTATACCGCGCGGGCAGGAGAGCCGCTCGTGTATCCATCGCGGGCGGTCCGCGCGCAGCAGGACTGGCTTCGTTTCCCCGTCACGGGCATCTCCTTCGCTCAGGCCACCGAGTATGCCGCGTGGCTCCACAGGACAGGCCGCGTGCGCGGAGCCCGCCTCTGCACCGACTACGAGTGGGAGCGCGCGGCGCGGGGCGCCGACAGCCGCATCTTCCCGCACGGGGACAGGCTGTCTCCCGGCGACGCCAACTTCGATGAGACCTACGGCAAGGAGAGCTCCACGATGGGGCCGGATGAGGTGGGCTCGCACCCTGCCTCACGTAGTCCGTTCGGGGTCGATGACATGGCGGGAAACGTGCTGGAGTGGGCCATTTCTTCGATCGAGACCGACAAAGTGCTGTTGCGAGGTGGTGCTTATATCTATGATCAAACCTCGGTCCGAAGTGACAACCGGACCGTCGTTGATGGCACCTTCCTCGACCCGGTGATCGGGCTCCGCATCTGCGCCTCGTTCCCTCCACCACCGTGAAGGCGACGAGGCCTGCGGCGCTCGCGCCGACGCGGGCTTCGTCGCTCGCGTGATCGGGGCCCGACCGCCCGAGGGAAGACCGTCGATGCGCAAGGCGTCACGGCTTTAGCGGCAGCGTTCGGAGGCGATCATGTTGAAGCGAGGGTTCCTGGCAGGGGCGATGGTCGGGCTCAACTCCCTCGGCGCCGGTTGCGCCGCGGACATCGACGGCGGCGAGGACGAGGAAGCGCTGGCGGAGAGCTCGTTCGCGATGAGCACGCTCAACGGCGTGAACCTCAACGGGGTCCGCTTCAACGGGGTTCGCTTCAACGGGGTTCGCTTCAACGGGGTCCGCTTCAACGGGGTCTCGCTGGACGCGACGACGCTGGTCGGGACGCGCGAGGGCGACGGCGCGCCGGTCGCCGGGGCCGACTTCATCGGCGCGGACGTCGAGGCGGTCCTGGACGATGGGTCGTCGGTGCTCGTCCGCGTCACGAACGTCGTCGAGCGCGACGGGATCCAGTACTACACGGTGAAGTACAGCGCCGGCCCCGATGTCTGGGTCAACATCTGCGGCGAGGGCCTCGATGCGATCCCGGTGAAGGGGACGTGGAACGCGGTGACGGGGGCCCACACGGACGACGGGGGCATGTTCACGTTCGCCTGTCAGGGCGCGGCGATCGGGAAGTGCGCCGAGTGGGGCTACAGGGAATGGGTGACCGAGGCGGAGTGCAACGCGAGCGGCTGCGAGGACAGGGATCTCTCGTACTTCCATCAAGCGTGCATCCGCATGGTGCGCGCGGACTACTGCGGCGACGGCGTGCCGCACACCCAGACCGGGACGGCGATCGACGTCTGGGATGCGCTCGGCATCCAGACCGAGACCGTGGACTCTGGCATGAGCATCGAGGCCGAGTGGACGGCGGACGGCGCCGCCTGCATCAAGCACACCCGGTGGAACGGCCTCGGCGGCAGCAACCCGGATCGCGACTACATCCTGGCGCATTGCCCGGAGCGTTGGGCCGGGGACGATCCGAGCTGCGGCGGGAGCACCTCGACCTTCCACAAGGAGAACGGCTTCACGACGCCGCTCGGCCAGCGGCGCATTCTGCGGAACGCGTCGTTCACGACCAACGTGAGCCCCCTGTAGGCGGCGCCGTCGCGCAGGTCCGGGCGCGGCCACGGTCGCGCGCAGGCCGGGCAGTGCCGGAGTGTGTCAGCGCTGCGGCGCGACGATCGAGGGGGGCCGCTGCGCTCCCCACGAAAACCGCTGGTCTCGACGCGATCGAGCCCCCGCGCGGCGGTGGACCATGTCTTGCGATGGGGGCTGGAGCGTCACGTATAAGCCGCCCTGTTCCGAGCTCCTCGCCGTGCTCATGAGGCAGCGGGCATGGGCTGGAGGTGCACGTCATGCTGCTCGACCGATCCTTTCGACGAACGCTCATCGCCCGCCTCCTGCTGAGCGCCGGCCCCTCGGCGGCCGCAGCGCTCCTCGTCGCAGCGCCGGGCTGCGGGGAGCCCGCGGCCGAGGCCGAGAGCGCGCAGGAGGTCCGCTGCTTCGATTGGTTCGACGAGCTCGGGGCTTGCCTGGACCGCGAGGCGGCGCTGGATGAGTTCATGACCATCTACCGACCCTGCGACGGCAAGGACAGGGAGCTGGAGAAAGACACGATCGTGTCGGTGGAGAGCGACGCGACCCGCCGTGACGGCGCGTGCTGTTACGCGGTGATCGTCGAGGAGAACACCCTCGACTGCGCCGCGGTGGGACGGCCCTTTTCCCTGGAGGGGCGCCACCTCACGGCAGCGCCGCGGCCGGCCGAGGCGGGGTGGCTCGCGCGTGCGACGGCGAGCGGTGCCGGTGGGCGGCAGCCTTCGCTGGCGGATCTGACGGACGAGGAGCGGGAGACGCTCGCCGGGGAATGGCTCCGGAGCGCGCTCGAGGAGCACGCGTCGGTGGCGTCGTTCGCGCGCTTCGCGCTGGATCTCATGGCGCACGGCGCGCCGTCGTCGCTCGTCGAGGCGGCCCACATCGCCGCGCTCGACGAGGTCGGTCACGCCCGCCTCGGGTTCTCGCTCGCGACCGCGTATGGGGGCGGCCCTGTCGGCCCGGCCGCCTTCCCGATGTCGCCGGCGGTGCCCATCGCCGCGGATCTCGCGGCGCTGGCGCGCGCCGCCGCGGAGGAGGGGTGCGTCGGCGAGACGGTGGCCGCGATGATCGCGGCGGAGAAGCGCGCCCGCGCCGAGGATCCCGCGGTGCGGGCGGCGCTCGAGGTGATCGCGGAGGACGAGGCGCGGCACGCCGAGCTCGCGTGGCTGACGGTGGCGTGGGCGATCGGGGCCGGCGGCGAGCCGGTGCGCCGCGCCGTGGCCGAGGTGTTCGAGGCCGCCGCGGCGTCGCTCGGGCGTCCGCCCTCGCCGGGGGCCGAGCCGGGCGGCGGCCGCGCCGCGGCCGGCGGCCGCGCCGCGGCGCTCGCGGCGCACGGCCACCTCGCCGTGGCCGAGATGCGCGCGCTGCAGGGCGCGGCGCTCGCCCAGGTGGTGCTGCCGTGCGCGCGCGCGCTGGGGCTCTGGAGGCCCGCGGCCGCCGCGGGGGCGGCTCGGCCGGCGGCGAGCGCGTAGCGACCTCCGGGGGCGCTCAGCTCCTAGCGATGAAAGCGGATGTTACGCCGGTGATACACCGCGTTGCGCCGCGGAAACCCCGCCGCACAGGTCCCCCCGTAACGGGTTGGGCGACCCACTGTTACGCCGCGCAGCGCCGCACCTCCCCTCCATGGGATTCCCGTGGAGGAGATCGCGTTCCTTTTCAGGGGGCGGGCGCAGTCCTGCTCGTCAGCAATGCCCCCGATCCGCGCCGGCGCGTGCAGGCCCGCGCCTTGCTGGATACGAGCGCGCGGCCCGATGGACGGCCGCGCTGACGAAACGAAAACCACAAGGGATCACCATGAAGACGATGATCAAGACCCTGGGCGCGATTGCATGTCTCTGCGCGGGCTCGCTCGTGATGCTCGACTCCGGCGACGCCTCGGCGGCGTTCCGGCGGCTCGGCGTCGGCTACTGCGGGTACGAGGGCCCGGCCGTGGTCAACACGAGCCTCTCCGGCTCCACCAAGATCACCTGCACGCTGCCGTCGGACAGCACGCTGGAACACTCCGACATCGTGACCCTGAAGGTGTACGTCCTCAACCCCTTGGGGAGCCTCTCGAGCGCGAGCGCGTGCGTCAGGACCCCGACGGGCACGAGCTATGTATGCGGTGGCGACGATGATTCGAACGACGCCTCCGCCATTCTGCAGCCCGCCGTCACCTCCAGCGTCCTGCTGAACCCGAGCTACGCGAGCTGGTTCCCCTACGTCAACGTGACCCTCGGCGCCATGAGCTCCCTCAACGGTATCAAGGTCACCGACTACTGAGCCGCGCGCGGCATCCGCGGGCCGCGCCCGCTGGCCTCGCGGGCCGGCGGGCGCGGCCCCGGCTGCGTCATTCCCTCTGCATCGATTCCAGCTCGCGACCTCCGGCACGAAGGGAGAGGAACGAAGATGAACGACGAACGAACCCGCCTGCGCTCCTCGCGGACAAGCCTCGCCGTGATGGGGATCTCCACGGCGGCGCTGCTCGCCTCGCTCGTGAGCCTGCTCAGGACCGCGCCCGCCGAAGAGCAGCCCCCACGGGAGGCATCCTCGCGCGGAGCGCGCGTGATCCAGGACCCGGCGCGCGAGCGCGCCCCTGGCCAGGGCGACGCCGAACGGGTGGGGCGGCTGGAGCGCCGCATCGCCGATCTCGAGAGCGCCGCCGATCCGCAGGAGGAGGGCTCCGAGGCCGCCCCGAGCGAGGGGCGCGAGGGCGCGGAGCCACTCGACCCCGAGGCGATGCGCCGCGAGGAAGCCGCCTGGTGGACGGGCGTCATCGACGCGCACGCGCAGCAGCGCCGCGACCCGGGATGGGCCGGGAGGGCGGAGGAGAGCTTCCAGGCGGACCTCGGCGCGATCGCGCCGGGCCGGACGCTCGAGGTCGTGGGCGTGGACTGCCGCACGACCTCCTGCGCGGCCACGATAAGGTGGCCCGCCTACACACCCGAGGTGATGAAAGACGCGGGCTCCCTCGCCGGGCATCCCTATCGGGAGAGGTGCACGAAGAGCATCTCGGTGCCCCCCCCCGAGGACCCCTCCGCGCCCTATCTGGCGCAGCTCGTGTTCGACTGCGCGACGCAGCGCGCCGGTCTCGCCCGCCGCTGAACCGCGGGGAGGCTCGGCCGGCGGCGAGCGCGTGGCGACCTCTGGAGGCGCTCAGCCCTTCGCCGCGGCGAGGATCGCCGCGGCGTGCTCCTTGGGATCCACCTCCAGGACGCCTGAAGGCGCAGAGAGGTGTCTTCATCGGGAGACGCCGAGAGAGACCTCGTGTTCTTCGTGGCAAGGCGCAGGCGGCGATTCGCCCGGTCGCGCGCCGCGCGATCAGGCCGGCGCCATCACCAAGCGGGCAATACCCGCACGTCCCGACCGAAAGCTAAGGTACCACCCGATGCGCAGTCCACGCTATACATGCGCTGGCCATGCGCTGGACACCTGGGAAACGCAGTGAAAACCTCCGAGACCTCCGCGGCGCGTCCGGTGGAGCGAAGCTCGGTGTGGGCGGGACGGTGATCCTGCTCGTGCTCTCGCTGGTCTTCGGGAAGGATCTCCTGTCGGGGCTCGGTCAGGGGTCCGCGACCCCCGGCGCGCAGAGCGGGCGCTCGAGCTCACCCGAGGAGGAGCGGCTCGTCGACTTCGTCTCCTTCGTCCTCGATGACACCGAGGCCGTGTGGACGCAGGTGTTCAGCCGGACGGGGCAGCGCTATCCGGCGCCCGTGCTGACGGTGTTCACCGACTCCGTGAGGTCGGGCTGCGGTATCGGCGAGTCGGCGATGGGCCCGTTCTACTGCCCGGCGGACCGGACGGCGTATATCGACCTCGGCTTCTACCGCGAGCTCAAGGCGCGGTTCGGCGCGCCGGGCGACTTCGCCCAGGCGTACGTGCTCGCCCACGAGATCGGCCACCACGTGCAGAACGTGCTCGGGACCGAGCGCCGCCTGCGCCAGCTGCAGGCCGCGCGCCCGGGCGAGAAAAACGCGCTCTCCGTGAAGATGGAGCTCCAGGCGGACTGCTTCGCCGGCGTGTGGGCCCACTCCACGGCGAAGCGCGACCTGCTCGAGGCGGGCGACGTCGAGGAGGCCCTCAAGGCCGCGTCCGCGATCGGCGACGACCGGCTGCAGAAGGCCGCGACCGGCAGGGTCAACCCGGAGACGTGGACACACGGCTCGTCGGCGCAGCGGGTCGCCTGGTTCAAGCGCGGCATGCAGGGCGGCCGCGTCGAGGACTGCGACACGTTCGCCGAGGGCTCGCCCTGAACAGGCGCCCTCCGCCCGCGCGCGGGAAGGCGAGGGGAGCGCAGATCGCACGAGCGGCGGCTCACGACAGCTCCGCGCGACGGTGTACGCTGCTCGCCCGCCGATGGTCTCGCCGCACGGTGCCCCTCGCTCCCCGACGCAAGGCCGCCTCCGCCCTCGTGCGCGTCCCCTTCGCCCTCGCGCGCTCGCGGAGGCGCCGTGAGCTCGCGCGAGTCGCCTGACTCCTGGACCGCCGCGCCGCGGTCGATCCTGGAGGTCATCGAGGACAGCCTCCCCCAGATCGAGGTGCGCCTGCGCCCGCGCGCCATCGCCACGGTCGTCGCGCGCGTCACGGCCGATCTGGGCGACGAGGAGCACCCGAGGCCCGCGCTGCTCGCCGCGCTCGCCCGGTGCGCCGACGGCGCGGCCGCCGAGGTCGACCGGCTGCGCAGCGCCGAGTCCGCGCTCGTGCTGGCCTACCAGTCGGCCGCCACCCCCGCCGAGCGGCGCGAGCTCCTCGCCCGGCAGCTCCGCGTCTGGGCGCGAGAGCGCGAGCAACGCGAGAGGAGCGGCGCCGCCTCCCTGCTCGGCTGGGTCGCCGCGCGCGTCGAGCGAGCCGGCGACCTCTCGGCGCTCGGCCGCAACCTCGACCTCGAGGCGGCCCAGGAGCGCTTCGCCACCGCCATCGCCGACCGCCTCGACGAGATCGAGGTCGCCTACCACGCCCTCACCCACCTCGCGAAGCACCTCGACGACCCGTCCGACGCGGTGCACGTCGCCCGCGACGGCGGCGTCCTCCGGCTCGCCATGGCGCACGCCGAGCCGAGCCGCCCCGCGCCCGTCCGCCGGGCCGCGCTGCTCGCCGCCGTCGCCCTCCTGCACCGCCTCCCGGCGCGCGAGCGCCTCGGCCACCTCGGGCTCGACGCGGCCCGCTCCGTGCTGGCGTGGTCGCGCGGGGTCAACGCGTCCCGCTGGGTGCAGATCGCCGCCCTCGAGATCGGCGTCCTCCTGTTCCCCGACGAGGCGTTCTCCCTGCTGGCCGAGCGCCTCCGCGCGCGCGACGCCGCCGACAAGGACGGCCCCATCCTCCGCCGCAACGCCCTGCGCCTCCTCGGCGCGGCGGCGCGCCCGTCCGCCCCGGTGATCCCGCTCGACCGCGCGGCGCGCGCCGGCGCCCCGTGGGATCCGCGCCGCTGGAACGGCGCGCAGGCCAGCCGCGCCAGCCGGTCGAGCATCGCGCCGGAGGCCGCCGCCGCCTCCGGAGGCGCCCGCGAGGGCGAAGGGCCGCCCGACACGCCCGCGCCCGACTCGGCGCCCCGGCTCAGCGCCGATCCCGCCGCCGGCGCGCCGCCCGCCCGCGTGGCGCCCGCGGGCGCGGACCCGCTCGCCATCGCGCTGCTCGCCCGCGACGACCCGAGCGAGCACGTCCGCCAGGAGCTCGTGCGCCAGCTCGTCGAGCTCGGCGGCGCGGAGGCCCTCACGGCGCTCGTCGAGATCGCCGAGGGCGACGGGTCGCCTCGCGTCCGCGGGTATGCGCTGCGGGAGCTCTCGCGGCGCGCGACCGACCACGCGGACGCCGCCCCGTTCGCCGAGCGCGCCGTCCGGTTCGCCCTCGCGAAGCCAGGCCCGCCGCTCGCGTCCCGCGCGGCCCTCGAGGCGGTGCGCACGCTCTGCGCCGGGCCCTACGCCCCGCTGCCTCCGGGGACCTTCGTCGAGCTGCTCGCCGAGTTCGCGAGCCGCCCGGCGATCTCGCCGGACCTGTCGGACGAGGCCGCCGCCGCGCTGCGGCTGCTCGAGGTCGAGAGCCGCCCGGTCGCCGAGCACATCCGCCAGACGCTCCTCGCCGCCGCGTCGGAGCTCCTGGAGGGCGAGAGCGCGCCGGTCGAGCTCCCGGCCGACGCCGAGCCCAGGGACGTCGAGCGCGCGCTCGTCGTCGCGTCGCGCGGCGACATGACGTACACGCTGCGGCGCCGCGGCCGGGGACGGTACGTGCTCACGCGCGGCGAGCCGCGCGGCTTCCGCCTCTGGCGGCTCATCCACGAGATGCGCACGCCGATGCCGGACAAGCGCAAGGGGTGGATCCACACGAACGGCCGCCTGTTCGCGGGCGAGCTCGTCGCGCCGCCGGTCGGCATGGCGGAGGTCACGCCGACGCGCGTGCCGGGCGAGCGCCACGTCTACCCGCCCGTCGGCGGCTGGGGGCCGTTCGTCCCCCGCATCGACGACCTGCTCGCCGCCGCCAGCCTGAGCCAGCGCGAGATCCGCCTCATCACGGCGCGCGGCACGGTCACGGTGCGCGGCCCGGCCAAGCTCGCGCACCGTCTGCGCGCCCGCGCCCTGCTCACGCTGCGCTACGACCGCTACGCCCAGGCCCGCATGCGCGCGCTCGTGGCGCAGGAGCCGGCCGAGCAGAAGAAGTTCACGCTGATGACGGGCGAGCTCGGCTTCACGGTCGCGCTCGGCGACACCGAGGGCGAGGTCGAGGGCCGCGCGTACGCGATCGAGCCGCACCTGCCGGGCAAGTACCTCGCGGTCGCGCTGCCGCCTTTGCTCCAGAGCGGCCGCGACTGGCTCGCCGGCCCGTCGGTGCCGGTCTGGATCGACGGCTTCTTCTCGTACCTCGTCTCGCCGGCGGGCAACGTCCCGACGCAGCTCGCGTGGATCGTGTTCCTCGTCCTCGCGTACATGGTGCTGCGGGCCGCGTGGATCGCGGCGCAGATCGAGCGCGCCCGCCGGGGCATCCCGCTCACGATCGGCGGCTGGGGCACGCGCGGCAAGAGCGGCTCGGAGCGGCTCAAGGCCGCGCTGTTCCACGCGCTCCGCTACGACGTCGTCGTGAAGACGACCGGCTGCGAGGCGATGTTCATCCACGCCATGCGCGACCTGCCGGCGCAGGAGATCTTCATCTACCGCCCGTACGACAAGGCGACGATCTGGGAGCAGCGGAACATCCTCACGGCCGGGCGGAACCTCCGCGCCCAGGTGTTCCTGTGGGAGTGCATGGCGCTCCAGCCGCTCTTCGTGGACACGCTCTGCTCCGAGTGGATGCGCGACGAGATCACGACGCTGACGAACGCCTACCCGGATCACGAGGACATCCAGGGCCCCGGGGGCGAGGACGTCGCCCGGGTGATCGCGCGCTTCATGCCCACGGACGGGCTGTCGTTCACGACGGAGGAGCAGATGCTCCCGCTGCTCAAGGACCAGGCGCAGCGGAAGGGGACGAACCTCGTCGCGATCCCGCCGATCGACGCGGACCTCCTGCCGGTCGACCTCCTCGATCGGCTCCCGTACCAGGAGCACCCGCGCAACGTGGCGCTGGTGCTGGCGCTCGCGGACCATTTCGGCGTCGATCGCGAGTTCGCGCTGGTCGAGATCGCGGATCACGTGATCCTCGATCTCGGCGTCCTGAAGACGTACCCGACGGTGCAGTACCGGGGGCGGAAGCTGACGTTCTCGAACGGGATGAGCGCGAACGAGCGCGCCGGGTTCATGTCGAACTGGACGCGGCTCGCGTTCGACAAGCACGACATGGACGCGACGCCCGGCAAGGCGACGGTGATGGTGGTGAACAACCGCGCGGACCGGGTCGCGCGGTCGCGCGTGTTCGCGCAGATCATCGTGGAGGACATCGGGGTCGATCACGTGGTGCTGATCAACTCGAACCTCGGCGGGATGATGCAGTTCATCACGGAGGGGCTCGACGCGCGGCTCCGGGACATGGTGATCACGGGCGACGGGGGCAAGGAGCGCGCGCTCGAGCGCTTCGACGAGCAGATGAAGAAGGTGGGCGTCCCGGCGCGGGCGGGCGCCTTCGAGGAGGATCTCACCCGGATGCTGCGCGCGCTGCCGGCGATCGACGAGGCGGCGGCGGCGGCGATCGTGGGCGGCCCCGGGGTTCTGGGGAAGAAGGGGGAGCCCGAGGCGATCGAGGCGGCGGTGAAGCAGGCGCTGGAGGCGCACGCGCCGCCGGCGGGGGAGGACGACATCCGCCCGGACATCGTCCACCACGCGGCGCGGCTGGCGCGCCGTCTCGCCCGCCGCGACAAGGCGCGCGCGGAGGTGGAGGCGGCGCTGTCGCGGGGCGCGGACGCCGAGGCCAACCAGGCGTTCCGCGCGGCGTTCCGCGAGCTGTGCCTCGAGCGCATCGCGGTCCTGTGGAACGCCGACGCGAAGGGGGACAAGGTGATCGACTTCATCACGCGCGAGATCCCGCCGGGGTTCGACGCGCGGCTGATGGGGTCGCAGAACATCAAGGGGACCGGGCTCGACTTCGTCTACCGGTGGCTCTCGATGGATCGCGTGAGGACCGCGATCGAGCGGATGCAGAGCAACGCGTCGGCGCGGCGCGAGGTGCTGACGTTCTTCCTGTCGTACTCGGATTTCGGCCTGATCGATCTGCGCGAGGCGCTCGCCGCGACGCGCGCGGCGAAGGAGCAGGGGGGCGCCGGGTGGGCGGAGCACGCGAACCTGATCGACGGGGCGATCCGCAGGCTCGAGGCGCTCGACAAGGAGAAGACGGCGGCGCTCGTGGTGACGGGCAAGACGGGGGTCGGGACGAAGGTGCTGCTCCGGGTAGAGCAGTTCGTCGATCACATGGACTCGGTGCGCCGGACGCGGTGGGCGAAGATCGTGATGGACGATCTGTTCGCGATGCGCATCGGCCACGGCCAGGCCGCGCTGCTGCTGCGGGAGATCGTGGGGCGGCAGAAGGGCGGCTGGCTTGCGAAGGATCTCGCCAAGTGGGTGGAGAAGCGCAGGGCGTGGCTGGAGAGCCGCCGGAAGAAGCAGCCGAAGAAGGCCGAGCCGGCCGCGCCGCCGGGGGCGGCGGCGGAGCCGGGGTGACGGGATGGAAGCGGGCAGCCGGGGAGGAGAGCGCTGCCGCCGCCGGGGGGCGCAAGCGTGCTATCCTCACAAGCCGTGATGGCTGGCGCCGCCGTTGCTCTGGACAGCTCGGACCGCCTCAGCGATGAGGCCTGGCTGGAGCTCGCCGAGGACGAGCCGGGCGAGCTCGTCGGTGGCCTGCTCGTGGAGGAAGAGGTGCCGGACTGGATCCACGAGACCGCCGTCATGTGGCTCATCCGGGTGCTCGGCGCGTGGGCGGCGGCCCGCGGCGGCTTCGTGGCCGGCTCGGAGCTCAAGTACCTCCTCCGCAAGGGCAGCGGGCGCAAGCCGGACGTCTCCATGGTGCTGCCCGGGCAGAGGCCCCCGCCGCGGCGCGGGCCCATGCGGCGCCCGCCGGACGTGATGATCGAGGTGGTCTCGCCGCGGCCGCGCGACGTCCACCGCGACCGCATCGAGAAGCTGCGCGAATATGCGGCGTTCGGCGTGCGCTGGTACTGGCTGCTCGATCCGGCGACGAGGATGCTGGAGATCTACGAGCTCGGGCCGGACGGGCGCTACGTGTGGGCGCAGGCAGCCGCGGGCGGGCGCGTCGAGGCGGTGCCAGGGTGTGATGGGCTGGTGGTCGACCTGGACGAGCTCTGGGGCGAGCTCGACCGGCTGGGGGAAGAGGAGCCGGCCGAGTAACAAGCCGGACGAGGCGACCGGCAGGCAATAGCAACAAGGTTGCCGCACGGCCGACTCGCCTGCGCTCCCCTCGCGCCATCACGTGGCGTCGTGGAAGATGATGCCCACCGTGTGGCGATGCCCCGAGCGCACGCGGCTGACGCCGTGCCGGACGTTGACCCGGTACACTCCCCGCGTGCCCTGCACGGGTCGATGACGGACCGCGAACACCGCCGCATCACCCTGGCGCAGCGGCACCACCATCGGTCGAGACTGCATGCGCGGGCGCTGCTCCGTCATCACGAGCTCGCCGCCCGCGAAGTCGCGCTCGGGCTCGGAGAGAAGCACCGCGACCTGGAGCGGAAATACGTGCTCGCCATAGAGGTCCTGGTGCAAGCAGTTGTAGTCACCCTCGCCATACTGCAGCAGGAGCGGTGTCGGCTGGACCTGGCCCGCGGCGTGGCAGCGCTCCACGAAGCGCGCGTGCTCTTCCGGATACTGGACCTCGAGGCCCATCGCGGCGCTCCAGCGGTTGGCGACGGGCACGAGGCGCGGGTAGATGCTGGTCCGCAACGAGGCGATCAGCGCGGGCAGCGGGTGCGCGAAGTATTTGTACTCCCCGCGCCCGAACCCGTGCCGCTCCATCACCACCCGGCTGCGAAAGAGCTCATTGCACGCGTACAATGCAGCCAGATCGTCGCACTCGGTCCGGGCGAGCAAGCCCTCGATCACGGCGCAGCCCTGCGCGTCGAGATCCCGCGACACGCGCGCCCAGTCCCCCGCCGCCACCCGCTCGTCCACGCGGCTCGCGATCGGGACGTCGTCGCGGCGCGCGCTCAAGCGCCCGCCTCCCGGTCGAGCAGCGCGCGCTTGCGCTCGACACCCCAGCGATAGCCCGACAGGCCGCCATCGTTCCGCACCACACGATGGCACGGGATCGCCACGGCCAGCGCGTTGGCCGCGCACGCCTGCGCCACGGCCCTGACCGCCCTCGGAGCGCCGATGGCGCAGGCGATCTGCGCATAACTCGCGGTCGTACCGCCAGGGATGTCCCGCAACGCCTGCCAGACGCGCTGCTGGAACGCCGTGCCGCGGATGTCGAGCGGCAGCTCGACCGAGGCGCGGGGGCGCTCCACGAGGCCCACCACCTTTGCGACGAGCTGCTCGAACCCGGCATCGGCGCCGAGCAGGTGGGCCCGAGGGAACCGGCGCTCGAGATCGTGCGCCAGCTCCGCCGGGTCGTCGCCGAGCAGGATGGCGCAGACGCCTCGCGCCGTGGCGGCGACCAGGATGGAGCCGAGCGAGCACTCCCCGATCGCAAACCGGATCTCCATCTGTGCACCTCCGGCGCGGTACCTCGTGGGCGTCATGCCCAGCACCTGGTTCGACTGCTCGTAGAAGCGCCCGCCCGAGCCGTACCCGGCTGCGTAGATCGCCTGGGTCACGGTGCCGTTCTTGCCGAGCTCGGCCCTCATCCGCCTGGCGCGGTGCGCCGCTGCATAGGCTTTCGGCGTCACCCCCGTCACGGCCTTGAAGACACGATGCGTGTGGAAGACGCTCAGCCCCGCATGGCGCGCCAGCTCCTCGAGGCTCGGCACCTGCTCGCTGCTCTCGATGAGCCGGCACAGCTGGGCGACCTGGGCCGCCTGGCGCTCGGCCAGAGGGGGCTGGTCGGGTTTGCAGCGCAGACACGGCCGGAAGCCCGCCCGCTCGGCGGCGGCCGCGGTCGGATGAAAGCCGACGTTCTCGGGCCTCGCGGGCCGGGCGCCGCAGGAAGGACGGCAGTACACGCCTGTCGTCTTGACCGAGTAGAAGAACTTGCCATCGGCGCTCGCGTCGCGGGCGATCACGGCTGCCCAGCGAGGGTCGCTCTTCACCCCGACGGCGAGCGCATGGGCCTTTCCCGACATGTCGTCTGCCTCCTTCCGGCACTTCTTGCGGGTCACGAGGCGAGCTTAACGCGCGCGAAGATCGCCGCACTCCGGGTCTTGCTCTCGAATCCGTCGGTGCCGGCGAGGGGTCGGAGCTCGGCCGAGCGGACCCGGCGAGCGGTCAGCTGCCGGGCTCGATGCGGGAGAGGATCCCCTCCAGCGCCTCGACAGCGCGCATCGGAAGCCGCACCGAAACGGCGGTGGAGACCGCGGTGGGCGCCGGGTTGATCTCGATGGTCGGTACCCCGGAGTGCGCGGCCTCCAGGACCGGCCTCGTGATGTAGGGGAACAGGCTCGACGTCCCGATCGAGACGACCACGTCGAACCCCCGCGCGAGCTCCCGCCGGAGAATCTCGACCTTCTCCAGGGGGAGCATCTCCCCGAAGAGGACGACATCGGGCCTGAGCACGGCGGCGCACGCCGGGCAGCGCGGGCACGGGGCGAGCTCCGCGTAATCGTCGACGTGCGCCTCGTAAGGGCAGCGCGTGCAGAGGATGCGGTGGAGATCTCCGTGGATGTCGATGACGTTCGTGGAGCCTGCGCCGCGGTGAAACCCGTCGACGTTCTGGGTGAGCACCCAGCAGCGCGCGAGGCGGCGCTCGATCCGGGCGATCGCCGCGTGCGCTGCGTTGAGCCGCGCGCCGCGGCACGCGCGCTCGATCTGGTGCACGTACTTCCACGTGACCTCCGGGCGCCGCTGGAACATCTCGCCCGAGAGCGCCTCCTCGATGGCGAGCCCCTCGTCGGTCGCCTTCTCGCTGTAGAGCCCTCCGATCCCGCGGTAGGTGGGGATGCCAGAGGCCGCGGAGACCCCCGCGCCGGTGATGAAGAGGGCTGAGCGGGCCGAAGCCAGGAGCGCGCTTGCTCGTTCGATCGACATCGGGCGCCAGTCTACCTGTGTCGCCCGGGCTCGCGCCTGCGGATTGGCCAGGGGCGCGAGCGGGAGGTGCGCGAGCGCCGACGCGAGGCTGGCGATGGTCGGCCGCGGCCGCGCCGTCCGGGCCCGTGGCCCGGTGCGCTGGCCGCGGCCGCGTTCGGCGCGGACCCGGCCAGCCCGGGCGCGACTACAGGCTCTTCCCGTCGAATTTCATCGTCTTGAGCGTGTCGATATCGACATCGTCCAGACAGCGGACGTTGATGGCGCACATCTCCTGTCCGTCGGGACCGACTCCCCGCGCGAACGACTCGACGCCGCAGATCGAGCAGAACACATGGTGAATGACCTTCTTGTTGAACTGGTAGTCGGTGAGAACGTCGCCACCCTCCTTGAGCGTGAGCTGGTCCACCGGCGCGAAGGCCAGCATCGCGCCCAGCTTCGAACAGCGGGAGCAGTTGCACATGACCACGGGACTGCTCAGGTCCACCTTGACCTCGTAGCGAACCTTCCCGCAGTGACAGCCACCTGTATAGGTCTTGATCTCCGTCATGCGCGCATGGTGCCACAGGGAGCTGGCCGCGTGACGCAAAAATGCGATGTGTCGTGGCCGGGTATGCGGGTTACGCGGCCGCAACAGATGTTCCGCGCCGAGGCATCGCAGCGGCAGGTCGCCGGCGCCGGTCTCGGCCGCGCTGCATTGCATTCTGTCGGAAACTTTTCTCGGCCCAGGCTGTCCAACGACGCCGCTTCTCGGCGAGGGGCCGTGCCCCGCCTACTGCTCCTCGTAGTTCCACGTCAGCCCGCCATCGACGAAGTACGTCGAGCCGGTCACGTAATCGGCGTCCGCCGAGGCGAGGAACACGGCGAGCCCCGCCACGTCCTCTGGCTTTCCCAGGCGGCCCAGCGGGATCTGGTCGAGCAGCGCGCTCAGCTTGTCGCGATCCTTGAGCAGAGCGGCGTTGATCTCCGTCTCGATCGCCCCGGGCGCGATGGCGTTCACGGTGATCCCGGTGCCGCGCAGCTCCACGGCGAGCGTGCGCGTGAGCATGCGGACGCCCCCCTTGCTGGCGCAGTACGACGCGAAGTGGGGAAACGGGAGATCCTCGTGAACCGAGCTGATGTTGATGATCTTGCCGGGCCGCCCCGCCTCGCGCAGGTGACGGACCATGGCCTGGCTCCCGAAGAACACCGCTTTGAGGTTGGTGTTCATCACCTGATCGTAGTCCTCCTCGGTCACCTCCCAGAACGGCGCCCGCTTCTCCAGCCCGGCATTGTTGACCAGCACGTCCAGCCGGCCGAAGCGCGCGACGGCCTCCTGGAAGAGCCCCCGCACGCTCTGGACGGAGGCGACGTCGACGGCGAACAGATGACCTCGCCTTCCTGCGGCCTCGACCTCTGCCAGGGCTTCCTCGGCGCCCTCTTTGCTCTTGTGGTACGTGAGCGCCACGTCGGCGCCTTCCCGGGCGAACCGGACAGCGATGCTGCGGCCGATGCCCCGGCTGCTCCCTGTGACCAGCGCGATCTTGCCTTGCAGTCTCATGGGGACCTCCTGTCTTCACGAGCATTGTGCCCACCACGAGCATCGTGCGCACCGCCCCCCCGCGGGGATCGCCAGGAGATAGAATACCGCGCATGCGCATCGCCTCCCTGCTGCCGTCCGCGACCGAGATCGTCTGCGCGCTGGGCGCGCAGAGCGAGCTCGTCGGTGTCTCTCACGAGTGCGACTTTCCCGAGGGGCTGACCGGCCTCCCTGTGCTCACGCGCCCGCGGCTCAGGCCGGCGCGCTCCAGCCGGGAGATCGACGCCGCGGTCCGCGACGTCCTCCGGGACGCGCTCGCGGTCTACGACATCGAGCTGGACGCCCTCCGGGAGGCGCGGCCGGACGTGATCGTGACGCAGGACCTCTGCGACGTCTGCGCGGTGTCGTTCGATGACGTCCGCGCGGCCGTCGCCCGCCTTGCGCGGCAGGACGTGCGCATCATCAACCTGCACCCGACGCGGCTCGACGACATCTGGGCCGACATTCGCCGCGTCGCCGAGGGGATCGGCCGCCCGGCAGGTGGCGAGGCGCTCGTCGAGCGGCTGCGCGCGCGCGTCGCCGCCGTCGCCGCGCGCGCGGCCGCGGCGCCGGGCAGGCCGCGCGTGCTCGCGGTCGAGTGGATTGAACCTGTCATGATCGGCGGCACGTGGATGCCGGAGCTCATCACCCTCGCCGGCGGGGAACCCCTCGTGACGCGACCCGGCGAGCACGCGCCCACGCTCTCGCCGGCCGCGCTCGCCGCGCTCGATCCCGACGTGGTGATGATCAAGCCGTGCGGCTTCACCCTCGAGCGCACGCTCGATGAGCTCGATCTCCTCCCCCGTGTGCTGCCCTGGGCGACGTATCGGGCCGTGGCGCAAGGCCGCGTGTACATTGCTGACGGCAACGCCTTCTTCAATCGCCCCGGTCCCCGCATCGTGGAGTCGCTCGAGATCCTCGCGGCCTGCGCTCACCCGGCCCTGTTTGCCGATGCGCGCCGCGCGCATGCCCGGTCGGTGGTGCGGATCGACGCGGAGCTCCGGCGGCACGCCTTCGAAGACGAGTGACGCCGGCGCTCGACGCCTGCGGCTGTTCTATCGTGTTTCTATCGTGTGGCTCGACCGGCCGCTCTGGACGCCGGCGGGCGCGCCGCCTGCCGCGCCGAGTCGAGCTCCTTGCGGAGCGCCGCGAGCTCACGCTCGAGGGCGGCGATCTGCTTCTGCTGCATCTGGATCGCTGCTACGGCCATGCTCGTGTACCCGTACAGGTCGACGTGGTCGCCGTCGCTCGCGACCGCCGGGCTCGCCGGATTGTCGTCGATGATGAACCCGAGACGCTCGCGGCCGTGCCCGCCCTCGTGGTTATAACGCCAGGTCGCGAGCGGCGTGGCGACGAGCTCGTCGCGCACGCGCGCGAGCTCGGTCTCCTGCAGGTACCGGATATCGTGCTTGTACCGGGCGCGGGATCTGGGGCAACCCTCCGGCCGCTGCCTCGGATCGTCGCTCGTGCAGAGCAGCTGCGCGTTGCAGTCGTTCGCGGGATCGCATGTCGCGTCCGGTGCGGCGCACGGCTCCCCCTCCTTCTCGTCGGTGCAGGGCTTCACCCCGTCGCGGGGCCGGTGCCCGCTGCATACCGGATCGCCGCACGTGAGATACCACCTCAGCTCCTCCGCCCCGCCGCCGGTGCCAGCGCCTGCGCCGCCGCCGCCATCCCCCGCGGCGCCGGCGCCGGCGCCCGCTCCGCCGCTGCCAGCGCCCGCGCCGCCGGTGCCGGCGCCCGCTCCGCCGCTGCCATCCCCCGCGCCGCCGCTGCCCGCGTTCGCTCCGCCGCTTCCGCTGTCCCCTCCGCCCGAATTGCAGCCTGCCGCTGCGGCGAACGCGAGCGCGCAGAGGAGCGCCATCGTCCCTGTACCGTGAATGCGCATGAGAGACCTCCTTGGAACGACTGTCCCTGACCCACGAGGGCAGGATGTCGAACAAGGGCAGGAGGCGGCAAGAACCGTGCGCTGTCGGCCGTCTCCGCTTTTGCAACGCGGATGCTCGCTCCTCGGGTATCCTGGGCGGCATGTCTCCACGTCCCGCGCTGGCGTCTTTCGCCCTCGTGACGGGCATCGTGCTGCTCCTGGGCGGCACCGCGCACGCGGCCTGCGTCCTTGCTGGCGTCGCGAAGAAGGGCGTTATTCCGCACGCGGATCGGGCTGCTCATCTCGCCTTCATCAGCCTCGCCCAGTGGACCGCGGGCGCGCTCGATGTGCTCGCCGCCCGCGGGCTGCAGCGAGGCGAGCCGTGGACGCGCGGGCCGCTGACGATCTCGGGGCTCCTCGTGATCGGCTGGGCAGGCGTCGGGCTTCCGCTGCTCCTCGACGCCTCGCTGACATTGCGGGCGATGCTCGCCCTCTACGCGGCCGCGCACCTCGGCATGCTGGTGGCCCTGTGGGGCTGGCGAGGAGCTCGCCTGGAAGTCGGCGCGCCTCCGTGACCGACAGCGGCGCGCGCCCGGCTCACCCGCCGAGGCGCCGCCCGCCGGGCCGGCGCGAGGCCCAGACTCAGTGTTTGCCGAGGCGCCTCACCTCTTGCCCTGCGAGCAGCGCGTGCGCTTCCGCCAGCACCTCGGGGATGCGGTGCCGCTGCGGCGCGCCCGCGAGGGCCTGCGCGAGGTCGAGCTCCCGCACGCGATCGGCCCGGTTCCCAGGGAACCAGTGGTCGCCGCTGCCGAGGAGGTTGTACCGCATCTTGCCGTAGGCCGTCATGTCGAGCGCGCGGGCGAAGTTGTACAGCCGCAGGATCTCGCGGATATTGACGTGCCCGGGGACGGCTTCCCAGTCCGGGAGGCCGACGTGCCATGTGTCGAGCCACGCGCGGCCGAGCACCCGCTCGAGCTCTTCGTCGAGCCTGCGCAGGATCGGCGCCAGCGCGGCCTGCGCGGCGCCCTCGGCGTCGAGCAGCGGCAAGGCCTTCATGTGCTCGTCGAAGTCGGACGGGCGCGCCGCCCCGACGCTGATCGTGTGGACCTCGGGGCGAGCGAGGCAGAACAGGTCGTTGAACACGATCGGCGAGAGCGGGTCGCAGAGCCGCACGAGCTTGTCGCTCGGCTCATACAGCTTGCCCCCCTTGTCGGTGGGGCTGATGATGAAGACCCCCATGTCCTGCTCGGCCGCAGCCTGGATGGCCGGCCAGGCGAGCTGATTCACGTAGTACCAGTGCAGGTTGACGTAATCGCAGCGGCCGTCCTGCACCATGGCGGTGATCACGCGCGGCGCCGCGTGCGTCGAGAACCCCACCGCGCGCACGCGGCCTTGCCGCTTCAGCTCGAGCGCAGCGTCCAGGCAGCCACCTTTGCGCAGCGACCACGAGAGGCGCGTCTCGTCGTTGACGCCGTGGAGGGCGAACAGGTCGACGTGATCGAGGCGGAGGAGCTTCATCGACCGCTCGAACCTCGCAAGGAACTTCGCTGGATCCGCCTCGGGGCTGACCTTCGTCTGGACGATGAGCCGCTCGCGCGGCAGCGTCGGCAGGATCTTCCCGAGCTGCTCCTCGCTCGTGCCGTACCCTCGCGCGGTCTCGATATGATAGATGCCAAGCTCGAGCGCCCGCTCGATGCACGCCTCGAGGTTGCGCTGGCTCGCGGGCGAGATGGGGTCCTTGTCGTTCCAGGATTGCTGGTACCGCATCCCTCCGCACGAAAGGACAGGCATCTTGATCTCGGTGCGACCGAAGCGGCGGTAGAGCATGCGTGTTGACCTCAGGCTCGGAAGGAAGGCTTACCGTAGGGTGCCACTCTTCCGCAGCCGCCGCAACGCGAGGAGGGCGAACGGCGAGGCGAGCGTCAGCAGCCGCCACGGAGAGCCGCCGCGGGGGTCGCCGGCGTCGATGGCGCAACCGCCGCTGTCCGCTCCTCCCTCGTCCGGCGCGCCGCCGCCCGCGGAGCCCGCGGAGGCAACGCCGCCGCCGGCGCTCCCCGCGCTTCCCGCGCTGCCGGCGCTGCCAGCGCTCACGGCCGTGCCGCCGCCGGTCCCGCTGCTGCACGTGCCGCTCGGGCAGCCCTCGCCGGGCGCGCAGAGGCCTGGGTCCTCGTCGACCTCGCCGTCGCAGTCGTCGTCGAGCGCGTTGCACACCTCGGCGCTCGGTTCGCCGGGCGTGCATGACCCGGGGGCGCACGCGGTCGCTTCCCGCGCGCACATCCCGACGCCGCACACCTCGCGCACGCCCTCGTCGATGCGGCCATCGCAGTCGTCGTCGGCGAGATTGCATGTCTCGGTCGCGTCCGGGTGGACGTCGGGGGACCTGTCGTTGCAGTCGTTGGAGCTCGGCGCGTACCCCTCGGGGGGGCACTTCGCCGTGACCGTCGCGCCGAAGAACGAGCCATAGCCGTCGCCGTCGGCGTCTTCATACTGCGTGGTGACCTCGAGCTCCTCGTCGACCTCTCCATCGCAGTCGTCGTCGATCTCGTTGCAGGCTTCTTCCTGATCGGGATGGATGTTGACGCTGTAGTCGTCGCAATCGCCGCCGCGCTCGGCGTGATCGGCCGGCCGGGTGCAATCGACCCTGGGCACGCTGGAGTCGCCGTAGCCGTCGGCGTCGCGATCGAGGTAATACGTCGTCCCGGTGCATCCGTAGGCAAACGCGGTGTCGGCGGACGAAGCGCCGTCTCCGCGCGGGCCGTTGTCGCCGTTGGCCGCGAGGGCCCACACCTGGACGACGACCCCGCCCGGCGCGCCCGGCGCGATCCACTGCGCGTCGAAGCGGACGGCCCCGCCGCTCGCCCGCTTCGGCGCGTCGTGGACGAGCTGGTGCTCGTCGATGAGCTTGGTGCCTTGACCGTTGATGGGGGAGAGCCGACCTGTCTCGGTGAGGAGATAGATGCCCCCGGCGTTGATGTTGGCAGACCGGATCTGCACCTGCAGAGTCACCGTCTCGCCGGCCGCCGGGTTCTTGGGGCTATAGTCGATGGTGATATCTGGCTCCGCGCCGCCGGTGTGGCAGCCGTTGCACCCCTCCACCGCAAGCCCGGCGCGGCGGGCGTGGGCCTGCGGCGCAGCCAGGGTGGTCAAAAGGGCCAAGCTCACCGGGAGGACCGGTGAAATAAGCGATGTACTTCGCATGCGCCTCGCCGCGCAGCCCAGGCTCGCGAGCTCCGCGCGCTCCGCTGCGACGCTCAGGGATAGCTGCCCTCGCCGGGTGCGACAAGTGCATTTGCACGGAGTGTAAACTTGCGCCGTGACCGTCCAGAGATGCTGTTTTTCGACGTTCCTCGGACGGCGGTTGTCGCGACGTGCATTCGCCGCTCGCTGCGACGCGTTATCCGGATTCGAGCCGAACGTGTTGCGGCCTTGTCACATCGCAGACGACACCGTGGTACTTGAGGAGCCCTTCGTCGAGCGTCACCACGGTGGCATTCGCGCGGCGGGCGGCCCACAGATACACGAGGTCGGTCGCGTTGGCGAAGGGCCTGCGGCCGCGCATGCGCCTCGTCAGCTGGTCGAGGAACTCCGTGATGGCGCCCGCGTCCACGGGCGCGACCAGCTCGATCGCGAGGCCTCCCAGCGGGCTCGTTGCCGCGGGCGCGGCCCGCCGCGACATCGCGAGCCGCTGCTCGGCGACGTACACCTCCAGCCATAGCTCGGGCGGCGCGAGCACGCGCGCCGCGCCCGCGGCCACGGCGGCGCGGGCGCGCTCGAGAAAAGCGACTGCGTCCGAGTGCCCGGGCTCTGCGGGCTTCATCGAGGCGATGGCGACGGAGCTATCGAGAACGATCCGCATGAGGCCTCCTCGGGACGGGCGCACCCTCGCGCCGCTCCAGATCTGCCCGGCGGTCCGGGTGGGTTGGTGACATCGAGACCCGGTATCCAGGGCCGCGCCCGGATGGAAGGTCCACCGGCAGCAGGGGCCGTGGCCGCGTGGAGGCGACAGGGCGATGGCACATGCTGGCACGGCGGTGCTCTCCCGGCGCCCAGAGACACGTGTGTTCGCCCGGTACATGCCTTGCTTGTCGCCGTCCATGCGAAACTTCCTGCTTCGAATCCTGGTCGCATCCCAGTGGGGCGCGAGCCTTGCGCTGGTGTCGGGCTGCGGCACGCACATCGAGTCCGGCTCCAGCTCGAGCTCGCCTGGAGGCGCGACGTCGGGGGTGAGCTCCGGATCGAGCTCGCCTGAAGGCGCGACATCCAGCTCCAGCTCGAGCTCGACGGCAGGCGCGACATCGGGGGCCGGCGGAGGTGGCCAGGTCGATTCTCCTGACGCCTCGGCGCCGCTCGAACCCTATCCGGATCCGACCTGCGTCGGGCCGTTTCATGACGGTGGCTATTACGGCCAGTGTTGCTACGAGGTGCACTGCACGGCGCCGGTCGGCGGCGCCTGCCCTGCGGCCTCCGAGGCTGCGCCTCACCTCGACGACCTGCCGCCCGGCTCGGGGACGTGTACGTGCAGCGCCGAGGGCGAGGGCGCGGCCGGGTGGATCCAGGGCCCCTACGCGAACCGAACGGCGTCGGATCCGGGGAGCTGCTGCTACCTCGTCGGTTCCATCTCCTGTGAAGGGCGCCCTCTCCTGGTCCGGGGTGAGCCCCGCGTCGCGCCGCTCGCGCACGCCCCGAGCGCGTGGTCGCAGACCGACTTGCGGCGCTTCGAGCGCGCGCTCGCCGACACCGACCTGAGCGCGCTCGCGCCCGCGGCGCGCCGTGAGCTCGCCCGGCGCTGGGCCGAGCGTGGCCAGAACGAGCACGCCTCGGTCGCCTCCTTCGGCCGCTTCGCGCTCGCGCTGATGGCCCAGGGCGCGCCTCCCCAGCTGCTCGAAGCGGCGCACCGCGCGGCGCTCGACGAGGTGCGGCACGCGCGCGTCGCGCTCGCGATCGCCTCGGCGTACGCGGGGGAGCCGGTGGGCGTCGGCCCGCTGCCCCTGCACGGCGCGCTCGACGACCTCGGCTCGCTCGAGGCCATCACCCTGGCGACCGTCGTGGAGGGCTGCGTCGGAGAGACCCTCTCGGCCATCGAGGCGGAGGTCGCGGCGCAGGCGGCGGAGCCGCCGGCGGTGCGCATGGCGCTCCAGGCGATCGCGCGCGACGAGGCCCGCCACGCGGAGCTCGCCTGGGCGTTCGTCCGCTGGGCCGTCACCACCGGCGGCGCGCGCCTGCGAGAGCGCGTCGCCGCGGCCTTCGCGCGCGCGCTCGACCAGGTGGGCACCGGAGCTCCGGGCATGGCAGACGGCGATCTCCCGCCCTCCCACGGGTTCCTCGCCGAAGGCGAGCTCCACCGGCTGCGGCGGCAGGCCGTGGCCGACGTGCTCCGCCCCGCCGCCGCCGCGCTCGTCGACGAGCGTGGTTCATCCGCCGGACGAGAGTTCAGCGACGCTCGCGGGAATGCCGTGCTGCGCGGCGGCGCGACGTACCTGTCGACGTGACCTGGCGCCGGGCAAGCGCCGTTCTCGTCGGGGCCGCGCCGGGCCCGTCCTCGCGGACGCCGGCGCGCTGCCGAGACGGCGCGCCTGCGACGGCCAGGATCCTGGCGCGCAGTCAAGCCCTGGGCACGATCTTGCTTGCGCGTCGCGGCGAGGTGGAACGACATGGCTACACTCTCGACGTCTGCATGGGTGCTGCATGAGCTCGGTCTGGCCGCGGGGTTCGGTGGTCCCCTCTTCGGCCGGCTGGCGTTGCGCCAGGCGGTCAAGGACATCCATTCCGAGGCCGAGCGGGGCAAGGTGCTCTCTGACGCATGGCAGCGGTACAACCTCGTCAGTGCGATCTCGCTCGGCACCGCCGCGGCCACCTGGTTCATCGGGCGGACGGTGATCTCGGGGCGATCGATCGACCGTGAGACCCGCGATCTGGTGCGCTTGAAGGACATCCTCCTGGGCGCGACGCTCGCCACGAGCGTCGCCAGCATGCTGGGCGGACAGCAGATGCGCGAAGAGGCGCCCGACGGCGGGGTGCCCCTCCTCAAGGAGGGTGAAGCGCCGGCGCCGCGCCCGCCCGCGAAGGCCGCGGCGCTGCAGCGGCTCCTCGGCGTCATGGGGCCGCTCAACATCGCCCTCACGGCGGGGGTGATCGGCGTGACCACGGTCCTCGCCATGAAGTCCGGTCGTTCGGCGAAGTGGAGCCTCCTCTCCCGGCTGCTGCCTTGAGCTGCGCCCTCCCGGGAGCGGTCGCCGGAGAGAGCCGGCGCGCCGCCCTGGCTGCTGCTGCCCACTGGCGCCGACCTGGGCCGCGCCAGCGCGCGGCGTCGCGCTCGTGATACGGTGGGCCGATGAAGGTAATGACCATGTTGGTGCTCGCCCTCGTCGCCGTGGGCTGCAGCGACGAGCACGGCGAGGAGGGTTGCCCCGAGCTCTGTGAGCAAGCCGTGGAGTGCCCGGGGGACGCCATGACGGAGCAGAGCTGCCTCGCGATGTGCAGCGCCGACACGGAGGCCGCCGAGGAGGCAGGCTGTCACGACGCCTGGGAGTCGTATCTCGAGTGTCGGAACCACGCCGAGGACCACTGCGATTCTGCGAAGTACGACGAGGAGTGCAGCATCCAGAAGGAATCGCTGAGCAGCTGCCTCGACCGCAGCTGAGCCGGGGTGCCGGCGGGCGCTCGACCGGCTGAGCGCCGCCTGCCCGGCCCGTGGCTACTCGAAGCGGTGGACCTCGCGCCCGCTCGGGAGCTCCTCCGGGATGAGCGCCTCGAGCCGCTTCGGCGTCGCGCGCGGGTCGAGCAGCGCCTCTCCCACGAAGGCGCAGAGCCAGCTGATCTCCTCCTCCGTGAGGTCGATCGGCTCCTGCAGCAGCGGGTCGACGGCGGCGAGGACCGGCGCGAGCGGGCCCATCTCACCCCGCAGATCGCGATCGAGGTGCTTGTTCGTGTACTCCGTGGCCGACGTGTAGACGTCGAGGTGGTGGCGGATGGCGCCTTCCAGCGACGTGAACGAGCCGTTGTGGAAGAACGTGGGCTGGAGGGCGACGTTGCGCAGCGGCGAGGTCCTGAACTTGTACCGATCGGCCGGATCCCCCGTGACCTGCTCCAGGCCGAAGTCCTCATCGGCGTTCGGGCCGTCGAAGACCACGTTCGAGTGCGCCGGATCGTCGGTCGGCGCGATCTGCGGCACGCCGATCGCGTGCTGCTGGAAGTCGCTGAACATCTCGTTCGACTCCCCCGACACCGCGTGGCACCTGACGCACCCCGCCTCGCCGAAGAAGAGCAGCGCGCCGCGCTTCTGCTCCAGCGTCATCGCGTGCCGGCGGCCGCGGGCGAACCTGTCGATGGGCGCGTCGGCGAACGTGAGCGACATCTCGAACTCGGCGATGGCGGCCGCGATCATCTCGTAGGTGATGTCGTCCCCTCGCTTCACCGCCCGGAAGCTCTTGGCGAACCGCTTCCGGTACGCCTTCACGTCGTTCACGCGCGCCGTGACCTCCTCGCGCACGACATCGTGCGATTGCGGCGCCTCGTACCCGGTCATCTCGGTGATCTCGGTCGGCGGGATGAACGCCTGGGCGTTGAGCAGGTGCGGCAGGGAAGAGAGCGACATCCCCTCCGGCGCGGTGAACGAGAACCCCTGGCTGTTGTCGAAGGGGTCGCCGGACACGGCGAAGAACCGCGAGTTCCACATCAGCGTGGGGTAGAAGGCCGTGTTGATGATGGTGGGCGAGCGGCGCTGGTTGCGCGGCCCTGTGCGGTGCGGCCCGACGACGCCGTTGTTGTCGATGCCGATGGCGATCGACTGCGTGTCGGCGAAGCCCGCGGTCGGCGCGTGGCAGCCTGAGCACGAGTTGTCGTCGTTCAGGCCGAGGAGGCTGTCGAAGAAGAGGTCACGCCCGAGCTTCGCGAGCTTCTTGTCGAGCTTCCGCCCGAGCCGCGACTCCAGCGTCGACTCGATCTCTCCGGTGAACCCGTGTCGGGCGAGCACCTTGGCGAGCCGCTCATCGACGGAAGAGCCCTTGGCGCGCGCCGGCCGCGCCAGGACGAGCGTGAGGACGAGAAAGGCCGTCAGGGCGGCGAGCGCGCGCCCGAGGGATCGCAGGGTCATGGTGCCTCCAGGTCCCCCGGCGGGGGAGGCGCACATCGGGGTGCGCGCTTGAGATCAACCAGTCCTGCCCAGATCCTGACCGAGCGGCGGTGAATGGGATGTTGGGAATCTAAACTCGTGAGCTGTCCATCGGCAAGACAAATTAGACAAATATTCCATGATTCAAAGGGCTTACTGCGTGTCCTCGCGTGTTCATGCGTATCCATGCGTATCCCCCCGTGCTCTTGCGTGTCCCCGCGTGTTCTTGCGTGTACGACGGTCTGTTCACCGCGTTATCTGCGGTTGTCGCGCCTACATTTGGCGGAGGCGCCGCGGTGCGGCGGGCGTGGCGTCGTTGTAGGTGCGTGGCCGGCGCTCCGCGTCGGTGCGGCGCCCGCGCGCAGCGCGCCTCCGAGGTCGCGTGACACTCATGCTTTGTGGGGCGCGATGGGCCGTCGTATGCTTGAGGACATGGGCCGGACAGCACCTCTGGCGGATCCGACGGCGCTCGTGGGGGGCGCGCTCACCGGCGGATATCGGATCGTCCGCGTCCTCTCCGCGCAGGGCTTCGGTGTCGTGTTCGAGGCCCGGGGCCCCTCGGGTCGCCGCGTCGCGCTCAAGGTCTTGCGGCCCGAGGTCGTCACCGAGGACACGCTGTCACGGCTCACCCGCGAGGCGAGCGTCACCGCGAAGCTCGACAACGCGCATGTCGTCCCGATCGTCGATGCCGGCCACGACCTCGAGCGCGATCTCGCCTACCTCGTGATGCCGCTGCTCGACGGGACCGACGTCGCCGCGCTGCTCGCCGAGACGGGGCCGCTCGGGCCCGAGGTCGCCGTGCGGATCGCGCTCCAGGCCGCTGCGGGGCTCTCGGCGGTGCACGCCGCGGGCCTCGTCTACCGCGACGTGCGGCCGCCGCGCATCTTCCTGGAGCACCTCCCGAGCGGAGAGATCCTCGTCCGCGTCTTTGGCTTCGGGCTCTCGAAGGGCTGCGACACGGCCACCTCCGCCCCTGGCAAGGCGGCGAGGAGCACCGGTCCTCTGCGCGACGAGTCGGGGCCGCGGGACCGCACCGCGGACGTGCGGGGTGACGTGTTCGGCCTGGCGGCGACGCTCTACGAGATGCTCTGCGGCGTCTCGCCGTGGGCCGAGCTCGACGTCACGGCGGACACGGCCGAGCTCGGCCCCGCGGACACGGCGGCGGACGCGCCGGCGTCGTCCCTTTCGCGGTTCCCGTCGATCCAGGATCGCGCCCCGTGGATCGAGGCGCGCCTCGCGACCGCGCTCTCGCTCGCGCTGCACAGCGACGTGGACCGGCGCTATCCGTCGATCGAGGCGTTCGCCGAGGCGCTGCGCGCCGCGTCGCACAGCGAGGAGCGCGTCACCATCGACATGCTGAGGCCGCTCGATCCCGAGCTGCGCGAGGCCATCGCCGAGCGCGCCGGCGCCGAGACCGATCCGCTGGTCGGCCGCGAGCTCGGCGGCCGGTACGCGGTGCGCCGGCTGATCGGGCGCGGCGGGATGGGCGCCGTCTACGAGGCGGAGTCGCCTGAAGGGCGGCGGGTGGCGGCCAAGGTCATCTTCAAGAGCGCCGTCGGGCAGGACGACCACGCCGTGCGCCGCTTCATCCGCGAGGCGCGCGCGGTGACCGCGATCCAGAGCCCGCACGTGGTCAAGACGTTCGAGCTAGGCACGGATCTCACGCTCGCGACGCCGTTCATCATCATGGAGCTCCTGCACGGCGTCGACCTCGCCAAGCTCCTCAGGATGCGCGGGCCGCTGGAGCCGGAGCCCGTCGTGCGCGTGTTCATCCAGGCGGCGCGCGGGCTCGCGGCGGCGCACGCCGAGGGGATCGTGCACCGCGACATCAAGCCGGCGAACCTCTTCCTGCACGCGCCGTTCGAGGGCACGGCCCAGAGGCCGTCGACCTCGATGGCGCCGCCGTCCACCCGGCGCGGCCCGCTCGCTTCGGCGCCGCCGTCCACCCGGCGCGGCCCGCTCGCTTCGGCGCCGCCGTCCACCCAGCGCGGCTCGCTCGCGGCGGGGCCGCCGTCGGTTCGGCGCTCGTCCGGCTCGGTCCGCCCGCCGCCCTCGGGGCGGCGCCCGTCCGGCTCCATCCGCCCGCCGTCGTCGAGCGATCGCAGGATCGTGGTCAAGGTGTGCGATTTCGGCATCGCGAAGCGCACGGGGGATGGCGTCTCGCACGAGCTCACGCGCGCCGGCGGCGTGCTCGGGTCGCCCATCTACATGTCGCCCGAGCAGGCGAAGATGGCGAAGGACGTCGATCACCGCTCCGACATCTGGAGCCTCTCGGTCTCGCTCTACCAGGCGCTCTGCGGGAGCTGCCCCTGGGATCCCAACGCCTCGCTCGCCGAGCTCCTGCTCGCGATCTGCACCGAGCGCGTGCCGCCGCTCTCCGGGGCCGCGCCGTGGGTCTCCCCGGCGCTCGCGGCCGTCGTGCACCGCGGCCTCCTGCGGGATCCCGCGGAGCGCTGGCAGAGCATGGAGGAGCTCATCGCCGCGCTCGAGCCGCACGCGGAGGGCACCGGCGTCGTCACGCTGGATCAGCTGCGGGGCATCGACCCCGAGCGGCGCGCCGGCGCCACCCCGATCTCCGCGCTGCGCGAGTCCAGGCTCTCACGATCGGCCGAGGGGGAGGAGCGATCCATCGGCGGCAGCTCCTTCACCGCGGTGAAGGAGCCTTCCGGCGCGGCACGGCGGCGCTTCGTCGGGGCGGCGGTCACGGTGGTCGCCCTGGCCGCGATCGGCGGCGGTCTCGCGCTGCGCGCCTCGACGGGCAACGAGCCGCTCGCGTCGCCCGCCGCGCCGAGCGAGCCCGCGCTGCCCGTCGCGCCCGCGCCTGCACCTGCGCCTGCGTCCTTCACCGCCGTCGTGACGCTCCCGAAGGAGGCGACGGCGCGGGTCAACGGCGCGGCGCGTCCGGTGAGCGACGGCCGGCTCGACCTGACGGGCAAGGCCGGCGACACGTTCGAGATCGAGGTGACCCGCGGCGGCGCGACCACGAAGGAGACGGTGTTCATGCTGAGCGACGGCACGATCCGCCCTGATCGCATCGATCTCCAGCCGCCCGCGCCGGCCTCTGCGTCGGTCGCGGCCTCCGAGCCTGCCCCGCGCCGTGACAGGAAGAGCCGCGCCCCGCGCGGCGCTCTTCCCGTGGCCGAGCCTGCCACGCCCTCCGCCACGGGGGCGCCTGCGGCTCCGTCGGCGCCGACCGCGGTGGTGCCGGTCGACCGGTGGTGAGACCGATGCCGCGCGCCCGTCGCGCCCTGCGGCGCTGCTTTGCGGCCTGCGCGCTCGCCGTGGCGAGCGCGGCGCCTGCGCCTCCGGCCCGCGCGCAGCCCCCGCCGGCGGCGGCTGTCCCGGGCGCGCCACCCGAGCCGCCTGCCGCGTCGCCCGCGTCGCCCGCGTCGACGGACGAGGCGCTCGCCCGGGCCAAGGCGCTCTTTCAGGAAGGGAACGAGCTGCGCAAGATCGGCGACTTCCAGCGCGCGCTCGAGCTCTACCTGAGGTCGCGTCAGGTCGTCGCGTCGGTGCCCAACACCCTCAACGCCGCGTTCTGCCTCGAACAGCTCGGGCGTTACGACGAGGCGCTCGAGCTCTACGAGGCGCTGCTCACGGAGCTCCGCGCGGAGCTCGGCGAGCCGGAGCGCCGGAGCGTCGCGTCCGCGATCGCCACGCTGCGAGCGCGGATCGGCAGCATCGTCGTCTCGTCGAACGTCGATGGCCTGGTGCTCATCGACGGGAAACAGCGCGGCCGGCTCCCCCTCGCCGGCCCGATCCGGCTGCTCCCCGGGGATCACACGGTCCGTGTGGTCAAGGACGGCTGGCACACGTTCGAGCGGATCGTGACCGTCGGGGTCGCCGAGACCAGGTCGGTGGACGCGAAGCTCGATCCGCTCGCCAGCACGGGCCGGCTGAAGGTCGAGGACGAGCGGCTCGTCGGCGCCGATCTCACCATCGACGGCGCGCTGATCGGCCAGCTGCCGTGGGAGGGCGCGCTCGCGCCTGGTCCGCATTTCTACTCGGTGCGCAAGGGCAATTTCGGCTCTGCGCCCCGCGAGGCGAACGTCATCGCGGGGCAGCTCGCCGTCGCCACGGTCGAGGCGGGGCCGCTCGGCGAGGAGGTCCGCGTCGTCGCCCAGCCGCTGAGCGCGGATCTGACCATCAACAGCGTCCCGGTCGGCAAGGGGCAGTGGCGCGGGGCGCTGCCGCTCGGGCGCCACACCTTCGAGGCGCACGAGCCGGGCTATTTCTCGCGCACGCTGCGCGCGACCGTCGACAAGACGACGAGGGGCGACATCGTCCTGCCGCTCGCCATCGACGACGCGCACCCGCGCTGGGGTCGGAGGGTCGGCGTCTTCCGGCTGGAGGCGACCGGCGGCTATGCCTTCGCCTCGTCGCTCGAGAGCGACGCCGAGCGGAGCTGCGGCAGCTACAGCTGCTCGGGCATCTCGCGCCCGTCCGGCGTTCTGGCCGGCGTGCGCGGCAGCTACGAGTTCCCGATCGGCGCCGCCATCGAGCTCACGGCCGGGTACCTGAGCCTCCACACGACGCTCGATCGCTCGCTCGACGCGACGTACGCCGCTCCGCGCGGGGGCGACGAGAGGCTCCCCGTCCGCTACAGCTTTCACGACGACATTGGCATGGCCGGCGTGACGGTGATCGTCGGCGGCAGCTATCATTACGGGCTGTCGTCATGGCTCGACGTCGGCGGCGCGCTCGGGCTCGGCGTGGTGCTGGCCGAGATGAGCGACGAGGTGACCGGCACGGCGTCCGACGCGGAGAGGACCATCAGCGTGGCCGTGCAGAACGCGGGCAGGGCCGTCCGCGCCGCCGCCCCGTTCGCGATGCCCGAGCTGAGGCTCCGGCTGAAGCTCGGGCGCCTCAGCGCCAGCGCGGGCCTCGGCGTCGGCTTCTTCCTCGTCGACGGCCCGCCGCTCGAGACGGGCAACACCTACGTGGTCGGGGCCGAGTGCGACGAGGCGCACCCCACGGTCGACTGCGCGCCGGGCAAGAAGGTCGTGTTCGAGGAACTCGCCCACGGCACGTTCACGATGTTCTTTCCGAACGTCTCCGCGGGATACCGGTTCTGAGCGCCGCCGCGCGCGGCGCTCACCGGTTCGCCTGGTCCCTCGCGACGCGCGCCTGCTCGCGCACGAGGTCGAAGAGGGCCGCTGCATCGAGCAGTGACGTCGTGAGCCGGCCGAACTGGATCACGTCGCCCACCGAGATCTCCTGCGGCTCGCTCTCGGAGAGCAGCTTGCCGTTCACGCGGGTCCCGTTCTGCGAGCCGTTGTCGATGAGCACGAGCTGCCCCTGCTCATTGCGCCGGAAGTGCGCGTGCAGCTTGGACACCGAGGGGTGGCGCAGCACCACGTCGCAATTGCGCGTGCGGCCCACCGAGATCTGGTCGAGATAGGGATTGCCCTTCGCCTTGACGAGCTGGAACACCTCGCTCGCTGGGCCGGGCGGAGGCGGCGGTTTCCGGTGCGCCGCCGGCGATGCGGCGACCGTCCGGAATGCGATCTGCTGGTTGTCCGGACCAGCCTCGGACACCACGAGGAGCAGGTTCGTCACCTGGCGGACGAAGCGGTCCCGAGGCATCACGCGCGCTAGTTCGATGATGTCCCCTGAGTCTTCCACGATGTGTCGAGTATAAGCCGATCCGGCGCCGCGAACCGTCCAGGGAGGCACTTTTGCCGTGGCGTCCCGCCCACGCACGGGGTCCCGTGCACGTGGAACCGCGATGCCGCCCGCACGTCATCGCAGCGCAGCGCAGCGCGAGGCACCCCGGGCACCCCGAGCGCATCTCGGCATGCAGTGCGCGATGCCGCGACGTCACGCGCTGCTCTGTTTACCGTGTTGCTTACCGTGCTGCTTACCGTGTTGCAGTAATTCTCTGGCGTTGATGCGAGCTCAACGGGCAGCTTGTGCTCGAACGTGCCGGGATCTGGCGTACCTTCCGCGCCTATGCACGCACCCGTTCGTGGACGCATCTCGGTCAACCCCCGTGGCTTCGGGTTCCTGAACATCGAGGCCTCTCCGGAGAAGGCGGGGGGGCCGGGCAGGCCGGGCTGGGCTGCCCTCGGCTCGGCGACCGCCTTCATCGCGCCGCCCGATCTGAACCCGTTCCTTGACGGCGACGTCGTCGATGCGGTGGTCGTCGAGGCGGAGCCGGGCCGCTTCAGCGCGTCGCAGCTCGCCCTCGTCCAGCGCGATCGCTCCGAGCTCTTCGGGACGGTCGTATCGCACGCGAAGCGGCCGCACCTCCGGGTCGATCGCCTCGTCTCCAACACGGACTGGCCGTTCAAGCCGGGCAGCGCCGACGACCTCCCCGAGGGCGCCGCGGTGGTCGCCACCATCGAGGGCGCGGCGGTCGTCCCGGCGCGCGTCGTCGCGTCGGGCGCCGATCTCGGCATCGAGCGGTGCCTCGCCCGCAACGGCGTGCGCGCCGTGTTCTCGGGCGAGGTCCTCGAGGCGTCGCGCGCGACGGTCGCCGCGGTGTCGGTCGAGCGCGAGCTCGCGCGGGGCCGCCGCGACCTGCGCGACGTCATCACCGTCACGATCGACGCGCCCGTCACCACGGACATCGACGACGCCGTCGCCGTGCTGCCCGCCGGGCCCGACGGGGCGCTCCGCGTCCTCGTCTCGATCGCCGACGTGGACGCGTTCGTCCCCGAGGGCTCGCCGCTCGATCTCGAGGCCCGCGCCCGAGGCACGAGCGTCTACCTGGCTGGCCGCGTCATCCCGATGCTCCCCGACGCCATCTCCAGCGAGGCGGCGAGCCTGCTCCCGGGGGTCGATCGGCTCGCGGTCACGGTCGAGCTGCGCATCGACCCCGAAGGGGGCATCACGTCGATCGACCTGCACGAGAGCGTGATCCGCTCGCACGCCCGCCTCTCGTACGACGCCGTCGAGGAGTTCCTGACGACAGGCCGCGCCGCCGGCATCCCCGAGGCGGCCCGGCCGGTCGTGCGCTGGCTCCGCACCGCGGCCGCGCGGCTGTCGACGGTCCGCGCGGCGCGCGGCGGCGTCGAGCTCGATCGCGAGGAGGCGTACGTGACGCTGGACGCCGAGACGCGCGAGCCGACCGCCGTCTCGCCGCGCTCCGACACGGGCGCGCACCGCCTCATCGAGCGGCTGATGGTGGCGGCGAACGAGGCGGTGGCCAGCTGGCTCGTGGCGCGCGGGCTCCCCTGCGTCTTTCGTGTCCATGACGAGCCGACCGAGGAGCGCGTCCGCGCGCTCGAGCAGTTCGCGCACAACTTCGGCGTCGAGGCCGGCTTCGGCGCGCGCCTGAGCCCCCTCGGCCTCGCGGCGTTCGAGGCGCAGTACAGGGGCTCCGAGCTCGCGCCGGCCATCCGCACCGTGCTCGGCAAGGCGCTCGGCCCTGCCCGGTACACGGGCGCCGGAGGCCTGCATTTCGGCCTGGGCGCCCCGCTGTACCTGCACTTCACGTCCCCGATCCGCCGCTACGCCGACCTCGCGGTGCACCGCGTGGTCAAGCGCTATCTCCAGGGCCGCCGCGACCAGCGCGTCGAGTGCGAGGCGCTCGCGTCGCTCGCCCACCACCTGAACGCGCGCGCGCGCAGCGCCGCCAAGGCCGAGACGGAGCGGCACCGCATGCTCGTGGCGCGCCTCTTCGCCTCCCGCGTCGGCGAGGAGATCGAGGGCTACATCGTATCCATCAAGCCGTTCGGCCTCGTCGTCCAGATGGTCGAGTCCGGCGCGACGGGCACGATCGCGCTGGAGGCGCTGCCGGGCGGCCCGTATCGGATCGACGCCGCCGCCCAGGCGCTGGTCGGCGCGAGCCGTCGCTACGGCGTCGGCGAGCCGATCCGCGCCGCCATCGCGGCGACCAACGAGGAGCTCGGCCGCGTCGACCTCGTCCCTGCGGGCGCTCGCGGCGCCCCGTGACCGGGGCCGCGGCTCCGGTCTACGGCGACAGGAGCACGACGAACGCGTCGGTCCCATTCGCCCCGTGCTCGCCGAGGCCGAAGTCGATCTTCCCCTCGGCGGTGCCGCAGAGCGCGATGACCCCCGTGCTCGGCGCGATGGCCGCCGCGTTCGACTTCTGGTTGCCGGCGGCGCCGAGCACCTTCCCCCAGAGGTGGTTGCCATCGGCGTCGAGCTTCGCCACGAAGGCGTCGAAGCCGCCGCCGCTGGGCAGCGGCCCGCCGCCGAGGTCGACCACGCCCTGGACCGAGCCGGTCACCACCACGCCGTTCTCCGCGTCCGCGACGATCGACGTGCTCTCCTGGGGGCCGTCTCCGGCGAACCACCGCGCCCACACGGGCACGCCGTCGGGGGCGAGCGACGCCACGAACGCCGTCTGCACATCGTTGGCGGGGAGCGTACCGGCCGCTCCGAAGTTGAGCGCGCCCATGTACGTCCCGGTCACGAGCACCGCGCCCGAGGGAGCGACGGCGATCCCGGTGCCCGCCTGCGACGCCGTGTCTCCATAATCCGAGAGCCAGACGCCGTTCCCGCTGCTGTCGAGCTTCAGGACGAACAGGTTCGGCCCGAGCCCGGTGTTCTTCACCTGCCGGGGGCCGACGGTCAGGGTGCCGTTGTACCGGCCGGTGACGAGCACGCTGCCGTCGTTGCCGACGGCGGCGCCGGTGGCGAACTGGTTCTTGTCGTCTCCGTAGATCCTCGTCCACAGGACGGCGCCGAGCGGATCGTACTTCCGCACGAAGATGTCGGTGCCGCCTGCGCTCTCGGCGCAGGCTGGGACGGGCGACGACGAGCAGAGCAGCTTTCCGCTGAAGTAGCCGGCGATCGCAATGTTTCCGGCGGGGTCCACCGCGATCGAGCGCAGTGTCTGATCGGCCGCGTCGCCGAGCTGGCGTGCCCAGCCTTGCTCGCCCTTCTCTCCGGTCATCGTGACCACGAAGGTGTCGAGCGCGTTGACGCTGCTCAGCGTCGTGCCGCCGAACGTGAACGAGCCGTAGAACGTCCCGCCGAGCACGAGGTTGCCTTCAGGCGTCACCGCGAGCCCGTTGAGCGTCTCGGCGCCGCTGCCGCCGAACCTCACGCTCCAGCGGTGCTGTCCGGAGGGGTCGAAGCTCGCGACGTACACGTCGGAGGTGCCGATGCTGACGAGGGCGCCCGCCTCCTTGCCGGTCAGGTTGATGGTCCCCGAGAAGGTGCCGCCGATATAGATGTTTCCCAGCGCGTCGACGCCGACGCTGGTCGCGCTCTGGGTGTTCTGATCACCGTAGAGGGCGGCCCAGAGCGGCGTGCTGCAGGCGAAGCCGTCGCAGTCCTCGTCGGTGTCGTCCGTGCACGTCTCTCGTTGCGGGGTGACCTGGCCGCCGCACGGCCGCCACGACGTGCCCGAGAGATCGCACATCTGCAGCCCCACCGCGCAGAGCCCCACGCCGCTCGTCCCCTCGGGGCCGCTGTAGCAAGTCTTGATCTGGCCCGGGGTACACTCGCACCCCGCGTCGGGCTCGTTCGTCGCGCCGTCGCAGTCGTCGTCCACGGTGGTGCCGCAGTCCTCGGGCCTCGGGACCACGGCGCCTTCGCACTCGCCGAAGCTCTGGCCGTCTGGCTGGCACCTCCGCACGCCCGCCGCGCACACGCCGACACCCTCGGTGTCTGCCGGGCCGGGATAGCAGGGTTGCACGTCGCCGGAGCTGCAGAGCGGCGGCGCGCCTCCGCTGCCGCCTCCACCGTCGCCGCCGGCGTCGGGACGTGGGCCGATCGGCACCGGGTCCGAGCACGCTCCCGAGAGCGTGAGCGCCAGCGCAGACCCGGCGAGCATCGATCGAGCGCGCGGGGTTGTCCTCGTCACCATGAGGGGGCGGAGCTCCATGTTCGGCGATCTGGCTTCAGTCCTGGCGTGATTTTCTCGTCCGCTGCTTCTTCTTGGTCAAGTCGATGATGAACGTGCTCGCGGGCGGCGCGCTCGCCGGAGCGTTCGGCGCTTCCGGGCGCATCGTCTCTGGCTCGTTCACGTTGCTCCGCGATCCTGGCTCGTTCACGTTGCTCCGCGATTCGTCGGTGCTCTCCGAGGACGGGGAGAGCTGGGTCGGCCCGGCGCTCGCGCTCTGGGCCGGCAGCAGATCGTGCTGGACCGCGTCGCTCTGGGGTTCGTCGCGGAGCGCCATCCAGACCGCGAGCACGCTCACGATCATGAGCGCCACGCCGCCGAGCGCGAGCGGGATCACGAGCTTCGGCGGCAGCCTCGGCTGAGCGTGGCGCGGCGCCCACGCGGCGGCCGGCTGCTCGCCGTAGGGCGCGCTGGCGCTGTGCGGCGGCGCGGGCGCGCCGTAGGCCGAGCCGGTGGTGTGCAGCGACGAGCCGGTGTTGTGGAGCGAGGCGGGCGCGCCGTGCGGTACGCCGGCGCTGTGCCGCGGGGCAGGCGCGCCGTAGGCCGGGCCGGCGTTGTGCAGGCCGGAGCCTGTGTTGTGGAGCGAGACGGGCGGGCCGTGGGGCGCGCTGGCGCCGTGCGCCGGGGCGAGCGCGCCGTAGGCCGGGCCGGCGTTGTGCAGGCCGGAGCCTGTGTTGTGGAGCGAGACGGGGGCGCTGTGGGGCGCGCTGGCGCCGTGCGCCGGGGCAGGCGGGCCGTGGGGCGCGCTGGCGCCGTGCGCCGGGGCAGGCGGGCCGTGGGGCGCGCTGGCGCCATGCGCCGGGGCAGGCGGGCCGTAGGCCGGACCGGTGTTGTGCAGGCCCGAGCCTGTGTTGTGGAGCGAGATGGGGGCGCTGTGGGGCGCGCTGGCGCCCTGCCAAGATGGGGGCGCGCCGTGCGCTCCGGCGTGGCCGGCGCCGGTGTTGTGCAGGGCCGACGGCGGTCCATTCGGAGCGCCGGGGACGGCCTGCGCCATGCCGGGGTGGCCTCCGTGCGCCTGGGCAGCATCCATGGCGCTCCCGCGCGGAGCTCCGGGCGCCGCCATCGTGGCGGCCTCCCACGAGGACGCCCCGCTGTTGCCTGGGCCGAGCTCCGACCCGATCGCCGGCGCCGAGCCCATCTCGTTCCACCTCGCGCCCGACGGGGCCGCGGGCCGCGGCGGAGGCTCGGCCTGCGCTTCCGCCGAGGCGGCCGCCGACAGGAGCATCGGGGAGAGCGGCGGCGCGCCCGCCGACGGCACGTCGCCCGCCGCGAGGCGCGCCGACGCGTGCGGCGGCGCCGCTCCATGCAGGAGCGCGCGCACGTCGGCCTGCATCGTGCGGGCGTCCGGGTAGCGCCGGTCGCGATCGAACGCGAGCGCCCTGTCCACGACGAGGCACAGTCCGTGCGGCGTGTCCGGCGCGACGCTCGCGAGCGGCGGCGCCGCCATGGTCGCCATCTTCACGAGCAGCTCGGACTCCGTGCGCGCCTCGTGGATGCGCCGCTTCGCGATCACACGGAACATGGTCGCGCCCACGGCGAAGAGGTCCGCCCTGTGGTCGACCGAGATGCCGCGCACCTGCTCCGGGGCCATGTACGACACCGTCCCGAGCGTCGCGCCCGTGCGGGTCCGCATCGCCGTCTTCACGCCGTCGCGCATGCGCGCGATGCCGAAGTCGAGCACCTTGAGGCGCCCGGTCTTCTCGACGAAGAGGTTGTCGAGCTTGATGTCGCGGTGGATGATCCCCTGCTCGTGCGCGGCGCCGAGCACGTCGAGCAGCTCGTCCATGAGCCGCAGCATCTCGCCCGGTTCGATGCTGCCGAGCCGCTGGAGTCGGTCGGCGAGCGACTCGCCGTCGAGGAGCTCCATCACGAGGAACGGCGCGCCGTCCTCGGTCACATCGATGTCGCGGATCTCGACCACGCCGGGGTGCTGGAACCGATTGACGGCCTGCGCCTCGCGCTCGAACCGGGCGCGCAGGTCCTTCGAGCGCGCCACCTCGGGGTGGAGGATCTTGATCGCATCGCGCCGCCCGATCTTGTGGGTCACGGCATAGACGGCGGCCATCCCGCCGATCCCGACGAGGCGATCGATCGTCCATTTGCCCCGCAGGGTCGTTCCTACGCGCCTTTCGCAGGCCGCCCTCTCGTCGTCCATGCCCCGATCGAATGTCACAGCGTGCGGGATCGAGGTCAAGGTGAGAGCCGCGGCGGAAGCGACCTCGGCGCGCCTCTCCGCGCCGACGAGCCTACCAGCGATCCGCGCTCAATCGGGGACGGGGTGCACCCCGTCGCGCACCCAGGGATCGATGGTCCGCCGGAACGCCGCCTCGGTCCGGAGCCCCGCCAGCACGGACGCGAGCCCCCACTGCAGGCGATTCACGAACGTGAAGTCCTGCGGCATCTTCGGCACGTGGGGGATGGTGGGCATCTTCTCTCCCTCCTTGAGGGCGAGCCCCCGGATACCGCGGGTCAGGTACGCCACCGTCTCGCGCGCCTTCTCCGGGGAGCACTTCCAGGTCCCGTGCGTGCACAGCGGGACCATGAGCTCCATCGTGTAGCTCCGGTAGAGATCCCAGCTCTCGTCGGCCGGGTCGTAGCCGAGCACCTCCACGCACGCCCGGTCGAACTCCTTCCAGTCCGCGTCCATGGCGGCGCGCATGTAGCGCTTCATGCCCGCCACGAGGTCGGGCGGGAGCTGCTTCACGCAGCCGAAATCGAGGATCGTGACGCGGCCATCCTCGTGGAAGCGGTAGTTGCCCGGGTGCGGGTCGGCGTAGAGCCAGCCGTACCGGAGCATCGAGCGGAAGGTGAAGCGCCAGATGGAGAGGCCCGCGCGGTCCTTCGCCTCCTGGCTGCCGCGCTCGCAGAACTCGGCGTAGCTCATGCCGTCGACGAGCTCGAGCGTGAGGACGCGCCTCGTGGTGAGGCTGTGGTGGATGCGCGGGATAGAGACGTCCTCGTCCCCGGCGTTCATGCGGCGGAACAGGTCCGCCATCTCGGCCTCGCGCGCATAGTCGAGCTCGGACAGGAAGACCTTGCGGAGCTCGTCGACGGTCTGCCGGGCGTTCAGCTTCTTGGCGAGGGGCGCCATCATCGCCTCGAGCATCGAGACGCTCTTCAGGTCGTTCTCGATGGCCCTGTCCATGCCGGGGTACTGCACCTTCACCGCGACCCGCTCCCCCGACCTCGTCGTGGCCCGGTGCACCTGTCCGATGCTCGCCGCCGCGAACGGCTCGCGCTCCCAGGTCGCGAACACGTGCTCGGGCGGGGTGCCGAGCTCCTCGCGGATCATCTGCTCCGCGGCCTCCGGCGACAGGGGCGGCGCCTTGTCGAGCAGCTTCTTCAGCGTGGCCTGGAACTTCTCCTCGTATCCCGGCGGCGCGAGCCCGTCGATGTAGCTCGCCATCTGGCCGAACTTGAGCGGCAGGCCCTTCATCTCGCCGAGCGTCTTCAGCATCGCCTCGGCGGTCTTCTTGACCTCCTGGGCCATCCTCCGCCGCGCTTCGGCCTCCTCCTCCTCGGTCCGGGTCGCGCCGAGGACGCGCCTCGCGCCCTCGATGGCGAACGGGATCGTGCGGGGCGCGAGGCCGGCGAGGCGCGCGAGGCGCCCCAGCTTGGAGGTCGGCGGATTGTCTCGGGGTTTGTCGTCGGCCATGCGGGACTGACTCGCTAGGGTGGAAATGTCGGCGGCGGGGTCATGCGCCCGCGCAGCGCTTCGGGGCCGCGCGGATCTTCGGAACCGGCCACATGGAGACGGTGTTCCTCAGCTGCTGAGCCTGCTCGGGAGAGATATCCCCTTCCACGTGGACCCGAGCGCGCCGGTCCTCGACCACGACCCGCACCGCGCCCCGCCCGACCGGCGCTGCGCGGAGGACGTCCGTGATGTCGTCGAGCAGCCGCTGCGGCATCCGGCCCCGGAGCAGCCGGACGTTGCGCCCCTCGACGCGCACGCAAAATAGCTCATTTGCGCGCAGGAGCGCCACGACGAGCGGTACGACGAGGGCGAGCAGGGCGACGGGGATCAGGAAGGACATGGGTGGCCGCCCACGACGAGAGCTCCTCCCCAGGCCCACCGCGGGCCTCGATCGTGAACCGGTGCCGGCCGTTGTCAACGAGGGAGACGCGGCGGGCTGCGCGGCTGGACCGCGCTGCGCGGCTGGAGCGCCGGCGAATGCCGCACCGGCTGCGTGGGCGTGGCTGGAGCGCGCCCGAGTTCGCCGCGCGGCTCGGGGGCCCTGGCCAGCGCGCCGCGCGGTGCCTACCTTAGCTAGCCATGACGAGCGCCGCGCCCCAGCCTGCCGCCATCGATCCGCGCCTGGATCTGCACGACGAGATCAGCCGCCTGAAGCGGGAGAGGAACGCCGTCCTCCTGGCCCACTACTACCAGGACGGCGACATCCAGGATCTCGCAGACTTCCTCGGCGACTCGCTGCAGCTCGCCCAGCAGGCGAAGAAGACGACCGCGGACGTCATCCTGTTCGCCGGCGTGCATTTCATGGCCGAGACGGCGAAGATCCTGAACCCCGAGCGCATCGTCGTGGTCCCCGACCTCGCGGCGGGCTGCTCGCTCGCCGACGGCTGCCCCGTCGACCGCTTCCGCGCCTGGCGCGCCCGGTACCCCGGCGCGGCCGCGATCTCGTACATCAACTGCTCCGCCGAGGTGAAGGCCGAGAGCGACTACATCTGCACGTCATCGAACGCGGAGAAGATCGTCCGCGCGATCCCGGAGGGGCAGGAGATCCTCTTCGCGCCCGACAAGAACCTCGGGCGCTGGCTCATCGAGCGGACGGGCCGCCCGATGCGCCTGTGGCAGGGCAGCTGCGTCGTTCACGAGACCTTCAGCCTGCGCAAGATCGTCGCGCTGCGCGAGCGCCACCCGGACGCGAAGCTCATCGCGCACCCGGAGTGCGAGGAGCCGATCCTGCGCATGTCCGACTACATCGGCTCGACGACCGCGCTGCTCAAGTACACGACCGCGGACGACGCCCTGAAGTACATCGTCGCGACGGAGAGCGGCATCGTGCACCAGATGCGCAAGGCGTCGCCGCACAAGGAGTTCATCGAGGGGCCGCCGGAGGGCAACTGCGCTTGCAACGAGTGCCCCTTCATGCGGCTCAACACGCTCGAGAAGGTCTATCTCGCGCTGCGCGATCTCGCCCCGCGCCTCGAGATGGCTCCCGAGCTGCGCGAGCGCGCGCGCGTCCCGATCGATCGCATGCTGGCCCTCAGCTGAGCTCGCCGCACGACGCGGCGATCACAGCACGAGAGAGAGGCCGAGCGTCTGGACGAACGAGCTTCGGGCCTGCGGCAGCGCGCCGACGTTGCGCCGCCGCCCCTGGGCGTCGATGGCCTGGCCTTCCCGGGTGGCGTCGCCGCCCCGGCCGAGCAGGAAGGCGCCCGAGGTCTCCAGCTCGATCGTGAGCCAGCGGCGGATGATGTCGAACGACACCCCGAGCCCCAGCGGGATCTCGACGTACGACGCGCCGCGCTCGCGGACCGTGAACTCACCCCCGGGGTCGGAGACCCGCATGCGGTCGAAGTCGAACCTGTCGTAGCCGACGCCGACCGACAGCCACGAGCGGGCGCGCTCGCCGAGCGGAAGCGTGGGCGCGAGGCGCGCGCCGAGCGCGAGGGTGCGCACCGCGGGCGCGCCGTCCCCGCGTGGCTCTGCCGTGATCGGGCCGGGCTGCGCGAGCGCGCCCGCCTGGAGCGCGAGCTCGTGCTCGGCGTGCACGAAGAAGGCGGAGAAGCGCAGGTAGTCGAAGATCTCCCAGCGCGCGTGGGCCCCGACGCCGACCGCGGGCTTCAGGCGAATCCCCGTCGGCTGGCCCGCGGCGTCGTCCGAGCCGAACCGGTTGACGAGGGCGATGTCCGCGCCGACCTCGATGTGCCTGGCCCACGGCAAGCGGGTCCGGGGGGGCGCGGGCGGCAGCGGCGGCCGCGGAGGTCCCGGTGGCTGCTCGGCCGAAGCGGCATCCTTGGCGGTCGCGGCGCTCGAGGGCTCCTCGGCGTGCGCGGTCGAGGTGCAGGCGAGCGCGACCGCGCACGCCGCCGTGCCTCGTCCGACGCGGGCGCGAGCGGTTCGCATGCCCGCCCTTGTAGCAGGCTTTTGTGAGCGGCCGAGCCGCCAGCTGCGCTCGCGCCCCCGCCACCTGCTGCGGGGCCGTCGGGCGCGCTCCGCCGCCGCCGAGGTGCTCTTCCCTGGGCCGGTGGCAGGGGCCCGTCGGGTCGGGCAAACTCGTCTTCATGCGTGCAAAGCCCATCGCCTCCCTGTTCTTCCTGGTCCTTGCGCAGCTCGGCTGTTCCGCCGAGCGCAAGCCCGACGCCGAGCCGGCTCCTGCGGCCGCGCCTCCCGCCGCCGCCGAGGGCGCAGCGCCGATGCAGGCGTCTGCTTCCGGGATCGCGCGGCTCGAGAAGAAGCAGTTTGGCGCGCCCATCACGGAGAGCTCGACGACGCCGCTGCCGGTGCTCCTGCAGGAGCCGGGCAAGTTCAGCGGAAAGACAGTCCGGACCGAGGGGGTCGTCTCGGCCGTGTGCAAGTCGATGGGCT